>AP024889.1 GCA_024347015.1 Vibrio pectenicida | reverse complement strand
GTTGGCCCCACCCTAATTTAGTGATCGAAAAAGATTTGTAATTTTACCTGTTGATAACCAAGATCGCCAGTAAATGATCGACGTTCCGGTGAATAAGATCTAACTTATTCACAATTTTTTCACTATCATTAGTTAGATCAACACAAGTAATCCTATTCTTACTCACATAAAGATCCACATTTGGGCAATTTCTCACAGATCTTCAGTCTGGTGATAAGTCTGTGGAATAAGTTTTCTTAAGTTGTGACTATTCCCTCTATTTACTTACCTTATTCCTCCACCATCTAGGTTATTGCTCTTGGTTATTTTCATTAGTAACCAAACTAACAGTAGTATCTGATTTTATAAAACTATGGAGATGTACTATGAATAACTGGATTAAAGCGACAATAACGGCGTTTACACTTTCTGTCGCAGTAGCCCAAGCCGCAACCGAAGTTAAAGTTGGAATGTCTGGCCGTTACTACCCTTTTACTTTTGTTGAGCAAGATAAACTGCAAGGCTTTGAAGTTGACTTGTGGGATGAAATAGGCAAACGCAATGACTATAAGGTTGAATACGTTACCGCCAATTTCTCTGGATTGTTTGGCCTGCTTGAAACAGGGCGTATTGATACTATTTCGAACCAAATTACCATGACAGATGCACGCAAAAACAAATACCTTTTTGCCAACCCTTATGTTGTTGATGGTGCACAAATCACAGTTAGGAAAGGCAATACAGACATTAAAAGTATAAAAGATCTAGAGGGTAAAACTGTTGCTGTTAACTTAGGATCCAACTTTGAGCAACTGCTAAAAAGCCATGACAAAGATGGTAAGATCATCATTAAAACATACGACACTGGTATTGAGCACGATGTGGCATTGGGCAGAGTCGATGCCTTTGTCATGGACCGTCTTTCTGCACTTGAACTAATCAAAAAAACAGGCCTTCCCCTAGAGCTGGCGGGTAAACCTTTTGCAACCATCGAAAATGCATGGCCATTTGTCGATAACGAAAAAGGTAACAGACTTCAAGGTGAAGTTAACCAAACTCTAGCCGCTATGCGTACTGATGGGACATTAAACACCATATCTCAAAAATGGTTTGGTGCTGATATCACTCAATAGCCAATTTTATATCCATCTAAACATCTGATGGACAGTCCAGCTACCCACAGTTTCTCTTTCTTGCTGTGGGTTTTTAAGCTTTATATAGAACTAATTTTACCGGGATGGGTTATGGGATTTGATTTCAACTACATGCTAAATCTGATGCCAATACTTCTAAAGTATCTTGGCACAACTATGGAAATGGCAACGTGGGGCTTAATATTTGCTCTAACACTGGCAGTCATATTGGCCAACATCCGAGTTTTTCGTGTACCTATACTTG
This sequence comes from Vibrio pectenicida, assembly GCA_024347015.1. Taxonomy (GTDB): domain Bacteria; phylum Pseudomonadota; class Gammaproteobacteria; order Enterobacterales; family Vibrionaceae; genus Vibrio; species Vibrio pectenicida. The sequence goes on along the minus strand of AP024889.1, from coordinate 3,225,745 downwards.
ACCAGTTAAGCCAAGTTTATATTAGTTTTTTTCGTGGCACGCCGCTGTTGGTTCAACTGTTTCTTCTTTATTACGGGTTACCACAGGTCTTTCCTTTATTGGTGGGGCTCAACGCCTTTAGTGCTGCCGTTATAGGTTTAACTCTCCATTTTGCCGCTTACATGGCAGAAAGTATTCGTGCAGCGATAATAGGTGTAGATCGCAGCCAAATGGAAGCCAGTATGTCAGTAGGTATGACGACCACACAAGCGATGCGCCGCATTATAATGCCTCAAGCTACTCGAATTGCCCTGCCATCACTGATGAATTATTTCATCGATATGATTAAGTCAACGTCACTCGCTTTCACGCTTGGCGTAGCAGAAATTATGGCCAAGGCACAAATGGAAGCATCATCAAGCTTCCGTTTTTTTGAAGCTTTTTTAGCTGTAGCACTAATTTACTGGGCAGTCGTCGTAGTCCTAACTCGGATACAAACTTGGGCTGAGATCCAGCTCAATAAGGCGTACGTTAGATGATAAAATTAACCAACATCCATAAACGTTTTGGCGATTCTCAAGTGCTGAATGGTATTGATCTTGAAATAAAACAAGGTGAAATCATTGTTATCATTGGCTCCAGCGGTACTGGAAAATCGACATTACTACGAACTGTCAATTTCTTAGAAAATGCCGACCAAGGTAAAATCACCATTGGCGACATCAGCGTTGATACAGAAAAGCACTCCAAATCGGAAGTGCTCGCCCTACGCAGGAAAACAGGCTTTGTCTTTCAGAATTACGCACTCTTTGCTCATATGACAGCTAAACAAAATATAGCCGAAGGATTAATTACAGTACATAGCTGGAAGAAAGACCAAGCTCTCAAACACGCCCAGAAAATTCTTGATGATATTGGGCTGGGAGATAAAGGAGACAGTTACCCAGCAGCTCTTTCCGGTGGCCAGCAGCAACGTGTAGGGATCGGCCGAGCTATGGCACTACAACCCGAACTGTTGTTATTTGATGAACCTACTTCTGCTCTTGATCCAGAGTGGGTTGGTGAAGTACTTCAACTTATGAAAGAACTCGCCAACAAGGCTCAGACAATGCTAGTGGTTACTCATGAAATGCAATTTGCTCGAGAGGTCGCAGATAGAGTGATCTTCATGGCAGAAGGTCATATTGTAGAACAAGGTAATCCACAGGATATTTTTAATCATCCACAGGATCCTAGGTTAAAGAAATTTCTAAGGCAAGTTGGTGGGAAATAAAGATCACCAAAGAACATCGCTTGATCCTTGAGATTTCGTTCACACTCCGTATAATCGCTCGACCGGAATTTATCAGTTGCTCAATGATTGACACTTTGTGTGACTGTGATTACAATTCCGCCTCTTTGTTTAAAGGTGTTAGTCTGTCTTCTTGCAATAGCAAAAGATAAAAATGACCAACACAAGGATAACATTGACCTAAAACTACTGATCAGTAAAGGTAATTATCATGAAACGCACTTTTCAACCTTCAGTTCTAAAGCGCAAGCGTACTCACGGTTTCCGTGCTCGCATGGCAACTAAGAACGGTCGCAAAGTAATTAATGCACGTCGTGCAAAAGGCCGTGCGCGCCTATCAAAGTAATCATTAGTTTATTTTGAATACGTACGCGTTCGATCGGGAGTTACGTTTGTTAACTCCCGAGCATTATAAAAATGTCTTCCAGCAAGCTCACAGAGCTGGCTCACCTCATTTCACCATCATTGCTCGCAATAATTCTCTTTCTCACCCAAGATTAGGATTAGCAGTTCCTAAAAAGCAGATTAAGACAGCCGTTGCACGTAATCGTTTTAAACGCCTAGCACGTGAAAGCTTTCGTAATCAGCAGCATCAACTTCCACATAAGGATTTTGTTGTTATAGCTAAAAAAAGCGCACAAGATCTCAGCAATGATGAAGTTTTTAAAATATTTGATAAGTTATGGCAGCGCCTGTCTCGCCCTTCACGCGGGTAGCGATCGGCTTGGTCCGTCTATATCAAGGCTTAATAAGTCCTCTGATCGGACCACGTTGTCGTTTTACTCCAACCTGCTCAACTTATACTGTTGAAGCACTAAAATCTCATGGATTTGTAAAAGGTTGTTGGTTATCGAGCAAACGTCTATTAAAATGCCACCCTTTGAATGCGGGTGGTTTTGACCCAGTACCACCACTCCAGAAACAAGACAGAGATAAATAACGATGGATTCTCAACGTAATATCCTGTTGATCGCGCTAGCACTGGTTTCTTTCTTGTTATTTCAACAATGGCAAGTTGCAAAGAACCCAGCTCCACAGCCGGTTGAACAGGCACAATCTAGCAGTACCGCACCTGCACCATCTCTTGCGGATGATTTAGATCCCGCTCCAACACAGAAAGCGTCAGCTAAAACGATTACCGTGGCAACTGACGTCTTGACTCTGTCGATTGATACGGTGGGTGGTGACGTGATCACCGCAGACCTTAACCAATACTCCGCTGAACTCAATTCGGCAGACTCATTCGTTTTACTGAAAAATGAGCCCGGTCATCAGTTCATCGCCCAAAGTGGTTTAGTCGGGCCTCAAGGTATTGACTTAAGCGGCGGTAATCGTCCTGCATATCAAGTCAGCTCTGACCGCTATATCCTAGCGGATGGTCAAGATGAATTACGTATTCCAATGACTTATCAAGCAAACGGACTTGAATATACTAAAACGTTCGTATTAAAACGCGGCAGCTACGCTGTTGATGTCGAGTATGACGTGATAAATAACTCAGGTAACAACGCTACCTTTGGTATGTACGCTCATCTTCGCCAAAACTTGATGGATGATGGCGGTAGTATAACTATGCCAACCTATCGTGGCGGTGCATATTCAACCGAAGATACACGTTACAAGAAGTACAGCTTCGACGATATGCAAGATCGTAACTTGTCTATTAACCTGTCAAATGGTCAGGGTTGGGCAGCGATGATCCAACACTATTTTGCTTCTGCGTGGATTCCTCGTAACGAACCTGGCACTAACTTATATACACGTGTTATTGGTAATTTAGGTGATATTGGCATTCGTATGCCAAATAAAACTGTTGCAAATGGTGACTCAGCTAAATTTCAAGCCACGCTTTGGGTTGGACCAAAACTTCAAGACCAGATGGCTGAAGTTGCACCTAACTTAGAGTTAGTTGTTGACTATGGTTGGTTGTGGTTTATTGCTAAGCCTTTACATACATTCCTATCCTTTATCCAGTCAGGTGGACAGTTATTTGGATTTATTGATTTCCCATTCGGTGTTGGAAATTGGGGTCTATCAATAATGCTACTAACTTTCTGCATTCGTGGGGCTATGTACCCCTTGACTAAAGCTCAGTACACCTCAATGGCAAAAATGCGTATGCTGCAACCTAAGTTGCAAGCAATGCGTGAACGTATTGGTGATGACCGCCAGCGTATGAGCCAAGAAATGATGGAGTTGTATAAAAAAGAGAAAGTGAATCCACTTGGTGGCTGTCTACCTCTTATATTACAAATGCCTATATTCATCGCTCTTTATTGGGCGCTTATGGAGTCGGTTGAACTGCGTCACTCACCATTCTTTGGCTGGATTACCGATTTATCAGCGCAAGACCCATATTATATCTTGCCACTGCTGATGGGTGTTTCTATGTTCATGATTCAAAAAATGAGCCCAACTACAGTCACTGACCCGATGCAACAGAAGATAATGACCTTTATGCCGGTTATGTTTACTTTCTTCTTCTTATTCTTCCCATCTGGGTTGGTTCTTTACTGGCTAGTATCAAACGTTGTGACTCTTATCCAGCAAACTTTGATATACAAGTCACTGGAAAAGAAAGGCTTGCATAGCAAATAACCCTTAAGTAGAAATAACATCAAAAGGCGGCCAAAAGGTCGCCTTTTAGTTTTGAGCTGATTACAATTCAGCTAAGATATATTTGCCTTTATTTAGGCACCTAGACACAACAAAGGCACATTTATGACAACTGATACCATTGTTGCTCAAGCCACAGCTCCTGGTCGTGGGGGCGTTGGCATTATTCGAGTATCCGGCCCTCTTGCAGGTCAAGTTGCATTGGAAGTGACAGGTAAGGAACTACGCCATCGTTACGCTGAGTATCTGCCGTTTATAGACCAAAATGGTATCCAAATTGATCAAGGTATTGCTCTTTATTTCCCCAATCCAAACTCCTTCACTGGCGAAGATGTACTTGAACTACAAGGACATGGGGGGCCTGTCGTGATGGATATGTTAATCAAACGTCTCTTAAAAATTGAGGGGATAAGAACCGCACGTCCTGGTGAATTTTCTGAACGAGCATTTCTTAATGACAAGTTAGATCTTGCTCAAGCAGAAGCAATTGCCGATTTAATTGATGCCAGCTCTGAGCAAGCAGCTAAGTCAGCTTTAAAGTCTCTTCAAGGTGCTTTTTCACAACGTATTCACACATTAGTCGAGTCGCTCATTCACCTTAGGATCTATGTCGAAGCAGCGATTGATTTCCCAGAAGAAGAAATCGACTTTCTCGCCGATGGTAAAGTATCAGCGGATCTTCAGGCTATTATGGATAACCTCAATTCTGTGCGTAAAGAAGCCAATCAAGGTGCAATTATGCGTGAGGGTATGAAAGTCGTTATCGCAGGACGACCCAATGCAGGTAAATCTAGTCTTCTTAATGCTTTATCTGGCAAAGACTCAGCCATAGTAACCGATATTGCTGGTACAACTCGTGACGTTCTTCGTGAACACATACATATAGATGGAATGCCGCTCCATATCATTGATACTGCGGGACTACGTGATGCATCTGATGAAGTGGAAAAAATAGGTATAGAAAGAGCTTGGGAAGAGATTGAACAAGCAGATCGGGTGCTTTTCATGGTTGATGGAACGACAACTGATGATACAGATCCAAAAGAGATTTGGCCTGACTTTGTTGACCGCTTGCCAAGTAATATGGGAATAACCGTAATCCGTAATAAAGCTGATCAAACCAGTGAAGGTATCGGTATTTGCCACGTTAATGTACCAACCCTGATTCGCTTATCTGCAAGAACGGGCCAGGGCATTGAATCATTACGTCAACATCTAAAAGAATGCATGGGCTTTTCAGGGAACAGCGAGGGTGGTTTTATGGCTCGACGACGTCACCTTGAAGCACTTGAAATGGCCGCAGAACACCTTAACATTGGTCAGCAACAACTAGAAGGTTATATGGCAGGAGAAATTCTTGCAGAAGAACTGAGAATTGCTCAGCAGCACCTAAATGAAATTACCGGAGAATTTAGCTCTGACGATTTACTCGGCCGTATTTTCTCTTCCTTCTGTATTGGAAAATAACTCATTCGCTCGACTGTTATTTCGAGCGATCATTAGATAAAGGAAACCACATGATCCAAATCATCACAGGCAGTACTTTAGGTGGGGCTGAATATGTTGGCGATCACCTCAGCGATCTTCTGAATCAAAAAGGGATTGATACCTGCATTCACAATCAACCTGAGCTCAATGAAATCCCAACAGAAGGAACCTGGCTAATCATCACTTCTACCCACGGAGCAGGAGATTACCCAGATAATATTCAGCCTTTCATTCAAGCATTACAAACAACACCTCCAAAAATGTCAGATGTTAAATACGCAGTGATCGCCATTGGCGACTCAAGTTATGACACCTTCTGCGGCGCAGGTAAACATGCCCATACTTTGTTGGAAGATATTGGAGCCACACCAGTGACAGACTGCCTAACCATTGACGTTCTTAGTCATATAGTGGCGGAAGATATTGCAGAAGCTTGGCTAACAGAGCATATCCACCAACTATAACCTCTTTTTGGAAGTGGGTTTAGTCACCACTTCCTCCCCAAAGCTTACCTTATCCTACCAATTAGCTCCTTTTCCCCTGTGTATAAAATAGCAGTTATCCGGTGATTAACCTTTAGTTATCCAAATAATAAAGTGAGAGCAGATCGTCCCTTGTGGATAACTAGCCATTTTGATCCCAGGAAATCCTCATCTAGATCAAAGCAAGATCACAGAATAAGATCCGGGGAAAACATATGATCTTGTTGATCATTTATCGCTTATCCACAGAGATCGGCGATCCTAATAATAGATCCAATAAAAGATCATATATAAGATCATATAACATTAAGCTTTGTCAGTAACTTATATGAAAAGTATGAAAAGCGATTCTCTATCACACTGAAAGCAGGTAGAATAGCCTCCTTCAATTTGTCCATAGCTCTCTTAAATATCAGAGGTCAGTGCATGCTGTATCATGAAAAATTTGATGTCATTGTTGTTGGTGGGGGACATGCTGGAACGGAAGCAGCCCTAGCATCAGCCCGCACGGGACAAAAAACACTCTTACTTACACATAACATTGATACTCTAGGTCAAATGTCATGTAATCCAGCAATAGGCGGAATAGGCAAAGGGCATTTAGTCAAAGAAGTCGATGCTATGGGTGGTCTGATGGGTCAAGCCATTGATCATGCCGGTATTCAGTTTAGAACTTTAAATGCATCTAAAGGCCCAGCGGTCAGAGCAACACGAGCTCAGGCTGATCGTGCCTTGTATAAATCCTATGTACGAGAGGCATTAGAAAATACGCCAAACCTAACTTTGTTTCAGCAATCTGTAGATGATTTGATTGTCGAACAGCAACAAGCCACGGGTGTAATAACCCAAATGGGCTTAAAATTCCACGCTAAGGCTATTGTACTTACAGTTGGTACCTTTCTTGGTGGTAAGATCCATATTGGTATGGAGAATGCGTCTGGTGGACGAGCAGGCGATCCACCATCAATTGCTTTAGCCAATAGACTGAGAGAATTACCATTTCGTGTTGATCGTCTCAAAACAGGTACACCACCTAGAGTGGATGCCAGAAGTGTAGATTTTTCGGATCTTAGTGTTCAGCATGGTGATGATCCAACACCTGTATTTTCATTTATGGGTGATCGAATGCAACATCCGAAGCAGATCCCATGTTTTATTACTCATACTAATGATCGTACGCATGAGGTTATTAGAAATAATCTCGATCGTAGTCCTATGTATTCTGGCGTTATTGAAGGTATTGGTCCACGCTATTGCCCATCCATTGAAGACAAGGTAATGCGTTTCGCTGATAAAAATAGCCATCAAATATTTATCGAGCCGGAAGGATTAAATACACATGAGTTGTACCCTAACGGTATTTCTACTAGTTTGCCATTCGATGTGCAGGTAAAAATTGTACAGTCAATGAAAGGGTTTGAAAGAGCTCATATAGTTCGTCCTGGGTATGCAATTGAATATGATTTTTTCGATCCTAGAGATCTGAAACAAACTTACGAAACTAAGTTTATTAATGGATTATTCTTTGCAGGACAAATTAACGGCACAACAGGTTATGAAGAAGCAGCAGCGCAAGGCCTAATGGCTGGACTAAACGCAAGTCTATACAGCCAAGAAAAAGAAGGGTGGAGTCCAAGACGTGATCAAGCTTACATGGGCGTTTTGATTGATGACCTATCCACAATGGGAACTAAAGAACCATATCGTATGTTTACTTCCCGTGCTGAGTATCGCTTGCTTTTGAGAGAAGATAATGCTGACCTGCGTTTAACTGAGAAAGCACGTGAGTTAGGCTTGATAGATGACATACGCTGGGCACGTTTTAACCAAAAAATTGAGAACATCATCAAAGAAAGGCAAAGATTGCAAGATATCTGGATGAATCCTAAATCAACAGGAGTGGATCAACTTAATTCATTGCTTAAAACACCATTGATCCGTGAAGCTAGTGGTGAGGATTTATTACGTCGCCCTGAAATGACTTATCAAAAACTAACTCAGTTAGAAGAATTTGCCCCCACGCTAGATGATACTCAAGCGTCTGAACAAGTAGAAATCCAAGTTAAGTATGAAGGTTATATAAAACGTCAGCAGGATGAAATTGAGAAATCTCTACGCCATGAACATACCTTATTGCCAGCCGATTTGGATTACGCTAGCATTAAAGGTTTGTCTAATGAAGTAGCAGTTAAACTCAATGATTCAAGACCAGAGTCTATTGGTATCGCGTCGCGTATATCCGGAATTACTCCTGCTGCGATATCAATCCTGCTAGTTTATTTAAAAAAACAGGGCATGCTGAGAAAAGGTGGTGAAGCATAATGAGTCAATTACGTGTTCAGCTGGACTCTTTGATCGCTCAAACTACACTTGAAGTATCTGACAAACAACGATTGCAGTTAGTTGGATATGTAGAAATGCTGCATAAATGGAATAAAGCTTATAATCTCACTTCTGTACGCGAGCCTAGTGATATGGTGGTGAAACATATCCTCGATAGCATAATTGTTAGTGAATATTTACAAGGGGAGCGTTTTATTGATGTTGGAACTGGTCCTGGATTGCCTGGTATTCCTTTAGCAATAATGCAACCAGACAAGGAATTTTATTTATTAGATAGTTTGGGAAAAAGAATCCGTTTTATTAAGCAAGTGTTACATGAACTGCGCATTGATAATGTAGTTCCCGTTCAGAGTCGGGTTGAGCAGTTCCAGCCAGAACATAAGTTTGATGGTGTGTTGAGTCGAGCCTTCGCGTCCATGACGGATATGGTTGAATGGTGTCATCATCTTCCTAAAGAGTGTTCAGGCCGCTTTTTAGCGTTAAAAGGACAATTACCACAAGATGAGATTACACAGTTGCCAAATTGGTGTTCTGTGACGGACGTCAAAGCTTTGCATGTTCCTCAACTAGAAGGTGAGCGTCATCTAGTAATCTTATCCCGCAAGGAATAAAAGCGAGGTTAGTCGTGGGAAAAATCGTAGCAATCGCAAACCAGAAAGGTGGTGTTGGTAAAACAACCACATGTATCAACTTAGCAGCGTCTATGGCTGCTACGAAACGTAAAGTATTGGTTATCGATCTTGACCCCCAAGGCAACGCAACGATGGCAAGCGGTGTGGATAAATACCAAGTTGATGCCACGGCCTATGAGTTATTGGTTGAAGAAGTTGCATTTGACGATGTCGTCTGCCGTAAGACCTCTGGTAATTATGATCTTATCGCTGCAAATGGCGATGTGACAGCTGCTGAAATTAAACTAATGGAAGTATTTGCCCGTGAAGTGCGATTAAAGCAGGCTATTGCCCCAGTACGCGATAACTATGATTTCATCTTTATTGACTGCCCTCCATCGCTAAATCTTTTAACTATTAATGCAATGGCCGCTGCTGATTCAGTCTTAGTTCCTATGCAGTGTGAATACTTTGCGCTTGAAGGATTAACAGCACTGATGGATACTATTAGTAAGTTGGCTGCGGTGGTAAATGAAAAACTTAAGATCGAAGGTTTGTTACGTACTATGTACGATCCTCGCAACCGTTTATCTAATGAAGTTTCTGATCAGCTAAAGAAGCACTTTGGTAACAAAGTATACCGTACAGTTATTCCTCGTAATGTCCGTCTCGCTGAAGCGCCAAGTCATGGAAAGCCAGCAATGTACTACGATAAATACTCCGCAGGAGCAAAAGCCTATCTAGCACTGGCTGGAGAGATGCTTCGTCGCGATGAAATCCTAGCATAAATCAATCAAAGGAATTTTGTTTCATGTCTAAACGTGGTTTAGGTAAAGGGTTAGATGCTCTGCTTTCTACGAGCTCAATTGCACGTAATAAGCAGCAAAGTGCGATGCACAGTCAGGAACTTTCTTCTGAAGGAGAGTTGACAGATATCAATATAAACTCTCTTAAACCAGGTATGTATCAACCACGTACAGACATGGAACCTGAAGCACTTGAAGAGTTGGCTGCGTCGATTGAATCCCAGGGAATTATCCAACCTATAGTCGTACGTCAAGTCGATAATGATAAATTTGAGATTATTGCCGGTGAAAGACGTTGGCGTGCTGCACGTAAGGCGGGTCTAAAAGAAGTACCTTGCGTGATCAAAAATGTTGATGATCGTGCAGCAATAGCGATGGCGTTGATCGAAAATATTCAGCGTGAAGATCTTAATGTGATCGAAGAGGCCGTGGCGCTGGATCGTCTCCAAGAGGAATTCTCACTGACACATCAACAAGTTGCTGAGGTTATAGGTAAATCTAGAACCACTGTGACTAACTTGCTTAGACTAAATCAGCTTGAGATGGACGTTAAGTATCTTTTGTCAGAAAAGCTACTTGAAATGGGACATGCGCGTGCATTATTAGCTCTTGATGGTGAGCAGCAAGTGGATGTGGCTGAATTGGTCGCTAAGAAGCGCATGACAGTACGTCAGACTGAGCAGTTAGTGAAAAAGTGTCTTCATCCGCAGTCTGAGGATAAAAACCAGTCACAAGATACTGAGGCGCAGAAAATATCACAGAAATTAAGTGAAATGTTGGACGCTAAGGTAGCAATAGTAAAAGCCAAAAATGGAACCTCTAAAGTAACAATTAGTCTAGATGAGCCTCATAAATTAGAGCATCTTATTGCCAAGCTGGCAGGCTAGATGAGATAATCACTTCCAGTCAATTATGTAAAAAGCGATTTTTTGTGCGAAAGTTGTCGGTTTGTAAACAAAATTGTAACTTTTTGCGGTGTTTTAATTGCATTCAATAAGACTCACCGTATAATTTTCGCCAATTTCCCAGCATCGAGGTACTAACGCTGTGGATTTTACTCGAGGTACGAATACATGGTAGCGGCGTTAGCTAGGCCTGGGCGAGAGCTTGCAAAGCGATTGTTAATGATCCAGTTTAGCGCGGTTACATTAATGGCAGTGGTAATGGCACTAGCTGTAAATGCTAAATGGGGACTTTCTGCACTGATTGGCGGCGGCATTTTTGTTGTTGCTAATGCGGTGTTTGCTTGGTTTGCGTTTATGTACGGAGGAGCTCGTGCTGCAAAGCGCATTGCGAATTCCTTCTACGCAGGCGAAGCATTGAAGATCTTCATTACGGTTGCGCTTTTCTCCGTTGCCTACATGTATATACAGGTGGAACTTGTTCCCCTTAAGCTAACCTATTTGCTGGCTCTAGGTATTAATATCTGTGCGCCAGTGCTATTCATTAACAACAAAAAAATAGGATGAGTTATGGCTGCGCCAGGTGAAGCGCTAACTTCGTCCGGATACATTTCCCACCACCTTACAAACCTTTCTACTTATAAGTTAGGTCTTGTAGCGGAGGAGGCAAGTTTCTGGAACGTACATATCGATAGCCTGTTTTTTTCTTGGTTTACTGGTTTAATTTTCCTTGGAATCTTTTACAAAGTAGCAAAGAGAACAACAGCGGGTGTGCCAGGTAAGCTTCAGTGTGCTGTAGAAATGATCGTTGAATTTGTCGCAGAAAACGTCAAAGACACGTTCCATGGACGCAACCCACTGATCGCACCTTTAGCACTGACTATCTTTTGTTGGGTATTTATAATGAACTTGATGGACTTGGTTCCTATCGATTTCCTACCTTACCCAGCAGAGCATTGGCTTGGTATTCCTTATCTTAAGGTTGTACCGTCTGCTGATGTAAATATCACCATGGCTATGGCTCTAGGCGTGTTCGCTCTGATGATTTATTACAGCATCAAAGTGAAAGGTCTAGGTGGATTCGCTAAAGAATTAGCATTACATCCATTTAATCACCCACTGATGATTCCGTTTAACCTACTTATTGAAGTGGTTTCGCTATTAGCAAAACCTCTATCACTTGGTATGCGTTTATTCGGTAATATGTTCGCGGGTGAGGTTGTATTCATTCTTTGTGCGGCTATGCTGCCATGGTATTTACAATGGATGGGTTCACTTCCGTGGGCAATATTCCATGTATTGGTTATTACGATTCAAGCCTTCGTATTTATGATGTTGACAGTTGTTTACCTGTCAATGGCACACGAAGACAGTGATCATTAATTTTTTTAAAGCTTTTATTTGGGCAACTAGCCAACAACTATAAATTGGAGATAGTAATGGAAACTTTACTGAGCTTTTCTGCAATCGCCGTAGGTCTTATCGTCGGTCTTGCTTCTCTTGGTACAGCGATTGGTTTCGCACTTTTAGGTGGTAAATTCCTTGAAGGTGCAGCGCGTCAACCAGAAATGGCTCCTATGTTACAAGTTAAGATGTTCATCATCGCGGGTCTACTTGATGCGGTTCCAATGATTGGTATCGTAATCGCACTTCTATTCACGTTCGCGAACCCGTTCGTTGGTCAACTAGGTTAATCACAGTTAAGCGTCGACAAGCTTAGCTTGTTATTGATTAACTCTTAGTCCGAATAGAAGGGGTAGCTGTTGTGAACATAAATGCAACTCTGCTAGGTCAAGCAATCTCGTTTGCACTATTTGTCTGGTTCTGCATGAAGTATGTATGGCCACCATTAATGCAAGCGATCGAAGAGCGTCAGAAGAAAATCGCTGACGGCCTGCAAGCAGCCGAACGTGCTGCTAAGGACTTGGATCTAGCACAAGCAAACGCTTCTGATCAGTTGAAAGAAGCGAAGCGCACAGCAACTGAGGTCATCGAGCAAGCGAATAAACGCAAAGCTCAAATTCTAGATGAAGCGCGTGAAGAAGCTCAGACTGAACGTCAGAAAATTCTATCACAAGCGGAAGCTGAACTTGAAGCTGAACGTAATCGTGCACGCGATGAGCTGCGCAAACAAGTTGCAACTCTGGCTGTAGCTGGTGCTGAGAAAATCATTGAGCGTTCTATTGATAAAGAAGCGCACAGAGATATTCTTGACAACATTACTGCAAAACTTTAGATGGAGGAGTGCAGATGTCTGATATGACTACTATCGCACGCCCCTATGCTAAAGCAGCATTTGACTTTGCTGTGGAAAAGGATGCGTTGGACCAATGGGGTCAGATGCTATCTTTTGCTGCAGAAGTTGCTAAAAACGAGCAAATACACGAACTCCTAACAGGGTATATGTCAGCAGATAAACTGGCAGAAGTATTTGTAGCTGTTTGTGGTGACCAGGTTGATGTTCATGGCCAAAACCTTTTAAAGGTAATGGCAGAGAATGGTCGTTTGTCGACCCTTCCTGATGTTTGTAAGCAGTTCCTAGCGCTTAAAAAAGAGCGTGAGAAAGAGGTTGATGTTGAAGTTATTTCGGCTTCAGAACTTTCACAAGAACAAGCTACAAATATCAGCAGCAAACTTGAGCAGCGTTTAGAGCGCAAAGTTAAGCTGAATTGCAGTATAGATGAGGCCCTACTTGGTGGGGTGATTATTCGAGCCGGAGACTTAGTCATCGATGATTCAGCGCGTGGTCGCCTGAATCGCTTAAGCGATGCATTGCAGTCTTAATGGGGATTGGAGCATGCAACTTAATTCCACTGAAATTAGCGATCTAATTAAACAACGTATCGAATCTTTCGATGTTGTTAGTGAAGCTCGCAACGAAGGTACTATCGTATCGGTAAGTGATGGTATCATTCGCATTCACGGTCTAGCAGACGTGATGCAAGGTGAAATGATTGAATTACCGGGTAGCCGTTATGCGCTAGCACTTAACCTTGAGCGTGACTCGGTTGGTGCGGTGGTAATGGGTCCATATGCTGACCTAAAGGAAGGCATGAAAGTTACAGGTACAGGTCGAATTCTCGAAGTACCAGTTGGTCCTGAGCTGCTAGGGCGCGTAGTGAATACACTAGGTGAACCTATTGATGGTAAAGGTCCAATTGAAGCGAAATTGTCTTCGCCTGTAGAAGTGATTGCACCAGGTGTAATCGACCGTCAATCGGTTGATCAACCTGTTCAAACTGGTTACAAGTCGGTTGACTCAATGATCCCAATTGGTCGTGGTCAGCGTGAACTTGTGATTGGTGACCGTCAAACGGGTAAAACTGCTTTAGCGATTGATGCAATCATTAACCAGAAAAATTCTGGTATTTACTCAATCTACGTGGCAATTGGTCAGAAAGCTTCGACTATCGCTAACGTTGTTCGTAAACTAGAAGAACATGGTGCTCTAGCAAACACAATTGTGGTTGTTGCGTCAGCTTCTGAATCTGCAGCGCTGCAATATCTTGCGCCTTACGCAGGTTGTACGATGGGAGAGTATTTCCGTGATCGCGGTGAAGATGCATTGATTGTTTATGATGATCTATCTAAACAAGCTGTTGCTTATCGTCAGATTTCCCTACTACTTAAGCGTCCACCAGGCCGTGAAGCATTCCCAGGTGATGTATTCTACCTTCACTCTCGTCTACTAGAGCGTGCTGCTCGTGTTAACGCGGATTATGTAGAAAAGTTCACTAATGGTGAAGTGAAAGGTAAGACGGGTTCTTTGACTGCTCTACCTATCATTGAAACTCAAGCTGGTGACGTTTCAGCATTCGTACCTACTAACGTAATCTCGATTACAGATGGTCAGATCTTCCTGCAAACTGAGCTATTCAATTCGGGTGTTCGCCCTGCTGTTGACCCTGGTATATCAGTATCTCGTGTAGGTGGTTCAGCTCAAACTAAAATCATCAAGAAACTATCAGGTGGTATACGTACAGCACTTGCTGCATACCGTGAACTTGCAGCTTTTGCTCAGTTTTCTTCTGATCTTGATGATGCTACGAAGAAACAGTTGGATCATGGTCAGAAAGTAACAGAGCTAATGAAGCAAAAGCAGTACGCTCCTATGTCTGTTTTTGACCAAGCTTTAACTATCTTTGCAGCAGAGCGTGGCTACCTTGATGATGTAGAACTGAATAAAGTTCTAGATTTCGAGGCGGCTTTACTATCGTATGCTCGCGGTCAATACGCAGAACTTGCGTCTGAGATCGACAAGACGGGTGCTTACAACAAGGATATCGAAGCTCAGCTTAAGAAGCTGGTCGACGATTTCAAAGCAACCCAAACTTGGTAATAGGTCGGTGGCATTAATTGCCACCAACTAATGGAGAGTAACGATGGCCGGCGCAAAAGAGATACGTAATAAAATCGGTAGTGTTAAAAGCACGCAGAAAATTACGAAAGCGATGGAAATGGTAGCAGCTTCAAAAATGCGTCGCTCTCAAGACGCTATGGAAGCTTCTCGTCCATATGCTGAAACAATGCGTAAAGTGATCGGTCATGTGGCAAACGCGAATCTAGAGTACCGTCATCCGTACCTAGAAGAGCGTGAGGCGAAACGAGTTGGTTACATCATAGTTTCTACAGACCGAGGCTTGTGTGGTGGTTTGAACATTAACGTGTTCAAGAAAGCCATTACAGATATGAAAGCTTGGAAAGACAAAGGTGCTGAAGTTGAACTGGCTGTCGTTGGTTCAAAAGCAACTGCGTTTTTTAATAACAGTGGCGCTAAAGTTGCTGCACAGGTATCAGGCCTGGGTGATAGCCCAAGTTTGGAAGACCTGATTGGTTCTGTGAGCGTAATGCTGAAGAGATATGATGAAGGTGAACTGGACCGTCTGTATGTAGTGTTCAATAAGTTTGTCAACACTATGGTTCAGCAACCAACGATCGATCAATTGCTACCTTTGCCTAAATCAGATAGCGAAGAGATGCAGCGTGATCATTCATGGGACTACATTTATGAGCCTGAGCCACAGCCTTTACTAGACGCACTATTAGTTCGTTACGTAGAGTCACAGGTGTATCAGGGAGTAATTGAGAACCTTGCTTGTGAGCAAGCGGCTCGAATGGTTGCGATGAAAGCTGCAACTGATAACGCGTCCAATTTGATTGATGATCTAGAACTTGTGTATAACAAAGCCCGTCAGGCTGCGATTACACAAGAACTGTCGGAAATTGTTAGTGGTGCGGCTGCGGTTTAAGCGTAGGTAAAACTAAATAGTTTAGAGGATTAACGATGGCTACAGGTAAGATCGTACAGATCATCGGTGCGGTAGTCGACGTAGAGTTCCCACAGAGTGACGTACCTAGTGTATATGACGCTCTAAACGTAACGGACTCAAAAGAGCGTTTAGTTCTTGAAGTTCAGCAACAGCTAGGCGGTGGCGTAGTTCGTTGTATCGTAATGGGTAGCTCTGATGGTTTACGTCGTGGAGTGGAAGTTGTAAATACTGGCGCTCCAATTTCAGTACCCGTTGGTACTAAGACCCTAGGTCGTATCATGAACGTTCTAGGTGACGCAATTGACGAGCGTGGTGACATCGGTGCAGAAGAGAAATACTCTATTCACCGTGAAGCGCCAAGCTACGAAGAGCAGTCAAACGAAACATCCCTGCTAGAGACGGGTGTTAAAGTAATCGACTTGATTTGTCCATTCGCTAAGGGTGGTAAAATTGGTCTATTTGGTGGTGCAGGTGTAGGTAAGACCGTTAACATGATGGAGCTTATCAACAACATTGCATTACAGCACTCAGGTCTATCAGTGTTTGCTGGTGTTGGTGAGCGAACTCGTGAAGGTAACGATTTCTACTTTGAGATGCAGGAAGCTGGCGTTGTAAACGTTGAAAATCCTGAAGAGTCAAAAGTTGCGATGGTTTACGGTCAGATGAACGAGCCACCAGGTAACCGTTTACGTGTTGCTTTGACTGGTTTGACAATGGCTGAGCGTTTCCGTGATGAAGGACGTGATGTTCTTCTGTTTGTTGATAACATTTACCGTTATACATTGGCAGGTACTGAAGTGTCAGCACTTCTTGGTCGTATGCCTTCAGCGGTAGGTTATCAGCCTACTCTAGCGGAAGAAATGGGTGTGCTTCAAGAGCGTATCACTTCAACTAAAGCAGGTTCTATCACGTCTGTACAGGCGGTATATGTTCCTGCGGATGACTTGACTGACCCATCTCCAGCAACAACGTTCGCGCACTTAGATGCAACGGTTGTACTTAACCGTAACATCGCAGCTATGGGCTTATATCCAGCGATCGATCCACTAGATTCGACTTCTCGTCAGCTAGATCCTCTAGTAGTAGGTCAAGAGCATTACGATATTGCGCGTGGTGTTCAATCTACTCTGCAGCGTTATAAAGAGCTGAAAGATATCATTGCGATTCTTGGTATGGATGAGCTATCTGAAGGTGATAAGCAAATTGTATCTCGTGCACGTAAGATAGAGCGTTTCCTTACTCAGCCTTACCATGTAGCGGAAGTATTTACTGGTGACCCAGGTGTTTACGTGTCTCTTAAAGAGACTTTACGTGGCTTCAAAGGTCTTCTAGCTGGTGATTACGATGACGTTCCAGAGCAAGCGTTTATGTACTGTGGTGCAATTGACGATGCTATCGAGAATGCGAAGAAGCTATAAGGCTAACTAGGAGGCGATATGGCACCAATAACCTTTCACCTAGACGTAGTAAGCGCTGAAAAGAAAATCTTTTCTGGTCGTGTTGAAACGTTTCAGGTGACCGGTAGCGAGGGTGAGCTAGGTATTTTTCATGGCCACACTCCGCTACTGACCGCTATCAAGCCTGGTATGGTGCGTATTGTGAA
Source organism: Vibrio pectenicida (assembly GCA_024347015.1). Taxonomy (GTDB): domain Bacteria; phylum Pseudomonadota; class Gammaproteobacteria; order Enterobacterales; family Vibrionaceae; genus Vibrio; species Vibrio pectenicida. The sequence continues at coordinate 3,208,354 of AP024889.1, read as the reverse complement.
ACAGCACGGCCACGAGGAAATTATTTATGTTTCCGGTGGTATGATAGAAGTGCAGCCTGGTACAGCGACTGTATTGGCAGACACAGCTATCCGTGGTGAAGAGCTAGACGCAGCGAAGGCAGAAGAAGCCAAGCGCCGCGCTGAGGAGAATATTCAGAATCAGCATGGCGATATGGACTTTGCTCAAGCGGCCAGTGAGCTGGCAAAAGCCATTGCTCAGCTACGTGTTATCGAGCTGACAAAAAAACGCCGTTAAAGCAACTTTCGGTGTTTTAAAGTGATAAAGGCGGTCATTTGACCGCCTTTTTTCTATTTTTTAAGGGAAATACTTCCAGAATAGTTAACTAATTTTTAGTTAAAGTCTAAAATACTTCTCAGCTTAACAACTTCATCTAAAGGTTTTGAATGAAATTTAGTGCGGTGATTCTCGCAGCGGGTAAAGGGACTCGCATGTACTCTAGTAAGCCTAAGGTGTTACATACCTTGGCTGGAAAGCCTATGGTTCAACATGTTGTTGATACATGTAAAAATTTGGGAGCACAAAATGTGCACCTAGTATTTGGTCATGGCGGTGATCAGATGCAGAGAGAACTTTGTGGCGAGCCTGTTAACTGGGTCCTTCAGGCCGAACAATTGGGTACAGGGCATGCGGTTGACCAAGCATCTGCTCAATTTGAAAATGATGAAAAGATTTTAGTTCTCTACGGTGACGTGCCTTTAATATCTGAGGAAACATTAGAGAGTTTACTTGATGCTCAACCTAATGGTGGTATCGCGTTACTAACTGTCGTATTGGATAATCCAACGGGTTACGGTCGTATTGTTCGTAATAATGGGCCAGTTGTAGCTATTGCTGAGCAAAAAGACGCGACAGAAGAGCAAAAACTGATTAAAGAGATCAACACTGGTGTTATGGTTACCACTGGTGGTGATTTGAAACGCTGGCTTTCTGGCCTTAGCAATAACAATGTTCAAGGTGAATATTACCTTACTGATATTATTGCTGCAGCTTATAATGAAGGGCGTGCTGTGGAAGCCGTTCACCCTGTAAATGCTATAGAAGTAGAGGGAGTGAATGATAGAGCACAGCTTGCTCGTTTAGAGCGTGCTTTTCAAAAAATGCAGGCACAAAAGTTACTCGAACAGGGGGTAATGTTACGCGATCCGGCGCGCTTTGATCTTCGTGGGGAATTACAGTGTGGGCTGGATTGTGAAATCGACACCAATGTCATTATTGAAGGTAAAGTAACACTAGGTGATAAGGTGACAATTGGCACTGGTTGCGTACTTAAGGATTGCGAAATTGATGATAACACAGTTATTCGTCCATATAGTGTAATTGAAGGTGCCACGGTGGGAGAGGATTGTACCGTTGGACCATTTACACGCCTTCGTCCTGGTGCTGAGATGCGCAATGACTCTCACGTAGGCAACTTCGTTGAAGTAAAAAACACTCTCCTGGGAGAGGGTTCTAAAGCTAACCATCTAACATACCTGGGTGATGCTCAGATTGGTGAGCGAACCAATATTGGTGCTGGGACTATTACTTGTAATTATGATGGTGTTAATAAATTTAAGACCATCATAGGTAATGATGTCTTCATTGGTTCGGATAGCCAATTAGTTGCACCAGTAGTAGTGGCTGATGGTGTGACTCTTGGCGCAGGTACTACATTAACTAAAGATGTTGGGGAAGATGAGTTAGTCATCACACGCGTTAAAGAGCGTATGATCAAGAACTGGCAAAGGCCGACTAAAAAATAATCTTCCTCAGACGCCGCAAAATTGAAGTGACCCCCAGTAATTGGAATGTTCAACTATTGGGAGTCACTTCAAATTGTGGCGTTTCATTTTACAGTTTATTTATCAGTTATAATTGTTTGTTGTCCAACCACCTCGGTTTCTGGTTGGTGGCGTCTTGATACCCAATAGCCAATCCATAGCCCCATCGTACAGATAATGATTGCTATTCCTGTCACAGCTTGTGCTTGGCTTGCCATCGCCGCCACTAATGCGCTAGCTAAACCACTAAAACATATTTGTAAGCTGTTTTGTAAACCAGCTGCCGTTGCTGGGCTTTGTTTGGCGCTTGCTAGCGCTCGATTGACAACAATAGGGTAAAGGGCACCATTTGCGACAGCTATTAGGCAGAATGGAGCCAAAATGGGCCAGATAGAAGAAAGCTGAAATTGCGATACTATAAAAATAATAATCGCAGCAAGGCTGAATAACCCAATAAGCTGGCGAAGGATTTGTTCATCACCATGTTTAGAAACGCACTTTTTACCTAGGTATCCACCAGCCATAAAAGCAATGGTTTGAGGTATAAAGCTTAGACCGATATCCTTAGCATCATATCCTAGTTGAGCCATTATTTCTGGCATGCCAGTTAGGTAGGCAAAGAATGCTGCAGATGCTGTGGCAAACATAGCCACATTACCCAAGTAGGTTTTAGAGGTGATCAAGGTTTTGATATCAGAACCAATAGTGGACTTTTTGGTTTGCTGTTTGGGGTTTTCCTGCGCCATAGTTGCAGCAATCAATACCAATCCAACAATAGTTAAAGTAATAAATATACTACGCCATCCCCAGAGATCAGAGAGTACTACGCCCAGTTGAGGTGCTAATGCAGGGGAGAGTGCCACTAGAGGCATAATGGTAGCAAAAATCTGTTGGCTTTGATTTGCATGGTGCTTAATGACCATAGCTTGCCAGATAACTGCTGGGGCACAAACACCAATAGCTTGAATGAAGCGCAGAGTTAGAAGTTGCCATACTTGATCGCTAAATGTTAAACCAAAAGAGGCAAATGTAAACAGGCTCAAGCCAGCAGCTAGCGTGTTTCGGTAACCAAATTTATCGGATGCGAGTCCCCAGGAAAGTTGCCCAACGGCCATTCCGATAAGAAAAACGGTGAGAGATAGTGCTATTTGTTCTGGACCAGTGGCAAAGTCATTTTGTATCGCTTTAAAAGCCGGGAGGTACATGTCGGTGGCGACAAATCCTAGCATAGATAGACAGGCTAAATAGAAAAATTGCAGTTTAGATATATTCATTTTAATTCCATTCAAAATAATTCACTGATTATTTTCTTTCTTTATCAATGTTAATATTGGTTTTTATATTTTATTCATGATGTTTTTAGCTTTTAAGCGCTATTTTTTATGGTTATCAATCAAAAAAGTTGAAGGGTAATAATGGGTATATTTTCTCAGGCGTCTTTAGAGCTGGTGGATACGGTTGCTCGGCTTGGAAGTTTTACTTCTGCTGCGCAAGTTCTGCATAAAGTACCGTCTGCAATTAGTTATGGTGTTCGTCAGATTGAGCAGGATCTGGATGTTGTTTTGTTTCGGCGTCTACCCAGAAAGGTGGAGTTGACTGTCGCTGGAGAGGTGTTTATCGAGCAAGCAAGAGTTATGTTGCGACAGATGGAAGAAGTTAAGTATCAGACTAAGCGTGCGGCGCATGGTTGGCAAAAAACACTGAAGTTGACTCTCGATAATGTTGTAAAGCTGGAATGCTTAAAACCCTTGGTTGAAGATTTTTATCAAACATTTCCTTATGCAGAACTACAAATCAACATGGAAGTATTTAATGGTTCCTGGGAAGCAATATCACAAGAGAGAGCGGATATTGTTGTTGGTGCGACCTCAGCTATTCCAGTTGGGGGTGAGTTTGAAGTGAAAGATATGGGGGGGCTGGATTGGACATTTGTAGTTGCTCCAAATCATCCATGTGCAAAGCATCAGGTTCTGACAGAAGAACTTGTCAGCCAGTTTCCAGCAATTTGTTTGGATGATACATCTAATGTATTACCTAAACGTCATTCTGGTCATTATCCACATCAACGCCGGTTACTTTTACCAAATTGGCATACTGCAATCGAGTGTTTAAAAAATGGTGTGGGGGTTGGCTACATGCCAAGTCATATTGCCGTGCCTTTAGTTGATCAAGGTGTTTTGTTAGAAAAATCATTGCCAGATGAAAAGCCAGTTAGTCGATGCTGCTTGGTATGGCGTAAAGATGCCAATCATAAATTGATTCAATGGATGGTGGATTATTTAGGTGATGGTGAGAAACTACACAAGGATTGGCTTAAATATGATGAATAATATGTGGATATAAATAAGGCCAGCTTAAGCTGGCCTTATTTGGTAAAGTTACGGGCGCTCGAACACGGTAGCAATACCTTGACCTAAACCAATACACATAGTAGCTAGGCCATATTTAGCGTTTTTATCTTCCATGAGATTGATCAGAGTGGTTGAAATGCGAGAACCTGAGCAGCCTAATGGATGGCCAAGAGCGATTGCACCACCATTGAGGTTTACCTTCTCTTCCATTACCTCGAGTAGGCCCAAGTCTTTTGCGCAGGGTAGAGATTGTGCTGCAAATGCTTCATTTAGCTCCACTATGTCTATATCTTTGATGGATAAACCTGCACGTTTTAATGCTTTTTGAGTAGCGGGTACTGGGCCGTAACCCATAATCGATGGATCACAACCAGCAATAGCCATGCCCTTAATGCGTGCACGTATGGTTAGACCTAGTTGGTTTGCTTTCTCTTCACTCATAATTAGCATGGCTGATGCGCCATCAGATAGAGCTGATGAGCTACCGGCGGTGACAGTACCATTCGCTGGATCAAAGGCTGGGCGAAGTTGAGAAAGCCCTTCAATTGATGTTTCAGGTCGAATTACCTCATCATGCTCAAGTGTGAAGAGCGTACCATCTTTTGAGTGTCCCTCTGTAGGTAATATTTCGTTTTTAAATCGTCCCTCAACCGTTGCCGCATGGGCACGTGCATGAGAGCGGGCTGCAAACTCATCTTGTTGTTCACGAGTAATACCATGGATTTTACCTAACATTTCAGCTGTTAGGCCCATCATACCCGCTGCTTTGGCAACGTTTTTTGACATGCCAGGGTGGAAATCTACACCATGATTCATGGGAACGTGTCCCATATGCTCAACTCCGCCTATCAAGCAAATGTCAGCATCTCCTGTCATTATGGCTCGTGTTGCATCGTGTAATGCTTGCATCGATGAGCCACATAAGCGGTTTACCGTGACGGCACCAATTTCAATTGGCAGTCCGGCCAGTAGTGCAGCATTACGTGCTACATTGAAGCCCTGCTCAAGAGTTTGCTGAACACAACCCCAATAGATATCTTCAATTTCTTTTGGGTTGACCTGTGGATTACGTGCCAATATACCTTTCATTAAATGAGCGGAAAGGTCTTCTGCGCGAGTATGACGGAAAGCTCCACCTTTAGAGCGACCCATTGGTGTACGTAGACAATCTACGACAACAACGCTTTTAGTTTGATTTGTCATTTGGGTATCTCCTTAGATAGAACCTTGTTGCTGATTGCCATAGAAGGTTTCACCATTTGCGGCCATGTCAATAAGCATTTGTGGTACTTGGTACATGGCCCCTAAATCTGAGTGTTGTTTTGCCATAGCTACGAACTCTGCGATACCAAAACTATCAAGGTAGCGGAATATACCACCACGAAATGGAGGAAAACCTAGCCCATATACTAGAGCCATATCACCCTCTTGAGGAGACGCTATAATTTTTTCTTGTAGACATAATACTACTTCATTGATCATAGGAATCATCATACGTTGGATGATAGCTTGGTCATCAAAATCTTGTTTTTTAGAGCAAACATTAGAGAGAATAGGCAATACATCTTCGTTAAAGGCTTTTTTCGGTTTGCCACGCTTGTCGATATTGTAGCTGTAAAAGCCATGACCATTTTTCTGACCATATTTCTTAGCGTCAAATAGTGCATCAATCGCGTCACGAGCAGATTTGCCCATTCGTTCAGGAAAGCCCTGGGCCATAACGGCCTGTGCGTGGTGAGCGGTATCAATACCAACCACATCTAACAGATAAGCAGGTCCCATTGGCCAGCCAAATTTACTTTCCATGACTTGATCAACTTTAGAAAAATCTGCGCCATCGCGTAGTAGCATGCTAAAACCACCAAAATAGGGAAATAACACACGGTTGACGAAAAATCCTGGGCAGTCATTGACTACAATCGGTGATTTTCCCATTTTGGCTGCGTATGCCACAACACGATTGATGGTTTCATCTGATGTCTTTTCACCACGGATTATTTCAACCAATGGCATTCTGTGTACTGGATTGAAGAAGTGCATACCACAGAAATTTTCAGGTCTTTGAAGTGACTTTGCTAACTGATTAATTGGTATCGTTGAGGTATTAGAAGCAATGACGGTATCTGCACTAACTTGTTGCTCTACTTCGCTAAGAACCGCTGCTTTGATTTTTGGGTTTTCGACAACCGCTTCGACAATTACATCTGAATTGTCGATACCAGCGTAATGTAAGCTAGGAGTTATGGATGCCAGAATGCCAGCCATCTTAAATCCATCAATACGGCCGTGAGATAGTCGTTTGTTGAGTAACTTAGATGCCTCTGCCATACCGAGATCAAGTGATGCTTGTTCAATGTCTTTCATTAAAACAGGCACGCCTTTCAAGGCCGATTGGTAGGCGATACCACCGCCCATTATGCCAGCGCCTAAAACAGTAGCGCGCTGAGTATCTTTGTTTGCTGCTTTGGCGGCGTTTTTGGCTACTCCCTTAATGTACTGATCGTTGAGAAACAGTCCAACGAGAGATTTGGCTTCTTCTGATTTAGCGAGTTGTACAAAATACTTACGTTCAATATCTAGCGCTTCATTTCTAGCGCTCTGTACACCTTCTTCGATCGTTATAACTGCTTTCATAGGTGCCGGATAGTGCGGACCTGCTTTTTGAGCGACTAAACCTTTAGCCATTGTAAAGCTCATCATGGCTTCTAGTTTACTTAAAGTGAGTGCCGATATTTTTTGGCTGCGTCGTTGTTGCCAATCTACTTTTTCGTTTATCGCCTGTGATAGTGTTACCAGCGCGGACTCGCGTAAAGACTCGCTCTCTACAATAGCATCTAGTAACCCGATTTTAAGCGCTTCATCAGCACGGCATGCCTTGCCTTGAGTGATAATTTCCATTGCACTATCAGCCCCAACAAGGCGCGGGAGGCGAACGCAACCTCCAAAACCAGGCATTATGCCTAGTTTAGTTTCAGGTAAACCAATGCTAGTTGTTTTGTCACCAATTCTTATATCAGTAGCAAGTACACACTCACAGCCACCGCCAAGAGTATGGCCTTTCAAAACTGATAGTGTTGGGACCGGTAGATCTTCTAATTTGTTAAAAACACTGTTGGCAAACTGAAGCCATTTATCTAACTCTGCCTCTGGTTTAGAAAATAGCCCGAGAAACTCAGTGATATCAGCACCGACAATGAAGGTATCTTTATCTGATGTGAGTAGTAATCCTTTGAGTCCATTATGGTTTTTTAAAGCATCAAGAGCTTTATCTAGCGATTCGAGTGTCGCAAGGTCGAGTTTGTTAACGGATTTCGGAGAGCAAAAGCTGAGCTCAGCGATACCGTCATGCAATTCCTTTACCTGTAGGGTTTCGGCTTGGTAAATCATTATCTATCTCCATGACATACAATCTTGGGATTGCGCGTATGCCGGTCTTAAGCCGACATTTAGAAATGTCGTCATATCCCACTCTGGTTTGACCAGTTATTTTAGTTTGGCCTCAGAAGAAATGAAATACAATACATTTTTTAAACAACTGTTTAACATTGTGCGCTGCGACTGATCTTTTAGGCGCTCTTGTTTGTCTCACGTGGTAGACTCAACAAATAGAAAAATATGATTATAGCGCAATGAATGACAAGCCATTTCTTATTCCTAAAGAGCTAATCCTCTATCAAGAGGAAATAAAAAAAAGCTTATTCATCACTCAATTGGAACATACTCCGTCCATTGCTGAGGCTAAGGCATTCATCGCTCAGGTTAAAAACCAGCATGCTGCGGCTAGACATAATTGTTGGGGGTTTGTCGCTGGTCGGTCTGAAGATTCAATGAAGTGGGGCTTTAGTGATGACGGAGAGCCCTCAGGGACGGCAGGTAAGCCTATTTTGGCTCAGCTTACTGGATCTGGAGTTGGTGAGATAACCGCTGTGGTGACAAGGTATTCCGGGGGGATAAAACTGGGTACAGGAGGTCTTGTTAGGGCCTATGGTGGTGGAGTGCAAAAGGTGCTCAAGTTGCTTCAAACAATTGAGAAAAAAATAACCACAAAACTATTACTAGAGTTAGACTATGGTTTTGTCGCTATTGTGCAAGGCTTACTCAGCCAATTTGATGCAAAAGAAGTTGAAGCTGACTATAGTCAACAAGTTAAAATGGTTGTGAACATCGAGCTGCGCTATGCCAATGATTTCACCCAAAGTGTAATAAATAAGAGTGGTGCCAGAATTTTGGTAACCCCATTAGATGGCAAACAATGATAATCAGGAAGTCTGAAGCTTTGCTTCGGTAATCATCAATTCATGCAATTTCGTTCAATTATCCGAATTGTCGGGCTTTTGCTCGCTCTTTTTAGTGTATCCATGTTGGCCCCAGCTCTTGTTGCTTTGATTTATCGTGACGGTGCCGGTGTTTCCTTTGTGACGACTTTCTTTTTCCTGTTTATTTGCGGGGCAATATGCTGGTGGCCAAATCGGCGACATAAACATGAACTTAAAGCGCGAGATGGTTTTTTAATCGTAGTGCTATTTTGGACTGTTATCGGTAGTGCTGGTTCGATTCCTTTTTTGTTGTCCGATAACCCAAGCGTGTCTGTAACGGATGCTTTTTTTGAGTCTTTTTCTGCTTTAACAACTACTGGAGCGACAGTTATTGTTGGCCTTGATGATTTACCAAAAGCTATTTTGTTTTATCGCCAGTTTTTGCAATGGTTTGGTGGAATGGGGATCATTGTTTTGGCTGTTGCGATTCTGCCTGTGCTGGGAATTGGTGGTATGCAGCTTTATCGTGCTGAGATACCAGGGCCAGTGAAAGATAGTAAAATGACTCCACGGATAGCAGAGACGGCTAAAGCGTTATGGTATATATACCTAAGTCTGACAATTGCTTGTGCATTAGCTTTTTGGTTGGCAGGTATGACACCCTTTGATGCTATTGGGCATAGTTTTTCCACCATAGCAATTGGAGGTTTTTCAACTCATGATACGAGTATTGGCTATTTTGATAGTTATGCCATTAATATAATCACAGTAGTATTTTTGCTTATTTCTGCTTGTAATTACTCGCTGCATTTTGCAGCATTTGCCTCTGGCGGTGTACACCCCAAATACTATTGGAAAGATCCAGAGTTTAGAGCCTTTATCTTAATTCAAATACTCCTTTTTACCGTTTGTTTCCTGATTTTATTAAATCATCACTCCTATAGCTCTTTCTACGATGCGTTTGATCAAGCTTTATTTCAAACCGTTTCTATCTCCACAACAGCAGGTTTTACAACAACGGGTTTTGCTGACTGGCCGCTGTTTTTACCAGTGTTACTTCTATTCTCTTCATTTATAGGCGGTTGTGCGGGTTCTACTGGTGGAGGAATGAAGGTCATTCGTGTACTACTACTGACACTACAGGGAGCGCGTGAATTAAAACGTCTTGTTCACCCGAGGGCTGTCTATACCATCAAGGTGGGTGGTTCAGCTCTTTCTCAGCGGGTTGTTGATGCGGTGTGGGGTTTTTTCTCAGCTTACGCTCTTGTATTTGTGGTTTGTATGTTGGGTTTAATTGCGGCAGGGATGGATGAACTCAGTGCTTTTTCTGCTGTTGCGGCGACCTTGAATAACCTTGGGCCTGGTCTGGGAGAGGTCGCTTTGCACTTTGGTGATATCAATGAAAAGGCTAAGTGGGTGTTGATTGTCTCAATGCTGTTTGGGCGATTAGAGATCTTCACTTTATTGATTTTACTTACGCCTACTTTTTGGCGTAGTTAAGGAGGCTTTGTGCTTAAAGCTCTGTTTCTATATTCGTCCCGTGAAGGTCAGACGAAAAAAATTCTCACATATATCGAAAACAACCTATCGCATATGGAAGTTGAAACCTTAGACTTACACGTTGCCAAAAACATCGACTTTGCACTTTACGACAAAGTATTGATTGGTGCTTCCATCCGCTATGGTCACTTGAATAAGAAGTTGTACCAATTTATTAAGCAGAATAAAGCTCAACTAGATAGTTTAAAAGTAGGTTTTTTTTGCGTAAATTTAACCGCGAGAAAAGAAAGTCAAGGTAAAGATACAGTCGAAGGTAGTGTCTATATACAAAAGTTCCTGGCAAAGTCTCCTTGGCAGCCTAAATTGATCGGAGTATTTGCAGGTGCACTTTATTACCCTCGCTATAATTGGTTCGATAAGGTAATGATTAAGCTGATTATGAGCATGACCGGAGGCGAGACCAATACTGATAAAGAGGTTGAGTACACCAATTGGGGAAAAGTCTCTTTATTTGCTAAAAAGTTTAGTGATTTATAGAGAATAGATGCAAATTTGGTCGTTTGGGCTTAAATTTTAATCGAAAAGCAAAAAAATAAAAAAAACGTTCAAAATCGCTTGTCATTGTAAATGTTATCTCTATAATGCCCCTCGCTGTCTAGGAAAGGCTTCGGAAAGATACATCGAAGTGAAAAGTTACTTAGATAGCGAGACTTAATGGTCAAGCAGAAATGCTGAAAAATAAGTTGAAAAAGTGTTTGACACTCAGCTTTTTATGACTAAAATGGTCGTCTGTTCTGAGTTAAGTCCAGAACAATGCTCTTTAACAATATAAACCTATCAATCTGTGTGGGCACTCGTTGATGATAATCCAAAAATGATTCTATTGAATCACTTTAGGTATCAATGAACTGAGTGACCAATACAAATAACGACTTTCTCTTGTAGAAAGGCATTATTTGGCACAGTCAATTCATTATCGTTCTGTTCCTATTTATTTAAGAAGAGAACGATAATAGCTTTAGAATTACATGTTTCTGTTTATTTTCGAATAAGCGGTAAATATTAGTTTTGAAGTCAGTATTCATTGAGCCCAATCCTATTTAGTTAGGAAATCAAAACTTTAAATTGAAGAGTTTGATCATGGCTCAGATTGAACGCTGGCGGCAGGCCTAACACATGCAAGTCGAGCGGAAACGAGAAGTAGCTTGCTACTTCGGCGTCGAGCGGCGGACGGGTGAGTAATGCCTGGGAAATTGCCTTGATGTGGGGGATAACCATTGGAAACGATGGCTAATACCGCATAATGCTTTTGTTTGTAATGAACGGAAGCCAAAGAGGGGGACCTTCGGGCCTCTCGCGTCAAGATATGCCCAGGTGGGATTAGCTAGTTGGTGAGGTAATGGCTCACCAAGGCGACGATCCCTAGCTGGTCTGAGAGGATGATCAGCCACACTGGAACTGAGACACGGTCCAGACTCCTACGGGAGGCAGCAGTGGGGAATATTGCACAATGGGCGCAAGCCTGATGCAGCCATGCCGCGTGTATGAAGAAGGCCTTCGGGTTGTAAAGTACTTTCAGCAGTGAGGAAGGTGGATGTGTTAATAGCGCATTCATTTGACGTTAGCTGCAGAAGAAGCACCGGCTAACTCCGTGCCAGCAGCCGCGGTAATACGGAGGGTGCGAGCGTTAATCGGAATTACTGGGCGTAAAGCGCATGCAGGTGGATGATTAAGTCAGATGTGAAAGCCCGGGGCTCAACCTCGGAATAGCATTTGAAACTGGTCATCTAGAGTACTGTAGAGGGGGGTAGAATTTCAGGTGTAGCGGTGAAATGCGTAGAGATCTGAAGGAATACCAGTGGCGAAGGCGGCCCCCTGGACAGATACTGACACTCAGATGCGAAAGCGTGGGGAGCAAACAGGATTAGATACCCTGGTAGTCCACGCCGTAAACGATGTCTACTTGGAGGTTGTGGCCTTGAGCCGTGGCTTTCGGAGCTAACGCGTTAAGTAGACCGCCTGGGGAGTACGGTCGCAAGATTAAAACTCAAATGAATTGACGGGGGCCCGCACAAGCGGTGGAGCATGTGGTTTAATTCGATGCAACGCGAAGAACCTTACCTACTCTTGACATCCAGAGAAGCCAGCGGAGACGCAGGTGTGCCTTCGGGAGCTCTGAGACAGGTGCTGCATGGCTGTCGTCAGCTCGTGTTGTGAAATGTTGGGTTAAGTCCCGCAACGAGCGCAACCCTTATCCTTGTTTGCCAGCGAGTAATGTCGGGAACTCCAGGGAGACTGCCGGTGATAAACCGGAGGAAGGTGGGGACGACGTCAAGTCATCATGGCCCTTACGAGTAGGGCTACACACGTGCTACAATGGCGCATACAGAGGGCGGCCAACTTGCAAAAGTGAGCGAATCCCAAAAAGTGCGTCGTAGTCCGGATTGGAGTCTGCAACTCGACTCCATGAAGTCGGAATCGCTAGTAATCGTGGATCAGAATGCCACGGTGAATACGTTCCCGGGCCTTGTACACACCGCCCGTCACACCATGGGAGTGGGCTGCAAAAGAAGTAGGTAGTTTAACCTTCGGGAGAACGCTTACCACTTTGTGGTTCATGACTGGGGTGAAGTCGTAACAAGGTAGCGCTAGGGGAACCTGGCGCTGGATCACCTCCTTATACGATGATTATTTTTGATGAGTACCCACACAGATTGATGGTTTTGAAGCGCAAGCTTCGAGCTATTTTGCTCTTTAACAATTTGGAAAGCTGACGAACAATAACCGTGATTGGTTGTTGTTCAAATAAAAGTTCTCAAATCCTAATGATTCTTTTTAACGAAAGAATGATTGGGTACCAACACACATTCAAGTGTTCTTGGAAACACCACAATTCGTTGTGGCGTTTATATTTGAGTCCGGCAAAATCGAACGCTGTCTCGCTCATTCAAATAATGAGACAGCAACTTTGGTTGTTTAATTAACAACACCAACTGAGCAAGACTCTTTGGGGTTGTATGGTTAAGTGACTAAGCGTACACGGTGGATGCCTTGGCAGTCAGAGGCGATGAAAGACGTAGTAACTTGCGATAAGCCCAGATTAGGTAGTAACAACCGTTTGAGTCTGGGATGTCTGAATGGGGAAACCCACGTGCATAAGCACGTATCATTAACTGAATACATAGGTTAATGAGGCAAACCGGGGGAACTGAAACATCTAAGTACCCCGAGGAAAAGAAATCAACCGAGATTCCGAAAGTAGCGGCGAGCGAAATTGGATTAGCCCTTAAGCTTTACACGCGTTAGACGAACAGCCTGGAAAGGCCGACAATAAAGGGTGATAGTCCCGTAGTCGACGACGTGTGTTCAGTGAAATCGAGTAGGACGGGACACGTGATATCCTGTCTGAATATGGGGGGACCATCCTCCAAGGCTAAATACTACTGACTGACCGATAGTGAACCAGTACCGTGAGGGAAAGGCGAAAAGAACCCCTGTGAGGGGAGTGAAATAGAACCTGAAACCGTGTACGTACAAGCAGTAGGAGCACCTTCGTGGTGTGACTGCGTACCTTTTGTATAATGGGTCAGCGACTTATATTCAGTAGCAAGGTTAACCATCTAGGGGAGCCGTAGAGAAATCGAGTCTTAACTGGGCGTCGAGTTGCTGGATATAGACCCGAAACCAGGTGATCTAGCCATGGGCAGGTTGAAGGTTGAGTAACATCAACTGGAGGACCGAACCGACTAATGTTGAAAAATTAGCGGATGACTTGTGGCTAGGGGTGAAAGGCCAATCAAACCTGGAGATAGCTGGTTCTCCCCGAAATCTATTTAGGTAGAGCCTCGGACGAATACTACTGGGGGTAGAGCACTGTTAAGGCTAGGGGGTCATCCCGACTTACCAACCCTTTGCAAACTCCGAATACCAGTAAGTACTATCCGGGAGACACACGGCGGGTGCTAACGTCCGTCGTGGAGAGGGAAACAACCCAGACCGCCAGCTAAGGTCCCAAAGTATAGCTAAGTGGGAAACGATGTGGGAAGGCTTAGACAGCTAGGATGTTGGCTTAGAAGCAGCCATCATTTAAAGAAAGCGTAATAGCTCACTAGTCGAGTCGGCCTGCGCGGAAGATGTAACGGGGCTAAGCTATACACCGAAGCTGCGGCAATACAGTTTACTGTATTGGGTAGGGGAGCGTTCTGTAAGCCGTTGAAGGTGTGCTGTAAGGCATGCTGGAGGTATCAGAAGTGCGAATGCTGACATGAGTAACGATAAAGGGGGTGAAAAACCCCCTCGCCGGAAGACCAAGGGTTCCTGTCCAACGTTAATCGGGGCAGGGTAAGTCGACCCCTAAGGCGAGGCCGAAAGGCGTAGTCGATGGGAAACGGGTTAATATTCCCGTACTTCTTACAATTGCGATGGGGGGACGGAGAAGGCTAGGTGAGCCTGGCGACGGTTGTCCAGGTTCAAGTGCGTAGGCTTGAGAGTTAGGTAAATCCGGCTCTCTCCAAAGCTGAGACACGACGTCGAGCACCTACGGGTGTGAAGTCATTGATGCCATGCTTCCAGGAAAAGCCTCTAAGCTTCAGATTGTAAGAAATCGTACCCCAAACCGACACAGGTGGTCGGGTAGAGAATACCAAGGCGCTTGAGAGAACTCGGGTGAAGGAACTAGGCAAAATGGTACCGTAACTTCGGGAGAAGGTACGCTCTTGTCGGTGAAGTCCCTTGCGGATGGAGCTAACGGGAGTCGCAGATACCAGGTGGCTGCAACTGTTTATTAAAAACACAGCACTGTGCAAAATCGTAAGATGACGTATACGGTGTGACGCCTGCCCGGTGCCGGAAGGTTAATTGATGGGGTTAGACTTAGGTCGAAGCTCTTGATCGAAGCCCCGGTAAACGGCGGCCGTAACTATAACGGTCCTAAGGTAGCGAAATTCCTTGTCGGGTAAGTTCCGACCTGCACGAATGGCGTAATGATGGCCACGCTGTCTCCACCCGAGACTCAGTGAAATTGAAATCGCTGTGAAGATGCAGTGTACCCGCGGCTAGACGGAAAGACCCCGTGAACCTTTACTACAGCTTGGCACTGAACATTGAGCCTACATGTGTAGGATAGGTGGGAGGCTTTGATATGTGCACGCCAGTGTGCATGGAGCCATCCTTGAAATACCACCCTTGTATGTTTGATGTTCTAACTTAGACCCATTATCTGGGTCAAGGACAGTGCCTGGTGGGTAGTTTGACTGGGGCGGTCTCCTCCCAAAGAGTAACGGAGGAGCACGAAGGTGGGCTAAACACGGTTGGACATCGTGTGGTTAGTGCAATGGCATAAGCCCGCTTGACTGCGAGAATGACAATTCGAGCAGGTGCGAAAGCAGGTCATAGTGATCCGGTGGTTCTGTATGGAAGGGCCATCGCTCAACGGATAAAAGGTACTCCGGGGATAACAGGCTGATACCGCCCAAGAGTTCATATCGACGGCGGTGTTTGGCACCTCGATGTCGGCTCATCACATCCTGGGGCTGAAGTCGGTCCCAAGGGTATGGCTGTTCGCCATTTAAAGTGGTACGCGAGCTGGGTTTAGAACGTCGTGAGACAGTTCGGTCCCTATCTGCCGTGGGCGTTGGAAGATTGAAGGGGGCTGCTCCTAGTACGAGAGGACCGGAGTGGACGAACCTCTGGTGTTCGGGTTGTCATGCCAATGGCATTGCCCGGTAGCTAAGTTCGGAATCGATAACCGCTGAAAGCATCTAAGCGGGAAGCGAGCCCTAAGATGAGTCTTCCCTGACCCCTTGAGGGTCCTAAAGGGTTGTTCAAGACTAGAACGTTGATAGGCAGGGTGTGTAAGCGTTGTGAGGCGTTGAGCTAACCTGTACTAATTGCCCGTGAGGCTTAACCATACAACACCCAAAGGGTTTTGTTGTGGACTCAAAGTAGAACATTGAATGTGTAGAGAACGCTCTTTAAAGAGTAAGCAGCTTTCCAGATTTTGACCGGTTGCGAGTGTGCAGCGGGTCACCTAATTTGCTTGGCGACCATAGCGTTGTGGACCCACCTGAACCCATGCCGAACTCAGAAGTGAAACACAATAGCGCCGATGGTAGTGTGGGGTCTCCCCATGCGAGAGTAGGACATCGCCAGGCTTCAAATTTAGACATACAGTCTAACCAGTGCGGAGCGGTAGTTCAGTTGGTTAGAATACCGGCCTGTCACGCCGGGGGTCGCGGGTTCGAGTCCCGTCCGCTCCGCCAATTATTTAGAAGCCTCGCCTTAGCGGGGTTTTTTAATATTAAAATGTTCTACAGGGGTGTAGCTCCAATTGGCAGAGCAGCGGATTCCAAATCCGCGTGTTGGGAGTTCGAATCTCTCCACCCCTGCCATATTTGAGGCTCTAGTTGAAAGACTGGAGCCTTTTTATTTGAGAACAATAAGCAGCGGATTCAGCTGATATCCAAAGAATGCGCGTGTTGGGAGTTCGAATCTCTCCACCCCTGCCATAGTTGAGGCTCTAGTTGAAAGACTGGAGCCTTTTTATTTGAGAACAATAAGCAGCGGATTCAGCTGATATCCAAAGAATGCGCGTGTTAGGAGTTCGAATCTTTCCACCCCTGCCATATTTGAGGCTCTAGTCGAAATACTGGAGCCTTTTTCATTTGAAAGCAGCAGCGGATTCAGCTGATATCCAAAGAATGCGCGTGTTAGGAGTTCGAATCTTTCCACCCCTGCCATATTTGAGGCTCTAGTCGAAATACTGGAGCCTTTTTCATTTGAAAGCAGCAGCGGATTCAGTTGATACTCAAAGAATGCGCGTGTTAGGAGTTCGAATCTCTCCACCCCTGCCATATTTGAGGCTCTAGTCGAAATACTGGAGCCTTTTTTATTTGAGAACAATAAGCAGCGGACTCAGCTGATACTCAAAGAATACGTGTGTTGGGAGTTCGAAGATCTCTACCTTGTAGTAGGATAATAGGAAGTTGATTCTTTCAGGTAGTGTCCCAGTATGAGCTATACAGTTATATATCGTACTGATCAATTTTTCATATCTTATAGATGGTTTTCTTTCTTATAACTAAGAACTATTCTTGTTAATCTGTTACCTTTAGCTGCCTGTCAAACCAAAGATCTATTTATATGGATATATCTCGTCGCCAATTTGTTAAATCTGGCTTAGTATTTTCAGCACTTAGTGTATTACCATCTTGTACTTTGACTCGTTCACTTCGCAATGAGAATAAGTGGATTTATGATCTTACAGCAGAGCCTGCTTCGGCAGAACTTGTTCCTGGCTATACAACTAATGTGCTTGGTTTTAATGGTCAGATTCCTGCGCCCACTATTCGTTGCCGTCAGGGGCAGGAAGTCACGATAAGATTCACCAATAAGTTGAGCGAACCTACAACTATCCACTGGCATGGTTTAAGAATCCCTATTGCTATGGATGGAGTGCCATTTTTAAGCCAAGCCCCTATCATGCCAGGTGAGACTTTTATCTATAGGTTTACTCCACCTGATGCTGGCACCTTTTGGTATCATCCACATATGAATAGTGTCAAACAGTTGGGTATGGGACTGGTTGGCTTGATTATTGTTGAGGAAGAAATCCCTGTCCAGTTTGATGAAGAGCACGATCTTATGCTTAAACATTGGCATATTGATAAACAAGGGCAATGGAAGGATCTTATGATTCCTCGCCTAAGTGCTAGGATGGGGACTCCTGGAGAATGGAGTAGTGTTAATGGAATTCATGAGCCCATTTATCAATTGAAAGAAAATGCGACAACTCGGATACGTATTGCGAATGTCGATAATAGCATTACCTACTCTATTGCTATTGAGGGAGCGCAAGCCTGGATTGTTGCAATAGATGGAAATCCAGTTAGAACACCTTATGAAATTTCGCAGCATAAAATTGGCCCGGGTATGAGAGTTGATGTTGCGTTAATTGCTCCAAAACAAGGGCAAAAAGTTTATGTTCGTCAAATGAAAGGGCGATTCCCATTCCCTTTGTGTGAGTTTAATGTGATCAGTTCAGATCTTTCGGATCATAGACCTATCCCTAGGCTACCGCTCAATCCTGTCCCAGCTCTGGATTTGGATAATGCTGAAAGGCTAGATTTTGTATTTGAGTGGGAGGGGGCGGTATCACCAGTAGGAAAAAATGGAAAATCGATGCCAAAATTTTGGCTGACAAATAAACGAGCATGGGAGGGGATGTCTAAAGATAATATTCCTGCCCCACTTGCCTCACTTGAGCTTGGTAAGACATATATCTTTTATTTGAAAAATGTTACTCAGTACCATCATCCTATTCACATTCATGGCCATACTTTTACCTTGTTGGAATTAAATGGAAAAAAAGTAGCAGAACCCTTCCATACTGATACAGTGTTACTGGGTAAAAACGGTACGGCAAAAGCGGCGCTTGTTGCTGATAACCCTGGGCGTTGGATGTATCATTGTCATGTTATCGAGCACATGAAAACTGGCCTGATGGGTTATATTGAAATAAAGTGACTCCTGTAACTTTTAAAATTTATAAAATAATTGGTACTGTTTTGGCCACTTTTTTGATTGAAAAATTGTTTAATCGCTGAAATATTGGTAGGTAAAGTTTGGAGGGAATCTATGGGGCAATTATCTATTCTTGGTTTTATTGCACTAGGAGGAGCATTTGGAGCTTGTGCTCGTTACCTTGTTTCAGAGCTTTGCATTACTTTACTTGGACGTGGCTTTCCATATGGTACCTTAACAGTTAATTTTGTTGGCTCTTTTATCATGGGTCTTCTTGTTGCCGCATTTGAAAGTGAGATGTTGGCCACTGAACCTTGGCGTCAACTTATTGGCCTAGGTTTTCTTGGCGCTTTGACCACCTTTTCTACATTTTCTATGGATAACGTTCTGCTTATCCAACAAGGTGCCTTTTTTAAAATGGGGCTCAATATAATACTTAATGTTGTTTTGAGTATTTCTGCTGCTTGGTTAGGCTTTCAATTACTGTCTAAGAACTAGTGTAAGTTAAGATTTAGCTAATTACTTCTCAACATGCCTTGGTTTACTCAAGGCAATTTTATATACTTTACCTACTTGTCGGAGTGCCATAAGGCTGAGACCGTTTATTCGGGATCCGTTGAACCTGATCAGATTAATATCTGCGAAGGGAACAAGAGAAGATACCTACACCAGTATTCTATCTGGTTTATCTATCAACTCATCGAAGATTGTTACCTCGCTACTAGTAGTAGGCTGATTTAACATCTTTTGATTCCTCTTGTTGCATCTTTCCGCCAAGCATTTTTATGACTTTTTATTTAAGAATAACAAAGCAAGGAAAAATGCTATGTCGAATCGTAAGCAAGCTAGACTGGAAGCAAAACACTTTATAGATACGCTCTCAGTTCAGCCATATCCAAACTCAAGTAAAATTTATGTTGAAGGATCTCGGCCAGATATTCGTGTTGCTATGCGCGAGATTTCTTTATCAGATAGCTTGATTAGTGGTAGCAAAGAAACACCTATTTTCGAATCTAATGAACCAGTTAGAGTGTACGATACTTCAGGAGTTTATACCGATCCTAAGCATGAAATCGATCTATATCGTGGTTTGCCCAAGTTGAGAGAGCAGTGGATTAAAGAGCGTCTAGATACTGAATTATTAGATGATGTAAGCTCCGTGTATTCTAAGCAGCGTCTAGAAGATCAAACTCTCGACGATCTTCGTTATGGCAATCTACCTCTTGTTCGTCGAGCACAAAAAGATAAATGTGTTACTCAACTGCATTATGCTCGCCAAGGAATTATTACTCCTGAAATGGAATATATTGCTCTGCGGGAAAATATGGGCCGAGCTGTATACCGAGATGAAGTGTTAAATCAACAACACACAGGTGAGAGCTTTGGTGCTAACTTGCCAAAAGATATTAGCGCTGAGTTTGTACGCCAGGAGGTAGCTGAAGGTCGTGCAATCATACCTTCTAATATTAATCATCCAGAATCTGAGCCGATGGTTATTGGCCGTAACTTTCTAGTGAAGGTAAACGCTAACATTGGTAATTCATCGGTAACTTCATCAATTGAAGAGGAAGTAGAGAAGCTTGTTTGGGCGACGCGCTGGGGAGGAGACACGGTCATGGATCTCTCCACTGGTCGTAATATTCATGAGACGAGGGAATGGATATTACGTAATAGTCCAGTACCAATTGGTACTGTTCCTATGTATCAGGCTCTGGAAAAAGTGAATGGGGTTGCCGAAAACCTTAACTGGGAAGTGATGCGTGACACTCTTATTGAACAGGCTGAGCAAGGTGTTGATTATTTTACTATTCATGCAGGTTTACTCCTTCGCTATGTGCCGATGACAGCTAAACGAGTGACAGGAATAGTTTCTCGTGGTGGGTCTATTATTGCTAAATGGTGTTTAGCTCATCATGAAGAGAGTTTCCTCTATACACATTTTAGAGAAATCTGCCAGATTTGTGCTCAATATGATGTTGCGCTGTCTCTTGGTGATGGACTTCGCCCAGGCTCTATTGCTGATGCTAATGATGAGGCTCAATTTGCCGAGCTGCGCACGCTTGGTGAATTAACCAAGGTCGCTTGGGAGTATGATGTACAAGTAATCATCGAAGGGCCAGGCCATGTTCCAATGCATATGATTAAGGAGAACATGGAAGAGCAATTACTGCATTGCCATGAAGCACCTTTTTATACTCTTGGGCCATTGACAACAGATATTGCTCCAGGGTATGACCATATTACTTCAGGTATCGGTGCTGCGATGATTGGTTGGTATGGCTGCGCTATGCTTTGCTATGTTACGCCTAAAGAACACCTCGGATTACCTAATAAAGATGATGTCAAGACAGGGTTGATTACCTATAAGCTAGCGGCGCATGCAGCGGATCTAGCGAAAGGGCACCCTGGTGCACAGGTTCGTGACAATGCGTTATCTAAAGCGCGTTTTGAGTTTCGTTGGCAAGACCAATTCAATTTATCCTTAGATCCTGATACAGCGCGATCTTTTCATGATGAAACACTACCTCAGGAATCAGGTAAAGTTGCTCACTTCTGCTCTATGTGTGGCCCTAAGTTTTGTTCGATGAAGATATCTCAAGAAGTACGAGAGTATGCTAAAGATACGGAGCAGGTTGCTGCTGACCGAGCTATCTCAATAAAACTACTTGACGATCCACTTGAAGGGATGCGTAAAAAGTCGCAACAGTTTCGAGCTGCTGGCTCAGAGCTTTATCATCCAGCAGCTCATGTAGAGGCCGGTGATTAATGACCAAAATCCTCATTCCTTCGTCAATGATTGGACTAACGTCTTTAGTTCAGGAATATTTGTTGCTGGCGCAAGAACAGGGTTTTAACATTGATGAGATTGAGCTGGGCGTTAGTCCAACTCAATTTTTTCAACTTGTTCAACACCAGCAATCCACAATTTTGAGCACGGATCTGATGGCTGAAGTTAGTGGCGATCTGACTCATTCTTTTGTTCTTTATTATTATTCAAAGTTAGTTATTACTGAATGTATTCATCATCCCATAAATTCTATTTTTATTGCTATCGATGATTTTGTGGAGTCGAATAATAAAGTCATTTTAAATCATATTGATATATGGAGTTGCCCGGTTGGAAATGAAATCCGCGCCTTATCTATTAAAGATCACTCAGCAGAAAATTTTGTTCCCGAGGAGCATTTTTCTTGGGTTGTTACTTTGCTCGCGCTTGATTTTCCAATCGAAGACTGTTTGATATTAGCTCGTGCTATGAGTAACAGAGCAGAAAATGTTTCACGTGAAACATTCGATGATGGTTCTATATTTGTAGAGTCCAGTAAATGGGTGTGTGAGTTTACTCAATTTCCAGTTCCTATCGTAGAGGATATTCGCTTAGGTATTAAAGCTAGCTGGTTATCTAAAGGGAGTTTGAATGGATTTCCTATGGTCACAAAGCAGGGTTTAGGTCTATATCCTGTTGTAGATAGTTCTGAGCTTATTGAAAAGCTTATTTCTCTGGGTATTACGACAATTCAATTACGAATTAAGAATCCAAACCAACCTGATTTAGAGCAAGAGATAATAAAGTCGATTGAGCTGGGCCATAGATACAATGTAAAAATATTTATCAACGACTACTGGCAGTTGGCAATTAAGCATGGTGCTTATGGTGTTCACCTAGGCCAAGAAGATATACACGCAGCTAATCTTATAGATATAAATAAAGCAGGGTTACGCTTAGGTCTTTCAACTCACAGCTATTATGAGTTACTGCGTGTCGCTCCGCTTTCTCCCAGCTACATTGCAATTGGGCATGTGTTCCCAACAAACACAAAACAGTTGGTTTCTAAACCACAGGGTTTAGTGCGTTTGGCACTATACCAAAAACTTATCAATAGTATTATCCAGCCTCGTTCGCCTGACGAGCCTGGAAGTGACCATGGCATTGATTATCCAATTCCAACAGTGGCAATTGGCGGGATCAACCAGTCAAATGCTGATCAGGTTTGGCAATGTGGCGTGTCGAGTTTGGCTGTAATCGGAGCGATTACTTCGGCGCTATGCCTTGAATCTACAATTCGCTTCTTTAGCGACTTAATGCAGGATAAATATCCCCAAGCAATTAAAGGGCGGGCTGTTACACCTAATGATTTAAGGAAGACATATGATCAATGATAGAGAGTTTATTCGCTATCAGCGCCAGATTGCGCTACCTGATATAGGTGAAATTGGACAAGTTCAGTTGGGTAAGTCGCATATTTTGATGATCGGATGTGGCGGGTTAGGAAGTGCTGCTGGTTTGTATTTAGCGGCTGCGGGTGTTGGAAGTCTTGTCATTGTTGATGATGATGAAGTCGATATGAGTAATCTGCATAGGCAGGTTGTTTATCGTGAGCAAAATATAAAAGTGGCGAAGACTGAAGCTATGGCTAGTCAACTTTTAGCATTAAATTCTATGGTGAAAGTACGCACGTTGAATAAGAGGCTGGAGAAAGCTCAACTTGAGCTTGAAGTCATGATGGCAGATATCGTTTTGGATTGCTCTGATAATATGCCGACTAGACAGCTTATTAATCAAGTCTGTTTAGAGCAAGCGACGGACTTAGTGTCTGCTTCCGCTGTGGGTTGGCAAGGGCAATTCTGTGTCTTTGATTATCTGTCGGCGACCGAAAATCAAGCTTGTTACCATTGTTTGTATCCTTTCAATGAACTTGATCAAGCGCAAAAATGCGCCGATAAAGGTGTACTTGGTCCAGTCGTTGGTATCTTAGGAAACTACCAAGCGTTGGCTGCAATTCAAAAAGTTACAACAGGAAAATTTCAGGTGGAAACAGCGAGACTGCACCTATTTGATGGTTTACGAATGGACTGGAAAGTGATGAAAATTATTAAGGATAAACAGTGCAAAGTGTGTTCTCGCAGCATGGGTGTACATGTTTCTCTTACAAAGTGAAGCAAGCAAATAAATTTTTTTTCATCAAAGGAGTCGTAAATAATGATCTCTTCGCAACAATCAGTAACTCAGGCAGCTGCCCTAAATAGTGATGTGATAACCATAACTATAAACGAACAGTCACAACAAGCAGTCAATCAGTCTAACCTGCAACAGATTATTGATCAGTTAGGGCTATCGGATGTAGGCCATGTTTTTTCAATTAATAACCAAGTTATACCGCGTAGTGAGTGGTCAAATACGGTCTTGTCTGAAGGCGATCACATCTGTTTATTTCAAGCAATCGCAGGAGGATGATAGCTATGCTAACAATCGGAGGTAAACAATTTGCGTCAAGGCTTATTGCAGGGACAGGTAAATTTTCAAATAGCAAACTAATGGTAGAGTCAATTGGAGCTGCTGGGTCTGAGTTAGCCACCATTGCTCTCAAGCGTGTTAATCTAAATGATCAACAAGATAATATATTGCAGCCTTTACTATGTGCAGGTGTCAACTTATTACCCAATACTTCGGGTGCAAAAAATGCGAATGATGCTATTTTTGCAGCTAACCTAGCTCGTGAGGCATTAGAAACTAACTGGATAAAACTAGAAATTCATCCTGATCCCAAATACTTACTTCCAGATCCAATAGAGACACTTAAGGCTGCTGACGAGCTAGTCCTTCAAGGTTTTATTGTTCTACCTTATTGTCATGCTGATCCTGTGTTATGCAAGCGATTAGAGGAAGTGGGTTGTTCTGCAGTAATGCCTTTGGGTTCTCCTATAGGTTCAAACAGAGGTATGGTAACCAAAGAATTTTTAGAAATCATCATCGAACAAGCAAATGTTCCTGTTGTAGTAGATGCCGGAATAGGTACTCCCTCTCATGCAGCTCAAGCTATGGAGATGGGAGCAGATGCTGTGATCGTAAACACCGCTATTGCCTCGTCGAGAAATCCTATAGCGATGGCTAAAGCATTTAAGATGGCTGTAGAGGCAGGTCGTATTGGCTACAAAGCTGGTTTAGCGAGTAAAGCCTATCGCGCTGTATCTTCTAGTCCGTTAACTTCATTTCTAGATGAGCTTTAGAGCTATAGCGAGGGCTGAATGAGTTTCGTTAAACAGTTTAACCAGCTTAATTGGAATGAAATATCTATGTCGATTTATTCTAAAACGGTACAAGATGTTGAAATGGCCTTGTGTAAACAAAAGCGCGATCTGGAGGATTTTAAAGCACTTATTTCTCCTGCGGCGGATGATTATTTAGAGCAAATGGCACAGCTATCTTATTCTTCAACCCGTAAGCGCTTTGGCAACACCATGTCGCTTTATATACCACTATACCTTTCAAATCTATGTGCAAATGCTTGTACTTATTGCGGCTTTTCTATGGAAAATCGTATCAAGCGTCGCACTCTTACTAAAGGTGAGATTGGAGATGAAGTTTCAGCAATTAAGCAGATGAAGTTCGATAGTGTTTTACTGGTGACAGGAGAACATGAGACGAAAGTGGGGATGCATTATTTCCGCGAAATGTTGCCAATGATTAAACGTAGCTTTAATTATGTGGCGATGGAAGTACAGCCTCTTGAACAAGATAATTACGTTGAGCTAAAAACTTTAGGTTTAGATGCCGTCATGGTTTATCAGGAAACGTATCACCCATCGACATATGCCCAGCATCATCTGCGTGGCAATAAGACGGATTTTGAGTTTCGGTTGGATACGCCTGATCGTTTAGCCAAAGCAGGTATCGATAAGATTGGGATCGGAGCACTGATTGGTTTAGAAGAGTGGCGAACAGACTGTTTTTTTGTTGCGGCGCATCTAGATTACTTAGAGCGTACTTATTGGCAAACCCGCTATTCAATATCATTTCCGCGCTTACGTCCTTGTGAAGGTTCTAATTCTTCTGCTGGTACTATTCCCAAGTCACTAATGTCAGATAGACAATTGGTACAACTTATCTGTGCGTATAGGTTACTGAATTCTGAAGTTGAGCTTTCATTATCAACACGTGAATCAGCCTTATTTAGGGATAACGTTCTTCCTCTTGGTATCACCTCTATGTCTGCTGCTTCCAAGACCCAACCAGGAGGGTACTCAATGAGCGATGTTGAACTTGAACAATTTGAGATTAGTGATGATAGAAGTGCATCGGCTGTAGAAAAAATGATACGCGCCAAGGGGTTTGATCCGGTATGGCGTGATTGGAATTCTGCTTATTCGGGTATTTATGGATAGACTTAAATGTTTCACGTGAAACATTGGAAGTTGTCCATTTTCCAATAAACCTAATTTTATCAAGTATATAGAACAAAAAGCTCTCCGGTGGAGAGCTTTTCATCTTTTAACTAGCAATGATTATTGATGATAAACACTATCTAATTACTGCAAGTGTTGCTTGGCGAAGCCAGTCTTTAACATCACTTTCAACATATGGACTGATGTCATCCCAGACTTTCTGGTGGTAATTATTTAACCATGTCAACTCTGGTTCCGTTAGTATATCAAGGTTTATATTTCGTTTATCGATTGGACAGCGCGTAAGTGATTCAAATGAAAGAACTTTAAAATCACCATTAGTAGGTGTTTCGACAACGAGTTCTAGATTCTCAATCCGGATACCGAAGGAGTCGGCACGGTAATAGCCAGGCTCATTGGAAAGCACCATACCAGCGGTAAGTGGAATATCAATTTGGCGTTTTGAAATGCTAGCTGGTCCCTCATGAACATTGAGGAAGTGACCAACACCATGGCCAGTACCATGGTCATAGTCATAACCTTCTGCCCAGAGATGTTGACGTGCAAGGGTATCGATTTGATAACCACGAGTTCCCATAGGGAAGCGAGCACGAGCAACACCAATATGACCTTTTAGTGTCAGTGTAAATTGTTTGATCATTTCTTCACTAGGCTGGCCGATTGCAACCGTTCTAGTTATATCTGTTGTACCATCTAGGTATTGACCACCAGAATCAACTAGATACAGGGTGTTCATCTTAAGTTGGCCTGGTTGTGGCTGATTTTCATGGTTGTAATGACACATCGCAGCATTGCTGCCAGCGGCTGATATTGTGTCGAAGCTAAGATCTTGTAATGTTGGATCTTGGTAGCGAAATGCTTCCAACTTATCAGATAGGGTTGCTTCATCATGTAAGTTACCAGTGCTAACCTCACCATCTAACCAAGATAGAAATCTTGTCATCGCCACACCATCACGAATGTGACAAGCTTTCATACCTGCTATTTCTACACTATTTTTTGACGCTTTAGGCATCAAGCATGGATCTGCACAATCAATGATGGACGCTCCCGCATTTTGTAAAATAAGCTTGAACCAAGCATTACTAGTTGCTGGATCTAGGATAACTTGCTTACCGGTTAGATTTTCTAGCCTTGACTGAAGCGACTCGGGATGGTGGATAGTGACATCAGGACCAACATGGGCGTTGAATTCATCTGGTAGACGAGCGCTATCGAGGAAATATTCCACACTTGAATCTGAATGTAATATGGCATGTGAAAGCAAAACAGGTAAACGAGAGACGTCAAGTCCGCGGATATTGAGCAGCCAACAAATAGAGTCTAGTGCTGTGATGACAACACTATCTGCACTTTCTTTTTTGATAAGTTCCGCTATCTGCTTGCGTTTACTTTCGCTGGTTTGACCGACTGCATCGGTTGGCATTAGTCGAACATCTGAAATTGTGGGAGATGGCCGATCTAGCCACAATTGGTCAATTGGGTTAGTGTCTAGAATTTTAAGTTCAAGAGTGTTGGTTAGCTGCGTCTGAGCCTTATCCAGCCACGATGAGTTATGCATCCGTGGGTCGATAGCCACACTGGCACCGCAAGGCAAATGGTTTTTAACCCAATCAAGAGCGGGTTCTTCTATAAGATGCCGGTATTCAAAGTGATCGGCTGACACTTGTTTGGTGACTTGTACCGTATAGCGACCATCGACAAAAATAGCAGCCTTATCTTGTGTAATGACAGCGACTCCGGCTGAACCAGTAAAACCACTCAGCCACTGAAGGCGTTCATTGTGTGCTGGTACGTATTCACCCAAGTATTCATCTTCATGTGGGACAAGTAGTGCATCAATATTTTTTTGTATTAGCCACTGACGAATTGCAGTTAGGCGTTGCGCTGTAGTTTTAAGCATCGATATTAATCCTTTATTTTAATATGCGTCCATGTCGGCAAAATGACTTAAAACGGACGATGTGAATAAGCTACTCTTTTTGCTGCTGGCCTGCAAATCATCTAAGAGAAGTGGTTTTATCTTGAATAATATGTCGTAGCCAAGAGATGGCTGGATCATTTTCCCTATCTCTATGCCAAAACAGGGTATAGGCCATTGGGGGGAAATCGAGTGGCAAAGGCAGCGTTGTTAAGCCAAGTTGTCGTGAGGATAATTGCACAAAGTGACTCGGTGCAGTAAAAATAAAATCCGTATAGGAACAGAGGCTTGCTGCGCTATTAAAGTCAGGAACGATAATGGCGATATCACGCTCCTTACCAATATCTGCGATTCGATAGTCAAGTAACCAGCGATCGTTGCCATCACACCTTACTTGAACATGTCTTTGTGATAAGTAACTGTCGAGATTCCAGGGGTTGGAGAGAGCTGGATGATTTTGGCGTAATAGACACATTTGATTGTCGCGATAGAT
Organism: Vibrio pectenicida; assembly: GCA_024347015.1. Lineage (GTDB taxonomy): Bacteria > Pseudomonadota > Gammaproteobacteria > Enterobacterales > Vibrionaceae > Vibrio > Vibrio pectenicida. Next base: position 3,180,346 of record AP024889.1, on the reverse strand, counting down.
TTCCTTTTCACTGATATCACTGGGCGGAAGCATAGTTAGCTTAGCGTCGTTGATATCAATATCTTTGCCTGTGATGCCAAGATCTATATCACCACGAAGAATTTGATTGAATGTGTTCTCTGCCCACGAATGAGTATTGATGGTGACACTAGGTGCACGTTTGAATATTTCTGGCAAAAAGTGCGGAAGGATAAGTGGATAAACACTTTCAACAGCAGCTATTTGGAAACGATAGTCACTTGAATCAGGCGAAAATTTCTCTGGTTGAGTAATTTGTTCTAAGTGATTAATTAAGTTGTCGAGTTTAGGCTTAAGAGACAATATTTTTGGTGTAGGTTTTAGTCCATGAGCATGACGGACGAATAAAGGGTCATCAAATTGTTCACGTAGCTTAGCGAGATTTTTGCTAACCGCAGATTGGCTTAAGCACAGGCGGTGAGCCGCTCGGGTAACATTTAACTCTTCTGCTAGAACATTGAGGCATACAAGAAGGTTGAGATCAATGCGTGACAGTTTTTCTATATTCATTGGAAATTCCCATTTGGAATATCATTGATGACTAAGTGTCATTAGATGTCATAACTTGAATCCCATACACTGTCAATAATTTCATCAATTCTTGTCAGGAGCTGAGTCTGTGCCAAACCTTGTCCAACATAACCATGGTCAAATGCAAATAGTATTATTGGTTTTACTGGTTCTATTTAGTCCACTGGGTATCGATATCTATTTGCCAGCGTTACCACAGATCGCACAGTCATTTAACGTTAAGCATGCGCTTGCGCAAGATACTATCACATGGTTTTTGTTTGCTATGGGTGTAGGTCAATTATTTGTTGGCCCCTTAGCTGACAAACTAGGGCGTCGAACTGTTGCATTGGGGGGAGTTAGCATTTACGCAATGAGCGCTTTATTGGCGTGGGGTGCTCAGACGATTGAATGGATGCTATTAGCTCGACTGCTACAAGGCTTAGGAGCATGTGCTACATCGGTAGCGGCTTTTGCAACAGTTCGCGATATTTTTGGGCCCAATAAAAGTGGCAAAATAATTAGCTACCTCAATGGTGCAATTTGTTTTATCCCTGCTTTAGCGCCAGTTATCGGTAGTTTGCTTACGCAAGAATTTGGATGGCGTGCAAATTTTTCATTTATGGCTGTTTTTGGTATGTGCGTATACCTAGCTTTATTTTTTGCGATGAAAGAGACCAATTCTGAACCAGCTAATGGACCGGTTTTTCGCGCTAGTCGTTATATGGCGGTGTTGAAAAATCCATCTTTCCTATTTCATGCTTCGCTGTGCATGTTAGCAATGGCCGTTATTTTAGCCTATGTAACATCCGCCCCTGTTGTTTTGATAGAAAATTTAGGACTGAGCATGAATGAGTTTACCCTTTGGTTTGGTATTAATGCGGTGGTAAGTATTATTGCTTGTATGGGTGCACCTAAGTTTATGGATAAGTGCGGCACTCATAGCACCTTAATTATAGGGGTAGGAGTGTTGGGGCTTGGCGGAGTATTGATGCTATTTTTGACTCAGTATCAAAGCCCATTAGCTTTTATGTTGCCAATTTTTATATCCTCAGTAGGTTTTGCATTTATTCTTGGTGTTGCTGCAGGTAAAGCTTTGGCACCATTTGGTGACAAGGCAGGTACTGCCGCTGCTTTATTGGGGCTGTTTCAGATGAGTGGTTCAGGCTTGATTGTGGCAATAGTTCAGCGGTTCGATATGCAACCACAGGTGATGATTGCTGTGCAAATGTTTCTTATTGTACCAAGTGTTTTGATTTTGATGAGTAAACAGGGTAAAAAATGGCACTTATCCTTGGTTTGACTTTAATTGCTTTGAACAACAAACAAAACATTGTATATTTAAACCTCACTTCTAATAACAATGTGGACGCTTAACTTCGATGTCGATGACAACTTATGAAATGGCCCGTGTACTGGAGCAACTTGATGAAGCCCCAGAAAAGGTAATGTTTGGCAAATTGCTCAATGAGTTAGGTAATCAAAGTGGCGAGCGTATTCGCAGCGCTGCTAAACAAGTTCCTCTTAATATGCTACGTGATATTATCTTCCAATTTCAGCAAGTGATTGAAGATCGTAAAGGGGAAGAGGTTGCCTCCATCGCCAAGTCTATCGCTGAGCAAGGTATTTCAGTCGATGAACTAAAGCAATATTTGGAATCGAATTAGCAATAATGCCCAGCAATGTGGGCATTATTACGGGTTTACATTCCGGTTGATTGGATTTTGTAGAGAAATAAGAGTTTCTGTTGATTGAACTTCATCAATTGCCTGTAACTTGTCAATCAGTACAAATTGCAGTTCCTCTATTGAACGACACATTAATTTAACAAAAATATTATAGGCGCCAGTGGTGTAATAAGCCTCCACTACTTCTTCAAGAGCGTTCAATTTTTCCAGAGCTGAGTGATAGTCGCGTGCCGCATTTAGGTTGATGCCGATAAAACAGCATACATCGTAGCCGAGCTTCTTAGTGTCAACTATGACCTCCGTACCCTGTATGATGTCAGCCGCTTTCATTTTTTCGATTCGCACATGAATGGTGGCCGGACTGACTCCAAATTGTTTGGCCATCTCTGCATAAGGCGTTCGCGCATCTTCCATTAGGGTTTTTAAAATCGCCTTATCTAAATCATCCATCTTGGTGCTATGAGTTTGCATCTGATTCTCAACTTAACGTCTGTGTCTAGTTCAAAATATCACCAATAGTGGTACTATTAGATCAATTGCCACATTAATATGAGAGCTATTTTAGTGCGTTTTTGTCTCATTCTTCTAGCGGTATTTTCTGCATCACTCTCGTATGCACATAGTGCAGATAAAGATGTTTTGGTTATTCATTCCTATCATCAGGGATTCTTTTGGACTGATGCATTTCAAATGGGCATTGAAGATGTTCTGCAAGACGATCATCTTGTCTTGAGGGTTGAGTACCTTGATTCAAAGCGCATACAAAATCCCACCTATCTCGAGCAACTATATCAGTTGTACAAAACCAAACTTAGCCAAGAAGTCTTTTCTGCGATTGTTGTTAGTGACAATAATGCACTCAATCTGGTGCAGCGTTTAGCGCCTGAGGTCGGTAATACACCAGTAATATTTGGTGGTATTAACCATTATACCCCTAGTATGCACTCTCGGTTAAGGGCGACAGGTGTGATAGAAGATATTGATATCTATAGTAATATCGCCTTAATTGAGCGTATTCAACCTGAAGTAAAGAAAATCTATGTGGTGAGCGACTTTTCTGTATCAGGAGAGCTCGTCCGTCTGCAAGTTGAAGAGTTTCTCACTATCAACCCAGAATATAGGAATATAGTCGAACAAATTACCCCAGAGAGCTATCAGCAATTAATTGAGTTTTCACAAACTTTGGACAAGTCGAGCAGCATATTATTTAGTATGTATTACAGAGATAAAAATGGCTGGATAACGGAAGGGGAAGAGTGGCAGGCTTTGAATCGTAATTCTGCGGCACCCATCTATCTTGTGCATGATTTAGGGCTGGGTAAGGGCGCGGTAGGTGGCTTTATTCAAAGTGGCAGAACTCACGGCCAGCAAAGTGCTAATCAGTTACTTAAAATATTGCACTTTGGCTCAGAGCAAATACCCAATGTGGAAATGGGGACGCCCGAAATAAAGCTGGACTATCAGGCTGTGAAAAAATGGGGTTTAGGAATTGATGGTGAAATATCGACAATTTTATTTAATAAGCCCGTACCTTTCACTGTGCGCTATCAACACGAGCTGAAGGTGTTTATCAGCGTAGTGGTATTTTTGACCTTGGTTATTATGGCGTTGGTCTATTACTTAAGCCGCTTGAAAAAAAGTGAATTGCTAGCAAAAGAAAGCCAGATGTTGATAGAGATGGTGTTCGATCAAAGTTATCACTTTATTGGTCTATTAGATAGCTATGGCCGAGCTGTTTCCAGTAATAGCAAGCTTCAGGAACTGCTGTATCACCAAGATTTCAGAGTAGATAGACCCATTTGGCAGCATCAGCATTGGGAAACTAGTTCAGCTAAATTATTAAAAAAATACTTTGAAAATGAACATACGAAGCAAAGTACGCAGTTTGAAGCGGAGATTTGGCATCCAGAGCAAGGTGCCATGGTTTTGGAAATGGCGTTAAAGCCTTTACCAGGCAATGGGCAAGGGGCAAATTACCTGTTTGAAGCTCGTGATATAACATCAAGAAAGATTACTGAAACTAAACTGTTTCAGCGTGAATCTAATCTGAGTCATTACTATGATCAGCAGCCAGTAATGATGATTACTTTAGATGAACATAACTGTGTTCAGCAGGTTAATCACTTCGCAGAGTTGTTACTTGGCTACGCTTCTGAACGGGTACTTGGGCATCGATTGGTGGAATTTTACTGGCATCAAGATTCAGCAACACCCAGGCAAATTTTACTTCAGCCTAAACAGGCTATGTGTGGTGTTTGGCGACGGGAAATTGAATATCGCCATGCCGATGGTCATTCAATATGGGTACGTGAAAATATCCGGCCTTTGATTGAAACAGGGCACTTATTGATTGTTGGAGAAGACATTACAGAAACCAAGCAATTAGCTGAGCAGTTGGAGTATCAAGCTCGATATGACTTACTGACCGGCACTTATAATCGCAACCAGTTTGAGAAAGAGTTAGAAAAAGCCCTGCTCGAAGTTGAAAGTTATACGCGGACTCACGCTATGCTCTACCTCGATCTTGATCAGCTAAAGGTACTTAATGATACCGCAGGACATGAAGCTGGGGATATGGCTATCCAGTTTTGTGCCAGCATGTTAGAAGAAGTGCTGCCATATAATGCGATCTTAGCGCGCATGGGAGGGGACGAGTTTGCTGTTCTGCTTAAAGACTGCACAGAGCTAGATACTCAAAGTGTTGCTAATTCAATTATCTGGGCGCTAAACGACCAGCACTTTGTTTGGGATGATATTAGACTCAATTTAACTTGTTCTATTGGTATTCGTTTAATTGATCATACGGCGGACACCCCACAAATGGTGCATGCACAAGCCGATACTGCATGTCATGCTGCTAAAGAAGAAGGTCGAAACCGATTTAACTTATATTGCCAGGATGATGAAGATCTTCGTCGCAGAGAGCAGGAAATGGAATGCGTGAGCTTTGTTCACGATGCTCTTGCTAACGATCGAATAGAGTTGTTCGCGCAGCAAATCTTAGATCTCAGAGTAGAAAATTCATTGATGCATTTTGAAATACTTATCCGGATTCGTGATGCACAAGGAGAATATATTGCTCCAGGCATATTCATGCCAGCATCCGAGCGTTATAACATTGCCCAGTTGCTTGATAAGCAGGTAGTCACAAAAGCTCTTGATTGGTTAGAAGAAAATCCGTTTGCTTTGGATAATCTTGGTATGTGTTCGATCAATCTCTCTGGCCACTCGATGGGAAATAAAGAATTTATCAATTTCCTCTTAAATAAGCTGCAATTTAGCCGAGTTCCATGTAGTAAAATTTGCCTAGAAATCACTGAAACCGCCGCAATGAGTAATATGAAGCAGGCTATCGAGCTCTTTACACAGTTCAAAGAACTTGGCTGTAAGATAGCGCTTGATGATTTTGGCTCTGGTCTGTGTTCGTTTGGTTACCTGAAAAAGCTCCCAGTTGATATTGTTAAAATAGATGGCCTGTTTGTGCGGGATATTGATGTTAATAATATTGACCACCTCATGGTTCGCTCAATCAATGAACTTGCTAAACAGATGGGTAAGAAGACAGTCGCTGAGTTTGTTGAGAATAATAAAATACTCGATATGCTCGTAGAGTTAGATGTTGATTACGCTCAAGGTTATGTTATTGGGACGCCTAAACCACTGCCTAAATTAGTCGAAGAGCTTCTTTCATCCCCTGATCAGGCATAGTGCTGATAAAGAAAATCTATTACACTTACCCGCCTATTATGCTGGCCCTCACAGCGGAGCTAAATTTGCAATTACAACTTGTCAGTGAAGACCCAAGTCTAAATGATCAATTGGATAATTTATCACTTCGGTGGGGGCTAACACACGATGAGACTAGCTCTTTTGCCTTGGTCTTAACTCATGAGAGGTTGGAGTTAAGGAAAATCGATGAACCTAAGCTAGGAGCAATATATGTCGATCTCGCTGGTGGAGCTGTGGCTCATAGGCGAAAGTTTGGTGGTGGTAAGGGGCAAGCTATAGCCAAAGCAGTAGGCTTGAAAAAGGGAGTTACACCAAGTGTCTTGGATGCCACGGCTGGGCTTGGACGAGATGCGTTTGTTCTTGCTTCACTTGGCTGTAGAGTTCAGATGTTAGAGCGCCATCCGGTTGTGGCTGCTTTATTAGATGATGGGCTGATGCGCGCTAAGCAGGATCTTGAAATTGGTGATTGGGTCAGTGAACGCTTGTTCTTAAGCCACGCTTCGAGTCATAACGCACTTGAGATATTAACCGTCGAACCTGGATTTGTTAGGCCAGATGTAGTCTACCTTGATCCTATGTATCCCCACCCACAAGGGAAAAAGAAATCGGCTCTGGTAAAAAAAGAAATGCGAGTCTTTCAGTCTCTTGTTGGTCCCGATCTAGATGCTGATGCTTTGTTTACCCCAGCTTTAGCAATGGCGCAAAAAAGAGTGGTGGTAAAGCGTCCTGATTATGCGCAGTGGCTCAATGGGCAAAAGCCCACAATGGCGATCGAAACCAAAAAGAATCGTTTTGACGTTTATGTCAACGCGTCGATGATTTAGTTAAAGTTTGGTGTCTAACGTTTAATTTATCCTTGCCAAAATACCATTATATAGGTATATCATAGTAAGAATTATTCGTATTCTTGTCTGGAGTGCCAGCATGACCAAAAGCTTGTGTAAGATGACCCGCAAGCAAATTGCCGATGGACTCGGTGATATTCATCGCTTGGTTGCCGAGCCAAAATTTGTTTGTCGATCGTGTGCACGTTCTTCGCTAGAGAAAGAATATCTTTGTAAACCTACGGCAATTCGACCTCTAGTGTGCCAAAAGCAATCTCTAGTAAAGCAAAGCAAGTGTGTTCTACTGAATGAAGCTCTGCCTTTGGCTAAAAGCCCTGATCCCGAACTTGTAGATAAATCCTTTATAGTGCGAAAAGTTGTAGAACAAGTGAAGCAAAAGGCTCAGCACAAAACGAGCACGGCCCCTAATGACTTATTGGAAAGCTTTGCTAGTAACAAAGAGATTAAGAATGCCAAGAAGGCGCTAAAAAAGCAGTATAAGCAGCAAAAGAAATTACTTAAATTAGCCAAGAAGACGTTCAAATTACAAAAACGTGAGGCTAAGTTAAGAGCCGGTCTTGATCTTGGGAAGCTTATCAGCACTGGAAAGGCATCTGTTGAGGTGAGTAAAGTTCATTGAAAATAACGCTCCATAAGGAGCGTTATTTTATTGATTTTGGGTTTGGTAGCTGAGGGCAACTTTGCGTTTGACCCAAGTCTCATTAAACCAAAGTGATAGCATGATAATAGCGCCACCAATTGCTAAGCGAGTTAAATCAACATCCCTATTCCAAATCACAATATTGACGATTAATCCGGCTGGAACTAACACATTGTTCATTGCTGCTAGTGCTCCTGCATTGACTATTGTGGCTCCCTTGTTCCAAGCAAAATAACCGAATCCAGAAGCTATGATACCGAGGTAAATAAGCACGCCCCATTGTGTGCTGGTGGTTGGCAGTCGTTCAATGTTTCCTAGTAAGGAAAATGCGATCAAAGCCACGCACAAAGCGCCGAGGTAAAAATAACCAAACACAGTATGCTGGGAAAGACTTACTGGCTGATCTTCAATAATATACTTATAGCCAACTTGGCCAATGGCAAAGCAAAGATTGGCACCCTGAACGACCAAAAATCCAATCAGAAAGTTTTCATTAATACCAGAAAACTTGATTAAGGCTGCCCCTGCTACGGCGATAATGGCTGTCACTAGATACCAAGGAGAAAACCGACCCTTGAGAAGATCGTAGATTAATGTGACATAAATAGGTGTAAAAACGGTAAATAGCAGTACTTCTGGAACAGAAAGCAAAAGAAAAGATTGGTAGTAGAAGCAATACATTAACCCGAGTTGAGTCCCACCTACAGCCATGAGCTTGGCGATAAGTTTCTTATTCACCCCTTTAAACTTTAAAAATGGAATAAACATTAAGCTGGCTAAGGCAACACGCATCAGCACAGAGAACCAAGAGTCAACTTGGCCGGCGAGATAGACACCGATCAAGCTAAACGAGAAAGCCCATAATAGGGTGGCTGCAGATAGATATGCCATTATTCATACTCATTATTAACATATGGACTGCAGTCTATACCAAAAGCTAGTTGTGATCAGTCGCTAAGTGGCACAACCAACATATCTACAGGTGAGCAGTTAATCAGTTGTCGAGTCGAAGAGAGTAGCTTACTCCAAAAATCTTGATGGTGACCACACACAACAATATCGATATTAAATTCTTTTATCGTATCACACAGCTCGTTACCCAAGTCACCACTACCTACTAGGGTATGTTTAATTGGGTAATTGGCATGCTCAGCAAACTTTTGCAGTTGTTGCTGAGAAGCTTCAATCGCCTGATGTTGGGTTTCTGCCAAGTTAATATCAATCAGCCCAGTATAGAGCTCTGCATAATTGACATCTATGTGGATAAAAGATACCTCGGCTCCTAATGGCTTGGCGAGGGAAACGGCTTTATCGACTAAAGTTTTGCTGTCTTCTGATAGGTCTACAGCAACTAATATATGCTGATAGCTCATGGTAGTATCTCCATTTAGGTATCTGTTGACAGGTTAGCATCATCACTTAAATATTTTTGTTGTTGTGATCTCAGATCCACATTCACCCTTCAAAGTGTTAAGGTGTGGTAGTGATAAGATTCATTGAAGTAAATCAAGTTAATTAGGAGTAAGAAATGCTTTCACAGGCAATGGTTGATCAATTGAATGAGCAAATTAATCTCGAATTTTTCTCATCCAATCTATACTTACAAATGAGTGCTTGGTGTGAAGATAAAGGTTTTGGAGGTGCCGCTGAGTTTCTTCGTGTACATGCAGTAGAAGAAATGGAGCATATGCAGCGACTTTTTACTTACGTAAGTGAAACGGGAGCCATGCCAATTTTGGGTGCTATCAGTGCTCCTAAGCATGAGTTTGCCAGTTTGGGTGACGTTTTTCGTGAGACTTATGAACACGAACAGATGATAACTCAAAACATCAATAAGCTTGCCCACGTTGCTTTTACTTCCCAAGACTACTCAACCTTCAACTTCTTGCAGTGGTATGTTGCAGAGCAACACGAAGAAGAGAAGTTGTTTAAAGGGATCATAGACAAGCTTGATCTTGTTGGTGAAGACGGCAAAGCCTTGTTCTTTATCGATAAAGATTTAGCGGCTTTGGCGAAAGAGGGTTCATCTTCTATCATGGCTGCCCCTGCTGAATAATTTTCAGCATTAAGACTTTCTGAGCAGATCGTCTTTTCTTTCCGGGCTTCAGGTGAAGATGTAGGGAGGAAAAGATGATCAATGCTGATACGATTCTGTTCACGCTAATGTTAATCACCTTGGTTAATATGGCCAGATATTTAACCGCTTTACGTTCTCTGATATACATTATGCGTGAAGCTCACCCCTTGCTCTATCAGCAAGTTGATGGTGGTGGCTTTTTCACTACCCATGGTAATGTCACCAAGCAGGTTCGGCTTTTTCATTATTTGAAAAGTAGGGAATTTCATCATCACCATGATGAGATTTTTACTGGCAAATGTGAAAGAGTAAGAGAGTTATTCATTTTGTCGAGTTCTTTATTTAGTGTGACACTTTTTGCGGCATTTATTTTATAAAGGGGTATTTGGCAAGATCCTCATTTAGGGTTAGAATGTCGCCGATTGGCTAAGGGTGTGCTATAAGCACATCCTTTTTTATTGGGTTTGAGTTGAGAAAGGTCATGACAGAGAAGTTTGATGTTGTCATTATCGGCGCGGGTGCGGCAGGTTTGATGTGTGCGGCAGAAGCAGGTAAACGCGGTCGCAAAGTGCTCGTGATTGATCATGCTAAAAAGCCAGGGAGAAAAATTCTCATTGCTGGTGGCGGCCGATGTAACTTCACTAACTATGACGTCTCAGCCAACCATTTTTTATGTCAAAACCCTCATTTCGTTAAATCTGCACTTTCTCAGTACACCAATTGGGATTTTATTGGCATGGTCAGTAAGCATGAGATTGAGTTTGAAGAGCGCGATCATGGTCAGCTGTTTTGCGTTGGTGATTACACCTCAAAAGATATCGTTAAAATGCTCTTGGCCGAGTGTGACTTACCCACTATTACTCAGCGCTACCAACAAGATGTCCATCATATTGAAAAGACCCAGTCTGGCTTTGTGCTTGATGCGAACACTCATACCATTGAGTGTAATTCTCTTGTCATTGCGACTGGTGGTCTGTCGATGCCCAAACTTGGCGCGACGCCATTTGGCTATAAAGTGGCTGAGCAGTTTGGCTTAACTATAGAATCAACCACTGCAGGCCTTGTGCCTTTTACTCTTCACAAAGAGGACAAAGAAGCGTTCGCTGAGTTGTCAGGTATTGCCGTTGATGCTGAGGTTACTGCCCAAGATGGCACAGTATTTAAAGAAGCTTTGCTGTTTACCCACAGAGGTTTATCCGGACCTTCTGTGCTGCAAATATCCTCTTACTGGAGGGCAGGACAAGCTGTTATGATTAATTTGGTGCCTGGTGTGGATGTCGATGCTTTGCTGGCGAGCAATCTTGAAAAACACCCCAACCAGAGCTTGAAAAATACCTTAGCTAAAGTGCTGCCTAAGCGTTTAATTGAGGTTTTGATTGAGCAAAAAATTCTCACTGATAAGCCACTTAAGCAGTTAACACTCAAGCAATTAACCGAAATCACTCAGCAGCTTGAGAATTGGCGTATAGTGCCCAATGGCACCGAAGGCTATCGCACCGCAGAAATTACCTTAGGCGGGGTGAGTACCGAACATATCTCATCCAAAACCATGCAGTGCAAAGACATAAAAGGCCTGTATTTTATTGGCGAAGTGGTGGATGTGACAGGCTGGCTTGGCGGTTATAACTTCCAGTGGTGTTGGAGCTCAGGCTTTGTCGCAGGGCAATGGGTGTAAGTTTGTGTAGGAACAATAAAGTTAGCCGCAAGTGCCAGCTTTACAGATGACCAATCTTTTTTTGTTTGGCTCCAAAGTTTCGCCAAACATGATAAAGTTGCAGTATTGAGATTGAGAGGTGACACATGAGTAATCTTAGCCCGACAGCGGCCAAAATTGCCGATATTGCGGAAAGCTATATTCAAAGCCGAGGCTTTAATGGTTTTAGTTTTCGCGACATACAAAATGAACTAGGCATTAAAACAGCCAGTATTCATTACCACTTCAAAACTAAGCAAGATTTAGCCAAGGTGGTGTTTGAGCGTTATCTTGAGCGTTACCGTACTCAGTTAAATATTATCAATCAACAACATAATGGTGCTGAAGATAAGCTGCGCGCTTTAGCCGCGGTGTTTGTCAATGTGCGAGACAGCAACAAATTGTGCTTATGTGGTATGTATGCCTCAGATATTTCATCTTTAGCTGAAGAAGTCACCCTACTGCTCAACCATTTTGTTGAGATGAATGAAACATGGATCACTCGCGTGGTAGAGCAAGGTGTTACAGACGGTGACTTTATAGATAGTCTTGATGCAAAAGCCTATGCACGGCTGTTTTTTACGTCCATGGAAGGAAGCATGCTTTTGTCTCAGTTTCAGACATCTGCCTATATCCAGAGTGTGGAGCAGGGTCTTTTGAATTTAATTCTAAAAACCGAAGAGTAAAAAGTTAGTTACCTTTTAGGGAGCTGGCCTCTAGTCATGTTGGCATGCTTTTAAACCGATAAACCACCCCTCTGAAAAATTTCATTGATTATCCCTATTGATTCTATTGTTGTTTCCCATTAAACAAATTTACTTATTGAAGATATAGTCTTTTTTGGGCAGAAAAGGGCTTTGAATATCTATTGACTACTCGATGAGTCAATGGGTTAGTATGCATTGGAGAGCAGCCATGCAGATGTCAAAAATATCTTCGTTTATTACAGTGGGCGTGTTTAGCGCATCGATACAAGCGCAAACTCTTACAAGAGATAATGGCGCACCGGTTGGCGACAACCAAAATTCCATCGTTGCTGGTGAAAATGGCAGCGTATTATTGCAAGACGTTCACCTTATCCAAAAATTGCAGCGCTTTGCGAGAGAGCGGATTCCAGAGCGAGTAGTACATGCGCGAGGTACAGGAGTTCATGGGGAGTTTGTTGCCTCTGGTGACTTTAGTGAACTTACAGCTTCCGCTCCTTTTGCTGATAGTGGCAAGGTTACACCAGTGTTTGTTCGCTTCTCGACAGTGGTCCACTCAAAAGGCTCCCCTGAAACACTTCGCGACCCACGAGGGTTTGCTACCAAATTTTATACTGAGCAGGGCAATTGGGACCTAGTGGGTAACAATCTGCCAGTATTTTTTATCCGTGATTCGATTAAATTTCCGGACATGGTGCACTCTCTAAAGCCATCGCCCGTGACCAATGTTCAAGATCCAAACCGATTTTTTGATTTCTTCAGTCATGAGCCAAGTTCAACCAATATGTTGACATGGGTGTATAGCAATCTAGGTACGCCAGCTAGTTATCGCACCATGAATGGCTTTGGTGTCCATGCTTACAAATGGATTAACACCCAAGGTGATGTTAACTACGTAAAATTTGAGTGGAAGAGCAAGCAAGGGGTTGAAAGCCTTCGCCCGAAAGAGGTTGCTAAAAAGCAAAGTCAGGATTTTAACCACCTAACTAATGACCTCTATACCGAGATTAGTCGTGGTAATTACCCTCAGTGGGACTTGTACGTCAAAATACTTTCGCCGCAAGAGCTTGGTAAGTTAGATTACAACGGCCTTGATGCGACTAAAGTGTGGCTCAATATTGCTGATAAAAAAATCGGCACTATGACGCTTAACAGAATACCCGAGAATTTCTTTTTAGAAACCGAGCAGTCAGCATTTGCACCATCAAATTTGATACATGGTATTGAACCATCTGAAGATCGCTTGCTGCAGGGGCGTTTGTTTGCCTACTCTGATACCCAGCTGTACCGCTTAGGCTCAAACCTTTTTCAATTGCCAGTGAACCGGCCGTTGGCACAGGTCAATAACCATAACCAAAACGGTGTCAGCAATAACGCTCTAAAGGCTAATGGCGATGTGAATTATGAGCCTAGCCGTCAGCTAGATTTGGCAGAGGACAAGCAATTTAAAGCAGTTGAAACCAAGCTAGCAGGCACTGTGATACAAAAAGCAATCAGTAACCCCCGTGATTTTTATCAAGCTGGCGTTTTGTATCGCAGCATGAGTTATCAAGATCAAAGTGACCTGATTGCAAACCTAGCGGGTGATTTAAATCAGGTTTTAGATAAGGAGACTAAGGAAACTATGGTCAGCTTCTTCTATCGCGCGGATAAAGACTACGGTACTCGCCTTGTAAAAGCGACTCACACCGATCTTGCGAGTGTAAAAAGTAAAGCCATGATGTAGCCAATAAATTTTGGCCTGCGGGAGATGTATCTGCTCTTTTCTGCCCGAAAACCAGGGTTCCCGTGGGCCACTTTTAACTAAGGTAAATAAATGAAAGCGTTAATATTACTTAGTTCAGTTGTTTTCTCGCTCAGCTTGTCGTTTAACTTGCTGGCAGCTAATGCCAATATCGAACAGGAATACCAATCTTTGGTTGGGCTATTTTTTGACGCGGCGAGGGTTGGCGACAATGAAGTACTTGAGACGTTTGTATCACAAGGCTTTCCAATCGATCAGCGCAATAATCAAAGTTACACCGCTTTGATGGTTGCGGCCTATCAAGGCAATAAAGACAGCGTTCGCCTATTGCTTGATTCAGGTGCAAATGCGTGTTTGCAAGATAAACGTGGTAACACTGCTCTAATGGGCGCACTGATCAAACGAGAAATAAGTATTGCCAGCGATCTCTATCAAGCTAAATGCTCGCCAGAGCTGCGCAATAAGGCAGGGCTAAATTTGCAAGAGTTTGCTCAAGTTTTTGGCCAATCTAAGGTACTACAATCTTTGCAACGCTAATTATCCATTGTTAAGTTGATATTAGATTAATCGTGAAACCAGCAGTTTCTGTGGACCGAGTTGATGCAGTTTTACCAACAAAGAAAGATGCTTAATATTAAACACGCCCTTATACTAAGGGCGTATTTTGTTGCTCTTTTACCCTCAGTGAGATTCCTAATATTATATCGCTCTACGATGTCTAATTTTGGCATAGGTCCGGTAGGATGTCTCAAACAGTCCAATTGCCCAACATATCGGACAACCACGCAGTAGGTATAAAGTTAATATACCTACGAATATCGATATTACAGGATGAGTAGATGATAATTTTATCGCAACCCATAACAGGCTAAGCCCTCCGCTTCCTCTGGCAATGTGTTCCAATAAAGAGCGGCTAGCAAACATAGTTTTTGGTTTCATACTTTTTTCTCAATTAAGCAAATACTCTCGTATCAACAATCTCGTACGATACAACTGACCTTTGATGCTCTCACGTGATCGCCCAAGCTGGTTAGCTATTTCCTCTATGCTCATCCCCTTCATATCTCGTAAAAGAACGACATGTCGGTAGTGCTCAGGGAGAGATTGAATTGCAGTAGTTAAGTCACAGCTAAGTTCAAATTGAGACTGGTGAGCCAGCTGCTCATCATTTTCCCAATCAGAGATGTCTTCTGCTTGGCGAATAAAAGACTCCGATTTAGTGCGCTGTGCAACTCGCGCGCATTCTCTTCTAACGATGGTAAACAACCAAGCGGGAAGCGAGGTCAGTACCTTGACTGCCCCAATTCGTCTAGATAGTATCCATAGCGTTTCTTGAACAGCATCGTCTATATCCGATGATGCGCAGCTTCGTTTGGCATATCGACGAATATCGGGCTGTGTTTTTGTCAGGAGCTCATTTAATGCGTTTGCATCACCCAATCGTGCGGATGCAAAAATTTCCGCATCATACTTTTCTGCTTGCATCATTTATTATTTACTCTTTCTGACCGCAAAAGAACACATTGGACAAAATCCAATAACGCCAGTCAAGGTAGTTACCACGCCGACTAGCGCGATAAAATAGCCTAAAGCTAGCCCAGATAATCCTATTAAGCCACATCCAATCATAGCTGTTCCTGCTATGCCACGAGTAGTTCGCTGCCAAAATGGTAGTTGCTTCCTATAAAACATATGTACTCCTAAATTGATGGTTTTGGGTGTATTACACACCTTCAACCTATAAGAGGCAGTTACATCCCAATTTGGGTCAAAAAAGATAAATTATTTATTTTCTCACCCTGTAAGTGTCTAAATTCGAACCTTTAATATGTTACATAACAACAATAATTTTTCTTGGCTAAGGAAGTCTATTTAGCATACATATTGATAGTAAATATCTAATAAAAATTAAATCATTATATTTAAATGCTATATCTAGTTTAGATAAAATACTTATGTAATTATATTGAATTAACTATCATTTTTTAAAAAATTAAATGTGATATAGTTTTAGAAAATAACTATGTATAAGTATAAATCACTCTGTAATTAAAATAAATATTAAATATTTTTACTTTCAATATATTTATTTTTTAATTTAAAATAAATAATTATGGCTAATTATTATTTACTCATCTTATTTACTTGATTAAGATTGTTCTTGGTTATTAAAACCAATCAACTAGTAAAAGGATTTATTATGTTTAAGAAGTTATTATTTCTTTCTTTTTTTGTCCCATGTTTAGCTTTTGCAAATGAAAGTGTTGTCAATCATTCGAATACAGATAATGTTGAAGCTTCAATGACTTCAATTCCTGGTGGCTGGACAGAGTACCGTACGACTTTTAGTAGAAACGAATATAATGCGTTTTATCAAGCATTAGATGGTTTGGTTGGTGTCTCCTATTCGCCTTTTGCGGTTGCATCTAGTGTAACGGCGGGAATGAGCTACAAATTTATTTGTAATGCACAGCCGACATACCCAGATGCGCCTAAGTATGCTGTAGTGGTTGAAGTTTATCAACCTATCAATGGTGTTCCAGAACTTGTCTCTATTAATGAAATTAATTGAAGTTAAATTTTTAAATACAACATATTAAGTGATTATTATGAATAAAATTATTATATCTTTACTTTCATCTCTATTATTAATTCCGGCTATAGCTATGGCTTCAAGTAGCACATTAGATAAAATATCTAAAAGTTCTGAAGTGAACAACTTAATGGGTAATAACTTTCTTATCCATGTGAAATATGTTAGCTCTGACTTTAGTAATGGTTACCATACTTACTATGAATTAAAGTATCAAGGTATGGACTCACCAAATTATTTTTGTGCAAATCTTAAAGTTGATGAAAGTACAAATGGTGGGATAGAAGTTGTTAATTATGTTGAGTGTGCACAATAGATTACCATCAGATTATTTTTTGCTACACATTTCACATGTTTAATTAAAGAAAGGAAGAGTTATTGCTCTTCCTTTTTAATCTAGCAGAATAATTATACCGCCTATTCTGCAGGGGTTATGGTTAGCTTAGCATTGGTAAAGCCGAGTAGCTCAAGTTCTTGTTGATCGAAATTACTGGAAACATCAAGCTGACCGGCTTTGTAATTTACTATTGATGTTGAATGTTTATTCCGATTGAGCGAGCTTTTATTTTCCACTGGTGTGGCTTGACCTATCTCTATGTTTCCTGCGAATTGAGATTCAGCGTAAAAGTCTCCAGATACATATGAGTGAAATGGTCGCAAGCTTGCTCCAGTAACATATTGCATGTTGCTAAGGCCGTGTTCATTGATTGCCCAGCTCCAGTCCCACCATTTTACTTCACCTGGAATGTAGCGATGATCCCATTGGTAGCGCAGATCAGCTGAGTTGTTACCGGTTCGGCCTATTGTAAAAGTATGGGCACGGGTAGGGCGGTTTTCCGGATGAGTAGACCAAGCGTTACCACTCCAGCGTAAAAATCCATTAAATTCTATGTCATAGCTGAGATTAGCGCCAAATCGATAGGGGTAAGAAATAGTTGAGCGATAAAGTTCAACTCTAATTGGGATTTCAGAATTTGCAGGTATGGTTGGTCTAGCTTGAAGCGTAACATGCTCACTACTTGAACCACCATTGGTACTGGAAAAGCTTTGGTTGGCCTCAAGACTAATAGTTAGTTTTGTATCACCAACTAAAGGCCATTTAAAGGTATTTTCCGTCGCAACCTTTTGGGCAAAACCGAAACTATTAGACTTTGACCAATTGGTGGATTCGTCAACTTTTAAATCTACAACAACTTGTTGAGGAACGTCAGTATAATTACGTGCAACAGCCGTGATTGTTTTTACTAATTCTTGCTCAGACTCTGTTACCAGACCATGCCAAAAATTATTGTTGTTAAGGGTATAGGCAAAATTCCCTATAGTGATTTTTGTTTTTTCATCACAGCGGTAACCATTACAAGTACCATCACTATTACCTTGAATCACCCAACTTTCACCTTTACGTCTTATATCCATATCTTCTCCGACATACTGGCTATGGTTACCCCCAACCCATGCATAACCTAAGTAATGAGCGAGGTAACTAAGTGGCCTTACAAAGTTTTCTTGATTGGTTACGAGTTGATGTTGGATATCAAGTTCATTGCCTTCACTGATAGACTTTGAAGCGTAGCGAGGTATTTCAGATATCGCTTGTTTGGGATAGCACCAAGTTTGATGGTTTGGTAGGTCTTGCTTAATTTGACCATAGTAATTAGCTCCCATAATGACCCAATTATCCTGTAAACCAGTGATTTGCCATTGACCCATTCGAGCAATCAGATAATCCTTTTGCTGCGCAGCTTCGAAGCGATCAATGGGACGATAACCTGAGCGGCAAGTGTCGTCACCAAGTGTATCGATAATAAGTTGGTCAGGATAGATTTTTGCTTGCACGCTTGTGGTTAACGCAGCAAGGATGATAGTAGCTAACACAGATATTTGCACGAAAGACATAGTTATTCCCCTTTATGTCTGGTGTTTATGAAGTTGTGCTTTATTGTTGAATTTTTGTTAATTCAACTTGGCTACCTTTCCACACTCATAAATAGTGAAGTATTGAAAAGAATTGAATTTTATTCCTGCTATGAATCAGCACCTTGTGTGGATTCTTTTATTGATATTGGGAAGCTGATGGAATATTTGCTCTAGCGATTGGCGAGTAGTTTGACTCTACCGTTATGCCTTTCACGGATGATTACGTAATCTTCTGCTGTGTAGAGGATATCTATATCGAGTGAATAGGGGTCATCATTGAGCAGTAGGTAGGGTGAAATTATTGCATCATCGATAATAGGTCTGAGGTTTTGTATTGAGAGTAAGTTAAGGCTACCTGAAAGGGAAAAACCGAATTGGTTGAACGACTTTGCTGTTCCGGCGAAACGAACCACAATAGGTTTTGTCATAGTGCTGTCTTGCAATGAAGCTAAGTGAACGACATTATTATTTTTAATGCGGGTTATACCGTCAGAGCGAAAGACACTGTGATCATCTTGGAGATAAATCTCAGTGTGTTGATAGTGATTACCTTCAACTGTGTTTGACCAAGGCAGAGCTAATACCAAAGCAAACACCACTATGGATAAGGCGGCTGTGAGATAAGGGACCATAGCTAATTTTCTTGCATGAAATCTGCGATGTATTCGGAAACGTAATTGAGCTGTCCTTTGGAATAGAAAATATTAATTGAGCGACTACTGTTTCTATCCATCCATGATAGCTCTGAGTATTGGTCGTTTTGTTCTAGATATACCACACAGTAGCATTGGTGTTGGGATAACAGCTGATGGATTGAGGGAGTTAGAGGCGTATTCTGAGCACTAATAACTTCAATCTTGCCGACCTTCTCTATTGTAAGTGAGTGCCTACTTTCTCCTTCCTCCCATTTCCAACCATACGACTTACTCAGCGATAATATAAAAGCAGCAAAAAGTAGGGTCAACGTGGTTAGATAACAGATAGCAGTCCTGTAGTGATAAAGAGTAACTATTGATTCATTTTCAGCTGTCGCTCTTAGTACGGGATTCGATAGGCTGCACACTATCTTCTTTTGATTTTGCGCTTGTTTGGACTCTGGCGTCTCATAGTCAATATAGTCAACGACAAGTCGATAACCCACTTTTGGCACTGTGACTATCGGTGACTCCTTCGTGCCGAGTTTTAATAGTGCATGTCGCAATGCGCTAATACTTTTAGCCAGAGAGGTTTCGCCAATATATTGATTTCCCCAAGCGTACTGAATTATGTCACTTTTTTTCACTACATTTGGAGAGTTCTGGATTAAGAGGTCAAGGACCTGTGCCTCTCGATAGCCAATTTTGGCTGTTAAATGGTCATTTGATAGTTTGTTGTTAACAGAATTAAATAAAATCATATCATCAGGTTTATGTGGTGAGCCAAACTTTCATTGAACATCACCAATGAAATGCTAACACAAGGTAAGTACATGAATGCATTTTGATCAATTGACGAATACTCGGCTTTGAATAGGTATGGCTCATTTGTGATATCCTTACCAATAATATGAACTAAGTTGCTTATTTTTTGCGATGTCATTTCAGCATGAGATGCCTGACTAATGGATCTCTCAAGTTATTTCTGTCCTATATTTAATGAGAAAGGTGTTGTTTACTGGGGAAATGTATGAGCTATAAAACGTTGATCTCAAGAATCAATGAATTGCCAAGGATCGAAAGTGTGCTTCAGGAACTTCTTGAGATGGTCAACAGTGATCAGATTGATTTTAGTGAGTTGGCAAAGAAAATGGCCATGGATCAAGTTTTGTTGGCTCGTGTATTGAGAATGGCTAACTCAGCTCAGTTCGGTGGTGTGAAGGGTGTATCTAATATTAATGATGCTATTGTCAGAATAGGTATTGGAGCAATTCGTAATCTTATTTCTTCTTCCATCCTTGCTTCTACCTTCCCCAAGCTAGAGACATTAAATATTAAAGACTATTGGGCAAGCACCTTTGAGGTGGCAACGATTGCTGGTGCAATAGCGAAAGAAGTTAAAGTTGATCCTAATGAAGCATTTATTGCTGGTATTTTACACAATATTGGTGAGCTTATGATTCATTCTCTTGAACCAGAAAAAGCTTTAGAGATCAATCAACTTGTTGAGAAAGGAGGTCATTCAGTTGAGGTGCAAAGAGAAGTTCTTGGTGCTGACTCCCAACAGCTTGGGGCGGCTCTAGCTGAAAGTTGGAAGTTTCCGGCAGAGTTGATTGATGCTATTGCTAATGTCAATCACCCTGGCAAAGCCGTTGAATCAAAAAGACTAGCTTGTTTGGTATTTCTGGCTCGGGATATTGATCTGCACTGGGATTCTATGTCAAGTGCTAAAGAAAAACAGAGCTATTTAAAAAAGCATAAAGCGGCTGTTGCTCTGAGTATAAAAACCAACCTTACTGAAAAACTTGATTTAGTTCGAGGCCAAGGAAGTGAAATGGCCTATCAACTATTTTAAATTTATTAGGGCGTGTTGACCTTTTGAGGATATTGTTCTTTTTTTCTAAATTTGATCTGCTGGGTTACAAGGCCAAAGACAATCAAGATAAGTCCTATTAATGTTGTCGGATGTATTTGCTCGCCGATGATATTGGCTAGCAATACCAAAGAAATGAATGGTGAAGCAAAGATAAGATTACTGATTCGAGCGGTATTTTGAGTGAGCTTTAATGCACTAAGCCACAGTACAAAAGTTATGCCCATTTCAAAAAAACCCACATAAGTAGCAGCAAGCCACCCTTGTGACGAAATACCGATCCAGCTATTTCCTTCAATCCAGCTTAAAATAATTGTACATGGAGTCGCTACAATAAAGCCGAGTAAAATACTAATGATGGGATCGGCTTTATTTTTAGTATTGAGGATCCAATAACCTGCCCACAATAAAGTCGATAGTAGTGCTAGACCAACACCTAATGGACTATCAAAGTTCATACTTAAAATATCACCTTTAGTTGCAATTACTATTACCCCGAAATAGCTTAAGCAGCATGTTATCCAATCTTGTTTACGTATTTTTTGTTTGAGGAATATAGCGGCCATCAAGGTTAATGTAATAGCCCAACTATAATTGATCGCTTGAGCTTGAGAAGCAGGAAGAAGCTCATAAGCCTTAAATAAAATGAGATAATAAGATAGCGGGTTGATAGCCCCGAGCAGTACATAGTAGAAAGGGTTAGCACAAAATACATTGCCGATAGATGACAGCTTTTTCTGATAGCTACATACAAGAGTTAATGCGAGTGTCGACACTATACTGGCTATAGTTAGCATTTGGATTGGAGATAGTTCGGCTAATGTTAACTTAAAAGCTGTGGCCACTGTAGACCATAGAAGTACAGCAGACAGGCCTAGACCAATAGCTCGACGTTCGTTCATGACATTTCCTTGTGTCAAAATATATAACTAGTCGCGTTAGTCTATCGGTTTGATATCTGACCGACAGACTGGACATTTATCCAGTAGTAAAATACCATTTAACTAATATCAAAAATATGAGTTAACTCCCTATTATGCAATGGATTCTAGATAACACTGCTTTTGTTATGGCCACATTAAGTTGTATGGCTTTGAGTGGTATCTTGGTTGGCTGGTGGGTTCGGCAACAGATGCACTTTGAACATAAACTCTTAAAACAACAACTGGAATCGAGTCAGCAACTTTTGAACGGCCAAATTAGTCAGTTGCAAAAAGAGCTGACTCAGGCGAATCAAGAGCTAGAGAATCTAGATAGTGAGCGTGATAAGGCGGCATATGAACTACAACAATCGCACGGTCAACTTATGACGGCACTTGAAAAACTACGCTATCTAGAAACAGTTAAGCAAGAACGCCAACATTATTCGACTCAGCTAGATCTTAGTCGAGAGCAAAAGGCTCAACTTGATGCTCAATTAAGAGAGCAAGATGCTCGACATAAAGAAGCAAATAAATCTAATCAGGAAAAGCTGCAAATACTTGAGCAGGCAGAATCTAGATTAAAACAACAATTTGAACATTTAGCGCATCAATTGTTTGATGATAAAACAGCAAAAGTTGATCAACAGAATCGACAAAGTTTGGAAGGGCTTTTGTCACCACTTAAAGAACAGTTGGAAAGCTTTAAAAAACAGGTTAATGACAGTTTTACCCTAGAAGCAAAAGAGCGTCATACTCTAGTTCATGAGCTAAAGGGTTTACAGAAACTAAATGAGCAAATGACCCAAGAAGCAGTTAACTTAACTCAAGCGCTCAAGGGGGATAATAAGCAGCAAGGAAATTGGGGCGAGGTCGTATTAGCGCGTGTATTGGCTGAATCTGGCTTACGGGAAGGGCATGAATACCAAACTCAGGTTAGTTTACAAGACGAAGCAGGTAAACGATTTCAACCGGATGTGATTGTCTATTTGCCGCAGAATAAGCAGGTTGTTGTGGATTCAAAAATGGCATTGGTAGCCTATGAGCGATATTTTAATGCACAATCAAATCAAGCAAGAGATAAAGCATTAAGTGAGCACCTGCTATCAATTAGAGCGCATATTAAAGGGCTATCACAAAAAGACTATCATAAGCTTAAAGGAATACAAAGTCTTGATTATGTGTTGATGTTTGTGCCTGTAGAACCTGCTTTTCAGCTTGCTATTCAAGCTGATCCAAGTTTGATTAAAGATGCGCTAGAACAAAATATCATTGTGGTTAGCCCGACAACTTTGTTGGTGGCGCTGCGTACAATAGATAATTTATGGCGTAATGAGCATCAAAACCAAAATGCTCAAGTTATCGCGGATAAGGCAAGCAAGTTGTACGATAAGTTGCGTTTGTTTGTCGATGATATGCAAAACCTAGGCGGTGCATTAGATAAAGCTAACCAAAGCTATCAAGGCGCAATGAATAAGCTTGTCAGTGGGCGAGGTAACCTTATTCGTCAAGCTGAAAGCTTTAAGCAACTTGGCGTTGAGGTGAAAAGACCAATATCTCAAAGTATTACTAGCTTGGCTCAATACGACAGTCCTGCGGAAAATAATCTCTTGAGTGAAAATGATTCTATCGCCCAAAGACAACAGGCAGAGGATAAAGTAAACTAATCTCTCGCAACGCTGAGCTCGTATTTATTCATAGCGTTGCTCGAAGAGGAATCAGCATGACGGATACAGGCGTGAAGTCGAACACAGCTTTAGAATCAAATGAAACGACCCACTTTGGTTTCACCACAGTAGCGAAAGAGGAAAAAGTCGCCAAGGTAGCACAAGTATTCCACTCTGTTGCTGCTAAATACGATATCATGAATGACTTGATGTCAGCGGGAGTTCATCGTCTTTGGAAGCGATTTACGATAGATTGCAGTGGTGTTCGACCAGGGCATCGTGTGCTTGATCTCGGTGGTGGTACCGGAGACCTAACGGCTAAGTTTTCACGTATTGTTGGCGAAAAAGGACATGTTATTTTAGCCGATATCAATAATTCAATGCTCAATGTCGGTCGTGATAAACTGCGTGATAGTGGTATTGTTGGTAATGTTCACTATGTTCAGGCCAATGCAGAAGAATTACCTTTCCCCGATAACTATTTTGATGCCATCACCATCGGTTTTTGTCTGCGTAATGTGACTGATAAAGACAAAGCTTTAGCGTCGATGTTTCGTGTATTGAAACCAGGTGGCAGACTATTGGTACTAGAGTTCTCTAAGCCAACATTTGAGCCATTGTCAAAGCTATACGATGCGTATTCTTTCCATTTATTACCTAAAATAGGAGAGTTGGTGGCTGATGATGCGGAGAGTTATCGCTATTTAGCTGAGTCTATTCGAATGCACCCTGATCAGGGTACATTGGAAGGTATGATGGCAGAGGCGGGTTTTGAAAATACCAGTTACCACAATTTAACAGGTGGTATTGTAGCCCTTCATCGTGGTTACAAGTTTTGAGGTAAAAAGACTGTTATGCTATTTGAACCACTTGTGACAGCATCAATAGAATCGACTCTTAACACTTTGATTAACGATGATCCTGAGCTTGTACGTCGTTTATCTAGACTGAAAGGTCAGGTAATCCAAGTTCATTTGAGAGAGCTCAACAAAATCATTACCTTTGTGTTTAGTCAGCAAATCGATGTGCTATCCGGCTACGAAGGTAAACCAGATTGTTACCTATCCCTTAACCTTGCTATCTTACCCGAGCTGCGTGAGCAATCGAATATTACTAAGTTGATTAAGCAAGATAAATTGACGCTGGAGGGAGATATTAAGTTAGCACAACAATTCTCCCAACTTATGATTGACTGTAAACCTGATATTGAAGAATGGTTATCAAGAATTACGGGTGATGTAGTAGCGCATAGCTTAGTTCAAAGCGCGTCTGACATAGGACGATTTATCAAGACGAAGGCAGAAAAACATCGTAATCACCTTGCTCAAGCTATGACTGAAGAGTGGAAGTTGGTCCCAGCACCTTTGGAGTTAGCGCATTTCTGTGATCAAGTAGATGATGTAGTCAGTTGGGCCGCTCGTATTGAAATGAAATTGAATAAACTGGCGGAACGCTTATGACTCCAGCTGAATTAAGACGTCTTTATCGAATTATCAAGGTTCAGCTTGAATATGGTTTAGATGAATTCCTCCCTGAGCATCAATTAACTAAAGCCCCACTGATTGCCAGAAAAGCTTTGTTCTGGATTAAAAATAAACATGTAGATAAAGAATTGGGAGAGAGGCTGCGTTTAGCTCTTCAAGAGTTAGGCCCGGTATGGATCAAGTTTGGTCAGATGATGTCAACACGACGCGATTTGTTCCCTGCCAATATTGCTGATCCCCTAGCGCTTCTTCAGGATCAGGTGTCACCTTTTGATGGTCAGTTCGCCAAAGAACAGATTGAACTGGCACTGGGTGGTCCGGTTGAAAACTGGTTTACAGAATTTGATATCGAGCCGCTTGCTTCTGCATCCATTGCTCAAGTACACACGGCAAGACTGAAGTCGACTAGCCAACAAGTCGTGTTAAAGGTCATTAGGCCAGATATTCGCCCAGTTATTGATGCTGATCTAAAACTCATGTATCGAATGGCACGTATAGTTGCAAAAGCTTTACCTGAAGCACGGCGTTTGAAGCCGGTAGAAGTTGTTCGGGAATATGAAAAAACCCTACTTGATGAATTGGATTTGCAGCGAGAAGCGGCGAATGCTATTCAGCTAAGAAGAAATTTCGAAGACAGCGAAGAATTGTATATTCCTGAAGTTTTTACGGACTTTAGTAATAAAAATGTCATGGTTTCTGAGCGAATATATGGCATCCAAGTGTCAGACATTGATGGATTAAAAGCGAATGGCACTGATATGAAGCTGTTAGCTGAGCGCGGTGTTAGTGTGTTTTTTACTCAAGTGTTCCGAGACAGCTTTTTTCACGCAGATATGCACCCAGGCAACGTATTTGTTAATCCAGAGCATCCGGAGAATCCACAATGGATTGGTTTGGATTGTGGCATAGTGGGTACATTAAACACAGAAGATAAGCGTTATTTAGCAGAGAACTTTTTAGCCTTTTTTAATCGCGATTATCGCCGAGTTGCTGAGCTACACGTAGAGTCGGGTTGGGTTCCACGACAGACGAACCTTGATGAATTTGAATGTGCCATCAGAGTGGTATGTGAGCCTATTTTTGCGAAGCCATTGTGTGAAATTTCTTTTGGCCATGTGTTACTGAATTTGTTCAATACTGCTCGTCGCTTCAATATGGAAGTTCAGCCGCAATTGGTCTTGTTACAGAAGACCTTATTGTATGTTGAAGGGCTAGGTCGTCAACTGTATCCCCGACTTGACTTGTGGCAAACCGCTAAGCCATTCCTTGAGGAGTGGATGATGAATCAGATTGGACCTAAAGCTCTATTGAATGCAGTGAGAGACCGAGCGCCATTTTGGGCTGAAAAATTGCCAGAGTTGCCTGAATTGTTGTATGACAGTTTGCGCCAAGGCAAAATGATAAATCAGCGTATGGATCAGCTGTATTATGGCTATCGTGCCAGTAAGCGTAACCAGATGACAGGAAAGTTTTTATTTGGGATTGGAGCGACATTAGTCGTATGCTCAGCCATATTGGTAACCAGCCCATATGAGCAGCTATCGTTGGTCACAACCATTGGTGGTGTATTATTTTGGTTGTTTAGTTGGAAAGCCTATCGTCAATAGACGATAGACTTTATTGGTTTGGATTAGTTTGAGGTATAGAAAATGGGTGGTATTAGTATTTGGCAACTTCTTATTATTGCCGTCATTGTGGTTCTTTTGTTCGGTACCAAGAAGCTACGGGGTATGGGTGGCGACTTAGGCGGCGCGGTGAAGGGGTTTAAGAAAGCTATGAGTGAGGATGAATCAGCGAAGAAAGATGCAGATTTTGAGCCTAAACATATCGATCAGCAGAAAGCGGATGCTACTGCCGAAAGTAAAAAAGATAAAGAGCAGGTATAACCAGTGTTTGATATCGGTTTTTGGGAGCTGGTATTAATCTCTGTCGTTGGACTAGTCGTTCTGGGACCTGAGCGCTTGCCCCATGCTATTCGTAGTGTATCTCGCTTTGTGGGCTCTGCGAAAAAAATGGCTAATAATGTTAAAGATGAAATATCTCATGAGCTAAAAGTACAAGAGCTACAAGAAAACTTGCGCAAAGCTGAAAAAATGGGGATGGAAGAGTTGTCTCCAGAACTTAAGTTATCTGTTGATGAGCTCAAGCAGGCAGCTCAAGATGTTCAGCATCCTTACTCCAAGGCAAAGGAAGTGATAACAGAAGCTGGAGATACGGAAGAAGTAGAGAAGACTCGAACTTCTGACGCTAAAGTCCCTCCAGACAATGAAGCTTTAAGTGGTGAATCGGTACCTTTAGCAGACAAAAAAGTTGAATAGTTTTACTTTGAGTAGGAGTGGTTGTAAGCGACTCCTGTGTATATTTTCCAGTAGGGGTTTTCATGCCATCTGTTGAGCAAACGCAGCCTTTGATTAGTCATCTTTTGGAACTGCGTAGCCGTTTGCTTCGTGCACTCATCGCTGTCTTAGTTGTATTTATTGGGTTGGTCTATTTTGCAAATAATATTTATGAGTTTGTCTCTGCGCCACTTATAGAGCGCCTGCCAGAGGGGGCGACTATGATAGCTACAGATGTCGCATCACCTTTTTTTACTCCACTTAAACTGACTCTAATTGCATCAGTTTTTGTTGCGGTGCCTTTTATCTTATACCAAGTGTGGGCTTTTGTTGCTCCGGGGCTATATAAACATGAGCGCCGCTTAATTATGCCACTTTTGTTTTCCAGTTCATTGTTGTTTTATTGTGGTGTCGCTTTTGCTTACTTTGTGGTTTTTCCCTTGGTGTTTGGTTTTTTTACTGCAATTTCATTGGGTGGGGTAGAGTTTGCAACCGATATCTCGAGCTACTTGGATTTTGTTTTGGCTCTTTTTCTTGCATTTGGAATTGCTTTTGAAGTGCCGGTAGCAATTATTTTATTGTGTTGGACAGGAGCAACTGATCCTAAAAGCTTAAGTGAAAAGAGGCCCTATATCATTGTGGGAGCCTTTGTGGTTGGTATGATGCTGACGCCACCTGATATTATTTCCCAGACATTACTAGCGATACCTATGTGCTTGTTGTTTGAAGTGGGGCTGTTTTTTGCACGGTTTTATATGGGTACCCAAGCAAAGAACTCTAAAAGTTGATTTTCTTACATAAAAGACAATTCCACGTCATATCAAAAATAAGTTATTTGCGTTTTTAGTGGTAGTGTTTATAACTTCTTCCAGAGTACTTTCTCGTAATTCAGCAATTCGCTTTGCAACTAATGAAATGTAAGCTGGCTCATTGCGCTTTCCTCTATGCGGAACCGGTGCCAAATAGGGGCAGTCAGTTTCAAGCAGGATGTAATTCATATCTAACGACGGGATGACTTTATCCATGCCGCCATTTTTGAATGTGCTTACCCCGCCAAGACCAAGATGAAACCCTAAGCCATTAATGGCTTTAGCTTGTTCTATATCACCACCAAAACAGTGAAATACACCAGAAAGTGAGCCATCTTGCTCCTGACTTAGCAAGTCTAGCGTTTCTTGTATGGAGTCCCGGGTGTGGATTACAACGGGCAGTTTCATCTCTTTGGCCCAGTTCAACTGAGTAGTAAAAGCTTTTTCTTGTTCAACTTTGTACGTCTTGTCCCAATAAAGGTCGATACCAATTTCGCCAACAGCAATAAAAGGATGCTTTTCAAACCAGTTATGAATTATTTGTAAAGTATGATCAATATTTGCATCAACATAACATGGATGAAGTCCCATCATAGAATGACATACATCAGGATAAGCAGCTTCGGTTTGCAGCATGGGTTGGATAGATTCAATATCTATGTTGGGCAGCAAGATTTTATCTATGCCTTGGGCGAGTGCTCTTGCTACAACCTGATCGCGGTCATTATCAAATTCGCTGGCATAAATGTGCGCGTGAGTATCGATCATTGTTTGTCTCTTTAAAGCTTGGTTGGCCAGAGTATACGGCAGTGTGAGCATTTGGTCATTTTTTGTATTTTTATCACTTGCTGCTAGCCTAAGGCCTCAGGAGTGATATTATGCAAATCAAGCACTTTCACCACATAAGGAGAATACAGTGTCCGTTTCCATTCAAGGCCAGTTTCCTGGTCGCCGTATGCGCCGTATACGCAAGCATGATTTTAGCCGCCGCCTTATGGCTGAGAGTCAAGTGACCGTCAGTGACTTGATTTATCCTATGTTCATTTTGATGGGTAAAGATCGTCGTGAGACAGTAGAGTCTATGCCTGGAGTTGAGCGCTTATCTATTGATCTGATGTTAGAAGAAGCGCAGTACCTTGCTAGATTAGGGGTACCTGCAATTGCTTTGTTCCCAGTGGTGAATCAAGATGCTAAAAGCTTGTGTGCTGCAGAGGCTTATAATTCTGAAGGTTTGGTGCAGAGGGCTGTACGCTCATTGAAAGAGCATGTGCCGGAAATTGGTGTTATTACTGATGTGGCTTTGGACCCTTTTACTACCCATGGACAAGATGGAATTATCGACGAAGAAGGCTATGTCCAGAATGATGAGACAACAGAAGTGTTGATAAAACAAGCCTTGTCCCATGCCGAAGCGGGCGCTGATGTGGTTGCTCCATCAGATATGATGGATGGGAGGATAGGAGCTATTCGTGAAGCACTAGAAGACGCTGGATATATTAATACTCAAATTATGGCTTATTCGGCCAAATATGCATCTCATTACTACGGACCATTTCGAGATGCAGTTGGCTCTGCGAATAACCTCAAGGGTGGTAACAAAAATAACTATCAGATGGACCCTGCTAATAGCGATGAGGCCGTTCATGAAGTTGCTATGGATATCAATGAAGGCGCGGATATGGTTATGGTTAAACCAGGTATGCCTTATCTTGATGTTGTACGTCGGGTTAAAGCCGAGCTGAAAGTACCGACTTTTGCGTATCAGGTGTCAGGTGAATATGCTATGCACAAAGCGGCTTTTCAAAATGGTTGGTTAAAAGAGCGTGAGACTGTGATGGAATCATTACTTTGTTTTAAGCGCGCAGGTGCTGATGGCATCCTAACTTATTTTGCGAAGGATGTGGCTGAATGGCTGGCACAAGACAATGCTGAGCCAGGCAAGTTTTTATAATCAGTACAATAATCTTATTTATTCTTACAAAGGCTGACAATTGTCGGCTCTTTTTTTTGGGGTGAAATGAGCATCGAATGTCGTATCGGCACGCTTGAGGAGTGTGTTGAGCTTGTACAACTTATTCATGAGTTTGAGCAAAAAGAGTCTGTCGAGAGCTTGACTAATCGCTTAATTGGTAAGCAGTGCCTGATTCAAATCGCTGAAGAGAGTGGGCAATTGCTAGGTTTTAAGATTGGTTATGAAATAGATAAATCCATCTTTTACAGCTGGTTTGGAGGGGTCTCTCCATTGGCTCGCAATAAGGGAGTCGCGCAAAGTCTGCTTGAATATCAAGAATTGTGGGCTAAACAGCATGGCTATTCACAATTGAAGGTAAAATCTCGCAATCAATTTCCAAGAATGATCAAGTTATTGATTAATAATGGCTATTTGATAGAAGGGTTTGAAAGAAAACCACTATTAACTGATTCTCGAATCCATTTTATTAAACAAATACAGCTATGAGATCAAAATAAATGAGACTTTTTCTCATTTAACACTTGACGATTTAAATGAGAATAATTATTATTTATCTTGTCTTAGGGAATAAGAGAAGTTTACCAAGATGTAGATTTGCTTTTTTCAAATGAATACGGCAAAGATACAAAATGCGCGAACTTTTACTGATTCAATTTGACACGACATTGCTCACATTGCTTCCAGTGTAATTTATAGCTTTATGTTAAAGCATATTGTTCAATATAGAATGCTTTAACAAATTTTTGCTAGGCGACATCAAATCGATGTCGCTTTTTTTATGCCTAACATTCCATATTTATCCTTCGGTTTAAAAAACAGCTAAATCAGAGAAATTCAACCAAGCCTTGAATAAAAGGACACCAATAGTCTTTTCCACAAGTAAGGATCTTTTGTTGATCTGGTTTTTATTTGGAGATCTTAAGTTTTTCTTATATAAAACATATAATTATATAGTTTAATGTCGTTTTTGTTACTGTGTTAAATTGATGAGCACAAATACTATAAACAGACTTATCCACAGAAGGGGGGGGAGATCGATCTAGCTTGTTAACAGATCTAGAGCAGATGTGATGAGTTAACATGGATCCCCTGATAGAGTCGTGGCATTCTAAGCAGATCTTTTTCCCTTGGATGCTTAAACTATGGCTCGTATTCCTGAAAATCCATTGATTTTAATTGATGGCTCTTCGTACCTTTATCGCGCATTTCACGCCTATCCTGGCACTATGACCAATGGTGATATACCAACAAATGCTGTGTATGGCGTAGTGAATATGCTGCGCAGTATGATGCGCCAATTTTCTTCACAACGTATCGCTGTTGTGTTTGATGCTAAGGGAAAAACATTTCGTGATGACATGTACCCTGAGTATAAGGCTAATCGTCCTCCTATGCCTGATGATTTGAGGTGTCAAATTGAGCCTCTTCATAAGGTTATTAAAGCAATGGGGTTACCGCTAATCTGTGTACCGGGTGTTGAAGCTGATGATGTGATCGGAACACTTGCCTCGCAAGCATCACAAGCTGGGGTACCGGTTTTGATTAGTACAGGTGATAAAGATATGGCCCAATTGGTTGATGATAACGTCACCCTGATTAATACCATGACGAATGTGGTTATGGACCGTGAGGGAGTTATTGAAAAGTTTGGTATCCCACCTGAATTAATTATCGACTACTTAGCCTTGATGGGCGATAAGGTCGACAACATTCCTGGTGTTCCAAGCGTTGGTGATAAGACAGCAACGGCATTACTGCAAGGAATTGGTGGCCTAACAAAGTTGTATAATAACCTTGATCAAATAGCTGCACTTGGCTTTCGTGGATCTAAAACCATGGCAAAAAAGCTCATTGATAATAAAGAGAGTGCATTTTTATCTTATGATCTCGCGACGATTAAGTTAGATGTCGAGTTAGATAATTCGCATGATTCTTTACTCAAATCAGAGCCCAATACTGATGAATTGATTGAACTTTATGGTCAGCTAGTGTTTAAGTCTTGGCTCAATGAAATATTGGAAGGTGGTAGTGGTGCTATCGTTGCAGATGATAAATCTAACGCCGTTGCAGGCACTGGGAAATTATCTTCAGCTAGTGATGTAGATATACCCGCAGTGACAATTGATCGCAGCAGTTATGAAACTATTCTCGATCAACAAACATTCAATGTTTGGTTAGAGAAGCTTAAGGCTGCTGATGTTTTTGCTTTTGATACTGAAACGGACAGTCTTGATTATATGGTAGCCAATTTAGTCGGTGTGTCATTTGCTACTGAAGAAGGAACTGCTGCCTACGTACCTGTTGCTCATGATTACCTTGATGCTCCTCAGCAGTTAGATCGCAATTGGGTTTTAGAGCAACTTAAGCCGATTCTAGAAAATGACGCATTGGCTAAAGTGGGTCAAAACCTTAAGTATGATGCTAGCGTATTGTCGCGTTATAACATTGAAATGAAAGGAATAAAACACGACACCATGCTTGCATCTTACGTATACAATAGCGTTGGAGGTAAGCATGATATGGACAGTTTAGCACTGCGTTTCCTTCAACACAGTTGTATCTCTTTCGAGCAGATTGCTGGTAAAGGTAAGAAGCAACTTACTTTTAATCAAATTGAGTTAGACGAGGCGTCACCATACGCTGCTGAAGATGCGGATGTTACTCTTCGCTTACATAATTGTCTTAGGGAAAATATTAATAAGGATGATAAGCTAAGAGTTATTTATGAGCAGGTTGAAATTCCTCTCGTTCCCGTGTTGTCACGAATGGAGAGAGCGGGAGTATTAATTGATGACATGAAGCTTACTGCGCAATCTCAAGAGATTGCTCTACGCCTTGATGAACTACAGCAGAAAGCTTTTGAAGTTGCGGAGCAGGAGTTTAATATGAACTCACCAAAGCAACTGCAAGCTATTTTGTTTGATAAGATGGGCTTACCAGTCATCAAAAAAACACCTTCGGGCTCTCCTTCGACCAACGAAGAAGTCTTGCAAGAATTAGCATTAGATTATCCGTTACCCAAACTGATTTTAGAGTATCGCGGGCTAGCAAAACTAAAATCTACATACACAGATAAACTACCGAAGATGATTAATTCGCAAACGGGACGAGTCCATACTTCATATCACCAGGCAGTGACAGCAACGGGTCGTTTGTCTTCAACAGATCCTAACTTGCAAAATATTCCTATCCGCAATGATCAGGGGCGGCGTATTCGTCAGGCGTTTGTTGCACCGCATGGTTATAAAATTATGGCGGTCGACTATTCTCAAATTGAATTGCGTATTATGGCTCACTTATCTGGTGATAAAGCATTACTTGATGCTTTCCAGCAAGGTAAGGATATCCATGCTGCGACAGCAGCTGAAATTATTGGTGTTGGTATCGAACAAGTTTCAGCAGAACAGCGGCGGCGTGCTAAAGCGGTAAACTTTGGTCTTATTTATGGAATGAGTGCCTTTGGTCTTGCAAAGCAACTTGGGATTCCGCGTAATGAAGCTCAACAGTATATGAATACTTATTTTGAGCGCTACCCGGGAGTTATGCAGTATATGGAAGATACCCGAAGTACGGCGGCTGACCAAGGTTATGTAGAGACACTTTTTGGTCGTCGCCTCCATTTACCAGAAATTAAATCACGTAATGGTATGCGTCGCAAAGCGGCAGAACGGGCGGCGATCAATGCTCCTATGCAAGGTACAGCTGCCGACATTATTAAAAAGGCGATGCTACTCGTCGATCAATGGATTGAGGAGCATGGAGATGGAAGAGTTAAGTTACTTATGCAGGTTCACGATGAACTTGTTTTTGAAGTTGAAGAATCAGCTTTAGCTGAAATTGAAATTAAAGTACAAGAATTAATGGAATCTGCGGTAAATCTTGATGTTCCTTTAGTTGCTGAGACGGGCCATGGAGATAACTGGGATCAAGCGCATTAGGTAAAAGTTATTTAATTTCATATAAATAACATTAGCCAGCAAGTTAATTGTTGGCTTTTTATGCATATCAAAGCCGCGACCACTTTACATTTTTTGTAGTTAAATAATTTTTTTGAAAATTACTTACACAAATGGTTTTAATTTATGACCAATTGTTGTACATTACAAAGCGTAGGGTACAGAGGTAAGATGTTCTATCTTATAGACCTTTTGTTTCACGTTATTGGATTAAGCTGATTCAGTCGCCCCAGCCAGTGTTTGGCTGGGGCGTTTTTTTATCTGATCTAAATAAGATTTTTATCACAAATATAAACCCGATTCTCCTTGCTACATGATTCTATTGTGACTAGAAGACCTTGGTTCATCTTTCTATCGCTGCAATGGTGTTTAGTAATTTAAACTAAATTTGTAATAAAAATTCATTTATCTTGTTCATTTTCATTACCTAACGGTCAATCAAACGTCAGTACTGTTCAAATGCAGTAGTAAAAGTGATGACAGAATATTTCAGAGCCTATGATTTAATATTCGTAATGCTTAGGGGGATATTATGGAAAAGATTTCACGACCCCACTCCACAAGTGAGGTTGCTTAAGGTTATAGCTATCTATGATGGATAGCGAAGGTACTTTGCTTACTCTTCATTAATTTGTGGCGTTACGGCAGGTGCAAACCACTGGTCAAGTTTATTGCTCAGAATGTCTACGCCAATACCTTTTAGAGATGAAAAAGCTGCCACGCTTACGTCTCCACCAAAACTAACTGCCTCATCTTTTATTTTCAAAACTTGAGCTTTACGTGCACCACTTTTGAGTTTATCTGCTTTGGTCAGAAGAACTTGTACTGGGATACCACTGTCCACTGCCCAATAAATTAATTGCTGGTCAAGGTCCTTCATTGGATGGCGAATGTCCATTAGAACGACAAGTCCTTTTAGACATTGGCGTTTCTGCAGGTATTCACCCAAAGATTTTTGCCACTTCTTTTTCAATTCTAGCGGAACTTGGGCAAAACCATAGCCCGGAAGATCAACAATATGGCATCCTTCTGTCACCTTAAAAAGATTGATCAGTTGTGTTCGGCCTGGCGTTTTACTCGTTTTTGCTAAACTTCTTTGGTTAGTTAATCGATTTAACGAGCTAGATTTACCTGCATTGGAACGTCCTGCGAACGCAACTTCGATTCCCTCATCTTCAGGCAGATGACGTATATCAGGTGCGCTGGTGATGAAATGGGTGTTTTGATAATGAATTTTTACGCTCACTGTTAACTCCATCTCGACTTTGTGTCGTCGATTGATTACTTTTATATGAAAGTGTGTAAAATAACCGTGCTCGGCATAAGGTCGCCTATTATATCATGAGTGACTACGCAGAGTGGTACTGGAAGCTTGATAATTATAATGGAATGTCATGAAGAAATTAGCGCTAATCTTGAGTCTTTTAGCCAGCTGCTCTGTATGGGCCCAAGGTAGTATCGAAGCTGGAAAAGAAAAATCTCAAACCTGTGTTGCTTGTCATGGTGCTGACGGCAATAGTCAACTCGCGATGTACCCTAAAATCGCAGGTCAACATGCTAAGTATATTGAGAAGCAGCTTAAAGACTTTAAGTTGGGTATGTCCAGCAGCGGTAAGCAGGGGCGTTATGACCCTGTCATGAGCGCTATGGCTATGCCTTTGTCTGAGCAAGATATGAAAGATCTCGCATTATACTACTCATCACTCTCGATCTCGAATAATACAACACCAGAAGACGTTGTGCAAAAGGGTAAGGCCTTATATACGGCTGGTGACATGGATCGGGGTCTTACTGCATGTACTGCTTGTCATGGCCCTCGTGGTAATGGTACTGAACTTTCGGGTTTCCCTAAAATATCCGGTCAACATGCTGAATACATCAAATCCCAGCTAGAAAAATTCCGTGATGGTAAGCGTGGTAATGATATGAACGGTATGATGCGTGATATTGCGAAGAAACTGACTGATGAAGATATCGACAATTTATCTAAATATGTTGGTGGCCTACATTAACTTTTACTCATTTGCTCGAACCACTGTACAGAAAAAGCCCAAGACATTTATTGCCTTGGGTTTTTTCGTATGAGATGAGTCACAGTAGTTATGGTTCTCGATCTGCGGATCTTTCTCGTTACTTTGTGAGAGATCGTCATTTATTCTTACGTGGCTTTTCTTATGATTAAAAATAAGCATATGAAAAATAAATAAATAATATTCACTTTAACTTGATTGATGTTTTTTTTCGTTATGTAGATTGCTTCAAGTTTGTGAAAAGTTAGAGTGGTCATATCGACAGAGCGCTAAAAGTGAAATACTTGTACTAATAAAGTGATTAGTCATTAATTGCTTTTAGCTTTCAGGAAGTGAAGTAAGCAGGAAGCTTACATGATAAGGATGGTCATTTTGTCTGAGGGCTTAGACAATGAAAAGGACCAGGCCAAGGATGGGTCCAGAGACAGGAAGTAAAAAGGATAGTTAAAATTCACTAGGACGGTGAAAAACAAACTTTTTAGCATGGAAAGCGCGAACAACAAATGGACATTTAGTGCACGTTCTTCGTGCAATATTTTGGCCGCAAGGCAATTTTAAGACTTTAGAAAGCGATGAGATTCTCTTATCGCTTTTTTTATATTTTACTCCGTCTAATTCAAAGGTAGATCTATTCTAGCTTTGGCTTACTGTTCATCTTTTGCGTTGTAGTGATAATATTTTTCACAACTGATGATTATTTGCCCAATAATACTCCACTCTCCGGCCACTTTCTGGTATGTTTCGCATCCCTGTTTGAGGATGTCATCATGGATCACTGCCCACTTTGCAGCAGTTCTAGACTGCAATATTATTACGAAGATAAGCATCGAGCATATCTTCAGTGCCAGCAGTGTGACTTAGTATTTGTGAATTCTGTTCAACGATTGGATGCAAAGGCTGAAAAAGCCCACTACGATCTGCATGAGAACGATCCAAATGATGGTGGCTACCGTACATTTTTGTCTAGGGTTGCAGATCCAGTGATAAAACGTATTGAGTCAAACTCAGAGGGGCTGGATTTTGGTTGTGGCCCTGGTCCGACACTGTCTTTGATGTTTGAAGAACAGGGACACAAGATGTCTTTGTACGATATTTATTATTACCCGGATACCGAGGTATTGGAACGTACTTATGACTTTATAACTGCCACAGAGGTGATTGAGCACTTGTATCACCCAGGTAGAATATGGCAGCAATGGTTGAATTTAGTTAAGCCAGGTGGCTGGATTGGTCTGATGACTAAGATGGTGATTGATGTTGAAGCGTTTGCTAGATGGCATTATAAAAATGACCCTACTCATGTGGTCTTTTATAGCCGCAACACGTTTGAGTATCTGGCCGAGCGGGATAAGCTCAAACTTGAATTTATTGGTAATGATGTAATTTTACTGAGGAAGATCCAGTAATGAGCCGTAACAAAAAAATCAAATCAGGTGGTAATGGAGACCTGGTTGTCGTTCGTAATCGCACCCAAGCTGACGTAGAGGGTCGTTTGCGTAAAAAAGATAAGAAGCGTAAAGGGTTGAAAACGGGTAACCGCAACGTTGAAGGAAAAGATCAAAAACACCAAGCTGAAGGCCAAATGCGTGATCCGCGTTTAGGGAGTAAGAAAAAAATCCCATTAGTTGTTGAGGCTGAGAAAAAAACAACTAAGGCTGAGCGTCGTCGTAGTGCAGAGAAAGAGCTAGATTTACTGGAAAGTGATGCTCAATTAAATGTGTTACTCGATCGCCTTGATAATGGTGAAAGCTTAGGTGCTGGTCTACAAAAGTATGTTGATGAAAAACTTGCGCGTATCGAAGTTTTGATGAAGCAGCTAGGTATCTATCAAGAAACTGAAGATGAATTAGTTATTGCTGATGATGCTGCGCCAACTGAGAAGAAAACAGCGAAGAAATATTCTTCTGATGATGAGTTACTCTCGCAGTTTGAAGATTTGGATTTGAATCAGTTTAAAGGGTAGGACAATTGATGAATGTAACCTTGTTAGCCATTATTGGTGGAGTGATTATTTTCACTTTAGCACTATACGCAGGTTACCTTCTGCTCCAATTGAAGAAGCAAAAGGAATTGCAACAGCAGCATACTAAACTTGCGATTGATAAGCGCAATGCTAATATTTTTGAAAATGTACGCATTCTTTGTATGGCAGGTATTCAGGGGCAGTGTGATTTGTCGGAAATTAGCATCCGTGTTTACAATATTATGGACTATGTTCAGGGGGAGGAGCGTGTTGATTTTGATAAAGAGTTTCCAGCGACAGCAGAGCTTTATTATATAGTAAAAGACATGGCACGTAGTGAAGATCGGCAGCAATTGGTGAAGAAAGAACGCATGAAACAAAACCTTGCACGCCACAAAGCTGAATCTCGCCTAGAACAAACAATAATTGAAGAACTTAAACAGCTACAGAAAAAAGTTCAACCTTTGAATAATCAAATCAATATTCAGATGGTCTAGCGTTAGGCATCATATTCTTAATAATTACCTTTCAA
Organism: Vibrio pectenicida; assembly: GCA_024347015.1. Classification (GTDB taxonomy): domain Bacteria; phylum Pseudomonadota; class Gammaproteobacteria; order Enterobacterales; family Vibrionaceae; genus Vibrio; species Vibrio pectenicida. Next base: position 3,142,011 of record AP024889.1, on the reverse strand, counting down.
TTGGTTAGTGACCAAGTTATCAGTTTTAACTATTAGTGTTCTTAAAGTGTCATACATCTCTACGCTCTGCCACTGTGTATGGAAAAATAGCCAGAAAAATAGCGCGGTTAACCAAGCCGCCTACCAATGATAATCTTAACGGAAGGACACCATGTCTCAATTAGCCGCCGTAAGCCAGCAAATAGTTTGGGATCAAGCATTACTCGATAAATATAACTATGCTGGCCCGCGTTATACGTCTTATCCTACTGCATTGGAGTTTCACGAAGCATTTACTATTGCTGATTATGACGCGGCTTGTACTGAGTATCCAGAGCGGCCCTTGTCACTTTATATCCATATTCCTTTCTGCCACAAACTTTGTTACTACTGTGGATGTAATAAGGCCATCACACGTCATGCTCACAAAGCGGATCAATATTTAGATGTATTAGAGCAGGAAATATTTACTCGGGCATCATTACTGCACGGGCGTAGGGTGACACAACTGCATTTAGGTGGTGGTACGCCGACATTCTTGTCCAAGCAACAAATTAGCCGATTAATGAGTACGCTACGGACGGAGTTCAATTTTAGAAGTGATGCTGAAATCAGTATTGAAGTTGATCCTCGAGAGATAGAATTGGATATACTTGATCACCTTAAGGCAGAGGGCTTTAACCGCTTAAGCATTGGGGTTCAAGATTTCAATAAAGAGGTTCAAAAACTGGTCAATCGTGAGCAAGATGAAGCCTTTATTGTTGCTATGGTAGAGCGTGCAAAAACACTTGGCTTTCGCTCAACTAACTTAGATCTGATTTATGGCTTGCCTAAGCAAACTAAAGAACGATTTGTTAACACATTGTCCCAAGTATTAGCAATGCAACCAGGGCGATTGTCTATTTTTAACTATGCACACATGCCTCAGTTGTTTGCTGCTCAGCGTAAGATTAAAGATGAAGATTTGCCAAACGCGGAAGAAAAGATGGCGATTCTTCAAGAAACGATTTCGACACTGACTAATAATGGTTATCAATTTATTGGTATGGATCATTTTGCAAAGCCCGACGATGAGCTGGCTATAGCTCAACGCAACGGAATTTTGCACCGTAACTTCCAAGGTTATACTACTCAAGGTGAATGCGATTTGGTTGGCTTTGGTGTATCCGCCATTTCTATGGTTGGAGATGTATATACTCAGAACCAGAAAGATCTTAAAAAGTATTACCAACAGGTGACTTCTCAGCGGCATGCCTTATGGAAGGGGTTATCTCTTGATAGTGATGACTTACTACGACGTGAAGTTATTAAGCAGCTAATTTGTAATTTTAAACTAGATACAGTAATGCTTGAATCAGAATTTGATATTCAATTTAACCACTATTTTAAAGATGATATTGAATTACTACAGACATTCATTGAGGATGAATTAGTCGAAATGGATAAAAAGGAGATCCGAGTGACGCTCCGTGGCCGTCTTCTGATTCGCAACATCTGTATGTGTTTTGATAAGTATTTACGAATCAAGGCTCGTCAGCAGCAATTCTCCAGAGTCATATAGCCCCCCAGTTCTTTATTCGTATTTAGTGGAAACTAGGAGGCAATATATGTATGTTGTGCTACGTCCCACAAAGCTTTGATTAATGGGTTGTCCCATTGTGAACGTTTGCAACATACACCCAGTTTAAATGGTTTAATTGAGGTCACTTTCAGCCGGTGAATTTTTTCTTTTACTGGGCTATTGTTGATCACCACATCAGGGGCGATAGCGACACCACAGCCTAGAGCGACCATACTAACAATTGCTTCATGTCCTGAAACCTGAGCATAGATGTTTGGCTTTATTTTCATCGATTTAAACCAAGTATTGGCTCGTTCTCTTGCGGTACCTGATTCTGGGACAATAAAGGGGATCGAGCTCCAATCAGGCTCACCCTCTTGTAATGCATGAGTAAAGCTACTTATTCCAGCTGGTGCGATGACAGATAGTGGGATTTCGCCAATCGTTTCAAACTTAAGTTTGGCTGGCAGTGTGTCAGGTTGGGCTGAAATTGCGACGTCCACTTCATCGCTCAGTACTTTATTGATTGCTTGAGCGGGATCTCCTGTGGAAAGTTTGAACTCGATAAATGGGTGTCGCAGGCGAAACTCAGACAGTAACTCTGGAAGGTGGCTATAGCTGGCTGTAACAGAGCAAAATAAACGAATTTCCCCTTTGAGTTCTTGCTCACCATCTTGTACTTGAGAGTAGAAACTTTGCCACTCGGTTATTATTTTTAGTGCAACTGGCATTAGCTTCTTAGCTGCAGGGGTTAGTTCGACGCTGCGGTTATCGCGCACAAACAATTCTTGCCCTGTTTCCGATTCCAGTTTTTGTATTTGTCGACTCAAGGCTGATGGACTGACATGCATGGCTGAGGCCGTTTTAGCAAAGCTTTTACTATCACACAACTGAATAAAAAGTTGTAAGCGCTTTATGTTCATAAATAGGTGGTCCTAAGTTGCAATTTTTGCAATGACTAATTGTGAATATATCACTTTAAGCAATTTGGTGTCTGTTTTAGTATCGAGAGATTCGGTAATTAAGTGCCGACTTAGGCGGATACATATTTAAAGGAGAGCCCTAACATGGCCAACTATTTCAATACATTAAACTTGCGTGAGCAGCTAGATCAACTTGGTCGCTGTCGCTTCATGGATCGCAGCGAATTTGCAACAGAAGCTGATTACCTTAAAGGTAAGAAAATCGTGATTGTTGGCTGTGGTGCTCAAGGTCTGAATCAAGGCTTAAATATGCGTGATTCTGGTCTAGACGTGTCTTATGCATTACGCCAAGCAGCTATTGATGAGCAGCGTCAATCTTTTAAAAATGCCCAAGAAAATGGTTTTGACCTTGGTAGTTATGAAGCGCTCATCCCGCAAGCTGACTTAGTTGTCAACTTAACACCAGATAAGCAGCATACTAATGTTGTGCAAACGGTTATGCCGCTGATGAAAGAGGGAGCAGCACTTGGTTATTCTCATGGCTTCAATATCGTTGAAGAAGGGATGCAGATCCGCAAAGACCTGACCGTGGTTATGGTCGCACCTAAGTGCCCAGGTACAGAAGTTCGTGAAGAATACAAACGTGGTTTTGGTGTTCCGACATTGATTGCTGTACACCCAGAAAATGATCCTAAAGGTGAAGGTTGGGATATTGCTAAAGCATGGGCAGCAGGTACAGGTGGACACCGTGCAGGTTGCTTAGAGTCGTCATTTGTTGCTGAGGTGAAGTCGGATTTAGTGGGTGAACAAACTATCCTTTGTGGTATGTTGCAAGCAGGCTCTATTGTCAGCTATGAAAAGATGGTTGCTGAAGGGATAGATCCAGCTTATGCAGGTAAATTGATTCAATACGGCTGGGAGACGATCACAGAAGCGCTTAAGTTTGGTGGCATTACACATATGATGGATCGCCTATCAAACCCAGCGAAAGTCAAAGCATTTGAACTTTCAGAACAGCTTAAAGATCTCATGCGTCCTTTATACAATAAACACATGGACGATGTTATTACTGGGCACTTCTCTAGCACTATGATGGCTGATTGGGCTAATGATGATGTTAACTTGCTGGGTTGGCGTGCAGAGACCGGTGAAACTGCATTTGAAAACTATCCAGCCAGTGATGTTGAAATTTCTGAGCAAGAATACTTCGACAAGGGTATTTTGTTAGTCGCTATGGTGCGTGCAGGTGTTGAGTTAGCATTTGAAGCCATGACTGCGTCAGGCATTATTGATGAGTCAGCGTACTATGAGTCTTTGCATGAACTACCACTGATTGCAAACACAGTTGCACGTAAGCGTTTGTACGAAATGAATGTAGTCATCTCCGATACAGCTGAATACGGCAATTACCTGTTTGCCAACGTTGCAACACCGCTATTACGTGAGAAATTTATGCCCTCAGTTGGCACTGATATTATTGGCAAAGGTTTAGCAGAGACATCTAATCACGTAGACAATGCTACCTTGATTACTGTCAATGAAACTGTTCGTAATCATCCAGTTGAGTACATTGGTGAAGAGCTACGCGGTTATATGACAGATATGAAACGTATCGCGGTAGGCGGCTAAATAATTAGATTGAAGGTGATAATATTAAGCACCTTCTGGTAGTAATGACTCCAGACAGACTGGAGCAATAAATACAAAATGAATACACAACATCTAAAGCAAAGGCTTGGTCTCATTGACCAAGCCTTTTTATTTTGGGTAGTAGGCGTTGTGGTACGGTTTATTTCTCCGCTAGCTTATCTTCCAGAGCGGTTAGCTTTTGCTCCATCACGGTCAGTTTCTCGCGAGTACGCATAAGAACTTGAGTCTGAACATCAAACTCTTCACGGCTGACAACGTCTAGTTTATTAAGTTGGCCTTGAATAACTTGGCGAATTTTTTGGTCGACGTCTGCACCCAACTCTTTGACTGGAGTTGGCATGGAGTCATGAATTTGTTTCGCTATTTGTTCTAATTTTTTTGGGTCAAACATGTGAAAACTCCTGTACGTTTGTTTCTATTCTATGTAATTGCTTGGAGAAAGTCGCTATTGGGTCAAAATTATTAGCTGATAGAAGTAAGAAAGGCCACCTTGAAGGGTGGCCTAGTATTCGAGTGCGAATTTACTTTTTGTCAGTTAGTTGGCGATGAGCCGCTTTTGCTTCATCGATACGAGCCAGTTTTTCCAAATCTTTGTCTTCTACAAATACTGGAAGTGGCTTATGTTTCTCTGCAAGGTAACTGTATATGACAGGCAAAACAAATAGAGTAAACAAAGTACCGATTGCAAGCCCTGCAACGATAACAATGCCTATACTAAATCTCTGGGCAGCGCCTGCTCCTGAAGCGTACATCAGAGGTATGAGGCCTGCTATCATCGCTGCTGTGGTCATTAGAATTGGACGCAGGCGCACTTTAGCTGCTTCCATAACGGCGTCTGTTTTACTGAGTTTGTTATGGAGCTGCTCTTCTTTGGCGACCTCACAGATTAATATACCATGTTTCGTTATCAGACCAACTAAGGTAATCAAACCAACCTGAGAGTATATATTCATCGATGCAGCTCCCCATGCAAGAGAAATTAGAGCGCCACAGATTGCTAGAGGAACCGATACCATAATGACCATAGGATCTTTTAATGACTCAAATTGAATTGCTAGCACCAAGAATATAATAGCCAATGCTAAACCAAAGGTAGCGTAGAGAGCGCTGCCTTCAGTCACATACTGGCGAGATTCGCCCATATAGTCGTGGTTGTAGCCGCTTGGAAGCTTGTTGTTTGCCGTGTCCTCGAACCAGTTAATGGCATCACCCATCGCAGTACCCGGAGCGGGTGCTGCACTAATAGTTGCTGAATTAAGTTGGTTGAAGTGAGGCAAAGAACGAGGCTCGGCGACTACATCAATAGTTATCAGATTTCCTAGAGGCAGTGCTTTCCCATCAGCGCCTTTAACATAGTAGTTATTCATTGATTCTGGATTTAGGCGCCATTTACGTTCTACCTGAGGGATCACTTCATAAGAACGACCGTTAAGGTCAATGCGATTGACATAGCCATCAGACATCATGGTGCTAAGTGTGGTACCAATATCTTGCATGGTTACGCCATAAGCGCCCGCTTTGTCTTTATCAATATTGATCTTGATGGTGGCTGAATCGTAGTTGAGATCTAACTCCGAGTATACGAACATTGGATTAGTACTCACTTCCGATAGAACATCAGAGGCGATAGCAAACAAGCTTTCAAAGGCATTGGGTGTAGTGATCACAAACTGAATTGGTAACCCTGAACCTGCTCCTGGTAGCTCTGGCATTTGGAATGCGATTACTGCCATTCCAGGTACCTCTTTAACCAGCTCGGTCACTCGGTTTACTACTTCATGCTGTCCTGCTTCACGCTCACTCCAAGGTACTAAAGAAGCAATACCAAAGGCTTGGTTTGAGCTCGGTACGCCAGTAAATACTTGTGCATACGCTACTTCCTTTTGATCTGAAAGAATGGCGTTAACATCATTCATGGTATTTTGCATAAAGTCCAAGTTGGCATTAGATGGTGCCGTACCCATTAGCATGACAACGCCCTTATCCTCCGATGGTGCCAGTTCACTTGGGATAAACTTAAATAACAGAGGTAAGCTTGCGAACACAATTACTGCAAAGCCAATCATCACAGGGCGGTGCTGCATAACAGCGCCGAGCATTTTTTCATAGCGCAGCGTCATATTATCCAGTACATGGTGAACTTTTTGCTCAAACTTACTTGGTACCTCATTAGCTCTAAGCATCTTAGAGCACATCATAGGTGATAGTGTTAGGGCTATAATACCTGATACAAATACAGCCCCTGCAAGCGTTAAGGCAAATTCCTTAAACAAGGAACCCGTAATGCCTCCCATAAGAGCTATCGGAGCATAGACGGCGCCTAAAGTTAACGTCATGGCGATAACAGGGACAGCGATTTCTCTTGTTCCTATGATAGCTGCTCTAAATGGTGATTCACCGAGTTTGATATGACGGTCTACGTTTTCGAGTACCACGATGGCATCATCAACAACTAAGCCGATAGCCAGTACCATGGCGAGTAGTGTCATTAGGTTCCAAGAAAAACCTATCGCTTGCATTACCATAGCCACGCCAATCAAAGATAGGGGAATGGTAATAATCGGAATGAGAACCGCGCGGAAGGAGCCTAAGAACAAGGTAATAACCACAAGTACAATTAATGCAGCTTCAGCAATAGTATGAATAACCTCATTAATTGATTCATTAATGGCGATGGTTGAATCGTACATTACGTTCATTTTGATGTTGCTAGGCAGATCTTTCTCTAATTGAGGAAGCATCTGATGAACATCAGCGGCAATATTGATAGGGTTGGCAGTTGGGGCCGCATTGATGGCGGCAACAACGGCTTCTTGGCCATTGGCACTGGCGCGGTATGTATCGTGGCTCTTTTCTAGCGTAACTTTTGCAATATCACCCAAGCGAGTGACTTTACCCACATCAGAGCTAACTACTAAATTCTTGAGCTCCTCTTCATTAGAGACTTGGGTATCTGCGCTGCCGTTATAGAGAACAAACTCACCAACCGCCTGACCTGCTGCTGATTGATAATTATTGGCATCCAAAACGCCCATGACATCATTTGCGGTTAAGCCAAATGCGGCCATCTTAGCAGGGTCAAGCCAGACACGCAGCGCGTATTTAAGCCCGCCATAAAGGTCGATTTTAGACACGCCATTAACAGTAAAAAGTTGTGGGTTGACCACACGCTCAAGATAGTCTGTGATTTGGCTGGATGAGAGTTCGTCGCTGGTAAAACCAATATACAAAACCGCGGTCGTTGAACCTGTCGACATGGTTACGGTCGGATCCTCAGCTTCTTTGGGGAGCTGAGAGCGGACCGAATTGGTTTTTGCCAGAATATCAGACAGTGCTGAGTTTGGATCGGTATTCAACTTCATATTAACGGTAATAGTTGAGGTACCGAGCTCAGAAGATGAAGTCATGTAATCAATATTGTCTGCTTGTGCTACAGCTTGTTCCAAAGGCTGGGTAATAAAGCCTTGGATCAAATCAGCACTTGCCCCGTAGTAACTAGTCGTAACGGTCACTACGGTATTTGTCATTTCAGGGTATTCGCGTACTTGCATTTTGAACACTGCTTGTAAACCAAGCAGTGCGATCAAAAAGCTGATCGATACCGCTAAAACTGGACGTTTTATAAAAACATCAGTAAAGCGCATGAAGCCTCCAGATTAGAGCATAGGTGTTTCAGCTGGTGGAGTAGTTGCATCACTTTCTACTACACGAACTTTTGCATCATTGCTGAGACGCACCTGGCCAGATGTTACGACCATGTCGCCTGGCTTAACGCCTTCTAAGATATGAGCTATATCTCTTACTCGCTCACCCACTTTAATTACTTGCTGTTTGACTCGCTTTTCACCGTCTTTTTCAGAAATGATATACACATTGTCACCGTAAAGCGTGAAGGTAATGGCGGTTTGTGGAAGCGTCACCTGATTTTTTATGGTGGGCAATATAATATTTGCTCGGGCAAACATACCGCTGCGCAGTTTTCCATCGCTGTTTGGGATATCGGCTTGAACTTGGATTAAACCGCTTTGTACACTAACAGCAGGTTCGATAGCAGTAATCGAGCCTTGGAATGAAGTTTCTGGATAAGAATCAACAAAAATATCGACTTGTTGGCCTAAGCTGATGCGTGAAATATCAGTCTGCGGGACAGTAAAACGCAGGCGCATTACGCTAGTATCTTCTAAGCGCACAATATCAGTACCAATTTGCAGATATTGTCCTAAGTAGACATTACGTATACCAACAACACCAGCAAAAGGCGCTTTAATTTCACGTCTATCAATAGTTGCTTTTAAGCTGTCGATATCAGACTTGAGCGAGAAGTAGCTCGCTTCTGCATCATCAAGAGTTTCTTTCGACACAGAGCCTTTTTTGTAAAGACCTTGGTAGCGCTTATATTTTGCTTGTGCGGCGGGTAATTTTGCTTGGGCACTTTTGAGATCGGCCTTTTCAACCGATGAATCTAGCATGACCAGAGGCTGGCCTTCTTTGACATTGGTGCCTGAATTAAAGGCAATCTTGTCAATTACTCCTGCTGACTGGTTGGCTAAAGTGACACCTTGATTTGGCTCAATAAAGCCAATTGCTTCAATCATAGGAACCCAATCAACAGATTGGACTTCGGTGGCAGTAACAGGGAATTCTGGCTCAGGGCGATTAGCTAGAAATTCTTCTATCTTATGTTGCTTGAAAACATTAAAACCTATCACACTACCAAATAGCAGTATTGCAATAAGAAGCATATAAAAAGTCCACTTTTTCATTCTAACTAGAACTCCAAATTAGTGTTTGATAATTGCATCCCAACTGGCCTCAATCGCCGCATTAATGGCTGCTTGATCCAATTGATAATATCCAAGAGCTTGTTTGCGTGCCAAAGTGACACTGACCTCTAGGCTCAGCGCTGCCAACACTGAATTATCTAGTGGTTTAAACAGTCCTTGCTCTCGGCCTTCAGTAAAAAGCTTATCTACCTTGCTAAACATTTCGCGCTCCATTTCCTTTGTTTCATGGTTTCTCATGCAGGGCAAGGAGTCGTATTGAGCACGATTTTTCAAGTTGTCTATATTCGACCTTGAGAGGTCGAATATGTTTAGCCACATAGTTTGAAACTGTTCTTTAAGCGGCATAGAGTTGTCTACGCCACGTTGAACACCTTCGGCATTTCGTTGTATTACCGCTAGTCTCACTTGCAGCAATAAATCTTCCTTGTCTGAGAAGTAGCGGTAAATAGTTCCTGCTGCAACGCCAGCTTCCTTGGCCAATTTATGCATTGAAAAGCCTTGAAAACCTGATTTTGCGATTAGGTCTTCGGCGGCATCTATGATCTGCTGTTTTTTATCTACCATAGGATTAGATCCAGACACTTACATATAGCGGGTGAATGAACATTCATTCATTATAGCTTGAAATGGCATCAGATATGCAACAAACTTTATTATAATTTGTGAAAAAACATTCAATTTATTTTTTTAGAAAGATTTAGCTTCTGTATAGCCTCGACTAACCATAGCAATCTTCTTATTGCACTATTATGATATGGCCTTTGATTTGTATTCCTGAGATGGCCATGAAGCTTAACCCCAATCAAGATGAAGCCGTGAAATATGTAGCGGGCCCTTGCTTAGTCCTTGCGGGAGCAGGCTCGGGTAAAACACGTGTTATTACCAATAAGATTGCCTACCTAGTAAAACAATGTGGTTATAAAACGCGTAATATTGCAGCAGTAACCTTTACTAATAAGGCTGCGCGTGAAATGAAAGAGCGCGTAGGGCAAACGTTAGGTAAAAATGAATCTAAAGGGTTAATGGTCTCCACATTCCATACTTTGGGCTTGAATATCATCAAGCGTGAGTACAAGGCTTTGGGACTCAAATCTGGTTTCTCTTTGTTTGATGACCAAGATCAGCTGGCGCTACTAAAAGAGTTGACAGAAACTGAACTTGATGGTGATAAAGATCTGTTGCGCCAGCTGCTCAGTACAATTTCAAATTGGAAAAATGATCTGTTGACGCCTGAGCATGCAATATCAAAAGCTCAAGGAGAGCAGCAGCAGTTATTTGCCCAATGCTTTTTACTGTATCAAAAACAGATGAAAGCTTATAACGCACTAGATTTTGACGATCTGATTTTGTTACCCGTCTTACTACTAAAAACTAATCCTGAAGTTTGTCAACGTTGGCAAAATCGTATTCGCTACTTATTAGTTGATGAATACCAGGACACCAATACCAGTCAATATGAACTGGTCAAGTTGATTGTCGGTGAGCGCGGACGGCTAACAGTGGTTGGAGATGATGACCAGTCGATTTATTCATGGCGTGGCGCTAAACCACAAAACTTGGTGTTGTTAGGACAAGATTACCCTAAATTGCGCCTTGTTAAACTAGAGCAAAACTATCGTTCAACTAGTCGTATCTTACGTGCAGCGAATATATTGATTGCAAATAACCCACACGTGTATGAGAAATCCTTGTTCTCAGAAATTCCAGATGGTGAAAAACTAAAAGTTTTATTAGCCAAAGATGAAGAACATGAGGCTGAGAGGGTAACGGGAGAAGTTATCGCACACAAATTTCTCAATCGAACTGAGTATCGCGATTATGCGATTCTGTATCGAGGCAATCATCAATCTAGATTGATTGAAAAGTCTCTGATGCAAAACCGCGTGCCTTATAAGCTCTCAGGTGGGACGTCTTTCTTTGCCCGAGCTGAAATTAAAGACGTTATGGCTTATCTTCGTGTGTTGGTGAATCCAGGTGATGATAATGCCTTTTTACGTATAGTAAACACACCCCGTCGAGAAATTGGCCCAGTGACATTAGAGAAGTTGGGCAGCTATGCCAATATGCGAGGTAAAAGCTTATTTGAGTCAAGCTTTGAAATTGGATTAGAGCAGTATTTGTCTGGACGCGGACTGGAAAATTTACGCCGATTTACTCACTGGCTGGTTAAGATTGCTGATCAGTCCGAGAGGGGAGATAAGGTAGAAGCAGTGCGTTCGCTGGTGCGTGATATTAACTATGAAGACTGGTTGTATGAAACCTCCACCAGTGCAAAAGCTGCAGAGATGAGAATGAAAAATGTATCAGATCTGTACTCATGGATAGTTTCTGACTTAGAGGGCGATAATTATGATCAGGAAGAGAAAAGCCTTAAGGAAGTGGTTCAGCGTCTGACACTGCGTGACATGATGGAACGTAGTGAAGAAAATGAAGATACAGATGCAGTACAGTTAATGACCTTGCATGCCTCGAAAGGTCTTGAATTTCCTTATGTGTATTTAATTGGTTCAGAAGAGGGAATTCTACCTCATCAAACCAGCATTGATGAAGACAATATCGAGGAAGAGCGCCGCTTGATGTATGTAGGTATCACTCGTGCTCAGCGTGAGCTGACGTTTACTATGTGTAAAGAACGCAGGCAGTATGGTGAATTAATCAAGCCAACTCAGAGTAGGTTTCTTGATGAACTGCCTTTTGATGATCTTGAGTGGGAAGTAAATAAAAAGCCCCAGACTCAGGAAGAAAGAATGGAGAAAGGCCAAGCACATATTGCTAATATCCGCGCTATGTTCAATAACAAATAGCTCGGTTAGGATGAGCTAAAAGAGCTTAGTCCATCACTAAGCTCTTTTAGCTATTTGGGCTCTATAAACCCGCAATCATATGCTCAATAGCCGCAACAATTTCATCATCAGAGCAGTCCATACAAGTGCCTTTGGCTGGCATAGCATTGAAGCCTTTGATAGCATGATTTTTTAGTACGTCTTTACCCTGAGCAATACGCGGAGCCCAGTCATCAGCGTTGCCCGTTTTAGGGGCGCCGCTTACACCTGAAGAATGACAAGCAATACAAAAAGTGCCATAAACACTAGCGCCATCTCGCGGCCCCGTTGGCTCGGCTTTTACGGGCTCAGAGCCAGCTAAATAGACATTCCCAACAGGTTTGATGCGTTCTGCTATCGCATCGTATTCTTGTTGGCTGATATTTGCTGCAAAAGAGGTGCTTGAAAAAGTAACTGCAGCAACCATAGCGGTTAAGATTTTTCGAGACATATCCATGTAACTCACTTTACATTCCTAACGGTAAGTTCGTGCTCACCTATTTATTAGATTATTAGAGTGTGGTTTGATTTACAGCTTTTTGCCGAGAAATCAATGTAAATATTAGGTGATTATATCCTGATAACTTGTTGCAATAAACAGCAATAGCCCTGCTTGTATGTGGTTATATAACTGGAAATAGGGGTTTATCACATTTTAATTGCCCAAAAAGACATCAAACGATAAAAAAACTTTAAAAAGTACTAGACGACATAGTGTGATATACGTATTATTCCACTCCGCCGATAGGGCATGCGCCCGTAGCTCAGCTGGATAGAGCGTTGGCCTCCGGAGCCAAAGGTCGAAGGTTCGAATCCTTTCGGGCGCGCCATTCCGGACACTTATTTAATAAGTGATAATTGGCATTAAATAATGGTGGCTATAGCTCAGTTGGTAGAGCCCTGGATTGTGATTCCGGTGGTCGCGAGTTCGAATCTCGTTAGCCACCCCATTATTTAGAAAGATAAAAGCTCGGTGAATAGCGCAGCTTGGTAGCGCATCTGGTTTGGGACCAGAGGGTCGGGGGTTCGAATCCCTCTTCACCGACCATCATTTAGTTTATGGCTTCAATTTAAGCGGTAAACATTAAGAATACTGTGGTGGCTATAGCTCAGTTGGTAGAGCCCTGGATTGTGATTCCGGTTGTCGCGAGTTCAAGTCTCGTTAGCCACCCCATTAATTTCTCAGCAAGATTAATGCTGAGATTAGAGAAAGATAGAATAGATTTTTCTCGTTAAACAATTCGGTGAATAGCGCAGCTTGGTAGCGCATCTGGTTTGGGACCAGAGGGTCGGGGGTTCGAATCCCTCTTCACCGACCACATTAGAAAGCCTGCTGCAAAGCAGGCTTTTTTTATCATTTAATTAGTCTTATCCCCAATTATCTCTATAAATCTTATCTATTTTTACACCCTATTCAACTAGGTATAGTGGCTTTCACTCGTCTATTAACCCAATGTCGTATTACACCAAACCTTAGCAGGGTAAATATTGGTGTTATTGTTATTTTTAAGTTTTTGATGCCATAGCCATAATCACCATGTTGCACTTGTGTTACTAGCATTTGGGTATTATTAGCTTAAAGTGGACGTTTTAGTCGTTTGTTTGTTGCTTTTTTGTGAATTTTTTGCAAAATTGATGAGCTTATAAATTGTCAGGATGGCAAACCCAGTTTATTTATAAACTGAAAGGTTCGCTGACTTGAATGGATTCACCTTCAGACAGAGCAGGAAGCTGCCGGAGTATTTGAGGTCTGGTCATGTCACTTTTAGAAGTTAAAAACCTTCGTATTGAATACCCATCGCGTCATGGTGTCCATGCTGCGGTTAAATCATTATCCTTCAATGTTGAGCGTGGGGAGATTGTTGGCGTTGTTGGTGAGTCTGGTGCTGGTAAATCAACAGTTGGCAATGCCGTTATCGACTTACTTAGTCCTCCTGGGCGCATCGCTAGTGGTGATGTTTACTTAGATGGTAAGCTGGTGTCTGGCCTGCCGGAAGAAAAAATGCGACAAGTAAGGGGCTCTAAGATCGGGTTTATTTTTCAAGACCCTATGACTTCTTTAAACCCACTTTTTACTGTAGAGCAACAGCTAACTGAGACAATTCATGCCAATATGGATGTCTCAGAAGACGAGGCTTATCAAAGAGCTTTGTCCTTGATGCAGCAAGTGGGTATTCCTCAACCAGAAAATCGTCTAAAGCAGTACCCTCACCAGTTTTCTGGAGGGATGCGCCAGCGTGTAGTGATTGCTATTGCTTTAGCTGGCGAGCCTGATCTTATCATTGCTGATGAGCCAACAACTGCTTTAGATGTATCGATACAAGATCAAATTCTCAATCTCATCCGTGAATTGTGCGTTAAGAATAACGTCGGTTGTATGTTGGTTACGCACGATATGGGCGTAGTATCGAACGTGACTGATCGAGTGGCTGTTATGTATCGTGGTGATTTGGTTGAGTTTGGTGATACTAACAAAGTACTTGGCGATCCTGATCACTCTTATACTCGAAGTTTGATTTCTGCTGTACCGCGCTCTGATGCCAAACTCGAACGTTTTCCTCTGGTGAGTTACATTGAACAAGCGCACGAGATGGAACCTCTCGATGTCAAAAATCACTGGCTTGGTCAGAGTCAAGACCAGCGTGATTATGCCGGCTCATTACTTACCGTTGAAGATGTCAATCTACGTTTTGTAACCAAAGACTCACTGTTTGAAAATAGGCGCGAGTACGTTCAAGCATCGAACAATGTGAGCTTTGATGTCTTTGAGGGTGAAACCTTTGGCTTGGTTGGAGAATCTGGATCGGGAAAATCGACAATTGCCCGTGTGATTGCAGGATTGTATGAGCCAAATTCAGGGAAAGTCACCTTTGAAGGTATTGATTTAACGGCGCTCAAGTCGGAGAAAGAACGTCGCCCTATACGACGTCAAATGCAGATGGTATTCCAAAACCCTTATACGTCAATGAATCCTCGAATGAAGATCTTTGACATCATTGCTGAGCCGATTCGTTTTCATAAGTTAACCGAGAATGAAAGTCAGACGAGACAGATAGTCTATGATCTGCTTGATCACGTTGGTTTGGGTAAGATGGCAGGCGTTAAGTACCCACACGAGTTTTCTGGCGGACAGCGCCAGCGTATTTCAATTGCTAGAGCTCTCGCTACTCGTCCAAGGCTACTGATTTGTGATGAACCGACTTCCGCGCTTGATGTGTCAGTGCAAGCGCAAATACTGAATTTGCTTAAAGATCTGCAAGATGAACTTAACCTCACGATGTTGTTTATTAGTCACGATTTACCCGTTATTCGCCAGATGTGTGACCGAGTTGGAGTGATGCAAATGGGGACCTTGCTTGAAGTAGCACCGACAGAACAGTTGTTTAATACACCTCAACACGAATACAGCAAACAATTAATTTCCTTAATGCCTGAGTTTAAAGGGTTAAGAGAAGCTATATAGATGGTGAAAGCCTCAGATACGACCTGAACTAGGGTAAATAGATAAAATACAACAATAGGGATTAATCCCGCATAAGGAGTTATGCAATGAAAACCATTAAAAGCAAACTAGCCATGGCTTTAATCACAGCTGGCTTGAGCTTTAGTGCGGCAGCAGCGGATATAACAGTCGGCTATGCTTCAGATCCTGTTTCTCTCGACCCCCATGAGCAGCTATCGGGTGGTACTCTGCAGATGTCTCACATGGTATTTGATCCGTTAGTGCGGTTTACACAGAAGATGGAATTTGAGCCCCGCTTGGCTGAATCATGGGAGCGAGTAGACAATGAAACCATGCGCTTTCATTTACGAAAAGGCGTGAAGTTCCATTCAGGCAATGCGTTTACCGCTGACGATGTGGTATGGACTTTTGAACGCCTGAAAGAGTCTGCTGATTTTAAAGGAATTTTCGCCCCGCTTGTCGCGCTCAATAAAGTGGATGATTATACCGTTGAAATTAAAACGGATGGTACTTACCCCCTGATTGAAAATGTTGCGACTTATATTTTTCCAATGGATAGTAAGTTTTACACTGGTAAAACAAAGGATGGTAAAGACAAGTCTGAGATGGTTAAGCATGGTAATTCTTATGCCTCTACTCATGTCTCTGGGACTGGCCCTTTTACTATCACGTCTCGTGAGCAAGGTGTTAAAGTCAATTTTGAGCGGTTTGATGGCTATTGGGATAAAGGCTCAAAGGGTAATGTTGATAAGCTGACGCTTGTGCCAATCAAAGAAGATGCAACTCGTGTCGCTGCGTTGCTTTCTGGTGATGTCGATATGATTGCGCCTGTTGCGCCTAATGACTACAAACGAATTAAAAGTGCAGATGGTGTTGATCTCTATACTATGCCAGGTACTCGCGTTATTACCTTTCAGATGAACCAAAACAGCAACCCGGTACTTAAAGACCCTCGTGTTCGCCAAGCTATTGTTTATGCGATTAATAATGAAGGCATAGTGAAAAAAATTATGAAAGGAGCGGCGACACCCGCTGCTCAGCAAAGTCCTGTAGGTTATGCAGGTTATAATGATGGTCTTAAGCCTCGTTATGATCTTAAAAAAGCCAAAGCGTTAATGAAACAAGCAGGCTATGAAAAAGGCTTCTCGTTGACGATGATGGCGCCGAATAATCGTTATGTGAACGATGATAAAATCGCGCAAGCTGCTGCTGCAATGCTGTCAAAAATTGGCATTAAGGTAGATCTTAAAACCATGCCGAAAGCTCAATACTGGCCTGAGTTTGATAAATGTTCCGCTGATATGCTAATGATTGGTTGGCATCCTGATACTGAAGACTCTGCTAACTTCACTGAATTCTTAGCCATGTCACGCAATAGTGAAACGGGTAAAGGACAATATAACTGCGGCCACTATGGTAATGCAGAGGTTGATAAGTTAGTCAATCAATCAAATACTGAAACCGACTTAGGTAAACGTAGTGAGATGCTTAAACAAGTGGAAGCGACGTTATATGATGAAGCAGCCTTTGTTCCCCTGCATTGGGAGGACCCTTCTTGGGCGGCGAAAAGCAATGTTAAGGTTGGTCCAATCGTAAATGGTATGAACTTCCCTTATTTTGGTGATTTGGTGGTTAACTAGCCAGCTATGACGCTTAACCAAGTGCTTGTTCTCGCAAGTGCTTGATTACTTAGGGTGCTGCCTTTGTTTCAGTCAAGGTCAGCACCTTTTTGAATACTCTACTTGCAGGGCCGAGTGGGACTGCAGACTGAAATCTATGGAAAGCAAAGGGGCAGGGAATGTTTTCGTTTCTGGTCAAGCGCCTGTTTCAGGCACTGATAGTGATGTTTGTGATCAGTTTAGTGGCGTTTGCCATTCAGGATAATCTGGGTGACCCGCTGCGTGAGCTTGTGGGGCAATCGGTTTCAGAAGCAGAGCGTCAAGCTCTTCGTGATGAGCTCGGCCTCAACGATCCTTTCATAACAAAATACACTCGCTTTGTTGGCTCTGCACTTCAGGGTGATTTAGGCACATCCTATTTCTTTAAGCGCCCAGCTGTTGATGTCATTTTAGATAAATTAGTGGCGACGCTAGAATTAGTGTTTGGAGCGACAATCATTATTATTGCCTGCTCGATTCCTTTAGGGGTTTATTCAGCAATTCATCCTAAAAGTATCTTTACTAAAGTGATTATGGCTTTTAGTAGTATAGGTATTTCGATTCCAGTATTTTTAACCGCTATTATGCTGATGTATGTTTTTTCAATTGAGCTTGGCTGGTTGCCTTCCTTTGGGCGGGGTGAAACGGTAAATTTGTTAGGCTGGGAGTCTGGTTATTTTACCCTCGATGGTTTGGCGCATCTTGTGTTGCCTTGTATATCACTTGCATCAATCATGTTGCCTCTCTTTATTCGCCTAGTACGATCTGAAATGCTTGAAGTACTGAGCTCAGAGTATATTAAGTTTGCTAAGGCGAAAGGTTTAGCTCTAAATAAGATTTATTATCAGCACGCTTTAAAAAATACTATGTTACCTGTATTGACTGTCGGTGGGGTACAAATTGGCACTATGGTGGCATATACGATCCTCACTGAAACAGTATTTCAGTGGCCTGGTACTGGATTTCTTTTTTTAGAAGCAATAAACCGCGTCGATACTCCACTTATTACGGCCTATGTTATTTTTGTTGGTTTGATATTTGTGGTGACAAATACTATTGTCGACATGCTATATGGGGTTATTAATCCAACCGTGAATTTAACTGGAAAAGGAGCATAATCATGAGCCAGACCACAACTGCTCCTTCTCTATGGAATCGTTTTAAACAATCGGATTTCTTGTACTACTTCAAGCGCGATAAAGTAGCAATGGCAAGTTTTACCGTGTTCATGCTATTTTTGATGATGGCTATCGCTGCTCCTATATTGTCACCGACTGACCCGTATGATTTGATATCGATTGATATTATGGATTCAGAGTTACCACCTTCTTGGATGGAAGAGGGTGATGAACGTTTTGTGCTGGGTACGGATGAGCAAGGGCGAGATATTTTGTCCACGATTTTGTATGGCTCACGCTTGTCGTTAACCATTGGCTTTTTAGCTGTCGGCTTACAGCTGGTGCTAGGAATAATCATCGGTCTTTCTGCGGGGTATTTTGGTGGCCGTATCGACAGCTTATTAATGCGCTTTGCAGATATACAGCTATCATTTTCTACCATGATGGTGGCCATCATAGTATCTGCCATCTTTAAAGCCAGTTTTGGAAGTGATTTTTACAGCCAATATGCGGTGATAATGTTGGTGGTCATTATTGGTGTGGCCGAATGGCCACAATATGCTCGAACTATTCGTGCTTCTGTTTTGGCTGAAAAGAAAAAGGAGTATGTTGAAGCTGCTAGAGTTATGGGCTTTAAAGCTCCGCGGATTATGTTTCGACATATTCTGCCTAATTGCTTATCGCCTATCTTGGTGATCTCGACGGTACAAGTAGCAAATGCCATTATGTCAGAAGCCGCGTTATCTTTTCTTGGGCTTGGTTTGCCAGTCGATCAACCATCATTAGGCGCTCTGATCAGCATAGGGTTTAACTATATCTTCTCTGGTGCATGGTGGATTACAGCTTTCCCTGGTGTGGTATTAATCAGTCTTGTGCTTGTCATCAATTTGCTAGGTGACTGGCTACGTGATGTATTCAACCCTAAAATATATAAAGGGTGAGATAAGTCTAAGATTTAATTATATAATCTTCACTAAACTAAGAGCCGTAGTTAGTTACGGCTCTTTTTTTGCATTAAGTTTTAATAATGACGAGTCGTCAATAATGTCATCAAGTTATTAAATAACAAATTTCAGGTTTAAATGAGGATATTAGAATGGCTGTAAAATCCAAACGTTCTGTGGTTGTGCTCATGAGCCTTATCACCTTGGGTTTATCTTTATCAATTGAGAGGGCTTACGCTAAAGAGTTTTTGTGTGATGCGACCCAAGCCTCAAATGGTAACCTCCCTTTATTGGATAGCAGTTGTCCGATTGGTACAGGGATGTGGGGTAAACATAACTCTCAAGTTAGAGCATCTTATTTTTGGATTCAGTGTGGTGTATATACTGAACCACTAGCATTGAGCGAAGCAAAGAAAATCTACCCTTATATCGATTCTGATGTTTGGGCTAAATCTGAAGGTAATGTGTATCGATGCCTGATAGGACCATATAAAGACTTTGCAAAGGCTAAGCATGACTTAGCCCAGGTGAAACAACTTCCTGATTATGAGGAAGCCTTTATTAGGCAGATATTAAATGATGGCCCGAAGAAAAACACTATGTCCCAACCTGCCGCAATCACATCGAAAAAACAGTCAACAGTTGTACCTAATCTGTCCTCTGGAACCTCAAAAAATTCTCAAGAATTGAATGATTTGGGTGATGGTGTGTCCATTCGTCATAAAATTATCATTAATGGTGTTGAATATACGGTTCCATATTCACTACTTAGCAATGACCAATTTTATATGGAACATGATCTACCCTGGAATCGAATGAGTTACGATATGGCGTATAATACTTGTGACCAGATGGGGATGCGACTTGCCAGTCACAATGAATGGCAATCTTTACTGAATGCTAAAATAATGATGCGTGATAAATGGCCCATGCATCTGCCTTATTGGGGAGAAGAAAGAGCTGGGCTTTTTTATACGGGTAAAGTGAAGCCTCTCAAAGAGTCTTCACTACTGAATATCATGTGTGTGAAGTAGTGGGATAAGAAGGTGAGTGGATTGATTATTGATCATTATTCTTCTGCCTTTTTCTCTGCTTCTTTGAGAAGGTCGAGGTATTTATTTTCGACGAATTCTTTTTCTTTAGTGACATGATGTAGCTGCTGTTGGATAGCTTCGAGTTCCTCATTGGATGCTCCCGCTCCACCTTCTGGTTTTTCACTGATCTTCTTCTTATAATTTTCAATAATATTAAGTAATTGTTGCCGTTCTTGGTGATACTCTTGCTCTATTTTATTGAAGCCACCAGTTTCACTGATTTGCATGTATTCTTTCTCAAGCTGTTCAAATTGTTTTTCGAGCTGCTCTTTTTCTTGTCGTAGGCTATCCACTGTATCCGATTGTTTCTCCAGCTTGCCTTTTGCTTTTCTAAGTCCTTCCATACTCCTATCAAGGTCTCCTTTGAGTTTACGGATAAGCTGATGAGACTTTGATAGTTGCTGATTAAGATCATCAATGGATTCTTGTTCATCGGCGGTTAGGCCACCTTCTCCTGCAGCTCTAATTTGTGAGACCTGAGCTTCGAGCGCTTTTTGAATAATAATTAGATCATTAAGAGTGTCGTTGTTTATTGTGGTATAACTAAGAGCACTCTCGACTGATTCTTGACAAAGTTCGTAGGTTTGACTGTCTATTTCTGAGTTAGAACTAGACTCAGGGCCATGAACCACATCGCGTGCGAACTGACGAAATTCTCTTATCATCAGCAATAGAATAACAAACCACACCAGTAGGATTAATAAACCAACGTCAATTGCAAGAGCGAATAAACTCTCTGTTGTGATTAGAGGTGTCGTGAGAAGTGCTGCTAAATCCATGAACTCATTCTATGTTTTTAAATATCTATAGAATGTAAGTTTAGCTGTCGTCAGAAATTGTGCCTATAATTTAAAACAACCACCCAGCTAGAGTAGAATACAGTTTGTGAAAATTCTGATTGTCGATGACAGTAAAGCGACGTTAGAGATAGTCCGGCGTGCATTGGAAAAGTTTGGCTATCGTCGTTTATCAATACAGAAAGAGGATAGTGCCGTTGGAGCGCTGAATAGAGTAAAAGAGTGGCAACCAGAGATTGTTCTCACTGATTGGCATATGCCTGATATGACAGGGCTTACTCTAATTCAAGAGATCAAAAAGCTCAATTTAGGTACTAAAATGGGAATGATCACCACGGTTGATGATCAGCTTCAGATAAACCAAGCTAAATCTGCCGGTGCGAGCTTTGTTTTATCAAAACCTTTTGTTGATAAAGATTTGCATCGTAAACTGTTGCCTTTGGTACAGGGAGCAGAAGAAAGTGAGCGCACACTTGAAAATATTGGTGATGTGCAGAAGGAGCTGGCTTTACCTAAGTTAGCTCAGCTCGAGAAACTGATGAAACGTGAAGTCAGTGACCGACTTAAGCTAAGTAACATCCGTAAGCAATCATTTGACGAGAGTAAAATCCCATGTTTACTTGCTATGTATGAAGATGGTGATACACAGAGAACCCGAGCGGTGGCTATTTTGGATATCTACGCTATTTGCATTGTATCTCGTGCTAACTCAAAAATTAGTAAAGACGATCTTTCACAGGCGATTCACAGTAAATTGGTGAGTAAAGATATTTTAGATATCTGCCATAAAGTGCTTGATAAGTCTTCGTTGGCGTTTCTTGACAGTGCTTCACGAAAAAGCCTTCGCCTTAAAAGTGTCAGCTTTATCCCCTCGGCTTTTGATAAACTTCAAGCTTTATATAGTAAGGAAAAAGATAAAAGAGTGGATTTCTCCTGCCAACTAGAGGATATGGCTCAGGGGAAAATAACCTTAATTGGATTTTAGTTTTGATAGAGATATACCTAAAGGTAATCGGACATCAAGATATAGCTATCATTTATTTTTTCTAGCCCCTGATTTGTTTTCGCTCGCATTCACAATGCCCTCTTCGCCAGCACGAGGGTTCTTTATATCCTATTTATTCTTTGTTGAATATTCTTGATTCTAGATTTGAAAATATCAATTAACTCTAGCTATGGTTTGATTCCCTAGCTTAATTAAAAATTTAAGAGCCAGTAGGTTCAGGCCAATTAGCTGTCTCGATTCTATCTATTATAGGCTCAGCTAGTTATATTAAGTGAGTTATTTAGAGTATCAGGAGTATGCTCTCGAAGTACTTGTTCAATAGTATCAACATTAACTGGTTTGGAAATAAAGCCATTCATACCCGCGTCAAAACAACGCTGCTTATCTTCCTCTTGTACATTAGCGGTTACTGCTATGATTGGGACTTGTCGCCCCCAGTTAGAGCTCTCTCTAATACGCATCGTTGCCGTTAGGCCATCCATTACAGGCATATGACAATCCATAAATATTATTTGGTAGTGATGTTGTTTGAATAGCTCCAGAGCAATTTGTCCGTTTTCTGCTACGTCACATTCAAAGTTGAGCCGTTTTAATAGCTGCCTCATGACAACTTGGTTGACTGAGTTATCTTCAACGACTAGCACTTGGGCATTTGATGTCGCTGTTTTAGGCTTTGCGTTGGCATCTGACTTAGCTACCACTACAACCCTTTTTTGTTTGTCTTGCTCACTTTGTGACGTCACAACCTTGAGGCTATTAGATTGAGAGAGGAGAGGAAGCTGGACGGTAAAACGGCTACCGAGACCGACTTCACTAGATACTTGTATTTCCCCTCCCATAAGCTCAACCAGTTCCTTAGAAATAGCAAGCCCCAGCCCCGTACCACCATACTCTCGAGTAGTACTACCATCGGCTTGATGAAATTTATCGAAGATCATGTCTAGTTTTTCTGAATCGATACCAATACCGGTATCACTTACCGCTATTTTTAGCTTTGATGATTGATAGCTGACATTGATTCTGACGAATCCAATTTGAGTAAATTTAATAGCATTACTCACTAGGTTATTAATAATTTGTTTTACGTGTATAGGATCTCCGATGACCACTGTTGGCACATTCGGCTCAGCTTCGAACATTATTTGTAAGTGCTTACTGCTTGCTCTGACTTCATTAATTTTATAAATGTCATTTATCAGCCGATGAATGTCGAAAGGAATCGCCTCAAGTTCAATTCGGCCAGCTTCGATTTTTGAAATATCGAGAATGTCGTTAATTATGGCTAACATGTCTTCAGATGATTGTTGAATCATACGTAGGTAGTTCAATTGGGGCTCATTGAGATCTAAGTCTTCCATGAGTGCTGAAATACCAATAATACCATTCATTGGGGTGCGAATTTCATGGCTCATATTGGCTAAAAATTCACTTTTACGGCGATTGGCGGTCTCGGCGTCTTCTTTGGCTTTTTTTAGTTCTGCATAGTAGGCATCTAAGCGAGAGTTGGAATCATTAAAATTCTCGACTAAGTGAGAAATCTCATCTCTAAACATGCGAGGGTATAGTGTAACATTCTGAAGTGAATGATCTTTTTTTACACTCGAGACAGCTTCCGCTATTATACTGATAGGTTTGACAATAACAATCCAGATGAAACTCAACAGTGCGACTAATAATAAGACAATGCGAACGATTTCTGCCGTTAAAATATGAAAAAACTGCAGCCAAAGGTCGCTATATACTGATGTCAGGTCAGACTGAATGACCAGTCTACCTAGGGAGTAACTCTTGTTACCAAGCTCGTAATTGAGTGGCCAAGTGACAGTAATGGCTTCATGGGCTTTTTGGCCCTTTTCAATGATGGACTCACTGTTGCTATAGAGGTGGACATAATCGACTTTGGGTAAGCTGATTAAACCTTCTAATTGAGCGTTAAGTAGAGTTCTATCTTCCACCCATAGGCTAGTTTGAATACTTGTGAGTTGGCTGGTTTTTAGGTTGTCAAGAGTTAGGTTCAGGTTGTCAATGTCTCGCTGCAATTGTTGGTATAGATTGTAGCTTGTGCCCGCTAATGCGAGTAGCACGCTAAAAAATGCTACCGCTACAACGAGTTGCTTGCTAATGCTTAGGTATTGATGTTCTTTATTCAAAATATGCAACTACACTCTTAAATGATGTTCGATAAAATAAATATAGTTTTAATTATTCAATAATAAAATGGAGATCAAAAATGAACTGGAAATTCCATCTATTGTCAGCTGCTTTATTGGTGCTGAACACGTCTTTTGCCAGCGCCAACAAGGTTGATTACTACGTTATTGCCGAGCAAGCCAGACCATTTCAGATTGAAACCAAAGGTGCAGACCATTCTGGCATAGTGACGGACATCGTTAAAGAAGTCTTCAAAGGTAGTGAGCACCAGCTTGATTATCATACTTACCCGTTTAATCGTATGATTTCTCTTCTTTCTTCTCAAGACCAAGGGAATTGGATTACCTACGGTAGCCCGAATTGGGGTAAAGTGCAGTCGGAAAATTTATCTGAAGAGCCTATTTATACTGTTAGGCACAATCTATTATTTAGCAGTAAAAAACCCATGAATTACACTCAAGTTTCTGATTTGAAAGGTAAGGTTGTCGTATTGCTAATGGGTTTCGATTACCCTGAACTTCAGCCTTATTTTGCTAGTGGTGAAATGCAGGAGATGCGAGTTAAAAATTATCAGTCGGCGTTTAGGATTGTTGACCGCCACCCTGGAGATATGGTGTTTGTTGAGATGGGCTCAAGGATTACGTACAACCAAAATCAGCTTAACCTCGATAAGAAGCTTTATTCTCAGCACGGTTTCAATGATGTAATGCCTGATTACTCTGTTTATTTAGCCCTGTCACCAAGTATGGATAAAGAGGTGCAAGACTATATTAATCAACGCTTAAAAGTATTGAAAAAACAAGGGAAAATAGACGAAATCATCAAGCAATACATCTAATTTTAGTACGGTATACCATCCGTATATCTGAAATTTTGGTATAGCTTATGGCGGGAATGGTTGCCCATTCCCGCCATAAAAACAATCATTTATTGCTTAATAAATTTTTGGTCAAACAGGTGGCCGAGTTTTTTTGCTTTGGTCTCTAAATAGAATTGATTGTCGATATTACACCCTTCTTGAAGAGCAACGCGCTCTTGTATTTGAATGTTTGCTTGCTCTAGTGCTTTGACTTTACGAGGGTTATTAGTCATTAGGCGTACTTTGTCTATTCCTAAATAGCTGAGAATACCGCGACAGAAGCGATAGTCTCGCATATCCGCAGAAAAGCCTAGCTGCTCATTTGCTTCCACAGTATCAGCCCCTTCATCTTGTAAGTGATAAGCCTTAATTTTATTCAATAAACCAATACCTCGTCCTTCTTGACGCAAATAGAGTAAAACACCAGCCCCCTCTTGGACTATGTTTTGTAATGCCCTATCGAGTTGAAATCCACAATCACAACGAGTACTAAAAAGTGCATCGCCAGTTAAACACTCAGAATGAAGGCGAATTAATGGCGCATCGACAACAGAGATATCACCATAAACTAGAGCTAAATGCTCTTTGCCAGTCTTATTTTCTATAAAACCATGCATCTGGTAAGTCCCCCATTTAGTCGGCAGCTTGGCTTTATCAACGAATTGAATGAGATTGTAGGGTTCTGTGTGCTTGAGCTTCTCTCTTACCGCCATAAGAATTTTGCCAAGTTGGTTCTCACCTTGACCGTTACCGCCATCCCCCCAAAAGCTATCTTTATGCGAGTGCTCGCTTATATCTACATCACCTGTTTCAAGTAATTGGAATGCTAATATTGGATTTTGGTTAAACTTTTCTTCGACGATAAAGCGCATGACATCTAATCGAATGTTATTCCAGTCTTCTCTGACGCATTTGCAGTATTGGCGGCTTAGTGAGAAGGCGATATCAGGTGTAGCGCAATTTTGAATTGTCTCTATGATTGTTTTGTCTGTGAATTTTTGTGCTTGATAGTAATGTTCATTAGTTTTCCATATGTTGCCATTGAGATTAATCGGTGCACTGAAAAAGTTAGATAGAAATCCGTAGGCATCACTAGGTTCGTAAAAATGAATGTTTCTATTCATAGAAACTCCTGACGTTAAGAGTGTCTTGTTTCATACAAGATCGTAGTTGAATTATAGATAGCTGTGTAACTCTGTGCCAATCGATAGGGACTGTTGGGTTAGAGAAAGATAATATTCACACAATTAATAGGTATATTTATATCTGTTGCCAAATATAATGTCGATGATAAATAGGCTAGATTAAGAAAAAATAATCAAATTTAACAAAATATTAGCATTATTTTATAGTACTCGAATCCTTTCGGGTTTCTCTCCCGTGATAGCAATAGATGCTCTAAAGGATAAGCTTCGGTGGTCCTCAACAATTCTAACAATGAAGATCAAAGTTGGTAGGATTCTGGTCGAATATAAGTAATTATCACTTTATAAAAGGAAATATATGTTTGTAGTACAAGTTGAACAGGGTCTAGAGCTGGCATTAGTTGAAGCGAACTTCGCTGCTTGCTACCTAGATATTGTTTCGAAGCAGAGAGAGTATTTAAGCCAATGGTTATCTTGGCCTATCCATGCTGAAAACGAATCGTTTTTCCTAAACTTTATCAAGCGTGCCCTACATGATTATGCTGATGGCAAGTCTCTAGTATGTGCCATGTTTTATCAACGTAAGCTGGTCGGTAATATCAGCTTTAATTCCATAGACAAAGATCTTGCTAGGGTAGAGATAGGTTATTGGCTAAGCCAAGACTATCAAGGAAAGGGCATTGTAACCAAATCAGTGTCTAGAATGATTGAGCTTGCGTTTCACAATTATGACATGCAAAAAATCCAAATCTCAGCGGCGACCGACAACCAGCCAAGCCGGAATGTTTGCTTACGACTCGGATTTACATTAGAAGGTGTCTTGACAAGAGCGGAAAATGTCAATGGTCGTATCCTTGATCATGCCGTGTACGGGTTAAGTCGAGATGCTTGGAAAACGCGCCAAGGGGTAGCGAAATAGAAAGGCCAGATATCAATCTGGCCTCGTTTTATTTTGATAAAAAGTCTACGTTTGTCAGTTAATGATTATTATAAATCGCTGACGTTATCAAAAACAAACAGGCTTTTACGCTTACTTTTGTACCAATTTTTATTTTTTCCCTTTGCTTTTAGCCCAATTTAGGATGTCAGGGTATCCATTTGCTAGGTCGACGCGTTCTTTAGGGTGATGCCAATTACTTGGCATGTTCATCGCCCAAGGTAAATTATCTTTGATTGGCGGCTCATTGCTGTTGCCCATTTGCATGCTATCAGCTGATAGCTGGCTTTGCTGTCGTAGGTACCATCCGTATAAAAACGCCCCAACTTGCGTCGAAGTGGTTTAGTGAGCATAGTCGCAGCTTGCGCCACACTTGGCGCTTTTCGTAGCAGTGTTTCCTTACTTTCCACTCAGCTTCAGGCCAAGCTCGTCGATAATCTTCCCTTTAGATGGCCGCTGATTCTCCACTTTTATCGTACGGACTCGTAGAGTGAGACTGAAAATCATCTTGAGCGCCAGGAAGGTGGAGATAGTCTGAGCGGTGTAAAGCTGACTAAAGCCCCATCGTCCGTGATGGTCGTGGTGGCACTAGTTTCCATGGCCTCGGCATCAACCAAGAAGGTGATAGAGCCACGGATAATAAGAGAATTATTGTATTGATTCCAGTGGCTATTCAGTGAAACGATTTGCCCAATAATAAGTGCTTGAAGGGAATTGTAGTGTTTAGTGATAATCAGGTCAGCGTGCCCTCAGTTAGTATTATTCAGGCTGCCTTGATTTGGGAAACAACGCGAGGGTGAGGTCTAGTCTTTGTAGATAACAATGTGCTAGCAAAGCTGAGTAGGTTGTTGATGATCCGGAAACATTGCAACTTTGTCTAAAAAACATACAATAAATGTATCTTATAGATACATTGGCATATTTATCAACTTGAAATATATAGAAAAAATTATTCTCCTTGCTAGTGTGCTGAGTGATCCTGTACTGCCTTCCACTGAGTTCCCTCGGCTTTTTATTGGTGCTAAAGGGGGCTATCAATGGGCTTCAGATGACACTTATAATCACTCATACCCCAATGGGTCTATTTGGGGGATCTATAGTGGATTGCAGCTTTCTCCTGCTTGGAATTGGGATGTAGGCTATCAATATCATGATGACTTAAAGACGGGTATCACATCGTTCAATGCTAAAACTTGGTTGATTGAAAGTGCCCTACGTTACGATTGGCATCTACAAGACAACCTGAGTCTGTATGGTCGACTTGGTGCTGTTTATTGGGATATGGAAAAAACGCACCTTTCGTCAGGTAAGCTCGATGCGACGGACTTCTCTCCTCTTGGTGAGGTGGGGGTGAGTTATAACCTTACTCCTAGTCTTCGGTTATCAGCAGGCTACCAATATATTGATAGTATAGGCAAATCAAACACAGGAAAATACGATAGCTACGTTGCTTTGATGAGTTTTGCTTATACCTTTGGGCATACAGTTCAATCAGCGCTAGCCGAAGCTGATCCTGTTGTTGAAAATATTTCAGCATCTGGTGAAAAAGCAGTCGATAGTGAGTCATTACCTCAAACATGGATCTTTGCTACAAAAAATATCGTGGGCGGTTTTGATTTTGATGTTATCAAGCTCAGCGATGATTTTGTCCAATCATTAACCTTGGTTGCTTCAGTACTAAACACTTACCCTCAAGCTCAAGTGGTTATTGTAGGGCATACCGATTCAACAGGTTCTGAAGTTTATAACCAAGCTTTATCAGAACGACGTGCTCAATCGGTGGTGAGCCAGCTTATTGATTTAGGAGTGGCTCCGGAGCGGCTTGAGTGGCGGGGTGAAGGTGAATCTCATCCAGTTGTTGATAACACAATAGCGGAGGGAAGAGCTCAAAATCGCAGAGTTGAAGTCACTATCCCTAGTTTTCAGTTTAACTAAATAGAGGTTATTTTATCGTAAACAAAATGAATAAAAGTATCTTTGTATTAATGGCATTGATGCTGTTAGCTGGTTGTAATTCAGAAGGGGCATTCAGTTCGGTACCAGTAGACACAACAGTGACTGAAATTGTGGTGACACCCTCACCTGTTTCTGTGTTAAATGGTAGAACGCAGCAGTTGGTCGCGATGGCAAAATACGATGATGGAAACGAAGAGGATGTGAGTAATTCAGTTACGTGGGAGATAGTTGGAGACCCAACAATCGCAGACGTGTCCTTTTCTGGTTTACTAACTGGTAATGTTAAAGGTGGTACCGAGCTTACAGCCACCAAGGATGGCATCACCAGCAATACAGTAAATGTTACTGTTTGTGACTTAGCAGGCGCATGTATTGATATCTTTGATACAGGTAGTGGGAAATTATTTACCAACTCTCCATCAGTGGCTTACGTAGATAGTATCGGTGGAAGTGCAAACAATGGTACCAATAATGAAAACGGAAGTTTCGGCCCAGCTGGTACTTTCTACCTATTCAACTGGGCTAATGCAAACGCACTGTGTACCACCTATAATGCTCAGAGTATTGAAGGGCGAAATAACTGGCGCCTAGCAACGAGAGATGAGTTAAAAGTGGAGCTGTTCGATGTATACGGCAATATGTTTTCCGCGCGCGGTTGGCCGACCTTCGTCTATTACTGGTCGGTGACACCTAATGGTGTTGACTATTACGCAGTGAGCCTTCTTGATGGTCTCATCGGCAGCAATGGTCCTACTATCACGTTATACGCGTCCTGCGTCTCGGATCCTTAATGTTTAAATTTTAATTTTAATTTTGAAGAGTCAGAGTCACATCCGGCACTTTTTAAGAGCAGGCAAGTGAATATTGAAGATAAATTATCATTGTTTGCAAATAGTCAAAGTGTTGTTGGCAGTCAAAGAGGGTATGTTCGTGTGTTTCTAAGAGTAATCGCTCAATAGGTATCCAAACAGGACCAATGACCGACATTGAAGGTGTTAAGGAAAACGGTCAAAAAGTTGAACGGAAGAGAGGTGCTGTATGGGGGACTTCCTATTGAATCATTAAAAAAGGCCGGAATCGATGTGGGTACTGACTCCGCTGTTTTACTTGAGCAGAGCATCACTCGAATTTACAACCTTGACCATACTAGCCTCCAATGCTTTTGATCTACATTGAGGCTAGTAGGTTATTCAGAGCTTATAAATCTATAGTCTAGCTTTCCATAAAAAGATCTACATGGTAACAAACTCTTCTGAGCCTGTTGGGTGGATGGCGACAACAGAATCAAAGTCTGCTTTGGTCGCGCCCATTTTCATAGCCACGCCAAAGCCTTGTATCATTTCATCAACCGTAAAGCCGATACCATGTAAACCAACGACTTTTTCATTGTCACCAGCACAAATGAGCTTCATCTTACATGGCTGACGATGCTTAGTGACAGCCGTATACATGGCAGTAAAGCCCGATGTGTATACCTTGATATTGTCTTTACCATATTTTTGCTCGGCTTCTTGAGTCGTAAGGCCTATAGTACCAATCGGTGGGTGGCTAAATACTACGGTAGGGACTAAATCATAATCCATCTTAGCGTTAGGCTTGTTATTAAATAGACGCTCTGAAAGCTGTCTGCCTGCCTTGACCGCAACAGGGGTAAGCTCTATGCCTCCTTCCATAATATCGCCAACGCAGTAGATACTCGGAACATTGGTTTGTTGGTATTCATCTACCTTAATGTAACCAGCTTGGTTGGTTTCTACACCTGTTGCCGCAAGGTTAATTGCATCTGTTGCTGGATGGCGACCGATTGCCCAAATCAGAGTATCGACATTGTGTGTTTTACCGTTCTCTAGGTGTAATGTTAGGCTGCCATCGGCTTCTTTAACCACTTCTTTAGGCACAGAATGAGTATGTAGAGTAGGCCCCTCAGCTTGCATGACCTCTACTAAAGTTTCTATGATCATAGGGTCAAAGCTTCGTAGTGGAGACTCTTTACGACAGAAAAGGTGAGTCTCGGTGCCAAGAGCATGCAAGACACCTGCAATCTCTACTGCAATATAGCCAGCACCAATAACAGCAACACGCTTAGGTTGCTCATTTAGCTCGAAGAAACCATTGGAGTCGATGCCATGCTCTGCTCCTTGAATATTAGGGATGGTTGGGCGACCACCAACTGCAATAAGAATGTGATCGGCGGTGTAATGCTCACCATTAACTTCTACGGTTTTTGCATCAACAAACTTTGCAAACCCTTTGATGACTTGGATTTTGTTATTGCCCAGAACGCGATCGTAAGACTGATGGATTCGGCCAATATACGCTTGTCTGTTTTCAACTAGTTTACTCCAGTTGAAGCCTTTAACATTGACATCAAAGCCATAGTCTTCAGCGTAGAGGTTGATTGCTTCAGCGACTTGGGCGCCATGCCACATAACTTTTTTCGGCACGCAGCCAACGTTGACGCATGTACCGCCTAAATCTTGAGCCTCTATAAGTGCAACTTTGGCACCATGCATTGCTGCTCGGTTTGCTGATGCAATGCCACCACTACCACCACCGATACAGATATAATCAAAATGAGTCGCCATTTATTTCTCCAATTATTGCGGGAGAGGTGCTTAGTAAAACTTATGTTCACTGCTTAGTGCCCGCATTTTTTCATTATCTATGATATGGAGGATAGATTGGCTGAACTCAATCTATCCAGTCTAAATTTTCTTCAGCCATGAATGTTGAAGAGAGGTAAACTGCCTAATATTACTCTGGCACAATCCAATTTACCTTGAAGTGACCAGTTACCGGTGCAATGGATTCTTTAAGGAAGGGAAGAATAGCCTGCATTTGACTTTCAAGTTTCCATGGTGGATTAATGACAATCATACCTGATGCTGTCATACCATGTTCGCTAGTGTCCGCTGCTACGCCCAGTTCAATTTGTAGTATCTTACGAATCCCCAAGCCTTCAAGAGCATCTATCATATCTTCAATATCACAACGATTGACTACTGGATACCAGATAGCAAATATACCTGTTGCCCAGCGCTTGTAACTGTGATGAATTGCTTGTACTACGTCGCGATACTCTTTGGCTAACTCATAAGGTGGATCGATGAGTACTAGACCACGACGTTCTTTAGGGGGAAGGCTCGCTTTAAGACGTTTAAAGCCGTCTTCTTTATAGATGCTGACTTGTCGGTCACGAGCAAACTCTTGTTCAAGAAGTGGGTAATCACTTGGGTGAAGTTCGCTTAATACCATGCGATCTTGCTGGCGAAGGTGCGTGCGTGCGACGCATGGTGAGCCTGGGTAATAACGAAGATTTTGGTCGTTATTAAGGACCTTGATTGCGTCGAGATAGCTTTGCAGTTCTTCTGGTATATCGGTTTGCTGCCAGATTCGTGCGATACCATGTTTATATTCCCCTGTTTTTTCCGCCCATTCGTGGGTTAAGTCGTAGCGCCCAACACCAGAATGAGTATCATGGTATACAAAGGGCTTATCTTTTTGCTTGAGGGCATTGAGAATTAGGCTTTGAACGATATGCTTTAGGACATCGGCATGATTGCCAGCGTGAAAACTGTGGCGATAACTTAGCAAAATAACACTCTCTAATGGGTCAAGGTTCGGAATATTTTAATCTTGCTAGTATACGTTACTATTGAAAATTGCTGAACCTACCTATATTTACTATTTTATACCCAGTCAGAGCTCAATATGACAGAGCCGTCAGTCCGCTTTTGCCAATAAAAAAGGAATACTTATGCCTAATCCTCTTCTCAGTTTTACTGATTTGCCACCTTTTTCCCAAATCAAGCCAGAGCATGTTAAACCCGCAGTTGAGCAAGCTATTGTAGATTGCAGAGCAAAAATCGAGCAAGTATTAGCAGGTAATAGTTCTCCAAGTTGGGAGAATATTGTTGAACCAATTGAGGAAGTGGATGATCGCCTAAGCCGTATTTGGTCTCCTGTGAGTCATATGAATTCTGTAGTTAACAGCGATGAGTTACGCGAAGCTTATGAAAGTTGCCTGCCCCTTTTGTCCGAATACGGGACATGGGTCGGTCAGCACAAAGGTTTATTTGATGCTTATAAAGCGATCAAGGCTAGTGCCGAATTTTCTGGGCTTACTCAAGCGCAGAAAAAAACTGTGGTAGATTCTTTGCGCGATTTTGAGTTATCAGGTATTGGGTTGCCTGCTGATGAGCAGCATCGCTATGGCGAGATAAGTAAGCGTATGTCTGAGCTAGGGTCTAAGTTTTCCAACAATGTGCTTGATGCGACTATGGGATGGACAAAGCACGTAGTGGACGAACAAGATCTAGCGGGTATGCCTGAGTCTGCCCTTGCTGCGGCTAAAGCGGCTGCACAAGCTAAAGATTTGGACGGTTATCTACTAACACTAGATATTCCTTCTTACCTACCAGTGATGACCTATTGTGATAATCAGGCTTTGCGTAAAGAGTTGTATGAAGCCTATGCGACGCGCGCTTCAGATCGTGGTCCAAACGCAGGTGAATGGGACAATACAGAAGTTATCAATGAGCAGTTAAAATTGCGCTATGAGATTGCGCGTATGTTGGGTTTTAATACTTTCAGTGAAAAATCTTTGGCGACAAAGATGGCGGAAAATCCTGCTCAGGTCTTGAGTTTTCTTAATGATCTTGCCAATAAAGCTAAACCCCAAGGTGAGCGAGAAGTTGAAGAATTGCGCCAATTTGCCAAAAACGAATACGGTGTAGAAGATTTTGAACTGTGGGATATTACTTATTACAGTGAAAAACAAAAGCAGCATTTGTTCCAGATTTCTGATGAGGAGCTACGTCCTTACTTTCCTGAGCATAGAGCGATCAGTGGTCTCTTTGAAGTCTTAAATCGTGTGTTTGGCATGAAAGTGATAGAGCGCGAAGGGGTCGAAACTTGGCATGAGTCAGTGCGTTTTTTCGACATATTTGATGCGAATGACAAACTGCGCGGCAGTTTTTATCTCGACTTATATGCACGCGAACATAAGCGGGGTGGAGCTTGGATGGATGAGTGTCGTGTCCGTCGTATTAATTCACAACAAGAATTACAATCCCCTGTTGCTTATTTGACTTGTAATTTCAGTCGTCCGGTGGGGGATAAGCCTGCATTATTCACTCACAACGAAGTCGTAACGCTCTTTCATGAATTTGGCCATGGAATTCACCATATGTTGACTCAGGTTGAAACAGGAGCGGTGTCAGGGATTAATGGTGTGCCTTGGGATGCGGTCGAGCTACCAAGTCAGTTTTTAGAAAACTGGTGTTGGGAGCAAGAGGCATTAGCATTTATCTCTGGTCATTATGAAACAGGTGAGCCGTTACCTAAAGAGATGCTCGATAAGATCTTAGCAGCGAAAAACTTCCAATCAGCGATGTTTATTTTGCGTCAATTAGAGTTTGGTCTGTTTGACTTTACGCTTCATACCCAGTTTGATCCAGACGTCGGTCCTAAGGTTCTAGAAACATTGGCTGAGGTGAAAGCTAAGGTCGCTGTTTTACCGAGTTTGGAGTGGAATAGGTTCTCGCACAGTTTTAGCCATATCTTTGCTGGTGGTTATAGTGCGGGGTATTATAGCTATCTATGGGCAGAAGTGCTTTCGTCAGATGCTTTCTCTCGCTTTGAAGAAGAGGGAATATTTAACACTGAAACTGGTCAGAGCTTCCTTAGTAATATTTTAGAGATGGGAGGTAGTGAGGAACCTATGGAGCTATTTAAGCGCTTTCGTGGCCGAGAGCCACAAATTGATGCCTTGCTCCGCCACTCAGGTATTGAAGCGTAGTTTTTAATTTGGCAAACAACAACGCCCTCCAGTTGAGGGCGTTATTGTTTTTAGCACTTATTCCTGAAATTTGTTTTTGATCAGCTTGTCGGCAGAAATTGGGCCGGGGCCCCAAACCACCACCACTAATATCATTAACCCCCACAGTTGATGATCATAGAAACCTTTTTCCCATAACAGTGGATAAGAGACGACCGCAATGATATTGAATACAAATAATATCGATGCCATTGGGCGAGTTAGTAAGCCTAAAGTGAGGAAGGTGGGTAGAATTAGCTCGGCGGCAGTTCCCATATAAGCGGCTAATTCCCATGGTAAAATGGGAACCTGATATTCGTATTCAAACAAATAAAGCGTGCTATCCCATGAAGCAATTTTTGTTAGACCAGAGTTGAAAAACACCCATGCTACCCATAGCCGGCAAAATAGAAGTAGGAGAGGAACAAACAGATACTGTGCTCTGGCGACTAGTGTATCGTAGTGCTTGATTATTTTGCTTATAGACTCGGGCATAGTCGTTATCCTTACTAGTATGGTGCGAGCGTAAACCCGCTAATCAATTGGTTCTCAAGTAGTGCCTCTAGGTAGGCAAGATGTGTTTGTGGGATCCGCTCTAATGTGTGGCCTGTTCTCAGATATTCAACAAGTTCAAATGACGTTTTATCGAGTCCCATTGTCCAGCATTGTCCATCGTATTGACTAATAATGATTCCTTGCTCTGCCTGATTGATATTCAGTTGTGTAAAATTGTTAGCGCTAATGGCTAGGCGTAGTGAGAAAACAGCATATTGCGATTGAAAGGTTAGGGCGCTTGGTGAAAGCCGAAGTCGGACATTAGCTTGTTGCTTTGCAGTGAGATTTGCTAATTGTGCTATTGGTTGTGAGTGCTTGTCTGGGTCTGTTTGAGCCAAGGTTTGAGCAGAAGCATCAACCTGCCACTCAAAACAAGCGACATCTTGGATATACGGCACTGCCTCTATAACCTTGGTGAATTTTGCTATGCTGGTTGAGAAATGTTCGCCATAGTGACTCACGTCGCCTGAATTTAGTGGACACTCGAGAATATGATGACGAGCAAGTTGGGCGAAACATTCTTCTCCCACCAAAGCATGTACCATTGGGTAGGTGGCTTGAAGTACATCACTTAAACCAATTATAAAGTTGTTGCGATAGATTTGGATATATTCATCAGCAGTGAATTTATCACTGCTGATATGGCATCTATCACTAGATGCCTGATATTGAAGTGCTTGGGCAAAGCTTTGTTGTAAGTCAGCAAGAGTTGGCGTCATGAAGCTTTTCTCCCTGCTGGTGTGTCGATCTGCATCAACCTATGACTGGCTTTTTGACACTCATTTAATAAGGTTTCGGGCTCGGGAATATCTAGATCCCACTCAATTAGGGTGTGACGTTGACCGTGAAGAGCTAGCCAGTGTTCAAAAAGTGCCCATACATCGTCACACACAGGTTGGCTATGGGTATCTATCCAAATTTCACCTTTTGCAAGTTGTTTGATAGTAAATCCAGCCAAGTGAATTTCATCGACTTTATCTGCTGGGATACCTTGAATGTATTCTAGGCTATCAAAACCATGGTTAAATGCTGAAACATGGATATTATTTAGGTCAAGTAAAAGCCGACACTCTGTGCGTTTTTGTACTTCAGCAAGAAACTCCCATTCGGCAATCGTGGAGTGGGAAAATTTGACATAGCTTGATGGGTTTTCGATCAGTAATGGCCGTTTAATATATTCTTGTACATCGAGTACATTACGACAGAAGATCTCCAGAGCTTCCTCAGTATAGGGTAAAGGAAGCAGATCATTGAAGTAATGGCCTCCACGTTGACTCCAGCTAAGATGATCGGAGACCAGAAAGGGCTGCGTTTCATCAATGAGCATTTTAAGTTGCTTGAGATGATGTGAGCTGACAGGCTCTATACTGCCAAGGGATAACCCTATGCCATGGCAGCTAATTTGATAGCTATCCATAAGTGTACGTAGGTGTTGCCTAGCTGGAGAATGAGGCTGAAAATAGTTTTCACTATGGATTTCCAGCCAAGATAAGGTTGGTTTGTTGGAAATAAAGTAATCGATATGAGGTGAGCGTAATCCCACCCCTACCTTGTGATGGTAGTTGTCTTTATTCACTCATCCTTCCTTTGTGAGCGGATAAGGTTAAGGCGACTCGCTAATGCTTGCTTTAGTCGCCCCTAGTGATTAAGAAGACTGGGTACTGCTACCCACAAGTTTATCGCACAGACCTTTTGGAACCACTATAAAGGCGTCTTTCTGGTTGTCTTCTTTCGAGGTGCCTGCACACGAACTAGATTTGGTTGCACAATCGTTCTTTCCGGCTTTTGATACGCCGTAGCACTTCTCTTTTTCTGCTGCAATAGCAGGGGTCGCTGTCAATGCAGTTGCACCTAGAGCAACAAGGCTAGTTACTGCAGCAGTGATGGCAAAATTTGTTTTCTTCATAGTATTTTCCTCAGACTTTTCCTTTCTCAGTGAATACCTAAGTTACCCTGTCTAAAACATCCTTTAGTCGTGGGTTAAGATATTTTTCATAAGCTAATTCATAAGCTTGCTCAACTTAAAGGATAGAAAAAACATCGTAAAACTTTCAAAAAAACGTCAAAAAAAAACATCTGCATCATATTTTTTTATTAAGTCATTGTTTTTGATGGTATTATTTGAATCTGTTTTTGTGGTTAATATTCTGAACTCAATATGATGTTTAGGTTATAATTACTTTTCATGTATAGATAACCAGTGGCTGAACTCTAATGGACCCCTCTTTACTTCTCGATGGCCTTAATGATAAGCAGCGCCAAGCTGTTGCTGCTCCACTTGAAAACTTATTGGTTCTTGCTGGAGCCGGAAGTGGTAAAACTCGAGTATTGGTACACCGAATCGCGTGGCTAATGTCGGTTGAGCAAGTTTCACCTTTTTCAATTATGTCGGTAACTTTTACCAACAAAGCAGCTGCTGAAATGCGTGGTCGTATCGAAGACTTAATGATGGGTAGTGCCACGGGGATGTGGAATGGTACTTTCCATGGTATCTGCCATCGAATTTTGCGCGCGCATTATCTTGATGCTGAGTTACCGGATGATTTTCAGATTATGGACAGTGATGATCAGCAGCGCCTTCTTCGCAGGTTAATAAAAGCACAAAACTTGGATGAGAAGCAGTGGCAGGCAAGACAGGTCGCTTGGTGGATAAACGGTAAAAAAGATGAAGGTTTGCGACCCAGTCATATTGATACATACCGCGATCCTGTTACTCAAACTTATCTTCAGCTTTATAGTGCGTATCAAGAAGCATGCGACCGTGCTGGTTTAGTTGATTTTGCTGAGATTTTGCTGCGATCTCATGAGCTCTTACGTAACAAAAAACATATACGTGAGCACTATCAGGCACGTTTTAAACACATTCTAGTCGATGAGTTTCAAGATACCAATAATATCCAGTATGCATGGTTGAGAATGATGGCAGGGCCAGAATCGAACGTTATGATAGTGGGTGATGACGACCAATCCATCTATGGTTGGCGTGGGGCAAAAATCGAAAATATTGAAAAATTTACCCGTGAATTTTCAAGTGTTAATACGATACGTTTGGAGCAAAATTACCGCTCGACTAAAACTATCCTCCAAGCCTCAAATGCTTTAATTGCCAACAATACTGAGCGCATGGGTAAGGAATTGTGGACAGAGGGTTTGGCGGGAGAGCCTATTTCAGTTTATTCGGCATACAACGATCTGGATGAAGCTCGCTTTGCAGTTAATAAGATTAAAGATTGGCAAGAAAAAGGCGGGGCGTTGAATGATGCAGCTATGTTGTATCGTAATAATGCGCAGTCACGAGTGCTGGAAGAGGCACTCATTCAGGTGGGCTTGCCTTACCGTATCTATGGTGGAATGCGATTCTTTGAACGCCAGGAGATCAAAGATGCATTGAGCTATTTACGTTTGATGGCTAACCGTAATGATGACGCAGCATTTGAAAGAATAGTGAACACACCGACTCGTGGCTTGGGTGACAAGACGTTAGAGACATTACGTTTTGCGGCTAGAGACAGAGGTTGTACTATGTGGGATGCTAGCGTTGCTCTGTTAGAAGAAAAAGTGCTTGCAGGTAGGGCTGCTATCGCACTTGGGCGTTTTGTCGAACTGATTAATGCACTGGAAGATGATACTTGTGAAATATCACTTC
Organism: Vibrio pectenicida; assembly: GCA_024347015.1. Classification (GTDB taxonomy): domain Bacteria; phylum Pseudomonadota; class Gammaproteobacteria; order Enterobacterales; family Vibrionaceae; genus Vibrio; species Vibrio pectenicida. Next base: position 3,103,145 of record AP024889.1, on the reverse strand, counting down.
ATATTCAAGCCGATCATGTAATCAAATATTCTGGCTTATATGCTATGTATGAGCAGGAAAAAGGTGAGAAGTCCAAAGCTCGTATCGAAAACTTAGAGGAGTTAGTAACAGCGACTCGTCAATTTGAAAAGCCCGAAGAAGCAGACGATATGAGCTTGTTGACGGCATTTCTAACTCATGCTGCATTGGAAGCTGGTGAGGGGCAAGCTGATGAATTTGAAGATGCGGTTCAGTTAATGACTTTGCACAGTGCCAAAGGGTTAGAGTTTCCACTGGTATTTATGGTTGGAGTGGAAGAAGGGATGTTTCCAAGTCAAATGTCAGTTGAAGAGGCTGGCCGGCTGGAAGAGGAACGCCGCTTATGTTATGTAGGTATGACACGGGCCATGCAAAAGCTCTATATCACTTATGCTGAAATGCGTCGTTTATATGGCCAAGATAAGTTCCACAAACCATCACGATTTATTCGTGAATTGCCAGAAACCTGTGTGGATGAAGTTCGGATGAAGGCGCAGGTGAGTCGTCCTACTAGTTCGGGCAGATTCAGCTCTAAAATAGTGAAAGAAAGCTTTAATGAGACTGGCTTTAGTTTGGGGGCGCGTGTCAAGCATCCAAAATTTGGAGAAGGGACCATCATCAATTTTGAGGGGAGTGGTCATCAAGGTCGTGTACAGGTTGCCTTTAATGGTGAAGGCATCAAATGGCTGGTAACGGCATACGCTAAACTAGAACAATTATAATACTAAAAGAAAAACCCCGAGGGCTTTCGCCCATCGGGGTTATAGTCTTACTCGCAGCAATCCAGCTACTAAAAGGTGCTCCATGCATCAAATCCTTGATAGTATGCTGATGTCCTTCAGCTCAGTCCCTTCATCGCCATCCTAGCGGTGTCCTTGACCCTATCCTGGTCCGCTAACTATCCTAGCTAGCTCGCATCGCCTATTCCTTAAGCGGTATCCATTTTCTTTCCCTAGTAGTAACCATCCTAGTTACTATTTTGAGTCCGTTCAATGTCCAATTTGCTATCCATGCCGACTGCTTATCTTAAGTAGCCGAATCTTCATCCTGAAGATAACCAATTCCTTGGTGTTTCCTGTTCCGTGTCAGCATCCTTCCGACAGAGTTCATATTACGACGCCCAAAATATTCCTCAAGGTTAACTTGTCTATTCTCTGCTAATGGAAAGTGGTTAAAAATAGAGCAAATTCTTTTCTAACAGCTAGTTATATTACTCTAATTTTAATAATCTCATTAAAAAATAGATGTTAGCTCACTGCCTTGTAAGAAATATCTCACAAGGTGGCGGGCAGATTATTGCTACTGCCCGATTGCTGTTCCTTCGCGTCTTGGGTCGGCGGCCCCCTCTAATTGTCGGCTATTGATTAAGATGGCATGAAGGCCCGAATTTAAGTCTCCAATACTGACATCAAAGCCCATCCTTTCTAGATCTGATTTCATCTCCTCTGCCGAGGTGCCTTGTTCAATATCAAGCGTGCCAAAACGGTTCAATATGTGAGGTTGATTAATTGCTTGCTGAATATCCATGCCCCATTGAGTATGAGCAATAATGGCTTGGGCAACGTAACCTATAATGCGACTTCCGCCTGGGGAACCAATGGCCATATAGGGTTTGCCATTTTCCATTATTATGGTGGGAGCCATAGAAGATCGAGGGCGTTTACCGGGTTCGAGGCGATTTGCGATAGGGTTGCCGTCATTGTGGGTGCTGAATGAGAAATCGGTTAACTCATTATTGAGTATAAAGCCGTTAGTCATGAGACGTGAACCGAAGGCATTTTCGACTGAAGCTGTCATGGATACTACATTTCCGTCTTTATCGACAATATTGAAGTGACTTGTCGAGGGGAGTTCAATGGATTCATCAGGGCTTTGTTGACTTGCGTAGTTCCAAGGAGGAGAGCCTGCTGATGCTCTTTCTAATGCTTTCCCAGGCGTTATTAATTGGGCGCGCTTTTTTAGATATTCTGCATCAACTAAACCTTGGGTTGGCATAGGGACAAAGTCTTCATCTGCCATATACATACCCCTGTCAGAAAATGCTAAAAGGGATGCATCAGCAATGACTTGCCAGGATTTAGCATTGTTTGGTCCCCATCCTTTTAGGTCAAATTCTTCTGTCATGGTTAAAATCTGATTGACCGTTAGTGCGCCAGAAGCTGGTGGGCCCATACCACAAATCTCGTAGCTTTGGTAAGTGGAACAGACTGGCTGGCGTTGCTTAACTTTATAAGTTTCGAAGTCTTCTTGGGCAAGCACCCCAGGGTTACCTTGAGCTGATTTGACGATATTCACAATATCTTCAGCAATTTTGCCTTTGTAGAAAGCGTCAGCACCTTTTTTTGCAATGGCGGTCAGTGTATCGGCATAAGCTGGATTTTTTAGCAATACACCTTGTTTTTTCGCTGAGCCGTCAGGGTTAAAAAAATAAGCTTTTGTCTCGGGGAAGCGAGAGAGACGTTTGGCATCTTTAGCGATTAGAGTGGCAAGCCTTGGACTGATAGAAAAACCATCCAAGGCTACTTTAATTACAGGCTCAAATAGTTGTTCCCATTTTAGCTTTCCATATTTTTGGTGTGTTTCCCACATCAGTTTTACTACGCCAGGAGTTCCGACAGAGCGCCCGCCGACTACTGCGTCATAAAATTGCAGCGGCTTGCCATTTTTATCTTGGAACAGTTGTGGTGTGGCCGCGAGAGGTGCGGTTTCACGCCCATCATAAGTGGTAAGTTTCTTTTTCTTTGCATCCCAATATACAAGAAATGCACCACCACCGATCCCTGATGACTGTGGCTCAACTAGGCCCAGCATGAGTTGAGTGGTGATCATGGCATCGATGGCGTTACCACCTTGTTTGAGAATATCAGCGCCAGCTTGAGTTGCGAGTGGGTTCGCAGTCGTTACCATCCAGTCTCTGGATTTAACCAGCTGTTTTTGTTCTAAACCACTACTTTCTTCGGGAGCAACAGAGTCCGCTGCTTGATCAGCAATGGCAGAAATAGAGGTGAATAATAGACATGTCGCTAGAAATGGGTGTTTCCACTGCATCTTGTACTCCTTGTAAACTATGCGGTGACAGAGTGGCAGTGGAACAGTTTGGAGTCTAAGGATTTGTTACAAAAATGTAATCTCGAATCAATTTTTTTATTAAATTAACATTAAACCAGAGATGGACTGCCAAAGAATACTAGTGCCTATTACTGTGAATATCACCCCACATAACCCATCAATATAAAAGGCCATCGCTTGCACTTTACCTTGCATGCGTTTGGTTGATAGCGCCCATGCAAGCAATGAAAACCATATTAAAGATAGCCCCCACAATATGACCAGTGCCATTCCTTTACCCGTAAGAGACATATGAGGCGGAACTAAGCTGGACATCAGGCTAATAAAGAAAACCAGTGCTTTAGGGTTGAGTATATTGGTTGATAGACCTTGAGAGAATGCTTGGCGTTTATTGCTCAGTAGTACACCTTTGTTTGCTTGCCTTGGGTGAGGTTTAGGATTATTTTTTGCTCTCCAACATCCATTAAGAGCACTGTAACCAAGATAAACTAAGTAGCTACCTCCGATTAACTGTAATCCAGCAAATAAGTCTGGCTGTTGGTGGACCAGATAGCTAATTCCAGTCAGGCTCAAAATCGAATGAAGGAGTATGCCAAATGAAAGTCCTAACGCTATATAGAGTCCTGTCTGGCGTCCATGGCGTGCAGCATTTTGGACCACCAAAGCAAAATCAGGCCCAGGGCTCATTAGGGCGATAAAATGAACACTAGCGAGTGTTGTGAGGATAGTGATTTCGTTCATTGTGATACTCATTGATTAATATGAGCTCATTTTGCCTTGAGGAGAATAGTAATGATTGTAAATTATTAACACTGAAGCTTAGAAGGTGAAATGCCATAAGTTGATTTAAAGGTCTTGCTAAAATGTGCTTGATCATAAAAACCAATTTGGTGAGCGACTTTGGTGCCACATACGCCAGTTTTAAGTAGTTTTAATCCATGTTCGAGCCTTAAACGACTGAGCCAAGCATAAGGTGTTAAACCCATTTTAGCTTTAAAGTGGCGCTGAAACTGAGTGGGGCTGAGTCGGCATAACTGAGATAAATCTTCAAGCCTTACGGGTTGCGCTAAATTTTCCAGTAAATACTCCTTTAGTGATGAAATTGATTGATTTCCAAGTAGTACGACGTTTTTTTGCCGTACCGCACCATAATGACTAAATAACTGCTCAAAACCTTCATAAGGCAAACAGTCTTTTGCCAACTGGCTTAGGTCATTTTTGCTCAGTAATTGATGGAGTTTAACGAGATGTGTGAATAAGCCTGAGTCAGAGATTACGAATTGGTTAAATCGAACTTGGTCACTGTCATTCTTGAGTTCTGCGAGATCATTAAACCATTTGGGTTCAATAGAAAACACCCTAACTTGATAACCATTATCATGAATTGACCTCCCGTCATGCAATTCATCGGGTGGCATAATAACGACCTGGCCATGGCCAACGGTATGATTTGTGCCGTGATAGCAAAACTTTTGTTGACCGCTAGTGATTAAACCAATGTGAAAGTCGAGGTGGTAGTGCCTTCGAAAGGCGAACTTTTTATAGTGGGCTTTAATTAGGCCTATCTTTTCATTTTGTGTTGTGAGGTAATTTACCTTATCCATGATGACGACCTGTATCAAACTTAACCGACTTTATATTTATTCTTATCATTTGTCTTGTAAAAAAAGATCACTAGTATGATTCGACGCTGGCGAAGTTTAAGGTTTTGTTACGCGTGAGCGTTTATTATTTGTTAGTCCATCGAAACTGAAGACCACTAAAGCACCCCAGATGAATGCAAAGGTAATGGCTTTATCAGTGGTAAAAATTTCGCCGTATACTAGGACAGCAAGCAAAAACATTAGGCTGGGGCCGATGTATTGGAAAAAACCTAGAGTTGACAGTTTGAGCCTAGTCGCGGCGCCAGTGAAACACAGCAGAGGCAGTGTGGTGACGATTCCTGCCGCGATTAGTAATATATTTAAAGTTAATGAATTGAGTGCAAAATCAGAAGTGGGAGAATCTGCAATCCACAACAGATAAATTGCAGCTGCGGGTAGCATTACTAGGGTTTCAATAAATAATCCTGTTTGTGCATCTAGGCTAACCTTTTTGCGCAGTAGTCCATATAGACCAAAGGTAAAGGCGAGTGCAATGGCGACCATGGGCACAGATCCAAAGGCGATCAACTGAACTGCAACACCGCAAGTCGCCAATGCGACTGCAAACCATTGTAACTTGCGCAGGCGCTCTCCTAAAAATAACATTCCAAGTACCACATTGAGTAGGGGGTTGATGTAATACCCTAGACTGGCATCTAACATATGGTTGGAATTGACTGCCCAGATAAAAATCAACCAATTAACTCCAACAAGCAAAGCCGTAGAAATTAAATACAACATTTTACTCTTGGAGCGGCTTACATCCCTTACACCACGCCAGCGACGACCGAAGTGCAGTAAGACAGTAAGAAGAACGAATGACCAAACGACACGATGACTGAGGATTTCTAGCGGTGAAACTTGGCTGATGGCTTTAAAGTAAATAGGTGCAATGCCCCACATGGTATAGGCACCGATGGCGAGAAGCACGCCTTGCCTTGATTGCTGTTCTGTTGTCATTGATGTTCGTCCAGCTACTGATTCTTATTATAGTAATCATTCAGTATACGAGTGGTAGTGTCTATCATCTAGTGTTGGATTATCTTTTGCACTGATTTGGTAGTAATTTGCAGTTTTATTCGTATTCGAACACTACTACAATGTGCGCTTTACATTTCGCTATATTTCCTAACTGAGACTCCAATGACCGCGACGCTGTTTGCTCAACAATCTGATCCTGCAATCACACCTGAAAAGGTCTTAGAGGATGTGTTTGGTTATAAATCATTTCGTGATGGTCAAAGGGAAGTCATTGATGCTGCTGCCGCAGATCAAGATTGCATTGTCATTATGCCGACCGGGGGAGGTAAGTCACTTTGTTATCAAATTCCAGCTTTGGTACGTGAAGGGTTAACTTTGGTGATATCACCTCTGATTTCATTGATGAAAGACCAAGTTGATCAGCTGAAAGCCAATGGGGTAGTGGCGGAATGTATTAATTCGACTATGCCACGGGAAGAGCTGATTAATGTCTATAATCGGATGCAATCTGGCGAGCTAAAGTTGGTGTATGCCTCGCCTGAGCGAGTTCTGATGCGTGACTTTGTTGAGCGACTTGGAGCTCTATCATTATCAATGATCGCTGTTGATGAGGCACATTGCATTTCCCAATGGGGGCATGATTTTAGACCAGAATACGCTTTGTTGGGGCAATTAAAACAGCAATTTCCTGATGTGCCATTTATGGCTCTCACCGCGACAGCCGATGAGGCAACTCGCAATGACATTACGCATAGATTACAACTTCAAGAACCTCATATTTATTTGGGCAGTTTTGATCGCCCTAACATTCGCTATACCTTGATAGAAAAACACAAACCTATCTCACAGATTATTCGTTTCGTTGCTGGACAAAAAAATCAGTGTGGCATCATTTATTGTGGTAGCCGTAAAAAAGTAGAAATGGTGACCGAAAAACTGTGTAACAACCATGTTCGTGCTGCGAGCTATCATGCAGGTTTGGATACCGATGAGAGAGCCTATGTTCAGGAGGCTTTTCAGCGTGATGATATACAAATAGTGGTTGCCACAGTGGCTTTTGGTATGGGTATCAATAAGCCGAATGTACGTTTTGTTGTTCATTTTGATATTCCGCGCAATATCGAGTCTTACTATCAGGAAACTGGCCGAGCAGGACGAGATGGTTTGCCAGCAGAGGCTATGATGCTGTATGACCCGGCAGATATGAGCTGGTTGAGAAGGATGCTGGATGAAAAAGACGAAGGCTCGCAAAAACAAGTCGAAAGTCATAAGTTAAATGCGATGAGTGCTTTTGCTGAAGCGCAGACATGCCGACGTCAAGTGCTACTTAACTATTTTGGTGAATACAGTGATATGCCATGTGGTAATTGTGATATCTGCCTTGATCCACCTAAACATTTTGATGCAACCGAACAAGCACGTAAAGCAATATCTTGTGCTTACCGAGTGAATCAGAATTTCGGTATTAGCTATGTAGTTGAAGTGTTACGTGGTATGCAGAATATTCGAATTCGAGAAAATGGGCATGATAAACTTTCGACCTATGGTATTGGTCGTGAAAATAGTCATGACTATTGGGTCAGTATTATTCGTCAATTAATACATAAAGGTATGTTGTCGCAAAACATTACTCGTAATTCGACTCTTCAATTGACTGAAGAGGCTCGCCCACTATTACGTGGTGATATGAACTTAGAGTTGGCCGTTCCAAGGCTTGATACTGCTGCGAGAACGGCTAAATCAGAGAAGCTGACGAGTAAGAATTACGATAAGAAGTTATTTGCTAAATTGCGTAAATTACGTAAGTCGATTGCAGATGAAGATGGGTTGCCTCCATATGTTGTATTTAGCGACGCGACATTAATCGACATGGCGGAAATTTTACCCACGTCATACGGCGAAATGTTGGCTGTTAATGGTGTTGGTCAGCGTAAGCTGGAGAAATATGCCGATCCATTTTTAGATTTAATTCAGGAGCATGTGTCCTACCATGGCTAACGTAAAAAATGAATTTGGTCTACTGGAATACCAGCAACAACAAGGGCGACTTATTCTTCGAGTGCCGAGTTTTGACTTCGATAGCTTCCCTTTAGTGGGAGAGCGTTTATTGAAACAGCTTTCTGCAACTTTGATAGAAAAACAGTGGGATGCAGATATTCATTCTTGGTTAATTGATTTTGAAGGTTGCCAGTTATTGCTAAAGTCTGAGCATTATAGTGAGAGTGTGTGGATGGAAGCTTTGGTTATTCAAGATAGTAAAGAAGAATTGGATTATCTTGCCAGCTTATTTAAGTGCGGTTTCTAAATTGACTAACGAAGCTTTTGCTAACTATTGCAGCATGAGGTGGTTAATGTATAATCCTCCGCCGCGATAATTATCAAGTTTAATACCTTTAAATATTAATATAGCAGCGGCTTATTTTTATTATTGAAGGTGTTTTATTTAATAACTGTCGGAGTTGATTGTTAATATTATTGGTAAGAGTCCAAAATTATTGGGTTCTATTTGGGTTCCCTCACCCCAAAATCAAATTAAAAAGGTATCTTATGAGTAGTTTTTCTGTAGCTCAGCAGCGTAAAGCGCTTCTTCTGTTGGTTTTATTTCATCTAGCCATTATTGCTTCTAGTAATTATTTGGTTCAGCTTCCATTTACCGTTTTTGGCTTCCATACAACTTGGGGGGCATTTACTTTCCCATTTATTTTCCTAGCTACAGATCTGACGGTACGTATTTTTGGTGCCCAGTTAGCACGTAAGATTATCGGCTGGGTAATGCTACCGGCTCTTGCGGTTTCTTATGGGTTATCCGTGCTTTTCTTTGAAGGGCAGTTCCAAGGTTTTGCCCATTTGGGTGAATTTAATTTGTTTGTTGCACGTATTGCGATTGCCAGCTTTATGGCGTATTTACTTGGACAAATATTGGATATCTACGTTTTTAATCGCTTGCGCCAGATGAGGCAGTGGTGGATAGCGCCTACCTGTTCAACATTACTTGGTAATGCTCTCGATACAGTAGCCTTTTTCTCGATAGCCTTTTATCAAAGTCCTGATCCTTTTATGGCAGAGCACTGGGTAGAAATTGCACTTGTGGACTACGGTTTTAAATTGGTTATCAGTTTAGGGCTGTTTGTGCCTATATACGGTGTGTTATTGAACTACTTGGTAAAGAAGATTACTGCTATTCGGCCCGAATTTAGAGTTGTTGGTGCGAACTAAGAATAGGTAGAAATTGAAGGGCCCAGTCATATTGTACTGGGCTTTTTAATTTTTAGTCAGTGATAATGGTTAGTGGCCAGCTAAGATCGCTTTGCCTATTGGCTTCCATTTCGAGTTCAGCAGCGGTCAGGGGGTTAGCCTTACACCATTGAGAAGATAGCGTAATCGTTATTTTATCCCCTCGTGACTCAAGTGAAATACTAGGTTCTAAGTCAGGGCTGCGTCGATGTGAAAGTAAGATCGACAAACGTAGTATGCGTAGTATGCGCTTTGCACTGCTATCTGACACAGCGTGCTGCTGTGGCAAAGTAGTCAGATTATCTCGATAGCGGCGCGTTATTTCGCTGAGGAGTTGTTTTTGTGCGCGTGTATAACCTGGTAATTCCAAGTGCTTTAACAAGTATGCACTGTGCTCTCCACCCTCTTTGAAGTCAATAGTTAGGCCGATTTCATGTAACCTTGCGGCCGTTTCTAGTATTGCGATTCCGAGGGCCTCGGGGATCCAGTTTTTCTCACATTGACTCAGTAATTTATTGGCCAAATTAGCTACCTGTTCACCATATGCAGTATCCAGCTGGTAACGACTTTGCACACTGGCTATGGTGCGAGCTTGAATGTTATCTTGCTTGAGCTCATCAAGCATTTCATACACTAAACCTTCACGCAATGCCCCGCCAGATAGCGTCATAGAATCAATGTTAAGTAACTCAAAGATGGCGATAAGAATCGAAAGCCCGCTTGGGAAAACTAGCGCTCTTTCTAGTGTGAGGCCTTCAATTTCTAGTTCTTCTAAATGATTCGTCAGCATGGCTTGTTTTTGTAGGCGCTTGAGCTTGGTATGAGTGATTACTTCATCCATGCCTTGTGCGAGCATAATTTCTTGTAATGCTTGCACTGTACCTGAAGCTCCGACACATACATCCCAGCCAATTTTTGTATATTGCTTTAGTACAGGCTTTAGCTTTTTTTTAGCTGCTGCTATAGCACTCTCAAAGTTTTCTGCAGAAAGTTGGCGATCTTTAAAGTGACTTTCTAACCAAGTTACACAGCCCATTTTTAAACTATGGAGTACTTTAGCTTCAAAACCTTGTCCTATTATTAGCTCGGTACTAGCCCCACCAATATCAACGACTAAGCGACGTCCACAACCACCGGAGGTGTGGGCAACACCTTTATATATAGTGGCAGCTTCCTCCTCTCCATTAATGACATCTATGTGATAACCGAGTATTTGACTGGCATGATCAAGGAAAACGTCTGCATTAGTTGCGGTTCGCAGAGTAGCGGTAGCGACAATACGAATGTTTTGTTGGTGAATATCTTGAAGGCGTTCAGCAAAAAGATTCAGACAGTCCCATCCCCTATGCATTGCCTCTTGGCTCAAACGGTTGTTTTCGTCTAACCCTGCAGCTAGACGTACTTTACGTTTAATTTTTGCCATAGTTTGTATGCTGCCATTTATATGACGCACAACCAGCATATGAAAACTGTTCGACCCTAGGTCAATGGCTGCATAAAGTGGGGATGAAGCTTCTGGTCTCATAGACGGCCCTAAGAATCTTTATTTTGATGCTGACGAGAGCGGTTATTTGAACGGCGATTGTTTGAGCGTGAACCACCTGTATTAGTGCGGCGTTGCTGTGTTCGATTTGAACGCATGCGAAGTGGTGCCGGCAGATCTTGAATCAAGGCTGATGCGTCATATTCAGAAACAGGGATCGTATGATCTATGTATTCTTCGATTGCAGGAAGGTTGATAGCGTATGCTTCACAGGCGAAGCTGATCGAATGGCCACTTTCACCAGCACGGCCAGTACGACCAATACGGTGGACATAATCTTCACAATCGTCAGGTAAATCATAATTAAATACATGAGTTACCAGCGGAATATGAAGTCCCCTAGCGGCTACGTCAGTTGCTACAAGTAGATCAACTTCACCACGTGTGAATTGGTCAAGAATTCTCTCACGCTTTTTCTGTGGTACATCACCAGTAAGCAATCCCACTCGATGCTGATCAGCAGCAAGATGCCCCCAGATGGATTCACATTTGTGTTTGGTGTTGGCAAACACTATGGCACGCTCAGGCCAGTCTTCTTCAATCAGTGTTTGTAGAAGTGGCATTTTATCTTCATTTGATGGATAGAAGAGTTCTTCTTGAATACGATGTCCTGTTTTTTGTTCTGGCTCCGCTGCCAGATGTTCAGGATTATGCATGTGTTCAAAGGCGAGTTCTTGAACTCGATAAGATAGAGTCGCTGAAAACAGCATATTAAGGCGTTCTTTAGGCTCTGGCATTCCACGGAATAGAAAGCGTATATCTTTAATAAAGCCAAGATCAAACATGCGATCGGCTTCATCAAGGACAACGACCTGAATGTTCCTCAGATTAAATACGCGTTGCTTATAGAAATCGATAATACGACCTGTGGTGCCGATTAGTATGTCAACACCCTGTTCGAGTTTGGACAGTTGTTTGTCGTAACTTTCGCCGCCATAAGCCAATGCAGCTTTGATGCCCGTGGTCGCAATCAAGGACTCGGCATCGTTATATATCTGTATAGCAAGTTCTCGAGTCGGAGCCATGATGATAGCTCGCGGTTGTGTTGCCTTGCGTCCTTCATGTTCAGGGGTGTTGAGTAAGTGGTGGAAAGTAGCAGCCAGAAAAGCTAGAGTTTTTCCTGTTCCAGTTTGAGCCTGACCTGCGATGTCTTGGCCGGTGAGCAGTACCGGCAACGCCAAAGCTTGAATAGGGGTACAAAACTCGAACCCTTTTTTATCCAAACCTTCAATAACTTGGGGGTGTAAACCCAAATCGGCGAATTTTTGCTCTGTGATGTGCGTCTTTTTCATAGCTATAGAATATCAGCTTAAGCTTGCAATACGAAGGTAAATACATTCCAATAGGACATCTAAATACTGGTTATCATCTAACCAAGCTTAAAAAACACATTGGAGTGTAAGATGAGTGATAAGATTTTGCAGCTAACTGATGACGAATTTGAAAACGATGTGATCAAGGCTGCAGGCCCAGTTCTTGTTGATTTTTGGGCAGAATGGTGTGGTCCATGTAAAATGATTGCACCTATTTTGGACGAAATCGCAGATGAGTACGAAGGCAAACTCACTATCGGTAAACTAAATATCGACCAGAATGCAGGTACTCCACCCAAATTTGGTATTCGTGGTATTCCGACCTTATTACTTTTTAAGGATGGTGGAGTGGCAGCAACTAAAGTGGGTGCATTGTCTAAAACTCAGCTTAAAGAATTTTTAGACGCAAACCTTTAAGCGGTTCCTGCGATAAGGCCGTGCATTGTAACTGATGCACGGTTTTGGTTTTGAATATCAACAAAATCTAGACTAGGCTAGTATTTAGTGTTAAATTGTTGCACGTTAAATAAACAAGTTTCTCTTCTTGGTCGATCCTGTGACCAAATTCATCTTAACTAAATAACAGATCCTATTTTGACTAAACAAGTATCCACCACCATGAATCTAACAGAACTTAAGAATAGACCTGTGTCTGATCTTGTAAAACTGGGCGAAAGCTTGGGCCTTGAAAACCTAGCCCGCTTGAGAAAACAAGACATCATCTTCGCTATCCTAAAAGCACACGCGAAAAGCGGTGAAGATATATTTGGCGACGGGGTTCTGGAAATACTTCAAGACGGCTTTGGCTTTTTGCGCAGTGCAGATAGTTCCTACTTGGCAGGCCCAGATGACATTTATGTTTCCCCGAGTCAGATCCGTCGTTTTAACTTACGTACTGGTGATTCAATCGCCGGTAAGATTCGTCCACCTAAGGATGGTGAGCGATACTTTGCTTTATTAAAAGTCAACACGGTTAATGATGACAAGCCAGATAACGCTCGCAACAAAATTCTGTTTGAAAACCTAACACCATTGCATGCTAATGAGCGTATGGTGATGGAGCGTGGTAATGGCTCGACAGAAGATATTACAGCGCGTGTGCTAGATCTTGCTTCACCTATCGGGAAAGGCCAGCGTGGATTGATAGTCGCTCCGCCAAAAGCTGGTAAGACAATGCTGTTGCAAAATATCGCTCAGAGTATTGCTTATAATCATCCTGAATGTGAACTCATGGTGCTTCTAATTGATGAGCGTCCAGAAGAAGTTACTGAAATGCAGCGTTTGGTAAAAGGTGAAGTTATTGCTTCCACTTTTGATGAGCCGGCATCACGCCACGTTCAAGTTGCAGAGATGGTGATTGAAAAAGCTAAACGTCTTGTTGAACATAAGAAAAATGTGATCATTTTGCTAGACTCAATTACTCGTTTAGCTCGTGCATACAACACGGTAGTCCCTTCGTCTGGTAAAGTCTTGACGGGTGGTGTGGATGCCAATGCGTTGCATCGACCTAAGCGCTTTTTCGGTGCGGCTCGTAATGTTGAAGAGGGTGGCAGTCTAACGATTATCGCAACAGCCTTAGTAGACACTGGTTCTAAGATGGATGAGGTTATCTACGAAGAGTTCAAAGGCACAGGTAATATGGAGTTGCATTTGAATCGTAAGATTGCGGAAAAACGAGTATTCCCTGCTATTGACTTTAACCGTAGTGGTACTCGTCGCGAAGAGCTTCTTACCAAGACTGATGAGCTACAGAAAATGTGGATTCTGCGTAAAATTGTTCACCCTATGGGAGAAATTGACGCAATGGAGTTTCTCATTGACAAGCTTGCGATGACAAAAACCAATGATGAATTTTTTGATGCGATGCGGCGTCAATAATAATTAGTAACCTTAAACGCCATCGACATTGTCGGTGGCGTTTTTGTTTGCATTATCGTTTGATAAGTCGCACAATGAGGGAGAATGTTAAGAGGAGGTTAACATGCAACAAGGAATGTTGTCTTCGGTTCTCCTATGTACATCTTTATTTATTGGAGCTCCTAGTGCATTTGCAACGGAAATGCAGCCAAAACAAGTCGAGCTGTTAATTGATAATCAACAGATTAATCAAAAGGTGGCCGAACTGCTTCAGTCTGCCACCCAAGGCAATGCCGACTCACTCAATTTTGCTCTTGAAAGAATGGCCCTCCCCCAACAAGAGGTTGCCAGATACCTACTCTTAAAGAAAATGGAAGCTCAGAATGTTCCTTTGACACCTAGTATGTCTTTGTTTGTCGAGCAGCAAAAAAGTATGGCTCCTGCCTATCAGGTATTGGACCGAGGTGAAGGGTATGAATTTTCAATTCCAGCCTTTAACTATCCAGCGATCGCTAGTCGTATACTTAAACGGTGGAAGCAAGATGCTTTAGCTCTAGACTTTGTGCATCATGCAGAGCGAGGAGAGCTAAGTTTGAAATCCTGGTTATCAGGTGATGAATATCAACTCCAAGTAAGAGAAGCTTTATTTTTACGTGAGCTTAGTAGCTTATCTTCAGAAGCAGTTGAGGGCTTAGTATCCCAATTGACCGATGAAACGATCACCAGTTGGCTCCCGTCCTCCCAGATTATGGTCCATTTAGCACAGACAAGTAGGAGTCCAGAAGTCTATAAATTGTTGTGGCAAATGAGAGCGGATTATCACAGCCAAGTTGAGCTAAGTAGACTAGCGGAGCTTGGCGATGCATTTTCTGTTTCGCAGATTATGAGTGCATCTTATAACCCTAGCCTAAAAGAACAAGCAATTAAGGAATTGGCTCGTATCAAGCCAATGACAGAGAAAGTAAAAAAATTTTTAGTGGCTAGAATGACCTTACATGATGAAGTGTCTTTGGTCGCTACTGAGCTAGCCAACCAAGGTTATTCACCTTGGCTTAAGGAGCTTGCTAATCGTAACCCTCAAGTCCGAAGCCATGCTATTTTGAATGCTTTATCACAATAGTATTAACCTTATTAAAAAGAGGGATCGTCATATCCCTCTTTTTGTTATACTGCCTTCAGTTTAATCAAATCACAGCAGTTCTATGATTTTAAGGGATTTACGCGATTTTATTGTTTACCTTGAACAGGAAGGAAAGCTCAAACGTATTTCTGAGCCTGTTGATCCACATTATGAGATGACCGAGATTAGTGACCGCACTTTGCGTTCTGGTGGGCCAGCGCTACTGTTTGAAAATCCAATTGGTTATAACATCCCCGTACTAACAAACCTTTTTGGCACAGCTGAGAGGGTGGCAATGGGTATGGGCAGAAAAGATGTTATGGATTTGCGGGACGTGGGTAAATTGCTGGCTTATTTAAAAGAGCCAGAGCCTCCAAAAGGTTTTAAGGATGCCCTGAAAAAAATTCCCGTTTTCAGGCAGGTTCTTAATATGCCAGTGAAAAGGTTACGTAACGCTAAGTGTCAGCAAGTAATTTGGCAAGGTGATGAGGTTGACCTTGATAAAATTCCAGTGATGAGCTGTTGGCCGGATGATGTAGCACCTTTATTAACTTGGGGATTGACTATCACCCAAGGACCACTTAAGAAACGACAAAATCTTGGTATTTATCGCCAGCAAAAACTTAGTAAGAACAAAGTGATTATGCGTTGGCTTGCTCATCGTGGCGGAGCGCTTGATCTTAAAGATTGGGTGTTATCGAATCCAGGTGAGTTTTTCCCCGTTTCTGTGGCTTTTGGTGCTGATCCTGCCACCATCTTAGGCGCTGTGACACCAGTACCTGATACCTTATCGGAATATGCATTTGCTGGCTTGCTGCGTGGAAGTAAAACCGAGGTTGTGAAGTCTGTTAGTAATAACCTGGATGTTCCTGCAAGTGCAGAAATTGTGCTTGAGGGATACATAGACCCAAATGAATATGCAGATGAAGGTCCGTATGGAGACCACACCGGTTACTACAATGAAAAAGAAAAACATCATGTCTTTACCGTTACCCATATGACTATGCGTAAAGAACCGATATATCACAGTACTTATACTGGTCGCCCTCCTGATGAACCTGCAGTACTAGGCGTAGCATTAAACGAAGTTTTTGTCCCTATTTTACAAAAGCAATTTCCTGAAATTGTGGACTTTTATCTGCCACCTGAAGGTTGCTCCTATCGTATGGCTGTAGTGACAATGAAGAAACAATACCCAGGGCATGCAAAGCGCGTGATGATGGGTGTTTGGTCTTTCCTTCGTCAATTTATGTATACCAAATTTGTACTTGTCTGTGATGAACATGTTAATGCTCGTTGTTGGGATGATGTAATTAATACCATGTGTGAACATATGGATCCTGTTGGTGATACGTTAATAATAGAAAACACTCCAATAGATTCGCTTGATTTTGCTTCGCCTGTTGTCGGATTAGGTTCAAAAATGGGGTTGGATGCCACCGTCAAATGGGATGCAGAGAGTTCTGACTGCTCAGAATTACAATCTTCAGTACAAGAAGTCATTACACAAGAACAGTTATTTCAACTACGAGAAGCTTTCCCTGAAATCGTAGACATTGAGATGCCCGATTCCGGTGGTGTAGGTCGCTTTGTGATTGTTTCCATGCATAAGACACACGCGATGCAATCTCAAACTGTTCTCAGTGGAGTGTGGAAATTTCTTCAACAATATACGGATGCTAAGTTTGTCATCCTTTGTGATGATGATGTTAATGTTCGTGATTGGAACGATATTATATGGGCTATTACAACTAGAATGGATCCAGCACGCGATACTTCACTTGTTGATGCGCAAAATGGGCTTAGTTCAAAATTAGGCTTAGATGCAACAAAAAAATTTATAGGTGAGGTTCAGCGAGAGTGGGGGATTCCAATTCAGAAGGATCTTAGCTTGGTAGCGCAGGTTGATGCAAAATGGAGTAAGCTCGGTATATTGTGATGATGGTTTTATCATTAACTTTCTATTTTGTGAGTACTGATAGACAAGTATGATCAGAGTTTCGCTAGTTCGAGAGTCAGCATAAAAATAAAAAATGGCGTGTAACTTGTTAAAACTATGCGCAGAGTAATTAAGAGACCTACTTAGACAGGTAGGTTAGAGGAATATTATGACTATCCAATGCAAAGTAAAGTCTATTGAGCCTTTAGCTTGTAACACTTATCGAATTCTTTTACACCCAGAAACCCCTGTAGCGTTTAAAGCTGGACAATATTTAACAGTGGTGATGGGAGAAAAAGATAAACGTCCGTTTTCTATAGCAAGTAGCCCTTGCCGTCATCAAGGTGAGTTAGAGCTTCATATTGGTGCCGCTGAACATAACGCGTATGCGATTGAAGTTGTCGATGAGATGAAAAAAGCACTGGATAATGACACGGAAATTAATATTGAAGCGCCACATGGTGAAGCTTGGGTAAGAGAAGACAGCGAGCGACCACTGCTTTTAATTGCTGGAGGGACTGGCTTTAGTTATGTACGTTCAATCTTAGATCATTGTATTGCGCAAAATAAGGTTAATAATATCTATCTCTACTGGGGAGCTCGTGATGAGTGTCAGTTATACGCAATGGAAGAGCTTAATGATATTGCAAGTAAGTATGTGAATGTTCAATTTGTTCCAGTTGTTGAGCAAGCTAATTCTAACTGGACAGGGAGGCATGGAAATGTCTTGGCTGCAGTTGTTGAAGATTTTGAGTCCTTAGCTAACTATGATATCTATATTGCGGGTCGTTTTGAAATGGCAGGAGCAGCGCGAGAGCAGTTTACCCAAAATAAAGGAGTAAACAGAGAGCGGATTTTTGCTGATGCTTATGCCTTTATATAGTGTTGAACTATTTTTGAGCGTGATTATAAGGTTTTAGCCTTTTTTTTTATGGTTTTGGTGGTAAAATAACCGAACGATTCATTTTGCCTATTTTTAGGATAATAAATGCTTGCGTGACAGCTATATCTCCCTATAATGCGCATCCACTGACACGGCATGAGCTACGGCGATTTTAGCCAGTGTCGGTGAGGTAGAAATCAGCAAAAAAAATTAATTTAAAAAAGTGTTTGACTCTTTAAATTATATCGCTAGAATTCACCTCCGCTTTGAGAAGTTAATACATCAAAGCGCTGCTCTTTAACAATATAAACCTATCAATCTGTGTGGGCACTCGTTGATGATAATCCAAAAATGATTCTATTGAATCACTTTAGGTATCAATGAACTGAGTGACCAATACAAATAACGACTTTCTCTTGTAGAAAGGCATTATTTGGCACAGTCAATTCATTATCGTTCTGTTCCTATTTATTTAAGAAGAGAACGATAATAGCTTTAGAATTACATGTTTCTGTTTATTTTCGAATAAGCGGTAAATATTAGTTTTGAAGTCAGTATTCATTGAGCCCAATCCTATTTAGTTAGGAAATCAAAACTTTAAATTGAAGAGTTTGATCATGGCTCAGATTGAACGCTGGCGGCAGGCCTAACACATGCAAGTCGAGCGGAAACGAGAAGTAGCTTGCTACTTCGGCGTCGAGCGGCGGACGGGTGAGTAATGCCTGGGAAATTGCCTTGATGTGGGGGATAACCATTGGAAACGATGGCTAATACCGCATAATGCTTTTGTTTGTAATGAACGGAAGCCAAAGAGGGGGACCTTCGGGCCTCTCGCGTCAAGATATGCCCAGGTGGGATTAGCTAGTTGGTGAGGTAATGGCTCACCAAGGCGACGATCCCTAGCTGGTCTGAGAGGATGATCAGCCACACTGGAACTGAGACACGGTCCAGACTCCTACGGGAGGCAGCAGTGGGGAATATTGCACAATGGGCGCAAGCCTGATGCAGCCATGCCGCGTGTATGAAGAAGGCCTTCGGGTTGTAAAGTACTTTCAGCAGTGAGGAAGGTGGATGTGTTAATAGCGCATTCATTTGACGTTAGCTGCAGAAGAAGCACCGGCTAACTCCGTGCCAGCAGCCGCGGTAATACGGAGGGTGCGAGCGTTAATCGGAATTACTGGGCGTAAAGCGCATGCAGGTGGATGATTAAGTCAGATGTGAAAGCCCGGGGCTCAACCTCGGAATAGCATTTGAAACTGGTCATCTAGAGTACTGTAGAGGGGGGTAGAATTTCAGGTGTAGCGGTGAAATGCGTAGAGATCTGAAGGAATACCAGTGGCGAAGGCGGCCCCCTGGACAGATACTGACACTCAGATGCGAAAGCGTGGGGAGCAAACAGGATTAGATACCCTGGTAGTCCACGCCGTAAACGATGTCTACTTGGAGGTTGTGGCCTTGAGCCGTGGCTTTCGGAGCTAACGCGTTAAGTAGACCGCCTGGGGAGTACGGTCGCAAGATTAAAACTCAAATGAATTGACGGGGGCCCGCACAAGCGGTGGAGCATGTGGTTTAATTCGATGCAACGCGAAGAACCTTACCTACTCTTGACATCCAGAGAAGCCAGCGGAGACGCAGGTGTGCCTTCGGGAGCTCTGAGACAGGTGCTGCATGGCTGTCGTCAGCTCGTGTTGTGAAATGTTGGGTTAAGTCCCGCAACGAGCGCAACCCTTATCCTTGTTTGCCAGCGAGTAATGTCGGGAACTCCAGGGAGACTGCCGGTGATAAACCGGAGGAAGGTGGGGACGACGTCAAGTCATCATGGCCCTTACGAGTAGGGCTACACACGTGCTACAATGGCGCATACAGAGGGCGGCCAACTTGCAAAAGTGAGCGAATCCCAAAAAGTGCGTCGTAGTCCGGATTGGAGTCTGCAACTCGACTCCATGAAGTCGGAATCGCTAGTAATCGTGGATCAGAATGCCACGGTGAATACGTTCCCGGGCCTTGTACACACCGCCCGTCACACCATGGGAGTGGGCTGCAAAAGAAGTAGGTAGTTTAACCTTCGGGAGAACGCTTACCACTTTGTGGTTCATGACTGGGGTGAAGTCGTAACAAGGTAGCGCTAGGGGAACCTGGCGCTGGATCACCTCCTTATACGATGATTATTTTTGATGAGTACCCACACAGATTGATGGTTTATAGATTTTAAAGACGATACTGGGTCTGTAGCTCAGGTGGTTAGAGCGTTCGCCTGATAAGCGAGAGGTCGGTGGTTCAAGTCCACTCAGACCCACCAATCTTCATCCCAGAAGAGTTGGCATACAGTATCACACCTGATGGGGCTATAGCTCAGCTGGGAGAGCGCCTGCCTTGCACGCAGGAGGTCAGCAGTTCGATCCTGCTTAGCTCCACCATCTTTAAATGCATTTGCAATAGTGCACTTAAACATGGTTCTTAATTAGAATCTTGCTCTTTAACAATTTGGAAAGCTGACGAACAATAACCGTGATTGGTTGTTGTTCAAATAAAAGTTCTCAAATCCTAATGATTCTTTTTAACGAAAGAATGATTGGGTACCAACACACATTCAAGTGTTCTTGGAAACACCACAATTCGTTGTGGCGTTTATATTTGAGTCCGGCAAAATCGAACGCTGTCTCGCTCATTCAAATAATGAGACAGCAACTTTGGTTGTTTAATTAACAACACCAACTGAGCAAGACTCTTTGGGGTTGTATGGTTAAGTGACTAAGCGTACACGGTGGATGCCTTGGCAGTCAGAGGCGATGAAAGACGTAGTAACTTGCGATAAGCCCAGATTAGGTAGTAACAACCGTTTGAGTCTGGGATGTCTGAATGGGGAAACCCACGTGCATAAGCACGTATCATTAACTGAATACATAGGTTAATGAGGCAAACCGGGGGAACTGAAACATCTAAGTACCCCGAGGAAAAGAAATCAACCGAGATTCCGAAAGTAGCGGCGAGCGAAATTGGATTAGCCCTTAAGCTTTACACGCGTTAGACGAACAGCCTGGAAAGGCCGACAATAAAGGGTGATAGTCCCGTAGTCGACGACGTGTGTTCAGTGAAATCGAGTAGGACGGGACACGTGATATCCTGTCTGAATATGGGGGGACCATCCTCCAAGGCTAAATACTACTGACTGACCGATAGTGAACCAGTACCGTGAGGGAAAGGCGAAAAGAACCCCTGTGAGGGGAGTGAAATAGAACCTGAAACCGTGTACGTACAAGCAGTAGGAGCACCTTCGTGGTGTGACTGCGTACCTTTTGTATAATGGGTCAGCGACTTATATTCAGTAGCAAGGTTAACCATCTAGGGGAGCCGTAGAGAAATCGAGTCTTAACTGGGCGTCGAGTTGCTGGATATAGACCCGAAACCAGGTGATCTAGCCATGGGCAGGTTGAAGGTTGAGTAACATCAACTGGAGGACCGAACCGACTAATGTTGAAAAATTAGCGGATGACTTGTGGCTAGGGGTGAAAGGCCAATCAAACCTGGAGATAGCTGGTTCTCCCCGAAATCTATTTAGGTAGAGCCTCGGACGAATACTACTGGGGGTAGAGCACTGTTAAGGCTAGGGGGTCATCCCGACTTACCAACCCTTTGCAAACTCCGAATACCAGTAAGTACTATCCGGGAGACACACGGCGGGTGCTAACGTCCGTCGTGGAGAGGGAAACAACCCAGACCGCCAGCTAAGGTCCCAAAGTATAGCTAAGTGGGAAACGATGTGGGAAGGCTTAGACAGCTAGGATGTTGGCTTAGAAGCAGCCATCATTTAAAGAAAGCGTAATAGCTCACTAGTCGAGTCGGCCTGCGCGGAAGATGTAACGGGGCTAAGCTATACACCGAAGCTGCGGCAATACAGTTTACTGTATTGGGTAGGGGAGCGTTCTGTAAGCCGTTGAAGGTGTGCTGTAAGGCATGCTGGAGGTATCAGAAGTGCGAATGCTGACATGAGTAACGATAAAGGGGGTGAAAAACCCCCTCGCCGGAAGACCAAGGGTTCCTGTCCAACGTTAATCGGGGCAGGGTAAGTCGACCCCTAAGGCGAGGCCGAAAGGCGTAGTCGATGGGAAACGGGTTAATATTCCCGTACTTCTTACAATTGCGATGGGGGGACGGAGAAGGCTAGGTGAGCCTGGCGACGGTTGTCCAGGTTCAAGTGCGTAGGCTTGAGAGTTAGGTAAATCCGGCTCTCTCCAAAGCTGAGACACGACGTCGAGCACCTACGGGTGTGAAGTCATTGATGCCATGCTTCCAGGAAAAGCCTCTAAGCTTCAGATTGTAAGAAATCGTACCCCAAACCGACACAGGTGGTCGGGTAGAGAATACCAAGGCGCTTGAGAGAACTCGGGTGAAGGAACTAGGCAAAATGGTACCGTAACTTCGGGAGAAGGTACGCTCTTGTCGGTGAAGTCCCTTGCGGATGGAGCTAACGGGAGTCGCAGATACCAGGTGGCTGCAACTGTTTATTAAAAACACAGCACTGTGCAAAATCGTAAGATGACGTATACGGTGTGACGCCTGCCCGGTGCCGGAAGGTTAATTGATGGGGTTAGACTTAGGTCGAAGCTCTTGATCGAAGCCCCGGTAAACGGCGGCCGTAACTATAACGGTCCTAAGGTAGCGAAATTCCTTGTCGGGTAAGTTCCGACCTGCACGAATGGCGTAATGATGGCCACGCTGTCTCCACCCGAGACTCAGTGAAATTGAAATCGCTGTGAAGATGCAGTGTACCCGCGGCTAGACGGAAAGACCCCGTGAACCTTTACTACAGCTTGGCACTGAACATTGAGCCTACATGTGTAGGATAGGTGGGAGGCTTTGATATGTGCACGCCAGTGTGCATGGAGCCATCCTTGAAATACCACCCTTGTATGTTTGATGTTCTAACTTAGACCCATTATCTGGGTCAAGGACAGTGCCTGGTGGGTAGTTTGACTGGGGCGGTCTCCTCCCAAAGAGTAACGGAGGAGCACGAAGGTGGGCTAAACACGGTTGGACATCGTGTGGTTAGTGCAATGGCATAAGCCCGCTTGACTGCGAGAATGACAATTCGAGCAGGTGCGAAAGCAGGTCATAGTGATCCGGTGGTTCTGTATGGAAGGGCCATCGCTCAACGGATAAAAGGTACTCCGGGGATAACAGGCTGATACCGCCCAAGAGTTCATATCGACGGCGGTGTTTGGCACCTCGATGTCGGCTCATCACATCCTGGGGCTGAAGTCGGTCCCAAGGGTATGGCTGTTCGCCATTTAAAGTGGTACGCGAGCTGGGTTTAGAACGTCGTGAGACAGTTCGGTCCCTATCTGCCGTGGGCGTTGGAAGATTGAAGGGGGCTGCTCCTAGTACGAGAGGACCGGAGTGGACGAACCTCTGGTGTTCGGGTTGTCATGCCAATGGCATTGCCCGGTAGCTAAGTTCGGAATCGATAACCGCTGAAAGCATCTAAGCGGGAAGCGAGCCCTAAGATGAGTCTTCCCTGACCCCTTGAGGGTCCTAAAGGGTTGTTCAAGACTAGAACGTTGATAGGCAGGGTGTGTAAGCGTTGTGAGGCGTTGAGCTAACCTGTACTAATTGCCCGTGAGGCTTAACCATACAACACCCAAAGGGTTTTGTTGTGGACTCAAAGTAGAACATTGAATGTGTAGAGAACGCTCTTTAAAGAGTAAGCAGCTTTCCAGATTTTGACCGGTTGCGAGTGCGCAGCGGGTCACCTAATTTGCTTGGCGACCATAGCGTTGTGGACCCACCTGAACCCATGCCGAACTCAGAAGTGAAACACAATAGCGCCGATGGTAGTGTGGGGTCTCCCCATGTGAGAGTAGGACATCGCCAGGCTTTTATTTCGACTTGTCTTTATAGACGAGTCACCATAAAGCTTTTAAAACTAAGAGTTTTATGTTGACTTCAATAGTCAGTCGCGTATTATACGCGTCCTGCTTATGACCCAAAAGGAACTAAGCAACGCTCTTTAACAAACTAAACCTATCAATCTGTGTGGGCACTCGTTGATGATAATCCAAAAATGATTCTATTGAATCACTTTAGGTATCAATGAACTGAGTGACCAATACAAATAACGACTTTCTCTTGTAGAAAGGCATTATTTGGCACAGTCAATTCATTATCGTTCTGTTCCTATTTATTTAAGAAGAGAACGATAATAGCTTTAGAATTACATGTTTCTGTTTATTTTCGAATAAGCGGTAAATATTAGTTTTGAAGTCAGTATTCATTGAGCCCAATCCTATTTAGTTAGGAAATCAAAACTTTAAATTGAAGAGTTTGATCATGGCTCAGATTGAACGCTGGCGGCAGGCCTAACACATGCAAGTCGAGCGGAAACGAGAAGTAGCTTGCTACTTCGGCGTCGAGCGGCGGACGGGTGAGTAATGCCTGGGAAATTGCCTTGATGTGGGGGATAACCATTGGAAACGATGGCTAATACCGCATAATGCTTTTGTTTGTAATGAACGGAAGCCAAAGAGGGGGACCTTCGGGCCTCTTGCGTCAAGATATGCCCAGGTGGGATTAGCTAGTTGGTGAGGTAATGGCTCACCAAGGCGACGATCCCTAGCTGGTCTGAGAGGATGATCAGCCACACTGGAACTGAGACACGGTCCAGACTCCTACGGGAGGCAGCAGTGGGGAATATTGCACAATGGGCGCAAGCCTGATGCAGCCATGCCGCGTGTATGAAGAAGGCCTTCGGGTTGTAAAGTACTTTCAGCAGTGAGGAAGGTGGATGTGTTAATAGCGCATTCATTTGACGTTAGCTGCAGAAGAAGCACCGGCTAACTCCGTGCCAGCAGCCGCGGTAATACGGAGGGTGCGAGCGTTAATCGGAATTACTGGGCGTAAAGCGCATGCAGGTGGATGATTAAGTCAGATGTGAAAGCCCGGGGCTCAACCTCGGAATAGCATTTGAAACTGGTCATCTAGAGTACTGTAGAGGGGGGTAGAATTTCAGGTGTAGCGGTGAAATGCGTAGAGATCTGAAGGAATACCAGTGGCGAAGGCGGCCCCCTGGACAGATACTGACACTCAGATGCGAAAGCGTGGGGAGCAAACAGGATTAGATACCCTGGTAGTCCACGCCGTAAACGATGTCTACTTGGAGGTTGTGGCCTTGAGCCGTGGCTTTCGGAGCTAACGCGTTAAGTAGACCGCCTGGGGAGTACGGTCGCAAGATTAAAACTCAAATGAATTGACGGGGGCCCGCACAAGCGGTGGAGCATGTGGTTTAATTCGATGCAACGCGAAGAACCTTACCTACTCTTGACATCCAGAGAAGCCAGCGGAGACGCAGGTGTGCCTTCGGGAGCTCTGAGACAGGTGCTGCATGGCTGTCGTCAGCTCGTGTTGTGAAATGTTGGGTTAAGTCCCGCAACGAGCGCAACCCTTATCCTTGTTTGCCAGCGAGTAATGTCGGGAACTCCAGGGAGACTGCCGGTGATAAACCGGAGGAAGGTGGGGACGACGTCAAGTCATCATGGCCCTTACGAGTAGGGCTACACACGTGCTACAATGGCGCATACAGAGGGCGGCCAACTTGCAAAAGTGAGCGAATCCCAAAAAGTGCGTCGTAGTCCGGATTGGAGTCTGCAACTCGACTCCATGAAGTCGGAATCGCTAGTAATCGTGGATCAGAATGCCACGGTGAATACGTTCCCGGGCCTTGTACACACCGCCCGTCACACCATGGGAGTGGGCTGCAAAAGAAGTAGGTAGTTTAACCTTCGGGAGAACGCTTACCACTTTGTGGTTCATGACTGGGGTGAAGTCGTAACAAGGTAGCGCTAGGGGAACCTGGCGCTGGATCACCTCCTTATACGATGATTATTTTTGATGAGTACCCACACAGATTGATGGTTTATGTAGTTTAAGAGAAAGAAGATATCCCAATATCTTCAACTTAGTGTCCCGTTCGTCTAGAGGCCTAGGACACCGCCCTTTCACGGCGGTAACAGGGGTTCGACTCCCCTACGGGATACCATTGGGTCGTTAGCTCAGTTGGTAGAGCAGTTGACTTTTAATCAATTGGTCGCAGGTTCGAATCCTGCACGACCCACCATTCTTCACCACGAAGAAGTAAAACTCTGTGGGCGATTAGCTCAGTTGGGAGAGCACCTGCCTTACAAGCAGGGGGTCACTGGTTCGAGCCCGGTATCGCCCACCATTCTCTAAGTATTTTTGCGTTTCAATTTCTATTACCGCCACCGTTAAACGTATGTGGTTGTAATTATTGACGTCGATAGTATTTAGACAATGTAGTTTCCACTAGGAAGATACATCGCTCTTTAACAATTTGGAAAGCTGACGAACAATAACCGTGATTGGTTGTTGTTCAAATAAAAGTTCTCAAATCCTAATGATTCTTTTTAACGAAAGAATGATTGGGTACCAACACACATTCAAGTGTTCTTGGAAACACCACAATTCGTTGTGGCGTTTATATTTGAGTCCGGCAAAATCGAACGCTGTCTCGCTCATTCAAATAATGAGACAGCAACTTTGGTTGTTTAATTAACAACACCAACTGAGCAAGACTCTTTGGGGTTGTATGGTTAAGTGACTAAGCGTACACGGTGGATGCCTTGGCAGTCAGAGGCGATGAAAGACGTAGTAACTTGCGATAAGCCCAGATTAGGTAGTAACAACCGTTTGAGTCTGGGATGTCTGAATGGGGAAACCCACGTGCATAAGCACGTATCATTAACTGAATACATAGGTTAATGAGGCAAACCGGGGGAACTGAAACATCTAAGTACCCCGAGGAAAAGAAATCAACCGAGATTCCGAAAGTAGCGGCGAGCGAAATTGGATTAGCCCTTAAGCTTTACACGCGTTAGACGAACAGCCTGGAAAGGCCGACAATAAAGGGTGATAGTCCCGTAGTCGACGACGTGTGTTCAGTGAAATCGAGTAGGACGGGACACGTGATATCCTGTCTGAATATGGGGGGACCATCCTCCAAGGCTAAATACTACTGACTGACCGATAGTGAACCAGTACCGTGAGGGAAAGGCGAAAAGAACCCCTGTGAGGGGAGTGAAATAGAACCTGAAACCGTGTACGTACAAGCAGTAGGAGCACCTTCGTGGTGTGACTGCGTACCTTTTGTATAATGGGTCAGCGACTTATATTCAGTAGCAAGGTTAACCATCTAGGGGAGCCGTAGAGAAATCGAGTCTTAACTGGGCGTCGAGTTGCTGGATATAGACCCGAAACCAGGTGATCTAGCCATGGGCAGGTTGAAGGTTGAGTAACATCAACTGGAGGACCGAACCGACTAATGTTGAAAAATTAGCGGATGACTTGTGGCTAGGGGTGAAAGGCCAATCAAACCTGGAGATAGCTGGTTCTCCCCGAAATCTATTTAGGTAGAGCCTCGGACGAATACTACTGGGGGTAGAGCACTGTTAAGGCTAGGGGGTCATCCCGACTTACCAACCCTTTGCAAACTCCGAATACCAGTAAGTACTATCCGGGAGACACACGGCGGGTGCTAACGTCCGTCGTGGAGAGGGAAACAACCCAGACCGCCAGCTAAGGTCCCAAAGTATAGCTAAGTGGGAAACGATGTGGGAAGGCTTAGACAGCTAGGATGTTGGCTTAGAAGCAGCCATCATTTAAAGAAAGCGTAATAGCTCACTAGTCGAGTCGGCCTGCGCGGAAGATGTAACGGGGCTAAGCTATACACCGAAGCTGCGGCAATACAGTTTACTGTATTGGGTAGGGGAGCGTTCTGTAAGCCGTTGAAGGTGTGCTGTAAGGCATGCTGGAGGTATCAGAAGTGCGAATGCTGACATGAGTAACGATAAAGGGGGTGAAAAACCCCCTCGCCGGAAGACCAAGGGTTCCTGTCCAACGTTAATCGGGGCAGGGTAAGTCGACCCCTAAGGCGAGGCCGAAAGGCGTAGTCGATGGGAAACGGGTTAATATTCCCGTACTTCTTACAATTGCGATGGGGGGACGGAGAAGGCTAGGTGAGCCTGGCGACGGTTGTCCAGGTTCAAGTGCGTAGGCTTGAGAGTTAGGTAAATCCGGCTCTCTCCAAAGCTGAGACACGACGTCGAGCACCTACGGGTGTGAAGTCATTGATGCCATGCTTCCAGGAAAAGCCTCTAAGCTTCAGATTGTAAGAAATCGTACCCCAAACCGACACAGGTGGTCGGGTAGAGAATACCAAGGCGCTTGAGAGAACTCGGGTGAAGGAACTAGGCAAAATGGTACCGTAACTTCGGGAGAAGGTACGCTCTTGTCGGTGAAGTCCCTTGCGGATGGAGCTAACGGGAGTCGCAGATACCAGGTGGCTGCAACTGTTTATTAAAAACACAGCACTGTGCAAAATCGTAAGATGACGTATACGGTGTGACGCCTGCCCGGTGCCGGAAGGTTAATTGATGGGGTTAGACTTAGGTCGAAGCTCTTGATCGAAGCCCCGGTAAACGGCGGCCGTAACTATAACGGTCCTAAGGTAGCGAAATTCCTTGTCGGGTAAGTTCCGACCTGCACGAATGGCGTAATGATGGCCACGCTGTCTCCACCCGAGACTCAGTGAAATTGAAATCGCTGTGAAGATGCAGTGTACCCGCGGCTAGACGGAAAGACCCCGTGAACCTTTACTACAGCTTGGCACTGAACATTGAGCCTACATGTGTAGGATAGGTGGGAGGCTTTGATATGTGCACGCCAGTGTGCATGGAGCCATCCTTGAAATACCACCCTTGTATGTTTGATGTTCTAACTTAGACCCATTATCTGGGTCAAGGACAGTGCCTGGTGGGTAGTTTGACTGGGGCGGTCTCCTCCCAAAGAGTAACGGAGGAGCACGAAGGTGGGCTAAACACGGTTGGACATCGTGTGGTTAGTGCAATGGCATAAGCCCGCTTGACTGCGAGAATGACAATTCGAGCAGGTGCGAAAGCAGGTCATAGTGATCCGGTGGTTCTGTATGGAAGGGCCATCGCTCAACGGATAAAAGGTACTCCGGGGATAACAGGCTGATACCGCCCAAGAGTTCATATCGACGGCGGTGTTTGGCACCTCGATGTCGGCTCATCACATCCTGGGGCTGAAGTCGGTCCCAAGGGTATGGCTGTTCGC
This sequence comes from Vibrio pectenicida, assembly GCA_024347015.1. Taxonomy (GTDB): domain Bacteria; phylum Pseudomonadota; class Gammaproteobacteria; order Enterobacterales; family Vibrionaceae; genus Vibrio; species Vibrio pectenicida. The sequence goes on along the minus strand of AP024889.1, from coordinate 3,074,400 downwards.
CATTTAAAGTGGTACGCGAGCTGGGTTTAGAACGTCGTGAGACAGTTCGGTCCCTATCTGCCGTGGGCGTTGGAAGATTGAAGGGGGCTGCTCCTAGTACGAGAGGACCGGAGTGGACGAACCTCTGGTGTTCGGGTTGTCATGCCAATGGCATTGCCCGGTAGCTAAGTTCGGAATCGATAACCGCTGAAAGCATCTAAGCGGGAAGCGAGCCCTAAGATGAGTCTTCCCTGACCCCTTGAGGGTCCTAAAGGGTTGTTCAAGACTAGAACGTTGATAGGCAGGGTGTGTAAGCGTTGTGAGGCGTTGAGCTAACCTGTACTAATTGCCCGTGAGGCTTAACCATACAACACCCAAAGGGTTTTGTTGTGGACTCAAAGTAGAACATTGAATGTGTAGAGAACGCTCTTTAAAGAGTAAGCAGCTTTCCAGATTTTGACCGGTTGCGAGTGCGCAGCGGGTCACCTAATTTGCTTGGCGACCATAGCGTTGTGGACCCACCTGAACCCATGCCGAACTCAGAAGTGAAACACAATAGCGCCGATGGTAGTGTGGGGTCTCCCCATGTGAGAGTAGGACATCGCCAGGCTTCAAATTACCTTATTTAAGACAAGTATCTTAGATAATACTACGCTGATATAGCTCAGGTGGTAGAGCGCATCCTTGGTAAGGATGAGGTCCCCAGTTCGAGTCTGGGTATCAGCACCAAAAGAATTTTGCTTGGCGACCATAGCGTTGTGGACCCACCTGATTCCATGTCGAACTCAGAAGTGAAACACAATAGCGCCGATGGTAGTGTGGGGTCTCCCCATGTGAGAGTAGGACATCGCCAGGCTTTTAAATTTAGATGTAGAGTCTAACCAGTGTGGAGCGGTAGTTCAGTTGGTTAGAATACCGGCCTGTCACGTCGCGGGTTCGAGTCCCGTCCGCTCCGTCAATTTTTCTCAACCCCAGCAGCAATGCTGGGGTTTTTTGTATCTTCCATCTTAAACTAGTATGTACTCGAATATGAGACTTTTATCTTTCAAGTCGCCTTTGTACTTTAAGGTCATAGCTAACTTGAAAGTATCCTTTGTCTGCGTTTAGTCAGCAGCTTCTATATACATAATCACGGTTTAAACCTTTTTGTACTGAACCGAATATTGCACCGCTATAACTATATTTAGTACAAAAAGCCGGCCATATGGTCGGCTGAAATTATCTTAGATAAATAGAATTAAGCTTGTACTAATGTGAGTGCTTTTTTGGAAACTTCCCGGGCTGCTTGAGGCATGTTTTGTTTCTCCAGTGCGTCAGCTAGATAGGCGTAGTCAGATAAACTAGAACGAATTGATAGTGCTCTCTCAAGGTGCTGCTGTGCTTTAGACCAGTTTCCCTTTCTTAAATGAAATTGTGCAAGAGCACTATGAGCAGAGGCGTTACCAGCATCTTTTTTTAATATATCATCTAGAAATGTCATGATCGGGTGGGGATCTGATAAGTTCATATCCGGTAACAAGGTATAAAGACTGCTGTTAGGGTGTTTCTTCAAATGTTCTTTTACTAGAGTAAAAGCATTGCTGTCAGACTTACGAGATATAAGCTGTTTAGCACAACACTCAACCAGATGAGTATCGTTTTTTAACTTACGTGGCAAGCTGTTCCAGTATGAAGTCACACCGTCGCTACCTTGTTGCTGCGATATTTGTTCAATTAATCCGCATTGAGCTTGACGGGTGAGAAGCATGCGCTCTTCTTTTGAGATGACGTTGTTTTTTTCTAGCTCAGGTAAACTGTCAAGCAACGGCTGCCACATATTAAGTTCAGTACGTATTGTTTTGAGTAAAGTCAGAGCAACTTGGTTATTGGATTGATTGGATTTTAATTCACAAAGAGTTTCAAAAGCAGCACTGAAGTTTTTTTCTGCGACTTGCTGTTTTGTATATGTGAGGGCAACCGCCAGCTGTGAGTTTTCTTGTTCAGAAGCGAGCTTCAGATACTGTTCTCGCTTTTGCTTATCGCCCATCCCATGTGCGGCTTCAGAAGCAACTAAGTAGCACAATAGAGGCATGTCATGATGGTTAGCCCAGTGAATTACCTTTTTCTCTGCTGATTTAAAATCCCCCTCAAGCAGCTTTATTATGCCTTCATTCGTAAAACGACGAGCTCGTCTTACTTTCCGAACTGAAAAATAGTTCCAAGTTGCAAAGCTGGTATATAGCGTTTTTTTTATCAGAAATTCTAAGCCAAAGAGTATACCTATACCAGCAAGTACCAAGATAATCAGTGTAGTTACGCTCATTTCTATGGTTTTATCTGCGATGGAAATCAGCACGTACCCTTGTTGGCCTGTGTATTGTGTCCCTACGAAAAGTCCTGACCCTAAAATAACGAACAGAAAAGCCAATCTAAACATTATTTACCCTCCGTTATCAAAGTGGTAACTTCTCGACGAAGACGTTCACGAATCACATCTGATAGAATTTTCTGAGTTTCTAGTTTAACAGGGTAATCCACTTGAATGTTTTGTTTGCTCAGCAGCTCTAGTGCATTGTTAAATTCAGTAACTGTATTGGACTCCTGATTGAAGAAAGTAATGGACCATGTGTCAGCAGTGGCCAAAGCTATTGAATAGATTTCTTGTTGCTCTATATAAACGGCTTTGATGGCGGTCTCAAGTTTAGATTTGATATTTTCTTTCAGATAAAAGTGCTGCTGTGGTGAAAGTAGAGGAATAACATTTCCATCTCGGACGCGGAATGTAACAAAATTTTGTGAAAAGTCTTTAAGTGATGTAGTTAGGTTGCTTTTCCAGTCATTAATATCTTTTGAGACGTCAGGCTGCTGTTTTTTTGCAGAATCTGGAAGAATAGCATTAGCCAGAGGTAGATTATCTACTTGTTGCTGTAACGCAGTAATCCTTAATACTAGGCCATCCCTATCTATTATCGGGATGGCTTTCAGCTTTATTATATCATTTGCAAGAGATTGCCGAAGTGGAACCAAGTTGGGATCATTAAGTGTTGCTATGCGTTGGTCTGCACTTTCCATTAGTTCAGTTGCACTAACAACATCGTGTTCTAGGAACAACTTACGGCCAGCCAACTTTACTAGGTAATCAGATTCTGCAAGTAACCAGTCATCAGGTCGTCGCCCTTTTACTTCAGCCAATGCTAGTTGCAAGCTATCAATACTTCTTTGTTGCTGAGCTAAGCGAGTCTCAGTTTTGTGCGAGGCTGCTTCTGTGTTTGATTCTGCAGTTTCTTTACTAGCAAGGATCTCTTGCTTTATTGATGATTTAGTCTGCTGTAATTCAGTTTGCAAGGTGCTGATTTGTGTTTGATATTGAGTGCTCTGATGCTCTACATATAAAAGAACGCTACTTGGCAATAATATGGAAAGAGCGATGGCTAGGAGGCCAAGCTTTGCACCATGCTGGGTTGTTTTCTTGGGTTTGGTGTTACTTGTTATTGCTTCTGTTACCGGCTCCTCTTTGATATCTTTTCTATCCTCTTGTTGTGATTGAGGGTTTGTTTCAGGTTCAATGGAGTTATTTTTATTCTTGCTTGTCATTGCATGTGGTCCTGTTCTATTTTGGTTGCAGAGCAGCCAGTAAATCCTTATTAGAAGCACTACCTGTATTGATTACATCGAGAAAACCTAACAGTTTAGCTTGGTTTGCAATTCGTTGACTTGGAACAAAGAGCCGCAGCTTAAATATCCAGTCTGTTTGTGGCTGAGTCAGTTGAGATACAAAGTGGTTTAGTTGACCTAGGCTGGTAATCACTATCTGTTTGATATGGTTACTTTGCCAGTTAAGTAGTTCAACATTGGGGTCAAAAGCCAGACTATCTCTTTTATATACTTCGAGATAGCTAACGTGCGCAGCTCGCTTTAACAGTGTGCTATAGATAAGTTCACGACCACCATTACCTCGAAGAATAATAATATTCTTATTTTTTGTGCGTTTAAGTTGTTTAAGTTGAAGCAGGTGCTCGCTATCTGCAACATCAGGGTAGTGTACGTTTTGTTGGCTGAGTTTGCTTAATACATGTGCTGTTTTTTGACCGATCGCAATGTAGGTTGCTGTATTGGGCCACTCACCATTGAGCGCTTGTTGAGAAAATGTGACGGCGTGCTGGCTAACAGCGATGATAATATCGACATTGGCCAGACTTTTTCTAATACAGGAAAAATCATTTCCAGGTGAAATTTTTAATAGAGGGAAGTGAAGAGCCTTTATACCAGTGGCGTTTAACTGCTGGCAAAGAGCTTGACCTTGTTCACCTGGGCGAGTGATCAATACGGCCATGGTTTTACTCTTGTTCCGCGTATAATTTGGTTAGAATACCACGAGCCCCACGGTCTAATAACTGATGCGCGAGTGTAACACCAAGTGTTACTGCCTCTTTTCGTGAACCTCTGATTTCACCACGTACTATTTTTGAACCATCAGGTTCTCCGACTAAGGCTCTTAACCAAAGTTCATCATCCTCTAGCAAAGAATAACTGCCGATTGGTACTTGACAGCCTCCTTCTAACGTTAAGTTCATTGCACGCTCACACATGACCTTGTCATAGGTGTCTTGGTGATTTAGTGGTTCAAGAAGTCGTATCAGTCGCTCATCGTTCAAGCGGCATTCAATACCGACGGCTCCTTGACCAACTGCTGGTAGAGACTGTTCAGGTTCAATTAAATCGCGGATTCGTTCCTCTAGATTCAGACGTTTTAGGCCTGCAGCAGCTAAAATGATTGCATCATACTCGCCAGAATCGAGTTTACTTAATCGGGTGCCTACGTTGCCTCTTAATTCGTTAATGTTTAAATCAGGGCGATATTCCTTGATTTGGCATTGACGGCGTAAACTACAGGTACCAACAATCGCTCCTTGAGGAAGTTGGTCTATATTGTCGTATTTATTCGATACAAAAGCATCTCTGGCATCTTCACGCTCACAAATGGTTACCAATCCTAAACCTACAGGAAACTCTACAGGGACATCTTTCATTGAGTGTACGGCGAGATCAGCACGATCTTCTAAAATGGCAACTTCGAGTTCTTTTACAAATAAGCCTTTACCACCAACTTTTGCTAAAGGAGTATCTAAAATTACATCACCTTTAGTTACCATAGTGATGAGTTCAACCTCTAATCCCGGATGTGCGGCTTGTAGGGCGTCTCTTACATAGTGAGCTTGCCAAAGTGCAAGTGGGCTCTTTCGTGTGGCTATTCGAATGGGAGTTGATTGTGTCATATTGGTTTTTGGTTCGAAGTTTAGATGTTTTAATCCTACCACTCTAAGGTAAAAAGTCTTACTGCTAGATCTTGGAATTATTGATTCGTTTTCGGCTAGCATATTATATTCAATATAGTGTGACTTTGATCTCATTTATAAGTTGAGCTATTGTTACTAAAGAGAGATGCGTACCACACTATGACGCAAGTATATTGATTAACAAAACAATGTTAATGAGGTCATACCTTTCTTTACCTATGGGAATAAAAATGTTAAATTGATCACGTTTTGTTAGTGCTATAGAATACTTTGTCGTCAAGGCACCGTTAGGAATTAACAAGGATTTTACCTTGCAGGCTTACACAAAGACACTTATTGATAGACTTGATATTTCAAACCAGCAGCGCGTAGAGCGGGCTCTGGCATTAATGGATATACAAAGTCAGCACGTGTTTCATTTAATTCCAACGTTACTGCATTTCAATCATCCCTCCATCCCTGGTTACTGCGATTCTGATGTCCCTTTTGGTGTTTATGATCTTGAGTTCAATATGGTTCAGCAACAGTTTGTTGAAGATACTGAATTGACCATAGGTCAGGTTTTAAGCACATGTTGTGAACCTGCAATCTTAGCGCTATATACTATGGGTAGCACCTCGTCCATCGGCCAAAGCACTTCCAGCGATTTGGATATTTGGGTTTGCGTTTCACCTGATATGAACTGTGAAAATAGAGGACTCTTAGCAAATAAATGCTTGCTAATTACTGAATGGGCTCAAAACCAGGGCGTTGAAGCAAATTTCTTTGTTATGGATGAAAAGCGTTTTCGCACTAACCATTCCGAAGTAATGACGGGTGATAATTGTGGTTCATCTCAACACTTATTACTTCTTGATGAGTTTTATCGTTCAGCTGTTCGTCTCGCAGGGCAAAAGCTATTATGGCAAATCGTGCCTCCTGAAATGGAAGAAAGTTACGATGAATACGTTAGTGACCTTTGTCGGCAAGGCTGCATTGACTGTGCTGAGTGGATTGACTTTGGACAGTTAAACCGTATTCCAGCTGAGGAATATTTTGGTTCAAATTTGTGGCAGTTATATAAAAGCATTGATTCGCCATATAAGTCTGTTTTAAAAGCTATTCTACTTGAGGCTTATTCATGGGAATACCCACAGACCCAACTGCTAAGTATTGATACAAAACGCCGATTCTTTACTCATGAGCCTGATCTGTATGGTATGGATGCCTACTATCTGATGCTAGAAAAAGTTACCCGATATCTTGAACGTATTGGTGATGATGCTCGACTTGATTTGGTTAGACGTTGTTTCTATCTTAAAACACATGAAAAACTATCACGTGAACCTGGAGTTGGTTCTGTAGTTTGGCGTCGAGAGGTACTAAGTGATCTTATTCAGCAATGGGGGTGGGATAACGATGTGCTCATTGAACTCGATGATCGTCGTAACTGGAAAGTAGAGCAGGTACAGGTCGTACATCATGCATTACTTGATGCACTTATGTTGAGCTATCGCAACCTCATTCAGTTTGCCCGTCGAAATGACATTACTTCTGCTATCAGTCCGCAAGACATCAGTATTCTAGCTCGAAAGCTTTACGCTGCTTTTGAGGTATTGCCAGGTAAAGTGACCTTGCTTAACCCTCAAATTTCTCCTGACCTGCATGAGCCTGATTTAAGTTTTATTGAAGTGCAACCAGGGCGGACAAATAAAGCTGGTTGGTATTTGTACAAACAGCCGCTGCAACCAGAGCGCATTATTGGCCAGTCATTTCTTGAGCATAATGAGTATCTCAGTAAGTTGGTTGCTTGGTCATTCTTTAATGGCTTGATTACGGAATCTACTCGCTTACATTCTGTAGTTCGTGATGCTCATCTTGATATAGACAAGTTTTATCAAATGGTGAGTGATTTACGTAATACGTTTTCGTTACGAAAACGTTGGCCGACTATGCAGGCTTTAGCTAGTCCGTGTGAGATTAGTCAGTTGGCAATGTTCATTAATTTGGAGGATGACCCTACAGCTAAACTCAGCGGCCGTTCACTTAAAGTTGATTTGAAATCAACCGATATTTTTAGCTTTACAGATGAGCAAATATGTCTCGTTGGTAGCGTGGACTTAGTATATCGTAATTCTTGGCATGAAGTCCGTACCTTGCACTTTAGGGGCGAAACTGCCATGTTGGACGCGCTCAAGACCGTTCTAGGAAAGATGCATCAAGATGCACTGCCACCTGAGTCTGTCGATGTTTTCTGTTATAGCAAGAACTTACGTGGAGTAATGCGCAATATGGTTTATCAGCTGCTAGCTGAGTGTATTGACTTACGCCTTAAACCGATTGAGCAAGAGAAGCGTCGTCGCTTTAAGACATTGCGTATTGCTCAACAAACGTATGGGCTATTCTTTGAGCGCCGAGGTGTGTCAGTACAGATGCTTGAAAACTCTGTCGATTTTTATCGAAGTATATCAATTAGTAAACTCAAGGGCTCACCGTTGTTGGCGCTGGATAAAGAACAAGATTTTCAGTTACCGCAAATTGTTGATTGTTATGCGAGTGAAGGTTTAATTCAGTTCTTTTTTGAAGATAGTGACCTGGGTTTTAATATCTACGTACTGGATGAAGTAAATCGTGTCGAAGTTTATCATCAATTTAGTGGTCTGAAGGATGAGATGATTGCTAGCGTTAATAGCTTTTACACATCGATAAAAGATGATAATCAGTTACCTACTCAACTTATTAATTTTAATCTCCCACAATACTACCAAATTGTTCATCCACTCGAAGGTGAGTCTTACATTGTGCCTTATCGTAATGATGGGACAAACTATTCTAAACCTAGCCGGGCTGTCAACGCGTAGTAGCCTGCTGGTATTCTGAATCAAACTCCAGAAATGCCAACAGACTTTAACTTGCTAGATCCACTCTATTTCTTCGCTGCAGTGTTTTTCACATTCTTGTCTCACCATAGTGATAAGCTCTTCGCCTGTCCTTGAACAGATCCAATTACTGTCAACTAGAGAGAAATGAAAACCTCCCGATTTGGAAGCTATCCATATTTCTTTCATCGGTTCTTGACGGTTGATGATTATCTGGCTTCGATCTTCAAATTCTAGAGTCATCACATTGCCGGAGGCTTCATAGTCAATGTCTGCCCCTGAATCATCTATCATTTCTTCGATGATTTGCATTTGAATATCTACTAACTGATGAAATTCAGTATCGTTCATCTTGTTACCCTATTGCTTTTCTAGAATGTGGTGCGATTATAGGGGGCATTGAAAGATTAATCACGACACAATGCATGAAAAAATTACTAGTTGCTTTATTTGTTTTAACTGTTCTTGGCTTGACTGCTTGTGGTCAAACTGGACCTCTTTATATGCCTGAAGATGTGCCTCATAATGAGCAGCCTTCACAACAATAATTATTTTAATAAGGGATCTCATTTTGGATTACTTTAACTATCAAGATGATGGCCAGTTATGGGCCGAAGGTGTACCACTGACGAAGTTAGCAGAGCAGTATGGGACTCCTCTCTATGTTTACTCGCGGGCGACATTTGAACGTCATTGGAATGCGTTTGATAAGTCTGTTGGAGAACATCCACATCTGGTCTGTTATGCCGTGAAAGCTAATTCGAATATAGGAGTTCTTAATACTCTAGCGCGTCTTGGCTCCGGATTTGATATTGTATCGGGTGGTGAATTAGAACGTGTTATTGTAGCAGGTGGAAACCCTAATAAGGTCGTTTTTTCGGGAGTAGGTAAGACTGCTGACGAAATGAAGCGTGCCTTAGAGCTGGGTATTAAGTGCTTCAATGTTGAGTCTGAGCCAGAGTTAGAAAAACTTAATCAAGTTGCAGGTGAGTTAGGGGTCAAAGCGCCTATCTCGCTACGTATTAACCCAGATGTTGATGCGAATACTCACCCTTATATATCGACGGGTTTGCGTGATAACAAGTTTGGTATCGCTTTTGACAGAGCTCCAGCAGTGTATAAATTTGCCCAAAGTCTTGAACACTTAGACATCAAAGGTATTGATTGCCATATTGGTTCTCAGCTCACAGATATTGAACCTTTTATCGACGCAACAGATCGCTTACTGGCATTGATTGATGATCTTAAGGCTCAAGATATACATATTAAACATCTTGACGTCGGTGGTGGCTTAGGCGTTATTTATCGTGATGAATTACCACCTCAGCCATCAGATTATGCGAAAGCACTGTTGGGAAGACTGAAAAATCACCAAGATTTAGAGCTGATATTTGAACCTGGTCGAGCAATTGCTGCTAATGCGGGTGTATTGTTAACTAAAGTGGAATTCCTTAAGCACACTGAACATAAGAATTTTGCCATTATCGATGCAGCGATGAATGACCTAATGCGTCCAGCCCTATATCAAGCATGGCAAGATATTGTGCCTGTTGTTCCACGAACTGGTGAAGCAGTAAATTATGATTTGGTTGGCCCAATCTGTGAAACAGGAGATTTCCTTGGTAAAGACAGGTCTTTAGTCCTAAAGGAGAATGACTTATTGGCAGTGCGCTCAGCGGGTGCTTATGGTTTTGTTATGTCTTCCAATTATAATACCCGAGCGCGAGCTGCTGAAATTATGGTTGACGGCGGCAATATGCATTTGGTGCGTCAGCGTGAGGAGTTATCGAGCTTGTGGGCACTAGAGAATATTCTTCCGGAGTAATTTAAGTCTTATGCATTTCCATTTTTCTAAAATGCATGGTTTGGGTAATGACTTTATGGTTGTTGATTGTATTACCCAAAACATTTTCTTCTCTCCTGATTTGATCCGTCGTTTGGCTGATCGCAATACAGGAGTTGGTTTTGATCAGCTTTTGATAGTCGAAGCACCTTACGACCCAGAAACTGATTTTCACTATCGAATCTTTAATGCCGACGGCAGTGAAGTCGAGCAGTGCGGTAACGGTGCCCGCTGCTTTGCTCGTTTTGTGCGCATGAAAGGATTGACCAACAAGTTCAGCATCAGTGTTAGTACCAAAAAAGGCAAGCTGACGCTAAATATTGAAGATGACGATCAAGTGACGGTAAATATGGGAGTGCCTGAGTTTGAACCGGGCAAGATCCCTTTTAAAGCGAAGCAAGTTGAGAAAACTTATATATTGCGCCTAGATGATCACACGTTATTTTGTGGTGCTGTCAGTATGGGGAATCCACATGTCGTGACAGTTGTACCAGACACTGAGACAGCAGACGTGGAAACTCTAGGCCCATTACTAGAGTCACATGAACGCTTTCCAGAGAAAGTTAATGCGGGTTTTATGCAGGTTGTGAACCGCAATGAAGTAAATCTGAGAGTATTTGAACGTGGTGCAGGGGAAACTCAGGCTTGTGGTAGTGGGGCATGTGGTGCAGTTGCAGTTGGGATTATGCAAGAGCTACTTGATGAAACGGTGCAAGTGAATCTGCCAGGTGGTTCATTAAAAATCAGTTGGAAAGGACAGGGTAAACCATTGTTTATGACAGGTCCTGCCTGCCATGTTTTCGATGGTCAGCTAAGCTGTTAAGAGAATAAACTGTTAAAGGTATCAATGTGTCACAGTTTGAAGCGGATGCACTAACCTCTGAGGTTGTTGCAAACTACTTACGCGAACATCCTGATTTTTTTACTAAGCGCGGCGACTTAGTCGATAGTCTTGCTTTACCTCATCACGAGGGTCAGGCAGCCATCTCTCTAGTTCATTTGCAAATGAAAAGGCAACGTCAGCGTATTGATGAATTGGAAGAAGAAATTAGCACTTTAATGTCGTTGGCAAAAAGTAATGATCGTACTTTTCACGAATTTATGTCGCTTGAGGAGAGTATTCTCAAGTGTGATTGCTTAATATCTGTTATCAAAACGATCGAAGATGCGGCGAAGTTGATGGGTTTAGTGGCCTATTTTCGTTTGTTAGGGACGCAGCCGGGATATTATTCACTCGACAAAAATGGTTATCAACGTTTTGCTACTAACTACCTTAATGGTAAAAGTGCTTATTTAGGTCGTTTACGTAAAGCGGATCAAGTTTTATTGCTAGGTGATGGAGCACGAGCTCCCGAGATGGGATCTTATGTAATTTTGCCTCTGAAAAAGAAGTCACTCCAAGGTATTTTAGTGTTCTCTAGTAGTGATGGTGGGCATTTTCAACCCGATATGGATACCTTATTTTTGAGACACCTTACTTTAGTGCTGTCTCACCTAGTTGATACACTACCATGGAAAGGCCAGACGTATGAAAGAGTTAGTCACTCCTCTTCCCAGTAGTTTACAGAGCCCATTAGATCGCTTCTACGAGTATTTAAGAAGTGAAAAAGGGTTGAGTCTTCATACCCAACGTAATTATAAACAGCAACTTGAAACCATGGCGCAGCACCTAGTTTCTATGGGGATAAAAGATTGGGATCAAGTTGATGCTGCTTGGGTTCGACAGCTTGCAAGTAAGGGTATGCGTAATGGCATGAAAGCGAGTAGTCTTGCGACTAGGTTATCCTCGCTACGGAGTTTTTTTGATTTTTTGATTTTACGTGGTGAACTGACTGCCAATCCGGCCAAAGGTGTTTCAGCGCCTAGAAAGCAAAGGCCATTACCGAAAAACCTTGATATTGATGAAGTGAGTCAACTACTTGATGTAAATGAAGATGATCCATTGGCTATTCGTGATCGAGCCATGATGGAGCTTATGTATGGCTCTGGTCTTCGATTAGCAGAGGTGGTCGGTATTAACATCCGCGATCTGAGTTTGTCGTCGGGTGACATTCGCGTTATGGGTAAAGGAGATAAAGAACGTAAAGCTCCATTTGCGGGCATGGCCAAAGAATGGGTAACTAAATGGCTCAAGGCACGTGGAGCGATAGCAAATGCTCAAGAACCTGCCCTATTTGTTTCTAAACTTGGGGGCAGAATTTCTCATCGTAGTGTACAAAAGCGTTTGGCTGAGTGGGGACAAAAGCAGTCTGTTGCTAGCCATATTAGCCCACATAAATTACGTCATTCATTTGCGACTCATATGCTCGAGTCGAGCCAAAATCTGAGAGCGGTTCAAGAATTATTAGGTCATGAGAATATTTCAACCACTCAGATATACACCCATCTCGACTTTCAGCACTTAGCTGATGTTTACGATCAGGCCCATCCAAGAGCCAAGAAAAAAGAGGGCAATTGATGAGGTTTTTTCGCCCATTAGCTGCTATTCATGCCATGACTTTCGATTTGGATGACACATTATACGATAATCGTCCAGTTATTAAACGGTTAGAAACCGAGTTTGCTTTATGGCTACATAAGTTTCACCCGATTTCCACTACCCAGCCAATGAGCTGGTGGCGTAAGCTTAAAAACGAGCTTGTTAGAGCAGATAGTTGGTTAGCCAACGATCTCTCGCTATGGCGCTATAAGCAGATTGAAACTGGCCTGTACCGCCTTGGATATAAAGAAGAACAAGCAAAACAGGCGGCGGAAGAAGCAATGCAGCAAGTACGTCACTTACGTAGTGACTTTGAAGTACCTTGGCAAACTCATCAGGTCATGGAAGAGCTTGCCAAATGTATTCCCTTAGTGGCGATTACTAATGGCAATGTTGATGTGGAACGTATTGGCTTAGCAAACTATTTTTCTCTCATACTTAAGTCGGGGCGAGATGGTTATGCCAAACCCCATTGTCAGCTGTTTGATAAAGCAGTTGAACATCTTCAACTACCACCTAGTATGGTGCTGCATGTTGGTGACCATTTACTTAGTGATGTACAAGGAGCGAAAAATAGTGGTCTAAAGGCCTGCTGGTTTAATGATCAATGTAGTTTGCTAACAAAGCATGGCAGTGCTCGAATTCTACCTGATGTCGAGATATCGAGTTTGACTGAGCTTTCTTTACTAATTAATCCTCACTCTAAATAGTTCAAACGAGTTAAAGCGAAGTCTACCCAGTACGCAAATTTATTATTTGAGCTGGTGGCCGCTTTTGTCTGCGTAGAAAGCCTTGCTGTAATGGATGAGAAACTGATGTAGCTGAACAGCAGATTCTGCATAACCTAAGCATCGAATAATTTCTGCACCTACCTCGAGAGTGCATAGATTGCCGAACTTTTGATTGCGACGAAGGTGGTAGCTCGATGCTATGTCAGCATCCAAACTAACCTTTGGTATATCCTGTAGCCAAGGGCTTTTACGCAACATTTTATTAGCTTCTTGCCATGTACCATCGAGAATTATAAATAAAAGAGTAGTGTTTTTTATTTGACCTCCGTTGTGGATAGCTTTGTTTATTAATTGACTCTGTTGCCCTGGAAATAGCACAAATGCTTGATAGCTAGGATCCGATATCAACGCCGACAACTTGGAGCAGGGCTGTTTTCTTTTCCAGATATGCTGGCTGGCAGACTTAGTAGATTTGAGTAACCATTGGCCGGTATTTGTTTCTCGCCCCTGCTCATTTTCATGCATTAAGAGTGCAATGTGAGCATTAATCTCAATCAATGGTATGTGGTCACATATGCAGTTATATTTTAGCCCGCACTCTAGACAAGAGGAGATCATATTAAAGTGTGATGCCTCCTTGGTGGGGTGTCAGGCCATCAGAGAAAAGTTGAATTGGACTGATCTCATCATAGCTGGCAACAGGTGCATTACTTGGGTTGAGAGGGTAATGGCTACCATCAAATTTTAAAGTGTGTTGATTAGGGGTCGCACCACCACCACTGACAAACATTACGAAATCGCGCCAATCATGATGACTTTTCACTCCTAAGTTTAAAGGGGTTTGTACCAATGTTATCCGGCTATTGAATTGCCATTTTTGATTGATGTTGCTGAAAATCAATAGAGTGCATCCACCTGAACCGCACCAATCTAGTTGTGCTAATAACTCTTTTTGTCCATCAGCGTTGAGATCATAAGTGAGCCAGCGGTAACGAGTACCGGAGGAATCTTGATTGGTATTTGCAAAGTATGTTCTCAACGCTTCATCAACCATAGGATTAAATTCAGCACTGGAGCGGATTTTGTTGATGTCTGGTGAAATTTGTTTAGTAGGGTTTGTTGCTACTACTTTGTAAAGCTTCAGTCCACCATTAGTAATGTCGTAGATTATGTTGCCAACTTTTTCTTGTGTTGCACTTAACTGGTTTACCCCATCCTTGGTATAAATACGCTCAGAACGTAGTGATTGACCTTGTAAGTGAGTGCTCACAACTTGAACTTGCTGGTTATTAATTTGTTGCCAAAAGCCTTTCTCTACCGTGTCTTCAGTGCCATTTTGGTAGCTATAAATTGTGTTAGCAGTATGGTCGGGGCTTAATCTTAGTGTGACACTAAAAGGCGCGCCAGTATTTGATTCTGCTTGATAGGTGGATGCCCAATTTAAGGATGTATCCTGATTTGAAAGTGTCGCGCAGCCGTGAAGGTTCTTATCATGATGTTTGAGCGTTGAAGTCCAGCCATAGAGGCTATCACTCATGTTATCGGTACAGCTTTGCTGGTTAAGTTCTAGCTCCCCATTGCTTAATGTGTAGCGACGACGATCATCTTGCAGTTTGCTTGATAGTAAATCTAGGTTTTCCGGTTGGGTATTTATTCCACTGAACTTCAATGTATTTTTTTGAAATTCTATTGACCAAAAAGGCTCATTACCAAATGCTCTAGTGGGTTGAGTTGGCTGATTACAGCGTTTGGGATTTTCAGCTGTTAGAAGATTAATTTTTTCGACTACAAAGCGTGCGCCATAGTTTGCAGCAAATCCTTTATTGCCAGTAGTTTCAAGGTGACCTATTACTTCACCATATAAGGGCGCATAAGGGGAACGGACTAGCGTCATTCCTTGTTGAAAACGGTCTTCTGGCATATCTAGCCAATACTGTTGTTGACTTCCACATGGTGTAATAGAGCGGACTTCTTTACCAAGAACAACTTCACCACGAATAACAAAGGATTGAGGTTGGATTGAGGAAGGATTACTTAGTGAAGCTAATGGTGCACTCGGGTGGCTAGATTGGAAACTGGAACAAGCTTGCAGTAGCAAAGCTATAGTGAGTACCACTGGGTTTCTTAACGCCTTCATGGTATATCTTCCTCATAGTAAATCATTTGGGCGTCATTATGTCATATTGGCTATTCAAAACTGAACCAGACACTTTCTCTATTGACACACTTCGCACACAAACTACTTCTTGTTGGGAAGGCGTACGGAATTATCAAGCTCGAAATATGATCCGAGATCAAGTCAAAGTTGACGACTTAGTCCTAATTTATCACTCTTCATGTAAACATGTAGGGGTGGTTGGTATTGCCAAAGTAATTAAGCAGGCCTATCCGGATCATTTTGCTTTTGATCCTGAGAGTGCATATTTTGACCCTAAATCGTCTGTCGATAATCCACGCTGGTTTATGGTGGATATTGAGTTTGTTAGGAATATGGAGCTTTTTATCCCTTTATCTGAAATGAAAGCAATGCCAGAACTTGACAATATGCCTTTAGTAAAACGTGGTAACCGCCTATCAATCATGCCTGTAAGTGAGCTTGAATGGCAGGCGATATTGAGCAAAGAGAAGAGCTCTTCGTAATCAGTAGCAGTACAGGACTTTTTATTTTAGAACAAATGTGTATGAAGATAGTGAGCTACAGCATCATTTGCATTACTGCCGATCACTTCGTTGTCAGGTAGTGCCTCTTTCACCTTATCATGAGCGGTTTCCATAACAAGGCCTTTTCCAGCCATAGAAAGCATTTCGACGTCATTCATACCGTCACCAAATGCAATACAGTTCTCAAGAGTTAGGTTGAGAGAGTTTGTGACGACTTTGAGTGCTTCACCTTTAGAAACTTCTGCCGCCATGACTTCTAAGCACCATGGTGTAGAAAAGGCAATATTGAGTTTTCCTGCAAATTTCTCATTCAGTTGCTGTTCAAATTTAACTAAATGTTCATGATCTTTATCTGGATGAGTGAAGAAGACTTTTGCAATGCCATCAGTGGGTGCTGTTTGAGAATCAAAACTTTTGAAAGCAAAGCCTGACTCGTTATGGAATGCTGCAAGAGCGTCGTTATCACGATCTAGCAGCCAACTTTCATCTTTATACATGTTGATGAAAATATCAGGGTCCTGACGTATCACATCAATCACTGGTTGGATTAGAGTGGAAGGAATATTATTACTGTACATCAGGTTGTCGTTTTTATCATGGACTCGAGCACCGTTAGAAGTGATCATATAGGCTGGTATTCCGACTTGGCTGCGAATACCAGCAACATCGACATGATGACGGCCTGTTGCAAAAATAAAGGTGTAGCCCTTGTGATGTAGCTCTTTTAATGTTCTTTTGGAGAACTCGCTTAGTTTATGATTTGGGGCTAGCAAGGTGCCATCTAAATCAGAGGCGACGAGTTGAAAAGGGTTCTCTTTGCGTATTTCTGTCATATCATCCTCATGATTTATTCGATACTACGAAAGTTTAAGGTCTCCATTCTATCCCAATGTTTAAGATGAAAAGAGGGTAAAGATAAGTTTGAGTTTTTTCCTAGTTTATCAATAGAGGTCGAAGAAAGTGAGCATTGTGTCTAGCGCTTGGTTTCTGTATTCATCTTTTTCAAATAAAATTTCGTGACGCGAGTGATTAATATGTTTTAACACGCAGTTGAAATTATTTTTGGCCAGCTTTTTGAAGAATGTGCTCTGATCATGATTTGAAACGATTTTGTCATTGCCTGCTTGTAGCAGCAGCAGTGGGATCTTAATGTGCCTGGCCATAAGATGACATTTCTTAGCTGCCATCAGTCCTTGCCAGACCCAACGATTACTGGCTCCACCAATTTTAAGTTCTGGCTTTTGCTCGTAAAGATTTCTGAACCATTGATAGCGCGTATAACTTTGAGTGAGAAAGTTGTTTTCAAAGGGTTTGGGGTAATAATCTTGTTGGCCAGGTGCAAAAGAAGGCTGCGTTGATAGTGCTGTCATAATCTGAGCAAAAGGAATGGCAATAAGTTTAAGATGCCAAGGTAAATTAATGCCAAACATAGGTGCACTAAGTGCAACTGCAGAAAATGGATGGTTTGGATAAGTTTGTAGGTAACGGGTCGCTATGTTTCCTCCCATCGAGTGCCCCATCAAATAGCAACGTTCGTACGGTTCTAGATTGAAGTGCTGCATTAGGTGATGTAAGTCATGAACATAGTCGTCAAACTCTTCTACATAACCCATTTGTATGTCATCAATCAAGCGATCAGATAAGCCCTGACCTCTATGATCGAACGAGTAAATATTATAGCCCTGTTGGAAAAGATCATAGAAAAGTTCCTGATATTTCCAAGTACATTCAATACGACCATTTACTAGCACGATTGCTTTGTGATGCTTAGCGGATGTGAGTTTTATCCAAAACAGTTGAGTTTTATCAAAGGATTGAACGAAACCTTCCTCACGTCTTGACCAAAATTGAGCAATATGGCTATTGATTGCTTGCTCAAAATTCAACTCTTGGGTATAAGAGGATTGAATATTTAAGACTGATTTATTCATGATCTTGGGCCTACTATCGATACGAATAAAATGGATAAGTCTAAATTATGTGTGGCCAAGGCCGTTTAGTCGAGGAGAAAATACAGTGGATATGCATGTTTGGTTCGCCTATGTAGTAACAGCGGTTGTGTTTAGTCTGGCTCCAGGTTCAGGTACAGTAAATTCTATCAGTAACGGTATCTCATATGGAACTCGTAAGTCACTATTAGCGGTTGCTGGATTACAAGTTGGTCTAGCGATACACATTATGCTGGTAGGTATAGGTATTGGTACTTTAGTTGCACAGTCAGCAGCAACTTTTGCTGTTATAAAATGGTTTGGAGTAGGATATCTGATTTGGCTTGGAGTACAGAAATGGCGAGATACATCTTCGTTGGTTGCTCAGGCAGGTGGCGAAGTCCTACCTGCCCATGTGCTAATGCGCAAGGCCGTACTGATCAATCTAACTAATCCTAAATCTATAGTTTTTTTAGTAGCACTTTTTCCTCAGTTTATTGATCCTGCAGGAGATCAGCTTGGTCAACTATTAGTGTTAGGTGTAACGACTGTAATCATCGACTCGATTGTGATGATAGGATATACCTCTTTAGCTGCACAGATGGCACGCTTTATTCGCTCTGATAAAATCATGCGCAAGCTTAATAAATTATTTGGCTCCATGTTTATATTCTGTGGAGCATTATTAGCTGTTGCGAAAGCCTAAGTGGCTCTGGGGTAAGTAGCTAATGCGTGATACTTATGTGGCCCGTCAGCCCATTTTTAATGCAAAAAGACAAACTTTAGGGTACGAGCTGCTGTTTCGTGATGGTGAACAGAACTCTTATCCTGCTCATATTGAGTCCAACCGAGCGACGTATCGGTTAATCGTCGAGAATTTTTTGTCCCTCGGGGTTAACCCCGCGCTGGTTCAATCGCGAAGTTTTATTAATTTTCCTCATAAAAGCTTGTTAAGGCGCTTGCCTCTAACTTTGCCTAGAGACAAAGTTGTGATTGAAGTTTTGGAAACGTGTTCTCCTACTGATGAATTATTTGAAGCGATTAAAGAAATTAGTCTCGCTGGGTATATCATTGCTTTGGATGATTTTGTTTACAGCCAAGACTGGGAGCGCTTTCTACCGTTTATTCAGATTATCAAACTTGACATTATGGCAATGGGCTTAGAGGTGGCGTGTGAGTTTGTTAAGCTGCATAAATCTCGTGGCAGTAGGCGCAAATTTTTGGCCGAGCGAGTTGAGACTGAGCAAGATTTTTTAACCGCTCGCTCTGCAGGTTTTACCTTTTTCCAAGGCTATTTTTTTAGTAAACCTGAGATGATAAAGCAGCGCTACATCAGTCCTGAGCAGATTATTGCGATGGAGCTACTGAGTGAGGTTTGTAAAACAGATGTCGACTTCCAAAAAGTTGAAGCAATCGTTGCAAAAGATGTCGCTTTATCTTACCAGTTACTGCGCTTTGTTAATACAATGTCTGAAAGGCTAGAAGTGACAATATCTTCGTTTCGTCAAGCTTTAGTGTATCTTGGGGAAGATAAGCTGCGTATTTTTGTTTCACTCGCTGTGGCCTCTTTTATTTCATTACAAAAGCCTAAAGAGCTTTACAATGTATCTCTTCAGCGCGCGCAATTTTGCCAACTTATGGCTCGTGATAACCCGTTCAATCAGTTTCAAGAACAAGCATTCCTGATTGGTCTTTTCTCAACATTAGATGCTTTACTGGATCTTCCTTTGGAAGAGTTGGTTCGACAACTTCCTCTTAACCATTCGATAGAAAAAGCCTTATTAGAGCGGCAGGGGCCATATGGGATTTTGCTCAACCTAGAAGAGTGTTATGAGAAAGCGGATTGGCTTGGAATGCAGAAAGCTTGTCAGCAACTTAATTTATCAGTTGATGAGGTTATGCCTCGTATTTCTGAGGCTCAGCGCTGGAGTAGAGACATCCACCGCCTCATCTAAAGAACCAACGATATTATTCCGTGAACTTTTTATGACACTGCTACTCTATGATTGATCTTTGTTGGATTTTAAATAAATATATTCGCATATTCATATAAGGTTATATTTGTATGTTGCCGCATCAATTTTTTAAATTGCTCTCTGATGAAACTCGAGTGCGTTGTGTATTGTTAATTGAACGTGAGCAGTGCTTGTCGGTGGGTGAGTTGACAGAGGCTCTTCAGGAAAGTCAGCCAAAGATTTCTCGCCATCTTGCTCAATTGCGCTCGAATGGAATTTTAGTTGATATTCGTCAAGGGCAATGGGTTTTTTATCGATTCAGCAAGGACCTACCAGGTTGGATGAGAAAGTTAATAGACAATCTGGTTGCTTCTCAGTGCTTAGCAGACATGTACCAGAAAGATGTTGAGAGACTTAATGCAATTTCTGGGCGACCGGTTTGCTGTCAGGGGATGTAATATTAAAAAGGATAGAGTAATGACAATTAAGGTTGGAATTAATGGATTTGGCCGGATTGGACGTTTGGCTTTACGTGCTGCATTTGATTGGAAAGAAATTGAGTTTGTACTGATTAATGATATTGCGGGTAATGCACAAACACTGGCACATCTATTGGAGTTCGACTCAGTACAAGGTCGATGGCATCATGAAGTGAAAGCGCAAGATGATCATATTGTAGTCCAAGGGCAAAGTATTAAATCAAGGCAAGAGGAAGATATCGATGCCATTGATTGGTCTGGTTGTGATGTTGTTATTGAAGCGACAGGTAAGCATCGCAATGCTTCCTTTCTCGATAAATATTTAGCCCAAGGTGTAAAGCGAGTTGTTGTTTCGGCCCCGGTAAAGGGTGGGGATGTTGCCAACATTGTGGTTGGTGTTAACGATCACATTTTTGATCCAGAAAAACACCGAGTGGTTACTGCTGCGTCATGTACGACCAATTGCATCGCTCCTATTGTAAAAGTGATTCATGAGACGTTGGGTATAGAGAGGTCCTCCTTTACCACTATTCACGATTTGACCAATACCCAGACGATACTTGATGCACCGCATAAAGACTTACGGCGTGCAAGAGCTTGCGGTATGAGTCTAATCCCGACGACCACTGGTAGTGCTACGGCTATTATTGAAATATTTCCAGATCTGAAAGGTAAAATTAATGGTCATGCTGTTCGGGTTCCACTTGCGAATGCATCATTGACCGACATTATCTTTGAGGTCAATCGTGATACAACCCCTGAGGAAGTGAATGGCCTACTAAAAGATGCATCTAAGGGAGAATTGAACGGTATTTTAGGCTTTGAAGAGCGCCCTCTTGTGTCGATAGATTATAAAGGTGATCAGCGTTCTAGCATAGTTGATGCCCAATCTACAATGGTGGTCGGTAAGCGGATGGTTAAAATTTATGCTTGGTATGATAACGAAATGGGTTATGCGACTCGTACTGCTGAGTTAGTGCGCAAAGTCGGCCTTGTGTAAATGAAACTTAGATGAGGCATTTTCTATGATTGTAAATTTATCCAAGAATGTACGTCAGTACATCTTGGTGACGTTTAACTACTGGAATTTCACCATTACAGATGGAGCATTAAGAATGCTGGTGGTGCTATATTTCCACGATTTAGGATATAGCACACTAGAAATTGCCTCCTTGTTTCTCTTCTACGAGTTTTTTGGTGTTGTAACTAATTTAGTTGGTGGTTTTCTAGGGGCTAGGCTTGGTTTAAATAAAACCATGAACCTTGGGCTAGCGATGCAGATAATTGCTTTGAGTATGCTTGCTGTGCCCAATGCCTGGCTAACTATCTCTTGGGTTATGTTGGCTCAAGCTTTGTCTGGCATTGCTAAAGATCTTAACAAAATGAGCGCAAAGAGTTCTATCAAGTCGTTGGTACCTGATGAACAGCAAGGTGCGTTATATAAGTGGGTAGCGATTCTGACTGGCTCTAAAAATGCCTTGAAAGGTGTTGGTTTTTTTATGGGTGGCCTGTTGCTTTCTCTGATTGGCTTTAAATATGCTGTGATCTTGATGGCAAGTGTCTTAGCTCTGGTTTTGATGGGTAGTTTGTATGGTCTAGAAAGTGATTTGGGTAAGGCGAAGAGTAAACCTAAGTTTAATGAAATTTTTTCCAAATCACGTTCGATTAATATTTTATCTGCTGCTCGGATGTTTTTATTCGGTGCAAGAGATGTTTGGTTTGTTGTGGCTTTACCTGTTTATTTAGGAAGTGTATTTGGTTGGGATCACTTATGGGTTGGTGGTTTTTTAGCAACTTGGGTGATCGCCTATGGTTTCATGCAAGGTTTAGCGCCAAAAATTACCGGTCGAGCTCACCATAAGGCTCCGGATGGTACCTCAGCGTTGTTTTGGGTTAGTTTATTGGCACTGATTACTGCAGGCGTTGCGTTTGGGGTGGAAATGAATTGGCAGCCAGAGCTGGTTATAGTGGTTGGTTTGTTGA
Organism: Vibrio pectenicida; assembly: GCA_024347015.1. Taxonomy (GTDB): domain Bacteria; phylum Pseudomonadota; class Gammaproteobacteria; order Enterobacterales; family Vibrionaceae; genus Vibrio; species Vibrio pectenicida. Next base: position 3,052,228 of record AP024889.1, on the reverse strand, counting down.
TATTTGGTGCTGTGTTTGCCGTCAATTCGTCTCTTCATTCCTACTTGATAGTAAGTTATGCCAAAGGTGATGGCGTGTCTTTGGATGTTGGTTTTTACTATATGGCCAATGCGATGGGTCGGTTAATTGGCACAGTGCTTTCTGGCTGGATATTCCAAATATCAGGCTTGGCGGCTTGTTTGTGGGTTTCGTTTGTTTTTATTGTTTTAGCAACGTTAATCTCTATTCAGCTGCCGACAAAAAATAAGGAAGTAGCTGCTTAGGAGAAATACAGTTCTATGACTAAAAGCTGACTTAGGCTATATCTTAGGCCACTGCTTTATTGCTAAATTGAAAGTCTCAAATGGTTAATCTGAACAATAGGGTTTGAGTATGAGTAGAAAATGGCTAAGAAGAATATGCTACAGGTGGTCAAATAATGAGCTAATGCTTGGTAGTAAAGTGGAGGAACTTATCACCTTGGTAGGTAAGTACGCCCCTATCGCCAGGATTTATGGCGTGGAAGTAGTGGGCTCCAATCTGAAACTCACGTCTTGGTCCTATGAGCCCTTTCTGTACATATATCCAATATTGTTGTTCCTCTAGTCCGACATCGTGTACTGATGGATAAAATACTTGCTTGTCGATAACCACAACATGAGCTGTTTGTTCTGGTGCATTGTATTCTTGAATATGCTTGATGTAGAACCGACTAAATAACCAGCCGCTGGCGATAATGCCTGTAGCAAGGATACAAAACAAAATTAGTGGCATAATCTTTTCCTATTGTAGCTTAATCCTTTGAATTATCAGGTTAGTGTAATTCTAATTCGATGTTAGGTTTGTACCTTTCATGAGACAGCGGTTTGCTTTATCTGTTTATGTGGAATTCTTCGAGGTATATCACATGCTGACAACTTTTTTTTCCGTATCCTGATATGGTTAACCTTTGATTCATATGGATTATTTGCTTGTGTAAGAGATGTTGGGTTATATGTAATGGTGGTTACTGGTCGTTTGAGTTGGTTGGATGCTGATTTTGTGCGCTAAATTTATTGGCGATGGAGGGAGTTATGTCTGATATCGAGAAAGTAGTAACACGGACACGGAAAATTGAAACGCTGCTTCGCATACAATATCACGCTGAAGGTAAGGGTTTGCACCAGTTGGTTACGAGTTGTGAGGAACGTTTACCACATGATGTGATTGGAAAATTGCGTTATATCGCAACTATCCGTAATAAAATAGTACATGAAGAAGATTATAAGCTGGAGAGTTGTAGAGATTTTCTAGTTGTGTGTGATGAATGTGAGAAGGAACTGACACCGAGAAGCAGTCGTTTTATTTGGAGGGCTGCGATTACCTTAATGACACTGATTACGTTAGCTGCGTTATTTTTCTATTATGCCCACTGGGATACTTTGTCCAAGCATCTATAGTTAAAGCCATGAATTTGCAACTTTTCACCCTATGGTAAAAGTGTGTTGTCTGTTGAATAAATGGCCTATGTTTGGTTGTAAAATTATCATAAAACAAAAAAGGGACGCTTTGCGTCCCTTTTTTGTTTTATGATATGGTTTAGTACATCATCGGCAGCGTCATTAGGCCAACAACAACCGCGATCATTACAAGTCCTTGTTTTTGTGAGGAAGTAATCATAACCCTGCTCCTTTAAATTGATGTTTTAATCTATACATTTAAGAATAGCAGTATTTTTGCACTTTGATCAAGTATTTATTTTCATAAAGCTCAAAAGTTAATGTTTATGTGGCCAAAAATAACAATATAAAACGTATTTTAGGGATTTTGGTTGTTATTTTTAAGCTGTTCGTATCTTGTTCAGTTTGATGATTTTTGTTTTTATCTATATGTTTTTATGTGATTTTTTATTATTACATTGTTGGGTTTTTTTAGGTTTATAGTGGTTTATGTGTGATATATTCAATTAAATGTCAGAGTTGAGTAAATGATATGATTACACTGGTTTTTGTCTGATTTTCTTCACTATAGTTTATTATTTTGTTTTAAAAGTGTTTTAAAATACTAGCCAATACATTTCTGGCTAATAATTATACAGCGTAATTTATTTTAAGTATATGATTTTTAATGTGATTTATTTCCTTCTTGGTGATTTTATAATGATTCCATAATGCTTTGTTTGTTTCGTTAGATAATTGTGTAGAACTAATAAAACATTAAGTTATCTACTCTCTGATTCAAAGTGGTATATCGTAAGTGGTATAAGCTAAGCCTAATCAAGATCGAAATTTTGCTTTTCATTTCTGGACATCTTTGCGCTCCTGCCTAAACTGGCGTCTCAGTTTAGAATAGGGGGAAGCATGTGGAGCTGGCTTTCAGTTGCGTTATCAGGGTTTATTAGCATTAGTGCTAATGAAGGCAGTCAGTACAGGCTCGCGGCAGTATTTAAAGCATTATCCCTTCTTATGCTAGCGCTAATACTCTGGACTCAGAGCGGTGTGGATAGTGTGTCTGTATGGTGGGTAACGCTTGGCATAGGGGTTTCTATCCTTGCAGACGTTCTCTACATTTATAAGCAAAAGAAAAAACTGTGTTTTTCTGCGTTTATCTTAGCGCAGCTTTGTTACAGTACTGCTTATTGGCTGATGCTTTCGGGTGGAATGGTTTGGTGGTTACCCGCTATGTTGTTAGCCATTGGTATTGTTGTGTTCTTTCTCATGCTACCAAAAATTGATCGTGTAATCTTTCCTGTTGTAATCATGGGGATGGTTTTGTTTCAATTTAATTGGGCAGCAGGAGAGGTATGGTTAATGGCAGGAACCATCGCTAGTATTATGGGTTTTATAGGGACGCTGACATTAACACTTTCTGCAGTTTTACTGGCAATACACGATTACAAGCACTCTTTTCTATATGGCCGTTATCTGATCTCTGGCAGTTACCTGTTGGCCCACTCATTAATTGTCTCTTCTTTGATCTCGTAAAATCAATGATTTAGCTATCAATACTAGATGTTACTTTTGACAGGTTTTTGGTTGAATGATATTGGCAGTGCCATAAATTGTAGTGGAGTAATAGTATTGAAAATATCAATATTCTATGGTGATTTTCTTGCAATAAATATAGTGCTCAGGCTAAATAAGTGCGCTTTCACTACTTTGCCTTTGGAGACTAATTAATGGAAATTCTTTCTGCTGCGACCATGTTGTTCCTCATTATGGATCCGCTTGGCAATCTTCCTATTGTGTTATCCATACTAAAGCACCTAGACCCGAAGCGTAGGCGCAAAGTTTTGATGCGAGAGCTGTTTTTTGCGCTAATTATACTGATGCTGTTCCTGTTTGCAGGTAAGGCTATTTTGAGTTTCCTTCATGTTCAGCCTGAGACTTTAAGTATCTCTGGAGGGATCATTTTATTTATCATTGCGATTAAAATGATTTTTCCAAGTGCAGGGAGTATTACAGGGTTAGCTGCTGGTGAGGAGCCGTTCATTGTACCCATGGCTATTCCTATGATTGCTGGGCCTTCTGTTATTGCGGCTTTGCTACTTTTGTCAACACAACACCCTAATAAATTAATAGAGTTGTCAGCCGCTGTGATGCTAGCTTGGGGAGCAACATTTTTAATTCTTATGTTTTACGGTTTTTTCCACCGTATTTTGGGAGAGCGCGGGCTTAAAGCGATAGAGCGCCTGATGGGACTAATGTTGGTGATGATTTCTACACAGATGTTTCTCAACGGAGTGAAAAGTTACCTCGGTTAATATTTAATCCGCCGCTCTATATAAGCGGCGGTTTTAATTTTATCTACATCATGTGCTTGCGACGAATATCTAGCAGAGCGAATATTCCAAATATCAAAATTGACCATTTTTCCCAGCGAGTCATTTCAATCTTGTCACCAAATGCGCCTATGAAGATAGCTGATTGTAAGCCATGCATCATGAACAAAAAGGCAGTTAAAATATACAGGGCAATTGCTGCTTTACCTGGAAATGGCATAAAAAAGTTTAGCAGCAGGATAAACCATACAAAGCCAATCGCGGCTTTGGCCAATAGTAGTAGTACTTTCATAGCATTCTCTTTTCGTCTTGTATTCTTGTATATAGTCGATAGCTTACTTGCCCCGCATATTTCTCGCGGTGTAAATGCCAATTGCTTGGAATTCCTTCTAATATAAGCTCTTTTTCTGTTTCAATGTAAATCATGGCATCACTTGCCAGCCAACCATTATCTTCTAGAAGACAGACTGTCTGTTTAAGTAGATTTTTATGAAATGGAGGGTCAATAAATACTATATGATGTGGTATGCCTGGCTGTTGTAGGTACTGAATAGTATCACTTTGTACGGCTTTAAGGTTGGTTGCATTTAGCGATGAGATGTTCTTATTTAATTGTTCGAAAGTGCTTTGGTTTAGCTCGATCATGGTGACTTCTTTTGCCTGTCGTGATGCCGCCTCAAAGCCTAAGGCGCCTGAGCCTGCATATAAATCTAGGCATTTTGCCTGGGGGATATCCTGGGCTATCCAGTTGAACAGAGTTTCTTTTACTCGGTCAGTGGTCGGGCGTAGCCCTTCTGCATTATGAACTGGCAATTTGCGCCCTCTCCATAATCCACTAATGATCCGAACAAAGCCGGATGAAGACTTTTTTTGTGATGTGTTTTGCTGGCGACGTTGTACCATAGATTTTTTGACCGCTAATAAAGTGATACTATACCCAGTCGCTCAGTGAGTTCGAGCTGAGTAAAACCCAAATTTGTTGATGACAAAGTGTATACCATCACCATGGTGCTGAAAACTTTTCACTTTGTTGTCATTTTTCTTTTCGTAATCGGGACAATACCCGATGAAAAGTGTCAGAGTAAATTAAGACAATCTAGGATATCCCCAGATGACGGAAAAAAAGAAACGCGGATTACTTTCTTGGCTTGGTTTTGGTGAGGAAGAGCAAGATAACCAGTCGCTCCATCAACACAAGTCACAGGACGTTGCTGAAGCCGTTGAAGAAGTAAAGGTTATTGAAGAATCTGTGCAAGATACCCAGATTCCATCAGCAGAAGAGTTTGAGTCACCACAAGAGAATAAAGTGATTGAGCAACAAAAGCCTACAGAAAGTTTTTTTGCTCGCTTAAAACGTAGTTTGGCTCGTACTAAAGCAAACATAGGAGCTGGTTTTTTTGGTTTATTTAAAGGAAAGCAGATCGATGATGAGCTATTTGAGGAACTGGAGGAGCAGTTGCTGATTGCTGATGTGGGTATGGATACCACACTAAAAATCATTGCAAATCTAACTGAAAAGGCTTCTCGTCAAGAGCTTAAAGATGGTGAAGCATTGTATAGCTTGCTTAAAGATGAGATGGCTGGAATTTTATCAAGTGTTGAAAAGCCACTTGAGATTGATACTGAAAAAACACCGTATGTGATTTTGATGGTAGGCGTCAATGGGGTCGGCAAAACGACAACAATTGGCAAGCTAGCGAAGCAATTTCAGTCTCAAGGTAAGAAAGTGATGCTTGCTGCAGGAGATACGTTTCGTGCCGCGGCTGTCGAGCAGCTACAAGTATGGGGTGATCGTAACCAGGTCCCCGTTGTGGCTCAGCATACAGGTGCCGATAGTGCTTCGGTGATTTATGATGCTATTGAGTCTGCCAAAGCAAAAGGGTTTGATGTAGTTATTGCTGATACGGCAGGACGATTACAAAATAAAGCTAACTTGATGGAAGAGTTACGAAAAATTGTTCGTGTAATGAAGAAAGTTGATGAATCTGCACCTCATGAAATTATGCTGACATTGGATGCTGGTACAGGCCAGAATGCGATCAGCCAAGCAAAGCTGTTTAGCGATGTGGCACCCCTGACAGGTATTGCCTTAACTAAGTTAGACGGCACAGCAAAAGGAGGCGTTATTTTCGCTCTTGCGGATCAATTTCAGATTCCGATTCGATATATTGGTGTGGGAGAAAATATTGATGATTTACGCCCATTTGAGACTCAGGAGTTCATAGAAGCATTATTTAGCCGCGAAGATTAGGTTTAGTAAGAGGAATGACGAGTGATAAAGTTTAAGCAAGTAAGTAAAGCATATCGCGGCGGTAGACAAGCCTTGCAGAAAGTTGATTTCCACTTGCGTCGTGGGGAGATGGCGTTTCTCGGTGGCCATTCTGGTGCTGGTAAAAGTACCTTACTTAAACTGATTTGTGCTATTGAGCGTCCAACCGATGGAAAAATCAGTTTTAATGATCACGAGATCACTCGCATTCCTAGCAAAGATATTCCTTTTCTACGCCGTAATATTGGCATCGTTTTTCAAGATCATCGGTTGCTAATGGATCGTTCTGTGTTTGATAATGTTGCACTGCCGATGCGTATAGAGTCTATTTCTGAAACAGATATTAAGCGGCGGGTATCAGCGGCTTTAGATAAAACAGGTTTGCTTGATAAAGTCAAATGTTTACCAAGCCAGTTATCTGGCGGTGAACAGCAGCGAGTTGGTATTGCGCGAGCGGTGGTCAATCGTCCTACTTTACTTCTGGCTGATGAGCCAACAGGTAATTTGGATCCTGATTTATCCAATCGTGTCGTAAAGTTATTTGAAGAGTTTAATCGTGCTGGTGTGACAATATTACTCGCCACGCATGATACTGGACTAGTTAATACTCGTCCTCAGTATCGCCATCTTGAGCTGAATCAGGGTTTTCTTAGTGAGGTAGAAGATTATGCCTAACGTACGCAATAGGAAAGCCGTAAAAGTTCGTGCTCAAAGCCGTATTAAGCGTGATAGCTTTTTTGCGGTACATATTAAGCAGGCCAGAGCATCATTTTCTCTGATGTGGTCTCGTCCGTTAGGTAATGTACTCACGCTGGCGGTGATTTCTATGGCCCTAGCCATGCCTACAGCATTGTATGTGTTGGGTAAGAATTTATCCGCAGCTTCTGTTAATGTCACCAGTCCATCTAAAGTTAGTGGATACATACGCGAACAGACTCCTGAAGCTCGGGTTATGGTACTGAAAGATAAACTGGAAAGTATGGATCAAGTTCTTACGGTGGAATACATATCTCCTCAGCAAGGCCTTGAGGATTTGAGTCAGTATTCTGGTTTTGAGCAAGCTATTTCGTTATTAGATGATTATGCTTTACCGGGTGTATTAATAGTGACGCCCAGTGTTAAAGAAAATTATGAGATTAAGCAGTTGGCCGCTGCAATTGCGCAAGAAGAGGAAGTGACAGACGTTCGCTTAGACGAAGACTGGTTAACTCGACTTGATGCGATAAAGAACCTTGTTTGTGGGATTGTGATTACTTTATCGGTACTCATGTTGGGCTCGGTGTTTTTAATTGTTGGAAATACCCTTCGTTTCAATGTGCTGGCTAATAAAGAGGAAATACAGACCATGAAGCTGATAGGGGCAACTAACAGTTTTATTTTGAGGCCGTATTTATATTCTGGTATGTGGTTTGGTTGTTTAGGTGCATTGACGGCTTGGATTTTAACCGTGATTATTACCGTTGTTCTTAATAGTAGTGTTGAAAAATTAGCCCTATTGTATGATAGCCAATTTAGACTCGTTGGTTTGAGTTGGGACGAAAGCCTATTACTATTAATGCTGGGTGCTTTTCTTGGCTGCTTGGCTGCAAAGGTGTCAGCTCTGCGTCACCTCAAAGAAATTGAACCTGTTTAAACCCTTGCTGTCTCATGAAAAGGAAGGCACAGAGTGCCCCTTTTACTTGTATCAATGAAAGGTTTATGCATAATAGCTCTGATATGCTTGAATATTACGCATATCAGATTCAAAATAGTGGATTTAAACCAACCCCCAGATCCTGTGTTAATGAGGAAATGAATGACTAACCAAGCGTATCCAATGGCTGTAGTTACACAAGATAGTTTAGATAGTTATATCCGTACAGTGAACAGTTATCCCATGCTGACTGCTGAAGAGGAACGTGAACTTGCAGAGCGACTACATTATGACGGTGAAATCGAAGCGGCTAAAGGCCTGATTCTTTCGCATTTACGTTTTGTTGTGCATGTAGCTCGAGGTTATTCTGGTTATGGCCTACCAATGGCAGACTTAGTTCAGGAAGGAAATATTGGCCTGATGAAAGCGGTTAAGCGTTTTAACCCTGAAGTTGGTGTTCGTCTTGTATCATTCGCGGTACACTGGATTAAGGCAGAAATTCACGAATATGTCTTGCGTAACTGGCGTATAGTGAAAATAGCAACGACTAAAGCCCAACGTAAGCTTTTCTTTAATTTGCGCAAATCTAAAAAGCGTTTGGGGTGGTTTAATAATGGTGAGGTGGAAACTGTCGCCAAAGAGCTCGGGGTTGAGCCTTCAGAAGTGCGAGAAATGGAATCTCGTCTTGCTGCTCAAGATGCCGCCTTCGAAATGCAAAACGACGATGATGATACTGGTATCTCTTATACAGCACCTATGTTGTACCTTGAAGATAAGGCATCAGATGTGGCAGATAATGTCGAAGCTGCAAATTGGGAAGCGCATACCAACCACAGATTAAGCTTAGCTTTATCCAGTCTTGATGAACGTAGTCAGCATATCGTGCGGTCTCGTTGGTTAGAAGATCACAAGTTAACACTGCAGGATCTGGCAGAAACATACAATGTTTCTGCAGAGCGCATTCGTCAGTTAGAGAAGAATGCGATGAAAAAGCTTAAGGTTGCTGTCGGAGATTTCTAGGCAAGAATAGGCAGTTACTTTAAATTAGCTGAGATCGTAAGGTCTCGGCTTTTTTGTTTTTTTGGGATCAATAAATCATTTAGAGGTGAGGTTACTGGATCGAATTTTGCCGACCTTCCTGTGGGTAACTCTGTGATGAATTTATTCGCTTGGTGTAAAAAAGGCGTGTGAATAAAGGCTTCATGGCCAATTTCAGAATGGGGATATTTATATGATCCACACAGAAAGGTAAGGATCATCACTATATGTTGTGGATCGAACCTTTGCCAGATACCTTATCAACGCAATCCACAGATTTATCCACAATCGATAAAGAAACGATCAATAGTGGATAACCATATTGACATAGTGTACTTGTTTAACACTGGATAGGTTACAATGGATTGCAAAATTGATGTTTTAAAAGAGGCAGTAAAATGGATCAGTTTCAGCATATCGATGTCCTAGGAGCTCAGGCGCTATTAGAGCAGGGCGAGACACGATTGGTAGATATTCGCGATCTTCAGTCTTTTTCTGTCGCTCATCCACAGAAGGCCTATCACTTGACCAATGAAACTATGGGTCAGTTTATGGATGAAGTAGAGTTTGAGCAGCCTGTGTTAGTTATATGCTACCACGGAGTCAGTAGCCAGGGAGCTGCGCAATATTTAGTTAATCAAGGCTTTGAGCAGGTATATAGTGTTGATGGCGGATTTGAAGCTTGGCAACGTGCCCTGTTACCTGTTGAATCTAATTTATAGTAGTAGTAAACATGATAAGACTCACAGCACTTTCCAGCCCTCGTATGGGGCAAGCTTTTATTGATTACATGGCTTCTCGTCAAATTAATATTCAGATGATGCCAGAAGGTAATGATTACTTTTCCTTGTGGCTTGCAGATCCTCAACACCAAGTAGAAGTTGAGTCAGAGTTACAACGCTTTCTGAATAACCCTAATGACAGCCGCTACCAAGCTGCATCTTGGGATATGGCAGAAAGCCGCACCAATCGTTTTCATTATCAGTCACCCTCAATGATATCAATGCTCAGGGCAAAAGCAGGCCCAATTACTTTGTCTGTAATGGCTCTTTGCGTTGTGATTTTTTTCTTGCAGCAGTTTGGTGCGGGACGAATGATTTTTTCGGCGCTTCACTTCCCGGCTTTAGCGGGGCAGGAATGGCAATTGTGGCGTTGGATTAGCCATGCCCTATTGCATTTTTCCATTGTCCACATTGCTTTTAATTTACTCTGGTGGTGGCAGCTAGGCGGGGACATTGAACAGAGGCTTGGCTCGGGTAAATTGATCCAGCTATTTTTTGTATCCGCAGCACTTTCTGGTGCTGGGCAATATTGGATGGAGGGGGCTAATTTTGGAGGCCTGTCAGGAGTCGTTTATGCGCTAGTTGGCTATCTCTTTATCTTAGGGTACAAAGCGCCTCACCTTGGACTAAGCATACCTAGGCCTATTGTCGGGTTTATGTTGGTATGGCTAGTATTAGGTTTTGTTCAACCTTTTATGGCAATAGCCAACAGTGCACATTTGGTTGGCTTGGTTTCAGGTGTTCTGCTTGGCTTAGTTGATTCCCAGCGAATGAAAACGTCAAGTGACTAATGCTGCTCTGAAGTTTTCGTGGCTACTGGTAAAGATACTTAGTGAATAGTAAATCGGCAATCACTGTACGCCCTGTTTCGGGTAATAAAATCGCATTTAAGCGCTCAACTAAGGTTTTACGTAAATCCTCGCGTCCTGCCAGAGATGTGATGGTATCGGCAGATTGCTTACCTAGTAGCTCTATTACAGCATCGCGTATGAGCGGTTGGTGCTGCTCTATTACTGACAAATCAGTGCTATTGGCTACCATTATATCAATGCGAACCTGAATATAACCGAGCTTTTTCCCCTTGGTATAGAAATTAGTGGTGAGGTCTGGCTCAAGAGTAAAATAAGCTAACTTGTCTTCACCTGATTCTTCCGCTAGTAAAGGAAGGCTGGACAATATGCTCAATGTGAAAAATAATTGGAATAAGCAACGTTTAATCATATGTCTGTCTTTTCTTTCTTCGAATCATGATACTAGAATCGCCTGACTCTTGTTACAATGGAAATCTTTTTGAGAATTATGTACTGAGCACTCACCGAGTGGCTTACAACAAAGTCATATTCTCTAGTGACTGGCGATAAAGCTACTTATTGAATACTAGTATGAATCAATCTACTTCGCTTTATTTATCTGCTCTTAGTCAAGTAAATTGGCAGGATTGTGATAAATTTAACTTTCCGACTCAAATTTCAAAAAATTGGTTGTTAGAGCAGGGCTCACTATCGCGTTTATTGGCACAACATTGCCAAACATTGAGTGTCGATTTACAGCACAATAAATTTGTTAGGGCTGAAAAACTCAATGTTCAAGAGGTTGAGCTTCTTGAGCGAGAGCCTTGTTTATTAAGAAAAGTGGTGCTCAAGGGAGACTCTTGCCCTTGGGTGTTGGGTCGAACCCTAATTCCGCAATCATCAATGGCGGGACAACCATTTAATTTAGAGCACCAAGGTGAGACGCCTCTTGGACTGACGATATTTAGTGCGAATGATGTTAAGCGCGATGCTCTAAAGGTTGGCTGGGCAATAACTAAATATGGTGACTTCTTAGCCCGCCGATCTCGTTTGTGGATAAACCAGAAGCCTATTTTAGTTGCTGAGTTATTTTTACCAAGTGCGCCAATATACGATGAGGAGATAAAGTAAATGATGTCTGCAAGAGCACATGCCTATTGGCAGCTCATGCGTATGGACAAGCCGATTGGAACATTGCTTTTGTTATGGCCAACACTTTGGGCTCTTATTGTTTCAGCGCAAGGACTACCAGACCTTAAGGTTTTGTTGGTATTTATGCTTGGTGTAATATTTATGCGTTCAGCCGGATGCGTTATTAATGACTTTGCTGATCGTAAAGTAGATGGTCATGTGAAACGGACTCACCAAAGACCGTTACCTTCAGGTCGAGTGAGTTCTAAAGAGGCGTTAGGGTTATTTATAGCGTTGTCTATATCGTCTTTTTTATTAGTAATGACGATGAACACACTCACTATAAAACTTTCTTTTATTGCTCTGTTACTTGCATTTATTTATCCTTTTATGAAGCGCTATACCCACTTCCCTCAGTTATTTCTTGGGTTGGCTTTTAGCTGGTCAATTCCTATGGCGTGGGCAGCTCAAGCTAATGAATTGCCTGTTATGGTTTGGTATATCTTTTCTATCAATGTAGTTTGGACTATTGCGTATGACACTCAGTATGCAATGGTTGATAGAGATGACGATCTGAAGATTGGTATTAAATCAACGGCAATTTTATTGGGTCACTTTGATAAGTTAATGATTGGCCTATTGCAATTGATTACTATGGCGATGTTGATTGCTTTGGGTTGGTGGTACGAACTTGGTATAAGCTACTGCTTGGGTTTGGTGGTGGCTGGAGGCTTGTTTATTTTTCAGCAATACCTGATCCATAACCGTCAGCGTGATGAGTGCTTTCGAGCTTTTTTGAACAACAATTATGTAGGTATGGCTATTACAGTGGGTCTATTGATTGAGCTTTGGTGAAGGCTTTTAAATGAAAGAAGGCAACCTGCTAAGGAAGCCTTCTTTGATCACTTAATTAGATGAGTATTTACTGTGTTTGATTTACCGAGGCTTGGCAAATACTCTCTTTTATTGTTAAGCATACCTCTGGAGAAAGCATTGAATACAGCAGCTCAGCCAAAATTTTGCTCTTTTCTTGATCACAGTGACCGTTGCTATCTAAATAGGCGTGCTGCTTTAGAGTTGTAAACATGGATGTAAACACACCTTTATCGAAAAACTCAGGGGCATTGATACCATGTAGGCGTCCTAATCTTTGGGCGATTTCCTGACTCTTTTTCTCCAAATCTCCCTTGTTGAGGCCAGAGTAAGCAGGCAGTAGGTTGAGTGTAATTGCGTAACGTTGTAGGGTTTCTGTAATGGTACGACCTAGTAGCATTAGCATCTGAATATTATCTTGCCTTAGCGACACGTTTTGTTTGCCATCGACCATTACCAAACCCAAACGAGCAATTTCCTCAATATAAGACTCAGTAATATCACCTAACTGAACCTCTTCCAAACTAAGAAACAATTCTTGCTTTAAAAATGGATAAATTAATCCTACGTTAGTTTTTATTTTCTTTAAACTCAGTTTCTGATGACGGATGAGCATCTGAGCAATCAAAGATGGAATCGCAAATAAGTGGATAATATTATTGCGGTAATAGGTCATCAGAACTGACTGGTTACGATCGAGAGAGACCACATCCCCCATACTGTCAGAGTCAATAACAAATTTATCTAATGACTCGGCATGGCAAACTAACTCTTCAGCATCCTCATCTGGCATGGTGAAGGTTGAAGAATAAGGCACATTTTTTAGTAGTGCTAAGTAGCAATCTACTTGTTTGATCAAGCTATCTCTTGATAGAGCGCGTTGACGTGAAGCAAGCAAAGCTGTGGCACAGAGAGTCAAAGCGTTTGTTGCAGCTGCGTCGTTGATATGTGTCATCACTTTATTTGCAAGTACATTGACGATAGGATTTATCCATTGTGGTTTATTACTTCCTATCGGGTCTATATCTTGCGTCCATTGTGGAACATTATCATTGAGGTACTGATTTAAGAGAATTGGCTCGCCAAAATTTACGTAACCTTGACCAAAGTTGCGTAGCTTTCGGATGGTTCGCAATACCAGACCTGCATTCTCCTTTTCTTTACGCTTTCCCCTCAGCTCCTTAGCATAAGTACTGACCTCCATGACATGCTCGTAGCCAATGTATACAGGCACAAGAGTAACAGGACGATTTAAACCGCGAAGCATGGCTTGAATTGTCATGGCCAGCATTCCTGTTTTGGCTTGTAATAGGCGGCCTGTTCGTGAACGTCCTCCTTCGCTGAAATACTCTACCGAATATCCTTTCGAAAATAATTCAGCCAGATATTCACGAAAGATAGTTGAGTAGAGTTTATTACCCTTAAAGCTACGGCGAATAAAGAAAGCCCCCCCACGGCGGAATATGGGGCCCGCTGGAAAGAAATTTAAATTAATACCTGCAGCAATATGTGGTGGGACCATCCCCTCTTGGTACAAGACGTAAGAAAGTAGTAAATAATCCATGTGGCTGCGATGACATGGTACATAGACGATCTCATGGCCATCTTGAGCAAGTTTACGTACTATTGAAGCATTGTTGATATTTAAACCCTGATAAATACGGTTCCATAGCCAACTGAGTATGCGATTGCTTTTTTTTATGACTGAGTATGAGAAGTCTGCGGCAATTTCATCCATTATCCCCTGTGCTTCTTCTCGAGCCTTTTCGAGTGAGATGTTTTTGGCTTTAGCTGTATCCTCAATTGTTTTGATTATCGCTTTTGAGCGCATGAGGCGGTTAAATAGTGCTTGTCTATTGGGTAAGTTTGGCCCAGATGTAGCCAATTTTTGGCGTGAAAAGTGAATACGGGCGACCCGAGCTAGTTTGTGAGCAATTGATTCATCGGTACCGTGTGAATCTGCCATGTAGCGAAGAGATACGACAGGGCTAATGCGAACAAGACAGTCACGACCGTATTTTATTACAGCAAGAGCTTTCTCTGGTCCATTTAATGCCTGTAAATAAGGGGTCCGCTGAGATTCTTTACCAGGTTTTCTTCCCCATAATACTGACGTGGGAATAACCTGAACATCTAGCTCACTATCAAATTTATGTTGCTCTAAAAGTTCAGAAAAGAGAGAAATAGATTCGTTGGGGACATTATGATCGTTACCCATCACAGTTTGACGCGAAGAGATAAACACATACCTTCTGAACGATTTACCATTGATTTCAACTGGTGTGAATAGATTAGGTAAACCTAAATGGGTAATTTGAGTATGTAGGGTGAGCAAATCAACACTGGAGCGATAAGGCAGCGCGTAAATAATGGGTTTTTCTAGATCAATTCCGTGATCTTCAACGGGATTAGATGGAATCGTTGTTCCTCTTACCAGCATTGATAAAGGCAATTTTAATAATGCACTTGATAGTGATTGTCTTGAAGACATAAGGTTTTTAGCCTCTAAAAACAGATAAATCGCATAAGCCGTGTTCAACTTCAATATCTGAAGTTGAGGTTTTGCCAACGCTGACTTTTTTGGGGCAGTAAGGATACCAGAAACTGGTCGAACCTTTTACCGTAAATTGAACGTAAACTCGCCGATGTCACTTAATATTTTACCTGCTAAATATTTACGGTGAGCTTTGTTACCAATGCCATTATGGCTTGATGCTTTAAGAAAGCGCGAACCTTATTTTATTGCACCTACTATTTTTGAAGGGGAAGTCTGTGCCACGAAAAACGCTCCATGGGTTTAAACGAATTAGAAATGCTACTCGTTACTCTTGCCAGGGATTACGCGCAGCCTTTAGTGATGAGCCAGCTTTTCGGGAAGAGGTGGCTTTAAGTGTTGTTATGATCCCAATAGCACTGTTACTCGATATTACTCAACTTGAGCGCATTTTACTGGTGGTAAGTGTCGTCTTAGTTCTAGTGGCCGAGCTTTTTAATAGTGCTATCGAAGCGGTAGTTGATCGGATTGGGCAAGAACATCACCCTTTATCTGGCCAAGCTAAAGATATTGGATCTGCAGCCGTGATGGTGACCATGCTATTGACAGCTTACGTGTGGGTAGAAGTATTGTTTTTGTAGTCAAAAGGTTAACTCAATCAAAAAAACATCAATTGACTTTTCATTTAAGCAGTTACTGGATATACTCACAGTTAACTGTATAAAAAGACAGGTTACTTATGAAGCCACTAACGCCACGCCAGCAACAAGTATTTGATCTTATTAAGAGCAAAATTGCAGACACGGGTATGCCCCCAACACGTGCTGAAATTGCCCGAGAACTTGGTTTTCGTTCGGCTAATGCAGCAGAGGAGCACCTCAAAGCTTTAGCTCGTAAACAGGCTATTGAAATTATCCCTGGAGCGTCTAGAGGTATTCGTATTTTACTACAAGCTGCTAATGAAGAAACTGGATTGCCTCTTATAGGGCAGGTTGCAGCTGGAGAGCCAATTCTCGCTCAGGAGCATGTTGAGACACACTACCAACTGGATCCAACGATGTTCAAGCCACAAGCAGATTTTTTATTGCGTGTTAATGGTGAAAGTATGAAAGATATCGGAATTATGGACGGTGACCTATTAGCCGTTCATAAGACGCAGGATGTCCACGATGGTCAGGTCGTTGTTGCCCGTGTGGATGATGATGTCACCGTCAAGCGTATTGAGCGTAAAGGTTCTACGGTACTATTGCATGCAGAAAATGAAGAGTTTGCGCCAATTAAGATTGATTTGACTTGTCAACACTTAGCTATTGAGGGTTTGGCGGTAGGTATCATTCGTAATACTGACTGGATGTAGTCACTTCTGTATTAGCCTGCATTCATGTATGAATAAATACTTATATGTATACTTTGTGGTTTTGCTTTATTAATTTTAACTGAGACTTATTCTCAATTAGTTGAGTTTGTGATTGATATTCATTATCATCTATATTCTAGTAATGGAAGGAAGATGATCATGGTTGCTAAACAAAAAGCTACAACGCATCGTTACCAAATTCCAGCTCATCTGCTTCAGCCACTGTGGCTGCGTAGTCGAGAAAGCTTGATTGATAATGGTTTAGTGTATGATCCGATAGCAGCCATTGCTTGTAAGCGTTGTCAGCTTGCCCCTGAGTGTATGACTGGTGATATTGATCAAAAGCAGCTTCTTCATGCCACTCTAACTCAGATCTGTGATGAACGAGTAAAACATTTTATTTCTCAGTACCCCGATGGTTGGATTATTAACGTTGGCGCGGGTTTAGATACGCGCTTTTATCGTGTAGATAACGGCCGCTGCCATTGGATTGAGTTGGATGTAACAGAGAACTTAATTTGGCGTCAGAAGTTGTTCCACAAAAGTGAACGTTACCAGCATATTTGCGGTCATGTTGATGATTTGTCTTGGCTTGAACAACTTCCTATATCAGAGCAGTGCCCCGTTTTGATTGTGTGTGAACAAGCATTACTTGATTGCAGTGAAAAGCAAGTTGGAAAATTTATTCAGGCTTTGGGTTGCCATTTTTATTCGGCAATGGCCTGTGTGGTTTTAGCAGGAGATAGGACGTCGACTAAGTTAGGAAAAAAAATGGGCTCAGCTGGATACAGTCACGGCTATGTGTCGCCGGGAGACTCGGCAATAAATTATCTTCCTTGGGCCCGTTGGGTAAAAACCTTCTCTCCGTTAGACAGATATTGTGGTCGTTGGAAGTTTTGGCAACGCTGGTTGACCAAGTTTAGTACTCTTAAACACAGATTAGTGCCTGTTGTCGTTCAGCTCCGTTGGTAATCCAGCTACAATTCCCACTCTTCATTTTTGATGAGTGGATGACATGCGACTATTAAACATACTTTCCGATAAGAGCCTACATAAGCAAGTGCTATTACTTGCTATTCCCATGGTGCTTTCCAATATTACAGTTCCCTTACTTGGATTAGTTGATGCCGCTGTTATTGGCCATTTGGAACATGCTTGGTATCTAGGTGGAGTCGCTCTTGGTAGCACAATGATCAGTGTGACTTTTTGGCTTCTGGGCTTTTTGCGTATGTCTACTACAGGGCTTACGGCCCAATTTTATGGAGCTCAAAATACTAAGCAGCTTGCTTTAGTTCTTACCCAAGGTCTTTTTATGGCCTTAAGCTTTGCTTTAGTTTTTATCATTATTCATCCGTTTATTGCTGATTTTGTTTTTTCAATGAGTAGTGCTAGTGACCAAGTGAAATACTATGGTGAGCAGTATTTTTCAATTCGAGTATGGAGTGCTCCCGCTGCCTTAGTTAATTTTGTATTATTGGGTTGGTTGTTGGGTACCCAAAATGCTCGATCTCCAATGTGGATGGTAATTGTTGTTAACTTAACTAATATTTTTTTGGATGTGTTTTTTGTCATTGGATTGGGCTGGAAAGTTGAGGGGGCTGCTCTAGCTTCGGTCATTGCAGACTACAGTGGTATGATGTTTGGTCTTTGCTGTGTTTGGAAAACTTGGCATAAAAAACAGCTACCTGCACTTTCGTTATTACTCAGAGATACTTCTCATGGCCTGAGTCGATTCGTCAGGTTAAATCGTGATATTTTCCTACGATCTCTGTGTCTACAAGCGGCTTTTACCTTTATGACTTTTCGAGGCGCAAGCTTTGGTGATGATATTGTAGCGGCTAATGCGGTATTGATGAGCTTTCTAATGATCATTTCCTATGGAATGGATGGCTTTGCTTATGCTATGGAAGCTTTAGTGGGTAAAGCGATAGGCGCAAAAGATAGATTACAGCTGAGTCGTTCTTTAGTGGGGACCTTTTTCTGGAGCTTGCTCATTTGTATTGGGCTCACCATGTTGTTTGGTTTTTTTGGCGCTTCAATGATTGGTTTTATTACTGATATTCCTGAGGTGGTTGATATCGCTAAGGTATACCTTCCTTGGCTGGTGGCTATGCCGTTAATTTCCATGTGGTGTTTTTTGTTTGATGGGATTTTTATTGGTGCTACAAAGGGTAGAGAGATGCGCAATAGTATGTTTGGTGCCATGTGCGTTTTTTTTGGTTGCTTTTATTTATTTTCAGATATTGGCAATCATGCTTTGTGGTTGGCGATGCTGAGCTTTATGGCAATGCGAGGAGCTACTTTGGCCGTGATTTTTTATCATCAATGGCGGCAACAACATTTTTTAGTTGTATAAATAACAGCCGCAACAATTACTGCGGCTGTTATTAACCAGCATCTAGAATAAGCGATTTAGACCATTAAGTGCAGCTACGCGATAGGCCTCAGCCATAGTCGGGTAGTTAAAGGTGGTGTTAACGAAATACTCGATAGTATTTGCTTCGCCTTTTTGTTCCATGATGGCTTGACCGATGTGGATAATCTCAGCCGCGCGCTCACCAAAGCAATGAATACCTAAAATTTCTTTGGTTTCTCGATGAAATAAAATCTTCAAGCTACCTATATCTTTACCTGCAATTTGTGCTCGTGCTAGGTGCTTGAAAGAAGAGCGTCCTACTTCGTAGGGGATCTTAGCGGTAGTTAGTTCTTGCTCTGTTTTTCCGACAGAACTTATTTCTGGAATGGTGTAAATACCGGTAGGGATATCTTCAATAAGGTGGCTATCTGCTTGTCCTTTCTCAATCGCTTGTGCAACAAATCTTCCTTGGTCATACGCTGCACTGGCAAGGCTTGGGTAACCAATAACATCACCAACAGCGTATATATGTGCGACATCGGTCTGGTAATTACTGTCGACATTTAATTGGCCTCTCGAATCGGCATTTAGTCCTGCTGCTGATAAATTTAGTTTATCGGTATTGCCTGCACGCCCATTGGCAAAAAGCAAGCAATCTGCTCGCATTTTTTTACCTGATTCCAAGTGGATAATCACGCCTTGGTCAGTTCCCTCGATTTTCTCGTAAGTTTCGTCATTTCGGATCACGACACCGCTGTTCCAGAAATGGTAGGACAGGGCGTCGGACACTTCATTATCAAGGAAAGACAGTAGTCGATCCCGGGTATTAATAAGGTCCGTTTTCACTCCAAGTCCACGGAATATAGAGGCATACTCACAACCGATTACACCTGCTCCATAAATGATAATATGGCGTGGGTCATGACTTAAACTCAGGATGGAATCACTGTCGTAGATGCGGTCATGCATAAAATCAACATCTTTTGGCTGGTACGGGCGCGAGCCTGTAGCGATAACAAATTGATCTGCACTGTAGAGTTCTTCCGAGCCATCTAATTGAGTGACAGCAATAGTGTGTTTATCCGTGAAACGTGCGGTGCCAAAGATTAATGAGCATTGGTTGCGGTCATAAAAACTTTGTCGTAGGCGGGTCTGCTTATCAATTACAGACTTAGCATGGCTTAGGATATTAGAAAATGTGGAGTGGAGACTGGTGTTGTTATGACAAAAAAGTGGGTTACTATTGAATTCAATAATTCGACTGACAGCATGGCGAAGCGATTTTGAGGGTATTGTTCCCCAATGCGTACATCCGCCTCCGACGCTGGTTTCTTTTTCGACTATGGCGACATTGAGCCCCGCTTTGGTGAGTCCCATTGCAGCCCCTTCTCCTCCAGGGCCACTACCAATAACAATTACGTCAAAGTGGTTACTTTCCGCCATAACTTTTCCTTGGTTATACTGTTTTAACATTGCTCTATCGAGATTTTAACTGATTTCTCGATAATGCACACGTATTGAAGCCTTTGAGTAGAGGTGAAGAGCAGAATATGGCACTTTTGACATTTGTATATAATTATATCGCTAAATTAGTGTTAAATAATTGAAAAAACGAAATAACTGGGTTTAATTGTCCTGCAGTGATTAAAGGTAGTGATTTTGGTTTATGCCTTTGTACTAATCATTGTATATTTGATAACGAGCAAATAAATCAATAACAAGTAGATGATAATCATGGGAATCCGAGCACAGCAAAAAGAAAAAACGCGTCGTTCATTAATTGATGCTGCGTTTAGCCAGCTTAGCGCTGAGCGAAGTTTTTCAAATTTAAGCTTACGAGAAGTTGCCCGTGAAGCAGGGATTGCTCCAACCTCCTTCTATCGCCATTTTAAAGATATGGATGAGCTAGGCTTAACTATGGTTGATGAGGGCGGTCTATTACTTCGTCAGTTGATGCGCCAAGCTCGGCAAAGGATTGTAAAAGAGGGGAGTGTCATACGGACTTCTGTGGAGACTTTTATGGAGTTTATTGATAACTATCCCAATGTATTTCGTCTACTACTGCGAGAGCGGTCCGGGACGTCTTTTGAGTTTCGTGCTGCTGTGGTAAGAGAAATTCAGCATTTTGTTGCTGAGTTGACGGAGTATCTTATTGGCACTCGAATGTCTCGTGATGAAGCTTATGCTCAGGCTGAGATGTCAGTCACGCTGGTATTTAGCTCAGGTGCTGAGGCTTTAGATTTAGAGCATGATGAGCGTGATGAATTAGCGGAGCGACTTATCGTGCAGTTGCGTATGATAGCCAAAGGTGCTTTATGGCACCGTAAAGAACGAGAACGTAACCGATTAAAAGGTGGAATAACTTAATGTCGAATGAAATAAATCAATCTGATCGTGGCTCTGAAAAGAAAACACTGGTCTTAGCCCTTATTGCGGGGATGTGTGGTGATGCTCTATTGTCTTGGATGACAATGAGTGAGGTGCCTTTCTCTATTTTCCCGCTGGTTGCACTAGTGCTTTCTGTGCAGGCGTTATATCAAGAGTACCTCCGCAGTCCGGTCTCTGAGGATATTCCACTCGTCGGGCTAGCGTGTTTTTTCGTTGGAGCTTTTGGCCATTCTGCGTTTATCAAAGCTCAGTACCCTGATGCAGGGTCTAATTTCTTTGCCATTGTTATATCATTACTACTATTACTCTGGATTGGTAAAAAATTGGGTTTTATGGAGCGCTCTACCCGGGCTGAGTAATGCTATAAAAATAAAAACGAGCTCAAATGGCTCGTTTTTCTTGGGTATGATGCAGTTAATCAAGCTTTTCGTTCAAGCATGACTCCCGCTTCCATATGATGAGTGCATCGAACTGTGATACCTTTAGGTGATTGGTGAACGCCTTAAGCCAACTAATAAAGAGCGACTGCACCTCAGGCCGATTGAGCTCGCATCGTTGGATGTCAGGTTGGTAGAACTATTGATGCTTGAAGTTGAAATACAAAGCCACATCAACACTCTCAGCTTCTGGTGTGGGGTAATCAAAAGAAGCGATAAACCGCACTTCCCAAGGCTCATTAGTGTTAGCTCGTTCAAGCTGTACCTCTATGGGCTGTATCCCGCTTCGGTTGCGATAGAAGCTTGCGACCTTTAGATTAAGCGCCACTCGTTTTGTTTCGGTGGGAATGTCATATTGCTCAATCAAGAGCTCGACAAGCTGGTGGAATAGGTCGAGTACTCGCAAATCAACCAGTGCTAAAGCATCCTTTAAACGCTCTGTAATGCGTCTATCAGCTTGTGATGGGTTGGAATCACCCGATGGATGGTTATGAGTAAAAATCACTGCTGAGACGTTTTTCTCAAGTACCAGCTTTACCACTTCTCGTGGATACACTGAAGCACTGTCCACCGTGCCAAAGAACAACTCATTGAATTCAATCATCTGATGTTGGTTATTAAGCAACATCACCCCAAAGACTTCCCTCTCATATTCTCCTAGCTTGCAGCTTAGAAAGGCTTTCGTGTCATTCGGACGTGTAAAGGCATCCCCGCTTACTAATTGATCTGCTTTATGCCATTTTTAGGACACTTGAACCTCTGCCTCTGCCAGATTGTTTACCAGTAGGATATTAGTCTCTTTTCCCACAAATAGCGCTTGCCTCAAGTTAGTGTTTTAGCTAATTTATATAAATTAGCTAAAAGTATGTAACTGTATGCAAATCAAAGGCACAACAACATGACCGAGCAAGCCATTTTCGACAGCATCAAGCAAGCCTTAAATGATGCCCCTCGCAATCAATATACCGCAGAAATGCACCTGCAAATGATCAAGTATGCTGATGACTTAAAAAGCATCACTGCGAAAGAATTCTGTGAAGGCGTAGGCTTAAAAAGTAGCTTCGGGACTGAATTTTCCAAAATGCGCAACCTAACTACTCGCTTAAAAGCGGCTGGCTTAAATACAACACAACTGTAACTGCCCAATTCTCATCAAGGTTTTCAACTAAGGTTTCTAAAGTAATGGCCATTAAAAAAACAGAACTCTATTCATCTCTTTGGGCAAGCTGTGACGAACTGCGTGGTGGTATGGATGCCAGCCAATACAAAGATTACGTACTGACCATGTTGTTTATGAAGTACGTATCAGACAAATACAAAGGTGACCCTTACGGCATGATTGTGGTGCCAACAGGTGCCAGCTTCGATGATCTGATTGCGCTTAAAAATGATAAAGAAATTGGCGACAAAATTAACAAAATCATTGCCGCCCTTGCCGAAGAGAATGATTTAAAAGGCGTGATAGACGTAGCCGACTTTAACGATGAAGATAAACTTGGCAAAGGCAAAGAGATGGTTGACCGTCTTACTAAGCTGGTGGGTATTTTCCAAGGCTTAGACTTGTCAGATAACCGCGCTGATGGTGACGACCTACTAGGCGATGCTTACGAATATCTAATGCGTCACTTTGCGACAGAATCGGGTAAATCTAAGGGCCAGTTCTATACGCCTTCAGAAGTATCTCAAATTCTAGCTAAAGTGGTAGGCATCACTAAGGACACCCCACAAGATGCGACAGTGTATGACCCTACTTGTGGTTCAGGCTCTCTACTATTAAAAGCCAGTGATGAGGCACCACGCGGTTTATCTATCTTTGGTCAAGAGATGGATAATGCCACCAGCGCATTGGCGCGTATGAACATGATTTTGCATAACAATGCGACGGCTAAAATCTGGAAAGGTAACACCCTTGCTGACCCGCAATGGAAAGACGCCGCAGACAAGTTAAAAACATTCGATTTCTCCGTTGCCAACCCTCCGTTTTCTAATAAAAACTGGACTAGCGGTTTAAACCCAAAAGACGATCTGTTTAAGCGCTTTTTTTGGGGGACACCACCAGAAAAAAATGGTGATTATACTTTCTTGCTGCATATACTTACCAGTCTAAAAAGCACAGGTAAAGGTGCGGTGATCTTGCCGCATGGGGTGTTATTCCGTGGTAATGCTGAAGCTGATATTCGTGAAAACCTAATCAAGCAAGGCTACATAAAAGGTATTATTGGTTTACCTGCAAACCTGTTCTACGGTACGGGCATTCCTGCTTGTATTATTGTTATCGATAAAGAGCATGCTCGAAAAGTGACCGCAGATCCTGAGGGGGCAATGCAAGGCCGTTCAATCTTTATGATTGATGCTAGTAAGGGCTTCATTAAGGATGGCAATAAAAACCGCCTGCGTAGCCAAGACATTCACAAAATCGTAGATGTGTTTAATAAGGGCTTAGAGCTAGAGCGTTTTAGCCGCTTAGTTAGCGTTGATGAAATCGCCAGCAATGACTATAACCTCAATATCCCCCGTTATATTGACTCAAGTGAGCCAGAAGATCTACACGATTTAAGTGCCCACCTACAGGGCGGTATCCCAAATACAGATATCGATGCCCTAGAGCATTTTTGGCAGGTATTCCCTAATATTCGCGCCACCTTGTTTGAATCGGCCCGAGCTGGCTATAGCCATGGCCTAGTGGAAGCGAGCAAGGTTAAAAGTAGCATTCTGGCTCATCAAGAATTTAAAGACTTCGCTAATAGTAGCTTACTACCGTTTAAAGCATGGGTTAAACAGGCAGCGTTAACGGAGATATCTCTAGGTGACAGCCCTAAAGAATTGATTCATGAAATTTCAGAGCAACTACTAACGGGTTACGCCAACAGCGAACTGCTGAGTAAATACGATATTTATCAAATATTAATGGATTACTGGGCAGAGTCCTTTCAGGACGATGTCTATGTGTTGGTACAAGATGATTGGATTGCGGGTAAAGTACTGCGTGAACTGGTGGCCGTTCAAGGCGAAAAGCTCAAAGAAACACCAGATTTAGTTATCACCAAGAAAAAATATAAAGCTGAGCTAATCCCGCCAAGCCTCATTGTGGCCCGCTATTTTGCTGATAAACAAACAGCGATTGACGAACTACAAGCCAAACAAGACGCGGCGACTCAAGCGCTAGAAAGTTACCTAGAGGAACAAGGAGCAGAAGACGGTTTATTGGTGGAAGCTATTAATGATAAAGATAAAATCACCAAAGCGAGCGTAGCCGCAAGAACCAAGCTCGCAACTGATAGCGAAGAGCTCTTAGTACTGAAGCAAGCGACTAAACTGTTCAATGCCGATACTGCCGCTAAGAAGGCAATGAAAACTGCGCAAGAAGCGTTAGATTTAGCTGTATTTGGACAATATCCAAAACTAAGCATTGATGAAATAAAAAGCCTGATAGTGGATGATAAATGGTTATCTACCCTGCAAGCTAATATTGTTGCTGAGATTGAGCGCGTAACCCAGCAAATGGCTAACCGTGTTAAACAGCTAGAAGAGCGTTACAGCGCACCATTGCCAACACTCACGAATTCGGTTGATGAATTGAGCGATAAAGTAGCAGGCCACCTCAAAGCCATGGGATTGGAGTGGACGTTATGAGTTCACTTCAAGTAATACCTGAAGGGTATAAACAGACTGAAGTAGGGATCATTCCTGAAGATTGGGATGTCAAAATATTTGGTCAGGTAATGAATATAAGGCACGGTAAAGATCAAAAATCAGTGCAAGTTACAGATGGCTTGTATCCAATTTTTGGAACTGGTGGGCAAATGGGTACCACGAATACCCCTCTTTATGACAAGCCTTCTGTATTAATTGGTCGAAAAGGAACAATCAATAAGCCAAGGTTTATGGATACTCCATTTTGGACAGTTGATACATTATTTTATTCAGAAGTATCTAGTAAAGACTCTGCAAAGTTTATTTATTATAAATTCTGCATGATTGATTGGATGCAATACAATGAAGCTTCAGGTGTGCCAAGCTTAAATGCAAGTACTATCGAGAGTGTTTTCAATTCATTTCCTAAACTAGAAGAACAAACTGTCATCGCCAATGCTTTGTCTGATGTTGATGCGCTATTAGCCGAGTTGGAAAAGCTCATCGCCAAAAAACAAGCGATTAAAACTGCCACCATGCAGCAACTGCTGATAGGCAAGACTCGTTTGCCACAGTTTGCGACTTATACTGATGGAGAAAAGCAAGGGCAGACTAAAGGTACTAAACCAAGCGAGCTAGGTGAAATTCCTGAGGACTGGGATGTTGCTAGGATGGGAGATATTTCAAATGTTAACCAAGGGTTACAGATAGAAATTGAACAAAGAAAATCATACCAGTCAGAAATATCTAAGCCTTATATAACAATTCAGTCACTAAAATTAACAGAGCCGACAGAGTTCATTGATGAGTACTCCTCAGCCGTCTGCTGTGTGGAAGATGAAATTCTCATGACTAGAACAGGTAATACAGGAATAGTTGTAACTGGTGTTACAGGTGTTTTTCACAACAACTTTTTTAAGATTGTTTACCAAAAATCCAAATTAAATAAGGATTTTTTTGTATGCTTTTTACGTTCTTCAGATTCAAAAAAACGTATATTGGATAAAGCAGGGACAAGTACAATCCCTGACTTAAACCATAATGATTTTTATTCATTACCAATTATATTACCCTCGAAAAACGAACAAACCGCCATCGCCACTATTCTCTCCGATATGGATGAAGAGATTCAGGCACTAAAGCAACGCTTATCTAAAACCCGTCAAATCAAACAAGGCATGATGCAAGAGCTTCTGACGGGCAAAACTCGCTTGCCGTTTGAAAAGACTAATATGAAATCGCAAGGAGAGCCCCATGCCGACTGAGCAAAGCCTAGCGCAGCTACAAGCGCTATTGCGTGAGCTGTGCCACTTGCCAAACGAAACTGAGTGGGTGGAGTTTAAACATAATAATGCCGATGCGCCGATGGTGGGGGAGTATATCTCTGCTTTGGCCAATTCGGCAGCCTTGCTCGGTAAGCAGTCTGCTTACATTGTGTGGGGAGTAGATGATAAGACTCAAGAAGTTATTGGTACGGACTTTAAGCCTGCTAGCGCGCGTCATAAGCAGCAAGAATTAGAAAGCTGGTTGCTGCAAAAAACCGCCCCTAAAATCCATTTTCAGTTTTATACGTTCGAAAGCGCCAATGAAAAACCCGTAGTGATTTTAGAAATACAAGCCGCCAGCCATACTCCGGTGCAGTTTGATGGCACCGAGTACATTCGCGTGGGCTCGTACAAAAAGAAACTGCGTGAGTTTGCTGAGAAAGAGCGCGAGCTATGGCGTGTTTTTGACAAAGTCCCGTTTGAGCAACAAGCGGCAACTGAAAATAGCAGCGCTGAAGAAGTGTTGCAACTGCTCGATTACCCTGCTTATTTTGAGTTAACGGGTCAGCCATTACCGGAAGGACGCGATGGTATTTTAGCGGCCTTACAAGCAGATAGATTGATAAGTAAAACCGACAGTGGTCACTGGAGCATTGCTAACGTAGGGGCTATTTTGTTTGCTAAAAAGCTACAAAGTTTTCAGCACCTTGGCCGCAAAGCCGTTCGCCTTATTCATTACCGTGGCAATAGCCGTGTTGAAACCGTGCGAGAGCTGGTGGGTAATAAAGGTTATGCAGCAGGCTTTGAGGGCTTGATTGACACCATTAAAACGTTACTCCCTGCCAATGAAGAGATAGGTAAAGCCTTTCGCAAAGAAGTACCAATGTATCCAGAGCTGGCTATTCGTGAGCTGGTGGCCAATGCCATTATTCACCAAGACTTCTCACTAACGGGCACAGGCCCAATGATAGAGCTATTTGATACTCGTATGGAGATAACTAATCCGGGCATACCGCTGGTGGATACAGATCGGTTCATAGACTCACCGCCACAAAGCCGCAATGAAATGCTGGCCTCGTTTATGCGCCGTATCAATATCTGCGAAGAACGCGGCACGGGTATTGATAAAGTTATATTTCAAACTGAGTTGTATCAATTGCCCGCCCCCATTTTTGAAGTTACTGACAGGCATACACGCACAGTGTTATTTGGTCATAAGCCGTTTGCAGAGATGGATAAAGAAGATCGTATTCGCGCTTGTTATCAGCATTGTTGTTTACGTTATGTAAGCCGTGAACATATGAACAATGCCTCTTTAAGAGAGCGCTTTGGTATCGAAACCAAAAATAGCGCCACAGTGAGTCGAGTGATTAAAGATGCAGTAAGTAGCGGACTGGTTAAGCCTTATGATCCTGAAGCAGGAGCAAAAGCGATGCGTTATGTACCGCATTGGAGCTAATTTGCTTGATCGTTGCTTGATAAAATAACAATAACTTCTCGATTACTTGCTTTATTCTTGCTTAAGTGGTTGATTTGTAGGGTTGTAATTTGCTTGATCGTTGCTTGATAGCCATTTGCTAGAAAGGGTTTGATAGAAAGGAATGAATGGATGAGTACTGTAGGCCAAAAAGAGCGTGCAACCCAAGATCGCGTAGTTCGATTTTTTCGGGACCAGTTAAAGTATGACTACCTAGGAAACTGGGAGTACCGCGAAGGTAACCGCAACGTTGAAACTAATCTACTAAGCAGTTGGTTAAAAAAGCGTGGCATACCTGAAGCATTGATCGCACGTACTTTACGTAAGTTGGATATGGCCGCAGCACTGGGTGAAGGTAAAAAGCTTTACGACGCCAATAAAGAAGTCTATCGGTTACTCCGTTATGGCGTTAAAGAGAAAGAAGGTGCAGGTGAGCTAAATCAGACGGTATGGCTAATTGACTGGGAAGACATCGAAGCGAATGATTTTGCTATAGCAGAAGAGGTGACAGTAAAAGGCGAACATAAAAAACGACCTGATATTGTACTGTATGTAAATGGTATTGCCTTGGGTGTGATTGAGCTTAAGCGTTCGTCTGTAACTGTGAGTGAAGGCATTCGACAAAACCTCGATAACCAGAAAAAAGCCTTTATTCGTAACTTCTTTACCAGCATGCAGCTAGTCATGGCAGGTAATGATACCCAAGGTATTCGTTATGGCACCATCGAAACCACAGAGAAATACTATCTAGAATGGAAAGAACCAAGCAGTGATACCGCTCTACCACAGGGTGGTATTACGGCTGATACCATCTTAGATACTCATCTAGCACAACTGTGTGACAAGAAGCGCTTCTTACAGCTAATTCATGATTTTATTGTGTTTGATGCAGGGGTTAAAAAGACCTGTCGCCACAATCAGTTCTTTGGAATTCAAGCGGCTAAAAAGCATGTGAACTCCCACTCAGCTAACAAGCAAGGTGGGATTATTTGGCATACCCAAGGTTCAGGAAAAAGCTTAACCATGGTGTGGTTGGCTAAATGGATTAGAGAGAACGTTAGTGACTCTCGTGTACTTATTATTACTGACCGTACAGAATTAGACGAACAGATTGAGACGGTATTCTCTGGTGTTGATGAAGAGATCTATCGTACTAAAAGTGGCCGTGATCTTATTGCCACCTTAGGTGAGCCTAATCCATGGCTGCTGTGCTCGTTAGTGCATAAATTTGGTCGTAATGGTGAAGACGATAACGAAGAAAGTGAAGCAGCTACGACTGAATATATTGAATCGCTATCTAGTAGCGTGATGAGTAACTTTGCCGCTCAAGGGAAGTTATTTGTGTTTGTGGATGAATGCCATAGAACTCAGTCAGGCAAGCTGCATTGCGCGATGAAAACCATTTTACCTGATGCGATGTTTATTGGTTTTACCGGGACACCGCTGATGAAGAAGGATAAGAAAAAGTCCTTAGAGGTATTTGGCCCTTATATTCACACCTATAAATTTAACGAAGCGGTAGAAGATGGTGTGGTACTCGATCTACGTTATGAAGCGCGTGATATTGATCAGCATTTAACGTCACAGAAAAAGGTCGACCAATGGTTTGAAGCTAAGACTAAAGGTATTTCTAACCTCGCGAGGATGCAGCTTAAGCAGAAGTGGGGCACCATGCAGAAGGTGCTGTCGAGTAAATCTCGCTTAGAACAGATTGTTAGCGATATCTTGATGGATATGGAGTTAAAACCAAGGCTAATGGATGGCCGAGGCAATGCAATGCTGGTGTGTGCCAGTGTGCATCAAGCTTGTGTAGTGTATGACTTATTTAGCAAAACTGATTTAGCGGGTAAGTGTGCCATTGTTACCAGCTATCAGCCAGTAGCGGGCTCAATTAAAGGTGAAGAGTCGGG
Source organism: Vibrio pectenicida (assembly GCA_024347015.1). GTDB lineage: Bacteria > Pseudomonadota > Gammaproteobacteria > Enterobacterales > Vibrionaceae > Vibrio > Vibrio pectenicida. The sequence goes on along the minus strand of AP024889.1, from coordinate 3,022,655 downwards.
AGAAGGCTTAACCGAGAAATTATTTAAGTACGACACCTACCGGAAGATGTTGGCAGATTATTTTGAACAAAGTGAAGACGATGCGGCAAAACGTGTAGAAGAGTTTGAAAAGTTGGTGAAGAACCGATTCATCAAAGAGCCCGGACAAATGCGTTTGCTTATAGTTGTAGATAAGCTGCTAACGGGTTTTGATGCGCCTTCAGCTACCTACCTTTACATTGACAAAAGCATGGCTGATCACAACCTGTTCCAAGCTATTTGCCGCGTAAACCGTCTTGATGGTGAAGATAAAGAATATGGCTATATTATCGATTATAAAGATTTATTCCGCTCTTTAGATAAAGCGATTAAAGACTACACCGCAGAAGCGTTTGATGGTTACGACCAAGATGATGTCGCAGGTCTGCTTAAAGATCGTCTAGTGCAGTCTCGTGAAGATTTAGACAATGCGTTAGAAATGGTTCGTGCCTTGTGTGAACCTGTAAAAACGCCACGTGATACAAAAGATTTTATCCATTACTTTTGTGGAGAGTCGGGTGTTGAACCCACTGATATCGATGAGCGATCAGAAAAAGAAGCACTCCGTTTAACCTTGTATCAAGCAGTAGCTAAGCTTTTAAGGGCATACGCCAACTTGGCTAATGAGATGGAGCAAGCGGGTTATTCACCTACTGAGGCCAACAGTATCCGGCAAGAAGTTATCTACTTTGAGAAGGTACGTGACGAGGTTAAGTTAGCCAGTGGCGACTTGCTGGAAATGAAGCGCTTTGAACCTGCGATGCGCCATCTTCTGGATATGTACATTCGTGCTGATGATAGTGAATTACTCATGGACTTTGAGGAATTAGGCCTCATTGATTTAGTGGTGAATAACAACGGTGAAGGGTTAGATTCATTACCTAAAGACCTACGCGAGAATGAAGAAGCGATGGCTGAGGCTATTGAGAACAATGTGCGCAAAACGATTGTGGATGAAAACCCAATCAACCCGAAATATTACGATCAAATGTCGTCATTGTTAGATGAGATTATTAGACAGCGCCGCGAAAAAGCGCTGAACTATCAAGAATACCTTGAGCAGATCAGAGAGTTGGCGAAAAAAGTGGTAAACCCTAGCGGTAATCGTAGCGCAAGTTATCCTGATTCTGTTGATACAGCAGCTAAGCAATCACTGTATGACAACTTGGGTAATGATGAAGTGCTGACAGCCAAAATTGATACGGCTGTACGCTACACTAAAAAAGCCGATTGGTTAGGTGACCGCTTTAAAGAGCGTGAAATAGCTAACGCTATTCGCGAAGAAACCAAAGGCTATGACGTTGATATTGTGGAAGTGATGGAGCGAGTGAAAGCACAGAAGGAATATCATTAATGTCGGTAACAGGCAGTGAAGATATTCTTATTGGCGGTATAGAGGTTCAAGTCAATCGTAAGGCGATTAAAAACTTACACCTAAGTGTATTGCCTCCTCAAGGGCGTGTACGTTTGTCCGTTCCACACGGGACAGGTGAGCAAGCAATCCGTCTGGCCATTATTAATAAGTTAGCTTGGATAAAGCAACAGCAGGCCGATTTTGCTGCCCAGCCTCGCCAATCAACTCGAGAAATGGTGAGCGGTGAAAGTCATTACCTTTGGGGTAAACGCTATCGACTGAATATTGTTGATACCTTGGGTAAGCATGCTGTGATAGAAAAAGGCGTAACTAAACTAGAGCTAGCGGTAACAAAAAATACCAGTGTTGATAATCGCCTTAAGTTGCTTAATGGTTTTTATCGCAAGCGAATGCAAGAATCTATCGCTAGGCTACTCCCTCATTGGCAAGCGAAGCTAGGAGTTGAATCAAATGATATCGGCATTAAGAAGATGAAGACCAAGTGGGGAAGCTGCAACATACAAGCAAAAAGGTTGTGGCTTAACCTAGAGCTGGCTAAAAAGCCACCAGAGTGTATGGAGTACATATTGGTGCATGAGCTAGTCCACTTAATTGAACGCCACCATAACGAGCGCTTCAGAGCCATTATGGATAAAAATATGCCTGACTGGCGTGAGCGCAGAAACTTACTTAATAGCTTGCCTTTGGCTTATGAGGATTGGAGTTATTAGTAGCAGAGTTCAAGTCAGAGTTCGTTGTTCGGTCTTAGTGGTAGTACTAGGAGTTACTATGATCACTTATCAGACAGGTAATACTTTGCATGTTCAGCCGTCATTAACACCGCAAATACGGTAGGCGTGATGGGGAAAGGTTTAGCTCTGTAATTTAAAAAAGCACTTCCTGATAACTTTAAAGTTTATAAGAACGCATGTGATGATAAATCTCTCGTAATAGGGCAAGTATTATTCGTACCTCTAAACTCAATCAATACACCATTTTATGTGATTAATTTTCCAATCAAAACACATTGGAAAGGTAAATCGAAGTTTGGAATTATCTAAATCAAGAAGGCTGCCAAAGGCAGCCTCTTTTATATACCCACTTAACTTTACCCTTTTCGGGCTTTAATCTGTATGTAGAGATCTCTTTATTACTTCAGAATCTTTGAGCGTTTAAATTGTCCCCGTACCCAGAGTGGTTTTTGGGATGTTAAGGCTTGCAATTATCCCTTATTTAATGCGCTCTAAGAATACACCCGCTTCCATATGATGAGTGTATGGGAACTGATCAAACAGTGCAAAACGCGTGACTTTGTGTGTGGTGGACAAGACATCTAAATTATCTTTCAGAGTATCAGGGTTACAGGAAATATAAATAATACGCTGATAACTTTGCACCATTTTACAGGTGTCTACATCCATGCCAGCTCTTGGCGGATCGACAAAAATCGTATTGCAGTCGTAGCTTTTTAAATCCACTCCTGCATCTTTGAGGCGGCGAAACTCTCTTTTTTCTTCAATGGCTTGTGTGAATTCTTCTGCCGAAAGGCGCAAGATTTGTACGTTATCAATTTTATTTGCCGCAATGTTATATTGGGCTGATTCAACGGACGGTTTGGCAAGTTCGGTCGCCAGTACACGTCTAAAGTTTTGCGCTAGAGCCAATGAAAAATTACCGTTGCCGCAATACAGTTCAAGTAGGTCACCCTGACTGTTATTGGTGCAATCTATCGCCCACTCCAACATTTTCTCTGCCACCTTACCATTAGGTTGAGTAAAGCTGTTTTCTACTTGTTGATATAGATATGGCTGCCCATTTACGTTTAGCTTTTCGATAACATAATCACGATCGAGGACAACTTTCATTTTTCGTGCTCGTCCAATGATATTTAGTTGGTAGCCTTTGTCGATTAAGTGTTGTTTGAGTGCTTTTGCGTTTTCAGTCCACTTTTCATCAAGTTGGCGGTGATACAGAAGCGATACTAGGATTTCACCGCTCAGCGTTGATAGGAAGTCAACTTGAAATAGCTTACGACGCAGGGAATCATTCGCTTTCATGGCGTCAATTAGTAATGGCATCACATCATTAATCAAACGACTGGCGGCTGGAAACTGATCAACACGATACTTTTCACGAGTTTCCTGATTGAACATGATGTAGTAAAGATCATCACCCTCATGCCAAACACGAAATTCAGCGCGCATTCGATAATGCTGGCTTTCAGATTCAAACACCTCTAGCTTTGGCATTTGGTAACAAGCGAACATTTGTTGAAGACGCGTTTTTTTTTCAATCAATTGTTCTTGGTAGCCTTGTGGGTTTACGTCAAGATTCGCCATGCTTTTTACCTTAGGTTGTTGCCCGTTGAGGTTGTATTTCATTTAAGAGCGCAGATTTTATTCAATCTCAGCGTTATGTCCAGTCTCATTCCAGATATGCTTTAAACATTATGGGTCAATTGCTTTTTATCTTAGGGGATTAGCGGGTGTTATAAATCGATAATATAAGTGGACAAAATATCAATTGATTAATAACATCATCGCCAAGCTGGTGCTTTCTAGATGTATAGATGGCTGAGAAAGGGAATCTGGTGCAAATCCAGAACTGACGCGCAGCGGTAAGAGAGAACGAAAACTCCAATGACACTGAATGAGACATCATTTGGGAAGTCGAGTGATTAGGTAGCATGTCCATGCTCTTGAGTCCGAATACCTGCCAGCAGCTGAGCAGTGGTATTGGAGTGTAATACTTCAAGCTCGGTAGGACTTACGCGATTTAGGAAATATAACAATGAACCGAACGATTTTAGCGATGGCAATAGCATCGCTGCTTCCCCATGCCTCCCTTTTATCTGCCCAAGAACAAGCTGTTGATGACACTATGGTTATTTTGGCAAAAAGTGACTTTAACAACTCGATAGAAGACATCCCTTCTAATATAACGGTTATTAACTCAAATGATATAGCGGCGAGTGGAGCTAAGAGCCTTGATACTTTATTGCGAGCTAGAGCTGGCATTCAAATTTCTGACACAAATAGTGGACCTTCATTTGCTATGCGAGGTTTTAGTGGTGGCCAGGCTTCAAGTAATACCCTTATCCTTGTCGACGGCCGTCGTTTAAACAAACTAGATCTCTCAACGCCGCAAATTAGCTCTATTCAAGTCTCTCAGATTGAACGGATAGAAATTTTGTCAGGCAGTGCAGGTGTATTATATGGCGATCAAGCGGTTGGCGGGGTTATTAATATCATCACTAAAGAGAACAAGGAAGATGAAGGCAATATTTCGCTAAGTATGGGAAGTTTTGATTCTTTAGCTGGGGCAGTCGATATATCTAAAAAATTAACTGATAGATGGAGCTTATTTCTGAGTGCTAATCAGGACAATACTGACAATTACCGCGAACACAATCGGCGGGAATCTGGCATGTTACTGGCCCGCATTAATTATGCTAAAGATGATACAAAGTTTTACACAGAAGCAAGTTATTACGACAATAACCGCGAGACCCCAGGATCTCTAACCAAAGAGCAATATGATCAAGATCCAACCCAATCCATCTCGTTTTCTCCGACAGATTACAGCCATGAAATAACGAAAGCTTTACGTATCGGCTATCAATTTAATCCAAGTGACTCTTGGCTATTTAGTACAGACATTATATATGACAACACCACAGGTTCTGGTATTGCTTGGGGAGGCGAGAAAAGTAGCTCAGGCAAGCAATTGGTAGGTTCAGTCACCGTAGAAAAGCAATTACTAAATGACTCTGGTCAGGGGAACATTCTCATCGGGTTTGAAGGAGCTGAACGAGACCTGGCTTATAAAGTTTCTAGTACAGATCGAGAACTTGAACAACAGATGTTAAGCGCTTATGGGCAGCTTAACCTGCCCATTGTCGTAAATCTTACCCTAACAACAGGTGCGCGCTATAGTCGTGTAACCGACAGCATTTACGATGTGGCTGTTTACCCGGATGAAGAGAAGTTACCTGAAAGTCAAGATGCCTATGAGCTAGGCTTTAACTATAAGCTTAGTGAATCACAGCGATTGTATCTGAGAGGTGAGAGTAACTTCAGGTTTGCCAAGATTGATGAACAAGCTTATACCTCTCCTGGTGTCATGGGGCTAAAGCCTCAAACTGGCAAATCTATCGAGGCTGGCTGGGGGTTAATCAAAAATGATTTTAGTGTCAAGGTAGATGTATTTAACCTTCGATTGGAAAATGAAATAGTATATGACCTCAGTGCCCCGAAACCAATTGGTGGTTCATTCGATGGTGCTAATGTTAATGCTGATAAATCCGAGCGTAATGGTGTGAGTGTCAGTGGTGATGTGTATATTCAGCAAGATGTCCAACTCGGCATGGAATACAGTCTAGTTGACGCTGAATTTACCGCTGGTGAGTATGAGGGGAATAAACTTCCTTGGGTTTCTCGCAGCAGTGGTCGTATTTTTGCGACTTATGATATTAACTACAATTGGCAATTCTTTGTGGAGGGCGTTTATACCGGCACACGTTACAAAGATGGCGATAAATCGAATAGTCTTGATAAGTTGCCTGCATATTGGCTAGGAAACACTGCGCTTAATTTTACGCAAGATGTTTGGTCAGCAAGTCTTCGAGTCGATAATCTGCTTGACGAAAAGTTTCCTGTCAGTGTTAACAGTTCGGGAGCATATTACCCTGGTGATGGCCGTAAAGTGATACTGACTGGTACCTACAAGTTTTAATAAAACTGGAAACCGCTTTCGGGTGGTTTTGTTTAGTTATTACTAGCCAAATCGACGATACCTATTCTCACCCATTTAACGAAAAGATTGCCAAATTAAGCTTAGTGAGTATGATTGGCCAATCGAATAGTGTGGGTTACAAAGTGTCGCAACAAACAAAAATCCTAATTTTTGACTCTGGGGTCGGCGGGCTTTCTGTATTTAAAGAGATAGAAGCAAAACTGCCAGCGCTCAACTACTTCTACATTTTTGATAATGCCGCTTACCCATATGGCGAGCTAGGGCATGATACCCTCATTGCGCGTGTTGAGACGCTGGTGTGTCAGTATGTGGAAAAGCTCGCTATCGATCTGGTTGTTATTGCTTGCAACACGGCTAGCACTATTGTTTTACCTACTTTACGGGCTAAATTATCCATTCCTATAGTGGGTGTTGTGCCAGCTATAAAACCTGCGTCTAATCTTGCCAATAAAGCGGTTGGTCTGATTGCGACACCAGCAACTGTTACTCGTGAGTATACCCAAGACTTAATCAGAGATTTTTCTAAAACTAAACCAGTGGAGTTGTTAGGCTCGACTTTATTGGTTGATATGGCTGAGGAAAAACTGCGTGGGCGAGAGTTATCACACCTTGAGCTACAACAAGCTCTAGAGCCAATAGCAGGTAAGATAGATGTTGCAGTCTTGGGTTGTACTCATTTTCCTCTTATTAAAGAAGAAATCCAAAATGTATTGGGCGAGCACGTATTACTTGTTGACTCGGGAGAGGCAATAGCTCGTCGAGTACTAGAATTACTTGGGCAAAGAGCAGAAAGGGATTATAGAGGGCAACGTGAAATTTATTCAACAGCTCCTCCGTATGAAGAAGGAGCGCTGAATATTATGCTGAAAAAACTAGGGTTTAGTCCAGTTCAGCTTGAGATTTTGGATCGTTAGCGACTCGCACTTTCAAAGTGCGTTGCATATAATCCTTTTCATTCAATCCTTCTATAGTTTTGGCAACATCAGTTGCTGCCATTACAACAAAGCCGAAGCCTCGTCTTTTACCGGTCCTCTTATCCTTCATAAGGCGCACAGCAAAGACTTCGCCATGTTTGGCGAATAAGTCTTTAACGTGTGACTCATTGGCCTTGTATGGCAAATTACCGACATATAAGGTTTTGGTTGTTGCGTCATGACTGATTGCTGCTTCAGCTGAGGTGTTTGAAAACCTAATAACAAGAATGGAAACAAAAACACCAACAACAAAGCTGAGTGCAGGGTGAATATCAACCTGTGAAAATATGATTCCACCCAATATAACTAAGGCGACAATCATTAACATTGATTTATTTGAACTCATATTGGGATACAACTTCGTAAATTAAGAATTAAATGCCTAAGCATTATTGACATAGACACACAGATCTTACGTATATGGTTGCTGTTTTGCCAACCTATTGGTGTGACGTGATTCAAATGTTGCAATTTTATCCTAAGCAAATGGTGACTTGGTCTATTTTTGACCAAACGATCAACAAGTGATAAAAAACACTTGTGATATTTATTATCACCCATATAATGCCGCCTCACCAACTAGGAGTGCAAGCAGTACTTCAAATTGGTAAAACTAGAGCAAAAATTATGAAAAAAATCTTGACTCTAGATAATGGAAGCGTATTATACGCATCCCTAACGACAATGCTTAACAGGTTGTTAGTAAAGCTCTTTAACAATATAAACCTATCAATCTGTGTGGGCACTCGTTGATGATAATCCAAAAATGATTCTATTGAATCACTTTAGGTATCAATGAACTGAGTGACCAATACAAATAACGACTTTCTCTTGTAGAAAGGCATTATTTGGCACAGTCAATTCATTATCGTTCTGTTCCTATTTATTTAAGAAGAGAACGATAATAGCTTTAGAATTACATGTTTCTGTTTATTTTCGAATAAGCGGTAAATATTAGTTTTGAAGTCAGTATTCATTGAGCCCAATCCTATTTAGTTAGGAAATCAAAACTTTAAATTGAAGAGTTTGATCATGGCTCAGATTGAACGCTGGCGGCAGGCCTAACACATGCAAGTCGAGCGGAAACGAGAAGTAGCTTGCTACTTCGGCGTCGAGCGGCGGACGGGTGAGTAATGCCTGGGAAATTGCCTTGATGTGGGGGATAACCATTGGAAACGATGGCTAATACCGCATAATGCTTTTGTTTGTAATGAACGGGAGCCAAAGAGGGGGACCTTCGGGCCTCTTGCGTCAAGATATGCCCAGGTGGGATTAGCTAGTTGGTGAGGTAATGGCTCACCAAGGCGACGATCCCTAGCTGGTCTGAGAGGATGATCAGCCACACTGGAACTGAGACACGGTCCAGACTCCTACGGGAGGCAGCAGTGGGGAATATTGCACAATGGGCGCAAGCCTGATGCAGCCATGCCGCGTGTATGAAGAAGGCCTTCGGGTTGTAAAGTACTTTCAGCAGTGAGGAAGGTGGATGTGTTAATAGCGCATTCATTTGACGTTAGCTGCAGAAGAAGCACCGGCTAACTCCGTGCCAGCAGCCGCGGTAATACGGAGGGTGCGAGCGTTAATCGGAATTACTGGGCGTAAAGCGCATGCAGGTGGATGATTAAGTCAGATGTGAAAGCCCGGGGCTCAACCTCGGAATAGCATTTGAAACTGGTCATCTAGAGTACTGTAGAGGGGGGTAGAATTTCAGGTGTAGCGGTGAAATGCGTAGAGATCTGAAGGAATACCAGTGGCGAAGGCGGCCCCCTGGACAGATACTGACACTCAGATGCGAAAGCGTGGGGAGCAAACAGGATTAGATACCCTGGTAGTCCACGCCGTAAACGATGTCTACTTGGAGGTTGTGGCCTTGAGCCGTGGCTTTCGGAGCTAACGCGTTAAGTAGACCGCCTGGGGAGTACGGTCGCAAGATTAAAACTCAAATGAATTGACGGGGGCCCGCACAAGCGGTGGAGCATGTGGTTTAATTCGATGCAACGCGAAGAACCTTACCTACTCTTGACATCCAGAGAAGCCAGCGGAGACGCAGGTGTGCCTTCGGGAGCTCTGAGACAGGTGCTGCATGGCTGTCGTCAGCTCGTGTTGTGAAATGTTGGGTTAAGTCCCGCAACGAGCGCAACCCTTATCCTTGTTTGCCAGCGAGTAATGTCGGGAACTCCAGGGAGACTGCCGGTGATAAACCGGAGGAAGGTGGGGACGACGTCAAGTCATCATGGCCCTTACGAGTAGGGCTACACACGTGCTACAATGGCGCATACAGAGGGCGGCCAACTTGCAAAAGTGAGCGAATCCCAAAAAGTGCGTCGTAGTCCGGATTGGAGTCTGCAACTCGACTCCATGAAGTCGGAATCGCTAGTAATCGTGGATCAGAATGCCACGGTGAATACGTTCCCGGGCCTTGTACACACCGCCCGTCACACCATGGGAGTGGGCTGCAAAAGAAGTAGGTAGTTTAACCTTCGGGAGAACGCTTACCACTTTGTGGTTCATGACTGGGGTGAAGTCGTAACAAGGTAGCGCTAGGGGAACCTGGCGCTGGATCACCTCCTTATACGATGATTATTTTTGATGAGTACCCACACAGATTGATGGTTTTGAAGCGCAAGCTTCGAGCTATTTTGCTCTTTAACAATTTGGAAAGCTGACGAACAATAACCGTGATTGGTTGTTGTTCAAATAAAAGTTCTCAAATCCTAATGATTCTTTTTAACGAAAGAATGATTGGGTACCAACACACATTCAAGTGTTCTTGGAAACACCACAATTCGTTGTGGCGTTTATATTTGAGTCCGGCAAAATCGAACGCTGTCTCGCTCATTCAAATAATGAGACAGCAACTTTGGTTGTTTAATTAACAACACCAACTGAGCAAGACTCTTTGGGGTTGTATGGTTAAGTGACTAAGCGTACACGGTGGATGCCTTGGCAGTCAGAGGCGATGAAAGACGTAGTAACTTGCGATAAGCCCAGATTAGGTAGTAACAACCGTTTGAGTCTGGGATGTCTGAATGGGGAAACCCACGTGCATAAGCACGTATCATTAACTGAATACATAGGTTAATGAGGCAAACCGGGGGAACTGAAACATCTAAGTACCCCGAGGAAAAGAAATCAACCGAGATTCCGAAAGTAGCGGCGAGCGAAATTGGATTAGCCCTTAAGCTTTACACGCGTTAGACGAACAGCCTGGAAAGGCCGACAATAAAGGGTGATAGTCCCGTAGTCGACGACGTGTGTTCAGTGAAATCGAGTAGGACGGGACACGTGATATCCTGTCTGAATATGGGGGGACCATCCTCCAAGGCTAAATACTACTGACTGACCGATAGTGAACCAGTACCGTGAGGGAAAGGCGAAAAGAACCCCTGTGAGGGGAGTGAAATAGAACCTGAAACCGTGTACGTACAAGCAGTAGGAGCACCTTCGTGGTGTGACTGCGTACCTTTTGTATAATGGGTCAGCGACTTATATTCAGTAGCAAGGTTAACCATCTAGGGGAGCCGTAGAGAAATCGAGTCTTAACTGGGCGTCGAGTTGCTGGATATAGACCCGAAACCAGGTGATCTAGCCATGGGCAGGTTGAAGGTTGAGTAACATCAACTGGAGGACCGAACCGACTAATGTTGAAAAATTAGCGGATGACTTGTGGCTAGGGGTGAAAGGCCAATCAAACCTGGAGATAGCTGGTTCTCCCCGAAATCTATTTAGGTAGAGCCTCGGACGAATACTACTGGGGGTAGAGCACTGTTAAGGCTAGGGGGTCATCCCGACTTACCAACCCTTTGCAAACTCCGAATACCAGTAAGTACTATCCGGGAGACACACGGCGGGTGCTAACGTCCGTCGTGGAGAGGGAAACAACCCAGACCGCCAGCTAAGGTCCCAAAGTATAGCTAAGTGGGAAACGATGTGGGAAGGCTTAGACAGCTAGGATGTTGGCTTAGAAGCAGCCATCATTTAAAGAAAGCGTAATAGCTCACTAGTCGAGTCGGCCTGCGCGGAAGATGTAACGGGGCTAAGCTATACACCGAAGCTGCGGCAATACAGTTTACTGTATTGGGTAGGGGAGCGTTCTGTAAGCCGTTGAAGGTGTGCTGTAAGGCATGCTGGAGGTATCAGAAGTGCGAATGCTGACATGAGTAACGATAAAGGGGGTGAAAAACCCCCTCGCCGGAAGACCAAGGGTTCCTGTCCAACGTTAATCGGGGCAGGGTAAGTCGACCCCTAAGGCGAGGCCGAAAGGCGTAGTCGATGGGAAACGGGTTAATATTCCCGTACTTCTTACAATTGCGATGGGGGGACGGAGAAGGCTAGGTGAGCCTGGCGACGGTTGTCCAGGTTCAAGTGCGTAGGCTTGAGAGTTAGGTAAATCCGGCTCTCTCCAAAGCTGAGACACGACGTCGAGCACCTACGGGTGTGAAGTCATTGATGCCATGCTTCCAGGAAAAGCCTCTAAGCTTCAGATTGTAAGAAATCGTACCCCAAACCGACACAGGTGGTCGGGTAGAGAATACCAAGGCGCTTGAGAGAACTCGGGTGAAGGAACTAGGCAAAATGGTACCGTAACTTCGGGAGAAGGTACGCTCTTGTCGGTGAAGTCCCTTGCGGATGGAGCTAACGGGAGTCGCAGATACCAGGTGGCTGCAACTGTTTATTAAAAACACAGCACTGTGCAAAATCGTAAGATGACGTATACGGTGTGACGCCTGCCCGGTGCCGGAAGGTTAATTGATGGGGTTAGACTTAGGTCGAAGCTCTTGATCGAAGCCCCGGTAAACGGCGGCCGTAACTATAACGGTCCTAAGGTAGCGAAATTCCTTGTCGGGTAAGTTCCGACCTGCACGAATGGCGTAATGATGGCCACGCTGTCTCCACCCGAGACTCAGTGAAATTGAAATCGCTGTGAAGATGCAGTGTACCCGCGGCTAGACGGAAAGACCCCGTGAACCTTTACTACAGCTTGGCACTGAACATTGAGCCTACATGTGTAGGATAGGTGGGAGGCTTTGATATGTGCACGCCAGTGTGCATGGAGCCATCCTTGAAATACCACCCTTGTATGTTTGATGTTCTAACTTAGACCCATTATCTGGGTCAAGGACAGTGCCTGGTGGGTAGTTTGACTGGGGCGGTCTCCTCCCAAAGAGTAACGGAGGAGCACGAAGGTGGGCTAAACACGGTTGGACATCGTGTGGTTAGTGCAATGGCATAAGCCCGCTTGACTGCGAGAATGACAATTCGAGCAGGTGCGAAAGCAGGTCATAGTGATCCGGTGGTTCTGTATGGAAGGGCCATCGCTCAACGGATAAAAGGTACTCCGGGGATAACAGGCTGATACCGCCCAAGAGTTCATATCGACGGCGGTGTTTGGCACCTCGATGTCGGCTCATCACATCCTGGGGCTGAAGTCGGTCCCAAGGGTATGGCTGTTCGCCATTTAAAGTGGTACGCGAGCTGGGTTTAGAACGTCGTGAGACAGTTCGGTCCCTATCTGCCGTGGGCGTTGGAAGATTGAAGGGGGCTGCTCCTAGTACGAGAGGACCGGAGTGGACGAACCTCTGGTGTTCGGGTTGTCATGCCAATGGCATTGCCCGGTAGCTAAGTTCGGAATCGATAACCGCTGAAAGCATCTAAGCGGGAAGCGAGCCCTAAGATGAGTCTTCCCTGACCCCTTGAGGGTCCTAAAGGGTTGTTCAAGACTAGAACGTTGATAGGCAGGGTGTGTAAGCGTTGTGAGGCGTTGAGCTAACCTGTACTAATTGCCCGTGAGGCTTAACCATACAACACCCAAAGGGTTTTGTTGTGGACTCAAAGTAGAACATTGAATGTGTAGAGAACGCTCTTTAAAGAGTAAGCAGCTTTCCAGATTTTGACCGGTTGCGAGTGCGCAGCGGGTCACCTAATTTGCTTGGCGACCATAGCGTTGTGGACCCACCTGAACCCATGCCGAACTCAGAAGTGAAACACAATAGCGCCGATGGTAGTGTGGGGTCTCCCCATGTGAGAGTAGGACATCGCCAGGCTTCAAATTTAGACATACAGTCTAACCAGTGCGGAGCGGTAGTTCAGTTGGTTAGAATACCGGCCTGTCACGCCGGGGGTCGCGGGTTCGAGTCCCGTCCGCTCCGCCAATTCTTCTCAACCCCAGCAGCAATGCTGGGGTTTTTCTATTTTGCCTTACAAAAAGCTAAGATTATTCTAAGTTCTTGTGAACATATTTTTGGATAAAAGGCACAACTTCAGATTCAAACCATGGATTACGCTTTAGCCAAAGAGTATTGCGAGGTGAAGGGTGAGGTAGGGGTAGGTAATCCGGAGCCCATTTATGCCATGAACGAACGGTTTCAGTCAGGGTTCTTGGCTTATCTTTTAAGTAATGAGCTTGAGCATATTGCCCGACTAGTAGTGTCATACTGATATTGGGCAATAGCTTTAAAACATCATCGTGCCATAGTGGGGCGCATTCTTTTCGGGGTGGAAGGTCACCACCTTTGCCCTTACCTGGGTAACATAGCCCCATCGGCATGATGGCAATTTTATTTGCGTCATAGAAAGTCGATGCTTCAATATTCAGCCAGCTCCTTAACCTATCGCCACTTGGATCATTCCATGGTATTCCCGTCTGGTGAACTTTTGTACCAGGCGCTTGGCCTATGATCAGTAGTTTTGCCTTGCTACTGGCTTGAATAATAGGTCTAGCACCAAGAAGTAAATCTGGCTCACATAATCTGCATTGACGAATTTCGTTTAGAAGTGCTTCAAGCATTAATAGCCTTTTGTTAAATCAACTTGGTTAATTAATGCGAAACCATCACGCCAGCGTTGATAATTCTCCGCAAAAATCCCTATAACCTTGTCGGGAAAGCTAAGGGCGGCAATGTGTGGTGTGATTGTGATATTTGGATGGTGCCAGATTGGATTGGATTCATCTAATGGTTCTTGTTCGAATACATCAAGAAACGCGTGTTGAACTGAGCGGTTTTGAAGTGCGCCAATTAGCCCATTTTCGCAGACAGCATTGCCACGTCCGACATTAAATAACAAAGCAGAGGTACATTGAGATAAGCTGTTTTCATTCAATATATGGTATGTTTGAGGTGTACTGGGTAGTGTATTAACTATGATATCAGTCCGCCTCAGTACACTATTTAACTCTTGGATGTGATAGGTTTCATCAAATGGAGAGTTAATCGCGGGTATACCACTGCGATTGATGCCGATAATCTTAATGCCAAACGCTTGAGCTACTTTTGCTAAATGACTTGCTATAGAGCCGGTACCGAGTGTCAGCATGGTTAGGCCGTCTAGGGTACTATAGTTTTTGGGCTGCCAACGAGAATGACACTGCGCTTCTCGATAATGGGGTAAATGACGAAAGTGCTGAATCAAATAACCGAACACATATTCTGAAATTTGTTGGCCAAATATTCCTTTAACATTAGTGAGCAAGAAGTTATCACTTGTAGTTGATGCTAGTGCATCAACACCAGCATATACAGATTGAATCCACTCAAGAGATGGGAAATCATCTAGAATATGAACGGCCAGCGGCGGAGAGGCGAGTAGGATGCTCGCCTCGCAAGGTTTGTCTGTTATTTCTAACTCTGGCAGGTCTAGCTCAGCCATTAGCTTTTGGTAAACCTCGTTATGTTCAGTAAGTAAATAAACTTTATTGGTCATTTTCTTCATCAGCTTGGCTTTTTTCCACTTTGGTTATCAAGTAAACTTCGACAGTCCATTTCTGAACCAATGAGTCCTTATGCTACAGAACCCTCTCCAACTTCGACTTGAGAAGTTAGAACCATGGAAGCAGATTACCTTTATGGCGTGTCTGTGTGAACGTATGTACCCTAATTATGCGATGTTTTGCGACAGTACACAGTTTTCAGAATCTCGAATCTATCGGGATATTCTTGATAGCGTTTGGGAGCAGCTAACGGTAAAGAGCGCTAAGGTTAACTACGAACGTCAATTGGAGAAGCTAGAAGAGATCATTCCTAGTTCAGAAGATTTTGAGTTTTATGGTGTTTTTCCTGCCATTGATGCTTGTGTGGGGTTATCTACGCTACTACATGGCTTGCTTGATCGTGATGATTTATTTGAGAGTATGCAAAAGGTGAGTCAGCTGTCTGTACAAACA
This sequence comes from Vibrio pectenicida, assembly GCA_024347015.1. GTDB lineage: Bacteria > Pseudomonadota > Gammaproteobacteria > Enterobacterales > Vibrionaceae > Vibrio > Vibrio pectenicida. Next base: position 3,007,393 of record AP024889.1, on the reverse strand, counting down.
GTTGCCGATCTTGAACAGGCTCAAACTAACATTGAAGTGACCAATGAAAACCAAAAGGATAATCAGGCAGTCAGTGATGAATGGGATGTGCAATGGGCTATTTTTCGGCCATTGAAAGATGCACAGGAAAGAGATATTGATCTAATTAAAGACTTGCGACTTGAGCTGAGAGAAGAAGGCATCAGTAATATTGGCTTGTCCGTTTAAAAGTAAATAGGGGCTCTCAAGCCCCTTGCAACTACCTTTCGGCATCGTTTTTGTCATTTAAGGAGGTGGTGTAGTCATCCTCATCTTTATTTTCGATAACACCATGTTCGGTTTTCCACTTTTCCCAGCGTTCAAAGGCAAGCTGCTGCATGTTTGGTGCCCTATCTGCTTCATCAATGATTTGTTCGCCAACTAGATGCTCGAAAATGTCTTCTAAAGTTAATATACCTTGAACTGTGCCATATTCATCGACAATCATCGCTAGATGAAGTCTTCTGGCCATCATCTGTTCAAAGGCTTTCGGTAATGACAAGGTGTTGAGAAGGACGTGGACAGGTCGCATTACAGACCCTAATTGTTTATTACCACCGCCAATTTGTTGTAATTTAAACATCTCTAAGCGATGAACAAATCCCAGGATGTTATCTTTTGATTGACTGTATATCAGAGGTCGAGAGAATGGTGTGTCATTATACTGAGAGAGAAATTGATCAATCGTTATTTCTGCCTCTACGCGAAACACAACTGGTCTAGGTGTCATTACTTGGGTAACCAGAACGCCTTGAATGCCGAGTAAATTACTTAGGATTTTAGTTTCACCTTCAGCAAACTCACCGCTCTCTTTGGCTAGAATCGCCATAGCTGATAGCTCTTCTCGCATTTTTGGTATCTGATGGCCACTTGCTAAACGCTTGGTGATTTGTTCAGAGAACCAGACAAATGGTGTTAGAACCCAAATCATCCAGCGCAGCATTATGGCTGTTAAAGGAGCTAATTGACGCCAGTATGTAGCGCCCAAAGTTTTGGGGACAATCTCTGAAAATATGAGAATTCCTAGAGTTAAAACACCAGAGAATACGCCTAACCACTCACTTCCAAAAACTACTGTCGCCTGAGCGCCAGCACTGGCTGCTCCAATAGTATGAGCAATTGTATTGAGAGTTAGAATGGACGCTAGAGGTCGATCGATGTCTTTCTTTAATTTAGAAAGCTTATCTGCGGTTGGATGTTCTCGCTGGCGTAGCTGTGCGATGTAGCTGGGTGTAATACTAAGTAGAACCGCTTCAAGTACTGAGCAGATAAAAGATATGCCAATTGCAATTGAGACATATATGGTTAGCAGTAACATAAATTTCCTATGGTGATTGATATAGTCAAAAGACCATAAAGTGATGGTTCAAGATTTTAGTTTTCTATTGGTATAAGTTTTATCCGCATATAGTGACTTCAATTGTGAAGTCTAATAACAATTTCCAGAAAATCTTACAGTATCTAATGATTTTTCTGTAAATATCGAAAGGTATTTCCTATGTGAGTATTTTATATTCGTCTCAGCCCCCACCATGTCAGGCTTTGTAAGGAGCTTTTATTCTATAAATGAGACTGTCTAAGCTCGAAAACAAGTAGTGTAAAAGGAGACGAAGGTAACAAATTGTGAGTTAATACTCATATTATGGTTAAAAGTACGTCATTAAAGCGAAAGATCGCTTACAAACCTTTGCCAGATAGGGCATTTATGTTTTAGAGTGAGCTGAATTCGATAACCTATAAGAAGGGAAACCTAATGAACAAGACCCAATTAATCGACTTTATTGCAGAGAAAGCAGATTTATCTAAAGCTCAAGCGAAAGCTGCTCTTGAAGCAACTCTCGATGGAGTGACCGATGCGCTTAAAGAGGGTGACCAAGTTCAACTAATTGGTTTTGGTACATTTAAAGTAAACCACCGTGCAGCTCGTACTGGCCGCAACCCTAAAACTGGTGCTGAGATTCAAATCGCTGCGGCGAACGTTCCGGCATTTGTTGCAGGCAAAGCCCTGAAAGATGCTGTAAAATAATTTATAATGCGCCAAGGTAGTCTTCTGTCTTGGCGCAACATAGTCATGAAAAATTTTTTACTCACTTCTCTAATCACTTCTCTAATTCTTGGGTGCTCTTCTAGTTCGCCGGTGCCTAATCAAGACCAATACTCGTATTATACTGGCGGAAAAAGTGCTGGAGATGCAACTAGCTTATATTGGTACACTGAAAAGACAGCTTCACCGAGCTCTGCCGCTGATTATGTTACAGCGGGAGATTACGGTTGGTATCATAGTGATTATCGTTGGTCTCAGGGTAAACTCAGAGAGATGATTCGAGAGGGCGAGCAATTAAAAGATGGTAGCCTAGTAAAATATCGTGTTCATATCCGCTTTAATAAAGATGGAGAGGCTATTTATCAGCAGTACCGTCTTGATGGAAAAATATTGCCGATTAAGCCTGAAGAACTGATGCGCTATGTAGATGAAGCGCAAAGAGCCGCGAGTGTGGCCAAAGCCCAAGACAAAAAAGGTTTTAGATTGATTCAAGGGTTTTGGGACGGTGCTCATTTTGAGACATGCGCTGGCAAAAGCTACGATCACTTAGAGTTTAATCAGACATTACCATCATTTGTGGTGAATCGTTTAGCTGATGTAGAGAACTATGTTGCATTTGTTGGCTCTAGAAGAAAAGACCTGGTGGTGGTCGAAGAGCTATTGCTTTTATCTGGTGAAGAGCATGCCTGTATTGAACGTCCTAATTTGTTGGAAGACTAGCATTGCGTATATTTAAAAAGGCGCCCGCGGCGCCTTTTCAGCTCAGTTGTGAGCTATGAATTTTCGCGATCTATCGCTCTGTAGCCGATATCACTGCGATAAAACATACCTTCCCAGCTAATTCCCTTTGCTAGTTCGTATGCTTGCCTCTGAGCCTCTAAGACGCTATTTCCTAATGCAACAGCGCAGAGGACTCTCCCTCCATTAGTGACGATTTCACCTGCATCATTTCGGGCTGTGCCAGCGTGAAATACTTTCTGGCCCACAAGCTGTTCATTTGGTAAGCAAATGACATCACCCTTCGCATATTCTAGTGGGTAGCCACCGGCGGCCAAGACGACGCCAATTGATGCGCGAGGGTCCCACTTAGACTCAGCTTCATTGAGTTTTTCATTGATAGCGGCTAGACATAGCTCGACTAGATCTGACTCCATTCGCATCATAATGGGTTGTGTTTCTGGATCACCAAAACGACAGTTGTACTCAATCACTTTTGCTGTGCCTGCCTTATCTATCATCAAACCTGCATATAAAAAACCAGTGTATGGATGCCCCTCTTCCTTCATTCCATGTACGGTTGGGTAGATAACTTCTTGAAGAATACGCTCATGGATTTCTGGCGTGACAACGGGGGCAGGAGAATAAGCGCCCATACCACCAGTATTAGGGCCAGTATCTTTTTCACCGACACGCTTGTGATCTTGGCTGGTTGCCATTGGTAGAACATTCTTACCATCGACCATGACAATAAAGCTTGCTTCTTCGCCATCGAGAAACTCTTCGATAACAACGCGGCTGCCTGCTTGACCAAAGGCATTGCCAGCGAGCATGTCTTTAATGGCATTTTCAGCCTCCTCCAGAGTCATGGCAACAATGACCCCTTTGCCAGCAGCAAGTCCGTCTGCTTTTACCACAATAGGAGCGCCTTGTTGACGTACATAATCTAGTGCTGGCTCAATCTCTGTAAAGTTTGCATAGGCTGCTGTTGGGATGTTATGACGAGCAAGGAAGTCTTTGGTGAAAGCTTTAGAGCCTTCCAGCTGAGCTGCTGCTTGGGTTGGGCCAAAGATAGGTAGGTGAGCTTCACGAAAAGCATCGACGACACCAATGACTAAAGGTCCTTCAGGTCCGACAATGGTGAGTTCAATTTTTTTCTCTTGCGCAAAGGCGACCAACTCAGAAATGCTTTCGACGTCAATATTCACATTTTCTAGCTTTGGTTCTTGTGCTGTACCTGCGTTGCCGGGTGCAACATATACGACTTCAACACTTGAATTTTGTGCTGCTTTCCAAGCTAGAGCGTGTTCACGCCCACCTGAACCAATAATTAAAACTCGCATATTCAAAATTCCTTAATCTCAAAATATCGTTTATTTAAGTCGAGGCGCTAAAGCTAGATTAGATATATACCCAGAGTATTGCCATAGCGCCAATCTTAACGAGAAACTAGTGGCGGAAGTGACGCATTCCAGTGAAAATCATCGCCATTTCGTGCTCATCCGCAGCGGCAATTACTTCATCATCACGCATGGAGCCACCGGGTTGTATCACACATTTAATGCCAGCTTCTGCTGCGGCATCTATACCATCACGGAATGGAAAAAAGGCATCTGATGCCATAACACAGCCTTCTACTTGTAGGTTTTCATCAGCGGCTTTAATTCCAGCAATTTTTGCAGAGTAAACACGGCTCATTTGTCCTGCGCCAACACCTATGGTCATATCGCCTTTGGAATAAACGATCGCATTTGATTTTACATATTTGGCGACTTTCCAGCAAAACAGTGCGTCTTTGAGTTCTATATCAGTTGGTTGGCGCTTAGAAACTACTTTTAGGTCATCTAGGTTTACCATCCCTTGGTCCCTGTCTTGAACAAGCAAGCCACCATTGACGCGCTTAATGTCAAGGCCTGTTGTCTTGGATGACCACTGACCGCATTCAAGTAAACGAACGTTTTTCTTTGTTGAAATGACTTCAATAGCTGGTGCGGAAACGGAAGGTGCGATGATAACTTCAACAAACTGACGCTCAACGATAGCAGCTGCGGTATCGGCATCTAACTCTCGATTAAATGCTATGATGCCACCAAATGCTGATGTTGGATCTGTTTTATAAGCACGGTCATAAGCTTCCAGAATATTGCCACCTAATGCTACACCGCATGGATTGGCGTGCTTGACGATAACACAGGCTGGTTCATCGAACTCTTTTACGCACTCAAGAGCTGAGTCTGTGTCCGCGATATTATTGTATGACAGTGCTTTACCTTGGATTTGATGAGCAGTTGAAACTGAGGCTTCTTCAGGGGTTGCTTCTATATAGAAAGCGGCTTCTTGGTGGCTGTTTTCCCCGTAACGCATATCTTGTTTCTTAATTAACTGTTGATTGAAAGTTCGTGGGAATTTTGATTTTTTGTCAGCTTTTTTTCCTTCATCATCAAGCGTGGAAGCGCTGTGAGATGGAACCATAGTGCCAAAGTAGTTGGCAATCATGCCATCGTATGATGCGGTATGCTCGAATGCTGCAATGGCGAGATCAAAACGTGTATCAAGCGTTAGAGATTTGTTGTTGGCATCCATTTCTGTGATAACACGTCCATAATCATGAGCATTAACTACAATGGCTACATCTTTGTGGTTTTTAGCCGCTGAACGGACCATGGTAGGGCCACCAATGTCGATATTCTCAACAGCGTCAGCGAGAGTGCAGCCTTGTTTGGCAACGGTTTCAGCGAACGGGTAAAGGTTGACGACAACAATGTCGATAGGTTTGATGTCGTGTGTTGCCATTACGTCATCATCTTGGCCGCGACGACCGAGTACGCCACCGTGAACTTTTGGGTGAAGCGTTTTAACACGACCGTCCATCATTTCTGGAAAGCCCGTGTAATCTGATACTTCAGTTACAGAGATGCCATTTTCTGTTAATAGACGAGCAGTGCCGCCAGTTGATAGTAGGTCAATACCTCGGTCTGTAAGAGCTTGGGCAAACTCAATAATACCGGTTTTATCTGATACGCTGATTAATGCGCGGCGAATCGGACGAGCGTTAGTCATGCTTCTACTTCCTCAAAATCACAGAGTTAATACGTTTGGTAAAGATATTTGCCAAAAGTGAATGTGTTCTTATGCTTTTCTTACAATCAGGCATTAAATTCAAGCGTTAAGATAGCAGTCATTTTTGGTAAAAACCTTACCCAAATTAGTTTTTATCCTTTCCAAGTTGAAGTGCGCATATTCTAACTAATTTATTACAAAAAAGCTCGCGCAATCGTTTGGCATGGGTGAGATTATTATAAAAATGACGTACTTTTATATGAAAATTAATTGAATAGTTAATAAGGGTCGCTATGTTTCAGATAGGAGAGCTTGCAAAACGCTGTAGTGTGACAACAGATACACTGCGCTTTTATGAAAAGAATAACCTCATTAAACCGATTGGCCGCAGTGAGTCTGGCTATCGCTTGTATAACGAAGAGAATCAGAAGCAAGTTGGATTCATACTGAAGGCTAAAGATTTGGGCTTGAGTCTTGATGAGATTCGGGAGTTGCTTGAGATTAATTTGGAAGCGACGGAGCACAGCTGTGCTGAAGTGAAAGCGATTACTACGGCTAAACTCATACTCATTGATGAAAAAATTGCTGAGTTAACCCGGATCCGTGGTGCTCTCAAGAAAATCAATGATGCGTGCTGTGGTCATGTGGATGATGATGCGAGTCATTGCTCGATTTTAAGTGCCTTAGCCAGTGAGAAATAACCTTAGTAAGCTACTAAACAGCTGGCTGATTTTGGAAACTATTCAGCTCACTTAGCATTGTTTTCATCCAACCTTTTTTGCAAAAGATTCCTACACTTTTAGTTAGTTGTGTCAATTTAAACGTTACAGGAGTGTTGGTTGAGTAGGATAAAAAATCGAGGGGGTAAGGATGAACCTTTATGGCAAACTATTGAATTCGAATGTATATTTTTGTGTATTGTTGGTGACTTTTATACTGGCTGGGTGTACAGGTAGCAACGGTCAATTAAGGGTTGTTGAAGAGCATCCGGATCTTGATTACGAATTAACAGGTGTGCCGTTATTGTTTTTTGGCTTCGGAACAAGTACGCCGATTACCCCTGAGCTTAGCCTTACCGCTGCTCATGTTGCTAAACTCAATTATGACAAGGTGGTTGCCTATCACCCTCAATGCGACATTGCGCTAGTTGAGTCGAGAAATACACTTAGTCATCAGCCTAAGTTTGGCTTGGTCTATCCACGTCAAAGTGTTGAAACATATGGTATGAGCCCGGGTGGTAATGTGCTTAAAGGAGAGGGTTTTTATCGCCTAGATTTGACGTTAGTCGACTCGCGCTATTTTGATAACTGCCCTGCAAGTGTTATGGATGCACCTGTTCAAGATGGGATGAGTGGTGGTGGAGTATTCAATCAAGATGGTGCATTGGTTGGGATTATTGCAGCGAGAGCAAATCCGTCAAATATTCAGTTGGTAAACGGTGAGCCTCACGGGCTGGATAGGATTAGTATTTTCGTGGCATTAAATTTTGTTCGAGGCTGGCTCGACAGCGAAATAGAAAATTACTACGGTGAGAACTATGTAGCTATGGAATGGCAAGAGTCACAAGATACGCTTTTAGTTAAAGGAAACTGATCTTGTTTGGTAAAAAAACCGCGAATACATCGCGGTTTTTGCATATTCTAATCAACATAACGAACGGATTAGTTCATGCCGTATTTTTTTAGTTTCTTGCGAAGAGTGCCGCGGTTGATGCCCATCATAGTTGCCGCGCGAGTTTGGTTACCACGAGTGTACTGCATGATGGTGTCCAATAGGGGTTGTTCAACTTCGGCTAGAACTAATTCGTATAGCTCTGTGACTTCTTGACCATTGAGCTGGGCCAAGTAGTTTTTGAGAGATGCTTTAACAGAGTCGCGTAAAGGCTTCTGAGTAATCTGGTCTTGGGATGTTACTGTAGTTACTGTTAAGGCTTCTGAAGTCAGATTTTGTTCGAACATATTCGGTCTAGCTCTTCTCTAATTATGATGCAACGTTATCAAAATAACCTTCTAATGCTTCAAGTTGTAGCTGTGCTACATCGATAGCATTGAAGGTACGGCGAAACTCACCTGCTTGTTCATGTTCTTTTAGGTACCAACCTACGTGCTTTCGCGCGATACGTGGACCTAAATACTCACCATAGAATGTATGTAGAGCATTAACATGACCAAGCAAGATGCCTTTAACTTCCGAATTTGGAAGCTCAGGTATCGTGGTGCCGCTTTCCAAAAAGTGTAGGATTTCCTGAAAAATCCATGGTCGTCCTTGGGCTGGACGTCCAATCATTAATGCGTCTGCGCCAGTGTACTCCAGCACATACTTTGCTTTCTCAGGGCTATCGATATCACCGTTAGCGATAACCGGAATTGAGATTGCTTGTTTAACCGCTTTAATGCTGTCATATTCGGCCTGACCTTTGTACATACAGACTTTAGTGCGCCCATGGAGCGCTAGAGCTTGTATGCCGCAGTCTTCGGCTAATTTCGCGATTTGGACACAGTTTTTGTTATCTGGGTCCCAGCCAGTACGGGTTTTTAGTGTCACAGGGACATCTACTGCATTGACTACCGCTTTGAGAATATCTTGAATGATATCTGGATGGCGAAGCAATGCAGATCCGGCTAGCTTTTTATTCACTTTTTTAGCAGGGCAACCCATGTTGATATCAATGATTTGTGCACCATTTTCAACACTGAACTGAGCAGCATCAGCCATCAGTTGAGGATCTGCTCCTGCAATTTGTACAGAGCGAATGCCCGATTCGCCTTGATGTACCATACGCTGTTTCGATTTAGATGTTTTCCATAGCTTGGGGTTTGACGACATCATTTCACTGACAGCCATTCCCGCACCATAGCGGAGGCATAACTCACGAAAGGGCCTATCAGTCACGCCAGCCATCGGGGCAACGATAAGATTATTCTTGAGTTGATGAGTTCCGATTTTCAAAACACTTAATCACAGTTCTAAACCAGCAAGGGCGCGCATTTTACGCATTTTTTCACGCTGTGAAAAGACTAATATTTGAGCATTTACAAATTGTTTTTGCAAATTGCCTAAAAATCAATCAATTAACCCTCAAAGTCTTATTTAAACGAATTTTTGACCAGAAATACGGCACCATTCATTTTGTTCTTTTATAGGTTCAATAGCGAATGAATCATGGTAGTAGGTAGCTACGTCTTGAGCTTGAGTATCAAGTACGCCAGACATGGCAAGTTTTCCGCCTGATTTCACGAGAGAAGTAATCACAGTGGAAAGCTCACGCAGTGGTGTAGCTAAAATATTTGCCACAACCACATCGGCCACTAAACCTTGTGGCTGCTCTTGGGGAAGAAAGACTTCTAGTTTATCTGCAACTCCATTGCGCTCAGCGTTATCTTTTGAGGCAAGTAGGGCTTGTGGGTCGATATCAATCCCAATGACTTTTTCCGCGCCTAACTTTATTGCCGCTATAGCGAGGATCCCTGATCCACAGCCAAAATCAATCACAGTCTTGCCTGATAAATCTAGGTTTTCTAACCACTCAAGGCATAGAGCAGTGGTAGGGTGGGTGCCAGTACCAAATGCAAGCCCTGGATCTAACATGACATTCACCGCGTTGGGTTCAGGGACTTCACGCCAGCTTGGACAAATCCATAGCCGCTGACCAAACTTCATTGGATGAAAGTTATCCATCCATTCGCGTTCCCAATCTTTATCTTCAAGTTGCTCGATTTTGTAGGCGAAATCTTCTGCTAGAAGGTCACTTAGCTTGATTTGTTTAAGAATCTGCTTGGTGTCGGAGTTAGCATCATAAAGGGCTAGGATATCGGTATCTCCCCAAAGACGAGTTTCCCCTGGAAGCGGTTCAAATACAGGGGTGTCTTGTGCGTCTAAGAAAGTTACAGATAGCGCTCCCGTATCTTCCATTAACATATCACCAATTTGTTCCGCGTTATTATTGGTCGCGTTGAGCTTAATTTGAATCCAAGGCATGGGCTGTCCGATATGATTAGCTGTGGTCTAAGAAGACGGAGTCTATCACGATCTTCCATTGGTATAAAAAAGTAGTATTTAATAAGCTCTTTGATTGTTTTTGGTTGATTCGGATAGGCTGCCTAGCACGAAAGTGACGAAACCGACTATTAATGTTGGGACGATAGCGTGAACACCAAATAGGTTAGGTTTTAAGGCAGACAAGCTGATGTAGCATGTCAAACCACTTACCATTGAAAAAAGAGCTCCTCGAGCTGATGCTTTTTTCCAATATAAACCAAGTACCAATGGCCACAGGAAGACCACTTGCATGCCACCAAATGCAAGTAGATTAAGCCAAATGATCATATCCGGCGGATTGGTTGCAGCAACAAAAACCAAGGTAGAAAAAATACCAGTGATCCACAATGATAGTCTAGATAATTTTCTGTCTGAGTGTGGCTCTTGAGTAGCGTTAGGATTGATGTAATTGAGATATAAATCTTTTAGTAAAGTAGCTGAAGCCTGAATCAATTGGGAGTCAATTGTTGACATGATGGCAGCCATAGGACCGGCTAAGAAAACACCTGCAACCACTGGAGGTAATACCGTTATCATCAAGGTTGGCATAATTTGGTCAGGGCTTGCAATATCTGGTACTAAGGCTCTGCCAAGTGCTCCTGAAAGGTGCATCCCGAGCATAAGGAATGCCACCATGGCAGTGCTGATTACCATGCCACGATGAAGAGATTGGCTAGAGCTATAAGACATGCACCTAACTGCAGCATGCGGTAAGCCGATTACGCCAAAACAAACTAATATCCAGAAGCTGAGCATAAAAGGTTGATTGAGAAAATTATCGGGTCCATAAGGGGTGATGAGGTTAGGATCGATGTGGTGTAAATCGGTGACCAACTCACCTAGGCTGCCACCCGCGTGGATAATGCCGACAAGTAAAGCGATTGTACCAATGATCATCATGATCCCTTGTACCGCATCTGTCATTACTACGGCACGAAAGCCTCCAATAGTTGTATACAAACCTACAGTGATTGCAAAGATAGTCAAACCTTGTAAGTAACTCAGTCCTGTAACGGTTTGAAGTAAGCGGGCTGCACCGACAAACTGCACCACCATGATGGCAAAAAAAGCGAGTAATAGTGTCAATGAGGCTAATATAACTACAGCACGATTACGATAACGAGCATATAACATATCGTTGAGAGTTAGCGCATTGTGACGCCTTGCTTCAATAGCAAATTTTTTGCCCAACACGCCTAATGTCAACCATGCTGCGGGTAGTTGAATCATGGCGAGTAAAACCCAGCCAAGGCCCATTTTATAAGCGGCTCCCGGTCCACCAATAAATGAACTTGCACTTGCGTAGGTTGCCGCGAGAGTCATGGCTAGGACAAAGCCACCCATACTTCGGTTGCCAAGGAAGTAGTTACTGAGAAAGTTCTGTTTATTTTTGCTCTGGGATTGGCTATAGAAAGCAAGAGCAAAGACACTAACAAGATAGATGACTAGTGGGATAATCAGCTCACTATTCATGGTTTTCTTCCTCTTCGGTACTAAAAGACATATCTTGATAGATGTATCTAACCATCAATGCGCACAACGCAGTAAAAATGAGCGGCCCAATGACACAAGAAAATAGAAACCACAAAGGTAACCCCCAGTAGAGATCAGGTAGTGTCGCTTTAGGTAGATTAGGAAAAATGAGATAAGCAGATGCGTACCACCAAACAAAATAAGCTAAGGCAAGATATACTGCCCACCTAGCTTCTCTGTAAGCCTGTTGGTAGCGATCAGACAAGGTTTTCATCACTTTAATCCAGTTGAGTTAACAATTTACGCTAAGAATTGGAGTATAAGTTGCTTGTTAAAGCATTATACAAAGGCGGTATTGTGGCAAAACTGGCAGTGGAGTTCCACCAAGTAAAGAAGAAATAAAAATAGGCAGCATCTGCTGCCTATTTTACGAACTAGAGACTTACTTTGTGCTTATTGTAGGCCGAGTTTCTTTTCTAGGTAATGAATGTTGGCGCCACCATGCTGGAAGTTCTCATCATTCATGATACTTTCTTGTAGAGTAACGTTGGTTTTAATGCCTTCAACAATGATTTCACCTAATGCATTCTTCATCCGGGCAATCGCGACATCACGATTTTCACCGAAGGTGATCAACTTCCCGATCATTGAATCGTAGTGTGGAGGTACAGTATAACCACTATATATATGAGATTCCCAACGCACACCCATACCGCCAGGTGCATGGAAGCGTTCGATTTTACCTGGTGATGGTAGGAAACGTTCAGGATCTTCCGCATTAATACGACACTCTATAGCATGACCTCGAATTTTGATGTCATCTTGAGTAAATGATAGTGGTTGACCTGCGGCAACACGCAATTGTTCTTTGATAAGGTCAACACCAGTAACCATTTCGGTAACTGGGTGCTCTACCTGAATACGTGTGTTCATCTCAATGAAATAGAACTCACCATTTTCGTATAGGAACTCAAATGTGCCAGCACCTCGATAGCCAATCTCAAGACAAGCTCGAGTACAGCGCTCACCAATGTATTTGCGCATTTCCGCAGTAATTCCAGGTGCTGGTGCTTCTTCAACGACTTTTTGGTGGCGACGTTGCATAGAGCAATCACGTTCACCCAAGTGAATAGCGCCACCTTGGCCATCGGCAATAATCTGTACTTCAACATGACGTGGGTTTTCAAGGAATTTCTCCATATAAACAATGTCATTGTTGAATGCAGCTTTCGCTTCAGCTTTGGTCATTGCAATGGCTTCGACTAGTTCACCTTCTGAACGAACAACTCGCATACCACGACCACCTCCACCACCAGAGGCTTTAATGATTACGGGATAACCGATGCGTTTAGCATGTGCTTTGTTAGCCGATTCATCCTCATTCAGAGGACCATCGGAGCCCGGAACACATGGCACGCCAGCTTTTTTCATTGCAGTGATCGCAGAAACCTTATCTCCCATAATGCGGATAGTTTCAGCTTTTGGGCCAACGAATATAAAGCCGCTACGCTCAACTTGCTCGGCGAAATCTGCATTCTCCGATAAGAAGCCGTAGCCTGGGTGGATTGCCACGGCACCGGTAACCTCAGCGGCTGAAATAATACGTGGAATATTTAGGTAGCTGTCGATACCACGAGCAGGGCCAATACAGATAGCCTCATCGGCAAGAAGAACGTGTTTTAGATCACGGTCTGCTGTTGAATGTACGGCAACAGTTTTGATACCTAGCTCTTTACATGCGCGAAGAATACGCAGGGCGATTTCGCCTCTATTCGCGATGACTAATTTATCTAACATAAGAGATAGCCTCTATTATTCGATAACAACAAGTGGTTGGTCGAATTCAACTGGTTGACCGTCTTCGACTAGAATCGCAGTAACGACACCAGATTTGTCGGCTTCAATTTGGTTCATCATTTTCATCGCTTCGACAATACATAGTGTCTCACCTGCTGAGACTGATTGACCAATTTCGATGAATGACTTCGCATCAGGACTTGGAGCTCGATAGAAAGTACCAACCATTGGAGAAAGGACATGATGCCCTGTAGGTATTGCAGCTTCTGGAGTAGCAGGTGCTGGTTGAGCCGGTGCTGGGGCTGCTGGCATTGCAACAGGTGCTGGAGCTGCATATTGCATCGGAGCAGGTTGAAAACCTACGCCATTGCGACTAATGCGTACCGACTCTTCACCTTCAGAGATTTCTAGCTCAGCAATGCCAGATTCTTCAACTAACTCGATAAGCTTTTTGATTTTACGGATATCCATCTTTTCTTTCTCTTTCTTTCATCTTGTGAATAAGACAGCTCATTTAGAGCTGCAGAGTGTGTTATGTAAAGTTACTTTGTTTGTAGAGCTTTTATTGCTGCAGACAAAGCAAATTCATAGCCCTGTGCACCTAAGCCACAAATCACGCCTTGTGCCTTATCGGATAGATAAGAATGATGGCGAAAAGGCTCTCGAGTGTGCACATTGGACAAATGTACTTCAATGTATGGGATTGAAACGCCGAGCAAGGCATCTCTTAGCGCTACACTGGTGTGTGTAAAAGCGGCAGGGTTGATAATGATGAAATCAATCTTGTCCAAAGACTCATGAATTTTCTCTATCAACTCATATTCTCGATTTGATTGCAGATGCTCCAGCTCAATGCCAACAGAATGAGCTTGCTTGACCAATGTGTCGATAATTTGTGATAGGGTTTGAGAACCGTAGTGATTTGGCTCACGTAGTCCTAACAGGTTCAAATTTGGACCATTTAAGACAAGAATGCGTAATTTGGCTGTCATTGTGCTGCTATCTTCCTACTTCATGAGATTAAACGGAATTTTCCCATAATATTGTCGATTCAGTATGAATATTTTGTAAAAAATCATACTGAGTCTTTAAAATAGAAACAGATTATAGCTAATTCAGAGCATTTAGCAGCAAATTACTGGTCTAATCTCCTAATGTGAAATCGATGAACTGTTATCAAGCTAACAAATTTTACTACTTTGATTTGGACTTCAATGTAATAGATAGGTTCCGATGAATAAAAAACCGCCACAATTGTGACGGTAGTAACTTATTTGAATGTATTCTGATACAAAAATACAAACTCATGTAGGTAGGGTATATAAAATAAGCGTTCTACGTATCAATCACGACCCAATTCATGCAATTTGTGCTTTTTCAGCGATCAACTTGTCAACAACGCTAGGGTCGGCGAGTGTTGAGGTGTCACCGAGGTTGTTGGTATCTCCTGTTGCTATTTTACGTAGTATTCGTCGCATGATTTTACCGGAGCGAGTTTTAGGTAAAGAATCTGTCCAGTGTAATACATCTGGAGTAGCAATTGGCCCTATCTCTTTGCGAACCCAATCTTTGACTTCTTTATGCAATTGCGCACTTGGAAATTCCCCATCATTGAGGGTGATATAGGCATATATTGCTTGGCCCTTTATGTCGTGTGGTATACCTACAATGGCTGCTTCAGCAATCTTATCGAATGCCACTAGAGCTGATTCGATTTCTGCTGTTCCCATTCGGTGTCCCGACACGTTCAAGACATCATCGACACGGCCTGTTATCCAGTAGTACCCATCTTCATCACGTCGTGCGCCATCACTGGTAAAATACATCCCTTTAAATGTTGAGAAGTAAGTCTGTTCGAAGCGATCATGGTCGCCATATACGGTACGCATTTGGCCAGGCCAAGAATCTAGGATCACCAGATTACCCTCCGCAGCGCCTTCGATGATATTACCTATGTTGTCTACTAAGGCTGGCTGAACTCCAAAAAATGGGCGGGTAGCCGAACCGGGTTTGAGTTTAGTGGCCCCAGGTAGTGGGGTAATCAAAATTCCCCCAGTTTCGGTTTGCCACCAGGTGTCGACAATTGGAGATTGGCTATTGCCAATGGTTTTGTAGTACCACTCCCAAGCTTCGGGGTTTATTGGTTCACCGACAGAACCCATAATACGCAAGCTGCTACGCGAGGTGTCTTCTATCGCCCCATTACCTTTTGCCATTAGTGCACGAATCGCTGTTGGCGCGGTGTAAAGGATGTTTACTTGGTGTTTGTCGACAACTTGGCTCATACGATTGGTATTTGGGTAGTTAGGTACACCTTCAAATAGGATCGTTTTAGCGCCATTGGCAAGTGGTCCATATATGAGATAGGTATGACCTGTTATCCAACCAATATCTGCGGTACACCAAAAATTTTCGCCTGGCTGGTAGTCGAACACATACTTGAAAGTCATGGTGGCATAAACCAAATACCCCCCAGTCGTGTGAAGAACGCCCTTGGGTTTGCCTGTTGAACCAGATGTATAAAGGATAAATAGTGGATCTTCGGCATTCATTTCTTCAGGAGGGCAGTGATCAGAAACGGCCGCGGTTGCTTCGTGCCACCACACGTCGCGATCGTGGTGCCAATCAATTGCTCCTCCCGTTCTTTTCAGCACCAATACTTTCTCTATAGTTTTTACGTTGGGGTTTGCTAACGCCTGATCAACATTTTTCTTGAGAGGGACCGCTCGCCCGCCACGAACCCCCTCATCAGCAGTAACGACCACTTTAGCATCTGAGTCTATAATTCGGCCTGATAGTGCTTCGGGTGAAAAGCCACCAAATACGACAGTATGTACGGCGCCAATACGTGTACAAGCTAGCATGGCAACTGCCGCTTCTGGTACCATTGGCATATAAAGACACACCACATCTCCTTTGCCAACTCCTTGTGCTTTTAGAGCATTAGAGAAACGGCATACTTGCTGATGTAGTTGATTGAATGTCAGTGATGTGTCTTCGTAAGGGTCATCACCTTCCCATATAATGGCAATATCGTTCCCACGTTTGGCAAGGTGGCGATCGATACAGTTTACTGAGACATTAAGTGTGCCGTCTTCAAACCATCTTATATCTACGTGACCAGTATCAAATGATGTGTTCTGTACTTGAGTGAAAGGTTTTATCCAATCGACGATTTTACCATGCTCTCCCCAAAAGGCCTCTGGATCTGCCACTGACTGCTGGTACATAGAGAGATAGGTATCATTATTCGCATGGGTTTTTTTCTCTATGTGCTCTTTTACCGGATAAATGTGGGCTTCACTCATGGTTATTCTCCTTGGGCTCAGTTCATTTCGAATTGAGCAAATGTCCGTTTAAAATGCTATCTAGTCGCTGAAAACCACTATAGCTATCACTTTCTAGTAGTTGGGCTAATTCGACAATTAGACTTTAGGATGAGAAATTAGACACTAGAGCTGATAGTTTTTGATGTTTGATTCTGGCTTTGAATACAAATGTACTTGTTGTAGTGAATATGAGTAAACGGCGCTCAATATGGAGAGTGCTTAAGAATAAGTCATATATACGGAAGTATATCCTAGCAATATTCCCTTTTATTACATGGATAAACAGGGATAATGTCGCATCAGTTTTTATATGCTTTGCGAGGTTTTCATGTCGACCACTTCTCCTTTCAACTGGATATCTCAGTATTTTGCCGGATTTTTCTTTGCTTACGGTGTGTATTTGCCTTTTTGGGCACTATGGTTTGAGGATCAAGGAGTTTCTGCAACCGATATAGGTTTGTTGGTCGGTATTGGTTTTGCCACTCGTTGTGTTGCTAACATTTTGATTACCCCACGTATCCACAAGGTTGAAGATCTCATGCCTGCACTGCGTTGGTTAAGTGTGGCTGCGCTCATATTTGTTGTATTCCATTTCTTTGCCACCGGTAGCTTTTGGCTAATGGCACTGGCTACAGTGTTATTCAACTTATGTTTCGGGCCAATAGTGCCGCTTTCCGATGCAATGGCTAATTATTATGCTCGCATAAAAATGATTGACTACGGCCGGACTCGACTTTGGGGTTCCATTGCTTTTATTGTTGGCTCAACGGTTGTCGGATATCTAGCGGCTGAGTTTGGCAGTGAGATGATTTTGTATACCGCAGCAGTGGGAATGTTATGTTCAATTTTACTTGGAATGCGCAATATTCATCCTACACCGAAAACGGTAGAAGAAGGAGCCACATCTCGACCTAAGCTAGGAGAAGTGCTTAAAGATAGCTCGGTTGTTAAATTTTTGACCTTAGTTGCGCTGATTCAGGGCAGTCACGCTGCGTACTATGGTTTTAGCGCTATTTACTGGAAAGAAGTTGGGCATGCTGAAGATATGATTGGCTATTTATGGAGCCTAGGAGTAGTCGCAGAAGTGGCAGTTTTTGCTCTGAGCAAGCGACTTTTTACTGGTTGGTCACTGAGAACTCTTTTTGTTGTTGCTTCAATTGGTGTAGCTGTTCGATGGGGGCTTACTGCCTCAACGACAGCACTTTCATGGCTTATTCTAATTCAGCTTTTGCATGGCGTGACCTTTGGTATCGCACACATTGCCGCCATTCAATATATCCAACACTCTGAAGTGAATAGAATGGTCGCATTACAGGCTTTGTACAATGCAATTCCACTTGGTGCCGTAATCGCTTTATTGACTGCTTTGTGTGGCTGGGGGTATGAATATTGGGGGCCTAATGTTTTCTGGGCCATGGCTGGAATGGGAATTGTTGCGTTATTTATACGTGTGGAGCCTACTCGTGGCCACTGTTCAGTTATGGAGACTAAAACACACAATTGAATCACAATGAATTGAGTTAAATTGCTATACCGAGTTAAATAGAACCTCGCCCTTAGGGGGAGGTTTTTAATTTTTGGTATTTAACTGGATAATCAGATACGTAAGGAAAGCAGATGCAAGGCTGGCAGGTGATCACAGTATCATTGATGTACCTCGGGCTCCTATTCATCATTGCATGGTATGGTGACCGCAAGTCCAATTGGTTGTCTGGTTGGCGCCCTATAATCTACAGCCTATCAATTACAGTATATTGCACCTCTTGGATTTTTTATGGCACGGTTGGACAAGCGAGTGTTAACCCTTGGTCTTTTATACCGCTTTATCTTGGGCCTATCCTCGTTTTTACTCTTTTATGGCGAGTATTAGCTCGTCTTTTGATTACTGCTAAACGCGAAAATATTACTTCAATAGCCGATTTTATCGCTGCTCGTTACGGTAAATCTCAAAAGTTAGCAATAGTGGTTACCCTTATTGCTGTGATCGGTATTTTGCCTTATATCGCTCTTCAATTTCGAGCGATTACTATGGGGCTTGAGCTTATTTCTCCTCAACTATCTAAAGCCATTGAAAATCAAGGAGTGGATATATCTTGGTTTGTTGTAGCTGCTTTGGCTGTGTTTACTATCTTGTTTGGTACTCGTTATATAGATAATACCGAGCATCATCGTGGTTTGATGAAGGCGATTGCTTTTGAATCTGTGATAAAACTAGTTGCTTTTCTCACTGTTGGTTGTTTTATTGTATTTATCTCTCTCGAGCGTAGTGATATCCAATTGCTCTCTATTGCAGAGAAAACTTATCATTCGCCAAACTTTGCAACGTTTCTGATTCATACCTTACTTACTATGCTGGCAATACTTTGTTTACCACGTCAGTTTCATAGCATGGTGGTGGAAAATGAACGAGCTAAAGATTTAAAAACGGTTCGCTGGGTTTTCCCTATTTATTTGCTGCTTATGGCTGTATTTGTTTTACCGATAGCATGGGTTGGACAAGGCGTTATTAGTGGTATAAGTCCAGATACCTACATGATTAGCTTACCAATGGCATTAGGCGCTGAACATATTGCTCTAATAGCATTTCTTGGTGGAACTTCAGCCGCTTGTGGGATGGTGATTGTTTCAATGATTGCTTTGGCTATTATGATGTCGAACGATCTGGTTATTCCACTTATGCTTCGTTGGACAAAATTGGCTCAGCGCAGGCATCACCATTTTTCTAAGTTGTTATTGATGATCCGGCGTGTTCTCATCGTGGTACTTTTTCTTGGTGCGTGGGGGTTCTATCATGTTCTAGGAAATACGCATTCTTTGTCGACGATTGGTTTTCTGTCATTTGCTGCTGTTGCTCAGTTTGCTCCTGCAATATTAGGAGGTATGTACTGGCGCAAGGGTAATCGTAAAGGCGTATATGCTGGTTTGGGCTTTGGGTTTGTCGTTTGGCTTATTACCCTGCTAAGCCAAACTCCAGCAATGCTAGCTGATGAGGCAAGTCGTGAGTTTGTGACTTGGCTTGTTACTCCACCAGGGCTTTTTATTGCTTTCAATATTGAGAGTGCAGATTGGGGTATGTTAATTAGCCTATTATTGAATGCGTCCTGTTATGTCTTAGTCTCCTTGGTTACACGAACTAGTTTAAGTGAACGATTACAATCTGGTGTATTTATCGGCTCTCCGACAGTAGAAAGTGACAATATCAGTCTCTATCAGAGTAAAGTAACTATCGGTGAGCTTGAAATGTTAGCAGCACGTTTTGTTGGTAGTCAGCGTGTTCGAACAGCGTTTGACCAATTTTTTGAGCAGCACAATCAGCATGCTACACCGAGCAACCAAGCCCCAGCAGGCTTAATTCGTCATACAGAAAGAGTATTGGCAGGTGTGTTTGGGACGTCTTCAGCTAAGTTGGTTTTATCTTCTGCTCTGCAAGGTCGGAATATGCAGTTGGAGGAAGTTGCAACCATAGTTGATGAGGCATCTGAGCTATATGACTTTAGCCGTGGATTACTTCAGGGAGCAATTGAACATATTGGTCAAGGAATTGCTGTGGTTGATAAGCAGCAGCGGCTGGTGGCGTGGAATCAGCGCTATCTTGAATTGTTTACCTTTCCGCAAGGTTTTATCCAAGTTGGCAGGCCTATTGCCGATGTTATTAGTCATAATGCTGAGCAGGGATTGTGTGGTCCTGGCGATCCAGTAGAGCATGTTCGCCGTCGCTTGTATCATCTTAATCAAGGCACGAAACATACGTCTTCAAGAGTTCGTCCTGATGGAAGGGTCATCGAGGTGCAAGGGAACCCCATGCCAGGGGGTGGGTTTGTGATGAGCTTTTCTGATATTACGGCTTTCCGTGATGCTGAAAAAGCATTACAGCAAGCCAACGAGAGTTTAGAGGAACGTGTTCATCAACGAACTCGTGAACTAGAACAATTGAATAAGTGTTTGGTGACTGCAACGCAACGCTCTGAGCTTGAATCAAAGTCGAAATCGCGCTTTCTTGCAGCGGTAAGTCATGATTTGATGCAACCGCTCAATGCTGCTCGTTTATTCGCTTCGTCATTATCTGAAACAGCTCAAGAGGCAGAAGCTCAGCGTTTGTCGAGACACATTGAAACCGCACTGGAAGCGGCAGAAGACTTGATTGGTGATTTGCTGGATATTTCAAGGTTGGAATCGGGCAAGCTAGATGTCAACGTATATAGTTTTGCGGTCAATGACGTACTATCAAATCTCAATGTTGAATTCAGCGCCCTTGCCAAGCAGCAAGGGATAAGCTTTGAAATGGTGCCAAGTAAGTTAGTTGTGTTGTCCGATCCCAAATTGCTGCGAAGAGTGGTACAGAATTTTCTAACTAATGCTTTTCGGTATAACCCTAAAGGTAAAGTTGTTTTGGGGGTAAGGCTTGCTGGTTCTAAAGCCAGAATTGAGGTATGGGACAACGGCGTCGGAATTGCTTTAGATAAGCAGCAAGAAATATTTGAGGAATTTAACCAAGGTAGCCAGGTTCGTTCAGAGCAAGGCCTTGGTCTTGGGCTCGCTATCTCAAAAGGCATTGCTCATGTTCTGGGGCATGATATATCCATGCGCTCATGGCCTGAACAAGGTAGTGTATTTTCAATTACACTCAGCCGCGGTCAGCAAGTGTTTAATCAGCAGCCAGATAGCCAGTCTCAGCTGGAATCGTCTCTATATGATATTAATGTTTTGTGTGTAGACAACGAGCCTGACATTTTGATCGGTATGGAAAACCTACTTCAACGCTGGGGGTGTAATGTTCGTACTGCCAGTGATCTTTTTTCAGGTTTAAAATGTCTTGATCAAGATTGGAAGCCGGATGTAATTATGTCGGATTACCGGCTTGATAATGGCAGAACTGGTTTGGAGGTTTTACAACAATGCCGGCTGAGACTGGGTAATCAATTTGAAGGTATTATTATTAGTGCAGATAGAACGAATGACATGATGGATGGTCTTTGTTCTAACGGCTTTCATTTTATTCCCAAACCAGTAAAGCCTCTAAAACTGAGAACGTTGTTAAATCGAATATCTACAAAGGAAACGATGACCTCATAAATGAAGATATCATGATCACTTTGTAAATAAGGTTTCGTATTTAATAAACGCCATTTGAGTTTCACCATAGTATAAGGTGCCTTCAGCCTTTACAACCACTCGCAGCCAACTGCTTGGTGAAGTCGGTTTGGGTAAACTAATGGACCAGTTTTTCCCAGTTTGGTCTCGAGGTTGCATTTCAAGAGGAGGAATATTTAGTTCTTGGCTATCGACCAAAGAAACCTTTATGTCGTCAACGGCATATTCTGCATGAAGTGAAAGTTCGAGCTGATTATTTACCAGTTTTTCAGAACGAAACCTAATCTTAAAGTCGCCATTCTCCATATTACACAGTCCACTGGTGTAGCGACAGTTCGATTGACTTATCATCTTATAGCTCTGACCTTTTTTCGCAGCATGAGGCTTTTCACTAACGGCTATATCAGCGGCGAAATAAGCGATAATTGAGAGAATAGGGGCTATTATAAGGGCAACAATAAAGTGCTTGTTTCTTAACATCTTGGTTTCCTGTTGGCGAAGCTAAAGCCTAAGGTAACGAAATATAGTCGCGGAAAGAAGCCCCCTATGTGTGCATTCATAGAGGGGGCATTATTTAGTGATCAAGAGCTTTACTAACACC
Source organism: Vibrio pectenicida (assembly GCA_024347015.1). GTDB lineage: Bacteria > Pseudomonadota > Gammaproteobacteria > Enterobacterales > Vibrionaceae > Vibrio > Vibrio pectenicida. The sequence goes on along the minus strand of AP024889.1, from coordinate 2,985,225 downwards.
TGTAGGTATTCGGATATTCTCGACTAGATCTTTAACTTCTTGAGGTGTCTCGGCCGTGATCTTAGATACTACGAAAGCTACACCAAAGTTAAATACGGCTCCGATAGCACCAAAGGCATTAGGCTCTATACCCAAAAACCAGTTACTGCCCCAGCTTTGTAAGTACTTCCAGTCAGCGACAAATAAGATCCCTTTGTGCTGAAAAACGTAAAAGAGCGTAATCGTAATTCCTGTAATCATTCCGGCAATAGCACCCTCTTTATTGATGTTTTTACTGAAGATACCCATCATCAATGCAGGAAAAATAGAGGATGCTGCGAGGCCAAAGGCTAGGGCCACTGTCCCTGCGACAAACCCTGGAGGATTAAGACCAAGATAGCCTGATATTGCAATAGCGGCTGCCATTGAAACTCGACTAATAAGTAGCTCTTTTTGTTCTGATATGTTGGGATTAATGACTCCTTTGATGAGATCATGTGATATAGATGATGATATAGCCAGTAGTAGACCCGCTGCTGTTGATAGCGCAGCGGCTAAGCCGCCCGCGGCGACTAACGCAATCACCCAGTTAGGTAGTTTTGCAATCTCTGGATTGGCTAATACCATGATGTCTTGATCTACTCTCAGCTCATTGGTTGCTGAATTTGAGGTGTACTGTATATTGCCATCGCCATTTTTATCATCAAAACCTAGTAGGCCGGTTTTTTCCCAGTTTATAAACCAATCGGGGCGTTCATCGTAGGCAAGGTTTTGTCCAGAGCTTGGGGTAACCGTATCCATGAGATTTAACCTTGCCATTGCAGAGACTGCTGGCGCAGTTGTGTACAAAATGGCGATGAATACTAGGGCCCAACCTGCTGAAGTGCGAGCATCTCTTACTTTGGGGACGGTAAAGAAGCGGATGATAACGTGAGGTAGGCCTGCCGTACCTATCATAAGAGACATGGTATAGACGAACATATTGAGGGTATCGCCTCTTACCTGAGTGGTGTATTGGCTAAAGCCTAATTCAGTGACTACCTGATCAAGACGGTCAAGTAGATATACATCAGTGCCAGACATTGTGCTGCCAAGGCCAATTTGAGGTATAGGGTTGCCCGTTAATTGAAGTGATATGAAAATTGCAGGTATGGTATAGGCTAAGATAAGTACGCAATATTGAGCGATCTGTGTGTAAGTAATGCCTTTCATCCCGCCTAAAACCGCGTACATAAACACAATACACATACCGATCAGTAGACCAGTGGAGTAATCCACTTCCAGAAACCGACCAAAAGCAATGCCCACACCTTTCATTTGGCCAATTACATAAGTCACCGATGCGATAATTAAACAGACAACAGCAACAATTCGGGCGGCATTAGAATAGAAACGCTCTCCTAAAAACTCGGGAACAGTGAATTTACCGAATTTACGCAGGTATGGCGCTAATAGGAGAGCTAATAGTACATAGCCTCCAGTCCATCCCATTAGAAATACCGAACCACCGTAGCCCATAAAAGCAATTAGACCAGCCATGGAAATAAAGGAAGATGCAGACATCCAGTCGGCGGCTGTCGCCATACCGTTAGCAATGGGGTTTATTCCTCCACCTGCGACATAAAACTCTTTTGTTGACCCTGCTCGTGCCCAGATTGCGATACCAATATAGAGGATAAAGGTGGCACCAACGATAAGATAAGTAGTAGTTTTCAGATCCATCTAAGTTATTCCTTATTCGTCGACGTTAAACTCACGGTCTATCTGTCGCATTTTCCATGCGTAAAAAAAGATGATGGCGAGGAATGAATAAATGGAGCCTTGCTGAGCGAACCAGAATCCCAGCTTATATCCACCGATCTGAAATTGATTAAGTTGGTCGACAAATAAAATACCGCAACCAAATGAAACAAAAAACCAGATGACCATTAAACTAACCATCAATTTTACGTTCTTATTCCAATAGGCTTTGGCTCGTTCTTGACTTTCAAATGCCATCACTGCCTCCTTACGATTGGTTGTTAATGAAATGTTTCATCAGATACCTTACCAAGTGCAGTGTAGGAGTGCTTTTCAACTTTAGTCTTGTTTGAAAAACAAAAAAGCACCTTTATTACAGGTGCTTATGATTGTTTCTGGAATGATTGAGAGTATTTTATGAATGTTAGCTAAGACCAAAGTCTAATGGCTGGTTAAAATGGCATGAATAATTATCCAAGGTAAAAATCTTTTATACCTAACAACAAGTTATTTAATGCGACCGCCGCAAGAATCAGCCCCATAACTCTACTGATAATGGCTGCGCCAACATTGCCTATCCACTTTTGAATATGAGTTGCACCTAGCAGTAATATTAAAGTGATTAATAGCACACCAATCATAACGGCTGCTGTCATTAACTGGTCAGCGACAGCGTATCTATGATTATCGGTAAGCATCACAATCGCCATCATGGCCCCAGGAGATGCAATCGAAGGTATTGCTAAGGGGTAAACAGCGAGATCAGCCAAGTCAGAATGGCTGACTTCTTCAGATATTTTTGTTTCTTGTTCGGGTTTAGATTCACCGAATATCATGGTTAGCGCAAACAGTAACAACACAAGACCACCTGCAGCTTGGAAAGCAGGTAAGGGAATTTGCATTGCGTCGAGTAACAGTTGCCCTACAAGTAGGAAAAAGAGTAACACTCCAGCTGAAATTGCCACTGCTTTTAGTGCCACTAAGCGGCGTTGCTTTACTGTGAGGTGTTGAGTTTGAGAAAGATAAACTGGTACAGAACCGATTGGGTCGATCACAGCCCAGAGTACGACAAATTGAGTGAATAATACGCTAAGCAATATATTGACTCCCAGAGTTGGTGAAACAGAGGGATGAATATGTTGATCATATGATCAACGTGAGTATCTTAGCAGATAAATAACACCAATAGTGAAAAAACACTAAGAATATTCATATTCCAGCTGTTGGAGCAAAATAACTGCCTGAGTTCTATTTTTTACATTTAACTTACGAAAAATTGCTGTCATATGGGCTTTTATTGTGGCTTCAGAGACATTTAACTCATAGGCGATTTGTTTGTTTAGCAGGCCATCGGATAGCATTGCAAGGACTTTGTTTTGTTGTGGGGTTAAAGTCGCGATTTTATTAGTCAATTCACTGCTAAATACATTGTCAGTGGTGCCTTCAGGGAAGAAAGGCTCACCATTGAGCACCTGCGTCAATGCTTTTATAAGTTCACGCATATCGCTAGATTTTGGGATAAAGCCAAATGCACCATGGTTTTTGACTTGTGTGATCACCGAAGGTTCTTCACTGGCAGAAATAACCACTATTGGTAAGTCTGGATATTCTGCACGCAATTGTATCAGTCCGGACAAGCCGTTTGCGCCGGGCATTTTGAGGTCTAGTAGTAGTAAATCAGGATCCTGTTCATTATTTAGAACAGCGAGCAAACCATCAAGAGAATCGGCCTCAACCAGATTGGCTCCACTGATCGCCATATGTACCGACTGAAATAGTGCATTACGAAATAACGGATGGTCATCAGCGATAATAATGGTGTAGGTTGAATCCATATGGTTTGATCGTATCAATTAAAAGTGGGCTTAGGCGAATTATTGTCGGCTTTGAGGGTGTGAACAATGTCTATACATAAAAACTCTGAACTATATCGGGTTTTCTGCATAATCCTCAATATTACTGGGCTAGACCGCCAGTTATGCAACTGGCGGTAAGCTGTTTTAGAAGTTTACAAGCGATGAGTATCAATATGCTGCAAAAAAGGCTCGGCTGGTATAAATCCGGTAATTCTTGCACTGGGTATATGTTGCCCGTCAGCACCCCAGAACTCGATGGTAGGAAGTCCAAGTACATTCATTGCTTTTAACAGTTCTATGTCTTGCGGTTGACTTTTAGTTACATCGGCTTGGAGTAACACAAAGTTTTTCAACTTATTTTCAACATCTGCTTGATGGAAGGTGTATTTCTCAAACTCTTTACATGCCACACACCAATCTGCATAAAAATCGAGCATAACAGGTTTGCCGGCCAGCTTTGCTTGCTCAAGCTGACTGTTCAGATCATCTATTGTTGCTATGCGTGTGAACCGAATATTTGGTTGTGATTGTTCAATATTATTACCAAACCAATAATTGAAGGCAGGCTGTGCAGACGCCAAAAGGCCGAGTACAGCGATGATTCCAATTATACTTTGTTTCCAGCCACCTAGTGGTAATGAACTTTTGACATGGTAGAGCCAGCCAAATGCCATGAGCCCAAGTATTGACCATAATCCGGTAGCCCAAGTTTCTGGGAGAATACGTTCAAGTAGAAATATTGGGGCGGCAAGGAGAATAAAGCCAAAAAGAGTTTTGATTTTATCCATCCAGTTGCCCGCTTTGGGCAGAAGTTTGTTGCCAAATACGGCGACTAACATCAGTGGGATCCCCATGCCTAAAGCCAGTGCATAGAGTGCCACTCCTCCTGTCACTAAATCGCCACTTTGAGCGACATAAAGTAAGGCTCCTGACAGCGGGGCGGTTGTGCAAGGTGAGCAGACAAGGCCTGAAATTGCACCCATAGCAAATACACCCAGTGAGCTACCACCTTGCTGTTTGTTACTTAAGTTATTAAGCCAAGTTTGAACACTGCTTGGCAGTTGAATCGTGTAGGCACCAAACATCGACAGTGCCAAAGCAACAAACATGACGCTTAAGCCAACTAGAATATATGGGTGTTGCATTGCTGCTTGAAATTGTAAGCCAGCTGATGCCACAACTAGTCCAAGTAAGGTATAGGTTAATGCCATGCCTTGAACATAAATAAAGGCGAGTCCTAATGCTCTGGCATGGTTTAGCTTTCCGCTTCCTAGCACAATACTAGTGAGGATGGGGTACATGGGTAATACACACGGGGTGAAAGCTAGTCCAATTCCTAGAGCCAAGAAAAGCAAAGGTGTCCACCAGTTATCGCTAAGGCTTGTCGCCAAATTTGATTCCTGCGAAGCCAATGGTGACGCGTTTAAGCTGGTCTTTGCAGGGGCTGAGTTCTCTTGGCTTTTTGAGCTGATGTTATTTGTGTTTGGAGATTCAAAAGAGGTTAAGTCGACAACGCGAGTTTCAGGAGGGTAACAGAACCCTGCTTCAGCACATCCTTGATATTGAACAATCAAGCGAGCCCCGTCCTGATAGTCAGCTAGAGGTACCTCAACAAATAATGGTGTGGTGTAGATATTGACGTCACCAAAAAATTCATCTTTATGTGGTGTGCCTTCTTCCATCTCCAGATTATCGAGTCTAATGTTTTCGCCACTGACGGATAACTTATGTTGATAGAGGTAGTAACCTTGCTTGACTTGCCAATCGAGGTAAACACGATTGCCTTGTTGATAGGCATTGAAAGGAAAAGCCTCATCGACAGGAACAAAGCTATTACTTTGGTTGCCAAAGCTGGGTATAGATTTGGACTGTTCAAAAAGTGCCATAGTGGGCGTAGAAAAAACAGTCAGATAAAGCAAAACAAGCGATAAAATGGCACGCATACAAAAGTCACTTAAGTCAAATTTTGAATCATTTTAACTCAATCAGACAGAGAAAAGCGGCATTAAGTTTCATGCCAGGTCAAATATTCATTTTTGTTAGGGAATTAGGCTATCCCTAATCTAGAACGAACGACTTTTTCACAGTCATCAATATACTTTATGTCTTTTGGGATGACTAACACGGTATCGTTACCCCCGACAGTACCAAGGATGTCAATGTGTGGATCTATGTCTACTAGTCGAGCCACTAATTGAGCACTACCAGGGTGAGTTTTTACCACGACCATGGATTGATTATGAGTAACAAATTCAATTTGAGAAGAAATGGAAGATTCAATACGAACTGGGGCTGTTTCTACAGTGATGCAATAGACTTTTCTACCACAGGCATTCTGTACTTTGATTACCCCTAATTGTGACAACAAGCGCGACACTGTGGATTGGCTAATTCCTACAAAACCAAAATCGACTAGAGCTTCCCGTAGATCATTTTGTGTTGAGAAACTTTGCTGTTGGAGCAGCTTTTTACAGGCGGTGACTAGGGTTTTATCTTCAGTTTCTTCAACTGACATTGGGCTTAGAGTTTCACTCATGGGAACTCCTCAAAAAGCATAACGTAAAGGTTTTTTATCCTTGCGACTTATGGCGCTTCAGTCCGTTGAAATGCCTTTAAATAAAATAGTGCCACTTCTATGGTGGCTTTGATGTTTGGACATATTACCATCAAATAAAATGCGGCTTTTTGAAAGGGATCACCAAACAAAAAACTGATTTTAGGTGACATATTTGTTAGTGAGTTAAGAAGTGCTGTTTTAGTCGAGTGATTTGAACTAACGAGTTTGTGATATTGTTGTTTTCTCTAACTAGAGGCTGTGCTTCGAGCTATGAAGTACGAGCCTCTCTGGGTAACTAAATGTATACGAAAATTAGCCTATTTTGCTAAAAAGCTAGTCGCCTAAAGTTGCGACCATCACCGCTTTAATGGTGTGCATGCGATTTTCTGCCTCGTCAAAGACAATAGAGAACTCTGACTCAAGAACCTCATTGGTGACTTCACATCCGTTTTTGAGCTGTGGATGTTCATTTGCCAGTTGTTTGCCAACCTTAGTATCCTCGCCGTGAAATGCAGGTAGACAATGCATAAATTTAACATTTGGGTTTTGAGTCGCTTTAAGCATTTCCATGTTAACTTGATATGGTAGCATTAGCTTGATACGTTCTGCCCACGCTTCTTTAGCTTCTCCCATCGATACCCAAACGTCTGTATACAAGAAGTCACAATCTTGAACGCCTTCGGTAATATTCTCAGTTAAAGTAATTTTGGCTCCTGTGGATTGCGCAATTTCACGGCATTGTGCAACTAAGTTGTCCTGTGGCCAAAATTGTTGTGGCGCAACAAGGCGAATATCTATACCCATTTGAGCGGCTCCAACCATAAGAGAGTTGCCCATGTTATTGCGAGCATCTCCCAGGTAGGCAAATTTAAGCTCTTGTAGTTGCTTACCACGGCCATGCTCAATCATAGTGAGGAAATCGGCGAGAATTTGGGTTGGGTGAAATTCATTGGTTAATCCATTCCAAACAGGTACGCCTGCATATGCTCCTAACTCCTCAACAATCTCTTGGCCAAAGCCTCTATATTCAATACCATCGTACATACGTCCTAGTACGCGAGCAGTATCTTTCATCGACTCTTTATGGCCGATTTGCGATCCCGTTGGTCCTAAATATGTGACTTGTGCGCCTTGGTCAAAGGCGGCCACTTCAAAAGCACACCGAGTTCGCGTCGAAGTTTTTTCAAAGATCAGAGCGATGTTTTTCCCTTTTAGCCGCGGTTGCTCGTAGCCGTTATATTTCGCTTTTTTTAGCTCAATTGAGAGATCTAATAGGTGTTGGATTTCTTTTGGAGTAAAATCGAGAAGTTTTAGGAAATTGCGGTTACGTAGATTGAAAGCCATGATGTATTCCTTTTTGTTCGACGCGCTCGATGTTGTTAAACCCAAGAGGCGCAAAGTTAAGATATTTATTTTTAAGGTAATGTTGATCCAACAACTCAATTAACCTTGGGTGATGTAGGTACCAGCTTGACCCTGAAGTATGCGCAAGCCATCCTTTAGAGCCCCAATACCCACAACTTTTCCTCCTTGCCTAATAAATTCACATGAGGCTTGGATTTTCGGTCCCATGGAACCTGCATCAAATTGATATTGGCTTAGCTCGTTTGGGTCTGTACTGCGCAATGGATATTGAGTCGCTTGGCCCCAGTTGAGGTATACGGCATCGGTATCAGTTAAGATAAGTAGAGCATCAGCGTGTAATTGTTTTGCTAGTAGCGCCGCTGACATGTCTTTATCAATAACAGCCTCGACGCCAACTAAGAGGTTGTTTTCATATTTGACAGGAATACCTCCGCCACCAGTACAAATCACTAAGTGACCAGCATTTATAAGGCTGGTAATTGCTTGATGCTCGATGATCCCGGTTGGTCTAGGGCTAGGAACAACGCGGCGAAAATGTTGGCCATCAGGTTTGATAGTCCAGTTATATTTTTCGGCTAGTTCGCGAGCCTCATTTTGACTGTAGATTGGCCCTATAGGCTTAGTGGGGTTTAAAAAAGCAGGGTCGTCTGGATCAACTGTTATTTGAGTTAGCATGCAAGTAGCGTTGATATTTGGCATTTGGTTTTTAAATTCCTGCATTAACATGTAGCCAATCATACCTTGCGTTTCGCTGCCTAACACATCAAGAGGATAGGGTGCAACTTGTTTGTATTCTAGGCCTTGCAATGCGAGTAACCCAACTTGAGGACCATTTCCATGCACAAGTATGACCTTATAATGCTGGGCAATTTCGCAGATTGCTTTGACTGCAACCTGTACGTTGTGACGCTGAATGCCTGCTTCTAAAGGTTCACCCCGACGAAGTAAGGCATTACCACCGAGTGCAATGACGACAGTTTGTTTATTCATAACTTTTGTCTCCTAATATATACATAGCTAGACCTTAGGGCCTATATACCATCACGCTCAACAGGACAGCTCATACAGCGAGCCCCACCACGGCCTCGGCCAAGCTCGTCACCTGGCACAGGCAAAACAGTAATACCTGCCTTATCGTATTTTTCATTGGTGTAGGTATTACTCTGATAACCAATCACGACTCCAGGTTTGATGGTGAGAACATTATTGGCATCATTCCATTGTTCTCGCTCGGCATTGAAATTGTCACCTCCCGTGGTGATAAGGTTCAGTTGGTTGATGCCAAGAGCTCGCTCTATGGCATGGACAAAATAGTTCTCTTGTTTGAAATTAACTCTGCCAGATTCATCCCCAGTCAATTGCCAACACTTGATATCCTTGCGCATCACCTCTGGGTAGACTGAAAACGTATCTTCGCGCATATGCGTCATTACTGTATCTAAGTGCATGCAAGAGCGGTGTTTTGGTAGCTCCATGGCAATAATTTGTTTTGCTTGGTTGTGTTTAAATAGCTGTGAGGCTAAATGCTCAACTCCCTGAGCTGTTGTTCGTTCAGACATACCAATTAGGACAGCGCCCTTGCCGATGACTAAAACGTCTCCGCCTTCTATGGTTGAGTTGTCATACTGGCTTTCTTCGTCACCAAAGTATTTGATGAAACTCTGGTCAGCAAATTTTGGATGCCAGCGATAAATAGCTCTGAGGTGATTGGTTTCACGTTGGCGTGCGGGTTTTGCCATTGGGTTAATAGAAACGCCACCATAAACCCAGCATGAGGTATCTCTGGTAAATAGATGATTGGGCAGTGGCTCAATAATAAAATCTGTTGCTTGATGAAGGCGTTGCATCATTGAAGAGGATTGAAATGGCACCTCAGTATATGACAACCCACCAGTGAGTATTTTTGCCAGTTCTAAGTTGGAGAGATCTCTTAAGTAGCTGCAAACATCTCTGGCAAATGTATGTCCTAAGCGGTAGCCGGACACTTGCCGAGATAGTAGCCAATTTTTTGCTTCTGACACCTGCAGCGTTTCAGCGAGTAGGTCGGTAAGAAATAGCACCTCAACATTTTGTTCGGCTAAAGTTTGGGTAAATACATCGTGCTCTTTTCCGGCACGCTCTACTGCGAGTACATCGTCAAATAATAAATCATGGCAATTGGAAGGGGTTAAATGAGTTAAAGCGCGTTTAGGTCGGTGAACGAGAACGCGGCGCAACTGGCCAATTTCGGAGCCTACGTATAAGTTATTCATGCTCAACTCTCTTTTGATAAGTTCTAGAATTTTTTGCTCTTAGAACGGCGTGATTTTTTGTTTAGCTGAAACTTATACTACGCCTGTCATTAGGTTATTCTTGGAAGGAGGTCACAGTTCATATTTTATATATTATTGTTGATTATCTAAGTGTTTAACAATATCTATGCATATGTTTCATGTTTGTTAACTCGGTGGATATACATATATGTGGGAACTTTATTCAGGATCTTAATTCTCATGTTAATTAGAGCTTCTTAATTGGAAATAATATTCACCTGAATGAAGGTTAAAATTTAAAATAAAAAATTAACTTATTCATAATCTATTACTAGATAATTAATTTTTTTGGTTATTGCTAATTTTGCTAGCTAACATTTTATCTGTAAATTGAATTTAGATCACATTACTTCTTAATGAAAATATCGCTATAAACTATCTGCAACGTTGAATGTCGTTATAAGAAAAGCCGCATAATGCGGCTTTGTCAGGTCTAGTACCTAGCTCAGATAATGGCACCGAGACTTATCATGGCTACACAAAATAGCGTGAGAATAGCGAGTAATGGAGCAACCCATTTTATCCAGCGAATATAAGGGACTCGGGCGATAGCTAGCCCTCCCATGACAACTGCTGAGGTAGGAGTAATTAAGTTCACTAGGCCGGACGCTGATTGGTATGCGGTAATGACAAGATCTCGACCCACTCCAGCAAAATCAGCGAGTGGCGCCATTATTGGCATGGTTAGTACCGCTAAACCTGAAGTGGAAGGAACCAGGAAGGACAATAAAATTTCTAAAAAGAACATCATATTAATAAACGCAACAGAAGATAAACCTGTCACCGTTTGCTCTGCGGAAAAAAGAATGGTGTCAGTAATCATTCCTTTATCCATCACGACGACGATACCACGAGCAATACCAATAATGAGTGCTACGCCAAGTAAGTCACGCGCGCCGTCAATAAAGCTGTTGACAAAGTTTTCTTCGCTCATACGTGCAACCAAGCCAACTAAAATGGCAGCAGCTAGAAACATGGCTGAAATCTCTGCCATCCACCAACCTGCAATTGAAACGCCATATATCATCACTGCGAAGGAGGCACCAAATATCAACAGAATAGTTTTACGACGACCAGTAAACTCCAGAGGTTCCCCTGTTTGATTAGTTAGAAAGCGCTGTTTGTTTTCCTCATATTTATCATATACGATCGACTTAGTTTGATCGTTCCTCACCAGACGAGCATAACGCATGACATAAGCGACACATATTAGCCAGCCAATTACTAACATGGCTACACGTAATAAAATACCATCAGTAAATGGAATACCGGCAGCATTGGCAGCTATGACAGTAGCAAAGGGGTTAATTGTTGAGCCAAGAACACCAACCCCGGCTCCAAGTAATATGGTTGCAGCGGCCACAACAGGGTCAAAACGAGCGGCCATCATTACGGGAACTAGCAGGGAATAAAAAGGCAGCGATTCCTCTGCCATACCATAGACAGTGCCGCCAGCGGCGAACAAAGCCATGAGGATTGGGATCATCATGGCTTCACGACCATGTAAAGCACGGGTGACACGTTCGATACCTGCGTCAATTGCTCCTGTATTGGTGACAAGGCCAAGAAATCCACCCATGACTAAGATAAACAAAGACACATCAATGGCTGCTGCCTGATAACTTTCATGATCGTAAAAACCATCAATGGGGGCGAGGAATATATCAATAATCCCCTGAGGGTTTGCCGCGACAGTTTGATAAGTGCCCGTAATGGGTACTTCACGGCCTAAATCTTGGTTCATTGCGCGCTGATATTGCCCCGCTGGAATAATCCAAGTAAGAACAGCAACTAGCGCGATTAGTATAAAGAGTATGGTGTAGGCTGACGGGAACTTGAGTTTGGCAAAAAAACCTTCTTTTTTCTCAGTTGGTTTAGGCTGTGTCGTCATGATGTTCTCCTGACTTCTATTTTATAAATAGTAAATAGAAGTGAATCAAAGCGGGCATGCTTTTAATGATATTAAGCTATAAAAAATTGATTCTATTTTAATTAATATTAGAGTTTTTGGCTTTGTTATTCTTCACAAAAGCATTATTTATTTAGTGTCATTAAATTTTAATATGTGTTCTATAAAGTTATTTTAGTGTTTTATATGATGGGTAAGGTTATTGTTATAATGATAAGCGCGTTGTTATTTAATATGAATTTTTAATATTAAGTTTATCTTTTTATCTCAAAGTGTAGAGCTAGTGAAAGTGATTTTTATTATGGAGGCTTTGTATAGCCTCCATTTTTTTATTGACTAAATCAGTAGCCCACCAAAAAAGAAAGCCAGTGCAACGGCAGAAATGATAGTAACAACGCCAGGAATAAAGAACGGATGATTAAAGATATAGCGACCGATGCGCGTTGATCCTGTGTCATCCATTTCCACTGCGGCGAGGAGTGTTGGATAGGTAGGTAAGACAAACAGGGCGCTCACTGCGGCAAATGATGCAACAGCGGTGAGCGGTGTAACCCCTATTGCTAGCGCTGCTGGCATAAGAGCGACAGTTGTTGCTCCTTGAGAGTAAAGTAGCATCGAGGCGAAAAAGAGTACTATGGCTAACATCCATGGGTAATCTGCCACAAGCACGCCTGCTACTTCTTTGATGCCATCAACATGTGCGTTAACGAATGTTGAGCCCAGCCAAGCAACACCAAGAACGCAGACACATGCTGTCATGCCAGACCTAAAAGTCGCAGCGCTAGGTATTTTTGAGGCATCTACTTTGGTGAAAAGGACTATTGCGCCCGCTGCGGTTAGCATGACGGCCATAATGGCTTCATTACGGCCTAGAGCAGGGTCGGTAATCAAACCCACCGATGTTGAGATAGCGGCTGCATAGCAAACAACGAATGCAATGGCGATTAGGAAAATGTAGGTGGCAGTTTTAGCGGTTGGTAATATGTCACGCTGTTTGTCTGGTGCCAACTTAATCAGACCTTGCTCTAAACGTTGCTGATAAATGGGATCGTCTTTTAGCTCACTGCCCATGAAGTTGGCGACAAATGCACCTATCATACAAGCAATGAAGGTAGCCGGAATGCATACGGCAAGTAAGGTCAGGTAATCCACTCCTTTTGGCGCGAGCATTGATGAAAAAGCGACTACGGCTGCGGATATAGGGGAGGCTGTAATGGCTATCTGCGAAGCGACAACGGCAATTGATAGTGGTCTAGATGGACGAATCCCTTGACCTTTAGCCACCTCGGCTATGACAGGTAGAGTTGAAAAAGCGGTATGGCCTGTTCCAGCCATTAGTGTCATTAGGAATGTCACAACAGGAGCATAAAAAGTGATTCGCTCTGGGTGTTTACGAAGAAAGTTTTCTGCCAGTTGAACTAACCAATCCATGCCCCCTGCAACTTGCATCGCTGCAATGGCAGTAATCACTGACATGATGATCAGAATAACATCAACAGGAATATAGGCCTGACTAGTTGGTACGCCGAGAAAAAAGGACAAAGCAATAACGCCAGCACCGCCCGCAAAGCCAATGCCAATACCACCAATTCTTGCTCCCAGATATATGAAAAGTAGGACAACGAATAGTTCAACCATAACCATGATAGTTACCTCGTATATATTTTTAATTCTTTATGTCTGAATACTTAAAAGAAAATAATTCAGGTAATTAGAGATTGATAGCATTAAACCATTCTAGAGGTGTGGATTAAAATTTAATGCCTAAAAAAGGGCCTCATCTAGGCCCTAAATAATTCTGCTTATTGGTAACGTTTGGCTTTGTACTGGGGGTTCATGAAGTTTTCGACGTTGAGGATCTCGTCGAGTTCTTCTTCACTGAGAAGGCCTCGCTCAAGTACCACTTCTCGAACGCTCTTGCCGGTTTCTGCGCATATTTTGCCGACAATATCGCCTTCATGGTGGCCAATATATGGATTGAGGTAGGTGACAATACCAATCGAATTGTAGACGTATGCTTCACAAATTTCTTTATTTACTGTGATGCCATCAATGCATTTGTCGCGCAGGTTGATACATGCATTCGACAGCAAAGAAATGGATTCAAACATGCTTTGAGCAATCACAGGCTCCATTACGTTGAGCTGTAATTGGCCGCCTTCTGCTGCAAAAGATATGGTATTGTCGTTACCGAGAACTTTAAAGCAAACTTGGTTGACCACTTCAGGCACTACAGGGTTGACTTTCGCGGGCATGATTGACGAGCCTGCTTGTAGCTCAGGTAAGTTGAGTTCATTGATGCCGGTGCGAGGGCCAGAAGAAAGCAAGCGAAGATCATTACAGATCTTAGACAGTTTAACCGCTAGACGTTTAAGTGCGCCGTGGGTCATCACATAAGCGCCGCAGTCAGAGGTTGCTTCAATCAGATCTTCTGCGGGAACGACATTTATCCCAGTGACTTGTGCTAAATGCTTAACTGCTAATTTTTGATAGCCTTGGGCTGCATTTAAGCCAGTGCCTATTGCGGTCGCACCTAGGTTTATTTCAAGCAATAGCTTAGAGGTGTATTCAAGAGCGCGGATCTCTTCATTTAGTGTCACAGACCATGCATGGAACTCTTGGCCAACAGTCATAGGAACAGCGTCTTGAAGCTGAGTCCTACCCATTTTCAGGATATCTTTAAACTCTTTACTTTTAAGTGCAAATGCGCCTTTTAAGTATTCTATTGCTTCAATAAGTGTCTGGACGCTATTGTAAACCGCAATACGGAAACCCGTTGGGTAGGCACAGTTGGTCGACTGACTCTTATTGACGTGATCATTAGGGTTAATAAATTGATATTGCCCTTTTTCTTTACCCATGAGCTCTAGCGCTACATTGGCAATGACCTCGTTGGTATTCATATTGACAGAGGTGCCAGCTCCTCCTTGAAACACATCCGATGGGAACTGATCCATGCATTTTCCTGTATCTAGGATCAAATCACACGCTTGGACTATGTATTGCGCGATTTCTTTAGGCAGGACATCAAGCTCGCTGTTTGCAAGCGCTGCTGCTTTCTTAGTCATCACCATGCCACGGACAAATTCAGGTACATCTGAAATGGTGACGTTAGAGATATTGAAGTTTTCAATGGCGCGCAGGGTATGAATGCCGTAATAGGCGTCTGCTGGGACATGTCGCTCGCCAAGAAGATCTTCTTCAATACGAGTTGCATTGGCAGGGTGTAAGGTATCAGTTAGGGTGGCCATTATAGGATCCTTAGATAATTATTCTGATGATAAATACAAATGCTCGCCATTCTGCAATTTAAGAATCCATTCGTCAGAGTTTTTGGCTGTAAAATACGTCCTGACTTCTGTGGCTCATGATACTTCACTCAGCGGATAAAAATAGTATCTTGATCACCTTTTTTATTTTTGGCTAGCTGAATACTTTTACACAATAAATATTGCTCAAATCGTTAGGTCGCTATGAATTTTTTCGCTTTAGTTTGAGCTTAGGTAAGCTTTGCGCTTACACTGGTCCCAACAAAGGAGGGCATGTGTTTGCTATCGTATTCTTAATATTCGTATTGATTCCTGTTATCGAGATTAGTCTGTTTATCTCGGTTGGAGGCTATTTTGGTTTATGGCCAACAATTGCAATGGTCTTTTTGACTGCATTTCTTGGTGCCTCTCTGGTACGTAGCCAAGGCTTACAAACACTACTTTCTGTGCAAAACCGTCTTCAGCAAGGAGAGCTACCAGCGCAACAAATACTTGAAGGGGTGCTGCTTGCGGTTGCTGGTGTATTGCTTTTTATTCCTGGCTTTCTAACTGATGCACTCGGTATGATAGTGCTATTACCTGCTCCTCGTCGAGCTTTGGCAAAATACCTGATGACTAAAATGGTGGTAAAATCAGCCGCGGGTTTTGATGGTCATTTTGAACAACGTAGCGATAATGATGGTCATACTTTTGAAGGTGAATATCAACGTAAAAATGATGACGATAGTAACCATTTGAATAAGCCATAGAGACCGCCTGGGCGTGTTTTCCTTGCGCCCATTTTACGATTGAACTTTCCTTCTATTTGAGTTGGAGCGATTATCCCCCCGATCCTCAATTTGCAACAAGCATTTCAATCCAATTTAAAGTTTGACGTTTATTCAAATATTCATCTTACCTATGAGATCAAAATCTCAATGTCATTGAATTTTGTTTTTAGTTTCATAAAAAACATCAACACTGGTCGAGCTTTATAAGTCTTTTCTCAACAGGAAAAGGGAATTGAAACGCGCTTTCTAAACCCTACATAGCAAAGGAAGCGATGCAAGGTGGACAGAATGAAACAAAAACTAACTCCTACCCTACTTGCAGCAATGGTCGCAAGTGTTCTCTCTACGCCAGCAATGTCTGAGATTATCATTTCTCAATACGTCGAAGGTAGCAGTAATAATAAAGCCATTGAAATTGCCAACACAGGTAATAGTCAGGTGTTACTTAATGGCTACAGTTTGGCCAAATCTATCAATGGTCGTGGCCAATGGGATAGCCAGCTGCCATTGGACGGTAAAGTCATACAGGCTAAAAGCGTCTTAGTGATTGGTCATTCGCAATCAAGCGATGACATTAAAAACGTCAGTAATTTTCTAGAAAAGGATGTGCTTGGCTTTAACGGTAATGATCCGATTGCCTTGCTTAAAAATGGTCAAGTACATGATGTAATCGGTGATATGGGCGGAAGTGATTTTGCAAAAGACGTCACTTTGACGCGCAGCCAAGATGACTTTTCTCCTTCTTCTCGTTATCAAGCTTCAAATTGGCTAGAGTTAGATAAGAATGACATTCAAGGTTTGGGTGAGCTTAATGGCGGTCAAGCGCCAGAGCCGTTTGCTTGCGAGCAAGACGGTCAGGACCCAGTCTTTACCTCAATTCATGACATTCAAGGTGCAGGCGATTCTTCTCCTTTACTCGATAAAGGTGCCTTCATATCTGATGAGGAAGTGTATGTACAAGGTGTAGTCAGCGCCGTCACCAGCGGCCTGACTAAGGGGTTTTATCTACAAGCGCTTAACGATGATGGTAACCCTAAAACCTCAGAAGGCCTGTTTGTTGAAACCAATCAATCTCAGTCTGAGCTTAAACCAGGCGATCTAGTCTGCGTTAAAGGTAAAGTGCAGGAAAACTATCAGCAGACTCAGCTAAAAGCAGGTAAAAACACTTGGGTTAAGCAGGGTGAGCAAACTCCCCCAGTTGCAACAGGTATTGATATTTTTGCCGATGATACCAGCTTTGAGCAAACGCTAGAGCGCTATGAAGGTATGTTGGTTAAGACAAGTGCTAGTCTTGATATGCGAGTCACGCGCACCTTCGGCTATGATTATGCGGCTAAGCGCAATAATATGGTGTTAGCACAAGGGAGCATCAATATGCACCCAAACCAACTCTTTGCCGCAGGCTCAGAGAAGGCCAAGCAGCAAAGTATTGATAATAGTCAGCGGCGATTGTTTATTGAATCTGACAACAAAGCGCCAAATGGTATTATCCCTTATTACCCTGACTTTGGTCTCACTGACGTTGATCAAGATGGCTCGACCGAAGATTATATTCGCATTGGCGATACCATTGTTGGCATTGAAGGCGTACTGAGTTATAGCTATGGAGACTATCGTTTAATTGCGACCAATCGTGTAACCAATGAAAACTTTATTCGCCGCTACCCACGTACTCAATCACCAGAGGTTAAAGAAAAGGGTGATTTGAGAATCGCGACCTTTAACGTGCTTAACTATTTCAACTCCCCCTTTGGTGGAGACAATAACCCAAATGGGGGCAACCGAGGCGCTAAGACCTATGCTGAGTTTGAAATTCAGCAAGCCAAGATTGTTAATGCCATTTTGCGCCTTGATGCCGATATTATAGGTTTAATGGAAATTGAAAATAACGGCTTGGGAGAAAATGGCGCGATTGGCCAGCTTGTAGAGCAGTTGAATCAGCATATCGACAACAAAAAAGATCGCTATAAGTTTGTTGCTATTGATAGCAATGGCGACAAAACCATCGACAAAAACGATTATATTGGTACTGATGCCATTACCACAGGGGTCCTTTATCGCACGAGAGTGGTCAAGCTCAAAACACCGCGTGTAATTGAAATGCCAAGCCAACAAGCCCCACAAGTGCTTGATGACGATGGTAAGGTCATTGAAGATGGTAAGAATTACCAGCGTAATGCACTGGCTCCAACTTTTCAGGTCAAAGATACCGATAAATTGATAACCGTTGCGGTCAATCACTTCAAATCAAAAGGTTCCAAATGTTGGGAAGACGCTGCGCCAATCGAGCAAGGTGGGCAAGGTGGGCGAGACCCTGACAAGCAAGGTGCGTGTGAAAACTTCCGAGTTTCAGCGGCGGTTGCCTTGGGGGATACACTGAAAAACATTAAAGGCCACAAGGTGATATTGGGTGACTTGAATGCTTATGGTAAAGAAGACCCCATGCTGGTGCTGACCGATTATAGCCAAAAGCAATATGGCAAAGTGATTAAAGCGGCGCGCAATACCTATATTGGCGGCGCTGAGCAGGTTGGCGATCAGGGTGAGGTTATTCATCACAGCTATGGCTACATTAATGCGATTGCTGCTAAGCACCCAAATAATTGGAGCTTTTCATACAATGATGAAGTAGGCGCGCTCGATCATATTTTGATTAGTCCAAGCCTTGAAGAATATATGGCCGATGCCACTGAGTGGCATATTAATGGCGGTGAATCGACTCTGTTTGAATACGGTGACAGATACACAGGCGATTTGCCAAAATATACCGATCACTTTCGCTCGTCAGATCACGACCCTGCGGTGCTTGAGTTAAAAATGGCTGGCTCATTTGGTTTTGGTGCTGTCTTATCTTTATTTGGCCTAGCCCTATGGCGCAGACGTAAATAGCTGAATGGAGGCCATATTAGAGCTTATATTAAAATAGAAACCGCCACTGCAAACAGTGGCGGTTGATGTTATGAATCGTAAATATTGGTGGGTGTTTCGGTTTCGCAGCGCTCTAAATCATAGTCTAGCGTTATCGCGCCTTTGCCTCTTCTAGCCGCTCTTAACACCATGCCGCGCTCTAAATACCAACGTAAGTCTTCACATGCTAGGCGGTAGGTTAACTCTTTCGAACGAGCAGGGCTCCAGCGATAGTTTCCTGATATATAGCGGGAATAATAGATAACGCCGTTGTCTAACACTTTAAAGTTTTCTGCATCTTTGAAATTCTTTTTCGCTTCATCGATGGTTTCTTGCGAGGCCGTGGTGTGGATATTTTCAACTGGGGTGGTTTGGCAGGCACTTAATATGAAGGTTGAAAGTCCAGCCACTGCAATATGTTTTAGTTTCATTTATAGTTCTCGTTTATTTAATAACAATCTTATTTGATAACAACCATGTTAACTTTTTAATAAGCGGCAAATTATAGAGATATCAATTATCAATAGGTAGTAATTGTTATATAAATGTGCGATAAGTCATTTCTTTACTGAGCGACGATTTAACCAGGCCTTATGTGCTAAGCCTTTTTCTCTTGCTTTGTCGAGTTAATCCTTGCCTTTCGGCTTTGGTAATGCACAATACCGCCTCATATATGCGATTTATCAAAACTGTTTAAGAGCTATGCTGCTGATCATCGATAATTACGACTCCTTTACCTACAACTTGTATCAGTACTTTTGCGAGTTGGGCGCAGAGGTAAAAGTGGTACGTAACGATGAACTTAGCCTTGAAGAAATTGAAGCGCTTAACCCCACTCATTTGGTGATATCACCAGGTCCATGTACGCCAAATGAAGCAGGTATCTCACTCAGTGTGATTGAGCATTTTGCAGGTAAATTGCCAATTTTGGGCGTTTGCTTAGGCCATCAAGCAATTGCGCAAGTTTTTGGCGGAGAAGTGGTGCGTGCACGTCAGGTGATGCACGGTAAAACATCTGCCATTTGCCATAATAACCGCAGCGTATTTACCCAACTCAATAATCCACTCACGGTCACTCGTTACCACTCGCTGGTGGTCAAAAATGACAGTTTACCCGATTGTTTTGAGCTGACCGCATGGACAACGCGAGAAAATGGTTCAATGGATGAAATCATGGGCTTTCAACATAAAACCCTGCCTATTGAGGCGGTTCAGTTTCATCCTGAGTCAATTAAAACAGAACAAGGCCACGAGCTACTGGCTAATTTCTTACGTCGATGAGTGATTTATCTCCAGCTAAATTCTGATAGTGATCACTTTTCTAACATTTTTTTCATATTTCATCCTGCGAATATGTTGTGAAAAACTATTCGTCGTCTCTTTGGTGCCCAACGCTCCAACCTTGTTATCACTATGTTTAACGACAGCTTATGTTAGCTATAAGAATATATTGCTTCATAAAAGCAGTGACTTAGTGCATAAATACTCAATGTAAGTGAAGAGACGTCTTTTCATAGTCGAATAAAAAGAATAATTCACTATTGAAATGGTTAATTAAATGTAAATACAATGCCGTAATTGCTTATATGCAAAACAAAATGTGCTTTCCTTAATAAGGAAGCAAGGATGCAAAAATTGCCCGGCATGCGGTATCGAGAGGGAATGTGCAATGACAGTTGAAAATAAAGTAGAACGCGGTTTGTTTGATGAGGTCATGGTACCTTGTTATAACCCAATGGAAATAGTGCCTGTCAAAGGTGAAGGTGCTCGCGTTTGGGATCAGCAAGGTAAAGAGTACATTGACTTTGCTGGTGGTATCGCGGTGAGCTGTCTTGGACACTGCCACCCTGCGATGGTAAGCGCCTTGACCGAACAAGGTCAAAAGCTTTGGCATCTTAGTAATGTGATGACCAATGAACCAGCTCTTCGTCTGGCGAAAAAACTCACCGAAAAGAGTTTTGCAGAGAAAGTGTTTTATGCCAACTCAGGAGCAGAGGCAAACGAAGCAGCGCTTAAGCTTGCTCGTCGTTACGCTGCCGATAAATTTGGTCCAGAGAAGTCTGAAATTATCGCCTTTAAACAGGGCTTTCATGGGCGTACTTTCTTTACCGTTACTGTAGGTGGACAAGCGGCATATTCTGATGGTTTTGGTCCAAAACCGGGTGATGTAACCCATTTACCATACAATGACATTGAGACCTTACGTGCTCATATTTCAGATCGCACTTGTGCGATTATGATGGAGCCTCTACAAGGTGAAGGCGGTATCATCTCGCCAACAGATGAGTTTGTACAAACGGTCCGTGAACTGTGTGATAAGCACAATGCTCTGCTTATTTTTGATGAGGTGCAAACAGGCAACGGCCGTACAGGTCATTTTTATGCTTATCAAGGCCTTGGCGTAACCCCCGATATTCTTAGCACAGCAAAATCACTTGGTGGCGGCTTCCCAATTGGCGCTATGCTGACGACGACCGCGCTTGCTGAGCACCTGAAAATTGGTACTCATGGTTCGACTTATGGCGGTAACCCGCTAGCATGCGCAGTGGCTGAAGCTGTGGTGGATATTGTTAGTGATCCAGAAACACTTAAAGGTGTTGCTGAGCGCGAAACATGGTTTAGAGATGGCTTAAATAAACTCAACGAAAAATATCAGATGTTTGCTGAGATTCGTGGTAAAGGTTTGTTGCTTGGCGCTGCGCTAAATGATGAGTGGCAAGGCCGTGCTCGTGATGTATTAGTTGCTGCAGGTAAAGAAGGTTTGATGATTCTGGTAGCTGGCACTAATGTTGTGCGCTTTACCCCATCACTAGTGATCACTAAGCAAGAAGTAGAGCAAGGATTATCAAGGTTAGATAAAGCTTTAGCGACGCTTAGTAAATAATTAAAACCCATGGAAGATAGGCTCTTAAAGTCGATCTTCCTTTTCCGGTTCCACACATTATGTATTCCCAACGCTAAGACGATACTCAGATCTTAATTAAATATAACCTGTTGTGAATACCACTTGGCTGCGATGAAAAAATTTAGCAGTAAGTCGATGATAAGTGGTACTGGCACATGCATCAGGAGGGAATATCGATGCTAGTTGTTCGCCCGATAACAATGTCGGATTATGATGCTTTGCATACATGCGCTGTCGAATCTGGACATGGATTCACATCACTTCCGGTTAATGAAGAATTGTTGACCAATCGAATTACACATTCCGAATACAGCTTCAGTAAACCCAACGTGATTGAGCCCGGTGACGAAGGTTACTTGATGGTTGGTTTTGATAGCGACAGCGGTGAAGTAGCTGGATGTACGGGTGTTGAAGCTTCTATTGGTTGGGATGTGCCATTTTACTCTTATCATATCAGTACCATAGTTCATTCTTCACCTAAGCTTGATGTTAATAACGTAGTTAAATTGCTGACTTTTGGTAACAACTACACAGGTTGTAGTGAGATTTGTACTTTATTTCTAAGGCCCAGCTTTCGCGGCGGATTGAACGGTCGGTTAATGTCAAAGTGTCGTTTTTTGATGATGGCCGAGCACCCACATCGTTTTTCTAACACGGTATTTGCCGAAATGCGCGGCGTGTCTGATGACGAAGGTAACTCACCATTTTGGCAATGGTTACAAGAGCACTTTTTCTCCATCGATTTCACTATGGCGGATTATTTAACAGGCATTGGTAAGAAAGGCTTTATTGCTGATCTTATGCCTAAACTGCCGATTTACATTAATTTGCTCAGTAAAGAGGCTCAGGCAGTTATAGGGCAAGTTCATGAAAATACCAAACCTGCACTGCGCTTACTTGAAAAAGAAGGCTTCACTTGCCGCAACTATGTAGACATTTTCGATGGTGGTCCTTCGGTTGAGTGTGATGTGCGTAATATTGAGTCTGTCCGTCATTCCTTCCGTGCAAAAGTAACAATTTCCGAGCACTCTAGCTCGCAAGATTACCTGATTTCAAATACTTCTTTTGAGCATTTTAGAGCGGTGGCGACTAAGGCTGCGTATGATCAGGCCTCTGAGTCTGTAATTTTATCTCCGGAAGCGGCTGAGGCTTTGCAAGTTAAGCAAGGCGACTATGTTCGCATGCTGGCCCAGTAATTGAGAGGAATGACAATATGACACATTGGATTGCGGGTGAATGGCTTGTTGGGCAAGGCGAAGCGATGAGCTCCACAAGCCCATATAACAACGAAGTTATTTGGCAAGGTGACAGTGCCTCGCCTGAACAGGTTGAATCTGCTGTTAATGCGGCTCGAGCTGCATTTACAAGCTGGAAGAAAAGTACCTACGCTGAACGTGAAGCAATAGTGCTCGATTTTGCCGAAAAATTGAAACAGAACGGCGAACAAATCGCTGAGATTATCGCTAAAGAAACGGGTAAACCCTTATGGGAGACCAGAACGGAAGTGGCGGCAATGGCTGGAAAAATAGCCATCTCAATTCGTGCGTACCATGACCGTACCGGTGAAGTGCAGCGTGAAGCTGCTGGCAATCATATTGTTTTACGTCATCGTCCCCTAGGTGTATTGGCCGTATTTGGTCCTTATAATTTCCCGGGTCACTTACCAAATGGACACATTGTTCCCGCGTTATTAGCCGGCAATACAGTGGTCTTTAAGCCATCGGAGCAAACACCATTGACAGGTGAGTTCGCGATGAAGTTATGGCAACAAGCAGGTCTACCTGCTGGTGTGATTAACTTGGTTCAAGGCGCTAAGGAAACAGGCGTTGCACTCGCTGAGTCAAAAGGCATTGATGGCCTTCTATTTACTGGTAGCGCTAATACCGGTCATATTCTCCATCGTCAATTTGCAGGTCAACCGGACAAAATGCTAGCTCTAGAAATGGGCGGCAATAACCCCATGGTAATTTCTGAGCAATACGGGGAGCTAGATGCGACGGTGTACACCATTATTCAATCGGCGTTTATTAGTGCAGGCCAACGTTGTACATGTGCGCGTCGTCTCTATATACCGGTCGGCGAGAAGGGTGACGTATTGATCAGTAAATTGCTTGAAGCGACGCAGAAGATTCTTGTTGGTCAACCATTTGCTGAACCAGCTCCCTTTATGGGGCCACAGATTTCAAAAGCAGCAGCGGACTTTATTCTTCAAGCTCAATCAAATCTGGTCAAATTGGGTGGGCAAAGCTTATTAGAAGCAAAAGCGGGTGAAGCTGCGTTTGTCACGCCGGGTATCATAGATGTAACGTCAATTGCTGAGCTACCTGATGAGGAATACTTCGGCCCTTTACTTCAGGTGGTTCGATATCAAGGCTTAGAGAAAGCCGTTGAGTTAGCCAATGACACGCGTTTTGGTTTGTCGGCAGGTTTAGTTTCAACCGATGGTGATGAATGGGACTATTTTGTGGATAACATTCGTGCTGGTATTGTGAATCGTAATCGCCAGCTTACTGGTGCAAGTGGTGATGCCCCATTTGGTGGGCCCGGCGCGTCAGGTAACTTGCGCCCTAGCGCGTATTACGCTGCTGATTATTGTGCATACCCTATGGCGTCAATGGAAGGTGGTGAAACTGTCTTACCTGCAACACTTAGTCCTGGTGTGGAGCTATAAATCGTAAAGAGATCCCACTTACTTTAGGGATGATAAAGGCTTGCTGAATCGACTTATCAGTGAGCCTAATTCCAACTAGATAACCCGACAAGGAGGCGTTATGACGCCAGAGGTTTTGTTTCAGTCGTTATGGAATGACTATATTCAACGCTTGTGCCCTTCTGCAGATAAAGTTCACCAACTGTTGCAAGAAAGTGAACCACTTATCAACGATCATATCGCATTGCGCACGTTTAACTTAAGCCCAGTAAGCATGGAAGTCATAGCTCAACCTTTTATTGATATAGGCTACGTTCCGTGCGGTGATTATCAGTTTGAGGCGAAAAAATTGGTTGCTAAGCACTATGAACACCCTGATCCCAATCAACCTAAAGTGTTTATTAGCGAGTTAAAAGTAGAAGAGTGCTCCCTAGAGTTACAAAATATAGTAATCAAATTAGTTAAACAAGTGGATGCTAATCAGCTAAGTGGTCATGAATTTTTATCCGCTGGACGTCTTTGGGAACTGAGTTTTGAAGACTACCAGCAATTAGCAAAAGAGAGTGAATACGCATCTTGGCTTGCAGCTCATGGTTATGGTGCAAATCATTTTACCGTTAGTGTCAATCAACTTGATGCATTTGAGGAAGCTAAACAAGTTAATGATTACCTTCGTCAAGCAGGCTTTAAAATTAACGAGTCGGGTGGTGAGATTAAGGGGTCACCTGAAGTTTTGCTTGAGCAGTCCTCGACTATGGCGGATAAAGTGCCAGTTTCTTTTACAGAGAGCACTCAAACAGTCCCTGGCGGCTTTTATGAGTTCGCAAAGCGTTACCCAATGAATAACGGGGAGCTGTACCCTGGATTTGTTGCTGCATCGGCAGATAAAATTTTCGAAAGTACCAATAACGAGTCATGAACGGGAATCAAAATACTGAAAAAAAAGGCGCCATTTGAGGCGCTTTTTTCTATTTTGCCACACTCAGCCAATATTGATCTGGAATAGAGCGAGTCTCTTCACTCAGGTGGGGGTTATCTATACTAAATGCTTTTCTGCTTGTTATACCGGCTTGTTCAAAGGTTTTTTTCACTAGAGGTGCTTGTTCAAAGAATTCAACAAAGGAACCGTCTTGGTATGAAGCCTCAAATGCTTTTTTTAGCCTTTCTGCCACTTCTGGGCTTTTAGGGCTAACAAAGAGCAACATGGGAAAGCGGTAAATCAGCATCAGTGTGTCATCAACCACTAAGTTGGTTAATTGGCTGCGCTGGGCAACTTCACTATAGGGTTCAATAACAGCTCTAGGGAATAAATCAGTACGCTCGCTATCAACAATGCGGAAAATATTATCAAAGCTTGGGACTTCTCTGACTTTAAATCCACCCGATTTTAAGACTTTGACATCTGCCCAGCCTTGGCCCTGTATTATGCCGAGCTTACGCAATTCTTCTATGTTGTTTATGGTCCCCAATTTGGCTGCAGTAGTTTTGTTAGTGATAAAAATACGGTGACCGAGTAGCCCTCGAAAAACAGGGTAGCGAATAGGGATTAGCTCTTGCTCCAGAGTCTTATCTGCACCTAGCCAGTCAATGGTGATTTTACCATCTTTAAGTAGGTTAACTTTACGAGATTGGGAATCAACAGGCGTTTTGTAAGGTTGGAGTAAAATGCCTTCACCTGATTTATCGACAAGAAATTGAATGAGGTTAATAGCGTAGCGATCGAGTTCTGAACCTTCTCGAGGTATAGGGTGAATTATGGTGGTTTGGGCAACTGCCAGTGACGAAATAAGACTGCAAACCAGTAACAGCTGAGAAATAAGTCTTGTTAGCATGAGTCTATCCTGTTTGAAATTTACGGTTAAAATTCAAACTAAGGTTAGAATAGAGCAAGGTAATTAACAAACTTGAAATTTAAGCCGAGCTAATTTTAACTCGGCTTAAGATTTAGATTGCTGGTTATCGAGTGCCGTATACGACGATCGTTTTACCATGTGCTGAAATTAGATTTTGCTCTTCCAACATCTTCAAGATACGACCAACCGTTTCACGTGAACAGCCAACAATCTGGCCAATTTCTTGGCGAGTAATCTTGATCTGCATGCCGTCTGGGTGTGTCATTGCATCAGGCTGCTTAGCTAGATTTAGTAGTGTCTGCGCAATGCGGCCAGTTACATCCAAGAAAGCAAGGTCACCCACTTTTTGGCTGGTCACTTGCAAGCGACTCGCCATCTGTGAAGATAGGCGCATTAGGATATCAGGATTGACTTGAATAAGTTGGCGGAATTTCTTGAACGAAATCTCCGCTACTTCACAAGGCGACTTAGCTCTAACCCATGCTGTACGCTCTTGGTCTTCTTCGAACAAACCAAGCTCACCGATAAAGTCACCTTGGTTTAGGTAAGACAGTATCATTTCCTTGCCTTCTTCGTCTTTGATAAGTACCGCAACTGAACCTTTGACTATGTAGTAAAGCGTCTCCGCTTTCTCACCAGCATGGATCAATGTGCTCTTAGATGGGTACTTATGAATATGACAGTGTGAAAGGAACCATTCTAATGTTGGATCAGTTTGAGGTTTACCTAGAACCATAATATCTCACTTCCTCTGCAGGGTACGCTTGCTACTTTCCATGTTTTAGCTAAGCCTTGAATCAAGACCTACTAGGATAAGAGCACTTTACAAATGCTGCAAGCCATCTTTGTTTCTGTTTCAAATAGTATCTTTTTTTTGAATTGATTTCTTGATTTTAATCGCCTGTGATTGGTTATTTCGTACGCAAAAATGTGCACATGATCACGGTATGAAAAGTAATCGTGTATCTAAAGTAAGTCTTAACCAATTTTTCCGGTTTCAATTAATTGTTGAAGTATCGGACGAACAATTAACTCAACAGCAAAACTCATCTTTCCTCCAGGTACAACGATGGTATTGTGTCGCGACATAAATGAGCCGTCTATCATTGCCAGCAAGTAAGGGAAATCAACATTTTTAATACCACGTAGACGGATAACAACAAAACTTTCATCAAGGCTCGGGATCCCCTTGGCATTGAGTGGATTTGAGGTATCGACGGTCGGTACTCGTTGGAAGTTAATATGAGTTCGAGAAAATTGAGGAGTGATGTAGTTTAGGTAATCATCCATCGAGCGTACGATCGAGTCCATCACTGCTTCTCGGGAATGACCTCTATCACGGGTATCTCGAACAAACTTTTGAATCCACTCAAGATTGACGATAGGTACCATGCCAATTAGAAAGTCAACATGCTGCGCGACGTTAATATCACCATCAACGACACCACCATGTAAGCCTTCATAAAACAATACATCAGAGCTTTCTGGAAGCTCTTGCCATGGAGTAAATGTGCCCGGCATTTGATTGAATGGGACCGCTTCATCAAAGGTATGGAGATAACGGCGGATTTTACCAATGCCGTCATTACCATATTTACGGAAAAACTCTGCCAAAGTAGGAAAGTCATTTGCTTGAGGCCCAAAGTAGCTAATATGCCGCCCTTGCTCTCTGGCTTTGCGAATTTCAACGTCCATTTCGGGGCGCGTAAAGCGGTGGAAGCTATCACCTTCAACCCAAGCGGGTTTAACCTTCATCATGTTGAACATCTTGCGAAAAGCTTCGGATGTAGTTGTAGTTCCGGCACCTGAAGAGCCAGTAACGGCGATAACTGGATGTTTTGCTGACATGCCAACCCTTGTCTAT
Organism: Vibrio pectenicida; assembly: GCA_024347015.1. Classification (GTDB taxonomy): domain Bacteria; phylum Pseudomonadota; class Gammaproteobacteria; order Enterobacterales; family Vibrionaceae; genus Vibrio; species Vibrio pectenicida. The sequence continues at coordinate 2,957,289 of AP024889.1, read as the reverse complement.
GAATAACTGTCCATTGTTGCAGTTCACTATAACATGCTTTGTTAAGGCAGCACTGTATGCTGTGCTCTAAAAAGAAAATTTTTGTTTGAGCTGGATATCAACTGTATCGTGAAGTTCCGAGAACACCACAACGGCTTCTCCAGATTCGAGTTGGTGTTTAATTTGGTCAATTTTGTCTTGTAAAGGTACCTCGGATGTTCCGTAATCGGTACCTTCACGGAGTACGAATTCTTGAATTAAGTTAGCTAGAGTTTCGGGAGCAATTTGTTGCCAAGGAACGATCATAAATACCTCTTTCTTTTATGTTCGATGGTGTGTAATGCATTATGTAGATAAAGCCCAACTTTGATAGTAAGCAGGCAGTGCCTCTTCAAGCCAGAACTTAGGTCTTATAGCGCTTCCGGTTACAAAGCCGACATGACCGCCCTGCTCAAATAATCGATAGTCGATGTTGCTAGGTAATGCATATTTAGGTATCACTGCCTCTGTCATAAAAGGATCGTCTTTCGCATGGATGATTTGCAAGGGAAGACGAATGTCCTTAAGTTTGTGAATGCCAGAGCAGCGCTGATAATAGTCTTGCGCACCTTTAAAACCATGTAATGGTGCTGTGATTAAATCATCAAATTCATAAAGCTTGGTTACACGTTTAATGCTTTGGTAAGAAACGTCTAACTCGCCTTTAATTAGGTGATGTTTTCGCAGTGCATTTTTTTTCAATGAAGCAAGTAAGTAGGTTTTGTAGATTTTTGAAAATCCTTGTTCGATGCGCGCAGAGCAAGCCGATAGGTCTAAAGGTGCTGATATAATTGTTGCAGCAGAGATAATAGGCTCTTTGTTATATTGCGCGAGGTAATTCGCCAACATGTTACCTCCAATTGATATGCCGACTGCAACTTTTGTCTGATTAGGAAGCTGGAGGTTTATATGCTCAAGGAAATAGCGCGCATCTTCTACCTCACCTGAATGATAGCTACGTGCATTGCGGTTGGGCTGGCCGCTGCAACCGCGAAAGTGCATCATCACGGATAACCAACCTTGCTTGGCAAAAGCATGCATTAAACCATTGGCGTATGGGCTATAAAAACAACCTTCTAGGCCATGAAAGAGAATAAAAATTGGTTTTTTTTGTGCTTGTGCAGTTTGCCAGTCTTCGCTCCATGCGAGGTCTATGAAATCATTATCTTGAGTATCAAATCGTTGCCAGATTGGCTCAAATAATGCCTTTTTCCGGATAAAGCGAGGGACTAACGTCTGCAGGTGTGGATTGGATAAACCTTTGGCTGCAGTGAAATTTGTCATAGCAACTCCTATTGATGAGTAAGGTCATCTATTGGCTGAGCAAACGCTTGGTGTAAGTGTTCCCCCCCGAGTTGACGACAATACCTTAATGTCAGAGGATCTTTTTTATTATGCAATAACGTTATACTGTTGATGCAGTCAACTAGGTCAGATTGTTGCTGCTTTTCAAGCTGTAGTTCAAACTGGAGTGATTCACGATACAAGGTCTCAGGAATATGAAACTTAAGCTTGCGTCGTAAATCTCGGTAGCTGTGTAGCAAGGTTTCAGAGCGACCTAGACACTGCTCGACTTTATGCCAATCTTCGTCAAGGAAAGTGGCTTGCTGTTCATCGAGCCATTTAAGCAGCAGGAGAAGGTTGACGTTGCCTTTGAACTGGTTTTGTAAAATGAGGCACGCATCTTTTACTTCCCTGACGCTATAATATTGCAAGCTAAATTGCCACAGGCGTTCTAAAGTTAGGGACACTGATACGTGCTTTGAGCTCATTGGCTATTAAACTCCTGTTCCATGTTTTCTAGTTCTTCTTGTTGTGCCATCCATTCTAACTCGATGTCTTCAAGTTCCATTTTGGCTTGGCTCTGACTCGTTAATACTTGATTAAGTTTAGCTTTATTTTCCAACTCATACAGTGCGCTATCGGATAATTCTAATTCTGCTTGGCTGAGTGCCGAGCTTAAACTATTCATTTGAGCTTCTAATTTGGTCAAGGCTTTGCGAATAGGTGCTGTTTGTTTACGTAGTTCAGCTTCACGACGCTTTTGTTCTTTTTTTGCGGCAGCGCTGTTAGCGGTGTTTTTTTCTGGTAATTGGGCCTGTGTTTCGCGACGTTCGGCTTTTTGTTGTTCAGTTAGCCATTTGTAGTAATCGTTAAGGTCTCCGTCAAAAGGCGCAGCCTGTCGGTCATGTACTAGATAAAGATCGTCGGTGGTCGCACGCAGTAAATAACGATCGTGAGACACTATCACCATCGCCCCTTCAAAGGTCTGCAGGGCAAACGTTAATGCTTGACGCATATCGAGGTCTAAGTGGTTGGTAGGCTCATCAAGCAGCAGTAAGTTGGGTTTTTGCCATACAACCAGAGCCAAAACCAAGCGAGCTTTTTCTCCCCCAGAAAATGGTGCAACTGGGTCTAGGGCTTTATCACCCTGAAAACCAAAGCTGCCCAGATAATTGCGTAGTTCAAGTTCATTTTTGTCCGGCGCTATCTGCATCATGTGCTGCATAGGCGTTTCTTGTGGGTGAAGTGTTTCCAATTGGTGCTGGGCAAAATAGCCAATTTTCACCCCTTGTGAGTAGGTGAGATTGCCACTTTGGGGGGCTAGTTCTCCCGATAATAGCTTGATAAGTGTCGATTTGCCCGCCCCATTTCGGCCCAGCAAGCCGATACGGCTACCTGGTACAAGGTTGAGACGAATTTTTTCTAGGATCAGGTTGTCATCATAGCCTGCTGAGACTTCATCCATCATGATGATTGGATTGGGTAGCGCATTGGGTTGGCGAAACTCAAAGCTGAAAGGGTTATCGAACTGCGCTGGCAGGACCTGCTCCATTTTCTCTAGAGCTTTAATTCGGCTCTGAGCCTGACGCGCTTTCGAGGCTTTGTAGCGGAAACGGTCAATGTAACTTTGCATGTGTGCCATTTGCTTTTGTTGCTTCTGATACATGGCTTGTTGGAGAATCAACTTCTGCGCCCGTTGGGTTTCGAAGGACGAATAGTTACCTGTGTACTCATTGAGGTGCTGATTCTCAACATGAATAATACGGTTAACGACTGGGTCTAAAAAGTCTCGGTCATGGGAAATTAAGATTAGAGTTCCAGGGTAATTCTGCAACCAGCGTTCTAGCCACATTACAGCATCAAGATCTAAATGGTTGGTTGGTTCATCAAGTAGTAATAAGTCTGAGCGGCACAGCAGGGCTTGGGCGAGGTTTAAACGCATTCGCCAACCACCGGAAAATTGGGTTAGGTTCCAGTTCATCTGTTGCTGAGAAAACCCAAGGCCATCGAGTAGCTCAGCGGCGCGGGCACGGATGCTGTAGCCACCGATGGTTTCTATTTTTCCATGCAACTCGGCAACTAGAGTTCCATTATCGTCCTGCTCGGCTTTGGCAAGCTTGACTTCCAGACCGCGGTATTCACGATCACCGTCAATGACATAATCCAAAGCTTGTCGTTCTATTGCAGGGGTTTCTTGAGCGACCCATGCTAATTCCCAATGAGAAGGGCAACTGAAGTTACCGGCATCAATAGAGAGTTCGTTTTTAATCAGTGCAAATAGGGTTGATTTGCCGCAACCATTTTTACCCACTAAGCCAATTTTATCGCCTGGGTGAATGGTTGCTGAGGTATTATCCAGTAAGGCTTTACCACCCCGAAGTAGTTGGATATCAGAAAAGGTAATCATAGTTTTACGCTTTATTGTTTATTATTTAATAGTTCTCTTATCGCGTCGAATAGTAGGAGGAATGAGATAAAATGTCGATCATTGCGTTATGCTTAACAACAACGTATAACAAACTCATACTGATAAAAACTCTCTTATGTCTTGAGAATAAAAGGATGACTGCTTAAAACATGGCGGTAAATGATTTAAACACTGACTTTCCCGAAGTCGCAAAAGTTCTGGTGATTTATGCTCATCCTGAATCACACGGTTCGGTTGCGAACCAAGTTATGATCAAAAAGATCGCTTCGCTTGAACAGGTCACCGTGCGTGACTTATATGCCTACTATCCTGATTTTTTCATCGATGTTGATGCGGAGCAGCAACTCCTTTTAGAGCACGATGTAATTGTATTCCAGCACCCTCTCTATATGTATTCTTGTCCAGCATTACTTAAAGAGTGGATGGATAGAGTATTAGCAAAAGGCTTTGCCTACGGCAAAGGAGAGGCTCTGAAAGGTAAGTATTGGCGCAGCATAATTACCACTGGCGGTAATGAAGAAGCTTTTTGTAGTGAAGGGTATAACCGATACCCCTTGTCTGAAATACTTCAACCTTTTGAGTTGTCAGCGGCCTTGTGCCAAATGCATTGGATTGAACCTTTGGTGCTTTACTGGGCAAGGAATATTTCTGAGGTAGACCGCTATCAACACGCTGAAAATTATTGCCGTTGGCTACTCAATGTGACCACAGATTTGGCTACCAGTATTGATATCAAAGGAGACCCGCTTGGCACTTGAAAGTGATTTCTTACAAAGCAGCGTGATTTTTTTGACCGCTGCGGTTATTGCGGTGCCTCTCGCTCAGCGGTTAGGACTGGGTTCAGTTCTTGGTTATTTGTTAGCTGGAGTAGTAATTGGTCCTTGGGGCTTTAGCTTAATCAGTGACGTTGAAGCCATTTTGCACTTTGCCGAATTTGGCGTGGTACTGCTGCTGTTTCTGATAGGTTTGGAGTTAAATCCCAAAAAATTGTTGCAGATGAAAGGGCCAATTTTAGGGCTTGGTGGAGCTCAGGTTGTTATTTCAACTGCAGCTATAAGTATAGTGGCCTACTTTTTTGGGCTCAGTTGGCAAACAAGCTTAGTCATAGGTATGGGACTGGCACTTTCCTCGACGGCTATTGCCCTAAAGGTGATAGAAGAGCAAGGGTTGGCTGGTAGTGAAACTGGTCAATCTGGCTTTGCTGTACTTTTGTTTCAAGATATTGCTGTTATCCCCATGTTGGCGATTTTGCCTATTTTGGCGGGTAACACTGTGGGTAATTGGTCTGATGCTATTTGGATGTTGTGCGGCGTAGTAGGGTTGCTGGTAGGTGGGCATTTCCTGCTACGTCCTTTGTTTCGCTATGTCGTTTTAAGTGGTGTACGAGAGCTATTCACTGTTGCTGCTTTATTGCTAGTTATTGGTATTGCTTTATTGATGAAGCACCTTGGCCTATCCATGGCGTTAGGTACTTTCCTTGCTGGAGTACTGCTTGCTGAAAGTGAATACCGACATGAGTTAGAGATTGCGATTGAACCTTTTAAAGGGTTGCTGCTTGGTCTGTTCTTTATCGCTGTTGGTATGGCGGTTAATTTGGGCTTGTTGGCGCTAGAGCCACTAAACGTATTGGCCGCAGTATTTGGTCTGGTTGTAATTAAAGGTTTGATTCTGTATTTCCTTGCAAGATTATCTGGCGGGCGGCCCAAAGTACGTAGCAAGATGGCAGCAATTTTGAGCCAAGGTGGTGAATTTGCATTTGTTATTTTTACTGCGGCGAGTAAAGAAGGGTTGATTGCTCCTGAGCAAAATGCCTTCTTATTGGTTGTGGTGAGTTTGTCCATGGTGACTACACCTCTGCTTTTGATGGCTCAAAGTAAGTGGTATGCACGGGGGTTAAACTTTGATGAGTCAGGGCTAAAGCACAGTGATGTTGTTAATCGACAACCTCGTGTGATTATTGCTGGTTTCGGTCGTTTTGGTCAGATTATTGGTCGTTTAATGTATGCCAATAAAATACGGGTCACGGTATTGGAAAGTGATGCCAGCCAGATTCACTTATTGAGAAAATATGGATATAAAGTATTTTATGGTGATGCAACCCAGCTTGATTTGTTAAGAGCAGCAGGGGCGAATAAAGCTGAAGCCATGGTGATATGTACTGACTCGCCAGAAGAGATCATGAAAATTGTTGAGTTATGTAAATATCACTTCCCGAACCTTAAACTCTTTGCTCGTGCGAGAAGCCGAGTTGAGGCCTACCAGTTGATTGGCCATGGTGTCGAAAATTACTCTCGCGAAACTTTCTTAGGTGCATTGGACCTAGGGCGTCAAGCTTTGGTTGAACTTGGTATGCATCCTTATCAGGCTAAACGAGCGGAAGCTCACTTTAAAAAGCTTGATCATGGCATGTTGAAAGAGTTACTTCCTCAGCACCATGAAGATAAGCAACTGGCGATGAGAGCTAGGGAAGCCCGCAAAGAATTGGAAGAAATCTTTGGTCGGGAAATGGAAAGAGATCAACAATCAAAGAACTTTTGGGATTAACTCCAAACCCTCTTTGCCCTACTAGCGTAAAAGTATCGTTAGAGGAGTTTATGGGTGATGTATTGGAATGAAAAAAATGAAAAAAAGATTTATTGCAGGTGCTAGTTGTCCTAAGTGTTCCCAGCAGGATACTTTGCGTTGGTGGATAGAGAATAATATTGAGTTAGTCGAATGCGTTGAATGTGAATATCAAGAACAACGTAAGCCACAGGTTGTCGAAAAAACTGAACACGCACAACAAGAGATGATCGGAATTTTTAAGCCAGATTAATTGAGTTTCTGTAATTGATCCCCATAATAGCGGCATAGAAAACGTTAAATCGGAGCAATTATTTGCTCCGTTTCTTTATCTCCTTGGAGTCATTATGAAAATTGAAAAGAATGTGGTAGTGAGCCTAGCTTATCAAGTAAAGCTAGAAGATGGTGTAGTTGTTGATCAGTCGACAACAGAAGCGCCACTCGATTACTTGCACGGCAATAGTAACCTGATCACAGGACTTGAAACAGCTCTTGAAGGTAAAGAAGCAGGTGCTCAGTTTTCGGTAACAGTTTCCCCTGAAGAAGCCTATGGTGAGCATAACGATGGACTTGTACAGCGTGTACCTGCAAACGTATTCCAAGGTGTTGAGCAAATTGAAGTAGGCATGCGCTTTCTAGCAGATACTGACCAAGGCCCTATTCCAGTCGAAGTGACGGAAGTGGATGGTGATGATGTCGTGGTTGATGGCAACCATATGCTAGCCGGACAAATACTGACATTTGATGTTGAAGTCGTGGCAATTCGTGAAGCCACTGCGGAAGAAATTGAACATGGTCATGTTCATCAAGCTGATGGTAGCTGTGGTAGCCATGATCACGATCATGCTGAAGATCATGATGACTGTTGTGGTGGCGGTAGCTGTAGTAACTAATCGCAGTATAATTTCCTGAGCAGTGTGTTTAGGTTACTAATTTTAAGCGCAAGATTAAGAGATTAACTTGCGCTTTTTGTTTATCTCAGGTGTGATGAAAAGCAAATATAAACGACAGGAGTACAACGTGACTAAACCATTCTCAATGGCCATTCACGCCGGTGCTGGTACTATTTTACGTGAGCAGATGTGTGAAGAGTTAAGCTCAGATATTCGTAATGAACTCGAAAAGTCGGTTCGCGTTGGTCATGAGATTCTTACTCATGGCGGTGATGCAATGGATGCAGTGGTTGCAGCTGTTAAAGTACTTGAAGACTCAGTTCATTTTAATGCAGGGCGTGGTTCAGTATTGACCGATAAAGAAATCGTTGAGATGGATGCCTCTGTAATGCATGGTAAAGAGGCTAATGCTGGCGCAGTGGCTGGCGTGCGTCATATTCGTAATCCGGTTGAGCTGGCGCGCGATGTGATGGAACGCAGTCCGCATGTGTTACTTATTGGTGATGGTGCAGAAGAGTTTGCTTTTGAGCAAAAGCATCAATACACAGAACAAGATTATTTTGTTACCGACCGTCGCTATGACCAATTGCAGTCGATGAAACAAAAGGGTTTATTCGCCTTATCTGAATCTAAGTATCCTGATGATAACAAACATGGCACTGTGGGTGCTGTTGCGTTAGATCAACTTGGCAATCTCGCTGCCGCAACTAGCACTGGAGGGGTTACCAATAAAAAATATGGTCGAGTAGGGGATTCTTCCATCATTGGCGCAGGTACATTTGCAGAAAATGGTAATGTTGCCCTGTCAGCGACAGGCATGGGTGAATACTTTATTCGTAAAACTGTAGCCAGTGATATTGCGGCTCGTATGCGTTATCTAAAAGAAGATGTGCGCACCGCAAGTGAAGCTGTAATCCAAGGTGAATTAAAGCTGATGGGAGGGGAAGGTGGCGTGATTGCTATTGATAGTAAGGGAGCCATTCACTTCGCCATGAACAGCAGTGGAATGTATCGCGCAAGTATCGGCCTTGATGGTGCATTAGTGGTCAAGATCTACGCTGACGAATAGGTCTTAAATTATGTTTAATGCTAGTGCTCACAAGGGGTTAACGCTTGATAACCTACCTGTAATTAAAAAATGACTGCAACGAATGTAATTCGGTGCTAGAATCCATTTTTAACTAGCTATCAGACTTGGAAAGATGGGAAATAACGTTGTCGTTCTGGGCACCCAATGGGGTGACGAAGGTAAAGGTAAAATTGTAGACCTTTTAACTGAAGATGCAAAATATGTGGTTCGCTATCAAGGCGGTCACAACGCAGGTCACACTCTTGTCATTGACGGTGAAAAAACCGTTCTTCATTTAATTCCATCCGGTATTCTTCGCGATAACGTAAAGTGTGTTATCGGCAACGGCGTCGTTTTGTCGCCAGAAGCATTATTGAAAGAAATGAAACCACTTGAAGAGCGTGGCATTCCAGTACGCGAGCGTCTTTTCGTTTCTGAAGCTTGTCCTCTCATTCTTCCTTACCACATTGCTATTGACAACGCGCGTGAAATTGCTCGTGGTAAAAAAGCAATTGGTACAACAGGTCGTGGTATCGGCCCGGCTTACGAAGATAAAGTTGCTCGTCGCGGTTTGCGTGTTGGTGATCTTTTCGATAAAGATGTCTTTGCTGAGAAACTTAAAGAAGTGATGGAATTCCATAACTTCCAGCTAGAACACTTCTACAAAGTAGACACTGTTAGCTATGAAGCCGTTCTTGAACAATGCATGGGTTACGCTGAATTATTGACTTCAATGGTGATCGATGTAACTGACGAACTTGATGCAGCCCGTAAACGTGGCGATAAGATCATGTTTGAAGGTGCACAAGGTACTTTATTAGATATCGACCACGGCACATATCCATACGTAACCTCCTCAAATACTACTGCTGGTGGTGTGGCTGCAGGTTCTGGTTTTGGTCCTCGTCATATCGGCTACATCCTTGGTATTACTAAGGCTTACTGTACCCGTGTTGGTTCTGGTCCATTCCCAACCGAACTTTACGATGGTCAAGACAAGCAGGACCCTGTTGGTAAGCATTTAGGTGATGTGGGCCATGAGTTTGGAGCAACGACTGGTCGTCTTCGCCGCACAGGTTGGTTTGATGCTGTTGCTATGCGCCGTGCGATCCAAATTAACTCGCTAACTGGTATATGCTTGACTAAGCTAGACGTTCTTGATGGTCTTAAAGAAATCAAGATCTGTACTGGTTACAAGATGAAAGATGGCTCTGTTTTAGAAGTGTCGCCAATGGCGGCTGAATCTTTTGAAGCAGCGACACCAATCTACGAAACAATGCCAGGTTGGTCTGAAACTACCTTTGGTGCAAAATCTTTAGAAGTGCTTCCCAAAGCTGCTCTTGATTACATTAAGCGTATTGAAGATCTGACAGGCGTACCTGTAGACATAATCTCTACAGGACCAGATCGCAACGAAACCATTATTAAGGTGCATCCTTACCAAGTTTAAGTTTGCGCGTTATGAAAGATTATAAAAACCAGCATGAGAGTGCTGGTTTTTTTATGTTTGATGGGTGGTGATTATCTATACTTAGGTGTGGCAACTTTTTGCCAGTCTTCGGCGATTTTGATTAAAGACTTATCTGCTGTTGCCGATACAGGATTTAAGATGGCTGATTATAAAGTCAATCTTGAGTTCATAGGCGCTAGGCGGCGTCACTGTCTTGGTAAGACAGATAAACACATTATCGAAGTCAAAGAGTGCAGACAATGAAGCTAAGAAAGTTAGCTGCTTCGATGGTATTACTGTTTGGGACTTCTGCGGCTGTTGCCAATGAGTATACCGATATTGGTAACCCGATACCCATATATACCGAAGCTGAACTAATAAAACTAATTAATGAAAATAAGCACCTAGAGCAAGTTAAGGCCGATAATTGTCAGATCGTCGAAGACATTGTTGCCCGAGCAACTCGAATAAGTTTACCTTCATACGAGTTTTTGTATGGTGATATGCTGGCGTGGGGAGTTTGTGTTGAACAAGACGTTGAGCTTGGTTTGTACTACATCGAAAATGCGGCTCATCAGGGCTTGCCTGCTGCTCTTGAGCAATTAGGACGTTACTATTCTCGTGGTACATTGGTGCAACAAGATAAAGAGCGAGCGATCCCTTACCTAAGGGAAGCGGCCGCCATGGGTAATCTTAAAGCCAGAATTCACTTAGCGGAATTGTTGCTGCGAGATTATGGTAGCCCGCTTGACTATGAAGATGCTTATCGCTGGCTCTATGTTTCAGTCACCGCTGATCAGCGAACCCACAAACGGATTTCCGTCTTGCGTCAAGGGCTGGAACGGCGTATGCCGCAAAATATCATTGCTAGAGCGAAAAAACGAGAAACGCTCTGGTAGCCAACTTGCTTAACTGACACCTGACTGCACTCAGGCTCAATTTGCTAAAAGTCATTAGCAAGTTTATCCTAAATAATCAAGCGGTTTCCTTATTAATTAAGTTATTAATTCTGAGCTGGCGAAGAAAAATCGCTACCATGGATGACTATTACAAAATCTCCAAAGCCACCACTGTTATAAGAATTCTGAACCTAATAGTGAGAGGCATATTGCACTGATCCATATAAAAGATGCTGCTTTAGTGAGTTTGATAAAGCGGCTTATTGTAATACTCTACACTTCTCACCATTTACATTCAAAAACTCTACCAATGAGTCTTAAGCTATGAAAATAGCATGACAATTTAGCATTTTGACCTAACTCTCCTGTAGCTTAGTAAGTGAGTCGGATATACTAGCTTTAAATACCTCCCTTGTAGAATTAGGCGTGCCTATGTCAGAACAGACTCCAAACGACCCTTTTGCCGAACGCGAATCCGAGAAATACGACAATCCGGTCCCCAGCCGTGAATTTATTCTCGAGTTTCTTGAGAAAGCAGGCACGCCACTCAATCGTAACGATTTGTTTGAAGCCCTGCATTTAAAAGGTGAAGAGCAATATGAAGGATTGCGCCGCCGACTCAGAGCGATGGAAAGAGATGGTCAGTTGGTGTTTACTCGTCGCCAATGCTATGCCGTGCCTGAAAAATTGGAAATGATTAAAGGCTATGTGATAGGTCATAAAGACGGTCATGGCTGGGTTCGCCCTGAAGGCAGTGTTGGTAAAGAAAAGGATGTTTTACTGCCTCATCATCAGATGAAAAACGTGCTTCATGGCGACTTTGTATTGGTGCAACCAACGCAAAACTCAAAACGAGGTAAAACTGAATGTCGTTTGGTGCGCGTGCTGGAAGAAAAGCAAGGGCAAATCGTTGGCCGCTTCTTTATGGAATATGGGTATTCTTATGTGGTACCTGATGATTCAAGGCTCAGCCAAGATATTTTGATCCCCAACGAATTACGTGCTGGTGCTCGTATGGGTAATGTGGTGGTGATTGAAATTACTGACCGTGACTCTCGCGCTCGTGGCATGACAGGTAAGGTGGTTGAAGTATTAGGTGAGAATATGGCACCCGGTATGGAGACTCAGATTGCCATTCGTACCCACCAAATTCCTCATCAGTGGCCAGAAGAAGTTGATGAGCAAATCTCGGGTTTGGGGGAAGAGGTGCCGGAAGAGGCCAAGCAAGGACGAGTGGATCTACGTGAATTACCGTTAGTGACTATCGACGGTGAAGATGCGCGAGATTTTGATGATGCTGTCTACTGCGAGGCGAAAAAAAGTGGTGGCTGGCGGCTTTGGGTAGCGATTGCTGATGTTAGTTATTATGTGCGTACTGATTCGGCACTAGATAAAGAAGCTATCAATCGTGGTAACTCGGTTTACTTCCCATCGCAAGTCGTCCCTATGCTGCCTGAAGTGCTGTCTAATGGCCTTTGTTCACTCAACCCACAGGTTGATCGCCTGTGTATGGTATGTGAGATGATGGTCTCTGAGTCAGGCCAGCTATCTGGCTACACGCATTATGAAGCGGTAATGAACTCTCATGCCCGTCTTACCTATAATAAGGTGCATCATATTCTTGAAGGTGATGAAGAATTGCGTCAAAGGTATGAACCTTTGGTGCCTCATCTTGAAGAGCTGCACAAAATGTATAAGGTGCTTAAGAAAACGCGCGATCATCGCGGTGCGATTGAGTTTGAGACTGTCGAAACCAAATTTATTTTTAATGCAGAACGTAAAATAGAGAGCATTGAGCCTGTGATTCGTAATGATGCGCATAAAATCATCGAAGAATGCATGATTTTGGCCAATATTGCCTCTGCGTCTTTAGTTGAAAAAGCGAAAGAGGCGGCTTTGTACCGGATCCATGAATCTCCCGGTGAAGAACGCTTAATGGGCTTTCGTGACTTTTTAAGTGAGCTTGGCCTTGATTTAAAAGGTGGTCTTGTGCCTTCACCGACCGATTATGCGGAATTGATCCGCCAGATTGGCGAGCGTCAAGACAAAGAGCTTATTCAGACCATGTTGCTGCGGTCGATGAAACAAGCGGTTTACAACGCCGATAACCGTGGTCACTTCGGGTTGGCCCTTAAACGTTACGCGCACTTTACCTCGCCGATTCGTCGTTATCCTGATCTCTTATTGCATCGCGCAATCAAATACCTTATTGCAAAGGAAAATGGCACGCTTAAAGATCGCTGGACGCCGACTGGTGGCTACCATTATTCCTTCGATGACATGGATTTTTATGGTGAGCAGTGTTCTATGACTGAGCGACGCGCCGACGATGCAACCCGAGAAGTTTCTGACTGGTTGAAATGTGAGTACATGCAAGATCACGTTGGTGAGGAGCTTGAAGGGGTTATTGCTAACGTAACAGGTTTTGGCTTTTTTGTGCGCTTGACTGAGTTACACATAGATGGCCTAGTGCATATTTCGAACCTTGCTAATGATTACTATCAATTTGATCCAATTGGTCAAAGACTTATCGGTGAAAGTTTTGGCGCAATTTATCGTCTTGGTGATGCGGTTAAAGTGAAAGTGCTGTCGGTAAACCTTGATGATAGGCAAATAGACTTTGAATTAGTTGAAACAAGCCGTAAGCTACGCGGAAAAGGTAAAACGACCAAGAAGCGTGCAGCAGAAGCTCAGCAGAAAGCTAAGGCAAAAAAGAGTGCTGCCGAAAAGGGTAAGCGCAGTGGAAGCAAAGCTAAGCCAGTAGTTGAGCCGACAAAAAGACCAGATGAAGCTCATAGTGAAGGGAAAGGCAGCAAAGCGTCGAAGAAACCTGAAAATAAAGCAGCGAAGAAAAAGCCACGTAACAAAGCCAAAAAGGCTCGGGCTAAGAAACACTAATCGGAAAAATTAATGAGTAATGAATTTATTTATGGCATTCATGCCGTAAAAGCGGTGCTTGCAAAAGAACCAGAGCGTTTTGTTGAAGCTTTTGTTTTAAAAGGTCGTCAAGACGATCGGCTGATGCCGATTATCAATCAGCTGCAAATGTGTGGTGTCTCTATTCAGCAAATGACACGTAAGACGCTGGATGATAAAGCCTGTGGTGCTAATCATCAGGGGATCATGGCAAAAGTTAAACCAGCTAAACAACTCAATGAACATGATTTAGACGATATTATTGCTCAGCATGACAACCCGCTGTTGTTGGTTTTAGACGGGGTTACCGATCCGCATAACTTAGGCGCTTGTCTACGTAATGCCGATGCTGCTGGTGTTGCGGCTGTGATTGTGCCTAAAGATAAGTCAGCAAACATTACCGCGACAGTAAGTAAAGTGGCTTGTGGCGCCGCTGAAAGTGTGCCACTTGTTCGTGTCACTAACCTAGCGCGTACTATGCGAGCTTTGCAAGAGCATGGTGTTTGGTTTGTCGGCACAGCTGGTGAAGCCAAGCATGATATTTATCAAGCTAAATTAACTGGTCCACTTGCTATTGTAATGGGTGCCGAAGGCGATGGTATGCGACGCTTGACTCGTGAAACCTGTGACGATTTGATAAAAATTCCTATGGCGGGCAGTGTGTCTAGTTTGAATGTGTCAGTTGCTTCAGGGGTTTGTTTATTTGAAGCAGTACGTCAAAGACTAGCTCAATTAGTTTAAGTGGTTCAAGCGCAGATGGCTTGCCTATCTGCGCTTTGTTTTTTCGGCAAGAATAATTATCACTATTTGATTTTATAGCCGTTTAATTTTCAAACAACACTTGCATGTCAATTTGCTATCTGTATAATGCAGCGCACTGGTTAATCCAGTTGTGAACCAATGAGTAACGAGGAGCTGAATTGTCGTTAAGATTTTTCAGGTAATGTAAACTCAGCTTATGTTCGCAGTTAATACAATTAACTATCTTTTCTTCGGAAAAACTATCCCCAGAGGTGACTCTGGTATATAGGGATGGTTAATCGAAAATTAACTGACAATGCGTCCTAATCTTGGATGCTACGGTTTCACATAAATCAATCGACATTCTCTCGGCTATTCGAGTATGAGTGGCGATATTGTTTGTGTAATTTTTAATTTTGGAGCTCTGTCTCATGCAGAACCAACGTATCCGTATCCGCCTAAAAGCTTTCGATTACAAACTAATCGATGCTTCTACAGCGGAAATCGTTGAAACAGCCAAGCGCACTGGCGCACAGGTTCGTGGTCCGATCCCACTGCCTACTCGTAAAGAGCGTTTCACAGTTCTTATCTCTCCACACGTTAACAAAGATGCTCGTGATCAGTACGAAATTCGTACTCACAAACGTCTAATCGACATTGTTGAGCCAACAGACAAAACTGTTGATGCTCTAATGCGTCTAGACCTTGCTGCGGGCGTTGACGTACAAATTAGCCTAGGTTAAGGGAGATTAGAAGAATGATTGGTCTAATCGGTCGTAAAGTGGGTATGACCCGCGTATTTACTGAAGAAGGCGTTTCTATTCCAGTAACTGTTGTTGAAGTTGAAGCTAACCGTGTTTCTCAAGTGCGTACACTTGAAACAGACGGCTATGCAGCAATTCAGGTAACAACTGGTGCTAAGAAAGCTAACCGCGTAACTAAACCAGAAGCTGGTCACTTTGCTAAAGCAGGTGTAGAAGCTGGTCGTGGTCTTTGGGAATTCCGTTTGGAAAACGGTGAAGAGTTTGAAGTTGGTGCAGAACTAACTGTTGAACTATTCAACGAAACTAAGAAAGTAGACGTTACTGGTACTTCTAAAGGTAAAGGCTTCCAAGGCGTTATTAAACGTTGGAACTTCTCTACTCAAGATATGACTCACGGTAACTCATTGTCTCACCGTGCTCCTGGTTCTATCGGTCAATGTCAGACTCCAGGTCGCGTATTTAAAGGCAAGAAAATGGCAGGTCACATGGGTGCTGAGCGTGTAACGACTCAGAACCTAGAGATCGTACGTGTCGACGCTGAGCGCAACCTGCTTCTTATTAAAGGTGCAGTCCCTGGCTCAACTGGCGGTAACGTGATCGTTAAACCAGCTATTAAAGCATAACGTCTCAGGAGTAAGTAATGGAACTAATGGTTAAAGGTGCTGATGCACTAACTGTTTCCGAAACTACTTTCGGACGTGAGTTTAACGAAGCTCTTGTACACCAAGTAGTTGTTGCATACGCAGCAGGTGCTCGTCAGGGTACACGTGCTCAAAAAACACGTTCAGAAGTTGCTGGCGGTGGCGCTAAGCCATGGCGTCAAAAAGGTACTGGCCGTGCACGTGCTGGTACAATTCGTAGCCCAATCTGGCGTACAGGTGGTGTTACTTTTGCTGCGAAACCACAAGATCACAGCCAAAAAGTAAACAAGAAAATGTACCGCGGTGCTATGAAAAGCATTCTTTCTGAGCTTGTTCGTCAAGAGCGTTTAATCGTTGTTGATAACTTCTCAGTAGAAGCGCCAAAGACAAAAGAGCTTGTAGCTAAGCTGAAAGAGCTTGAGCTAACTGACGCGCTTATCGTGACTAGTGAAGTAGATGAAAATCTATTCCTAGCTGCTCGTAACCTATACAAAGTTGACGCACGTGATGCTGCTGGTATTGATCCAGTTTCTCTAATCGCGTTCGACAAAGTTGTAATGACTGCAGCAGCAGTTAAGCAAGTTGAGGAGATGCTAGCATGATTACTGAAGAGCGTATCCTAAAAGTTCTACGTGCTCCACATGTCTCTGAAAAAGCAACTATGGCAGCTGAAAAAGCGAACACTATCGTTTTTAAAGTCGCTAAAGATGCAACTAAAAAAGAGATCAAAGCAGCTGTAGAGAAGCTATTTGAAGTTGAAGTTAAATCTGTAAATACTCTTATTAATAAGGGTAAGACCAAACGTCAAGGTCTACGCCAAGGTCGCCGCAGCGATGTTAAAAAAGCGTATGTTACTTTGAAAGAAGGTCAAGATCTTGACTTTGCCGGCGGCGCGGAATAACAGGAGTAGTTGAGAAATGGCTATTGTTAAATGTAAGCCGACTTCCCCTGGTCGTCGTCACGTTGTTAAAGTTGTTAACGCTGACCTACACAAGGGCAAGCCGTACGCACCTCTTTTAGAGAAAAACTCTAAAAATGGTGGTCGTAACAACAACGGTCGTATTACAGTACGTCACATCGGTGGTGGTCATAAACACCATTACCGTGTTATTGATTTTAAACGTACTAAAGACGGTATCCCAGCGAAAGTTGAACGTCTAGAATACGATCCAAATCGTAGCGCTAACATCGCTCTAGTTCTGTATGCAGACGGTGAGCGTCGTTACATCCTAGCACCTAAAGGTGTTGCTGCTGGTGATGCTATCCAGTCTGGTGCAGATGCACCAATTAAAGCTGGTAATACACTACCAATGCGTAACATCCCAGTAGGTTCAACTGTACACAACGTTGAGCTTAAGCCTGGTAAAGGTGGTCAGTTAGCTCGTTCGGCTGGTGCATATGCTCAAATCGTCGCTCGCGACGGTGCATACGTTACTATCCGTCTACGTTCTGGCGAAATGCGCAAAGTACTTTCTGAAGGCCGTGCAACAATCGGTGAAGTTGGTAACTCTGAGCATATGCTACGTGAACTTGGTAAAGCTGGTGCTAGCCGCTGGCGCGGTGTTCGTCCAACCGTTCGTGGTGTTGTGATGAACCCAGTAGACCACCCACACGGTGGTGGTGAAGGCCGTACTTCTGGTGGTCGTCACCCAGTTTCACCATGGGGTCAGCCTACTAAAGGCTTCAAGACTCGTAAGAACAAACGCACTGACAAGTACATCGTACGTCGTCGTAATAAGTAATCTATTTAAAGAGGAATCGCCATGCCACGTTCTCTCAAGAAAGGTCCATTTATCGACCTACACTTGCTGAAGAAGGTAGAGAAAGCGGTGGAAAGCGGAGACAAAAAGCCTATTAAGACTTGGTCCCGTCGTTCAATGATCATCCCTACGATGATCGGTTTGACCATCGCTGTCCATAATGGTCGTCAGCACGTACCAGTATTTGTAACCGACGAAATGATCGGTCACAAACTGGGCGAATTTGCACCAACTCGCACTTACCGCGGTCATGTCGTGGATAAGAAAGCTAAGAAGCGTTAAGGAGTAGATGATGGAAGCACTAGCTAAACATAACTTTGCTCGCATTTCGCCTCAGAAAGCTCGCTTAGTCGCGGATCAAATCCGTGGTAAATCAGTTGACCAAGCTCTAGAAATCTTAACTTTCAGCAACAAAAAAGCTGCTGATCTAGTGAAGAAAGTTCTTGAGTCAGCTATCGCGAACGCGGAGCACAACGAAGGTGCAGATGTTGACGACCTAAGTGTCGCAAAGATCTTCGTAGATGAAGGCCCTATCATGAAGCGTATTATGCCTCGTGCTAAAGGTCGTGCGGATCGTATCTTGAAGCGTTCAAGCCACATCACTGTTATCGTAGCAGACGCTTGAGACTAGGAGAGTAAGCAATGGGTCAGAAAGTACATCCAAATGGTATTCGTCTTGGCATCGTTAAGCCTTGGAATGCTACATGGTTTGCTAATACCAAAGATTTCGCTGACAACCTAGACGGCGACTTCAAGGTACGTCAGTTCCTTACAAGTGAACTGAAAAAAGCGTCTCTATCACGCATCGTTATCGAACGTCCTGCTAAGAGTATTCGTGTGACTATTCACACTGCTCGTCCAGGTGTTGTAATCGGTAAGAAAGGTGAAGACGTTGAGAAGCTACGCGCAGCTGTAGCTAAAATTGCAGGTGTACCAGCGCAAATTAACATCGCTGAAGTACGTAAACCTGAACTAGATGCACAACTTGTTGGTGACAGTATCGCGTCTCAACTAGAGCGTCGTGTTATGTTCCGTCGTGCGATGAAGCGCGCGGTTCAAAATGCAATGCGCCTAGGTGCTAAAGGTATCAAAGTGGAAGTAAGTGGTCGTCTTGGCGGCGCTGAAATTGCACGTTCTGAGTGGTATCGTGAAGGCCGTGTGCCTCTACACACTCTACGTGCTGACATTGATTACGCAACTTCTTCGGCTCACACTCAATACGGTGTAATCGGCATTAAAGTTTGGATCTTCAAAGGTGAGATCCTAGGCGGCATGCCAGCAGCTAACGCTGTAGAGCCTAAAGGCGATAAGCCTAAGAAGCAGCGCAAAGGCCGTAAGTAAGGAGTCGACAGATGCTACAACCTAAACGTACTAAGTTCCGTAAGGTTCAGACAGGTCGTAACCGTGGTCTAGCTAAAGGTACTGAAGTAAGCTTCGGCGAATTCGGCCTTAAAGCAACTGGCCGTGGTCGTCTAACTGCTCGTCAGATCGAAGCGGCACGTCGTGCAATGACACGTCACGTTAAGCGTCAAGGTAAAATCTGGATCCGTGTGTTCCCAGATAAGCCTATCACAGAAAAACCACTTGAAGTTCGTCAGGGTAAGGGTAAAGGTAACGTTGAGTACTGGGTAGCCCAAATCCAACCTGGAAAGGTAATGTACGAAATGGGTGGTATACCTGAAGAATTGGCACGTGAAGCGTTCCGCTTAGCGGCTCGTAAGCTGCCTTTCAAGACTACATTTGTAACTAAGCAGGTGATGTGATGAAAGCACTAGATCTACGCGAAAAGAGCGTTGAAGAGCTTAATTCTGAGCTTTTGGGTTTGCTACGCGAACAGTTTAACTTGCGTATGCAAGCTGCAACTGGTCAGCTACAGCAGACTCATACTCTGAAAGCTGTACGCCGTGATATCGCACGTGTGAAAACTGTTTTGACTGAGAAGGCAGACGCATAATGAGCGAAGTAAAACGTACTCAACAAGGTCGTGTTGTTAGTGACAAGATGGATAAGTCTATCACTGTTGCTATCGAGCGCATGGTTAAACACCCAATTTACGGCAAGTTCGTAAAGCGCACGACTAAAGTACACGCACATGACGAAAACAACGTTTGTGGCTTAGGCGACAAAGTTGAAATCGCAGAGTGCCGTCCACTGTCTAAGACTAAGTCTTGGGCATTGGTAAAAGTTGTAGAAAAGGCGAAGGTTTAACTTCGTTGATTCTATAAATAAAACGGCTCCAAGAAATATTTTGGGGCCGTTTATTTTTTGACTACCCAATTACATAAAAGGGTGGTACAATTCGCGTCCCTTTTAAAGAGGCAGCCCGACCCGTGAGGGTCTAGTTTTTTTTATATTTAGCGGAGCACTAACATGATCCAAATGCAAAGTATGCTGGACGCAGCTGATAACTCAGGCGCACGCAGCGTAATGTGTATTAAGGTTCTGGGTGGCTCTCATCGCCGTTATGCACACATCGGTGACGTTATCAAAGTTACTGTTAAGGAAGCAATTCCTCGCGGTAAAGTTAAAAAAGGTGACGTTCTGAAGGCGGTGGTAGTTCGCACCCGTAAAGGCGTACGTCGTCCTGACGGTTCTGTCATTCGCTTCGACCGAAATGCTTGCGTATTGTTAAATGATAACACTGAGCAACCAATCGGTACACGTATCTTTGGTCCTGTGACACGCGAACTTCGTGGCGATAAGTTCATGAAGATCGTTTCACTGGCTCCAGAAGTTCTGTAAGGAGCACGTAGAAATGGCAGCTAAAATCCGTCGTAATGACGAAGTAATCGTTCTTGCTGGTAAAGATAAAGGCAAGAAAGGTAAAGTAACTAAGGTTCTGGCAACTGGTAAAGTTTTCGTTGAAGGCATTAACCTTGTTAAGAAGCATCAAAAACCGGTTCCCGCTCTAAGTATCCAAGGTGGTATTGTCGAGCAGGAAGCAGCAATTGATGTTTCTAACGTGGCAGTTTTTAACACGGCTACTGGTAAAGCAGACCGTATCGGTTTCCGTTTTGAAGATGGTAAGAAAGTTCGTTTCTTTAAATCTAATGGCGAAACTGTTTCTAACTAATAGAGTAATTTGGAGTTCTACTATGGCGAAACTGCATGATTACTACAAGTCGTCTGTAGTCGCTGAGCTTACCAAAGAGTTCAGCTACACAAGCGTCATGCAAGTCCCTAGAATTGATAAAATCACCCTAAACATGGGTGTTGGTGAAGCAATCAACGATAAGAAACTGCTAGAAAATGCAGCGTCAGACATGGCAACGATCTCTGGTCAAAAGCCACTTGTCACTAAAGCGCGCAAATCTGTTGCAGGTTTCAAAATCCGCGAAGGCTACCCTATCGGTTGTAAAGTAACCTTGCGTGGCGAACGTATGTGGGATTTTCTTGAGCGTCTTATTAATATCGCTCTTCCACGAGTACGTGACTTCCGTGGTGTTAGCGCTAAGTCTTTTGACGGTCGCGGTAACTACAGCATGGGCGTTCGCGAGCAAATTATCTTCCCGGAAATCGACTTTGATAAAGTTGATAGAGTACGCGGTTTAGACATCACTATTACGACGTCTGCTGGTACTGATGAGGAAGGCCGTGCTCTGCTGGCTGCCTTTAACTTCCCATTCCGTAAGTAAGGTGAAGGGTTACTGTTATGGCTAAAAATTCAATGAAGGCACGTGAAGTAAAGCGTGCAAAGCTAGTAGCTAAGTATGCTGAAAAGCGTGCAGCGCTAAAAGCTATCATCAGCGATGTAAACGTATCTGAAGAAGATCGTTGGAACGCAGTTCTAAAATTGCAAACTCTTCCACGTGATTCAAGTGCATCACGTCAGCGCAACCGTTGTAACCAAACTGGTCGTCCACATGGTTACTTACGTAAGTTCGGTCTAAGCCGTATCAAAGTTCGTGAAGCTTGCATGAAAGGCGAGATTCCTGGACTTCGTAAGGCTAGCTGGTAATTGCCACTTAATCATTTGGAGTAAATCATATGAGCATGCAAGATCCGATTTCGGATATGCTGACCCGCGTTCGTAACGGTCAGGCAGCAAACAAAGTTGCTGTTAAAATGCCTTCTTCAAAGCTTAAAGTTGCAATTGCTGCACTACTGAAAGCTGAAGGTTACATCACTGAATTCGCTGTTGAAGGCGAAGTAAAACCTGAGCTAGAAGTTACTCTTAAGTACTTCCAAGCTAAACCAGTAATTGAGCAACTTAAGCGTGTTTCTCGTCCAGGTCTACGTGTTTACAAGAAGAAAGATGATCTTCCTTCTGTAATGGGTGGTCTTGGTGTTGCTGTCGTTTCAACTTCCAAGGGTCTGATGTCAGACCGTGCTGCACGTAAAGCAGGTCTTGGCGGTGAAATCATCTGCTACGTAGCCTAATAGGAGTAGAATATGTCTCGTGTTGCTAAGGCACCTGTCGCTATTCCAGCTGGCGTAGAGGTGAAACTAAACGGCCAAGAAATCACTGTAAAAAGTGCGAAGGGCGAACTGTCTAGTATTGTCAACAATGCTGTAGTTGTTGCTCAGGAAGATAACAACCTAACTTTTGGTCCAAAAGAAGGTGTTGCTAATGCATGGGCTCAGGCAGGTACTGCTCGCGCTCTAGTAAACAACATGGTTGTTGGTGTTACTGAAGGCTTTACTAAGAAGCTAACTCTTAAAGGTGTTGGTTACCGTGCTGCTATCAAAGGCAAATCTGTATCTCTAACATTAGGCTTCTCACACCCTGTTGAGCACGAGTTGCCAGAGGGTATTAAAGCTGAATGTCCAAGCCAAACTGAGATCATTATTACTGGTTGTGATAAGCAACAAGTAGGTCAAGTTGCAGCTGACATTCGTTCTTACCGTGAGCCTGAGCCATATAAAGGCAAAGGTGTTCGTTACGCAGATGAAAATGTGCGTACTAAAGAAGCTAAGAAGAAGTAGGGTAACACTATGGATAAGAAAGCATCTCGCATCCGTCGTGCTACACGTGCGCGTCGTAAGATTGCAGAACTGGGTGCAACTCGCCTAGTAGTACACCGTACTCCTCGTCACGTGTACGCTCAGGTTATCGCATCAAATGGCTCTGAGGTTATCGCAGCAGCTTCTACTGTAGAAAAAGCGATCCGTGAGCAAGTAAAGAACACTGGTAACATCGATGCAGCAAAAGCAATAGGTAAAGCTATTGCCGAGCGCGCGCTAGAAAAAGGCGTAGCGTCAGTTGCATTTGATCGCTCTGGTTTCCAATACCACGGTCGAGTAGCGGCGCTAGCAGAATCTGCTCGCGAAGCTGGTCTGAAATTCTAAGGTAGGGTTGGAAGATGGCTAAAGAACAACAAGTTCAAGCGAATGATTTGCAAGAAAAGCTAATCGCAGTTAACCGTGTATCAAAAACGGTTAAAGGTGGTCGAATCATGAGCTTTACTGCACTAACAGTAGTTGGTGACGGTAACGGTCGTGTAGGTTTCGGTTACGGCAAAGCCCGTGAAGTACCTGCTGCGATCCAAAAAGCAATGGAAAAAGCACGTCGCAATATGACGACGATCGCTTTAAACGAAGGCACTCTTTTCCACCCGGTAAAAGGTCGCCACTCGGGCTCTAAAGTTTACATGCAGCAGGCTGCAGAAGGTACGGGTGTTATCGCAGGTGGTGCGATGCGTGCAGTACTAGAAGTAGCAGGTGTACATAACGTACTATCTAAAGCATACGGTTCTACGAACCCTATCAACATCGTTCGTGCTACGATCGATGCGCTAGGTAGCATGAAGTCGCCAGACATGGTTGCTGCTAAACGTGGTCTAACTGTTGAATCTATTTCGGAGTAAGAACACGATGGCAACTATTAAAGTTACTCAAACTAAAAGCTCAATCGGTCGCCTACCTAAGCACAGAGCGTGCTTAAAGGGTTTGGGCCTTCGTAAAATCAACCATACAGTAGAACTTGAAGATACGCCGTGTATACGCGGTATGATCAACAAAGTTTTCTACATGGTTAAAGTTGAGGAGTAATCAGAATGCGTTTGAATACTCTATCACCGGCTGCGGGTTCTAAGCCTTCTGCGAAGCGCGTAGGTCGTGGTATCGGTTCTGGCCTTGGTAAAACCGGTGGTCGTGGCCACAAAGGTCAAAAGTCACGTTCTGGCGGCAGTGTTCGTCCAGGTTTTGAAGGCGGTCAAATGCCTCTCAAACAGCGTCTACCTAAGTTCGGTTTCACTTCTCGTAAGAGTTTAGTGTCTGCTGAAGTTCGTCTAGCTGAGCTAGCGAAAGTAACAGGTGACGTCGTTGATCTAAACAGCCTTAAAGCTGCTAACGTCATCACTAAGAACATCGAATTTGTTAAAATTGTTCTTTCTGGTGATGTTAAGAAAGCTGTGACTGTTAAAGGTCTACGTGTGACTAAAGGCGCTAAAGCTGCAATCGAAGCTGCAGGCGGTAAAATCGAGGAATAATCTCGAGGAAAGAGGTACAGATGGCTAAAAAACCAGGACAAGATTTTCGTAGTGCTCAGAGCGGCTTAAGTGAACTGAAGTCGCGCTTATTATTCGTAATCGGTGCACTTTTAGTATTCCGAGCGGGCTCTTTTGTGCCGATTCCTGGTATTGACGCGGCTGTACTTGCCGATTTGTTCGAACAGCAAAAAGGTACCATCGTGGAAATGTTTAACATGTTTTCCGGTGGTGCCCTTGAGCGTGCATCTATATTAGCGTTGGGCATCATGCCGTATATTTCGGCATCGATTGTTGTCCAACTGCTAACTGTAGTTCATCCAGCGTTAGCTGAACTCAAGAAAGAGGGTGAAGCAGGCCGTCGTAAGATCAGCCAATATACGCGGTATGGCACGCTTGTACTTGCAACTTTCCAAGCTATTGGTATTGCAACTGGCTTACCAAACATGGTCGATAATCTGGTTGTTATCAACCAAACCATGTTTACGCTAATTGCTACCGTAAGTTTAGTAACCGGTACCATGTTTTTGATGTGGCTAGGTGAACAAATTACAGAGCGCGGAATTGGTAACGGTATTTCGATACTGATATTTGCAGGTATTGTTGCTGGATTGCCTTCAGCAATCGGTCAAACAATCGAGCAAGCGCGTCAAGGTGAATTGCATGTACTTCTTCTGCTGTTGATTGTTGTGTTGTCTTTTGCAGTGATCTACTTCGTTGTTTTCATGGAGCGTGGTCAACGACGGATTGTCGTTAACTATGCGAAACGTCAACAAGGACGTAAGGTCTTTGCTGCACAAAGCACACACTTGCCACTTAAAATTAATATGGCAGGTGTTATTCCGGCAATCTTTGCATCTAGTATTATACTGTTTCCAGGAACACTGGCGCAGTGGTTTGGTCAAAATGGTGAGAGTAGCACGCTTGGTTGGTTAACTGACGTGTCTTTGGCTCTTAGCCCAGGTCAACCTTTATATGTAATGCTTTATGCAGCGGCGATTATTTTCTTCTGTTTCTTCTATACGGCGTTGGTATTCAACCCAAGAGAAACAGCAGATAACCTGAAGAAGTCTGGTGCATTCGTACCCGGCATCCGCCCAGGTGAGCAGACAGCGAAATATATAGATAAAGTAATGACGCGTTTAACCCTTGCGGGTGCGTTATACATTACCTTTATCTGTCTGATTCCAGAGTTCATGATGGTCGCGTGGAACGTACGTTTCTACTTCGGCGGTACATCACTACTCATTGTTGTAGTGGTTATCATGGACTTTATGGCACAGGTACAGACTCATCTGATGTCTCAGCAGTATGATTCTGTGTTGAAAAAGGCAAACCTGAAAGGCTACGGCCGTTAAATCGGGTTTTATTTACGGAGTTTAGCAATGAAAGTTCGTGCTTCCGTTAAAAAAATCTGCCGTAACTGTAAAGTTATCAAGCGTAACGGTGTCGTTCGCGTGATTTGCAGTGAGCCAAAGCACAAACAGCGCCAAGGCTAATAAGCAGAAATTTTTACTTGAAATATAAGGTAGCGTTGAGTATATTGCTCGGCCTACCTTTTGCGTGCAAAAGAAGTAGTATTCCGCAGCGTATCCATAACGGGCTTTGCTGCGGCTAATTCTTTTATAGAAACACTTAGGAGTGAATAATGGCCCGTATAGCAGGCATTAACATTCCTGATCAAAAACATGCTGTAATCGCCTTAACCGCGATCTATGGAATCGGCAAAACTCGATCTCAAGCTATTTTAGCTGATCTGGGTATTGCTGAAAGTGTTAAGATCAGTGAACTAACTGAAGAGCAGATCGATCAACTGCGTGATGGTGTAGCTAAGTACACTGTAGAAGGTGATCTTCGTCGTGAAGTATCAATGAACATCAAGCGTCTAATGGACCTTGGCTGTTACAGAGGTCTTCGTCATCGTCGCAGTCTACCACTACGTGGACAGCGTACTAAAACCAACGCTCGCACCCGTAAGGGTCCGCGTAAGCCGATCAAGAAATAATCGGGAAGGTAGAGTACAATGGCTAAACAACCAACTCGCGCTCGTAAGCGCGTACGCAAGCAAGTTGCAGATGGCGTTGCGCACATCCATGCTTCTTTCAACAACACAATCGTAACTATAACTGACCGTCAAGGTAATGCTCTCGCATGGGCTACCGCAGGTGGTTCAGGTTTCCGTGGTTCTCGTAAATCTACTCCGTTCGCGGCACAGGTAGCTGCAGAGCGTTGTGCTGAAATGGCGAAAGAATACGGTCTAAAGAACTTGGAAGTTATGGTTAAGGGTCCAGGTCCAGGTCGTGAATCTACGGTTCGCGCACTGAACGCTGCTGGTTTTCGCATCACAAATATTGTTGATGCTACACCAATCCCTCATAACGGTTGTCGTCCACCTAAGAAACGTCGTGTATAACGTTTTTTAGATTACTGGAGAAAGATCATGGCAAGATATTTGGGTCCTAAGCTGAAGCTTAGCCGTCGTGAAGGCACTGACTTATTTCTTAAGTCTGGTGTTCGTGCGATCGATACCAAGTGTAAAATTGATAACGCACCAGGTGTACACGGCGCTCGTCGCGGTCGTCTATCTGAGTATGGCGTTCAGCTTCGTGAGAAGCAAAAAGTACGTCGTATGTATGGCGTTCTAGAAAAACAATTCCGTAACTACTATAAAGATGCAGCGCGCCTTAAAGGCAACACTGGTGAAAACCTACTTCAGCTTCTTGAAGGTCGTCTTGATAACGTAGTTTACCGCATGGGCTTTGGTGCAACTCGCGCAGAAGCTCGTCAGCTAGTTAGCCACAAAGCTATCCTAGTTAACGGTAAAGTTGTAAACGTTCCTTCTTTCAAGGTTGCGGCTGATGACGTTGTTTCTATCCGCGAGAAAGCTAAACAGCAATCTCGTATAAAGGCAGCTCTAGAAGTTGCTGAACAACGTGAAAAACCAACTTGGATTGAAGTAGATGGTGGTAAGATGGAAGGTATGTTCAAGCGTTTGCCTGAACGTTCAGACCTATCTGCTGACATCAACGAACAACTGATCGTCGAGCTTTACTCTAAGTAAGGTTAAACTAAAGAGAGGACACAATGCAGGGTTCTGTAACAGAATTTCTTAAGCCACGTCTTGTTGACATTGAACAAGTTAGCACGACACACGCAAAAGTAACTCTTGAGCCATTGGAGCGTGGCTTTGGTCACACTCTAGGTAATGCACTTCGCCGTATTCTTTTATCTTCTATGCCAGGTTGTGCTGTAACAGAAGTGGAGATTGAAGGCGTTCTACACGAATACAGTACTAAAGAAGGTGTGCAAGAAGATATTCTTGAGATTCTTCTTAACCTGAAAGGTTTGGCTGTACGCGTTGCCGAAGGCAAAGATGAAGTGTTTATTACGCTGAATAAATCAGGCTCGGGCCCTGTGGTTGCAGGTGACATCACCCATGATGGTGATGTAGAGATCACTAACCCTGAACACGTTATTTGTCACCTAACGGATGGCAATGCTGAGATCGCAATGCGTATCAAGGTAGAACGTGGTCGTGGTTACGTTCCAGCTTCAGCTCGTATCCATACTGAAGAAGATGAGCGTCCTATTGGTCGCCTACTGGTTGACGCTACGTACAGCCCAGTAGACAAGATAGCTTACTCTGTTGAAGCCGCTCGTGTAGAGCAGCGTACAGACTTAGATAAGCTTGTCATCGATATGGAAACGAACGGTACTTTGGACCCTGAGGAAGCTATCCGTCGCGCAGCTACAATTCTAGCTGAGCAATTGGATGCATTCGTAGATCTACGTGATGTACGAGTTCCTGAAGAGAAAGAAGAGAAGCCAGAATTTGATCCGATCCTACTGCGTCCTGTAGACGATCTTGAACTAACAGTTCGCTCTGCTAACTGTCTGAAAGCAGAAGCGATTCACTACATCGGTGATCTTGTACAGCGTACTGAGGTTGAGCTACTTAAAACGCCTAACCTTGGTAAAAAATCTCTTACAGAGATTAAAGACGTACTTGCATCACGTGGTCTATCTCTAGGTATGCGCCTAGAAAACTGGCCACCAGCGTCTATCGCTGAAGATTAATCGATACTAGTTAGAAGGATTAGGTCATGCGCCATCGTAAGAGTGGTCGTCAACTCAACCGCAACAGCTCACATCGCAAAGCGATGTTCAGCAATATGGCTAGCTCTCTAGTACGTCATGAAGTTATCAAGACTACTTTGCCAAAAGCAAAAGAGCTGCGTCGCGTCGTTGAGCCTTTGATTACACTAGCTAAGACTGACAGCGTTGCTAACCGTCGTCTAGCATTTGCACGTACTCGTGACAACGAAGTAGTTGCAAAACTATTTAACGAACTAGGTCCACGTTTTGCTGCTCGTCAGGGCGGTTACACTCGTATCCTAAAAGCTGGCTTCCGTGCTGGCGATAAAGCTCCAATGGCTTACATTGAGCTTGTAGATCGCCCAGCTGCTGAAGAAGCTGCTGAGTAATCAGTTCGTAATAACGAAAAAGCCGAGCATTTGCTCGGCTTTTTTGTTTTAAAAAAACAATATAAAAAGGCGACCCTTGGGTCGCCTTTTTGCTAGTTCTGCTGGATTTAAAGGATATCCAATAGCTCTACTTCAAATACTAGAGCTGCATATGGAGGAATAGCAGCGCCTGCGCCACGTTCGCCATAAGCAAGATCTTGAGGAATGTAGAGTTTCCATTTAGAGCCAACAGGCATCATTTGAAGAGCTTCAACCCAACCTTTAATAACGCCAGTTACAGGGAACTCTGCAGGTTGACCACGAGAAACTGAGCTGTCAAATACAGTGCCGTCTGTTAACTCACCATGGTAGTGAACGCGAACTTGCTTGTCTGAAGTTGGAATTTCACCTGTACCTTCAGTCATGATTTCATACTGAAGACCTGACTCTAATACGGTGATTTCTGGGCGTAGTGCATTATCTTTTAGGAATACTTCACCGTCAGCAGCTGCTACTTTAGCCGCCTCTTGACGTGCAGATTCAGCTCGCTGGTGCATGTCTTGAAGTGCAGAGTTAATGTCATCAATTTCAATCGCTGGCATGTCACCAACAAGTGCAGTTGCAATTCCTACTGCAATTGCGTCTACGCTCAGACCTTCTAGACCAGAAGTGGCTAGTTGCTGACCCATTTGTAGACCAATGCCGTAACTTGCTTTTTGCTCTACTGTTTCAAATGTAACCTCAGACATGGTGTCTCTCTATATTTAGTTTATTTAAGGGCCACAGGATACCAGTAATAGTAGCGGGATGAAATGGTGCTAAGATTTGACGAGAAGAATGCCCTTAATGTGAGAGTTAAGTCTGATTTTTTTGTCTCAAATAGCAATTTTAACCTGTACATTACCTAACACATTGAAAATCTCTATACTAGAGTGCGCTTCGTTTTTATACTTATAGCCGTGGACCTTATGGAGAGCCCGCCCAATGAACCGCAGAAAGAAAAAACCTAAACAGGTAGATTATATTGAGTTAGCCCAACAAAAGATTTCACAGGTTGATTGGAAAGTTAAGGCTGGTAATGTCAAAGACCTTTGGTTGATATTACCTAAACTCCATCAGCGAGCTTTGATGGTGCTTGTGCCAGTTGTTTTTATCTTATTTTTCGTTCCAATATCTGAGTCGCCATTAGTGTCTGAGTCAGTCAATGAAGTACCAAATGCTAAGCAGCGTGTACAGGTAGATATTAATACAACTGGACTTAGCGAGCAGAACTCCCAGCAGCAGAAAGGTGTAAAGTCTGCGGTATGGCAGGAATACACAGTTGAAAAGGGCGATACACTAGCTCAAGTTTTTCGTAACAACGATTTGGCGATGGCTGATCTCAACGCTCTGGTACGTGTTGAAGGAAATGATAAACCACTGAGCCAGATTAAAGCAGGTCAGCAGGTTAGATTTAAACTTGCCGAAGATGGAAAACTGGATATTCTACAACTTGAGAAAAGATCCAAGTCTGTGATGTTTTTTCGTTTGTCTGATGGTGGGTTTGGCCGCAGTAAATAGTGCCGGATTACTTATTTGTGAAAAATTTGACTTAGGTTAGTTGATTATGAAGGTAGAGAACTGCGTTTTATAGGCAGTAAAGGCAGAATAATGCATAGAATTCCCAGGGTGGTGAGCCAATCAGGGATCTCGTCAAACCACCAAACTCCAAATGCAGTAACAAAAATCAAGCCGGAATACTCTGCCATGCCTATTTCTCCGGCAGGTGCTTTTCGGTACGCTAGCACGGCTAATCCGTTGTAGATCAAGATAAAAATTGCACCGGCTGCAATGAGATTAAATTCTTTAAAACTGATAGGTTGCCAAAATATGACCGCGAGTATTGCGGCAATGGGAAGTGAGAAAAGTGAAGTCCAGAATAGTGTGCTTATCATCGATTGTTGATTTGGTAGCTTACGGGCAGAAACATTAAATAACGCCAATGTGGTTGCAGTCGTGAGTGCAAACAGAGATACCCACTGAAATTGGGAAGGTCTGAGAACTATCAAGACACCAATAAAACCCAGTAGTGTCGCTAAGACTTTACTGCTGGGAGGTGTTTCTTTCATCATCAAGACAGAAATGGGCAGCATAAGTAGTGGCGCGGCATAAAATACCGCATTGGCACTGGCCAGAGTCATTTGGGTAATGGCAACGACCATGCAGCCGCTACCAATTAACACCAGATGGGCGCGAAATAGATTTAACCATGGTGCATGCAATTGACGAACTTGCGCGGTTTCCCTTCGCCAAAAAGGGTAAATTATTGCTACCGAAATCAGTTGACGAATAAAGATGTACTGCAGAGGTTGAACACTACCGTCAAGGATTTTCACCATTACATCTGATAACGATGCGCTTAGGTTACCAGCGATTAAAAGCCAGAGCGCGAACGTTTGTGGTGATATCTTGTTCATCTTTTTTGACTAAGCTTCATATCTATGTGGGGAATACCATCTTCGAGGTAGGTGTTAGATGTGCGTTCAAAGCCGTGTTGATTATAATAACTTTCCAAGTGGGCCTGAGCGCCTATTTCAATATCTTCATTTGGCCACAGTCTATGACTCTCTGTGATGGCTTTTTTAATCAGGCTATGGCCTAGACCCGCACCGCGATGAGTTTTCGCTGTAGCGACTCTTCCTATGTTTACCGATTGATAACAGACATTTTGTGGCAGTAATCGTGCGTATGCAATTAGCTCGCCATTTATAGATCCCAGTAGATGATGGACATGGCTATAACAATCTTTCTCATCCAATTCGGGGTAAGGACATGCTTGCTCAACAACAAACACATCAACTCTTAATTTAAGGACCTGATAAAGTTGCTTGGTAGTCAGTTGTTCAAAAGTTAGGAGTTGCCAAGAAATCATAATCTGCCTTATTGAATATCACTGTGAAAATTGAGCTTACAAGGTTAGTTTGAAAGTCACATTAACCATTGTTAATCTTGCTGACGTTTTTTTATCCGGCTTAAGCTAATTGGGGTAATACCCAAATAGGCGGCGATATGGTAGTCGGTTAACCTATGCGGTAGGTGAGGGTAATGCTGGCAGAAAAGTTCGTAACGTTCTTTAGGAGTATACAGCAACATAAAACGCTCTTTGTTTTCCTTAT
Source organism: Vibrio pectenicida (assembly GCA_024347015.1). GTDB lineage: Bacteria > Pseudomonadota > Gammaproteobacteria > Enterobacterales > Vibrionaceae > Vibrio > Vibrio pectenicida. The sequence continues at coordinate 2,925,818 of AP024889.1, read as the reverse complement.
ACATTAACTGTGTTTCCAGCAATTTTAAGTAAATACGGTGTCTATTATCTCTCCAGTCATCCAGAGTTTTGATTGGCAGGGAAAATAAAACACATGATGTAAGAGATTCAAGCAAGTAAGGAGAAGGTTGTCGCTGGATTAAGCCTTCAAACCCAATGATCCAATCTTCTTCCCAATAAAACTCTTTGCTGAACTCTTTTCCTTTATCCGTTAAATAGGCGGAATGGCACACTCCCTCGATCAAGAAAAAAATTTCTTCAGCTACTTGACCTTGATTAAGCAATACATGCCTTGTGGGTAGCTCTATCAACTTAGCACAGTCGATGAGTTGGTTAATGTCGTGTTCGCTAAATCCCGTATCGGCAAGTTGTTGTTTGAAATTTTTAATCGGGTCCATTTGGTTGACTACATTAATGCTCTTTCCTGCATTCTACTCTATTGGCAAAGATAGAGTAGGATGTTTGTGTGGTGAAGAAAAAGCCTCGATGTTGGCACGACATTTTATTTGAAATAAATAATTTAGCGCTGCATATCAATCTGATAAACGGCAAAGCCGACATCATCTGTCGCGACCTGCTTCATTGGGTATTGCTGATTGCTTTTAATAAATACCTCTGCTTTTTTGCTAGGAGAAGTTTCAAAGCGAATATCGAGCGCTTTATCTGCTGAGATGGGCGCAAACCGCCAGTTGTTATCTGCTTTTGGCTTAAATTCACCTTGCTCTTTGCTCACGCGAGTAATGTAGCTGGCAATGATAGAACGATTTTCATCTGGTGAGTCAAAGGCGATGAAATTGCTGCCTGTTCCTGGGAATTTATCGCTATAGGCACGGTAGTTATTGGTTGCAATTAGGAAATCTTGGTTCATGTCTAATGGTTTACCTTGGAAGGTTAAGCCAGTAATACGCTGCGTATCAGGGTTTAGTAGTTTACATTCTCCGTCATATTTAGCAGGCTGAGTTACATCAATCTGATAGCTAACACCATCAATAACATCGAAGTTGTAGGTACGAATTTCATCCCAGTTAATCAATTGCTGAGGTTGATTGGATTGGAGGTCTATTTGGTTAAATTGCCCCGCGCTGCATTCAAGCCAATTTTTCACTTGCTGACCTTTGACCTTCAATGCGACCAAGGTGTTTGGGTAGAGGTATAAATCTGCGGCATTACGGAAAGTCAGTTGTCCTGATTCTACTTCAGTGAAGTTAGCCGGATCGTTTTTACGCCCACCGACTTTAAACGGAGCAGCAGCAGAAAGCACAGGAATGCTTGATAAGTCAGGATCACCTTGGATAAAGCGTTCTACATAATCTTTTTGTGCCAAATTGACAATTTGTATTGTCGGGTCGTCTTGTACCAGCGCAAGATAGCTGTACATGACATCGCTGGCTTTACCAATGGGTTGGTTAACAAAATCGCGGGTTCCTTTGTGAGCAGATTTTAGTACTTTGACCATTTCTGGATCCGCTTTGGCGAGCGAATTATTCTTGTTCTGGTCGAAAATAGGGCGAGCTTGCGTCTCACCTTTTACAACCTGCCACTGACCATTTTGTTGTTTAAGTTCAAGATCGATAACGCCTACATGGCTACCCCAACGTCCAGGCATAACTGAAGCGACTCCATTGATTGTGCCTTTTTGGTTATCTACTCCAGGAATGTTATCAAAGCCTTTTCCGGGGAAAACAGCATGTGAATGTCCGAAAGCTATGGCGTCAATGCCTTCTACTGCCGCTAGGTAGTATGTTGAGTTCTCTGCACCTTGTCTGTAAGGGTCGGAAGAGATACCTGAATGAGGTATGGCAACAATGACATCTGCGCCTTTTTTCTTCATTTCTGGGATAAGTGTTTGGGCAGTTTGTTTGATGTCTTTGGTAAAGACCTTATCCTCTAAATTTTTCTTATCCCAAACTATGATTTGTGGTGGAGCGAAACCAATATAACCAACTTTTATTTGATGTTCTGCACCATCGATATCTTTAAAAGTATGAGGTTTTATGATGTAGGGTTTGAAGTAGTGCTGGCCTGTTTTTTTATCAAATACGTTAGCATTGATGTAGGGAAAATCAGCGTCGTTGATGGTTTCTTGTAAAAAATCAAGGCCGTAGTTAAATTCATGATTGCCAATGTTACCAACATCATAATCGAGTAGATTCATAGCCTTGTAGGCAGGGTGAATCTCGCCAGGCTTTATCCCTTTTGCAGCCATATAGTCGCCCATTGGGCTGCCTTGGAGTAAATCTCCATTATCGACTAGGACACTATTCTCTACTTCCGCCTGAGCTTGTTTCACTAAAGTCGCTGCGCGAGTTAGGCCAATTTTTTGGCTCGGTTTATCTTTGTAATAATCGTAGTCCATCAAATTGGTGTGAATATCTGTGGTTTCCACAATGCGTAACTTGATGGTATCGGCCATAGCTGGGCCTGAGGTAGTCAGCATGCCGCTCAATACGGCCAACGCAAGGGAATTGACTGCGACTTTCATTGTTATTAGCTCCGGTAGCGTTAATTTCAAACCAAGCATAATTTAGCAAAAGCTTGTGCAATGGATATTTCAATCACTAGTGAAGTGTGATGTGGAGTCAGGGATTTTACTCTGTTTTGTCTGTCAGATCGCATCTAGATTCCATGGCTAGGACAAAGCAGCGGCCTTCTTATTGCTAAATGATATAAAAAATAAAATTTTAGAATTTCAAGTAATATAACTGTGGGGCCATAATGCGTTCAAAGACAGGCAAGGAACAGCATGATGGCGGGCAAGGATACGATTTCTCAATTTCCCATTAACAACGTAAGAAAGTCAAATAACCCAAAGGCTCTATATGGAGCGGGGCAAAGTACTTTGCGTGCCGGAGAGGTAGCGTTAATAGGTGCTGGTCCTGGGGATCCTGAGCTTCTGACCCTCAAAGCGCTGCGTTTTATACAGCAGGCAGATGTCGTGTTGTACGACTATCTGGTTTCCGATGACATTCTGGCCTTGATTCCGAGTGACACCATATTGGTGTGTGTTGGTAAACGTGCTGGTCATCACAGCGTTTCTCAGGAAAAGACCAATCAACTATTAGTTGATTTTTCCCAGCAAGGGTATCGCGTTGCAAGAATAAAAGGGGGAGACCCGTTTGTTTTTGGCCGTGGAGGAGAAGAGCTAGAAGTGCTAGCTGATGTAGGTGTTGCTTTTCATGTTGTGCCTGGTATTACGGCTGCTGCTGGTGCCACGGCTTATGCTGGAATTCCCCTCACGCATCGTGATTATGCTCAGAGTGCGATGTTTATCACTGGCCATCTTAAGGCGGATCGAGATGGCATGGATTGGTCTACGTTAGCGCGTGGTAATCAAACCTTAGTGATTTATATGGGATTAATGAAGTCGGAATACATTCAAGGTCAATTGATAAAGCATGGCCGTGCGCCTGACACACCTATAGCGATTATTGAACATGGTACTCAAGCCTGTCAGAAAGTTTTTACTGGTCAACTGTCTGAGTTAGCGATTCTCGCTCAAGATGCGAAGTCGCCGTCTTTGATTGTTGTTGGCGAGGTAGTCTCTTTGTCACGAAAACTGGCATGGTTTGGTGAGCAAGAAAGCTTGCTACCACAGCGACAATTCGCCTAACGATTATTTATTAACCTCTATCAGCTGCTCATGATGAGCTGCAAAGGAAGCACTAACATGGATCAACAAGGTTTAACTCATCTTAGGCAGCTCGAAGCCGAGAGTATTCACATCATTCGAGAAGTGGCGGCAGAGTTTGATAACCCGGTAATGATGTACTCTATCGGCAAAGATTCTTCAGTCATGTTGCATCTTGCCCGCAAGGCTTTTTACCCAGGAAAAATCCCCTTCCCTTTACTCCATGTCGACACTGACTGGAAGTTTAAGGAAATGATCACGTTTCGTGATAAAACGGCCGAAAAATATGGCTTTGAGCTTTTGGTTCATAAGAACCCTGAAGGTTTAGCCATGGGGATTAGTCCATTTGAGCATGGTTCATCTAAGCACACTGATATTATGAAAACACAGGGCCTCAAGCAGGCGCTTAACCACTACGGTTTTGATGCAGCTTTTGGCGGTGCAAGACGCGATGAGGAAAAATCACGAGCCAAAGAAAGAGTGTATTCCTTCCGCGATAAGAACCATACGTGGGATCCGAAAAATCAACGTCCAGAGTTATGGCGTACTTATAACGGTCAGATCAACAAAGGAGAAAGCATACGTGTGTTTCCCCTATCTAATTGGACTGAACTGGATATCTGGCAATACATCTATCTAGAAAACATCGACATAGTTCCTCTGTATTTTTCAGGCAAACGCCCCGTTGTAGAGCGTGATGGCATGCTGATCATGGTGGATGATGAGCGAATGAAACTTGAATCTGGTGAAGTGGTTGAAGAGAAAAATGTTCGTTTTCGTACTCTGGGGTGCTACCCACTGACTGGTGCAATTGAATCTGAGGCCAAAACTTTAACTGGCATCATTGAAGAAATGCTGGTTGCTACGTCGAGTGAAAGACAGGGACGTGCGATCGATCGCGATCAGTCGGGATCGATGGAGCTAAAAAAACGCCAAGGTTATTTCTAAAAGGATCGAAGGAAAGATTATGAACAGTGCAGTGGAAACTCAATTGGCAGAGCTGGGAATAGAAGGTTACTTGACTCAGCATCAACAGAAATCATTACTCAGATTTTTAACCTGTGGCTCGGTTGATGATGGAAAAAGTACTTTAATTGGCCGCTTACTCCATGATTCAAAGCAAATTTACGAAGATCAGTTAGCGGCGGTTCATGCAGATAGCCAGAGGGTTGGTACGACCGGAGAACGGCCAGATTTAGCTTTGTTGGTTGATGGCTTGCAGGCAGAACGAGAGCAGGGCATCACTATTGATGTGGCTTATCGCTATTTCTCGACTAAAAAACGTAAATTTATTATTGCTGATACACCTGGACATGAACAGTACACACGTAATATGGCGACGGGTGCTTCTACTTGTGATCTGGCTGTAATATTGATTGATGCACGTAAAGGTGTACTGGATCAAACTCGGCGTCACTCTTTTATCGCTAATTTACTTGGATTGAAACACTTTATTGTTGCTGTCAACAAAATGGACTTGGTCGAATACTCACAGCTGCGCTTTGAAGAGATTCGTGATGACTACGTAGCATTTGCCAATAAGCTGCATGGTGAAACAGACATACACATCTTACCGCTTTCTGCATTGGAAGGGGACAATGTGGTTGAAGCTAGTAAAAACCTCAGTTGGTTTGACGGCCCCTCTTTATTAGATCTTTTGCAAAATGTTGATGTGAATCAGGCAAAAGAGCACAGTGAATTTCGTTTCCCAGTGCAATATGTCAATCGACCTAATCTCGATTTTCGGGGCTTCTCCGGTACTGTTGCTTCGGGCTGCGTGAAAGTTGGTGACATCATCAAAGTTCTGCCATCAGGTAAAATTTCTCAGGTGACACGCATTGTAACTTTCGATGGGGACTTACCACAGGCACAAGCCGGTTTAGCCGTGACACTCACACTTGAAGACGAGATTGATATTAGCCGTGGTGATTTGATTGTATTGGAGCATGCCAAGGTTGAGCTTAGCCAGCGTTTATCGGCAGACGTCGTTTGGATGACGGAACAACCTTTGGCGGCTGGTCGAGATTATGATATCAAAATTGCTGGTAAGAAAACCATAGGTCATGTGGAGACCATTTGTCACCAATACGATATTAATAACTTGTCCAAGCATGAGGCTCAGTCATTACCACTGAATGGCATTGGTCTTTGTGAGTGGAGATTCAACGAGTCGATTGTGGTCGATGGTTATGATGCAGTGCAAGATAGTGGTGGCTTTATCATTATTGATCGCTTAACCAACGTAACAGTAGGTGCAGGCTTGATTCGTGGGGTATTAAGTGAGCGAGAGCCTTCTCCGAATGAGCGAATGGGTGCATTTGAAAATGAACTGAAAGCGTTAATTCTTAAGCATTTCCCCGAGTGGGACGCCAAAATTTAACTAAATAAGTAGGAAAGTATGATGTGGCAACAGGGATTTGTGTTAGCTGTATTACTAGGCATAATTACTTGCCTTATTGCCACACGTGTCAAGCCGAGCTTTATTTTCGCAGGGGCGGCTTTTATTGCTTTTCTGGCAGGGATGATAGAGCTAAGTGATGTGGCTACAAACTTTACAAACTCTTCGCTGTTGACCTTAGTTTTGTTGATACTGGCATCCAGCGCGCTTGAAAAAACCCGCTTGATAAGCTGGGTAAGTCGTTTATTATCCTCAGGTAAGCTGGGTACAGTTATCGCTAAACTTGGTCTGTCGACAGCATTTTTATCGTCTTTTACCAATAATACAGCTGTGGTGGTTGCCTTGATTGGTGCTATCAAACGCAACCCTACTCATGCTCCATCTAAGCTACTGATCCCTTTATCTTATGCTGCGATACTTGGTGGTACTCTCACCTTGATTGGTACTTCAACCAATCTTATCATTAATAGCTTTGTTGAAGATGCAGGACTACCAAGTCTTGGCTTTTTTGCGCCAACAGCTATTGGATTAGCAGTACTGGTTGCAGGTCTTGTGGTACTCATTCCGCTAAGTTATTTTTTACCTGTCAATGGCACGCAACATGAGGACGAGTTGCCTTATTTTCTCGAAGCGATTGTTGAGCCCAATTCACGCTTAGTTGGCAACAGTATTAGTGATAATAAACTGCGAGATTTGCGCAAGCTATTTCTTGCTGAAGTCATAAGAGAGGGTGAAACAATGCCTTCCGTTGAACCGGACTTTGTGTTGCAAGCAAAAGATAGGTTGCTGTTTTGTGGGGATATTGAAAGTGTTGCTACTTTGCAAGAAATTCGAGGTCTTAGATTATTTGGCCAACACCACCTTAACGGTCAAAGTCTAGTCGAAGTGGTGGTCAGCTCATCGGCAAGCGTGTGCAATAAAACCTTAAAGTCTAGCCAGTTTCGCGAGCATTTTGATGCGGTTGTCGTCGCTATTCGTCGTGGTCATGAGCGATTGCGCGGTGGCCTTGGTAATATCGAGCTTAATGCCGGAGATACTTTAGTTCTGGTGCCAGGTAAGCGGTTTGAGCAAGAACGTCAAGCGCAGAATAAAGAGTTTGTATTGGTCAATGATCTTGATTCTAGCGCTCGTCTTGATAGTCATAAATCCAGGATGGTGTTGCTTGGATTTTCTGGGGTGATAGTAGCGGCTTTATTAGGTGAATTATCTCTGATTAAAGGGCTATCTTTATTTTTAATTGTCTCGCTATTGAGTGGCGTTATTCAATTAGGTGAGCTGAGGCGGCGGTTCCCGCTCGACATTGTTGTTATTGTTGGTTCTGCGCTCTCGATTGCGCAACTGATGCTGTCTTCCGGTCTCTCAGCCACCTTTGGCGACATGTTTATCGCTACATTTAATGGTTGGGGGGTATTTGGTGCTTTGGTTGCGACTTACTTTTTTACCCTGATACTGACAGAATTGGTTACCAATAATGCTGCGGCTGCACTTGCTTTCCCTCTTGGCTATAGTATGGCGTTAGGATATGGGGTCGATCCTATGCCTTTTATTATGGCGGTATTGTTTGGTGCTAGCGCGAGCTTTATATCGCCTTATGGCTATCAGACGAACTTACTGGTTTACAGCCTAGGCCACTACAAATTGGCCGACTATATCAGGGTTGGTATCCCGGTTTCTTTGGTGTACTCATTATTAGTATTGACTTTAATTCCTAAATTCTTTCCATTTTAAAGGACGTGACAATGACAACCCAGTTGCAAGCCCAAGATCTTGATATTACTTGGCATCAACACAAAATTGATAAAGTATTTAGATCTCAAATCAAGCAGCATAAGCCAGTAGTGCTCTGGTTTACTGGTTTATCGGGCGCGGGAAAATCAACCATCGCAGGGGCTTTGGAAAAGACTCTTGCTGAACAGGGCTACCACACTTATCTTTTAGATGGTGATAATGTCCGACATGGGTTGTGTAGTGATCTTGGTTTTTCACAGCAAGATAGGCGAGAGAATATTCGCCGTATTGGTGAGTTGGCAAAACTGATGACAGATGCGGGCTTAATTGTGTTATCAGCTTTCATTTCGCCCTATCGAGAAGAACGTCAGCTTGTTAAAGAGTTGCTTCCTGATGGGGAGTTTCTTGAAGTGTATATTAATACCTCTTTGCAAGTATGTGAGCAGCGAGATCCTAAGGGGTTATACAAAAAAGCTCGAGCAGGTCAAATCGCCAATTTCACAGGTATTGATTCTGACTATCAAGCGCCCATTGCGCCGGATATTGATTTACTGGCCGGAGAAAAATCGATTGAGGTACTGGTGGCAGAATGCTTACGGGTACTAAAAGCACGTAATATTATCGCTTAAAATAAAAAAGCTTCCATTTGGTGGAAGCTTTTTTATAGCAAAGAATTACTCGAAACAGATCTCTATAAATGCGTTACCCCATTCAGAGGTGAAAGGCATGATGATGATAGCGCCTTCACATTTGTGTCGAATAGTGTGTCCTTTTCCAGAGACTACGATAGGTGTCGCCATATCAAAATCAAAGCCACTTTCAGAAAGAATACGTTTAGCTCCGCCTGCCACCATGTTGGTTATTTCGCCGACCATATCAGTGACTTCGTCATTTAGGCCGTTAGGACGTTCGCCCAACATATTTTGCATAATTTCTAGGGCAAGACCTTCATCAAATGTAATTGACATTGAGCCGCGAGTCGGCTGACCAACCATACCAATTAAACCAGAAACATCACCTCGAGCAATTTCGTCTTTCTTGACTCGAGGCTTTTGAGGCTTTAATTCGAGAGAAGCCATTGTTTTTAGCACATTCATCAAAGAGGCTAAAAACGGGTTTATAAATTCGGCGCGCATTATCATGGTGTAATATTATTCCGTCTGTCCAGTTGAACATGACTGACAAATACCGTGGGACTCTATCACATGATTTGTGATCGTAAATCCATGTTTTTCAGCGTTATTTGTCAGTAAAGTTATCAAACTATCCTCTTGAAGTTCAATAACACTGCTGCATTTATCACATATCAACAAATGTGAATAGTGTTTGTGAGCATTGCATGAGTTACATTGGATAAAGCTATTAGTTGATTCAACACGATGGATGAATCCTTGTTCTAGAAGAAAGTCGAGTGCGCGATATACTGTGGGTGGTTTCGCTTGTGGTTCACTCGCCTTTAGCTGTTCCAGTAACTCATATGCACTTGATGCTTTCGGGCTAGCACAGATCAATTCGAAAACCCTTTTCCTCTGAGGGGTAAGTCTCACTCCTCGTGCTGCACACATCTCTTCAATTTGTTTTATTAACTTGTGGTCCAAATTTTTCACCAATCACCATTGGACATAGTAATAATATACCATTTCTAGATGAATATCGTTTATCGAACAGTATTTCTGATAAAGCAGTCAGTGGTTAGATCCCGTTTTTGGTTTCTATAACTGCTTTTAACTCTATACGTTACCTTATTCCAATGTAAAACGATACTGCTAGAAGCGGAAGGGAGTGCTAACTTTATGGATTGGATTTAGTTACATCTCATGTTATAGAACAAAAAAAACGCATAAATAACTTTATTGTCATTAAATGAGCTATCTCTGTCGAGTCAACGAATGATGTAAATAATGATCTACATTGGTAATGGGTGGGGTTTTTACACTAAAAGGTGAGTGGAGAGGCAAATTCTACAATAGACAGAAAATTAGATATTTATATTCATTGTGTTTTGTTCTTTGTGTTTTAGGATAATCGTTCCTACGGGTGGTTTTAATGATTTTTATTTGCTTCATGGAACGGTGCTGGCCCCCAACTCACACATTTGGGTCAGCCATTTTTTCTGATCACCTGTGCTTAAGAGAGTTCACATTGAGGTTTGCGTATGAGTAAAATTATACACGCAGCTGAAAGTTTGACTCAATTCGAGAGGTACCATGGATATAGTAAGTACGATAAGAATTGATAATATATTTTGAACCATCTGCTCGTAATACTTCAAATAACTCCCAGTAGGATGTACCACTGTCGGCAGGTTGAGGTTGATAGCCAGATGGACAACTTAGTGCCAAAGCTTGTAAGTCTGATTCATTAACTCGAAAGACATTGAAGTATCGTCCATTTTCTTCAGTCACCCTTGCCCAGCGACCATAAATGATTGAGTAGTCATCATTGTGATCTAAATGCCATTCCCAATCACTACCATCGGCTAAACCACAATAGACGTACGTTGAGATTTGAGCCTGAGTCGACATCGCCATAAGTGCTGTAGTACAAGCAAGTAATTGTTTTATTTTCATTATATAAGACCGCGTGCATATTATAGAGTTTAACTATGGTTGGGCTTTTACGTGAAATATGGTGAGAATTTGACAGTAAACATTACAAATCAATCACTTATATTGTTTTTCTTTGTGCGTGATATACAGAAAATAACAAAAGAAACAGTTAGTAAACAATATGAGCTTGAGTTCATATTGTTTTTGCCGTATGTTTTGCTCATCCTTAATCGGGATATATGCACTATATGCATTCATGTTTGTCTTTTAACTCTGTACAACTTTGCTGGCCGTATTGATTACGGTCAGCTTTTTTTATTTTAGTACATTGATAGTTCAGCAAAGCCGCAAGAGTCGATGTCAATCACATAAAGCAGTCATTCGGTCTTGAGTATTTACTTTAATTCGGGAAATGATACGCAAAATACTGATGAAAAAGCTTAAATAAGCGACATATTTGTATCCACATACCAATATTGATTATGCTTACCTTGCCTCAAGGTAATTAGTATGTGATGGGTTGTTAATGAGACTTTAGCTGGCTTCTCCGTGCCAGCTTTTTTTTGCCTGAAATGAGGATCCTGTCTAAACACTTTAACTGCAAACTTAATCACCTTTTATGTCTAATTCCGTATTTTCTTTAGAGCTGAAGTAGTTGCTTTGAAGTCCTTGAACATTAAATCACTAACCAAATCATTTATCTAATTGAATCGACCAACTCATTGTAATCAATGGATAAACTCAAATGGAAATGGTACTTGTTATCACTTATATTATGCATCCCGGCACGCTGGGAAGGCGTGAGCTTAGTGTTCACAGAGTAATAGTAATTAATTTATAGGTCCAAAATGTTATCAGCTGTAAAACAGTCCCAAGAAACGTCATTTGACACGGCTAATCAAAAAAATGAAAGTAGAGAGGTTATCTCTATTGCAAAGGTGGAAAATACCAAGCGAGCAATAAAGCTACCTCAGACAACAGTTTTGAATCCTGATAGAAAAAATATTAGAGCTAATGTTGTGCGTCTGGATGACCGAGCATTATTGAAAAATGAAATACAATCCTTGAGTAAAGAATTTGATGTGCAAATAGCACGTCGTGGTTTTTCTTCATGGGAGTTAACCAGTGAGTTATATAACAAGATACGGGTATTTGATTCTCTGAAGTCACTCAAAGACTATTTACAAGGTAACTATTCTAGTGATAAATCGCTGGCATCAAACATAGAGCAGACATGGGATGTAGAAATAACTCGTTCATCAAACACAAACTACCCATGGAAAGTTAGCGGCGGTGCGCTGGAGCAAAGCTTTCGTTTCCCATCATTGGAAAAAATGAAGCAAGCTCTGCAAGGTGGTTTTTTGAAACACAGAGCGAAACATATGGTCGCTATGGAGAGAATGATAAGAGGTCGTGATGTTCATAATGTGACCTCTTTTACTCCAAACGAGTCGGGGCCAGTACTGGTTATTGATGGCGGTGACGACCTTGCTGTAAGTTTGGAGAATTCAGGTCTACCACGCTCTTTGGTTTTAGCTGCGCAAAGTACTCTTTTATACCCCGTCTTTGCTGGTGTAGTGTTTACTGGTTGGAAAGGGGCTAAGGAAGAATCAGATGAGACTCGTGAGGCTTTTACTGCTCTTATAGCTGAGCAAAATACGCTGAGAGAAGATATTGGCGGCGCAGTAATGGAGGCACTAAGTGATGAGTTAGTGCTAAAAGAGCAACTTATTAATGCCGTTGATAAAAACCAAATAGAAAATATCCAAAGTGCGCTACTTGAACAGCTCAAATTTAAGGCCAATGTACTAGAATCGGTCAAACCCATTTTAAAATCAGGTAAACAAGCCGACGGTGACCTTAAAACACTCACAGATAATATTGCCACGCTAAAACAGCTTAAGGAAGAATTATTTAGCCATAATCAGGTGATGAGCACTAAGGCAGATCTTGATATCACTGTACTTCCCGAGAATGTGCAAAAGCTGTTAACGACTAATAACCAAAGCCAGTTATTTGATCCGTCCTCACCAGAATGTCATGAATTTCTTCAGCAAGTTGCTAAATTTAAAGCCAATCAGGATGATAAAGTGGCCAAATTTGCTGATGCTTATGTGGCTTCTGCATTTACCGAATCTGGTCTAAGTGGCATGTATTGGGGCATGATTTCATTTGAGGCTAGAGCAACGATAGAGGCGCTGGCAGGTACTTCAGTGCAAACCTTGACTAATGCTTTGTCTCAAGTTGGTGATGCGTTTAATGTGGTAGGCCAAGCACAAATGGTGGTGGCTGGTTTAACTAAAACAGCGCTTGGAATCCATGAAGCTAAGTCTTTAAACGATTGGTTAGATCAGATCCGTGACTCAAAAGTATTAGATAGCTCGGATAAAGATCTAACAGAAGTTAAAGGAATTCTAAGTCAATTTAATCGTCATCAACGTAATGTCGTGATTGCAGAAACGCTCGGTAACTCAGTGCTTACTCTCGGACAGCTAGGTATGATACTTGGTGGACCTCTTGGGACAGGCATTGCGCCTGTGCTTTATGCTGGCGTTGGCGCGACTATTGGAGGGGTTGGATTAAGTCAAATCGCTGCTCAGTATTCCAACAAGGTATTTGAAGTCTCTGATGAGAAGTCAGACAAAGAGAAAGAGATCAGCCGCTGGTCTGAGCCCGGTAAAACCCCATTCGAAGTCATTCAACGCAGGATCAAAAAGCTCTATGAACTGAGCCAAGATCAAGCGCTACCAAAAGTGTGGCTAAACATCTTCCAAACCGCTGTTAAGAACCCAGACAAAAACGCCAGTGAGACTTTACAAGCTGCGGGTAAACCTTTGCTTAAATATGGTGAAGAGCATTCTGGGCATTACAGAAAGCTGTACCGCGAAGCTTTTGATAAGATCAATGCCGATAACTCGACGCTTGAAGTGATAGAAAAAGCAAAACAGGCGCTCAATAAGCAAGATAACTACACTGGCTTTTCTGCCTTTGTAGCGCAGCATATTGCCAAGCAGCAAAATATTGATATTCAGCCGCAAAATAAAAACGAGCGATTTGATCAGATTGATTCTTTGTTTAAGTTCGCCGAAGAGCAGGGCTTTGCCAATGATTTTGAACGTCGAATTGTAAAAAGATTAACCAGTAAAAACGGTTACCTTGGCAAGAAAGAGGGCAAAGTTGACTCGAGTGATTATATCAGTGTGATTGAAGCAAACAAATCTAAAAAGCCTTGGCAAATTCCTAACCCAATTGCGCCTGCGGTGAATTTATATCGCTTGGCTAAACAATTGATTAAGCCTATTGTTGGACGAGAGTTTATGTCGTCAGCGATCAATATCCCGGGAAACTGGGGCCATAAAGATACCTCGGTTTATGTATTTAATCGTGATAAGTTTTTAGCAGATTTAGAAAGCTCAAGTGATAATAGCGCTCATGTAGACGATGTGTGCCGTGCTATTTTCACCCCGCAAATGACCAGTGAGGTTAAAAATTGGGTTGGCAAGGACAATCGCCACGTGTTTGAAGAATCGATGCGCAAGATAGGCAAGCAAACACTACGTGATAATGTACTGCGCCCAATCGTCCACGGAGCGTCTGAGCAAATCAAACTCGCCGACCAAATCGAAAGCCTTCAGTAATACACGACCAGTTCTATTAATACACACATAATAGAGCTGGATGTAAGGTATTATCAAAGCAACAATCCACCTAACCTTGAAAGAGGTTAGGTGTTTTTTACAAGTTAAAAAAGCGCATTCTTTTTCTGAATTTTTTCGATTCTGCGTGTATAATCTGCCGATTATTTTTAACTACGATATTCACAATAAACCAGGTATAGGCGGTTTTCGTGTTTTTTTGTAGCCAATTTCTGTAGTGATTTACAGTCGTAAGATTTTGAGTAACACCTTATGAAACCTGACAATACCAGAAAATACGCCGCCAACCGATTTTCAATAGCACCTATGTTGGATTGGACCGATCGTCATTGTCGCTACTTTCATCGTTTGTTGACCGGTGAGTCTTTGCTCTATACCGAGATGATCACGACAGGGGCGATTATTCACGGTAAAGGTGACTTTTTGGCCCATAACCAAGAAGAGCATCCGCTTGCGCTTCAGCTTGGTGGTTCAAACCCACAAGACTTGGCCATTTGCGCTAAGCTTGCGCAGCAAAGAGGCTACGATGAGGTTAACCTCAATGTTGGTTGCCCATCAGATAGAGTGCAAAACGGTCGTTTTGGTGCTTGCTTAATGGCTGAACCTCAGCTGGTGGCAGATTGTATTGCCGCGATGCGAGATGTGGTAGATATCCCAGTGACAGTGAAAACTCGCATTGGTATCGATGAGCAGGACTCTTATCAATTTTTGAGCGACTTTGTATCGATTGTCGCTGACAAAGGGGGCTGTGAACAGTTTACTATTCATGCCCGTAAAGCGTGGTTATCTGGCTTAAGCCCAAAGCAAAACCGAGAGATCCCACCGCTGGACTATCCACGTGCCTATCAGCTTAAGCAAGACTTTGCCGATCTTAACATTGCCATTAATGGTGGTGTAAAAATGCTTGAAGAGGCAAAAGAACATCTTACGTATTTAGATGGTGTTATGGTTGGCCGTGAAGCGTACCAAAATCCTTACCTACTCGCTCAGGTTGACCAAGACATTTTTGGTTTGGATACGCCGGTGAAAAAGCGCACTCAAGTGGTGGAAGAGATGTACCCGTATATTGAGAAGCAGTTATCAAACGGCGCTTACCTTGGTCATATCACTCGTCATATGTTGGGCCTTTTCCAGAACATGCCAGGCGCGCGCCAGTGGCGCCGTTATATTAGTGAAAACGCCCACAAGCCAGGCTCTGGTGTTGAAGTCGTAGAAACGGCTTTGAGTAAAATTCCCCAAGAGCTGAATGTGTAAATATTACCTATTGATGACTAGAATGTGGTGAATTTCACCAGTTATGATTGTTTATTTAAAGAGCGCTGTATTCAGCGCTCTTTTTATTTCTATATAAATCAGATTCTTAAGTTTAAATATAAAACTTGGCGTAGTTTCTGCAATGTTACTGTTAACAAAGGAGAAAATGATGCTAGAACTGATCTTTATATTGGTTTTTATTGCCACCTTGCTGGTAACAGGCTTTACTATGCTAACTGTCTTCGCTGCTGCTGGCTTTGGTTTATTAGTGATGGCCTTATTTGGAATGGTCGGTGCTGTGTTTAAGCTCATTCCATACCTTATTGTCATTGCAATAGGTATTTGGTTTTTCAAAAATTACGTATGTAAACACCGCTAATTCGCGCAGGAATTTGACAATTCTCCGCCTACAGAATGTGTTATTATCGCTGCAACATCTTCATGGTAGATAGGCTCAGGAGTTCAAGAAATGAACAAAACAGCACTAGTAGCGATGACTGCAGTTGCAATGTCAATGGCAAGTTTTGCAGCGATAGCAGAGGATTCTGTGGTGGCAAAAGTGGGTGCTGAAGCGTGGTGGATAGAAACCGAAGTTAATGAAGTTGACCGCGATAAAGAAGTAACGCCCTCTATCTATGTAGCCATTGAGCACGACTTTAAATATGTCCCCAATGCTAGGTTAAGAACCACTGGTGTTGATAACGAATATATGGCGTTTGATAAGCTGGACTTAACTCTGTACTACCCTGTTTTAGAACATGATTTATTGTATTTTGATGCGGGTATTACGTTCAGTGACCTAAGTAATACCAAATACAAAAATGCTGATAATGGCCAAACAAAAGATTTTAATGAATTGTTATGGGCCTTTTATGGTTATGCAGAAATAACTGTGCCAGACACTAACTTTGATATCATTGGTGAAATGAATTTTGGTGACAGCAGCGGTATCAAGAGTACCGATCTTATGGCAGGGATGCAGTATCGTATGCCGATTAAAGACTCGACATTAACCTTTCGTGGTGGTTATCGCGTAATTGACCTTGAATCTGATGAGTTTAAAGCGACTACAACCAATACCATATTGGGTAAGCCTTTTATCATGGCTAACGGCTTTTTCATCGGAGCGGAATACAGTTTCTAGCCATTATTAAATTAAGATTAAGATAAATCAAAACGCTGCGTAATATCGCAGCGTTTTTTATTCCCATTAGTTATAACATGGTGGTTTTTATTAGCAGTTCTTTGTCCTGTAGGCCATGATTAATGGTGATCGTTATCATTAGTTATGGGAAGGATTCTTATGACGATAAATGAACTTAGAAATCTTTACCGAGAAGAACAGCTCGTTGAAGCCATTATTGAACCCTCGGCCCAGGAAGGAACTTGGATCGTTGAATTTCGTCATGCCCGTGGTGGTTTTGTTCTGCTTACCGATGTTCACGGTGAAGAGTGTCATTATCCAGATTTAGATCTAGCGTCGAAATCTGCCATGGCTGTTGGCTTTACTCAAGTTCGTGTAGAGGTAGATTGATCGCTTGCGATGAAAAAACAAGCTTTCTTTAATTCAAAAAGTTATAAAACATTCATTTCTATTCTTTCTTGTTATTAAAGAGAGTGGTTAATCTAACATAATGCAATGAATAGGGATGTCGAAACCATGTCTTTAAATAACAAGGTGCCACCTTCTGGGCTGGCGCCAGAACTACCGTCAATCGCTTCCCCCTTAAATGACCAACAGTTGAACTCGCTTCAGCAAACCATTTCAGAATTGTCACCACAGCAATTGTCATGGGTCAGTGGTTATTTTTGGGGATTATCTCAAGCTCAATTTTCTGAGCAAGCAGCATCAAGTGTTCAGGTTGCGTTGGCTGCCAAGCCTGCGGGGAAACTGAGTATTATTTTTGCTTCTCAAACTGGTAATGCTAAAGGTGTGGCTGAAGCGCTAGAAAGTGAGGCCGCCGCTCAAGGTATTGCCGTTCAGCTATACGACGCCAGTGACTACAAAGGTAAGCAGCTAGCCAAAGAAACCCATGTAATTATTGTTGCTTCGACCAATGGTGAAGGTGAAGCGCCGGATAATGCTATTGAGCTACACGAGTTTCTTCAATCGAAGAAAGCGCCTAAATTGCCAAATTTACAATATGGCGTAATTGCGTTGGGTGATTCGAGCTACGAATTTTTCTGCCAGACAGGAAAAGATTTTGACTCTTGCCTTGCAAAACTTGGCGCTAATTCCTTTATCGAGCGCATTGATTGTGATGTTGATTATGAAGCCGACGCAGTTAACTGGCGCCAAAAAGCATTAGAGCAGGTAAAACAAGACCTAGCATCGACCAACAGCGAAGCTCAAGTCGTGCAGTTGCCAATTGGTCAAGCCTCACCATCGCCTTACAATAAAAAACACCCTTACCCTGCCACATTGCTGACAAATCAGAAAATAACAGGTCGCCAATCTGGCAAGGATGTACGTCATATTGAGATTGATTTAGAGGGTTCGAGTTTAAGTTATCAGCCGGGAGACGCACTTGGTGTGTGGTTTGAAAATAGCTCTGACTTAGCCAATGCCATATTGGCCAAGGTGTCACTATCTGGCGTTGAAAGCATCGAGCTTGATGGCAAAAGCCTATCTATTCATAGCGCATTGGTTAGCCAGTTCGAAATCACCGCTGCTAATCCACAGTTTGTGGCTAAGTTTGCCGAGTATTCAGGGAGTAAAAAATTACTCAAACTGGCAGAAAACAAAGACAAGCTGCGTGAATACGCCAACCAGACCCAGATTGTTGATGTGCTCAATGAAAAGAAAACCCAATTATCAGCGCAAGAATTAGTGAGCATGCTGCGTCGCCTTACGCCACGTTTATATTCGATTGCATCGAGTCAAAGTGAGGTGGAGCAGGAGGTGCACTTAACGGTAGGTTTGGTTGAATATCAGCAAGGTGGTGAGCAACGTTTTGGTGGTGCATCGAGTTTTCTCAATTGTCGACTTGATGAAGGCGCAGAAGTGAAAGTATTTGTTGAGCATAATAACAATTTTAAGCTTCCAGCGGATGATAGTACTCCCATTATTATGATAGGGCCAGGGACAGGTATTGCACCATTTCGCAGTTTTATCCAAGAGCGTGATACTCGGGAGGCACAAGGTAAGAATTGGCTGTTTTTTGGCGATCGTACATTTACTCAGGACTTTCTCTATCAGTCTGAGTGGCAAAAGTATCTTAAATCTGGCGTGCTTAATCATCTTGATGTGGCATTTAGTCGCGATCAGAGCGAAAAAGTTTACGTTCAACATCGTATTTTGGATAAGGGTGAAGAAGTGTGGAGCTGGCTTGAGCAAGGCGCTTATATCTATGTTTGTGGTGACGCGTCGCGTATGGCAAAAGATGTTCATCAAGCCTTAATCCATGTCGTCGAACAATATGGAAAAAGATCGCGAGATGATGCCGAAGAATTTATTAATCAGCTACGCAAAGAAAAACGTTATCAAAAGGATGTCTACTAATGAGCACTTCAATAACCAATAATACTCAACTTTTATTAGGGGAAGAGCTGGGCCCTTTGGCGGACAATGAACGTTTAAAAAAAGAGAGTAATTTTCTGCGCGGTACGATCGAGCAGGAACTGCAAGATCCTATCACTGGTGGATTTACGGCTGATAACTTCCAGCTTATCCGGTTCCACGGTATGTATCAGCAAGATGATCGTGATATTCGTAATGAACGTGTAAAACAAAAACTTGAGCCTTTGCATAATGTGATGCTTCGAGCGCGTATGCCTGGGGGGATTATTTCACCGCAGCAGTGGCTAGCGATCGATAAGTTTGCGACTGAACATTCTCTGTATGGCAGTATTCGCTTAACCACACGCCAGACGTTCCAATTTCATGGTGTATTGAAACCCAATATTAAACTTATGCATCAAACGCTAAATAGCATTGGTATTGATTCTATTGCCACAGCGGGGGATGTTAACCGCAATGTGTTATGTACCACTAATCCGGTGGAGTCAGAACTTCACCAACAAGCTTATCAATGGGCTAAAAAGATCAGTGAGCACCTATTACCCAAGACCAAAGCTTATGCAGAAATTTGGCTTGATGGAGAAAAAGTAGAGACCACGGAAGACGACGAGCCAATTTTAGGTAATCACTATTTGCCCCGTAAGTTTAAAACTACAGTCGTCATACCGCCGCAAAATGATGTAGATGTTCATGCCAATGACCTAAATTTTGTTGCTATTGCTAAAGAAGGCAAGCTGGTGGGCTTTAATGTTCTTGTGGGTGGTGGTTTGGCCATGACTCATGGGGATACATCAACTTACCCTAGGCGTGCCGATGATTTTGGTTATATCCCACTAGATAAAACTCTTGATGTTGCTACTGCGGTGGTGACTACTCAGCGAGACTGGGGTAACCGGTCAAATCGTAAAAATGCTAAAACAAAATACACGTTAGATCGCGTTGGTAGTGATGTGTTTAAGGCGGAAGTAGAAAAGCGTTCCGGAGTGCTGTTTGCAAAGAGTCGACCTTACGAATTTACCGAGCGAGGGGATCGAATAGGCTGGGCTAAAGGCATTGATGGTAAGCACCACTTGACGCTCTTTATAGAAAATGGCCGCCTGCTGGACTACCCAAATAAGCCGCTCAAATCAGGTGTAGCAGAGATTGCTAAGATTCACCAAGGCGATTTTCGTATGACGGCCAACCAAAATCTTATTGTTGCTGGCATATCGAGTAAAGATAAAGCCCAAATAGAGAAAATCGCACTGTCGCATGGTTTGATGGATCAAACTGTTAGTGAGCAACGTAAGAATTCCATGGCTTGTGTGGCATTTCCAACTTGTCCTTTAGCAATGGCAGAAGCTGAGCGCTTTCTGCCTCAGTTTGTCACTGATGTAGAAAATATACTCGATAAGCATGAATTTCCTGAGCAAGACAACATTATTTTACGTGTTACAGGATGCCCAAATGGGTGTGGACGAGCTATGTTGGCAGAGATTGGTTTAGTAGGTAAGGCGCCAGGTCGATATAATTTGCACTTAGGCGGAAATCGTGGTGGAACGCGAGTACCTAAGATGTACAAAGAAAACATCACAGATAAACAGATATTAGAAGAAATCGATCATCTAGTTGGGCGCTGGTCGAGTGAACGCGAAGAAGGTGAGCACTTCGGAGACTTTACGATTCGCGCAGGTATTATTGATGAGGTGATAGTGTCTAAGAGGGATTTTTATGAATGATTCTGTTATTGAAAAGCCAGACTTAGATTATTTACTCAGTACAACAAAAACTGAGCAAACGCTAAACTTGGCGAAAATCAACGTTCAACTTGAAAAGCAAACTGCCCAGGAAAGGGTGAGTTGGGCCGTAGAGCACCTTGAAGGCGTGCATGCTATCTCATCGAGTTTTGGTGTTCAAGCGGCAGTAATGTTGCATCTTGTTACCCAAGTAAAACCGAATATCCCAGTCATACTCACCGATACGGGCTATCTATTTGCTGAAACTTATCAATTTATCGACGAGTTGACTGACAAGTTAAACCTCAATCTAAAGATCTACCGCTCGCTGCAAAGTACAGCTTGGCAAGAAGCTCGCCACGGTAAATTGTGGGAACAAGGGGTTGAAGGAATTGAGAAATATAACCGTATTAATAAGGTTGAACCTATGCGGCGAGCACTCAATGAGCTTAATGTAAAAGTTTGGTTTTCAGGGCTGCGCCGCGAACAATCGAATTCACGTGCACATTTACCGATATTATCTGTCCAAAATGGGGTATTTAAGTTTCTACCTATTATCGATTGGACTAATAAAGATGTGCACTATTACTTAGAAGAGTATCATTTGGGTTATCACCCTTTGAGAGATGAAGGTTATTTGTCTGTTGGGGATACACATACGACTCAGAAATGGGAACCTGGTATGAGTGAAGAGCAAACACGTTTCTTTGGTCTAAAGCGGGAATGTGGTCTTCATGATGATGAGAGTGATGGTTCAGGCATATAGTGAGCATTTATATATTCATTAAAGACTGCTTAAAGCGGTCTTTAATTTCATATGTTGAACTCGCACCTGTGGATAACTCTGTGAATATTACCTTTAAAGTCTATGGGTAAACTTGAATAAATAGAAGCTTGAATGAATATTAGGCACTTAGGCATTGTTTTTCCAGTTTTTTCAATTTACCTCTTGCTAATGTGATAGCGATCTCTATAATGCTTCCTCGTCGACAGGGCAAGGGCTCACAGCTCAATAAGCCATGTTGATAGGCCAAAAAAGAAATATAAAATAATTTAAAAAGTGTTTGACACTAAATTTTATATCGCTAGAATGGCCGACTCTTCTTTAAGAGTTAACGAAATCAAAGAAGAATTGCTCTTTAACAATATAAACCTATCAATCTGTGTGGGCACTCGTTGATGATAATCCAAAAATGATTCTATTGAATCACTTTAGGTATCAATGAACTGAGTGACCAATACAAATAACGACTTTCTCTTGTAGAAAGGCATTATTTGGCACAGTCAATTCATTATCGTTCTGTTCCTATTTATTTAAGAAGAGAACGATAATAGCTTTAGAATTACATGTTTCTGTTTATTTTCGAATAAGCGGTAAATATTAGTTTTGAAGTCAGTATTCATTGAGCCCAATCCTATTTAGTTAGGAAATCAAAACTTTAAATTGAAGAGTTTGATCATGGCTCAGATTGAACGCTGGCGGCAGGCCTAACACATGCAAGTCGAGCGGAAACGAGAAGTAGCTTGCTACTTCGGCGTCGAGCGGCGGACGGGTGAGTAATGCCTGGGAAATTGCCTTGATGTGGGGGATAACCATTGGAAACGATGGCTAATACCGCATAATGCTTTTGTTTGTAATGAACGGAAGCCAAAGAGGGGGACCTTCGGGCCTCTTGCGTCAAGATATGCCCAGGTGGGATTAGCTAGTTGGTGAGGTAATGGCTCACCAAGGCGACGATCCCTAGCTGGTCTGAGAGGATGATCAGCCACACTGGAACTGAGACACGGTCCAGACTCCTACGGGAGGCAGCAGTGGGGAATATTGCACAATGGGCGCAAGCCTGATGCAGCCATGCCGCGTGTATGAAGAAGGCCTTCGGGTTGTAAAGTACTTTCAGCAGTGAGGAAGGTGGATGTGTTAATAGCGCATTCATTTGACGTTAGCTGCAGAAGAAGCACCGGCTAACTCCGTGCCAGCAGCCGCGGTAATACGGAGGGTGCGAGCGTTAATCGGAATTACTGGGCGTAAAGCGCATGCAGGTGGATGATTAAGTCAGATGTGAAAGCCCGGGGCTCAACCTCGGAATAGCATTTGAAACTGGTCATCTAGAGTACTGTAGAGGGGGGTAGAATTTCAGGTGTAGCGGTGAAATGCGTAGAGATCTGAAGGAATACCAGTGGCGAAGGCGGCCCCCTGGACAGATACTGACACTCAGATGCGAAAGCGTGGGGAGCAAACAGGATTAGATACCCTGGTAGTCCACGCCGTAAACGATGTCTACTTGGAGGTTGTGGCCTTGAGCCGTGGCTTTCGGAGCTAACGCGTTAAGTAGACCGCCTGGGGAGTACGGTCGCAAGATTAAAACTCAAATGAATTGACGGGGGCCCGCACAAGCGGTGGAGCATGTGGTTTAATTCGATGCAACGCGAAGAACCTTACCTACTCTTGACATCCAGAGAAGCCAGCGGAGACGCAGGTGTGCCTTCGGGAGCTCTGAGACAGGTGCTGCATGGCTGTCGTCAGCTCGTGTTGTGAAATGTTGGGTTAAGTCCCGCAACGAGCGCAACCCTTATCCTTGTTTGCCAGCGAGTAATGTCGGGAACTCCAGGGAGACTGCCGGTGATAAACCGGAGGAAGGTGGGGACGACGTCAAGTCATCATGGCCCTTACGAGTAGGGCTACACACGTGCTACAATGGCGCATACAGAGGGCGGCCAACTTGCAAAAGTGAGCGAATCCCAAAAAGTGCGTCGTAGTCCGGATTGGAGTCTGCAACTCGACTCCATGAAGTCGGAATCGCTAGTAATCGTGGATCAGAATGCCACGGTGAATACGTTCCCGGGCCTTGTACACACCGCCCGTCACACCATGGGAGTGGGCTGCAAAAGAAGTAGGTAGTTTAACCCTCGGGAGAACGCTTACCACTTTGTGGTTCATGACTGGGGTGAAGTCGTAACAAGGTAGCGCTAGGGGAACCTGGCGCTGGATCACCTCCTTATACGATGATTATTTTTGATGAGTACCCACACAGATTGATGGTTTATGTAGTTTAAAGATGGGGCTATAGCTCAGCTGGGAGAGCGCTTCGCTGGCAGCGAAGAGGTCATCGGTTCGATCCCGATTAGCTCCACCAAGTTTCCTTCTAGGAACTCAGTGTCCCGTTCGTCTAGAGGCCTAGGACACCGCCCTTTCACGGCGGTAACAGGGGTTCGACTCCCCTACGGGATACCATCTTTAAATGCATTTGCAATAGTGCACTTAAACATGGTTCTTAATTAGAATCTTGCTCTTTAACAATTTGGAAAGCTGACGAACAATAACCGTGATTGGTTGTTGTTCAAATAAAAGTTCTCAAATCCTAATGATTCTTTTTAACGAAAGAATGATTGGGTACCAACACACATTCAAGTGTTCTTGGAAACACCACAATTCGTTGTGGCGTTTATATTTGAGTCCGGCAAAATCGAACGCTGTCTCGCTCATTCAAATAATGAGACAGCAACTTTGGTTGTTTAATTAACAACACCAACTGAGCAAGACTCTTTGGGGTTGTATGGTTAAGTGACTAAGCGTACACGGTGGATGCCTTGGCAGTCAGAGGCGATGAAAGACGTAGTAACTTGCGATAAGCCCAGATTAGGTAGTAACAACCGTTTGAGTCTGGGATGTCTGAATGGGGAAACCCACGTGCATAAGCACGTATCATTAACTGAATACATAGGTTAATGAGGCAAACCGGGGGAACTGAAACATCTAAGTACCCCGAGGAAAAGAAATCAACCGAGATTCCGAAAGTAGCGGCGAGCGAAATTGGATTAGCCCTTAAGCTTTACACGCGTTAGACGAACAGCCTGGAAAGGCCGACAATAAAGGGTGATAGTCCCGTAGTCGACGACGTGTGTTCAGTGAAATCGAGTAGGACGGGACACGTGATATCCTGTCTGAATATGGGGGGACCATCCTCCAAGGCTAAATACTACTGACTGACCGATAGTGAACCAGTACCGTGAGGGAAAGGCGAAAAGAACCCCTGTGAGGGGAGTGAAATAGAACCTGAAACCGTGTACGTACAAGCAGTAGGAGCACCTTCGTGGTGTGACTGCGTACCTTTTGTATAATGGGTCAGCGACTTATATTCAGTAGCAAGGTTAACCATCTAGGGGAGCCGTAGAGAAATCGAGTCTTAACTGGGCGTCGAGTTGCTGGATATAGACCCGAAACCAGGTGATCTAGCCATGGGCAGGTTGAAGGTTGAGTAACATCAACTGGAGGACCGAACCGACTAATGTTGAAAAATTAGCGGATGACTTGTGGCTAGGGGTGAAAGGCCAATCAAACCTGGAGATAGCTGGTTCTCCCCGAAATCTATTTAGGTAGAGCCTCGGACGAATACTACTGGGGGTAGAGCACTGTTAAGGCTAGGGGGTCATCCCGACTTACCAACCCTTTGCAAACTCCGAATACCAGTAAGTACTATCCGGGAGACACACGGCGGGTGCTAACGTCCGTCGTGGAGAGGGAA
Organism: Vibrio pectenicida; assembly: GCA_024347015.1. Classification (GTDB taxonomy): domain Bacteria; phylum Pseudomonadota; class Gammaproteobacteria; order Enterobacterales; family Vibrionaceae; genus Vibrio; species Vibrio pectenicida. The sequence continues at coordinate 2,900,848 of AP024889.1, read as the reverse complement.
ACAACCCAGACCGCCAGCTAAGGTCCCAAAGTATAGCTAAGTGGGAAACGATGTGGGAAGGCTTAGACAGCTAGGATGTTGGCTTAGAAGCAGCCATCATTTAAAGAAAGCGTAATAGCTCACTAGTCGAGTCGGCCTGCGCGGAAGATGTAACGGGGCTAAGCTATACACCGAAGCTGCGGCAATACAGTTTACTGTATTGGGTAGGGGAGCGTTCTGTAAGCCGTTGAAGGTGTGCTGTAAGGCATGCTGGAGGTATCAGAAGTGCGAATGCTGACATGAGTAACGATAAAGGGGGTGAAAAACCCCCTCGCCGGAAGACCAAGGGTTCCTGTCCAACGTTAATCGGGGCAGGGTAAGTCGACCCCTAAGGCGAGGCCGAAAGGCGTAGTCGATGGGAAACGGGTTAATATTCCCGTACTTCTTACAATTGCGATGGGGGGACGGAGAAGGCTAGGTGAGCCTGGCGACGGTTGTCCAGGTTCAAGTGCGTAGGCTTGAGAGTTAGGTAAATCCGGCTCTCTCCAAAGCTGAGACACGACGTCGAGCACCTACGGGTGTGAAGTCATTGATGCCATGCTTCCAGGAAAAGCCTCTAAGCTTCAGATTGTAAGAAATCGTACCCCAAACCGACACAGGTGGTCGGGTAGAGAATACCAAGGCGCTTGAGAGAACTCGGGTGAAGGAACTAGGCAAAATGGTACCGTAACTTCGGGAGAAGGTACGCTCTTGTCGGTGAAGTCCCTTGCGGATGGAGCTAACGGGAGTCGCAGATACCAGGTGGCTGCAACTGTTTATTAAAAACACAGCACTGTGCAAAATCGTAAGATGACGTATACGGTGTGACGCCTGCCCGGTGCCGGAAGGTTAATTGATGGGGTTAGACTTAGGTCGAAGCTCTTGATCGAAGCCCCGGTAAACGGCGGCCGTAACTATAACGGTCCTAAGGTAGCGAAATTCCTTGTCGGGTAAGTTCCGACCTGCACGAATGGCGTAATGATGGCCACGCTGTCTCCACCCGAGACTCAGTGAAATTGAAATCGCTGTGAAGATGCAGTGTACCCGCGGCTAGACGGAAAGACCCCGTGAACCTTTACTACAGCTTGGCACTGAACATTGAGCCTACATGTGTAGGATAGGTGGGAGGCTTTGATATGTGCACGCCAGTGTGCATGGAGCCATCCTTGAAATACCACCCTTGTATGTTTGATGTTCTAACTTAGACCCATTATCTGGGTCAAGGACAGTGCCTGGTGGGTAGTTTGACTGGGGCGGTCTCCTCCCAAAGAGTAACGGAGGAGCACGAAGGTGGGCTAAACACGGTTGGACATCGTGTGGTTAGTGCAATGGCATAAGCCCGCTTGACTGCGAGAATGACAATTCGAGCAGGTGCGAAAGCAGGTCATAGTGATCCGGTGGTTCTGTATGGAAGGGCCATCGCTCAACGGATAAAAGGTACTCCGGGGATAACAGGCTGATACCGCCCAAGAGTTCATATCGACGGCGGTGTTTGGCACCTCGATGTCGGCTCATCACATCCTGGGGCTGAAGTCGGTCCCAAGGGTATGGCTGTTCGCCATTTAAAGTGGTACGCGAGCTGGGTTTAGAACGTCGTGAGACAGTTCGGTCCCTATCTGCCGTGGGCGTTGGAAGATTGAAGGGGGCTGCTCCTAGTACGAGAGGACCGGAGTGGACGAACCTCTGGTGTTCGGGTTGTCATGCCAATGGCATTGCCCGGTAGCTAAGTTCGGAATCGATAACCGCTGAAAGCATCTAAGCGGGAAGCGAGCCCTAAGATGAGTCTTCCCTGACCCCTTGAGGGTCCTAAAGGGTTGTTCAAGACTAGAACGTTGATAGGCAGGGTGTGTAAGCGTTGTGAGGCGTTGAGCTAACCTGTACTAATTGCCCGTGAGGCTTAACCATACAACACCCAAAGGGTTTTGTTGTGGACTCAAAGTAGAACATTGAATGTGTAGAGAACGCTCTTTAAAGAGTAAGCAGCTTTCCAGATTTTGACCGGTTGCGAGTGCGCAGCGGGTCACCTAATTTGCTTGGCGACCATAGCGTTGTGGACCCACCTGAACCCATGCCGAACTCAGAAGTGAAACACAATAGCGCCGATGGTAGTGTGGGGTCTCCCCATGTGAGAGTAGGACATCGCCAGGCTTTTATTTCGACTTGTCTTTATAGACGAGTCACCATAAAGCTTTTAAAACTAAGAGTTTTATGTTGACTTCAATAGTCAGTCGCGTATTATACGCGTCCTGCTTATGACCCAAAAGGAACTAAGCAACGCTCTTTAACAAACTAAACCTATCAATCTGTGTGGGCACTCGTTGATGATAATCCAAAAATGATTCTATTGAATCACTTTAGGTATCAATGAACTGAGTGACCAATACAAATAACGACTTTCTCTTGTAGAAAGGCATTATTTGGCACAGTCAATTCATTATCGTTCTGTTCCTATTTATTTAAGAAGAGAACGATAATAGCTTTAGAATTACATGTTTCTGTTTATTTTCGAATAAGCGGTAAATATTAGTTTTGAAGTCAGTATTCATTGAGCCCAATCCTATTTAGTTAGGAAATCAAAACTTTAAATTGAAGAGTTTGATCATGGCTCAGATTGAACGCTGGCGGCAGGCCTAACACATGCAAGTCGAGCGGAAACGAGAAGTAGCTTGCTACTTCGGCGTCGAGCGGCGGACGGGTGAGTAATGCCTGGGAAATTGCCTTGATGTGGGGGATAACCATTGGAAACGATGGCTAATACCGCATAATGCTTTTGTTTGTAATGAACGGGAGCCAAAGAGGGGGACCTTCGGGCCTCTTGCGTCAAGATATGCCCAGGTGGGATTAGCTAGTTGGTGAGGTAATGGCTCACCAAGGCGACGATCCCTAGCTGGTCTGAGAGGATGATCAGCCACACTGGAACTGAGACACGGTCCAGACTCCTACGGGAGGCAGCAGTGGGGAATATTGCACAATGGGCGCAAGCCTGATGCAGCCATGCCGCGTGTATGAAGAAGGCCTTCGGGTTGTAAAGTACTTTCAGCAGTGAGGAAGGTGGATGTGTTAATAGCGCATTCATTTGACGTTAGCTGCAGAAGAAGCACCGGCTAACTCCGTGCCAGCAGCCGCGGTAATACGGAGGGTGCGAGCGTTAATCGGAATTACTGGGCGTAAAGCGCATGCAGGTGGATGATTAAGTCAGATGTGAAAGCCCGGGGCTCAACCTCGGAATAGCATTTGAAACTGGTCATCTAGAGTACTGTAGAGGGGGGTAGAATTTCAGGTGTAGCGGTGAAATGCGTAGAGATCTGAAGGAATACCAGTGGCGAAGGCGGCCCCCTGGACAGATACTGACACTCAGATGCGAAAGCGTGGGGAGCAAACAGGATTAGATACCCTGGTAGTCCACGCCGTAAACGATGTCTACTTGGAGGTTGTGGCCTTGAGCCGTGGCTTTCGGAGCTAACGCGTTAAGTAGACCGCCTGGGGAGTACGGTCGCAAGATTAAAACTCAAATGAATTGACGGGGGCCCGCACAAGCGGTGGAGCATGTGGTTTAATTCGATGCAACGCGAAGAACCTTACCTACTCTTGACATCCAGAGAAGCCAGCGGAGACGCAGGTGTGCCTTCGGGAGCTCTGAGACAGGTGCTGCATGGCTGTCGTCAGCTCGTGTTGTGAAATGTTGGGTTAAGTCCCGCAACGAGCGCAACCCTTATCCTTGTTTGCCAGCGAGTAATGTCGGGAACTCCAGGGAGACTGCCGGTGATAAACCGGAGGAAGGTGGGGACGACGTCAAGTCATCATGGCCCTTACGAGTAGGGCTACACACGTGCTACAATGGCGCATACAGAGGGCGGCCAACTTGCAAAAGTGAGCGAATCCCAAAAAGTGCGTCGTAGTCCGGATTGGAGTCTGCAACTCGACTCCATGAAGTCGGAATCGCTAGTAATCGTGGATCAGAATGCCACGGTGAATACGTTCCCGGGCCTTGTACACACCGCCCGTCACACCATGGGAGTGGGCTGCAAAAGAAGTAGGTAGTTTAACCTTCGGGAGAACGCTTACCACTTTGTGGTTCATGACTGGGGTGAAGTCGTAACAAGGTAGCGCTAGGGGAACCTGGCGCTGGATCACCTCCTTATACGATGATTATTTTTGATGAGTACCCACACAGATTGATGGTTTATGTAGTTTAAGAGAAAGAAGATATCCCAATATCTTCAACTTAGTGTCCCGTTCGTCTAGAGGCCTAGGACACCGCCCTTTCACGGCGGTAACAGGGGTTCGACTCCCCTACGGGATACCATTGGGTCGTTAGCTCAGTTGGTAGAGCAGTTGACTTTTAATCAATTGGTCGCAGGTTCGAATCCTGCACGACCCACCATTCTTCACCACGAAGAAGTAAAACTCTGTGGGCGATTAGCTCAGTTGGGAGAGCACCTGCCTTACAAGCAGGGGGTCACTGGTTCGAGCCCGGTATCGCCCACCATTCTCTAAGTATTTTTGCGTTTCAATTTCTATTACCGCCACCGTTAAACGTATGTGGTTGTAATTATTGACGTCGATAGTATTTAGACAATGTAGTTTCCACTAGGAAGATACATCGCTCTTTAACAATTTGGAAAGCTGACGAACAATAACCGTGATTGGTTGTTGTTCAAATAAAAGTTCTCAAATCCTAATGATTCTTTTTAACGAAAGAATGATTGGGTACCAACACACATTCAAGTGTTCTTGGAAACACCACAATTCGTTGTGGCGTTTATATTTGAGTCCGGCAAAATCGAACGCTGTCTCGCTCATTCAAATAATGAGACAGCAACTTTGGTTGTTTAATTAACAACACCAACTGAGCAAGACTCTTTGGGGTTGTATGGTTAAGTGACTAAGCGTACACGGTGGATGCCTTGGCAGTCAGAGGCGATGAAAGACGTAGTAACTTGCGATAAGCCCAGATTAGGTAGTAACAACCGTTTGAGTCTGGGATGTCTGAATGGGGAAACCCACGTGCATAAGCACGTATCATTAACTGAATACATAGGTTAATGAGGCAAACCGGGGGAACTGAAACATCTAAGTACCCCGAGGAAAAGAAATCAACCGAGATTCCGAAAGTAGCGGCGAGCGAAATTGGATTAGCCCTTAAGCTTTACACGCGTTAGACGAACAGCCTGGAAAGGCCGACAATAAAGGGTGATAGTCCCGTAGTCGACGACGTGTGTTCAGTGAAATCGAGTAGGACGGGACACGTGATATCCTGTCTGAATATGGGGGGACCATCCTCCAAGGCTAAATACTACTGACTGACCGATAGTGAACCAGTACCGTGAGGGAAAGGCGAAAAGAACCCCTGTGAGGGGAGTGAAATAGAACCTGAAACCGTGTACGTACAAGCAGTAGGAGCACCTTCGTGGTGTGACTGCGTACCTTTTGTATAATGGGTCAGCGACTTATATTCAGTAGCAAGGTTAACCATCTAGGGGAGCCGTAGAGAAATCGAGTCTTAACTGGGCGTCGAGTTGCTGGATATAGACCCGAAACCAGGTGATCTAGCCATGGGCAGGTTGAAGGTTGAGTAACATCAACTGGAGGACCGAACCGACTAATGTTGAAAAATTAGCGGATGACTTGTGGCTAGGGGTGAAAGGCCAATCAAACCTGGAGATAGCTGGTTCTCCCCGAAATCTATTTAGGTAGAGCCTCGGACGAATACTACTGGGGGTAGAGCACTGTTAAGGCTAGGGGGTCATCCCGACTTACCAACCCTTTGCAAACTCCGAATACCAGTAAGTACTATCCGGGAGACACACGGCGGGTGCTAACGTCCGTCGTGGAGAGGGAAACAACCCAGACCGCCAGCTAAGGTCCCAAAGTATAGCTAAGTGGGAAACGATGTGGGAAGGCTTAGACAGCTAGGATGTTGGCTTAGAAGCAGCCATCATTTAAAGAAAGCGTAATAGCTCACTAGTCGAGTCGGCCTGCGCGGAAGATGTAACGGGGCTAAGCTATACACCGAAGCTGCGGCAATACAGTTTACTGTATTGGGTAGGGGAGCGTTCTGTAAGCCGTTGAAGGTGTGCTGTAAGGCATGCTGGAGGTATCAGAAGTGCGAATGCTGACATGAGTAACGATAAAGGGGGTGAAAAACCCCCTCGCCGGAAGACCAAGGGTTCCTGTCCAACGTTAATCGGGGCAGGGTAAGTCGACCCCTAAGGCGAGGCCGAAAGGCGTAGTCGATGGGAAACGGGTTAATATTCCCGTACTTCTTACAATTGCGATGGGGGGACGGAGAAGGCTAGGTGAGCCTGGCGACGGTTGTCCAGGTTCAAGTGCGTAGGCTTGAGAGTTAGGTAAATCCGGCTCTCTCCAAAGCTGAGACACGACGTCGAGCACCTACGGGTGTGAAGTCATTGATGCCATGCTTCCAGGAAAAGCCTCTAAGCTTCAGATTGTAAGAAATCGTACCCCAAACCGACACAGGTGGTCGGGTAGAGAATACCAAGGCGCTTGAGAGAACTCGGGTGAAGGAACTAGGCAAAATGGTACCGTAACTTCGGGAGAAGGTACGCTCTTGTCGGTGAAGTCCCTTGCGGATGGAGCTAACGGGAGTCGCAGATACCAGGTGGCTGCAACTGTTTATTAAAAACACAGCACTGTGCAAAATCGTAAGATGACGTATACGGTGTGACGCCTGCCCGGTGCCGGAAGGTTAATTGATGGGGTTAGACTTAGGTCGAAGCTCTTGATCGAAGCCCCGGTAAACGGCGGCCGTAACTATAACGGTCCTAAGGTAGCGAAATTCCTTGTCGGGTAAGTTCCGACCTGCACGAATGGCGTAATGATGGCCACGCTGTCTCCACCCGAGACTCAGTGAAATTGAAATCGCTGTGAAGATGCAGTGTACCCGCGGCTAGACGGAAAGACCCCGTGAACCTTTACTACAGCTTGGCACTGAACATTGAGCCTACATGTGTAGGATAGGTGGGAGGCTTTGATATGTGCACGCCAGTGTGCATGGAGCCATCCTTGAAATACCACCCTTGTATGTTTGATGTTCTAACTTAGACCCATTATCTGGGTCAAGGACAGTGCCTGGTGGGTAGTTTGACTGGGGCGGTCTCCTCCCAAAGAGTAACGGAGGAGCACGAAGGTGGGCTAAACACGGTTGGACATCGTGTGGTTAGTGCAATGGCATAAGCCCGCTTGACTGCGAGAATGACAATTCGAGCAGGTGCGAAAGCAGGTCATAGTGATCCGGTGGTTCTGTATGGAAGGGCCATCGCTCAACGGATAAAAGGTACTCCGGGGATAACAGGCTGATACCGCCCAAGAGTTCATATCGACGGCGGTGTTTGGCACCTCGATGTCGGCTCATCACATCCTGGGGCTGAAGTCGGTCCCAAGGGTATGGCTGTTCGCCATTTAAAGTGGTACGCGAGCTGGGTTTAGAACGTCGTGAGACAGTTCGGTCCCTATCTGCCGTGGGCGTTGGAAGATTGAAGGGGGCTGCTCCTAGTACGAGAGGACCGGAGTGGACGAACCTCTGGTGTTCGGGTTGTCATGCCAATGGCATTGCCCGGTAGCTAAGTTCGGAATCGATAACCGCTGAAAGCATCTAAGCGGGAAGCGAGCCCTAAGATGAGTCTTCCCTGACCCCTTGAGGGTCCTAAAGGGTTGTTCAAGACTAGAACGTTGATAGGCAGGGTGTGTAAGCGTTGTGAGGCGTTGAGCTAACCTGTACTAATTGCCCGTGAGGCTTAACCATACAACACCCAAAGGGTTTTGTTGTGGACTCAAAGTAGAACATTGAATGTGTAGAGAACGCTCTTTAAAGAGTAAGCAGCTTTCCAGATTTTGACCGGTTGCGAGTGCGCAGCAGGTCACCTAATTTGCTTGGCGACCATAGCGTTGTGGACCCACCTGAACCCATGCCGAACTCAGAAGTGAAACACAATAGCGCCGATGGTAGTGTGGGGTCTCCCCATGTGAGAGTAGGACATCGCCAGGCTTCAAATTTAGACATACAGTCTAACCAGTGCGGAGCGGTAGTTCAGTTGGTTAGAATACCGGCCTGTCACGCCGGGGGTCGCGGGTTCGAGTCCCGTCCGCTCCGCCAATTCTTCTCAACCCCAGCAGCAATGCTGGGGTTTTACTTTTTCAGCTATAGGCTTTTGCCTCTTCTTCTATTGATATCTTCTTCGTTAACTGAATTATCTATTTATTACAGAAATATTCATAACTAATCTGAGGAAATTCTTGAGCACCTTCTGTATTATTTTATCAAATATTCGTGTTGATCATTAATAAATCACACAGCTTTTACACCAATATTGTGGTAATAAAATGAATACAAACATTATAAATTCAGTGAGTAACGTAATTCGTTCAAGTTTAGGACGCAATGTTTCTACAAAAGAGCTAAACGTTATATGCGTTAAACACGCCAAAACTGCAGATTTGGATGACAAACTTAGAGGTAGATTACTTCGAACTTTTGCGACAACAAATGATCAATCCAAAAAGAGCAAGATTAACGATAAATACAAAGAGATTAGCGCTGAGTACGAAGGGATTAAATCTAAGGCGGTGGAACTTAGGCCATTCGTATATTTGGCCAAAGCTCCTTACACAGGTTCATTACCTAAGTCTGAGGATATGGAAACTTGGGCAACAGATAGCGCTTATTTACAGTCACAGGGTAAAAATACTCCCCGGCAACTGGCGCTAGATATTTGCTCAAGTATAAAATCAATGCACTTAGGCAATGATGGTAAGCTTATATGCTCCAAATCTGGGCTAACAGCATTTATAGCAATTAATGAAAAATCCAAGCAAATCGTGATTTCTTTTGGTGGTACCACCAGTGGTGAAAAAAATAGCTCCAAACTAGGAAATAGAGCAATAGCTAATCTTGGTTATATTAATAAACAAAATATGGCCAATGCAATAAATGGTATTGGTAGGCATACTCCTAAAAGTTATTCTCAAGCCGCGACGCTTGCTGCTAACCTTAAAAGATTAGCTCCTAAAGGTTATAAAGTTATTACTGTAGGCCATTCTAAAGGTGCGGCAGAGGCAGAATATGCAGCATTGAGTAATGGTATAAGAGCGTATTGCTTTGCTAGTGCAGCCCTTAGTGATCATAACTATGAAAAGGCTATGAAAAAACACTATGGCGACAATTGGCAGTTGTCCCAAGAAGATGCGTCAGAAAAAATTGAGCATTGCTTCGTTAAAGGGGATATTATTCCTAAACTTGGCTTTGGTAAGCATTATGGGAAGATTACTTACATTCCATCTTTTGATGGAGTCAAGCCTATAGCGCATCATGATAAATTTGATGAGTATATTTTGGCTGCTTCTGAAAACACTAAGGCTTTTTAATTACAAGAATGATTATCTTAAATAAATATTCTATCACTTGGAATGAAGCGTTGCTATTAGCTAGAAAGGCTCTTTATAAGAGCCTTTCTAGCTTTTAAGGATAGATTAGCTTTTGTCTGAATCCATTTGTTTCTCTGCAAGCTTTGCTTTTTCAATCATTGGAGTGATTGTAGATCCTTGGACTAAAATGGAGAAAACCACCACAGAATAGGTCATGACGAGAATGATTTCCTTCACGTCGATAAGCTTGTCTTGAATAACCCAAATGCCTGAGGGAATAGAAAGTGCCATGGCTAAGGCTAATCCACCGCGTAGTCCACCCCAAGTGAGGATTTTGACTGACCAAGGGTTGTATTTTCGATGGCGCTTAAAGCCAATGTAAGCGCAGAATACACTTAAGTATCGAGCACCTAGTACTAGCGGGATTGAAAATGCCATTAGAATCCAATCTTCTTCATGGAACTCAAACAGTAACATGGACATACCGATCAAAAGGAATAAGACGCCATTTAAAAACTCATCGACGAGTTCCCAGAAATGGTCAAGGTGATCTTCGCTCTCTTTAGAAAAGCCAATAAATCGAGTCCAGTTACCGATCATTATTCCAGATACAACCATAGCTAACGGACCTGAAACATGTAAAACCTCAGCGAAAGCATATCCAGCTGTTGGTATGCCTATAGTCAGTAACAGTTCCATGGAATGATCGTCGGTTGAACTGATCAGGTAATGGAATAGCAGCCCAAGGGCAAAACCATATACAATGCCACCAATGGCTTCTTGCATGAAGAGTAAGGTGACGCTTCCTACTGTGGGAGTTTCAGCGCCAAAGGCTATAGTAAATAAAGTGACAAATATCACTAAGCCAAAACCATCATTAAAAAGTGATTCACCCTCAATCTGGGTTGATATTCTCTCAGGAGCGTCCAGTTTCTTAACTATTGCTAGGACTGCGATAGGGTCTGTTGGTGAGATAAGAGAGCCGAAGAGGAGACAGTATACTAAATCAAACTGAACACCGATAAGTTGGCAGAAACCATACAGGACGAAGCCTATGAAAAAGGTTGAGAATAAGGTTGCGCCTAGAGCAAGTATTGTAATTTCCCATTTCTGATTTTTTAGGTGAGGCAGTTTAATGCCTAATCCTCCAGCAAATAAAAGAAAGCCTAAAATACCTTTAAGGAGGAAGTCTTCAAAGTTAATGCTCGACACGGTCTTTGAGGCAATTTCACTCAAGTGAAACCAGTTGTTTTGTCCGGCGATTAGAATGAGAAGAGATAAAATCATTGAGCCAGCAGTGATAGCGATCGTTGTTTGCATCTTCCCTATCTTACTGTTTATAAAGGCTATAAGCATTGCAGCTGCAGATAAGAAACACAGAGTATAGTAAACCGACATTGAGATCTCAGAGTGTGACAAATTATGACTAAGAATTTTCTTCTCGACGTGATTAAATAGCAAACACTTTTTTGTCATTCTTAAGTGATATATTTAGGCTTTTAGCCATCTAGACATCTTTTTGTTCTGTGTTAGGATGGATAGATAATAAAAGGAACGAGGTTGTACTGTGGGAAGTGATGTAAGGCAACAGCTTGAAGCTCAGCTAAAAGAACGAATTTTGCTTATCGACGGTGGTATGGGAACCATGATTCAAGACCGCCGCCTTGAAGAGCTTGATTACCGAGGCCAACGATTTGTCGACTGGCATTGTGATCTTAAGGGTAACAATGATCTCTTGGTTTTGAGCCAACCTATGCTGATTAAAGAGATTCATGCTGAATATCTTAAAGCTGGGGCTGACATCCTCGAAACCAATACCTTCAACGCGACAACCATTGCTATGGCTGACTACGATATGGAAAGCCTTAGTGAAGAAATTAACTTTACTGCTGCCAAGCTTGCTCGTGAATCAGCTGATGAATGGACCGCAAAGAACCCAGATAAACCTCGCTTCGTGGCAGGTGTGTTAGGCCCAACCAACCGAACTTGTTCTCTATCCCCTGATGTCAATGATCCAGGTTATCGTAATGTTAGCTTTGACGAGTTGGTTGAAGCCTATTCTGAATCGACTCGTGCACTTATTAAGGGAGGGACAGACTTAATTCTTATTGAAACTATCTTCGATACGTTAAATGCAAAAGCGTGTGCATTTGCGGTTGAATCTGTTTTTGAAGAAATTGGTACCAGTCTACCGGTGATGATTTCCGGTACCATTACTGATGCATCAGGTCGTACCCTTTCAGGTCAGACGACAGAAGCATTTTACAATGCCCTGCGCCACGTTAAGCCTATCTCATTTGGATTGAACTGTGCATTAGGCCCCGATGAACTGCGTGAATATGTTGGTGAGATGTCTCGTATCTCAGAATGTAATGTTTCTGCTCACCCTAACGCAGGTTTACCTAATGCGTTTGGTGAGTATGATCTTTCTCCTGAAAATATGGCTGGGCACGTTAAGGAATGGGCTGAAAGTGGCTTCTTGAACTTAATTGGTGGTTGCTGTGGTACGACTCCTGAACATATTCGCCAGATGGCCGAGGCTGTTGAGGGTGTCACGCCGCGTCAATTACCAGATTTGCCCGTCTCTTGTCGTCTTTCTGGATTAGAGCCTTTGACGATTGCTAAAGAATCTTTGTTCGTGAACGTAGGTGAGCGGACTAACGTTACGGGTTCTGCTCGTTTTAAGCGCCTTATTAAAGAAGAGTTATACGATGAAGCGTTAAATGTTGCGCGAGAGCAAGTCGAGAATGGCGCTCAAATTATTGATATCAATATGGATGAAGGGATGCTAGACGCTGAGGCGTGTATGGTTAGATTCCTTAATCTGTGTGCTTCTGAACCAGAGATCTCAAAAGTCCCCGTTATGGTCGATTCTTCTAAGTGGGAAGTTATCGAAGCTGGACTGAAATGTATTCAAGGCAAAGGTATTGTTAACTCAATCTCTCTGAAAGAAGGCAAAGAGAAGTTTGTCGAGCAAGCTAAGCTAGTGCGTCGCTATGGCGCTGCCGTTATCGTGATGGCTTTTGATGAAGTAGGACAGGCTGATACTCGAGAACGTAAAGTCGAGATCTGTACTAATGCTTATAATATTCTTGTTGATGAAGTCGGCTTCCCGCCAGAAGACATTATTTTTGACCCGAATATTTTCGCGGTGGCTACCGGTATCGATGAGCACAATAACTATGCGGTTGATTTCATTGAAGCGGTAGGGGACATCAAACGCGATCTTCCTCATGCGATGATCTCTGGTGGTGTGTCGAATGTTTCATTCTCATTCCGTGGTAATAACTACGTTCGTGAGGCTATTCACGCGGTATTCCTATATCACTGTTTTAAAAACGGTATGGATATGGGCATCGTAAACGCTGGTCAGCTAGAAATTTACGATAATGTTCCAGAAGATCTGCGTGATGCGGTTGAAGATGTTGTACTTAACCGTCGTGATGACTCGACCGAACGCTTGCTTGATATGGCAACAGAATACTTAGAGCGAGCTGTTGGCAAGGTTGAAGATAAATCTGCTTTAGAGTGGCGAACCTGGCCTGTAGAAAAGCGCTTAGAGCACTCCCTGGTAAAAGGTATTACCGACTTTATCGTTGAAGATACCGAAGAAGCTCGTGTAAATGTCTCTCGTCCTATTGAGGTGATTGAAGGACCTCTAATGGACGGTATGAATGTTGTCGGAGACTTATTTGGTGAAGGGAAGATGTTCTTACCACAGGTTGTTAAATCTGCTCGTGTTATGAAGCAGGCGGTTGCGCACTTGGAACCCTTCATCAATGCCTCCAAAGAAGTCGGTGCGACGAATGGTAAGATTTTGTTAGCGACGGTTAAGGGAGATGTGCACGATATCGGTAAAAATATCGTTGGTGTTGTTTTGCAGTGTAATAACTACGAAATTATCGATTTGGGTGTAATGGTTTCTTGTGAAAAAATCCTTAAGGTAGCCAAAGAAGAAAACGTCGACATTATTGGTTTGTCAGGTCTTATTACCCCGTCACTCGATGAGATGGTCCATGTGGCAAAAGAAATGGAACGTCTTGATTTTGATTTGCCATTGTTAATTGGCGGTGCGACAACATCTAAAGCGCACACGGCGGTTAAAATTGAGCAAAACTATAAGCATCCTGTTGTTTACGTGAATAATGCTTCACGGGCGGTGGGTGTTTGTACCTCGTTGCTTTCTGATGAGTTGCGTCCGGCTTTTGTTGAAAAGGTCGATGCAGACTACGTGCGTGTCCGTGATCAGCATAACCGAAAAAAAACCAGAACCAAGCCAATCACACTTGAGCAAGCAAGAGCAAATAAAGTCGCTATCGACTGGGCAAGCTATACACCTCCAAGACCAGCTAGGCCCGAGGTCCATGTGTTCGATGATTTTGATGTTTCGACCTTGCGTCAATACATCGATTGGACTCCCTTCTTTATGACTTGGTCACTGGTGGGTAAATACCCTGCAATCCTTGATCATGAAGAGGTGGGTGAGGAAGCAAAACGTTTATTCAAAGATGCCAATGATTTACTGGATCGAGTAGAGAAAGAGAAGTTGCTTCAAGCGCGAGGCATGTGTGCTATGTTCCCAGCGAACAGTGTTGGTGATGATATTGAAGTGTATACCGATGAATCTCGTACCAAGGTTCTAAAGGTTTTACACAACCTTCGTCAACAAACAGAGAAACCTAAAGGCTTTAACTATTGCCTGTCTGATTACATCGCTCCAAAAGACAGTGGTAAAGCGGACTGGATTGGTGGCTTTGCGGTAACGGGTGGTATTGGTGAGCGAGAGCTGGCTGATGAATACAAAACGAAAGGCGACGACTACAACGCGATCATGATTCAGGCGGTTGCTGACCGATTGGCTGAAGCGTTCGCGGAATATCTACATAAAGAAGTGAGAAAGGACATTTGGGGTTACTCGCCAGATGAGGATTTGTCTAATGACGATTTGATTCGAGAGAAGTATCAAGGTATTCGTCCTGCTCCGGGTTACCCTGCCTGCCCAGAACATACAGAGAAAGGCACGTTGTGGGAGTTGATGGACGTTGAAAAAGCCATCGATATGTCACTAACGACGAGCTACGCTATGTGGCCAGGTGCATCTGTATCTGGTATGTATTTCTCCCATCCTGATGCACGATACTTTGCTATTGCACAGATTCAACAGGATCAAGTGGAGAGCTACACTAAGCGTAAAGGTTGGAGTAACTTAGAAGCAGAAAAATGGCTAGGTCCAAATATGAATTAGTGTTTTAAGAAATGCTTGAAAAGCACAGTGTTATTTACTGTGCTTTTTTAGCTAATTATCGCTTATTATATCATTAGAGTAGCTAGGCCGAGAAAGACTGAAAGGCCAATGATGTCTGTTATAGTTGTCAATGCCATTCCACCTGCTAGAGCAGGATCAATTTTCATCTTTTTCAGCAAAATAGGTATTGTTACACCAGCAATGCCAGCAACCAGTAAATTGGTTAGCATGGCCGCAGAGATAATGCCTCCTAGCATCCAATTCCCCTTCCAGGCAACAACAATTCCGCCTATGATCAGTGCCCACATGATGCCGTTTACTAGGCCAATGGCGGCTTCTTTCATAAGCAGCTCACGCTTATTCGCATCACCGATATGACCAAGGGCGAGGCCACGGATCACAAGAGCGACTGTTTGGTTGCCCGCCACTCCTCCCATTGAGGGAACTATGGTCATAAGAACTGCAATTGCAGCCATTTGATCTAATGTAGCCTCGAACATATTGGATACAGAAGCTGCTGCTAATGCCGCTAGTACATTGGCACCAAGCCAGATACTGCGTTTGCGTGCCGACTTGACTACAGGAGCAAAGGTATCCTCATCATCATCCATTCCTGCCATACTCATCATCGAATGTTCAGCGTCTTCACGAATAACATCGACTACGTCATCAATGGTAATTCGACCGACGAGATGATGATGCTCGTTAATAACAGGAGCAGATACCCAGTTTCGACGTTCAAATAGGCTAGCGATATCAGAGTCACTCATAGTGACCTCAATCGCTTCATCTGCATCTGCCATTACTTCACTAACTTTGATGTCAGACTGTGTAGTAACCAAGGTGGTAATGGGTAATTGGCCTATAAGCCGGCTATCTTCATCAATGACATAAAGTGCATCGGTTGCTTCTGGTAATTCTCCTTTGATACGCAAGTAGCGCAGGACAACATCTACGTCAACATCACCACGAATGGTGATGACGTCGGTGTTCATTAGTCCACCAGCTGTATCTTCAGGATAGGATAGTGCGGTTTCGACACGTAAGCGGTCGGAGATATCCATCTGTGAAAGAACTTCACGTGAGACGTTATCAGGCAAGCTACGAAGTACATAGGCCACATCATCTGTGTCCATGCCTTCTGTTGCCTCAGCGAGCATCTCAGGTTCCATTTTGGAAACCAAAGCATCTTTGACGTCTTCACTGAGTTCATCAAGGATCTCACCGTAATCTTCAGGATCGGTGAGCTGCCAAAGAACATCTCGACTTTTTCGAGGAGAGGCTTCTAGCAGATGGGCAATATCTTCTGGTTCCATGTCATGAAGTTGTCGTCTGACATGAACAAATCGACCATTTTCTAGAGCTTCTGAAACTTCTTGGAGGGCTTGGTGAGCTTGATCGAATTCAATTTGCTCTGCCATCTTTATCCCCCTGATTCTATAAGCTTACAATATGTCGAATAGTAACTTAATTTTAGTGTTTATTTAATAAGTTAATACAAAGGGAATGATTTTTCTTTTATTGGGAGAGAGAAAATTATTCGGTTTCCTCAAATTTATCTTCAATGAGGAGGCAGACAGCATCTAGTGCTGGTCTAGCATCGTTACCTTCGGCAGTAATTGTGACGTGTTCACCTTGCGAAGATTCAAGCATCAGCAGTCCCATAACACTATCGGCGGTTACTTCTTTTCCTTCATGATTTTGTATTGTGAGTATTACATCAAAAGATTGGGCGAGTTCGACAAGTTTTACCGCAGCACGAGCATGAAGCCCTAATCTATTTTGGATGAGGACAGTTCTACTCTTTTGTTGCATGGGTTATTCCTTGTGAGTTTTTTCTAAGCTAACGTGACGAATTTGCACCTGATGGCCCATTTGGGCAAAATATTCGCCTATTTGTTGGGCTAGGTAAACAGACCGATGTTGACCGCCTGTACAACCGATAGCAACAGTCAAGTAGCTACGGTTATTTTTTTCGAGTAAAGGCAGCCAATTTTCAATAAATGTTGCAATTTGTTCTTTTAAATCCATTACATCTTGATGGCTTTCTAAAAAAGCTTTGATTGGAGCATCAAGCCCTGTCATTGGACGCAATGCTGGCTCCCAATGTGGATTAGGTAAAAAGCGTACATCAAAGACGTAGTCAGCGTCGTTAGGGAGGCCATACTTATAGCCAAAAGATTGAAACACCATGACGAGGTCTTTACGTTCACGGCCTTCAATACGCATTCTCACCATCTCACTTAGTTCATGTAATGATTTATGACTGCTATCAATCACTAAGTCAGCATATTCTTTGAGGGGCGATAGAATACAGCGTTCTTTTTCAATCGCTTGTTCTAAAGAGGTATTTTCTTGGCTGAGTGTTAACGGGTGGATACGCCGAGTTTCACTATAGCGTTTAAGTAGGGTGTTTTTCTGGGCATCCAGAAATAAGACGCTCACATCAGAAGACTTTTTCAGTTTGGTCAGAACATTGGTGAGCAAATTAGGCTCGGTTGGCAAGTTACGTATATCAATACTAACAGCGACATTTTGCTTACTGGACTTTACGCATTTTACAAATCTATCTAACAGGTCCACGGGTAAATTGTCAACGCAGTAATATCCCATATCTTCTAGGACACGAAGTGCGACAGTTTTGCCTGCTCCAGAGTGTCCGCTCACAATGATAAGACGCATTACTGATTAACCATAATATTGTAAAGTTCTTGATCTGACTTAGCTTTACGTAATTGTTTGAGAATTTGCTTATCGCTTAATCGTTCTGCCATATTTGAAAGTGTTTTTAAATGCTCTTTGCATTGTGCATCTGGCACCAATAGAGCAAAAAGAAGATCAACAGGTCGATTGTCTATTGAGTCAAACTCAATAGGAGACTTACATTGCAAAAGAACGGCTACCGCTTTGTCTGTCGACTGCATACGAGCATGTGGAATGGCAATTCCATTACCAATACCTGTACTACCGACTTTCTCTCGGCTGAGCATGCACTCAAAAAGGTCAGTAGGATTTTGCCCTGTACGCAACGCGACAATTTCACTGATCATTTCAAGAGCACGTTTCTTACTAGTACATTGGACTGCACTTTTCGTACAGTCCAATGAGAGGATTTCACTTAATTGCATAGTATTTAGTGGTTATTTAACTTTTTTTTGTGTTTGTTTAATTGTCTAATCAATTTATCAACCAAAGAATCTATTGCAGCATATATGCTTTCTTCATCAGCAGATGCATGGATCTCGCCTTGGTTGACATGAAGGGTAGCTTCTGCGATCTGGCGAAGTTTTTCAACTTTTAAAACAACATGTACGTTATTTATATGGTCAAAAAATCGCTCAAGTTTTTGAAACTTTTCATTTACGTAGTCTTGCATTGAATCGGTGAGCTCAATGTGGTGGCCATTTATATTGATTTGCATAGACTTTCCTTCTCGGTTAGAGGCCTAAAGTAGGCGTTTGCGCTGACTCGAAGGGGCAATGCCTAGGGATTCTCTGTACTTCGCTATAGTTCGTCTAGCGACTTGAATTCCTTGGTCAGCAAGTAGAGCTGCAATCTTACTGTCACTGAGTGGTTTGGCACTATTTTCAGCAGCAACCAGCTTTTTAATTAAAGCTCTGATCGCAGTGGATGAACATTCTCCGCCATTATCCGTACTTACATGGCTGGAAAAGAAATATTTTAATTCAAAAATACCTCGTGGAGTATGCATATACTTTTGAGTCGTAACTCTTGAAATAGTAGATTCGTGCATATCGACATCTAGTGCAACATCATTGAGTACCATTGGTTTCATTGCTTCCTCGCCATACTCAAAGAAATCACGTTGATGTTCAACGATACATTTCGCTACCTTCAGCAAAGTTTCATTCCGACTTTCTAGACTTTTTATTAGCCACTTGGCTTCCTGAAGGTTGGATCGAATGTATTGACTGTCTGAACTACTGCCTTTTCCAAGTGCAGCATACTGTTGGTTAACTTTCAATCTTGGCATTGAATCTGGGTTTATAGTGACCCGCCATTTTCCATGTTCCTTGAATACAGATACATCCGGAACCACATATTCTGCATGTTCAGCAGAAATACGACTTCCAGGGCGAGGGTCTAGTTGCTTAATTAACCCCAAAGCTTCTTTTAAATCAGACTCTTTTAATCTTGCTTCTTTTATGATCACCTTATAATCACGATTACCTAGCTGATCTATATAATCAGAAAGTACAATCTTGGCTTCTATTAGCCATGGGGTGTCTTCAGGGAAAGCAGCGAGTTGTAAAAGTAGACAGTCTTGCAAGTTTTTTGATGCGACACCTAATGGATCAAATTGCTGAACACGCTTGCGAACGGCTTCAATTTCTTCTAGTTCAATATCTTCATTATTAAAGCTTTCGAGAATGTCTTGAGTTGAAATCGTTAAATAGCCGTAGTCATCTATAGCATCAATGATCGCTATGGCAATAGTTCGGTCTGTGTCACTAAATGGCGTTAAATCTAGTTGCCAAGTGAGGTAGTCATGCAAGGACTGGGTTGTTTCACCTTGATAAACGGGGATGTCATCGTCTATTGCAAGACCCGTACTCCCTGTGTTGGCGCTGTATACATCTTCCCAAGTGGTATCTATTTCAAGCTCGTTACTTATTTCTGATGTTTCGATAAGATCAGAGCTATCTTTTACCTCAGGTTCTGTGGCTTCGGTATTGGCTTCCTTCTCCTCATTTACAGACTTTTCTTCAATATTTGAGCTTTCTTCACCACTTTCTTCAACTTCTAAAAGTGGGTTCGAATCTAAAGCTTCTTGAATCTCCTGTTGAAGATCTAAGGTTGACAATTGCAGCAAGCGAATAGCTTGTTGCAATTGTGGGGTCATAGCTAATTGTTGTCCTAGCTTGAGTTGTAATGAGGGTTTCATTCAGTATTAATTGCCTTAGATGCTATAGAATCTTACCGTTCTTCATTTTAATCATAGACGGAATTGTTCACCGAGATAAACTTGTTTTACTTGTTCATTGTTGAGTACCTGATCAGGGGTACCTTCAGCAATTAAATGCCCTTGGCTGACTATATACGCTTTTTCACATACATCTAATGTTTCTCGTACGTTATGATCTGTGATTAGAACGCCCAGCCCACGATCACGTAAATGCTCAATGATTTTTTTAATATCAATGACGGATATCGGGTCGACGCCAGCAAAAGGCTCATCCAACAAAATAAACTGAGGGTTAGCTGCTAGCGCTCGAGCGATTTCTACACGGCGACGTTCTCCTCCAGATAATGCCATACCAGCACTGTGTCTAATGTGCTGAATGTGGAATTCTTCCAACAGATCTTCTAGTTTGTCTTGGCGCTGTTCGCGAGTAAGTTCTTCGCGTGTTTCCAAAACCGCCATAATATTATGTTCGACAGAAAGCTTTCTGAAAATAGAGGCTTCTTGTGGTAAGTAACCGATTCCCATACGAGAGCGGCTATGCATAGGGAGAATGCTAATATCTTCATCATCAATAGTGATTGAACCTTCATCACGAGCGACAAGTCCGACTATCATGTAAAAAGATGTGGTTTTACCTGCACCATTGGGACCTAACAGGCCGACAATTTGTCCTGAAGTAACCTCTAAACTAACATCAGTGACAACTTTTCGGTTGCCATAAGTTTTTGCTAAGTGCTCTGCTTTGAGTTTTGCCATAGTTACTCTTGGATCGTTTGTGGCTGAAGGATTGTTTTCACACGTTCGCCAGTTTGGTTGCCATCTGCGATAAGTTTTTGAGAAGAAATCTTGTAGCGAATTTTTTTGCTATGAATTTCACTGTCATCTTGAGAAAGCATTGCTTTTTCTATCATTATTAACTCATCTCTAACGACTTTGTAGTAAAGCTCTTTTGCTTCGCCATAGAGTGTTTTACCATCATCGGTGAGCTGGGAGAAAGTGGCGAGATCGCCGTATCCCTCAATCTCTTGAATTGAGCCATCTTTGGAATTTCTGGTGACGATAACTTTATCAGCGGTGATGTTGATACTGCCTTGCTTAAGTGTGACGTCTCCAATGAAAGTAGCTTTATGACTTTGCATATCAAGCTGCTGAGTCGCAGAGTCGATATATGCTGGCTGATCAAGGTCGGTAGACAGCGCTAGCGCTGGCCCGGAAATCAGTAAAAAAGAAATTAGACTAAGGTGTGACAGTTTCATATCTACTTTTTACATTATTATATAGGGTTGCGTTGTTCTCGGCAAAATTGCCTTTCATAGCTTGACCTACGGTTTCAAATTGTGGGCCAATCAGAGTCACTTGGTTGTCTGCCCAAAAATCACGATTATCTAACTGAATACTGAGCATATCCGTAGACATAGTATCGAAACCAGATTCGGGTAGTAAGTTTTTTGCTAGGACATTCTCATAGAGAGTCAGTACATGGTCTTTATCAAGAACCCCGCGCTCAGCGGTCACCTGCCACTCTTGTGTCGAACCTTCTTTGTACACTTTTAATACAGGGTGATCAAAAATAGTATCACCGCTTTTGGAGAAGTGATCGAGTTTAACAGAAGTAATGACATAACTGCGAATTCCTTGTTCGTTATAAGATGTATTTATTAAATCTTCGCCACTAAACATAGGTAACTCAGTGCTTGGCTCAACTTGAATATCATAACCCTGACTTCTCTCTACTAGGTAGTATGTTGACCAAGAGATAACAAATGCCAGTATCAGGTAACCGATACGGGAGAAACTCATATACTTAAACCTTTGTAGACATCAAGCTCATTACGGGACTGTAAAATAAGGTCACAAACCTCTCGAACTGCGCCGTGACCACCTGGTGTGTGAGTCACATAGTTTGCACGCTGAGCTAGTAGTGGATGTCCGTCTGCAACACATACTTTTAATGCAACCTTTTCCATCACAGGCCAATCAATGAGATCATCACCGATATAACCAGTATGTTCTGGTGCAATATTTAATTTGCCACATATATCATTGTATGCTGTTAATTTGTCTTCCTGACCTTGGTATAATAATGAGATACCAAGAGCATTCATACGGTTTTCTACAATGCGTGATTTTCGTCCGGTGATAATCGCGAATTCAACCCCTGATTTCATTAGGGATTTAACACCATAACCATCTCTTGTATGAAAGGTTTTTAGTTCTTCCCCATTATTACCCATGTAAATGAGCCCGTCAGAAAATACACCATCTACATCGCATATCAATAGTTTAATCTTTTGGGCAACATTAAATGTATTTTGTTCCACTGGTTTATATAGAGTTTTAATCATTGTTGACATTATATCACCCCAGCCTTTAATAAATCATGCATGTTTAATGCGCCCACGACCTTATCCTTGTCACATAAAATAAGGCCATTGATGGATTTATTTTGCATCAAATTTAATCCTTCAGCGGCAAGAATATCGGGATTAGCTGTAGTCGGGTTAGTTGTCATAACATCACCGATTTGGGCACTATGTATATCAATACGCTTATCAAGTATCCGACGGAGATCGCCATCAGTGAAAATACCCACAAGCCTTTGATCTTTATCTACAACGGCGGCCATTCCTAGGCCTTTCTGGCTAATCACTAGTAAAGCATCTCTGATAAGTGTTTGAGGATTCACTAGAGGCAGAGCATCACCAGTATGCATAACGTCAGCAAGCTTAAGCAGCAGTTTGCGACCTAAAGATCCTCCTGGGTGAGATAAAGCAAAATCTTCAGCTGTAAATCCACGCGCTTGAAGTAAAGCGACCGCTAAAGCATCTCCCATAACTAAAGTTGCTGTTGTGCTTGCAGTAGGAGCTAGACCCAAAGGGCAAGCTTCTTTAGGGACTGTTATTTGTAAATGATAATCTGATAGTTTGGCCATGTTTGAGGATGGCTTACCTGTCATGCTGATGATTTTAATGTTAAGCCGTTTGAGTACCGGGAATAAAGCTAGGATTTCCGGAGACTCCCCAGAGTTTGAAATTGCAAGGAGAATGTCACCAGCTTTAATCATGCCGAGATCGCCATGAGCTGCCTCACCAGGGTGAACAAAAAATGCAGAGGTACCTGTACTAGCTAGAGTTGCGGCAATCTTTTTTCCAATATGACCTGATTTACCCATGCCCATGACAGCTATCTTGCCGCCATGATTAGAGATAATCAGTTCACAGGCATGAATAAAATCTTGGTTTACATATTGGTCTAGCTGCTCAAGGGCCTCTATTTCGGTTCTCAAGACTGCAATAGCAGCCGAGCGAAAATCAAACATGTCAAACTCCCAGCGAATAAAGAAAATTAAGCGGTCATGTTAAGGATTAAATATCCTTGGTATGAAATAAAGCAGAAAAACAGTACAGCACCTTCAATGCGGTTTACACTTCGCGACTTACCCAGCGCCATTGCAACCAATAGAAGAGAAACCCCTAACATTATCCAAAAGTCTCTTCCCATTGCATATTGGCTAATAATGGATGGATTCAAAATGCCAGGAATTCCCATTACTGCGAGAATGTTGAAAACATTTGAACCAATGATATTACCAACAGCCATATCGTCTTCACCCTTCATTACTCCAGCCAATGATGCTGCAAGTTCCGGTAAACTTGTTCCTACGGCAATAATGGTTAGCCCGATAACAAGATCGCTCATGCCAAAATATTGTGCAATATAGACTGCATTTTTAACTAAGGTATCTGCAGCGATAGGCAAGATGATTAACCCAATGATTACCCACATAGCTGCTTTGCTATTACTGACACCTTTGGGAACTTCTGATTCTTGTTCTTCAAGTAATGGATCGGGTTGGCCACTTTTTTGCTCTTTTCGGCTAATACGCAACATAGCTATAATAAATGCGGCAAATAGAACAAAAAGTAGTACACCTTCGTAGAACCCTAAATGGCTGTCCCATAACACAACACCAGCAAGTATCGTGACCCCAATCATAAGAGGTAATTCTCTGCGTAAAACTGCGGAGCTAATAGAAAGCGGTTTCACCATTGCCGTAATGCCGAGAATTAATGCTATATTGGCGATATTTGACCCCAATACGTTACCGACTGCTGTATCTGTTTTTCCGCTTAATGCGGCGGTTGCTGAAACCATCATTTCTGGGGCTGAAGACCCCATGGCTAGGATAGTCATACCAATCACTAAAGGTGAAATACCGATATTTCGTGCTAGTGCGGCTGCGCCAAATACGAGTTTATCAGCACTCCAAACTAAAAAGATTAACCCAACAACCAGAAACGCAATCGCTTCAAACATGATGATCCTTAACTTAGTGGACAAAGGGGCAAGTTTAACTCTCAATTTTGACGGTTTAGGCTAAAAAAGGGAAGTAATTAATTGTTCACCAATTAAATTGGCAGCCTTTATCAGCTATGGTAATGAAAATGAACTTATTTAGTAAAATGTTGACCATAATAAATCGAACAGTGCTTCAAATTTTCACACAATGTGCTTATGATTGCCGACTCAAAGCGCTAAGTCAGGGTATACCATGTCTTCTTTAGATCTTGTGACCATTAAAAACTTAACTTTTTCACGTGGCAAAAGGCTGATATTTGACGATGTCAGTTTGCATGTTCCTCGCGGTAAAGTGACCGCAATTATGGGACCGTCAGGAATAGGTAAAACTACCTTATTGCGTCTGATTGGTGGCCAACTATACCCAGAACAGGGAGAAGTATGGTTTGATGGCGAGAATATTCCAGCTCTAAATCGTAAACGATTGTATAAAGAACGTAAGAAAATGAGTATGTTGTTCCAATCTGGAGCATTGTTTACCGATCTAAACGTCTTTGATAACGTTGCTTTCCCACTGCGTGAGCATACTAGCTTAAATGAAGAACTGATACGCACCTTAGTACTATTGAAACTTGAAGCTGTTGGTTTACGAGGTGCTGCGCAATTAATGCCGAGTGAATTATCTGGTGGTATGGCGCGAAGAGCAGCGCTGGCACGTGCAATCGCACTTGATCCAGAACTTATTATGTTTGATGAGCCTTTTGTCGGGCAAGACCCGATTACAATGGGAGTCTTGGTTGAACTAATACGTAATTTAAACCAAGCGTTGGGTGTGACCTCCATCGTTGTCTCTCACGATGTTCCTGAGGTGATGAGTATTGCAGATTGGGTCTATATTTTAGCGAATGGGAAAATTATTGCTAATGGAACTCCTGATGAATTGCGAGCTAACCCTGATCCGCAAGTTCAACAATTTCTTCTAGGGGATGCGGATGGGCCAGTACCGTTTCGCTACCCAGCACAACCTCTCGCTAAGGAGCTTTTTGATGGTATCTGACTTGGCAAATTTTATTGCCTCTACTGGTCGCAACGTATTAAACACATGTGAGTCTATTGGGCGCGCGAGTTTAATGCTCTTCGGAGCCCTTGCATCAAGACCTCGTCCAATTAAAAACCTCCCTTTATTGATGAAACAATTGTACAGCGTTGGTGTTCAGTCCTTAATTATTATTGTCTTGTCTGGCCTATTTATTGGCATGGTATTGAGCCTTCAAGGATACATTATTCTTGTTGATTTTGGTGCAGAAGGAGCCCTTGGCCAAATGGTCGCTTTGTCATTATTGCGTGAGTTGGGCCCAGTCGTAACCGCTTTACTCTTTGCTGGAAGAGCAGGTTCAGCTTTAACAGCTGAAATTGGTTTAATGAAGGCAACAGAGCAGTTATCGAGTATGGAAATGATGGCTGTTGACCCATTAAAACGAGTAATAGCACCACGTTTTTGGGCAGGAGTGGTATCTATGCCTATGCTAGTGATGATTTTTATGGCAGTTGGTATTTGGGGAGGCCAACTGGTAGGTGTTGACTGGAAAGGTATCGATCACGGTAGCTTTTGGTCTGCGATGCAATCATCTGTGGAGCTTGGACAAGATATAGGTAATAGCCTGATTAAAAGTCTGGTATTTGCTATCACTGTGACTTGGATAGCGTTATTTAATGGGTATGATGCAATTCCAACTTCGGAAGGCATAAGTCGAGCCACGACACGTACCGTCGTACACTCTTCATTGGCAGTACTTGGTTTAGACTTTGTACTGACTGCATTGATGTTTGGGAACTAAGTATGCAACAAACTAGAAAGATTGAATTATGGGTTGGCACATTTGTTATTGCTGGAATTTGCGCGATTTTGGTGATGATTTTTCAAGTGGCTGACGTAAAGGGATTGGGTTCGAATAATACTTACGCTTTAAAAGCAGAGTTCGATAATATAGGAAGCCTAAAAGTACGTTCACCGGTTAAAGTCGGAGGTGTGGTAGTAGGGCGCGTTACTGATATTGGCTTGAATAAGGAGAACCTTCTTCCTGTCGTGACCATTGCAATCAACGCAGAGTATGATGAGTTTCCTGATACTTCGAGTGTCAAGATATTAACGTCAGGTTTAATTGGAGAGCAATACATAGGCTTAACTCCTGGGTTTGTTTTTGATGATGAGCAGATGTTAGTTGATGGTAATTACATTGAAGATACCAAGTCAGCATTGGTATTAGAAGACTTAATTGGTCAAGTTTTGTATAGCGTTGGTGGTGGCGATTCGGGTAAAAAAGAAGAGGAATAATAATGTTTAAGAAGTTAGTAATGGCTGTAGCTATTTTTGCTATGGCGCTGACAGCTTCTGCAGCTGAAGTCGATAAAACACAGCCCTATCAGATGATGAAACAGGTGTCTGAGCAGGCCTTTGATCGATTAAAATTAGAGCAGGATAAAATCCAAAAGAATCCCGATTATCTAAAAGTGATCGTTGAAGAAGAACTGATGCCCTATATCAATGAAAAATATGCGGCATTAAAATTATTAGGCCCAAACTTGAAGGGGGCAAAAAGAGAGGATGTAGGTAAGTTTATCGTCTCATTTCGTGCCTACTTAGTTAGCTCTTATGCTCAGGTTCTAACTCAATACACTAATCAGGAAATAAATTTTGGCCCAGAATCTAAAATAGACCCAAGTAAGACGATTACGGGTGTTAAAGTTGACATTATTGATTCTCCAAGGCCAAACATTAAGCTTGAGTTTAAATTGAGAAAAGATAAAAAAACCGGTGAATGGCAGGCATTCGATATTATTGCTGAGGGTATAAGTTTACTCTCTAGTAAACAGTCAGAATGGAGTAGTCAATTGCGTCAAGACGGCATTTTAGTTGTTGCGAAAGATCTTGAAGATTTGGCTGCGCGACCTATTCGCTTTGAGAGTAAAGAAAAATGAACTCAGATCAGTGGCTAAGGATATCTGATGATGAATATCAGGTGTTAGGAGTTTTAGATAGAGAATCAGTACCTGAACTTTGGGGGGCTTTGTCTCAGTGGAATCCCAGTAATTCGGTTATTGAGCTGAGCTTAGAGAAAGTAGAGCGAGTGGACTCCGCAGGCATGGTGATGTTAATTCATTTAATAGAACATGCAAAAATAAAAAACTGTCATATAATGCTTAGTTTCGTGCCTAAACAACTGCTAACTTTATTTCAGTTGAGTAATGTCGAAGAGTGTATAAACGGGCATATAAAGAATTAAATAGGGGTAAGTGGTGGATAGTGCCAAAGTACAGCAAATTTTAGAGCAAGCACTGAGTTTGGAAGAACTTCACGTGAAGGGAGAAGGCAGCCACTATGAAGTGGTTGCTGTTGATGCGTGTTTCGATGGAATGAGTCGTGTGAAAAAACAGCAATTAATTTATGCTCCGCTAATGGAATATATCCAAAGAAATGATATCCACGCCCTTTCTATCAAAGCCTATTCTCCTGAGGAATGGGCTCGTGATAAGAAGTTGATGTCACTATAAGGGTCAATGATGGATAAGTTTCGAGTATTAGGATCCAAGCAACCACTGAGTGGTGAAGTGACAATCTCAGGTGCAAAAAATGCTGCATTGCCGATTTTATTCGCTTCCATTTTGGCACAAGAGCCAGTTGAAGTAGCAAACGTTCCTCACCTACGCGATATTGACACTACAATGGCGCTGCTAAAGCGTTTGGGCGCTAAGGTTGAGCGTAATGGGTCTGTACATGTGGATCCTAGTAATATCAATGAGTTCTGTGCTCCTTATGAGCTGGTCAAAACGATGCGCGCGTCGATTTGGGCCTTGGGACCTTTAGTTGCACGCTTTGGCCAGGGGCAAGTCTCTTTGCCAGGAGGCTGTGCGATTGGTGCGAGACCTGTTGATCTTCATATTCATGGCCTTGAACAGTTGGGTGCCACAATTGTATTGGAAGACGGATATGTTAAGGCAAGTGTAGACGGTCGATTGAAAGGCGCTCATATTGTAATGGATAAAGTCAGTGTTGGCGCAACGATTACAATTATGTGCGCGGCAACGTTAGCAGAAGGTATCACTGTGCTCGACAACGCAGCGCGTGAACCTGAAATTGTCGATACTGCGGATTTTCTCAATAAGCTTGGGGCTAAAATTTCTGGTTCAGGTACAGACACTATTACTATTGAAGGCGTTGAATCTCTTGGTGGTGGTCAACATGCTGTTGTCTCGGATAGGATAGAAACAGGCACATTTCTTGTGGCAGCTGCGGTATCTGGTGGCAAAGTAGTGTGCCGTAATACCAAAGCACATTTGCTCGAAGCTGTACTTGCAAAGCTTGAAGAAGCAGGAGCTCAAGTTGAAACAGGAGACGATTGGGTTTCTGTTGATATGCGTGAGCGTGAGTTAAAGGCTGTTACAGTACGCACAGCGCCACACCCTGGCTTTCCAACTGATATGCAGGCTCAATTTACTCTGCTGAATATGATGGCTCAAGGTGGTGGAGTGATTACAGAAACTATCTTTGAAAACCGTTTCATGCATGTGCCTGAGTTGATGCGAATGGGTGCTAAAGCTGAAATTGAGGGAAATACCGTCATTTGTGGTGATGTTGCAGAGTTAAGTGGTGCTCAAGTAATGGCTACTGACTTACGCGCTTCAGCGAGCTTAGTCATTGCTGGTTGTATTGCTCAGGGTGAAACGATTGTTGATCGTATTTATCATATCGATCGTGGTTACGATAAGATAGAAGATAAGTTATCTCTCCTTGGTGCAAACATAGAACGCTTTAGCGACTCATACTGATTACAGTTCGAATAGCTAAGCCGAAACGGGAGTTTCGGCTTTTTTATGAAGATAAGATCAGTTAAAGTCATGGGCAAATATTACTGACTATTTTGTTGTTGGAGAACAACTAATGATTGCTCTATTACGTGTATTAGCCATCGCGATTTTTGCCATTTTTATGTTTGTATTTGGATGTGGATATTGTTTGCTTAGTCCAAGAAATCCGAAACACGTTTTTACTTTTGGGCGTCTATTTAGCAAGATGTCTCGTGTATTCGGTATTACATTAGAGTTGCGAATACCTAATGATGCGTATCATAGCGGGCAGAATGTCTATATCGCTAACCATCAAAATAATTGGGATTTGTTTACTATTTCTTCAGCGGTGACGCCTAAAGTGGTGACTGTAGGGAAGAAAAGCTTAGCTTGGATGCCTTTGTTTGGGCAGTTGTACTGGTTAACAGGTAACATACTGATTGACAGAGCAAACCGTTCAAAAGCCAAAAGTACTATAGATCAAGTAGTTGATAATATGAATATGAGTGAAGTCTCTGTATGGATGTTTCCTGAAGGTACTCGATCTCGTGGACGGGGTCTATTATCTTTCAAAACAGGCGCGTTTCATGCGGCTGTTGGTGCTAAGGTTCCTGTAATTCCTATTGTGTGTAGCTCAACATACGGCCTTAAACTAAATCGCTGGAACAACGGCCATGTTATTGTTGAAATGTTATCCCCTATAAGTTCAGATGATTTCAATAAAGGGAATATCCGAGAATATGCCAATCTTTGCCATCAGCAGATGAAAGACAAGTTACAAGCGCTAGATGAAGAAGTTGTTATTCTTAATCACAAAGCAGGTGTAAAAGATTGATGGTGTGTATTTAGGTTAAAAAAGGGGGGAAGCATAGCTTCCCCCCTTTTTTAATCAGAGTTCACTTAGATATTATCTCGCTCAATAGGGCAGCTCATGCAACGAGCACCACCCCGTCCACGACCAAGCTCGTTACCGGGAATAGTTAACACTTTAATGCCTGCTTTGTCATACTTTTCATTAGTGTAAACGTTACGCTCATAGCCAATAACTACACCGGGTTTTACAGTCAAGACATTGTTAGCATCATTCCATTGCTCACGTTCTGCTTCGTAGTTATCACCACCGGTTGTAATGATCTTAAGATAATCGACAGCTAACGCTTGCTCAATAGCGTGGGTATAGCTAGGGACCTGCTCCACTGTCATTTCATTATTACCTTTTGGAGTGAGCTTCCAAGTGTCTAGATCTTTGCGCATAATTTCAGGGTACACAGAGAAGGTATCAATATCTATGTGTGTCATAACCGTATCTAAGTGCATACAAGATCGATGTTTAGGCAGATCAATAGCAATGACTTGTTTCGCTTGGCCATTACGGAATAGATTTGCAGCCAAGTTCTCAACCCCTTGAGGTGTTGTGCGTTCAGACATGCCTACCAATACAGCGCCTTTGCCGATGACAAGTACATCACCTCCTTCTATATTGGCATTATCATAGTGCAGATCTTCATCACCAAAATATTTAATGAAATCCTGTCCTGCGAATACAGGGTGCCAGCGATAAATGGCTCTTAAATGATTTGTTTCACGTTGTCTTGCTGGTTTCATCATAGGGTTTAGGGAAACCCCCCCATAAATCCAACATGAGGTATCACGGGTGAATAGATGATTAGGCAGTGGCTCAATTACAAAATCTAGCGGGCGATGCATTTTAGGTAGCATTGACGAGGAATGAATTGGCAATTCTGAATATGCCAAACCACCGAGTAACACAGTTGCTAGATGTTCGTTGTCC
The DNA here is from genome assembly GCA_024347015.1 of Vibrio pectenicida. Classification (GTDB taxonomy): domain Bacteria; phylum Pseudomonadota; class Gammaproteobacteria; order Enterobacterales; family Vibrionaceae; genus Vibrio; species Vibrio pectenicida. The sequence continues at coordinate 2,870,338 of AP024889.1, read as the reverse complement.
ATATCAGATAGGTAATGGCGGAGATCTCTGGCAAAAGTAGGGCCGTAACGAAAATCAGAAATCTGAGTATCCAACAACCACTCTTTTGCATCTTTAACTGATAGGGTTTCTACTAACAAGTCGTGAAGAAGTAAAACCTCAACACCCTGATTGGTAAGAGTTTTTGCAAACTGGTCATGCTCTTCTCCCGCAGCTTCTACGGCAAGAACATCGTCAAACAGTAGTTCATGGCAGTTTGAAGGTGTAAGGTGGGTTAATGCCCGTTCTGGACGAGCTAACATCACACGCCTCAACTGGCCCACTTCTGAACCTACGTATAACTTACTCATTTTGCATCCTTACAATAATTTTCATCTTCTATTTATGACAAGCTTGTTATAAAGATGCAAGTGTATTTATCGGAGTCAATAACTGGTTTTGTGTTTTTTTTTGGTTTTTGATGCTTATCATCTTGGTTTTTGCGGATTATTTATCCAATCTAAGTTATGTGAGTATGAGTTGTTATAATGCGTCACTATTCGTTATTCTTTAGTGTGATGGCTGACAAATTAAAAATGATTTAAGCATAGCTATTCAGGGTTTGAGTGACAATTGTCTATAAGGTACATTTATATTCAGTTATGGTGATAATGGACATATGCACTAATAAAAAATAAAAACTCAGTCGAGGTGATTATATCGATTAGTACGTGGTGGCAGATAATTCTGAATATCTCGGATGATAAAAAAATGTTAATTCTGCCTTTTTACGAGCCTTTTCTGTTCATATCTTAGTTTTTATCACCAATCTAGTCGCCAGTACAAGGTTATTGCGGGTAGTAATTTGGCTGGATCCATGCGATATTCCTGTGCATTAAATTAAGATCAATATTGTCACTATCTGGAGCCGACTTATGTCTCATGAAGACGAATATCTATCAGTTGAAGAATTAATTGAGATTCAAAAGGAGGAAACTCGCGATATCATTCAAGCTTTACTTGAGGATGGAAGCGAGCCAGATGCATTGTATGCCATTGAACATCATCTATTCGCCGAAAGTTTTGAGACGTTAGAAAAAGCGGTTGTTGAAGCCTTCAAAATGGGCTTTGAGGTTCTAGAAGCTGAAGAAACTGAAGATGAAGATGGTAATAAGCTGCTTTGTTGTGACGCGACTATGGAGTCAGCACTCAATGCAGAAGCAATTGATAGCCAAGTAGAAAAGTTGATTCACCTAGCTGAAAAATATGACATTATTTATGATGGGTGGGGGACCTACTATGAGGGTGAAGATGCAATATATCCCGAAGAGGATGGTGAGGAGTAATCCTTTTAGGAAGCTATAGTGATAACCAGCGTAAGTGCTGGTTTTCCATATATGATTTTACGAGATCTCAAGTCTTTTCCAATACACAATTTTCTTATAATTTCGGCTGTTTTTTTGTAAATAAGATGAGTTTTAAGAGCGCATGCAATTATCACTTGCCGGCTTATGGCAACTTTCTCCACTGACAGACCTCTCTATACTTCAAGATGATATACGCTTTCCAGCGCCGCTCAGTGACAAGCTGCCCAGTTCTCTTTCTGAAGAGCAAATTGTAGAGCAGGAGTGGCACTTGATGCATGACATTGAGGTGAATGAAGTCATGATGGCGTATCCATCGGTTGATTTGGTGCTCGGAGGTATTGACTATCATGCTGAAGTTCGACTCAATGGCATTGCCCTATTTGATTGCGATGGATCTCAAGCTGAGTATAAAAAAGATATTCGACCTCACATGCAACTTGGTCGTAACCGATTTGAAATATTGTTGATTAAAGAAGATGATGATCTGTTATTCGAAGAGGATAAACTGGATATTTGTTCGCTTGGCGAGAAAGCATACCAAAAATTTGATTCAAGGGTTGGGATCTGGAAAGAGCCATACCTGCAATTTATTCGACATGTGCGCCTTGAACATGTAGTGACAGAACAGATCTGGCACCATGGTGGTGGTTGTGAGTTTATGGTTGTTTTACATTACAAAACCTATTCACCAGGTCTACTATCAGCCTTGGTTAAATTTAATGGAATGACATATCAATTACCGATCGATGTGCGAAATAACCATGTTAGTGCGCTATTTCAGGTCGAAGCCCCGATCTACTTTAACGCCCACCATCCCGATCCAAACGATCTTTACCCTCTGGAAGTAACACTGGATGGTCAGACGAAAAAGCTTTCAATTGGACTTAGTGACGATCTATGTGTGACTCACTTCCCTATCTAGATTTAAGCTTGTACGGTTTGTTTAGAACCTAAAAGGTTTTGTCTTCGTTGCCATACACGCTCATGGAAATAGTAGGCAAGAGTATTAATACTTGGTTCGATAGCAGCCATTAAACCACCAACTAACCAACTACCTGACAGTATATAAACAACACTAAACGCGACACTGAAATGGACAATAGCGAAGCTAGAGGTTTTTAGCCCTGTTGCATTGCCATACCTTTTTAAATAAGGAACAACTTGCCAAACGCGTTCGTGGAAATAGAAAGCCACAGTATTGACCATGGGTTCTATCATCGCAATCAGACTGCCGATAAGTATATCACCAGTTAATATATACGCGACACTAAAGGCGACGGTGAAATGAATTGAGGCAAAAGTTAATGTCTTTTTCATGAGATGATCCAGTCATTGGTTTCGATAGGATCATTATTGATAATTATTCGCATTATTTAAAATTGATTAAAACTATTTAATCAATTGTTATTAACTATTAAAAAGGCGCAAATAGTGCGCCAGATATTAATTTTGACAATATATTTAGCCTTGTGGTTTAACCACGAGAACGTTAATTGGTGAGTTCTCAACAACTTTGCTGGCTACTGAACCTAACATCACTTTATCTAACTTAGATCGCTTATGACTTGGCATTACTATCAATTCGGCGCGAACTTTTTTGGCGCAGTCTAGGATGGAAGTATAAGGTTTACCTTCAATTACATGTGTTTGGTATGCAATGTGTGCTGGTATATGTTTTTGGGCAAATGATTGAAGTTGTTTTTCAACATCTTGTTTCATTTTTGCTGCAGCATCTTTTGGGAAGTAGGTGGCGACCATAGACATATGAATACCTGGCAATACATTAAGCAGATGAAGCTCTGCTTTAGAATGTTCCGCATGCCAAAGCGCAATTTCGAGCGCCTTATCTGAAAAACCACCATCGTTTAAATCGACAGGAACAAGTATATGTTTGTACATAGGGTGCTCTCTCATATAAACCGAGCAAACAATTAGCTTGCTCGGTGTAAGTGTAATCTCACTTATTATGATGAAGTGAAGTACGTTTAACTCGTTTTTAGATCAAGAGCTTCATTTCGCACTCGCCGTTTTTGGTTTAATCCCAAACCGATAAGCAGCAGCAGAGCTGGGATAAATACCCACTCTTTCATAGGGCGATCTGCTGCTGTGATGACAGAACGAACTTCCCAGTCAAAGTCTATTCCTGCGGCTTCCGCTGGGCTGCCAAATTCAACCATATCTATTAAGACTCGATCATTGACTTGTTTTAATAGTAGCCCCATAGAGCTAATACGGTCATCTGCCGATTTAGCTTGCTCATCAAAAGGTAGGCGTACTGTTTTGGTGATGAAATTACCCTCAAGGTTTTCTCCTGCGACCGAAAGTTCGAGATCTTGTCCAACAGGAAGACTTTTAGCAATTATCTCGATGTCAGTACCAGGATGAATCTCCTTAGATGGATAAATTTGGTCCCACCAATAACCTGGGCGGAAGAAGGTGAAAGTGAGTAGTAGTAATAATAGAGTTTCCCACCATTTATTCTTAGTAAACCACCAGCCTTGGGTTGCTGCGGAGAAGACAAGCATGGCTGCAATAGATGACATGATAGTCAATAATAAATGCCACCATGTATCAATACCAATCAGAAGTAATTGAGTATTGAAAATAAACATAAATGGTAAAATGGCGGTACGGATATCGTAAGTGAACCCTTGGATACCTGTCTTGATTGGGTCAGATTTTGCGATGGCGGCGGCGGCAAAGGCAGCGAGTCCAACAGGTGGAGTATCATCCGCTAAAATACCGAAATAAAACACAAATAGGTGTACAGCAATAAGTGGAATAATTAAGCCACTTTGAGCCCCTAATGTGACGATAACTGGTGCCATAAGGGTTGATACGACTATGTAGTTTGCAGTGGTGGGCAGTCCCATACCTAGGATTAAGCTTATTACTGCAGTGAAAAGTAACATCAGAATGATATTTCCACCAGATATGAACTCGACAAAATCTGTCATAACTAAGCCAATACCTGTTAACGTAACAACGCCTACTACGATACCAGCGGCAGCAGTGGCAACGCTGATGCCAATCATGTTGCGAGCTCCTGAGACCAGACTCTCTAACAAATCTTTAAATCCAGCGCTAGCTTCAGTTACAACATTACCTTGCTTCGATATGAATGACATAAGAGGGCGTTGAGTTATGATAATAAAGATCATAAATACGGTTGCCCAAAATGCTGATAGACCTGGTGAGAAACGTTCTACTGTTAGGCACCAAACTAATACAACAATCGGTAATATGTAGTGAAGGCCTGATTTTATAGTTGGAACTGGATCGGGTACTTCGGTGAGTTCTGCATTAATATCGAGATTGCCTTCCTTGGAGTGTTTCGCCGAAACGCTAATTAGCATAACGTATGATAGGAGCAATGCGAATATGACGATTGGGGTTGCGGCATCTCCAAATACATCTTTAGTCCATCCCACCCCGTAATAAACCGCAGCGCTGAGGATACAGAGACCCAAAATTGTACCAGTAAAAGATAATAGACTTTGAACGATAGTTGGAGTGTGTCGGCGCGGAAGACCTTTCATACCTGCTTTACATGCTTCTAAGTGCACAATATATATAAGTGCAATATATGAGATTAATGCAGGTAGGATAGCGGCTTTGATAACTTCAACGTAGGAGATACCGATATACTCTACCATAAGAAATGCCGCTGCCCCCATAATTGGAGGAGTAAGCTGTCCGTTAGTAGAAGCGGCAACTTCGACAGCTCCTGCTTTTGTACCTGGAAAGCCCACTCGTTTCATTAGCGGGATGGTGAATGTACCGGTTGTTACGACATTCGCTATCGAAGATCCTGAGACTATGCCAGATAAACCTGAAGCAACAACCGCAGCTTTTGCAGGTCCACCTCTCATATGTCCAAGTAAAGAGAAAGCGACTTTAATAAAATAGGCACCCGCACCCGCACGTTCTAACATGGCGCCAAATAGTACGAATAGAAATACAAATGATGAGGATACACCGAGTGCTACACCAAATACCCCTTCGGTCGTTAGCCACAAATGAGACATAGCCTTATTTAGACTTGCCCCTTTATGTGCAATAACGTCTGGCATATGAGGTCCGCCAAAGGTATAAAACAAAAAGACTGCTGCAACGACCATAAGGGGAGGTCCAAGAGCTCGGCGAGTAGCTTCAAGTAGTAAAACCATTCCAATCACAGCGACAACAATGTCCAATGTAGTTGGAGCTCCAGAACGTTCAGCAAGTTGAGTATAAAAAATATAGATATATCCAGCAGAGAAACTGCTGGTTAAAGCCAGAAGCCAGTCTATAGCAGGAATTTTGTTTCGAGGGGAGCTCCTCATCGCTGGATAGGCAGTAAAGGCTAAGAATATCGCGAACATCAAATGTATTGAGCGTGCTTCAGTGTCATTGAGTACACCAAAGTTAAAGATGAAGGGTAGCGGAGATGCGTACCAGAGTTGGAATAATGACCAACATAAAGGTGTCAACCATAGAATGCGCGCCGAAATTCCTTCAGGATATCGTGCTCCAGTGTCAGCTTGAGCTACCATTTCTTGCACATCTTTAGTCGGAGAAGTGGTCTTCGACATGTACTTAATCCTTATTATATAGCCTGTCTTTTTATGATTATTAGGGGTTTATTGGGTATTTATCTAAGTGTAATAACCAATATTGGTTTAGGTAATAATAAAGAGGAGCTTCAAAAAAAATGAAACTCCTCTTTATGAGGCAAGTGCCAATGCATAAAATGTCGTTGCCCAAAACACTAGCCTTTCAGGTAAATAAAGTTGTTACTTCAGTAAACCAACTTCTTTGTAGTATTTTACGGCACCTGGATGAAGAGGGATTGAGAGACCAGCTTTAACCATCTCCTCTTTTTTCAGGTTTGCAAAAGCAGGGTGTAAACGCTTGAACGTATCAAAGTTTTCAAATACTGATTTTGCAACATTATATGCAACGTCATCAGATACGTCTGAAGTTGTCACCATAGTTGCTGCAACGCCAAAACTATTTACATCTTGATCTGTTCCACGATACATGCCAGCAGGTACTGTACTAAAGGCATAATATGGATTATCAGTAACAATTTTATCGATCTTAGGACCTGTTACAGAAATAAGTTTTGCATCACAAGAAGTAGTAGCCTCTTTGATTGAACCATTCGGGTGTCCGACGACGTAAACGAACGCATCAATTTTGTTGTCACACAGAGCTTGTGAACGTTCAGAACCTTTCAATTCAGAAGCAAGCTTAAAGCTATCTTTGGTCCAACCCATAGCTTCCATCACTACGCCCATAGTTGCTCGGTCACCAGAACCAGGGTTACCTATATTGACGCGCTTGCCTTTTAGATCGGAGATATTTTCAATTTTAGAATCCGAACGTGCAATGATGTTAAAAGGTTCAGTGTGTAAAGAGAACACTGCACGTAATTTCTTATATGGGCCTTGTTCAGAGAACTTACTTGTTCCATTGTACCCATGATATTGCCAGTCAGATTGAACGATACCAAAGTCAAGTTCACCTGCTCGGATTGTATTGACGTTGTATATGGATCCGCCAGTAGATTCAACAGAACAGCGAATGTTGTGCTCTTTACGACCTTTGTTAACTAGCTTACAAATTGCACCACCTGTTGGATAATAAACTCCTGTTACAGAACCAGTACCAATAGTAATAAACTCTTGAGCGTTAACTGCGCCAGCTCCTATCACTGCTGCTGCAATTGCACCAACTTTAACTAATTTGTTAAATGCCATGAATTTCCCTTCTTTTATACATTATTTGTCCTGCGGTAGGTTTATATACCGTGGAAGTTTTCTAGTCACGAAAACAGCACCTTTTCCAATCCGTATGTTGAAAAAGTGGCTGAATAATACCAAAAAACTTGTATACATTTATACAATTGTTAAAAAATATGATGTGTTTATATTTTTATCACCCGATGTATCTGGTTTGGTTGATTGTGATTTTTATTTTACAATCAATCTCTTATTATTATTAGCGGCTAAATATAGATTTTTCCAATATGTGATTTAAGTCACTCAGATGATACTCCGCTGCAACTCATAGGCACATGTTATATCTATTGTTAGCCTGTATATTCGAATAATTCGCAAACGGAGCTAAATAGTTGTTCAGTGGTGATATTTAGTGTTGGCGTGATAAAGATAGTGTCGTCACCAGCGACGACGCCAAGAATACCTTCAGACTTACCTAGTGAGTCTAGAAGGCGAGCAATCAGTTGAGCAGCGCCCGGTCCGGTATGAATGACGACCAGTGCTGCATTATGGTCAATATCCAGAACAAGTTCACGTAGCGAGCTGGATACTGTTGGAACACCTAATTCTGCGGGCAAACAATAAACCATTTCCATTTTTGCATTACGTGTACGTACTGCACCAAACTTGGTTAGCATACGGGAAACTTTGGACTGGTTTATATTTTCAAAACCTTCATTTTTAAGGGCTTCAACAATATCACCTTGTGAACCAAAACGTTCTTCCTTGAGTAGCGCTTTGAAGGCTCGCACGAGATTATCTTGTTTTTCAGAATGGCGCATGATTTTTCCAGCCGTAGTTATTATTGTCATTAATTGCATATTCTCGCATAGATATTCATAATTCACCAATGTTACACCTAAAATCTGTCTTACATATCACTGTAAACTTGAGAGTTATACTGTGTTTCTATTTGAACTCCATCTTGTTATTTATGTCTCATATATCAGCCATAAATGCTTGTACCAAGCAGGTTATAACTGAGTTGCGCAAGGTCGCAAAGCTGAGGTTAATTGATTGTAATCAGTATTTGGTTGCTATAGTTTTGGACAGCATTTATTTCAAAGCATCTCAATACTTATAAAGAGATCCCATCCCAAGGAGAACTACGATGAAAGTAGCCGTTATTGGTGCCGCTGGTGGCATCGGTCAAGCCTTAGCCCTTTTACTGAAAAACAATCTTCCAGCAGGCTCAGATCTTGCCCTGTATGATATCGCTCCGGTAACGCCTGGTGTTGCAGCTGATCTAAGTCATATCCCTACTCCGGTCTCCATCAAGGGATATGCTGGTGAAGATCCAACTCCAGCACTTGAAGGTGCTGATGTTGTTCTTATCTCTGCCGGTGTTGCCCGTAAACCAGGTATGGATCGTGCTGACTTGTTTAACGTAAATGCAGGTATTGTTAAAGCGCTTGCTGAGAAAATTGCTAAAGTATGTCCTAAAGCTTTGGTTGGTATTATCACTAACCCAGTTAACACTACTGTACCAATTGCTGCGGAAGTGCTCAAGAAAGCAGGTGTTTATGATAAACGCCGCTTGTTCGGTGTAACAACATTAGACGTCATTCGTTCAGAAACATTTGTTGCTGAGTTAAAAGGCAAGTCACCAAGTGAAGTTAATGTTCCTGTAATTGGTGGTCACTCTGGTGTGACTATTTTGCCCCTTCTTTCTCAGGTGAAGGGTATTGAGTTTACATCTGAAGAAGTTAAAGCATTAACTAAACGTATTCAGAATGCTGGCACAGAGGTAGTTGAAGCCAAAGCTGGTGGTGGTTCTGCGACGCTTTCCATGGGTCAAGCTGCTTGTCGATTTGGTCTTTCACTCGTTAAAGCTATTCAGGGTGAAGAAGTTATTGATTATGCTTATGTTGAGGGTAATGGTGAGCATGCGCCATTTTTTGCGCAACCAGTTAAACTAGGCAAAAATGGTGTGGAAGAAGTACTTAGTTACGGTGAACTAAGTGCGTTTGAAAAAGATGCACTTGATGGAATGCTTGATACACTTAATGGTGATATTAAAATTGGCGTTGACTTCGCACAGTAAGTAAGCGCAATTTTAACCGTAAAGGCCGACAAATCGTCGGCTTTTTTGTATTTATAGCTTACTGACGAATTGCAATCGCTTCAATTTCAATACCTACATCTTTTGGTAGGCGAGCAACTTCAACGCACGATCGCGCTGGATAGTTAGCGACATTATGGTCATCGAAGAATTTACCGTATACTTCATTTACTGTGCCGAAGTCATTAAGATCTTTAACAAATACAGTCATTTTCACTATGTTAGAAACTGATAAGCCTGAAGCTTGTACAACCGCTTTAACGTTGTTTAAAGATTGGAGAGCTTGTTCGGCAATACTAGCAGAAACTTCACCATTTTCAGGGTTTATAGGTATTTGGCCAGAAGTTAGCACCATATTGCCTAAATCTACACCTTGGATATATGGGCCAATAGCAGCTGGAGCAGAATCTGTATGAAGTACTTTAGTCATTATTATATTCCATCTGTGGAGGGTTGAATCTAGTTAGATAAACTTAGTTTGCCGTGAAAGCATCGCGGCGTAAAGAAAAATCCCTGCCAGAGAAAACAGGGATGTGAAGTAATTACTAAGACAAATAGATTAACGTTCAGTAACTATCTCTCGAGAAAATACCTTCTCGCAATATTTGCACTTTAGGCGGATTGCATCTTTCTTTTCAAATACTTTGAAGCTGCTTTCTACAGGCTCATCATGAGTAATGCAGTTACTATTAGGGCATTCAAATACGTTATTGATTTGTTCGGGTAAATCGAGTGCTAATTTCTTAACCACCTTATAGTTTTCAATTTGGTTAACAGTGGCGTGGGGAGCGTAAAGGGCCAACTTATTGGCTTGGTCTTCACTAATAAACACATTTTCGATCTTAAGTAGGTCTTTGTGACCAAGTGCTGACGAAGGTAAGTTTAATCCTATGGTGACTCGCTGCTCTGACTTATGCATTGAGAAAAGTTTGAGGACCTTGATACCAATCTGAGCTGGTATGTGGTCGATAACCGTGCCATTTTTAATTGCTTCAACCTGCAATTGAGTTTCTTTAGCCATGATAGTTCTCCCGATTACAGTCGTTGGTTAAGTACAAGAGCAAGCAAAGCTTCGCGAGCATAAACTCCGTTTTCCGCTTGCTCAAAATAATAGGCATGAGGGGTTTTATCAACATCTACTGTGATTTCATCTACACGTGGTAGAGGGTGGAGAACTTTTAGGTTGCTGCGTGCTCCTTCCAATAACTCAGCTGTAAGAATATAAGCTGATTTAATATGCGCGTACTCGGATTCATCAAAGCGCTCTTTTTGCACTCGAGTCATATACAAAATATCCAGCTCAGGAATAACACTCTCCATATCTGTATGCATGCTATATTGAATCCCAGCTTCATCCAGTTCATCGCAAATATAATCGGGCATTGCCAATGCTTCAGGCGCAATAAAGTAGAATCGAACATGGCTGAATTTTGCTAGAGCTTGAGTAAGAGAGTGAACGGTACGGCCATATTTCAGATCGCCGACAAAGGCAACACTGAGACTGTCTAACCTACCTTGAGTCTCGGCAATCGAGAATAAATCAAGCAGAGTTTGAGTTGGGTGTTGATTTGCACCGTCACCGGCATTAATCACGGGTACGCCATTTGAAAACTCAGAGGCTAAGCGGGCAGCTCCTTCTTGAGGGTGACGCATTACAAAAGCATCAACATAAGAGGAAATAATTTGCACAGAATCCGAAAGGGTTTCGCCTTTTTTGGCTAGCGATGTATTACCACCATTATCAAAACCAATAACACTGCCGCCTATGCGCTGTATGGCACTCTCAAACGAAAGACGAGTTCGGGTCGATGGCTCAAAGAAGCAGCTTGCGACAACTTTGTTTTTGATAAGTGCCGGGTTTGGCTCTGCTTTGAGTTGACCTGCGGTTTTGACAATCAGTTCCAGTTCTTCACGAGAAAGTTCTGGTATGGAGATAATGTGCTTGTTGTAAAGCGTATTGGTCATAATCATCGTCCCATCTACATGTTAGGCAATAAAAAAGCCTCCCTATAGGGAGGCTTTAAAAATCGGCGGAAATAGCAAAAAACCGGACCAGTAAGTATTTTGGCTTACCCTAAGTAAATTACTTTGTTGAGCACCTTTACGTGGCATTTGGTTACTACCTCCAGATAAATTGCAGAGCATTATACGCTGAAGATAGGCCAGCGCAAGCGTTTACGTCTAAGCCTAAATGTGCAAATATTGTCGATACTAGTCTCCTAGTGTGGCGACCATCACAGCTTTAATGGTGTGCATACGGTTTTCAGCCTCATCAAAGACTATCGAATGTCGAGACTCAAATACTTCCTCGGTGACTTCGAGCCCACTCATACCATATTTTTCAGCTACTTCCTTGCCTATAATGGTCTCGTCGTTGTGAAAAGCAGGTAAACAGTGCATGAACTTTACATTAGGATTGTCCGCTTTTTCTATGGTGTTCATATTGACCTGATAAGGTCTCAGTTGCGCTACCCTTTCGTCCCAAGATTCTGAGGCTTCTCCCATCGACAGCCAAACATCCGTGTAGAGAAAGTCACAGCCTTTCACACCTTGCTCGATATTTTCGGTAAGGGTAATATTCGCCCCAGTTTGTTTAGCGATATGTTGACTGGTTTCTACTAGTTCCTTTTTCGGCCAATAAGCTTTGGGAGCAATGAGCCTAATATCCATGCCCATTTTAGCCGCACCAACAAGTAAAGAGTTACCCATGTTATTACGCGCATCCCCTAAATAAGCGAATGTGATGTCATGTAATTGCTTTCCTTGGCTATGTTCTAACATTGTCAGTAAATCAGCCAGAATTTGAGTTGGATGAAATTCATTTGTTAGGCCATTCCATACTGGTATGCCTGAATATTGTCCTAACTCTTCAACAATGCTTTGTTCAAACCCGCGATACTCGATGCCGTCATACATTCTACCCAGCACTCTAGCAGTGTCTTTCATCGACTCTTTATGACCAATTTGAGATCCTGAAGGCCCTATATAAGAGACTTGGGCACCTTGATCAAAGGCTGCGACTTCAAAAGCGCAGCGGGTGCGAGTGGACGCTTTTTCAAAGATCAAAGCGATATTTTTTCCTGTGAGTTTTTTTTGCTCGGTACCTGCATACTTAGCTTGTTTAAGATCAGAGGCTAAACCGATTAAGAATTGGATTTCTTTAGAAGAGAAATCGAGCAGTTTGAGAAAATTCCTGTTGCGTAAATTAAAAGCCATAGTAACCCCAGATTTAAAATTTCTACCAAGGCCTTTTATAACTAAATATGTAGTGATTGTGAATATTTATTTTTGCGGGATACATGAAGTATCCCGCGATAAAAGATTATAAATTTTCTTCAGCAAACTCAGCTAAGCGACTTCGCACCACGCCATTGAGGTGAACATTGGCACTTCCTTCGAAGCTTTTGAAGCGTTCGACCATATAGGTTAGCCCCGATGTAACAGGGGTTAGGTAATGAGAATCAATTTGCGCTAAGTTACCAGAGCAGACGATTTTGGTTCCTTCACCACAACGGGTAATAATGGTTTTAATTTGGGAAGCGGTTAAATTTTGACATTCATCAAGCAATACAAAAGCGTTCTGAATTGATCGACCACGCATAAAGTTGATTGATTTAAACTGAATGTTGGCTTTATCACAGATGTACTTCATTGACCCCTCTGTGCAGTGATCATGCTTGTGCAGAGCTTCGAGAGTATCAGTCACAGCAGCAAGCCAAGGGAGCATTTTTTCTTCTTCTGAGCCAGGTAAAAAACCAATAGATTCACCAATGTCTGGCGTATTTCGAGTAACTATAATCTTATCGAACATGCCTTTTTCTATGGTTTGTTCCAGTGCTGATGCAAGAGCAAGAAGTGTTTTACCGCTGCCTGCTGCGCCTGTCATAATGACTAGATCAATCTCAGGATCAAGAAGTGCATCAAGTGCCATTCCTTGATAAATATTTTTCGGGGTAATATCCCAAGCGCGTCGATTCATCATTCGCTCTCGGCTTAAATCTTTAAGAGTGATCTTATTGGGTTTGATGTCTTCAACTCGCCCTGCAAAATCACTACCTTCATCGATAACGTATTGATTAATGTATGTGGGTTCGAACGGTTCACGGTCGAGTATATGATAAGTATGACCTGCGTAATTTTTGCTTTCAACTTGGTCAATGTTACTCCAAAACTCTCCTTCTATCTGTTGGAACCCTTTTGTTAAGTATTGGACGTCATCAATCAATTGGTCAGTACGGTAATCTTCAACAAAGCGAACGCCTGCACCTTTAGCACGCAAGCGCATGTTAATATCTTTGGTGAGTAAAATAACTTCACGTGGCGCTCGTTTATTTTGTAAATACAACACACCATTGAGGATACGATTGTCACCCGCCTTATCGGCAAAAGCTTTAACAGTTTCTTGTAGCTCAAAATCTGCAAGAATTGAGATATGTCCTGTGTATTCTTTATCGCGGTTGATAGGAATCCCTTCGGAAATTTCGTCGGGTGTGGCATCTTTAAACATGGCTTCCATTGCCCTGATAGCCACTCTTGCATCGCGAGCAACGTCGCGTTTGCTGTCTTTTATTCGGTCAAGTTCTTCGAGGACAGTCATAGGTATGACGACGTCGTGCTCTTGAAATGAATAAATAGCTAAAGGTTCGTGAAGAAGGATGTTGGTGTCTAGGACAAAAAGTTTCCGATCCGTGTCACCCATAAGCGCTCCTTGCCGAGATACGGCTGATTTGCCAATCACAATTACTTGTTTCTTGGCTTACTTGCGTTGGCTTGTAGCATGACGCAGGTCACTTGGAGATCGCTGTCGGATAGCGTTTATGCTACAAACCCGTGTTGATCGTCATATGAAATAATGCATCTCTTGTGCCAGTCGAAAAAATGACGCCAAAACTTGCACTTTCATTTTTGAGTATAAGTCAGATATCCGACTCTCCCTGTTAGAACTGCCATTCTTTTCTTACAGTTTGATGTCATGCAAAAGATGAAGAAAAAATTGTTGTTTTTTGAGGTGTTTGTGCGTGACCAGTATCACAGCTTAGAGTAATATTAGCGGCCTTTTTTGCGTGATAGTTGGCGATAAATTCTCCTGCCATCAAACTGTCACCTTGTGCAAGAATAACTAAGATATTTTGACCCGTTTTTTGAATTCAACAGGTGAGGTAGTCAATTCATGACATTTGCTTTGGGCCAGCGCTGGATAAGCGATACAGAAAGCGATTTAGGTTTAGGAACTGTGGTTGCATTGGATAATCGTACAGTAACACTTATGTTTGCAGCTTCTGAAGAAAACCGAGTTTACGCTCGTAGTGATGCGCCTGTTACCCGTGTAACATTCAACACTGGTGATCTCGTAGATAGTCAAGAAGGATGGTCACTTAAGGTTGAGCAGGTCATTGAAGAGCAAGGCTTATATGCTTACATAGGGACTCGTGAAGACACAGGTGAGCAAGAAGTGACTTTGCGTGAGATCATGCTTAGTAATCAAATTCGTTTTAATAAACCACAAGACAAATTGTTTGCAGGCCAAATTGATCGCATGGATAACTTTGTACTGCGCTATAGAGCTCTTGTGAACCAATATGAGCAGCATAAGAGCCCGATGCGTGGTTTGTGTGGTATGCGTGCTGGTTTGATTCCACATCAGTTGTATATTGCCCATGAGGTTGGTCGCCGACATGCGCCACGTGTTCTTCTCGCTGATGAAGTGGGTTTAGGTAAAACGATTGAAGCGGGAATGATTATCCACCAGCAGGTGTTAGCAGGCCGTGCTGAACGTATTTTGATTGTTGTACCGGAGACATTACAGCATCAGTGGTTGGTTGAGATGATGCGCCGCTTCAATTTACATTTCTCTATTTTTGATGAAGATCGTTGTATTGAAGCGCTTACTGATGCTGATAACCCATTTGATACGCAGCAATATGTTCTTTGCTCTTTGGATTTTCTGCGCAAAAGTCGCAAGCGCTTTGAGCAAGCCTTAGAGGGAGGGTGGGACTTATTGGTTGTAGATGAAGCTCATCACCTTGAATGGAACTCTGAGAATCCTAGCCGCGAATATCAAATTGTAGAGGGCTTGGCTGAAAATACACCTGGGGTATTACTTCTGACTGCAACTCCTGAGCAGCTGGGCCGTGAAAGTCATTTTGCTCGACTGCGTTTACTCGATTCTGACCGATTTTTTGATTACCAATCATTTGTCGAAGAGGAAGAGCAATATGCGCCAGTTGCTGATTCAGTCAGCGCTTTGTTTTCTGGTCAATCTCTATCCAATGAGGCTAAAAATCAGATCACTGATCTGCTGACAGAGCAAGATGTTGAACCTTTGTTCCGTATTATTGAAAGTGATACCGAAGAAGCCTCAGCCGTGAGTGCTCGTCAAGAATTGATTGATAATCTTATGGATCGCCATGGTACAGGTAGAGTGTTGTTCCGTAATACTCGCGCGGCCATTAAAGGTTTCCCAGTTCGTAATGTCAATTTATTGCCGATGCTGATACCTTCTCAATACACCACGTCGATGCGTGTATCAGGCTTGATCGGTGGAAAGATAAGCCAAGAAGCAAGAGCCTTAAAGAATCTATACCCTGAAGAAATCTTTCAAGAATTTGAAGGTGATGAAGCCAGCTGGTGGCAGTTTGATCCGCGAGTGAATTGGCTGATCGATAAAATTAAGCAAAAGCGTAGTGAAAAAATACTCGTTATCGCTTCGCGTTCCACGACGGCTTTGCAATTAGAGCAAGCGCTACGCGAGCGAGAAGGTATTCGGGCAACGGTGTTTCATGAAGGTATGTCTATCCTTGAGCGAGACAAAGCAGCAGCCTATTTTGCTCAGGAAGAAGGCGGCGCTCAGGTACTTATTTGTAGTGAAATCGGTTCTGAAGGACGCAACTTTCAGTTTGCCAATCAGTTAGTGATGTTCGATTTACCATTCAACCCAGACTTGCTTGAGCAGCGTATTGGCCGCTTAGACCGTATTGGACAAAACCGAGATATTGATATCCACGTCCCTTATTTAGAGCAAACATCCCAGGCTATTTTGGCTCGTTGGTTTGATGAAGGCTTAAATGCTTTTGCTGATACCTGCCCAACTGGGCGAGCGGTTTATGATGAGTTCTCTGGTCGTTTAATTGAAATGTTAGCCACAGGCGATACTACAGAGCTCGATGAGGTGATTAGCCAGTCTGCTGATATGAATCAGACTTTGAAGTCTCAACTTGAGCAGGGTCGAGATCGTTTACTAGAAATGCACTCAAACGGTGGTGATAAAGCGCTAGAAATTGTCGATAAGATAGCAGCCACAGATGGTGATACCAATCTGGTTACTTTTGCCTTAAGTCTGTTTGATACCATAGGTCTTAATCAGGATGATAAAGGTGAAAACGCTATAGTTGTCACGCCATCTGAGCATATGATGGTACCAAGCTACCCTGGTCTTCCTTATGAAGGTGCGACGATTACTTTTGATCGTGATACGGCTTTATCTCGTGAGGATATGAATTTCATCAGTTGGGAGCACCCGATGATTCAAGGGGGCATAGATCTTCTTATGAGCGAAGGGGTGGGGGCGGCTGCGGTTTCTTTATTGAAAAATAAGGCACTGCCTGTCGGTACTATGTTACTTGAGCTGATTTATAAGGTGGATGCACAGGCACCAAAGCGCAGTGGTATCAGCCGCTTTTTGCCCGCAACACCGATTCGCTTGATGCTGGATGGCAAAGGCTGTGATTTGTCTGAGCAGGTTGAGTTTGAAAGCTTTAATCGCCAGCTGAGCCCTGTTGGACGTCATATGGCCGCTAAATTAGTTTCATCGGTTCAGCCTCAAATACACCAAATGATCACCGCTGGTGAATCATTTATTATCGATAAGGTGACGGCTGTACGTGAGCAGGCGCAACTAGATATGAAAGTCAGTTTGAATGCAGAATTAGAGCGTTTACAAGCACTAAAAGCCGTCAACCCAAACATTCGAGACGAAGAGCTGACGACAATTGAAGAGCAAATCAAGCAGTTAGAGGTTTATATTACTAAGGCTCAATTTCAGCTTGATTCACTGCGTTTGATCGTTGTATCTCATAACTAAATAAGGTCAGTACTATACCCTGCCGATGAAAAATAAAGGCCTGATTAATCAGGCCTTTATTTTTTGTGGTATGGGTTAATTGTAATTTATACCAATGATCGCCACCATAAAAAGACGGCTAAAAAGCTAAACAAATAGATAAGGCCTGCAATTGATAGCCACTTCATAGGTTTACTTAACGCTAGATATTTGGGTAATTCAGTTTGTGACACAAGTAGAAAGTTAAGCAAGGCAAAAAATGGTGCAGTAATAAAGGCAATAGCCATAGCAAAGTCGAGCATGGTCATTAGACTTGACGCCCAAAAGACAATAATCGAAAGTGCAGCTATTGAAATCACTATCATCCATATTTGCGTTACTTTAGGGTTTATTTTGGTTTGGTCTTGCAATAGGCGCTGTGATTCAGAAATAGCGCGACTGTAACCATCAATAACGGTAATAGTGCTACCAAAGATACAAAGAAAGGCTACAGTTGCAATAAGATAGCGAGACCACTCACCAATCGTAGAGGTGTATAAACTGACTAGTTGATGAGAAAACCCTAAACCTGACTTTGAAAATTCCAAATCACTGCCATGCAGAACCAGTGCTCCAAGTGCGAGAAATACAATTGCTAGGAGTGCTGTACCTATATAGCCGATATTAAAATCAAATAGAGCCGATTGAGCAGTAACTTCACTTTGTTTTTGCTGGCTTTTTAACCACATTGAGGTCACGGTTGATATTTCCATAGGGGCTGGCATCCAACCCATCATAACTATAATAAAGCCAATACCAGCCATTGACCATGGTGATGGCGATTCAAACGAGGAGGGGACCTCTATTGGGTTGTTAGTCGCAATCATTACAGCTGTTAAGGTTGAAACAATAAGCACAACCATTATGGATTTAGAAACAGTATTTAGAGCTTTATAGTGGCCAGCGATTAAAATACCAATACAAAACGCTAATATAATTGAGCATAATGTAGTAATTGATACTTTAAATGGAATAAAATATTCCAATAGGCTAGCACTAAATAGAAGCAACGCTCCTGTAGTGATTACTCCACAGATTATATTCATACTAGCAAACAGCCAAAGATAAGCATGACCAAGTTTTGCATAGCCTTCTACCAAGCTTTCACCTGTACCGACAGTATATTGTACACTGGCGCGAAAAAAAGGGTATTTTAAAAGGTTTACTAATAAGATTAAGGCGACAAGTTGCCAACCATAGATGGCTCCAGCTTTAGTCGAAGCGACCAAATGAGAGCCACCCACAGCAGCGGTTGCCATCATAATGCCTGGGCCCAGTGAGCGAGAGAGTTGTGACAGAGATAATTTGCTTTCATTCTCTGTTGTGGAGATAGTATCCATATGATTCCTTGGGTATAACCTTGTGTTGCTTAAATAAATTGGCGTACGAATATCACATTTTATTGGTACGTTAAAACTCATTTACATTGAAAAAATTAAATAAGACCTTAATATGTTTGATTCATCACATAGATGCTTGCTTATGGTGTTTTATTTATTATTAAAATAAGGGGTATTTATGGCGATGCAGTACTATTGTCCGCCGACAGAACCTTGGATAGATTCTATATTTGAAGACCAAGATATCATCATAGTGAACAAGCCTTCAGGTCTTTTGTCTGTGCCGGGACGAGACAAAGGGCATTATGATAGTATGTGGAGCCGCTTGAGAGATCTCTATCCAGATATCCAATCTGTCCACCGCCTTGACATGTCAACTTCTGGTTTGATGCTTTTTGCTAAGAACAAACCGACCGAGTCGGCGCTAAAAAAGCAATTCCAGTTTCGCCTTACCCACAAAGTATATTACGCGCGAGTTTGGGGTGAAATGGAAAAAAAACAGGGAAGGATAGACTTACCGCTTATATGCGACTGGCCAAATAGACCAAAACAAAAAGTGTGCTTTGAGCAGGGTAAAGCCTCACAAACTGAGTTTGAAGTGGTGAAGCGTGAAAAAGGCACCACGATTGTGCGTTTATTGCCTATTACTGGGCGCTCACATCAATTACGTGTTCACATGCAAGCATTAGGTTATCCTATTGTCGGTGATGAGTTTTATGCGCAAGGTGATGCGTTCGAGAGTTTTGAACGTTTGGGTTTGCATGCCGCTGAGCTGAGCTTTTATCATCCAGCTGACGCAAAGCTGCGATGTATTTTTGTCCCTTGTGATTTTTACCCGCAGGCGACGCCAGTGATTCAAACCTATTTTGACCCTGTCGACAATTTACCAGACTATAAAACCTTGCCACGCCCGTAGCGTACTTTTAGTCAAAAGCCTTTAAAGGAGAGCTTATGTTACAGCCTGCTGAGTCTGCACTAAGCATTGTATTTTTAGACCGCGCTTCTATCCCCGCGCAAATTGAATATCCACCACTTCCATTCGAGCATCAATGGACTGATTACGATCAAACAACCAAAGGGCAAGTGGTTGAGCGTCTTAAAGGTGCCGCTATTGCTATCACTAATAAGGTTGTGCTTGATAGAGAGAGTTTAAGCCAACTACCTGACTTAAAACTTATAGTGGTCGCCGCTACTGGTTTTAATAATATTGATGTGAGCTTTTGTAAGGAGCGAGGGATTGCGGTAACAAATGTGCAGGGATATTCGACCCCTTCTGTTCCTGAACATGTGATTGCCATGATGTTTGCGCTAAAGCGTAATTTAAAGGGGTACCATAATGATATCGCGGCAGGGGAATGGCAGCGTACTGAACATTTTTGCTTCTTTACTCATCCAATTAGTGATGTGACAGGTAGCACGCTTGGCGTGATTGGTAGTGGTGCAATTGGTCAAGCTACGGCAGGGATGGCTAAAGCCTTGGGGATGAATGTCGTATTTGCTGAACGAAAAGGCGTAAAAAATTGCCGAGCAGGTTATTTGCCTTTACAGCACGTTATTGAAATGTCAGATGTATTGACGCTACATTGTCCTTTGAATGAACAAACGCATCATATTATTGGGCGTGAAGAGTTGCTGGCAATGAAAAAGACCTGCGTGTTAATTAATACCGGAAGAGGTGGCTTAGTTGATGAAGAGACTTTAGTTGATGCTTTGAAACAAGGACAGATTGCAGGGGCTGGAGTCGATGTGTTTAGTCAAGAGCCTGCCGATATATCTAATCCGCTCATTGCGAATATGGATCTTGCTAATTTATTGCTCACACCACATGTCGCTTGGGGTAGTGAATCATCCTTTCCCAAAATTGCCGAGACATTAGCTAGCAACATTGTGGCTTTTGTACAGGGTCGGCAGCAAAACCGAATTGTTTAGTCGTTATCTGTGGTGCTGATAATTAAATGTAAAATTGTTGAACTTATCTGGTTTTTATTTGCGATGCATATCAACTGGTAGTAGTTTCATTGGGTGAATGAATAAAATCAATAAGGAAAATGTAAGAAATTGTGCGGCTAATCTTTTAGTCAACAATTTTGGATACATAACAAATGGAAAAACATATTACTAACTCTGTCGAGTTTAAGGGTGAGGGTAGGGAGTTTTTTGGTATTTGGATTGTAAATATCTTGCTCTCAATCATTACATTGGGCGTTTATTCTGCTTGGGCTAAAGTGCGAACCAAACGTTATTTTTATGGTAATACTCATCTTGCTGGGGATAGTTTTGAATATCATGCTCAGCCAATGCAAATTTTAAAAGGCCGCTTGGTTGCCTTAGTGGCATTATTTGTCTGGGGTATTGCTAACTCATTTTCTCCTATTGCTAGCCTTGTATTAATTCTGCTTTTTTATATATCCCTGCCTTGGCTGTTATGGAGTAATGCTCGTTTTGATGCAGCCATGACAAGTTACCGCAATGTTCATTTTTCTTTTAACGCCTCACTGAAAGAGGCGTATAAAGTAATCGTTGGCCGTGAAATAGGGGCATTGATTATCGTTAGCCTCTATTTTGCCATTATGGTTGCGGTCGCTAGTGTTTCAATGCTGGTGGCTGGTGTATTAGGGTTAGGTTTATTTATTTTGTTAGCCGTGGTTTATGCATGGATTGTTGCTGGCGCGCAGAAGTATTTTTCTAATGGTTTTCAATTTGGTGAGTGGAAGTTTAGCGCAAAGATTGAAACAAGATTTTTTATTAAAACGTATCTTAAAGCGATGGCTTTCGCTCTTGTCACCACAATGCTTCTTATTCTTGCAATTTTTTCAACATTATTGTCAGGCGCAGATTTTGCCGCGATCCAAAGTGGTGATTTTAGTTCCTTGATGAGTGAGTCACCATTTATGGTATTTGTTGTGAGCTATGTAGGGCTAATTGTCATAACTATTGCGCTGACTGCATACACAACAACACGTGTTCGTAACTATGTATTCTTTCAATTAATCGCTAAGACGCAGCAAAATGATAGCGTTCAATATCAGTTTAACTCAAGCATGACCGTTCGTGGTTATACTTGGCTGGTCATCTCTAACTTCTTGCTTCAGGTTGTTACTTTAGGTATTGCAAGGCCTTGGGTGATGGTAAGAACAACGCGTTATATCGCAGATAATACAGCAGTGTTTGGCGATATGAGCTTGTTGAAGGTCAGCGATCAATCTGCCAATATGAAATCGGCTATTTCGGATGAAATGGCTCAGACATTCGATGTTGGTATGGGTATTGGCTAATGCTGTTTGAAGGAGTGGCGTTTGCCCCGCGCAGTTCAGAGCGTCACTCTGCTCAGCTTGATGTTTCTCAGACCAATCATTTAAGCTTGAAAATCAGTGGGGATATCGTCAGCTGTGATCTAGAGCTCGCCGATATAAGTGCTCCGCTGGGCAAGCTTCCAGTGAAATTTACCTTTCCTAATGGGTGGGTTTTTACGGTAGAAAGAAGCGAGGATGTGGATCAGTGGTTAGCGTCCAATCAGAAAAGCAGTTTAGTTGACAAGATGGAGTCGAATTGGATTGCTTGGCTGCTATCGGCAATCATGTGTATTTGTTTAGTGTTGAGTTTTTATTTTTATGTCTTGCCATGGACAAGTGATAAAGTTGCCAAAGCCATCCCTGAACATATCGCGCTGGCTCTGGGCGATAAAATTCTAGAAAGCTTAGATAGTAGTTGGGAAGAAAGTGAAATAAGCTCTGAAGAGCAACATGAGATTCGCTTACGCATTACTCAGCATCTTGCCCAGCTAGAAACGCTGCCTTATCCAATTGAAGTGGAATTTCGAGCGTTAGAAATGGGGGCGAATGCGTTTGCTTTGCCAGGCGGGAAAGTAGTCTTACTCGATGAGATTGTCGAACTTGCCCAAAATAAGCAGCAACTCGATAGTATTATTTTGCATGAAATTGGCCATGTTTATCATCGCCATATGCTAAAAAAACTTGTCCATTCAAGTCTTTTGTCTGTTGGCGTGGCTTTGTTAACTGGGGAAGGTTCAGGAGTGGTCGATAACTTGGCAGGTTTGGGTGTGTTTTTCCTGTCTAATGGTCATTCTCGAGAAGCTGAACTAGAAGCGGATGTCTTTTCAAAACAAGCTATGCAGAGTTTGTACGGTACGAGCCAGCCTTTGGCTGAGATGTTTGAGTTACTTCATGAGCAAAATCGCCCGGACATACCTGAATGGATGAGTACTCATCCTGACTTTGAGCAGCGAATCCAAGCTGTACATGAACAATAAAAATAAAAAAGGCAGCGCACTTCACTCGCTGCCTTTTCTTTAACTGCTATTTGGTACTTAAAGTGCCGCGATAGTGGTTTTCTGCTCTTCTAGTTTTACTAGCATTTCTTTATAACCTGCTAGTTTTTCCCGTTCTTTGGCAACCACAGCTTCAGGCGCTTTAGCAACAAAGCCTTGATTACCTAGCTTACCTTCAAGACGTTTGATTTCGCCGAAAGTTTTCTTTATTTCACCATCTAAGCGCGTCAGCTCTGCATCTTTGTTGATAAGTCCGGCCATAGGGATCATCAACTCAGACTTAGCCACAAGTGCAGTAGCGCAGGCTGATGTTTCTTCGCCAGATTCAAGAATACGTATCGATTCAAGCTTCGCTAGAGACATGAGCACTTGTTTATTTGCTTCAAGACGTGCGGCGTCTTTACCGTCTGCAGCTTTCAGCATCACCTCAAGTGGTTTGCCTGGGTTGATGTCGTATTCAGCTCGCAAGTTACGGATGCTGGTGATAAAAGACTTCACCCACTCAATATCATCAAGTGCTTCTTGGTTGAAGTTTGCTTGGTTATATTGAGGCAGGGGCTGTAGCATTATAGTTTCACCGTCCACGCCTTTAACTAGCGGTTTCACGCTCTGCCAAATGGATTCCGTTATGTATGGAATTACTGGATGTGCAAGGCGAAGCGTTTTCTCTAACACTGTGATTAACGTACGACGTGTGCCACGCTGTAAAGCTTGATTACCTTTCCAAAGTACAGGTTTTGTTAGCTCTAAATACCAGTCACAGAATTGATTCCAGATGAATTCATAAATAGTATTTGCCGCCATATCAAGACGGAAGTTATCAAGGTGGCCATTAAAATCAGCCGCAGCCAGCTCAAATTGAGATTCGATCCACTTGTCTGCCAGTGAGTATTCAATTTCCTCTGAACCGAAACCACAATCTTGTTCTTCAGTATTCATCAGTACGTAACGACTTGCGTTCCATAACTTATTACAGAAGTTTCGGTAGCCCTCTAAACGCTTCATATCCCAGTTAATATCACGACCAGTAGAAGCCATAGCTGCTAAAGTGAAACGCAGCGCATCAGTGCCATAAGGTTCTATGCCATTTTCAAAGGTTTTACGTGTGTTTTTCTCAATTTTCGCTGCAAGTTGCGGCTGCATCATATTACCGGTGCGTTTCTCAACGAGAGACTCAAGGTCGATGCCGTCAATCATATCGATTGGATCAAGAACGTTCCCCTTTGACTTAGACATCTTGTCACCGTTTTCATCACGGATAAGACCTGTCATGTAAACTGTCTTAAAGGGTACTTGCGGTTTGCCGTTGTCATCTTTAACGAAGTGTAGCGTCATCATTATCATGCGAGCTACCCAAAAGAATATGATGTCAAAGCCAGAGACGAGTACATCTGAAGGGTGGAACCGTTTTAGTGCATCGGTATTTTCTGGCCAGCCCTGAGTACCAAATGTCCAAAGAGCGGAAGAGAACCATGTATCTAGTACGTCATCGTCTTGGCGAAGAACGATAACTGGTGCTAGATTGTGTTGCTCACGCACTTCCTCTTCTGTACGGCCTACATATACGTTACCGTTGTTGTCGTACCATGCAGGGATGCGATGTCCCCACCACAGCTGACGTGAGATACACCAGTCTTGAACATCACGCATCCAAGCGAAATACATATTTTCGTACTGCTTAGGAACGAATTGAATATCGCCATTTTCCACAGCTTCAACCGCAGGTTTAGCTAGAGGAGCAGTGCGAACATACCATTGGTCAGTTAGAAGTGGTTCGATTACCACACCGCCGCGATCACCGTAAGGAACAGTGAGATCGTGATCTTTAATTTCTTCCAGAAGGTCTAAATCATTGAACTCTGCAACGATCGCTTTACGTGCTGCGAAACGCTCCATGTTATGGTATTTAGCAGGTAGTTCGCTTGAGTATGCATCGCTGACTTCACCATTAGTGTTAAACACTTCAGCTGCATCACGGATGTTCGCATCAAAGGTTAGAATGTTGATCATTGGTAGTTGGTGGCGTTTACCAACTTCATAATCGTTGAAGTCGTGCGCAGGGGTTATCTTCACGCAGCCCGTGCCTTTCTCCATATCAGCGTGTTCGTCGCCTACAATAGGGATAGGACGGTCAACGATAGGAAGAAGGATCTCTTTACCGATAAGATCTTTGTAACGAGGATCTTCTGGGTTAACGGCAACACCAGTATCACCAAGTACGGTTTCTGGGCGAGTTGTCGCGACAACAATGTAATCTTTACCTTCTGCGGTTCTAACCCCATTTGCGAGAGGGTAACGGAAATGCCACATGTGGCCTTTTTTATCTTTGCTTTCAACTTCAAGATCAGAGATTGCAGTATGCAACTTAGGATCCCAGTTGACTAAACGCTTGCCACGATAGATAAGATCGTCTTCATAAAGGCGAACGAACACCTCTTGAACTGCATTAGATAGTCCGTCATCCATAGTGAAGCGCTCACGCTCCCAATCGACAGAAGCGCCTAAGCGACGAAGCTGCTTGGTAATGGTACCGCCAGACTCGCCTTTCCATTGCCAAATCTTATCGATAAAAGCATCACGGCCGTAATCATGCTTGGTTTTGCCTTCTTCTACAGCAATTTTACGCTCTACAACCATTTGCGTCGCAATACCAGCATGGTCGGTACCGACCTGCCAAAGCGTATTTTTGCCCCTCATGCGTTCAGCACGGATGAGAGTATCCATGATGGTGTCTTGGAATGCATGACCCATATGCAGGCTGCCAGTGACATTCGGTGGCGGGATCATTATGCTGTAGGAGTCTTTTGTTGTGTCACCGTGTGGCTTGAAGTAGCCTTGTTCTTCCCAAGCTTGATATAAAGCTTGTTCAATTGAAGTTGGGTTATATGTCTTTTCCATAGTGCTCATATTTCCTCGTCATCGATGGACTTGTCGCGGTATCTATAACATCGGCAAACCAAATCAAACATCACTTGGATATTCATCGGGTTTGGATCAAGTATCATTCTGCGCTAGGCCCAGGCATTCGAAGGTTGGTTCTGGTTAAATTTAATTGGTATCAATCTTTATAAGTGAGAGATCTCGGATAAGATCGCCTTAACTATAAGGATTGACTATGTTTTATGGTCTATTTCGATCGTTTGCAATTGATATCCAGCTTGACGATAGATTTTATACCTTTCTCGCGCGAGTTGCTTGGCTTTTTCTTCGCAAGCAACGAAGTCTACCACCTCTGCAAACTTGTTCGCAAAGGTTGTCTTATTATTAGCCAAATTTATCACCAGTTGGCGGTTCCATGAAGGATTGACATCTTGATATCCGATCTCGATATGAGTGCCGTATTTTGGCCCTTCTCCCACTAAGTTATGAGCTAGAAACTGCTCGGTATCGACTTGCCAAAAATATTCTGCTAGCAATTCTGCTTCATGCTTATTCTCACAATTGAGGTATATCTTGGCTCCTTGCCGAGAAAAATGACTGGCAAGGAAAATAAGGTATCGGAGAAAACCAGGTCGCTTAGCTTGGGGCGAGTTAGGTTCAATAATGTAAAAAGTTGCCTGAGGCATAATATGTTACCGAATTAAAAAAGGGCCTTGCGGCCCTTTTCGTGTTTGGAAATTACTCTTCCGTTTCTTGGCCGCTTCGGTTTAATACAAACTGGACGAGCATTGAAACAGGACGACCTGTTGCTCCCTTGGTTGCACCAGATTTCCAAGCAGTACCTGCAATGTCGATATGAGCCCAGTGATATTTCTTAGTAAATTTGGATAAGAAACATCCAGCTGTTATGGTGCCACCAGGACGGCCACCTATGTTGGCCATATCGGCAAACGGACTTTTCAGCTGCTCGTGATATTCATCGGTCATTGGTAGACGCCATGCTCTATCGCTGGCTTGTTCGGATGCATTTACCAATTCATGCGATAGAGGGTTATGGTTAGATAAAACACCACTAATATGGTGCCCAAGAGCAATTACGCACGCTCCCGTAAGGGTGGCAACATCAACAACACAATCAGGGTCAAAACGCTCAACGTAAGTTAATGCATCGCACAGTACTAGCCGACCTTCCGCATCAGTGTTAAGTACTTCTACCGTTTGACCTGACATTGTAGTTAAGATGTCGCCTGGGCGATAAGCGTTGCTACCGGGCATATTCTCACAGCCTGCAAGAACACCGATAACATTAATTGGCAAGTTGAGTTTGGCTAGTGACTTCATAGTACCGAAGACTGAAGCTGCGCCACACATATCGTATTTCATTTCATCCATTCCTTCGCCTGGTTTGAGTGAAATACCACCAGAATCAAAGGTTAGCCCTTTACCTACTAGAACGATGGGCTTGGTATCTGGATCGGAGCTGCCTTTATATTCCATAATGGACATCATCGATTCATTTTTTGAGCCTCGGCCAACCGCTAGGTAAGAGGTCATGCCCAGTTTTTCCATCTCTTGTTCACCAATAATTTTAGTGGTGACTGTCTGGTAGTCATCTGCAAGACGTCGAGCCTGAGAGGCTAGGTAAGCAGGGTTGGCAATATTGGGTGGCATGTTGCCAAGATCTTTTGCAGCCTTTACTCCTGAAGCGATAGCTAAACCATGGGTGATCGCTTTTTCACCTAGATTGAGCTCTCGTCGAGTCGGGACATTGAATACAAGTTTGCGTAATGGACGGCGAGTTTCCGGTTTGATACTTTTGAACTGATCAAATGTGTATAAGCTATCTTTTGTTGCTTCAACAGCTTGACGCACTTTCCAATATGTATCACGTCCTTTAACATGTAGCTCGGTTAGGAAGCAGACCGCTTCCATTGAACCAGTTTCGTTTAAAGTGTTAATGGTTTTTTGAATAATTTCTTTATACTGGCGTTCTCCCAGTTCACGTTCTTTACCACAGCCGACAAGTAAAACGCGCTCGGACAGCACTCCAGGCACTTGATGCAGTAACAACATCTGCCCTGGTTTTCCTTCCAGATCACCACGACGAAGTAGTGAACTGATATAGCCGTCGCTGATTTTATCTAGCTGTTCAGCAACTGGAGAGAGACGGCGTGGTTCGAATACACCCACAACAATACAAGCACTACGTTGTTTCTCTGGGCTACCACTTTTTACACTGAACTCCATGCGTACTCCTACATCCTGAAGACAAATAGAACTAAATGTTAGATAATGGCGTCTTACTTGTGGATTCCTTGTTTGGAACGACGAGTAAATAAGCGCGTTAACAGTTAGCCAAAATTTCAAATAATAAAAGGTTCAACGGGAAATTATAGTGATTCAATTAAAAAAACAAGTTTTGTATAGGTAATTTCAACGTGATTATTGTTAGATATTTGATCCGCGAGACACTCAAGAGCCAACTGGCGATCTTTTTTATCTTGTTTTTGGTGTTTTTAAGCCAAAAACTGATCAAAGTTTTGGCTGATGCCTCAGATGGTGATATCCCCGCTTCATTGGTGATGAATTATGTTGGCTTGAGTATGCCATCAATGGGGCTATTAATGCTGCCTCTAAGTTTGTTTCTTGGTATTTTGCTGACCTTTGGGCGTTTATATGCGGAAAGTGAAATCACCGTTATGAATGCAACGGGGATTGGCAATAAATTTCTCATTAGGGCAGCACTTTACCTAGCGGTGATTACTGGTCTAATTGCTGGCGCGAACGCATTTGTTTTTTCACCAATGAGCCAAGAAAAACTCATTCAGCTTGAAGAGCAAGTGGCAGCTGAAAATAATGTTGATATGCTTCAAAAAGGACAATTCCAAGGTACGCCTGATGGATCCTCTGTCGTCTTTATTGATGATATTGAAGACAAAAAGCTTAAACATGTTTTTGTTGCCCAGATGCGCCCGCGCGGTTCAATTTTGCCTAGTGTCTCATTTTCACAATCAGGCGAAGTTAAAGAGCTCAGTGATGGTCGGCAAGTAATTCGTATGTTTGATGGTGTCCGCTACGAAGGCGTACCGACCCGTCTGGATTATATGGTCACAGATTTTAAACAATATGAAGGCTTAATTGGCCAGCGTGACGTTAAGCCTAAAGGCCGTAATTGGGAAGCAATTCCGACTCTGCTACTTATTTCTAACCCTGACCCACGCGCTCAGGCTGAATTGCAATGGCGGATCTCTCTTGTTGTATGCATACCGCTGTTAACTATGTTGGTGGTGCCATTATCCGCGGTTAATCCCCGCCAAGGTCGCTTTGCTAAAATGGGCCCTGCGATACTGATTTATTTGGCTTATTTCTTATCAATCAGTGCCACCAAATCAGCATTGGAAGATGGTTCTATTCCTGCTTTTATTGGTATGTGGCCGATCAATGCTGCATTACTACTGACTGCAATAGGGATCAACTCACTGGAGAGCATTCCAGTGAGGCGGATTAAAGATAAACTAAGACAACGAAATAAGGCCGTATAAGCTGTGTTTAAAATCCTCGATCTTTATATTGGTAAGACTATTATTGCCACTACATCGTTAGTACTGGCAACCTTTGTTGGCCTGTCTTCGATTATTAAATACGTAGAGCAGTTACGTAAGGTTGGACAAGGTAGTTATGATTTACTGCAAGCGTTGCTTTACGTTGTCTTGAGCATTCCTCGTGATATTGAAATGTTTTTTCCTATGGCGGCTTTACTAGGGGCTTTAATTGGGCTTGGGATGTTGGCCTCAAGCTCTGAATTGGTTGTTATGCAGGCCTCTGGTTATTCCAAACTCGATATTGGTTTATCGGTGCTTAAAACAGCAGTGCCTTTGATGGTATTAGTCACTTTACTTGGTCAGTGGGGGGCTCCTCAGGCTCAAAAGATGGCCCGAGATCTACGGGCATTTAGTACTTCTGGTGGTGCCATTATGTCGGTACGTACAGGAGTTTGGGCCCGTGATGCCAATGATTTTATTTTCATCGGTAAAATCGATGACGATAAATTGTACGGCCTAAATATGTGGCGATTTAATAGCGATAAGCAATTGGAAAGTGTGGTTTATGCAGCGCAAGTAGATTACTTGTCTGAGAATACTTGGTTAATGAAAGATGTTCAGTTAACAGAAATGGTTGATGAAATCGAAATATCTAAAACCAATTTACCTGACTATCGATGGACGACGTCACTAGCGCCAGACAAACTTGCAGTTGTAACTGTAAAACCAGAAGAGCTCTCTTTAGGTGGTCTATTTGATTATGTTTATTACCTTAAGGCGTCTGAGCAGGACTCTTCACGATATGAATTAGCACTGTGGCGAAAAGTAACGCAGCCTTTTTCTATTGCTGTCATGATGCTGATGGCGCTGTCATTTATTTTTGGCCCATTACGAAGTGTGACCATGGGAGCTCGGATTTTATCTGGAGTCGTAGCTGGTTTTACTTTTTATATTTCTAGCGAATTTTTCGGTCCATTGAGTTTGGTATATAACATTCCTCCAGCGTTTGGTGCTGTGATGCCGAGTATGGTATTTTTGACTGTAGCTTTAGTATTACTTCGAAGAAAACTTTAGTTTACGCGCTATTCAAAGAGAGGGCTGCAAATCGCAGCCCTTTTTTACATTTGTTATAATAGCTTTTTTAATCGATACAAAGCTTCTAAAGCTTGACGTGGTGTTAGATCATCAGGGTCGATCTTGGCAAGAGTTTCTTCAACTTCACTTGGCTCTGGAATTAGGCTAAGTTGGTTTTTTGTGTCTACTGAATGCTTGTTTTTTTTGTTTTCAGCTGAACTCAGCTGTTCCAATTGAGTCAGTTTGATTCGTGCATGTTTTATGACGCTTTTGGGTACACCGGCAAGCGCCGCTACTGCTAAACCATAAGATTTACTCGCGGCACCTTCTTGGACTGTATGCATGAAAGCAATGTTGTCGCCATGTTCTACTGCATCTAAGTGCACGTTAGCTAGGTGAGGTGTTTGATTTGGCAATTCAGTTAACTCGAAATAGTGAGTGGCAAATAGAGTCATAGAACCTAGCTGTTTTGCTAACCATTCTGCACTGGACCAAGCGAGAGATAAGCCATCGTAGGTGCTTGTTCCTCGACCGATCTCATCCATAAGAACCAAACTCTTGGTTGTAGCATTGTGGAGGATATTCGCTGTTTCTGTCATTTCAACCATAAAAGTAGAGCGCCCTGAAGCCAGGTCATCTGATGCACCAATACGGGTAAATATACGATCAATAGAACCAATTTTAGCTGACTCTGCAGGGACATATGAACCAATATGAGCCATTAATGCAATCAGTGCTGTTTGGCGCATATAGGTAGATTTACCGCCCATATTTGGCCCTGTTATAATCAACATCTTTCGCTCAGAGTTGAGTTTTATTGGATTGGCGATAAACGGCTCGTCTAGTACTTGCTCGACAACCGGGTGACGGCCAGATTGGATTTCGATGCCTGTTTCTTCCGTCAGTATCGGACGACAATAATCTAGGTTGTCTGCTCGTTCAGCAAGGTTTTGCAGTACATCAATCTGAGAAATAGCAGAAGCTAGGTTTTGTAATTTCTCTAAATGGGGCAGTAGTAGGTCAAACAGCTCTTCCCATAATTTTTTTTCTAGTGACAGCGCCTTGGACTTGGAATTTAGAACTTTGTCTTCGTGTTCTTTGAGTTCAGGAATAATATAACGCTCTGCATTTTTTAACGTTTGGCGACGAACATAATGAGGAGGAGCCAAGTGACTTTGTCCTCGACTGACTTGGATGAAGAAGCCGTGAACATTGTTATAACCGACTTTTAAACTATCGATACCGTGGCGCTCTCT
This sequence comes from Vibrio pectenicida, assembly GCA_024347015.1. Taxonomy (GTDB): domain Bacteria; phylum Pseudomonadota; class Gammaproteobacteria; order Enterobacterales; family Vibrionaceae; genus Vibrio; species Vibrio pectenicida. The sequence continues at coordinate 2,838,708 of AP024889.1, read as the reverse complement.
TTCATCCTTTTCAAGTTTTTCAAGATACTCAGCAGCACCTTCTGCTAATTTACGCCACTCATCGAGTTCATCGTTATAGCCTTCTGCAAGAACACCCCCATCTCTAATTACGACAGGTGGATTGTCTTTTATCGCACGTTCTAGTAGTTCACAGATGGTCTGCTGCGGTGCTGCATAATTGGTAAGGTCAGTCAGGTATGGGTGAGCCAAACTTCCCATTGTGTCAGCCAAGCCTGGTAGCTGCTGCATCGCATGGCGCAGCCGTGCTAGATCTCGAGGGCGTGCACTGCGTAAAGCAAGGCGAGCTATAATACGTTCGATATCGCCAATTTGTTTGAGTATTGGGTGGAGCTCTGAAAATAAAACTAATTCTTTGAGTTCGCTAATAGCATCGAGGCGATGATTTAAGGTTTTAATATCTCGCATTGGTTGATGCAACCAGCGTTTTAGCATACGGCTTCCCATCGCTGTCGCACTATGATCCAACACCTCTGCTAAGGTATTTTCTGTCCCACCGGAAAGGTTTTGAGTAATTTCTAAATTGCGTCGCGTTGCTGCATCAAGAATAACTGAGTGATTTTGTTGATCGTAAGTGAGAGAGCGAATATGAGGCAGAGCAGTGCGTTGTGTATCTTTTACGTATTGAATCAAGCACCCAGCGGCGCATAATCCAAGCGTTGACTTCTCTACCCCAAAACCAATTAAATCTCTTGTGCCAAACTGTTGGTTGAGTTGTTGTTTTGCGGTATCTAACTCAAATTCCCAAATTGGGCGACGGCGATTGCCATTGCGTGAGGCCATAAGGTCAATAGGGGAAAAGTCCTCAGGAAAGAGTAGTTCTCTTGGTGAGGTACGCTGTAATTCTGCTGCCATTTCTTCTTCTGTTTGCGGTTCCATTAATTGAAAACGCCCAGAAGTGACATCTAATGTTGCATAACCAAATTTACCGTCTTGGTGATATATAGCAGCGATAAGGTTATCAATTCTTTCAGAAAGCAGTGCTTCATCAGTGACAGTGCCTGGCGTAACGATACGTACTACTTTACGCTCGACGGGGCCTTTACTGGTGGCTGGATCGCCAATCTGCTCGCAGATAGCAACAGATTCGCCAAGTTGGACCAGTTTCGCTAAATAGCCCTCAACTGCATGAAATGGCACTCCCGCCATTGGGATAGGCTCGCCAGCAGAAGCTCCACGCTTTGTCAGTGAGATATCTAACAATTGAGACGCACGTTTAGCATCATCATAAAAAAGTTCGTAGAAATCCCCCATCCGATAAAATAATAATATATCCGGATTTTCAGCTTTGAGCTTATGGTACTGCTGCATCATGGGAGTGTGTTTTTGTTCAGCTTTCACGGGTAATTTCTTTCGTTTATGTTTATTGCGGCTTAGGATACGTGAATCATGATTTGACGAAAAGTCACAATGAGGTTTTAGATATGGAATCACAGCAAATCTTATCTACCAAACTGGGAAGGTGCTTAAATTATCACCAGATTGTTATTACAACGGCAGAGTCGTGTACTGGTGGCGGTATTTCTGCGGCTATCACTGATATTCCTGGTAGCTCTGCTTGGTTTGATCGTGCTTTTATCACTTATAGCAACGAAGCCAAAATTGAAATGCTAGGGGTTTCTCCAGAAACTATTAACTCCCATGGTGCGGTTAGTGAGATGACTGTAATTGAAATGGTTAAGGGCGCTCTCAAATATTCTAATGCAAATCTAGGTGTGTCAATAAGCGGCGTGGCAGGGCCGGATGGTGGTAGTGCTGAAAAGCCTGTTGGCACAGTATGTTTTGCGTGGGCGGATGATAAGGGTTGGCTTAAAGTGGAGACCCATTATTTTTCAGGCAAGCGTGCAGAAGTACGCCAGCAAGCGGTGAGTCTTGCTTTGCAAGTATTGTATGAAAAAGTGAAGTGAAAAGTTGGTTAGAAAATTAACCTCACAAAAATTAATAAGATGTAGCTGATATACAAAAAAAACATCGACAGCTATGGACACTGTATGAATCAACAGTATAATGATTTATAGTGATAGCCCAGAATAGCTCTGAGGCAAAAATAAGCATTCAAATACCATCAGTGCGTTGATGAGTTAAGTGGAGAAAGTGATGGACGATAACAAACAGAAGGCGCTCGCTGCAGCACTTGGTCAGATTGAAAAGCAATTCGGTAAAGGCTCTATTATGCGTCTTGGTGATAACCGTACTATGGATGTTGAAACTATTTCCACGGGCTCACTTTCTCTTGATATTGCATTAGGTGCTGGTGGCTTACCAATGGGGCGTATTGTTGAAGTTTATGGCCCTGAATCATCGGGTAAAACGACGTTAACACTTGAGTTGATTGCTGCTGCGCAGCGTGAAGGTAAAACGTGTGCTTTTATTGATGCTGAGCATGCACTCGATCCTGTTTATGCGAAAAAACTGGGTGTTGATATTGATGCTTTGTTAGTATCTCAACCCGACACTGGTGAGCAAGCGCTTGAGATTTGTGATGCTTTGGCTCGTTCTGGTGCAATTGATGTGATGGTAATTGACTCGGTTGCAGCATTGACGCCAAAGGCCGAAATTGAAGGTGAGATGGGCGACAGCCATATGGGTCTACAGGCTCGTATGCTATCCCAGGCAATGCGTAAGTTGACGGGTAACCTTAAACAGTCAAATTGTATGTGTATCTTTATCAACCAAATTCGGATGAAGATAGGCGTTATGTTTGGTAATCCAGAAACCACAACAGGTGGTAATGCACTTAAATTTTATGCTTCGGTTCGTCTAGATATTCGCCGCACAGGTTCGATTAAAGATGGTGATGAGGTTGTTGGTAACGAAACTCGCATCAAAGTGGTTAAGAACAAGATTGCGGCACCCTTTAAACAAGCGGAAACTCAAATCATGTATGGCCAAGGCTTTAACCGTGAAGGTGAATTGATAGATCTCGGTGTGAAGCACAAATTGATTGAAAAAGCTGGTGCTTGGTATAGCTACAATGGTGATAAGATTGGCCAAGGTAAGGCTAATGCAGCAAAATATTTGCGTGAGAATACACAAGCTGCCCAAACGATTGATGCGACGTTACGTAGTATGCTGCTTTCTCCTGCAGAGCTTCAAGCTGATGATGTTGAATTAGATAAAATGCCAGAAAAAGAAGAGTTGTAAGTCATCTGATTAAATACGATAAGCCCTGTCAGTTGTGTGCAGGGCTTTGTTATATCTGGCCCTAGGGTATTTATGTTTAAAAGAGCTTTGGTACCTTTATCTGCTAATGAAGCGGCTATCCAACTTTTGAGCCGAAGAGATCATGGTGAATACGAGCTTTATCAAAAGCTTATTTATAAAGGCTATGATGAAAATTCTGTTTATGAAGCAATAAAATTTTGCCTCGATCATAACTACCTTGACGATCTTCGTTATGCTAAAAGCCAAATACGGCAGCATGTATATAAAGGTCATGGTGAGCGGCGTATTCGTCAGGAATTGCAGCAGAAGAGAGTCGTAGATTCTGTGGTAGATCAAGCAATGGAGGAAGAACCACAAGACTGGTTTGTGTTAGCCAAACAAGTAGCGGAAAAGAAATACAAAGGTCAAAAAGCAACAGACCCCAAAGAGTACGCTAAGCAAGTACGCTTTTTACAATATCGAGGCTATAGCTTTGAACAGATAGATCATGCTTTAAATGCCTACCAAGGTGATTAAAAACACTTTTCAGTTGTTTTATGAAGGCATAACGTACCTATTTTTCCTAGTCAAGAGAGCTTCTTTAGGATAAGACTAAGTTTATTGAAAGATAACCGAATCCCCAATAAATACCCTACTCCCCAAAAATAGTGCTCGAAAGATCAACAGGGCCTAGTCGTGGCGCTTGCCATGATCTACAATAGCGCAAAATTCTAACTCGACTATTTCTAGGAAGCGCTGCATGTACATGAGCACTGACGAGGTTCGTAATGCGTTCCTCAAGTTCTTTGAAAGCAAGGGACATCAAATCGTAGACAGTTCATCTTTGGTCCCACATAACGATCCTACTCTGTTATTTACTAATGCAGGGATGAACCAATTTAAAGATTGCTTTTTAGGTGCAGAGAAACGTGCCTATACTCGCGCAACTACGGCTCAGCGTTGTGTACGTGCTGGTGGTAAACACAATGATCTAGAAAACGTTGGTTTTACTGCTCGCCACCATACTTTCTTCGAAATGCTCGGAAATTTCAGCTTTGGTGATTACTTCAAAGAAGATGCCATTACTTATGCATGGGAATTTTTGACTGAAACATTGCAGCTACCTAAAGAGCGTCTTTTAGTCACAATCTATGAGACAGATGATGAGGCGTTCGAAATTTGGAACAAAAAAGTTGGCATACCGGCTGATCGCATCGTGCGTATTGGTGATAAAATAGGCGGTAAACAGTACGAATCCGATAACTTCTGGACAATGGGTGATACAGGTCCTTGTGGTCCATGTACTGAAATCTTCTACGATCACGGTGAGCATATTTGGGGTGGTCGCCCAGGTACCCCTGAAGAGGATGGCGATCGCTTTATCGAGATCTGGAATAATGTCTTTATGCAGTTTAATCGTCATGCTGATGGCACGATGGACCCGCTGCCTAAGCCCGCAGTAGATACTGGTATGGGGATCGAGCGTATTTCTGCAATTATGCAGGGAGTTCACTCAAATTACGAAATTGATGTTTTTCAGAAGCTTATTAAAGCTGCAGCACAAACGATAGGACATCAAGACCTATCGAACCAGTCATTGAGAGTTATCGCAGACCATATTCGTTCATGTTCATTTTTGATTGTTGATGGTGTGATGCCTTCAAACGAAGGTCGTGGTTACGTTTTACGCCGTATCATACGCCGTGCTGTGCGTCATGGTAACAAGCTTGGTGCTAAAGGGGTGTTTTTCCATAAGCTTGTCGGAGTTCTTGCTGAAATAATGGGTTCGGCAGGTGAAGAGCTTAAGAAGCAACAATCAATTGTGGAGAAAGTACTGCGCATCGAGGAAGAGAATTTTGGTCGTACTCTAGAACGCGGGATCACAATTCTTCACGAAGCACTGGATAACTTAGGTGGTAAGGTGCTTGACGGTGAAACAGTATTCAAACTTTATGATACTTACGGTTTCCCTGCTGATCTTACCAATGATGTTGCACGTGAGCGTGATTTTACTATCGATGAGCAAGGCTTTGAGCAAGCAATGGAAGCACAGCGTCAGCGTGCTCGTGAAGCTGGCCAGTTTGGTACTGACTACAACGCTACAATTAAAACCCAAACACAATCTGAGTTCTGTGGTTATAACGCTACGCAAGGTAATAGCGATGTTGTGGAAATATTTGTTAAAGGTGAGTCGGCTGAATCACTATCTGCTGGTGATAAAGCAATACTAATTCTTGATGAAACGCCTTTCTACGCAGAGTCAGGTGGTCAATGTGGTGATACTGGAGTAATTAAAACACAGTATGGTGTTTTTAAAGTAGAAGATACACAAAAGTTGGGTATTGCAATCGCTCACCACGGTGTGTTGGCAGAAGGTGTTTTGGCAAAAGACGACAAAGTTCAAGCCTTAGTTAATGTTGAGCGCCGTGCTGCGATTTCTTTAAACCACTCTGCGACCCATTTGTTGCATGCAGCCCTTCGCCAAATATTGGGAGAGCACGTAACTCAGAAAGGCTCTCTTGTTAAGCCAGAGAATCTACGCTTTGATTTTTCACACTTAGAAGCAGTGACGCCATCTGAGTTGAGAGAGGTTGAGCGTTTAGTTAATGCTCAAGTTCGGCGTAATCATGTCATCGAAACCCAAATCATGGATATAGAGTCGGCCAAGCAGAAAGGTGCAATGGCCTTATTTGGTGAAAAATATGATGATGAAGTTCGTGTTCTGTCTATGGGTGAATTCTCTACAGAACTTTGTGGAGGAATTCACGCATCGAATACGGGTGATATTGGTCTATTTAAGATCGCTTCAGAAGGTGGTATTGCCGCAGGTATTCGCCGTATTGAGGCGGTAACAGGTGAAACAGCACTTGACGTGATTGAAGCCCAACAAGCCAAGTATGAAGAAAAGTTAGCTGAATCTGCGCAAAAAGCAAAAGGCCTAGAAAAAGAAGTTTTGAAGTTAAAAGACAAAATGGCGGCAACAGAGAGTGCCAACATCATGGGGAAAGCTCAGGAAATCAATGGTATTAAAGTATTGATTGCTGGCATGGAAGGCGCTGATAGCAAAAACTTACGTACCATGGTTGATGGTATTAAAAACCAAATGGGAAGTGGTGTCGTCATGCTAGCCAATGTTAATGATGGTAAAATTGGCTTGATAGCAGGGGTTACTAAAGACCTAGTCGATAAAGTAAAGGCGGGAGACCTGGTGAAAATGGTTGCTGAGCAAGTTGGCGGCAAAGGCGGCGGACGTCCTGATATGGCTCAGGCTGGTGGAACTGATGTGGCTGCGTTACCTGAGGCGATGAAAACAATTAAGCCTTGGTTAGAAGAACGTTTATAAATTGGTTGCGCTCAGCAGTTTTGGTTGGGCGTGATTTTTTAATCTCACGAGTGGTCTCTTGAGCTGCATATTTATAACTGTTCTCAATCCCTTTATTTCTGCTGTAATGAGCACAAGCGGGCTATATAGTAGAAGTATCTGGTATGGATGAGGCCATGATCTTAGCAAGGTAAAAACTAGTGATATATCCACTTGTAGTGCAAAAGTTTGGTGGAACTTCTGTCGGCTCAATTGAAAAAATTCAAAGAGTTACCGAGCATATCATTAAGGCAAAAAATTCTGGCAATCAGGTAGTTGTAGTGGTTTCTGCTATGTCAGGAGAGACTAACCGGCTGATGGGTTTGGCCAAACAAATAGATAGTGTGCCAACTGCTCGAGAGCTTGATGTTCTGCTCTCTTCTGGTGAACACGTATCGATGGCACTATTAGCAATGGCCTTAAATAAGCAAGGTTATTCGGCTCGTTCATTAACTGGTGGACAAGCAAAAATTGTTACCAACTACCAGCATAATGATGCAACGATTATAAGCATTGACACCTCGGTAATTAAGGCGCTATTGGCACAAGACCTAATAGTTATAGTGGCGGGGTTTCAAGGTGTTAATAAAAATGGCGATATTACTACCTTGGGCCGAGGTGGGTCGGATACTAGTGCAGTTAATTTAGCTGGGGAGTTGCAAGCCAGTGAGTGTCAAATTTTTACTGATGTAGACGGCATTTATACTTGTGACCCTCACGTAGTCCCAGACGCCAAAAAGATTGAGGTCATTGATTTTGCGTCAATGGAGATAATGGCCCGTAAAGGAGCAAAAGTGCTTCATTTGCCTTCGGTACAATATGCTTGGAAACATAATGTACCACTGCGGGTTTTATCGACATTCAGTTCTTCTGTAGGCAGCTTAGTGAAAGGTAACGAGCCTAGGCTGCCAGTCTGTGGGATTGCTATGCAGCGTGATATGCATTGTATTAAAATATCCCATGCTGCCTACTCTAGTCTTGCAAGGCAGTGTCAGATATTGGGAATCCAGATTTGGGGTGTGATCGAGCGTAAAGATTGGATAGGTGTAGTTATAAAGCACGAAGCTTGTACCAAACTAGAATTGACCTTTGGTGATAAAATCACTAATAGTGAAGAGGTTAGCCTGCTGACATTAGTTGGTCAGCATGATAACAGTATGGTCGAATCGTCTCGCGTTTTGTTGATTGAACACAGTATTGAACCTATACATTACGATCTTAACCGACAATCGTTGACATGGGTATTGTCTCCAGAAAGCATCGACAAAGCAGCGAACATATTGCATCATGCATACTTTATCTCAGCGCAAGCGATTAACTGCTAATCGAAACAAATGTATTTAGGTTAATCGAGTCTGAGAATAAAGTTTACGAAAATATATCTTTTGTTGGATAATAGCCCCGTAGCAAGAAAAATCTGAGATTACTCAAGGAGCAAAGAATGCTAATTTTAACTCGCCGCGTTGGCGAAACTCTCATGATCGGCGATGAAGTCACAGTCACTGTACTGGGCGTAAAAGGTAACCAGGTTCGTATTGGCGTTAACGCGCCTAAAGAAGTGTCTGTTCACCGTGAAGAAATTTACATGCGCATTCAGGCTGAAAAAGGTAACAGTAATACTACTTCAGGAAATTACTAGTGAGACAAAGAGGCTGACGTATGTTGGCCTTTTTTATGCTATTAACAATATGCATTTTAAGTAAAAAGAGTGAATTAGCATCGCTTTGATTAAATAGCCGACGTTTGGACAATCTTTTACGATTTTTGCCAAGAAAATGTTTGACATATTTTTGGTAAATCGTAATATGTGCCTCCGCAAGATGGTGAGGTGGCCGAGAGGCTGAAGGCGCTCCCCTGCTAAGGGAGTATGTGGTTTGTAGCCGCATCGAGGGTTCGAATCCCTCCCTCACCGCCATTCTTGCTTAGCTCTTATTGAGTTGGATGAAAATTATTGCGCGCTCGTAGCTCAGCTGGATAGAGTACCTGGCTACGAACCAGGCGGTCGAAGGTTCGAATCCTTCCGAGCGCGCCATTTCCTTTTTAGGGAATGAATAGGTGAGGTGGCCGAGAGGCTGAAGGCGCTCCCCTGCTAAGGGAGTATGCGGTTTGTAGCCGCATCGAGGGTTCGAATCCCTCCCTCACCGCCATTAATTGGCCTAGTGCCAATTTTTTGTTTTAAGTAAATAATAACGTGATATACTTCACGAATCCCTTTGGGAACTGCGCGCTCGTAGCTCAGCTGGATAGAGTACCTGGCTACGAACCAGGCGGTCGAAGGTTCGAATCCTTCCGAGCGCGCCATCATTACAGTCTGATAATACTATTTTTGTCAGACTTAGTGCGTCCTTAGCTCAGCTGGATAGAGTACCTGGCTACGAACCAGGCGGTCGGAGGTTCGAATCCTCCAGGACGCGCCACTTAGTTCAAGGGACTTTAGTTCCTGATGTTGTTATACAATATCAAATACAGTGCGCTCGTAGCTCAGCTGGATAGAGTACCTGGCTACGAACCAGGCGGTCGAAGGTTCGAATCCTTCCGAGCGCGCCATCATTACAGTCTGATAATACTATTTTTTTCAGATTTCGTGCGTCCTTAGCTCAGCTGGATAGAGTACCTGGCTACGAACCAGGCGGTCGGAGGTTCGAATCCTCCAGGACGCGCCACTTAGTTTAAGGGACTTTAGTTCCTGATGTTGTTATACAATATCTAATACAGCGCGCTCGTAGCTCAGCTGGATAGAGTACCTGGCTACGAACCAGGCGGTCGAAGGTTCGAATCCTTCCGAGCGCGCCATATTACAACCCTGCTGAGATCAGCAGGTTTTTTTATTTCCCTTCCTAATTATGATGATTCCTAAGATTTCAGGACATTAGGCTTGTTTAAGAGGCTACTCCTCAGCTCATTTATAGCCAATTAACGTAAAATTATCGGTTAATTTTAGTTTTGGCAGTTAACTCGTTAGCAATAAATGGTATATATTCAAAGGGATGCTTTTGCATCCTTTTTTCTTGCCGTTAGGGAAATGAATAAATGGAAAACAAACAAATCGCGATTGCTAAATTTGGTGGCCCAGAAGTATTAACATTGCAGACGAATACCGTACCTAATCCACAGCAAGGTGAAGTATTAGTTAAAGTTGCTTTTGCAGGTGTTAATCCTATCGATGTAAAAACACGTTCTGGTTTAGGATGGGCTGCGTCACAGCATAAAGATCATCTACCTTGGGTGCCCGGTTATGATGTTGCTGGTGAAGTTGTCATGTGTGGTGAGCAAGTAGAGCGATTTGAAGTTGGGGATAAAGTTGCAGGATTTATTGGTTTTCCACTGCAAGGTGGAGGATATAGCCAATATATTTGTGTACCAGCAACTGAGTTGAGTCTGGTTCCTGAGGCTATTACGTTAGAAGCGGCAGCCGCATTACCTTTGTCAGGGCAAACCGCAGTTCAGGCACTAGATAAAGCGGGAGTGCATGAAGGACAAAGAGTATTGATTCTAGCAGGTGCTGGAGGCGTTGGTCATCTTGCTATCCAAGTTGCTATTGCTGCTAAAGCTGAGGTATTCACAACCTGCAGCGCCACTAATCTTGATTATATGGCGACTCTTGGAGCTCATGCTGTTAACTATGAGTTTTCTCCTGTTTCTGAGCGTGTTGAAGAAGCTGATGTGTTAATTGATCTTGTTGGTGGTGATGCGGCACTTGATGCTTTAAATTGTTTAAGAGATGGAGCGAAAGTTGTTACTGTTCCCACCTTAACGGCCGAGCTAATTTGTGAGAAAGCCAAGCTGCTTGGTTTTGATGCAACGGGTATGCTTGTTGAGCCTGACTCTGAACAATTAGATGCTTTACTGTACATGGTGAGTGTTGGGTTATTGAAAACAGAGATCCAGCACATTTATCCGATGAGTGAAGTGGATAAGGCTCATAAACAATTAGAAACGGGACATACTAGAGGCAAGGTTTTACTTGATATGCAGTGCTAGAGGCGTTTAACGCCGCCTTTGAAAGTATTGCACTTTGGTTTTCAGACTCAGCACTTTGGGTTTTATTCTTTACAGGCTTGTTAAGCGCGACAATCTTGCCTGGAGGATCCGAGGCTGGGCTTGTTGCCACTCTTACCCTTAATCAATACTCTGTCTTTACCATCCTTTCTGTGGCCACTATAGGTAATACTTTAGGTGGCTTAACAAACTATTGGTTGGGTTTATTACTACCTAACCGAACTCAAAATGAAAAATATGGTCTTAAAGCACTGCAGTGGTTGAGTAAATATGGCTACTGGTCGCTTTTATTTAGTTGGTTGCCTGTAATTGGTGACCCTCTTTGTCTCGCTGCGGGTTGGTTACGAATGCGTTTTTGGCCTTGCCTAGGGTTAATACTTGTTGGTAAAGCATTACGATACGGTCTTATTGCAGCTTTGTTTTATGGTTTTTTCTGAGGAGATGTCATGAGAAAAATCTGGTTAGGTGTCTTTTCTCTTTTTGCTCTTTATGGCTGCTCAAGCGGTCCATTTTCTTCTAGCTCTATTCTTCCTTCAGGTGTTACTTTTGTTGAAGAAGTTCCTGCTACGCCGGGTAAGGCGACTATCCCTTATTCCAAATATCAACTCGATAATGGATTAACGGTTATTTTATCTCCCGATGATTCCGATCCTTTGGTTCATGTTGATGTTACCTATCATGTAGGATCTGCTCGTGAAGAGGCTGGGAAATCAGGTTTTGCCCACTTTTTTGAGCACATGATGTTTCAAGGGAGTGAGCATGTTGGAGACCAAGAGCACTTTAAACTGATCACCGAAGCGGGAGGATCGTTAAATGGTACAACTAACCGCGATAGAACGAATTACTTTGAAACGGTGCCTTCCAATCAGCTAGAAAAAGTACTCTGGCTTGAGTCGGATAGGATGGGCTTTTTACTTGATGCAGTATCACAGCGTAAATTTGAAATTCAGCGTGACACAGTAAAAAATGAGCGAGCGCAAAATTACGATAATCGTCCCTATGGCTTGATGTGGGAAAAAATGGGCGAAGCGCTCTACCCTGAAGGTCATCCATATTCGTGGCAGACTATTGGGTATATTGAAGATCTTGATCGAGTCGATGTTAATGATCTCAAGGCTTTTTTCCTCCGTTGGTATGGGCCTAATAATGCCGTTCTGACAATTGGAGGAGATATTGATGTTAAACAAACGTTAGCTTGGGTTAATAAGTACTTTGGTTCAATACCAAGAGGCCCTGAAGTTGAGCGTGCAACCAAGCAACCAGCAACGCTCAGTGAAGACAAATATATTACGCTACAAGATCGTGTGCAGCAGCCCATGGTTCTCGTCGGTTGGCCAACAACTTACGAGGGTGAGAAAACGGAAACGGCATTAAATGCTTTGGCTAATGTATTAGGCCAAGGGGCGAATAGTCTACTTTATCAAGATTTAGTGAAAACACAAAAAGCAGTTGATGCGGGTGCCTTCCAAGATTGTTCTGAACTCTCGTGTACTTTCTATGTTTACGCAATGGCTCCTTCAGGTGAAAGTGGAAAATTGAAACCACTTTACCAATCACTGATGCAAACTTTAAAGCAATTTGAAGAAAAGGGGGTAAGCCAGCAGCGCTTGGACCAAATCACCGGTATGGCAGAAGCTGATGCAGTTTTTGCTTTGCAAAGTGTTAAAGGTAAAGTATCCCAGTTGGCTTCTAATCAGACTTTCTTTAAACAACCTGATAGATTGCAAACTCAGCTTAAACAAATTCGTGAGGTATCACCAGAGTCTGTAATGAATGCTTTTCATAGCTATGTGAATGGGCATCCCAAAGTGACTTTGAGTGTAGTCCCGAAAGGTAAGTTGGACTATGCAGTTTCGACTGCTACTTTTGAAACGCCGAAAAGAACATTGCCAGAATACGTTAAAATCAACGACAAAGATCTTAGCTATCGTCGACCGATAGACAATTTTGATCGTTCTATAATGCCAGAAGTTGCAAAAGCTGTTAAAGCTCATATGCCTTCACTCTACCATATCTATTTTGATAATGGTGCTGAGCTCTTAGGTACGCAAAGTAGCGAAACACCAACAGTTGAAATAGATATCAGTTTTCCTGCTGGAGAGCGCTATGTTAAACCTGGAAAAGAAGGTTTAGCTAACTTAACAGCAACCATGATGGAGGAGGGAACGCTGGAGTCTACAACTGAGGAGTTGCAAGCGAGATTAGATAAATTGGGTAGCACGGTATCAATCAGTGCAGCAAACTATACCACTAGTATCTCAATCTCAAGCTTAGAGCAAAACTTGCATCAAACTTTGAAAATAGTACAGGAAATTTTATTCACCCCGGCTTTCAAATCATCAGACTTTGAGCGTAATAAACAGCAGATGTTGGAAGGGATTGTTTATCAGCACCAGAAACCGAGTTGGTTAGCCTCGCAAGCTACTAGACAGGTACTATTCTCTGGGTCAATATATCAGCGTCCTAATGATGGTACCAAGGACTCTATTGCTGTTCTTACTCTTGATGACGTAAAAGATTTTTACCAAAAGCATTATACCCCCCAAGGCGCTCAGATTGTGGTAGTAGGTGATATTAATAAGCGTCAAGTTAAGAAAGAGCTATCGTTTATTGAAAACTGGCAGGGTGAAGAGGCTCCTTTGCTCCATCCACAAATGGTGGAACAGCTCGGAAAGCAGAAAATTTATTTAGTCGACAAGCCAGGTTCGCCACAGAGCATTGTGCGTTTTGTACGCCAAGGTTTACCTTTTGATGCAACTGGAGAGGTCTACCTTACTCAATTAGCGAACTTTAATCTGGCGGGCAATTTTAATAGCCGTATAAATCAAAACTTGAGAGAAGATAAAGGTTATACCTATGGAGCGAGTGGCTATTTTGCCGCGAATCGTGAAGTAGGTGCGATCGTTTTTTCTGCTCAAGTTCGCGCAAATGCTACTGCGGCTTCTATTAGAGAAATACAAAAGGAGTTGAGTCAGTATAGTCAGCAGGGAATCACAGATGAAGAAATGAAATTTCTTCGTTTAGCCGTTGGCCAACAGGATGCTTTGAAGTATGAAACGCCATCACAGAAAGCACAGTTGCTAAATAGTATCCTCTTCTACAGCTTGGAAGAAGATTATCTTAAGCAGCGTAATGTCATTGTGGAGACTGTAAATAAAAATACTTTAGATCAGATGGCAGCTAAATGGTTTACTCCCAACGATTACCAAATCATAGTGGTTGGTGATATCAAAATTCTAAAGCCTCAGTTAGAAAGTTTACAAATCCCAGTAGAAGAACTTGAAATCGTTCGTTAGAGCACACATAACTATACCATGACAGAGAGACGGACTTTCTCCGTCTCTACATACAAACGGTCCATAGTGTTTGGATCAGGACTAGAAGTGAACTTCATTGTGACTGATTTTGCTACGCGACTTGAGCAAATAGCGCTCAAACCTGAGATATTTAAATCCCTTTCGCGTGGTGTGGAGAGAGAAACATTGCGCTACCAAAAGGATGGTAAGCTAGCGACAACACCGCACCCCCAAGAGCTAGGTTCTGCTTATGCGAATAATTGGATAACGACAGATTTTTCAGAGTCTTTGTTGGAGTTCATCACCCCTGTATCCACTGATGTCAATACACTCATCCAGCAGCTAGAGGATATCCACCATTTCACTCAATCTAAATTGGGCGAAGAACGAATGTGGCCACTTTCAATGCCGTGTTATGTCAGCCAGCAAGATGATATCCATCTTGCTCAATATGGTGACTCTAATTCTGGGAAAATGAAAACCCTATATCGTGAAGGCCTTAAACGCCGTTACGGAAGTTTAATGCAAATTATTTCTGGTGTGCATTTTAACTTCTCTTTTCCAGAATCTTTTTGGGATGCGCTATATGGTGAGCAAAATGATGCAGAGCGCTGTGGTGCAAAATCTGAGGCTTATTTTGGTTTAATTAGAAACTATTATAGATTTGGGTGGCTGATTCCATTCTTTTTTGGTGCTTCTCCTGCGTTATGTTCTTCCTTTGTTCAAGGTAGAGAGACTAAATTTTCTTTTGAAAATATTGGTCAAACACTTTACCTCCCGAATGCAACCTCACTAAGGATGAGCGACCTCGGTTATACTAATAGCTCGCAAAGTTCGTTGAAAATAGGCTTCAACAGCTTAAATGAATATTTAGATGGTCTTAATACGGCTATTCGAACACCATCCTCTGAATTTGCAGATATTGGTGTGAAGGTTGATGGTGAGTATCGGCAACTTAATAGTAATGTTTTACAGATTGAGAATGAGCTTTATGCCCCAATAAGGCCTAAAAGGGTAGCAAAAAATGGCGAAAAGCCTTCGGAAGCATTATCTCGTGGTGGGGTTGAATATATAGAAGTACGTGCACTAGATGTTAACCCTTATAGTTCTATAGGGATAGATCAGGATCAGATTCGTTTTCTCGACCTTTTCCTCACTTGGTCAGCGCTTTCTGACTCTGAACCTATGGACTTTTGTGAACAGGCATGCTGGCGGGAGAATTGGAATAAAGTGGTTGAATCAGGCCGCCAGATAGGTTTGGAATTACAAATAGGTTGTAAAGGTGAAGCCTTATCTTTACAGAGTTGGGCACATCGTGTTTTTGATGAACTTTTGCTTATTGCACAACAAATGGATGCAGCACACGGGGGAAAGGCCTATCGTTCTGTATGCCATAAGCTTCGCACTTGGATAGATAACCCAGAGCTGACGATTTCTGGGCAGCTTCTTGCTGATACGAAGAAGTTTGGTGGCCTAGGTAAAGTTGGTTGTGAGTTTGGTCAGCAATATAGTGAGCAACATGTTAAACATAATTTTAAAATATACAGCAAGGGAATTATGGAGCAAGAAGTTCAGCGATCTCAAGAGCAACAACGTCAAGTTGAGAATTCAGATACACTCAACTTTGACGATTTTTTACAAGGTTATTTTGCTTACTTGAATTCGTAAATTATTCAACTCTTTGAGGTTGAATATATAACAGTATTAGCAATGGTAATTTCTAGACTCTAATGTTGTTATTTTCAACTGAACCTAAATGAATTTTTTTGTAATGCCACTCAAGGGCCCTTGAGTGGCATTTTTTGTCCGGAATAAGTGGTCATATTATTTCTTCATTAAAATTGAATCAGTAAAGCTCATAAAACATACATATCGAGAGTTTAATTGAGTTAATCATCTATTATTTACCTTGTCTATATGCATGCTTGTCATTAATTCGCTTCGCTATGATATAAAGAAATTGAATTGTTGCATATGAAGGGTTATTTTTTGAAGTAAAAAGGCAAATAAAGTGATATATCACGGCTTTTGAGTTATCACAAATAGGAGACAATTATAATGCCATTGCTAGATAGTTTTACTGTTGATCATACTCGAATGAATGCACCTTCGGTTAGAGTTGCAAAAATGATGAGTACACCAAGGGGGGATACAATTACTGTGTTTGATTTACGTTTTACAGCTCCTAATAAAGCGATTCTTTCTGAAAAAGGTATCCATACACTAGAGCATTTGTATGCGGGGTTTATGCGCAATCATCTCAATGGAAATAAAATTGAGATAATTGATATTTCTCCAATGGGATGTAGAACCGGATTTTACATGAGCTTAGTTGGTACGCCTTCAGAAGAATTTGTTGCCAAGGGGTGGGAATCAGCCATGTATGATGTACTGAAAGTCGAAAGCCAAAACCAAATTCCAGAATTAAATGAGTATCAATGCGGTACTGCTGCAATGCATTCTTTAGCCGAGGCGAAGCAAATTGCTCAAGGTATTATTGATGAGGGTATAGAGGTAAATAAGAATGATGAACTAGCCCTGCCGGAATCAATGCTAAAAGAGTTAGCAGTAGGTTAGATAATCTATAAGGGGAAGGCGCTGTCCTCCCCTTTATGTCATCGAGCTTTACTCAAAACAATAACTTGCGTTTTTGCCCAGATATCGTGAAAACCACGTTTTTGAGGATCGATTGGGACTGTCAGGTTTGCTAGTCCAAAACCTGAAGTAGCGATACGAATTAATGCTTGAGTTACAGATATAGTACTTCCATTCTGATTTCGAATCTGTAGTTTCCAAGCTCTCATTCCCAATGTTTGTCCAGCCCTTGTCCAAAAAAAAACAAAGAAATATATCCAGATTGCAGCAAGATAAAGGGTATAGATTGGCCCCCAAATTGGATGGTTAGTAAGATAATCGCTTACGTCCGTATATGGATCAGCAGTAAATAAGCCAATTGCTGTTAACGCGTGTAATATGGCAATAATGAGGCCAGCAGCCATCATTTCAATCGCAATTACAATTAAGCCATCATAGAGTAACGCACCTAGGCGGCGCATTAGTCCAGCTGGCTGTGAGGCTTCAATTGTTGACATTATGTTCTTTACCCAAGTTTACTAGATGCTCAGGATATCTTTTCAGAACAAGACTGAAAAGATATTTTCCATATAGCTTGGTAAATTGTGGTGATTTTATCAGCAAACGATAGAGAATTCAGTTTTTTGCTCTTGCACCATGCCAATGCTTACGTATAATGCCAACCATTAAAGGGCAAATAGCCTTAAGATGCCGGTGTGGTGAAATTGGTATACACGACGGATTCAAAATCCGTTGCCTTCGGGCGTGGCGGTTCAAGTCCGCCCACCGGTACCATAGAAAACAACAAAGCCTCGACGAAAGTCGGGGCTTTGTTGTTTTCTATGCCGTAAAATATTTATTGATCAAAAAATTGTGAATACTTATTTATGGTTAGATCTTCTTACTTTATGACTATTACTTTATGAGGAGTGGCTGTATTTACTCGTTTCATAAGTAGGTGTTGGTCAGTCTGGCCTTAAAGAGATATAAATAATGTTTTTGCGAAAACTTCGACTATCCATTATACAAGTGTAGGGGCTTGAGAGTGTTTTTTAATCACCTAATTGTTGTTGAAAGAAAAAGTGCATTTTCTACTTGCCTTATCGATTAGTATCCCTATAATGCGCATCCACTGACACGGCATGAGCTACGGCGATTTTAGCCAGTGTCGGTGAGGTAGAAATCAGCAAAAAAAATTAATTTAAAAAAGTGTTTGACTCTTTAAATTATATCGCTAGAATTCACCTCCGCTTTGAGAAGTTAATACATCAAAGCGCTGCTCTTTAACAATATAAACCTATCAATCTGTGTGGGCACTCGTTGATGATAATCCAAAAATGATTCTATTGAATCACTTTAGGTATCAATGAACTGAGTGACCAATACAAATAACGACTTTCTCTTGTAGAAAGGCATTATTTGGCACAGTCAATTCATTATCGTTCTGTTCCTATTTATTTAAGAAGAGAACGATAATAGCTTTAGAATTACATGTTTCTGTTTATTTTCGAATAAGCGGTAAATATTAGTTTTGAAGTCAGTATTCATTGAGCCCAATCCTATTTAGTTAGGAAATCAAAACTTTAAATTGAAGAGTTTGATCATGGCTCAGATTGAACGCTGGCGGCAGGCCTAACACATGCAAGTCGAGCGGAAACGAGAAGTAGCTTGCTACTTCGGCGTCGAGCGGCGGACGGGTGAGTAATGCCTGGGAAATTGCCTTGATGTGGGGGATAACCATTGGAAACGATGGCTAATACCGCATAATGCTTTTGTTTGTAATGAACGGGAGCCAAAGAGGGGGACCTTCGGGCCTCTTGCGTCAAGATATGCCCAGGTGGGATTAGCTAGTTGGTGAGGTAATGGCTCACCAAGGCGACGATCCCTAGCTGGTCTGAGAGGATGATCAGCCACACTGGAACTGAG
Organism: Vibrio pectenicida; assembly: GCA_024347015.1. Classification (GTDB taxonomy): domain Bacteria; phylum Pseudomonadota; class Gammaproteobacteria; order Enterobacterales; family Vibrionaceae; genus Vibrio; species Vibrio pectenicida. The sequence continues at coordinate 2,820,390 of AP024889.1, read as the reverse complement.
ACACGGTCCAGACTCCTACGGGAGGCAGCAGTGGGGAATATTGCACAATGGGCGCAAGCCTGATGCAGCCATGCCGCGTGTATGAAGAAGGCCTTCGGGTTGTAAAGTACTTTCAGCAGTGAGGAAGGTGGATGTGTTAATAGCGCATTCATTTGACGTTAGCTGCAGAAGAAGCACCGGCTAACTCCGTGCCAGCAGCCGCGGTAATACGGAGGGTGCGAGCGTTAATCGGAATTACTGGGCGTAAAGCGCATGCAGGTGGATGATTAAGTCAGATGTGAAAGCCCGGGGCTCAACCTCGGAATAGCATTTGAAACTGGTCATCTAGAGTACTGTAGAGGGGGGTAGAATTTCAGGTGTAGCGGTGAAATGCGTAGAGATCTGAAGGAATACCAGTGGCGAAGGCGGCCCCCTGGACAGATACTGACACTCAGATGCGAAAGCGTGGGGAGCAAACAGGATTAGATACCCTGGTAGTCCACGCCGTAAACGATGTCTACTTGGAGGTTGTGGCCTTGAGCCGTGGCTTTCGGAGCTAACGCGTTAAGTAGACCGCCTGGGGAGTACGGTCGCAAGATTAAAACTCAAATGAATTGACGGGGGCCCGCACAAGCGGTGGAGCATGTGGTTTAATTCGATGCAACGCGAAGAACCTTACCTACTCTTGACATCCAGAGAAGCCAGCGGAGACGCAGGTGTGCCTTCGGGAGCTCTGAGACAGGTGCTGCATGGCTGTCGTCAGCTCGTGTTGTGAAATGTTGGGTTAAGTCCCGCAACGAGCGCAACCCTTATCCTTGTTTGCCAGCGAGTAATGTCGGGAACTCCAGGGAGACTGCCGGTGATAAACCGGAGGAAGGTGGGGACGACGTCAAGTCATCATGGCCCTTACGAGTAGGGCTACACACGTGCTACAATGGCGCATACAGAGGGCGGCCAACTTGCAAAAGTGAGCGAATCCCAAAAAGTGCGTCGTAGTCCGGATTGGAGTCTGCAACTCGACTCCATGAAGTCGGAATCGCTAGTAATCGTGGATCAGAATGCCACGGTGAATACGTTCCCGGGCCTTGTACACACCGCCCGTCACACCATGGGAGTGGGCTGCAAAAGAAGTAGGTAGTTTAACCTTCGGGAGAACGCTTACCACTTTGTGGTTCATGACTGGGGTGAAGTCGTAACAAGGTAGCGCTAGGGGAACCTGGCGCTGGATCACCTCCTTATACGATGATTATTTTTGATGAGTACCCACACAGATTGATGGTTTATAGATTTTAAAGACGATACTGGGTCTGTAGCTCAGGTGGTTAGAGCGTTCGCCTGATAAGCGAGAGGTCGGTGGTTCAAGTCCACTCAGACCCACCAATCTTCATCCCAGAAGAGTTGGCATACAGTATCACACCTGATGGGGCTATAGCTCAGCTGGGAGAGCGCCTGCCTTGCACGCAGGAGGTCAGCAGTTCGATCCTGCTTAGCTCCACCATCTTTAAATGCATTTGCAATAGTGCACTTAAACATGGTTCTTAATTAGAATCTTGCTCTTTAACAATTTGGAAAGCTGACGAACAATAACCGTGATTGGTTGTTGTTCAAATAAAAGTTCTCAAATCCTAATGATTCTTTTTAACGAAAGAATGATTGGGTACCAACACACATTCAAGTGTTCTTGGAAACACCACAATTCGTTGTGGCGTTTATATTTGAGTCCGGCAAAATCGAACGCTGTCTCGCTCATTCAAATAATGAGACAGCAACTTTGGTTGTTTAATTAACAACACCAACTGAGCAAGACTCTTTGGGGTTGTATGGTTAAGTGACTAAGCGTACACGGTGGATGCCTTGGCAGTCAGAGGCGATGAAAGACGTAGTAACTTGCGATAAGCCCAGATTAGGTAGTAACAACCGTTTGAGTCTGGGATGTCTGAATGGGGAAACCCACGTGCATAAGCACGTATCATTAACTGAATACATAGGTTAATGAGGCAAACCGGGGGAACTGAAACATCTAAGTACCCCGAGGAAAAGAAATCAACCGAGATTCCGAAAGTAGCGGCGAGCGAAATTGGATTAGCCCTTAAGCTTTACACGCGTTAGACGAACAGCCTGGAAAGGCCGACAATAAAGGGTGATAGTCCCGTAGTCGACGACGTGTGTTCAGTGAAATCGAGTAGGACGGGACACGTGATATCCTGTCTGAATATGGGGGGACCATCCTCCAAGGCTAAATACTACTGACTGACCGATAGTGAACCAGTACCGTGAGGGAAAGGCGAAAAGAACCCCTGTGAGGGGAGTGAAATAGAACCTGAAACCGTGTACGTACAAGCAGTAGGAGCACCTTCGTGGTGTGACTGCGTACCTTTTGTATAATGGGTCAGCGACTTATATTCAGTAGCAAGGTTAACCATCTAGGGGAGCCGTAGAGAAATCGAGTCTTAACTGGGCGTCGAGTTGCTGGATATAGACCCGAAACCAGGTGATCTAGCCATGGGCAGGTTGAAGGTTGAGTAACATCAACTGGAGGACCGAACCGACTAATGTTGAAAAATTAGCGGATGACTTGTGGCTAGGGGTGAAAGGCCAATCAAACCTGGAGATAGCTGGTTCTCCCCGAAATCTATTTAGGTAGAGCCTCGGACGAATACTACTGGGGGTAGAGCACTGTTAAGGCTAGGGGGTCATCCCGACTTACCAACCCTTTGCAAACTCCGAATACCAGTAAGTACTATCCGGGAGACACACGGCGGGTGCTAACGTCCGTCGTGGAGAGGGAAACAACCCAGACCGCCAGCTAAGGTCCCAAAGTATAGCTAAGTGGGAAACGATGTGGGAAGGCTTAGACAGCTAGGATGTTGGCTTAGAAGCAGCCATCATTTAAAGAAAGCGTAATAGCTCACTAGTCGAGTCGGCCTGCGCGGAAGATGTAACGGGGCTAAGCTATACACCGAAGCTGCGGCAATACAGTTTACTGTATTGGGTAGGGGAGCGTTCTGTAAGCCGTTGAAGGTGTGCTGTAAGGCATGCTGGAGGTATCAGAAGTGCGAATGCTGACATGAGTAACGATAAAGGGGGTGAAAAACCCCCTCGCCGGAAGACCAAGGGTTCCTGTCCAACGTTAATCGGGGCAGGGTAAGTCGACCCCTAAGGCGAGGCCGAAAGGCGTAGTCGATGGGAAACGGGTTAATATTCCCGTACTTCTTACAATTGCGATGGGGGGACGGAGAAGGCTAGGTGAGCCTGGCGACGGTTGTCCAGGTTCAAGTGCGTAGGCTTGAGAGTTAGGTAAATCCGGCTCTCTCCAAAGCTGAGACACGACGTCGAGCACCTACGGGTGTGAAGTCATTGATGCCATGCTTCCAGGAAAAGCCTCTAAGCTTCAGATTGTAAGAAATCGTACCCCAAACCGACACAGGTGGTCGGGTAGAGAATACCAAGGCGCTTGAGAGAACTCGGGTGAAGGAACTAGGCAAAATGGTACCGTAACTTCGGGAGAAGGTACGCTCTTGTCGGTGAAGTCCCTTGCGGATGGAGCTAACGGGAGTCGCAGATACCAGGTGGCTGCAACTGTTTATTAAAAACACAGCACTGTGCAAAATCGTAAGATGACGTATACGGTGTGACGCCTGCCCGGTGCCGGAAGGTTAATTGATGGGGTTAGACTTAGGTCGAAGCTCTTGATCGAAGCCCCGGTAAACGGCGGCCGTAACTATAACGGTCCTAAGGTAGCGAAATTCCTTGTCGGGTAAGTTCCGACCTGCACGAATGGCGTAATGATGGCCACGCTGTCTCCACCCGAGACTCAGTGAAATTGAAATCGCTGTGAAGATGCAGTGTACCCGCGGCTAGACGGAAAGACCCCGTGAACCTTTACTACAGCTTGGCACTGAACATTGAGCCTACATGTGTAGGATAGGTGGGAGGCTTTGATATGTGCACGCCAGTGTGCATGGAGCCATCCTTGAAATACCACCCTTGTATGTTTGATGTTCTAACTTAGACCCATTATCTGGGTCAAGGACAGTGCCTGGTGGGTAGTTTGACTGGGGCGGTCTCCTCCCAAAGAGTAACGGAGGAGCACGAAGGTGGGCTAAACACGGTTGGACATCGTGTGGTTAGTGCAATGGCATAAGCCCGCTTGACTGCGAGAATGACAATTCGAGCAGGTGCGAAAGCAGGTCATAGTGATCCGGTGGTTCTGTATGGAAGGGCCATCGCTCAACGGATAAAAGGTACTCCGGGGATAACAGGCTGATACCGCCCAAGAGTTCATATCGACGGCGGTGTTTGGCACCTCGATGTCGGCTCATCACATCCTGGGGCTGAAGTCGGTCCCAAGGGTATGGCTGTTCGCCATTTAAAGTGGTACGCGAGCTGGGTTTAGAACGTCGTGAGACAGTTCGGTCCCTATCTGCCGTGGGCGTTGGAAGATTGAAGGGGGCTGCTCCTAGTACGAGAGGACCGGAGTGGACGAACCTCTGGTGTTCGGGTTGTCATGCCAATGGCATTGCCCGGTAGCTAAGTTCGGAATCGATAACCGCTGAAAGCATCTAAGCGGGAAGCGAGCCCTAAGATGAGTCTTCCCTGACCCCTTGAGGGTCCTAAAGGGTTGTTCAAGACTAGAACGTTGATAGGCAGGGTGTGTAAGCGTTGTGAGGCGTTGAGCTAACCTGTACTAATTGCCCGTGAGGCTTAACCATACAACACCCAAAGGGTTTTGTTGTGGACTCAAAGTAGAACATTGAATGTGTAGAGAACGCTCTTTAAAGAGTAAGCAGCTTTCCAGATTTTGACCGGTTGCGAGTGCGCAGCGGGTCACCTAATTTGCTTGGCGACCATAGCGTTGTGGACCCACCTGAACCCATGCCGAACTCAGAAGTGAAACACAATAGCGCCGATGGTAGTGTGGGGTCTCCCCATGTGAGAGTAGGACATCGCCAGGCTTTTATTTCGACTTGTCTTTATAGACGAGTCACCATAAAGCTTTTAAAACTAAGAGTTTTATGTTGACTTCAATAGTCAGTCGCGTATTATACGCGTCCTGCTTATGACCCAAAAGGAACTAAGCAACGCTCTTTAACAAACTAAACCTATCAATCTGTGTGGGCACTCGTTGATGATAATCCAAAAATGATTCTATTGAATCACTTTAGGTATCAATGAACTGAGTGACCAATACAAATAACGACTTTCTCTTGTAGAAAGGCATTATTTGGCACAGTCAATTCATTATCGTTCTGTTCCTATTTATTTAAGAAGAGAACGATAATAGCTTTAGAATTACATGTTTCTGTTTATTTTCGAATAAGCGGTAAATATTAGTTTTGAAGTCAGTATTCATTGAGCCCAATCCTATTTAGTTAGGAAATCAAAACTTTAAATTGAAGAGTTTGATCATGGCTCAGATTGAACGCTGGCGGCAGGCCTAACACATGCAAGTCGAGCGGAAACGAGAAGTAGCTTGCTACTTCGGCGTCGAGCGGCGGACGGGTGAGTAATGCCTGGGAAATTGCCTTGATGTGGGGGATAACCATTGGAAACGATGGCTAATACCGCATAATGCTTTTGTTTGTAATGAACGGGAGCCAAAGAGGGGGACCTTCGGGCCTCTTGCGTCAAGATATGCCCAGGTGGGATTAGCTAGTTGGTGAGGTAATGGCTCACCAAGGCGACGATCCCTAGCTGGTCTGAGAGGATGATCAGCCACACTGGAACTGAGACACGGTCCAGACTCCTACGGGAGGCAGCAGTGGGGAATATTGCACAATGGGCGCAAGCCTGATGCAGCCATGCCGCGTGTATGAAGAAGGCCTTCGGGTTGTAAAGTACTTTCAGCAGTGAGGAAGGTGGATGTGTTAATAGCGCATTCATTTGACGTTAGCTGCAGAAGAAGCACCGGCTAACTCCGTGCCAGCAGCCGCGGTAATACGGAGGGTGCGAGCGTTAATCGGAATTACTGGGCGTAAAGCGCATGCAGGTGGATGATTAAGTCAGATGTGAAAGCCCGGGGCTCAACCTCGGAATAGCATTTGAAACTGGTCATCTAGAGTACTGTAGAGGGGGGTAGAATTTCAGGTGTAGCGGTGAAATGCGTAGAGATCTGAAGGAATACCAGTGGCGAAGGCGGCCCCCTGGACAGATACTGACACTCAGATGCGAAAGCGTGGGGAGCAAACAGGATTAGATACCCTGGTAGTCCACGCCGTAAACGATGTCTACTTGGAGGTTGTGGCCTTGAGCCGTGGCTTTCGGAGCTAACGCGTTAAGTAGACCGCCTGGGGAGTACGGTCGCAAGATTAAAACTCAAATGAATTGACGGGGGCCCGCACAAGCGGTGGAGCATGTGGTTTAATTCGATGCAACGCGAAGAACCTTACCTACTCTTGACATCCAGAGAAGCCAGCGGAGACGCAGGTGTGCCTTCGGGAGCTCTGAGACAGGTGCTGCATGGCTGTCGTCAGCTCGTGTTGTGAAATGTTGGGTTAAGTCCCGCAACGAGCGCAACCCTTATCCTTGTTTGCCAGCGAGTAATGTCGGGAACTCCAGGGAGACTGCCGGTGATAAACCGGAGGAAGGTGGGGACGACGTCAAGTCATCATGGCCCTTACGAGTAGGGCTACACACGTGCTACAATGGCGCATACAGAGGGCGGCCAACTTGCAAAAGTGAGCGAATCCCAAAAAGTGCGTCGTAGTCCGGATTGGAGTCTGCAACTCGACTCCATGAAGTCGGAATCGCTAGTAATCGTGGATCAGAATGCCACGGTGAATACGTTCCCGGGCCTTGTACACACCGCCCGTCACACCATGGGAGTGGGCTGCAAAAGAAGTAGGTAGTTTAACCTTCGGGAGAACGCTTACCACTTTGTGGTTCATGACTGGGGTGAAGTCGTAACAAGGTAGCGCTAGGGGAACCTGGCGCTGGATCACCTCCTTATACGATGATTATTTTTGATGAGTACCCACACAGATTGATGGTTTATAGATTTTAAAGACGATACTGGGTCTGTAGCTCAGGTGGTTAGAGCGTTCGCCTGATAAGCGAGAGGTCGGTGGTTCAAGTCCACTCAGACCCACCAATCTTCATCCCAGAAGAGTTGGCATACAGTATCACACCTGATGGGGCTATAGCTCAGCTGGGAGAGCGCCTGCCTTGCACGCAGGAGGTCAGCAGTTCGATCCTGCTTAGCTCCACCATCTTTAAATGCATTTGCAATAGTGCACTTAAACATGGTTCTTAATTAGAATCTTGCTCTTTAACAATTTGGAAAGCTGACGAACAATAACCGTGATTGGTTGTTGTTCAAATAAAAGTTCTCAAATCCTAATGATTCTTTTTAACGAAAGAATGATTGGGTACCAACACACATTCAAGTGTTCTTGGAAACACCACAATTCGTTGTGGCGTTTATATTTGAGTCCGGCAAAATCGAACGCTGTCTCGCTCATTCAAATAATGAGACAGCAACTTTGGTTGTTTAATTAACAACACCAACTGAGCAAGACTCTTTGGGGTTGTATGGTTAAGTGACTAAGCGTACACGGTGGATGCCTTGGCAGTCAGAGGCGATGAAAGACGTAGTAACTTGCGATAAGCCCAGATTAGGTAGTAACAACCGTTTGAGTCTGGGATGTCTGAATGGGGAAACCCACGTGCATAAGCACGTATCATTAACTGAATACATAGGTTAATGAGGCAAACCGGGGGAACTGAAACATCTAAGTACCCCGAGGAAAAGAAATCAACCGAGATTCCGAAAGTAGCGGCGAGCGAAATTGGATTAGCCCTTAAGCTTTACACGCGTTAGACGAACAGCCTGGAAAGGCCGACAATAAAGGGTGATAGTCCCGTAGTCGACGACGTGTGTTCAGTGAAATCGAGTAGGACGGGACACGTGATATCCTGTCTGAATATGGGGGGACCATCCTCCAAGGCTAAATACTACTGACTGACCGATAGTGAACCAGTACCGTGAGGGAAAGGCGAAAAGAACCCCTGTGAGGGGAGTGAAATAGAACCTGAAACCGTGTACGTACAAGCAGTAGGAGCACCTTCGTGGTGTGACTGCGTACCTTTTGTATAATGGGTCAGCGACTTATATTCAGTAGCAAGGTTAACCATCTAGGGGAGCCGTAGAGAAATCGAGTCTTAACTGGGCGTCGAGTTGCTGGATATAGACCCGAAACCAGGTGATCTAGCCATGGGCAGGTTGAAGGTTGAGTAACATCAACTGGAGGACCGAACCGACTAATGTTGAAAAATTAGCGGATGACTTGTGGCTAGGGGTGAAAGGCCAATCAAACCTGGAGATAGCTGGTTCTCCCCGAAATCTATTTAGGTAGAGCCTCGGACGAATACTACTGGGGGTAGAGCACTGTTAAGGCTAGGGGGTCATCCCGACTTACCAACCCTTTGCAAACTCCGAATACCAGTAAGTACTATCCGGGAGACACACGGCGGGTGCTAACGTCCGTCGTGGAGAGGGAAACAACCCAGACCGCCAGCTAAGGTCCCAAAGTATAGCTAAGTGGGAAACGATGTGGGAAGGCTTAGACAGCTAGGATGTTGGCTTAGAAGCAGCCATCATTTAAAGAAAGCGTAATAGCTCACTAGTCGAGTCGGCCTGCGCGGAAGATGTAACGGGGCTAAGCTATACACCGAAGCTGCGGCAATACAGTTTACTGTATTGGGTAGGGGAGCGTTCTGTAAGCCGTTGAAGGTGTGCTGTAAGGCATGCTGGAGGTATCAGAAGTGCGAATGCTGACATGAGTAACGATAAAGGGGGTGAAAAACCCCCTCGCCGGAAGACCAAGGGTTCCTGTCCAACGTTAATCGGGGCAGGGTAAGTCGACCCCTAAGGCGAGGCCGAAAGGCGTAGTCGATGGGAAACGGGTTAATATTCCCGTACTTCTTACAATTGCGATGGGGGGACGGAGAAGGCTAGGTGAGCCTGGCGACGGTTGTCCAGGTTCAAGTGCGTAGGCTTGAGAGTTAGGTAAATCCGGCTCTCTCCAAAGCTGAGACACGACGTCGAGCACCTACGGGTGTGAAGTCATTGATGCCATGCTTCCAGGAAAAGCCTCTAAGCTTCAGATTGTAAGAAATCGTACCCCAAACCGACACAGGTGGTCGGGTAGAGAATACCAAGGCGCTTGAGAGAACTCGGGTGAAGGAACTAGGCAAAATGGTACCGTAACTTCGGGAGAAGGTACGCTCTTGTCGGTGAAGTCCCTTGCGGATGGAGCTAACGGGAGTCGCAGATACCAGGTGGCTGCAACTGTTTATTAAAAACACAGCACTGTGCAAAATCGTAAGATGACGTATACGGTGTGACGCCTGCCCGGTGCCGGAAGGTTAATTGATGGGGTTAGACTTAGGTCGAAGCTCTTGATCGAAGCCCCGGTAAACGGCGGCCGTAACTATAACGGTCCTAAGGTAGCGAAATTCCTTGTCGGGTAAGTTCCGACCTGCACGAATGGCGTAATGATGGCCACGCTGTCTCCACCCGAGACTCAGTGAAATTGAAATCGCTGTGAAGATGCAGTGTACCCGCGGCTAGACGGAAAGACCCCGTGAACCTTTACTACAGCTTGGCACTGAACATTGAGCCTACATGTGTAGGATAGGTGGGAGGCTTTGATATGTGCACGCCAGTGTGCATGGAGCCATCCTTGAAATACCACCCTTGTATGTTTGATGTTCTAACTTAGACCCATTATCTGGGTCAAGGACAGTGCCTGGTGGGTAGTTTGACTGGGGCGGTCTCCTCCCAAAGAGTAACGGAGGAGCACGAAGGTGGGCTAAACACGGTTGGACATCGTGTGGTTAGTGCAATGGCATAAGCCCGCTTGACTGCGAGAATGACAATTCGAGCAGGTGCGAAAGCAGGTCATAGTGATCCGGTGGTTCTGTATGGAAGGGCCATCGCTCAACGGATAAAAGGTACTCCGGGGATAACAGGCTGATACCGCCCAAGAGTTCATATCGACGGCGGTGTTTGGCACCTCGATGTCGGCTCATCACATCCTGGGGCTGAAGTCGGTCCCAAGGGTATGGCTGTTCGCCATTTAAAGTGGTACGCGAGCTGGGTTTAGAACGTCGTGAGACAGTTCGGTCCCTATCTGCCGTGGGCGTTGGAAGATTGAAGGGGGCTGCTCCTAGTACGAGAGGACCGGAGTGGACGAACCTCTGGTGTTCGGGTTGTCATGCCAATGGCATTGCCCGGTAGCTAAGTTCGGAATCGATAACCGCTGAAAGCATCTAAGCGGGAAGCGAGCCCTAAGATGAGTCTTCCCTGACCCCTTGAGGGTCCTAAAGGGTTGTTCAAGACTAGAACGTTGATAGGCAGGGTGTGTAAGCGTTGTGAGGCGTTGAGCTAACCTGTACTAATTGCCCGTGAGGCTTAACCATACAACACCCAAAGGGTTTTGTTGTGGACTCAAAGTAGAACATTGAATGTGTAGAGAACGCTCTTTAAAGAGTAAGCAGCTTTCCAGATTTTGACCGGTTGCGAGTGCGCAGCAGGTCACCTAATTTGCTTGGCGACCATAGCGTTGTGGACCCACCTGAACCCATGCCGAACTCAGAAGTGAAACACAATAGCGCCGATGGTAGTGTGGGGTCTCCCCATGTGAGAGTAGGACATCGCCAGGCTTCAAATTTAGACATACAGTCTAACCAGTGCGGAGCGGTAGTTCAGTTGGTTAGAATACCGGCCTGTCACGCCGGGGGTCGCGGGTTCGAGTCCCGTCCGCTCCGCCAATTCTTCTCAACCCCAGCAGCAATGCTGGGGTTTTTTGTTTATTTAAAGTTCTAGGCAGAATACAAGTATATGTTTATTAGTCTTTAAGTGATATGTTCGGCTGAGAAAAGTACTTCCTATCCTCCCATCTAATCATGGTTAGACGACCTCCCCATACGCAGCCAGTATCAAGACCAATAACTCGCTTGCCCTTATAACCTTCAAGTGCTGCCCAGTGACCAAATAAAATAGTTTTTTTAATTTTTTTGTGGAATTTGAGTTCAAACCAAGGTTTTAAAGTACTTTCATCCATTTCAATTGGAGGGTGCTTACATTCCATATCTAAGCTGCCATCGGGAAAGCAATATCTCATTCTAGTGAAAGCATTTATGATATAGCGATATCGTTCAATACCCTTAAGATCATTGCACCATGTGCTTGGTTGGTTATCGTACATATTTTCAACCAGCCAAGGCCACTGATTACTTTTAAGGATTGTTTCAACCTCACGAGCACAACTTCTGGCTTTTGATAACGACCATTGAGGAGTTATGCCTGCATGACAGACAACAAACTCATCATGTTCTGCTAGTAGTGGTTGATGACGCAGCCATTCTAATAGCTCGTTGCACTCACAAGACTCGATAATAGCAGTAGTTTTGTCTTTTTTCTTAGGGGCATGGACTTCTAAAAAAACACCAAGAAGGTGTAAATCATGGTTGCCGAGTACGACTCTTGCGCTACTGCCTAAGCTTTTTATAAACTTTAATGTTTCTAGTGATTTAGGGCCGCGAGCAACGAGATCTCCCGCGACCCAGAGGATATCTGAATCTGGGTTAAATTTGGCCTGTTTGAGCAATAACTTTAATTCATCGAAACAGCCTTGAATATCACCGACAATGTAATTGGACACAACAAATCCTACGTTGTAGTTAATTTAAAATGTTAGGTAATGCGAGACGAAATGGTTCGATTTCGGTGATGAATTCCTTACCTTTTTCATCCAGTAAAATATACTGACCTTGCATAACTCCAACTGGAGTTTCAATAGCGGTTCCACTGCTATAAGTGTATTCGTCTGTTCCGGAGATAAATGGTTGCTGGCCGACTACACCATCACCTTCAATTGTCATCTGTTTCCCATTAGCATCGGTAATTAACCAGCGACGACTGATGAGTTGTACTGTTTGGTTACTTAAGTTTTTGATAGTGATGACGTAAGCGAAGACGTAGTGTTTTTCATCAGGTTGGGACTGGTCTGATATATATTTGGTATGAACTTGGACTTTAATACAAGGGGTTGATTCCATAAGGGACTCCTGCGTATAAGTCAAAAATTAGAGTTGTCTATTTATATATTACAACTCTAATTATATGTGGATTATTTGGAATTTGCGTCCAGCCAGTTAGCCAAATCGACAAATTGCTCCAGGGTTAAATTTTCTGGTCGCATACTTGGATTAATACCAAGTTGCTCTAAAACTTCTGCACTGGCTAGAGACTTAAAACAGTTTCGTACTGTTTTACGTCTTTGGTTAAAGCCTTCTCTACAAACCCTTTCTAACCAATTTAGATTAGTGGCGGGATAGGGAAGTGTCTCGTATGGCGAAAGACGAACGACAGCCGAATCAACTTTTGGTGGCGGGATAAATGCTGTTGGCGGGACTTCCAAGACAGGAACAATCTTACAATAGTACTGAGCCATCACAGTCAGGCGGCCATATGCCTTTGTCCCTGGTCCTGCTGCTAATCGGTTAACAACTTCTTTTTGCAACATGAAATGCATATCTTGAATATCTTTATGGTATTCAAACAGGTGGAACATAAGAGGTGTGGAAATATTGTAAGGCAAATTGCCAAATATACGTAGCCTATTATTTGGTTTTACCAGTTGTGTGAAGTCAAATCGCATCGCGTCGCCTTCATAAATGGTAAGTTTTTTTGAGAGTTCTGGATGACGTCTTAGCCGTTCAGCAAGATCGCGATCAAGTTCGATCACTGTAAAACTATCGACTTCGCGGCCAACAGGCTCAGTAATAGCACCTAACCCTGGGCCTATTTCAACCAGATTTTGGCCTGGTTGAGGGTTGATTGCAGAGACGATTCCATCAATGATGTACGGATCGTTTAAGAAGTTTTGACCAAAGCGTTTTCTGGCTTTGTGTCCTAAATGGACATCATTTCTCATATTTTTCTCAAGTTAACTAATTTTATTTTCGACAAGCTCTATTGCTTGAGCCAGTGCTGCTGTAAAACTTCCTGTATCAGCATGCCCTGTCCCTGCTAAGTCTAATGCTGTACCGTGATCAACGGATGTTCTGATAAAAGGTAAACCTAACGTGATATTCACTGAGTTACCAAATCCTTTATATTTTAACACGGGAAGCACTTGATCATGGTACATTCCTAGTATTGCATCTGCTTTAGCAAGGTATTTTGGGTTAAATATAGTATCAGCTGGCAGCGGCCCTATAAGCTCAATACCGTTTTCTAGACGAAGTTGCTCAAGTGTAGGCGTAATGGTTTCGATTTCTTCTTTACCTAAGCAGCCATCTTCACCAGCATGAGGGTTTAATCCACAGACATATATTTTAGGTGATGAGATCGCAAATTTTTTGATCAAATCTTTGTGTAGAATGCAGATGATATTTTTCAGCCTATCGACAGTAATGGCTTGCGAGACATCAGCTAGCGCAATATGAGTTGTTGCTAATGCAACTTTTAGCCCTTCTGTTGCGAGCATCATAACTACTAAAGGTGTGTTTGAAAGCTCGGCAAAATACTCCGTATGGCCACTGAAGGTTACCCCAGATTTATTCAGGATGCTTTTATGCACCGGTCCAGTAACTAAAGCATCAAATTCACCGCTTAAACATCCTAAACCTGCACGTTTTAAGGTGTTGAGAACATACTGACTATTATTAGTATCTAAACAGCCAGGTACTACAGTTGAGTCTAGCGGCAGATGCTCGATTATCATAGTTCCCGCTTGCTGCGGTAGTGCTTGTGCCGATGAGTCATAGTCAATCAGTTTTATTTCAACATTAAGCTGGTTCGCACGCTGCTTAAGCATATTTTTATCAGCACATATGACTACCTGATGCGGCCAGTCCTTTTTAGCGAGAGATACGGCGAGATCAGGCCCAATTCCTGCTGGCTCTCCAGTAGTGACTATGATTCGCCTAATCGTCATCTTGAGCATCCTTAATGACTTCCACGAAAGCACTAGCTCTTATTTCCTGTAACCAGGCACTAGCTTCTTCATTGAATTTACGATTAAAAATAATACGATATGCTTTATTTTTCAGAGCTGAGTCAGTGCGGTCTACTTCTCTTTTGTCCATCACCTCAACAATGTGCCAACCGTGAACAGTTTTAAAAGGTTCACTGATTTGGCCAAGGCGGAGAGTGTCTATTTGATGCTTGAATTCAGGTACGTAGATATCTGATGTTTGATAGCCTAACTCTCCTTGTTGAGCGGCCGAGCCAGGATCTTGGCTGTATTGTTGTGCCATTTCTCCAAATGTTGCTTCGCCAGACTCAATTCGATGAGTGATTTCAAGCAATTCTTTCTTGACCCCATCATCACTGAGAATGACGGTTGGCTTGATAAGGATATGCCGCGCCTGTATTTCAGTAACGGCTACTGTCTCTAAACCTTTTACATCTTCAATCTTCAATATGTGGAAGCCAATACCACTGCGAAATGGGCCAATGATACTGCCTTTATTTTGTAGTTTGATTTGATCGGCAAATATAGTGGGCATTTCTTCTTTACGCATCCAGTCCCAACTTCCGCCTTGTAGCGCTTTAGGACCTTTTGAATAGGCGTAGGCCATGGTGCTGAAATCTGCTCCTTCGTTAAGCTCTTTAACAATTTGATTCGCTTTCTCTTCAATCTCTGCCTTATTTTGACCTTCCTCGACTCGTAGTTGAATATGGCCCACTTTATATTGCACAGTTGCGTTAGTTTCCTTAGCTAAAATATTGGCTAAGTTGTCTACCTCCGCTGGTAGTATATTGATACGGCGACGAACTAAAGCATTACGAGCTTCATTAGCTGCTATTTCTTTGCGAATTTGTTCTCTAAACTGAGCGTAACTTAGGCCTTCTTCCGCTATTGATGCGTTTAGCTGCTTGGTGGTTTGTTGGTTATTTTTAGCAATTTCTTCGATAGCTTCGTTTAGACGGTTATCATCAATACGTACGCCAATTCTTTCTGCTTCCTGCTGCTGTATTGTGTCGACAATCAACTTTTCTGTTACTTGTTCGCGTAACGTATTATCATCTGGCAGTGTTTGTTGGTTTTCTTTCGCATTGGCACGAATTGTTTTCATTGATGTTTCGATATCACTTTGTAGCACTACACCACTGTTAACAATGATAGCAACTTTATCTAATTCAGTTGGTTTTGCTTGGGCTACTGAGCATTGAGTGACGATTAAAAGCCCAAGCCAGATTTTCTTCCAAAGTTTCATTGAATTACCTGTAAATAGTCTTGCCTGCGTCTCTGACTGTAGGCTTTATAATTAGTTGTTTAAGAAAAATGGTCTACCGTAGCTAAGAGAGTTATTAGCTCCTGTAGTTCCCGTAGCGCCTGAGTCGGAACCTATATTTGTACCAAACCCGATAATACCAAAGCTAACACTAAAGTTGTTTTCATAAGTTGGCGTAGAATTTGGGTAACTTGAGAAATCAGGTGCCCAACTCTTTAGCTGATTACTATAATTAAAGCCAATATACCAACAGTCTGATCGATAGTTTATCCCTGCCAACCACTCAAGTGAATTTTCAGTGGTAAGATCATAGAAATATTGCCCACTAGCGCTCCATTTCCGAGTTAGCTGATAGCTAGCAAGCAACCCAGCTTGGGATATGCCATTTTCTGTAATAGAGTTTAAATCGTTAATATTACCAAGAGTATTTTCTATATATTCACGGGTTACGTAGCGATAGTTTCCTTGGATGTAACCTTTGCCAAAACGATACTCAAGAGTGCTATTACCGAGTTGGAGTTCACTGGTATCAATATCATACTGTAGGCCACCATGGTAAAACAGGTAATCATCATAGTTAAAATCCATCTCAATTGCCCAAGCTGAGTAATTAGATTTGTTTTTTTCGTCAGTTAAGGTTGAATTTTTGGTGTCCTTATCGAGGTAGAAAATCTGGCCAAAGGAAATATTCAACCTTTCTTTATATTGATTGTCAAAAAATCGAGTGGAGGCTCCATAACTAAACTGATTAGCCGCTGCTATGCGATCTACACCACTGTATTTACGGCTACGAAAAAGTCCGTAGTAGTCGGTTTGTAACAAGGTCGTGTCATACAGGTAAATATCGCTTTGATCTTTTTCAGGAACATAGAGATACTGGACTTGGGGCTCTAGCGTCTGCGTGTAGTTATCGAAAACAACACTATCACGTTCGAGTGTAATACCAGCATGGCTCCGGAACTCAGGAATCACACGAGAAGTCGACTCTTTTAAATTGTACCCCTCGCTGGATAGCTCAGCTAGATTCAAACTCTTTAGATCTTGTTGATAATAAGTACCAAGTAATCGTGCTTCTGTTGTCCAAGTGCCCCAGGATGTACCAAGGGGTACCTTCAAACCAGGTTCTACATGAAGCCGGGTGGCGGATGGTTTTTCTGGATCATCGGTATCAAATTGAGAAATATGACTTGTTAGGTCAAAATCAAGGTATCGCATTACTTCTGGTGCGTAATAATTAAACTCAAGCTGCGGTAAAAGTCGGTACGGTGTGTTGCTGCTTTCGGTTAAAAGTTGGAAATCACGAGTAAGGATAGAGGCATCCCAGTTTGATGAGCGATATGTCGCAACGGCTTCTTGGAGCAATTGCCCGTCAGACTGATTGCCTATGGATGATCCATTGTCGGTAAAATATCTGATATCACTGACTTTTGAATAATCGGTTTCAAACTTCCAGTTTTCTTGATAAATGCCCGAATGCTGCCATTGCATTGCCCAGCGATCTCCTTGCTCTGGATATTTTTTATCGTCTGGTAAATACTCTGACTTAATTGTACTGTAACCCAAATCAGACAAATAACGGAATTCACTATTAAGCTGTGTACCACGATTTTGCATAGACTTAATTGTCGTTTTTAAATCGTAATTCGGTGCTAGGTTCCAATAAATGGGTACTTCCATTTCGAAGCCATCGCTAGAACCATAAGAAACAGTGGGGTAGAGAAAGCCTGTTTTACGAGTATCTCCTATTGGCACAGTCAGAAAGGGTAGATAAAATACGGGAATATTTTGAATCTCAAAGCGTGGATTGTAAAAAGTGGCTTCTTCTTCGTTCTGATCAATGTCTATGCTTGATGCTCTCATACGCCAAGAGCTATCTCCTTCAGGACATGATGTGATTGTGCCATCTTCAACTTCGTATATTGCTTTGCCAGTTTTGGCAACATATACCGCTTCTCCTCGACCGGGTTCACATAAGAACTTATAGTTGGTATTCTCTAGTGTCACTTTTTCAGTATTAAGTTCATGCACGGCTTTATCTGAGATGGTCTTTAGTTGGCCATCACTAAATATGACGTTACCTTCTGCTACAACGATATTATCTTTTTGATGGACAGTCGCACTATCCGCTTTCATGCGTTTTTTACCTTGGATTACGGTAACATTGCCCGAGTAAGTCGCTTTATCACCATTTATCGCTTCTAGATGGTCCGCGTCAATATTGACAGGTTGTTGTTTCGCGTTTTCAGGCTCTACCTCATTGACCAAACATTGGTCAATGAGGTCTAATGTCTGACATTGGCCAATAAATGGCATTTCTCGTGAAGAGTCCACTGTGGACTCTTCAGCCTTAGCCAGAGGCATAATAAGAGCGGCGCTAATTGAAGTGGCTAACAAGGTGCGAGGAAAACGTGACATCGAGTTTGACTATCCTGTTGAACTTGATATATCCGGTGAATAGATGACCGAATGTAAAATAAAACGGTCCTTATAATAAAGGAATTTACAGCTTACGGCACTATCAGACTGCTTTATGAAGAAAAAATTCAGAGATTGAGAGCAAACAATGCATATTTTTGGCAAAATACTGGGCACTTTTTTTGGTTTTCTCGTAGGAGGACCATTTGGTGCTATCTTTGGTTTATTTTTAGGCCACCAATTCGATAAGGCTCGTCGTTTGAAGTTGGCAGGTTTTAATTCAGGTTTTGGCTCTGGCCCTAGTCAAGGTGAGAGGCAGGCAGAATTTTTTAAAGCAGCATATGCCGTAATGGGACATGTGGCTAAAGCTAAAGGGCAGGTGACGCGAGAAGAAATTCAGTTAGCGACTACTATGATGGAACGTATGAATCTTCATGGTGAGTTGCGCAGGGCGGCACAAGAGGCATTCCGGGAAGGTAAAGAGCGAGACTTTCCTCTAGAAACTGTTTTAGAGCGCGTGCGGATCTCTGCAGGAGAACGATTTGATTTAATGCAGTTCTTTTTAGAATTGCAGATATCAGCAGCATTTGCTGATGGAGATCTCCACCCTAGTGAGCGTGATGTTCTACATAAAGTTGCTCGTGGACTAGGCTTTTCTTCCGAGCAACTTGAGCAACGTTTAAAGATGCAAGAGGCTGCTTTTCGGTTTCAGCATGGAGGGGCATTTGGAGGTCATTCGAAAGGTGGACAGTCTCATCGTTCAAATGATGGTTGGCAGCAGGCTTCTACGGCTAATCAACTCAGTGATGCATATAAACTTTTAGGCATAGATAGCAATGCGGATGCAAAAACAGTTAAGCGTGCTCATCGAAAATTAATGAATGAGCACCATCCTGATAAATTGATGGCAAAAGGGCTTCCACCTGAGATGATGAATGTTGCTAAAGAAAAGGCTCAGGAAATTCAAAGTGCATATGATTTGATAAAAAAAGCAAAAGGCTTTTAATCGAAAAGCAATTAGTAGAAATCTAGCGTATTAAAAAAGCCTGATGAGAATTCTCATCAGGCTTTTTTGTATTTGGTGGCCCCTCGCAGATTTGAACTGCGGACCAATCGATTATGAGTCGACTGCTCTAACCACTGAGCTAAGGGGCCTTTGTAGGTCAACGATTATAGGGGATGATGATAGGGCTGTCTAGATACAATATAGGGTAAACTAGCCTATATTTTATCCACTTAAACCATTTGGTTACAAAAAAGGCGAGTCAATGCTCGCCTTTTAATCAGGGTGTTTAATTATTCATCTAAGAAACTGCGTAGCGTTTCTGAACGACTTGGGTGACGAAGCTTACGTAATGCTTTAGCTTCAATTTGACGGATACGCTCACGAGTCACATCGAATTGTTTTCCAACTTCTTCAAGAGTGTGGTCAGTATTCATATCGATACCAAATCGCATACGAAGTACTTTAGCTTCACGTGGCGTAAGGCCAGCCAAAACGTCTTTGGTGGCAACTTTCAAGCTCGTAGAAGTAGCTGAATCTAATGGGAGCTCTAAAGTAGTATCTTCGATAAAGTCGCCTAAATGCGAATCTTCATCATCTCCAATAGGGGTTTCCATTGAGATAGGCTCTTTCGCAATTTTTAGAACCTTACGTATTTTATCTTCCGGCATTTGCATGCGTTCTGCCAACTCTTCTGGGAGTGGCTCTCTACCCATTTCCTGTAACATTTGGCGAGAGATACGATTTAGCTTGTTGATCGTCTCAATCATGTGTACTGGAATACGTATGGTGCGAGCTTGATCCGCAATGGAACGAGTGATTGCTTGTCGAATCCACCAGGTTGCGTAAGTCGAAAACTTGTAACCACGGCGGTATTCAAACTTATCGACAGCTTTCATCAAGCCGATATTACCTTCTTGGATAAGATCCAAGAATTGTAAGCCACGGTTAGTGTATTTTTTAGCGATGGAAATAACGAGACGTAAGTTAGCCTCAACCATTTCTTTCTTCGCTCGACGAGCTTTTGCTTCACCGATTGACATCCGACGACTGATGTCTTTTATATTTTGAACCGTTAAAGAAGTTTCTTCCTCAATCATCTTAAGTTTCATGATTGAACGGCGAATATCGTCTTCACTACGCTGAATTTTTTCTGCGTAGGGTTTATCAGAAGAAAGAATTTCATCTAACCAAGCTTCGCTGGACTCATTGCCAGTAAAGAGTGTGATAAAAGACTTCTTCGGCATTTTCCCGTACTCAACAGACGCTTTCATGATTAAGCGCTCTTGAGTGCGTACACGTTCCATAGAGGTCCGTAACTCGTCCACTAAGTAGTCAAACTGCTTTGGTGTAAGACGGAATTCTTTAAACACATCTATAACGAGTTCATGAGCGATTTGAGCTTTAGGGCTTTCATTACCATACTCATTACAAGCTAGCTGATAGTTTTGGAATGTATTGCGCAGCGAGGTGAACTTTTCGAGTGCGAGTTCAGGATCAATACCTGTTTCTTCTTCCTCTTCCTCTTCGTCACTGTCTTTTTCATCATCTTCATCATCTTCGTCTTCTAAGTCCGACTCAGCGAGTTCTGAACCTATGTGCGTTGCAGTTGGTGCTGTTGTTTCATCAGCATCAGGGTCGACGAATCCAGTAATAAGATCAGTAAGACGCAATTCTTCAGCTTGAACTTTATCGAATTGCTCAAGAATATAAGGAATAGTTCCTGGATACTCTGCTACGGCATTTTGAACTTGGTTAATACCATCTTCAATACGCTTGGCAATATCGATCTCGCCTTCACGAGTCAGTAGTTCTACTGTTCCCATCTCACGCATGTACATGCGAACTGGGTCTGTGGTACGGCCAATTTCATTTTCTACGCTAGATAATGCTGCTGCGGCTGCTTCGGCGGCATCTTCATCAGTAATCGTATCATCATCATTTAGGGCTAGATCATCGGCATCAGGAGCGGTTTCCACGACTCTAATGCCCATGTCGTTAATCATCTGGATGATATCTTCAACCTGCTCAGAATCTACGATTTCTGCAGGCAGGTGATCATTTACTTCTGCGTAGGTCAGATAGCCTTGTTCCTTGCCTTTAATGACAAGTTGTTTTAGCTGTGACTGCGGATTTTGATCCATAGACGGTATCCAACTTAGTATCTGGTGAAGGAATTAGTATGCGAGTGCAAACCACAAATAGTAGCACATTAATTTATTGCTGACTAATCGAATAGGGTTACGCTTTTAAATCTAGCATTAATGCTAGTAGCTCCCTTTTTTCTTCGGTTGATAAACCGACACTTCTTTCTTTTGCCTGCAAATCTTCAATTTGCTTTTCGACACATTGGGCCAATATTTTGTCCAATGAATCTAAAAATATATCTTGTTCATTATCTTCATCAAGCGGAATTTCCCACCCAGCTAAACGAGATAGAAGAGCTTCATGGCTCGTATTTCGCCAGTATTCAATTAGCTGGCCTGTGTTTATATTGGGGTGCTGATGACAATATTCAAGCACCTCAATAAATAATCTTAAACCGGGGACAGATAGATCGTGAACAGCAGTGAGATCTGGCACCATTTGAGCATAGCTCGGATTTTGAATAAGCAAAGCAATAACCTCACGCATCGGAGTTCGCTTTATCTCTTTGTGGGGCAAAGGTGTATGTTCGCTGCGTTTTATTCGAGATAAGCGTCTTTGGTTATCAAACCCAGTTATTTCGTCTAGTCGTTTTTCTAATAACTCTTGAAAGTAGGGATCAGGAATCTTGCTTATTAACGCGCTGGAATAGGCTCTAAGCGCCGACTTACCTTCATTGCTACCTAAGTTAATCTTGTGAATTTCAACTAAATTTTCAAATAGATAATGAGAGAGGGGTATAGCATCATACATTTGATTCTCAAATGCTTTTTGGCCATTTTTTCGAACATAACTATCTGGGTCTTCACCATCGGGAAGAAAGAGAAATTTTAGTGTGTTGCCAGTTTTCAAATATTGTAATGCATTTTCTAATGCACGCCACGCAGCTTCTTTACCCGCACGATCACCATCATAGCAACATACTACGGTATTTGTTTGTCGAAACAATAGTTGAATATGATCCCCTGTTGTAGAGGTACCAAGTGAGGCGACCGAGTAGTCTATACCATATTGGGCAAGAGCTACAACATCCATATAGCCTTCGACAACCAAAATTTGCGCTGGTTCTCGATACGCTTGCATGACTTCATAAAGCCCGTATAGTTCTTTACCTTTATGGAAGATAGGTGTTTCTGGTGAATTTAGGTATTTTGGAGTACCGTCACCAATGACACGGCCCCCAAATCCAATTACTCTTCCTCTTCTGTCATGTATAGGGAACATTACTCGGCCGCGAAAACGGTCGTAGCGGCTACCTTTATCATTCTCTATTAGCATTCCACCTGAGACGAGCATCGCTTGAGTTTGTGGTGTTTGACCAAAGTTTTTTCGCACAAGATCCCATTCGTCAGCCACATAACCTATGCCGAATTTCTTTACAATTTCTCCTGAAAGCCCTCGTTCTTTGAGGTAGTCGATAGCGGTTTTACTACTGGATAGCTTCAACTGGTCACGGTAAAATTGTGAAATTCCTACCATTAAATCGTAAAGATTACGTTTTTGCTCACTATTTTTTTGTGGCACATTGACGTTAAATTTTCCGCTTTGCTGCTGTTCTCTGGGAACCTCTAAGCCAAGGTAGGAGGCAAGCTCATCAATAGCCTCTGGAAATTCTAACCTTTCATATTCCATCATAAAATCGATAGCGTTGCCATGAGCGCCGCAACCGAAGCAATGATAAAACTGCTTTTCCTGACTAACACTAAATGAGGGTGTTTTTTCGTTATGAAATGGACAGCATGCGCCGTAGTTTTTGCCTTTTTTCTTAAGTTTTACACGAGTGTCAATGATGTCGACAATGTCCAGTCGAGCGAGTAAATCATCAATGAAATTTCTTGGAATGTGTCCTGCCATAAAACCCTAAACGCGAAAAAGAATAGTAGGCTAGATACAAACAAGCCGTGCTTTCCATAGGTTAGCACGGCTTGTTGTAATATGTGTTGGGGGTTAGCCTAGCTTAGTGCGTACTAAACCGCTTACCTTACCCATATCTGCGCGCCCTTGAATTTTAGGCTTAAGCACGCCCATCACTTTACCCATGTCTTGCATGCCCGCAGCACCTAAGTCGGCAATTGCACTTTCGATTAGTACAGAGACTTCTTCATCGCTTAGCGGTTGAGGCATAAAGTCCTCGAGTACAGTAATTTCAGCTTGCTCTACATCAGCAAGATCTTGTCGGCCTGCGGATTCAAACTGTGCGGCAGAGTCGCGACGTTGTTTAACCATTTTTGTCAAAACAGCGATAATTTCGTCGTCGCCCAGAGTGATCTGTTCGTCAACTTCACGTTGTTTAATTGCAGAAAGAGCTAAACGAATAGCACCAAGGCGTAATTTTTCCTTGGCTTTCATCGCTAATTTTTGCTCATCTTTGAGAATGTCAATTAGAGCCATAACTAAATTCCTTTTTGGACTTAGTTATTAGTAAAGACGAACGCGACGAGCGTTTTCGCGAGCTAGCTTCTTAGCATGACGCTTTTGAGCTGCTGCTTTAGCGCGTTTACGAACTGTCGTTGGCTTTTCGTAGTGCTCACGGCGGCGCACTTCAGAAAGAATACCTGCTTTTTCGCAAGAGCGTTTGAAACGACGTAATGCAACGTCGAACGGTTCGTTTTCACGTACTTTAACTACTGGCATATGCCTTTCACCTCAGGGGTTATTCATTAATGCTGATTTTAAAGTACCTAGCTTCAGCGCTGGGTCTATAATCAGCTTGATCAAAATGGTGCGGAATTTTAATCCGATCGTATAGGCTTTGTAAAGTCCTTTGTCGTCTAACCAGTATACAAAATTTGTTTGCCACGCTAAGCCAAGGTAAGATTGCGCCAATTTAAAATCACAGAAATAAGGTATCTAGGTTAAACCATGCGTATTATTGGCATTGAAACCTCATGTGATGAAACAGGCATCGCGATTTATGATGATCAGAAAGGCCTTCTTTCGCATCAATTATACAGCCAAGTAAAGCTCCATGCCGATTATGGTGGCGTGGTACCTGAGCTAGCCTCACGAGATCATGTAAAGAAGACAATTCCGCTGATAAAGTCAGCAATGGCAGAAGCTGGCTTGATACCTCAGGATATTGGTGGCGTAGCTTATACTGCTGGACCAGGTTTGGTGGGCGCATTACTTGTTGGCGCTACCATAGGGAGGAGCCTTGCTTATGCATGGGGAGTCCCTGCAGTGCCAGTACACCATATGGAAGGTCACTTGCTTGCACCTATGCTTGAAGATAATCCTCCACCTTTTCCATTTGTTGCCATATTGGTTTCTGGTGGCCACTCCATGATGGTAGAGGTGAGAGGGATCGGTAAATATAACATTCTGGGTGAGTCGATTGATGATGCCGCTGGTGAGGCGTTTGATAAAACTGCCAAGTTAATGGGACTTGACTATCCCGGAGGCCCACTGCTTTCGAAGTTAGCTGAAAAAGGTACTTCTGGTCGTTTTAAGTTTCCTCGCCCAATGACAGACCGCCCTGGTTTGGATATGAGTTTTTCTGGGTTGAAAACATTTACGGCCAACACTATTGCGGCGAATAATAGCGATGAACAAACGCGTGCAGATATTGCTTTGGCGTTTGAAGAGGCAGTTTGTGCGACGTTAACCATAAAGTGTAAGCGAGCTTTAGAGCAAACTGGGCTGAAACGAATTGTGATTGCTGGTGGCGTGAGTGCCAACCGCCGATTACGTTCCGACTTAGAGCAGTTAGCAAATAAAATAGGTGGTGAGGTGTACTATCCACGTACTGAGTTTTGTACCGATAATGGTGCCATGATTGCTTATGCTGGTATGCAGCGGTTAAAAAATGGCGAGGTGACGGATTTATCTGTACATGCTATTCCCCGTTGGCCGATTGATCAACTTGAACCAATTACATAATTTGATTGGGAGTTATTCTATGTAGCTATATAGATTTTTTTTCACTGACTTTTGGTTCAGTTCCGTCTAACAAGCGCTTAATGTTTTGGTGGTGGCGGAAAATAATCAAGCAAGCCAGCATAGCTACAGGTAGGGTGTAGTGGGGTTTAATCATCCATGTATATAGTGGGGCAAGTAGTACAGTGACAATTGCGGCCAGAGAAGAGTAGCGAAATAACGCAATGACTAACAGCCAAGTTACTATGAGCATCGATGATAGAATTAGCCCTATTGGAGCAATAGCTCCTAAGGCAGTCGCTACACCTTTTCCACCTTGAAAATGAAAGAACACGGGATACATATGCCCTAGGCACGCAGAAATGGCTACTATACCTAGGACAATAGGATCAAGGTTTAAAAAATAGCTGCTCCAAACTGGAATAGTTCCTTTTAGCATGTCGCATAAAAGTACGGTTAGAGCGGCTTTTTTTCCTCCGAACCTTAATACATTTGTGGCTCCTGGGTTTTGGGAACCAACATCACGTGGGTCAGGGAGCCTGAGCAATCGACAAGTTAGAATCGCGCTCGAAATCGAACCCAATAGATAAGCGAAGATGAACATGATAAGAGCGATAGTGGTCATAGTGCCGTTACTCATTATAAAGAGGTGTTAGCTGAGCAAGTAATTGATATCATATAGTGCTTATAGTCCCCAGACTACCAAGATAATGGTATTTGGAACAAAAATAGTACGACTTTTTATTTGATTTGGGTATCCGACCTCTAAATAGGAATCAAACGCATGGATAAAGTGTTTATCGAGCAGTTAGAAGTTATTACAACAATTGGCGTCTATGATTGGGAGCAAAGCATTAAGCAAAAGCTGATTTTTGATATTGAAATGGCTCACAACAATCAGGTTGCAGGTAAAAGTGATAATGTAATTGATGCTCTTGATTATGCTAAGGTAACTTCAGTGGTGCATTCTCATATAGAATCTGGTCGCTTTTTACTTGTAGAGCGTGTTGCAGAAGAAGTCGCCGAGCTTATTATCAACCAATTTAGTGTGCCTTGGGTGAAGATTCGTTTAACTAAACCTGGGGCCATAGCGCAGGCTTCAGGGGTGGGAGTCGTTATTGAGCGAGGCCAACGATGACAAAAGTGTTTATTGGTGTTGGCTCTAATATAGAACGGCACAAGCATATAGAAGCGGCCATCCGTGAGTTGAATGAAATCGGCCAAGATGTACGTTTGTCAACGATTTATGAGTGTGAAGCTGTTGGGTTTGATGGAGATGCTTTTTATAACCTTGTTGTTGAGATGATAACCCCCTTGACTTTGGTCGATTTTTCGCAGCAATTGCGTAATATTGAGCTTAAATGGGGGCGTGAACATTATTCTGAAAAGCTTCAGTCACGTACCATTGATTTAGATATTATCCTATTTGGTCAGCTTGTTTCCAAGCAGGGGCCAGAATTACCGCGCAGTGATATCTATAAGTACGGATTTGTTATTGAGCCGCTCCGTGAATTGTGCGCGGAACTCAAGGTCCCTAATGATGGTCGAACCATAAATCAGATATGGTCGGAACTCTCCTATCCAGAAACCTTAGTGAAAATAGACCTTTGGTTTGATTATTACTCAAATTGAGAACCTAATGAGTTATTTTGAAGCTTTTATTCTTGCCTTGATACAGGGCTTTACTGAATTTTTACCTATTTCTAGTTCGGCTCACTTAATTTTACCTTCCGCGATACTAGGCTGGGAAGATCAGGGATTGGCATTTGATGTTGCTGTTCATGTGGGAACTCTTGCAGCAGTTATTATTTACTTTCGTAATGAGGTTGTAACATTATTATCTGCTTTTTTAGCTTCTATTTTCAAAGGCGAACGTAGCAAAGAAGCTAAACTTGCATGGATGATTGTGATAGCGACAATTCCAGCATGCTTCTTCGGCTTATTGATGAAAGATGTTATAGAGCTTTATTTACGTAGTGCCTGGGTGATAGCCTCAACAACAATTATTTTTGGTTTATTACTTTGGTATGTTGATAAGCATTCGAGTCATGCTAAAGATGAATATCAGGTTGATCGAAAGAAGGCTGTATTTATAGGCATTGCTCAAGCAATAGCAATGATACCTGGTACATCTAGATCTGGAATAACCATTACAGCGGCACTTTATTTAGGGTTTACTCGTGAAGCGGCAGCTCGATTCTCTTTCTTGATGTCGATACCGATCATTTTGCTTGCTGGCGGATACCTAGGTTTGAAACTTGTGAGTAGCGAGGCGGCAGTTGATCTAAGCATGTTACTGACAGGTATTATTACTTCTTTCATTAGTGCCTACTTATGTATCCATATCTTCCTTAAGCTAATTTCTCGAATGGGAATGACGCCATTTGTGATCTATCGATTAATTCTAGGTCTAGGGTTATTTGGTTTTTTGTTGATACGTTGAGTACGCTGATTGCTTATAGCATTGTGTCGCGTGATAGGCGGCATTATGCTATATATGATTTTCCAATTATTGTCATTGTTAGAACTATTTATGCGAATTTTTGCCCTTATTTTATTACTTTTATTAGGCTGGTTGCAGTATACATTATGGATGGGAAAAAACGGTATTTCTGAATTTAAATCTGTACAAGCAGAAATTGAAGTTCAGCATCAAGTTAATGGCAACTTACAAAATAGAAATAGTGAAATGTTTGCTGAAATAGATGACCTACGCCAAGGACTAGATGCAATAGAAGAGCGTGCTCGTCATGAGTTGGGTATGGTCAAAGATGGTGAAACCTTCTATCGAATCGTTGAAGAGAACAACTGATTATGATTCAAACCTCTCCTACCATTATTGCGATTGTTCCGGCTGCGGGTTTGGGGCGTCGTATGAAAACTGAGCGTCCAAAACAATATCTTTTAATACATGACAAAACTGTGCTCGAGCATACTGTGAATAAGTTGTTGCGACACCCGAAAATTGCCAAAGTGATCGTGGTACTTAGTGATAAAGATCCTTACTACCCTCATCTATCAATTGCTGATAATAAATACGTCATATCTGTACTAGGAGGGAAGGAGCGCTTTGAATCGGTATTATCTGGCCTTACCTACGTGCGTGAAAATGAGAAAGCTGACTGGGTTATGGTTCATGATGCTGCAAGGCCTTGTGTCAACGATCGTGATATAGATAAGTTGATCAAGGTGTCACTAAATCATCAGGTTGGAGGCCTTCTTGCTTCACCTGTTAGAGATACGATGAAAAGGGCAAATTCGCTTGGTAATATTGAATATACGGTCGATAGAGAAAACTTATGGCATGCACTGACTCCACAAATGTTTCGAACAGAACAATTAAACACAGCTTTGAATAAAGCACTGTCTGAGGGCGTTAATGTAACGGATGAGGCTTCAGCTATGGAATGGATTGGGTTATCGCCCGCACTAGTGCAAGGCTCAGCAGAAAATATAAAAATTACTCAGCCTGAAGATTTAGCTCTTGCTGAATTTTATCTCAACCAAACAAGGGATAACTCATGATTCGTATTGGCCATGGTTTTGATGTGCATAAATTTGGCGGCAATGGGCCCATTATTATTGGTGGCGTGTCCGTACCATATGAATATGGGTTGGTTGCTCATTCTGATGGTGATGTAGCTCTGCATGCATTATGTGATGCTTTATTAGGCGCAATAGCAGCAGGCGATATAGGTCGACATTTTCCTGACACTGATGATAAATGGAAAGGGGCTGATAGCCGGAGCTTACTGCGCGATGTCTATCAAAAGGTTAAGGAAATGGGCTATGCGTTGGGTAATGCAGATGTAACAATTATTGCTCAGACACCTAAGCTGGCGGGCTACATTGATGGTATGTGTGAAGTTATTGCCCAAGATCTTGAAACCGATATTAGTAATGTGAATGTAAAAGCGACAACAACTGAGCAACTAGGTTTCACCGGACGCAAAGAAGGCATTGCGACTGAAGCCGTCGTTCTGCTTTTAAAGCAATAATAAATGACTTCTCCTATTCGTGGTAATTTTATGATTGATATTTTATCTTCTCTTGCCTATTTGAATGGCAGCCCCAAATCGACAGGAAAATTAAAAGCTGAACCGATACATTTTCAGGTTAAGGAAGATTTGGGGTTTGATTTTTCCGGTGAGGGTGAGCATCTAATGGTTCGTGTCCGAAAAACAGGAGAAAACACGAGTTTTGTCGCCAATGAATTGGCTAAGGCATGTGACGTTAAATCAAAAGATGTCAGTTGGGCAGGTTTAAAAGATCGCCATGCTGTCACTGAGCAATGGCTAAGTGTTCATTTACCAAAAGGTGGCACACCAGATTTGAGCTCCTTTCTTGCTCAGCATGCAAGTATAGAAATTATTGAAACTAGACGTCACAACAAGAAGCTTCGCCCTGGTGATTTAGTTGGAAACCATTTTAATATAACGCTAACAGAAGTAAGTGATGTTGAAGATGTTACCCGCCGTTTGCAATCTATTCATCAGCATGGCGCACCTAATTATTTTGGTAGTCAGCGTTTTGGTAATCAAGGAAATAATCTTGATGAAGCTAGACGTTGGGGAAGGGAAAATGTACGCACTCGTAATCAGAATAAACGAAGTCTATATTTGTCTGCGGCGAGGTCATGGATCTTTAACGCTATAGTATCAAATCGTATTAAGCAAGGCTTGTTTACTCAGGTAATTGAAGGTGATTGTATTCAAACTAAAGAGGGTATGGTTTTAGCTGAGACTCAGCAACTGCTTGCCTTAAATGAGAGAATACTAAGCGGTGATGCGGCTATTACAGCTGCAATGGCTGGTGATAATGATTTACCAACTCAATCGGAAACTCTTATGATTGAGCAGCCACAGTTAGATGCTGAGCCTGACTTGATGGCCCTAATACGAGGCAATCGTATGCGACACGAACGACGCAATATAGTGCTTAAACCACAAAACTTAACTTGGAGTATTGAGAAAGATTCAGTTAAGTTAGACTTTTCTCTAGAAGCTGGTTGTTTTGCAACATCTTTGATTCGAGAGTTGATTCAAGAGCAGGAAGTGGAGCGCAACTACCAATGACAGGTAAAGTCTTAAAAATATTGATCAGCAATGACGATGGAGTACATGCTGAAGGTATACATGCTTTGGCCCAAGTATTAGGTGATTTAGCTGAAGTTACTATCGTTGCTCCCGATAGAAACCGCTCGGGTGCTTCTAACTCTCTGACATTAGAACAGCCACTGCGAGTAAAGGCGTTATCTGAGCGTATGTACTCCGTTCAGGGAACGCCAACAGATTGTGTCCATTTTGCATTAAATGAATTAATGAAAGATACTCTACCTGACTTAGTTTTGACTGGTATTAACCACGGGGCCAACCTTGGTGATGATGTATTGTATTCAGGTACAGTTGCCGCGGCGATGGAAGGACATTTCTTGGGGGTTCAGTCAATAGCGTTTTCTTTGGCGGGGAAGGTTAATTTTTCTGCTGCTGCTCAAATTGCAAAACAAATTGTCGTGCAGCATTTGAAAGCACCGATCCCGACCAATAAGCTTATCAATGTAAATGTTCCAGATATACCAATGGATGACTTGAAGGGGTTTTGCGCGACTCGCTTAGGTGCTCGTCACCACGCTGAATCTATGATTAAACAACAAGATCCGCGTGGATGTGATATTTATTGGCTAGGGCCGCCTGGCAAAGAACAAGATGCTGGAGAGGGAACGGATTTTTACGCCATTGAACAGGGTTTTGTTTCTGTTACTCCAATTCAGGTCGATCTTACAGCGCATGAGTCTTTACCAACCATGGAAAATTGGTTACAGGAAAAATATCGATGACAAACCCTCATGCCGATAGATTGATTGATTTTCTGGTTACTAGTGGTATCCAAGATCAAAGAGTGATTGATGCAATATACTCAATCCCACGTGAGCAATTTGTTTCTCAGGCAATGGAGCATCAGGCTTATGATAACAATGCTCTGCCAATTGGGCAGGGACAAAGCATTTCTCAGCCTTATATCGTTGCTAAAATGACTGAATTACTGGAATTAACACCAGAAAGTAAAGTTTTAGAAGTCGGAACCGGCTCAGGTTACCAGACTGCCGTGTTGGCTCAATTGGTTGAACATGTCTATTCAGTAGAGCGAATCAAATTATTACAGTGGGAAGCTAAGCGCCGGCTCAAGTATTTAGATATATATAATGTATCAACAAAACATGGTGACGGTTGGCAAGGGTGGGTCATTAAAGGGCCATTTAACGCTATTATTGTAACAGCCGCCGCTGTATCTGTTCCACCAGTGTTATTAGAGCAGTTAGCAGAAGGTGGAGTTTTAGTTATTCCTGTCGGTGAAGATGATCAGCAGCTGTTTAAAATTACCCGTTGTGGGAATGAGTATGTGTCTCGGGTAGTAGAAGATGTGCGGTTTGTGCCCTTGATAGCAGGTGAACTTGCTTAACTATGATCCGTAAGCCTAACCCTATTCTTTTTTTTATTTCAGTTGTTAGCACAATGCTTTTTGGGTGTTCTGCTCACTTCCCAGCACCAGTTTCAGGCTTAAATAAGGACTATAGCTCCATCAGTCGTGGTAGTTATAGGGGAAGTTATTACCAAGTTGACGAAGGGGATACGCTTTACTTTATTGCATACGTCACAGATAGAGATGTAAGTGATATTATTCGTTACAATGATTTAAAAAAGCCTTATACCATTTTTCCTGGCCAAAAACTTAAACTTTGGCAGCCAGCTTATAAGCCTCCCGCATATGGTGGGGCGGGCGTTTCAGCAGTATCAGCACCTATCGTCACTGCGTCAACTTCGTTATCTAGTACTAACCCAAGTAAAAGCTCTAATCAAATAGTTAGCAGTAAAAAAGAACAAAATAAGCCAACAGTCTCCTCAAAAACTGCTGTGAATGAGGTTGATCAATACAATTCAAAAGAGTATGTTGGAGCTAAAAGTAAAATAAATGTTAACAAACCCGTCAGTTATGCGAATCCAAACAGTGAGAAAGTTTCTAGATGGTTATGGCCAGCCAAAGGGAGGGTAATTACAAATTTCTCAGCTGGAGACCAAGGGAATAAAGGCATTGACATTGCAGGACAGCGAGGTCAGCCAATTTCGTCGACAGCTAATGGAACCGTTGTATATTCGGGTAATGCGCTACGAGGTTATGGGAATCTTGTGATCATCAAACACAATGATAACTACCTTAGTGCTTATGCGCATAATGAACGGTTGCTCGTACACGAAGGACAAAGTGTAAAAGCAGGGCAGAAAATCGCAACGATGGGCAGTTCTGGAGCAAAGAGTGTTCGTCTACACTTTGAAATTCGTTATCAAGGTAAGTCAGTGAATCCTAAACGCTACTTACCCTAATACTTTATAGGTATATAGCGACATTAGAAGTAGTAATGTCTTGCTAGCTCGCCAGGGGGAGGCACTATGAGTATAAGCAATGCAGCAACGAAAGTCGAAGAACTAGAGCTTGAAGTAGAAATGGAATCAACTCAAGCTAATGAAGAAAAAACTACAAATAGCACCCAAGCGGAGGAAACTAAAGAAGAGTTTGAGGTATCCACCAAAAGCTTGGACGCGACCCAGCTTTATTTAGGAGAAATTGGTTTTTCACCACTACTTACTGCAGAAGAAGAAGTGTTATATGCACGGCGAGCTCTTAGAGGAGATGAAGCTGCACGCAAGCGTATGATTGAAAGTAACCTGCGCTTGGTGGTTAAAATCTCACGCCGATACAGTAATCGTGGCCTAGCATTACTTGATCTTATCGAAGAAGGTAATCTTGGTTTAATACGTGCTGTTGAAAAATTTGATCCTGAAAGAGGTTTTAGGTTCTCAACTTACGCGACTTGGTGGATAAGACAGACTATCGAGCGTGCTCTTATGAATCAAACTCGTACTATCCGCTTACCCATTCATGTTGTTAAAGAACTCAATATATATCTTCGTACTGCTAGGGAGCTATCTCAAAAACTTGATCACGAACCGACGGCAGAAGAGATTGCTTTACAGCTTGATAAGCCAGTTGATGATGTTAGCAAAATGCTACGTCTCAATGAGCGTATCAGCTCAGTAGATACCCCAATTGGCGGTGATGGTGAGAAAGCACTTCTTGATATTATCCCTGATGTTAATAACTCAGACCCCGAAGTTTCCACTCAGGACGATGATATTAAATCTTCATTGATTGACTGGCTTGATGAGCTTAATCCAAAGCAGAAAGAAGTTCTTGCTCGTCGTTTTGGTTTGCTAGGTTATGAACCCTCAACGTTAGAGGAGGTTGGGCGTGAGATTAACCTAACTCGAGAGCGAGTACGCCAGATACAGGTTGAAGGCCTACGTCGTCTGCGGGAAATCCTTATTAAACAAGGACTGAATATGGAGAGCTTATTCAGTATTAATGAGGAATAATTGGACTCGTAACGAAAAAAGCCTTGGATATACCAAGGCTTTTTTGTATTAGGTTACTTGTCTTTACTGGGGAACACTTTAACCAATTTTATCCTGTTTTCTTCTAAATCAACAATTTCCATTGGATGCCCAGAGACTTGAACGCTAATATGACTTTCTGGGATATCTTCTAAATGTTCAAGTATCAACCCGTTTAAAGTCCTTGGGCCATCGGTAGGTAACTTCCACATCAGCCCTTTGTTGATATCTCGGATGTTGGCACTACCTTCAATAAGAAAACTACCATCTCCCTGTGGGGTTATTTCATCAGATAGGCTGGGAGTTATTGAGGTGGTAAACTCACCGACAATTTCCTCTAAAATATCTTCAAGGGTAATTAGGCCGATTATATCCCCATATTCATTAACAATAAGGCCAATGCGTTCCTTGTTACGTTGAAACTTCAGTAGCTGGATATTGAGTGGTGTTCCTTCAGGAATGAAATATACTTCGTCCGCGGCACGTAGTAGTGTTTCCTTATTAAATTCATTCTTTTCAAGCATGAGGCGATAAGACTCCCGCAGCCTCAGCATGCCGACGACCTCATCAATTTGGTCACGGTACAAAACTACGCGGCCATGTGGCGAGTGAGTTAGCTGCCTTACAATAGATTTCCAGTCATCATTGATATCTATTCCAGTTACTTCATTTCTGGGAATCATAATGTCGTTAACAGTTACATGCTCTAGATCGAGTATTGAAATCAACATATCCTGATGTCGTCTAGGAATAAGACTTCCAGCTTCATTGACGACGGTACGTAGTTCTTCAGAGCTTAGGTGATCATCACCACCATGATTTGCTCGAATTCCTAATAGGCGAATAAAACCATTAGTGATAAAGTTGACCAATACGACTAGTGGGGATAATAGCTTCATTAAAATAGCTAACAGAATACTGCTTGCATAAGAAACTCGTTCTGGATATAGAGCTGCAAGAGTTTTAGGTGTGACTTCTGCAAAGACGAGAATTACCATAGTCAGTGCGCCGGTTGCGATAGCTACACCAATATCTCCATACAAACGCATACCCAATATAGTTGCAATAGCAGAAGCTAGAATATTAACTAGGTTGTTACCGATTAGAATTAAACCAATAAGACGATCAGGGCGATCTAGTAACTTTTCTACGCGTTTTGCGCCTTTGTGACCATTGTTGGCTAAATGTTTGAGTCGATACCTATTCAAGGTCATCATGCCAGTTTCTGAGCCCGAAAAATATCCTGAAATAATAATAAGACACGCGAGTAGGGCAAATAAAACACCCGTTGATATGTCGTCCAAAACTGATTTTTTCCTTTTGAAGTTTGATTAATTTATGACCCAAGCTAAGCGCGAAGTCAATCTCAGGTTGCAGGTAAAGTATTGTAAAATAAAGGTGCAGTCTTCGCACCTTTAAATATCAACTAGTTAAGTATGATTTCTCGAACAAATCGGCTACCGAAGTATGCCAAAGTTAATAGGGTTGCTCCAGCGACTGCAAACCAAGTGACTTTGCGACCTCGCCATCCTTTACGGTAATGACCCCAGAGCAGTATTGAGTATACGATCCAAGCGATAAAAGAAAGGATACCTTTATGTGCCTTGCCTTGAGCAAACATATCTTCAACAAAAATAAACCCAGTTAATAGGGTTCCTGTGAGTAATAGATTGCCAGTAAGAATAATTTTAAATAGCTGCCTTTCGACCATAAGTAGTGGCGGTAAGTTAGGGTTGATACTTAATGCTTTTTTTGATTTTAGTTTATGATCTAGCCAAGCTAGTTGGAGTGCGTAAAGTGCGCCAATGGTTAAAGTTGAATACGAAAATAGTGCTAAGGAAATATGAATAAGTAGTTTAGGATCTTGTTCTAAATGGGTAATAAAAGTACTGGGTAAGAATGCTGCCGCAGAGAGGTTAATCGCTGCAAAACAGTACACAACTGGAAGCAGAAACCATAAACGTGTTTTCAGCATGGCGAAACTTAATACCAAAGAAATAATGAAACTTATTAATGAGGCGACATTGAGAATGCTGAGGTTTTGTCCTGAACCTTCAATGATGAGGTCACCTAACAACCAGCCATGGAAGGCCAGAGCTAAGAATGCACTGACTGTGACAGTTTTGGTGCGAATGCCGACCTGATGTACTAGGCCAGGAACTATGGTTGCAATTGCTAAAACATAGAGTATTGCAGCAGCAACGGCGATTATGTTGTCCATGCTTCCCTGTTGTCTGGTTAATTTTTGACAACAAATTATACCTTGCATCAAAAGCTTGGGCTATGACTTATATAGTCGATTTGCGTGTTGTGAGAGATCAAAAGTTATTACAGCAGTGCAAAGCAGTGCCTGGCTAAGGTATACTGGCGGTAATTTTGTCGCCAATTTATAGGCGGCGGCACTTAGAGTCGCTCAGATAAAGAGACTAAGATGTTTGATAATTTAACGGATAGATTATCCAAAACCCTGAAGAATATCAGTGGTAAAGGTCGTTTGACCGAAGACAATATTAAAGACACGTTACGTGAAGTGCGTATGGCTTTGCTGGAAGCAGATGTTGCACTTCCGGTTGTGCGTGATTTTGTAAAGCGTGTGAAAGAAGGCGCGGTTGGCGTTGAGGTTTCAAAATCTTTAACTCCAGGTCAAGAGTTCATTAAGATTGTTCAGTCTGAACTTGAAGCCGTAATGGGAGAATCAAATGAGTCTCTAAACCTTGCAGCTCAGCCACCAGCAGTCATTTTGATGGCCGGTCTTCAAGGGGCAGGTAAAACCACCTCTGTTGGCAAACTTTCTAAGCTTTTAACAGAAAGAGATAAGAAAAAAGTACTGGTTGTTTCTGCTGACGTATATCGCCCAGCAGCGATCAAGCAATTGGAAACGTTGGCCTTAGATGTTGGTGTCGATTTTTTCCCTTCCTCGGCCGATCAAAAACCACTTGATATCGCCAATGCTGCTATAGAGCACGCCAAGAAAAAGTTTTATGACGTTTTGCTTGTCGATACAGCTGGTCGTTTAGCTGTTGATGAGTTGATGATGACTGAGATTCAGGAGCTTCATACTGCTATAAACCCAGTTGAGACTCTTTTTGTTGTTGATGCTATGACAGGTCAAGATGCGGCCAATACTGCAAAAGCATTTGGTGATGCACTACCACTGACTGGCGTTATTCTGACCAAGGTTGACGGTGATGCTCGTGGTGGTGCAGCCCTGTCAGTACTGCAGGTGACTGGCAAGCCTATAAAGTTTTTAGGCGTTGGTGAGAAAACCGATGCTCTAGAACCATTTCACCCAGAACGGATCGCTTCACGAATTCTTGGTATGGGAGATATGCTTTCTCTTATCGAAGATTTGCAGCGTAATGTTGATACTGAAAAAGCTGAAAAATTAGCTAAAAAGTTTAAAGAGAAAAAAGGTTTCGACCTTGAAGACTTCCGTGAACAGCTTGGTCAGATGCAGAATATGGGGGGCATGATGGGCATGTTAGACAAGTTACCAGGTATGTCACAGTTGCCCAATGACGTCAAAGATAAAGTTGACGACAAAATGTTTAAGCAGATGGAAGCAATTATTAACTCGATGACGATGAAAGAGCGCCAACGCCCTGAATTAATCAAAGGTTCGCGCAAAAAACGCATTGCGGCTGGTTCAGGTACTCAGGTCCAAGATGTAAACCGTTTGCTTAAACAATTTACCCAAATGCAAAAAATGATGAAGAAAATGCAGAAAGGCGGTATGAAAGGCATGATGCGTAATATGCAAGGTATGATGGGAGGCGGCGGTATTAACCCATTTGGCCGTTAGTCTTTTACTAATTAAAAATTCAAGTAGTTAGCTAGATCACAAAAGAACGTCCTTTTATCGTTAGATAAAGTCATCGTCTGGTTGGTGAAAAAATAGCTAAATACCTTGCATTGCTGCGGAATAAGAGTAAAATTCCGGAGCTTTATTTTGGCACGAGACCCCAAGCTGTTTTTATATAAGCAGCCCCTGGGGTTAATTTTATTTTTGAGAAAGCAAAGAGGACGACATGGTAACCATTCGTTTGGCACGTCACGGCGCGAAGAAGCGTCCATTTTATCAAATCGTAGTAGCGGACAGCCGTAATGCTGCAACTGGCCGTTTTATCGAAAAAGTGGGTTTCTTTAACCCAACGGCTAAGGGTCAAGAAGAAGGTCTACGTTTAGACCTAGAGCGTGTTAACCATTGGGTTGGTCAAGGCGCATCTCTATCTGACCGCGTAGCTAAGCTAGTTAAAGATGCTCAAAAAGCAGCTTAATTTTAAAAGAAGTAATTAGCTTATGTCGATGAAAGGTAAAGAAACAATGAGCAGCGACAAAATTGTAGTAGGTAAGTTTGGTGCTTCTTACGGCATTCGTGGCTGGCTTAAGGTTTTTTCCTATACAGACAATGCCGAAAGCATATTTGATTACTCACCATGGTTTATAAACCAAAAAGGTGAATGGGTTGAGCACAAAGTAGAAAGCTGGAAGCGCCATAACAAAAGTTTGGTTGTTAAAGTGGATGGTCTAAATGTACGTGAAGACGCGCAATTATTGACTAACTTTGAAATTGCGATAGACCCTGCGGTGTTACCAGAATTGCCAGAAGATGAGTTCTACTGGCGTGATCTTATTGGAATGCAGGTGGTGACTAACAAAGGTTACGACTTGGGTATTGTCTCTGACATGCTCGAAACAGGCTCCAATGATGTTTTGGTAGTGAAAGCAAATCTGAAAGATGCTTTTGGGCAAAAGGAACGACTAATTCCGTTCCTTGAAGAGCAAGTGATCACGTTAATTGATCGCCAAGCTCAACGGATCGAAGTTGACTGGGATCCTGGATTCTAACTCCAAGTAACGGAGCGATTGAACCAAGTTTATATTGGTGAAAACATGTGGGTCGGCATAATTAGCCTTTTTCCTGAAATGTTCCGCAGCGTTACTAAATATGGGGTAACAGGTCAAGCGGTAAAAAAAGGTCTCTTGTCAGTTGAGACATGGAATCCTCGTGATTTCACTTATGACAAGCATCGCACTGTTGATGATAGACCTTACGGTGGTGGCCCTGGTATGTTAATGATGGTTCAGCCTTTGCGCGATGCTATTCATACTGCTAAGAAAGCTTCACCGGGGACGACGAAAGTTATCTACCTATCTCCCCAAGGTCGAAAACTCGATCAGCAAGGGGTGGAAGAGCTGGCAAAAAATGAGAATTTACTTCTCATTTGTGGCCGCTATGAAGGGGTAGATGAGCGTATCATCCAATCAGAAGTTGACCAAGAATGGTCTATCGGAGATTTTGTGATGACGGGGGGAGAAATACCAGCCATGACGCTAATTGACTCGGTCTCTCGGTTTATTCCGGGAGTGTTAGGGGATTTTGCGTCGGCAGAAGAAGATTCTTTTGCTAATGGTTTGTTAGATTGCCCTCATTATACGCGACCTGAGGTGTTAGATGGTAATCCAGTACCACAAGTACTGACATCTGGTAACCATAAAGGCATTCGTCGTTGGCGACAAAAACAGTCGCTGGGCCGTACTTGGCTGAGAAGACCAGAGCTCTTGGAAAACCTAGCTCTGACTGACGAACAGGAACAATTACTGGCTGAGTTCATTAAAGAACATAAGGCTTAGTAACCTATTAAATTTAGTATCAGTTTATTCTAGGAATAGTAAAATGAGTAACATCATCAAGGCTCTTGAAGAAGAGCAAATGAAAAAAGACCTACCTAACTTTGCACCTGGTGACACAGTTGTAGTTCAAGTTAAGGTAAAAGAAGGTGATCGTGAGCGTTTACAGGCTTTTGAAGGCGTTGTAATCGGTATCCGTAACCGTGGTTTACATTCTGCATTCACTGTACGTAAGATTTCTAACGGTGAAGGTGTAGAGCGTACGTTTCAAACTCACTCTCCAATGGTTGATAGCATTGAAGTTAAACGCCGTGGTGCAGTACGTCGTGCCAAGTTGTACTACCTACGTGAGCGTTCTGGTAAGTCTGCTCGTATTAAAGAGAAACTTGCTAAGAAGTAATGCTTTAACTAGCGTTCTCATAGTATTAGCGGAGACCAATTGGTCTCCGCTTTTTTATAAATCGTAGTGTAACCTATCGAGCATCAATTAGTATGGCTCTTCTGACCAACTATCTGTATCGGACATATCCGGCGCTCCTGGGATCGAATTTTCTTCGTCAGCCCAGCCTCCAAAGTCTATCATTTGGCACTGCTTACTACAGAATGGGCGATGAGGGCTGCTTTCACCCCACCTAACATCGGTGCCACATTTTGGGCAAGCAACGGTAAAAACTCTGGACATGGTGACCCTCTTTGCAAAAGTATTTATCTAAGATTAGCTACAGACGGCTAGTTTGAAGTCAATATTATCGCAGGAAGCTTGACCAGAAGCAAAAAAGATAAACTTGATAGCAAAGCGATTTTTGTGACCTGAAATCATTGGGTATACACCGTACCCCATTGGAATTTCCAAGCGAAGGATGTTGGCATCCTCAGCGTCGCTTTGATAAAAGCCCGAAAGGGCTTCTTGTTGTTGGAAGTGCCCCGTTTCTCGCGTTAGGCGTAACCAGAGTTTAAGTGCATCGGTTAAAGGCTGTAGATTTTCGATCCATTGATTGCTGTCTTCAGTTTTTTGTCTGATGGGTAGATGAAGCCAGTGATGAAGAGCCGGTAAGTCGAAACAGCATGATCCTCCAGGTAAGTTGAATCTTTGCCTAATAGTACTGAGGAAACGATCTTCTTTTAGACTTTGACCGAAGCGTTCAGCTGCCATGAGTTTGCTATGTACATCATCGACCTCGGTTAGGATATTATTGAGCATTTTCTGATCAACGCCCTCGACATGTAGCCATGAACGATATGACAGGCGTTGTTTTTCTATATCTTTAGCTAATTCACTTTTTAGCTGTATTTGTTCAAAAATTTCAAGTAAGTCAAATAGAGAGCGGAAAAATAGCAGATGCTGCATGTCATCACTAAATTGGGATGATATACTCAATTGATTGAGTAGTGCTTCAACGCGCAAATATATGCGAGTTTTCTCATTCAATGGATGTTCAAAATAGTGCGTTGTCATTCCATGCAGCCTTTGATTATTCTTCCTCTATTCTGACCGATCTACCCTACTTATTTCTAGGTACTTTTGATGTAATTCTGTGATTTGAGGCAAAAGTTCCTTGTTTGTTGCATCGTTTTTTATCACATCATCAGCAACTGCCAGTCTTTGTGAACGACTTGCTTGAGCCGCAATGACTGATTTCGCTTGTTCAAGCCCTACCTTGTCTCTTTCCATTGTTCTATGCAACTGTGTTTGTTCATTCACATCGACTACCAAGACTCTATTAGTCAAGCTTTGTAGATTATTTTCCACCATCAATGGGATCACCAGTAATGCATATTGTGAAGAAATGTTTGCAATATCTAATTGCATCTTTTCTCTAATCATAGGGTGAAGTAACCCATTGAGCCATTTCTTATTCTCTTCACAAGTAAAGACTATATTTCTTAGTTTAGCTCGATTTAGTGTTCCGTCACTCAATAAGATACTAGACCCAAAATGAGACTTTATAGTTTCCAGCCCGACAGAGCCTTTTTCAACTACTTGTCTGGCTATTATATCGGCATCAATAATCTCAATACCAAAGTGAGAATTAAACAGGTCTGCAACTGTAGTTTTTCCACTGGCAATACCACCAGTGAGGCCTACAACAAAAGGCATATTAGACTCCAATAACTTGAGTGAAGTACCAGCTTAAAATCTGTTCTCCCCAGAGTGCGCTTATCCATCCCGCAATAGCAAGGTACGGTCCAAAAGGAAATGCTTTATCAATTCCTTGTTTTTTCAAGCGTAGTTGAATGATTCCAAAAACTAACCCAACTAAAGAAGAAAGTAAGACGATAATGGGCAAATATTGCCAACCAAGCCAAGCCCCTAAAGCTGCTAATAACTTAAAATCACCGTAGCCCATTCCTTCTTTGCCTGTCAAAAGTTTGAACCCCCAGTAGACAGTCCACAAACATAGGTACCCACTAATGGCACCTATAACAGCATCTTGCAAAGAAACTGGGCTTACCCCAATTAGAGAAATATATATACCTGACCATACAAGCGGAAGAGTTAGTTGGTCCGGTAAGAGCATAGTGTCTAAATCGATAAAAGTTGCAGCGATTAGGACAAAAGTAAAGCACAGTAATGCAACAGCAAAGTAGCTGAACTCAAATTGATATGCGACGGTAAAGCTTAATAGGGCAGATAGCAGCTCGACAAGTGGGTATCGTACGCTGATTTTGGCTTGGCAATGATTACATTTACCTCTTAACATCAGCCAGCTAATGAGAGGGATATTATCAATGTTTCTAATTTTAGTTTTGCAACTTGGGCATTGAGAACGTGGCTTGCTAAGGCTAAAGTTTTCTACTGGAGGTGATATTTGATACTCAGGGAAACATTCCGCGCATTCTTTATGCCATTCTTGTTCCATAATCTTAGGTAGTCGATGAATGACGACATTGAGGAAGCTTCCGATGATCAGACCAAATATGGTTGCAAGGGTTGGAAATAACCACGGGTAATAAAAAAAGAGATTCATATATAATTCAGCCGATTTAGAATGTAGGCAGTGGTTTAAGAGGATTATATTAGCTCATTACACTCACTAAGTTAAAGATAGGTAGGTACATAGCGATCACTAAACTGGCGACAACTGTGCCGAGTATTACGATCATAATAGGTTCAAATGCTTGACTCATGTGCTCAATAGCCTTTTCAATTTCAGTCTCATATTCATCGGCAACACGGTTGAGCATATCAGCAAGTCGTCCAGACTCTTCACCGAGCATGACCATTTGCAGCATAAATTCAGGGAAAATCCCACTATGGCGCATAGCAAAATTAAGGGCTAGGCCAGAGTTTACTTCTTGAATTAGTTCATGAACCTTCTGTTGGTAGTAAGCGTTTTTGAATATTCGCGCTGAAGTATGTAAACAAGGTGTGATGGAAATTCCAGACTCAAAACAGGTTGCTAGCGTTCGACTAAACAAAGTAAAACCTGCTTGGCTGTATAGCTTACCAAATAAAGGAATTTTCAGTTTTAAACGATCCAGACTATGTCTAAAGCGATTTGAATGACAGTAACCAAGTCGAATAGTGAAGGTTATAAAAATAGTTATAGCTCCAGTGTAAATACCGTAATCTAGGGTTAATCTCGATAGTTTAATTACTTGTTGAGTAAACCAAGGTAATGGTGAATTATAGCTAGTAAACATGCGCTCAAGTTCGGGTATAACTTGTGTAAGCATTAGAATAGTAACCAGTATAGCTGTCGCTAAAACCAAGCTTGGGTAAATGGCAGCTCCTATCATTTTTGAGCGTAGATATTCAGCTCTTTCTCTATAATTGGCCGCTCGTTCAAGAGCTTCAGCAAGTCGTCCAGTGTTTTCACCCGCATTCACAATAGCCAGAAATATGGAGTCAAAATGTTCAGAGGACTGCTGTAGAGTTTGAGTCACTGATAACCCTGCTTCGAGCTTCTGGCGTAGTAGCCAAGTGAGTGATTTAACTCCCGCTCTCTGGGAGTTATTTGCGATAAGTTTGAGCGAGGTTGCAATCGGTAATCCTGAAGCTGTCATGCTTGCCCACTGACGTGTAAGGCGGGTGATTTCTTTTGTACTAACTCGTTCTCGAACTTGTTTGTAGGCTGCGAGCGGACGTTTCTTGATTAATCTTACTTGAATATTTCGTTCGTTGAGTTGCTCCATGATTTGTGCTTGACATACAGCCAGTATTTTTCCATTTATTGTTCTCCCACTTGAATCTATTCCATACCACAGGTATGTATTTAATTTGTGATTTGACATCTTTTTATTCTTTTCATCGTACCAATACTCGTTGCAGTTCTGCGTGACTGGTGACACCTTCACAAACTTTTTGTATACCTAACTGGTTAAGTGTTTTCATCCCTTGTTTTTTAGCAAGTTTATCAAGCTGTGCTTGAGTATCTTGCTTGAGTATCGATTGGGTTAACTCTGGGGTAATACTTAACATTTCGTAGATACCTATTCTCCCAAGATATCCCTGATTACAAGCATTGCATCCATTAGCCGATGCTTGATAATAAACGGTCCCTTTTACTTGGGGGATATTTGCAGGCACTGTGTCTGCACATTTACAGAGAGGGCAAAGTCGACGGACTAATCTTTGGGCAATGACAAGGCTGAGTGAAGCCGCGATGTTATAAGATTCAATGCCTATATTTTTTAAGCGTACAATAGCTTCAGTGCTTGAGTTAGTGTGTAGAGTTGCCAGAACAAGATGACCGGTTTGAGCAGCCTTTGTAGCAATGTCTGCGGTTTCTTTATCACGTATTTCTCCCACCATAATTACATCTGGATCTTGACGGAGAAAGGCTCGCAGTGCTTGAGCAAACCCAAATCCAATTTGAGGCTGAATCTGGACTTGGTTGATACCAGGTAAGCTGATTTCCACAGGATCTTCTGCTGTTGAAATATTGATACTCCCTTTGTTTAGTAAAGTTAACCCACTGTATAAAGATAGCGTTTTACCACTTCCGGTTGGGCCTGTGATAAGTATCAGACCTTGAGGCTTGTGGAGTGCTTGGGTAAACACTTGACGTTGATATGAGTCGTACCCCAGAAAGGTAAGATCTAGGTTTGTTACTTGATTGTTTTGTAGTCTTAATACTATCTTCTCGCCCCACATAGTGGGCAAAGTTGAAATGCGGATGTGGATAATATTCGACTCTGTTAAGTTGAAAGTGATACGGCCGTCTTGAGGTTGTCGGCGCTCAGATATATCGAGCTGCGCTAAGATTTTGAGCCTAGATACTAAC
This sequence comes from Vibrio pectenicida, assembly GCA_024347015.1. Lineage (GTDB taxonomy): Bacteria > Pseudomonadota > Gammaproteobacteria > Enterobacterales > Vibrionaceae > Vibrio > Vibrio pectenicida. The sequence continues at coordinate 2,776,417 of AP024889.1, read as the reverse complement.
CTTTGATAAATTTGATGAGGAGGTTGGTGTGCTTCTATCAATAACCCGTCGCAGCGAAATCGGATTCTAAACCAGCCATCGTAGGGTTCAAAGTGAATGTCTGAAACTTTCTTACGTACGGCTTCCAATATTATTTGATGTATATAACGGCTAATAAGAGAATTATCTTGCTCAATACCTTCTTCTTTAGATCTAACATCATCGACTAAATGCTCTAGTTCGTTACTGCTTATATGTTTTGTATTGTATTGTTGATTAGCACTCTCTGAGCCATACAGTGAGTGTATAGCATGGGTTAATTGACTAACTTCGACGAGCACGCATTTTATATTTAAGCCTGTCATGAAGTTAAACTCTTGCTCTGTAATTGAGTTTGAGGGGTCTGCAACCGCAATCAGCAATTGACAGTGTGTAATTTCCAACGGTAAAGCCAAGTGCTGGTGGATTAAATGGCTAACCCCTAGTTGCTCACAACATGATTGATAGTCAAAACTGTCCAGTGAGACCACGGGGAGATTAAATAATTTACTAAGAGTTTCAGCTAGTGTTATAGGCGTAACATTATCAAGTCGAGTTAGAGCAGAGCAAGCGTCAATTTGTTCTGCTTTCATTGTCGCAAGAGTAGCTTCAACTTGCTGAGCATTAATAAAATTTGCATTGCACAGTAATTGAGGAAGCTGGCTCATTTGGCATGTCTCGGACACCAGCTTTGATTATCGATACCGGTGCAATTAACCTTCCAAGTAAGGCCAGTTGTCGATATTTGGCTGGTTAAAGAGATGACTGAATCAGAGGGTAGTGAGCCTTTTGAACTTATAGTTACGGCTTTGATGATATTCTCTTCATCAGTTGATAGGGACTCAATAGAATAGCTGTTGAAGTCTTGTTTGGCTGGAACTCCGTTTTGGCCGGAAGTGCAATGAATTGATGAACCTGTTGTCGATATACAAATGCCAACGGCTACCTTCAAAGCTGACATTGTGCTTAATATTTCACTTGCATGTGCACGTTTTGTGTAGCTTTGGTAGGTTGGAATAGCAAATGATGACAAGATACCTATGATAGCGACAACTATCATTAGCTCTATAAGTGTAAAGCCTGGTGTCTGTTTCATTGCTGGTGTCACCGCTAATCGTTTGCTGAAATGAGTCACGCCGATTATATGGAGACAAAGCAATACTCGCTTCGAAAATAGATAAGATAAGTGAGAATGGTTAATGGAATTAATCAACTATGCACAGTATTTTTGCATAATGACTCAAGGTAGAGCTATTTTTATGTGTCTTATATGAGACATTGAGAGAGTGTTTCTCTCCCAATATTATCACTATTTGAAGCGCATCGATAAGTCGAGTGCTTTGATATGCTTGGTTAACGCCCCAACAGAAATATAATCGACACCGGTTTTCGCATATTCTCGCAGAGTCTCTAGAGTAACGTTACCCGAATTCTCCAATGCGGCGCGACCTGCGTTAATTCTGACAGCCTCACGCATCATATCAGTGGTGAAATTGTCCAGCATAATAATGTTAGCACCAGCATTAATGGCTTCCGTCAGCTCCTGCAAACTTTCCGTTTCGACTTCAATAGGCTTGTCTGGGTGAAGTTGCTTTGCTGCATGAATGGTTTGGCTAATCCCACCATTAGCAATAATGTGATTCTCTTTGATGAGATAAGCATCGAAGACACCAATACGATGATTAAAGCCTCCCCCACAGGTGACGGCATACTTTAAAGCACTGCGTAAGCCGGGAATCGTTTTTCGGGTATCGAGAAGGCGACAGCCAGTTCCTTCCAGCTGTTTGGCGTATTGGGCTGTAACAGTGGCGCAACCTGACAATGTTTGTATAAAGTTCATTGCGTTACGTTCGCCAGTTAATAAAGCCCGAGATGGTCCAGAAAGATGGCAAAGGACTTGGTTTGGTTCGACTGGGTCCCCGTCTTTGACATGCCAGTCGATATTGACCTCACCACCTAGCTGTTTGAAAACTTCATCTGCCCAAGCGCGACCGCAAAATATACCGTGCTCACGAGTAATAATAGTTGCTTCATTGTGAGCGCTTTCTGGGATTAAACTTGCAGTAATATCAGCGGTAGGATCAAGCGTGCCGCCCAAGTCCTCTTTGATTGCTTTGATTACCGAGTGAGAAATTTCTGTTGGTAATTGTTGTTTTAAATACTCAAGTCGTTCGTTGCTGTTATGGGGATGCGTCATCACAAATTTAATAGGCAGTTGTACATGAGTCGGGCATGATACGATGACTGGAAAGGAAATTCAGCCATTATTCTGGTATTTAATGTCCAAAATTATAAAATCAAGAACTTAACAACAGTAAAGGTGATGAAAATGATCGATGAAAAAGGTTGGTATCAAAAAGCGCGACATGTCCCATCCCCATTTTTTGATCATAGACCGGATCCTCTAGATATTTCTTTATTGGTGATTCACAATATTAGCCTGCCGCCCGGACAGTTTGATGGACCTTTCATTGAACAGTTATTTACTGGTCAGCTTGAACCTACAGCTCACCCTTTTTTTGAAGTTATTTATCAAAGTAGGGTTTCCGCTCATTGTGTAATTAGGCGAGATGGTGAAGTAGTTCAGTTTGTGCCATTTACAGCTAGAGCTTGGCATGCCGGTGTATCAAGCTTTGCTGGGCGAGAAAAATGCAACGATTATTCGATTGGTATTGAGCTGGAAGGCAGTGATTTCATCGCGTATACCGATGAGCAATATCAGGCACTGACAATCATAACTCAAGTTATACAAACATGTTTCCCTAAAATTACCTTGCCCAGAATTACCGGGCATCAATATATTGCGCCAATGCGTAAAACTGATCCCGGGCTGGTATTTGATTGGACAAGGTATCGAAGTGGGTTAAGCGGCTAAACTATCGCGTATGATTATGGTGAAAAATAATTGATTAAACTTCTCGCTTAGATGAGCAGGTTGATGTTTTGCCACCAACCTAATGAGGCTTATTTTAAAGAGTCTCTTGGTATTCGACTAACACCTGTTCAACCCATGTTGCAATGCGTTCATCACTGAGTTCATACTGGGAGTCTTCATCCAAAGCTAGGCCAACAAACTGTTTTTTATCTTCAGTGAGGGCTTTAGAAGCATCAAATTGGTAGCTCTCATCATTTGGCCAATAGCCAATAATACTAGCACCTGTTTTTTGTAGTTGATCATGCAGCATACCCATCGCATCTAGATACCATTCACCATAGCCTTCTTGATCGCCAAGCCCATATAATGCGATGGTTTTATCATTTAGCGATAAGGTTGAAATATCATTCCAAATTTCATCCCAGTCTTCTTGAATTTCTCCAAAGTCCCAAGTAGAGATGCCTAGAATGAGTAAGTCGTAATTTTCCGCCTCAGTTAGAGGTGTTTGTTTGACATTAAAAATATCAACCAGATTTTTTCCTAGAATAGCTCGCATTTTTTCTGCGGCCATTTCGGTATAGCAGGTGGTTGAACCGTAAAACAGACCAATTTTCATTACTTTCTTTTTCACTCATTCTAATTAATAGTGAATTTTAACCATAAAATGGCGAGCTTTGCAGCGAATATGCAGAATAAAAAGCAATTTTTATAGCTTTATTATCTCATGACACTTACATTGAGCGCATATCTTACAGTTGAGGATTAATGTGTCAGATAAGATTTCTTTTGAGCAGGGGATTATTGAACAGTTTCTTGATGCGATGTGGATGGAAAGAGGATTGTCTGAAAACACCTTGATGTCTTATCGTAATGATTTGTCGAAGCTGATTCAGTGGATGAGCGATAACAATTATCGTCTTGATTTCATAAGTTTATCTGGGCTGCAGAATTATCAGAGCTGGTTAATGGATCAAGATTATAAACAGACCTCCCGCGCAAGAATGTTGTCAGCTATACGACGCTTATTTCAATATCTTCATAGAGAAAAAGTACGAGCCGATGATCCTAGTGCACTTTTGGTCAGTCCTAAGTTACCCAAGCGACTCCCTAAAGATCTGAGTGAGGAGCAAGTTGAGGCATTATTAAATGCTCCAGACACCAATGATGCGCTGGAATTAAGAGATAAAGCGATGCTTGAATTGCTCTATGCGACTGGACTTCGAGTAACAGAGCTTGTCAGTTTGACAATGGAAAATATAAGTCTTAGACAAGGTGTTGTGCGCGTGACTGGTAAGGGAGGAAAAGAGCGCTTGGTTCCTATGGGAGAAAATGCTGTTGAATGGATTGAAACTTTTATCCAGCAAGGACGGTCTGAGTTGCTAGGAGAAACAACTTCTGATGTAGTATTTCCGAGCAAAAGAGCACGTCAAATGACGCGCCAGACGTTTTGGCATCGCATCAAGCATTATGCCATTATGGCTGGAATTGAGACAGAACTGTTGTCGCCACATGTGTTGCGTCATGCATTTGCCACCCATTTGCTCAACTATGGAGCAGATCTTAGAGTTGTACAAATGCTATTAGGGCACAGTGACTTATCGACAACACAAATTTATACTCACGTGGCAACAGAGCGATTAAAGCAGTTACACAGTGAGCATCATCCAAGAGCATAGGGGATGCCCTTTGCCAGTAAATAATAAGGTGAATTCAATGAGCGTATTACGCCGAATGACTCTACTTACCCTTCCTTTACTAATGACCGCACAAACGGTTTCATCAGCAGAGGTAAAAGTAGATAAAGCTCAACTTGAAAAGCGTTTTTCTAAATTAGGTTTAGAAATTAATAAAGTAGTACCAGCCGATATTAAAGGTTTGGTTGAGGTTCAAACCAGTGGTGGGGTTCTTTTTGCTTCGCCAGACGGTGAATATTTTTTAGCTGGGAGCTTATATAAGCTTGATAAAGATGGCCAGTATGAAGATGTATTAGCCAAGCGACAGGCACCAATTAATGCGGCTAAAATTAACAAATTCCAAGACAGCATGATTGAATTCAAAGCTAAAGATGAGAAATATGTTGTTACAGTATTTACCGATATAACCTGTGGCTATTGTGTACGCCTACACAATCAAATTAAAGACTATAACAATCTTGGTATCACTATTCGCTATATGGCCTATCCGCGTCAAGGGGGAGCAGGTTCAGTTGCCGATAAAATGGCGACTATTTGGGGAGCAAAAGACCCGCAAAAATCGATGGATATCGCAAAGCAAAAAAGTGAATTCCCAGACAAGAGCAAAGACTTTGCTAAATTCCAAGATATTATCAAAAAACACTATAACTTGGGTCGAGAGCTGGGCATAAGTGGCACTCCTGCGATCTTTTTGCCAGGCGGTGAAATGGTGGGTGGTTATCTGCCACCAGATCAAATGCTAAAACGTTTGCAACAGACTCAAAAGTCGTAAAAATATCAGTTTTGACTCGTTAGAGTTATTGAAAAGTAGCGGTAGCCACCTGATCTCAATCCTTATGTTGCTGGTGGTTGTCCGCTTTGTGTATTTTCCATTCTAATGCCTCCTAAAGTACAAGTTTGATTTTATTTATGATCGAGATTCAACGTCGTCCAGAAGCAAATCTGAGTTTACTTGAGGCTGATATTACGCCTCTTCTTAAACGTATCTATATTTCTCGTGGGGTTACTTGCTCCCAGCAGTTAGAAACTACAGCTCGTTATCTGCATTCATTTACAAAATTGCATGGGATTGATACGGCGGTAAAACTTTTATACCAAGCTATATCAGCTAATAAACGAATTATCGTGGTTGGTGACTTTGATGCAGATGGGGCAACCAGCTCGGCTTTATCCGTGATAGCGCTGAGAATGCTTGGATCAGCAAATGTTGATTATTTGGTACCAAATCGTTTCGAAGACGGTTATGGGTTGAGTCCTGAAGTAGTGGATCAGGCTATTGAGCTTGGTGCAGAAGTTATCATGACGGTTGATAATGGAGTGTCTTCTATTGAAGGAGTACGCTATGCCAAATCACGAGGTTTAACGGTATTGGTCACAGATCATCATTTACCGGGCAATGAACTCCCTATTGCTGATGCTATGGTTAATCCGAATCTCGAGGCTTGTCGCTTTCCATCTAAAGCGTTAGCCGGTGTTGGCGTTGCATTTTACTTGATGATGGCGCTTTGTGTTTTCTTGCGTGATTTAGGCTGGTTTTCTCAGCAAGGTATAACAGAGCCGAAACTGATGGGGTTACTTGATTTAGTGGCACTTGGAACCGTTGCTGATGTTGTTCCGCTCGATGAAAACAATCGAATTTTGGTTTATCAAGGATTACAGCGTATTCGAGCAGGTAAATCTAGGCCAGGAATTCTGGCTCTAATTGAAGTCGCAAAACGAGATCCTCGTAGGTTGGTTGCCGCTGATTTTGGGTTTGGATTAGGTCCGCGCATTAATGCTGCTGGCCGCTTGGATGATATGTCATTTGGTGTTGAGCTGTTGCTGACTGATAATATTCATGCTGCGCGTCGAATGGCGAATGAGTTGGATGGGTTGAATCAAACTCGAAAAGAGATTGAAGAGGGAATGAAGCAAGAGGCGATGGCATTTTGTGAGCGTTTACAATTTGGTGATAATCACATGCCTCATGGATTAGTATTATTTCAGCGTGATTGGCATCAAGGGGTGATTGGTATTTTGGCATCCCGAATTAAGGAAAAGTTTCACCGTCCGGTCATTGCTTTTGCCGATGGTGGCGATGGTATGTTAAAAGGTTCATGCCGTTCAATACCAGGTTTGCACATGCGTGATGCTTTAGACCATATTGATACCCAAAACCCAGGTCTAATTATTAAGTTTGGTGGGCATGCAATGGCTGCTGGTTTAACGGTTTTAGAACAAGACTTTGAGCGATTTTCTCAGCTTTTTGACGCTGCTGTTAAGGCAGAGCTCGATGACGCGACTCTTAAAGGTATTATTCTCTCCGACGGTGAACTTAAGCCAGAAGAGTTTTCTATGCATACTGCAGAGTTACTTCGTGCTGCTGGGCCTTGGGGGCAAGCATTTCCTGAACCTGTCTTTGACGGTGAATTCAAGCTACTCCACCAAAAGCTGGTGGGTGAAAAGCATCTAAAACTTATGTTAGAGCCTTTATATAAAGGTCATCCAACTAATATTATGTTGGACGGTATAGCTTTTAATGTTGATTTGCGGCGCTGGCCTGATGCCTCAGTAAAAACAGTTCGCTTGGCTTTTAAACTTGATATAAATGAATTTCGAGGTAATCAATCATTACAACTCATGATTGATTACCTCGAAGCCAAATGATCAACAACAGAATTGTAATAGGTGGCCCCCTTCCTCTATGCCTATGAAAGCCTGTAGGCAATCCATGGACTGGCTTTTTCTCTGCATTACTTAACACTTAGTTATCAGCTTTGAGCAGGTAGTTTGGCTTTTTGGTTGAAACTTAGTGCCAATTGTTGGTTCTAATCTTGAGCTAGGTGGGACTTCAAAGTTTAATTGTTTATGTATTGTAATTGGTCTGACCAATTGAGTTGCTGTTTTAATCAGCTATTGTTATCAGAGTGTTGATGGTTATCTTGTTCAATGATATGGGTCAACTTTTGACTGGAACTTGCGTTTTAATTATGTTAGTTTCTTCGCCAATATGAAATTGGTATTACCAATTGACTGCAAAAAATAGAAGAACAACAACTATGGCTTATCAAAGGATTCGTCAGCCAAAACTTTCTGATGTTATAGAACAAGAATTAGAAAGGCTGATTGTGGAAGGAACCTTATCTCCGGGGCAGCAGTTGCCACCAGAGCGAGAACTGGCAAAACAGTTTGATGTTTCTCGACCCTCAATCCGAGAAGCCATTCAGCGACTAGAAGCCAAACATCTTCTTACGCGTCGTCAGGGTGGTGGTACATTTGTTAGTGAGAAAATTTGGACGAGTTTCTCCGATCCTCTGCTAAATTTATTGTCTAGCCACTCGGAAACACAGTTGGATTTGCTTGAAACGCGTCATGCGATGGAAGGTATTTCCGCTTATTTTGCAGCAGTTCGTGGTACCGAACAGGACTTTGCCCGTATTCAAGCATGCTTGAACAATATTAGTGAAGAGCAAACGAAGAAGAACGTTGAGGCTGAAGCCACTGCAGTTATGCAGTTTTTGATAGCCTTAACTGAAGCTGCCCATAACGTGGTTTTATTGCACATTGTGCGCAGTTTAGCACCACTATTGGAGCAAAATGTCCTGCAGAATCTCAAACTCTTACATCGTCGTGATGAAGTGGTTGAAAAAGTAAGTAAACACCGAGCTAATATTGTAGATGCGATTGTTTCAGGTCAGCCTGAAAAGGCACGTGAAATGTCACATTCTCATTTAGCTTATATTGAAGAAACATTGTTGGATTTGAGCCGCGAAGAATCTCGCAGAGAGCGCTCTTTACGTCGAATACAACAGGGTAACGACTCGTAATAGCGTTACTTAAATATATAGATCCAACCAACAGAAGGATAGATCGCCATGTCTGATATGAAGCATGACGTAGACGCACTGGAAACTCAAGATTGGCTAAAAGCTCTTGAATCCGTTGTTCGTGAAGAAGGTGTAGAACGTGCCCAGTTTCTATTAGAAACAGTTCTAGAAAAAGCACGTTTAGATGGTGTTGATATGCCTACGGGGATCAACACTAACTACATTAACACTATTCCAGCCGCACAAGAGCCAGCATACCCGGGCGACACCACGCTTGAACGTCGTATTCGTTCAATCATTCGCTGGAACGCAATCATGATCGTATTGCGTGCCTCTAAGAAAGACCTAGACCTAGGTGGTCATATGGCTTCTTATCAGTCTGCAGCGTCATTCTACGAAGTATGTTTCAACCATTTCTTCCGTGCTCCAAATGACACGGATGGTGGCGATCTGGTTTACTACCAAGGTCATATTTCTCCAGGTATTTACTCGCGCGCATTTGTTGAAGGCCGTCTGACTGAAGAGCAGTTAGATAACTTCCGTCAAGAAGTAGACGGGAAAGGTATACCATCATACCCGCACCCTAAACTCATGCCTGAGTTCTGGCAGTTCCCAACAGTATCGATGGGCCTTGGTCCTATCACTGCTATTTATCAAGCGCGCTTCCTCAAGTATCTTGAAGGACGTGGTCTGAAAGATACTTCAGCGCAACGTGTATATGCGTTCCTCGGTGACGGTGAGATGGATGAACCAGAATCACGCGGTTCTCTCTCGTTCGCTGCACGTGAAAAACTAGACAATCTGTGTTTTCTCATCAACTGTAACCTACAGCGCTTAGACGGCCCTGTTATGGGTAACGGTAGCATCATTCAAGAACTAGAAGGTCTATTCAAAGGCGCTGGTTGGAATGTTGTTAAAGTTATTTGGGGTAGTAACTGGGATTCCCTACTGGCTAAAGACACGTCAGGTAAGCTACTTCAGCTAATGAATGAAACGGTAGACGGTGATTACCAAACCTTTAAGTCTAAAGATGGCGCGTACGTACGTGAACACTTCTTTGGAAAATACCCAGAAACAGCAGCACTTGTTGCTGATATGACGGATGATCAAATCTTCGCTCTTAAGCGTGGTGGTCATGAGTCATCTAAGCTGTTTGCTGCATACAAAAATGCTGCGGATACAAAAGGCCGTCCAACCGTTATTTTAGCGAAGACGGTTAAAGGCTACGGTATGGGTGAAGCGGCTGAAGGTAAAAACATCGCACACCAAGTTAAGAAAATGGATATGACTCACGTATTGCACCTACGTGATCGTTTAGGGCTTCAAGACATCCTTACGGATGACGCAGTGCAAGCGCTACCGTATCTAAAACTAGAAGAAGGCTCAGCGGAATACGAATACCTTCATGCTCGTCGTAAAGAACTGAAAGGTTATACGCCAAAGCGTTTACCTAAATTTACTCAAGATCTTCAAGTGCCTGAACTTGAAGAGTTTGCTCCTCTGCTTAGTGAGCAAAAGCGTGAAATATCGACCACAATGGCCTATGTGCGCACGTTAAACATTCTGTTAAAGAATAAAGGCATTGGCAAAAACGTTGTGCCTATTATATGTGATGAAGCACGTACCTTTGGTATGGAAGGCTTGTTCCGTCAAATTGGTATTTATAACCCACATGGCCAAGAATACACACCGGAAGACAAAGGCATTGTTTCTTACTATAAAGAAGCGACGTCTGGTCAAGTACTCCAAGAAGGTATCAATGAACTAGGGTCTATGGCTTCTTGGGTCGCTGCTGCAACATCATACAGCACCAATGACCTGCCCATGATCCCATTTTACATTTACTACTCAATGTTTGGTTTCCAACGTGTAGGTGATATGGCTTGGATGGCGGGTGATCAACAGTCACGTGGTTTCCTATTAGGTGCTACAGCAGGCCGTACAACCCTAAACGGTGAAGGCTTACAGCACGAGGATGGGCACTCGCACATCATGGCGAATACAATTCCTAATTGTATTTCCTACGATCCGACTTTTGCCTATGAAGTCGCCGTCATCATGCAGGATGGTATTCGTCGCATGTATGGTTCAGAGCAAGAAAATGTGTTCTATTACCTAACACTGATGAACGAAAACTACGCAATGCCAGCAATGCCTGAAGGCGCGGAAGAAGGTATTCGTAAGGGTATCTACAAACTTGAAAGCTACTCAGGTAAGCGCGGAAAAGGTAAAGTTCAGCTCATGAGCTCTGGTACTATCATGAACGAAGTACGCAAGGCTGCTCAAATCTTAAGTGATGAGTATGGTGTTGCTTCTGATGTTTACTCAGTCACTTCATTCAACGAAATTACTCGTGATGGTCAAGCCGTAGAGCGCTTTAACATGTTGCATCCAGAAGCAAAAGCTCAGGTGTCATACATTACGCAATTGATGGGTAAAGAGCCTGCAATCGCAGCCACTGACTACATGAAAAATTACGCAGAGCAAGTTCGTGCATTTATGCCTTCTGAATCATTTAAAGTGCTTGGCACGGATGGTTTTGGTCGTTCAGATAGCCGTGAAAACCTACGTCGTCACTTTGAAGTGAATGCAGGTTATGTGGTGGTTGCAGCACTAACAGAACTCGAAAGGCTTGGTAAAGTTGATAAATCAGTGATCACTAAAGCGATTAAAAAATTCGATATCGACACTGAGAAAACTAACCCGTTGTACGCTTAATTGGAAAGGTAGATAAGAAATGGCAATCGAAATTAATGTACCAGATATCGGTGCGGATGAGGTTGAAGTTACTGAAATTCTTGTAAGCGTCGGTGACAAGGTTGAAGTAGAGCAGTCTCTGATAACAGTTGAAGGCGATAAAGCTTCTATGGAAGTGCCTGCATCGACAGCGGGTATCGTTAAAGAAATCAAAGTTGCAGAAGGCGATTCTGTTTCTACTGGTTCTCTTATTATGATCTTCGAAGCTGAAGGTGCTGTAGCGGCGCCTATTGCTCCAGTAGTTGAAGCGGCGGCAGCTGTTCCTGCAGCAGCCGAGCTTAAAGAAGTTCATGTCCCAGATATAGGCGGTGATGAAGTTGAAGTCACTGAAATCATGGTTGCTATCGGTGATTCTGTAGAAGAAGAACAATCCCTTCTTACAGTTGAAGGCGACAAAGCTTCAATGGAAGTACCTGCACCATTCTCTGGTGTGGTTAAAGAAATTAAAATCGCTTCTGGTGACTCAGTATCTACTGGCTCTCTAGTCATGGTATTTGAAGTGGCTGGTTCTGGTGCCCCAGTTGCAGCAGCTCCTACTTCAGTAGCGGCACCAGTTGCAGCAGCTCCAGCAACCTCAGCTGAGAAAGACGTGAACGTTCCTGATATCGGTGGCGACGAAGTCGAGGTGACTGAAATTATGGTAGCGGTTGGTGATACAGTAGAAGAAGAGCAATCTTTAATTACTGTTGAAGGTGATAAAGCTTCTATGGAAGTACCTGCACCATTCGCTGGTACAGTAAAAGAAATCAAGATTACCGCTGGCGACAAAGTGTCAACGGGCTCTTTAATCATGACGTTCGTTGTTGAAGGCGCGGCTCCTGCTTCTGTTGCAGCTCCCGTACAAGCAGCAGCTCCGGCGGCGGCACCTGCTCCTATAGCAGAAGCGGCAGCCCCAGCAGCAACTGGTGATTTCCAAGAGAACGGAGACTACGCACACGCTTCTCCAGTGGTTCGTCGTCTTGCTCGTGAATTTGGCGTTAACCTTTCTAAGGTTAAAGGTACTGGTCGTAAGAGCCGTATCCTTAAAGAAGATGTTCAGTCTTACGTTAAAGATGCTCTTAAGCGTCTTGAATCTGGTGCCGCGGCATCTGGTAAAGGCGGCGACGGTTCTGCACTTGGTCTACTACCATGGCCAAAAGTTGACTTTAGCAAGTTCGGTGAAACTGAAGTTCAGAAGCTTTCTAAGATTAAGAAGATTTCTGGCGCTAACCTGCACCGTAACTGGGTAATGATCCCCCATGTTACACAGTGGGACAACGCAGACATCACTGAGCTAGAAGCATTCCGTAAAGAACAGAATGCAATCGAAGCGAAGAAAGACACTGGAATGAAGATCACGCCACTTGTGTTCATCATGAAGGCGGTTGCTAAAGCGCTAGAAGCATTCCCATCGTTTAACTCTTCTCTTTCTGAAGATGGCGAAAGCATCATTCTTAAAAAGTACGTAAACGTGGGTATTGCTGTAGATACGCCAAACGGTCTTGTTGTTCCTGTCTTCAAAGATGTGAACAAAAAAGGCATTTACGATCTATCTGAAGAGCTAATGGTTGTTTCTAAGAAAGCACGTTCTGGCAAGCTAACAGCGGCAGACATGCAAGGCGGTTGTTTCACCATCTCTAGCCTTGGCGGAATTGGTGGTACAGCATTTACACCTATAGTGAATGCACCAGAGGTGGGTATCCTTGGGGTATCTAAATCTGAAATGAAGCCGGTATGGAACGGTAAGGACTTTGAACCGCGTCTACAATTACCTTTGTCTCTGTCATATGACCATCGTGTTATCGATGGTGCTGAAGGTGCACGTTTCATCACCTATTTGAATGCATGTTTGTCAGACATTCGTCGTTTGGTTCTTTAACCAAATTTAGTAACTTAGAGGCGGCGATTTAAGCCGCCTCTGTTGATATAAATGCTTGGCAATTGAGTAAAAGGAAAATTTTCCTTGCTGAATTGCTGACTAGCTCACAGGCTAAATGGAATTGCTTTTCACACCATTAACATCTCTGTAAACTGTTGGCGGTCTGAAATAATTGTTTAAACTAACCACTCTTAAACATAAGAATCAATACCCACTCACCTGTTAGGGATAATGACTACAAGAGGTCAAAATGAGCAAAGAAATTAAAGCCCAAGTTGTTGTACTTGGTTCTGGTCCTGCTGGTTACTCCGCTGCATTTCGTTGTGCAGACTTAGGTCTTGAAACCGTACTTATCGAACGTTACAGCACTCTTGGTGGCGTATGTCTTAACGTAGGCTGTATCCCATCCAAAGCACTTCTTCACGTTTCTAAAGTGATTGAAGAAGCTAAAGCGATGTCGGATCATGGCGTTGTATTTGGTGAGCCACAAACAGACATCAATAAAATTCGCATTTGGAAAGAAAAAGTTGTTAATCAGCTAACTGGTGGTCTTAGTGGCATGGCTAAGATGCGTAATGTGACTGTTGTCAGTGGTTACGGTAAATTTACTGGACCTAACTCAATTCAGGTTGAAGGTGAAGGCGAATCTACGCTAGTCAACTTTGATAATGCGATTATTGCGGCTGGTTCTCGTCCTATCAAGCTACCATTTATTCCGCATGAAGATCCTCGCATTTGGGACTCGACTGATGCACTAGAATTAAAAGAAGTTCCAGAAAAATTATTAATTATGGGTGGTGGTATTATCGGTCTAGAAATGGGCACCGTATACCAATCTCTTGGTTCAAAAGTAGATGTTGTAGAGATGTTCGACCAAGTCATCCCTGCTGCAGATAAAGATATCGTTAAAGTTTACACCAAACGTGTTAAGAATAAGTTCAGCTTAATGCTTGAAACAAAAGTAACAGCGGTTGAAGCGAAAGACGATGGTATTTATGTGTCGATGGAAGGCAAGAAAGCACCGGCTGATGCAGAGCGATATGATGCTGTTCTAGTTGCTATTGGTCGTGTACCTAATGGTCAACTATTCGACGCTGAAAAGGCTGGAGTTGCAGTCGATGAGCGTGGCTTCATCAATGTTGATAAGCAGTTACGCACAAACGTTCCTCATATTTTTGCTATTGGTGATATTGTCGGTCAACCAATGCTTGCCCATAAGGGTGTGCATGAGGGGCACGTTGCAGCAGAAGTTATTGCTGGCAAGAAACATTACTTCGATCCTAAGGTTATTCCTTCTATTGCTTACACCGAGCCAGAAGTTGCATGGGTTGGTAAAACTGAAAAAGAAGCAAAGGAAGAGGGTATCAAGTACGAAGTAGCGACTTTCCCTTGGGCGGCATCTGGCCGTGCAATCGCCTCCGATTGTGCTGACGGTATGACCAAGCTGATTTTTGATAAAGAAACTAATCGCGTGATTGGTGGTGCTATTGTTGGTACAAATGGTGGTGAACTACTTGGTGAGATTGGTCTAGCTATTGAAATGGGCTGTGATGCTGAAGACATGGCATTGACCATCCACGCTCACCCAACTCTACATGAGTCAGTTGGTCTAGCTGCTGAAGTCTTCGAAGGTTCTATTACCGATTTACCGAATAAGAAAGCAGTGAAAAAGAAATAATATTTTTCCTATATCTAAATAAAAAACCGCTAATAAGTCAGCGGTTTTTTTATGTTTTAAAATCAGGGAAGCATAAAAAGCCGCCTATCATTCGATACGCGGCTTTCATTTCATTCAGTGCTTTATTTGTAGATACAAAGCATGTCTAGATAGCTTTGTGTTAAACGGTTAACTGAATCATCATCTTGAGTACGATTTGCTTGTACAAATAATGAGTAGCAGATGCCATGGAATAGCGTTGCTAAATCTGCTGGGTCATGAATATCACAGACTTCGCCTCGTTCAATTGCTTTGATAAACATGTTTTGAACCAGAAGTTGGTTAGTACGGTTTGTTGTTACAAATAATGGCCATACTTCATCGCGGGTTGATGCACTCCACTCGAACCAGACTTTAAGCCAATGACAGTCATTGACGACTAAGTCAACCATTGCTGAAGTTAGGTTGCGAAGGTTTTCTTTAGCATGAATGTCGAGGTCAATGTTATCAGAGAGGAAGTTAGAGAACTGACGTACAACGTAGTTTAATACATCGTCTACCAAATCTTCTCTGGTAGGGAAGTAATTAAATACTGTTGCAACAGAAACTTGTGCAATCTCTGCAATGTCAGCGTGACCACCGCGGCCAATACCACGACGAGCGAACACCTCTAATGCGATTTCCATTAGTTGTTGTTTACGTTTTTGTGGAGATAGACGCGTACGCGGTCTTTTAGCTATAGAATCCATAGTTATATTTCCTTGCCAATTGAGTTGTATATATGGGCTTATGCCCTAATTAGAATATTATTATTGCTTTCGCAGGTATGAGTGTAATGGTGCATATCAATTAGGTCAACGATTTCAGTTTATTTAATAATTATTTTTATTAATACCGTGCTTTAGATCATGTAGTTGCATATATTTATTGCAGCCTTTAATCAGGCAAACGTTTTACCTGTGGCGTAGTGATGATAAAATATGTACATAAACCTTGGGTTGGTAGCTAATTCCTTGCCTGATGAATTGTCATTAAATGAAAAATGAGATTGATATGAAGCATACAGTAGAAGTAATGATTTCTGAACAAGAGGTTCAAGCTCGAGTAAGTGAATTAGGTCGAGAGATTACAACCTATTTCCAAGGTAGCGAAAATTTAGTATTAGTTGGTTTGCTGCGAGGATCATTTGTCTTTATGGCTGATTTGGCGAGAAAGATTGAATTAACTCATCAAGTCGATTTTATGACTGCGTCTAGTTATGGAAATAGTATGGAAAGTTCTCGTGATGTTAGAATTTTGAAAGATCTTGATGATGATATCAAAGGTAAAGATGTGTTGATCATCGAAGATATTATCGATACGGGGAACACCCTTAACAAAATACGCGAGATATTATCTTTACGCGAGCCTAAGTCGATTTCTATTTGTACTCTTTTGGATAAACCTTCACGCCGTGAAGTTGAAGTGCCTGTAGATTGGATAGGTTTCGCTATTCCTGATGAGTTTGTCGTTGGCGTCGGTATTGATTATGCGCAAAATTACCGTCACTTACCTTACATTGGCAAGGTTGTACCACAAGAGTAAATCTAGCGGTTGTTTGGATGGCATTAAAAGCCCTTTTTACATGACATGCCCAATTTTACAAGGTCACTTCATATATTCGGGCTTTTTATCGCTCATCATTTTAGCCAAGTACTGGCGAAGATAAAATTTTATTCAGAGCTTCTTGATGGCTTGACTCCAGAGAGTTATGGCTAGAGCAGCGCACACCTAAGTCTTGTAACTTACCATTACCAATACCATAGACAACACCATGAACTTCAATCTCTTGACCACGTTCCCAAGCATTCTGCAAAATAGTTGAGTTGCCCAAATTATAGACTTGTTCAGCGACATTAATTTCACACAGTTTGTCACCCCATTGATCTCGTGGTAGAGATTCAATTTGGGTTTTGTATTTGTGGTAATTGTCACGAATATGTAATAGCCAATTATTGATTAGGCCCAGTTGAGGGTTTTCAATTGCGGCATTTACGCCACCGCACCCATAGTGCCCACAGACAATAATGTGTTTTACTTTCAGCACTTCAACAGCATACTGTACTACTGACAGACAATTTAGGTCAGTATGGATCACCTGGTTTGCAACATTTCGATGTACAAATAGTTCACCGGAATATAGGCCAGTGAGGCGTTCTGCTGGAACTCGGCTATCTGCGCAGCCAATCCATAGAAAATCAGGGTTTTGGCCCTCTTTCAGTTTTGCAAAGTACTCTGGTCGTTCAGCCTTAATGGATTCAGACCATTTTGAGTTGTTTTCAAAAAGCTGTTTTATTTCCGGCATTTTACAATTATTCCTTAACGAACATTACCCCACTATACACAATCTTAGACCCTCCTTCTCGTCAAATTGTCACGAGACTCTACTCATCTGATGTCCCAGTCAGAGCAAATATTAAAAGTTGTAATGGAGAGTATTATAGAATCTCTTTTTTTATAAAAAGTTCAATATTCTATATTTCCAGATTGACCGAAATATTTATTGTGTAAGTTTGAATTCAAAGATAAACTCATTTTTAGTCGTGGTGTTGTTCGGTGAGTTAGGTTGCCTTTGTTGCAATCAACGTACTTTTTGCTTCAAGCGATCCTTAACTGCGACATGCAATTAGCCTTATTAATGACAGTGGATACTATGTACGCATTAGAAATAGAACAGCTTCACAAAACATACTCAGGTGGATTTGAGGCTTTGAAAGGTATCAGCCTTAATGTTACCCAAGGAGATTTTTATGCTCTTCTTGGACCCAATGGTGCCGGTAAATCAACGACTATAGGAGTGATCTCATCTCTGGTTAACAAGACCTCAGGAAGAGTGAAAGTGTTTGGTTATGACATGGATCAAAGCCTTGAATTGGCTAAGCAACATCTTGGTTTGGTTCCGCAGGAGTTTAATTTTAATCCGTTTGAGACGGTAGAACAGATTATCCTTCAGCAAGCGGGTTATTATGGAGTGCCACGAGAGCTTGCGAAGGAAAGAGCTCAAAAATATCTAACCCAACTTGAGTTGTGGGACAAGCGAAGTGAACGAGCTAGAAACCTATCGGGGGGAATGAAAAGGCGGCTAATGATAGCTAGGGCCTTAGTTCATGAGCCTAAATTATTGATTTTAGACGAGCCGACTGCTGGCGTTGATATTGAACTACGTCGTTCTATGTGGGAATTTCTTAAGCAGATAAATCAGCAAGGTATCACGATTATTCTTACCACCCACTATCTCGAAGAGGCTGAGATGTTGTGTCGAAATATTGGCATTATTAGCAAAGGTGAGTTGATCGAAAATACGACAATGAAAGCTTTGCTTAATAAACTTCATGTGGAAACTTTTATTCTCGATTTAGAAGAAGGAGTTGAGATACCTCAGTTAGATGGCGTAACTAGCCAGAATATCAAGAATGGTTCCCTAGAAATTGAAATTGAAAAGAGTCAGGGCCTAAATACAATTTTTAGTCAGCTAACCTCTCAGGGAATTAAGGTGTTATCGATGCGAAATAAAGCCAATCGATTGGAAGAGCTTTTTGTCAATATTGTTCGTCAAGGGGGGCAGTAATATGTACCGTCTATACTGGACTGCTTTTTGTAGTCTTATGAGTAAAGAGATACATAGATTTACTCGTATTTGGGTTCAAACTTTGGTTCCGCCCGCTATTACAATGACTTTATACTTTATTATCTTTGGCAATTTAATTGGGTCGAGAATTGGTGAAATGGGTGGGTTTACTTACATGGAGTATATCGTCCCAGGTCTGATTATGATGTCAGTTATCACCAATTCATATTCTAATGTAGCTTCCTCATTTTTTAGTGCTAAATTTCAGAAGAATATTGAAGAGTTATTGGTCGCTCCCGTGCCTAATTACGTGATTATTATTGGTTTTGTTATGGGAGGTGTTACTCGTGGGCTATTGGTTGGCTTAATTGTAACCTTAGTTTCCCTCTTGTTTGTTGATCTTCAGATTGATCATTGGGGGGTGATTATTATGACAGTGTTCATGACTTCAGTTGTATTTGCTCTTGGGGGGTTGATCAATGCGGTTTATGCAAAAACATTTGATGACATTTCTATAATACCGACTTTTGTTTTGACTCCGCTTACTTACCTTGGTGGGGTGTTTTATTCGATTAGTTTACTACCTGAATTTTGGCAATGGGTATCAAAAATTAATCCGATTGTTTATATGGTCAATGGGTTTCGTTACGGTTTTTTAGGCATTTCTGACGTAGGTATTGTGACATCATTTGGTGTTTTGACGATATTTGTTGTGGTGCTTTATGCGATTGCACATTATTTGGTGTCGAAAGGAATTGGTCTGAGAAGTTAGAGCAAAAGATAAAATGGCTAACCTGAATAAGATCAAGGCTTGATTTTATTCAGGTTAGCCTAGTCTAGCTATTGAGGTTTTTCCATAGATTGCTCTGAACTTGGCTCTTCTTTTGTTTCAGCTATAAGATCCACAACTTGGTTATCGATAAGGCGAGCTTGGCCCAAAAATGCTGACATCAAGATCACTGCCTGAGTTGATTCTGTTGTCACTCCCGACAAGTTTTTGGAATCACGAATAAAAATTTCGTCTGGTTGTAGCCCAGCAGCCCGAAGTTGATCATTAGCATCTTCAATGATCGAGGCGTAATCATCGCGTCCGCCACGTATCGCGCTACTGATCCAGCGCATAGTGCGGGCTAAAACTGGTGCACGCTGACGTTCATCCATAGTTAACAAATTATTACGCGAACTCATGGCAAGGCCATCCATTTCGCGAACTGTCGGAACGCTGATTACCGTGATGTCCATGGCTAAGTCTACGGTCATTTTTTGAATAATAGTTAGCTGTTGGAAGTCTTTTTCACCAAAAAGGGCTACGTCAGGTTGAACAATATTGAATAGCTTTGTCACTACGGTTGCTACTCCACGAAAGTGACCTGGGCGAGATATACCCTCAAGGATATTGGATAAACCAGGTACATCAATGAAAGATTGTTTGTCTGTTCCGTTAGGATAGATAACTTCTGGGTCAGGAGTAAAGACCAGTTCAATACCTTCAGTACTCAACTTGTTGAGATCTTCTTCAAGTGTTCTTGGATAATTATTGAGATCATCACTGCGATCAAACTGCATCGGATTAACGAAAATACTGGCGACAACAATGTCAGCATGTTCACGGGCTTTGCGCATCAATGTTAGATGTCCTTCATGCAGGTTGCCCATTGTTGGTACAAAAGCGATGCTTCGACCATCACGTTTGTATTGCTTAATTTGCTCACGTAATGTGGCAATCTCGGCAAAAGTTTGCATCATTTAACTCCTTACGCAATTGTGTGGGCATTGCCAGGGAACACGCCACTTTCAACTTCGTCTTTGTACATGGCGATGGCTTGGCGCATATCCCCTGTTTCAGCAAGGAAGTTTTTTGAAAATTTAGGCATGTAGTTAACCGATATTCCGAACATATCGTGCATGACGAGTATTTGACCATCTGTAGCATTGCCTGCACCGATGCCGATAACGGGTACGTCACATATATCGGTGATACGCGCTGCTAGCTCTCTAGGAATACATTCTAACAATATAACTTGAGCTCCAGCTTCCTGTAGAGCAATTGCATCACGAACGATACGTTCAGCTTTGTCTTGGTCACGTCCTTGAACTTTAAAACCACCAAAAATGTGTACCGATTGCGGAGTTAAACCTAGATGAACACAAACAGGTACCGCACGCTCTGTTAATACTCTTACTGTTTCGACTAGCCAATCACCACCCTCAATTTTTACCATGTTTGCCCCTGCGCGCATTAGCTTGGCTGCATTCTCACAGGCTTGCTCAGGTGTGGCGTAAGTCATAAAGGGCATATCGGCCATCAAAAGACAATTTGGACTACCAGCACGTACACAACGAGTATGATAGGCCACGTCCTCAATTGTGACTGGCAAGGTATCAGGAGTACCTTGCAGAACCATTCCTAATGAGTCTCCAACAAGAAGGACGGGCATTTCTTCACTCTCAAATAACTGAGCAAAGCTAGCATCATAGGCAGTAGAAGTGGCAAATTTACGACCTTCCTGTTTCCATTTTATTAGGTCAGATATGGTGACTTTTTTCATGATTTTACCTTTAAGGAGTTGGCTATGATTGCCAAATACGCAGACCATTTTTTGAGACAATAGAGACTAAATCTTCTAGTCTGGTCCCACATGGGAGAGTTACACATGGTGCAATTTCAACAAGTGGGAAAAGCACGAATTCACGTTCCTTCATCCCGTAATGGGGAATGGTTAAACGCTCGGAATTAATCACCTCATTGCCGTAAAGAATGATATCTAAATCTAGGGTACGAGGGCCCCAACGATCGTCTTTACGAACTCGGCCTTGTTCTAGCTCAATAGCTTGAGTGCAGTTGAGTAGTTCAATGGGCGTTAATTCTGTTTGAATTTCGACAACAGCATTAATGTAATCTGGTTGGTTTTGTGGCCCCATCGGCGTGCTAGTATATAGCATGGAGCTTCGTTTGAACTCAGACTTTGGTAATTGCTTGAGTGCATTAATTGCACTTTTTGCTTGAGCTACTGGGTCAGATAGATTGCTACCAATAGCGATATAAACCGTGCTCATGAGGGTGAAGCCTTGTTCTTTTTGTTGCGAGATGGCTTGCGGCGACGTTTCTTACCTTGTTCTGGTGTATCTGAGTCTAAATCAGAGACCATCGCTTGTTTCATATCACGTCCCGCATTCTGGAATGTTTGCCACCATTGTGCCAGTTGCTGAGTTTCACCTGCTTCGATTTCTCCTCTCATATCAAGGAAGTCGAAGCCTGCTCGAAACTTGTTAAGTTCCATTAAGCGAAAAGCACGTTTCCCAGTTCTACGGGGCATTCGGAGCTGTAATTGCCAAATTTCTCGGATAGTTGCAGTATGGCGACGAGGTATGGCAATGGTACGAACTTGTTCATCAAGAATATAATTACTTGCCTCCATAATCGCGTCGTAATCCGAAAGCTTACGTTTTGCCATTAACATTTCAGCACGCGCTAAAAGGGGATACCACAACATGGCAGCAAACATGAATGCTGGGTTTATGCGTTTGCCTTCTTCAATTCGTATGTCTGTGGAATCTAAAACCAAGTCAAGCATTTGCTCAGCTTTTGAAGAGTAGTCCTGAGTAAAGTCCTCAGCAATAATAGGAAATAATTGTTGGAATAGATTGTATTCACGCATCAGGTGATAGGTTTCCAAACCAAAACCTGATTGCAACATTTTTAAAGACTCTTCATACAATCGTGCCGATGGTATGTCTTGTAAAAGTTGAGACATTTCTTCGATGGGGGCTGCTGTATCTTCTTCAATATCGAAGTCTAATTTAACTGCAAAGCGAACAGCACGAAGCATGCGAACAGGGTCTTCACGATAACGCGTTTCAGGATCGCCAATCAAGCGAACTAACCGCTCTTCAAGATCGCCATGCCCGCCAGCATAATCATGAATGGCATAATCACCAATGTTGTAGTACATGGCATTTATTGTGAAATCGCGCCGCTCCGCATCTTCATCTATGGTCCCATATACGTTATCGCGCAGTAGCATCCCTTCTTTGGATTGTTGAGAAATATTTTTACTGCTCTCTTGATGGTGACCTCTAAAAGTGGCTACTTCGATAATATCGCGACCAAACATGATATGTGCAAGCCTAAAACGACGGCCGATGAGACGACAATTCTTAAATAACTGACGAATTTGCTCAGGTGTTGCATTTGTCGCTATATCAAAATCTTTTGGTCTTTGGTCGAGCAATAAGTCTCGTACGCCGCCACCAACAAGGTAAGCTTCAAAGCCTGCTCCATGAAGTCGGTATAACACCTTCAATGCATTGTCACTGATATGTTTACGAGAAATGTTATGTTCTTGGCGTGTAATGACGTCCAGAGATAGTTCTGGATATACATCGCTTTTGCTTGGTGTTTGATTGTTTTTATTCATGTGCATTAATTACTCGTATTTCTGGCGGCTCTCATCACCAGTACTCGAGTGTGCCTATTTTGGGCCTGGCTTATGGTTCCGTTTACGTCGTTAGGGCTAATTTCGCGGCTAATAATAGCCTACAGTGAGCTATTTGAGAATCGCGGTGTTACTTCAGTTGTATCTGGTACTTTTTCAATACTCCAGTTTGCAATGCCCCAATCAATGATCTCACTTACACTGCACTGCTCAATTTCTTTATTTATTTCAAAACCTAAAAAACGCATTGCACTTATTAAAGCAGGTTTTGGGTGGTCAGGATTGAGCGAAGGAGCGTGGTTCTGTTTGGACAGTTTTTGACCGTGATTATCTAAGGCTAAAGGGAGATGAATATAGTCAATGGGCTGCTGATTCAGAATGTGGTACAAACTGATTTGTCTACCAGTGGGCTCAATTAAATCTGCACCACGCACTACCTCAGTAATTCCCTGAGCGATATCATCAATAACAACTGCTAGGTTATAGGCAAACAAACCGTCTCTTCGTTTAACAATAAAGTCTTCGTGAGCAAGTTGAGAAGGAATATTTAATTGGCCATGTTTCCTATCTATAAATAACTCAACCGGATGCGTCATGACTAAGCGAATTGCGCAATTATTAATATCATTTATTGTGCGATGACGGCAAGTACCATCATAATATCCACCCATGATTTTCACTTGTTTACGAGTGCATTGGCAGTAATACGCTTGTTTTGATGCAAGCCAATATTCTAGCTGTGCTTGATAAAGAGAATGACGCTGGCTTTGATAGATGACTTCTCCATCCCAGTATAGGTGGTAGGCTTCCAAAGTACGCAAAATTAAATCTGCGGCTCCAAAGACTTCTCTTGGAGGGTCGAGATCTTCTATACGTACCAGCCATTTTCCTTGCTGAGATTTTGCCTGAAAGTAACTGCCTAAAGCTGCGACCAGCGAGCCAAAATGCAGGGGCCCTGAAGGAGAAGGGGCAAAACGGCCAATATAAGTCATCTTGAAATTCTAGTTTATCAAATCAAAAAGAGAGCCAATGCTCCCTCTGTAGTTAGTGTTGTGTTCACACTTAACCTTGCATCTGCTTTTCTTTGATTTCCGCCAGCGTTTTACAATCGATACATAGATCAGCTGTAGGACGAGCTTCTAAACGACGAATACCAATTTCAACCCCACAAGACTCACAGAAACCAAAATCATCTTCTTCAATTTTATTGAGTGTTTTTTCAATTTTTTTAATAAGACGGCGCTCTCGATCTCTATTGCGAAGTTCTAAGCTAAATTCTTCTTCTTGAGATGCACGATCAACAGGATCAGGGAAATTTGCTGCTTCGTCCTGCATATGGTGCACAGTGCGATCAACTTCTTCCCTGAGCTGGTTACGCCATGCTGTCAAAATTTTTGTGAAATGAGCCAGTTGATCTGATGACATGTATTCTTCACCAGCTTTCTCTGTATATGGCTCAACCCCTGCAATGGCTAGGATGCCTAGCGCTTTTTTTTTCGATTCTGACATGCAGCATCTCCTACTTACACCTAATCCACTGCCTAGCAGTTGGATTTTAAGGCGGCTATCTATAGCAAAAAGAACAAAGTGAGGCAAACTCTGTAGAGTAAACTTGCTGTCAATGTGAAGATGACACCATTTTTTCTCTTAACCGATGAAACTGATAGATTCTATTAGCTTCATCTCAGTGTTTGATAGTTGTGCGGTATAGCACAGTACTTCTACGCCTTGTTCTTGCGCACTCTTCAATAATTTTGAATATTGTGGGTCTATATGGTGTGCAGGAGAGACTTTTTCAATACCAGAATGCAAAACTGTGAATAAAAGTACTGCTCTGTATCCATTTTGGACCATTTTTGTGAGCTCTCTCAGGTGCTTCTGTCCACGAGTGGTTACTGCATCGGGAAAGTATCCCTGACCTTGATGTAACTCATCAAGTAAAGTCACGCTTTTCACTTCTATATAGCAGTTAGGTCGCTGTGATGACATGAGCAGTATATCAATTCGGCTATTTTCATCGCCATATTGAACTTCAGTTTTAATTTGCTCGTATCCTATCAATTCATTGATTGTACCTGATTCGATAGCTTCTACAGCGAGTTGATTTGATCGGGCAGTGTTAACACAAATTGTGTCTCCATTTTCAGTTTTGGTCAGTTCCCAACTGTGTGGATACTTGCGTTTGGGGTTGTTTGATGTTGAATACCAAATGGTATTATCAGGTGTTGCGCAGCCAGTCATTGCACCAGTATTAGCACAGTGGATGGTTATTTCTGAACCATCGGATAAGCGGATGTCTGCAAGAAAACGTTTATAGCGTTTAATCAAAGTAGCGGGCTGCAATTGAGGTTCAAACTTCATTTGAGGCTGGATTTATGTACAATATTTACATTATTACACCATAAGGTTTTTCAATTGTCACAGCTTCCCATAGAGAGCGTGATGTCAGAGTTACTATCTGGTATTCGAACTCACTCCCAAGTGATCCTTAAGGCAGCGCCTGGTGCAGGCAAATCAACCTATTTCCCATTACGGTTATTGGCTGAGAATTTAGTTGATGGAAAGATAATCATGCTAGAGCCAAGACGCTTAGCTGCACGTAACATTGCTTATTATCTTGCGCAACAGCTAGGGGAAAGGCTTGGTCAACGCGTTGGTTATCGAATGAAAGGGGAATCTAAAGTTAGTGCGAACACCAAACTAGAGATAGTCACTGAAGGGATTTTAACCCGCATGATCCAAACTGATCCCGAGCTCACCAATGTATCTTTACTGATTTTTGATGAGTTTCACGAACGTAGTATTCATGCTGATACAGCTTTGGCGCTTTCTCTTGAGGTTCAGGAAGTATTACGAGGTGATTTAAAGTTAGTCATTATGTCAGCGACCTTGGACCAAGATGCTCTTGGGCAATTGATGCCAGACTCGATATATATTGAGTCCCAAGGTCGACATTATCCGGTTGAGTATCGCTATCATCCTTTAAAACCGAACCAAGGCTATGAGCAAGCTATGGTGGCACAGATTTATTCCTTGTTAAGCACAGAGGTGGGATCATTATTAGCGTTTTTGCCCGGTATCGCTGCGATTAAGTATGTTGCTCAGAGCTTAACAGGTCTAGCGGAAAATATAGATATTTGCCCTTTGTATGGGCAATTGAATGTTCAGCAGCAGCAAGCCGCTATTCAAGCTTCTACCAAAGGTCGACGTAAAGTTGTGTTGGCCACCAATATTGCCGAAACCTCCTTGACGATAGAAGGTGTACGTATTGTGATAGATTCTGGTTTGCAGCGAACGGCGAAGTTTGATGTTAAAAATGGAGTCACTAAGCTTGAGCAAATTCGTATTGCTCAATCATCGGCGGAGCAAAGGGCAGGACGAGCGGGGCGGCTAGAAGCAGGTATTTGTGTCAGGCTGTATTCTGAGAGCCAAATGAAACAGCAGCCAGAGGTTCCTTCCGCAGAAATTATTTCTTCAGACTTATTGAGTTTAACGTTTGAGTTAGTGCAATGGGGGACGACTGAACCAACGGACTTAAAGTGGCTTGATGTTCCTCCAAAGGGGGCTATTGAACAATCAAAACAGTTACTCATTCGGCTTGGTTTATTGGATAGCAAATATCAGCTAACCGCACAAGGCAAGTTGGCTTGTGAACTTGGGGTAGAACCAAGAATTGCAGCAATGTTGACCTATTCAAAAGTACAAGCATGGCAAGATACGGCACCAGCAGTCGCTGCATTGTTGGAAACGCCAGAGCGTGATTGTGTGAATTTTTTACATTCGGTCGACCGTTTTAAGCGAGGGGTACATGCTCAGCAGAACGTTGTTTATCAGCGAGGTTTAGCCTTAGCGTGCAAACTTTCGTGCAACTTTTCACATTCTTTTATCGATGAATCTCTAGTTGCTGTTATGTTAGCCACTGCATTTCCAGACCGAATAGCACAATTGCGGAAAGGGCAAGTTGGTAAGTTTTTGCTTTCTAACAGCCATGGAGCAGAGATGAGTAATTACGAAGGACTAGCGACATCAGAATATATAGTTATTGCTGATCTCATGCGTAGTCATTCTGGTTCTTCTAGGATTTTTTTAGCGGTAGAACTTCAATTGATGGTACTTGAGAAATGGTGTCATCAATTCTTCCTGATTCATGAAAGTATTGATTGGGATGATGCCAAAGGGCGCTTGAAAGCTGAGTCGCAAAAATGTATTGGCAGCTTGATCATCGAGAGGATTACTTTACCGAGTCCTGAAGCAAAAAAAATCACCCAAGCTTTACTCAACTATGTAAGACGCAAAGGGTTAGGTGTATTAAACTGGTCGGAGAAAAGTAAGCAAACGCTGGAACGGATTCGTTGCGCTGCAGATTGGTTACCAGATTATACATGGCCGGACATGACTGAAGAGGAGCTACTAGAAAATCTTGAGCAATGGCTTGAGCCATATTTAATTGGAGTTACTTCACTAAAAGCAATGCAAACAATCGATATTGAACCAGCGTTAATGTCCTATCTTTCTTGGCCACTAAATCAGAAAATAGATCAATGGTTACCTGTGTATTACGTCTTACCAACAGGGACGAAAAAAAAGATTCGCTATCAGCATGGCCAAGAAGCTGTGCTGTCTGTTCGCATGCAGGAAATGTTTGGTGAGCAAGTATCACCACAAATAGCGCAGGGGAATAAAACTTTACTGGTGGAACTGCTGTCTCCTGCACAGCGTCCGTTACAAGTAACACGTGATTTGGCAAGCTTTTGGGCCGGATCCTATAAAGAAGTGCAAAAAGAGATGAAAGGGCGTTACCCCAAGCATGTATGGCCAGATGATCCTGCCAATCACGTGGCTACGACAAAAACTAAGCGGCAACTAAACTCATGAGCAAGAAATCAACTCCCAATAATAACAAAGCAAAAACCGGTAACAAGTCACCACGTAAACCATCATCGGCAAAGCGTAAGCGCTCAAAGGAAAATCAACGCAGTTGGTTAAAGATGCTTTGGAGTGTTTCTTGGAAAGTATGCTTAGCGGGCTTGGTTTTAATCGTATTTGTTGGCGTATACCTTGATAGTGTGGTTAAGCAGCGTTTTGAGGGGCAATTATTTGATTTACCAACTGTGGTTTATGCACGGATTCTAAATCTTGCTCCGGGTGATAGTATTTCAATACAAGAAGTACGTAATGAGTTAGATGTGCTCAATTATCGTAAAGTTCGCCACCCTCGTTACCCTGGAGAGTATTCTTCTTCTTCCACCAAGATTGAATTATTTCGCCGTCCGTTTGAGTTTACTAATGGGCCAGAACCCGATCGCCATGTCATGTTATATTTTGATACCGCAGGCTTGAAGCAGATTAAATCATTAGAGAAGTCAGCTGATCTTGGCTACTTACGTATTGAACCTAAAATGCTGGGAATGTTAGAAAAAGATCATGATGAACAGCGCTTGTTCCTAAGGAGAGATCAGTTTCCAGAAATTATGGTTGATGCTTTGTTGGTGACGGAAGATAGGGATTTTTATCAGCATGATGGAGTATCACCATTAGCGATTGCACGTGCTATGGTGGCGAACCTTAAAGCGGGAAGAACGGTTCAGGGTGGAAGTACCCTGACTCAGCAGTTAGCGAAGAACATTTTCCTTTCTCGCGATAGGACATTGTGGCGTAAGTTACGTGAAGCTTATATGGCCCTAATTATTGATTATAGGTACAGCAAAGATCGTATCTTAGAAGGATACCTCAATGAGGTTTACTTAGGTCAAAGCCGTGGTGAAGCGATTCATGGTTTTGGTTTGGCCTCTAGGTTGTATTTTGGTCAACCGATTCAAGAACTCAGAATTGATCAGCTTGCTCTGTTAGTGGGTATGGTAAAAGGGCCTTCATATTACAACCCAATACGCTATCCAGAGAGAGCTAAAGAGCGTAGAGATCTTGTGTTACGCCTGATGATGCAGCAAGGGGTGTTGAGTGCAAGTCAGTATGAAATAGCCGCTAGCCGTCCACTGGATATACAAGATAACCCTCGTATTGCTAGCCGTCAGCCTGCTTATTTTCAACAACTTAAAATAGAACTAAAACAAAAAGTGGGGAGCGTATTTAAGTCTGATGTTGGACTAAGGGTCTTTACTTCCCTAGATCCTGTATCACAACAGGAACTAGAGCAGGCAATCGCGAGAAAAATCCCACAGTTGAGTCAAGTAGCTGGTAAATCTCTAGAAGGTGCTGCGATTGCAGTTGACCGTCATACTGGTGAAATACGCGCTATGGTTGGAGGAAAACGCACTGGTTATGATGGTTTTAATCGTGCTTTAAATGCCAGTCGTCAAATTGGGTCACTAGTTAAGCCTGCTGTGTATTTAACAGCTTTAGAACAACCCCAAAAGTACAATCTTGCGACTACTTTGCATGATAAGCCTATTAGCCTAAAAGGCTCTAAAGGTAGTGTTTGGTCGCCACGTAACTATGATCGAAAATTCAGAGGTGATGTACCTTTGTATTTGGCACTCGCCAAGTCACTCAATGTGCCTACTGTTGAATTAGGCATGCAGTTAGGTATTTCGAATGTTATCGATACACTTGCCAAACTTGGTGTCGATCGTAATGAAGTTAGGCCTGTCCCTTCGATGTTCCTCGGTTCTTTCACGTTGACACCTTTTCAGGTGGCGCAGATGTATCAAACATTGACCAACTCTGGTAAGCGCTCTCAGTTATCCGCACTGCGCTCTGTGGTAGACAAGGAAGGTAATGTGCTATTCCAATCTTTACCTAAAACTTCACAAACCATTGATCAGCAAGCTGCTTGGCTGACGACTTATGCGATGAAACGCGGTGTGTTGGAGGGAACGGGTCGATATCTTAATAGTCAGTTTGGTTGGGCAGCATTGGCAGGAAAAACAGGCACCAGTAACGATACTCGTGATAGTTGGTTTGTTGGTATCGATGGTCGTGAAGTGACGACTGTCTGGCTTGGCCGCGATGATAACCAGCCGACCAAGTTGACAGGTTCTAGCGGCGCACTGAGAGTGTATGCGGAATACCTAAAGCATCGTATTCCTGAAACCTTATCTTTACCTTGGCCGCAAGGAATAAGCACTCTTGGTTTTACTTATACTGATAACGGAAGCCTCCAACTAGATTGTGATAATGCATTTAAACTTCCTATGTGGGACGTTGACAATCGATTGAAGCAACAGTGTGAAAATCAGCCTACACAATGGATTAAAAAGTTATTCAGCTGGTAATTCTCAATTAATTAAGTTTTACATCTGTGTTACCCAAAAAGGAGTTGGAGAGTGAAGAAGGTATTGTGCTTTTTACTTATCAGTGTACTGTCGCTGCCAAGTGCTATGTCGGCAATACCTCAACAGTCTGATGAAGTTAAACGACCCCAAATTGCACTGGTCCTTGCTGGAGGAGGAGCCAAGGGAGCGGCTCATATTGGCGTGCTAAAGGCTCTAGAAGAACTCAAAATTCCAGTGGACTATATTACTGGAACCAGTATGGGGGCATACGTTGGTGGCTTATATTCAACGGGGATGAGCGCTGACGAAATCGAGAGCTTTATTACGACAGTGGATTGGAACAGTGGTTATCGTGATAGAGTCGATCGTAGTCAGCGTCGTGTGCGTGATAAAGAGTATGAGGACAGGTATCAACTTACGACAGATTTAGGTTTACGTTGGGGGGAAGTTCATGCCGCTCGAGGTATAGTTCAGGGGCAAGGGATGCTGAAAATTTTACGTGAGACATCCGGTAATCTACCACCGTTTACGTCTTTCGATGATCTCGCCATACCTTATCGCTCTGTTGCAACCGATATTATTGAATTGAAGCCTGTTGTTATTGGGGATGGGTATTTAGTTGATGCCATGATGGCGAGTATGTCTGTGCCAGGGGCATTGCCTCCTTATGAGCTTAATGGCCAATTGTTAGTGGATGGTGGCGTAACCAATAATATGCCCGTTGATGTAGCCAGAGCATTGGGAGCTGATGTTGTCATCGCTGTTGATATCAGTACGGATTACAGAGAAGAAGAGGAGTTTACAACCTTATTTACTGTTGCCGATCAGTTGTCAAATTATCTAGTGCGGAGTACAACAAATCGTCAGGCTAAAACATTGACAGATAGGGATGTTTTCCTTAAGCCTCAAGTTGGAGATATGGAAACAACGGCATTTGAAAAAATGCCGTTTGCTTTTCAGCAAGGTTATCAAGCTGCAATCACCAATAAGCTAAAGCTTGCACAATATAGCGTGTCATCATCCGAGTATCAGGACTACATTGACCATAAAGAAGATGCTAGGCGAAAACTTCGCTATGGCGATGAAATAATAGTCGAACAAATTGTTATCCATAATCACAGTCATTACAGTGAAGAGGCGCTGAAAAAATACCTTAAACTCGATCAAGGTAGACGCTACCCAACAGCTGAAATCGAAAATAGTGTTCAAAACCTATACGCATTGGATCGATTCGAGCTTATCACTTACCGCTATGAGGAAATTGATAATCAAAATACTTTGGTGCTCAATATTCGAGAAAAATCATGGGGGCCAAACTATGTCAACTTTCGCTTTTTTCTAGAGGATGATTTCGAAACTGACAGTCAATATTCTATTGGAGTCTCAACCAATTTTACGGATTTAAATTCTTTGGGAGCAGAATTTAGGCTCAATATCGAAATGGGCTCTGACAAACTTGTCTTGGGAGAATTGTATAGCCCACTTTTGTTTAACACAGACTTCTTCACCACTGTTATTGGTTCTTATAGTAGCGAAAAAGTCAACCTACCTAAAGGCGGTATGGAGGATACGTCTCTGAGCGCTACTCGTGACTACATTCCAATGGACTTTAATGAATGGGGAGCAGAATGGGCACTTGGTTATCAAAACACTCTTTGGAATCGGATTAAGTTTGGTGTTAGATACACCGACGGTACAGGAGAGCTCGCTTCACTCCCTTCTCTTGGTAATGTGTCATACAAGAGGGTTGGAGGTTTTATTAATTATCGTATCGACACGTTAGATAACTACAGTTTGCCTAGTAAGGGTTGGTATTTAGATCTGGATTATTTAGTGTCACATGATGATAGTATCGGAGTGACGGGCAGTATATTCGAAGGACACAATGAAGATACCGCTTTCGAGTACGGGGCCAAGGCAATCTATGCCCACAGCTTTTATCGCCATACCTTGGTCGCCAATCTTGATGTTGGGGTAGCGGAAAGTAAAAACTCGGCACTCCTTATTAATCCTAAAGAACTTGGCGGCTTTTTAAACTTATCTGGAATTCCTCGCAACAGCCTCATTGGTCAGAATAAAATTTTTGGTAGTTTAATATATCGATATCGTTGGTTTGATAATGACTTCGGCCTTTTTTCGTCGCCTTTTTATCTAGGATTATCAATAGAATATGGAGGTGTTTGGTCAGATCCCAGCATCAATGCTGATACAGCACCCTTGTATGGTGCAGGGTCTATATTTGCCGGTATTGACTCCCCAGTTGGGCCAATTATGTTAGGTTACGGCAGAACAGAACAGAGCTATGATTCTTTCTATCTTATTATTGGAACCAGTTTTAAATAAATATCCCATAATTAGTAATATGAATGATTAATTGTTAGGGTGTGCGAACATGGAAACAAAGTAAAGAAAATCATGGGACTTTAGTTATAACTTGCTATGTTGGTCAAGATGATGAGATTTTAATTTATCGTTAATTTTGCTATCCTAGCGCCCAAAGTTTGGTCTCTTTAATACAAGTTAATACAAGTTTTAGATAATAGTGTTATTAGTGAGAACCAAGTTTCCAAGGATGTTCACTTCGTTACTTTTGAATAATAGTAATAATAACGAAGGAACCGCAATGAGAGGAAAAAGTCGTGCTTGAAGCCTACCGTAAACACGTCGCAGAGCGTGCTGATGAAGGAGTTGTTCCGAAACCACTAGACGCTGAACAAGTTGCTGGTCTTGTTGAACTACTGAAAAATCCCCCTCAAGGTGAAGAAGCCGTACTTCTTGACTTGCTTGAGAATCGTATCCCTCCTGGTGTGGATGAGGCGGCTTATGTTAAAGCCGGTTTTCTCACAGCGGTGACTAAAGGTGAAGTTAAATCCCCTCTAGTGAGTCGTGAAAAAGCCGCTCAGTTATTGGGAACAATGCAAGGTGGTTATAACATAGCACCCCTTGTAGATCTGATTGAAGATGAAGCTCTGGCTCCGATTGCAGTGAGAGCTTTATCGCACACATTATTGATGTTTGATGCTTTTTATGACGTAGAAGAAAAAGCGAAAGCAGGTAATGCACATGCTAAGAAAATTATGCAGTCTTGGGCAGATGCTGAATGGTTTTTATCCAAACCAGAGCTTGAGAAAAAAATCACTCTAACAGTTTTTAAGGTGACAGGCGAAACTAATACGGATGACCTTTCACCAGCTCCAGATGCTTGGTCACGACCAGATATTCCTGTTCATGCTCTAGCCATGTTGAAAAATGAGCGTGATGGTATAACACCAGATAAGCTAGGCAGTATCGGCCCAATAGCTCAGATTGAAACACTGAAGAAAAAGGGCCATCAGCTGGTGTATGTTGGAGATGTAGTCGGAACAGGCTCATCACGTAAATCGGCAACCAATTCAGTGTTGTGGTTTATGGGGGATGATATTCCTAATGTGCCGAACAAGCGTGCTGGTGGGTATGTTCTTGGTGGGAAAATAGCACCTATCTTCTTCAATACCATGGAAGATGCAGGAGCTTTGCCTATTGAAGTTGACGTCTCTAACCTTAACATGGGCGATGTGATTGATGTTTATCCATATGAAGGTAAAGTGTGTAATCATACTACTGGTGATACTTTAGCTGAGTTTGGTCTGAAAACTGATGTAATTATCGATGAAGTCCGTGCTGGCGGTCGTATTCCGCTTATCATTGGACGTGGTTTGACAGACAAGGCGCGTCAATCGCTTGGCCTTGAAGCTTCAGATATTTTCCGTAAACCTGGTACTGTTGCTGACTCGGGTAAAGGGTATTCTCTGGCTCAAAAAATGGTTGGTAAGGCGTGTGGCGTTGAAGGAATTCGCCCAGGTACATACTGTGAGCCTAAGATGACCACTGTGGGCTCTCAAGATACCACAGGACCTATGACGCGAGATGAATTGAAAGATTTAGCCTGTTTAGGTTTTTCTACTGATTTGGTAATGCAATCCTTCTGCCATACTTCTGCGTATCCAAAGCCTGTTGATGTCAATACTCATCACACATTGCCTGATTTCATTATGAACCGTGGTGGTGTATCTCTGCGTCCTGGTGATGGTGTTATTCACTCTTGGCTCAACAGAATGCTTCTTCCTGATACTGTGGGGACCGGTGGTGACTCGCATACTCGCTTCCCACTCGGTATTTCTTTCCCAGCTGGCTCAGGTTTGGTCGCATTTGCCGCCGCTACAGGTGTTATGCCATTGGATATGCCTGAATCGATTTTAGTTCGCTTTAAGGGCGAGATGCAGCCTGGAATTACACTTCGGGATCTTGTTCATGCCATTCCATACTACGGGATTAAGCAAGGCTTACTTACGGTTGAAAAAGCAGGTAAGATCAATGAATTCTCAGGTCGAGTATTAGAAATTGAAGGGGTTGAACATCTAACTGTCGAGCAAGCATTTGAGTTATCGGATGCATCAGCTGAACGTTCTGCTGCCGGCTGTACAGTCAAGCTCTCTCAGAAGTCGATTGAAGAGTACCTAAACTCGAATATTGTCATGCTGAAATGGATGATTTCTGAAGGTTATGGCGATCGCCGTACTATAGAGCGCCGTATAACCGCGATGGAAGAATGGGTTGCTAATCCTGAGCTTATGGAAGCGGATACTGATGCGGAATATGCGCACGTAATTGACATTGATTTAGCTGAAATCACAGAGCCGATACTTTGTGCGCCGAATGATCCAGATGATGCTCGTCTATTATCTGATGTTCAAAATACCAAGATTGATGAGGTATTCATCGGTTCATGTATGACTAATATTGGTCACTTCCGTGCTGCTGGTAAATTATTGGAGCAGTTTGGTGGTCAGTTAGATACTCGCCTATGGGTTGCTCCACCAACAAAAATGGACAGAGATCAGCTCACATCAGAGGGGTACTACGGAATTTATGGCCGTGCAGGGGTGCGTATTGAAACTCCTGGGTGCTCTCTGTGTATGGGCAACCAAGCGAGAGTTGCGGACAAAGCGACAGTGATGTCAACGTCTACACGTAACTTCCCTAACCGTCTTGGTAATGGGGCCAATGTCTACTTATCTTCTGCTGAGTTGGCAGCGGTTGGAGCTATTCTCGGAAAAATCCCAACCAAGGATGAGTACCTAGAATATGCCAAGCAAATTGATGCCACGGCAGCTGATACATATCGCTACTTAAACTTCCACAAGATGGAAGAATACACTAAGAAAGCAGATACAGTCATCTTCCAAGAACCGGTTTAATTACCCAAAGCAATATTGCTATTGAGCGCCTGTAACTAACAGGCGCTTTTTTTTGAGCTTTGTAAGCGACCTCTATATACTCCGCGTTACTCTTGTATAAGGCCGATATGATGGAATTTGAATTTATCCGCAACACACTAATGGGGAAATACTATGTTAAGCCGAGTATGGGTCATGAAATCCTTGGCCGCTGGCTTGAAGAAGAAATTGGCAAAGACAAGCAAAAAATACAGCAGATTGAGCAATTATTACAGGCAGTAGAACAATCGCCACTGTTAGAACACAGGTTTATGGGGTGTGAAATATCGCTGACTATTCAAGGTGATGAAGTGGTAGCAGAAGAAAACGTGTTGGGACATGGTGAAGTCATACTGGAAGATAGTGAGCTGAATTATTACGATAGCGAAAGTACAGCCTCTTGCGGTTTAGACGACTTTATGTCTTTGTTTAAGCAGTGGAAAGCGTTTTTGCAGCAGAAATAAATATAAATGCTTGCGTTTTTACCATGGATAAAAAGGGCATATTATATTAATGAGTCCTTTATTTTTTTGTTTACCTTTACGTTAAATATCAAGTTGTCTTTGACGGTAAACGTCCTGTGAGAGACTCTGCAATAGAATAATAACTTTTGGGATTTATCGTTTTATCATTTATTTTTTCATTATCTCTATATTTAAAACTTCACAAAGTTGACTTTTACTTAATAATAAGCTGTCTTGAGAGGAGTTTTCTTTTGACTTGGAGTCTACGCCACATAAAAGAAATTCTAAACCTCCGCCAGAAACTTCGGATAAGATATCCAATTTTATATTTTTCATCTCATAATACCATATGTAATATTTTTTTAATAAAACACTAAAAGGAAAGTGTCTCTTCCAAATCTATAGCGAATATTTTATTTATCCTTAAAATTAGCTCTAAGATCTAGTTTGATATTTAATAATTAGTAAGTATAAAACTTACCATCATGCATAGCTTTTATCTCAGTCGGAGTCTGATATTCTGACTTCAGATGTACTCCTACCATTATAGGTTCCTGTTGCATGTTGTTACTTTTAGTATTTTTTGAGCTTGAAAAAGCTCCTACAACCTTTGAAAAAAGCGAGAATTTTGATTTTATATTGTCAGGACCACCGCCAGAAACTTCAGATAATATGTCTAATTTTAAATTTTTCATATAATGCCATATTCAATATGCGTGAAATAAAAATAACATTTTAAACTTAAGTGTTATTTTTCTAATACACTAGCCTCTAATTTATTCGAAAAACCGAGCTCAAAGAGCTCGGCTAGAGATAACATTCGACCAGAATTATCAGAAAAGATTACCTTTTGCTGCACCTAGTATGGATCCTGAGAATCCTATATCTGATACTGGGTTAGGAATACTTCCTGGATTTCCTAACTTACTTGTTACGCTGCTAAGAGCATCAGTAGGAATAGCACTAGTAGGAAGTTTGTCAGTTATATTATTAGCTGCATCATTAAATTTATTTGATACAGCTTTAGCTGCAAAATATCTAGAGACAGAATTAATTAAGCCGTCAAAGCAGCCGCCACCAGAAACTTCAGATAAAGTATCTAATTTTAAATCTTTCATTTTATAACTCCTAATTAAATTTAAATAAAGATTATGTAAGAATGACTTTTACATATATAAATCAAACCGATACCGAGGCTATTACAAAAAAAGACACTTTAACAATTGAGAGTTTTTATGATTAATATGTCAATATAATTTTTTTTTATTTTTTTGATAATGGTAAGAAGACTAATTTTAGTTTATTTATAAGTGAATGATTATTGTGAAAATGTTGTGTCTTTGTTTCTAATACAGGCTATTGGGTGTTTTTATAATTTGGTAATTAATTATAAGTATTATCTATTTGTGATATGTTTTTTTTGATGTTAAAGATATAAAAAATAGATATTTATTATTCCTATGCTTTTTAGAAAAGAAGCTCTCGATTATCAAAAAAACACCAATATTGGTGATGTTTTTCTGAAGCATCCTAGAGCCTATAAAATACTTGCTTTTTGTTTATTTCTAATTTTTGTTGGTATGCTTTTATTTATTACCTTTGGGAAAATAAATAAAAAGGCAAAAGTTCATGGCTACTTAGAGCCGTCTTCAGGGATCATGCGCTATACAGCGCCACTGCAAGGGCAAATTCAACAAATTTTAGTTGAAGAGCAGCAATGGGTGGAAAAAGGTACACCTCTGCTGGAAATTGTTAATGAGCACGCCCTAAACCATGATAATGAACTGCATCATGGGCGTTTGCTTGAACTCAATACAAGGCTCGGTTCTATTGACGCTCTATTGAGTCTCTCTGACCAAGAGTTTCATGAAAAGCAGCACCAATTACAAGCCGAATCAAACGCAATTACTGAGCAGCTCTCTCGACTATATAACACAAAAAAAGTGGTCGAAAAGCAATTCACTATTGCCAAGCGCAAGCTAAATAATATGAGTGAGTTACTGTCGAAAAACTTGGTGGCAAGATCCGATGTTGAGCAGCAAGAGTCTCAAGTGCTCGATGTTCAAGGTAACATTAACCGTTTGTTGCTCACAGAGTCAGAGCTTACCGCTAGGAAGCAATCTTTGGACATGCAAGCAGCTAATTTACCGACTGAGTACCAACAACGACATCAACAGCTGAAAGCTGAACGTAGTCGCCTTAACCATGAGAAAATCGAGTTTGAAAGTCTGCAACGATACTGGTTAGTGGCAACGCAATCTGGGACAGTGACTCGAGTGCACCATAAATTAGGCGAGCAAATAAATGCACATGAACCACTTGTGCACCTGCTTCCTAAAGAGAGCCAATTGGAGGCCGTACTACTTGTTCCATCAGAATCAATTGGCTTTATTCGAGTTGGCCAAATGGCAAAAGTTAAATTGGATGCATTTCCTTATCAACGGTTTGGTTTTCAACAGTCGACCATAACTAAAGTATCGAACCACGTCCTGCTTCCCCAAGATTTAAATGCTCTAGTCGCCACTGAATCTCCTGTCTACCGTGTGACTGCCGAACTTTCAGAGGCTCGTCCTCGATTGCATGGTAAAGATGTCGTACTAAAGCCAGGTATGATCTTTTCAGCAGATATCATCCTTGACCGTCAACCCATATGGTATTGGTTGTTTGAGCCTTTATTGAGTATCAAAAAATGACCACTGAAAACATAGAATTTAACCCCAAAAAGCATATTCAACCCCTACTACAATCGGAAGCGGCTGAGTGTGGTCTTGCTTGTTTAGGAATGATTTTAAATTACTATCATGGTGATACCGATATCGTCAGCTTGAGGCAACAATTTAGCTTGTCGATGAAGGGTTGTACTATGGCAGATATTTTATCCATGGCTGAACATGTGGGGATGGTAGGACGAGGCTTAAGGGCTGATTTGGATGAACTCTCGGAATTGCAAACCCCCTGCATTCTTCATTGGGAAATGGCACATTTTGTGGTGCTCGAAAAAGTTGGTAAAGATAGCATCACTATTCTTGACCCTGCCTGTGGCCGAGTGACACTGAATATGCAGCAAGTTAGTGACCGCTTTACAGGTGTTGCTCTAGAGTTGGTGCCTACTCGCTCTTTTAAACCACCAAAAATCAAACAAACTATCCAATTGCGTGATTTTTGGAAAAGTATGGTTGGTGCTCGCGGGTTTATTTTTAGTTTGCTTGGTTTAGCCCTAATTCTTCAATTATTAGGGCTAATATCCCCCTACGGAATGCAGATAATAACTGATAGCATTATAGCTACCAATGATTTAAATATGCTTAATGTGGTAATTATTGGTTTAGCGTTAATCGTATTGTTCCAACTATTTACCGGATGGTTAAGAGATTTTGTTACTCAACGATTTGGACATCAGCTTAGTTTTCAGATGCAAGCAAACATGCTCAATCATCTGCTACGCTTACCAATGAGTTTTTTTGAAAATCGACATCTTGGAGATATTCTATCAAAAATTCAATCTCTTACGCCTATTCAGACTTTGTTGGCCTTTACTATTCCCGAACAGATGTTAAATGTTCTGTTTGGCATAGTGACCAGTGTAGTATTGCTAATATACTCTCCGATGCTATTTATAGTGATTGTTACAGCGCTATTGATATATGTTGCGATACGCTGTCTTTTTTATCCTAAACAACGTCAATTATCGATGGAGAGCCTTGTTGCTGAAGCTAAGAAGGAATCCAATTTAATGGAAACCTTGCGCTCTATGCAAGCAATCAAACTCTATGGAAAAGAAGTTCAACGACAAGGTTTGTGGCAAAATTTGGCTATAAAAACCATCAATATAGCGATAAAAAATGAGCGTTTAAATTTTTGGCAATCCAAGGCCAATGAATTAATTTTTGGAGCTGAACGTTTAGTCATTTTGTATGTGGGAGCTTCATTGGTAATTAACGGGCAATTCACACTCGGTATGTTTATGGCATTTGTGTCCTATCGAGAGATGTTTGTTACACACGTTACTAGCTTTATTGACTTTATATTTGAGTATCGAATGATCAGTGTTCACTTAGAACGTGCTTCAGAAGTACTGCTCACTGAAAAAGAAATTACAAATAAAGATAATGTATTTTACTCGGATACCTCGTCACCAAACATTACAGGAAACATTGAACTTAAAAATATCCAATTTCAACATTCCGATTTCTCTGATCCTGTTTTTGATAATCTCTCTCTTACTATTAATGCGGGCGAGTCAGTGGCTATTATTGGGCCAAGTGGTGTAGGAAAAACGACATTACTAAAATTGATGATAGGGTTACTCGCACCTCAAAAAGGTGAGATCTTAATCGATGGGAAAAACCTCATAGATTACGGTCTCACCAACTTACGTACCCAAATAGCCACTGTTATGCAAGACGAGCAATTATTTATGGGTACGTTAGCTGAAAATATTCACTTTTTTTCTGAAAAACCAGATATGGAGTTTGTTGAACAATGTGCGTATTTTTCTGGCTTGCATCAAGATATTGTTGATATGCCCATGGGTTACAATACCTTAGTAGGAGAAATGGGGTCAACATTAAGTGGTGGCCAGAAGCAGCGTTTAGTTTTGGCTCGTGCGCTTTATAAACGCCCTGTGATGATGTTTTTGGATGAAGCTACCAGTCATTTAGATGTGAAACTGGAAAAAGAAATCAACAAAACCATTTCAAACATGAAGATTACTCGGGTCATCATTGCTCATCGCCCAGAAACGATTGCTAGTGCAGATAGAGTGATAGATTTAAGCCTAACCCATTAAAAATTAAATCTTTCGATAATTTTAATACTAAGCATGGGAAATGAGCCCAAGAAATTATAAAAATAATAGAAAAATATTATACACACCTGCTAGATAGTCTGATTTATCATTTGCTTCAAAGTAGTGAAAATGGCGCACCAATGTGGTGCGCCATTTGTGTTTCTAAGCCTACATAAAAAATCAAGTCTTTATATATCAATTGCTTAATAAGTTGGCACGCAGCTTGGATTAATGGATGTAATTATGTCAGCCTCGAGAGGGTAAGATGAAAATCATTAATGCGATCATAAAGCCATTTAAATTGGATGATGTGAGAGAAGCTTTAGCAGATGTGGGTATAGAAGGAATGACAGTATCAGAGGTAAAAGGCTTTGGGCGGCAAAAGGGTCATACCGAGCTTTACCGCGGCGCTGAATATCAAGTCGACTTCTTGCCTAAGGTTAAGCTTGAAATTGCGACTCATGCAGAGAATATCGATTGCGTTGTTGAGGCCATATCTCAAGCTGCACACACTGGCAAAATAGGTGACGGAAAAATATTTGTTTACGACTTAAGCCAAGCAGTACGAATACGTACTGGTGAAATGGATGCGGAAGCGCTTTGAGAATTCAAGGAATGGAGAAGATACAATGGAACTCACATCTACGGTAACTGAGCTACGTTATGCACTAGATACTTTTTTCTTTCTAATTTCGGGCGCGCTTGTCATGTGGATGGCGGCTGGATTCGCTATGTTAGAAGCAGGTCTAGTGCGCTCAAAAAATACTACTGAGATATTAACTAAGAATGTATGCCTTTATGCAATTGCTTGTACCACGTATCTCGTTGTTGGGTATAACATTATGTATGTTGATAATACTGAGGGAGGTTGGTTGCCATCCATTGGAGCTCTAATCGGATCGCAAACTGCTGGTGCTGACCACTCTTTAGAGTCGGACTTTTTCTTCCAAGTCGTGTTTGTTGCCACGGCGATGTCTGTTGTCTCTGGCGCGGTTGCTGAAAGGATGAAGCTGTGGTCATTTCTGATTTTTTCGGCGGTACTAACCTCATTTATTTATCCAATGGAAGGGTATTGGACATGGGGAGGTGGTTTCCTATCACAAGCTGGATTTAGTGATTTTGCTGGTTCAGGTATTGTGCATATGGCTGGAGCTGCTGCTGCTCTTGCTGGGGTGTTACTGCTGGGAGCACGGCGTGGAAAATATGGCAAAAATGGTGAGATTTATCCTATTCTAGGCTCGAATATGCCACTCGCAACCCTAGGTACTTTTATTTTATGGTTTGGGTGGTTTGGGTTTAACGGTGGATCTCAGCTGATGGTATCGGATTTCTCTAATGCGACAGCGGTTGGAAAAATTTTCCTAAACACCAATGCAGCGGCAGCAGCAGGAGCATTTTCGGCATTGTTAGTTTGTAAAACAACATGGGGAAAAGCGGATCTTACTATGGTTCTAAACGGTGCTTTAGCTGGTTTGGTTGCCATTACTGCAGATCCTTTGTCTCCATCACCAATGTATTCAGTTGCTATTGGTGCTGTTTCCGGTGTTTTGGTGGTATTTAGCATCATTGCATTGGATAAACTTAAGATAGATGATCCCGTCGGAGCTATATCGGTACATGGCATATGTGGATTTTTTGGTTTGATGATTGTGCCATTGAGTAATGGTGAAGCAAGTTTTGGTATACAGTTATTTGGTGCTGTAACTATTTTTACTTGGGTATTTGTGAGTAGTTTGGCTATATGGTCGATACTCAAAGTAACACTTGGCATTCGCGTCTCTGAAGAGGAAGAGCTTGAGGGTATGGATTTGCATGATT
Source organism: Vibrio pectenicida (assembly GCA_024347015.1). Lineage (GTDB taxonomy): Bacteria > Pseudomonadota > Gammaproteobacteria > Enterobacterales > Vibrionaceae > Vibrio > Vibrio pectenicida. The sequence continues at coordinate 2,734,151 of AP024889.1, read as the reverse complement.
GTGGCGTTGGGGCCTATCCAGAGTTTGTGAGCTTAAAATAAGTCATAACATGTTACAAATAAAATACTCAAAAACCTGCCACTAATGGCAGGTTTTCTGGTTTCAATGATTGAGTTCTAAATCGTGATACATATAATAACGCAACTGATAAACGTTATCATTACGAAATTAAAGGACTGAACCAATGAACAAAGTGCTGACTCTTTCGGCTTTGGCGTGTGTAACTATAGCACCGACAGTAATAGCTGGTGAAACTGAAGAAGTGAACGTCTACTCATATCGTCAACCTTTCCTAGTTGAGCCTATGTTCAACGAGTTCACTAAAGAAACGGGCGTAAAAGTGAACGTTAAGTTTGCTAAAAAAGGGTTAGCGGAAAAGTTGACTCAAGAAGGTGAGTATAGTCCAGCGGATGTGATTTTAACGGTAGATATTAGCCGTTTGGCCGAACTAACAGAGAAAGGTTTGGTTCAGTCTGTGAATAGTGACGTGCTTGAGAAGAACATTCCAGCGCAATACCAAGATGAAGATAATGAGTGGTTTGCACTAACCACAAGAACTCGTAGTGTTTATTCTTCACGTGATCGTATTGGTAAACTTGGTGATGACTTTACGTATGAAGATCTAGCTAAGCCTGAATTTAAAGGAAAAATTTGTACTCGTAGTGGTAAACACCCTTACAATATTTCATTAGTTTCATCGATGATTGCTCATCAAGGTGAAACTGAAACTAAGAAGTGGCTAGAGGGTGTCAAAGCGAACCTAGCGCGCAAGCCTCAGGGTAATGATCGTGCTCAGGTTAAAGCGATTAAAGAAGGTCTTTGTGATGTATCTTTAGGTAACAGTTACTATCTAGGTAAAATGTATAATGATAAAGAACAGAAAGCTTGGGCAGATGCTGTCTACATTAACTTCCCTGATCAAAAAAGCACTGGTACACATGTGAATATTTCTGGCATGGCAATGGCTAAGTATTCACCGAACAAAGACAATGCTCTAAAACTTATGGAGTTTTTATCTGGTGACAAAGCCCAGAGCATGTACGCTGAAGTTAACTACGAATATCCCGTTAAAAATGGGGTTAAGCGTTCCGAGCTTGTTGCGTCTTGGGGGGACTTCAAAGCGGATAGTATCCCTCTGGATGAAATCGCTGATCATCATGCTGCCGCTATCAAACTGCTAGATGAAGTGAAGTTTGATCTGTAAATATGTAACGTTTCTTTTGTTCAGCCTAAAATGATTCTTTACCCGAGTAACTTGAGGTTACTATTATATAAGGGTATAAAATACCTTTGAGCGTGTTAAAGGTGCGTTGTCTATATACGCATCTATGATTGTTGGGCGATGAAAGAGAAAATATATTTGTGGAAAACCAGTAGTGGGATGCTAGCTCTACTACTGGTTTTGCCGATCTTGGCGATATTTATGACCGCTATTGGTGAGACAGACGAACTCTTCTCTCACCTTATGTCTACAGTGATGCCAACGTATACTCTTAACACTGTTGTTTTGGCTGCAGGGACTATGTTTCTGTCAGCTATTTTTGGGATCCCCTCAGCTTGGATAATGGCGATGTGTCGTATACCGAGTGAGAGTATTTTACAGTGGGCTTTGGTTTTACCTTTGGCGATGCCAAGCTATATTGTTGGTTACATTTTCACCGATTGGCTCGATTTTGCAGGGCCAGTCCAAATATTTCTTCGTAATACTATGGGATGGGGAATAGGGGACTATTGGTTTCCTGATATTAGGACCCTGCCAGGTGCGACTTTTGTTCTGGCATTAGTATTATACCCTTATGTTTATTTACTATGTCGTGCTTCTTTTATGGAGCAAAATGTCTCTTTATTGCAATCGGCTCGATTACTCAAATGTTCGCCTTGGGAAAGTTTTCGTCGAATATCATTACCACTCGCTAGACCTTCAATTGCAGTTGGCTTATCGCTGGTTGCGATGGAAACCATTGGTGATTTTGGTACCGTAAGCTACTTTGCGGTTAATACACTAACAACAGCTGTCTACGACACTTGGCTAGGATATTCAAGCCTTACTGCTGCTGCAAAGATTTCAGCAATTATGTTGATATTCGTTATTTTACTGCTCAGTACTGAACGTTATAGTCGACGGAGGCAAAAGCTATTCCAAAATCAATTTAACAGTAGTGAAGATTTTCGTTATCAATTGCAAGGTTGGAAAAAATGGTTGGCATTGACTTGGTGTTGGGGCTTGGTGGCTGTAGCGTTCTTCTTACCTCTTTTACAATTGATTGTTTACGCCTATCAATATTTTTACCAAAGTTGGACCCCAGAGTTTCGCGAATATGCCCTTAATAGCTTGTACGTGTCATTTTCGGCAGCTCTTATTGGTGTTGCTGTTGCAGTGGTCGTTAACTTTTATCATCGTTTGGTCAATAACGGTAAAAGCTTGGCAGTTATGCGCCTATCATCCATGGGATATGCTGTTCCAGGAACGGTTTTGGCGATTGGCGTTATGGTGCCTGTTTTATTTATGGATCATATTGTGAATGATACGGCTAAAATAATGAACTTAGGACAGCCTGGGCTCATCTTCTCAGGATCTATGTTTGCCTTGATTTTTGCACTAACAGTGCGGTTCTCTGCTGTTGCGATCGGTAGTATTGAAAGCAGCCTTAATAGGGTGCCCCCTTCACTTGATATGGCATCACGCACTATGGGCTGCAATTCTAATCAGATGCTGTGGCGTGTCCATTTTCCTCTCATTCGCCGTGGAGCTTTGATTGCTGGTTTATTGGTATTTATCGAATCGATGAAAGAGCTCAATGCAGCCTTATTACTTCGACCTTTCAATTTTGAAACACTGGCAACTTATGTTTATAACTTTGCCTCCGATGAGCAACTAGAGTTGGCCGCATTACCTGCGGTATTATTGGTCTTAGTTGGATTGATTCCACTTGTTTTGGTTAACCGTTCGCTGGAGCATACACATTGATGGGCAGTGCATTATCTATCACTAATTTAACCTGTAAATATGATCTTCAGACGACGGTTCTGGAGTCCTTATTCTTGGATGTAAAGCATGGCGAGATAGTTTGTTTGCTTGGCGCAAGTGGCTGTGGAAAAACGACTTTGCTTAAGGCTATTGCAGGCCTACTGCCACTTAGCTCAGGTTCTATGAGTCTCAATGGGATCCTTATCGATGATGGTCGTTGTTGGCAGCCACCGGAACAGCGTAACATTGGTATGATATTCCAAGACTACGCTTTATTTCCTCACTTAACGGTCGAAGAGAATGTGGCCTTTGGCTTAAAGACTTTTGGCAAGCAAGCTAGGTTAGCTAAAGTATCAGAAATGTTGGAATTGGTTCACCTCACCGGATATGAAAAACGATATCCTCATCAGCTCTCAGGTGGGCAGCAACAACGTGTCGCAATTGCTCGCTCATTAGCTTATAAGCCAGATTTACTATTACTCGATGAGCCATTCTCGAATATTGACACTCAGGTTCGTCATGAATTGATCGGTGAGATCCGCAAGATCTTTAAGCAACAGGGAGTTACCGCTATCTTTGTGACACATAGCAGAGAAGAAGCGTTTGCCTTTGCCGATAAAATGGCTGTTATGAATCATGGGGTTATCGAACAGTATGGAACGGCAAGCGAACTGTATTATCAGCCGTTGAGTAAATTTGTTGCAGATTTTCTGGGTGGTGGAAGTTATCTGTTAGCAAAGCGTATTTCTGAACGTGAATTTGAAACTGAACTGGGTCTCGTTGAGGCTAAGGCACAGCAAGATATTCGTATAGATGCTCACTGTGAATTGTTATTGCGTCCACAACATGTCCAGATTAGTGCTACCGAGCAAAGTAGTGTTACGGTTCTTGAGCAACAGTTTATGGGTGACCATTGCCGCTATGTGATTGATGCTAGTGGCAGCCAGTTATTAGCTAGCTCATCTGAGCCTCTATCAATTGGCCAACCTGTTTCTGTCAAAGTTGAAACACAAGGTGTACTTGCATTCTAGCTTTTTTCGTTAGGCTGCGATAAAGGATTTAATTTGAGCAGCCTAACTATTTGTCCTCACTGAGCAGTGGTTTGTACCATAGTTTGGAATAGTTTTCAGTCATAGTAAGCGAGTGAAGCTTGTTTCCATGGATAACGATAATTAATATGTTGTTTATCCATTAACCAAAAATGTTGCTTTAGTCTTGCCTGATAATTTGGCCAATTACGCTGTTGCTTAAATGTCCAGCAAGTTTCAGCAATAGCTGTCAGCCTAGGAAACAACATGTAATCTATTTTTGTTTGGTCGCTTATATTTTCACACCATAATGCGCACTGAATACCGAGAATGTGTTTATAGATTGGACTATCTTCAGGAATTTCAGCTACAGGCTCATATTGGTAGGCTTTATCTAAGGTAAGAACTCCTGCCCAGTTAGTTCCCGGTTCGTGAGGGGAAAAGTCTTGTACCATATCGAGATAAGTGGCTTGGGCTGGCTGAAGGACAACGTCAATGCCTTGTTTTGCACAATCTAGCGCGGCTTTTTCATTTTGCCATGAAAAAATAATCGTATCTTTACTGACTTTGTTACCCTGTTTGATCTCTTCCCAGCCGAGCATACGTTTGCCAAGACTGGTTAACTTTTTCTCGGCATAATGGAGAATATGTCCCTGAAGTTCAGAGATATTCTCATAACCACTGTGGGTCATTAAAGCCTGACAATTATAATTTTTCTCCCATACCCCTTCAGGTACTTCATCTGATCCAACATGGATCCAAGGTGAGGGAAATAGAATAGCAACTTCCTCTAATACCCTATCGATAAATTGATAGGTCCCGCTTAGGTTGGGAGAAAGAACATTATCGGTATAGTTTTGGATGCTACGATATTGTGAGGAGTCGCTTGGATCTATCAGCAAATGGGGGAGCGACTTTATTGCTGCACGGCAGTGGCCCGGTATATCAATTTCTGGGATGACGCTAATCCCACGAGCCTCGGCATAGGTAATGACTTCACGTACTTGTTGTTGTGTATAGTAACCACCATAGGTTGAAGTTAGATGACCTAGCTGAGGCTCTAACTCAGAGCCTTGACCGCGCTTAGATCCTATTTTTGTTAGTTGTGGAAAAGCTTTGATCTCCAGTCTCCATCCCTCATCATCAGTCAAATGCCAGTGAAATTGGTTAAATTTGTAATAGGCTAGGTGATTAATCAATCTTTTGATGGTTTCAATAGAATGAAAATGTCGAGCGCAGTCGAGCATAACACCGCGATAAGTAAATCGCGGTTGATCGAAAATTTTGACCCAAGGAACGACTAAGTTGTCATCTACTTTTTTAATTAACTGTATTAAGGTGGCGCAGGCATGGATAAATCCGCAGGGTGTACTTGCTTCTAGTACTATACCATTGCTATCTACTAGTAAGTGATAGTGCGACTCTCTTAGGTTTGGGTGATATGCAAAGGTAATATCATTTTGATTCTTAATTTTTTTTTGATGTCTGAAAGTATCATTGAGTTCTTTTTTTAACCAAGCTGCTGCTTTTTCTGCCAAAGAAGTTTTAACGGTCATATGTTCTGAGTTAGGTAGGGCTATATTACCATCTAGATATATGATTTTATTTGGCTTAGGGATTAATCCGCTGTCTGTTTTTTTAGGAGGTGTCAATTGAGACTGACAGGAATGAGTCGAGGCGAGAGTGATAGGTTCCACCACAACGGGTAGTTTTAGCTTATCTTTGAGGTCGACAATTAAGGCCTCTTTAATTCCATGAGAATAGAAACGTAATGGCAATGAATCAATATTAAACTGACAGTAATAGTATGCATTATTGGCTATTGTGCAGCTATCTGTAACGATCTCGCAAAAACTTCCTACCTGTTTTATATGGCCATTAATGAAGCTCGCGGGCTGGATAAAGCGTTCAAAAATAAACTGTAAAGACCAGTTGCTAAGAGTGGAACCTGATAGATTGTATAAAGTTAGACCCAATAGGCTGCTACTTTGATCTTCAGAGAGTACACTAAGTTCAAGACGGTAATCCATGATTTCTCCTAGAATACAAATTATGTTGTGGCTGTTCAGCAAACATCAAGGCTCCTTCCAACGCATCAGAAAGCGGTTCAGAAAGCCATTGATGTATGTCTGGGGCAAGCCAGTCGCCTATGCGTTCGGCAATGCTGCCCATCAGACAAATCTGTGTCGCCCCTTTTTTAACAAGTGCTTGAATTAACATTTCAATATCACTTGCAGTCTGTTTAAGTAGCGACATTGCCAGTGGATCACCTTGAGCCGCATGTCTAAATATTAAAGGAGAAAATTGGCCATAATCACGCGGAAGTGCTTGTTTAGACCAAATGACGATTTCGCTAATATCGTGATTAAAGTGTTCGATAATGTCATGAAAAAGCGGGGTTTTGTCGCGCATGTTGTCAGAGGCGAGTATCACTTGTTGAATTAACCTTAATCCCATAATTGCGCCCCCACCTTGATCTGAGATCGGAAACTCATGCCCACCAACTACATGCTGCTTTGTCCCAGATAAATAAAGACCGCACGATCCAGTCCCAGCAATAACAATGGCACCACTATGTCCATTGTGTGCACCTAGGCAAGCACCATAAGCATCAGTGTTGAGTACAGCAGAAGCAAAAGGGTGTGGTTGAGACATAAATTCATACCAAGCGGCTTTATGTTCTGCTCCAGCAAGCGCTAGGCCTAAATGCATGAGTGGTAATTGAGTATCATCAAGTCCAGCGTTATTGGCTGCGTTTGTTACCGCTTCAATCACTGAATTAAGTGCAAGCCCTACGCCCAATAAAATGTTGGCACTGCCGCTTTTCGCTTCTCCAACTAATTTTCCGTGATGATTTTTTATCCTAGCGCGGCAACAGGTTCCTCCGCCATCAACACCAACATAATAATGACTCATATTAGCTTCCTTCTATGTGGCGGAAATGATTTGCTTGGGCAATGATCGCCAGTAAGTACCATGCGCTATGAGGTAGCCATTGTTCTCCCCATCGCCAGTTATGTAACATATCGTTTTGATGAGTTGGAGGGGTAAATGCTATGCCTTGCGGGGTGTCTACTCCGGCGGTAATACCGTTGCAAATACCACCTTTCGCATTATAAAAACCAAGTTGAGGTAGGTAGTTAGGGTTATTGTGTCCATGGCCATCGAGCATGCACATGTCATAGGGATTAAGGCCTAGTATCCAATCAATCGAATGCTGAGCGTATAATGCTAATTTTGTTTTTAGCTCAATATCTTCGATAAAAGGCTGAGCAAAGTAAGCCATCACAGCCAATGAAGCGAGACGTGCATTCTCTCCTTGCCACCAGTAGCCGGTCTCATTATTTTGTGCCATAAAGAAGGTATCTCTTTTGTCTTGATGTAGTTCTTTGACATATTGGCGTGGGTAGCCGAATGGGTTGGATACCTTGTGAGTGATTGAAAGCTCGAAGTAACATGATTGGATCAGAGTTCTTATAATAGGCTCTTTTAGATGATGCTGCGTCTCAACATTCAGATATTCGCTTAAGGCGATAGCGGGAAGGCCTGCCTCTACTGGGTGGTAATAAGGACGCGAACCATCTTTATTAGCTGACCAGAAGTGATGAATGTTTTTATCTGAGCACTGGCGTTTTGCCAGTTGAATTGCCCAAGTTCGACTCTCTTCTAAGTAGCAGAGTTGATTGGTTGTTTTATACAATTCCACACTGGCAATGAGCGCGCAGTACTCGTCAATAATATTTTCTTGTCTATCATTGAGGTAATAGTGGTTATACTCTTTTAGGTGTTCATAACCTAATATTGCCGCGTTGAGATAGTCACGAGAGTTATAGTCACTTTCCCTTTTAAGTCGTGCGATTGCAGCGAGTGCAGCAATCGTAATGCCTCCACCTTGGCGAAATCCTGCTTGATAATCTTCAGATTTATGCCCTTGTTGAGTCGAATATGAGCATATTTCTCTTTTATGTGGTTCTTTTGACCATTGGTCGAAAATGGTAGTATAAAAGTAGCCGCTGCTATGTTGCATTCTCATCAAGAAATCAGCACCAAATAAGGCCTCATCGGTCATTCTTTCATCCATAAAATCTTGGTTTTTTTTAGTTTTTTGGCGAAGTTCAATCCCTTTGGCTAAATTCCATACAATCATTGGTGTCTGCTGCGGATTGAGATAATTAGCGTAAGAAAGGTGGCTTAAATATTTGCTAACATCTCCTGATGCGTCATACCAGCCGCCATGCACATCAATGTGTATTTTGCTATTGAATAAGCGAATATGCCGATCATGTTGTTCGTAAATACCGCTGCAACGTTGAGATTTGAAGTAATGAACTACGTCTGAAAGAGTGGATTGACATAGTAGGTCGCTTGATATTTGAAACGGTGAGGATCGGCAGTGATCTAAACGCAAATAATAATGACCTGGAGTTTGATATGATGAAAAGTCAATATGGCAAAAGTATCCTTGGTGCCATTCTGCTACGCGAACTTTCTCTCCTAATACGAAACAATCGATACAGTTTTCAGTATTGGCATTGATCAATTCAACACTAGAGTTTGAACTAATAGTAACGTCACCAAGCATCAAAATAGCCTGCTTAGATCCTAGCCTTTCATAGCCGATATGGTTTGTAAGTATCTGCATTAAAACCTCTGACTTTTTATTCATATTCCTTTAAAGATACTGATACTATTTTTGGTACAAATAACAGCGCACAAAATGATTGTCTGACAGTTGTGTGACTGCTGGCAGTGCTTCTTTGCATTGGCTGGTGGAATGTTGGCACCTATCAGAAAAAGGGCAGCCCACAGAGTTTGGAGTCCAAAGAGGGATTTCCCCTTTATTGCCTTTTAATTTTTCATGAATGGATTTACTGGGATCTGGTACGGCTGAAATAAGTAGTTGTGTATAGGGATGCTGAGGGTGATGGATTATTTCTTCTGTGTCTCCCCACTCAACCATATGACCGACGTACATGACCGCGAGATCTTCTGCAATATAACGTGCTGTTGCTATGTCGTGGGTGATGTAGAGTAGTGACATTGCTTTCTCAAACTTCATCTCTTCCATCAGATTCAGCACACCAGCACGGATGGAGACATCGAGCATAGAGGTGGGTTCATCGGCCAAAATAACCTCTGCTCCCACCGCAATATTACGTGCTAAGTTAACTCGTTGGCGTTGACCTCCAGAAAGTTGGTGAGGGAACTTTTCTGCGGTTTCCTTAGCTGGAATGAGCCCAACTTGTTCTAACAGTGCGTATACTCGATCTTTAAGTTCTTGTTTATTAATGGGTGTTACTTTTTTATGTATTAGCAGAGGGCGTGCTATATGATGGAAAATATTGTGAGTGGGGTTAAGTGAACCAAATGGATCTTGCCAAACCATTTGGACCCCTTTTCGAAAGTTCATTAATTGTGAACGGGAACGAATAGACTCAAGATCTTTTCCTTTGTATTGGATTGAACCTGAGTTTGGAGCATACATTTTGGCAATCATTTTAGCCGTTGTCGATTTTCCAGAGCCTGACTCGCCTACTACTGAAAGGCCACGGCTTTTGTACATTTTGAAAGATACTCCATTAATAGCGCGCATGATTGGCTGTTGTAAGGCAGTGCTATTAATTGGAAAATCCTTGATAAGATTTTTTCCTTCTATTAATAGTTGTCCATATTCTTTGTTCATTATCATCTCCAATTGTTATTTAATAGTTTCAAACTAACATTTGAATTGGGCTATAGGGTCACCGTAGAGGTGGCAATTTGAGAAATGATTTGGTTCTATTAGTTTAAGTGAGTTACTTTTTTTGGTGCAAATGTCATGAACTTGTTGACAACGTGCTTGGAAACGACAGCCCATAGGTATATCTAACAGGTTTAATGGACTGCCCGGTATTCCTGTAAGTTTGGTTTTGGGGCCTGTTAATGAAGGAAAGGAATGTCCTAATCCTTCAGTGTAAGGGTGGTAAGGTTTTTGGAGAATTTTTTCTGATGGCGCGATTTCCACCAACTCACCCGAATACATAATGCCAATTCGATTAGAAAACTCGACCATGAGTGACAGATCGTGGGTGATAAATAGAATCGCAAAGCCAAATTCTTCTTTCAGGGCATAGATTTTTTGCAGTATTTCCCTTTGAACCACGACATCTAAGGCCGTGGTTGGTTCGTCCATAATGATCATTTTTGGGTTGAGTGCGAGTGCAATTGCAATCACGAGACGTTGACGCATACCACCGGAAAATTGATGTGGGTAATCGTTTAAGCGGCTAGGGTGGATATCAACAATTTCAAGCAACTCTTCAGCCCTTTTGCAGGCTTGAGTTCGAGTCATATTGGTGTGATACATAATGACATCGCAAAATTGGTCTTCCATTGTTAAGACTGGGTTTAAGGCATTCATTGCACTTTGGAAGACCATAGACATTTCGCTCCAGCGAAAAGCCCGCATACGACTGTCGCTATAGCTGAGAATATTTTCACCATTGAAGAGTATTTTTCCTGCAGTGATAAAAGCAGGTGGTTTGTGTAGGCGCATCAGTGAGAAGGCCACGGTGGATTTACCACAGCCAGATTCTCCAGCCAAGCCAAATACTTCTCCAGGAGCAATATCAAAACTGACGTTACTACAAGCACGCACGTCACCTGCGTCTGTAATGTAGTCTACACAAAGATGGCGGATGGAAATGAGTGGGCTAGTCATAGTTATTTATCTCCGCTCCATAGCGCATTGTGTGGTTCAAATTTAGACAGTTGCTCCTTTTGATTTTGCTGGGATAACTTCTTCCAGCGTTTCAACCCTTTGTGGGATCGCAACTGTGGATTAGCAATTTCGTCAACAGCAAAATTAAGTAGGGCTAAACCAGTGACAAGAAGGATTAATGCAGCGCAGGGTACGAATAGTTCCCACCAAGCACCAATTAGCATCGATGAAGACGTTTGTACGTTGTAAAGCATAATGCCCCAACTGACGGTGTTTGGGTCACCCAAGCCGAGAAAAGATATCGTGGCTTCCATCATAATTGCGTACATAACAGAACCAATAAAACTTGCCCCGATAATTGGAATTAGATTCGGCAATATTTCGACGAAGATAATTCGCCATGATGATTCGCCCAAAACCTGTGCGGCTTTTACAAATTCTTTTTCACGCAGGGCCAGAGCTTGCGAGCGAATGACTCGGGCTCCCCATGCCCAAGCAGTTAAGCCAATGATGAGAGCAATAGTTAGTGGACCTGCTTCACCGATAAATGCCGCGAGAACGAACAAAAGAGGGTATTGAGGGATGACCAACATGATATTCATTGCGGCGGTTAATAAATCGTCAATGCGCCCACCGAAATATCCTGCTGATATGCCAATAACGGTGGCAAAAAAACAGACACTAATGCCTGCTCCAAATCCAACACCCAAGGAAACTCGTGCACCGTGAACAAATTGAGACCATACATCTCGCCCCATACGTGTTGTTCCTAGAATATGGTCTGTTTTCTTAGACATGATCAATGTGCGTTTATCTGTTGCAAGATTTTTAGCAACCCAACCATCTGGGTAAAGTTGGGCGAATTTTACTATACCAGATGGGTACTCGTGGGGATTTCCGGTTCGCTTGTTTGGAGCATGCTTGCTAAGTAAAGGGGCCGCTAGAGCTATAAATAGAAAGATACTGATAATAAGGCTACCGAACAAAGCCAAAGGATTGCCCCAGATAAGTTTGATGAATTTTTTTATCATCAATGATCTCCTTGACGTAGGCGAGGATCGAGAGTGACATATAAGATGTCCGCCAATAAATTAAAAAACAGCATAAACAAAGTCATAATAAGTAGCTGCCCTTGTAAAACTTGATAATCACGGGCTTTTATTGCGTTAAAAAGAACAGAACCTAGCCCAGGATAATTAAAAATGATCTCTATGATCAGCTGTCCACCAATAGCCATACCAAGAGCCATAGATAAAGCGGTTACACTTGGAAGTAGTGCATTACGTGCAGCGTAATTAAATAGGATTCTATGTTCACTGAGGCCCTTGCCTTTTGCCATAGTGATGTAGTCTTCGGCAAGTAAGTTGATCATATTGTTGCGCATATTAACCAAGAAACCTCCAACCTGAATAATTGAAGCGCAGAACAGGGGGAGTAATGCGTGGTATGCGACGTCTTTTAAGAATTCCCAGCTTGTCCAGTCTGGAGTATTTCCTGCGGTATATGCATAACTGGTAGGAAACCACTTCAAATTAATAGCAAAGACAAACATGGCAATCATGGCTATGACCACTTGAGGTACGGCTTGGATGATTAGCATCCCAGGTGTAATAAATGCATCGTATTTACTGCCGCGTTTCCATGCAGCATAGACTCCTAGAATTGACCCTAAAGAGAAAGAGAGGATAACGGCACTTCCTGCGAGAAAAAGTGACCAGCCGAATGCACTGCCAAGCAACTCACTCACCGGTAATGGGTAAAACTGAATAGAAGTACCTAATTCCCAACTGAGAATGTTTTTCATATAGGCTATGTATTGAATAAATAATCCGCCGTCGACAAAACCTAGAAGCTCTTTCATAGCTGCAATTCGTTCAGGTGTAACTTGAACCGAGACATTGGCAAACATCATGGTCACTGGGTCACCAGGCATAGCTCGTGGAATAATAAAGTTGAGGGTAGCTGCAACCAAAAGTGCGATACAATAAAATGATAATCGCCTTAAAAAATAACCCATTGCTTATTTCCTTGTTTGGCTAAGCTCATGTCAGTTTTCTTGTCATTGATTAATATCAAGATGCAGGTTGTCCTGACAACATACGCCATATACCTATAACTTAATAAGATTATGGAAACGAAAGCAGCGACTAGAGCTTAAGGCGCTGCATAGACTTATCCCTACTGTACCGGTTTTAAATCCAGCACATGAAGCAGACGTTCAGGAATACCGGCCCAAATGTTAGGGCGTCCTTTGGGGTTGTCCTCGTTCCACCAGCCAGTAAAACGAGTGGTATTGTATTGGTACATGTACGCACCAGATAAAACAGGAATGGTAACTTGTTCTGTGGCAATGATGTTTTGTATGCCATGAGCGATATCCAATTGTTCATTTTTGTTGGCAGTTTTGTAGAAGCTGTTGAGTAAGCTATCTAGCTTATCGTTTTGGTAAAAGTGCATGGCGAAACGTGGCATGCCTTCACCAGATTGAAGTGCTGAATTATAGGCACTATTCCAATAGGTATATGGGTCTGCACCATGAAAATAGTTGGTATAGGCTACATCATATGTACCCTCAAGCATGGCTTGGTTGTAGACAGAGAAATCAGGAGTACGTGCTTTGGCTTTAATGCCTACCTCTGCTAGTTGCTCAACAGCTAGTTGAACTGTGTTATTAAAGTCAGTCCAGCCGTTAGGAGATTGGATCAAAAGTTCGAAGGGCTTACCAGATGAAGCCTCGATAAAACCATCTTGATTGGTATCTTTAAATCCTGCTTGCAGTAAAAGCTCTTTAGCACCTTTGACATTATATGTGTTGTAAGCTTTGTACTTATTATGAATGCTCTCGTCAGACCAAGATTCAAAAGCATATCCGAGCCCAGAGGCGAAATCATTGATTGTCCCACCTCCGTAGAAGGCAATATCTATTATGGTTTGTCGGTCCAGTGCCATAGAGAATGCCCGGCGAAAATCTATGTTGGTTAGAGCTTCATGTTTTGCTGGGTCTGGGTTTTTGAAGTTAATGACAAAAGCCTGTGTCCCTGAAGGTGGATACCAGTAGTGATGTTTAGGGTTAGAAGCGGCATAGGTACGATCAATATCTGGGATAAATGATGAGGTCCAGTCAAGTTCACTGTTGACAACTTTACCTAAGAACTGATCATTGTTAGCTATCTGCGGAACCCTAAGACAATCGACTTCGAGGTTATCAGAATCCCAATAATTTGGGTTACGGCATTGAATGTAGAGTTGGGAAGTAAAAGTATCTATCTCTGTGAAGGGGCCTGAACCAATGGGGTTTTGATTGGTAAAGGTTGCTGGGTCTTTGACACCTTTCCAGATATGTTCTGGGACTATGGGTACTTTTACTATTTCATAAGGAGCGTTAGAGTTAGCTTCTGTAAGCTGGAATCTAACTTGATAGTTGTTAACTTTTTTGACTGCAACAACCCGAGAGTTGATGCCACTTTGATCAAGTTCAGGTGTGTTTTTTACTAGGTTAAACGAATACACTACATCGTTAGCATCGAACGTTTGCCCATCAGACCACTTTATGCCCTGTCGTAAGTCGAATGTTACGCTGGTCAGATCTTCTGACATTGAATATCTGCTCGCTAAACGGAATATGGGGGTGTTTTCATGCATTTCATTAAATACAACTAGCGGCTCATAGATAAAGTCCCAAGTTGTATGTAAATGAGTGGCTCCCAAATATGGATTGAAGTTACGCACGAACGTGGAGAATTCTTTGGGGTGAATGGTTAGCTCACTGCGCTCAGTTGCCACAGCAACGGAACTGAGCCCTGTTGTTGTGGTAATCAGGGCTGTTGCTAGCACTGTTGTCGTTATATTGGCAAGCATAGCTGTTCCTTACTCTTTTTACTTACAAGTCACGTATGAAATTAAGTGTTATCAATGTTCAGCATTCTCTAGAATCTACCTCAATATTATTCACTTTGAAAATTCATTTGATTAATAAGAGTGGCCTGTAGGCACTAGGTCAATTAAGCAAACACCCTTGGATTAAATAAGGCAATTCTATTTCTCGTTAAAAGCGTTAAAATAGGCTTTCTTATCGTTAACAACGTTAAATAGAACTCGCCATTTTTTCGACTGTGAGATCATTAGGCATGATGTTAACTGAGTTTTTAGTAGGAAAAATAATTTTATGTTAGTGCTCACTAACTATTTTAGTCTTTGTAAAGTTAAGTATTAGAGATACACTTTGGTTTGTGAGATCATTGTCACTAGTGTCTTTCTTAGTGATCTTTTTGCTTAAAAGAGATTCTGCCGTCTTATTGTGATTATGTTCTCAAAGTAATAACTTTGTTTCATTTTATCTGACGTTATTGAAAATTACGCTTACTGAGTAAGGGCTTAAACTGTGATTACTAGTGCATTTTAAATAATATTAACAACGGATAAAGGTGCCAGAATAATCGCGCCTTAGTTAGTGAGCAAATGTTGAAGTTTGTCATGTAAGTTTTCTATATGACTTCGCTCAGGAGTCATTTCTTTACAATGTTCAAGAATGTACTCTAGTGAATTTAACACGGTCCGCCAACGAGGTGTTTTGGGTAATGTTTCTAGCCGTAGGTACTTATCTAGTGTGCGAGTCTGTAATGTACTGCGATCTAGGTATACGCGCCACAAACCACTTTGTTCGGCGAAGTCAAATTTGCTTTGGCCAGTTACTCTTTCCCAGTATGCTAACCCACTATTCATAGAGTCTACGAGTATGTCGCGCATCATTTCTTGTTTCGATTTCTCACTATTAGTGCCTCTTTCCACTAGATGAGTAAATTCGCCTCCAAGCTCTTTAAGTTCGAGAAATTTGGCCTTATCGCCTTCAAAAGCGTAGCTAGATAGCGCTTCGACTGCTGTTTCTAAATGATTCAATCGAGTTGTGTTTACGCTTCCTCCTACATCAAAAATATACATGGATTTAAATCCTGAATTTTTTGGAAGACTAACAATATCAGCAGAGAGAGATTGGCGAACTTCGTCTACATATACATCTATAGGTCCGCAATAGTGAGCTTTTTTAACTTCAAGAAATTTTCGAGATATGAGTTCATCCGCATTTGAGCGTTTTAGTTGCTCTGCTGTACGCCTAAACAAAAGTGAAGCTGCTTCGTTAGTAAAGCGGATTTTATTATCCTCTCTAAGGCATATAATAGCTTCCGGTGCTGACTCTAGTTGTTCGAGCAAGCGACCTTGTGTTTCGAGCAAACTGGCTTCAACCTTGGCACGCTGTTTTATCTCACCTTTTAATTGTTGATTTTCAACTCGACGTTGCTCTGCTTTACTTGCAGTTAAATGTGCTTTAATTCGAGCGGCAAGCTCCTGCTTGTTGAAGGGCTTGGATAAATAATCATTAGTGCCGGCCTCAAAGCCTCTAACTCGGTCATCTGGTTGATTCAAAGCGGTTAACATTATGACTGGTAACTGAGCATGGTCATACTGTTTACGGATAGCTTCACAAACTTGGTAGCCGCTCATTCCTGGCATCATGATATCAAGTAGCATTAGTTCTGGTTTTTCATCCCGAATAGCCTCTATAGCCTCTTCACCATTTTGGGCTGTTCGTATTCTATATCCTTCTAAGCGTAAAAAACTGTCTAAAATACGTAAATTCACTGGCTCATCATCAACCACTAAAAGTAGGGGGGCTTGCGAGTCTTCAAGTAACGTGGAATGCTCAAAGGGTTCGATCTTAATAACTTCGGGAGCTTGAAAGTGAATACTTTGGGTATGGTGAGTGTCTTCTATTTGTTGTGATGTTGGTATTGGCAAGGTAAAGCTAAAGGTTGTCCCTACCATGGGTTGACTACTCACATACAAATGACCATTCATTAAGTCGATCAATTGACGACAAATAGATAGGCCAAGCCCAGCTCCTTGCTGATAGCGCCCATTATCACTGTTTGCTTGAGTCAGTGGTTCAAATATATGCTCTAACTGGTTTGCTGGAATACCTTGTCCAGTGTCTACGACTTGGACACGAATATTGTCATCTACTTGGCAAGCTGAGATGACAATTTTACCTTCATTGGTATATTTGATGGCGTTGCCAATCAGGTTATAGAGTACTTGTTCGAGGCGCTGTGGATCGGCACATGCCCATAGCTGTTCTTCTGGTATTTGATTAATCACTCGGATTTGTTTAGTACCGATAAGATGTGAAGATAGTTCTAAAACTAAACGAGCTGCACCGGAAATATCAACGGCCCTAGCTTCAATATCTAGCTTTCCATAACGCATTTTGTGGTAATCGAGTAAATCATCAACCAGAGTCGCCAGTCGCTGACCGCTATTGACAATAATATTAAGTTGGTATTTGTGATCTGCTGTTACTGGACCGTTGGCTCCAGAGATAAGTGCTTCCGCAATACCTACCATACCATGTAGTGGAGTTCTTAATTCATGTGATGTTGTTGCTAAAAACTCATCTTTAAGTCTGTTAGCAAGTTGTAGCTCTTCATTTTGTTTTTGGATTAGCTGAAGGTTTTTTTCTAATTCTTTGTTTTGTTCTTCAATCAACAATATTTTGTCGCGTATTGAACGTTGCATACGTTTGAAACTGACTGCAAGTCGACCTATTTCATCTTTTCTTTGTGTATTAACAATATCAGCATCAAGATTTCCTGCTGATACTTTTTCTGCTGTCCACGTCAGTTTGAGTAAAGGGGCAGTGATAAATTGAGAAAGGTAGTGGGAGGCAAGAATCACTAACACTATGGCACAAAGCATGGCCAAGATAAAAATGGTTTCAAGTTGATGGATACGGGAGAATGCTACTTTTTCAGGAACTTCAACGATAATTGCCCAATTTACGTCATTAAAAGAAATGGGGCTATAGGCTGCAATAACACCGTCACCTGACTTATTGATGTATGTATCAACTTTGGTTTGTCCATTAAATGCCTGTTCAACAACTTGATAACTATTGTCGATATCTTGCTGCTGTATAGAAAGCGTTCTAGACAAGTGATCTTCACCGACGAGCAAGGTTCTCATCTCGGAAATATCTTTTGTATCAGATATAAGTTTAGTAATTTCGTTATTAGGGAGGCGGAACATGGCATAGCTATGGAGGTAGCCTTGTTGGATAATTGGGGCGCCTATCCAAGCAACTTGTTTGTCGTTGTCGTTTTTGAAGTCGGAGACGATAACAGGCGTGTATTCCTCATTTGTTTGACGTTCTTTAGTCACTTCAGCCTTTAGTTTATGAAAGGTCTCTCCTAGATGAGAGTCTTTGTAGCGTCCTGTAAGTAGGTTGGTACCAAAGTTATCATGTTTAAAAGTTGAATAGGTGACGTTTCCTTCTAAATCTACCAGTAGAATATCGTCAAAATCAGAGCGTTTTAGAAGTTCGACATAAGCTCTATGATAGCGCTTATGCAGTAAGCGATATCGTTCAGTACCATTATACAGGCTAGATTGAGGAAGGATTGAAGTCTTGATTTGATCGCCAGAACCTAAGACATAGCGTTGCTGAGCATAGTCACGGGCTTGGTCTATATCTATACCCAAGCTACGGAAGGCATTGACCAAACCATAAAAGCGCCCACCACTGGCATAGGCTAATTCAGAGCGAACGAACCCCATCACTTCTGATTGTTTAGCTGCCATATAGTCTACGAGCTGTTGTTGCTTATTGTCACGAACAGAGACTAAATGTGAAGTACTTTGTTCTTGGAGATCTTTGCTATGAGAATTCAAAAAAAACAGAGCAACAACAGTAAGAGGAGTGATACTTAGTATCATAAAAGCTAGCATTAGAGTGTGCTTTAAGCGTTTAAATCTTTGTTTTTTATATAACTTAAACATAAGCTTAACTTAACTTTCCATAGTGAAGGCTGGCATTTTAATGCTCATGAAAAAACGTAAATTATTTAGAATGACAAAATTAACGAGTTTTTTTACTTTGGCAAGTAAGTTTAATGCAAAGCGTGGAATTAAACGGATTTTTTTACGGGGAAATGAAATTAAGCTCAATATTTGACTAGTATTGAGCTCAAAAGTTACTTCTTAGCGTGGTAAATAGCAAACTTATTGGTCTTATTTATCGTCTCACAATTACCAAAAGCTTGCTGGATAATTGGTGGGTATTTAAGAAAACTGTTTGCCACAATGAATAATTGACCATTGGTTTTCTGATATTCAGGAGCTTTAGCTAATAAAGCTTCAGTCGCATTGTAATCGGTCTCTAAGCCAGAATGAAAAGGAGGATTACTGATAACAAATTGATAATCATTGCTGGTGTCAGAGTAGATATCTGAAGCAAACACTTTTCCTTTGAGACCATTTGCTGCCAACGTTGAGATACTTGACTCAACCGCTAATGCATTAATATCACACATTTCTAACTCGATAGTAGGGTTCAAGGTTGCTAGTACACTGCCTATTACACCTGCACCACAGCCAAAGTCGAGTACTTTTCCACTAAGCGTAGGTAGAGTATCGAGTAATAGTTGACTACCCATATCAAATTGTCCGTGACTAAAAACACCCGGCAAACTTCTTACTACAAGCTTCTGCTCTCTATATTCAACGGTATATTCCTTGAACCATTCTTGTATGCAAAAGCTTGCTAGTGGCTCAATACATTTTCCCAAATAGAAGGAGCAACGTCTGGCAGAGTCGACTTTTTTGATTGGGCCAAAAGGCTTAAATATCTTCTCAACGCTTTTTATGCCTGAGCGATTTTCTCCAACGACGACGACTTCAGTGTGCGCTCCTAACTTACTTAGCAGCATAGTAAGCAAAAATTCAGCTTCGGCTTTGGCTTTCGGCCAGTAGAGCAAGATCATATCGGCTTGAGTTGGCTTATCGAACTCAGCACCAAACATTGTGGAGATTTTTTCGCAAGATTTAAGCTGACGATAATAGCTGTAGTTAGTGGTAAAAACAGTGACGGATTGGCAGTGGTTGGTTAATTCAATTGGGAATTGATCTTCTAATTCTCCAGCAACGAGAACATGCTTGCCTGAGAAATAGGTAAGTTGTCGCTGAGCAATTTGGCTTGGTGCAATATAGACAGACATAATGGGCTCTAGAAAAAAAAGATGGGAGATTTTCGCATAATCTCCCATAATCTTGAAGTTTGCTGTTAAGTGTTTTTAGTTTTGATCTTGCTCGTCGAGAAAAACTTGGAACTCTTCTTCATATATATTAAACAGCACCATGGTGATAGCAAAAATTAGAGGGCCATAGATGAGTCCAATTAGGCCAAATAGATGTAACCCCCCAAGTAAGGAGAAAAAAATCATTAGGGTATTCATACCTGCACTGCCTTGCATTAAAAGTGGCCTTAGTATGTTATCGATTGAGCCTACAACGGCAATGCTCCAAATTGTCAGAAAAATGCCCCAGGTTGTATCACCAGTTAAAAATAGGTAGATAGCTGCGGGTATCCAAATAAGAGCGGTACCGACTACGGGAATAAAAGAAGCAAATCCCATCATCGTTCCCCAAAAAAGTCCTTGAAAGCCCGCCAACCACATCCCGAGCCCACCAGCAAAACCTTGGGCAATAGCTGTCATAAAAGAGCCCATAACGGCAGATTTAGATACTTTCTCTACTTCATCAAGCAGTTTATCTTCTTGGCTTCTAGATAGAGGGAGGATATGACGAAGTGCCGAAATAATTATGTCGTGGTCGCGAAGCAAAAAGAATAATACAAACAACATTAAAAAGAAGTTGAGCAGAAAACTGGTGGCATCACCGAGGATTTTGGCACTAAAACCAACTAAGTTGGAACCAAATGATGTTGCAAATTGTGCAACTTTCTGGCCGATTTCTTGTGGTTTAATCTCATCAAAAGGAAGATATGTATTGATAATAGAGAGTACTTTTACCACGGAAGGATGATCAAACAAGGTTTGTATGCCTCCTTGTGTCACCCATTGGTATACATTTTGTGAAAATGTTGATCCTTGTTGTACTATTGCAGCAAAAACGAATAATAGAGGTAGTACTATGATGACAGTAAGTAATGTGCAAGAGAGCAGCGAAGCTAGATTTCTATGATTTGTTAAGCGCTTTTCAATCCTGTCATGAACGGGAAACATCAGAAGTGATATGATGAAAGCCATTACAATAGAGTTTATATAGGGTTCAACTAGCAAGAAACAGGCGAAGCTAGCGGCTAGCAGAGCAATAATGATTACCCATTGACTCGATGTGATTTTAAGTTTTCCTGACACGTTTGCTATCCAAATATTCACTATGATGTAGGTATAATGGCTATAAAAAGCTGAGTCTTCAACGTAAAATCAAAATGTTATCTGTAGAGGCGTTGTTTATGGGATGTTGTAATGAAGAAAAGCCTTGTGATGACAGCAGAGCCAAGCGAAACGTCCCCTGGTTTTGGTTAATAGTCGCTTTACTGAGCATGTTGGCTGCGGTTTATTGGAACTAGCATTTGTTAGGAACTACCAGCCTTTTATTTCAAAAATCATAAAAGGTTGGCAGATCCTAATTGAATAGAAAACTATCTGGCTTCTTTGGCTAAAATAGCAAAGCATCGATCCGCAGCTTCTAGTGTTGCTTCAATTTCTTTACTTCCATGAGCTAAAGACGTAAAGCTTGCTTCGAATGCTGAAGGAGCAAGATAAATACCGTGCTCAAGCATGAGATGGAAGAAGCGCTTAAATTGCTCAACATCACATTTAGCTACATCTTGATAGCTAGTAATCTGATTTTGTTCTGTGAAGAAAAAACCAAACATACCTCCAACTTGATTGACCACAAGTGGAATGCCATGCTGCTCAGCCAGAGCTTTGAAACCTATAGCTAGTTGGCGGGTTTTGGTTTCAAGGGCTTTTTCGTTGCCTTCTTCTTTTAGTAAGTTTAGGCATGCATAACCAGCTGCCATTGCAATCGGGTTACCAGATAGAGTGCCTGCTTGATAGACAGGACCAGTTGGTGCTATGTGTTGCATAACCTCTTTTTTCCCACCAAATGCTCCAACTGGCATTCCCCCACCGATAACTTTACCAAGTGTTGTAATGTCAGGAGTGATTTTGTAGTAACCTTGAGCTCCGCCTAAAGCCACTCTAAATCCAGTCATTACTTCATCAAATATCAATAGAGCACCTTCTTGGTCACATAACTCACGCAGTCCTTGATGGAATCCTTCAACTGGAGGAATACAGTTCATGTTACCAGCCACAGGTTCAACAATAATGCAGGCTATTTCCCCTTTGTTGGCTGCAAAGAGTTCACTCACTGAATTTAAATCATTGAAGCTAGCAGTTAAAGTATGTTTTGCAAAGTCTGCGGGGACGCCTGGTGAGCTTGGCTGTCCGAGAGTTAAAGCGCCTGAACCTGCTTTGACGAGTAGGCTGTCAGCATGGCCGTGATAACAACCTTCAAACTTGATAATTTTATCTCGGCCTGTATAGCCACGAGCTAGGCGAATCGCACTCATTGTTGCTTCCGTACCTGAGCTTACCATACGTACTTGTTCCATTGATGGAACTAATTTAGAGACTAATTCGGCCATTTGGATTTCCATTTCTGTTGGAGCTCCAAAACTTAGGCCTTTTTGAGCGGCCTCAATCACCGCCTCACGTATTACTGCATGGTTGTGGCCAAGGATCATTGGGCCCCAAGAGCCTACATAATCGATATAGGCTTTGCCATCAGCATCGAAAATTAACGAGCCGTCAGCACGCTCTATAAAAATGGGTGCTCCGCCAACACCGTTAAAAGCACGTACAGGGGAATTGACACCACCAGGAATGATTTTCTGTGCTTTTTCGTAAAGCTCCGCTGATTTGGTCATGGATACATCCTCATGTTGATTACTTTGGACCAATTTTGGTGTGTATTGTACCTGTCCATTGCACTTCATGAAACATTTTGCACTATGGTATGGGTGTTTTTTCAGCACTAAGGCCGTGATTTGACGAAAATAAATCGACTTAGGTGGTGAATACTTGAACGGATAACTCAGGTATTAGATAATAAGAGGATTAAAAAATAATAATCTATCCGATACTACCAATGGTTATTGGATTGAAATGTGAGAGAGGTCGTCGTGAGTGAAGTCAATATTCCACTAACTTTTTCAGATGCTGCCGCCAAACGTGTCGGAGTATTAATTGCTGAAGAAGAAAATCCTAACCTCAAGTTGCGAGTGTATATTACAGGCGGAGGTTGCAGCGGTTTTCAATATGGTTTCACATTCGATGAGAATGTGAATGAGGGCGATACGACAATCGTCAATACCGGCGTTACTTTAGTCGTTGACCCTATGAGTTTACAGTATCTAGTCGGGGGAGAGGTGGATTATACTGAGGGGCTAGAAGGCTCACGTTTCTTCGTTAGCAACCCAAATGCGACGACGACCTGTGGTTGTGGTGCTTCATTTAGCGTGTGAAGCCTTATTTTTATATACGCCGCGCTCAGCCGCGGCTTTTTAGTTTCTAACGATCTAATTTTCTTCTTGGCTGTGAGCCAGAAAACTAAGAGTAAAAAGCTTTCTATTTTTAGCTTTCTATACAATGCAAAAATTCAAAGGCAAATCGTTTCTGATAGCTAATAACTGAGACCTTGGCTAAATTACTGACTAAGGTTATTTTATTTTTTAGTGGTTCATTTATATCCTGAGCTAATTGTATCTGTTGCATATTATCAGCAAAGGATTGTTATGAGCGGATTGTCACTTTTCCACTTTCTTTCAGCAAGACCCTACATTATCTCATTAACTATTATTTTTGTTCTATCTGTTTGGTTGGGGCTCGGTAGTCTTAAAGCTAAAGAAGATTTGATATCTACGAATCAAGATGAAAATCCGAAGGCAAAGGTAGTATTCCAAACATTTACAGCTCATCCAACTCAAAAGTCGATTGATTTATATGGGAGAACTGCGCCTGATAAGCAAGCCAAGCTTGGTGCAGAAATTGCCGGGAAAATAGTTGCGCTCGCTGTAAGAAAAGGCGAGACAGTGACCAAAGGACAAGCAATTGCACGAATTGATAAACGGGATCTGGACATTCAGGTAGAACGGGCTGAAGCCTTGCTTAAAGTAAGGGAAAAAGAACACAAGGCAGTACAGTCACTGAAAAACAAAGGATTGCAAGGGGAAGTTGCTTTCAGTAAAGCACAGGCAGATTTAATAGAAGCTAGAGCTGGTTTAAGGAATGCAAAAATTGCTCTTAGAAATACAGCAGTAATAGCTCCTTTTAATGGTGTGGTTGAGCGCTTGTATATAGAGCTGGGTGATTTTGTTGGCGTTGGTGATCCGGTTGCCACCTTAATTGATCTCAGCCAAATTGTGATTGAAGCTGACGTTAGTGAGCGGCATATTCAAGATTTGGTTATCCAACAAACTGCATCGGTCACCTTTATTGATGGCCAGAGAACTGAAGGGAAAATACGCTATATTTCGCGATTTTCCTCCGCTACGACCAACACTTTTCCGATAGAGATCCTCCTACCAAACCCGCAGCAAAGAATTCCAGCGGGTGTTAGTGCACAAGTTGAACTGAATTTAAAGCAACAGTTGGCAGTGAAAGTGACGCCGGCAATGCTGGCTTTAGATGAATCTGGCAATCTAGGTGTAAAAACTCTGGATGAAGACTTAGTTGAGTTTATTCCGGTTCAGCTAGTAAAAGCAGAGCAAGACGGTGTTTGGCTAACAGGGTTGGGTGAAAAAGTGCGCATCATCACCATAGGACAAGGATTTGTGCGTAATGGCGATAAAGTAATTGCTATCGAGGCTAAAAAATAGAGGGACTCTATGTATACCTTAATTGATGCAGCGTTATCTAGAGTAAGAACCATGCTGGTTCTGTTAGTCTTTGTTTTAATTGCTGGCGTTTCGACTTATTTCACTGTACCCAAAGAATCTAGCCCAGATATTACTATCCCTATTATCTATGTCTCCGTTGGGCACCAAGGTATTTCCCCCGATGATGCAGAACGCTTACTAGCTCGCCCTATTGAGCAAAAGCTTCGTTCGATTGAGGGAGTAAAAGAGATGACTTCTACCGCATCAGAGGGACACGCCTCAGTGATGCTTGAGTTTAGTGTAGGGGTAGACCTGAATAAAGCGATGGCAGATGTACGTGAAGCCGTCGATTTGGCTAAGCCTAAACTTCCTGAAGATAGTGATGAGCCTATAGTAAATGAAGTCACTTTTGCATCACAAGAACCAGCACTAACAGTGGTTCTATATGGAGCGGTACCAGAGAGAACCACTGTGAAGGTTGCTCGTCAGTTGAGAGATAAACTTGAAAGTTTTCGCCAAATTCTTGAAGTTGATATTGCGGGAGATAGGGAAGATATCGTTGAGATAATAGTTGATCCCTTGCTTATGGAAAGTTATGGCCTTGATCAGTCTGATATTTACAATCTAATTACTTTGAACAATCGAGTGGTTGCGGCTGGCTTTGTTGATACAGGATATGGACGATTTGCAGTCAAGGTACCTTCAGTTTTTGATTCGATTAAAGATGTGCTTGAATTGCCAGTAAAAGTAGACGGTAAACAAGTAGTTACTTTTGGGGATGTAGCGACAGTTCGGCGAGCATTTAGAGACCCAGAAAGTTACGCTCGTTTAGATGGCCAATCTGCTGTTGTTTTGGATGTAAAGAAGCGAGCAGGTGAAAATATTATTGAAACAGTGGCTTTGATCAAGCAAATATTGATTGAGGCACAAAAACTACAAGCTTGGCCTAATAATCTGCAAGTTAAATACACTTGGGATCAATCTAAAGATGTCAAAATGATGCTTAACGACTTACAGAACAACATCTTATCAGCGATCATTCTCGTTGTAGTCGTTATTATTGCTATTCTTGGCGTGCGTACCGCACTTTTAGTTGGGATTTCTATTCCTGGCTCTTTCCTTACTGGTCTATTGGTTCTTGCTGTATTTGGTCTAACAATCAATATTGTTGTGTTGTTTTCATTAATCATGGCTGTTGGTATGTTGGTAGATGGTGCAATCGTTGTTACCGAATTTGCGGATAGACGCATGCAAGAAGGAATGATGCGTAGAGATGCTTATAGAGAGGCTGCCAAACGCATGGCTTGGCCTATTACGGCGTCAACTGCCACTACATTGGCCGCTTTTGCACCATTACTTTTTTGGCCTAATATCACTGGGGAGTTTATGCAATATCTGCCGCTGACATTAATTGCTACTTTGTCCGCATCATTAGCCATGGCACTATTGTTTGTACCTGTAATGGGCAGTTTATTTGGAAAGCCACAACAGGTGACAAAAAAGCAAGGTGAGATAATGCTTGCTCTTGATCATGGTGACTTTTCTAAAGCAACAGGCTTAACCAAGCGATATTATCAGATTTTGGATAGAACACTTCATCACCCACTTAAAATTTTTTTCAGTGCAATTGTACTAGCAATTCTTGTTGGTTGGGTTTATGCAAAATCGGGTTTGGGTGCAGAGTTCTTTCCCGAAGTGGACCCTCCATTTTTTACTGTTAAAGTTCGTTCACATGGTGATCTGTCGCTTAATGAAAAAGATTTTATCATGCGTGATATAGAGTCTGTAATGCTTGAACATGATGAGTTTGAAAGTGTTTATACCAAGACAGGAGGTGATGATGAGATAGGTCAAATTCAAATTACTCCTGTTGAGTGGCAATATCGCCGTAAGATTAAAACAATTATTGAGCAATTAAAACAATCAACGGACCAGTATGCAGGGATTGAGATTGAATATAAATTCCCAGATGCAGGTCCTCCTGTCGAGCATGATTTAGTTATAGAACTTTCCTCTCAGGTCCATGATGAACTTGATATTGGGGCTAAAACCGTTCGCCAGTGGGTGGGTACCTACCCAGCTTTTACCAATATTAGTGATACTTCTAGTAAAGGTGGTATAGATTGGCAGATAGATATCCGTCGTGATGATGCTTCCCGGTTTCTTGCTGATGCAACCTTGGTAGGCAATACTGTTCAGTTTGTAACCAATGGCCTTAAGCTTGGCGATTATCTGCCAGATGATGCTACAGAAGAGGTGGATATCTTAGTGCGGTATCCTGAAGAGAAAAGAGATATAGGCCGTTTTGATCAGTTGAGAGTGAAGACGGCTGCTGGCATGGTACCAATTACTAATTTTGCTAGCATTATCCCTAGCACCAAACAAGATACAATTCGACGGGTGGATGGTAATAGAGTGATTAATATCTTTGCTGATATTAAAGAAGGTTATAATTTAACACTAGAGCTACCTAAGATAGGCTTAGCGTTGAAAGAGTTAGAATTACCCAGTGGAGTTGAATTCAAAATACGTGGCCAGAATGAAGAGCAGGAAAATTCGTCGGCTTTTTTACAGAAAGCATTTTTGATTGCATTAGTTGCAATGGCGCTAATTTTACTGACTCAGTTCAATAGCTTTTATCAGGCATTTTTAATTCTTAGCGCAGTGCTATTTTCTACTGTTGGTGTTCTTATTGGCCTAATTATTTTCCAGAAACCTTTTGGTGTGATTATGTCTGGGATTGGTGTGATTGCGTTAGCTGGTATAGTGGTTAATAACAACATTGTATTAATTGATACTTACAACCAGTTAGTGAAGCGTGGTGTGGAAAAGCGTGATGCGATTTTGCGTACTGGTGTTCAGCGCTTGAGACCTGTTTTACTGACAACGGTAACTACAATTTTAGGTTTATTGCCTATGGTTTTAGAGATGAATATTGACTTGATTAATCAAAAAGTTGAATTTGGTGCACCCAGTACACAATGGTGGTCACAGCTTGCGACTGCTGTAGCTGGCGGTTTAGCGTTCGCAACATTACTGACGCTAATTCTAACACCTTGTCTTTTGATGCTCGGCCGTGAGCATGCCATTGAAGTCGATACGAAGGTTAAGAGTGCCCGAACTTAAACGATTAAGTTCGGGAGATACAATGAGTTTATCGGGTGGCGAGTAACTTACCGTAACGGTCTAGCTTATCTAATCTAAGTTTCGCATTGGCAATAAAGGTTAGCTTATCTTTTCCTCTCAATGATTTCGCTTGAGGCAGTTTCACAGTTCTCGGGTTTTTGTGGACGCCATTGACTAAAAACTCGTAATGAAGATGTGGCCCCGTTACTCTTCCAGTTCCTCCAAGAGTACCTATTGTTTGACCTTGTTTTACACGTTGGCCTGTTTTTACCTTGCGTTTTGTTAAGTGTAGGTATTTAGTAATGTAAGTATTACTGTGCCTAATGAATACGTAATTACCGTTGAACTGGTTATAACTGGATTTTTGGACGATGCCATCACCAGCCGCCCAGATGGGGGTACCTACAGGAGCTGCATAATCGGTTCCACGGTGTGCACGAACCTTGCCAGTCACGGGGTGACGACGACGAGGGTTAAAGTTCGATGAAACACGACGAAAATCTACAGGTGAACGGAGGAAGGCTTTTCGCATCGCCCTACCACTTTCATCATAGTAATTGTTATCTTTGTCATTCAAGATGGCTTTAAATGTATCACCTTGATTGGTGAAAATTGCCGCAATGATTTTTCCTTGACCTACTACTTCGCCTTCAACTATACGGTCTTGATAGAGAATCTCAAAATGATCCCCTTTTCGGATATCGAGGGCAAAGTCAATATCCCAGCCAAAAATACCAGCTAGCTCCATAATTTGATTGGCCGTTAAACCTGCACTGACCGCAGCATTCCAAAAATTTGAAGTAATATCGGCTTCAGCATAGTTGTATTGATAGTGTACTTCCTTTTTCTCTAGTTTAGAGTTAAACCCTGTTTCAGTCCGAGTGATCAAAAAAGTTTCGTAGGCACTGATTTTATGGGAGATTTGTACTAATTGGTTATTAATGTCAAAACCAAATAAAAACGTATCACCTGGGCGAATACGGGTTAGTTGTTTTTTTATGTCTTTATTTGATGTTGTAAGCTGATATAAAAGTCGAGGCGAAAGGCCAGCTCTTTGAAAGAGTAAAGCCATAGTGTCGCCAGAACCAATGGTATGTTTTTCCCAGCGTAACCCAGCCCTTGTGTTGGCTGAGCTTGATGCTATTAATGAGCTGATATCTATATCAACTGGGTAGTATTCACCGAGCTGATAGAGTTTTTTCTCCGAGCTCAGATCTCGAGGTGAAGGGAGCAGCAGTACAATAATGATTAATGCACTAAATAAAGTAATAAAAGCTCTGTGTATTGATGGGATCTGATTGAAAATAGACAGCATGTTATGTTCGTTTTAAAAAAATTAGCCAATATAGTTACCTGTTTAGTCTAACTGGTTTCAAAAATCCTCGCTATTCAAGTAATATGGTAAATTACTAAATTTTTGCCAAATCTGTGGGAGTGAACAAGAATGGCGAGTATTGAAGCTGCATTAGCCGAGATTAAACGCGGCGCTGAAGAGCTAATTCCTGAAGAAGAGCTGATAGAAAAGCTAAAAGAGAATCGTCCCCTACGAATTAAGTTGGGCGCAGATCCTACGGCACCAGATATTCATCTTGGTCATACGGTTATTTTCAATAAGTTACGCTTGTTTCAAGAGCTTGGCCATGACGTTACTTTCCTTATCGGAGATTTCACCGCTATGGTGGGTGACCCGACGGGTAAGAATACTACACGCCCTCCATTAAGTCGTGAGGATGTCATCCGCAACGCTGAAACATATAAAGAGCAGGTTTTTAAAATTCTAGACCCAACCAAGACTAAGATTCAGTTTAATTCTGAGTGGTTATCTGAACTTGGTGCTGAAGGTATGATTCGTCTTGCTGCGAATCAAACTGTTGCTCGTATGCTTGAGCGTGATGATTTCAAAAAGCGTTATGCTGGTGGTCAACCTATTGCTATCCACGAATTTATGTATCCTCTACTTCAAGGCTGGGATTCGGTTGCAATGGAAACTGATGTAGAGCTCGGTGGTACAGATCAGAAATTTAATTTGTTGATGGGGCGTGAGCTACAAAAAGCGAATGGACAGAAGCCTCAGACTGTATTGATGATGCCTTTACTTGTTGGTCTTGACGGCGAAAAGAAGATGTCTAAATCTGCCAACAACTATATTGGCATAAATGATGCGCCAAGTGAGATGTTCGGTAAGATCATGTCTATATCGGATGATTTGATGTGGAGCTACTATGACTTGCTTTCTTTTCGTCCATTAGAGCAAATCGCTCAGTTCAAAGCCAGTATTGCAGAAGGAGAGAATCCGCGTAATTTAAAGGTTCTACTTGCTAAAGAAATTATTGCACGTTTTCATAGTGAAACTGATGCGGATGCAGCAGAGCAGGAGTTCGTCAATCGATTTTCTAAGAACCAGATCCCAGATGAAATGCCAGAATTTGTATTTGATGCAGGGTTGCCTGTTAGTAATCTACTAAAAGAAGCTGGGTTATGTGCGTCGACTTCCGAAGCAATGAGAATGGTAAAACAAGGTGCAGCAAAAATAGATAGTGAAAAAATTGGCGACGCTAAGTTTTTGCCACAGTTAGGTACTTATGTTTTCCAAGTCGGTAAGCGTAAGTTTGCACGAATCACGATAAAATAGTCATCATCCTTGTAAAGAGAGTGCCGTTCTGGCGCTTTTTTTACACGGAATATGGTAAGTATTGGAATTATTTCCACAGAATTAAATGCAATAAATACGACTCTTTGTTATCATTACCCTGCTGTCATCTTGGCAGTTTATTTGGAGTTTTTTATGAACAATATCGACCATCCTCCTAGTATGGAGGGAGAAAAATAAGCTAGCATCGGTGTTGATTATTAATGTCTCTACCATGCGGTAGGGGATCTCCTTTCTAAAGTAAACCTCAAGTTTTTCTCCTTTCTTTCTAGAATCTAAGTTGCTACCAGTCTGTGATAACTACTTTCAAGATTGTTATAACTTGATGGTCGTTACCTATTGCTAATCGGGAGATTCGCCATGAAGGTAATGAGCAATACATATATTGAAAATACTGCCTGTTTTTCTAAGCAAGAAATTGGATCTGTTCGCAATGCTTTTTTGCAATACGAACAAGATAAGCAGGTGCATTTATTAACTGTAATGCGTATTGAAGAAGCCGTCGCTATTTTGCAGCACTGCTCTGTAGGGTACGTACAGCAGCTAATTACTATGCTTGAAAACGACGGGCACGATAAATTGGCACGTCATTATGCACACCAGTTAGGTTTTATTCACTCGGAAGTTGAGACTTCTAATAGCTATTTAAAAACATCGGTACTAAATCATGTTAAGCAGCGCATTGGCTGGATTGTATCACTAGCATTGCTAGGTATTGTCTCTGGGCTTATTATTGCCCAATATGAAGACACCTTGAGCCAGCTCGTTTTATTGGCTGTTTATATGCCTGTAATTGCTGCAGCCGGAGGTAATACAGGAAGTCAGGCTGCTACTTTAGTTATTAGAGCTTTAGCGACAGGAGAGCTTAGGAAGCGCCAATGGCTAGCTGTTTTTTGGAAAGAAGGCCGAATAGCTGTTTTTTTGGCACTCGCGATTGCGATCGTGATTATTGTCCGAGTTATGTTGTTCAGTGGTAATGCCTCAACGGGAGGTTTTGCACTGAGTTCAATTGCTATAGCGATTGCTGTCGCACTATTTATTCAAGTTACTTTATCGACAACTCTGGGAGGATTGTTACCAATTTTAGCCAGAGTCTGCAAACTGGACCCAGCGGTTCTAGTGAGTCCAGTATTAGCATCGATTGTTGATATATCAGGTATGTGGATTTTTTTTAATGTCGTGAATCACTTTTTAGGAATTGCCTGACTGAAACTAACAACATCTCGGTAGAACATTTCCTCAAATTGGGTAATTGGAGCGATAGTTGGAGGACTGTCGTTTTTTTTCTTTTCAGGGAAATAATCTGCAATGTATTGCACAAACAATGTGGACGGTTTTCCTGAATGATTTAGCCCAAAACCAGCCATATTGTGGCTACCATACAATGAACCACTTTTGGCTACAATTTGACCTTTTATAGGTTCCTTTCGCATGCTGCGCCTATATTTGAGTGTTCCTGACTCTCCTGATGTTGGCATTAAACTAATTAGCTGTAGTTGTTCGTCATTGAGCCATATATGACGTAAAATCTTTGCCATAGTAAGGCTAGAAAATCGATTATTACGAGAGAGTCCAGATCCGTCTGCCATAGGGATATCGCGTAAATCTATTCCGGTATGTGCGAAAATGATTTGCTTGATAGCTTGCGTACCATTATTAAAACTACCGGGCTGAATATAGAACTTTGCGCCTAAGGTTTTGGTTAGGTTATCCGCAATCAGGTTGTCAGACTCTTTGAGCATAGTAGTCAGAAGATTGATTAGTGGTAAGGAGTGATGGGTTGCTAGGTTTGAAGTTGTTTGGCTTGACGTTGCTTGGAATCCCCCCGTTGCAGTGCCTATCTTAACTGAACCAGAAAATGGAATCTCTATTTGACTCAGCATATTACTGAGCATGCGTTGGGTGTAGAGTTCAGGGTCTTGGACGGCAAATTTTAATGGCAAAGGCTTGGAGCGCTTAATCAAACAGCCTTGTAATTGATAGTGATTATTAGGAGAAGTGACCAATTCGAGACTGCATTGTGTACTTTCTTGGTGATCTTTGGTGACGCTTGATGCCTGAGTTGTAACGTATACAGGAAAGTGTTCAGGTACATAGACTCTGGTTTGCCCATCATCCTGTGTGTATATTGAAGCTTGGACACAATTACCATCGAGAGTAATGGCTGTCGCTGGGGCACTATAGCAAACACCAAGTATATCCCACGGCCAACCGACGGCTCGGTCATAACCAGTAAAGGCACTATTATCAAGCCATATATTTCCGTCTATTTGTTCTAACCCATTACGTTTTGCAATTAAAAACAGTTGCTTTAAGTCCTCTGTGGTTAGTGTTGGGTCTCCGGAAAAATGGACAACAATGTCTTTATTTATTTTCTCAAGCCGCGTTTCATAACGAAAGTTGTCTCCGAGCTCAAGCTTTGCTGCTAAAGCTGTCACCAGTTTTAGTGTGCTGGCTGGTGGGAAAAAGATGTCGTTATTTTGTGTATCAAATAAAATATCTTGCTGGTTGAGAGATTCAATGATAAGGCTGGCTCGGCTTCCTTGAGGTAATTGTTCTGCTGGCATATAAGCAAAAATTGGTAATGAAAGAAAACAAACAAAAAATATTAAAAACAATTTGGAAAGATGCATAGAGTAAAGCCACATGACCTAAAGATGAAAAGCCAGTATAGCCAGTAAAAAATACGCCCGCTATAAGCGGGCGTAATAAGACTGTATTATTTGACGTAAAGTTAGAAGTCGTAGCGTAGACCAAGTGCTAGCTCATCTTCAGCATCTGCTTTGGTGATGTTTTTCGTAGTATCTTCATCAAGCAGGTTGAAGTTATATGAGATATAACCACGGAAGTTTGGCTTGAAGTAATATGTTGCATCGATAGCGACATTATCTTTTTCGTCTTTAGACGTGCCTGATGTATCACTTTCAAGGTAGTTGTAGGTAGTGGTAAAGACGGTCTGGCCCATAGTATAAGCAGCTGCAAATTCGTAACCAGTCAGATCCGTTGTATCAGTTTGGCCTTTTATTTGGTCTTCACCATCAACGAAATTACCTGCGAAGTAAAAGTCATTGATAGTATAGGAAGCGGCTAGCATATATTGGTTACGCTCAGTTTTATTATATTGAGCAGAGTTAGCTGAATCTTTTACAAATTCTGTACCATCTGCGTAGCCAGCACCCAGTTTAATGCCTGTCTCACCGATTGCATAGATTGCAGATAGAGAGTAGCCGTCCGCATCGTTATCAGTGTAACCACCATTAGTGGTATCTTCTTTGCTGTCAGCAAAACGGTAGCTACTTTTTAGACCTAGGTTCTCAAATTGACCTTTGTAAGAAACCATATTGTCTGAACGATCTGCGATAGCAATTTTGTAAGCCGCTGAGTTACCGTGATAAGCCATGATATCGGTAAAGTCAGTGATTACTCCTAAAGCGCCTTCATTTTTACCATAAGTGACTTCACCAAATGTACCACCAATGCCACCGTATAGATAACGATTAGTCAGATCTGAATCTCCACTGTCTGTAGACTTACCGTCTTCATTAGTTGTAAATTCACCTTCATAAAAACCAACGCCGTATAGGCTCTCTGTGATTTGGGCTTTACCTAAGAAGTTCAGACGTACGCGTGAGTTATCTTCTGCCTTGCCATCTTTTAGTGCTAAACGTGCTTCGGCACGACCGCCTAGTTCGATAGAGTTACCATCTTGGTTGTAAATTTCTGCTGCATTTGCACCAGTAGTAACTGCGGCAGCTGAAACTGCTAGAGCGATTAGAGTTTTGTTCATCTTATTGGTCCTAATTTACTGTCCATACATAGTTTTTAGAAGGGAGTGTATTATTTTTACCCTTTCCATTTTTCTTCCATTCTATGGTTTTGAGTGCATAGCCTAATGACAACCCATGCACGCAACTAGAGCCATAGAGTTTTTGCTGGTTGTTGTTGTAACGCCAAAGTTCCATGAAGAGTTAGTAAAAAGATATAAATACAATTTTTTAACGCTGGTTTGTTCTGGGTAAAAAAAGATCAAGATATTGTTTTAAAAGATTAATTTTGTTTTTATTTGCGTGATTTTACATTTGTATAATTTAGTTTTTTTTACCAAGAGATGGGTGGTGTAAGTAGGTTTAAACTGTGGATTTAGTTAATGAAATTCCTTTATTTATAACTTAGCTAACGCTAGAGATGAATTCAGGTGATTTAGTCGCTAACTTTGTTTACACTAGAGGAAATTGTCCAGTAATTCGCTACCCATCAACTTGATTGGGTGGTTTCGTTTTGTCCAAAGATAGCTTTGGCAATGAGGTAAAACATGGAAAAAGTCCCAATGACAGTACGCGGTGAACAGATGCTGCGTGAAGAATTAGACCGCTTACTCAAGCTTCGTCCTCAAATTTCTGAAGCTATTGCAGAAGCGCGTGAATTAGGCGATCTCAAAGAAAATGCGGAATATCATGCTGCTCGTGAAGAACAGGGAATTTGTGAGGCTCAGATTAGAGATATTGAGTACAAGTTATCTGTAGCTCAAGTGATTGATGTTTCAAGAATGGATAACACAGGCAAGGTTATTTTTGGCTCGACAGTAACCGTAATAGACTGTGATACCGAAGATGAAAAAACGTACCAGATTGTTGGTGATGATGAGGCGAATATCAAAGCTGGGCGTATTTCGGTTAGCTCGCCTATTGCCAGAGGATTGATAGGTAAAATGGAAGGTGACGAAGTAGTTATTTCTACCCCTGGCGGCGATCGTGACTTTGAAATTGGCAGTGTTCAGTATGTTTAAATAAGAATACATACTAGGTAGTACCAAGAGAATTGGTGATCTGGAAGCTATTTTCCCATATACAAATTCAAAAGGTCGCATAACGCGACCTTTTTCTTTTTGGTAGCTGTACTGTATTTAACACCAGTTATTTACGAGGTAACTCTATCTTACGTTCTTCACTTGGCCTATATAGTACAAGGGTTTTACCAATTACCTGCACTTTTTCTCCACCTGTTTCACGTATGATGGCTTCAACGATTAGATTTTTTGTTTCGCGATCTTCACTCGCTATTTTAACTTTGATCAGTTCATGGTGGTTAAGAGCGATTTCAATTTCCGCCAGAACAGCTTCAGTAAGTCCATTTGCGCCCATAAGCACTACAGGTTTTAAACTGTGTGCTAGGCCTTTAAGGTGCTGCTTTTGTTTGGTGCTTAAGTTCATTACGCGGCCAATTTTCTTTATTACAAGGGTTGAAAAATACCATTTTAACGCCATCTAACCCTGAAGACTATAATTTATTGGGCATAGTGGCCCCTTATCAATTAGGATTTGGATGAGTAAACAGAAACATTCAGCGAGTTCTGGTCGTTGGCTGAAAGAGCACTTTGATGACAAGTTTGCAAATGAAGCTCGTAAGAAAGGCTACCGATCCCGAGCTTATTTCAAGATGGAAGAGGTTCAATCTAAAGATAAACTTCTCAAATCAGGGATGACAGTGGTTGATTTAGGTGCTGCTCCAGGTGGTTGGTCTCAATATGCTGCTAAGATAGTAGGTGATGAAGGCAAGATCATTGCTTGTGACTTGCTGCCGATGGATCCCATTGCTGGTGTAAGTTTCCTCCAAGGGGATTTTCGTGAAGATTCGGTACTAGAAGCTTTGTTGGATAAAATTAAACCATCTATGGTGAATGTAGTTATGTCCGATATGGCGCCTAATATTGCGGGTAATAACTCTGTTGATCAACCAAGAGCTATGTATTTGGTTGAGTTGGCTCTAGATATGTGTCGACAAGTTCTAGCGCCCAATGGTAGTTTTGTTGTGAAAGTTTTTCAGGGCGAAGGTTTCGATCAATACGTTAAAGATGTTCGCGATATGTTTAAAATCGTGAAAATCCGCAAACCTGATTCTTCTAGGGCTCGTTCCCGAGAAGTGTTTATTGTAGCCACTGGTTACAAAGGTTAACTATTTGCTTTATCAAGCAGAGGTTAACACTGTAGCTACAGTTTACAAACTGTAGTACCCTACCTTTAATTACAATTATTTATCGCGAGGCTTACACCTTGAGTGATATGGCAAAAAATTTAATTCTATGGCTTGTAATCGCAGTCGTACTAATGTCCGTTTTCCAGAGTTTTGGCCCTGGAGACAGTAGTGGTAGAGCAGTTGATTACACCACGTTTGTAAAAGAAGTTGGTCAAGGCCAAATTCAGGATGCAACTTTCAAAGGCGAAGAAATCACTTTCACTCGCCGTGGTGGTGGTTCACGTTATGTGACCTACATGCCTGTATATGATCAGAAGCTTCTGGATGACATGATTAACCAGAATGTGAAAGTGCAAGGTACACCTCCAGAAGAGCAAGGTATACTTAGCACTATCTTTATTTCTTGGTTCCCAATGCTCTTACTTATCGGAGTGTGGATATTCTTTATGCGCCAAATGCAAGGTGGCGGTGGTAAAGGTGCCATGTCTTTTGGTAAGAGCAAAGCTCGCATGATGAGTGAAGAGCAGATCAAGACTACATTTGGAGATGTAGCTGGATGTGATGAAGCTAAAGAAGATGTGAAAGAGTTGGTTGATTACTTGCGAGACCCGAGTCGATTCCAGAAGCTAGGAGGTAAAATTCCTACAGGCGTATTGATGGTTGGCCCTCCTGGTACGGGTAAAACTCTTCTCGCCAAAGCTATTGCTGGTGAGGCGAAAGTCCCATTTTTTACTATTTCCGGTTCTGACTTTGTTGAGATGTTTGTTGGTGTAGGCGCCTCGCGTGTGCGTGACATGTTCGAACAGGCTAAGAAGGCTGCGCCTTGCATCATCTTTATCGATGAGATTGATGCAGTTGGCCGTCAACGAGGTGCTGGTGTCGGCGGTGGTCATGATGAGCGAGAGCAGACACTGAATCAAATGTTGGTCGAAATGGATGGGTTTGAAGGTAATGAAGGTGTTATCGTCATTGCAGCCACAAACCGACCTGATGTTTTAGACCCTGCCTTGCTTCGCCCTGGTCGATTTGATCGTCAAGTTGTTGTTGGGTTACCAGATGTCCGTGGTCGTGAGCAAATTCTTAAAGTTCATATGCGCAAAGTGCCTTTGGCTGGAGATGTCGAGCCGTCTCTTATTGCGCGTGGTACACCCGGTTTCTCTGGTGCTGATCTTGCTAACTTAGTCAATGAAGCAGCACTATTTTCGGCCCGTGGTAATAAACGCAATGTTTCTATGGTTGAGTTTGAGCTAGCAAAAGACAAAATCATGATGGGTGCTGAGCGCCGTTCTATGGTGATGTCGGAAGAGACTAAAGAGTCAACCGCTTATCACGAGGCAGGTCATGCAATTGTTGGCCGTTTAGTACCAGAACATGACCCCGTATACAAAGTGTCTATTATTCCTCGTGGCCGAGCACTTGGTGTGACTATGTATCTACCGGAACAAGATCGCGTTAGCATGTCTCGCCAGCATCTAGAGTCAATGGTATCAAGCCTTTATGGTGGCCGGTTGGCCGAGGAGCTTATCTATGGAGCCGATAAAGTTTCCACAGGTGCTTCGAATGATATCGAACGTGCGACAGACATTGCTCGTAAGATGGTAACTCAGTGGGGCTTCTCGGAAAAACTTGGTCCATTGCTTTACGCAGAAGAAGAGGGCGAAGTATTCCTTGGACGCAGTGTTACTCAGACTAAACATATGTCAGAAGATACTGCTAAACTCATCGACAATGAAATACGTAAAATCATCGATCGAAATTATGCTCGAGCTAAACAGATTCTTGAAGATAACATGGATATTATGCATACCATGAAAAATGCCTTGATGAAGTATGAAACCATTGATGCAGGTCAGATTGATGATTTAATGGAGCGTAAGTCTGATATTCGAGAACCTGCTGGGTGGGGTGACAACGCAGATAAGTCGGCGAATAAAGATGAAAATCAGAGTGAATCTAAGCCAGATTTAACTGAAGAAGAGGTGGTGTCTTCAACTGAAGTTGTTGAAGAGCAAGCTCCTGAAAAAAAAGACACTGAATAAATTTATGTAGATAAGAAAACCCCGGGATTACTCGGGGTTTTGTATTTTTTATGATAATTACAACCAATAATAAATCCCTAGATTTATCCACACCACAAGTGATGGGTATTCTTAATGTTACGCCTGATTCTTTTTCTGATGGCGGGAAATTCAACTCGCTTGATCTTGCAATATTACAAGCAAAAAAAATGGTTGAGAGTGGCGTGAGCATCATTGATGTTGGTGGTGAATCAACGCGTCCAGGTGCACCAGATGTCAGCTTAGAAGATGAACTAGCGCGGGTAATTCCCGTGATTAAAGCTATTCGAGCACAATTTGATGTTTGGATATCTATCGATACTAGCAAAGCAGAAGTTATGCGCCAAGCTGTAGAGGCTGGAGCAGACATGATTAATGATGTCCGAGCCTTACAAGAGCCAGGTGCGTTAGAGGTAGCTGCAGTATCTGGAGTGCCAATTTGTTTGATGCACATGCAAGGTCAACCACGTACGATGCAAGCAAATCCTCAATACCAAGACTTACTCACAGATGTAGGTAATTTTCTCCAGGAACGTATTGCAGCTTGTGAAGCCAAGGGTATTGATAGGAATCAACTGATTCTTGATCCTGGCTTTGGCTTTGGCAAAACGTTAGAGCATAACTATCATATATTGGCTAATCTTGAACGTTTTCATGAATTCGGTTTACCGATACTTGCGGGGATGTCTCGTAAATCTATGTTATTTAAATTACTAGATAAAGCCCCGGCTGATTGTGTTGCTGCTAGCGTAACTTGTGCAACTGTGGCGGCGATGAAAGGTACACAAATTATTAGAGTGCATGACTTCGAGCAAACACTTGATGCGATGAAAGTCGTTTCAATGGTGAAAAAACAACATTGATCAAAAATTTCGTAAGGAACAAATATGTCTGATAAAAGACGCTATTTTGGTACCGATGGCGTTCGTGGCCATGTAGGGCAGTATCCTATTACCCCTGATTTTGTTTTGAAGTTAGGTTGGGCTGCAGGGCGTGTATTAGCCAAGCAGGGAACCAAAAAAGTTATCATTGGTAAAGACACTCGAATCTCTGGTTATATGCTGGAATCGGCACTTGAGGCTGGCCTTGCTGCTGCTGGGTTAAACGCAACCTTGACTGGGCCTATGCCAACTCCCGCTGTAGCATATTTAACACAAACGTTTCGTGCAGAAGCAGGGATTGTAATTTCAGCTTCCCACAACCCATATTATGACAATGGGATTAAATTTTTCTCTTCTGAAGGGACTAAGCTCCCAGATAGTATTGAGCTTGCTATTGAAGCTGAATTGGATAGAGAGATAGAGTGTGTAGAATCATCTCTATTAGGTAAAGCTAGCCGTCTTAATGATGCCGCAGGTCGTTACATTGAATTTTGTAAAAGTACTTTCCCCTCTGAGTTTAGCCTGGCTGGATTAAAAATTGTCGTCGACTGTGCTCATGGGGCAACTTATCACATCGCGCCCTCAGTATTTGGTGAATTAGGTGCTGAAATTATAGCCATGGGTGTTGAGCCTAATGGTACAAATATCAATCACCAAGTTGGAGCGACGGATGTCACTGCCTTACAGAAAAAAGTCATCGAAGAGCAAGCCGATTTGGGCTTGGCGTTTGATGGCGATGGTGATCGTATCATTATGGTCGATCATTTAGGTAATAAAGTGGATGGAGACCAAATCGCTTATATTATTGCTCGAGATGCGATGCAGCGTGGAGACCTAAAAGGTGGAGTTGTTGGCACATTGATGACTAATTTAGGCATGGAAATTGGCCTTAAAGAACTTGGAATTCCTTTTGTTCGTGCAGCTGTGGGCGACAGGTATGTAATGGAACAGCTTTTGGATAAAGGTTGGAAAATTGGTGCTGAAAACTCCGGTCATATTATCCTGCTCGATAAGGTGACAACAGGCGATGCGATTGTTGCCTCTTTACAAGTTTTAGCTTCAGTTGTTGGTAATAAAACACCTCTTCATCTACTGACACAAGGAATGAAATTATACCCTCAAGTCCTAGAAAATGTACGTTTTACTGGCGACTCTAATCCATTAGAATCTATCGAAGTCAAATCGTCGGTAGAGGCGGTAGAGGCAGAACTTGGCAATAAAGGTAGAGTTTTATTACGAAAATCAGGAACCGAACCTTTGATCCGTGTAATGGTCGAAGGTGAGGATGCAGCTATTGTTCAAACGTCGGCACTTAAAATTGCTGATGCAGTAAAAGCTAGCTTCTAAGTCCTTATAGCCCTTTAAATTAAGGGCTATAGCCTTTTCGTTACTGGTATTATTTTATGCTAGAATATCCTCATTCTTCTCATCGATGTAACGAGTTCATGTCGAGTATAGAGCATACTTATCTGCACGAAATGGGCATTCAGGTCTATGATTTGCAAAATATTGATAAATTAGTAGGTTATCAGGCCGTGCCTATTCATTTGCCAGCTAAATGTAAACTCGTTTTGCTGTCGCCGACTTATCCAACAGGTGAAGATGCTGAGCTATTTGAGAGAGTGTTACATAGTATGGAACTCACTTTAGCGGATGCTTTACATATCTTTCCACAATATACCAATCTTGTTTCCAGCCAGAATCAAGACTGGGTATGGTTTTCAGGATGCCAAGTTGATTCAAGAATAAAGGGTAAGGTTTTACACTCCCCCGATTTGTCTTGTGTTAAAGGTGATCAGCAACAACGGCGAGCCTTGTGGCAACAAATTTGTGAAAAACTATAGCTTTTTATGTCTTTAAATATTTCTTCGCTTAAACAGGCACACCTCTCAGAGGTTTTCTATATTGAAACACAAGCCCATACTCACCCATGGTCTGTAAATCTCATTGAAGATATTAATGGAAGAGGTGCTTGTCACTATGTCTTGTTGAAAGATGATAGGGTGGTTGGGTACTTTTATGCTCAGAATATCCTAGGAGAGGTTACCTTACTTAATATTGCAGTTGATCCCGAGCACCACGGGCATGGCTATGGTAAGGCATTGTTAGAGGCTTTTCTTGATATGTGTGTAAGCATCAGTGCTGAAAGTGCATGGTTAGAAGTTAGAGAAAGCAACCAAAGAGCCTATACACTATATGAGGTTGCTGGTTTTAATGAGGTGGATAGAAGAAAAGGCTATTACCCCACCAAAGATAGAGGAAAAGAAGACGCCATAATAATGAGTTATCTTTTTCTTTAGCTCTTTAGCAATTATTTTTGTATTACTTTAACTGTTTCAGAGCCTTCTACCGGGTAGAAATTTGCTTCAAAACGTGAAGGCAACTCTGAAGCAGGAAGTGGTTTATCAAATAGATAACCTTGGAACTGGTCACAGCCTAACTTTCTTAAAATATTGAGTTCTGCAGCTT
The DNA here is from genome assembly GCA_024347015.1 of Vibrio pectenicida. GTDB lineage: Bacteria > Pseudomonadota > Gammaproteobacteria > Enterobacterales > Vibrionaceae > Vibrio > Vibrio pectenicida. The sequence continues at coordinate 2,692,558 of AP024889.1, read as the reverse complement.
CTTCTACACCTTCTGCGATGACTTCTAGATTCAACCTTTCGGCCATCATTATGATGGCATCGACAATAGCTTGATCGCTTTCGTCCAAATGAACTTGAGTAACAAAAGATCGGTCTATTTTAAGTACATCTGCCGACAAATGCTTTAAATATCTTAGTGATGAGTATCCTGTACCAAAATCGTCAATAGAAATCTTGAGGTTAAACTCCTTCAGTTTGCTCATTTTCTCTATAGCGTCTTCAACATTTTCCAGCAATAGGTTCTCGGTAATTTCTAATTCAATATGATCGCCATTTATACCAGCTTGCGCTAGTGCATCATGAATATACTCAACAAAGCTATGCTGAGAAAACTGAAGTGGACTGATATTAATAGCTAATCGTTTGAAGGTATCAGGAAGAACTCCTTGCTTTTGCCATGCTGCGTATTGATGCAATGCTTGTTCAATAATCCAGTTGCCTATTTGCAATATTTGCCCGGTTTCCTCTGCAATGGGCATAAATACCCCGGGTGGTAATAAACCTTTTTCAGGGTGATTCCAGCGGATTAAAGCTTCCACACCAACAATTTGTTGGTTCCCACTAACTTGCGGTTGATAGTAAAGTTCAAGTTGATCTTTATTGATGGCTTCATGTAAGCCTTTTTCTATTTCAAGAAATGATTCCACCTGAGCTTGCATTTCAGGTTCGTAGAACATGTATTTGTTTCTTCCAGCGACTTTAGCACGGTACAAAGCAGTATCAGCCTGACGTAAAACGTCGATATTGGTACTATTAACTGAGGGGAATACAGAGATCCCAACACTGGTTGTACAGTAGAGTAAATGGTCGTCAATGGAATAAGGATTCGAGATCAAGGCAAGTAGTTGTTGCGCTGTATCTTGAGCTTGATCTGGGTGAATTGAAGGCATAAGAATAGCGAATTCATCTCCACCAATACGAGCTGCAGTATAATCATCAGCAAGCCAAGCTTCCACTCGTTTAGAAATGGCCTTAATCAAGTGATCTCCGATGGTATGGCCCAAAGAGTCATTTATGGTTTTAAAACGATCTAAGTCTAAATAGAAAAGTACTCCAGCGGTGTTTTCTTGCTTCGCTTTTTCTATTACCTCTTCAAGAGTTTGCAGCAATAAACTTCGGTTAGCTAAACCTGTTAGTGAGTCATAATAGGCCAATTGGTTCAATTTGACTTCTGCTGCTGCCCTGTCTTTCCATAAATTATGGAAAGTGGTTGCCAACTGTCCAAGTTCATCATCTCGATGAAGGTTTGGCATAGATATTTCAGTTTTCTTATTTTGCAGGGATTTTACCCACTCTATGAGAGTGACAAGAGGCTTTGATAATTTTTGATAGAAAAACAGTAGTAATATCGTGGTAAGTAAAACATTTCTGAACAAGTCGAATAAAAGTATCTGACTTGTTTTGGCGATAAAGTTTTTTGCAATATTGGCCCCATTAACTGAAAAACGCAGCATACCGACAACAACATGCGAGTTTGGTTGATGTAGCTCTGTCTGGTACACCGGCGTGTTAGGGGTGAGATAATGAGAAAGTGCTTCGGTGAAAGAACTCTCCATTGCTATGTTTCGGTCCTGCTCGGTCAGGACATCACCAAAATCATCGACAATGGCGACTTGGTAGATTGCGCTATCCATTAGCAAACTTGAGGCTACTTGCTCAGCCAGTAGCTGGTTTAAATGATATGCAGCTTGGCTGGCGTTAGAGTAATTCTGCAACAGTTTAAACTGATAGTGTTCTTCTATCCGTTTATGCTCTTGATGGAGATCCACCAAAATTTGATACAAGCTAAAAATGATTCCCAGTATCACTGACACTAGAAACACGGTTTTTGCTTGTCGGAATGCTAATGAATTTATTTTCTTGCTAGCAGGCATAATCTTAACTGGTTCCTTCTACTCCTTTAGTTATAGACCAAATTTATTGATATTTTAATTTGTAATGGATTTGAAGCAGATTTATTTGTCTTTGTTGCTCCCAAAGCCAATATAAGCGAGAATACGCAGCAAAATAGAATTGATCAGCTAGTTTAAAAATCATGACTCATTCTGACAGTAACTAGCGCCCATACTTAAGAAGATCCTTTGATGTCAAATACAGCATTTACGGGCGAAGTTTCTAAACGTAGAACATTCGCTATTATCTCTCACCCCGATGCGGGTAAGACCACCATTACTGAAAAAGTATTACTTTTTGGGCGTGCGATTCAAACTGCCGGGACGGTCAAAGGGAGAGGCTCAGCCCAGCACGCAAAGTCTGACTGGATGGAGATGGAAAAAGAGCGCGGCATCTCGGTGACAACATCGGTGATGCAGTTTCCATACAACGAATGCTTGGTGAACCTGCTCGACACTCCAGGGCACGAAGATTTTTCGGAAGATACTTATCGGACCCTTACTGCAGTCGATTCATGCCTTATGGTAATTGATTCAGCAAAGGGTGTCGAAGATCGTACTCGTAAGCTAATGGAAGTTACTCGACTGCGTGATACCCCTATAGTTACATTCATGAATAAGCTTGATCGTGATATACGTGATCCAATGGAGCTATTGGATGAGGTCGAAAGTGAGTTGAGAATTGCTTGTGCTCCTATTACTTGGCCAATAGGGTGCGGTAAAGAGTTTAAAGGTATTTACCATATTAAACGGGATGAGACGATTCTCTACGCCACGGGGCATGGGCATACCATTCAAGATAGGCGAGTTATTAAAGGTCTGGATAATCCAGAATTGAACCATGCGGTTGGAGATGAGTTAGCTCAACAGCTGCGTGAAGAACTTGAACTTGTTATTGGTGCCTGCCCTGAATTTGATCAAGAGCTTTTTCTTGCTGGAGAACTTACCCCAGTCTATTTTGGTACAGCATTGGGTAACTTTGGTGTTGATCATATGCTGGATGGTTTAACTGAGTGGGCACCTGCACCTATGTCTCGCCAAGCAAATGAACGTAAAGTTGAAGCATGCGAAGACAATTTCTCTGGCTTTGTGTTTAAAATTCAGGCAAATATGGACCCTAAGCACCGCGATCGAATTGCTTTTATGCGTGTTGTTTCAGGAACCTATAAACAAGGTATGAAGATGAACCATGTTCGTCTTGGGAAACAAATCAATATTTCTGATGCCGTTACTTTTATGGCTGGTGATCGCTCAAGAGCAGAAAATGCCTATGCAGGTGATATTATAGGGTTACATAATCATGGAACTATCCAGATTGGTGACACTTTCACTCAGGGTGAAGCATTAAAATTTGCAGGGATCCCGAACTTTGCGCCAGAGCTATTTCGTCGTATCCGACTTAAAGATCCACTCAAACAGAAACAGTTATTAAAAGGTCTGGTGCAGCTGTCTGAAGAAGGGGCAGTACAGGTTTTTCGTCCACTGCAAAATAACGACCTAATAGTCGGAGCTGTTGGTGTTCTTCAGTTTGATGTCGTGGTTGCACGATTAAAAGCTGAATATAACGTAGAAGCTATCTATGAGGGTGTTAACGTTGCAACTGCACGTTGGGTAGAGTGTGATGATGTTAAAACCTTAGATGAATTTCAGCGAAAAAATCAAGTAAATCTAGCACTTGATGGGGGAGATAACTTGACATATATCGCACCGACTATGGTTAACCTCAATTTAGCAAAAGAGCGTTTCCCTGATGTGGAATTTCGTGCGACTCGTGAGCACTGATCACTGCCATATTTTCAAACTATGAAAATGTAAAAGGTATGTACCATGGTGCCTACCTTTTACATATCTGTTGCTTTTATTTTTTATTTTTAGAGGGTTTATTTTTAGTTTTGATTTGAGATTTTTTCTTGTCGTCTTTTTTCTTTTTCTTAAACACAGGCTTTTTGTGTTTTGGTCGAAGTTCTTTAATAAATCTTTCTTTAATCTCTTCTTTCACGTAACGAGCGACACGTTCCATCATAGATTGGTCATGGGCTTCAATGATTGAGATGGCATTACCTTTTTTACCCGCGCGTGCAGTTCGGCCAATACGGTGTAGGTAGACATCAGCACTACGTGGCATATCATAATTGATGACATGGCTGATATCTGGTAGATCAATACCACGAGCGGCAACATCTGTGGCAATCAGTATGTTGACTGTACCATCACGAAAACGTGATATCGCATTATTACGACGATCTTGGGGCATTTCACCTTGAATCCAAGCGCATTGGATATTGTCTTTTTCAAGTTCTGAACGAAGATCTGCCAATCGTTCACGAGTTTTGACAAAGATAATAGTTCGCTCTGCTTGCTCAGTCAGAATATTTTTTAGAAGTGCGAGTTTGTGTGTTAGGTCATCCGCACGATGATACCATTGAGCTATTTTCTTCCGTTCACGACGTGAAGGGTCTGCATCAATTTTGGCAGGCTCCTTGAGCAAATCCGCAGTGAAGCCTTCTACGCCTTTACCTTCTAAAGTGGCAGAAAATAGTAAAGTCTGTTTACGCCAACGGCACTCGGAAGATAGGCGATCGACTATTGGCGCAAAACCCATATCGAGCATGCGGTCGGCCTCATCTAAGATAAGCCATTCGATAGCTCGACAATCAAAGCGCTCTGCTTCAATGTATTCCATTAATCTGCCAGGGGTCGCAACGACGATGTCTTGCGTTGTAGAAAGGATATTGGCATGCTCTTGGTATTGAACCCCACCAGTAATAGTGAAAATATTCAAGTTAGCATGTTTTGCCATACAACGAGCTTGTTCGGCAACTTGCATTGCTAATTCACGTGTAGGGGTGAGAATTAAAATACGTGCAGGGCCTGGTTTACGGCGGGGGAAATCATGCAGGTATTGTAATGCTGGAAGTACAAAAGCCGCGGTTTTACCCGTGCCAGTTGGTGCTGACGCTAGAATATCCTTGCCATCTAAAGCTTGTGGAATAGATTCAGCTTGAATCTGAGTTGGGCGATCAAAGCCCATTTCTTCTATTGCGATGAGCAGGTTTGGATCGAGATCTAGTTCAGCAAAATTTTTGATCACTCTGGTATCTCCACAAACTGGTAAGTGAGAACAATAAAGTCGAAGGAAAGTATTATAGAGACTTCGGTGATAAGGATCACACCTTAATTTCTACATCTTGAGATAAAACGCCTGAGTAAGGGTAATAAACTCGTCAGTATAAAGCTTATTTTTCCGAATGATTAGTTGCTGAGTTTCTGATTTTACATCTGTTTGCGTCAGTTGTATGAGTAGGCGATGAGTCGGCTTTTTATTTGTAGGGCGAACTTCACATAGTTTGGCTAAATGCCAGCCAAGTTTCTGTGCTTGGCTAATGAAGCTTCTCCCTTCAATTTCAGGAAGAATAAACCATGCATGGCCTTCTTTAGTGATTAGGTTGAGACATTGTTTTAGCAAAGCTTGATGGCTGAGAGTTAAAGTGTGTCTAGCAATGGCACGTTCTTTTGTTTTAGCCACTTCGCCATTGTTAAAATAAGGGGGATTACAGATAATTGCGTCATATTTATGTTGAAATGGAAAAGTTAATACGTTACCTGACAGCAGGTTTAAACGAGTATGCCAAGGAGACTGTAGGAAGTTGTTCTTTGCCGCTAAAAGAGCTTGCCTATCAATTTCAATTGCATCAATGTAACAGTCATTATTTTTCTGAGCACACATTAAAGCGAGCAATCCAGTTCCTGTACCTATGTCTAAGATCCTTGCTGATATACCTATCTCACACCAAGCACCAAGTAATACACTATCTGTACTCACGGGCATTCCTGAGAGTCCTCTAGTTACCTTAAATTGCTTGAATGCAAAGTCTTTAGTTTGAGTATTTTTCATTTTCTTCTATTCACAACTACATACTGAATGATTGTTTCTTATTTGTGTTTTTTTTGTTTGTTATTTGTTATATTTACTCGTGTTATCTAACGATATTATTGTCTTATTTTTATTTCTAAATTAGTCAATAATGCTATTGATAACCCTTATTTATAAATTTATATGGTGTTCTTGTCCCTAGGCTTGCAGATAAGAGTGTGTTTCGTCATTATTCGCGTCCAAATTTATAGACTGGGTAACCTGTTTGGATAGCTCAGCATACACAACATCAATCACAAATAGTTAAAGGGTCTCTTGTGAATCAGACTTTAAAATTAACAGATATTATTGCTTTAGGCTTTATGCTTTTCGCGTTCTTTTTAGGTGCCGGTAATATAATATTTCCGCCACAGGCAGGCCAGTTAGCAGGTGAAAATATGATGCCGGCTATGATAGGCTTTCTCGTAACTGCAGTGGGTCTCCCTCTTATTACAATTGTTGCTATTGCAGTCTCCGGTGGCTCGTGGGAGTGTCTTACTCAAGACTTACCTAAACGTGCTGCTATGCTGATGGCCGTATTAATCTTTATTATCATTGGCCCAGCTTTCGCAGCGCCGAGAACGGGGCTTGTTGCTTATGAAATGGCAGTTAAGCCATTTTTTGTAGAGGCCACTGAGGTACATTTGGCTCTGTTCTCTATGCTATTTTTTGCCGTCGCGATGTTTTTTGCTTGGTCGCAGGGAAAATTGATCGATGTTATCGGTAAAATATTAACCCCAGTATTGTTTATTGGCTTGATTATTTTAGCACTGGCAGTGTTCGTTGACCCACAAGGTTCTATGTTATTTGCTCAAGGTGAATATCTAAGTCATCCGTTGCAAAAAGGTTTTCTTGACGGTTACAACACCATGGATACCTTTGGTTCACTCATGTTCGGTGTTTTGATTGTTGATGCTCTACGCCAGAAGGGGATCACAGAACAAAAAGCGACAGCTAGATACCTTATCAGTGCTGCATGTATTGCGGCTGCTGGCTTAGCTTTTGTTTATATATCTCTTTTCTATTTAGGCGCTACTAGCTCTGCGATAGCATCAGGTGCGGATAATGGCGGCGTTATCCTGAGCCTGTATATCCAATCTCTATTTGGTCCTTACGGCCAAGTTGTGTTGTCAGTTATTGTGTTACTTGCTTGTTTGACAACCGCGATAGGTCTTATTTCAGCGTGTTCAGACTACTTTAGCTCTTTGACTCCTGTATCATATGAAAGGTGGGTCATAATAATTGGTGTTGCTTGTGCTGTGGTTGCGAATGTCGGTTTGTCTCAATTAATCACATTATCTGTACCTGTGCTCTATGCTCTTTACCCAGTGGCCATTGCGCTTGTTGGACTCACATTTGTTCGCAAGCTTCTGCCTAATCCAAAACTTGCGTATCGAACCGTACTGGCTGTATCACTTCTTTTTGCTTTGGTTGACGCAGCTAAAGTTGCTGGGGTGGATGTGTCTGCATTTAATGTTTTACCTATGTTTGATCTTGGTATGGGATGGTTACTGCCAACTCTCGTCACTATGGTATGCATGTTCTTTATTGGTAAGTCAGAGCAGCCGACTATAAATAAAGAGGCGGCGTAACTCCCTAGTCTTTTAAGCTTAAAATCCTCCTGCTTGGCTTAACTTTGTAGGGGGATTTTTTGTGTACGGACTCGCGTTTCACTTTCAAAAAACCCTGTATCTTCATCACACTTTTCAGTACAATCTTTCGGTTAAATTCTACTCATAAATGTTGAGCAAACATGTTTGAAATCAATCCAATTAAAAACCGCCTTAAGGACGTGTCTGAGCGCACGAATGTCCTGAGGGGGTACCTTTGACTATGACGCTAAGCAAGAGCGCCTTGAAGAAGTCAACGCAGAACTAGAGCAACCTGATGTCTGGAATGAACCTGAGCGTGCGCAGGCATTAGGAAAAGAAAGAGCGTCTCTTGAGGCGGTTGTGGAAACAATAGATCAGCTTGTTCAAGGTGTTGAAGATGTTGACGGCCTACTCGAGCTCGCTGTAGAAGAAGAAGATCAAGAAACTTTTGACGAGATTGAACCAGAATTGGCTGAACTAGAGGGTAAGCTTGAAAAGCTTGAGTTTCGCCGTATGTTCGCCGGTGATCATGATGCTGCCGATTGCTATATTGATTTACAGTCAGGCTCTGGCGGCACAGAGGCGCAAGACTGGACATCTATGATGCTGCGCATGTATTTGCGTTGGGCTGAAGCGAAAGGATTTAAGACTGAAGTTATAGAGGTATCAGACGGTGAAGTCGCGGGCCTTAAAGGTGCTACCGTTAAGGTTTCAGGCGAATACGCCTACGGATGGTTGAGAACTGAAACAGGTGTTCATCGTTTGGTCCGTAAATCACCATTTGATTCAAGTGGGCGACGTCATACGTCGTTTGCTTCTGCTTTTATTTACCCTGAAATTGACGATAATATTAAGATTGATATTAATCCATCCGATCTTCGCATTGATGTTTATCGCGCATCGGGTGCAGGTGGCCAGCACGTAAACACCACTGAGTCAGCAGTACGTATTACGCACGTTCCAACCAATACGGTTGTTCAATGTCAAAATGATCGCTCTCAGCATAAGAATAAAGATCAGGCTATGAAGCAGCTTCGTGCCAAATTATTTGAACTAGAAATTCAAAAGCAAAATACTGAAAAACAAGCTAATGAAGATGCGAAATCAGATATTGGCTGGGGCAGTCAGATCCGCTCATATGTTCTAGACGACTCGCGTATTAAAGATCTGCGTACTGGCGTTGAAAACCGTAATACTCAAGCGGTTCTCGATGGTGATTTAGACAAATTTATCGAAGCTAGCCTGAAATCAGGTCTGTAAGCTTTTTACCGACATTCAAGCGAAACAGGATACATCGAACAATGACTGATGCTGTTCAAAACGAAAACCTACAAGAAGAAAATAAGCTGATTGCTGAGCGCCGAGCTAAATTGGATCAAATCCGTAAAGAGTGCAAGGCGAATGGACACCCTAATGATTTTCGCCGTGATGCACTAGCGGGCGATCTACAAAAACAGTTCGGTGAAAAAGCTAAAGAAGAGCTAGAAGAGCTGAATCATGTTGTGGCAATTACCGGCCGTATCATGGCTAAGCGAGGCCCTTTTTTGGTGATTCAAGAAACCTCTGGCCGTATCCAAGCTTATGCTGCAAAAGATGTGCAGAAAGATCTGAAAACTAAATATCAAGGTCTAGATATTGGCGATATTATCGGTGTTAAAGGCGCATTGCATAAATCAGGCAAGGGTGACCTTTACGTTAATATGGAAGAGTATGAATTGCTTACCAAGGCGCTTCGGCCTCTTCCTGAAAAATTCCACGGACTTACTGACCAAGAAATGCGTTACCGTCAGCGTTATGTGGATTTGATTGTTAACGAAGATTCTCGTCAAGCGTTTATTATTCGCTCTAAGCTGGTTTCATCTATCCGTAACTTCATGAGTGCGAAAGGCTATTTAGAAGTAGAAACACCTATGATGCATGCTATCCCTGGTGGTGCTACGGCTCGTCCTTTTATCACACACCACAATGCTCTGGATATTGATATGTATCTACGTGTTGCGCCAGAGCTATACCTCAAACGCTTGGTCGTTGGTGGTTTTGATCGCGTTTTTGAGATCAACAGAAACTTCCGTAATGAAGGACTATCACCACGGCATAATCCAGAGTTCACTATGATGGAATTCTATCAAGCGTATTCTGACTATAAAGATCTCATGGATCTTACTGAAGAAATGTTGAGTACCGTAGCAATGGATGTTTTAGGATCAACCTCTATGCCTTATGGTGATGAAACAGTAAAGTTTGGTGGCACATACGCACGTATGAGTATGTTTGAAGCAATAAAGCGCTACAATCCAGATCATGCTGAGATCCAAGCGTTAACGGATGAGAATCTACAAAATCGTGAAAAAATGGTTTCTATCGCGAAATCTGTACATGTTGAAGTGGAGTCATTTTGGACATGCGGCCAATTGCTGGAAGAGATTTTTGGTGAAACCGCTGAACCACAGTTAATTCAGCCTACTTTCATTACAGGCTATCCAGCAGATATCTCACCACTTGCTCGTCGTAGTGATGATAACCCATTTTTTACTGATCGCTTTGAGTTCTTTATCGGTGGGCGTGAAGTGGCAAATGGTTTCTCGGAACTTAATGATGCTGAAGATCAAGATGCACGTTTTAAGGCTCAGGTTGATGCAAAAGATGCTGGCGATGATGAGGCTATGTACTACGATGCAGATTATATTGCTGCTCTAGAACATGGTTTGCCACCAACAGCTGGCCAGGGTATTGGTATTGACCGTCTAGCAATGTTGTTTACTAATACGCATACTATTCGCGATGTCATTTTGTTTCCAGCTATGCGTCCTCAATCTCAGTAGAGATGTTGGAAGCTGACTAAAGTTAGTTGTTTACAAGGCTGATATTGTATCGGCCTTTTTTAGACCTAGTGTGCCGTAACCTTTAACTCCATACTCTCTAGTTTGATATATTCGGTCAAATTATTGGGTGTTTGTGCCAAAAAAACCTAAATAATTTTATTTTTCAATTTAATTGCTTTATTTATTATTAATTACCGTGTTAAAAGTGGTTTGGTAGTTAATGTGAAGGTGTGAAAAGTGCATAAACCGTTGCAAACTTTTTTGAATCATCTGGCGGATTGCGTTTATTAAGAGGTACAATTACTCATAGTGTAAAGTGAGGTGGTTAATGCTTATTAGAACAGAAGCTCCGGCAGATATTCTTGCCGTTGATAGGTTACTTAAATCTACTTTTGAGACAGAATCTGAAGCAAATTTAGTGATGAGGCTAAGAGAAAATGGTTGCAGAACTCTATCATTAGTTGCTAGCGATGATGAGGGACAAATTATAGGTTATGTGATGTTTAGTCCTGTTAGGCTCAATGGTGATGATTTAAATTGGCAAGGCCTTGCTCCATTAGCTGTGCACGCTGATTACCGACGGCAAGGCTTGGCAACTGAGCTTATAAAAGAAGGCTTAACATCACTTAAAGAATTTGGTTATCCTGCGTGCGTTGTGCTCGGCGACCCTAATTATTATTCACGTTTTGGGTTTGAGGCGTGTGAAAAGTCCGGTTTTTCATGTCAGTGGGAAGTGCCCACTGGTGCATTTCAAGTGTTAGAGCTGGCCGAAAATGAGTTTGTTAATCGTGGTGGTCTTATCGAATACAGCTCTGAGTTTTCAGCGCTTTAAGCTAATAGCTAGGATGAATAAATTGGAAGTGTCCACTTTTGCCCTTTTTTTGAGCGCTTAATAGCTCTAAAGCCATTTTTTTTTAAATTCTACTTGTCAGCGTAATAACCTTTCGTTAGTATTGCTCGGCCTTCGATAAGGGGGTCGCTAGCCTTGTTCTGAAAGTAATTTCGAGCGGCGCTGGCTCAACAATTTGGAACATAGGTGGAAACAATGTTTACAGTTCTACTTGTGATTTACCTGTTGGCAGCGGTTGGTGTGATCGGACTAGTGCTGATTCAACAAGGTAAAGGCGCAGATATGGGAGCCTCATTCGGTGCTGGCGCATCAAACACAGTGTTTGGCGCAGGCGGCTCAGGAAATTTTCTAACCCGAATGACTGCAGTTTTTGCAACAGTTTTTTTTGTACTCAGCTTAGTGTTAGGTAACATGTCAACTCATAAAACTGAATCTCAGTGGGTTGACCCGACTCAAGGTCAAGTTATTCAACAAGCTGATGATGCAGCGAGTGAAGTTCCAGCCCCAACAGGCAATGAAATTCCTCAATAAGCTACTTTCTAGCTAAAGAATAGAATTAGCTGCCGAGATGGTGAAATTGGTAGACACGCTAGCATGAGGTGCTAGTGCCTTAGGTGTGAGGGTTCGAGTCCCTCTCTCGGCACCATGTTTACAAACTTGTAAAACACCTTGGAGAGCGTATAATGCTTGACAAGTCGGACGCGGGGTGGAGCAGCTTGGTAGCTCGTCGGGCTCATAACCCGAAGGTCGTCGGTTCAAATCCGGCCCCCGCAACCAATCCTTATGGGATAAGCAAGTTTGCACAGTGGCTTTATGCAACTGTGAGTTAGGTAAGTCTGATTATCTAACGTATAAGGGTCCAGCATCAAAAAACCCCGACTTTCGGGGTTTTTTGTTATCTAAATATCTCTATTTGAGATAGTTAGAAGTTGCTTGGAATTTAAATTGGGCCCTGAGCCCTTTTTTTGTTTCTGGAGTGGTTTAAATGACTGGTTTAGAAAGACAACTTACTGAAATGCTTGAAGCTCCGGTTGTAGCATTAGGCTATGAGTTAGTTGGATTAGAATTTATTCGCGCAGGCGAACATTCGACGTTACGTATCTTTATTGATCATGAAGATGGAATTACAGTTGATGGTTGTGCAGAAGTTAGCCGTCAGGTAAGTGCAGTAATGGACGTTGAAGATCCGATCACAGTGGCTTACAACCTTGAAGTGTCTTCTCCAGGTTTAGAAAGGCCACTTTTCAAAGCAGAACACTATGAACAATTTATTGGTCACGAGGTCAGCATTGTTTTGAAAATGTCTGTAGGTAATCGTCGTAAATGGAAAGGCATTATCCATTCTATTGAAGGTGAAACAGTCACAGTTAATATTGACGGCAATGAAGAAGAGTTTGCTTTGAGCAATATTTCAAAAGCTAACCTCATCCCTAAATTTTAATTGAAGTCTTAGAGGCTATTTAAAATGAGTAAAGAAATTTTAGCGGTAGCAGAAGCGGTATCGAATGAGAAAGGGGTACCTCGTGAACGTATTTTTGAAGCCCTAGAAGTCGCTTTGGCGACATCTACTAAAAAAAAGCACAGTATTGAAATTGATGTACGAGTTGCTATTGATCGTAGAACTGGTGAGTTTGACACTTTCCGCCGCTGGTTGGTGGTCGAGGAAGTAGAAAGCCCAACGAAAGAGATTTCTTTGGAAGCTGCGCAGTATGATGACGAATCAATGGAATTGGGCGATTTCATGGAAGATGAAATCGAATCAGTTACATTTGATCGTATTACTACGCAAACAGCGAAACAAGTAATCGTACAGAAAGTGCGTGAAGCTGAGCGTGCGCAAATCGTAGAGCAGTTTATTGATAATGAAGGTGAACTGGTAACAGGGGTAGTGAAAAAGGTAAACCGAGACACTATCATCCTAGATTTAGGTAATAATGCTGAAGCCGTGATCCTACGAGATGATCAACTTCCTCGTGAAAACAACCGTCCGGGTGACCGCGTTCGTGGCCTTTTATATCGTGTAGCCCCAGATGCTCGTGGGTTCCAACTATTCATCACGCGCTCTAAACCAGAAATGCTAATTGAGCTTTTCCGGGTGGAAGTGCCTGAAATAGCAGAAGAAATTATTGAGATGAAAGCGGCTGCTCGTGATCCTGGTTCTCGAGCAAAGATCGCAGTTAAGACGAATGATAAACGTATTGATCCCGTTGGCGCCTGTGTTGGTATGCGTGGTGCGCGTGTTCAAGCAGTATCGGGGGAGTTAGGCGGTGAGCGTATTGATATTGTGCTTTGGGACGATAATCCAGCGCAATTGGTTATCAATGCAATGGCCCCTGCTGATGTAGCTTCTATCATCGTTGATGAAGATGCTCATGCTATGGATATTGCAGTCGAAGCAGATAATCTTGCACAAGCCATTGGTCGTAATGGCCAAAATGTACGCTTGGCATCTCAGCTTACAGGCTGGGAATTGAACGTTATGACAGTAGAAGACTTACACAAGAAACATACTGAAGAGTCTCAAACGTCTATTGAAAACTTCATGAAGTATCTAGATATTGAAGAAGACTTCGCACAAATGCTAGTGGAAGAGGGTTTCTCTTCGCTTGAAGAAATCGCCTATGTACCAGTTAATGAGTTACTTGAAGTTAATGGTTTAGATGAAGACTTAGTTGAAGAACTACGAAATCGCGCTAAAGATGCTTTAACCACACTAGCCTTGGCTCAAGAAGAGTCTTTTGATGGTCTTGAACCTGCCGAAGACTTATTAGCTTTAGATGGTTTGGAGAGAGAACTGGCTTTTAAACTTGCAGCTAAAGGTGTTATCACACTTGAAGATCTTGCTGATCAGGGTATTGATGATTTGGAAGGGATTGAAGACCTTGCCGAAGAGCGTGCTGGTGAGCTTATTATGGCAGCACGTAATATTTGTTGGTTCGGTGAAGATGAATAAATTCAGCAAGGAGAAAGTGTTATGACACAAATTACTGTTAAGGCTCTTAGTGACGAAATTGGTACGCCAGTTGACCGCTTATTAGAGCAACTTGCTGATGCTGGTATGGCAAAAGCAAGTGCAGACCAGGTGAGCGAAGAAGAGAAGCAAACACTTCTGACACACCTTAAAAAAGAGCACGGTGACACCTCTGGTGAAGCTGAGCCTACTCGTTTGACTCTACAGAGAAAAACTCGCAGCACACTAAGTGTGAATGCTGGTGGTGGAAAGAGTAAAGATGTTCAAATTGAAGTTCGCAAGAAACGAACTTATGTGAAGCGCAGTATTATCGAAGACGACGCTAATCGTGAAGCTGAGGAAGCAGCAAATCGTGAAGCCGAAGAGCTTGCTAAGCGTGAGGCTGAAGAAGTAGCAAAACGTGAAGCTGCAGAGAAAGTACAGCGTGAGGCTGAAGAAAAAGCGAAACGAGAAGCGGATGCAAAACGTGAAGCTGGAGAAAAAGCTAAACGCGTACAAGCTGATAAGGCTAAGAAAGACATGAATGCAAAAAGTGCAGAATTGACCGTGCAAGTGAAAAATGAAGCAGACGACCTAAAACGTCGTCAAGAAGAAGAAGCTCAGCGTAAAGCTGAACAAGAGGCGGCAAAACTGGTCGAAGATGCTCGTAAACTAGCTGAAGAAAATGAAGTTCGTTGGAGTGAAGAAGAGCAGAAGAAAAAGGAGCTAGAAAACTCTGATTACCATGTGACAACTTCAACATATGCCCGTGAAGCAGAAGATGCTGCTGATCGTCGTGAAGAAGGTGGTCGCCGTAAGAAGAAGAAAGCTTCTGGAGCCAAAACTGAAGAACAAAACCGCAATGCTCGCAACCAACGTGGTGGCAGAGGCCGTAGCAAAGGTAAGCTAGCCAAGCCTGCTTCGATGCAACAGGGCTTTGATAAGACAGCAACGGTTGCTAAAGCCGATGTTGTGATTGGGGAAACTATCGTAGTTTCTGAACTGGCTAATAAAATGTCAGTCAAAGGCACCGAAGTCATCAAAGTGATGATGAAAATGGGTGCAATGGCAACAATTAATCAAGTTATCGATCAAGAAACTGCTCAGCTGATTGCCGAAGAAATGGGCCATAAAGTTACCCTGCGTAAGGAGAACGAACTAGAAGAAGCCGTACTATCTGATCGTGATAACAACTCTGAATCTGTTCCTCGCGCACCGGTTGTTACTATTATGGGTCACGTAGACCATGGTAAGACATCTACACTTGATTACATCCGTAAAGCTCATGTTGCGTCAGGTGAAGCAGGTGGTATTACTCAGCATATTGGTGCCTACCACGTTGAAACTGACAACGGTATGATTACCTTCCTTGATACTCCTGGACACGCGGCGTTTACTGCAATGCGTGCACGTGGTGCACAAGCGACTGATATTGTTGTACTTGTAGTGGCTGCTGATGATGGTGTTATGCCACAAACAATTGAGGCGATTCAACATGCGAAAGCAGCTGAAGTACCGCTAATTGTTGCTGTAAACAAGATCGATAAAGAAGATGCTAACCCAGATAACGTGAAAAACGAGCTGGCCCAATATAATGTTATTCCTGAGGAGTGGGGTGGTGAGAACATGTTTGTTCACATTTCTGCTAAGCAAGGTACCAACATTGAAGGCCTGCTAGAGACGATCCTTCTTCAATCTGAAGTTCTTGAACTAGCAGCAGTTGAGGAAGGCATGGCATCTGGTGTGGTTGTTGAATCTCGTCTAGATAAAGGACGCGGTCCAGTTGCAACTGTATTGGTACAGTCTGGTACTTTGAACAAAGGCGATATCGTTCTATGTGGTCAAGAATACGGCCGTGTACGTGCAATGCGCGATGAGAACGGTCAAGAAGTGACAACCGCTGGTCCTTCTATCCCTGTAGAGATTTTAGGTCTTTCTGGAGTTCCAGCTTCTGGTGATGAAGCAACTGTAGTTCGCGATGAGCGTAAAGCACGTGAAGTGGCGAACTACCGTCAAGGTAAATTCCGTGAAGTGAAACTTGCTCGTCAGCAAAAAGCGAAACTAGAGAATATGTTCTCGAATATGACAGCTGGTGAAGTCGCTGAATTGAATGTTGTGCTTAAAGCTGATGTTCAGGGTTCTGTAGAGGCAATCTCAGATTCGCTAGTGAAACTTTCTACCGATGAAGTTAAAGTGAATATTGTTGGTTCTGGTGTTGGTGGTATTACTGAGACTGACGCAGTATTAGCTGCAGCTTCTAATGCAATTCTGCTTGGTTTTAACGTACGTGCAGATGCAACTGCTCGCCGTACTGTTGAGAATGAAAACCTAGATCTGCGTTACTACTCAATTATTTACCAATTGATTGATGAAGTGAAACAGGCTATGGGCGGAATGTTAGCACCTGAATTCAAGCAAGAGATTATTGGTCTTGCTGAAGTTCGAGATGTATTTAAGTCACCTAAGCTTGGCGCTATTGCGGGCTGTATGGTCACTGAAGGATTAATTAAGCGTAATAATCCAATTCGTGTTCTTCGTGATAACATTGTTATCTACGAGGGTGAGCTTGAATCACTTCGTCGCTTTAAAGATGATGTTCAAGAAGTTAAGAGTGGTTACGAATGTGGTATCGGCGTTAAGAACTACAATGATGTACGCGTTGGTGACCAAATCGAAGTATTCGAAATCATTGAAATAAAACGTACTCTTGATTAATTGACTAAACCAGCTTTGAAAAATAAGTGGTAATTGGTTGTTGAATACGCCATGGGGGGCTGGTTATGACCATCCCCCCATTCTTTCTAATAAGAGCAAAGATATGTCAAAAGAATTTAGTCGGACGCAGCGCGTTGCACAACAGCTGCAAAAAGAATTAGCAATGCTTCTACAAAGGGAAGTTCGTGATTCACGTTTAGGCATGGTGACTATTTCCGATGTGGAAGTATCACGTGACCTAGCTTATGCAAAAGTATTTGTGACCTTCTTGTGTGTAGGTGAACAAACTCCAGAGTCATGCCTTATGGCATTACGTGAGCATGAAGTGCACATTCGCATGATGCTGGGTAAGCGTATTCGTCTGCGTTTAACTCCAGAAATTCGTTTCCATTACGATAATACTCTTGTTGAGGGTATGCGGATGTCGAATCTAGTGAGTGAGGTTATTAGCGAAGATAAACGTAAGCAGCAAGACGCTGGCCGTGAAGATAGCAATCCAGAAGAGGGCAGTGCTTAATGGCTCGTCGTCGTAAAGGTCGTCCAATTAATGGTGTTGTCCTTTTGGATAAACCTACAGGTATTTCATCTAATGATGCATTGCAAAAAGTAAAGCGTATTTACTTTGCAGAAAAAGCAGGTCATACCGGTGCTCTGGATCCCCTAGCGACAGGTATGTTGCCAATCTGCCTTGGTGAAGCAACGAAGTTCTCTCAGTTTTTGTTAGATTCTGATAAACGTTATCGAGTGATAGCGAAACTAGGTGAGCGTACAAATACCTCTGATTCTGATGGCGAAATTGTTGAGACACGCTCAGTTAATGTACCTCTCGAAAAATTAGAAGCTTGTATTGATAGGTTTCGTGGCGAATCTGACCAAGTCCCTTCTATGTTTTCCGCCTTGAAATATCAAGGTAAACCACTTTACGAATATGCTCGTAAAGGTATTGAAGTACCTCGTGAAGCTCGCAAGATAAAGGTATATGAAATTATCCTTCATCGCTTTGAAGGCTGCGAAGTTGAGATGGAAATACACTGCTCAAAAGGGACGTATATCCGCACCATCGTTGACGATCTTGGTGAAATGCTTGGTTGTGGAGCTCACGTTACCATGCTCCGCCGCACTGGTGTTGCTAACTATCCTTATGAAAAAATGGTCACAATAGAGCAATTGAGTGAGATTTTAGAGCAAGCACAGCACGATGACGTTGCTCCCAAAGAACTTCTTGACCCTCTATTATTGCCTATGGATACTGCTGTTGAAGATTTACCAGAGGTGAATCTAAATGCTGAGCTGACCGATTTGGTCCAACATGGTATGCCAGTTCAAGTCTTTGGGGCGCCTGATGGGACAGCACTGCGAATGACATCCGGTGGTCAGCGGACTTTTATTGGAATAGCAGAGTTAAACGATGACGGCAAGGTCGCACCTAAGAGATTGGTGGTTTTTCGTAATGAAGCTGAGTAACTGAAATCAGATAGATAAAAACCGAAGTCTATGCTTCGGCTTTTGCCTGAAATCAGTGCTATTTAAAAAATTATATTGTTCTCTTTAAGTAATGCTCTTAATTGGTTTGCACGTTTTCGATTAACACCAAAGTCTGAATATCCGATACGAGATTCCGATCTTACTATTAAAGTTTCACCCTCAATTCTCAGTTCGAGATCGTCTGTAAAGCGCATAATTCTTGATGTGCATTCAATCCGTAGATAACCGTCTTGCTTAGCAGCAAGCTTTGCTCCGGATAATTGCAGAGCAGTTTGTTCAATTGTGTTTAAATTAGCGTTTTTTGTCAGAATATAGGGTTTTAGGTTATGTGTATCCCTATCGTCTTGCGTGGAGACGCAATTAGGTTTATCCCCACAAGGCGATAAAGTGCGATCTGTCATGGTTTGAACTCCTTGGCTGCAAGCGGTTAATATTAGTAGCGATACACTTAAAAGAGTGCTTTTTGTCATTCACCGTATCCTTAATAGCTGTCGATTAATTACTGAGAGCTTAACTTACCCTATAAAAAAGGGCTGACGTTAAAACGTCAACCCTCTTGATTCGTTTGTGCTAGCTGGTTAGATTTCGAGATAATCAAGGATACCTTCAGCAGCCTTACGCCCCTCGTCAATTGCTGTGACGACTAAATCTGAACCTCTTACCACATCACCGCCAGCAAAAATCTTTTCATTGGTAGTCTGGTATTGGAATGTTTGAACTTCAGGAGCTTTGATGCGACCCCATTGGTCGAGATCAACACCGAAAGGTGTCAGCCATTTCATCTGGTGCGGCTGGAAACCAAACGCCATTATAATCGCATCTGCTGGCAATATATGCTCAGATCCTTGAACTGGTTCAGGTTTTCTACGACCTAAACTATCTGGTTTGCCTAACTCAGTTTTTATAACCTTTACACCCGAAACTCTACCTGAAGCGTCGACTTCGATTGCTAGTGGTTGGAGGTTAAACTGGAATTTGACACCTTCTTCTTTGGCGTTTTTAACCTCACGTCGTGAGCCTGGCATGCTCTCTTCATCACGTCTATAAGCGCAAGTAACACTTGAAGCTCCATGACGAATTGATGTCCGTACACAATCCATTGCGGTATCACCTCCTCCTAGTACGACGACCTTTTTATTGGCCATATTGATAAAAGGCTGAGTGCTATCGAGTTCCATAACGTTATAGGCATTGGATATGAGGAAAGGCAGAGCGTCATAGACGCCGTTGGCATCTTCATGTTCTAGATTTGCTTGCATGTATTTGTAAGTACCTACACCTAGAAACACAGCATCAAAATCATCAAGCAACTGCTGCATTTTTATATCTTGGCCTACTTCAATGTTTAGACGAAATTCCACACCCATATCGGTAAAAATTCGGCGGCGATTCTCCATGACACCTTTTTCTAGTTTAAAAGAAGGAATGCCAAAGGTGAGTAGGCCACCGATTTCTGGATAGCGATCAAATACCACAGGCTTAACACCATTACGCACAAGTATGTCTGCTGCAGCGAGTCCGGCAGGGCCAGCTCCAATAATAGCGACTTTTTTATCTGTCCACTCCACTTCAGACATGTCCGGTTTCCAGCCCATTTCAAATGCTTTGTCTGTAATGTATTTTTCGATATTACCTATGGTGACAGCTCCAAAGTCATCATTCAAAGTACACGACCCTTCACACAGCCTATCTTGTGGACAAACACGGCCACATACTTCTGGTAAGCTGTTGGTTTGGTGTGAAAGCTCAGCAGCTTCTATAATTCGGCCTTCATTGGCAAGTTTTAGCCATTGGGGGATGTAATTATGTACTGGACACTTCCACTCGCAGTAGGGGTTGCCACAATCTAAACATCTATCTGCCTGTGCGGTTGCTTGTTGTTTTGTAAAAGGTTCATATATTTCAACGAACTCGATTTGACGTACTTTAATTTGCTTTTTGGCAGGATCTACACGGTTTACGTCAATGAATTGATATACGTTTTGGCTCATGATTCAGACATCCTCCTTGATTATTGTGCTTGAACGCGCAGTTCTGCTGCGCTGCGACTTTGGTGCCCAAGTAGAGAGCGAAGATCAGCAGCTTTGGGTTTTATAAGGTAGAACTTTGGAATCCATTCATCAAAGTTTGCTAGAATGTCTTCAGCATGTACTGAGCCTGTTTCTTCTAAGTGCTCGGCAATTAAGCCACGTAGATGCTCTTGATGGATATATAGATCTGAAAGTACAAGTGCTTCAACTGACTCATTGTTTACGCGGCCCTGAAAGTCTTGGTTTTGATCCAGCACATATGCGAACCCACCTGTCATTCCAGCCCCGAAGTTCACTCCAGTTGAACCAAGAATTGCCACAATACCTCCAGTCATGTATTCACATGCGTTATCGCCAGCACCTTCAACGACAGCTATAGTGCCTGAATTACGTACACCGAATCGTTCACCCGCTGTACCTGAGGCAAACAATTTGCCACCAGTCGCACCGTATAAACAAGTGTTACCAATAATGCTTGCTTCATTACATCGAAATGCAGTACCCAGGTGTGGCTTGATGACCAACTTCCCTCCAGCCATACCTTTACCCACATAGTCATTAGCATCGCCTGTGAGATATTGTTCAACGCCACCGGCATTCCAAACACCAAAAGATTGTCCGGCTGTACCATCTAGATACAGCTTAATAGGGGATGTTGCCATCCCTTGGTTGCCATAACGCTTAGCAATCTCTCCTGAGATTCGTGCACCAATAGAGCGGTCAGTATTGATTACGTTATAGAAAAAACTGGCAGGTTTGCACTCTTCAATCGCGGTTAGTGCATCGTCGAGGATTTTCTGATTGAGTTCACCTGTATCAAAAGGTGTATTAGGTTTAGCCCAAAATAAAGGGTGTTTTTCTGGTGAAATAGGCTTTTCAAGAATATGGGTTAAATCTAGCTTAGACTGTTTTGCTGTGATTCCTTCTACGGCTTCTAGGAACTCAGTATGGCCGATAAGGTCGGTCAATTTTTCGACACCTAATTCAGCTAACAATGTTCGCACTTCATCAGCAAGGCCGATAAAATAGTTCATTACCTGTTCTGGTAGACCTTTGAAATATTCTTTGCGTAATGTTTCGTCTTGAGTTGCAACACCAGTTGCACAGTTATTAAGATGACATATTCGTAGGAACTTACAACCCATGGCTACCATAGGCGCGGTGCCAAAACCAAAGCTTTCAGCGCCTAATATGGCTGCTTTTACCACATCTAAACCTGTTTTAAGACCACCATCGACTTGCAGACGAATTTTGTGTCGCAGTCCATTTGCTACTAGTGCTTGTTGGGTTTCAGCTAAGCCTAGCTCCCAAGGGCAACCAGCATATTTCACTGAAGTGAGTGGACTAGCAGCAGTCCCTCCATCATAGCCTGATATAGTGATAAGATCGGCATAAGCTTTAGCCACCCCTGTTGCTATGGTCCCTACACCAGGTTCACTAACCAGTTTTACAGAAACTAAGGCTTTTGGATTGACTTGTTTAAGGTCGAAGATCAGTTGGGCAAGATCTTCAATAGAATAAATATCATGATGTGGGGGAGGCGAGATAAGCGTCACTCCTTGCACAGAATAGCGAAGCTTGGCTATTTCTGCTGTCACTTTATGACCTGGAAGTTGCCCGCCTTCACCTGGTTTTGCCCCTTGAGCTACTTTTATTTGAAGTACATCGGCATTGGTTAAGTAGTGAGGGGTAACACCAAATCGTCCAGAGGCAACTTGCTTAATACGAGAATTACGCTCAGTACCAAAGCGACGCGGATCTTCACCACCTTCTCCTGAGTTTGAATAACCACCTAGGCGGTTCATTGCCGTTGCCAGTGCTTCATGAGCTTCGGGGCTTAAAGCGCCTATAGACATAGCTGCGGAGTCAAAGCGCTTGAAAAGCTCTGTATTTGTTTCAATGCTTTCAAGTGTAAGTGGTGTTCCTGATTTTTTTAATCTCATTAGATCGCGAAGCATTGCAATTGGTCGCTGATTTACTTGCTGAGCAAAACTCTTGTAGTCAAGTATTTCGCCTGACTTTACTGCTTGCTGTAAAGTACTAACGACATCTGGGTTATAAGCATGGTATTCCCCACCATGAACGTATTTAAGTAAGCCACCTTGCTCTATCGCTTTGCGTTTAGCCCACGCTTTTTGGGATAAATTGAACAAATCTTGTTGGAAGTCTTCAAAGCTTGCGCCTTGAATACGTGTTGAGACGCCATCGAAACAGAGATCGACAATATCACTATTGATACCAACAGCTTCAAATAATTGAGAGCAACGATATGAAGCAATAGTCGAAATTCCCATTTTCGACATGATTTTGTAAAGACCTTTGTTGATACCATATTGGTAGTTTTGCATCACATCCCGATAGCTTTTTTCCAATACGCCATCATCGATCAATTTGCCTAAGGTTTCATAAGCTAGGTATGGGTATATCGCAGTTGCGCCAAAACCTAAAAGAACGGCAAACTGATGTGGGTCTCGAGCTGTTGCTGTTTCAACTAGAATATTTGCATCACAACGGAGATTTTCTTTTATCAGATGATTTTGAACAGCACCCACTGCCATAGCCGCAGGGATAGGTACCTTTCCTTTGACTAAGTTGCGATCAGACAATATAACTAAAACTGTACCATTACGAACTACGTCAATGGCTTGCTCACATAAGTCATGTATTGCTTGCCTGAGATCTTTGGTATTTGGATTGTAATTGATATCAATGACAGTATTGCGATAGTGAGCATCGGCAAGTTTAAGTAATTGTTGCATGTCTGAGTAGAGTAAGACAGGGGAATCAAATGTAACTCTGTGGGCATGGCCATCAGTTTCACAGAATACATTCATTTCTTGACCCACGCTGCTGGCGAGTGACATGACGTGCTTTTCACGGAGCGGATCTATTGGGGGATTTGTAACCTGAGCAAATTTTTGCCGAAAGTAGTCGGTCACAAGTCGTTCTTTTGAAGATAGTACAGCCATAGGTGTATCATCGCCCATCGACCCAACGGCTTCTTGACCTATATCTCCTAATACTCTGAGTACTTGATCGACTTCTTCATTGGTCATTGCGAACTGCTTCTGATATGTCTTTAGAAGAGCACTATCAAAATTACGTTTACCTACCTGTTGTTCGGGCAATTGAGAAAATGGGGTGAGCTTGTGGACGTTATTATCCATCCATTCTTTATATGGATGACGACCTTTGAGATCATTGTCAATATCGCTTGATTGCCATAATTTACCGCGCCGAGTATCGATAACGAACAATTCTCCTGGACCGACTCGACCTTTCTCGGCAACTTCATCAGGAGCATAGTCCCAGATGCCGACTTCTGATGCTAGAGTGATAAGTTTATCTTTGGTAATGACATAGCGTGCAGGCCGTAAACCATTACGGTCGAGGTTGCAGGCTGCATAGCGACCATCAGATAATACAATTCCAGCGGGGCCATCCCAAGGTTCCATATGTTTCGAGTTAAAATCGTAAAATGCCCGCAAATCTGGGTCCATATCTGGATGATTTTGCCATGCAGGTGGAACTAGCATTCTCATTGCTCGAAATACATCCATCCCACCTGCTAAAAATAGGTCGAGCATATTATCTAGACTTGATGAGTCTGATCCGGTTTCATTAACAAATGGCGCTGCGCTTTGCAGATCTGGAAGCAGTGGAGAGTTAAATTTATATGCACGTGCACGAGCCCACTGACGATTCCCATCTATGGTATTAATTTCACCATTATGGGCAAGATAGCGGAAAGGTTGAGCAAGAGGCCATCGTGGTTGAGTGTTGGTTGAAAAACGTTGGTGGAATAAGCAAATGGCTGACTCCATACGTAAATCAGCAAGGTCGAGGTAGAAGCGTGGTAAATCTGCTGGCATACAAAGGCCTTTATAGACCAAAACCTGAGTAGATAAACTGC
Source organism: Vibrio pectenicida (assembly GCA_024347015.1). Lineage (GTDB taxonomy): Bacteria > Pseudomonadota > Gammaproteobacteria > Enterobacterales > Vibrionaceae > Vibrio > Vibrio pectenicida. Next base: position 2,668,376 of record AP024889.1, on the reverse strand, counting down.
ATATATAGAAATCGTTATCTTGAACTATTTGTTTTTCAATACGACGACGAGCTATGTATAGACGACGTTCAATGTCGCGTTCACGCCACCCTGCTGGGGCTGAAATAAATACCTGTTGAATATTAGGTAACGAATTTAGAGCGATAGGTCCGAGCACATCAGTGTTAGTAGGGACAACCCGCCATCCAGCGACAGTCAATGTTTCTTGAGCCAGTTCTTTATTGATAATGTCTTTAGCTGATTTGGCTTGAGAAGGGTTTTGATTGAAGAAAACCATGCCAATAGCGTATTGCTTACCTAACTTAAAACCATTTTCTTCAGCGATGAGACGTAGGTAAGTATCAGGTTTTTGAAGTAGTAAACCACAGCCATCGCCAGTTTTTCCATCTGCAGCGATACCACCTCGGTGAGTCATACGATCGAGTGCTGAAATTGCTGTACGAACCAATTTGTGACTAGGTTGCCCTTCCATGTGTGCGATCAAACCAAATCCACAGTTGTCTTTTTCAAGGCTTGGGTCATATAAAGCCATTGCAATTCTCCCTTTGCTTCTCTGTCTACCAGACAGTGTTACCAACATGATGATAATTGGTATTGATGGTTACTTATGCATTATATTGATTTTTATTTACATAAATATGCTATAAAAACTTCTTATTAGTTTTCGCAACAAGATGAATTCATTTTCATCGATTCCCACAACCTAAATCTTATGATGTAAAAGGTCAAGTTTTTGATGAGATGCAACCTCAATGGCCTATTTACTAGTTAATTCCATTTAAAGTTCAAATATTTCAATGACTTATTCTTTTAATTGTTACAATTTTGCAACAATTAAGTTCAGTTGGAAATAAAAACATCAGCACAATGCACTGGTTTAAACACAAAGTTTGGCAGGATTGAGTAGTTATTCGCCTTTTCGTTAGAGTTATTCATTATTATTTTTCACAAGACGAAGCTGTTTACGAAAAAAGTGTTATTCAATACAGAAAAACCAGCAGTCAGCTGATATTTTTTGTAATCTTAATACTAAGTCGCATCTAAATGCAGAGAAGTACGAATGGAGCAGGTGTTTTACTGGTTATGGGATACGTCTCATGGGCATGGTCTCGACCTCGTGGTGATTCTATTCTTCCTTTTGCTGTCAATTGCGCTCTATTCGCGATTACAGAAACATATAGACCTTCTGGTGCAAGATGCCCCGTCGGCCCTTATCTTAGTAGAAGCCAAATCAGGCAAACTACTGCTTTCTAATAAGAATGCAATGCAGCTATTGGCTATTCGCCGTGTTGGGAAATCATTCCTGTTTCCTGATTCTGTCTCTCGTGATTTTTTAATGTCAACAGTCGGGCTTTTTGCTGGGGAGGGGTTCAAGTGTTTTCCTATAGAGTGGAAGGTATCAAAAAATAACCATATTAAAGTTGAGATTAGCGGACGTAGGACGGTTTATCGTGGCCGTATTGTCTGGTTGTTATACCTTTCGTCCCATCAAGCTTCACATACTGAAATGGTGAGAGAAATAGAGTCATTGTCTGTGGTACGCAGTGCTTTGGATAATCTTACTGAGTTAGTTTTTATCAAGAATAATGAGGGTGAACTGATATCAACGAATAAAGCATTTGAGCGTTTTTGGGGAGAACGACGCCAAGAAGGTTGTGCTGATATTAAGGGAGTTGTTAAAGGTCGAGCTAACAAACGCCGCTGGACGATTGATATTGAAGGGCGTAGCTGTTTGTTGGAAACATATCAAAATATCTTGATTTCTTCGTCGGGTGAAAAGTTAGGAACTATAGGTATTAGCCATGACGTGACGGACTGGCACAACATACAAAAAAACTTACGTGATGAAATGGATCGACGTCGAGATACTGAGGTGGCGTTGGCGCAACGTGATACCATTTTACAAAATATACTTGAGTCTAGCCCTGACGCCATTGGGATCTTTAATGAAAATATGGTTTATCAAGCGTGTAATAAACCTTTTGTTAAGGCTTTAGGAATCTCAGATATTAATGAACTAATTGGCAAACGTCTCCAAGAATTAATTCCTCATGAGGTATATACTCGTTTATCAGAAACCGACCAGAAAGTGTTATATGAGGGTAGATCACTGCGCTATATCGATCAGTTGGTCGATAGTAAGGGTAATTTTACCTGGTACGATGTGGTGAAATCCCCTTTTCGCGACCCAGCTTCTGGTACGAATGGAGTATTGATAATGGCGAGGGATGTTTCAGAGCGTTATTTAGCCGCTCAAAAACTTGAAGAAGCCAATCAGGAGTTGGCACGTTTGAGCCTTGTCGATAGCTTAACCCAAATAGGTAACCGACGTTATTTTGATGAGCAACTTGCGACTTTATGGCCTTTACATGCACGAGCGCATAAGCCTTTAACTATTATGCTGTGTGATATAGATTATTTTAAAGGTTTTAATGATCATTATGGACACCAAGCTGGTGATGATGCGTTAGTCAAGGTAGCTGAAAGCTTCAGATCAGTTTTAAACCGTAGTAGTGATTGTGTGGCACGTTATGGTGGGGAGGAATTTGCATTTATTCTGCCTAATTCTACAGCTAAGGGGGCATATCAAGTTGCGGAGGTTATTCATCAAAAGGTTAGGCAACTAAAACTTGAGCATAAGGCCTCAAAAGTTTGCTCGACATTAACTGTCAGTATAGGCATTGCAAGTCTAACACCTGAACCATCTGATAGCAGCGAAGATACGGTTGCACTTGCTGATAATGCTTTGTATCAAGCTAAAGCCAATGGTAGAAACCAGACTTGTATTCATCACACATCCAATAATTAGAAGGTGGTGGGAGTTAGAACTCTTAGCCGTGCGATACGAAAAAAGGTAATATTTCACAACCTTATCGTACGGAGCGCCCAATGAAACTTATAAAAAACCTCGCTCAATATTATGTCGATCTTCTCGTTAAGCTCGGTATTTTACGTTTTTCTCTTCTTCTTGCTCTAGCGATCGTAGCTTTGGCTGTGGTAGTTCAAGTTGGTATCACGCTAGTTCTTAGTGGTCGTGTGGACGATATCGACATAGTACGATCGGTATTTTTTGGTCTTTTGATCACTCCTTGGGCGGTCTACTTCTTATCTGTTGTTGTGGATCAGCTTGAAGAAGCTAGGCAACGCTTATCTAAGTTGGTCTCCAAACTCAGAGATATGCGTTCACGGGATCAGGATTTAAACCACAAGCTTCATCAAAACATATCTAAGCTGAACTTGGAAATCGAGGAGAGGATTAAGGCTGAAGAAGCACGAGAAGAAGCGATGAAAGATCTTGAAAACGAGGTCTATCAGCGTGAAAGAACCCAGCTTGAATTAGCTGAAAGAACAGCACTTCTGCGCTCTTTCATCGATGCTTCACCTGATCTTATCTATTACCGTAATGCAGATGGTTTATTTTCTGGTTGTAATAGGGCGATGGAGGAATTGACTGGAAAAAAAGAAAATCAATTAGTGGGTCTGACGCCGTGGGATGTATATCGTAAAGAAGTGGCCCAGCAAATTGTCGATACAGATCAAAAAGTTTTTTCGGATAATAAGGCTCTAACATACGAACAATGGTTGGAATACCCTGATGGGCAAAAAAGCTTTTTTGAATTACGTAAGGTTCCTTTTTATAGCAAAGATGGGCGTCACTTAGGGTTAGTTGGCTTTGGGCGTGATATCACTGAACGTAAGCGACATGAAGAGTCGTTAGAAAAGGCCAGCCGAGATAAGACAACCTTTATCTCAACGATTAGCCATGAGCTACGTACTCCATTAAACGGTATCGTTGGGCTAAGTCGTATGTTGCTTGATACTCAACTCACGGATGAACAGCGTCACCAAATGAAAACTATCAATGTTAGTGCGATTACTTTGGGGAATATATTTAACGATATTATTGATATGGATAAGTTTGATCGCAGAAAACTTGAGCTATTTCCTGCCAGTTTAAACTTTGAAGAGTTTATCGCTGAACTGGAGAGTATTTCTGCTTTAATGGCGTCCCAAAAAAATCTACGTTTTGATTTAGAGCGCTTAAGTGAATTGCCAGCTTCTATTGAAGTTGATGCCACTCGACTTCGACAAGTGCTTTGGAACCTTATTAGCAACGCAATGAAATTCACTAAAGAAGGTGGGGTTGTACTGACGGTGGAGGCTGAAGTTCAAAACAATTTGGCTCATATCACCATCGAAGTGGAGGATAGCGGCATCGGGATCCCAGAGTCTGAATTAGATAAAATTTTTGCTATGTATTATCAAGTTAAGTCGAGCAAAAATAACCTCCATGCAGTGGGAACTGGTATTGGTTTGGCGGTTTCTAAGCAGTTAATAAGGATGATGGGAGGAGATATTGAGGTCAGCAGTGAAGAGGGTTTTGGTAGTACTTTTACGGTAACAATTTGTGTCCCTATTTCGACGACTGAAAAAATATTAGAGTGCTCACAACAAGAACAGCAAGAATTAAATATATTTATGGTCGAGGATATTGAACTCAATATCACGGTTGCTCGTTCACTTTTTGAAAGTATGGGTCATGAGGTTACTGTGGCGATGACAGGCCAAGATGCGATTGAAATGTTTGATCCGGAGATTTATGACCTTGTTTTTCTAGATATTCAACTCCCTGATATGACAGGGTTTGATGTCGCTAGGTTTTATCGCCAAACTTATAAAGAACTCCCGCCTTTAATTGCTTTAACAGCTAATGTACTTAAAAATAAAAGTGAATATATAGAAAACGGAATGGATGAAGCGATAAGTAAGCCCTTATCTGTTAAGGCGGTACAGGAGATCATGACTCAATTTACTTCTGGTGAATATCACGCGTATTCAGAGCCTCTGGAATCTGTAATTGTGGGAGAGAATAGTGATCTTTATCATCGAATCTTAGATCTTGAAATGCTTGAATCTTATGTCGCTATAGTCGGACCTCGACCTGTACTGGATAGTATTACCATGTTTGAAAATATGATGCCTGAGTATATTAAAGTACTTGATTCCAATATGGTTGCAAAAGATCAGCAAGGAATTGTAGATGAAGCTCATAAGATTAAAGGTGCAGCAGGATCAATTGGTCTTAAACATATCCAAATGGTCGCCCAAAAAGCACAATCTCCAGAACGCCCTGCTTGGTGGGAAAATGTTGATGATTGGGTTGAGGAAATAAAGAATGAATACCAAAACGATCTCTTGATACTAAAAGAGTGGCTTAAACAAAGGTAAAGTACAACTAAGTGGTGGTTTTAGGCTCTACCACATTTGCTGATAAGTCACGACTAACTCGTACGACAGAATCGCTTGGTGATCACAGACAGCCCGTTGGTATCGTGACTTATAACTGGACAAAAGTTTGTCAGTGGTTTTGCTAAATTAGAATATAGCGGATTAGCTGAAGTATTGAAAAGTAGCGCCCACATAAAAGGCCGACCGTCAGGGAGATCCAGCGCAACGAAGTTGAGCTATTTTTGATGTGTTTGTTAGAGATTTTATACGACATTATCTGTATAGTTTTTAACATAATCTACAACGTTAAGGATAGCCTTCCAATTTTTCCCTTTTAAACTACCGTAATAGTACATATAAGGGTTTAATAACCTTTGGTCATAACCCTGACGTTGCACTTCAACATCATACTTTATAGTTTTAGCATGAATTATCTTATTGCAAGCTTCTCTAAGATTCAGATCTACAACATCATTAGGGTTGTTTAGGTTTTTTATTAGCTTTCCACAAGTAGTGTCATAATTATTAAGATCGCCATCTCTATCATCGATAACTCTTGCAATCACGGCAGAACTTAAAAGGATTCGAGTTGCCTCAATTTCGAAGAAATGATCAAGCGCATACATAGCGTGATTTAGATAAGGATCATCCGCGCACATTTCAGAAAGACGGCGGCTCGCAATAAATTGATTAAGTAACCTATACAAGTCTAGCCTTGTAATTTCAATATCAGGCCCATAACTCGAATCAAATATATTAGGATTTTCCCACTCAGCCATGACTATATCTCTAACTCTGCATTAAGGTTGACCGTAAGGGGCGAACCATACATTGCCTTTTGTCACCCATTAATTTTTCTATATCGAATCTACCCGATCATCTTTGTTCGAACTTCGACACGTAACCCAAAATGGGGCAATTATTAGATAATTTATCGAGTGATAATTACTGAGCTGTAAAGCACTTACTGAAGCGCTCAGTCAATTCATCCACTTTATCATTATAAAGTGGATGCTTGATAAGCATCCCTTGCAAGATTGCACAGGGTTGTCCTTCTATATTCTCAGCCTTAAAGAGTTGCTCTTTCTTATTAAAACGTTCATTAGTCAGGAGCCCCATAAACTGTGAGTTTGATACTGATTTCATTTCTCCGGTAACAAGTTGTTTCAAGATTTTTAGCCTATCAGGATTTGTAACACCTTCAGGTAAAAGCGGTGACAAATATACTTCTAAACGGTAGTTATCAGGGAAAATGTACTTGAAAGTGTTTAGCGAACGCATAGCGTGGAAGTTGTTCGTGATCACCAACCAGTCCGTGATATCTTTGAGTGATTCATTTTCAGTAATAGTAAAGTATGAAAATTCTGCGTTACCAACGGTATCTAGAGATAACGACTCTTTGTACAAGCGGTCACTATTCAGTCCCTTACGAATAAGGTAATTATACATGTAGTCAGCTTCTACAACGCCTTCTTCGCGCCCTTTTCCTGATAGAATAATTGGTAGTGACTTGTCGTCTATTGCCATTTTATAAGCATCATCTAGGCGTCTTTCCAAAATGCCCTTACCCGGTGTTGAGCCAAGCACAATGATACCCTTTGGCGTGAAGTTGGCAGACTTTGGGAATGTTTTTCCAGTGTTCCTAAGGACAGTATTAAAAGCCTCATTAGCAATTACCGCTTTGTTTTTATCCAAGTTATTGATAACACTAGTTGTATCTACTGAATTTGAAAATTTCTGTATTGCTAGTTGTTCGTCATTAAGACTATTGTATAGCTCGAAAACCTTATCAAATTGACCTTCAGTGATTTTTTTGTCGATATTTCCCGGGGAGACTTCGATAGACTTCAACTCCCTTATACGCTGGTCTAGAGTAGTGTCGTGTGTGATAGTATGAGCATTGGCACCGATAGAGAAAACAATTAGAACGACTAGTGGAAGTTTCTTAAACATTTGAGTCCTTTTTGATAATTTAGGTTTTATTCGTTGTTATTACTTTTCGATTTGGATTACTTTGATCTAACACTTTCTATACGGCGACTGTCCGTATTTTATGATCAAATAGTGCCTTCTTTCTCTTTAGGCTTCAAGGATAAATCAATAGGATAGCAACAGATAAGATCGCCCTGTGACTTATAATTTTGACGCAGCTAGATTCAGATAACTTTTAGTAGGGCAAAACTCATGAACAGGACGTGAATGAGTAAAAGACCTAACAAAAAAGGTGGCAAAAACATGTTAGTACACAAAAGTACACCTTTGTGCTCACCAAGCGATTCTGTCGTATCGTAACTACCAAGCCACTTTGTCGTTCGCTTAATTACCGAGGGAAATTAACGGTCTCTATTTTTACCCAATCCTTTGACTAGTGCTACGAATTAGTTAGGGGTGTGTAGGATAATCGTTATGGATACTCAATCTCAGTTTACCGTGGATATCATCACTAAAGTTGCTCTCGGTAAAATCTCCATACTTTAGGTGTGTGTCCCCGCTGCATTACTGCAACTTATAATGATATTACTATCAAACTCAGGGTAATACCTGATAGGCCTTAAACAGGCTTTCATTACAATTAACTCCATTTTTAGCATTTCTTAAAAATTCACAACAATATCAATAGTGGACGAACAAAAAATGAAAATAAATTTTAATCCCATCTACATGCTGGTTGTTTTTTATGCAATCTCTTTCACATCATTAGCTGCAAATGATGATAAGAGCCCAACAAGAGAAACAAGGGATGTTGTTATTATCAACCCTTATACAGATGGTGGAGATGATCGAGATTTAGCGAATAGTATTGCCAATACCGTACTAAAAGAGGGAGGACGAGCATCAATTGTTCCCGTCCTTGCTGATTATGGCTCAATTCATCCTGTAGAGAAACATCGTAATGTTTATCACGGCACTAACAAACATGATATAAGTGATCTTGAAGAACCAGCATTCATTATTGCACCTGCTTGGATATTAGATACTGCGGCTTTAGAATATGCAGTTAATGAGGTATCGAACCAATTTGGGTTTAATAAAATGGATGCGTTTATTATAGAAGAAATGGAACTATTGACAGCTCCAAATCAAAAATCAAGTCAGATAGAGAGTACACTTTATGAATTGGGTTTTACCCGAGTACATTCCTATTATAATCTAGGATTTGGGAAAGATTTTATTGGTTATTTATCCATGAAAAATGATGTTATTTCTGCACAAAAATCTCCGGATGCGATGCCTAAGAGTAGTGATTTAGAGCACAGAAGTGCGGATACAATAAAAGCATTTTTTAAGAAAACAATAGCAGCTCAGAGCTATTCTGAAATGTTTTCTAAAGGTGCTAATTTCAAAAAATTGGACATAGATCTGGCAGAGCCATCAGGACGAAAATCTTCATTACATTCACTGCAACATCTTAATAGTGTATCTAAACACTATTTAGCAAAAATAATAGAAAAAGTCCATGATTTAACCTCAGACGAAAGGGCTTTGCTAAGTAAAGTGGTAAATACAAAAATCCATTTTAGACATCAAAGTAACTCAAATTTAGTAGATGCTGATGGAACACTTAACATCAAGTCGTTGAATAAGTTGCAATCTAATGGAATTAGTACTGCAAGCAATACGTATTCTGATGATATAAGATGTCTAAGCAATCAGGATTTTGTTTTTTTTGGCGTTGAATTTTCTGATGATGAGGCTCAACTTCCTCTCAATACCCGCCATACAACTGTAGATTTTGGAGGCAATGCTTATATAGTTGATGGGCAATTTCCTCATGGGTATCTGACATTGACTGATCATTTTGATAATACTGTACCACCTGCATATACGCACGAACATCAGGAATTCATAGCACAGTTTTCTAGGGTAAACAGAGAAATTTTTCGTAAAGTTCATGGAGATAAAGGTAGAATAGATATTCCTATCTTTAGTTCTAAAGATATGAAACTTGGGCTGGGGCTACACCTCATAGATTTCCTTAGAAACAGCGAGGATACAGAGTTTAAAGAATTTGCTCTGGATGAAAACTTGGACGCTAAAAACTTAGACAGAATTCTAAATTTTGTATTTCAACCAGAGTTTCATGTCCCGAGAATGGTTAGCACCGATCATTTTACAGAAGTAAAGTTACGAGATATAAGTTTGAAGGAAGCGGTTAAAGCATCTAATTTTGAAGCTATTTCGGTATATTTGAAAAACAAGGATGATGCATATGAAGTTATGGAACATGCTATAACATACGCTAAAAAAGATGTTGTTGATTTGTTATTCTCAAAATTCAGTTTTACTAGACAGGATGTAATGAAAATGTCAACTTTTTATGATATTCAGTACAATCTGAGCAATTATTCTGCGGATGAGAAAATTTTGAAAGAATTTTTGGAACGTGGGTTAGTGGATCCGAACCATGTATTCATAAAAGTTAATTCTGGTGATACAATGTTAGATAATGCATTTAAATACGATAAAAAAGAAATGATTGCCATATTACTTGAATATGGTGCTGTTCGTGGATCGAATAACTAGGGCGTGTTGATCTTTGCAATACGTTTTATATTCAGAAATACATAGATAGCAGTTCTGAAGTAATGGTCTCCCCTCACTCAGCGGTATCACTCATTATATGTCAAGATAAAAAGTGATTGTTTTTGTCTAAATGTGAGCGGGAGAGCATAATAGATAATTGTAAAGTTATTGGATCAAGTTTCGTCTAAATAAGCCTGGCTTTCGTCACTTGAATGGCAAAGTGGAACGCTCGCAGAAAACTGATCTGCTTTAATCCAACAGGACACTTTGATAAAGGAATATAATCCTACTATTGAGGTGACTATGACAAAACGAAAAAACAGAAGTTATACCGATGAATTTCGGCGAGAAGCGGTGGCGTTGATCACTGAACAAGGCTACAGCGTTTCAAAGGCAGCGGCATCTTTGGGTGTCACAGACAAGCTTCTTTACAACTGGAAAGCGAAATTTGAATCTGAAAAATCCGGCTCAGCGCTCTCTGCTGACGAACGAGCAGATTTAATGCGATTACGTAAAGAAAACAAAGAGTTAAGGATGGAAAAGGACATCCTAAAAAAGGCCAGCGCCCTGTTGCTAAAGGAAACCAAATAGCCTTTGAGACGATTAAACGACTGACTTCTGATTATCCTGTTACTCGTTTATGTAACAGCTTGAATGTGAGTCGCTCAGCCTATTATGCGTGGTTGAAAAGGCCACCTCAGCGAATAACACAAGAGCAGTTACATCTATATCGTAGAGCGAATGATATTCAAAGAAAGTCGACGTAGTTTGGGTTATCGAGATCTGCGAAAACGGTTATGCAATGAGGGCTTTAAAGTCAGTGACTATGGCACACAAAAGCTGATGAACCAACTGGGCCTTGTCGTCACACAACGTGTGGCGTACAATGTGACCACAAAAAAGTGTCCTGAAAAAGTTGCGCAGAACAGATCAGACAAACATCGGTTCCCGATACACACTCAACTTTTTACCCAAATATCAAGCTCACCTAAGCGGAGAAGAGCCGTTTTAGTAGGGTAAACGCACGCCCCCTAAAGGGTGTTGAGCATTTGATCTAAGTGACCTTTGGGGCAAAAACATGTTAGTACACAAAAGTACACCTTTGTGCTCACCAAGCGATTCTGTCGTATCGTAACTACCAAGCCACTTTGTCGTTCGCTTAATTACCGCGGGAAATTAACGGTCTCTATTTTTACCCAATCCTTTGACTAGTGCTACGAATTAGTTAGGGGTGTGTAGGATAATCGTTATGGATACTCAATCTCAGTTTACCGTGGATATCATCACTAAAGTTGCTCTCGGTAAAATCTCCATACTTTAGGTGTGTGTCCTCGCTGCATTTCCCGATGGATTACTGCATCCTCGCTTACTGCAACTTCTAATGATATTACTATCAAACTCAGGGTAATGCCTGATAGGACTTTTACAGGCTCTTATTTATAATCAAGGTTATTTTGAGCATCCTCTTTTCTTATGAAATTAGCCAAAACAGCTTCCCGAAAAAGTACAACTTTTTTAATGAAATTTTTTAATTTTAATATTAGTAATAAGTTTAGGTAGATACCGGAAATGAATATGAAATCCATATGGATAATGTTGTTGTCACTTTTTTTATACTCATGTGGGGGAGGAGATGGCGCTAAAGAAACCGCTAGCCCCGCTAGCCCCGCTAGCCCGTCCATAGGGCTAACCTACCACTCTTCAAATCAGGGACGCGCCCTTATCAATGTCGATGGACTAAGTGAAACGATATTTACGATTGAAAACTCCAGTTCGGCTCAGTTAACCATCACCACAGAAATGTCAGATTTGGTAGCAGGATTTTCAGTGACCAATAACCAATGTCAGGGAGCGGTTCTAGCTACTTCAGATACATGCCAACTTACGGTCCAATACCTAAGAGATGACAACTCCAAGGGAAGTATAAAAGTTAGTGGCATAGCTCAAAATGGTAATGACCATTACCGGTCAACTATACTCTTTCCTGTATTTGGTATTGTTGATCCATTTAATAGTAATATGGAAGAATATACTGGCCACATTGATCCCAACAGTAATTTTTGTAGCTTAATTGACCCTACATTGGTAGATTGTCATTTATATAAACTAGGTCAGGTGACATCTCCAGCACCAGATGCTTGGAGTACAGGAGCTGCCTCCTATCCATTAGCATTTAACGCGCCACTGATACAGACATATTTTCCCGATCAATTTCTCTTTATGACTCCTTTGGTTGTAAAGCATTCCTGCTCAGCAGCAGAGTTTTATTTTGTCGCCCAGTATGGCTCCACTGCCTCAGGCGCTATCGACACCAACAACAGACAAGATAATGTCTTCATCAAATTTCATCCGCTTATGGCGAATGGAGTCACAAGTGGAGTCGCAGGTCATGCCGTCAACTTCTCTGGTAGGTTAAATCTATCCACAAGCTCAGGTGATAATTTCGTAGAAAATATCACTCAGTCAGCTCATGATAGTGTTTGGTCTGGGGCAAATAACGTGGCAGGGTTGCAGCAATTGCTCAATACTAATAATAACACTTACGTTACATCATCCTACAAAGATTCCAATAGTGGTAAAACAGTATACACTGTGAATAGTCTTATCAATAAAGGCGACTTGCAAGCGTTGCTGATGTATTTGCAAACCAACCCCAACCCACATGAAATTGATACCCCTGCCGATGCCCCTGACTTGCAAGAGCCTACTTTTCAGGCAAGTGTACGTCAGTACCGTGAAATAGTCGCTCAACATTGTCTGACAGGATTCAATTGAATAAGGCATATAGAGGAGCCCTAAAGAATTTCTGGGCATAGGTGTAGTAGTGTAATCTGGTCGCTCTAATTACATCGCTGTTTCGGTAATCTAAATAATGCGAAGGAGGAATTAAATTCCGTCCTTCGCTGCATATTTTGAATAGATTAGCTTTGCGCTTTTTTACTATTTGCCTGCTTTAGGCCAGTGTTGATATCAAGAATATCTTGCTCACTTAGAGTTCCGACTGCTTCACGTAATTGAAGCACACTCAAAATATATTCGTAGCGAGCATTAGATAGATTCTTATTGGCATCGTATAGGTTACGAGTTGAATCAAGGACATCGACAATGGTACGAGTACCTACATCAAAACCAGCTTCTGTTGCTTCCAAAGCAGATTTAGCCGAAACGACGGTCTGTTCATAAGCACGTAGCGCACCAATGGATGCATTAATATTGTTGTTAAAAGCTCTAACATCTTTAACGACGCTTCGATAGGATGCTTCAAGGTCTTGGCTTGCTGCCACAAAATCAAATTCAGCTTGTTTGGTTAATGAAGAGGTTGCACCACCGCTGTAGATAGGCACAGAGAGGTTTAGACCGATATTGAAGTTATCTGAGTCAAAATCTTGAGCTGCTGGGCCACTATTTTCTTGCTCGGTAAGCGTATAACCGCCATCTAAAGTCAGTGATGGGAGATGCCCAGAGCTTTGCAATGAAATGTTGTCTTTAGCAATATCTTTGGTGATTCGTGATGATAACAGGGTTAGGTTTTTCTGTTGCGCTTCTTCTAACAGGCTGTCGACCGATGCTTGAGTTTTACTTGCTGAAAAGCGTTTAATATCAAGTACATTAAGATCTGAGTGCTCTATGCCTGTTATTTCACGAAGGCCTTCATAGCTGTTGATGAGTTCATTTTCGGCTAATACTTCATCTGCTAGAACTGAGTCGTATTGAGCTTGTGCATCATGAACGTCAGTGATGGCTGATAAACCTACTTCAAAGCGCTGCTTGGTTTGTTCTAGTTGACGGCCAACAGCCGCTTTCTCAGCCTGAACAAACTCTAAGTTGTCTTGTGCTCTCAATACATCAAAGTAGGCAGTTGACACTCGCAGTATGAGTGACTGCTGGGCGGCTGCATATGCTGCATCGGCTTTACGAGCGGTTTTCTCTGCCGCGTCTAGAGTTATCCAGCTTGAGCGTTTGTAAAGCTCTTGGGAGAAGCCTAGGCTTGCATTCCAAATATCAGAATCATTGTTCCTATCATTCATTCCTTGATTGGGAATTGTTTTTTCTCCGCGATTAAATCCATATGACGCAGTGAGGTTAATTTGAGGAAGTAAAGTTGCACGACTCGAATTAATTGCTTCAAAAGCAGAATCTTTTGAAGCCCTTGCACTTAATAGAGTAGGATCGTTTGTTTTTGCTTGATTATAAATTTCCGTTAATGTATCTGCGAAAACGTTGGCGCTTAGGCTGCCCAGTGCTGCACTGATAACAAGTGGAAGCAGTTTTCTCATCGGTTTTATTCCTGCCAAAATATGAAAAAGGTAACTCATTAGGATTCTACCTCATGTTTGATGCAAATTTACGCAAATTTTTGTAAATTTTTACACTTAATTGTCTAAAAACACTCTCTTGAGGGAGGTTTAAATTAACTCAAGATGTAAAATTTGTATAAAAAGTTGAACTACGACCTTGGAATTTAAGCTTTTGTCTGAGTAAACTATAAAATTAACTTATGAGGTACCCAATGTCACAGCATGATGACCAACAGCATGAATTTACTTGCCAAGATGTAGAGATACTCTCAAAAGAAACGGTATTCTCAGGTTTTTTCAATATGATTAAATATCGTTTTAGGCATAAGTTGTTCAAAGGTGGCTGGAGTGAGATTTTAGAAAGAGAAATGTTCGAGCGAGGTAATGCTGCTGCTGTTCTTCCTTATGACCCTGTGACAGATAAGGTGGTTTTAATTGAGCAAATTCGCGTGGGAGCGCTAACTCATACGCATCCATGGCAATTAGAAATTGTTGCTGGGATTATCGATAAAGGAGAGACTGCAGAATGTGTTGCTCGCCGTGAATCGATGGAAGAAGCCAATATTTCTATTAGCGATGTTATGAATGTAACATCATATTATCCTTCATCAGGAGGCTGTTCTGAGAGGTTGGATATTTTTGTTGGCAAGGTTGATGCTTCAAACGCAAGTGGCGTTCATGGTTTAGACTATGAAGGAGAAGACATCAAAGTTCATGTGGTAAGTAGGGAGACGGCTTACCAATGGGTGGTTGATGGTAAGTTTGAAAATGGTGCTTCGATCATTGCTTTACAATGGTTGCAGCTTAATTACCAATCTGTAAGAGAACAATGGCAAAATTAGCTGTAAAAAATTCGTATCATGTAGATTTGGCAGATCTGATGCGAACCTATGAAACCAATTATGCCAAATTAAATGCTTTGCTACCCAGCATGGCACAGGTTGGTGACGTACGCTGTTATCAAGCAGCCCATATGACATATCAAATTCAAGTGGCAGAAGTCACAAAGTACACAACTTTGGTCGATATCTGTCAAAGTGATGATATTCCAGTATTTCCTTTGCCAAAAATGTCTGTCAGGCTCTATCATGACGCTCGTGTGGCAGAGGTTTGTGAGTGTGCACATTTAAAGCGAGTCCGAGCTCGCTACGACTACCCTAATGACAAGATGGTTCAACAAGATGAAAAATTACAGAGGAACCGTTTTTTGGGGGATTGGTTATCTTTTTGTTTAAGGCATGGTATTAGTCGCACGCCACTCAATATTTAGGTTTTTATTTTGAAAGTAACGT
This sequence comes from Vibrio pectenicida, assembly GCA_024347015.1. Taxonomy (GTDB): domain Bacteria; phylum Pseudomonadota; class Gammaproteobacteria; order Enterobacterales; family Vibrionaceae; genus Vibrio; species Vibrio pectenicida. Next base: position 2,653,033 of record AP024889.1, on the reverse strand, counting down.
CTAGCTCTGTTGATGGTAGTATCAAGCTGCTACAGATTACAGACACCCATTTGTTTGAAGCTAATGATGGTAGCCTTCTGAGTGTTAATACGGCTGACAGTTTTGATGCTGTTGTGAATGCGATCGTCAAACAAAACTCAAACTACGAAGCTATTTTAGCAACTGGTGATATTTCACAAGATCATAGTGCCGCGTCTTATCAGCGTTTTGAAAAAGGTGTCTCCAAATTAAATAAGGTGTGTTTTTGGTTGCCTGGTAATCATGATTACAGACCTAGCATGGATTCTGTGCTTTCCTCCTCGCGAATTCAGTACGTTGAACACCTTCTTCTTGGTGAGCATTGGCAAATGATTGTACTCGATTCTCAGGTCGAAGGAGTTCCCCATGGGCGGCTAAGTGATGAACAACTTGCATTACTTGTCGACAAGCTCAGTTGTTACTCTCAGCGTCATACTTTGATTTTACTACACCACCACCCATTGCTAATTGGCAGTGCATGGTTGGATCAGCATGCTCTTAAAGATTCAGAAAGGTTTTGGGGTATTGTTGAGTCACATAGCAATGTGAAAGCAGTACTATGTGGTCACGTACATCAAGATGTGGATACATATCGGAATCGAGTTAGAGTTATGGCGACGCCATCGACATGTGTACAATTTAAACCTCGTTCTGATGATTTTGCAGTGGATAACCATTCTCCTGGATGGCGTGAGCTATTGTTGTGTCCAAGTGGCAATCTCACTACAGAGGTAAAACGCTTAGCCGTTGGGAGCTTTATGCCTGACTTTACTTCTTCTGGTTACTAAATACTTACGTATTATCCCAAGGATTATTATGCGACCTTCCTTGCTTATTTATATTCATGGATTTAATAGTTCTCCGTTGTCTGAAAAAGCACAATTGATGACAGAGTACTGTTCACATCAAAGACCTGATATTAAGGTCGTGGTCCCGCAGCTGCCGTGTTTCCCCCAGCAAGCTGCCGATTGTTTACTAGACATTGTTGAGCAGTATAAAAGTGATTATCGCATCGGGCTTATTGGCAGTTCTCTTGGGGGATATATGTCGATATGGCTCAATGCTCGATTTAGTTTTAAAGCTGTTGTTGTTAACCCAGCCGTTAGACCTTATGATTTACTAGAAGATTATTTAGGTGAGCAAGAAAACCCGTATACAGGTCAGCGTTATGTATTATCTCAAACTCATATCGATGAATTAAAATCTTTAGATGTTCCTATCATTCAATACCCAGAAGATTTTTGGCTTTTGCAACAAACTCATGATGAGGTACTTGATTACCATCAAGCTATTGAGAGGTTGTCAGGGGCTAGACAGACTGTAGAAGAGGGTGGAGATCACAGTTTTGTAGGCTTTGAACGCTATCTTAAACAAATCATCGAATTCCTTCAGCTATAGTATCTATTGAGGGAAAAGTCATAAATTTAGTAGTTAGTTAGTTATCTCACTTGACATAGTTCTCTCTCTTCCAGACTATGTTTCTCCTGTACTGAGCTGGATATAAAGCGATGAGAGTTTGGTCGCTTATACTGTCTAAACGTATACGAGTAGACAGTAAAAGCTTATCAGCTCAGTTATTCATTTCATTTTCTATAAACGATATTCCGTATTATGACTGAACAATATAATGCTGGGGCCATTGAGGTTCTTAATGGTTTGGAACCAGTACGACGCCGACCTGGGATGTATACGGATACAGCGCGTCCTAATCATTTAGGGCAAGAAGTTATCGATAATAGTGTCGATGAAGCGCTAGCCGGTTATGCTTCAAAGGTCCAAGTGATTTTGCATGCTGACCAGTCTCTTGAGGTCATAGATGATGGCCGTGGCATGCCTGTTGATATACATCCAGAGGAAAAAGTTTCTGGTGTTGAGCTTATCTTATGTAAACTCCACGCTGGTGGTAAATTTTCAAACAAAAGCTATCAATTCTCTGGCGGCTTGCATGGCGTTGGTATTTCAGTGGTAAATGCCCTGTCAAAACGTATTGAAGTTACTGTGAAGCGCGATGGACAAGTGTATGAAATTGCATTTGAAAATGGTGATAAAGTTTCTGATCTTACGGTGACTGGCACATGTGGACGACGTAATAAAGGAACCAGTGTTCACTTTTGGCCTAATACTAAGTATTTCGATTCAGCCAATTTTTCTGTTGCTCGTTTGGTTAACAACCTTCGTGCTAAAGCCGTACTATGCCCCGGGCTTGAAATTATTTTCACGGATAAAGTCAATGGTAATGATTATCAATGGCTATATGAAGATGGTTTGAAAGATTATCTTGCTGAGGGAGTCAAAGGGTATACTGTATTACCTGAGTCACCCTATACTGGTGAGTTTTCTGCAGAAACTGAAGCAGCAAACTGGGCATTACTCTGGCAGCCGGAAGGTGGAGAAATGATCACCGAAAGCTATGTTAACTTGATTCCCACCGCACAAGGCGGTACTCATGTTAATGGCTTGAGGCAGGGGTTGCTTGATGCAATGAGAGAGTTTTGTGAGTTCCGTAACCTTCTCCCGCGAGGTGTCAAACTAACGGGTGACGATGTTTTTGAACGTTGCTCCTACGTACTTTCAGTTAAGATGCAAGATCCTCAGTTTGCTGGACAAACCAAAGAACGCCTTTCATCTCGCCAGACTGCAGCATTTGTTTCCGGTGTTGTAAAAGATGCGTTTAGCCTTTGGTTAAATGAAAAACCGCAATTGGCTGAACAGCTGGCAGAAATTTGTATTGCTAACGCACATCGTCGTATGCGAGCCAGTAAAAAAGTAGTGCGTAAAAAAGTAGCATCAGGGCCTGCTTTACCAGGAAAATTGACTGACTGTTCTTTGCAGGATTTAAGTCGCACTGAAATTTTCTTTGTTGAGGGTGATTCAGCTGGTGGCTCAGCTAAGCAAGCGCGTGATCGAGAGTTTCAGGCAATTATGCCATTGCGAGGAAAGATCCTGAATACTTGGGAAGTTTCAGCTGATCAAGTTCTTGCGTCACAAGAAGTCCATGATATTTCTGTTGCTTTAGGTATTGATCCTGATACTGATAATCTTGATGGCTTACGCTATGGTAAAATCTGTATTTTAGCGGATGCGGATTCAGATGGCTTGCATATCGCAACCTTGTTGTGTGCTTTGTTTACTCGTCATTTTCGAGCTTTAGTCGAAGCTGGACATATTTATGTGGCGATGCCGCCGCTGTATCGAATTGATTGTGGTAAAGAGGTGTTCTACGCACTGGATGATGATGAAAAAGAAGGTGTATTGGAACGCCTATCAAAAAAGAAAGCCAAGATAAATGTCCAACGATTTAAAGGGCTTGGTGAGATGAACCCACTACAGTTACGTGAAACCACGATGGATCCCAATACTCGTCGCCTTGTTCAATTAACTATTGATGATTCAGAAGCGACGATAGAAATGATGGATATGCTACTTGGCAAGAAACGTGCTGATGATCGCCGTTCTTGGTTACAAAACAATGGTGACTTGGCAGAGGTTTAACGGATGTCTACAGATATTACTTTTGATGGCATTGAACAACTGCCAATGCGCAAGTTCACCGAGGACGCCTACCTCAACTATTCCATGTATGTCATCATGGATCGTGCTTTACCCTATATTGGTGACGGCTTAAAACCAGTTCAGAGACGTATAATTTATGCAATGTCAGAGCTAGGTCTCTCGGCTGCTGCTAAATACAAAAAGTCAGCTCGTACCGTCGGAGATGTGCTGGGTAAATATCACCCCCATGGCGATTCAGCATGCTATGAAGCTATGGTTTTGATGGCTCAACCGTTTTCTTACCGTTATCCATTGGTTGATGGGCAGGGAAACTGGGGGGCTCCAGATGATCCTAAATCGTTCGCAGCAATGCGTTACACCGAAGCAAAGCTATCTAAGTTTGCAGAAGTATTACTTGGTGAGCTAGGGCAAGGAACGGTTGAGTGGCAACCAAATTTTGATGGTACGATGAAAGAACCGCAGATGTTGCCTGCTCGTTTACCGCATATCTTACTAAATGGTGTTACGGGGATTGCAGTTGGTATGGCAACTGATATCCCACCGCATAATGTACGTGAGGTTGCTGATGCGACGATTCATCTGATAGATAATCCTAATTCAGAGCTGTCAGACTTGATGCGCTTTGTTCAAGGGCCAGATTATCCTACTGAAGCAGAAATCATCTCACCTAAAGCGGATTTAGAGAAGATTTATCGTACGGGCCGTGGCAGCATTAAAATGCGTGCAGTTTGGCATAAGGATGGCGGTGAGATTGTTATTACTTCCTTGCCGCATCAAGTGTCTGGCGCTAAATTGCTTGAGCAAATTGCCAACCAGATGAGAGCCAAGAAACTGCCAATGGTTGAAGATCTGCGTGACGAATCGGATCATGAAAATCCGACTCGGATTGTCATTGTACCTCGCTCCAACCGAACTGACTGCGACCAGCTCATGGATCACTTGTTTGTCTCTACTGATCTTGAGAAAAACTTCCGTGTTAATATAAACATGATTGGATTGGACAACCGTCCTCAAGTCAAAGGATTGGTCAAAATTCTTTCCGAGTGGATTGAATACCGGCGTACTACTGTACGACGTCGTCTGCAGTATCGTCTTGATAAAGTGCTTGCTCGCTTGCATATCCTTGAAGGTTTATTAGTTGCTTACCTTAATATTGATGAGGTGATAGAGATCATCCGTGTTGAAGATGATCCTAAAGCTGTACTTATGACAAGGTTTGGTATTACTGATATTCAAGCTGATGCAATTCTGGATATTAAACTTCGCCACCTTGCTAAATTGGAAGAGATGAAGATCCTTGGTGAACAGGCAGAGCTTGAGAAAGAACGTGATAAGCTTGAGCAATTACTTGGTTCAGAGCGACGCTTAAACACCCTGATAAAGAAAGAGATCAAAGCTGATGCTGAGAAATATGGTGATAATCGACGTTCTCCACTTGTTGAGCGCTCAGAGGCAAAAGCACTCACTGAACGCGACCTTGTTCCAAGTGAAGCTATTACAGTCGTCTTATCAGATAAAGGGTGGATTCGCCATGCTAAAGGTCATGACGTTGACCCTGAAGGGCTAAATTACAAATCTGGCGATAAATATCTTACGCATGCGCGTGGAAAAAGTAATCAGCAATCGGTATTTCTAGGCAGTGATGGTCGGAGTTATTCTCTAGAATCACACTCTCTTCCTTCTGCTCGTAGTCAAGGTGAACCTATTACAGGTCGACTTAACATCAACGCAGGAACAAATATTCGCCATGTTGTAATGGGAGAAGAAAACCAACTCTGGTTGGTTGGCTCAGATGCAGGTTATGGTTTTGTTTGTAAAGGCAATGATTTACTATCGAAAAACCGCAGTGGTAAAGCCTTAGTTACCCTACCGCAAAACTCAGAGGTTATGACTCCTGATAGTATTAGTGATTTAGATTATGATGAAATTCTCGCGATTACTAATCAGGGGCGGATGTTATTATTCCCAATCAAAGATTTACCACAGTTAGGTAAAGGAAAGGGAAATAAAATTATTAATATTCCAGCGGCTAAAGCAAAAGAGCGTGAAGAATTTGTTTCTCACCTGATGGCACTACCCAAAGGGGCATCAATAACACTGTATGCAGGTAAGCGTAAGCTTGGGTTAAAGCCTGCCGATTTAGATAATTTTCGCGGTGAACGTGGTCGTAGAGGGAGTCTATTACCAAGAGGCTTACAAAGAGTAACGTCTATCGAGGTTGAGATCTCTGAACCACAAGAAAGTGAATAGTTTTAAAATCCCATGAAAACATGGGATTTTAAAATGGCTTAGATTTCTCTGGTATCTTCTGCAATTGTTACTTTTAACGTTTGTTCTTCACCTTTCCTTAAGATGAGAACATCAACTGTTGTTCCGGGTCTCAACTCAGTAACTATATCCATGACACTTTGGCGGCCATTAATTTTGTGGCCGTCAATTTTAAGAATTATATCTTGAGGCTCAAATCCTGCATCCTCACCTGGTCCATTGGGATCAACACCAAGTACTACGATTCCACCCATATGCTCATTGCCGAGTAGGCGAGAAGTAACAGAAGTAATATCTTGTCCATCAATTCCTATGTAGCCTCTAATCACCCGACCATCAGCGATGATTTTTTGCATGATTTTATTTGCCAAAGTGTAGGGGATAGCAAAAGAAATGCCGTATGTTTCAAGCTCTGTAGCTTGTTGGAAAGAAGCGGTATTGATACCAACTAGCTCTCCTCGAGAATTGACTAAAGCGCCACCAGAATTGCCATCATTAATCGCAGCATCTGTTTGAATAAATGCTTGACGTCCTCCGGTACTTATTGAAGAGCGCCCTGTTGCTGAAATGATACCAAAAGTGGTTGTCTGACCTAAGTTATATGGGTTACCAATTGCCAGTACGACATCACCAACTTTGGGAGAATAGTCAGGGTTGAGTGGTATTACAGGAAGGTTATTTCCCTCCACACGCAATATGGCGATATCGGTACGTTGGTCGGTACCGACGAGTTGTGCAAAAGCTACTCGCCCATCTTGAAGTGCCACCACGACCTGATCAGCTTGGGCAACTACATGATAATTGGTAATAATATAGCCTTTTCGACTGACTATAACACCTGAACCTAGGCTTTGAGTCTGTAACTTTGAACGGTCACCTTCAGCATACTTTCTACTGTAGATATTAACGACGGCAGGGGCTGTTTTTCGAACCGCGCTATTAAAAGAGAGCTCCTGAGTTGATGTAATATTATTTGGATCACCAAAATCATCAGAAAGAACATTGGTTCTGAGTGATGGAATCGCTAGCAGCAGTAATAATGCTGTTACGAGTCCTAACCCAATTGAACGCAGCAGGAATTGCAGCATAGCCTCGCAACCACCCTATAATTGAGACAAGTGGCGAAAGAATAGCATTAGATGAGATAATAATAAAAGGATGGTAAGAAATCCTACCATCCTCTGACATGGGCAGGGTCTTATTTAGCGTACTACGAGATAAATAGTGCGCTCTCCACGCTGGATATTAAGAGCAAGTACACTCGTTTGTTTCTCAAGTACTTTTCTGAAATCAGCTAAGTTCTTAACACGTTTTCGATTGACTCCGATGATGATGTCGCCTTTCTGTAATTGATAAGCTTCAGCTTTAGAGCCTTTTTCTACAGAAGCAACTCTCACCCCTTGGACGGAATCACTTGAGGTTGTATTGGTCAACTCAGCGCCAGCTAATCCTTCATGAAGCTTATCTGCTGATGCCTTCATGTTTTGCTGTTCGCCTAATATAACTTCATAATCTTTTTTCTCGCTATCACGAACAATACCCAGAGTTACTTTTTTGCCAGCTCCTAGAGTCGCGACTTTTGCTCGTAACTCACTGAATGAGTTTATGTCTTTACCGTTAACCGAAATAATAACATCTCCAGCTTTCAACCCCGCTTTATCTGCTGCGCTGTCTGGCACAATTTGGCTGACAAAAGCGCCTTTGCTGGACTCGTAGCCTAATGCATCAGCAAGTTCAGATGTGATTTCCCCACCTTGTACGCCCAGCATGCCACGTTTGACCTCACCAAATTCGAGAATTTGATCTGTGAGATTAGTCATCATGTTAGAAGGGATAGCAAAACCGATACCGACATTGCCGCCATTTGGCCCTAGAATTGCGGTGTTAATGCCAATTAGTTCACCTTTAAGGTTGACTAAGGCTCCACCTGAGTTGCCACTATTAATAGCGGCATCAGTTTGGATGAAGTTTTCGAAGTTTTCAATATTTAGTCCGCTACGCCCTAAGGCTGAAACGATACCTGAGGTAACTGTCTGACCTAAACCAAAGGGATTACCAATGGCAACGGCAAAGTCGCCAACACGTAAAGCATCAGAATCTGCAATCTTAATTTGGGTTAAATTTTGCGCTTTTTCAATTTTCAACAGCGCGACGTCAGACATTTTGTCCCCACCGACGAGTTCAGCGTCATACTCTCGGCCATCATAGAGTTTGACGCGAATTTTTTCAGCTCCATTTATAACGTGATAGTTGGTCACAACGTAGGCTTTGTCGGCGTTAATGATTACACCTGAACCTAAGCCACGAAACGGGCGCTCTTGCAATTGTTCTGTTGGGAACTCTGGTCCAAAAAAGAAACGAAACTGCTCTGGAATACGTTGCTTAGCAACTTGAGTACCTTCAACAGAAATGCTGACGACAGCTGGGGTTACTTCTTCTAGCATTGGTGCAAGACTGGGTAGCTGCTGACCAGAAATAGCAAGGGGAAGCGCAGCTGTTGCTTGTATGGGGGTGATGATTGAACTCAAGCTTAGGGAAAGAACGGATAAAGCAAGCAAAGGTTTTTTCATCTGATAACTCCTAGTTTAGTTAAGGCCTGTGATTTAATATTTGTGTAAAAAATAAGAAATCAAACGACGCTTACGGAAATTATGACTCAAAAACCTTTACAAAGTTCATCACAGATTTATGAAGCTTCGGCTGCTATTGCTTGATCAGTGTTTAGTTGCTGCTTTTTTTCTTCTTTGAGTAGTCCGGTTGACCCAGATGCATAGTCTTTGGGTGCTTCACTCATAGCCGATGTCTTTCCATTCGATTCCTCTACTGGAACGTCTATTTGTTCAGCCACTTTCTTACTAAATGGGTTATCCTGTTCAGGAAGGTTAGGCAGCAGTTCAGCAGACGTTTTAGCCATATGCTGGTAGAGTTTAGTATATTCTTTGCCTAAAGAATCCAGCATGTCAGCAGCTTGAGCAAAGTGGTCCGAGAGGTCTTGTTTTTGCTGCTCAAGCTCGAACTTTGCACTTTCTAGATCTTTTTGGATGGCTTTTTGTTTTTTATATCCCGGGGTTGTAATGCGCGAGATGATGATTCCTAAAACCGCACCAATAAGCAAACCTACGAGGGCGTAAATCCAAAGCATATTCGCTCCTTATCATTGTTATTTAACATGTTTTTTACCGATCGGTTACACATGCTTAGTGACATGTTACTATGAGAGGCCAAGACGATAAAGAAAAATGCGTGTGCACTGCATAGCAGCTTGTATTCTTTTAAAGCATTTGAGTGAAACAATGACTCCATTAGAGATCTATATTAAAGACATAAAACAACATGGCTTTCAACAAGATGAAGCGCAGCTTGAAGCCGTACAAGCTTTGGATAAGCTTTATCATGAGCTAGTGCAGTATTTGAACACGCCGGTAGCAACAATTTCCGGGTGGAGACGTTTTTTTAGTAAAAAAACATCCCAAGCTGCTACACCTAAAGGATTGTATTTTTGGGGGGGCGTTGGACGTGGTAAAACCTATTTAATGGACACATTTTTTGAAGCTTTACCTTGTGAAAAAAAAATGCGTGTTCACTTCCATCGCTTTATGTATCGGGTTCATGATGAGTTGAATTCGATAGGGGATGTGAATGATCCATTGGAGTTAGTGGCTGATAGGTTTAAAGCCGAAGCAGAGATTATTTGTTTTGATGAGTTTTTTGTTTCAGATATCACTGATGCGATGATACTTGGTACTCTATTTCAGGCATTATTTCGACGTGGTGTTGTACTGGTTGCAACGTCTAATATCCCACCTCACGATTTGTATCGGAACGGTTTGCAAAGAGCACGTTTTCTTCCTGCCATTGAATTAATACAGACAAATTGTTTGATATTAAATGTTGATAGTGGAATTGATTATCGCCTTAGGACCTTAAAGCAAGCTGAAATTTATCATTTTCCTCTCGATCGGCAAGCTAAGACTAACCTTTGTCATTATTTTGAGCAGCTAGTTGGTGAAAATAAGCAAGGTGAAATTTGCATTGAAATTAATCACCGCCAGATAGACATAGTTAACTCCTATGAGGGGGTTCTTCATGCAACCTTTAAGCAGCTTTGCCAGTCTGCAAGAAGCCAAAATGACTATATTGAGCTTTCACGATTGTATAATACTGTGCTGTTGGCAGATGTTAAACAAATGGGTCAATTAACCGATGATGCAGCTCGCCGCTTTATAGCACTAGTGGATGAATTTTATGAACGTAATGTTAAATTGATCATTTCAGCAGAAGTACCATTAGAGGATTTATATACTCAAGGCCAGTTGGAGTTTGAGTTTCAACGATGCCAGTCTCGATTGATAGAAATGCAAAGTCATGATTATCTAGCCAAAGAGCATTTAGCATAGATATTTGGTGTTTTTCTTTAATGGGGGAAAAAAAGTCAACTTTTTTGCTGAAAAGAGATGATTTTTTCAACTGACTTCTCTATAATCCTGCGACCCACCGTTACTGCCGACCAAATCCTATGGGGTTAGGGTCGAGAGTGCCAACCACTCGAAGGGGTGATGACTGGGCTCTTAGTCAGTGGGAGCTATGCTCCTTAAGTGTAAATTTTAATTAACGGGTTATTATTAGCATGAAAACTTTCGTTGCTAAACCAGAAACTGTAAAACGTGACTGGTACGTTGTAGACGCTGAAGGTAAAACTCTTGGCCGTCTAGCAAGTGAAATTGCATCTCGCCTACGTGGCAAACATAAAGCTGAATACACTCCACACGTTGACACAGGTGATTACATCATCGTTGTTAATGCGGAGAAAGTTACTGTAACTGGTAACAAGGCTAAAGGTAAGATTTACCATCGTCACACTGAATTCCCTGGCGGCCTAAAATCAATCAGCTTTGAGAAGCTTATTGTTCGTAAGCCAGAGATGGCGCTTGAGCTAGCAGTTAAAGGTATGCTACCACGTGGTCCTCTAGGCCGTGCTATGTACCGTAAGCTGAAAGTTTATGCTGGTGCTGAGCACAACCATGTTGCTCAACAACCACAAGTACTAGACATCTAATCGGGGATTTCGAAAATGGCAGAGAATCAATACTACGGCACTGGCCGTCGCAAAAGCTCAGCTGCACGTGTTTTTATAAAACCAGGCAGCGGTAACATCGTAATCAACAAGCGTGGTCTTGATGAGTACTTCGGTCGTCCAACTTCTCGTATGGTTGTTAAGCAGCCTCTAGAGCTAGTTGAGCTAACTGAAAAACTGGATCTATACGTTACTGTAAAAGGTGGTGGTATTTCTGGTCAAGCAGGTGCTATCCGTCACGGTATCACTCGCGCTCTAATGGAATACGATGAGTCTCTACGTCCTACTCTACGTGCTGCGGGTTATGTTACTCGTGATGCTCGTTGCGTTGAGCGTAAGAAAGTTGGTCTACGTAAAGCACGTCGTCGTCCACAGTTCTCCAAGCGTTAATCTTTATTCAAAGATTAACACCGGTGAATACACCGGAACTTGGTCCCAAAAGCCTGACTCTAAGTCAGGCTTTTTGTTTTCTAGCAATAAATACCTTTCCTTATCTTCTCCTTAATAACTTATTTTCTGCTAATCTTTCATTTGTGAGTAAACGGGCTATTTACTTGACGCTTGTTGCAAAAAGGTACCTTTATCTTGTCAAAAAGTAGGGTTTTAATTATCATTTGCCGTCAAATACATACAACTAGATTTGTATTTTTTAGCCATGCTCTGTGATAGGAATAATAATAATCCAAAGGAGCAACTGGGAGAATGTTTGGATGAGCAATGCGCCTTTAAATAACGGTCGCAGACGGTTCTTGACCGCTACAACTGCAGTTGTAGGGGGTCTCGGAGCCGCTGCTGTCGCCGTTCCTTTTATTAAATCTTGGAACCCCAGTGAGAAAGCAAAAGCTGCGGGTGCACCTGTCGAAGTTGAAATCGGTAAGCTTGAAGAAGGGCAGATGGTTCGTGTTGAATGGCGAGGTAAGCCAGTATGGGTTGTCCGTAGGGCGCAGCCTGTGGTTGATGGATTAAAAAACATCGATGGTCAACTTCGTGACCCTGCTTCTGGTGAAGAACAGCAACCGGCTTATGCTCAAAATGCTTACCGTTCAATTAAGCCTGAGTATTTTGTCGCTGTAGGGATTTGTACTCATTTGGGTTGTTCGCCAACTTATTTACCTGATACTTTTAGCGAACAAGTCCAAGGTGTTAAATCTGGTTTCTTTTGTCCTTGTCATGGTTCCAAATTTGATATGGCTGGGCGCGTTTTTCAGGGGGTGCCTGCACCACTAAATCTTGTTGTTCCCAAGCATATGTATCTAACGGATACCAGGATTATCATCGGTGTTGATGAAGAAGGAGAAGCATGATGCAATCTCTACTTGATTGGGTAGAAAAACGTCTACCCGCAATGAATGCTTACAAGAAGCACCTTTCAGAATACCCAATGCCAAAAAACTTCAACTTTTGGTATTTATTTGGTTCACTAGCGATGCTGGTCTTGGTCAACCAACTCTTGACGGGTGTTTGGTTAACGATGAATTATGAGCCGTCAGGTGATGGTGCCTTTGCTTCAATAGAATATATCATGCGTGATGTAGATTATGGCTGGCTGCTTCGTTATATGCACTCTACGGGAGCTTCCGCTTTTTTTGTTGTTATATATCTGCATATGTTCCGCGGTTTGATCTATGGCTCCTACCAGAAGCCTAGAGAGCTATTGTGGATTTTTGGTATGTTGATTTTCCTAGTGCTGATGGCTGAAGCTTTTATGGGATATTTGCTTCCTTGGGGGCAAATGTCGTATTGGGGAGCGCAGGTTATTATTTCTTTATTTGGCGCGATTCCAGTCATTGGTGATGATCTGACACTTTGGATCCGCGGTGATTATGTTATTTCGGGAGCAACACTTAACCGTTTCTTTGCGCTGCATGTGATTGCCTTACCTATTGTTTTGCTGTTGCTCATCGTGCTCCATGTTCTAGCATTGCATGAAGTAGGATCGAATAACCCAGACGGAATTGAGACAAAATTGCCCAAAGGCAGTATGGGTGAGGGTTACGAAACGCAATTTACATTCCACAAAGATTATACCAAAAAGTATGACATTATCGATTCGATACCTTTCCACCCTTATGGAACGGTGAAAGACTTGATTGGGGTCGCAGGATTTTTGTTCTTATTCTGTTACGTATTATTCTTCAATCCAGAAATGGGCGGGTATTTCCTTGAACCGCCTAACTTTGAAGCTGCAAATCCTCTAAAGACACCTGAGCATATTGCACCCGTATGGTACTTTACTCCCTTTTATGCAATTTTGCGTGCCGTTCCTGATAAACTTATTGGTGTTATTGCTATGGGCGCATCAATAGTTGTTCTATTTGTTCTTCCATGGCTAGATCGCTGTAAAGTCCGCTCTTATCGTTACCGTAGTAAGTTTCATTTGTTTAACATCATCCAATTTACGATCAGCTTTGTTGCTTTGGGTGTCCTTGGTGCGCTTCCTGCTACGCCAACGTATACCTTGCTAGCTCAGATTTTCAGCTTAGCTTACTTCATGTTCTTCGTGTTGTTGTACTTTTACAGTAAAAACGAAGCGACTAAGCCACTACCAGAAAGGGTGACCTTCAAATGAAAAAATGGATTGTAACTTTATTTGCAATGCTGCCTTCTCTGGTGATAGCAGCAGGAGTGAACGTACCACTAGACAAAGCAAACAATGATCTTAGTGATCAAGCTTCATTACAAAATGGTGCTAAATTGTTTATGAATTATTGCTTTGGCTGTCATTCATCTCAATACCAGCGTTACGAGCGTGTTGCTCGTGATATAGGTATTCCATTAGATTTACTCAAAGAAAACCTGATTTTTGATCCAAATATTAAAGTTGGTGAATTGATGGAGAATGCTATTCCAGACGAAGCAGCAGCTAAATGGTTTGGGGCTGCACCTCCAGACCTTACTTTAGTCGCTCGTGTTCGTGGTGTTGATTGGTTATATACTTATCTTCGTTCATTCTATGAAGACTCTTCTAGACCATTTGGTGTCAACAATGTCGTTTTTCCAAGTGTTGGTATGCCGCATGTACTTGAAGAGCTTCAGGGGATACCTAAGCCTATTTACGAAACTAAAGTTATCAATGGCCAAGAACACAAAGTTGTGGTTGGTGCTGAAAGTGATGGGACGGGTGAATTAAATCAAGAAGAGTACGATGATGCTGTTCGAGACTTAGTAAACTTTCTTGAGTATTCAGGAGACCCAGTTAAATTGGAGCGCCATGCGTTAGGTTGGTGGGTGATGGCATTCCTAGTGATTTTTACCATTGTCGTTGTGTTGCTCAAGAAAGAATATTGGCGTGATGTCCATTAATTGTGCTATTATGCGGTGCTAATTCCGAGTTTTATTGTTGATAATGGAGGCTAAGCCTCCATTATTTTTATGTCTGTATTTGTGCTGGAGGGCTCCATGGCTGTAGCTGCCAATAAACGTTCTGTGATGACTCTATTTTCAAGTGCATCTGATATGTATAGCCATCAGGTCCGCATCGTCCTAGCTGAGAAAGGTGTAAGTGTTGAAGTTGAATTAGTCGATGATGCAAACCTTCCTGCTGAATTGATTGAACTGAACCCTTATAAATCAGTACCTACTCTAGTTGATCGTGAGTTGGCTCTATATGATTCAAAAATCATTATGGAATACCTCGATGAGCGCTTTCCTCATCCACCATTGATGCCTGTTTATCCTGTTGCGAGAGGAAACAGCCGTCTGATGATTTATCGTATTGAGAAAAACTGGTACTCACTCGCAGAGAAAATTACTAAAGGCAACTCTGAAGAAGCAGAAGCTGCACGTAATAAATTGCGTAATGACTTGCTTACTCTAGGTCCAGTATTTGCTGAATTTGAATACTTTATGAGTGAAGAGTTTAGCTTAATTGATTGTTACTTAGCTCCGCTATTATGGCGTTTGCCACAGCTAGGCATTGATTTAGTAGGTCCAGGTTCGAAAGAACTAAAAGTTTACATGAACCGTGTTTTTGAACGTGATTCATTTTTGGCTTCCTTAACTGAAGCTGAGCGTGAAATGCGTCTGAGTCGCTAATTTGGAAGCGAAATGGACATAGCAAACATGACACCACGTCGACCATATATGCTGAGAGCATTTTATGACTGGTTGGTAGATAATGATTTAACACCTCACTTAGTTGTAGCAGCAACGTTACCAGGTGTTCATGTGCCAGTTGAATTTGTGCAAGATGGACAAATAATCTTAAACATAGCTCCTCGTGCTGTAGGTGACTTAGAGCTCGGCAATGAAGCGATAACGTTTAACGCCCGTTTTTCTGGCCTCCCACATAGCGTTATTGTCCCACTTTATGCCGTTCAAGCTATATATGCGCGTGAAAATGGAGCGGGTACAATGTTTGAGCCAGAAGACGCCTATATCGATGACGTTGATGAGTTTGACGAAGAATTACCATCGATAGAGGAGCATGATGGTGAAAACCCTGGGCTATCATTAGCCACTGAGCTCTCAGAAGATGGGCCAACACCTGATGATGAACCACCTAGACCTAAAGGTCGTCCAAGTCTAAGGGTTGTTAAGTAACAAAAAAGCTAAGTAACAAAAAGAAGCAGTGTAAGCTGCTTTTTTTTGTTTTTATTAGTTATCGATTTGAAAAGCTTTAATAACCTGCTCCACCCCTGAAACCTTTCTTGCAATATCAATGGCAATGTCGGCTTGCTCTGGTGTAAGGTAGCCAAATAAAAATACTTCTTTATCTTCGGTAATGACTTTGACCTTGACGCCATTGAGTCTTTTGTCGGTAAGTACCGCAGATTTGACTTTGGTTGTTATCCAACTGTCATGGCTAATCTGGCCGATAGAAAGTGGTTTCTTGACCCGAATCTGATTATGTATTTTCTTTACACCTTTTATATTATTGACTTTAGATAGAAAATTATTCAGAAGTTCGGAATTGCTTGCTTGGCCTATCAACACCACAGTCCCATCATAAGAACTGGCTGAAATTCTCACCTCATGTTGAAAAGGGGATTTATTGGTAATTCCTGCGACTTCAAATTCGATATTATTATCATCCCAAATTTCTTGTGTTGTACGGGTGTCGGTTACTATATTCGCAGTTGTTGCTGCGCCAGCAACAAATAGACCTGCGCACCCCGTAGTGCCTATGAGTATGCAGCTAACTAATAGTATGTATAAACTTTTCATGGGTTATTCATCGTGAACTGGAAATAAAACCTGATCAATAAGATCGCATAAGCAGTGCAGTGTCACCATATGCACCTCATGAATTCTTGCCGTTCTGTGAGATGGAATCCTAATTTCAACGTCATCATCCCCTAATAATCCTGCCATTTCACCACCATCTTTACCGGTAAAAGCAATGATGGTCATATCTCGTGTAACGGCTGCTTCCATTGCTTTGATAATGTTTTTGCTGTTACCGCTGGTGGAAATTGCTAAAAGAATGTCACCTGCTTGGCCAAATGCACGAACTTGTTTTGAGAAGATTTCTTCATAGTGGTAGTCGTTTGCAACTGCGGTCAATGTCGTGTTATCAGCCGTTAATGCCATAGCTGGTAAGCTAGGGCGTTCAGTTTCAAAGCGATTGAGTAGGCACGAAACGAACTGCTGAGCATTAGAAGAGGATCCCCCATTGCCGCAACATAAAATTTTGTTGCCATTTAACAAGCTAGAGACCATTGCCTGTGCTGCATGGGTTATAGCATCTGGTAGCGCTTCTGCGGCTGCAATTTGAATCTGAATACTTTCTGTAAAGCTATCTTTAATGCTGTCTAGCATTGATTATCCTTGAGTTATTGCGTTTTTTATCCATTCGATTTGCTGGCCATGTTGGTGAATGGCCATAATATCAAAACGAAAGTCAGTATTATGAACGGATTTATTATGCTTCATCAACCATACATTGGCAGCTTTGACGAGTTTAAGCATTTTGCTTTTAGTCACTGTTTCTGCTGCGTGGCCAAAGTATTGTCTTGAACGATAGCGCACTTCGACAAATACAATAGTAGCGCTTTCCTGCATTATAAGATCGAGTTCGCCTCCTTTGAAATGAAAGTTTTTCTCGATTGGTGAAAGCCCTTGGCGGATCAAATATTGCTCCGCCAAAATCTCATAATGTTCGCCACTTTGACGTTTAGTCAGTATGACCATATTCGGTCCAACTAATTTCACGCTGTACGACACAGTTTTGGTTGAGACTGAGTGTTCCTGTATTACCTTGCAATGAGTAACCTTCAACCACTTTCATTTGCGGTAGCTGCTCCATCAATAAGTAAGCGTCCATTCCCAGAGCTTGGAGGCGTTTTTCTGTATTGGAATCTTTGGGCCATAATTGTTCCAATTGAGCTTCAAGCAATTCATTGGGCTGAATTAGTAATGGTATATCGCTATACATTACCCCTGTTAAGTCTTCGTATTGTTGTCGACCACTATTACTACGCGAATTTGAAAACAACTTGGGTGGTACAGCATCAGGATTGACGGCTACTTCGATAAAGGGTTTGATTAAAGTCAACTCTGAACTCCCTGCAACAATATAGACAGCATCGATATCTCGTCTACTTCGTGGTTGTGTTTTAAGAGGAATGTTAAGTAATGATTCCATTTGTGCGATGTGTTGCTGACTTTCCTGTAAACCAAATACTTTATTTATATCTTTCTGAAGTTGGTGCTTATCTCCAAATAGATTTACTGCCACTTGATTGTTGCTGTGCTTTTTCCATTCTTGTTCAAATGCATTTACTACACGTGTACCTAAGTTTCCTTGTGGAGCGAGAATTAGTGGGTAACGATAACCTTGAGAATATAAGTGTTTTGCTGCTTGGGATACCTCTTGTTCTGGTGAAAGTGCGAGGTAGCAAGTATTATTACCAGGTTCTAAGTTGTCAGGAATATTTAGAGCAAGCGTAGGAAGAGGGCTAGAGAAAGTCGATTGGGCTTGTGTTAGCTTATCAATATTACTTTTGATAAGTGGGCCCACAATGAAATCAATGTGTTTTTCGACTAATGTTTGTTCAAGTTGTTCAACTGTGATGCTATTGGTATCTACGATGGTTAAGCTCGCATTTTCATCACGTTGGTTATCATTCATCATTTCTAAGATAAAGCCATCACGAATCAACTGCGCTTGTTTGGAATACTTTCCAGAGAGTGGGAGTAATAGTGCAGTATTGACTGGTTTTGTTACTTCAAGGTTAAGAATATCAATAATTCCTTGTGGAGTATTTCTCGCCGCTGGATGATTTGGGTTTTCCTTAAGCCATTTTTCGAGAGTGTTCTTTAGCTGAGCTAGGTTGGTTGATAGAGTTTTAGTATAGATAGACAACTGAAGCCATCCATCTAAGACCTCTTCATCACGTTTAGTAGAGTATTCCGTAATTTGATATTGATTATATTGATTTAAATTATCCCAAATACTTTGAGAAATACTGCTCTGTTGTGAAGGCTGAACATAATTGGCCGATGCCACAAGTTCGCGAGCTGCTGCAAAATAGTTGCCTTGTTGATTGAAAAGTTTGGCTCTGATTTGGTGGTACGATTTCCATTGAGTGTCTGCTAGTTTCCATGATAGGACAAAATTTAACTTGTTCCTTGCTTCATCATATTTACCTTGCTTAATCAATATCTTAGATCGTGATAGTTGCCATTCTGCTTGTTGCATGTGGGAAAGGTTTTGCCGAGCTAAACGTTGTAGTAATAAATCACTTTGAGTCACATCATTTGATTTGATAGATGATTTTAAGGCCATGATTAACCAATCATTTTGAATGTCACCTTGGCTACTATCTGCTCGCATTAAATAAGTACGTGTTGACTGATTAGGTGAAAGTGTAATATCTACGTTTGTCTGTTTAGACGGCCCTGTAGAACAGGCTGACAAAATGACAGCGAGGGCTACAGGAGTCAGTATGCGTGTTACACTGAGTCTCTTGTGGTTTTTCATGGCCATGAGTTATTAGCTATTTCCGTACAAAATTTTATCTATATTAATCGTTGAAGTGATGGTAAACAAATGACAGATAAAAAAACCTTACTAAATGAGGTTCCAGCTCTCTACATTGTCCCGACGCCAATTGGCAATTTAGGTGATATCACTCAACGGGCACTTGATGTTTTAACTAATGTTGATCTTATTGCTGCAGAGGATACCCGTCATACCGGTAAATTATTATCGCACTTTGGTATTTCGACGAAAACCTTTGCATTGCATGATCATAATGAGCAGCAAAAAGCGCAAGTTTTAGTTGAGAAAGTGTTAGCTGGGTACTCTATTGCACTTGTTTCTGATGCAGGTACTCCATTAATTAGTGATCCAGGGTATCACGTAGTCACAAAATGTCGTCAGGCTGGCGTTAAAGTTGTGCCACTTCCAGGGCCATGTGCTGTAGTGACAGCCTTAAGTGCATCTGGTTTGCCCTCGGACCGTTTTAGTTTTGAAGGTTTTTTGCCAGCGAAGAGCAAAGGGCGCAAGGATAAATTTCTCGAAATTTTAACAGTTGAACGCACCTGTGTTTTCTATGAATCCCCACATAGGATTCTTGATTCTTTACGTGATATGTTAGAGATTATTGGCCCTGAGCGAGAGGTTGTATTGGCTCGTGAACTGACAAAAACATTTGAAACGATCCAGGGTTTACCACTTGCTAAATTAGTTGAATGGGTAGCTGTAGATGAAAATCAGCAAAGGGGTGAAATGGTACTACTTATCCATGGATACCGTGTTGTTGCTGATGACTCATTACCAGAGGAAGCGACACGAGCGCTTACTATTTTAACTAAGGAGTTACCACTTAAGAAAGCAGCGGCTCTGACAGCAGAGATATATAATTTAAAGAAAAATGCGCTCTACAAATGGGGTTTAGAGCATCTTGATTAGAGGTCCATCAGTATTTAGATGTTTTTGACCTCTGTACGTTGGTTTTTTCATCAATCAATAGTTTGATTTTATCATATTTGTGATCTCGCTAGACACTGGATGCCAATGCCGATACAATCTGCCTCGGAGTCGACTCGGTAGTCGCTGCTTCATTGATGTCCCTTATCCATGTGGTGAGGGAGACTGATGGAGGGGAGGAAAGTCCGGGCTCCGTAGAGCAGGGTGCCAGGTAACGCCTGGGAGGCGCAAGCCTACGACAAGTGCAGCAGAGAGAAGACCGCCGATGGCTCGTTTGAGCACAGGTAAGGGTGAAAGGGTGCGGTAAGAGCGCACCGGATGGCTGGTAACAGTTCGTTGCAAGGTAAACTCCACCCGGAGCAAGACCAAATAGGCTTCCACATTGCGTTGCTCGCGTAAGGAAGCGGGTAGGTTGCTTGAGCCAGTGAGCGATTGCTGGCCTAGACGAATGGCTACCACCGCGAAAGCGGAACAGAACCCGGCTTATATGTCGGCTCCACCTATTCGAAACCCATCATAGCGCTAGTGTTATGATGGGTTTTTTGCTTTTTATTGACGAACTTACTGCTACAAGCACTAAACTTAGCGCAATATCACGTGTCCGATTCTGCATAGGTGGCGATCCACCGTTAAATCAGTACACTGGATAGTTTTAGCGTCGGTGCAAGAGCGAGATATATACTACAATGACTGAAAAATTTAAGCACATTTCTGTATTACTGCATGAGTCTATCGATGGCTTAGCGATTAAGCCCGATGGTACTTACATCGATGGAACTTTTGGGCGTGGTGGCCACAGTCGTTATATCCTAAGTCAATTAGGAGAAAATGGGCGTTTGTTCAGTATTGATCGCGATCCTCAGGCTATTGCTGAGGCTAAGACTATCGACGATGCTAGGTTTAATATTATTCATGGTCCTTTCTCAGGCATGGCTGAATATGCGCAGCAGAGAGATTTAGTTGGAAAAGTGGATGGAGTCTTACTGGATCTTGGAGTTTCTTCTCCACAATTAGATGATGCTGAGCGTGGCTTTAGTTTTATGAAAGATGGCCCATTGGATATGAGAATGGACCCAACATCTGGTATACCGGTGTCTCAATGGTTATTGGAAGCGGATCTTGATGATATTACTTGGGTTATTCGTGAGTTTGGTGAGGACAAGCACGCACGGCGTATTGCTAAAGCAATAGTTAACTATCGAGAAAATGAAGAAAACGAACAGCTTACACGTACGAGTCAATTAGCAAAATTGATTTCAAATGCGGCTCCAAAAAGTTTTAAAGAAAAAAAACACCCTGCGACACGTACATTCCAAGCTCTTCGAATCTACATCAATAGTGAACTAGAAGAGATTGATACTGCCTTAAAAGCGGCTGCAAGTATTCTAGCACCCAAGGGTCGCTTATCAGTGATAAGCTTCCACTCCTTGGAAGATAGAATGGTCAAACGCTTTATCCGTAAAGAAAGTAAAGGGCCAGAAGTTCCTCATGGCATACCAATGACAGAAGAACAAATTAGTGCATTAGGTAGTGCGAACCTAATTCCGATGAGTAAAGCGATTAAACCTTCGAAACAAGAAGTTGAACTCAATACGCGATCACGCAGTTCTGTACTTCGCATTGCAGAGAAGCTGTAGATAATCATGAGTAGGCATGTTCCAAATCTGGCTAAACTTATTGCGTTGGACCTTGTTACTATCGGGCGGATCCCCTTATTGGTTCTTACTTTGATTTTTGCTTCAGCAATGGCCGTTGTATTCACTACCCATCATACCCGCCAAGCCATTACAGAAAAGGACTTGGCTCTACAAGAACGTGAACGATTGGATAATGAGTGGCGTAATTTATTGCTTGAAGAGACGGCTTTAGCTGAGCATAGCCGCGTTCAAGAAATTGCAAAAGATGAATTGCATATGAAACGTCCAGATGCAGATAAAGAGGTTGTTATTGATTTACCATGAGCAAAAGTAAAGTACCTTCTGCCACTAAGAATACTTCTAACAAAAAGTCTGCGCTTTCTGAACCACCGAGTCTAATACGTTGGCGTTTTTATTTAGTGTTGCTTGTTATGTTTGGAGCATTTTCAGCGCTCATCGCTCGAATTGCCTATATTCAAATTATTGAGCCAGATAACCTTATTCAGCAAGGTGACTTACGTTCAGTTCGAGCTAAAAAAATCCATTCTGCACGGGGTATTATTTCTGATCGTAATGGTGAGCCGCTTGCTGTTAGTGTTCCCGTTGAAGCTGTTTGGGCTGATCCTGTCACTATTTTTAAGCGTGAAGGTTTTGCTAATATGGACCGATGGTATGCATTGGCTGATGTTTTAGGCCTTGACCGTAAGGAAATGATCGGAAAAATACATAAGAATAAATCTCGCCGTTTTATCTATCTTCAGCGCCAAGTAAGCCCAGCGATGGCCAACTATATCAGAGAATTAAAACTTGCAGGAGTTGGACTTAAAGCCGAGTCCCGTCGATATTATCCAACAGGTGAAGTAAGTGCCCATTTGGTCGGAGTAACGGGTATTGATGGGCATGGTTTGGAAGGTACTGAGCGTAGTTATGATAAGTGGCTTACTGGAGAAGCGGGTAAACGTATTATTCGTAAAGATAGGTATGGTCGAGTGGTTGAGAATATTTCTCTTGAAGAGCGAGAGCAAGGTAAGCATCTTGAATTGACCATTGATCAAAGAATTCAAGCTATTGCGTACCGCTCGATTAAACAGGCGGTTGCGGATTATCGAGCCACATCGGCCACTGCTGTGATACTAGATGTTAAGACCGGTGCGGTATTAGCAATGGTTAACGCACCCTCATACAATCCTAACAATCGCTCTGAACTCCAGTCTGCAAAGATGCGCAACCGTGCAATTACCGATGCCTTTGAACCAGGTTCAACAATTAAACCTTTTGTTGTTCTAGCAGCACTTGAAAATGGTATAGCTACTAAAGATACTGTCATTGATACAGGTAACGGCATTATGCCAATCGGTGGTCAGAAGGTGCGTGATGTTTCTAAAGTAGGTAAAGCTGATTTACGCACTATATTGAAAAAATCCAGTAATGTTGGGGTAGCCAAGTTAGCCTTGGATATGCCTCTTGAATCATTACTTGAAATGTATAGCTCGGTCGGTTTTGGCGAACTGTCTGGGCTTAATCTTGTAGGAGAAACGCAGGGGATTTTCCCCAACCGACGTCGCTGGTCTAAATTTGAAATTGCCACTTTAGCATTCGGTTATGGGTTGACTATTACTCCTCTTCAGTTGGCTCATGCTTACGCAACCTTAGGTAATTTTGGAAAATACCAACCCATTCATATTATCCAGAGCAACCAACAAGATTTATCACGCCAGGTAATCGATAAAAATAATGCTCATCTCGTACTCGATATGCTAGAAACGGTAACCCAGCCAGGTGGTACTGCAACAAAAGCAGCTGTTCCAGGATATCGAGTGGCTGCAAAAACGGGAACTTCACGTAAAGCAATTGCTGGTGGTTATGGAGATGAGTACTTTGCCTATACTGCAGGCATTGCTCCTGTCAGTAACCCCAAAATTGCCGTTGTGGTTGTCGTTAATGAGCCTCAAGGTGATAATTATTATGGTGGTTCGGTAGCCGGGCCTGTATTTGCCGAGATCTTAAAGAGCACCTTACAAATTCTTAACGTCGCTCCTGACGAGAATAGATTTAAGAAAGATTAATAGAGAAACGAGATGGCTAAATCACTTACTCTTATTGAGCTACTTGCGCCTTGGTTAGATATTTCTGCTGAGAAAAAATTGGATTTTATTGTTGAAAAGCTTGAGTTGGATAGTCGACAGCTCGAACCAGGGTCTACTTTTGTTGCGCTTAAAGGGCATGCTGTTGATGGTCGGCAGTTTATCGATTCAGCAATTATTCATGGGGCAAATGCGATTATTGCGCAAGCTGAAGACCCAAATCATCATGGTAATATAGAGTGGCGAGGAAATGTGCCAGTGGTTTATATGGATGGCTTGAATCAATATCTCTCTCATATGGCCAATCAGTTGATGCCGCTTAAGAATAATCGTTTGATCGCGGTAACAGGTACCAATGGTAAAACTACTATCACTCAACTGATAGTTCAGTGGCTGGACCTTTTAGGTAAAAAATCAGCAGTACTTGGAACTACGGGGAATGGATTTCTTGAAGCTCTAAAGCCCGCCATCAATACTACTGGGAATGCTTTGGAAATTCAGCATACTTTGTCTGATTTAGAACGTCAAGGTGCTAATTACATAGCAATGGAAGTGTCGTCCCATGGCTTGGTACAAGGCCGGGTTAAGGCGCAAAGTTTTGCTGTGGGTGTGTTTTCTAATTTAAGCCGTGATCATCTGGACTATCATGGCACTATGGAACAATACGCTCTGGCTAAACGTTCACTATTTACTGATCATAATTGCACTCATGCTGTGATCAATATTGATGATCCTGTTGGCGCATCTTGGGCTCAGGAAATGGAAGATTGCATCCCAGTTTCTTTATCGCCAATTAAAAGTGGTCAAGGAATATTTGCAACTAAATTAGTGTATTCAGAGGCTGGAATTGAGTTGTCATTTTCAGGCCAGTTTGGCGATGGTTGCTTCACAGTGCCTTTAATTGGTGAATTTAATGCCTGTAACGTGTTGGTTGCTTTAGCAACCATACTATCTCTCGGGTTTGATAAGAAGATGTTACTTGATACTGCCAGTCAGTTGACATCGGTTTTGGGTCGTATGGAGTTATTTCAATCTGTAGGCAAAGCTAAAGTCGTAGTGGATTACGCTCATACTCCTGATGCATTGGAGAAAGCACTTTTAGCACTTAAGATTCACTGTCGTGGAAAACTATGGGTGATTTTTGGTTGCGGCGGTGATCGAGATAAAGGAAAACGCCCTATGATGGCATCTATCGGTGAGTTACTCGCAGATAACATTATTTTAACCGATGATAACCCCCGTAGTGAGTCACCTGTTGAAATTGTGAAAGATATGTTGGCTGGGATGACATTTGCCACAAAAGCGATGGTGGAACATGATCGCTATCAAGCTTTAGCTCATGCACTGCAGCATAGTCATGCTGACGATATAATCTTATTAGCAGGTAAAGGCCATGAAGATTACCAGATTGTCGGCAACAAAAAGCTTCATTATTCTGACCGAGACTCTGCCTTACAACTTTTGGAGCTAACCTTATGATCCCTTTGACTCTGACACAATTAGTTGAAGTAATTGATGCTGAGCTGATAGGTGATGATGCTGTGATTCAACATATATCAACAGATACCAGAACTATCGAGACCGACTCTCTGTTTGTAGCTTTGATCGGTGAGCGATTTGACGCCCATGATTTTGTGCAGCAGGCAGTATCATCTGGTGCCATAGCTCTGTTAGTCAGTCGTTGTGTTGATGTTCAAGTCCCTCAATTATTGGTAAGCGATACCAAAACCGCATTGGGTAAATTAGGCCAATTTGTTCATCAAGTATGTCAGACTCCGACGGTTGCTATCACGGGGAGCTGTGGTAAAACAACAGTTAAGGAAATGGTGGCGAGCATTATGTCTCAGCAGGGGCGAGTACTTTATACCACCGGTAATTTCAATAATGATATTGGAGTGCCGCTGACTTTATTGCGATCTCAACCAGAAGATGACTGTGCTGTCATCGAGCTGGGTGCTAACCATATCGGTGAAATTGCTTATACTACACAATTGGTAAGACCAGATGTCGCTCTGGTCAATAATGTAGAAGCCGCTCACTTAGAGGGTTTTGGCTCTATGGAGGGGGTTAAGAAAGCGAAAGGAGAAATCTATCAGGGACTTAAGTCTGGTGCAGTAGCTATCGTTAACTTAGATAGCCATGGCGGTAAGTTGTGGCAAAGTATATTGTCTGACAAAACAGTGAAGACATTCTCACTCTCTGATAACAGTGCACAATATAAAGCACGTAACCTAACTATAAACATCAATGGTATGACTTCTTTTACCATTGATACTCCCAAAACTAGCTTTGATGTGTCTTTAGGAATTATTGGCCAGCATAATGTCGCAAATGCACTTGCTGCAACTGCGCTTTCAGTAGAGTTGGGTGCATCATCGGAAATGATTGTTTTGGGTTTGGAAGCTTTATCTAAAGTAAAAGGAAGAGTTGAAAGTATCGAGCTTAGTGAGAATATTAAGCTGATTGATGATAGCTATAATGCTAGTGTTCCAGCTATGAAAGCGGCTGCAGATTTATTGAGTGGCTTTGATGGCATAAGGTGGCTTATTTTGGGCAATATGGCTGAGTTGGGTAAGGAAAGCCTTGCACTTCACCGCCAAGTCGGTAAACATGCGGCCCCATTTAAATTTGAATATGTGCTTACTTATGGATCAGATAGCATAGCGATTAGTGATGTATGCTACGGTAAGCATTTTGATGATCATGGAAGCATGATTGAGTTTATTAAGCAGCACATTGTCCAGCATAGTGGCCCCCAAACATTATTGGTTAAAGGGGCAAATAGTGCTGGAATGAGTAAAGTTGTCGCTGCGATGAAGGAGATGTATACATGATTATTTGGCTTGCAGAGCTTCTACAGCCATACTTTTCATTCTTCCGCCTATTTGAATATTTGTCTTTTCGAGCCATTGTGAGTGTTTTGACCGCTTTGGGTTTATCTCTATGGATGGGCCCTCGCCTTATTAAGCGGTTGCAGGTGCTTCAAATTGGTCAAGTAGTTCGAGATGAAGGGCCTGAATCTCATTTTAGCAAACGTGGCACCCCAACTATGGGGGGGCTAATGATTTTAACGGCAATTATTACGACAGTACTTGTTTGGGCTGATTTGTCCAATCCGTATGTTTGGGCTGTGTTGGCCGTTCTAGCGGGTTATGGTGTTGTAGGTTTTGTTGATGACTACCGTAAAGTTGTGAACAAAGATACCGATGGTCTTATTGCTCGCTGGAAATATTTTTGGCAGTCTGCAATAGCTTTAGTTGTTTCGTTTGCTTTGTATGCTTATGGCAAGGATACGACAGCAACTCAGTTAGTCGTACCTTTCTTCAAGGATGTTATGCCTCAGCTTGGCCTTTTCTATATAGTGCTGAGCTATTTTGTGATTGTCGGCACTAGTAATGCGGTTAACCTTACCGATGGTTTGGATGGGTTAGCAATTATGCCTACAGTACTTGTTTCTGCAGGTTTTGCCGCGATTGCTTGGGCAACAGGTAACGTTAACTTTGCGAACTATTTACATATTCCTTATGTACCTCTGGCATCTGAACTGGTGGTTGTTTGTACCGCAATGGTGGGTGCTGGCTTAGGATTTTTATGGTTTAACACTTATCCTGCACAAGTTTTCATGGGGGATGTAGGTTCACTCGCTCTTGGTGGGGCTCTTGGAACTATAGCAGTACTCGTACGTCAAGAGTTTGTACTCGTCATTATGGGAGGCGTATTTGTCATGGAGACCTTATCCGTGATTCTCCAAGTCGGTTCTTATAAATTAAGAGGCCAGCGCATTTTTCGGATGGCTCCAATTCACCATCACTATGAATTAAAAGGTTGGCCAGAACCTCGCGTCATTGTGCGTTTTTGGATCATCTCAATAGTATTAGTACTCGTTGGTTTAGCGACACTGAAAATACGTTAAGGAAGTAGAGTTTGACTTTTGAACCTTGGCAAAATATTGATAGTGTTGTTGTTGTAGGGCTTGGAATTACCGGTCTCTCTGTGGTGAAGCATTTATCAAAGCTACCCTATGGCTTGACGGTTCGAGTCATCGATACGCGCATACAGCCACCAGGTGTGGAGGCATTGCCTAAAGGGGTAGATTTACATTGCGGTGGCTGGCCAGATGACTGGTTGGTAGATGTGGATCTTATAGTGGTTAACCCCGGAATTGCATTAACTACCCTAGAGATTCAACGAGCAATTAAGATGGGGATACCCGTAGTTGGGGATATTGAACTTTTTGCTTGGCAAGTAGATAAACCAGTTCTCGCCATCACAGGATCAAATGGTAAGAGTACCGTCACTGATCTAGCTGGTGTGGTATCAAACGCCTCCGGTGTTAAGACCGCTATTGGAGGGAATATAGGTGTTCCTGCGCTTGATTTACTTAACCAAGATGCTGACCTCTATATTTTAGAGCTTTCAAGCTTTCAGCTAGAAACTACGTCTAGCCTTTCATTGGTTGCTGCGGCTTTTCTGAATCTATCAGAAGATCATATGGATCGATATTCTGATATGGAGGCTTATCGACAGGCCAAGCTTCGAATTTTCAAACATGCTCAGGCTGGTATAGTTAATGCCGATGATTTAGCGACATACCCTGACAAAAAAGAGCTACGGTTAATTGAGTTTAGTCTGGTGAAAAAAACAGAGTTCTATGTTAAATCGATAGATGGAAAAGAATTCTTATACCATGGTGAGCGTCAACTTCTGGCAGCGGATCAATTGAGTTTAGTTGGTAGGCATAATGTAGCAAATGCACTTGTGGTATTGGCATTGCTAGGTGAAGCTGGTGTGAATGTGACTGCTGGACGTGATGCACTAAAAAATTATACAGGGCTGACCCATAGATGTCAGGTTATCTCCCATAACAACGGTGTGAAGTGGGTTAATGATTCCAAAGCGACAAATGTAGCGAGCACCTTAGCTGCTTTATCAGGATTGTCTCTTTCCGGTAAGTTATACCTATTAGTTGGTGGGGATGGCAAAGATGCTGATTTTTCGGAGCTCCAGTTTGTATTACAAGCTTTGGATGTTCAGCTGTGCTGTTTTGGACAAGATGGACGCCGTTTTATGCACCTTACGCAAGATTCAAAGTATTTTGCCACACTAGAAGACATCGTTCAGTGGGCTAGTCATAGAGTGGAGAGCGGCGATATGGTGATGTTATCACCTGCTTGTGCAAGCTTCGATCAATTTAATAATTTTATGGCACGTGGTGAGGTATTTACTGCGCTAGTCAAACAGTACGCATAGTTTAAGTCATCAGAATGCAAATACGAGATCTGTTAGCAAATAGTAGACGTTGGATGACAATTTCTTCTCCTGAAGTTTTGTTTGACCGTCAGTTGTTGTGGATTGCTTTGGGGCTTATGCTAACTGGCTTAGTTATGGTGACCTCAGCTTCATTTCCAATTAGTTCGCGCCTTACGGACCAACCTTTTCATTTTATGTTTCGTCATGCAATATTTCTTCTATTAGCTTTGTCTACAGCAAGTATCATACTTCAAGTACCACTACGTAAATGGTCACAGTACGGTACCTTATTACTTGGATTATCGTTTTTTCTTCTGGTCGTTGTTTTGCTTGCTGGTAAATCGGTTAATGGTGCGTCTCGCTGGATACCTCTAGGTTTATTTAACTTGCAGCCCGCAGAAGTGGCCAAGTTGTCGTTATTTATCTTTATGTCTGGTTACCTGGTTCGTAAACATCAAGAAGTCAGATCAAGCTTCTTTGGTGGTTTTATTAAACCTATTATCATTTTTGGTACTTTAGCTAGCTTACTCTTACTTCAACCTGACTTAGGAACAGTGATTGTGATGTTGGTGACTTTGTTTGGAATGCTGTTTATTGCGGGTGCTAAATTAAGTCAATTCTTGGCACTAATGATGGTTGGCATTTTGTCAGTGGTAGCTTTGATACTGCTTGAACCATATCGAGTGAGACGCGTTACCTCTTTTCTAGATCCATGGGAAGACCCATTTGGCAGTGGTTACCAGTTAACTCAATCTTTAATGGCATTTGGTCGAGGTGAATGGCTAGGGCAGGGCTTAGGGAATTCGATTCAAAAGCTTGAGTATTTGCCTGAGGCTCATACTGACTTTGTCTTTGCTGTACTTGCAGAAGAGTTAGGTTTTATTGGTGTCGTTTTGGTTCTTATTCTGATCTTTAGTCTAGTGGTAAAAGCTATTTTGATTGGGCGAAAAGCGTTTGATAATGATTTACTGTTTGGTGGTTACTTAGCATTTGGAATAGGAATTTGGTTTGCTTTTCAAACCTTAGTAAATGTAGGTGCTGCGGCGGGTATGGTTCCAACTAAAGGTTTGACCTTGCCCTTGATTAGTTATGGTGGCTCTAGCCTGGTTATTATGACGGTCGCTGTGAGTATATTATTAAGAATCGATTTTGAATGTCGTGTGAGCGTCCTAAGTCAATTACCTAAAAAGAAACAAGACGATGAAAAAAAATAAACGATTAATGGTAATGGCTGGGGGAACGGGAGGGCATGTTTTTCCTGGTTTAGCCGTTGCTAAAAAGCTTCAACAGCATGGTTGGGATATTCGCTGGCTTGGAACGGCTGATCGAATGGAGGCTGAGCTGGTTCCCAAACATGGGATTGAGATCGATTTCATTGAAGTCAAAGGGTTACGTGGCCAAGGCATATTACGTTTAATGCAAGCACCTTTTCAGATTATTAATGCTACTTTCCAAGCAAGAAGGCACATTAAATCTTGGCAGCCTGATGTTGTACTTGGAATGGGAGGGTATGTCAGTGGGCCAGGTGGTATTGCAGCTAAAATATTAGGTGTGCCTGTTGTGTTACACGAACAAAATGCGGTAGCTGGGCTAACTAACCAGTGTTTATCTCGGATCGCATCTAAGGTGTTTCAAGCTTTTCCTGGTGCTTTCCCAAATGCAGAAGTTGTGGGAAATCCAGTACGTGAAGATGTTGTTGCTCTAAGTTCTCCAGAACAGAGGATGGGTGAGCGTCAAGGTAATATCCGCATCTTGGTAATGGGAGGAAGCCAAGGCGCACAAATTCTTAATCGCACTATGCCAGAAGTCATGGCAAGATTAGGTACGGGATACGAGATACGTCATCAGGCAGGAAAAAACCGCCAGGCGGAAGTGGAAACTTCATACCAGCAATACCAAATTGCACATTCCGATGTCGCAGAATTTATTGATGATGTCGCTGATGCATACGCATGGGCTGATATACTTATTTGTCGTTCTGGTGCTTTGACTGTCTCTGAAGTTGCAGCCGCAGGGGTAGGAGCGGTATTTATTCCCTTTATGCATAAAGATAGACAACAGGCTTTAAATGCAGATCATTTGGTAGAGTGTGGTGCGGCTAAGATGATAGAGCAACCAGAGCTGACAGTTGATAAACTCACTCAGCAAATACAACAATTTGATCGCCGACGACTGCTTGAAATGGCAAACCGAGCACGTTCAGCTGCTAGGTTAGATGCAGATAACAAAGTGGCTGAAGCCATTATTGCGCTAACAAATTAACGAGAAATATCCATGACAATTCAACATACTCAAAACTTAGCGCACATTCGTGCCATGGTACCGGAAATGCGTCGTGTAAAATGTATTCATTTTATTGGTATCGGTGGTGCAGGAATGAGTGGTATTGCAGAAGTTTTGCTTAATGAGGGCTACCAGATCTCAGGTTCTGATCTTGCGGATAATCAAGTAACTGAACGTTTAGCCCAGAAAGGGGCGAGGATCTTTATTGGCCATAGCGACTCCAATATCAACAAAGCCAGTGTGGTGGTCGTATCGACGGCTGTCAGTGAAGAAAACCCTGAGATTTTAGCTGCGCGCGCGGCTAGAATTCCAATAGTACGTCGAGCTGAAATGCTCGCAGAACTTATGCGTTTTAGACATGGAATTGCAGTGGCGGGAACACACGGTAAGACAACAACAACAGCTTTAGTGACCCAGATTTATTCAGAAGCTGGTTTAGACCCAACTTTTGTTAACGGTGGCTTAGTTAAAAGTGTTGGCGCCAATGCACGCTTGGGTTCAAGCCGTATCTTGATTGCGGAAGCTGATGAGAGTGATGCTTCTTTTCTGTATTTACAACCTATGGTTAGTATTGTTACCAATATTGAGTCTGACCATATGGATACTTATGGTGGTGATTTCGAGACACTTAAACAAACTTTTATCGATTTCTTACATAATTTGCCTTTTTATGGGCAGGCTATTGTTTGTATCGACGATCCTGTAGTAAGAGAGTTAATCCCAAGTATTAGTCGCCAAGTGATTACCTATGGCTTCGATGAACAGGCCGATGTTCGTATTGAAAATTATTGCCAGTATGGCCAACAAGGTAAATTCACTGTAGCGCGTAATGGGCGTACAAACATAGAGATCACTCTGAATATTCCTGGGCGGCACAATGCTCTTAATGCCGCTGCGGCAATTGCAGTCGCGACTGAGGATGATATTAACGATGACGCGATTTTACGTGCTATGGCTTCAACGCAAGGGACTGGACGGCGGTTTGAGCACTTAGGTGAATTTGAGACGGGTAATGGTCATGTTATGTTAGTTGACGATTATGGTCATCATCCAACAGAAGTGGATGTGACTATCCATGCTGCTCGCAATGGTTGGAAGGAAAAACGTCTGGTGATGATCTTCCAGCCACATCGTTATAGCCGCACACGGGATCTATATGATGATTTCGCCAATGTGCTCGATCAAGTTGATGTTCTACTTATGCTCGATGTGTACTCTGCAGGTGAAAAGCCGATAGCAGGAGCTGATGGCCGATCATTGTGTCGGACTATTCGTAGTCGCGGAAAGCTGGACCCTATTTTTGTTTCTGAGATCAGTGCATTACCATCAGTTTTAGCAAATATTTTGCAAGATGGTGACTTGGTGCTAACGCAAGGTGCAGGAGATATTGGCAAGGTAGCAAAGCAATTGGCCATGTATGAATTAAGCTTAGAAAAAATGCGTACTAATGATTGAAAAAGTGAAATTTCTAATATTTGAGACGAAAAATAGAATTAAAGTGTGATTTCTCAATTTCAATGTTTGATACTTTACATGACACCAGTATAATCCAAAGGTTAATATAAGTACTTTGCCTTGGTATGAAAATAGGTAAGGAATAAGGTCGCGATTGAATGGCAACGGACTTAGACGAAAGTGCGCATATAGAGGGCCGTCGCCTAACCGAGCACCCGATATTAAGAAAGCATAGTATTGGTGGGCTGTTTTTATTACTTGTATTGCTGTTGATTAGTTCAATTTTGTATTCCACAGTATCTTGGATGTGGGACGATAAGCGACTACCACTATCGAATATAATATTGGAAGGGCAGTTGAAATATGTAACATCGCTAGATGTCCAGCGCGCATTTGCTACTTTGCCGCATGTTGGTACGTTTATGTCACAAGATGTTAAAGTTTTGCAAGATACGGTTGAAGCTATACCCTGGGTCGCTCATGCTTCTATTAGAAAACAGTGGCCTGACACAGTGAAAGTGTTTTTGACGGAATATATAGCAGTTGCTGTCTGGAATGGTACTGAGTTGCTTAATTATCAAGGTAATATCTTCAATGGTGATATTGATAGATTGAGTGAACAACGTGTAAAACTATACGGGCCTTTAGGAAGTAACCAAGAAGTGTTAGAGGTATGGCGAGAGGTAAGTCCCAAATTTGCTGTATTAGACCTTAAGATATCTTCTTTGCTGTTAAATGAGCGTCGGGCTTGGCAGATTATTCTTGATAATGGTATTAGGCTTGAATTAGGTAAAGAATATTTATATGAGAGGGTCGAGCGATTCCTCTCGTTATACAAAAACTTAGGTAGCGATTCACAGAGAGTCAGCTATATTGACCTCAGGTATGATACAGGAGCTTCTGTAGGTTGGTTTCCTGGACAAGAGTTAGAGCAAGAGAGCACAGATGACAAAGACCGCTGATGACAACATTATTGTTGGTCTTGATATAGGCACAGCAACCGTATCGGCTCTGGTTGGAGAAGTTCTGCCTGATGGTCAAATAAATATCATTGGTGCCGGTAGCAGCCCCTCCCGCGGGATGGATAAAGGTGGAGTTAACGATTTAGAGTCCGTCGTTAAGTCCGTCCAGCGCGCTGTTGACCAGGCCGAACTAATGGCTGAATGCCAGATTAGTAATGTTTTTATTTCTATATCTGGTCGGCATATTGCCAGTCGAATAGAAAAAGGCATGGGGACCATTTCAGATGAAGAGGTTTCCCAAGAAGATATGGATCGCGCTATCCATACTGCTAAATCTATCAAAATAGGTGACGAGCAACGCATTCTGCATGTAATTCCTCAAGAATTTACCATTGATTACCAAGAAGGGATAAAAAATCCGCTAGGGTTATCAGGAGTGCGGATGGAAGTCAGTGTTCACCTGATCTCATGCCATAATGATATGGCAAGAAATATTATTAAGGCTGTTGAGCGTTGCGGACTAAGAGTTGAACACTTAGTGTATTCTGGTTTAGCTGCCAGTACCGCAGTTATCACTGAAGATGAACGTGAGTTAGGCGTTTGTGTTGTTGATATTGGTGCAGGCACTATGGACGTCTCTATATGGACTGGTGGTGCTTTGAGGCATACAGAAGTATTTTCTTATGCGGGTAATGCGGTCACTAGTGATATTGCATTTGCATTTGGTACACCTGTTAGTGATGCTGAAGAAATAAAAGTAAAATATGGTTGTGCACTCAGTGAACTAGTCAGTAAAGATGATACCGTTAATGTACCTAGCGTTGGAGGACGACCTTCGCGTAGTTTGCAAAGACAAACTTTATCTGAAGTGGTTGAGCCCCGTTATACTGAACTGATGGGCCTAGTAAATCAGACTATCGATACAGTTCAGGATGCGTTGCGAGAAGAAGGAATTAAACATCATCTTGCAGCAGGTGTAGTTCTGACGGGTGGAGCTGCACAAATTCAAGGATTAGTGGAATGCGCTGAACGCGTATTCCGTAATCAAGTAAGAGTAGGAAAGCCTCTCGAAGTGAGTGGGCTGACAGATTATGTAAAAGAGCCGTATCATTCAACGGCTGTGGGTTTACTTCATTATGCAAGAGATAGCCAAATTAATGAGGATACAGAGTATACTGAGCCAAAACGCCAGTCTGTAACAACATTATTTGGGCGCTTGCGTAACTGGATACAAAGAGAATTTTAACCTGAGTAGCAGGATAAACGGAGATAACACATGTTTGAACCGATGATGGAAATGTCTGATGACGCGGTAATCAAAGTCGTTGGGGTTGGTGGCGGCGGCGGTAATGCTGTTGAACACATGGTACGTGAATCCATCGAAGGCGTGGAATTCATTAGCATCAATACAGATGCGCAAGCGCTTCGTAAAACAAGCGTGAATAGCGTTATCCAGATTGGTGGTGATATGACAAAAGGTCTTGGAGCTGGAGCTAACCCTCAAGTTGGGCGTGACGCTGCTCTCGAAGATCGCGATAGAATTAAAGAAGAGCTCGAAGGTGCCGATATGGTATTTATCGCAGCTGGTATGGGTGGTGGAACAGGAACAGGTGCTGCTCCAGTAATTGCAGAAGTTGCAAAAGAACTGGGTATATTGACGGTAGCCGTTGTGACTAAACCATTTAGCTTCGAAGGTAAGAAGCGCTTAGCATTTGCAGAGCAAGGAATTGAAGAGTTATCGAAACAAGTTGATTCTTTAATTACGATTCCTAATGAAAAACTGCTTAAAGTGCTAGGGCGTGGGATTACTTTATTAGAAGCTTTTGCCAGCGCGAATGACGTACTTAAGAATGCAGTACAAGGTATTGCGGAACTTATTACTCGTCCAGGTATGATTAACGTTGACTTTGCGGATGTTCGCACTGTGATGTCAGAAATGGGTCATGCCATGATGGGAAGCGGTGTTGCCAAAGGTGAAGATCGTGCTGAGGAAGCGGCTGAGATGGCAATCTCAAGTCCTCTGCTTGAAGATATAGATCTTGCTGGTGCTCGTGGTGTTCTGGTAAATATTACAGCTGGTCTTGATATGCGTCTGGATGAATTTGAAACGGTTGGTAATACAGTCAAGGCATTTGCTTCAGATAATGCTACAGTTGTTATTGGTACTTCGTTAGACCCTGATATGGCTGATGAGATTCGTGTGACTGTTGTTGCTACTGGTATCGGTACTGAAAAGAAGCCTGATATCACCTTAGTTGCTGGAGGAAAAACAAAAGTTTCTCCTGTCGCTCAGCCACAAACTCAACCAGTTGCGCCTGCTCAACAACAAGCTGTCAATAAAGCAGAAGAGAACCCGGCATCAACTTTGCAGGAGAAAACACAAGCAACTCCTCAGCCGACAAGTTCTGCTCCTTCAAGCTCAGGTGCTGGCCAACAAAGTGCAGCTCCAAAAGCCGATAAGGATACTGGGTATCTGGATATTCCAGCATTTTTACGTCGTCAGGCTGACTAAACTAGACATAATTTGACACTGTTCAAAATTATGGTACGATCCACGGTCGATGTTGCTTATTGACCGTGTTTTGTAGCAATTTGTACTGAGGCAAGCAGATGATCAGACAACGTACTCTGAAAGAAATAGTGAAAACAACGGGAGTGGGTCTCCACTCTGGACGTAAAGTCACGTTGACTCTTCGCCCAGCGGCTGCAAACACAGGCGTTATATACCGTCGAACAGATGTTAATCCACCTGTCGATTTTCCCGTTGATGCTCAATCCGTTCGTGACACTATGTTATGTACCGCATTAGTTAATGATGAAGGTATACGTATATCTACGGTTGAACACTTGAATGCCGCGCTTGCTGGTATGGGAATTGATAATATTATCGTTGAAGTCGATGCACCTGAAGTTCCTATTATGGATGGTAGCGCAAGCCCATTCGTATTTTTGCTCCAACAAGCTGGTCTTGAAGAGCAAAATGTAGCTAAACGCTTTATCCGTATAAAAAAACCAGTACGCTTTGAAGACGGTGATAAATGGGCCGAATTTGTACCGTATAACGGTTTTCGTATGGATTTTGAAATCGAGTTTAACCATCCTGCTATTGAATCCGATGAACAACATCTATTGTTTGACTTTTCATCGCAAGGGTTTGTGAAAGATATTTCTCGAGCACGAACTTTTGGTTTTATGCATGATATAGAATACTTACAGTCACAAAACCTATGTCTGGGCGGTAGTTTTGACTGTGCGATAGTGCTGGACGAGTATCGTATTTTGAATGAAGAAGGTCTTCGTTTTGATAACGAATTCGTCACTCACAAGGTTCTTGACGCTATTGGTGATCTATATATGTGTGGTCACCCAATTATTGGTGAATTCCGTGCTTTTAAATCAGGCCACGGACTAAACAACCAGCTTTTACGTTCTGTTCTAGCAGACCAAGAAGCATGGGAGTGGGTAACCTTTGAAGAAGAATCCACATCTCCTGTTGCATTTGCTAATGTGAATGCACTCATTGTGTAGAAGTAAACTCTTTCTAAAAACCAGGCAATTGCCTGGTTTTTTTATTTTAGTATGTTTTTGTGGCAAAAAAATGCCCTCTTATTGATAAGTAATAACTAGAACATTTACACCTATGATCTGACTCTAATGAGCTTTACTTAATGATTTGAGATTCATAAAGCGTATAAACATCCGCCATATAACCAGTAAAAATAAAGAATGCTTCAAACAAATAACCTTGTTATTGGTTCTTGGTGGTAAAATTCCTTAAACTAAGCGCCACTTACGCCTTGAAATCTAACGTTCTCACCGCAATATCTGGGTAAAGTGATTTATCTCAGTATTCTTAGTTTAAAACTGTTAGAAACTGAAGGCATAGAATATAGATCGGGCCCGATCTAAGTAAAGAGAGATGCATAGCAAATGATAACTAAGCTACTGACAAAGGTAATTGGCAGTCGCAACGACCGCACGTTACGTCGCCTTAGAAAAATTGTAAAAGAAATAAATAACTATGAACCTGGGCTTGAAGCGCTTTCAGATGAAGAATTGAAAGCAAAAACCGTTGAGTTCCGCCAGCGTCTTGAACAAGGTGAAACACTAGATGGCTTACTTCCTGAGGCTTTTGCTACAGTACGTGAAGCTTCCAAGCGCGTATATGGTATGCGCCATTTCGATGTTCAGCTGATCGGTGGAATGGTGCTCAATGCTGGTCAAATATCAGAGATGCGTACAGGTGAAGGTAAAACACTGACAGCAACTCTTCCTGCTTATCTTAACGCCCTTGCCGGAAAAGGCGTTCACGTTGTTACCGTTAACGACTATCTTGCTGCGCGTGATGCTGAGACAAACCGTCCTTTGTTTGAGTTTTTAGGTATGACGGTTGGTGTGAATGTACCTAACATGCCTCCACAAGAGAAAAAGCAGGCTTACTTAGCCGATATACTTTACGGTACTAACAATGAGTTTGGATTCGATTATTTGCGTGACAATATGGCGTTTCGCTCTGAAGACCGAGTTCAGCGTGAACGATTTTTTGCGGTTGTCGATGAAGTGGATTCCATCTTAATAGATGAAGCACGTACACCTTTAATTATTTCAGGGCCAGCTGAAGATAGCTCTGATTTATATACGCGTATCAACACATTAATCCCTAACCTACAAAAACAAGATCAGGAAGACTCTGAAGAATATCGCGGTGATGGGCATTACACTGTTGACGAAAAATCAAAGCAGGTGCATTTGACGGAAACAGGTCAAGAGCATGTTGAAGAATTGATGATAACAAACGGTCTGATGGAAGAAGGAGATACTCTTTACTCCCCAACTAATATCAGTTTACTTCATCATGTCAATGCGGCGTTGCGGGCTCATGTCTTGTTTGAGAAAAACGTCGACTATATCGTCAATGAAGACGGCGAAGTAGTAATTGTTGATGAGCATACTGGCCGTACAATGCCTGGACGTCGTTGGTCTGAAGGGCTTCATCAAGCGGTGGAGGCTAAAGAAGGTGTCAAGATCCAGAATGAAAATCAGACCTTAGCTTCCATTACATTCCAGAATTTCTTCCGTCTATATGAAAAACTTTCTGGTATGACGGGAACCGCAGATACAGAAGCTTTTGAGTTCCAGTCTATTTATGGTCTAGATACTGTTGTTATACCGACTAATAAACCTATGGTTCGTAATGATATGCCTGATGTGGTATATCGCACAGAGGCGGAAAAGTTTGCCGCTATCATTGAAGATATTAAGCAGCGAGTAGAAGAAGGTCAGCCTTCATTAGTTGGTACAGTATCAATTGAAAAATCAGAGCTTTTATCTAATGCGCTGAAAAAAGCCAAGATTAAACATAATGTACTGAATGCCAAATTCCATGAGCGAGAAGCGGAAATTGTTGCACAAGCGGGTACGCCAGGTGCGGTTACCATTGCTACCAATATGGCTGGTCGTGGTACAGATATCGTGTTGGGTGGAAGCTGGCAGGCAAAAATAGATGTCTTAGATAATCCAACTCAAGAGCAAATTGAAGTTATCAAGGCTGATTGGAAAGAAATTCACGATAAAGTTCTCGATGCTGGTGGTCTACATATTATTGGTACTGAGCGTCATGAATCTCGCCGTATTGATAATCAACTACGAGGTCGCTCTGGTCGTCAAGGTGATGCTGGCTCTTCACGCTTTTACCTTTCTATGGAAGATTCGCTACTGCGTATTTTTACTTCTGACCGTATGGCCAGCCTTATCCAAAGTGGTATGGAAGAAGGGGAAGCGATTGAATCTAAAATGTTATCACGCTCGATTGAAAAAGCGCAGCGTAAAGTCGAAGGTCGAAACTTCGATATCCGTAAACAGCTTCTTGAGTACGACGATGTTGCCAATGATCAACGTAAAGTTGTTTACGAGTTGCGTGATGAACTAATGAATGTTGACGATATCAGTGAAATGATTGAACAGAATCGAGCTGATGTTGTTAGTGCTGTCATTGATGAATATATTCCACCTCAGTCTTTGGAAGATATGTGGGATGTCGAAGGACTACAAGATCGTTTGAAAAATGATTTTGATCTCAATGCACCAGTAAAACAGTGGCTTGAAGATGATGACAAGCTTTATGAAGAAGCCTTGCGAGAAAAGATACTAGAGACATCCACGACAGTCTATAAAGAAAAAGAGATAGTAGTTGGTGAGCAGGTTCTACGTAACTTTGAAAAGTCAGTCATGCTACAGACGCTTGATACCCTCTGGAAAGAGCACCTTGCCGCTATGGATCATTTACGCCAAGGCATTCATTTACGTGGTTATGCTCAGAAAAACCCGAAACAGGAATATAAGCGTGAGTCATTTGAGTTATTTGAAGGTTTACTCGATGCACTAAAAACTGATGTTATTACCATCTTGTCTAAAGTGCGTGTTCAGCAACAAGAAGAAGTTGAACGTATGGAGGCGCAGCGCTTAGCGCAAGCTGAAGAAGCAGCAAGACGTACTCAAGCGCAACATGTTTCGGCAACTAATCAATTTTCTGATCAAGATGAAGACTCTCATCAGCCAATGGTTCGCGAGGAGCGAAAAGTTGGTCGTAATGAGCCTTGCCCATGTGGTAGTGGGAAAAAGTATAAACAATGCCATGGTCAGCTTAGTGGTTAATCTGATCTAGATAATAAAATATTAAGAGTCGCATTAGCGGCTCTTTTTTTGAGGAAAGTAGTTGTGAAGCGTATCCATATTGTTGCAGCGATCATCTTAAATACTGAAAAGAAAGAAGTCTTTATTACTAAGCGACCTGAAGATAAGCATAAAGGGGGCTTTTGGGAGTTCCCTGGTGGAAAAGTCGAGGATAATGAAACTACTGCACAAGCGATTATACGAGAGCTAGATGAAGAAGTAGGTATTCAGGTGACAAAGCAGAGCTTATTTGAACATCTTGAATACGATTATCCTGATAAGTCGCTTGAGTTTGATTTTATTCTGGTGACTGATTTTGAAAACCAACCTTTTGGCAAGGAAGGACAGCAAGGAAAGTGGATAGCAATTACTGAACTCGGTGGTTATGAATTTCCTGAAGCAAATAGGTCTATCGTAGATAGAGTGGTTAGCGAATATACCTAAACAGTTAAATTAACAGCAAAGTATAGAATCAAATAGGATCTTACTTGGGGTTAAGTAGGAAAATTTCATTATCGAACATATAGCCAGCCACCTTTAATGTTGGTAATTTTAACTCAGTAGCATAAAAACGAAAATAATGGAGAAGTGAATGGTACGTATTGCAATTGCGGGAGCAGCTGGACGCATGGGTCGCAACCTAGTTAAAGCTACTCACCAAAATCCACTTGCCCAAGTTGGTACAGGTTCTGAAAGACCTGAGTCATCTCTTGTTGGTGTAGAT
Organism: Vibrio pectenicida; assembly: GCA_024347015.1. GTDB lineage: Bacteria > Pseudomonadota > Gammaproteobacteria > Enterobacterales > Vibrionaceae > Vibrio > Vibrio pectenicida. The sequence goes on along the minus strand of AP024889.1, from coordinate 2,612,218 downwards.
ATTGGTGAACTTTGTGGGGAAGGAAAGTTTAATGTAGTACTGACAGATGAGCTGAATAAACAGATTGATCAGTTTGATGTCATCATCGACTTTACTGCTCCAGCAAGTACCTTGGCAAACCTTGAGCTTTGTCGTCAGCATGGTAAAAGTATTGTGATAGGTACAACAGGTTTTACAGAACATGAACGTGAATTGATTGAAAAGACGGCGGCAAAAATACCTGTTGTTATGGCATCAAATTATTCGGTTGGCGTAAACCTGGTGTTCAAATTGCTTGAAAAGGCGGCGAAAGTTATGGGTGACTATTGTGATATCGAGGTTGTAGAAGCTCACCATCGCTACAAGGTCGATGCGCCTTCAGGTACAGCTATCAGCATGGGAGAAGCGATTGCTGGAGCCATGGGCAATAAATTGAGTGATGTTGCTGTCTATGCCCGAGAAGGGATTACAGGTGAGCGTACTAAAGATGAAATCGGGTTTGCTACTATTCGTGCAGGAGACATTGTAGGGGAACACACTGCAATGTTTGCTGATATTGGTGAACGGGTTGAGATCACTCACAAAGCGACAGATCGTATGACCTTTGCTAATGGTGCCGTTAAGGCTGCGGTATGGTTAAAAGATAAACCGGCAGGCTTATACTCTATGACGGATGTACTTGGTCTGAATGATTTATAAATAAATAATTATGCGCCAAGCCGACTTGGCGCTTTTTTTATGCCCTCTATTTTTACCGCTCAAAAAACTTTTATCTTAAAGACCTTTTCTTTGTTTTTTTTCTTTTATTTTGCCTTGTTAATGCAGATATTTTATTAAGTAGCTCAAAATACCCTTTAACTGGTGTTTGTTTATCGTTTGCGTGGCGATAGTAATCTAGGGGTGGGTTTTTGTTATTCAATATGTAGCTATTTTTTTTTATTTAGGATAATAATGGCTAAATCTAAAGGTTAAACCTAATGTTTTGGCTGTTATAAGTGGTTATTTGTTTTAAGTGCTCTAAAGTTTGAAGTAATTTTTATGCTCCTGTTGACACAATTCATTAGTCTCATTAGAATGCTGCCAATTTGTCTATATAACCTTAAAGCGCTTATGTTAGGAGTTAAGGAAGACGAATTTGCAGTTTAATTTATTATTTTTGCATTTTTATTCTGGAGGTTGTCTTGAGTAAATCAGCACTGTTAGTCCTAGAAGATGGGACAGTGTTCCACGGAGCTTCTATTGGAGCAGATGGTTCATCTGTTGGTGAAGTCGTTTTTAATACCTCGATGACGGGGTACCAAGAAATTCTCACTGATCCTTCCTATTCACAGCAAATTGTTACTCTTACTTACCCTCACATAGGCAATACCGGAATCAACTCCGAAGACGAAGAATCATCTTCCATACATGCACAAGGCCTTGTGATTCGCGACCTACCTCTTACTGCTTCCAACTTCCGTAGTGAACAGACCCTTTCTGATTACCTTAAGTCACAAAACATCATTGGTATTGCTGATATCGATACACGTAAATTGACTCGTATTCTACGCGAGAAAGGTGCACAAAATGGTTGTATTGTTGCGGGTACCAACCTAGACGAAGCTTTAGCTTTGGCGAAAGCAAAAGAATTCCCTGGCTTAAAAGGAATGGACCTTGCGAAAGAAGTTACTACAAAAGAAGCGTATCAATGGCAACAAGGTTCGTGGACGCTCGAAGGTGGCCTTCCAGAAGCGCAAGAAAGCAACGAATTGCGATATCATGTTGTTGCCTATGACTTTGGAGCAAAGCGAAATATCTTGCGCATGCTCGTTGACCGAGGTTGCCGCCTAACGGTTGTCCCTGCAGAAACGAGTGCTGAAGAAGTGTTAGCGCTTAATCCTGATGGGGTATTTTTATCAAATGGCCCTGGCGATCCTGAGCCTTGTATTTACGCCATTGAAGCGACAAAAGTATTCTTAGATAAAGGTTTACCAATCTTTGGTATTTGTTTAGGCCACCAAATATTGGCGATTGCATCAGGCGCTAAAACAGTCAAAATGAAGTTTGGTCACCACGGTGCTAACCATCCAGTTAAAGATCTTGACCGAAATGTCGTCATGATTTCTTCACAAAACCATGGTTTTGCTGCCGATGAAGCTAGCTTACCAGAGAATCTGTGTGCTACACACGTATCACTATTTGATGGTTCTCTTCAAGGTATTCACCGTATAGATAAGCCAGCATTTAGTTTTCAAGGTCACCCAGAAGCAAGCCCAGGTCCACACGACGCAGCACCGCTTTTTGATCACTTTATCGAACTTATCAAACAACACAGCGCTTAATTTGGAGTAGTAGAGAATGCCAAAACGTACTGATCTAAAAAGTATTCTAATTCTTGGTGCAGGCCCGATTGTTATCGGTCAGGCATGTGAGTTTGACTACTCTGGCGCTCAAGCTTGTAAAGCGCTTCGTGAAGAGGGTTATCGAGTTATTCTTGTCAACTCTAATCCAGCCACAATCATGACTGACCCTGAAATGGCAGATGCCACTTACATTGAACCCATTCAGTGGGAAGTGGTACGCAAGATCATCGAAAAAGAACGTCCAGACGCAGTACTTCCCACCATGGGTGGCCAAACGGCGCTTAACTGCGCGCTTGATTTAGAAAAGCATGGGGTACTAGCAGAGTTTTGTGTAGAAATGATAGGCGCAACGGCAGATGCTATTGATAAAGCTGAAGACCGTTCTCGCTTTGATAAAGCGATGAAGTCTATTGGTCTTGATTGTCCTCGGGCTGATACTGCCAAGAACATGGAAGAAGCTTATGGTGTCCTGGATATGGTGGGCTTTCCATGTATTATTCGTCCCTCATTTACTATGGGAGGAACAGGCGGTGGTATTGCGTATAATAAAGAAGAATTCGAAGAAATCTGTCGCCGAGGTCTAGATCTTTCCCCAACTAATGAGCTTCTTATTGATGAATCTTTGATAGGTTGGAAAGAGTATGAGATGGAAGTGGTTCGCGATAAAGCGGATAACTGTATCATTGTATGTGCTATTGAGAACTTCGACCCAATGGGTATTCATACTGGTGATTCTATTACAGTGGCTCCAGCGCAGACTCTGACGGATAAAGAATATCAGTTAATGCGTAATGCCTCGCTTGCAGTATTGCGTGAAATTGGTGTTGAAACAGGCGGCTCAAACGTACAGTTTGGAATCAATCCGAAAGATGGCCGTATGGTTATTATCGAGATGAACCCGCGAGTGTCTCGTTCTTCTGCTCTTGCATCAAAAGCGACAGGTTTCCCAATTGCTAAAATTGCCGCTAAGTTAGCGGTAGGTTTTACTCTTGATGAGCTACAAAATGATATTACAGGTGGTGCGACACCAGCATCGTTTGAGCCTACCATTGATTACGTTGTGACTAAAATTCCTCGCTTTAACTTCGAGAAATTTGCCGGTGCAAATGACCGTCTTACTACTCAGATGAAATCAGTGGGTGAGGTGATGGCTATAGGCCGTAACCAACAAGAATCGCTGCAAAAAGCATTACGTGGCCTTGAAATTGGTGTGAATGGCTTTGATGAAATGGTGGACCTAGATGCACCAGATGCTCTCACTAAAATTCGTCATGAGTTAAAAGAAGCCGGCGCTGAGCGTATTTGGTATATTGCAGATGCATTCCGTGCTGGTATGTCAGTCGATGGTGTCTTCAACCTAACTCAAATTGATCGCTGGTTCTTGGTACAAATTGAAGATCTTATTAATCTAGAAAATGAGGTCAAAACAGGTGGCTTTGCTGGTTTATCGCAAGATGTTTTGCGTAAGATGAAGCGGAAAGGTTTCTCTGATGCGCGCCTGTCTTCAATCCTTGGTGTATCTGAGAATGAAATCCGTCGTCTACGTGACCAGTATGACATTCACCCAGTCTACAAGCGTGTCGATACTTGTGCGGCTGAGTTTTCTTCTGATACCGCTTACATGTACTCATCTTACGATGAAGAGTGTGAAGCGCAGCCTACAGATAAAGACAAGATCATGGTTCTGGGCGGTGGTCCAAACCGGATCGGGCAAGGTATCGAGTTTGATTATTGCTGTGTACATGCTTCACTTGCTCTACGTGAAGACGGTTATGAAACTATTATGGTTAACTGTAACCCTGAAACCGTCTCAACTGACTATGACACTTCCGATCGCCTTTACTTTGAACCCGTGACTTTAGAAGACGTGTTGTCTATTGTTCGAGTTGAAAAGCCAAAAGGAGTCATCGTTCAATATGGTGGGCAAACACCTTTGAAGCTAGCTCGTGCACTTGAAGCTGCTGGTGTTCCTATCATAGGGACAAGCCCGGATGCGATTGACCGCGCTGAAGATCGTGAACGCTTCCAGGCGGCTGTTGACCGCCTAGGGTTGTTACAGCCAGAGAACGCTACAGTAACAGCCCTTGATCAAGCAGTAGAGAAATCCAGGGAAATAGGCTTTCCACTGGTAGTTCGTCCTTCATACGTATTGGGCGGCCGTGCGATGGAAATCGTTTACGATGAGCAAGATTTACGTCGCTACTTTAACGAAGCCGTTAGTGTATCAAATGAATCTCCAGTGTTGCTGGATCGATTCTTAGATGATGCAACTGAAGTCGATATTGATGCTATCTGCGATGGTGAGCGTGTGGTTATCGGCGGTATCATGGAGCATATCGAGCAAGCGGGTGTTCACTCTGGTGACTCAGCATGTTCTCTTCCTGCTTACACATTAAGCCAGGAAATCCAAGATAAGATGCGTGAGCAAGTAGAAAAGCTAGCCTTTGAGCTAGGTGTACGCGGCTTGATGAATACGCAATTTGCGGTTAAAGGTAACGACGTTTATCTGATTGAAGTTAACCCGCGTGCTGCTCGTACTGTTCCTTTTGTATCAAAAGCAACTGGCGCACCTCTTGCGAAAATCGCAGCTCGAGTTATGGCAGGTCAATCACTTGAATCACAAGGTTTTCTCAAAGAGATTATTCCGCCATATTACTCAGTAAAAGAAGTTGTATTGCCATTTAATAAGTTCCCAGGTGTTGATCCACTATTAGGCCCAGAAATGCGCTCTACAGGTGAGGTGATGGGCGTTGGTGCAACTTTTGCAGAAGCTTACGCAAAAGCAGAACTCGGTTGTGACAAAGTCTATCCAGAAGGTGGCCGCGCACTCCTGTCTGTTCGCGAAGGTGACAAGCAACGAGTAGTCGACCTTGCATCTAAGCTAACCAAACTTGGTTACCAGCTAGACGCCACACATGGTACAGCGATTATTCTTGGTGAAGCGGGGATCAATCCTCGTCTTGTTAACAAGGTACACGAAGGTCGTCCACACATCCTAGACCGCATCAAGAACAACGAGTATACCTATATCGTGAATACGACTGCAGGTCGTCAGTCGATTGAAGACTCTAAAGTATTGCGCCGTGGCGCTCTAGCAGAAAAGGTGAACTACACGACAACACTCAATGCGGCATTTGCCACTTGTATGTCACATGCTGCTGATGCGTGCGCTACTGTAACTTCGGTACAAGAGCTTCATGCGAAGATTGCTGAAAACGAAGCTTAGTGAAAGCTAAGATAAATAGAAAAAGCCCATTTTAATAGTGGGCTTTTTTGCAGGTAAGGAAACAAAAGAGGACTAAGTTTCATTACCGCAACCTAAATTAAAAAGTGGTATTTATTTTAAAATACATGTGGTTCTCATAAGCGCATCATCAAACGTTTGGTAGACTAGACCATTATCCATATGGGCAGAGATATGCCCTTGATAACCCATGCTTCCCCATTCATCTTGGTTTCTAAATAGTTTATAAGAAATATCTTGATCAGGTGTGTACCAGTCTGATTTATTTAAAGAAAAACTTCCCCACTCAGCAAATAAGTAACCGAACATTCTGGCGGTAGGAACCAGAGCAATCTCTTCAATTTTGGGTAGGCTACCACCCATATTATTGCAATATTGCTCAGATTGAGAAAAGGTTCTGAGCAGATCATCGGGTGTAGAGAAAAAACTCGGATTAAAAGAATAAGTGAAACTTGAGCCTACAGAGTCAGAGATGAGCAATTTGATTTTGCCTTTATCTTTGATAGTAAGGATATCCTCTTCAATATCCACATTACCTTCTGTTACTTCGATAGAGTAGGGCGCAACGCCTCTAATCATATTAAGCTTCATGGTTGCACCATAAAAAGCGGTTTTCGGCAAGCCAGAAGTCGCGCCATTCAGAGCAAGCTCTTTTTTCATTGGAGTGCCATAGCTCATCGTAATGGATTCAATAGATGGTGTGTTTTCATCTTTCGGTTGATAAAGCGAATTACTGGCAAAGCAAACTTGACTTGAGGCAAGTAGGGAGAGAACTAACGCTGTTTTCTTCATGGTAGTATTATCCTTTATGTTATTGGTTATATTGATTTTATAACTAGGATAATATGGATTTACTTCCGCTCTTCCACAGGTGGAGAGCAAACCTTTGGCCCCATTCCAAGTAAACAGTTTCATATCAAGATACAGTTAACATCTTTGTATATTAATTTTGAGTGATTTAATGTTCAGTTTATCTTAACTAAAATTAAATATATCTAGATATATTTAACTTTAAATATTAGATATCGTAGTTGAGTACTTTGACGGACATCAAAAACAAGCCGTTTTTCCTGCCCTCATCACTGCTTTGGATAATCATCCAAAAAAGATAAATAAAACTGTTACTCACAGGTATTTGATATGAAACAGCCTTTAAAAGTATTAATACTGGCTATGGGGTTATCTCTTGGTTCAGTCAATAGCTATGCCCTCTCTCTCGAACCATTAGAGAAAGATTTTACTCTACAACTTCTTGGATCTGGTGGACCTATTTCTGATGATCTCCGCGCTTCTTCGGGGGAACTTATTTGGTGGAAAGGAAAGTCACGAGTAATGATAGATGCAGGTGGCGGTGTCTATCTCAGATTTGGTCAGGCGGGCGGAAAACTAGAAGAACTCGATTTTCTCGGTTTGAGCCATTTTCACACCGATCACGTTGCTGATGTTCCAGCATTACTTAAAGGTGGTTATTTTTTTGATCGCCAAGATCCTTTAGATATCGCTGGCCCTGAGGCAGGTTCTGCTTTTCCTAGTATGACAGGGTATATGAAAGCGCTTTTCGATGGTGATAAGGGTGCTTATGCCTATCTCAATGGCCTTTTCGATGGTAGCGACGGCTTATTTCCGGTCACTATTACAGACGTGCCATACACCTCTTCGCAAGGTACTCAGGTTTATCAGCAAGATGGATTAACGATTTATGCACTTGGTATTCCGCATGGTGATGTGCCTTGTTTAGCCTACCGTATTGAAAGTGAAGATGGTGTGATGGTGATTTCGGCTGACCAAAATGGCAGTAATCCAGATTTCGTAGAGTTTGCACAAGGTGCTGACATTCTTCTTATGCCGTTGGCAATACACGAAGATGCGGATGAAGTGTCAGCATTTTTGCATGCTAAGCCTTCAATTGTCGGCAAAATAGCTGCACAGGTGAACCCTAAACTATTAGTCCTCAATCATTGGATGGGCTTAGGCCTTAAGCTCAAGCCTGAGTCGATTAATATTGTGAAGCAGTACTACAAAGGTCAGGTCATTGCTGGGCATGACTTATCAAGCTACCCCATGAGCGCGGCTAAGGAGATGTCTAATGAACAATAAACTCGCTCTTTCTATCGCAATGACATCCGTTATTACTTTGAACTCAAATATGGTTTTTGCCGACGCCTCAGTTGAAGCGCCAGTTGAAGCACAATCTAAGTCAGAGCATGGCGGAAAGTGTGCTGCTGGTAAATGTGGCACAGAAAAACGTTTTGAAAAGCAAGAATTGAAAAGTAATCCGCAAGGCAGGTTAGTGCGAGCTCGTGATGGCCAATGTGGTGTGACGGGAGAGGGAATTCAACCTTCTGCAGAAACTATTAAGTTAACTCAGAGTAAAATAACAGGTGGCTTATGCGGACAATAGTTAATACGTCAAAAGGGCTTGGGCTACGTAGCGAACATATTGATTTGCTATGTCAGTTGCCTGAGCACCCTGATATAGATTTCCTTGAACTGGCACCAGAAAACTGGATGAATATTGGCGGTGTAAAGCGCGAAAAATTACAAGATATCGCCCAAACATACCCTTTGGTTGCACATGGACTCAGCTTGTCTATCGGTGATTGTCAGCCTTTAAATAAACCTTTTATAAAAGATGTCGCTCGTTTTCTCGATGAATTTAATATCGATATCTACAGTGAGCACCTGAGTTTTTCAAAAGATAGCCAAGGGTACTTATATGAGTTGCTGCCAGTGCCTAGGCACAAAGACAATATTGCCTATTTAGCTGAGCGCATTCAACGTGTTCAAGATCTGATTCAACGGCCACTTGCACTGGAAAATATCTCTTACTACCACAGTTATGGCAACGAGATCCCAGAGGGTGAATTTATTGCTGAACTATGTGATCGCAGTGGCTGTGAGTTACTACTTGATATCAACAATGTGTTCGTGAATAGCCAAAACCACAGTTATTGCCCTTACAAAATGTTGAATGCGCTACCCAGTGAAGCCATTCGGTATTACCACATTGCTGGGCATCTTAAAGAAAATGATGGCTTTTTGCTTGATACGCATGGAACCCCTGTTTCTAAACAAGTATTAGATCTGGCTCGTTACACCTATTGTGTCCATGGTAGTAAACCTTTGCTATTGGAACGCGATCAAAACATGCCACCTCTGTTGGTATTGGTAGAAGAACTGCGTAGTACCCACGGTGAAATACTTGAATTTGGCCAAACGCTAGAAGGTCTTTGTAAGGAGTTGATCAATGCTTAACCCTCCTAACCAAATGCAAACGCAAACTGAATCGCTTTCAGCAATGATTCGTTTTCCTAATGAGAAAAATATATTGTGTCGATACAGCGAATTTATTCGCGATAATGTTTTGAGCGTAGTGAATGCCACATTTCCACTGTTTTATGCCCAATTTTCTCGCCAGAAGCTTGATGGTATGGTCGATGGGTTTGTGACTAAACATGGCGCTTTTGAGGCTGAATTCCACCAAATAGCGACAGAGTTTGTTCATTTTTTGCAGAAAGACAAAAGTAACAGTACTAACTTTGTCTCATCACAACAACTGGCATTACTCGAGTATGAATGGGTTACTTTTTGCGTGGAGATTGACTCAATAAGCGGCAAGATGTCCTATTTTACGCCCAAAGAAGTAGTGGAAGACGACTGCCTGCAAGTAAACCCAACCTTAAAACTCACTCAAGTTCCTTTTTTACTTCATCAAGATTCGGTGACTTTTTTAACCTCCGATAGTCATTTCGTGTTTTATGGCGTATTTCGTAACCAAGATCATCATGTTGTCTCTCAAAGGTTGAGAGACGTAGATGTTGCTTTGATTCAAATGCTCATAGATCAGCCTGATTTGACTTCAGCTCAACTGCAGCAAACCGTCAATCAGAATGATGTCAGCTTTAGTGTAATTGAGTGGGTGCAACATTTTGGTGAATTAGGACTTCTTAAGGTCCAATTTATAGGAGAATAATTATGATTAAGTCAGCTCTTAACTGGTTCGACGGCTTTGTGGAGAAATGCCAAAAGTATGATTTTTTGGCTTTGCTTTCTATCCGCCTGTTTCTTATTCCTGTCATTTTTGTCGGGGCGCGCTCTAAGGTGCTTGGGTTCTCGGGTACCGTTGCTTGGTTTGGTGCTTCAGCTGCTGATGGTGGCTTGAATCTTCCTTTCCCTGAACTGCTTGCATTTCTTGCTGCTGCGACTGAGGTTCTAGGGTGTATTTGTATTGCACTCGGTTTGTTTACTAGAGTGATGGCAATTCCGATGATATTCATGATGAGCGTTGCCAGTGCTATGGTGCATTGGAAACATGGCTGGGATGCAATTGCTACCGGTAGTATGGAAGCTACAGTGCGCTTGAATGGTTTTATAGAGTGGCTGGCGAGCAACTTTCCCGGTCGATACAACTACATTACAGAACTTGGTGATCCTGTGATGCTAAATAATGGAATGGAGTTTGCCGCAACCTATTTTGTTATGTTGATGGTACTGTTTTTCTACGGCGGTGGCCGATATGTGAGCCTAGACTACTGGCTACGCAAGCCATTTAACTCAACTCCCGCTAAAGCATAATCCCCCATCGACTAGACCTTTTTATCTAACCCGCTGTTTGAGCAGCGGGAAGGAGTTTCTATGTTCGCAGATGCTGTTCACTTGTATTGATTTCACTTCGCAAGTACCGCTCTTTATCATTTAACGATTGGTTTGTCTTTCCTTCTGGCAGTTATGGAGTCTTTGTATGTTATGACGGGTAAAACTGCCTACAAGGATATAACGATATTTTGGGGCAAGTTTGGACAGGAGTTTGCCAGTGCTTTTGCTAATTTAGCGATCTATGGATTACTTCAACTATATAAAACTTTGAGTAGCAAAGGCACAACAAGAGATGTTCACTACGGTCATTTCCCCTTCTGATTGATTTCTTTTCTAGAGAAATACCCACCAAACATAGTAAGAATGATTCCCAAAATGGTGACGGATACACCGTTAACTAGAACGAACGCATAAGAATGGTCATTGATAATGTAACCTCGAATCCCATAGAAGCAGAGAAATGCACCGAAACAACAACAGATCACACCAACGAAGGCAGTAACTTTTTCCATGTATAACACTCGAAGTTTTTTGTAAAGGAATCATATAAATGCAGTAGCTTTTACTTGCTTAATATTAGCCGATAATCACTTGGTTGCACACAAGACCTGAGAATAAAACATAACTGCCGTAAAATTGGACAGAAGTTTGCCAGCGACTTTCCTAAATTAGCAATTCATGAATAACTAAAGGTATGGAAAATCTGGACAAAGCAGATTTTTGGCAATTATCTTTGGTTAATACTATGTTCACTCTAATTTTTTCTTTGTTTTGTGGTTTGGATGATTTGGGTTTAACACTTCAAACCCAATAGATTCAAGGCTTTTAACAATGTCATCGTGCTTGTATTTGTTGCCAAGTAAATCCATGTCTACTGCAACAACAAGCTCTGACTCAGCCCTCGTTAATGCAACGTAAACTATATTCCAAGTCTTGTTGAACTTGGTTACAGCATCCTGCATTAAGCATTTGAAAATCGCTGGTGTTAAGACTAATACACAGACTTTAGACTCTAAGCCCTTAGTGCGCTGGATGCTGCTTATTGTGTACTTAGCCGAGTTGCCCTTGGATGAACTATATTGCTCAGCAGTTCGACAAAGGTTTTTAAACAACTCTTTTTCATACGGGATTTCGAGCTTGGCAAGAAATTTACGTATGGAACTGTTGTTGTCATTTTTGGACAGCAAAGATGCAAAGAAACGCTGTAATGAATATATGACCACCCCTTCTTCGTATTCGGGGAATTTTACTGTAAGTAGCTCTTCTACCTCAGGGTCAAACTCGGGTAGTGATCCTACTTGTTTAGTTGAGTAGTTACCTTCTTTTCTGAAGATGCTAACTAAACTCCCACTCTCAATGTGATGGCTAAGTACAGCGTCATAATGGTCATCTTCTGTAGTGATGTATGTGAGGCGTCCTTCAACTTCAGACAAGCTCATCTGCTCTTGCCCTTTGGGGTAGAAGGTATTTGATAGATCAAGAATCCTCTGTGGAACCCTACGAGAAGTCGTGATATTCGGCAGCACTTTTACTTTTTTGTTGGCTTTGTTTTTTGCTAACTAACCTTTGAAATCTTTTGGATAATCAATCGCTTGCTTGGGATCGCCTACCATGTAAATATCAGCAGAGTTCTCGCCGATTTTTTGAAAAGCTTTAAGAGCGGTTTCGTCTAGATCCTGAGCTTCATCAAGGAAAATCTTGTCAATCGCACTGCTTAGGAGTTTATGAACTTTCCTAACTTTAGATTTCTTCCTCTGGCTGTTGTGTTTTGAATAGTTTTCATCGACAACTCTCCATGCCGCAGAATATGTTTCATCGACATGTATTACCCCAATTTTCTTTAGCCTTGAAATGGTGCTCTTGGCTTCTCTTTGTTTTTTCTCAGCAGACTTTCCAGCAGGAAAGTTTGAGAACGTTTTGCATTGTGAAGAGGTAGTGTGTACTTCATTTAAAACAAAAGGAGAGTAAGGGTAAATGACCTCATTCAACAGAAACGTGTGAACTGTGCAAACTACGATATTGTCTGGCAAGTATCCTAATTGTCTGATAATCGCCTGAGTAATGTTCTGCGTGGCATTGTTGGTATAAGTAATCGCTAAGATTTTCTTATGCGATGTTGAGTCGTAGTGCGCAATGATCTTCTCAGCCAGACTATGAGTCTTACCTGCGCCAGCGCCAGCTATCTGAATTTCAATCATTTCATGAAATCCAAGGCTTCTTGAATGTGTTTGGGTAACGAGATCGGATCTTTGTTCTCTTCATCTAAGATGGAGTCAGCTATCCTGAGCATCCTTTCAGCTTTACTTTTCTTCAGGTACTCAGCCATATCACCAGAGGTTTTGCACTCCTTCTTGAAAAGTGTGTTTAGGCGGCCAAGGTTTCCATCAGCCTCCGCAAGATCATCTTCGAGCGTATATTTGGTAGTGGTTCTTACTCGAATATTGTCGTTATCAGTATCGTACTTTTGATGCTTATCTTTGGTTGAGTCATTGTCATCATAATCTCGAATTATGCTTAACTTCTTCTTAGTATTGCCTTTGTTGACTTGTAGCCAAACGTCCATGAAAGTTGTAAAGCCCGTTTGCTCAATAGAAATAACTTCAAGACTGCTAACATTTTCGTTATTGCGATAGAGGATAGCGTTAATCAGCATCTCTTCCGTAGTGCCTTCAACGAGAACAGTCTTATTGCTCAGCAGTAGTTTTAGAATGTCGAAGTTTGGTCGCTTACGAAGGTAGTTAGTAAGATGTTTCTTACTATCAATTAGGTGGATCGCATTATTTCCAGATAGGACGATCACGTTGGTTAGCTCAAGTTTATTGATGACCAGTGGACTATGGGAGCTAATTAGCGTTTGTAGAGACGAGCCGCCTTTTTGTGTGCTTTTGTATATAAAGTCAGTTGCGAAGCGGAGGTTGTTGACGCTGAGGTGTGCTTCAGGTTCTTCGATACAGCATAGGTTGAGTGCATTCTTGTTGCCGCTAAAGAACTCAAATAATAGGTAGATGTACACGAGGTTACGATATCCAAGACCACGCTGATACAGATAGCTTTCACCCGACTTCAGAGTAATGTTGGATAGGATGCTTTTTAAATTAGGCAGGTTCGGGATACATTCAAGCTTATCAACAATTTCGTCGAAGAAGTTCTCGAAGTCTGGATCAGGTGTAACGATTTTTGTGAATGTCTCGGTGTTTTCGATTGCATCGAAAAAAGAAGTGTATGCGCTGTTAATCTTGGCTTTGTCGGAATCTTCGAGAGCGGAAATCAACATCTTGGTCAGGATGTCGTTTGATTTCTGAGTGTTACTTTCGGCAAAGTCATCACGCTCAGCGTTGATCGAGTTGATGCCTATAAGTCTTAAATCAGAATAGCTAACCCTTAACCCATTGTTGCTTTGTGTTATGTCGTAATCGTACAGCTCAATTGGCAGGTTGAACCAGCGTGTATCTTTTATGTCCCCGATACCGTCAAGTAGCTCCTTGGCAGCCTTAACAAATTGCTCTGTATCTTTGGGCTTGAAGTCGTAACGAATCTTGTAGCTATCGTCGGCTTCTTCTCCGATTATCCACTTGCCAATAACGCCTTCTTCAATAATGTTCTTTGGCTCAGTAAACTCGACCTCAACTCGAACCTTAGGAATCAGAAGCTTGATCTCATCATCGTCCTTACCGTTGATGATCGCTTGGTAAAACTCTTTAATTGCTTCGCGGTTGATATCCGATACCGAGAGCCGTTTCTTATTGAAGCTAATGTCGTTGTTGTTAAGTGGCAAGGCAAGAGCATCGAATAGGTTAGTTTTACCTGCTTCGTTTTCACCAATAATTACGCTTAGTGGTGAAAATTTGATCTCGAAGTTTTTGAAGGCTCGATAGTTTTCAATTTCGACTGTACGAATGTACATTTATCTTCCATGTAGTAATTGTTTGTTATCATTTTCATAAAGTTAACATCAAACAATGTAGGCTGAAACAAACTTAGACGAAAAAATAGCCCTTCATCAAAGCCATTGTGAACTTCAAAATTTCCTAGTAACTTGAATCTCACTCCGTTCAGATGTATCAGTGATCTATTCTAAGTCATCCGTTGGGTGCGGTATATGCCTATGTAGGTGCACAAAAAAGCATTACACCAAGTAAGTCAAACTTGATTGTTGTGAAGTGGGCAGCTAATGGCTCTAGCTCATTTTGGGGCAGATATGGCTCAGGCAGAGAGCTGCGGTCTTGAGTGTTTCAGTGATTTTGATAATTTAACGCAGTATCACTATGTTCAAACGGAACTCTGTCCAAGCGAAGGCTATTTAAAATCGGGCTTTTTGACGATAACTCAGGGTTTCACCTTATTTCGTGATGTTTATATTTTCAATACGCTAAAGACCCTTACTGATGATAATAAAATTTAATGAATTTATTTACTTATCGTTACTAACTTATTCTATCCCTATAGATAGATTGTAACTTAACCTAATAGAAGATGATTGCTGAAAGTTTACCAAAAAGTCGTAACAAGCAGATAAGGCTTAGCTTTGTACACTTACCTGAGTGTAAAGTCTATTGATAAGCGGGAATGCATCATATGTAAAAGACCATGAAAGACTTATTCTCATTCTCCCTCCTAATATCAGGAATATTTTCCAGCCAAAACATTTATGCTACTACAGATACCGTTCGTTGTATCAATGAAGATATTGGATCCACATTTACTCAAGGTGATAAAACTTATCTAGTTGTAGATAACCACCTTATTCAGGATAGCAATTTACTTGATCAATTAGAAATAGAAGAGTTGTCCTTCTGTACATCACAAGTTACTGATATGAAAGAGGTGTTTTTTGATAGAAGCTCATTTAATGCCGATATTCATGATTGGGATACTTCTAATGTGACGAATATGTATGGCATGTTTGAAAGAGCGACCGCCTTTAACCAAGACATAGGGGATTGGGATACTTCCAGTGTGACAAGTATGTACGGAATGTTTATTGGAGCAACTGCATTTAACCAAGATATAGGGAATTGGGATACTTCTAATGTGACCAATATGAATTCAATGTTTTGGTCCGCCACAAACTTTAACCAAGATATAGGGAATTGGGATATTTCTAATGTGATTGATATGCGTTCAATGTTTGAAGGAGCTACTTCCTTTATCCAGAGTAATATAGACAGTTGGGATACCTCTAATATCATGAATATGAGCGAAATCCAAAGAAGTGTACTAGGCGAAGAAAACAAAAAGCTTAGCGACGAAAGAGGTTCACCTAGAGCGTTTGCTGTAGAGGTTGCACGTTTGGATGCACCAACAGAAGCATATGAACGGTTTGGCGATAAAATACCACCTATTTTTGAAAAAAACACACCAGTATCAGTGGTGGTTGCAACTTATGCAAATAGTATTAACTGGTTGGTCATGGGACCAATGCAGGTCGATGGGCAGAAATTTAGAGATGAAGTATATGTGTGTGCATCCAAAGCAAATTCTCTCTCTGTAAGAGGCTGTGGTAAATACTATCGAGGAACAAATAGCACGCATACTAAAAGGCTTCATTCTGATGCTTTTGAGTCCATGTATAACCATAATCACTATCCTCAAGGGGGAATGAATGGCAATAACTTTGAATCAACGTCATTGCCACCCGATGTTACTCCAGCGGAATTCAAAAAGCACCTCACAGAATTTTTATATTTTGATAAGGAGATTCATGACGGCATTCCACGATTCTTATCTTCTTGTAAAGTAGATGAAGCTAGTGAGCAATTCGAGTGTGCGTATTATAATCCTGATCTCGTTGATAACTCAGGTGCTAGGTCATACGACGGAGAAGATATTAAAGAGCTAGTACTTAATCAACACATAGAACAACCATGTAAATCATCTGAACATCAGGACAATACACGTGGTATTGCTAGTGAACGCGCCGATGACAGACAACCAATAGAGTATTCGACGAAGGAATATCAATACGTATTGGATTTCAGAAAGAAAGGAAAGGAGCATATGCATATGATTGAGCATGCTGAGAAGAAAAAAGCTGTCTTAAAAGAATTGACAAGCTTGAGTAACTCAGGGGAAGGCAACTAGCCTTACCTGTGTGCAATGCAGTCAAGGTGTGATCAACTTAAGCGTTTAAATTTCGATTCACAGGGTACTTAATCTGAACATATATACCGTCAATTATGGCGGTATATATTACGTTAGTATTTTCTTCATTCTTACTATCAATATAAGTTACTAACTTGGTTTAATGTATAACTCAAAAAATTCCGCTTAATAAGTAATAGGGATACCTATTAAGCGGGACAATTCATGTTGAATATATAAAAAGATAATGGGAAAATTTATTGTGCCACTACAATTCTGCCTAGTAAACCAGAAGCTAATCATTAGATATGCTTGGCTAATCTAGGGTTAAAAATGTAGGCGGGTATTGCTCTAGGTGTGTTGCAGTGGAGTCATATAATTAGAAGTCTAGGCATGAGGAAAACTAAGACAAATTTCAGGATTTGAAATCAGGTTCAACCCACACTGACAAACTTTGGGGCATTTTCTTGTTAGAAAGTGCCTTGTGCTGATTTTGTCAGTTTTTTTACTTTGGCAACCTTAGAACGACTACATTTAAGCAGAGCCTCAACCTATGACCACCTTTTTTCTTCACTTTTAATAGTAAAGCGATGTTTTCTCTAGCTGAAAAACTTGAACGAGAAAATGACCAACAAGCAATTGATCTGCTTTCAAATTTATCCCATGTCGTTGAGGACATGTTCAGATTTCACCGCTTATATAAAGCTCAATCAAAGTACGATCTCACCTTGGGTGATGGGTATGAGTAAGATGTCATTTATTTATTATCAATAAAATTTGCTTTCTATAAATGATGAAAAAAAGGAATAGGTCAATATCTAAGCTTTCCTTATGTGAGATAAAAATAGAGTGATATGTTTATTGTCATTAGTGATTAACAAGCTTTCGATATGGACATCTCATTTGAAATATTAACCTTACTTTTTTTTGTTGCTACTGCGGCTGGTTTTATTGATGCCATGGCGGGTGGGGGAGGGTTGTTGACCTTACCTGCTCTTCTGGCCGCTGGCGTTCCCCCGACTCAGGCTCTGGCCACAAATAAGCTGCAAAGCTCATTTGGCAGCTTTTCAGCCAGTTGGTACTTTGTCCGCAATGGCTTAGTGAGCCTAAAAGAAATGCGCCTTGCCATTGCGTGCACTTTTATTGGTGCGGCAATAGGTGCACAGGCAGTGCAATATATCGATGCTAATATTTTGACCAGTCTAATACCGATATTTTTGCTGGCAATTTCACTGTATTTTTTACTTATGCCTAAGAGTAAACCTCACTCAGGAAAAGCAAAATTATCTGAGGCGATGTTTGCTCTGTGTGTTGGCGGTGGTGTTGGATTTTATGATGGTTTTTTTGGCCCTGGTACAGGATCTATCTTTACCGTGTGCTTTGTGATTATTGGCCAATTTTCTCTGGTGGCTGCTACTGCACGTACTAAGGTGCTTAACTTTACCTCTAATATTGCCGCGCTGCTGTTTTTTATTATGGCTGGCCTACCGATTTGGCAGCTGGGTTTAACTATGGCTGTTGGCGGTTTTATGGGAGCACGTCTCGGTGCGAAAGTAGTGGTAACAAAAGGGCAAAAATGGATTCGACCTTTAGTTATTACTATGTCGATGGCGATGGCAATTAAACTGCTTTGGCAACAGCATCACCAATGGTTAATATCAATGCTTTAACTCTGGGTGATTGATAGACACTTTGCCTGACACAGATATGAATTGGGCGAATCAGATGTGCTAATTCGGCAAAACGAAAACAGTATTTTTCTGAGATGCTTAAGGCTTTGATGATCGAGTTAGGGATAAGAGCAGGTGCCGTCCCCCCAAGTGCGAGTTGAGCAGCAGCTGTGTAAGCGTCCATTTCCATAATTGGCGTAATATTAAACTTGTCGAGTGTCTGACGTTGGTAGCTATTGGCTGGGTTGGTTAGATCATTAGTAATGACTTTATCTGGTAATTGGGTTAACGGTTTATGGTACACAATAGCAAAAGGTTCATCTGCTAAATGGAATGTGAGCAAGCCATGATGGGCTGGTATTAGGCCAGCGCAGAGGCCCAAAGTGGCTTTGCCTGATTGAACGTGTTCGATAATTCTTGGAGTATGATTTGTGGTAATCCTGAGGAAAGAGTCGTCTCTTAAGTAGTCAGCTATAGTTTTACCAAGATATCCTGCAATCAATGATTTGGAGCTATCAAGAGTTATCCATGAGGTATCTTGCAGTGTTTGCTGTTCATAGATAAGACCACGAAGTTCGTTAAATGAGGGGCCTATACTCTTAATCAAAGCTTGGCCATCGGGCGTAAGTTTGATTGAACGGCCGCAAGGCTCAATCAATTTCTTATCCAATTTCTTTTCCAAATTAGCGATACGTTTACTGACCGCAGATTGGCTTATGTACAGTAGGCTACCAGTGCGGCTCATGGTTTTTGCTTTGCTAAGCACCAGTAAAGTTTCAATACCTTCAAGTAACATGAATAACGTTGAAAAATAGGAATGGATAACCCAATTTAGCTTAAGTTATTCTGACTTGGTAGTTAAATTTTTTCATCACCATTGTCTTACAAAAAGAATTAAGTAAGACAATGGCGTATATACCTAGATGACAGTTTGAGGTGTTGCTTTGGTCTCTCGATGACCCAGCCCTAGCTGCCCTATGATATTGTCTCCCCAGCACTTGAGAGTATCATCTTCTAAGATCGCGCAGGTGTGCCTATCACCGAGCGATATGTGTTTGGCGCTTTGACCAAGAGTGACTGTCGTCGGGGTGGTTTGGGTTTGGTAGTTGCCAATTCCCAGTTGCCCATGTTGATTGGAACCCCAGCATTGCAGTGTTCCGCTTTGTAGTATTGCGCAAGCATGTTGTTTACCGAGTGCAAGTGTTTGAACATTTTCAGCG
Source organism: Vibrio pectenicida (assembly GCA_024347015.1). Taxonomy (GTDB): domain Bacteria; phylum Pseudomonadota; class Gammaproteobacteria; order Enterobacterales; family Vibrionaceae; genus Vibrio; species Vibrio pectenicida. Next base: position 2,593,086 of record AP024889.1, on the reverse strand, counting down.
AACGTTAAGCTTGTTGGTCTGGCTTTATTTCTTCGATGTCCTATCCCAAGTTGGCCTGATTGATTATTACCCCAGCACTTGACTTGATGATTATCAAGCAGAGAACAAGCAAACTGGTGACCCACGTTAACAGAACTTGCTGGGCGAGTTAATTGGACGGTTTGTGGCATTAAATAAGATTGATTATCTTTGGTTTGATTAGTTGGAAAGCCAATGCCTAATTGACCAAAATAGTTGTTTCCCCAACATTTTACTTGACCTAACTCTGTTTGAAAACAGGTGAAATTATCACCTACTTGGATGCTTGTTAGTGGTGATTGTTCTATTACAGCAGTGGGAAAGAGTTCAGGTCGAGTTCTGCCAGTACCGAGTTGGCCGAAGAAATTGTCGCCCCAACATTGCGCAGTATTATCACTTTGTATTAAGCAAGCATGATTGCTGCCCATTGAAAGGAATTTTGCTGAATATTGAAGTGATAGTGCTCTTGGAGCGATGAATCGATAAAGCCCTTGCCCAAGTAAATAGCGGCTATTGTTTCCCCAACAAGTTGTTTCTCCGAGTGTTGATAGAGAACAAGAGTGATTGGCAGCAAGGCTGATTTGTTTTTTTTCACCAGATAAATTGACAGCAGTTGGTCTGATTATAGAATGAACATTGGATAGGCCTACCCCTAACTGTCCTGAGTAATTATTACCCCAGCAGTAGATAGCATCACTTTCTGATACAGCGCAAGTGTGACTACTTCCTAGTGATATTTTTTTCCAGTAATTTGGTGTTTGTGCATGTGCGTTGGATATAAATAAAAAAAATAAGATCAAGATCGAAAAAAAATTCACTTTATAAATTATCCTTTGTATTTTAAATAATTAATTATTACCGATTAAATAGGCCGTTGGTTTTTTATTTAGGTGGAAAATAGGCTGGATTTAAAACAGCCTATTAATCATAATGGTTTAATGAATAAGCATCCTATTAAAGCTTATCGCAAAAGCATAAATTCACACTACATATTGGAATTTCACCTGGAGGGCAGCTAATGCTTGCCATAGAGCTCGCTGATGAAAATAAAGCAATGGTGAATAATAGAATAGATTTTTTAAGCATGATTACCTCATTGTTTAATGGTTGTATGGTGAGAAATATAATGAGTTAAATCTTGTTGATAAGCAATGATTTAATATATTGAATCATTGCTTAAGTTATATTTCAATCAAACTCTAAGTTGGAAATTCGCATCTATTTGACCTTGTAAATAATACGTCTTATAGCCATTAATAAAGTAGCTAGAGCCATTCGACCGAATGACTTCAAAGATTTCCCAGCGTGATGTTCCGCTATCTGCAGGCTGTGAAGTATAACCAGAAGGGCAGTTAAATGATTTTTGTTGCCAAACTTCTTCACTCACTCTAAATACTTTGAAATAGTGGCCACTTGCTTCAGTTATTCTTCCCCATTTCCCTGGTATTGTCATATAATTATCATTTTCGTCTAAGAGCCATTCCCAATCACTTGCATCAGGTAGGCCACAATATACATAAGTTGTTGTATTTGCATATACTGTTTGACTGGCTAGTAGTAGGGTAGAAAAAATAAATGCTGACAATTTCATATGATAAAACTTCCTTGTTATTAAAATGTTACAACAAGGTAGGTTATTTGTTCTGTGAGAGTAAATGATCTAAGTAACTGAAGTATGATTTATATCCCAAATACATATTGATATTTTTCTGAAACATTAACCCTGCCACGTAAGTTGGTACGTTTAAGTAATTTAATTAATATCTGTAGGGTTATTGTTATCTAATAGAAAGCATATGTTTAAGAGCTGATTATATATTTAAATTTACTGTCTATTTATTTAAATATAACTGATTTTAAATGATGGTAATAAGGCTAAGTTTTTGCTTGAATTTGATACCAAGAACTAGACCTGTTTCTACCATCATTTTTGGATGCGTAGAGTGCTTCATCTGCTCTTGCAATAACCTGCTCAACATTTGTATCATTAGAAGATGATTCTGCAACGCCTAAGCTGACAGTTATGGGCCGAGCTAATGAAAAGGCATTAGACTCGATTGCTTTTCTTACCGCTTCTGCCACTTTAAGGGCACTTTCTTCAGGTGTTTCTGGAAGTAAGATTATGAATTCTTCACCTCCCCATCTTGCTAAGATATCTGTGTGTCTGACTTTCTTAGAAACGAGTTCACTGAGTTCCTTCAGGCAATCATCTCCTGCATTGTGTCCCAGTTCATCATTTATTTTCTTAAAATGATCTATATCGAAGATAATTATACTCAGTGTGGAATCAAAGTTCTTCGATTTCTCATGTTCAAAGTGTAAATGCTCAGTGAATTTGTTGCGATTTGCAAGCTTGGTCAAAAAGTCTGTACTGGACAGGTAAGTCAGCTCTTTTTTGTGGGTAAATTCAGAATAAATATTCCAGATATAAAATAGTGACACAACTACGATTAAGATTAAGTAAGTCGCGTAGTTATGGAGTAAAGTGCTCAATAAATTATCTCGTGAGCTACTGATCAAATAGGCAACATGTTCATTTTTGAAGTTTTTTATCGAAAGAAAGCTAATAATATAGTCTTGATCTTGTAAAGATATAGCTTGTGAAAAGCTCTCTTTTTTGTCAAATAAAGGCTTGAGCTGACTGCTGTAATTTTTAGCTTGGTCGATCAGGCTTCTGTGTTTCACGTTACGTAAATGTTTTTCAAATACCGCTTTATCGTAGTAATACCCATCAGCGAGAATGCTGGGTATATAGTGATTTTTCATGTCCTTAAACAATTTTGAATCGACTGCATTTTGACTGATAATAAATTGGAAGTCGTCTCGAGGGTATAAATCAACCAGAAGGTCTACAATGCTTCCCATTGATAGAGATACTTCTACACTACCTAGAGCTTGTTGCCCTTTTGACACTGGATAGACGAATCGGTAACCATTAAAAATGCGTCCTTCTTCAAAGCCTTCAACTATTTTTTGTTGTGTATTGGCTAGCCTGACAGACTCACGAATAGAAAATAGATTGTCGCCATATTTTTCAGGTTTATGTACTCGAAGAAAGCTATCACCATTAGGTAAATGGAAGTGGAGTTGCCTAAAGTTATGTGCTCTAAGAAGCTGATAATTAGATTTAAGTAATTGGTATAGTTTTATTCTTGCTTCGTCTCGCTTGTCGTTTTTCCCCTCGACTGCTATCGATAATAGCTTGATTACCTCATCATTGTTAGTAATCTGCTGGTAGACATAGTGAGAAAACTTATTATATACGCCAATACTAGAACGTACTTTAGACTCCATAATGACAGAATAGTTGACAAGAATTCGGCGTTTTTGTTCTCTATATTCTCCAACCAAAATAGCAAACGATACGAGTACAAGTGTAATCAAAATTCCTAAATGGACACATAGCTTAAATCCGAGGGTGGGTCTTAAGGTCGATCGCATTTTTAAACTAGTCCCCCCTAGAATAGGTTTCGAAAAATCCGCTAATGATAGCTTAGTATATTTTGAGGTAATCGAAGGTTAAACTGAGAAGACGAAGACAACTAAGTATCAAAAAGGCGTATCGCTACGCCTTACAATTAGGCACCTACTAAAGCGATTCTGTAAATGTACGAGCAATTACATCACGTTGCTGCTCCGTTGTCAGAGAATTAAAACGAACAGCATAGCCTGAAACTCGGATAGTAAGTTGGGGGTATTTTTCAGGATTTTCTACAGCATCTTCTAGTGTTTCACGTTTTAGTACGTTGATGTTTAGGTGCTGGCCTCCTTCGATACGCGGTGCAGTTTCAATCGCGACTTCTCTGCTCTCATACTCACCGAGTTCACTGGTTGCTATAATTTGATCTGTGGTGAATCCATGTTCTGCCGCTACACATCGAGCTTCACCTTTATCACTATCGAGCAACCATATTGAGTTAAGTAACGTGTTATTGGCTGCTTTAGTAATTTGTATACCTTGAATCATGCCTATCTCCTAGTCGATATTAATAGCTAGTGGTGTTTTTTTTCAAAAACTTATGTTCTGGATACTATATAACCTATTTATAGGCACTTGATTTTGATTTTTATCAATTGAAGTTAACTATTTTTAATTACTTGAAATATAGTGATTTGATTGAGATTAGCCTTATGTATGTTGATTGTTTTTTGCTTTAGTTATGTTTCTAGTATGTTGATATTTCCCAGAATTATTGTTGTAAGTTTACTACAATGTTGGTTTTCAATGAGAAGTGACGATCATCAATTTCTGGTTGAGGTATAGCTGAAAAGTTGAAAACGATAAGAGGGTTTATTTTTTATTCTAATCCTTGTCATTCTGAGAATCATTTATAGAAGGGTCTAAATTGAATCAAAAATCAGTACGATTACTGGATATGTTTGTCAGAGTTAGATCGTTATAGATACCCAATAGGTTTTACGCTTCAAGTGATATGAATTTTTGTTTAACTTGTGGAATAAAAACTAAATTTAGTTTTATTAATGCGAATACTTGGTTGGCTGTAAATTATCATAGGATGAATGACTTTTTGAATGTTGGCATTAAATTTTCATAGCATAACTAGGCTTTAACTCTACTGAGGACATGATTATGCCATACACATCATTTTATACTCGTGCTCGAGTTTCTCGTTTTCCTATGCCAAACCGCCATGTGGTAGGGCAAGGGCATTATAGGACTCCGCAAAAACACTGACGTACTATCTCTAATTGCTTTGTTCCTTTGACACTTTTTGCGACAATCATTGCAGCAAGAACCGGAAAAGGAACAACACATGAGCCAGTCATTGGTATGGCATGATGTAATTGGAGCTGAAAAACAGCAGGATTACTTCCAGCAAACATTAAGCTTTGTTGAATCTGAGCGAGCATTGGGAAAGGTCGTTTTTCCTGCGGAAAAAGATGTCTTTAATGCTTTTCGTGCTACTGAATTTGGTAATATAAAGGTAGTCATTCTTGGGCAGGATCCTTATCACGGTCCCAAGCAAGCACATGGTTTATGTTTTTCTGTTCTCCCAGGGATTAAACCACCCCCTTCACTTACCAATATGTATAAAGAGTTGTCTCAGGATATTGAGGGTTTTGAGAGTCCTCCTCATGGATATCTACAGAGCTGGGCCGAGCAAGGTGTGCTTTTGTTAAATACAGTACTGACTGTTGAGCAAGGTAAGGCTCATTCACATGCTAAAACAGGTTGGGAAACATTTACAGATAGAGTGATTGAGGCGGTTAATAGGCAACAGTCTGGTGTTGTATTTTTATTATGGGGTTCACACGCCCAGAAGAAAGGACGATTTATAGATCGAGAGCGACATCATGTCCTAGTAGCACCACATCCATCTCCTCTTTCAGCCCATCGAGGTTTTTTCGGTTGTCGGCACTTTTCTCAAGCTAATCAAATTCTTCACTCGATAGGAAAGTCAGCAATTGACTGGCGTTTGCCAATATCAGTCACAATATGAAGCTAAGCTTACTTTTTGTGTTTATTCTTGGAACGACATCAAACTTATCATGGTGGTTTCCTTATACACTTATAAAAAATAAGTTTTAAGGAGACTTATCATGATGATGGAAAGGATCCGTAGAGAGCATAGCTATATGGTCCGGCTTTTGGCTGTATTAAAACAGAACATTGCTCAACTACAGGCTGAAAAGTTTATTAATTATAGCTTGGTTAAAGAAGTTGTGGACTATTTGGCGAATCATTCAGAACGTGTACATCATCCTAAAGAAGATATTCTCTATAACTATTATATGGAACATTATGGGCATAAACAGGAACTAGAGAATTTGGAACACGAGCATGAGGTATTATCGGACAAAACTCATACTTTTCTTAATACGGTCGAAATGATCCTTCAGGATGCTGTTGTACCACAAGATATGTTTGTTAAGCAGCTCGAGGAGTTCATCTTAGCGCAAAAACGTCATTTAGAGATAGAAGAGCGTTTCATCCTGCCATTAATTGAAAAAAGCTTTAATCTCCATGACTGGCAAGAGGTTGAGAAACTGTGGAGTGTTGGTGAGAGTGATCCTGTGTTTGGTGATACTATCGCAGAAGAATACCAGCAAATTGCTAACCGCGTTCGCCAAGGTGAGCAGGACTGTGTTTGAGCTAAAGTAAAAAGAGGCATATTAATGCCTCTTTTTAATGTCAATAATCGAAATCGAGTTGATCAAAATTATCGAAGCCGATATCCATATCTTTTAATTCACGTTGTAGTCTCTGCTTGTCCTTAATTGCCTCAATTTCTCGCCATTTACGTTTAACTGGCTTAGAGCGTGTCGCTCTAGTTTTTGGAAAATCCATTTCCATAATTTCTTCAAAGTTTAAGCCTTCCATAAGCCACCTCTTTAAATGATTTCTCTTTGAAGGGTACCGTTTAAATACCACTCTGTTTGAAGCGTAACCTTGATTGGTTTCTCATTTGTTACGATTTAATTAACTTTTTATGCTTTTTTTATTTGGCTTCACAGAAAAATGATGAAAATTTGTTGTTTTTTTATGCAATCAGACCCCTTTTTGTATGCAAATTACAACAAACTAAATGTTAAATGTGTGTTTAATAAATGGTCGATTACAATTAGTATGCATTGTGGCTCATTACTAGTGGTTGAGCATGATGGTTGTCTTGAAAGTAAGTAGTAGAAAGATGAGGGTGAGTCCTTGATGTTAAAGGAGCGACGATCATTTAAAGAGTAGTATTAGGTTGTAGAGTTATCTATTGTTTATTGTTGTTAAATTTTAATGCTAATGTTTTTAAATTGTGTTTTTTGTGTTCTTTTTTGTGTTAGCTAATGGTGATTTTATAGTTAAATATACCATTCATGTGAGCCTTGTTACCTATTGATTTTTGACGTTTGAGATTGCATTATCCGCCAGTCAAAAAATACGTTGTTACGTAAAATGGAAGCATGAGGCGCGTTTTACATATCTGGGTTGCACGATAAACAAATAATAATACTAAGCAGAGTTGACACTTGGTTGGCAACTGGATGGAAGGCAAGGAAGCAGAGAACAGCGAACACTCAATATGAGGATCTTATGACAGATTTAATTAATTTGATGAATGACCTGCTTTGGGGCTCGATTCTGGTTTATCTACTGGTTGGCGTCGGTGTGTACTTTACATTCAGACTTGGCTTTATCCAGTTTAGACATTTTGGCCATATGTTTTCGGTTCTAAAGAACAGCCGTAAAACTGATAGTGCAGGTATCTCATCATTTCAAGCATTGTGTACTAGCCTTGCTGCGCGTGTAGGCACGGGTAATATGGCGGGTGTTGCTGTTGCGTTAACAGCGGGTGGCCCAGGTGCAATTTTTTGGATGTGGCTTATTGCTATGCTTGGGATGGCAACATCATTTGCAGAAAGTACATTAGCCCAGCTATACAAAACCAAAGATGATGATGGTAACTACCGTGGTGGCCCAGCGTATTATATGGAAAAAGGCCTTGGTATGCGCTGGATGGGAGTGCTCTTTTCCATTTTCCTAATTATCGCTTTTGGTTTGGTATTTAATGCTGTTCAAGCAAACTCTATTGCAGGTGCGATGAACACCGCTTTCGGTTGGGATGAAACATACGTCGGTATTGCAGTTGTTGTACTTTCAGCAGTGATCATTTTTGGTGGTATAAAACGAATCGCGCGTGTTGCTGAGATGATAGTTCCTGCAATGGCACTTCTATACTTGCTTCTTGCCCTATTTGTCGTATTCACCAACATTGAAAAGTTGCCTGCTGTTCTGAGCTTGATTTTTAAGAGTGCTTTTGGTCTACAAGAAGCCGCTGCTGGTGGGTTAGGCTATGCTATTGCTCAAGCAATGATCAATGGTATTAAACGTGGTCTATTCTCGAATGAGGCAGGTATGGGTTCTGCTCCAAATGCAGCTGCGTCAGCGACACCTTATCCCCCGCATCCTGCATCTCAAGGTTACGTACAAATGCTGGGTGTGTTTATGGATACTATTGTCATTTGCTCGGCGACAGTGGCGATTATTCTTATGTCTGGTGAGTATGTACCTCATGGTGAGATTACCGGTATTGAGTTGACTCAGGCCGCACTTAGCTCTCAGGTTGGTCCTTGGGGTGGGGTTTTTGTTGCAGTAGCGATTTTCTTCTTTGCCTTTACTTCTATTATTGCCAACTATTCGTATGCTGAAACTAACTTAATATTCCTTAAACATAACCATAGAGCAGGTTTGAGCATCTTCCGCATTGTTGTTCTAAGCATGGTGATGTTCGGTGCTATAGCTTCTTTACCAGTTGTTTGGTCATTAGCTGATGTTTCCATGGGTATGATGGCTATCGTTAACCTAGTGGCAATTCTGTTGCTATCTGGTATCGTGATCAAGTTAGCTAAAGACTATAATCGCCAGCTTAAAGCAGGTAAGGTTCCAACTTTTGACTGTAATGATTTCCCAGAGCTGAAATCACAGCTAGAAGACGGTATTTGGGATAACAACAAAAAAGAATCATAGACGCTAGCTATACTAATGATACAAAAAGCCATGCAGACATTGCATGGCTTTTTTTGTACCCTATAGATAATCACAACAGCCAGGATAGAGTAAAAGTCATGTTAATCGTCGTATCACCTGCAAAAACTTTAGATTATGATTCACCATTGGCGACAGAGAAACATTCTCAGCCTGAATTGGTTGGGTATTCAAAACAATTGATCGACGTATGCCGCAAGCTTACTCCTGCTGACGTGGCTAGTTTAATGAAAGTTAGTGACAAGATTGCAGATTTGAATGTTGGGCGTTTCCAAGAATGGAGTGATAAGTTCACAATAGATAATTCTCGTCAGGCTATTTTGGCTTTCAAAGGGGATGTATATACTGGACTAGATGCTCAAACCTTAACTGATGACGATTTTGACTATGCGCAAAAACATTTGCGGATGTTGTCTGGACTATATGGGCTTCTTAAGCCTCTCGATTTAATGCAGCCTTATCGGTTAGAAATGGGCACTAAACTCGGCAATGATAAAGGAAGTAACTTGTATCAATTCTGGGGGAATGTAATTACAGACAAGTTAAACCATGCCATCTCAGAGCAGGGCGATAATGTGCTGATAAACTTAGCTTCTAATGAATACTTTAAGGCGGTAAAACCCAAGCTACTTACTGCCCAAGTCGTGACGCCAATCTTTAAAGATTGCAAAAATGGCCAATATAAGGTCATCAGTTTCTACGCCAAAAAAGCACGAGGTATGATGGCGAGATATATTATTGAAAACCGTATCGATAGTGTGGCAGACCTGACTAAATTTGCAGTGGCAGGATATTATTTTGTTGAACAAGAATCTTCACCAACTGACTTGGTTTTTAAACGAAATGAGCAATAAAGGTCGTTGACTATGTATACTTGGTTAAAAAAATGGATTGAACGTTATGGCTTATGGTGTACTTCACTTGGATTTGTTGGAGAAAGCAGCTGTTGGTGTGTTCATTACCATAATAATTTGATTGAGCAAGTATCAGATTCTATTCACAAGGCGCAATTATAATGCGCCTTTTTGATACTCACTGCCATTTTGATTTTGATATTTTTGCTGGTGATTTTGCTTCGCAGCTTCAATTGGCCAAAAAGCAGTGTGTTGAACGAATCATGCTGCCTTCAGTTGGTCCTTCAAATTGGGAAAGATTGCTAGCATTGTCATCTGAATATGCTGGTCTATATATCGCAATGGGGATACATCCTTACTTTCTTAAAAGTAACAGCATGCAGGATTTACCAAGTCTATATAAGCTGTTTGATAGTCCTATTGAGACATGTCACGCTATTGGTGAGTGTGGTTTAGATGGGCTAATCGACATCGATTATAAGGTACAAAGAAAAGTGTTTGGTGCTCAGATAGAGTTAGCAAATAACTTGAAATTCCCCTTGATACTTCACAGTAGAAAAACACATAACGAAGTTCTTCAACAGTTAAAAAAATACAAGTTTCCTTTTGGAGGCGTGTTACATGGCTTTTCTGGTAGCTATCAACAGGCCATGCAGTTTGTTGAACTAGGTTTTTATATTGGTATTGGTGGGGTGATAACCTATCCTCGTGCTCGAAAAACCCGTCAGACAGCCATTGATTTGCCTCTTGAATGTATTGTGCTGGAGACTGATTCACCGGACATGCCGTTATATGGTGAGCAAGGAAAGCCTAATCATCCTTCCATGCTGGTTCAAATTTTGTCTTGCTTAGCAAATCTTCGAGGTATCGACGAAAAGCTTATTGCTCATTCGATGTGGAAGAATGGAAATCTAGCTTTCAAAATATGTGAATAGTTTCCGACGAAAGATTGCCAGTGTGATTTGTTAACCTATTATTGGTGATCTGAGTCACATAAATGAGTGGACGCATGATGAATCTTATTAGAAACTGTGAAGACCGCATTACCTTAACTGTGGACGGATGAGTATAATTGCCCCGCTTTATAACTCCATATTGCAACACGCCAATAAACAACATATAAGGAAGTCATAAACTATGAGCCTGTTTATGAGCCTAGTCGGTATGATAGTGCTACTCGCAATTGCTGTAGCTTTATCTAGTAACCGTAAAGCTATTAATTTAAGAACGGTGGGTGGCGCATTCGCTATTCAATTTGCACTGGGTGCATTTATTCTATATATCCCGTGGGGGCAGGAGTTGCTTAAAAGTTTCTCTGACGGTGTTTCTGATGTTATTGCCTACGGTAACCAAGGTACAGAGTTTATCTTTGGTGGCCTAGTGTCAGGCAAGATGTTTGAAATCTTCGGTGGTGGCGGTTTTGTTTTCGCTTTCCGCGTACTCCCTACACTAATTTTCTTTTCGGCATTCATTTCTGTTTTGTACTACGTCGGTATTATGCAGTGGGTGATTAAGATTCTTGGAGGTGCTCTTCAAAAGATATTGGGGACTTCTCGATCAGAATCTATGTCTGCGGCTGCAAACATTTTCGTCGGTCAAACCGAAGCTCCTTTAGTCGTTCGCCCTTTTATCCCTAAAATGACTCAATCTGAGTTATTTGCAGTTATGTGTGGTGGTTTAGCCTCTGTTGCTGGTGGTGTACTTGCTGGCTATGCGTCTATGGGTGTTCCTATTGAGTACCTAGTGGCAGCATCGTTTATGGCAGCTCCTGGTGGTTTACTGTTTGCTAAAATAATCATGCCTGAGACGGACAAGCCAAATGATAACTTGGATGCCGAAATTGATGGTGAAAAAGATAAGCCAGCGAACATTATTGATGCCGCAGCAGGTGGTGCAGCCGTGGGTTTGCAGTTAGCACTCAACGTCGGTGCTATGCTACTTGCTTTCGTTGGTCTTATCGCACTGGCTAATGGAATTCTGGGTGGTGTTGGTGGTTGGTTTGGTATGCCTGAACTGACACTAGAGCTGATCCTAGGTTATGTTTTTTCTCCACTTGCATTCTTAGTTGGTGTGCCATGGGAAGAAGCAGTGATAGCCGGTTCATTTATTGGTCAAAAAGTAGTGGTGAATGAATTTGTTGCTTATTCCAATTTTGCTCCTTTCTTAGGTGACGCCGCGGAAATCGTTTTGTCTGAGAAGACAAAGGCAATTATCTCATTTGCACTGTGTGGTTTTGCTAACCTATCCTCGATTGCCATTCTTTTAGGTGGCCTTGGTGGGCTTGCGCCTCAACGTCGTTCAGAAATTGCTCGTATGGGTATGAAAGCTGTAGCGGCTGGCACACTATCAAACTTAATGGCTGCGACAATAGCAGGTTTCTGCCTAACTTTATCTGGTATGTAACCTTTACATCTAATTGATGTTAAAAACCCCGCTCATTTCGTTAGCGGGGTTTTTTTATACTATTGATCTTAAATGAAAAAATAAAAAACCTAAGCTTAATTTGAGGTAGTCTTGAGCTGCACGTTTTGTAAAGCCTTAAAGATCATTTTTTTGTCGCTATCTTTTAAATAGGGGACTGTAACTATCGTATCAAATGTTTGATACTGATCGTCAGTAAATTTACCTCCAGCTTTTAGAAAATTAGAAATTGAAGCATTTAACTCATTTCCAAGTTTGATCAGAGCTGGGCGTACTTCAGTTTTTAAATCTCGATTTTTCTGGGGTATACCAGCTGGTTGTGTAAGCATATCAGCACGATAACGATATTGAATGGCTTTAGCCGCTGCTATTAAGCTGGCGGTAAGCTCTGTGGTTGATGTACCATCTAAGTCATGTTTTTCACTGGCGGCTTTTGATTTCTCTATTACAACAGCTTCTCTTTTTATATCTTCAATAGCGAGATTGTTTTTTATCTTATATATTGCAACATCTTGCATATATGACATTCGTAGATTAATTTTCTCAAATACGGCTTTAGATGCTTCTTGAGCATGAGAGAATATAGGTAACGCGAGAAGGGTAGCTAATAAGAAACCATGTATTTTCTGCATTTTCTTTTCCTATGGGTAATCAATGGTAATGATTGATTCTTCTAACATGAATTTATTTTGTAGTCATATTTTTCTTACTCATTATTAGTTTAGATCTTCTGAGATTCCTCTTATTTATCCCCAAAAAATAGGCATAAATTTAAGTTAAATGATTTTTGAGATACAAACCGTTTGCGTTTTATCGCTGGCTACCGTTCTATATTAAACCTAGGTATTGTGATTTTGTGTGGGTATATGAATATTGATCGGAGATAGAAATGAGCGATTTAAAAGCTGCAGCGTTACGTGCGCTTAAACTTATGGATCTGACTACGTTGAATGATGATGATACGGATGCCAAGGTTATTACCTTGTGTCATGATGCTAAATCAGTAGTAGGTAATACTGCGGCCATCTGTATTTATCCACGTTTCATACCAATCGCTAAAAAGACACTTAGAGAGCAAGGTACACCTAACATCAAAATTGCGACGGTAACTAATTTTCCTCATGGCAATGATGATATTGATATTGCCGTTGCTGAAACGAAAGCTGCTGTGGCTTACGGTGCTGATGAAGTTGACGTTGTATTCCCATACCGAGCTCTTATAGCCGGCAATGAAGAAGTAGGCTTCGAGCTTATAAGGCAGTGTAAACAAGTCTGTGGAGATATTTTACTCAAAGTAATTATTGAAACAGGTGAGCTACAACAAGAAACGCTTATCAAGAAAGCATCTGAGATAGCGATCAAAGCTGGTGCTGATTTTATCAAAACTTCAACCGGTAAAGTGCCAGTTAACGCTACGCCCGAGTACGCTCGTATGATGCTTGAAGTTATTCGCGATATGAATGTCGCTTCAAGTGTTGGTTTTAAACCTGCTGGAGGAGTGCGCACTGCTGAAGATGCCGCAGATTATTTAGCAATGGCTGATGAGATATTGGGTAGTCAGTGGGTAGATACTCGTCACTACAGGTTTGGAGCATCTAGTCTTTTGACCAGCCTTCTGAATACATTAGAAGTGACAGATAAAACGGCTGATCCTGCAGCTTATTAGTTTTTCTATTTCTTGGTGGTGAATGTCTACTCACCACCATGCCTATATTACTATCAACCACCAGTTTGTGTGGGAGAATCTAATGTATTTACCTCAAGAAATCATACGTCGAAAGCGTGATGGTGAAGTGCTTACCTCTGATGAGATTAAATTTTTTATTCAAGGTATTGCCACTAATAGCGTTTCTGAAGGTCAGATAGCGGCTTTTGCGATGGCAATTTTTTTTAATGAAATGACGATGCCTGAACGTATTGCGTTGACTTGTGCCATGCGTGATTCAGGAATGGTTATTGATTGGAGTCAACAGGATCTTCCTGGGCCTATTGTAGATAAGCATTCAACGGGTGGCGTAGGAGATGTGACCTCATTAATGTTAGGGCCTATGGTTGCAGCATGTGGTGGCTTTGTCCCTATGATTTCAGGTAGGGGGCTCGGCCATACTGGGGGGACGCTTGACAAACTTGAGTCTATTCCAGGGTATAATATTATGCCATGTAATGCGGTTTTTTCTGATGTTACCAGACAAGCTGGAGTCGCTATTATTGGCCAAACCTGTAACTTAGCGCCTGCTGATAAACGTCTTTACGCAACTCGAGATATCACTGCAACCGTTGATAATATCTCTCTTATCACTGCTTCTATTTTATCGAAAAAACTAGCAGCTGGATTAGAATCTCTGGTCATGGATGTTAAAGTCGGTTCCGGTGCCTTTATGCCAACTTATGAAGAGTCTGAGCATTTGGCTAAATCTATCGTGGGGGTTGCTAATGGCGCAGGCACCAAAACAACTGCAATTTTAACTGATATGAATCAAGTATTGGCATCTTCAGCAGGTAACGCACTTGAAGTACAAGAAGCGGTTAAGTTTTTGACTGGGGAATATCAAAATCCTCGCCTTCTTGAAGTGACCTTGGCTCTAGGAGCAGAAATGTTAGTGCTGGGGAGATTGGCTGATAACACTGAACATGCACGCTTGAAGTTAACTGAAGTCTTGAATAATGGTAAAGCAGCTGAATGCTTTAGTCGTATGGTTGCTGGTTTAGGTGGGCCAATAGACTTTGTCGACAATTACTACAATTACTTAGAAAAATCACCTATTGCTGAACCAGTATTTGCCGAGCAAGATGGTGTGGTGACGGCGATGAATACTCGCGTGATAGGTTTGGCTGTTGTTGCTATGGGAGGCGGGCGTCGATCTGCTACCGATACTGTTGATTATGCGGTAGGATTTGACCACTTTATTCGCTTGGGTGAGCGAGCATCTTCTGATAGGCCGCTAGCCGTTATCCATGCTCGAAATGAAGAGCAGTGGAAAGAGGCTGCAGCCTCACTCCAGCAAGCCATCACAATCGGGAGTGAGTATTCACCAACTCCAGAAATTTATCGTCAAGTTCGTGCTGAAGACCTTTAATGAAATGCTCTTGATTCGACTATTCTGGTGGTCAACCATTAAGTGCTCTGGTGTACAATAAGGTTGGTACCATATATCAACCTTATTGCTTGTTTATCCAAGTTCCTTTAACAGTAGATTTTCACTTTTACCCTTTGGTTTTCTACGTACAACCATAGTCAAAAGCAATCCAGTAATAAAACTCATTCCGACCATAGTGTACATATAGCGATCACTTTTTCTGTAGTAATGATCGGAGAAAGCCGTCACTTTTCCAGTTTCGAAGGTAAGACGTACAAAGCCTATCACGACATTATCGTATATAACTGGCTCAACAAGTTGTTGCTTGCCTATGCGAGCTGTTTCGAGTGGTGTGTCTAAACCAAGAATTTCTCGTACACTTTTACTTTTATCGCTTGAAGCTAATCGAACGCCTTGAGCGTCGTAAATAGTAGCATCAAATACCAAGTCGTCTATGGCGAGTTGATTGGTTAATTTTAATAAGCGTTCTTGATCTTGGCTCGCGATCATATCTCCTGCGGCCAAAGAGGCTTGTGATACCAAAACCTTAATTAGAGTGTCTAATTGATTTTTTTGGATCTCTTGATTAGCCTGAGTAATTTTGACGCTATTGATGCCAATAACCATTAGCATCACGATCAAAGAAAAGATAGCGAGTACTCTCAGTGCCATGCGGAATGAAAACAGGGAAGATTCCATATTCACCTAAACAGAAGATAAGTTTACTATAAAGAATATTGATACTTGCGCAGGTAAATTGCAATAGGTTAAGTTGTGGTTAAGTTTTTTAGGAATAATTCACATGGAAACGTTTAAGACTCTTTCTATTCAAAAACAGACTCATTTATACAGTAGGTTGTCAGCAGCCAGATTAACGAGCCACTTAGATAAGGTGAAGGCAAATTGGATTATCTTTGGTGAGCACTTACGGGACGAGCATTTCGAACGAATCAACTTTTACACCGGATACAATAATAATATTGTTGATGTATGGAAAGTGGGTCATTACCAAGTTGCCTTAATGGAAGGTGATTTTTTTTCAGAGCATGAAGAAATTCTTCAATCGTTAGAGCTTGATTATGCAGCTCTTAACGATTTACCAGATTTATCTACACCGGGGCTGATAGTGTTGGATATGGATTCTACAGCTATAAAAATCGAATGCATTGATGAAATTGCGAAACTGGCGGGGGTTGGGGATGAAGTCTCTGAACTAACTGAAAGAGCAATGCAAGGTGAGCTTGATTTTGAACAAAGTCTTCGTAAGAGAGTTGCAGCTCTTGCTGGTGCTGATGTATCAGTACTTACTAAAGTCCGAGATGAGTTGACTTTGATGCCTGATCTTTCCAGTTTAATTTATACACTCCATCAATTTGGCTGGAAGACGGCAATTGCCTCTGGGGGCTTTACCTATTTCTCTGATCACCTCAAAAACACATTAAACTTACATTATGCTCGTTCTAATCAGTTGGAAATTATTGATGGCAAGCTGACAGGGTGTGTGCTTGGAGAGGTTGTATCTGCACAGACTAAAGCCGATATCTTACATGAATTAGCGGAATTGTATGCAATAGAAGATCACAATACGGTTGCTGTGGGAGATGGGGCCAATGATTTGCTGATGATGGAAGCAGCAAGTTTAGGAATTGCCTATAATGCTAAGCCCAAAGTGGAGCAGTTAGCACAAACTGCGGTACGTTATTCAGGGCTTGGAGGCGTACTATGTATTTTATCTGCAGCGTTAGCTAAACAAAAAAAGATCAGTTTTAAAGCTAAACCATAGTCCCCTATATTCTTTATTCTTTGTGAGGTGGTTTATAGTAATCGAATTACTTTTTCACGAAACCAACTCACAAGGAAGAGCATTCTATTCATTCGGCAGCTCTAAACGAAGTGTTACTTCTTCGGTGATATCTATAATTTCATTATAACCTACGATACCGCTGATTTCTTTTTCTAGCGTTCGCGCATGATGCATATTGATTGGAGCTAGCTCGGTTATGTCTTCTTGAAGCAATGCACTCATAGGTTCAAACACGGGAGCGCAACATATACGGATAGCATAGAAATTACCAAGAGATTGAGCGTTTTTAATAAAATCAATACGCTCTTTTATTGACTCAAACTCGCCGATGAGTTTTGATTCGTAGGAGTGAATACGGTTACCAAAAAGAGTAATAGCGAGATAAATTTCATGAAATTGTGGTTGAGCATCATCTATGTGTTTCATCGGTTGGGCTAGTAGGGTATTTGTGTGCCCTTTGTATATAGGCTCAAGAGAAAACTTATCTTCTTTGCCAAGTTTCGCCAGTAAAACCAGGTAAGGAGGCAGTGGGAAATTGACTCCAATGATCCTAGGTTTTAGGGTTCTGGTCGGCTTCTCTACAAAAATAGGAGCACTTATCACTTTGTCTAACAAAATATCATGTAGACCCTCGAGTAACTCATTACTTGGAAGAACTTCTGTTATTGAATTTAACTTGTCTTGGTTGTGTTCAATTAAACTACCGAAAAACGCTATATTTTTCATTGTATGACTATCTTCGAGGATAACGAGTTGTAGACGTTTCCCTCCCGGAGATATTCTGATGACTTTATATGGTACTTTACTTAGAGCTGAGTTCTTATCGTGTTTGTCCAATTCAGTAAAGTTCACAGAACAGGTTTCTCCTGCTTTAAGTGTACTAGGGGATGTTAAAGCGATACTTATACCGCGTTTAGAAATATCTAGTGTGACTCCCGCGTGTGTTTGATTATTGACATCGGTTAATATCAAAGGAGAGCGGAATTGAAAACGTGGCTCTTTACGGCGAGATTTTGCATCATAGTAAATACAAATAGGGTTGTTAGTTGGATTACGTGCATGACGAAAACTATTAATGGAACTACTTGGCAGTTTAGGTTTGGGAGTGAGTAAGTAATCGTCATTGCTCATTTCAGTTGAGATCTCTTGAAGAATACCACAATGAGTTAGAGTACTGGCATCAAGGGTGAGTTCAGAGGAATGTTTGGCTAATTCTGCACATTCCTCTTTTGACAGCTCAAACATATGAATACGTAACACTCTCCAACTATCTTTTTTTGCACCCACATGACAGAAAAGTTGTCGTACCTCAGATTTAGCTTCTGGGAGCATCATAGAAAAGAATAGGGTTTTATCTTGATGAACATGAGTGAAAGAGTAAAAAATATGACTCTTATCTTGTGCTTCAGAGCGAATGAGATACTTAAGGCGTTGTGGGTTAAACAAGCTAGTTAATGCCTGTTGATTTCTCTCATCATGCCAATATTGCCAAATTGGTTGATTGTTTTCGGTCATCAAAGCGAGTTTAAGTTCAGAGCCACTAAAGAACAAAGGTAAATTACAGGTATGTTTGAGAAAAGTGTGCTCATAGCCTCTTGAGCGGGCTCGAATGACTTTATCTTGGGTGTCGTGCCGATTACGCTGGTTATCACTGTTGAGTTTACTTTCAATTAACTGTTCTACTACATTTGATTCTTCTAGTTTGAGCAAACGAAGAAATTTGACTGAATCGTTATCGTAAGACTCGTCAACACCAACAATTCGGTATTGTATTGGAGCCTTCAATTCTTCCAACTCTGATTCTTTAATCAATTCAACAAATCGAACTGAGATAGTTTCACCCGACTTATAGTCAAATGCAGAAGGGACTTTAAATTTTGCTCCAGATGGTGAAAGATCTATAGTTGTGGCATGAACTAGATCATTATTAACCTTAAATTCAATTTGAGAGGAGATTTTAAGACGGTTTTCTCGCCGCTTTAGGTCATAGCCAAGCTTAATCGTTTCTACATCGAAGATACTACTCTTTTCTGCGGTTTCATCTCCGTGCAGTTGTCCTCTTTTTTTCATCACGCGGAAGTTATTGTGTGTGTTACTTAAAGCTTCCCAAACACCTTCTGTGTAACCACCGAACTTGCGAACATTTTTTTGGTAGGTATTGAAAGCGACATCATCAAGCCAGTGTTTAATGCCATCCAGTTCATATTCTCGACATTCACCATTAACTCTGCCTCTTAGGTCGACAACTTTGGAGCATGGTACCATTACTCGATTGAGTTCCATTTTGACTAAAAGTTTGACGGACGGGGGCTCCCCTTCGGTTATTTGGCTAAGAAGGAAGTCAAAATCATCTGAGTGGTAAGCAGGAATCAATCGTTCTGCTAACGATAATATTTCAGTTTGCTCCATCGGTTCTTGTTTGACTGCCTCTCGTATGAAATATCTACCTTGATATATAAAACTTTAGTGTTATGTTACAACGAATCAAGGTCTATTGATGATGAATGATAACGTGATCGTTATAAATTTGGGTCTGGAGTGTTATGGCAAAGGTAAAAAGAGCTTACGTATGTAATGATTGTGGGGCAGATTTTCCTAGATGGCAGGGGCAATGTAATGCATGTGGTGCTTGGAATACAATTAGTGAAATTAGGCTAGCTGCATCACCTAATACTAATAGCTATGAACGGTTAGCAGGTTATGCAGGGAATTCAGGCGAAACTCAGGTTCAGATACTCTCTGAGATTAATTTACAAGAAGTACCACGCTTTAGTAGTGGTTTTAAAGAGCTTGACCGAGTGCTTGGAGGTGGTGTTGTTCCTGGTGCTGCAATTTTAATCGGTGGAAATCCTGGCGCGGGAAAATCTACCTTACTTTTACAAACTATGTGTTACTTAGCTTCTCAAATGCCAACGTTATATGTTACTGGGGAGGAATCCTTACAACAGGTCGCCATGCGTGCTTCACGTTTAGGACTACCCAAAGATAACTTGAAAATGTTGTCAGAGACTAATGTCGATCGAATTTGCCAGGTTGCAGAAAAGGAGCAGCCTAAACTTTTGGTTATAGACTCGATTCAGGTAATGCATGTTAGTGATGTGCAGTCTTCTCCTGGTAGTGTTGCTCAAGTACGTGAATCTGCAACGGCTTTAACTCGCTATGCAAAACAAAATAACGTCGCTGTATTTATTGTCGGACATGTAACGAAGGATGGTACACTGGCCGGTCCTAAGGTGCTAGAACATATTATTGACTGCTCAGTGTTGCTTGATGGCGGAACTGATAGTCGTTTCAGAACGCTTCGCAGCCATAAAAACCGTTTTGGTGCTGTGAATGAGTTAGGCGTTTTTGCTATGACTGGTCAGGGGCTAAAAGAAGTCAGTAATCCTTCAGCAATCTTTCTTTCTAGAGGTGAAGAAGAGTCATCTGGTAGTTCAGTTATGGTGGTGTGGGAAGGTACGCGTCCACTGCTTGTAGAAATACAAGCTTTGGTTGATTATTCCCAGTTAGCAAATCCGCGGCGTGTTGCTGTTGGTCTTGAACAAAATCGATTGTCTCTTTTACTTGCTGTATTGCATAAACATGGTGGTTTGCAGATGTCAGATCAGGATGTGTTTGTTAATGTTGTTGGTGGTGTTAAGGTCACTGAAACAAGCGCTGACTTGGCATTAGTGATGGCACTATTATCTAGCTTTAGAGACCGAGCTTTACCCCAAGATGTAGTGGTTTTTGGTGAGGTGGGGCTAGCTGGTGAAATACGCCCAGTACCTAGTGGTCAGGAACGATTGAATGAGGCATTTAAGCACGGCTTTAAGAAAGCTATTGTTCCAGCGGCCAACATGCCTAAAGGTGGCATTGCTGGGATGCAAATCCACGCAGTAAAAAAATTGTCAGATGCGATAGCTGCATTTGAAGAGTTATAAATTATCAGGGTTGAATTTGTTCAACCCTGAGTCCAGCTTTCATTTTCTTAGAGCATATCAACCGCTTTTTCGACACTTGCTATGAGTTGGTCAACGTCTTGTAGGGTATTATATATAGCAAAAGAAGCGCGCAATGTACCTTTTATCCCTAATGCATCCATTAAAGGATGAGCACAGTGATGACCTGCTCGTATTGCCACGCCTTGTTGGTCAAGTAAAGTTGCTACATCTTGATGATGGACGCCATCAATAACAAATGAAATCACGCTTGCTTTAGGCTGATATCCGATAACGTTGACACCTTCAATATTGGTCAGCTTGTGATAGGCTTGCTGGGTTATATCCTGAATATGTTTTTCAGCCTCCTGTATAGGCAAGGCTAAATACCAATCAATAGCAGTTGCTAGTGCAATTGCTCCTGCAACATTTGGTGTGCCAGCCTCGAATTTGCCAGGCAGTTCACTGTAAGTCGTGCCCATGAAAGACACTTGTTCGACCATCTTGCCGCCACCATGCCATGGTGGCATGGTTTCAAGTAACTCTAACCTTCCATAAAGAACACCAATACCAGTAGGAGCGTAGATCTTATGGCCTGAGAAAACATAAAAATCAGCACCAAGCTTTTGTACATCAATGGGCTCATGAACAATGCCCTGTGCACCGTCAATGACGACTTTAGCGTCCACTTTTTTAGCTTTGGCTATGACGTCTTCAATTGGAAGTCTGGTTCCTGTGACATTAGTGATATGAGCGAGTGCGACGATTTTTGTTTTACTAGAGAGTAAAGAGCTAAAAGCTTCCATATCCAAATGACAGCTTTGCGTCATTGGGATTTTTACCACTTTCGCCCCAGTTTGTTCTGCCACTATCTGCCATGGAACGATATTGGCGTGGTGTTCCATTTCACTGACTAAAATTTCATCATTAGGTTTGAGTGTATTTCGGGCATAAGTTTGAGCGATAAGGTTGAGAGCTTCAGTTGCCCCTCGAGTCCAAATGATTTCTTTCTCATTTTTAGCACCGATAAACTTGGCTAAAGTTTGACGTGCAGATTCAAAGTAATTGGTTGCGGTAGACGTTAAACTATGACTTCCTCGATGAACATTAGCATTTTGAGAGCGATAGTAGTGTGCAATGGTATCAATCACGCATTCGGGTTTCTGTGTGGTTGCTGCGCTATCAAGGTAAACAAGTGCTTGCTCATTAACTTTTTGTGTAAGAGCTGGAAATTGTGCGCGGATAGCATTTACATCTATCATAACTCAACGCCACCTAATTTCTGATAGTGAAGAGTTGGTAAAGTGATCATAGGCTCAGCGACGGCCCATGCATGTTTTTTACCAGATAGGTTGATAATAATTTCCATTGCGAACTCAAGAGCTGTTCCGGGACCTTGACTCGTGAGCAAATTATGATTGACATCATAGGTGACTCGTTTAGCTCGCCACTTATCTTGACCAATATGTGATTCAAAACTTGGGTGACAAGTCATAAGAGCATCTGGATAAAGGTTATGATGGGCCAGTACTAACGCTGGGGCCGCGCAGATAGCGGCAACCAATTTACCTTCATACATTTGTTGGCGAACGATTTCGATTAGCAGTGTGCTATCGCGAAAGACTTCAGAGCCTCCTACGCCACCAGATAAAATAATAGCGTCAAACTCGTTGTCAGCAATATCAACCAGTTTACAATCAGCGGTTAGTGTTACTCCGCGCGACGCTTTCATCGCCAACTGACCTTCGAAATCAGCACTTGCAACAACGACTTGATAGCCCGCTCGTACCATCATATCAATGACAGTGATGGCTTCCATCTCTTCCGTACCCGGAGCTATGGGTACCAGTACTTTTTTAGTCATGGTTTTGTTCAATCTGCTTAATTTGTTGAAAGAGCTTTTCGTTGATTGGCACAAGGATGTTATGCGCTTTTGCTCTTTGTAAAAGGTAACCTGTAATAAAGTCTATCTCGCTTGGACGCTTATGGTAAATATCTTGATGCATAGACGAGTGATTTTTAGACGTTGCCTCAATCACCTGATTGACCTTATTTATTAGACTATCGCTAGTTATAAGTATACCTTCAGCGTTTAAAACTTGGCTTATTTCTTCTGCCAACGAAGTGATTATTTTTTGATAATTTGGGCAAGACAACTGTCCATTTTTGACTTGATTGATCGCAGTCAGTGGGTTGATGCTGCAATTTATCGCCAGCTTATGCCAAATTGGATTGAGGATATCAGAGTGCCATGTTGCCTTGGGTAGCGCATGCTCAAATACGGGTTGTAAAAAATCACAACGTTTACCAGCATCGTTGTACCCGCCTAATTGAGTATGGCCTTTACCTGTATGTTGTACTTGAAAAGGCTTTGGGCGAAACGCCCCATGTGTGGTTATAGCAATCACAAGTGGGTTATTCGGTAATAAAGTGTTGATAGTCTCTGCTGTCCCCATACCATTATGCATTAAGACTACAATGGTTTCTTTGGGGATGTTAAGTGCCATTGATTTAATAGCTGATTGTACCTGAGGCGCCTTAACTGTAACCAGTAAAACATCTGCTGATGCAAGCTTGTCTCGATAATTATTCTTAAATTCAATGGCAGAATGATTATCTAATTGAAGAGAAATCGATGGGTTTTGCTGCCGAGACCAAAGTGAGACCGAATGGCCAGCAATATTCAAATTATATGCCCATAAAGAGCCAATAGCTCCTGGGCCAACAATAACGATATTCATCTTAATAACTAGAGATGCGAGTTTACCAAGAGAATACGATGATACAAATATATTGCCAACCAAAAATGGCACTCAAGAGTGCCATTTTAAAAATTTTAGCTCGTAAGTCGGTTTAGAACTTATAAGTGACCGATACGTAATGACCAATACCGGAAGACTCATTCTCTGGGAAATTACCGTTTGCATCAGGCCAAGGACGATTGGTACCATCTTCGAAGCCATATACATCTTTAAACAGTTTTAAACCATAACCTACAGCAAAGCGGTCTGAGTGCCAGTAGATACCATTAAACATTGCTGTCCCCGTGCTAGATTGAGAATATTCCTCTTTCATGTCGAACTGGAAATCTAGGTAACCTTGGTACGAAATAAATGAACCATTATCAAAGTGATAAAAAGGCTTAAACCAGTTAGTAGAGAGCTGATAGCCGTTCCAATCTTTTCGTGAGTTATCGTAGTTAGCGTAAAGGTTCAAGCCTATTTTTCCTAGCCATGGAGCTATAACATCAGAACCCACACCAATTTTGTATTGTGCTTCTGTAGTACCACCATAAAAGATGTTTTCTGTCGCAATATACAACTCTTGTACAGGACCAAAAGATAGATCTTTGCCAGTAGCAGCGTCAAGCGACATACGTGGTGAAAATTTCATAAATAGCTTGTCAGAGCCTGATTTATCACTATCAGAGTCACCTGTAATGTTGAAATAATCAATATACCCGTAGAGGTCAAAAATTCCTGAACGACCGCCAAACTCCATTTCTAGGTAGTCATGGGTAGAATCAGAACCAGGACCCTTTTCATTAAAGGCTCCCATCAGGTTAAATTGAAGCCATTTGTAATCGTTTTTGTGGATATCACCGTCTGAGTAGTCGGCTGCCATAGCAGTACTAGACATTGCAGCAACAACACCAAGAGCTAAAAGTGATTTACGCATAGTGGGACTCTCTATGTATATTTGGTATGAAAATGTAGTTATGGTGCCGAAATGTACAATCTTCGTTGTATTTTGGCTGGCTGCATAATAGCGATAAAAGCATCACTTATCAGTGATGAAAAATAACATATTGCCCTTTTTTGTTGATATAAGTCACACTTTTAATCATTAAACCTCATTTTATGGAACTTGCATTTTTTTGATGAAGTAGCTGAAGATATCGTTTGCTTGCCGATTTTTTGGTTGATATCAGCATATCTTTCAAGTTCACTGTATTTGATCGAATTTCATGCAGCGACGTAAACCAATATAAATGGGTAAATGGTGTTTGATAGTGAAGGAAATAATGCTCTTTCCCCTAGGTTCAATGCTGTTGCCTAGTGGGAAAATGAAACTTCGAATCTTTGAGCCAAGATATAAAAGGCTTATAAAGCAAGCTTGTCAATCGGGTGGCACGTTTGGTGTTTGTCTTTTGGATACCAATGCACCATCCGCTGAGCCCGTTCTTTCGTCAGTAGGAACGTTGGCTAAAATTGTAGATTTTGAGGTGCTTGAAGGTGGTTTGTTAGGAGTTACTGTTGTAGGGACTAAGCGATTTAGGATTGGTTCGGTTAGGTCTGAATATGATGGTTTGAGACAAGCAAAAGTGGAATGGCTAAGCGCATGGTCTTATTCAAAAATAGAGGTGCAACATCAGCATTTGAGCGATCACCTTCAGGATGTTTACCGCCATTTTCCTCAGTTTTCTGAGCTTCACCCTCAATGTTTCTTTGATGATGCAAGCTGGGTGTGTCAGCGGTGGTTGGAGTTACTTCCAGTTAAACAAAGAGACGTTGATTTTTTACTGCTACAGAGAGATTGCCGAGAGGCGATAGAGTTTCTTTCTCTGTCAATAGACAGCTAAACTTGAAATAGCAAAAAGATGACCCGTAGTTTGATCGTAATTATTATGGCGTATTGATGACGAATAATGTGGTTTTAAAATGATCGCTTTACGTTTTTGGTTCGTATGATGTTAAAGCCCGCACAAGGAAACCCGATATGGTATCCAAGGACACTAAGTCGTTTGTTAAGCAAGATTGGTGTGAATACATGGAGAGAGTGAAAGAGCAGGATAAAGATGCGTTTTCTCTAGTATTTACACATTTTGCACCGCGGCTCAAACAGTTTGTATTTAAGCATATGGGAAACGAGCAAGTTGCTTTAGAACTTGTGCAAGAAACATTGGCGACAGTTTGGCGTAAAAGTCAGCTATTTGATGGTAGTAAAAGCTCGTTGTCGACCTGGATTTACACGATCGCGAGAAACTTATGCTTTGATACTCTTAGAAAACAACGTGGAAAAGAGCTACACATTTATTCTGAGGACATTTGGCCAGATGATTTTTGTCCGCCAGATCGTGTTGAAGATTACGCTCCTGAGCATGAAATGCTCAAAGAGCAGGTAGTTAAGTTCTTAAGTATTTTGCCCGAAGCTCAACGAAAAGTTGTGCAAGCAGTTTATCTGGAAGAGCTTCCCCATCAGCAAGTTGCGGAGATGTACGACATACCTGTGGGCACAGTGAAATCTAGACTTAGACTAGCGGTTGAAAAATTACGTCACTCTATGGAGGTAGAACGGTTATGAGCTATCATCCTGATTTTAAAATTCTTAAAGCATACGCGGCAGGTGAGCTCAATTCAGTTGATGGATTTGCCGTTGCTACTCATTTAGAAAACTGCCAAAGCTGCAAAGCAAAAGTTCTAAGCCACGAACAACATTTTGGAGAAGAATTGAGCTTGCTTCAAGGAGAACAAGACCTAAGTTTTGACTCCATGTTTACTAATATTATTGCATCTGAGCCTGATGTGATGCCGATAAAGCGTTTTAGGAAGCCTATATCGGTTGAGATTCACGGTAAACAGTTTTCCTTGCCGCTCTCACTGTCTAGATTTGAAGATAAAATAGGAGAGTGGCGAAGCTACGGAGGTAAGGTCTTCAGTGCGCCTATTGATGTGTGTGATACGGTGCGAATCAATTTATTATACATTGCAGAAGGGGTGAAAATTCCTCAACATACTCACAAAGGAATTGAATCAACTTTAATTTTGCATGGTGGATTTAGTGACGAAGAAGGGCATTACGAAGCCGGAGACTACTTGGTTAAAGATGCTTCGGATAAACACAGTCCTTTTACTAAAGCTGATGAAGATTGTTTGTGTCTTACCGTGTTAACCGAGCCAATGGTATTCACTCAAGGAGTTGCGCGGATATTCAACTTATTTGGTAAGGGGATGTACCCGTAAGTGGAGAGAAATAAAAAGGCTTGGTATTTTGAACTACCAAGCCTGTTTTATTTATTTGTCCAGACTCTGATTCACTTTCACATCTTTTTGTTGAGCCTTGTTTAATAAATCGGTGAAGTAATGCCGGAGTGAATACAGCATAATTAAGCTCGGAATCACCATCAAACAAGTAATAATAAAGAACATGGACCAATCGTTTAGGTAGTCGACCAGTTCGCCGCTAAACGATGCTAGCGTTGTACGCCCCAAATTACCTAATGACGCAAGTAAGGCATATTGAGTTGCGGAAAAAGCTTGCCCTGTAAGGACTGTTAGGAAAGATACAAATGCGACAGTTGAAAATGCAGTTGTGAAGTTGTCGACTAAGATAGTTGCCAAGAAAATGTGTTCATTTGGTCCTACAGAGGCTATCCAAGCAAACATTAGGTTACTGACCGACATTGTAATGCCGCCTATCATTAATCCACGTACTATTCCAAAACGAACGTTAAACATGCTACCTACTAAAGTGAAGACAATAGTTGCTCCCCAACCGATTAATTTAGAGTAGTAGCCTATTTGTTCATTGCTAAATCCAATCTCTTTATAGAAAGGAATGGACATGCGTCCAAGGAAAGCCTCTCCTATTTTGAATAGGAAAACAAATAGCAGCAGAGTTACGGCTACTCTGGTCCCATTACTTCTGAAAAAATCAAGGAAGGGTTCGATAACGGTAACTGTTAACCATGAAAAAGCTTTTGAACCCATCACTTCAGAGTGACGTTGCTCTGCTTGTTCCTGTAATTTTTCACGGTTGGTCTTTGGTTCAGTAACGAGAAGAGTGAAAACCATAAGAATAGCCACGAACATTGTCATACCATAGTAAACGCCATTCCAACCAATAGAGTCGGCGTTTATAAAGGCTAAGTATCCGGGGAGAGAGTATCCTGTCCACCATCCAATAATTGCCATTGCCGAGGCTTGTGGCAATTTAGAAGAATCTGATTTAGGGAAAGTGTCAATTCGAAAGGCATCGATAGCAATATCCTGAGTAGCTGAAGCAATTGCAATACCAAGAGCGAGCATGGACGTGAAGAGTAAGTTTTCTGCTGGATTGACTCCTGCGATCATTAAGGTGCAACTCAAGACTATAGATTGGCAGAAGAAAATCCAACTTCTTCTCTGTCCTAACAATGTATGCAGCAGTGGAAGTTTGACCCGATCAACCAGTGGCGCCCAAAGAAAATTGATCGCATAGACGACAAATACGCTGCCAAAATAACCAATGGCTGCTCGTGTAAGGCCAGCATCTTTGAGCCAACCGGACATATTAGAACCGATAAGAACCCATGGAAAGCCGCTAGAGCAGCCGAGCATGAAGACCCAAAGTAATCGTTTATCTAAGTAGCTACGGAGAGTTGCTAGCCATGAGTTTGAACAGGAATTGGTTGACATGAACTCATCCTAATAGAGTGTATTCTTAAGTAATAGAAAAATAGTAATAGAAAACTCTAGCCTATCAGGTTGGAGCTATAGGTTTAGGGCTTTGAAGCGGTCTAAGTATCTTTGGTGATAATAATGGTTGTCTCGAATACGTCAAGATAAATTACTTGTCTTTTTTTAATAAATAAAACCCCGTAATAAATATTTTTAATAAATAGAAAGGTAGTAACAAAATGCTCCGACCGGTCAGGTCAGAGCTAAATTTTAGGGTATTAAAGTCGCTTTAGTGATGATGATGGCTGTTTCAGGCACATTTTGAAAATTGCTTTTTGTGGTTGTGGGGACCTCACTCATTTTCTTCACGGTTTCAAATCCCCTAGTGACTTTGCCAAATACAGCATAGCCTGCAGATGAGTTTTGTTCATCGTTGCGAAAATTCAGGTATTCATTATTGTTATAATTGATAAAAAATTGTCGAGTGGCAGAATTTGGGTTGCGAGTTCTGGCCATGGCAATAGTTGCCACCTCATTCTTTAGTCCGTTTGATGCCTCATTTTTAATCGGGCTGTATGTAGGCACAGCTTTCATGTCCTTGTCTAGCCCACCACCTTGAGCCATAAACCCAGGGATAACCCGGTGAAATTGTGTGCCTACATAGCTGCCGTCTTCGACATATTTTTTAAAATTAGCGACAGTAATAGGTGCCTTTTGTTCATCTAGTTCAACGGTAAATGCTCCCAAGGTTGTTTCAAAAACGACTTTAGGGCCAGCAAAGGCTAAACTACTGAAAAGTGCAAGTGAAGCGATTATTACTTTCCACATTAGAAGCGCTCCTGCATGTAGTTTGTAAGTTCTCTATCGTTGGCGACTTCTTTAAGTACTATATTAGTAACGTCATTGAGCACCATGCCAATCTCATCTTCTGAGGCACTGAGAACGCCATTTCGTTTGGCAGTACCAGTATAAGTTTTTACTAGTTTACCTTTGGGAGTTTCCGCGGTAATTTCTAACACGACTTTACCGTCCATCTGGTTTTCCATTACAGAGTGCTTGACGGAAACTAATGCTTCTTGTATTTCAATGCGAACCGAATTTTC
Organism: Vibrio pectenicida; assembly: GCA_024347015.1. GTDB lineage: Bacteria > Pseudomonadota > Gammaproteobacteria > Enterobacterales > Vibrionaceae > Vibrio > Vibrio pectenicida. The sequence continues at coordinate 2,564,013 of AP024889.1, read as the reverse complement.
ACTATTTACGGTACTGCGAAAACCCTGGGATTGAAACTGTTCCAGCAAGGCATTTTCAATACTAATTCGGATATTTTGCTTGGAGTGTATGGGCTCAATATTTGAACGACCACTATCTATTAGTGCAACATATTGAGCTGAACGAACATCTTTACTTGTTAGTGTGAAGCTTGCGTCTTGAACAAGGTTATTATTGCTCAGAACTGGCTGAGGTATAAAGTTTAGTTGCTCTTGCTGAGGAGATGAACATGCAGCAAGTAAAGCCACTGACGCGGTCAGAAACAGTTTTCTCATTATGACTTCCTTTAATCGTCGCTCTAAATTTAGAGACATGGTAGTGAACTATTTAGTTGCCTGTAAAATAACAAATTTATTATTTGAGGCGATAAGTTTGATCTTAGATTTTCCAAACAACTTGGATAACTTCACATCGTAGCCGAGGTGACGGTTACCGATAACTAATAATTTCCCCTCATTGCAAAGAACATGCTTTGCATCACAGAACATTTGCCATGCAATGTGATCGGTAATAGCCTGTTGTTGATGAAAGGGAGGATTACACAAAACCAGCTCCGCGCTATTATCTCTGAATCCATCAAGACAATTATTGGTGACACACTTGAAATTTCTTTTTATCCCTAGGGAATTGAGTAAATTATTTTTTGCGCAGCTTGTTGCCATAAAACTTTCGTCTACGCATGTGAGCTGCACATTTGGATTATCAAGCCCTAGCTTAACTGACAGTACACCGTTTCCACATCCAAGATCTATTACCCGCTCAGTTGTTAATCCTTTTGGTAAGTAATCAAGTATAAATTGCGCCCCTTGATCAAGCTTTTCTCCAGAGTAAACATTAGGTAGGTTCTTGACTTCAAAACCATATTGCTCAACCCCCCACTGGGTGACAGGATCTATAGCCAGAGCATTAGGACTGTCAGCTTTAGAAAAAACTAAGCGATGTTTTTTCCAGGCCAGTGATGTATGGGTGCTGCCGAGGTATTTCTCGAACAACTTTAGCGTTGAGGTGTGGATATCTTTCGCCTTATTCACGGCAATGATAGGTACTGTCTTATCAAGGGCGTGTCTTAATTGACTTAACTGCCATATGAGGTGGCGATTGTTTCTTGGGATTTGGATGAGTACGTAATCTACATTGTCTGGAATATTAGTTATGGTATTAGACAGGGTGATACCTTCACACTGGTTGCCTTCGATATTTTTAATAGTACCTTGGTGAGCAATATATGAATCACTCATCATGGTTACACGATGTTTGTGCGTAAGCCAACAGCTCAATGCGCCAAAACTATCATTGAGAATCAAGATGTGTTTACCTGGTTCAACGTTCAATTCTTCCATATAGCTAATGAGGTACTCGTCTCCAGCATCCCATGCTTGAAGTGTCTCATTATTCCTTTTCGGGAATCTGTGCAGGGTTAAGGTACGGTCAAAAAGCGCAAGTTCAGTTTTCATATTTGTAAAGATATGGGAATTGATAAGATAAATTGTCGCAGAAGCAGAGTAAGCTGGAAACTAAAACCTTTAGCTTTGTGTATAAGAAGGTTATCATTTCTCTCTAGAGTGGTTCATATTTTCACGGTGATACAATGATACAAGAAGTGATAGAAACTAAACTATCAGACTACTTCATACCTATACACCTTGAGGTGTTAAATGAAAGCTACATGCACAATGTCCCTGAAGGTGCAGAAAGTCATTTTAAGGTAGTGATTGTCAGTGATAAATTTGAAGGGCAGAGGCTGCTTGGTCGTCATCGCCTAGTTAATCAAGTTTTGGCAAACGAGTTAGCTAATCATATTCATGCGCTATCAATTCACACCTATACCTTAGAAGAATGGAAAAAACAAAATCAAATTGCTCCAGATAGCCCAATGTGTTTGGGCGGATCCAAGTAGTATAGTGCATAAAAATAAGTATAGCGGTAACGAGTAATTCCCTGATTATAAAGTAACCAAGTTTTTAACAGGAAATATACAAATATATATCATGATCGCTTTTACTGATAAGTGTTTCATAATACGAATAAAATAAGACATTATTCAGCCTGTAGTTATCGCAATTTGTGCAGTGGTTCAAAGTTGTGAACAATACTTAACCTTTTAAACTCAAATCCTTCGAAATATATATCTGATTCCTTTCTTTGGTCATAGCGTATACTTCTAAAAAGATGCTAGACTACCGCACCTGATAAATCTCGACTAAATTTGTAACGAGGTTTTAAATAGGATGTTGCGATTTTGGTGTTTTGAACTGCGCCAAAACCGGACACTAATGTCGTGTCTAAAAGTTACGCAATCAATGAATCTTTTTCCCGATAAAAGTAGTGCAAGTGCGTATGATTACAATAAAGAAGGGTTTGGACCTGCCTATTGCAGGAACACCTACCCAGGTGATTAATGATGGTAAGACCATCAAGAAAGTCGCCTTGCTTGGCGAAGAGTATGTTGGCATGCGTCCTACCATGCATGTTCGCGTAGGCGATGAAGTGAAAAAAGCACAAGTTCTTTTTGAAGATAAGAAGAACTCTGGAGTGAAATTTACTTCACCAGCAAGTGGTAAAGTGATCGAGGTTAACCGTGGAGCTAGACGTGTCCTTCAATCCGTAGTGATCGAAGTGGCAGGTGAGGAACAGGTAACATTCGATAAGTTTGAAGCCGGACGATTAGCAGGTCTTGACCGTGATATGGTTAAAACTCAGCTAATTGACTCTGGTCTTTGGACTGCTTTACGTACTCGTCCGTTCAGCAAGGTTCCGGCCATTGAATCTTCTACACAGGCAATTTTTGTCACTGCGATGGATACCAATCCATTGGCAGTTCAGCCTGAATTGGTCATTAATGAACAGCAGGAAGCATTTGTTGCAGGTCTGGATGTACTTTCAACTTTGACTGATGGCAAAGTTTACGTTTGTAAAGCTGGTACCAGTCTTCCTCGCTCCTCTTCAACAAATGTTGAAGAGCATGTTTTTGACGGCCCTCATCCAGCAGGACTCGCCGGCACTCACATGCATTTCCTATATCCAGTTAATGCCGAGAATGTAGCTTGGAGTATTAACTACCAAGACGTAATAGCGTTTGGTAAGTTATTTCTAACTGGTGAACTTTATACTGAGCGTGTGATTTCTCTTGCTGGCCCAGTAGTTAATAACCCTCGCTTAATTCGTACCATTCAGGGAGCAAATGTTGCCGAACTGACTGATGGTGAGTTGATGCCAGGTGAAGTTCGCATTATTACTGGCTCTGTTCTATCAGGAGCGCAGGCTTCGGGTCCACATGCTTATCTTGGCCGTTACCATATACAAATCTCGGTACTGCGTGAAGGTCGAGACAAAGAGCTGTTAGGCTGGGCTGCGCCAGGTAAGAACAAATTCTCGGTAACACGAGCCTATTTAGGCCATATTTTCAAAGGTCAGCTGTTTAATATGACAACTACGACCAATGGTAGTGACCGCTCAATGGTGCCAATTGGCAACTATGAACGTATTATGCCACTGGATATGGAGCCGACTTTGCTACTTCGCGATCTATGTGCAGGTGATACAGACAGTGCTCAGGCATTGGGTGCACTAGAACTAGATGAAGAAGATCTAGCATTGTGTACCTTTGTTTGTCCGGGTAAGTATGAGTACGGAGCATTGCTTCGTGAATGCCTAGACACGATCGAAAAGGAAGGGTGATTTTCATGGCTCTTAAAAAGTATCTTGAAGACATTGAACATCATTTTGAGCCTGGTGGTAAACATGAGAAATGGTTTGCACTGTACGAAGCTGTTGCGACGGTATTCTACACGCCAGGTTTAATTACTAAGAAGAGTTCGCATGTTCGTGATAGCGTTGATCTTAAGCGTATCATGATTATGGTTTGGTTGGCGGTATTTCCTGCAATGTTCTGGGGAATGTATAACGCTGGTGGACAAGCTATTGTTGCACTTAACCATATGTACGCTGGTGATCAATTTGCTTCGATTGTTGCTGGGAATTGGCATTACTGGCTAACCGAAATGTTTGGTGGTTCGCTTGCGGCCGATGCTGGTTTGGGCAGTAAATTACTGTTGGGAGCGACATACTTCTTACCTATCTATGCGACTGTCTTTATTGTTGGTGGTTTCTGGGAAGTACTGTTCTGTATGGTACGTAAGCATGAGGTTAACGAAGGTTTCTTCGTCACTTCTATCTTATTCGCATTAATTGTTCCACCGACCCTTCCTCTTTGGCAGGCAGCCTTGGGCATCACGTTTGGTGTTGTGGTCGCTAAAGAGATTTTTGGTGGCACAGGGCGTAATTTCTTGAACCCTGCGCTTGCTGGTCGTGCGTTCCTATTCTTTGCTTACCCTGCTCAAATCTCAGGCGATGTGGTATGGACAGCAGCTGATGGTTTCTCTGGTGCGACGGCTCTGAGCCAATGGGCACAAGGTGGTAATGGTGCACTAGTCAATACGGTAACAGGTACACCAATCACTTGGTTAGATGCTTTTATCGGTAACATTCCAGGTTCTATCGGTGAAGTATCGACTCTAGCTCTGATGATCGGCGCTGCAATGATCGTTTATATGAGAATTGCGTCATGGCGTATTATTGCTGGTGTGATGATAGGTATGGTTGCGGCTGCAACAATATTTAATCTAGTTGGTTCAGATACTAACCCAATGTTTAATATGCCATGGCATTGGCATCTAGTTTTAGGTGGTTTTGCATTCGGTATGTTCTTTATGGCTACCGACCCTGTATCTGCTTCATTTACCAATAAAGCGAAATGGTGGTATGGGGCACTGATTGGTGTGATGTGTATATTAATTCGTGTTGTGAACCCGGCTTATCCAGAAGGTATGATGCTGGCGATTCTATTTGCGAACTTATTTGCACCTTTGTTCGACCATGTGGTTATTGAAAAGAACATCAAGCGGAGACAAGCACGCTATGGCAAGTAATAACGACAGCATTAAAAAGACGCTGGGGGTTGTTATTGGGTTGAGCCTTGTTTGTTCAATCATAGTATCAACTGCAGCCGTGGGTTTACGTGAGAAGCAAAAAGCTAATGCTGCTTTGGATAAGCAAACGAAAATTATTCAAGTTGCTGGTATTGATACTGACGGTAAAAAAGTACCAGAATTATTTGCAGAGTACATAGAGCCACGTTTAGTTGACTTCAAAACGGGTGATTTTGTCGAAGGCGATGCTGCGACATATGATCAACGTAAAGCAGCTAAAGACCCAGCACAGTCAATAAAGTTACCTCCTGAAGAAGATCAAGCTAAGATCATTCGACGTGCCAATGTTGGTACTATTTACTTAGTAAAGCAGGACGATAACGTGTCTAAGGTTATTTTACCAGTTCACGGTAACGGTCTATGGTCAATGATGTACGCGTTTGTTGCTGTAGAAACTGATGGCAACACAGTCTCAGGTATTACTTACTATGAGCAGGGCGAGACCCCAGGGCTTGGTGGTGAAGTTGAGAATCCGTCATGGACAGCTCAATGGATTGGCAAAAAATTGTATAATGACAATCATAAGCCTGCTATCAAAGTTGTGAAAGGTGGTGCGCCAGCGGGCTCAGAGCATGGTGTTGATGGTTTGTCTGGTGCTACATTGACCAGTAATGGCGTTCAACACACATTTGACTTCTGGTTAGGTGATATGGGCTTTGGCCCGTTCCTAGCAAAAGTTCGTGACGGAGGTCTGAACTAATGTCTAGTGTACAAAACGTTAAAAAGAGTATTTTAGCGCCAGTATTGGATAACAACCCAATCGCGCTTCAAGTTCTTGGTGTATGTTCTGCACTTGCAGTAACAACGAAACTTGAAACAGCATTCGTTATGACAATCGCAGTAACCTTTGTAACCGCGATGTCTAACTTTTTTGTTTCTCTTATCCGTAACCATATTCCTAACAGTGTGCGTATCATTGTCCAAATGGCAATCATCGCCTCTCTTGTTATTGTGGTAGACCAAGTACTAAAGGCTTATCTATACGATATCTCTAAGCAGTTATCAGTATTTGTTGGCTTGATTATTACCAACTGTATTGTAATGGGCCGCGCTGAGGCATTTGCAATGAAGTCTGCCCCAATACCTTCCTTTATTGATGGTATTGGTAACGGTCTAGGCTACGGTTTTGTTCTTATTACTGTAGGTTTTTTCCGTGAGCTATTTGGCTCTGGCAAACTTTTTGGTATCGAAGTACTGCCTTTAGTGAGCAATGGTGGTTGGTATCAGCCAAATGGTCTGATGCTACTAGCACCGTCTGCATTCTTCTTAATTGGCTTCCTGATCTGGGCAATTCGTATTCTCAAACCAGAACAAGTAGAAGCGAAGGAGTAAGAACGTCATGGAACATTACATTAGTCTGTTAGTTAAATCGATTTTTATCGAAAACATGGCTTTGTCGTTCTTCTTGGGTATGTGTACGTTTCTTGCCGTATCTAAGAAAGTAAAGACCTCTTTCGGCCTAGGTGTCGCTGTTGTTGTGGTATTGACTATTGCAGTACCTGTTAACAATCTCGTATACAACCTAGTACTGAAAGAGAATGCCTTGGTTGCTGGGGTAGACCTTAGCTTCCTAAATTTCATCACCTTTATCGGTGTTATTGCAGCTTTAGTACAGATTCTAGAAATGGTTTTGGATCGTTTCTTCCCGCCTCTGTATAACGCGCTTGGCATCTTCCTACCATTGATCACTGTTAACTGTGCAATCTTTGGTGGCGTGTCTTTCATGGTACAACGTGACTATAACTTCGCAGAATCTGTAGTTTATGGTTTCGGATCAGGTGTGGGCTGGATGTTAGCGATTGTCGCTCTTGCAGGTATCCGAGAGAAGATGAAGTACTCAGACGTACCTCCAGGCTTACGTGGCTTAGGAATTACGTTTATCTCAGTAGGTCTTATGGCGCTAGGCTTTATGTCTTTCTCTGGTGTTCAACTGTAAGTCGGGTAGACCGCAACAATTAAGGAATAGTCAATGGACATTATTCTTGGTGTAGTGATGTTTACTCTGATTGTGCTGGCGTTAGTACTAGTGATTTTGTTCGCTAAGTCTAAGCTTGTACCAACAGGTGACATTACAATTTCTGTTAACGATGACCCTTCTCTGGCGATCGTTACACAACCAGGCGGTAAGCTTCTGAGTGCTCTAGCTGGTGCTGGTGTATTCGTTTCTTCTGCTTGTGGTGGCGGTGGCTCATGTGGTCAGTGTCGTGTCAAAATTAAATCAGGTGGTGGTGACATTTTACCTACTGAGCTTGACCATATTTCAAAAGGTGAAGCCCGTGAAGGTGAACGTTTAGCCTGTCAGGTAGCAATGAAAACTGACATGGATATTGAGCTTCCTGAAGAAATATTTGGTGTTAAGAAGTGGGAATGCTCTGTTATATCTAATGATAACAAAGCGACCTTCATCAAAGAACTAAAGCTACAGATCCCTGATGGTGAATCAGTGCCTTTCCGCGCTGGTGGTTATATTCAGATTGAAGCGCCTGTTCATCACATCAAATACGCAGATTTCGATGTTCCAGATGAATATCGTGAAGACTGGGACAAATTTAATTTGTTCCGTTATGAGTCTAAAGTTAACGATGAGACAATTCGTGCTTACTCTATGGCTAACTATCCGGAAGAAGAAGGCATTATCATGCTGAACGTCCGTATAGCTACGCCTCCGCCGAACAATCCAGAAGTTGCGCCAGGCATTATGTCTTCGTACATCTGGTCACTGAAAGGTGGTGATAAGTGTACTATTTCAGGCCCATTTGGTGAGTTCTTTGCCAAAGATACTGAAAATGAAATGGTATTCGTTGGTGGTGGTGCTGGCATGGCTCCGATGCGTTCTCATATATTTGACCAGCTTAAGCGCCTCAACTCTTCACGTAAAATGTCTTTCTGGTATGGTGCTCGTTCTAAACGAGAAATGTTCTATGTAGAAGACTTTGATGGGTTGCAAGCAGAGAACGATAATTTCGTTTGGCACTGTGCTTTATCTGATCCTATGCCTGAAGATAATTGGGATGGCCATACTGGCTTTATCCACAATGTATTGTATGAAAACTATCTTAAGGACCACGACGCGCCTGAAGATTGTGAGTACTACATGTGTGGTCCACCAATGATGAATGCTGCTGTTATCGGTATGCTAAAAGATCTTGGTGTTGAAGATGAAAATATCTTACTCGATGACTTTGGTGGTTAATACATTAAGTCTATGATAAATATGGCTGACCTTGTAAGGTCAGCCATTGTTTTTTCTACGGTTAAAACTTTAAGTGGTGATAGAAGATGAACTCACTGAAGGTTCATGTGCTATTCCCATTTACTCAAAGGAGTCAAACAAGTGAAAAAATGGCTTGTTGTATTTGCTTCTCTCTTCGTTATTGCTGGTTGCGAAAAACCAATTGACCAAATTTATCTCAGTGGCCCCACTATGGGGACAACGTACAATATCAAGTATATTGTCTCCCAGGAACAGCCCTCTCCAGATGTGTTACAGAAAGAGATAGATCGTTTACTTGAGCAAGTTAATGATCAGATGTCGACTTACCGTAGCGATTCTGAATTGAGTCGTTTTAATCAAAATAAGAGCTCACAGCCTTTTGAAGTATCACCACAAACCGTAACTGTGGTGAAAGAAGCTATTCGTCTTAATGGTCTAACATTAGGGGCTTTGGATGTGACAGTCGGGCCTTTAGTTAACTTATGGGGTTTTGGGCCTGAAGCTCGTCCAGAAGTGGTGCCGAGTGATAGTGAGCTTGAAAAACGCAGAGCGGTAACAGGTATTCAACACTTAAGTGTTAATGGTAATGCGCTCTCAAAGGATATTCCCAATCTATATATTGACCTTTCCACGATAGCGAAAGGTTGGGGTGTTGATGTTGTTGCCGATTATATACAGTCACAAGGGATTGAGAATTATATGGTCGAAGTTGGAGGCGAAATGCGCCTTAAAGGCTTAAATCGAGAAGGTGTAAAATGGCGAATTGCGATTGAAAAACCAACGGTAGATGAGCGCGCAATACAGGAAATTATTGAGCCAGGTGATATGGCAATTGCAACATCAGGTGACTATCGAAATTATTTTGAAAGAGATGGGATAAGATATTCCCATATTATTAATCCTGCGACTGGGAAGCCCATCAATCACAAAGTCGTTTCAGTTACAGTACTCGATAAGTCTTCTATGACGGCTGATGGTCTCGCTACTGGCTTGATGGTTCTGGGCGAGGAGCAGGGTATGAAGATAGCCAATGAGAACAATATTCCTGTGTTTATGATTGTAAAATCGAGTGATGGGTATATAGAACTGGCATCGGAAGCGTATAAGCCATATATTAATAAATAATAGTTAGTGAGTATGTTGTTATGAATACATTTCTGATCACCTTTGGTGTTTTTATTGCCTTTATCGCCGCTATGTCTGTTGGCTATATCTTTCAAAAGAAAGTGGTAAAAGGCAGCTGTGGCGGGCTAGGGGCTGTCGGTGTAGATAAGGTATGTAATTGTCCCGAGCCTTGCGATGCACGTAAAAAGCGTGAAGCAAGAGAAGCGCTCAGAGCTGAAAAGCTTGCTGCGTGGGAAAAAGACCGCATTGCATAGCATTTTTAGGCCCGACTTAATGTCGGGCTTTATCATCTACATAAAATCCATTTAGATTTTCCCAAGTAATAGCTGAGTTTCCTACTTAACCTAAAGCGATTATCTGAAAGCAAAACTGCAATTTATCCTTGGCGTTAAAGCGAATAACTACTATACTGGTTTTTTATACAGTATTCGTTATTGTTTATGGATCAAACTAGGGTGAGAAAAATTATCCATATTGATATGGATTGCTTTTATGCTGCGGTTGAGATGCGTGATAATCCAAGCTATCGTGACCGACCTTTAGCCGTCGGGGGGCGTGAAAAGCAAAGGGGGGTAATAAGTACCTGTAATTATGAAGCGCGAAAATACGGTGTTAGAAGCGCAATGCCAACAGGGAAAGCACTTAAGTTATGCCCGAGCCTTATCGTAGTGCCTGGTCGTATTCAATTGTACAAGCAAATCTCACAGCATATTAGAGGTATTTTTTCTCGTTATACGTCTCTTATTGAGCCTTTGTCTTTAGATGAAGCGTACTTAGATGTGACTGACTGCCAACTGCATCAAGGTTCTGCAACTTTAATAGCACAAGCTATTCGAAATGATATTTTTCAGGAGTTAAACCTTACTGCATCAGCAGGCGTTGCACCAATAAAATTCCTAGCCAAGGTTGCTTCAGATTTAAATAAGCCAAATGGTCAATATGTGATTTCACCAAGTTATTTACAGCTAGAAATAGACAAGCTTCCACTAGAAAAAATCCCTGGAGTTGGTCGAGTAAGTTTGGGCAAATTGCACAAAGCAGGCTTGTTTACGTGTTTGGATGTTAAAAAAAGTGATTATCGTAGCTTGCTTTTAGATTTTGGTCGCCTCGGTGCTGCGTTATGGAGTAAAAGTCATGGTATTGATAATCGTCCTGTAGTGGTCGAGCGTGAGCGAAAATCTGTAGGAGTTGAAAGTACATTTAGTCAAAACATTATGACTTTTGAGCAGTGTTGGCATGTGATTGAGAATAAATTATTTCCTCAACTTGAAATTAGGCTGGCAAAAGTATCCCAAGAAAAATCAATATTAAAACAAAGTGTTAAGGTTAAGTTTGCAGATTTCCAGCAGACAACTATTGAGCATATTCACCCAGAGTTAGATCTAGGCTATTTTAAAGTACTACTTCGGGACATTCTTAAGCGACAAAAGGGCAGAGAGATTCGCTTGTTAGGCTTGAGTGTTATGCTCAAACCGGAAGAAGACAATCAGCAATTAAGCTTTTTCTGAACATCATTTTGTGAGGCTATCATATTAAGCACTTGTTGATATGGATAGTTACTAAGCTCACCAAACCCGACCATCTTCTTCGCTTTTATTTTTGTAAACCATGGAATGGTAATACCACAAAGAAATTTTGCTTTGATGGCATCTGATAATGATGTCGAGACTTTTTCGAGTTCCTGTAGCCACCTGCCGATATCTTCTAAACCGTTACTCATATTAGTTTTCTCGGGCCAAGCTTTAGTTTCTCCTCGACAGACACTGCAATGACCGCATTGTTTAGGGGCGCTTAGATCAGAGAAATAGCTTGCCAGAGCATGATTTAGACACTGATTGGATTTAAATAGATGCAATAGATTATGAATACGATCTATGTCGCTGTGCTCTTTGTTTTTGAATAAGGCTGATAGTTGATTAGCAATTTGCTCTGGAGAGGTTTTGATTTCATTAACTCGGTAAACTTCAGTCATTAGTTTACTTTCTAGTTCTATCCAACCTTGCTGGTGAAAGTAATCGAGGGCGGAAATAGCTCTATTACGTTCACCTTGGTAGTTATGCCAAAGTTCGTCAAAGTCAACCTGACACCATATTTTAGCTTTTGAAGTACTATCAAATAGCGCTTGAGTAAATACGCGTCTTTCACCATTAAATTGCGTTATTATTTCACTTTGTGGTACCAGAAATTTAAATCGATATTCTGCGAAGTAGGTATATTGAGCACTGATAATCTCTTGCAATTCCATATAGACTAGCAAGGTTTTGAGTGGTAGTTGTCGAATGTTGCTTTGGTTTGAAAGGCGTGAAATGACGACTTCCCATTGAGGTATTGATGAAGTAGCTTGCTGTATCACGTCGAGGATTTCAGTATATTCAGGTGTATCGCCAAAAATATAGTTTTCTAGTGTACAAACTCCTTCTTCATTTGCCAGTAATAGGCATTGCGAGGGATGTCCATCTCGACCAGCACGGCCGATTTCCTGAGCATAATTTTCAATCGACTTCGGTAAATCAAAATGAATCACTCGGCGAATATCTGATTTATCCACCCCCATCCCAAAAGCAATGGTTGCAACGATGCAGTTGGTTTGACCTGACATAAACTTGTGTTGGATATTTTCTCGTTGATGACTTTTTAGGCCAGCATGATATGCCATGGCATCAATTCCCTCAGAGATCAACAGCTTGGAAATTATCTCAGCGGTATTTTGTTGGGTAACGTAAACAATAGTAGTTAGCTTAGGCTTTTGATTAATAATTGAAAGTAATGCAGACTTTTTTTCTTCTACTGAGCATGGAAGGATTGAAATATCTAGATTGTGGCGATAAAACCCAGTGATAGTAATATCATCCTTATCAATATTAAACTTATGGCCCATATCGTTTAACACAGCTTGTGTTGCTGTTGCGGTTAAGAGCAATACCTGAGGTATAGAAAGTTGCTGCTGTATTTGGGGGAGCTTTAAATAATCAGGACGAAAGTTATGCCCCCACTCTGAAATACAATGTGCTTCGTCGACCACCAATAATGAGATGCTTTGTTGTGACAAAAATTGGCGAAAGCGCTCGTTTTTCAGTCTTTCAACGGAGACCATTAAAATCCTAGCCTCTCCATTTTGCACATTGTTCATTGTTGTTTGAATTTCTTCCTTACTTTGACCTGAATGGAGTGAAGCGGCTTCTATTCCTTTATGGTGTAAAAATGACAATTGATCTTTCATAAGGGCTAATAATGGCGAGATCACTAGCGTGAGATGAGGAAGGCACAAAGCCGAAAGCTGATAGCATAGTGATTTCCCTGAACCCGTTGGAAAGATAGCCGCACATGATTTCCCGCTCAATACTTTGTCTATGACTTGGTATTGTCCTTCTCTTAACTGCTCAAAACCAAAGCACTGTTGTAACTTTTGGTAGATGATTTGTTGGTTATTTGAAGTCTGCATTTTTGCTATCAGTATGACTTGGGCTCATGAGATAGTATTCTAGAGAGAATATTGGCTGAGGAACATGGTTTTAGTATGAATAAGTTTGAGCTACTGCAAGCAATATTACTAGAGATGGAAAATTCTTTGTCTATAGCACATAGTGCGACGCAAAGAGCGATTGAATCGGCAACCGATGAACAAACGGTTCCTGAACATAAATACGATACTTTAGCTTTAGAAGCTTCTTACTTAGCTCATGGTCAAGCTATGCGGGTTGAAGAGTGTGAGCGTGAGCTTAGCCAGATGAAACAATTGCAGTTACCTCAAAAGAGTGAAGTTGTGACACTTGGGAGTTTGGTTGGCCTTTTGGATGACAATGATGAGCCTAAGTGGTTTTTTGTAGCACCTTGTGCGGGAGGTTTAAAAGTAGATTATCAGCAGCAACGAGTGATGCTAGTGACATTAAATTCTCCCCTTGGGCAGGCGCTAAAAGGTAAATCTATCGGTGATGAAGCTGAATATAATGTGGGTCAAGCAAGTTTTAGTTATCAAATCGATACAATAATTTGACGCAAGAAGGCAAATTGTTTGGTACGGTTTGGAAGTATTCAACAAAGCGAGATAAAAATGAAACAAGTGTTTTTGACGATACCTCTGCTGATAATGGTGAGCCAAGTCAATGCTGCTCAATGTAAAGTCGACTTAAAAAGCGATATTAAGCTAAATGGCGAGAGGCTAGAGATTCATCAGGAAAGTGGTAATACAGCAGTGGTTGATTCGGATAACAGACTCTTGATTGAAGGGAAGGAAGTGGTCCTAGAGCCTGAACAAAAACAGGCAATCTCAGACTATCGTGCTCATTTGAATGACTACCTTCCGCGCGCGAAACAAATTGCTCGTGATGGACTCACGCTTGCAAACGATATCATAGATGATGTAGGTAGAAGTTTTGATGCGCCAGATGCGTTTGAAAGTGTTAAAGCATCGATGCAAGAGTTCTACGCCGACATTGAACAAAGGTACTACAAAGAAGGAGATTTAATTCTACCAGCAGATAGTTTTTCGTCTTTAAGCGAAACTTGGTCTCAAGACTTTGAAAATGCAAAAAAACTTTTTAATCAAGAATTTATATCGAGTGCTTTCACGGCGATGTCTGAGAAAATGAAAGCTGAAGATGGGATCAACCTGACTCAAATGGCTGAAACTATGAGTGAGCTTAAGGAGCGGATAGCGACTCGACTCAAAAAGCATGCTGGAGAAGTAGAGAAGCAAAGCCAAGAGTTTTGTGACTCTTTGGATGATCTTGCCCAGGAAGAAAAAGAACTGCATCAGATAATCCCACAGCTTCAAGATTATCAGGTATTTACTATTTAACTTGCTCCTGAAACTATGAGTTAGATATTTTTGATAGAGCGCTTTAGGCGCTCTTTATGTATACACCATTCTTTTTCTATTTAATTAGATACTTATTGATAGAGTAATTATTTTTGTAAAGAACTATTTACGTTCTGTGATGTGTTTTTTTCTGAGTAAGTAATGATTAGTACCTTATATCTCTGGAGTGTAATGAAAGATTGTAATATCGTACTAGCCAACTAGTTTATAGATGCGGTACTTAAGGTCGTATGACACCCACAGACAACTTCGAATCTCGGGAGCACTTTGGCTCTCGTTTAGGCTTTATTTTAGCGGCAGCAGGCGCTGCTGTTGGGTTAGGTAATATATGGGGTTTTCCTACTCAGGCAGCAAGTAATGGGGGAGGGGCCTTCTTACTCGTCTACCTAATCATGATTTTGACCGTTGCTTTTCCGATGCTTGTTGTTGAGATGGCTATTGGCCGTCATGGGCAAGCTAACCCAGTCGATAGTATGCGTTCCCTAACGTCTAACCAAACAATGAAAAAGTTTGGTGCTATGGTTGGCTGGATTGGTTTGAGTGTACCCAGTTTGGTGCTCGCCTTTTACAGTATTGTTGGAGGCTGGCTTATATGTTTTCTCTTAGGTGCTATCACTGAAGTTGCAGGTATAGAATTGGCAACAGAGTGGCTGCAAGGTTTTAGTGTCGAGCGCAATTTATTTGGTACTTTGGTTTTTTATGTGCTGACAATCTTGATAGTTCAAGGTGGCGTAAAGCAAGGTATTGAAAAATGGTCAACTCGTCTTATGCCTGCACTATTTATTCTTTTTGGGTTGTTGTTCGTTTATATCATGACTCAAACTGGTGCAACAGAAGGGTTGCAGCATTATCTGGTCCCCGATTTTAATAAGATAATGGATGGTAAATTGATCTTGGCTGCTATGGGGCAAGGCTTCTTCTCCTTGACAATTGGTGGCTGTTCTATGCTTATTTATGGTTCTTATCTCAGTAAGAAAGAAAATCTACCCAAGATGGCGATGCACGTTACGCTTGTTGATACCTTGGTGGCATTCATCGCTGGATTAGTGGTGATGCCTGCTATGTTTGTTGCTATGCATAAAGGTGTCCAGATCTATGCCGAAGATGGTGCCCTACTGAGCTCGGATACACTAGTATTTACTGTTCTTCCTTTGATGTTTGATAGCTTAGGTTTGTTGGGGCAGTTATTTGCGATAGTGTTCTTTACTTTATTGATAATTGCGGCGTTAACATCCTCTATTTCGATGTTAGAATGCCCAGTTGCTTTAGTTGGCGAGAGATTTAAAACCAAGCGCAGTACGACTAGTTGGGTTCTAGGTGGTCTGATTGCGTTATTTAGTACAGTAATAGTATTCAATTTTGGCAGTTTGTTTGGATTAGTTGCAACAGCAGCAACCCAATACCTTCAGCCTGTTGCTGCACTTTTGTTTTGTGTATTTGGTGGTTGGGTTTGGAATCGTCACTCCAAAATCAAAGAATTAGAACAGGGTTGCCCAGAATTTACTTTAGGTTGGTTTGGAAGATTTTGGCCACTCTATGTTAAGTTTGTTTGCCCTATTTTAGTTATAACCGTTATTTGGGCTTCGTTTAGCTCATAACGAATTGCAAACAAGACCTTTTTATAAGGTCTTGTTTGCTTTGGAAGGGAAAGAGGCTAGTTTTTTTCTGGAATAGCTTCAAGCAAAGCTACCATTTGCTCCCAATATAGCGCGACTGTATCTATTTTTACTTTCTCATCTGGAGAGTGGGGGAATTTTATGGTCGGGCCAAATGAGACCATATCCATATTTGGATAAGGATTTTTAAATAAGCCACATTCGAGACCTGCGTGGATAACCATAATGTTTGGTTTATGGCCATAGATGCCTTGATACATTTCGCGAAAAATGGACATAATCTCCGAGTCTGCGTCTGGCTTCCAACCAGGATAAGCTCCAGAAAATTTAATGCTAGCATTGGCAAGCTCTGCAATTGAGGTAAGCATGCTTTCTACTTGACTACGACCAGAGTCGATTAAAGAGCGAACAAGGCAAAGTATCTTAATCGTGTTGACTTCAGTACTGATAACCCCCACATTGAGTGACGTTTCGACCACACCTTCTATCTCATCACTCATACGGATAACCCCATTAGGGCATGCATTAAGTGCTGCAATAAAGCGCTGTTGGTCGGCTACGGAGATCATTTTTTCTGTCGGTTCTATTTCTTGATTAAGAGAAATGATGCTGGTTTCCGTTTTTCCTAATTCTTGTTGTATTTGGTCAGTATATGCATTGAATAAGTCTGCCAATTTAGATTCATTTTCAGCAGGTATAGCGACGGTAACGAAAGCCTCACGAGGGATAGCATTGCGAAGGCTCCCTCCACGAAATTCAATCAAACGTAGATCTAACTCTTGAGCGTGACCGGCAAGAAAGCGAGCAACGAGTTTGTTGGCGTTGCTTCGACCGGTATGTATATCACAGCCAGAGTGCCCACCCTTTAGACCTTTCATAGTAAGCTGACGAGTAGTGTAGCCATTGGGAATCGCTTCGCGTTGAATGTCGAAAGCTATTTCACCATCAACACCACCAGCGCAACCCATGTATACTTCACCTTCTTGTTCGGAATCAGTATTGAGTAAGATCTCTCCTTCTAGCCAACCAGCTTCCAGCCCAAAAGCACCTGTCATACCTGCTTCTTCATCGATAGTCAGCAAGACTTCTAATGGTCCATGCTTGATATCATTAGAAGCGAGTACAGATAAACATGACGCCATACCCATGCCGTTATCTGCACCAAGCGTTGTGCCTTTCGCTGTCACCCACTCGCCATCAATGTAAGGCTGGATTGGATCCTTAGTGAAATCATGGACGGTGTCCTCATTTTTCTGCGGGACCATATCAATATGGGCTTGTAGTACGACCCCTTTCTTATTTTCCATACCAGGTGTTGCAGGTTTTTTGATAAATACATTACCCACGGTATCTCTTCGAACGGCCAAGTTCTGCTCTTTGGCCCAGCCTATTATGTACTGAGCTAGTGCTTCCTCATGTTTAGAAGGATGTGGGATGGAGCAAATTTTGTCGAAAAACTGCCATACAAGGCTAGGTGATAAGTTGCTTATTTCAGAATGGAATTCAGACACAGATGACTCCTTAACTGTGGTGAGGAAAGTTTTGGCAAATGACTTTAAAACCTCACCATGGTGCAAGGCTTGTTTAGCCGACGAACTCTAACTCCTGAGAATATCACCACCCGATGTTGTGTAGTAGTAAAAGTGAGCAAAAAATTGTTTTTCTGTCACATAAGTGTCACGTTGGCGAGGTTTGATAATTATTGTTTATGTAAGAGTTGTTTTAGCTAATTATTATGTAATTTAATTACACGAGGTTGAGTTTTAAGGTATTTTTGTCTTGATAAACAAGATGTAATGTTATTTGAGTTGTAGTTCTAAAAATAGAATACTCCATTGGAACTCAAATCTATCTGGAATTTGAAAATGTTAGACTCTATAATCCCGCCAATCGATTACGCAACCGTTTACTTTTTCACCTTTGGAACTCGATTATGTTCGAAAAAATCTTTAAACTCAGCGAGCACGGCACGAACGTAAAAACTGAGATCATTGCCGGTCTAACGACTTTCCTGACCATGGCATACATCATTTTTGTTAACCCTGCAATTTTAGCCGATGCAGGTATGGATCATGGTGCAGTATTTGTAGCAACGTGTTTAGCGGCTGCAATTGGTTGTTTTATAATGGGTTTTTTCGCAAACTATCCTATTGCACAAGCGCCGGGTATGGGACTGAATGCTTTCTTTACGTATGCTGTTGTTCTTGGCATGGGTTATACGTGGCAAGTCGCTTTAGCTGCGGTATTTGTTTCTGGTCTGCTCTTCATTCTATTGAGTGTGTTTAAAATTCGTGAGTGGATAATACATTCTATTCCTCTGTCTTTACGCACTGGTATCTCGGCAGGTATTGGGCTTTTTCTTGCTTTTATCGCATTAAAAAATGCAGGAATTGTGGTTGATAACCCAGCTACCTTAGTGTCCTTAGGAGCGATTACATCCTTACCTGCAGTACTAGCAGCAGTGGGTTTTTTCTTGACAATTGCTTTAGTTAATCGAGGTGTAAAAGGTGCCGTCATGATTGCTATTTTGGTTGTTACTGGCTTAGGCTTAGC
The DNA here is from genome assembly GCA_024347015.1 of Vibrio pectenicida. GTDB lineage: Bacteria > Pseudomonadota > Gammaproteobacteria > Enterobacterales > Vibrionaceae > Vibrio > Vibrio pectenicida. The sequence continues at coordinate 2,545,679 of AP024889.1, read as the reverse complement.
TTTTGGTGATATACAATGGGCAGGCATTATGTCGGCTCCACCGAGTATTGCGCCAACTTTCTTACAACTCGATTTTTCTGCTGTGTTTGAAGTTGGGATGATTTCGGTCGTTTTTGCTTTCTTATTTGTTGATTTGTTTGATACCGCGGGAACCTTGGTTGGTGTTACACAGAAAGCAGGTTTAATGGATAAAGATGGCAAAATTCCTCGCTTGAGCAAAGCTTTATTAGCTGATTCAACGGCTACATCTGTAGGCGCATTACTCGGTACATCAAATACCACATCGTATATTGAGAGTGTATCTGGCGTTGCTGCTGGTGGGCGAACGGGTTTAACGGCTGTTGTCGTTGGTATTTTGTTTCTACTTGCTTTATTCTTTTCACCTTTGGCGGGTATGATTCCAGCTTATGCGACGGCTGGTGCATTGTTTTATGTGGCTATTTTGATGTTATCAGGTTTAGCTAGCATTGACTGGCGAGATTTGACAGAAGCTGCCCCCGTTGTTGTTACCTGTCTTCTTATGCCTTTGACTTTCTCAATTGCTGAAGGCATTTCTTTAGGTTTTATTGCTTATGCTGCAATTAAGTTATGTAGTGGTAAAGGTCGAGATGTTTCCCTTAGCGTTTGGGTTATGTCGATAATCTTTATCCTCAAATATATGTTGGCATAGCGGTTTTAATACAGATTATCCCACTATTAGTTAGCGGTAGGATAATCTGTCAAATAATTGGGTTATTACAATGACTAAGAAGTTCATTATTACGTGGGATCAAATGCATGCCTACTGCCGAGAACTCGCTGAAAAGCAAATGCCTGCTGAACAGTGGAAAGGAATATGGGCAGTGAGTCGAGGTGGCCTTGTCCCCGGTGCTATTCTAGCACGCGAACTTGGTATTCGTTATGTCGACACCATTTGTATCTCTAGTTACGATCATGATCATCAGCGTGACATGAGTGTACTCAAAGCACCGGAGGGAGATGGTGAGGGTTTTCTAATTATTGAAGATCTAGTTGATAGTGGAGATACTGCACGTAAGCTACGGGAACTTTACCCAAGAGCTAAGCTTATTGCCGTTTGTGCCAAGCCATCTGGTGCCCTTCTTCTTGATGATTACGTTGTTGATATTGAACAAAAAACTTGGATTGAGCAACCTTGGGATATGTCAATCCAGTATGTCGAACCAATTAATCGCAAGCAGAAGTAATTTGCTGTAGTGCAACTAAAATTGCTTTTCTCGTTGAGAACAGTTGTCTAAATCAATGATTGAATGAAGTGGTCCTTAGAGGATCACTTTTGTTTTCAGCTGCATTTAGCCATAGTGCTAATACATGCGTAGCTAAGTGTTAGCTTGTACATTAAATGATAATTCAAAGCTGATTTTTAACGCCACTCAAGTATACAATGTAGGAAACTTTATGATTAGGCCATGTTATGTCTGAAGAAGTGAGTAAAAACCTCTCAGAAACACTGTTCACCAATCACAAGCAAGCCAGAGAAACGTCTTCGCTTACTCACTACATGCCAAGCAGTCAGAAAATATTGGATGATAAGCGTGAGAGGGATGGTTCTAAATGGTATCGGAATATGCAGCGAATGCAGTGGACATGGCAAGGTGTCGATCCAATAGAAGCTGAAGCTGTTTTAGCTAAAATAGCTTTTTCCAAGCATTCGAGGAGCCATGATGAATGGCTCGATACTGTGATGGGATATCATAGCGGGAACTGGACTTACGAGTGGACTAAATTGGGTATGTTGCATACCAAACGTTCTAATGAACTTGAGGGTGAAGACGCTGCTGATGAGTTATTTAATGCGTCTTTGTGTTTTAGTATTGCAGGTTATCCTCATCTTAATAATGACAACTTAGCATCTCAAGCTCAGGTTCTTGCTAGCAATGCTTATTCAGAAGCTGCCAAAAAAACACAATATATAGTTAAAAAATTAGAAATTCCATTTCAAAATAAACGTATTATTGCTCATTTACATTTAACTAGTACAGACAAACCGCAGCCTGTTGTCATGGTCAGTGCTGGATTGGATAGCCTACAAACGGATCTTTGGAAGCTTTTTCGAAATCACCTAGCGGCAAAAAATATTGCGATGTTGACTGTTGATATGCCTTCAATAGGACATAACAATCATTGGTCATTGACTGAAGATACCTCTCGCTTACATCAAGTTGTTCTTAATGAACTGTTTCATATTCCATGGGTGGATCATCATAGAGTGGGTTTGTTAGGTTTTCGTTTTGGAGGCAATGCGATGGTGAGGCTTTCATTTGTTGAGCAAGACAAACTGAAAGCTTGTGTCAGTCTGGGAGCTCCAATTCATGATGTTCTTTCCTCGCCAGAGAAATTGAAAAAAATGCCTAAGATGTACCTTGATGTTCTGGCTTCTCGTCTCGGTAAAAATGCAGTGGATATTAATAGTTTAGCAGGACAACTCATGGCTTGGTCGCTTAAAGTTCAGGGCATACTGTCGAGTCGCAAAACCAAAGTTCCTATTTTAGCGATGAGTTTAGAAAATGATCCTGTCTCTCCCCATAGTGATAATCAGTTAGTTGCATTATTTAGCGACTATGGAAAAGCAAAGAAAATCAGCGCAAAAACAATTACACAGGGGTATGAGCAATCCCTCGATTTGGCGATCAAATGGTTGGAGGATGAGTTAATTAGATGACAAAATACATAAATTAGTCAACACTTATATATGGGCGATGCCCAAACAAAGTGGTCCTGATTTTTGCTCATCATAATTACAACAGATATTGAATATGGAGATTCATTATGTCTGAACAGCCAAAAAATCCAACCCATTACCGTTTACTATCTACGCTAAAAGCAATTGGCCCTTATCTAAGAGAGGCACAATGTGAACAAGGTAAATATTTGTTCGATTGTCTTTCTGTGTGCGTTAATGACAAGAAATCACCAGAAGAACGAGAGTTTTGGGGGTGGTGGTTAGAACTAGAGCAAGAGGGGGAAGCATTCGAGGCAAAATATTGCATTGGTTTATATGATGCCCAAGGAGACTGGATGGACGAGAAGCTACCTAAAAAAGCAATTGCGGAAGTCTACCGTACTCAAGAAGGTTTTCATAAAAAGCTTATCGATACTCTTGCTACTCAATTTGGTATGACTCTTGACTTTCATAAAGAATCTACTGAATTTGTTTAAATAAATCTTTTAATATGTTTTTAGATTAAAAAAGGCGCTAAGTAGCGCCTTTTCTGCTTGTTAATTTCTGCTTTGATTGTTACAACACTATGTTCAGAACAACTAGCAGTGATCAATCAACTTGATTGCTTAGCTAGGGACAACAGACCCTAGTGAATAGACTATTTTAATTTTCATAGCAGATAGACAATGAATCAAAAATGCGCACATGTTGCGAGTCGTCAAACCGTTGTTATTAAATTAGGTACCAGTGTATTAACTGGTGGTACATCGGCGCTAGATAGATCTCACATGGTAGAGTTAGCAAGGCAATGTTCAGAATTAAAAAAGCAAGGTCACTCTGTCGTAATGGTTTCTTCAGGGGCTATAGCTGCTGGGCGAGAACACTTAGATTATCCCACACTAGCTAACTCCATGGCGAACAAGCAGCTTCTTGCCGCAGTCGGTCAAAGTCAACTTATCCAAACTTGGGAAGCATTGTTTGGTATTTATGGCATCAAAATTGGTCAAATGCTGTTAACTCGTGCTGATTTGGAAGACCGTGAACGCTTTCTAAATGCTCGAGATACTATTAACGCTTTGGTTAGTAATGATATTGTTCCTATCGTAAACGAAAATGATGCCGTTGCGACAAGTGAAATCAAAGTCGGAGATAATGATAATCTTTCCGCTCTTGTTGGCATTTTATGTAGTGCTGACAAGCTTTTATTGCTCACAGATCAAAAGGGGTTGTTTACAGCAGACCCACGTAAAGATTCTAATGCTGAGTTGATTAAAGAAGTAAAAACAATTGATGATACGCTACGAAAGATAGCGGGTGATAGCGGGACTACCTTGGGTACTGGCGGAATGGCAACCAAGCTGCAAGCCGCCGATATTGCTCGCCGTGCTGGGATTGAGGTGATTATTGCTGCCGGTAGTGCACCTAATGTGGTGTTTGACTCTCTTAGTGTTGAGCCGCAAGGCACCCGTTTTCTGCCTATTGAAGAGGCTTTGGAAAGTCGTAAACGCTGGATTTTAGCCGGGCCAGCTGCGTCAGGTGATATTGTAATTGACGACGGAGCAATGAAAGCCGTTTTGTCTCGAGGTAGCAGCCTATTAGCCAAAGGTGTGATTGGAGTGATCGGTGAATTTTCTCGCGGAGAGGTGGTTAGAATTATCGACCAGAAGGGAGTGTTAATCGCTCGCGGTATTTCGAGTTATTCTAGTCAGGATATGACTAGGATCATCGGCAAACACAGTAAAGATATTTTAGGCATTTTGGGCTACGACTATGGTAGTGAAGTATTGCACCGAGATGATATGGTCGTTATTCAAGAATAATGAGGTAATAAGAGTGGAACTGATTTCTATAGGTGAAGCTGCAAAGCAAGCTGCATTTCAACTAGTCAACGCATCAACAACACAAAAGAATCAAGCTTTGGCTTTTATTGCTGATGAACTAGAAGACAATTGTGAAGATATTCTAGCAGCAAATGCAAAAGATATTGAGCTTGGTAGAGAGTCGGGGATGACAGATGCATTGCTAGATCGTCTGTTACTCACTGAAGCTCGGTTAATTGCAATGGCAAATGATGTCAGAAATGTTATCAAACTCGATGACCCTGTTGGAAGTGAAATTGACAGTAAAGTATTGGAAAACGGTATGTCTTTGGCTCGCCGGCGTGTACCGCTGGGGGTTGTTGGTGTTATTTATGAAGCACGTCCGAATGTTACTATTGATATTGCTTCCTTATGCCTGAAAACAGGTAATGCGAGTATTCTCCGTGGTGGGAAAGAAACGTTTTTTTCCAATATGCAGCTGGTTAAAGTCATTCAATCAGCTCTTGAAAGGGCTAAGCTACCAGCGGCTTCGGTTCAATATATTGAAAAACCAGATAGAGAGTTAGTGTCTCAGCTTTTGAAACTTGATGATTATGTTGACATGATTATTCCACGAGGTGGTGCTGGTCTACATAAAATGTGCAAAGAAAATAGCTCTATTCCTGTCATTATTGGTGGTTTTGGCATCAGTCATATTTTTGTTGATGATAGTGCTGATTTGGAAAAATCATTAAATGTGGTCGAAAATGCCAAGATTCAGCGCCCATCTGCATGCAATGCCTTAGATACATTGTTAGTTCACCGTAGTGTTGCTGCTGAGTTTTTTTCCAATTTAAAACAACGAATACAGAGTAAAGTAACTTTTGTTGCTGAGCCTCAAGCAAAGGTATTGCTCGACGGTGCTGAAAATATCCGCAACAGTACTGAAGGCGATTTTGATACTGAATGGTTGAATTATACCTTAGGCGTGAAAGTCGTTGACGATCTTACTGAAGCGATTGAGCATATGAGGGTTCATAATGCTAGTCATTCAGATGCTATTATGACTAATAGCCTAGAAAATGCTGAGCGATTTATTAACTCAGTGGATTCAGCTGCAGTCTATGTCAACGCATCGACTCGTTTTACAGATGGCGCTCAATTTGGTTTGGGGGCGGAGGTTGCGGTATCAACACAAAAACTACATGCACGTGGTCCAATGGGTCTTGAAGAACTCACTAGTTATAAATGGGTAGGAAAGGCAGATTACTTAGTTCGTAGCTAAATCTTTGTTGTGTGAATATTGAACAAGTTTGCCAAGGGTTAGCAAGAAGCATTAGCTTATTCTAATGATTTAGTCATCTTTGAGATGAAAAAAGGGGCGATATCGCCCCTTTTGCTTTTCTTCGCTTTAGCAAATCCGTTACACTAGTAGCGATATATTAAAGTAGCTTTGTTGATGTATTTCGGTCGTCAACCAAAGGCTATTTCAGTATATTATGGAGGTGATATGCATTGTCCTTTTTGCGCAGAGAATGATACCAAAGTGATCGATTCTCGTTTGGTGGCGGATGGTCACCAAGTTCGTCGTCGCAGGCAGTGTTTGGCCTGTAATGAGCGCTTTACCACTTTCGAAACTGCGGAATTGGTTATGCCTCGGGTGATTAAATCAAATGGAAACCGTGAACCATTCGATGAAGATAAAATGGTCGGTGGGCTTCAGCGTGCGCTAGAAAAGCGTCCTGTGAGTGCAGATTCAGTCGAACTCTCTATTAGTATGATCAAGTCACAGCTCCGAGCAACTGGTGAGCGAGAAGTACCAAGCGAAATGATTGGTAATTTGGTGATGGATCAACTTAAAGAACTCGATAAGGTTGCTTATATTCGTTTTGCTTCCGTTTACCGAAGTTTCGAAGATATTCGAGAGTTTGGTGAAGAGATAGCTCGTTTAGAAGATTAACGGTTAGCATTACCATGTCTGAATTCTCTTCTCTAGATTTTCAAATGATGTCGCGTGCAATTACTTTGGCAAAAGGCGGCATTTATACGACACCACCAAATCCGAATGTTGGGTGTGTCATTACGCTTAATGATCATATTATTGGTGAGGGGTTTCACTATCGTGCGGGTGAGCCACATGCTGAGGTAAATGCATTGGTAATGGCTGGAAATAAAGCCGCTGGCGCAACTGTGTATGTCACTCTTGAGCCTTGTTCTCACTATGGTAGGACCCCTCCGTGCGCAGCTGCTTTGATCCAAGCAAAAGTAGCAAAAGTTATCTGTGCAATGGAAGACCCTAACCCCAAAGTAGCCGGCATTAAGATGCTTCGTGAAGCCGGTATAGAAGTACAAGTTGGTCTTTTGGAAAGTGATGCACAAGCATTGAATCCAGCTTTTATTAAAAGGATGAAAACAGGACTTCCATTTGTACAACTGAAAATGGCGGCGAGTCTTGATGGACAAACAGCCTTGTCTAACGGTCAAAGTCAGTGGATTACTTCAACTCAGGCTCGAAGTGATGTACAAAGATATCGAGCTCAGTCTGATGCAATTCTATCAACTAGCAAAACTGTGATTGACGATAATGCATCGTTAAATGTTCGCTGGGTAGAATTACCAGAATCAGTGAGAAATGAGCTTTCTGAGTGTGAGGTACGTCAACCTAAACGTGTCATTTTGGACCGGCAAAATAATCTCACACCTGAGCTTAAATTGTTCTCGACAGAAGGTATGAGAATAGTGGTTTCTGACCAAGGAGATATTCAGCCTCAATTGACTAACTCAGGCCTAATTGATTTAAAAACAACCTTTGCTGATTTAGCGTCAAACTTTGGTATTAATCATCTTTGGGTAGAGGCTGGTTCGACTCTCGCCAGTAGCCTAATCAAACAAGGTTTGGTTGATGAATTGGTACTGTATTTGTCCCCTAAAATAATGGGTAGTGATGGTCGAGGTTTGCTTGGCGCGCTTGGTTTACAGTCGATGGAGGATGTTGTTGAGTTGGATATTCAAAATATTAGGCAGATCGGCCCAGACATTCGCATTATTGCCCACGTAAAAACAAAGAATAAATAATTATGTTTACAGGAATTATTGAAGCTGTTGGGACACTGACAGCAATTACCCCTAAAGGTGAAGACATCAGTGTTACTGTTGAGGTTGGTAAGCTCGATATGTCGGATGTCAAACTTGGTGATAGTATTGCTACAAATGGTGTTTGTCTCACTGTTATCAATTGTAACGCTACGAGTTATAGTGCCGATTTGTCACTTGAGACGCTTAATAAAACAGGCTTTACTGACTACCAAGTTGGTAGTAAGGTCAATTTAGAAAAAGCGATGTTACCGACAACTCGATTTGGTGGCCATATCGTCTCAGGGCATGTCGATGGGGTGGGAGAAATTGTTGAACGTAATCAAGTGGGACGAGCAATAGAGTTTTGGGTATCTATGCCCTCAGAATTGTGTAAATACCTTGCTGAAAAAGGTTCAGTAACCGTTGATGGCATTAGTTTGACTGTCAATGCGTTGCGTAAAGATGCTTTCAAGCTAACGATTGTGCCACATACTGGAGAAGAAACGACAATTGCTGACTTTCATGTTGGGCGTAAAGTGAACCTTGAAGTTGACGTGTTAGCTCGTTATATGGAACGTCTTTTGAACAGTCAATCTTCACAGCCAGAGTCACGATTAACTATGGAATTCCTTCAGCAACATGGTTTTGCGTGATTAAACACTACACGCTGCTCTAAAAAAATATAATATTGTTAACTGCATCAATAACAGGAATCAAGCAATGCCAATTAGTACGCCGCAAGAGATCATAGAAGACATTCGTTTAGGAAAAATGGTTATTTTGATGGATGATGAAGATCGTGAAAATGAAGGCGATCTAATCATGGCAGCGGAACATGTGACCTCTGAAGCAATTAACTTTATGGCGACCTATGGGCGAGGCCTTATTTGTCTGACTATGACAAAAGAGCGTTGCGAAAGCTTAGGTCTTCCCCCTATGGTGCAAGATAACAATGCGCAGTACACCACGAATTTTACTGTTTCAATAGAAGCGGCCCAGGGAGTGACAACCGGCATTTCTGCTGCTGATAGGGCTAAAACTGTACAAGCCGCGGTTGCCATCGATGCAAAAGCGGCTGATCTGGTTCAGCCTGGGCATATTTTCCCCCTTGCCGCGCAGGAAGGAGGGGTTTTGACTCGTGCAGGTCACACGGAGGCAGGTTGTGATCTTGCAAGATTAGCGGGGCTTGAGCCTGCTGGAGTTATAGTAGAAATTCTCAATGAAGATGGCACTATGGCTCGTCGTCCTGACTTAGAAGTATTTGCCGAAAAGCATGGTATAAAACTTGGTACAATTGCTGACCTTATCGAGCATCGCAATAACACCGAGACGACGATTGAGCGTGTAGCTAAATGCCTATTACCAACTGAATATGGTGAGTTTGAATTGCTTACCTATAGAGATACTATTGATAACCAAGTCCACTATGCCTTGTGTAAAGGTGATATTTCTAATCAAACACCTTTAGTACGAGTTCATTTACAAGATACTTTTACAGATTTGTTGCGTAGTGATAGAAATGCAGAACGTAGTTGGACTTTAGATAAAGCGATGAAGCGTATTGGTGAAGATGGAGGTGTGTTGGTTATTCTTGGTAATGAAGAATCGACAGAGCTTCTTATCCATCGTATGAAAATGTTTGAAGCTCAGGATAAAGGACATGCGCCTACATTAGTTAAAAAGCAGGGAACCTCACGACGTGTAGGGGTTGGTTCGCAGATCCTAGCTGATATTGGTGTCCATGACATGCGTCTTCTATCCTCAACGAATAAAAAGTATCACGCGTTGGGTGGATTTGGTCTGAATGTGGTTGAGTATGTTTGTGAATAATATCACGATTGAATAACTTCTTAGCTAAAATAACCATTCAGGTACATCTTTTGAGAGCTGCCCTGCTTACTTAGGAATGGCAAATTTCCATTAGATATTGATCACAGGTTTGTGCTAGAATCCGGCGATTCTCACTTGATGAACATAGTTAAAGGAAAGCTTATGAAAGTGATTGAGGGTGGCTTCCCAGCGCCAAATGCAAAAATTGCTATCGTTATTTCTCGTTTCAACAGTTTTATTAACGAAAGTCTATTATCTGGTGCAATCGATACTTTAAAGCGTCACGGGCAAATTGGTGATGATAACATTACAGTTGTTCGCTGCCCTGGTGCAATTGAGCTTCCTTTAGTTGCCCAACGTGTAGCAAAAACGGGTAAGTTTGATGCAATTGTATCACTAGGTACAGTAATCCGCGGCGGTACACCTCATTTTGATTATGTTTGCAGTGAGTGTAACAAGGGTTTGGCTCAAGTGTCGTTGGAATTTAGCCTTCCAGTTGCATTTGGAGTTCTAACTGTTGATACAATTGACCAAGCAATTGAGCGCGCGGGAACCAAGGCTGGTAATAAAGGTGCAGAGGCCGCACTAAGCGCACTTGAAATGATTAACGTTCTATCTGAAATAGATTCCTAATGGGGGCCAGTGTGAAACCAGCCGCACGTCGTAATGCACGTCGATTCGCTCTGCAAGCGATCTACTCATGGCAAATTACTAAAGAAAATGTTGCCACTATTGAAGAGCAGTTTTTATCTGGCGGCAAATATGATGAAGAAGAACATCATGCTGCTGAGCCTGCATTGATTGCACCAGATACTGATGTTGTATACTTCCGTGACCTTCTAACAGGTGTTGTGTTAAGTCACATGGAACTGGATAGTAAGATCCGTCCCTATACTGCTCGTCCGATGCAAGATTTGGATATGATGGAGCTGGCCTTGCTCCGCCTTGCAATGTATGAAATGACTCGCCGTGAAGATGTACCATACAAAGTCGTTATTAATGAAGCTATAGAATTGGCAAAAGTCTTTGCTGCGGAAGAAAGTCATAAGTTTGTGAATGGCGTTTTGGATAAAGCCGCACCACATGTACGTAAAAAACAGTCAAAATAATTAAAAAAGGTCAGCAAATGCTGACCTTTTTTATATCGCACGTTACATTGAATATTATGTTTGGTGAATTTAATCTAATTGATAAATATTTTGTAGGTCGACAATCACCACGTAAAGATGTGTTGTTGGCGGCAGGGGACGATTGTGCTTTAGTTAAGGCACCTAATGGCATGTCTTTAGCTATTAGTACCGATACTCTAGTAGCGGGTACCCATTTCCTTGAAGATGCTAATCCAGCTTGGATAGCACATAAAGCATTGGCGGCTAATATTAGTGATTTGGCTGCAATGGGGGCAACACCTGCATGGGTTTCTTTTGCTTTAACGCTTCCTGAGTTAGATGAATCTTGGTTAGCGCCTTTTTGTGATTCCTTTTTTGAGCTTGCGAACTATTTTGGCATCCAGTTAATTGGTGGCGATACTACCAAAGGGCCATTAAGTCTGACATTCACCGTGCAGGGATTTGTTGATCCCGATAAGGCGTTGAGGCGAGATGGTGCTCAAGTGGGTGACTGGATATATGTAACAGGGGAGCTGGGTGATAGTAAGGCTGGATTGGATGTCATTCTTAAAACAGAGTTACGTAATAAGCCATTTGCCGAGCAGCTTGAGAAGTCTCACTACTTGTCAACTCCACGTATTTTAGCTGGCCAAGCTTTGCTTGGCATTGCAAGCTCTGCCATTGATATTTCTGATGGGCTTGTTGCTGATCTAAAGCATGTTCTTAAACGCTCGGGTGTTGGTGCTCATCTGGAAATTACCCAGTTACCAGTTTCTAACCAACTTATTCAATTTATGGGCAGTATAGATAAAGCCCAACATTACGCACTCACCAGTGGTGAGGAATATGAATTGTGTTTTACCGTACCTGAGCAACATAAAGGTATGATTGATATCGCACTTGCACATTGTGGCTGTAAAGTTAGCTGCATCGGTCAAATACGCCCTAAAGATTTTTTTGAATTGTCTAATAAAGGAAAAACTGTGGACTGGGCTCTGCAGGGTTTCGACCATTTTCAACAAGATTAATTAGTAATATGACAAATCCGTTAGTATTTATTTCGCTTAAAAACCCTTGGCACCTTCTGGCAACAGGTTTCGGCAGTGGTTTATCACCCATTATGCCAGGAACTGTGGGAACACTGGCTGCTATCCCGTTTTATCTTTTGTTAGCTCAATTACCTTTGCCCGCCTATATCTTTACCCTTGTGGTAGCGGCATTGGTCGGAAACAAAATATGCCAAGTAACTTCAAATGATATGGGTGTCCACGATCATGGTGCTATTGTGTGGGATGAATTTGTGGGCTTTTGGATCACAATGCTTGTTGTCCCTTTATTTCATCTTTCTACAACAGATTGGAAATGGTTATTAACGGGATTTGTGCTTTTCAGGTTTTTCGATATGGTTAAGCCTTGGCCGATTAGCTGGTTGGATAAGCATGTCCATGGTGGTTTTGGTATCATGCTTGATGATATTGTGGCTGGTGTTATGGCGTTCGCCTCTCTTTATTTAGTCGGAAAATATGCTGGTTGGGTATGAGCAAAGTTAGAGCTTGTATTTGGTTACTTTAGATAACTGAAGATATCGAGTTTACTAATTATTAATAGGAGCTTTTTGCTCCTATTTTGCTTTATTTGAGTTTCTCAAGATCGGCTTCAATTTCTGCTATCTTACTTGATACGACTTTTTCAAGATGGCGTAGATCGGAAAGGATTTTTTCTTTAGTATCGACTTTAGCTAGCTTTTCAGGCTTAGTAAGTGTGTTTAACTCGTCAATAATAAGCGTTAGATTGCGATTGATTTCAGTGATTTCCCTGTACTTATTGCTGCCTCCATCCACCAAGACATTTTTTACCTGACGCGGATATTTGAATTTAACACTTTTTGCAAACAGCTCACCTTTTTGTTTGCGAAAGTAGATTTTTAATACGTCTTTATGAGCTTCTTGTCTGAGGGAATAACGTTCAATTTGTTTAGGCTCTTGAATCCCTAAAGCTTTGAGGTGTGGGAACATAGGCGACCTCTTATGTTTAAATCTGAGTTAATGATTTACATGACAACTAGTTCCACTAATGTAGCAGTGGAATCTGGTTGGAGGTAGTTGATTTCCGGGCCACCTTTGTAACTTGTGGACGAGATCGCTTATGGGGCTAACTTGGCAATATTCTCTATGAGTCGCTCATTAAGCTGTAATTCTTCCTCGTCAGTCAGTTTAATACCATGTGCATTTGTAATGATAAATAAGTCTTCTGCACGTTCACCTATCGTAGTGATCTTAGCTGCATGGAGATGCAAATTTAAGTCGGAAAATGTCGCCCCAACAACGGCTAATAGACCGGGAGTATCGAGAGCAACAAATTCTAGAAAGGTGCGCTTTTTACCTTTTGCAGGCAGGAATTCAATTCGAGTTTTGACTTTGAAGTGTTGCAGGTTTCTATGGGGCCTACGGGTCTTTATTTTAGTTGTACGCCCATCTCTAAGAACTCGAACCAAATGTTTAATAACGGCATTATGGCGGTTTTCATCGATAGTATTGCCGTGTTGATCGAGTACCATAAAGGTATCGAGTACATAACCATCCTTACTTGTCATTACCTGAGCATCATGTACGTTGAAATTTCTCCTGTCTAATTCAGCGACAATGGTTGCGAAAAGTGCATGCTGATCACGGTTATAGACAAAGACTTCTGTGCCACCACGAGTTGCCTTTTTTGAAATTAAAATCAAAGGTTGGCTATGATCGCTGTGGCGAAGCAGGTGCGAGCAATGCCAAGCAATTTGTTTATGTGAATGACGTAAAAAATAATCGGCCTTGAATCTTTGCCACAGTACTTCTATCTCTCTAGAGTTAAAACCTTCCTTGCGTAGCTGAGCTGAGGCGAGTTGTTGGTTGTGACGAATCCTTTCTCGTACATCAACAGGATTTTCTAATCCTCTGCGCAACGCTCTTTGAGTCGAATAAAATAACTCGGCCAATAATGTACGTTTCCAACTATTCCATAAACTTGGGTTAGTTGCGCAGATATCTGCGACGGTTAAGCAAACTAAATATTCTAAGTATTCTTCATCTCGAACTTGTTTCGCGAATTCGCTGATCACATCAGGATCGTAAATATCACGTCTTTGAGCTGTCACTGACATTAATAAATGGTATCTGACTAGCCAAGAAACCAGTTTAGCTTCTGGGTTGGATAAGCCGTGCTCTATACAGAATTCGTAAGCTTCATCTGCACCAAGGATAGAATGGTTGCCACCACGGCCTTTGGCAATATCATGAAATATGGCAGCGATGATCAGCAGTTCCTTTTTTTGTATACGAGGAAATACTTCACAACAAATGGGGTGCTTGGAGTGATTTTCTGGTTGGTTAAAGGTATTAATATGTTTAAGAAGGCGAATACTATGCTCATCAACGGTATACACATGGAATAAGTCAAACTGCATCTGACCAACAATTTGACTCCATTGAGGCAAATAGGTTGCGAGCACACCAAGTTTATGCATTAAAGTGAATGCTCTGGTAAGTGAGTTAGGGTGGCGACAAATCTCGATAAATTTTTTACGTGCTATTGGAATAGTGTGAAGGAATTTATTTAATCGACGTCGAGCGGTTCTCAATTGTCGAAGCGTTGCTGGAGCGACACTTTCGATCGTTGAATCATTAGCAATATGCAAAAACATATCAAGAATCGTTTCTGGGCGAGATTGAAATAATGCTGGCTTACGCGCCTCTATTAAAGGTCCTCGCCTTTGAAAGTCTCTACTTAGAATGACTGGTGCACTCTCAATACCATTCTCTAAAATGGCTTGGTCAAAAAGCTTAAGTAACATCTTGTTGAGTTCAGCGACACGTCTGAGTGTACGATAGAACTCTTTCATCATCATCTCAATGCCACTATTAGCTTCACCAACAAAGCCAAGACATTCTGCGACTTGCACTTGATGGGCGAAAGTCAGCCTATTGTCGTATCTTTTTAGTTGTAAGTGGAGAGCAAAACGAACGCGCCAAAGATAATCTTGGCACTCTAGCAATTCACGGTATTCGGCATCGGTTAGGAAGCCATACTCGCTCATTTCAAGCAAAGATGTGGCACCAAAATGCCGCCTTGCAATCCAACTTAAGGTATGAATATCACGTAAGCCGCCTGGTGTTGATTTGATGTCTGGCTCTAAATTGTAGGTAGTGTCATGGTACCTTGAATGACGGTCTCGCTGTTCTTGGACCTTAGCTTTATAGAAAATGTCACTAGGCCAAAATGATTCGGAGTGGATTGCTTGATTTAGTTTGTTGAAGGTTTCTTCACAGCCGCACAATAGTCGAGCTTCTTGTAAATTGGTTGCAACAGTTAAGTCTTCTCGCCCAATAGATGAACATTCTTCAATGGTTCTTACTGCATGCCCAATTTCGAGTTTAAGATCCCATAATAGAGTGATAAAGCTACTGATTTTTCCATTCAGATCCTCTGGCAGGGATTGCTCGGAGACTATCAATATATCAATATCCGAAAGAGGATGTAATTCACCTCTGCCATAGCCACCGACGGCGACTAAGCTGACATGATAGTGTTGAGTAAAACCAAAATGTTGCCAGAGTCTATTGAGAAGTAAATCCATATATTTTGCACGACCAAACACAAGTTCAGTGATTGAGTGGTGATTGATGAATTCGTTTTTTTGGTGATCAGCAAATTTCTTAAGTTGAGACTTAAGTTCAGAGATTGATATTTGGTTGTCCAGCAAACTTAAAGGTGATTGATAACACATATGGCAAATCCGTGCAAAGCATCCATAGTGTAACAATCTACCAAAATGCCGAGAATAAAAAAATATCCTCGAGGAAGTGAGGATATTTTACGGTGAAACTAAGCATTATCCATAATGCGTGGGATGGTATCATCTGGGCGTAATGTGAGAACTTCACAACCCGTATCTGTGACTAGTATAGTGTGTTCATACTGGGCTGATTTTTTACCGTCTCCTGTATACACAGTCCAGTCATCCTCGGCATCAACGGTAACGCCAAACTTTCCGCTGTTGATCATCGGTTCAATAGTAAAGCACATTCCTTCTTCCAGAATGCGGCGGTCGTTGTTTTTATAATGGACAATTTGTGGTTCTTCGTGGAACTCGTTGCCAATACCATGGCCACAGAAATCTTTCACAATAGAAAACTTATTGCGAGGATTTCTCTTATTATTTTCCTTGATGTATTTTTCAATCGCAGTGCCTATATCACCTACAGTAGCTCCAGGTTTTACTTTGCGCATACCAACGTATAAAGCTTCTTGAGTTACCAAGCAAAGGCGTTTGTCTGCAGGCGAAACGTCACCAACGAGGAACATTTTTGATGTATCACCATGATAGCCTTGCGGGCGTACACTGAGGTCTGCATTTTCATCGGTTGGAATTATCACGGTGATATCAACGTTTATGATATCTCCATTTTTAAGTATAGCTGGCTTTGGTTGACCATTGCTTCCTACTTCATCTTTTGACGCAGGGATGCCATGACAGACAATATGATTAATGGATGTACAAATGGACTTGGGGAATCCGTGGTAATCAAGAGGCGCTGAATAAGCCCCTTTTTCAATCCCGTAATCATGACAAATCTGATTAAGTTTGTCAGTTGTTACGCCTTCCTTAATATGAGGTTCGATCATTTCAAGGATCTCGGCGGCTAACGCACCCGCTATGCGCATACGTTCAATTTCTGCTGAGGTTTTTATCTTGATTGACATAGGTTTTCTCTAATTTAATCAATGGCACTCATTAGCGCGAATGGATGCATTCTATCAGGAAGCAAAGCCAATGAGAATGATTCTTCATGGATTAAGAAATGGGCTTAGCACCATGAAACGTTTTAGTTAATCTGGGTGAATGTTTTTTTACTAGCCAGTACAGGTGAAAATATGGTATAAAACGCGCCGGAAATGCTGTCTGTTCTCTCCTTTTTGGCGAAGCTGATGACTTTCCAATAAACATATATCTTTAAATCACACACAATTCGTCACATATTCCGGGGTGCTGATCGTTAGTTCAGTCGGAGTTATGGGGATTGTGGAGGCCTAACCCCATAGAGGAATTTAAAATGGCAACTGTATCAATGCGCGATATGTTAAAAGCTGGTGTTCACTTTGGTCACCAGACTCGTTACTGGAACCCAAAAATGAAGCCATTCATCTTTGGTGCTCGTAACCGTGTTCATATCATCAACCTAGAAAAAACTGTACCAATGTTCAACGACGCGCTATCTGAATTAGCTAAAGTCGGTGAGAAAAAAGGTAAGGTTTTATTTGTAGGTACTAAACGCGCTGCATCTGAAGCTGTTAAAGAAGCTGCTATTGCAAGCAACCAGTTTTATGTTAACAACCGCTGGCTTGGTGGTATGCTAACAAACTACAAAACTGTACGTCAGTCTATCAAGCGTCTGAAAGAGCTAGAAAGTCAATCTCAAGACGGTACTTTTGACAAGTTGACTAAGAAAGAAGCTCTAATGCGCACTCGTGAAATGGAGAAGCTAGAGAAGTCTCTTGGCGGTATCAAAGACATGGGCGGCCTACCTGATGCTCTATTCGTAATCGATGCAGATCACGAGCACATTGCAGTTAAAGAAGCAAATAACCTAGGTATCCCAGTTTACGCTGTGGTTGATACTAACTCTAACCCAGACGGTATAGATTTCATTATTCCTGGTAACGATGATGCTATCCGTGCGGTACAGCTATACCTAAATGCTGCTGCTTCTTCAGTAACTGAAGGCCGTAACAAAGACGTAGTTGGCGCTGCTGAAAAAGACGGTTTCGTAGAAGCTGAATAATAGCGGCTCTGAGCCAAACTTAACGTATGTCTAATCTAAAGATTACATAGGTTAAGTTATAGTTATCAGCAGGGGCCCACGATTTAGGCCCCTGTTTTTTACCAAATCCAGATTAAACTGAGGAATAGAGGAATGGCTGTAACTGCTGCTCTAGTTAAAGAACTGCGCGACCGCACTGGCGCAGGCATGATGGAATGTAAGAAAGCGCTTGTAGAAACTGACGGCGATGTCGAATTAGCAATTGAAAATATGCGTAAGTCAGGCGCTGCTAAAGCTGCTAAGAAAGCAGGTAACATAGCGGCTGAAGGTGCTATCATCATTAAAGAAGATAATGGTGCGGCTGTACTTCTTGAGGTTAACTGTCAGACTGACTTTGTAGCGAAAGACGCAAACTTTACAGCGTTTGCACAAGAAGTTGCACTTCACGCGCTATCTACAAAAGCGAGCGTAGAAGAGCTACAAGCAAAATTCGAAGAAACTCGTATTGCTCTTGTGACTAAAATTGGTGAAAACATCAACATTCGTCGTGTTCAATACGTTGAAGGTGCTGCAATTGCTTCTTACCGTCATGGTGAGAAAATCGGTGTAGTTGTTGCTGGTGAAGGCGATACTGAAACACTTAAGCATGTTGCTATGCACGTAGCTGCTTCTCGTCCTGAGTACGTGAACCCAGAAGATGTTCCTGCTGACGTAGTAGAGAAAGAAAAAGCAGTTCAAGTAGAAATTGCTATAAATGAAGGCAAACCAGCTGAAATCGCAGAAAAGATGGTAGTTGGTCGCATGAAGAAATTTACTGGTGAGATATCTCTGACTGGTCAAGCTTTCGTTATGGAACCTAAGAAATCTGTAGGTGAAATCCTTAAAGAACGCGGAGCTTCGGTTACTAACTTTGTTCGCTTAGAAGTGGGTGAAGGTATCGAGAAAGCTGAAGGTATGAGCTTTGCCGAAGAAGTAGCTGCGGCTCAAAAAGGTTAATCCTTAGAAATACGCAAAAGTTTAGACCGTAGCTTAGGCTGCGGTCTTTTTATGAATAGCATTTGTACCGTTAGCCGTGATGAATAGTTAAGTAAGTCTAAGATTGTGATGTATTTTTGGGCTATAGCTTTCTTTGCTATTCATGACTGTTAATTAATAACTCTCTTTTGAAGGTAAACTCCATGACTACGAACCCTAAACCTGCATATCAACGTATTTTGTTAAAATTGAGCGGGGAAGCTCTTCAAGGTGAAGAAGGTTTTGGTATTGACCCTGCGGTTCTTGATCGCATGGCTCAAGAAGTAAAAGAGCTGGTGGAACTGGGTGTACAAGTTGGTGTGGTCATCGGAGGGGGGAACCTTTTCCGAGGTGCGGGACTTGCAGAAGCTGGCATGAACCGAGTTGTTGGTGATCACATGGGTATGTTGGCCACGGTGATGAATGGTCTTGCGATGCGTGATGCTTTGCATCGTGCTTATGTAAATGCGCGTGTTATGTCTGCTATTCCTCTAAAAGGTGTATGTGATGATTACAACTGGGCAGATGCTATTCGTGAACTGCGCCAGGGAAGAGTGGTAATTTTCTCGGCAGGTACGGGGAATCCATTTTTTACTACTGATTCTGCAGCCTGTTTACGTGGCATTGAAATTGAAGCAGATGTGGTTTTAAAAGCGACAAAAGTAGATGGTGTATTTACCGCTGATCCAGTAGCTAATCCAGATGCAGAGTTGTATGATAAGCTGGAATATTCACAAGTTCTTGATCAAGAACTAAAAGTGATGGATTTAGCAGCATTTACGTTAGCGCGTGATCATAAAATGCCTATTCGCGTATTCAATATGAACAAGCCTGGCGCACTTCGTAGAGTGGTCATGGGTGAAGCTGAAGGTACCCTAATTAGTACGGCTGAATAACTTATTCAACCCTAGTGTGAGAGTTTCATATTAGGGTATTACCTTTTGAAGAATCCTAATTAGGCTTTCTTCTAAAAAAGAATGACACATTAAGGTGATATTGTGATTAATAAAATTAAACAAGACGCTCAAGAGCGCATGGAAAAAAGTGTAGAAGCGCTGAAAAGTAATCTTTTGAAAGTACGTACAGGCCGTGCTCATCCTAGTTTACTTTCTGGCATTTCTGTTGACTACTATGGTGCGCCAACGCCATTGAATCAAGTTGCTAACGTTGTTGCCGAAGATGCGCGAACTCTAGCAATCACAGTATTTGACAGAGAGCTAGCTCCTAAAGTAGAAAAAGCTATTATGATGTCAGACCTTGGCCTCAACCCAATGTCGGCAGGAACTATTATTCGTGTGCCACTCCCACCACTAACAGAAGAACGTCGTAAAGACTTGGTTAAAATTGTACGTGGTGAAGCAGAAGGTGGTCGTGTTGCTATTCGCAATATTCGTCGAGATGCTAATGGCGAACTTAAATCATTGCTAAAAGATAAAGAAATATCTGAAGATGAAGATCACAAGGCACAAGATGAGATTCAAAAAATTACTGATGTAGCAGTGAAGAAAATAGATGAAGTTCTTGCCTCAAAAGAAAAAGAGCTGATGGAAGTTTAATTACATTCATACTCTCAATATAGAGAACGCTGTGCTCGCAGTACAGCGTTTTTTTGTGCTACTCTTTAGCTCCTGCTGATAACCTTAAACCCTTGTATGCAAAACACTCAACTTTCATCAGAATTACTCCCTAGACACATCGCCATCATTATGGACGGCAATGGTCGCTGGGCAAAAGAGCAAGGTAAACCTCGCGTATTTGGCCATAAAAATGGAGTATCTGCGGTAAGAAAAACTATTTCCACATCGGCTAAGTTAGGTATAAAAGCTATTACTTTGTTTGCCTTTAGTAGCGAAAACTGGCGTCGCCCTGAAGAGGAAGTTGGCGTATTAATGGAGTTGTTCATTACGGTTTTATCTACAGAAGTTAAAAATTTACATAAGAACAACTTACGTTTGCGTGTCATCGGTGATAAAAGTCGCTTTAGCCAACGATTACAAAATAAAATATCCCAAGCGGAATCTTTAACTGAAGCGAACAGTGGTATGGTGATTAATATTGCAGCTAACTATGGTGGTAGGTGGGATATCGTTGAAGCTACTAAAATCATTGCATCTAAAGTGGTCAATGGAGAAGTTGATGCTGATGATGTTAATGAAGATCTGATAACTTCACACTTAACTATGGCTGATTTGCCTGAGGTTGATTTGTTAATCCGAACGAGTGGTGAATGTCGTATTAGTAACTTTATGCTTTGGCAGATGGCTTACGCTGAAATGTATTTTACCCCTACCTATTGGCCCGAGTTTGATGAAAATAGCTTAATTGAGGCTGTTACATGGTTTGTTAATCGGGAAAGACGTTTTGGCTGCACCGGTGAACAGGTTAAAGAACTGATCGAAAGCGATTAAGGGTTTAAGTTTGAAACAACGAATTATTACAGCGCTCATTCTTGCTCCTGCTGTTATTCTTGGTATTTTCAAGCTGCCGTTAGCATTATTTATGCTAGCAGTAGCTATGGTGACATTTTTAGGTTATTGGGAATGGACCCAGCTTGTTGAGTCTAAAACGCGGCTGTTGGCATTGATACCCAGTGTGGCTATTAGTGCTGTAACCTTGGCTGTTATTCCTTTCGATGCAAGAAGCCTAAATTTAATCACGGATGCTCATATATTGGTGCTTTTGGTCGGAAGTCTTTGGTGGGTTATATCGAGCTGTTTAGTGCTTTCCTTTCCTCGTTCAGCAAAGCTTTGGCAACATTGCAATTGGTTGAGGCACTTATTTGGCGTTCTGACCCTTTTACCTTTTTTCTGGAGTGTTTTGCTACTCAGAGCTGAAGGTATTTACGAGGATAGCTATTATGGGGCCAAGCTGGTGTTATTCGTATGCTTTATTGTTTGGGCTGCTGACAGCGGTGCTTATTTTTGTGGTAAGAGCTTTGGTAAGCGCAAAATGGCTCCTCATGTTAGTCCCAATAAAACAATTGAGGGTTTAATCGGGGGAATGGTTACTGCCATCCTTGTCGGTTGGGGTACAGCGGTTTGGTTTGATATTGAGTTCAGTAACTCTTTTTCTATGGTAATTATTACTCTAGTTACTGTTGTCATCTCTGTTATGGGGGATCTCGTTGAAAGCATGTTTAAACGTGTTTCAGGTATCAAAGATAGCGGTAATATCCTTCCTGGACATGGCGGTATCTTAGATCGTGTTGACAGCCTAACGGCCGCTTTCCCAGTGTTTACACTGCTCTATTTCATTTTCTAATTATAGAGGTAGGTTTCGGCCTACTTTGTCGATTTTACAGGTTTTTCTTATGCGTAAGCTGACAATCTTAGGTGCAACGGGCTCAATAGGCGATAGCACTTTTAAAGTGATTGAACATAACCTGTCTCAGTATTCAATTGTTGCACTGGCTGCAGGCACTAACGTAAATAAAATGCGTCAATTGTGCCAAAAGTGGCGGCCCAAATATGCCGTTATGGCCTGTGAAGATGCAGCAAAAGTGCTTAAAACCCAACTCCAGCAGCTTAAATTGCCGACTGAAGTTTTGGCTGGACATGAAGCAATTACTCATGTCGCTTCTTTTGATGAGGTGGATACGGTTATGTCGGCCATTGTTGGTGCTGCAGGTCTCATACCTACAATGGCTGCGGTTAAAGCGGGTAAGCGAGTTTTACTGGCCAATAAAGAAGCTTTGGTTATGTCTGGGCAGATTTTTATCGATGCGGTTAAAAAATACGGTGCTGAACTCATGCCGGTTGATAGTGAACATAACGCAATTTTTCAATGTTTACCTGAAGCTATCCAAACCAACCTTGGTGATTGTGATCTAACGGAGCAAGGAATCCAGCACATCATATTAACAGGCTCCGGAGGTCCTTTTCGTTACACTGATATTAAGATGCTGTCACAAGCCACCCCAGAGCAGGCGATTGCTCACCCGAATTGGTCTATGGGACCCAAAATTTCAGTGGATTCAGCAAATATGATGAATAAAGGCTTAGAATACATTGAAGCTAAGTGGTTATTTAATGCTCATCGAGATCAGCTTAAGGTATTGATTCACCCGCAGTCTGTTATCCACTCTATGGTCCAGTATAAAGATGGCTCCTTGCTAGCTCAAATGGGAAACCCTGATATGGCGACGCCTATTTCTTATGCTCTTTCCTACCCAGAGCGAGTTTCGGCAGGAGTGACACCACTCGATTTTACTAAAATTGGGCAGCTTACCTTTGTTGAACCTGATTATAAAAGGTACCCTTGCTTGAAGTTAGCTATCGAATCCTGCTATGAAGGGCAACATGCAACAACCGCTCTTAACGCAGCCAATGAAGTGGCAGTAGAATATTTTCTATCTCGCCAAATGAAATTTACTGATATCGCTATCGTTAATGAGCGCGTTGTTAGTCATATTTGTAGCAAGAACAGCCAGTCAGGTTGTAATAACTTGGAAAGTATCTTAGAGCTGGATAAAATGGCGCGAGCATTGGCTATCGAAACTATTGAAGAGTTGGCATCATGACAGATATTTTATGGAATTTCGCATCATTTATAATTGCTTTAGGTATCTTAGTAGCGGTACATGAGTATGGTCATTTCTGGGTTGCTCGGTGTTGCGGTGTAAAGGTAGAAAAATTTTCTATTGGTTTTGGTAAGTCAATTTGGAGTAAGACAGGGCAAGATGGGACTGAATACAGTTTGTCCATCATTCCATTGGGCGGTTACGTTAAAATGCTTGATAGCCGAGTTGATGAGGTTCCTTTGGAGCAAAAAGAGCAAGCGTTCGATTCACAACCTTTATGGAAGAGAACATCGATAGTTGCTGCTGGTCCTGTATTTAATTTTCTTTTTGCTTTGTTTGCTTACTGGCTAGTGTTTTTAATTGGTATTCCTGCGGTAAAGCCTGTGATTGGTCAAATTGAACCTCACTCGATAGCGGCGCGAGCTGGTCTTGAACCGAATACGGAACTTAAGTTGGTATCTGGCGTCCAAACACCGGATTGGGAATCAGTAAACATGGGATTGATTTCTCATATTGGCGATAAGCAGATGACGTTGACAGTTGCCCCAGCAAACGAGTTTGGCACTGAGGAGACTAAGACGTTAGATTTGACTAACTGGAGTTTTGACCCAGAGGTCGAGTCAGCTATGTCATCACTAGGCTTTAAGCCTTTTACTCCCGACATTTCAACCATTCTAGCTTCAGTAACAGCAGGTGGTGCTGGTGAAGCCGCGGGATTGATGGCTGGTGATAAATTATTATCGGCAAATAATAGAGCCTTGGAAGATTGGGATCAGGTTGTTGAGCTGGTGCAAAATCGACCCGAGCAGATGATTGATTTAACCGTCGAGCGAAATGGTGAAGCGATAAATCTGACGTTGGTTCCTGAGAGCCGGGAATTATCTAATCAGCGAGTTATTGGTTTTGCTGGAATAGCTCCTCAAGTCGCAGAATGGCCGGAAAACTATCGCTTCGATCTGAAATTTGGTGTATTCGAATCAGTCGGTAAAGCAATGGAAAAAACGGGGCAGGTAATTGGATTAACTGTCAGTATGCTTAAAAAATTAATTATTGGTGATGTAGGCTTAAATAACCTTAGCGGTCCAATTTCCATCGCCAAAGGTGCAGGTACGACAGCTGATTATGGTTTGGTGTACTTTCTTGGGTTCTTAGCATTAATTAGTGTTAATTTAGGCATCATTAATCTTGTCCCCCTACCTATGTTAGATGGTGGGCACTTAATGTTTTTTGCAGTTGAAGCTGTCACTAGGCGTCCAGTTCCAGAACGTGTTCAAGATATGGGCTACCGTATTGGCGGAGCTATTATTTTCTCTCTCATGGCAGTGGCAATATTTAATGACTTTGCTCGTTTGTAATTGGGCAAAGGTTGTAGTAAGGAATAACTAAAACAAATATGGCGATGAATAAAATTCTGTTTGTAACGCTATTGGCAACGAGTGTCGCTGCGAACGGAGCCGAAGACTTTGTTGTAGAAGATATCCAAATTGATGGATTACAGCGTGTTGCACTTGGTGCGGCTTTATTAAAAATGCCAGTGCGAGTTGGAGATACGATTGATAGTCAAGATGTGTCTGAAATTATTAAGGCATTGTATGCATCAGGTAACTTTGAAGATATTAAGGTGCTACGTGAAGGCAATCAGTTACTTGTTCAGGTTAAGGAACGTCCAACGATTTCTAGCATTTCATTTTCTGGTAATAAGGCGATAAAAGAAGAGCAGTTACAGCAGAACCTTGACGCTTCAGGAATTAGGGTTGGTGAAGCCCTTGACCGGACGACATTATCAAATATTGAAAAGGGTTTAGAAGATTTCTATTACAGTGTCGGAAAATATAATGCGACAGTAAAAGCAGTAGTGACTCCTTTGCCTCGTAATCGATCTGATTTGAAGTTTGTATTTTCGGAAGGTGTGTCGGCAAAAATTCAACAGATTAACTTTCTTGGTAATAAGGCATTCAGTGACGAAGAATTATTGAATCGCTTTAACCTCAATGTTGATGTTGCTTGGTGGAACTTTCTATCAGACGACAAATATCAAAAGCAGGTATTGGCTGGTGATTTAGAAGCCTTAAAGTCATATTACTTGGATCGCGGTTACCTTAAATTTAAGCTTGATTCAACACAAGTTGCGATTTCTCCTGACAAAAAAGGTGTTTATATCACTTTAGCTGTTAATGAAGGACTGCCTTACACAGTTAAAGATGTGAAATTTCGCGGTGAATTAATTGGTAAAGAAGCTGAGTTTGAAGCTTTAGTGCCTTTTGCAACTGGCGACGTTTATAATGGTTCAAAGGTTACGAGCTTAGAAGAGGGAGTCAAGCGTCTCCTCGGTGAGGCTGGTTATGCTTATCCACAAGTTCGAACTAGTCCAGAATTTGATGATGAAACTCAACAGGTTTCTTTAGTCGTTAATGTTGAAGCGGGTAAGCGAATTTACGTTCGTGATGTACGTTTTGTGGGTAATAACGCAACCAAAGATGAAGTTTTGCGCCGAGAGATGCGCCAAATGGAAGGTAGTTGGTTGAACTCAAAGTCTATTGAAACGGGTAAGAAGCGCCTTAATCGTCTAGGTTATTTTGAAACTGTAGACGTGCAAACGGTGAGAGTCCCTGGTAGTGATGATCAGGTTGATCTTGTTTACAATGTCAAAGAAGCCAATTCAGGCAGTGTTAATTTTGGTATTGGTTATGGAACTGAGTCTGGTGTGAGTTTCCAAGTGGGATTGCAGCAAGACAACTTTTTAGGTTCAGGTAATCGAGTTGGTATCAATGCCATGATGAATGATTACCAGAAAAATATCAGTCTTGATTATCGTGATCCTTATTGGAATTTAGACGGTGTGAGTCTAGGTGGTAAGATATTCTATAACACCTTTGAAGCTTCAGATGCTGGTATTATCGATTATACCAATGAAAGCTACGGTACTAGTTTGACATGGGGTTTTCCAGTCAATGAATTGAATAACATTGCGTTTGGTATTGGTTACACTCACAATAAAATTGGTAATGTGCCAACTTATGATCAAGCTCAGCTATTTGCTAAAAGTATCGGCCAACCAGAAGGTGATATTCTTACCAACGATTTTGATCTGAATATGTCTTGGACTCGAAATGATCTTAACCGTGGTTTTTTCCCTACCGCTGGTAACTATCAACGCGCTTCTGGAAAAGTCACAGTACCTGGTTCTGATGCGCAATATTTTAAACTTGACTATGAAGTTCGCCAGTACTTCCCACTGACTAAGAAACACGAGTTTACTTTTTTAATGCGTGGTAAGCTTGGGTACGGTAATGGTTATGGACAAACTGATGGGAATGATAATTTATTTCCATTCTATGAAAACTATTATGCGGGTGGTTTTACTTCTTTGCGAGGCTTTGGTTCACGCTCAGCGGGCCCTAAAGCTGTTTACACTAACACTGCTGGTTCATGCGGAAACAACGGCTGTATAGATGTAACAGATGACTCTGTAGGTGGTAACGCTATTGCAACCGCGAGTATGGAATTAATCGTGCCGACACCATTTGCGTCTGATGAAGCTCGAAGTCAAATTCGCACTAGCCTATTTGTCGATGCTGCAAGTGTTTGGGATACGGAGTTTAATTATCGCGAAGGGTCTAGCGACCCTATGTATAACGATTATTCAGATCCTACTAACTATCGAGCTGCTTATGGAGTTGCTTTACAGTGGATGTCTCCAATGGGGCCACTAGTATTCTCCGTAGCTAAACCCATTGAAATTTATGAAGGTGATGATGAAGAATTCTTCACTTTCACCATCGGAAGAACCTTCTAAATACAGAGGAATAAAAAGTGAGTAAAATGATTAAAGCGGCTGGCCTTAGCCTATTGTTAATGACGTCTTCTTTTTTTGCTAATGCGGCAGGTAGTACGCAAAAAATTGGTTATATTAATACAGCTCAAGTATTTCAGGCTCTTCCACAGCGTGAAGTTGTACTTCAGAAAATGCAGAAAGAGTTTAAAGACAAAGCTGATGAGCTTAAGTCGATTCAGGCTGAAGCAAAAACAAAAATCGAGAAGCTCAAACGAGATGGTGAGCTACTTGGTCCTGAAGAAGTAGAAAAGCTTCGAGTTGATATCGCTCAATTAGACAGTAAATACAAGATTAAAGGGCAAGCTTTAGAAAAAGCATCAGCCCGTCGTGAAGCTGAAGAGAAACAGAAATTATTTAAAGTTATTCAAGATGCAGTAAAGAAAGTAGCAGAAAAGGAAGGTTACGATATCGTTGTTGATATCCAAACTATGCAATACGGTAAACCTGAGTATAATATCTCTGATAAAGTTATCAAAACTCTTAAGTGATTTACTATGGCAACACTTACTTTAGCCAAATTGGCAACTATTACAGGGGGAGAACTATATGGTAATGAGCAAGCGCTTGTTACTATGGTGTCCCCAATGGACAAAGCACAGGAAGGGCATGTTACCTTCTTGTCAAATGCTAAATATGCAAAATATTTACCTGACTGCCAAGCGACAGTGATTATGGTAAAGGAGGCGCAACGAGAGTTGTGCACGGGTAATGTTCTTGTCGTTAAGGATCCATATGTTGCTTTTGCTAAGGTAGCACAAGCTCTAGATACAACACCTGAACCAGCTAGCGGTATTGATTTATCCGCTGTCATCTCCGATGATGCAGAAATCGCTGCGGGCGTATCTATTGGGGCTAATGCGGTAGTAGAAAGTGGAGTGCGATTGGCTGAAAATGTTGTGATTGGAGCCGGCTGCTATATTGGTAAAAATGCGCAAATTGGTGCAAATACCAAGTTGTGGTCAAATGTGAGTATCTACCACAATGTTGCTATAGGCTCTGAGTGCCTTATTCAAGCAAATGTGGTTATTGGCTCTGACGGTTTTGGTTATGCAAACGAAAAAGGTGAATGGCTCAAGATCCCACAATTGGGTACGGTTCTTATTGGTAATCGAGTCGAAATTGGAGCTTGTACTACTATAGACCGTGGTGCGCTTGAAGATACTGTTATTGAAGACAATGTCATCATTGACAATATGATACAAATAGCACATAACGTACACATCGGATATGGCACAGCGATGGCTGGTGGTACAGTTGTGGCTGGCAGTACTACAATTGGTAAATATTGTATTATCGGTGGAGCTAGTGTCATAAACGGCCATATTGAAATTGTAGACGGTGTCACTATCACCGGTATGGGCATGGTGATGCGAAGTATCGATGAAAAAGGCATGTATTCTTCAGGTATCCCTTTACAGCCTAATAAAGAGTGGCGTAAAACTGCAGCGCGTGTACATCGTATTGATGATATGAATAAGCGCCTTAAAGCGGTTGAGAAGCAATTGGAAGACGATGCTTAACTCATTTCAATTAAAGACTCGCGTTTGCGAGTCTTTTTCCGACTGATAGTATTGAGATTATATCTGCGCTAAAACGCATACTTAGTATATAAATGTGACTCGGGTACAATGCCTACCAGCTAATTTAGCATTCAATATAGGAACATGACTTTGACTACTGAAAACAAAACGATGAACATCACTGAAATCCAAGAATTGTTACCTCATCGTTATCCTTTTTTACTAATTGACCGTGTGGTTGACTTTCAAGAAGAAAAATATCTGAAGGCGATTAAAAATGTTTCAGTGAATGAGCCTCAGTTTACAGGTCATTTTCCACAATTCCCTGTATTTCCAGGTGTATTAATTTTGGAAGCAATGGCTCAAGCTACAGGCCTATTAGCGTTTAAATCTTTTGGTGCTCCTGCTGAGAATGAACTGTATTATTTTGCCAGTGTTGATGGGGCAAAATTTCGCAAGCCTGTCACGCCAGGTGATCAACTTGTAATTGAAGTAGAGTTTATTAAAGAGCGCCGTGGTATTGCTGCTTTCCACGGAAAAGCAACAGTTGATGGTGATGTGGTCTGTTCAGCAGAGTTAAAGTGCGCACGTCGAGAATTTTAATATGATTCATGAAACTGCTAAGGTTCACCCATCCGCAGTCATTGAGGGGGACGTTACCCTTGCTGCCAATGTTACTGTTGGGCCATTCACCTATATTTCTGGCAAGGTTGAAGTTGGTGAAGGAACCGAGATAATGTCTCATGTGGTCATAAAAGGCCACACCACACTTGGTAAGGAAAATCGTGTTTTTCCTCATGCTGTCATTGGTGAAGAGAACCAAGATAAAAAGTATGGTGGTGAAGCTACTACAGTGGTTATCGGTGATCGTAACGTCATCCGTGAGGCGGTTCAAATCCATCGCGGAACTGTTCAAGACAAAGCATCAACTGTTATTGGTGATGATAATCTTTTATGTGTTAATGCCCATATTGCTCACGATGTTATCGTAGGTAATAATACTCATATTGGCAATAATGCCATTTTAGGTGGGCATGTTACGCTTGAAGATTTCGCTGGCGTTATGGCACTTTCTGCAATACATCCTTTTTGTAAAGTCGGCGCATACAGTTATATAGGTGGATGCTCAGCTGTTGTTAAAGATGTTCCACCCTATGTGCTCGCCCAGGGAAATCATGCTACACCATTTGGTTTGAACCTTATTGGTTTGCAAAGGCATGGGTTTGAAAAAGCTGAATTACGAGCGTTGCGTAATGCCTATAAAGAGTTTTATCGATCAGGGAAAACTCAAGTTGAAGCTAAACAAGCTTTAGTTGAAATAGCGAAAGATTGGCCTTCAATACAGCACTTTATTGATTTTGTGGATAGCTCTGAGCGTGGCGTTATTCGTTAAGAGAGTTCAGCGTGTTTAGAAAAAGATCGCACAGGCTTGTTGCGATCTTTTTTACGTTTATGGCATTAAGAAAGGTAATTCAGTAATGGAAAAACCACTGCGTATTGGCATTGTTGCCGGAGAGCTTTCAGGAGATACGTTGGGCGAAGGCTTGATCAAGGCGATTAAGAAAGACCACCCCAATGCTGAATTTGTTGGTATTGGTGGGCCAAAGATGATGTCACAAGGTTGTGAATCCTTATTTGACATGGAAGAGCTTGCGGTGATGGGCTTAGTTGAAGTACTTGGACGACTACCACGGTTGATTAAGGTAAAAACTGAGCTGGTGCGTTATTTTACTAAGAATCCACCTGATGTGTTTGTCGGTATCGATGCTCCTGACTTTAATCTACGACTGGAACTTGATTTAAAAAATGCGGGTATCAAAACTGTTCATTATGTTAGCCCTTCAGTTTGGGCTTGGCGTCAAAAACGCATTTTTAAAATTGAAGCAGCCACTAATTTAGTGTTGGCATTTTTACCATTTGAAAAAGACTTTTACGATAAGTACCAAGTTCCATGTAAATTTATCGGACATACTTTGGCTGATGCCATCCCGCTTGAATCACCAAAGGCACCAGCTCGTGAACTTCTGAAGCTTGAACAAGATAAAAAGTGGCTTGCCGTGTTACCTGGAAGCAGGGGTAATGAACTTAAGATGCTTGCTGAGCCTTTTATTGAGACTTGTAAACGACTGCACAAAAAACATCCCGAGTTAGGTTTTGTTGTGGCTTTAGTCAATGAAAAGCGTCGAGAGCAATTTGAGCAAGCATGGCACAATCTTGCTCCTGAGCTGGAATTTAGACTGGTCAACGACACCGCTCGTAATGTGATTACGGCGTCAGATGCTGTAATGCTTGCTTCTGGAACTGTTGCACTTGAATGTATGTTACTTAAACGGCCTATGGTTGTTGGATACCGTGTTAATGGTTTTACCGCCTTTCTTGCCAGGTGTATGATTAAAACTAAATATGTTTCCTTGCCTAATATTCTTGCAGATGAAGAACTAGTGACAGAGTTACTTCAAGAAGCCTGTACTCCAGAAGCCCTTGAGGCAGAGGTGGAGAAATTATTCACTGTTCATGGTGAAAAAATGATAGAAAAATTTGCTCAAATGCATGATTGGATCCGTAAGGATGCAGATACCCAAGCGGCTGATGCGGTATTAAAATTAGTAGGTTGTAATAATGATTGAGAAAAATAAAAATCTATCTCAATTTGAATATCCTGCTGGTTACCAAGTTATTGCTGGTGTTGACGAAGTAGGTCGAGGGCCTTTAGTTGGTGATGTAGTTACTGCAGCTGTTATCCTTGACCCGAATCAACCTATTGGGGGTTTAAATGATTCAAAAAAATTGACAGAAAAGAAACGCTTGGCACTTTTCCCTGAAATTTTGGATAAATCTTTGTCTTGGGCTGTTGGGCGTTGCTCCCATGATGAAATAGACCAGTATAATATTCTCAACGCAACTATGATTGCGATGCAAAGAGCGATAGAAAGTTTGAATGTTATACCTGATTTAGCTTTGATTGATGGAAACCGTGTACCACAGCTGGTTATGGATGCTCAAGCTGTTGTGAAAGGTGATATGCGTGTTGCTGAAATTAGTGCCGCATCAATTATTGCCAAGGTAATTCGTGATCAGGAAATGGAAGAACTCGATAAGCTTCACCCTGAGTTTGGTTTTGCAAAACATAAGGGGTATCCGACTAAGGCGCATTTTGAGGCTATTGAGAAATATGGTGTCATCGAACAGCACCGTAGAAGTTTTAAACCAGTAAAGAAAGCCTTGGGTTTGGTTTAGATCTTACCAATACCCTAGTTGGCTAGGGTATATCTAAAACGTTATATCACGTAAAATACCCTTGCACACCCATATTCGCAGCATAATTTTTGGAATATTCATGTCAGATCCTAAATTTATTCACCTCAGAGTCCATAGTGATTTTTCCATGATTGATGGCCTTTCTAAGGTTCCTCCTTTGGTTAAAGAAGTTGCAAAAATGGGAATGCCAGCTGTGGCACTGACAGATTTTACCAATTTATGCGGCTTGGTGAAGTTTTACACAACCGCTCATGGGTGTGGCGTTAAACCGATAATTGGTGCTGATTTTGTTATGCAATCAGCGCAATTTGGAGAAGAGCTAACTCGGTTAACTATTCTAGCATCTGATAATCAAGGTTATAAAAACCTAACTCTTCTTATATCCAAAGCCTATCTACGCGGACATGTTCAGCACCAAGTTGTGATTGATAAAGACTGGTTGGTGGAGTTCTCTTCAGGGCTGATAATTTTATCAGGTGGGGTCAGTGGTGAGATTGGTAAAGCTTTATTAAAAGGAAATAGAAGGGTTGCTCAGCACTGCGCTGATTTTTATCGTCAGCATTTTCCTGAACGCTTTTTTCTTGAGTTAACCCGTACGGGCCGAGCAGATGAAGAGACTTATCTGCATTTTGCTCTTGATTTTGCTGAGCTTGTGCAACTTCCTGTGGTCGCAACTAATGATGTCGTGATTTTAAATGAATCGACCTTTGAAGCTCATGAAATTCGTGTTGCTATTCACGACGGTTACACACTAGATGATCCGCGGCGGCCTAAGAACTATAGTGCTCAGCAATACTTGCGCAGTGAAAAAGAAATGTGCGATCTTTTTGCCGATATTCCAGAAGCGTTAGAAAATAGTGTTGAAATTGCCAAGCGCTGTAATGTAACTGTGCGTTTAGGGGAGTATTTCTTACCTGCTTTCCCAACAGATGGCATGGCAGAAACAGAGTTTCTGGTTAAGAAATCACAAAAGGGTTTAGAAGAGCGGCTAGAGTTTCTTTTTCCTGATGAGAATGTGCGATTAAAACGTCGCCCTGAATATGATGAACGGCTAAAAATAGAGCTTGAAGTAATTAATAATATGGGTTTCCCAGGTTACTTCTTGATCGTTATGGAGTTCATTCAATGGTCTAAAGACAATGATATCCCTGTTGGACCAGGCCGAGGATCTGGTGCTGGATCTTTAGTTGCTTACGCACTTAAAATTACCGATCTTGATCCCTTAGCATATGATTTATTATTTGAGCGTTTTCTAAACCCAGAACGTATCTCCATGCCCGACTTTGATGTCGACTTTTGTATGGATAAACGCGATCAAGTTATTGATCACGTAGCTGAAATGTATGGCAGGGATGCGGTATCTCAGATTATCACTTTTGGTACTATGGCTGCAAAAGCTGTTATTCGTGACGTTGGGCGTGTATTGGGACACCCATTTGGTTTTGTTGATCGCATTTCAAAAATGGTACCTCCAGACCCAGGAATGACACTGGAAAAGGCGTTTAAAGCTGAACCTGCATTGGCCGAGCTTTATGAAGCCGACGAGGAGGTGAAAGAACTTATTGATATGTGCCGTATCCTCGAAGGTTGTACACGTAATGCTGGTAAGCATGCGGGAGGGGTTGTTATCTCCCCTACAACCATTACAGATTTTGCTCCTATTTATGCAGATGCAGAAGGCCACTTTCCAGTTACTCAATTTGATAAAAATGATGTAGAAACTGCAGGTTTAGTAAAGTTTGATTTCCTTGGTTTACGTACGCTTACCATTATTGATTGGGCACTTGGTTTAATTAACCCTAGGCGTGAAAAGCAAGGCGAGAGACCAATTCGAATTGAGTCCATTCCTCTTGATGATGATGCGTCTTTTCAGCTACTGCAAAATGCTGAAACTACAGCGGTATTCCAGCTTGAATCTCGCGGAATGAAAGAGCTGATTAAACGCCTTAAGCCAGACTGTTTTGAAGATATTATCGCCTTAGTGGCTTTGTTTCGACCCGGACCGCTTCAATCGGGAATGGTGGACAACTTCATTGACAGAAAGCATGGTCGAGAGGCTATCTCTTATCCAGATGAAACTTGGCAGCACGAATCACTTAAAGAAACACTGGATCCGACGTATGGCATTATCTTATACCAAGAACAAGTCATGCAGATTGCTCAGATATTAGCAGGGTATACTTTAGGCGGAGCTGATATGCTGCGCCGTGCTATGGGTAAGAAAAAGCCTGAAGAAATGGCTAAGCAACGTGCTGTATTTGAAGATGGTGCCCTTAAAAATGGCGTAGATGGCGAACTTGCGATGAAAATCTTCGATTTAGTGGAGAAATTTGCAGGTTATGGGTTTAATAAGTCTCACTCAGCAGCTTATGCTTTGGTTTCTTATCAAACACTTTGGTTGAAAAAGCACTATCCAGCAGAGTTTATGGCTGCTGTGATGACGGCTGATATGGATAATACCGAGAAAGTGGTTGGCCTGGTCGATGAATGCATACGAATGAAGCTTAAAGTGTTGCCGCCAGATATTAATTCGGGACTGTATCGGTTTAATGTAGATGAAGATGGTGCGATTGTTTACGGCATTGGAGCAATTAAAGGAGTTGGAGAAGGACCAATCGAAGTCATTCTTGAAGCTCGTAATAAAGGTGGTTACTTTAAAGATCTATTTGATTTTTGTGCCAGAATAGATCTTAAAAAAGTCAATAAGCGTGTTATCGAAAAGCTAATTTATGCTGGCGCACTTGATAGGCTTGGGCCGCATCGCGCAGCCATGATGGCATCATTAGACGATGCTGTAAAAGCAGCAAGCCAATATCATCAGGCAGAAGCTTTTGGACAGAGTGATTTGTTTGGTGTGCTTACCCAGGCCCCTGAAGAAGTTGAGCACAAATACACCAAGGTGCCAGCTTGGCCAGAAAAAATTTGGCTAGAGGGAGAACGTGATACACTAGGACTCTATTTAACCGGGCATCCAGTTAACGCTTACATAAAGGAACTAGGTAAGTATACCAGTTGTCGATTGAAAGACGCGACGCCTACCAGGCGAGATCAAAGTGTCACAATTGCTGGTTTAGTCATAGCAGCCAGAGTCATGACGACAAAACGTGGTAGTCGTATTGGTCTTATGACTCTCGATGATCGAAGTGGCCGTATGGAAGTTATGCTGTTTTCTGATGCGCTTGAACGTTACGCTGAGCTGCTTGAGCAAGACAGAATTTTGGTTGTTTCAGGACAGGTCAGCTTTGATGATTTCAATGGTGGTCTTAAAATGACAGCGCGTGAGATCATGGATCTTGGTGCAGCGCGTGAAAAATATGCACGAGGACTGTCGATATTTATGGAAGAGTCTCAAATCGACGAGCAATTTTTTGAGCGCTTTAGTAACATATTAGAGCCTTATAAGGCAGGAAGTGTTCCTGTCGATATATATTACCAACGCAGCGATGCAAGAGCTTGCTTGACGTTAGGTACGGAATGGCGCGTGACGCCAAGTGATGAATTAATAGACAATTTGAAACAGCTGCTTGGTAAAAACCAAGTAGAACTCGAATTTAACTAAGTTCGGCAAACCATGCCGAATGAGAAAGGATCTATAGATGAGCCTGAACTTTTTAGAATTTGAAAAGCCTATTGCTGAATTAGAAGCCAAGATTGAAGCACTTAGAAGTGTTTCTCGCCATGGTGGAGGTACTGGTGTTGATCTGGAAAAAGAGATAGAGCAGTTAGAAAAGAAAAGCTTAGAGCTCAAAAAGAAAACTTTCAGTGATCTTGGTGCATGGGAAACTGCTCAGTTAGCTCGTCACCCTTTACGTCCGTATACGCTGAATTATATTGAGCATGTATTTACTGAATTTGAAGAGTTGGCTGGCGATCGTGCTTATGCTGATGATAAAGCTATCGTCGGTGGTATGGCGCGTTTAGATGGTCGTCCAGTAATGATTATTGGTCACCAAAAAGGCCGTGAAACTAAAGAGAAAGTGAAACGTAATTTTGGAATGCCAAAGCCAGAAGGGTATCGTAAAGCACTTCGTTTAATGGAAACGGCGGAACGCTTCAATATGCCTATCATTACTTTTATTGATACTGCTGGTGCTTACCCAGGTGTAGGAGCAGAAGAGCGCGGACAGTCTGAAGCCATTGCGAAAAACTTGAAAGTTATGTCTGGTCTTAAAGTTCCTGTAATTTGTAATATCGTGGGTGAAGGTGGTTCAGGTGGTGCACTGGCTATTGGTGTGGGTGACTACGTAAATATGCTGCAGTATTCTACTTATTCTGTTATTTCACCTGAAGGTTGTGCCTCAATCTTATGGAGAGATTCAGATAAAGCTCCTCAAGCTGCTGAAGCTATGGGTCTTATCGCTCCACGCTTGAAAGAACTTGAACTGATTGATGAAATTATTGAAGAGCCATTGGGTGGTGCGCATCGAGACCATGTCAAAATGGCTGCAAACATGAAGGCGACTTTGCTGAGACAATTGAACGAACTACAGCAATTTGATAACAATTCGCTACTTGAGCGTCGTTACCAACGTCTAATGAGTTACGGTTATTGTTAACTCTGTGTTTGAAAGAAAAGGCTGAACTTGGGTTCGGCCTTTTTTATTGGGGATGTTAAACTAGAGTATATTGACTTGTTGAGCTGAAATTTTCAGTAAAAGGTCTACGTGCTTTACTAGCGGTCATGACTTTTTGCAATAAAACAGTTTTTTTATGGACTTATATCAGAATTTTTCGTCGGTGATTCAACAATGCGCGCAGCCAAGCAGTCGCCTGGTCATTGCTCTGAGTGGCGGGGTTGACTCTAGAGTGTTACTTGCGTTAGCGGCTAAGTATCAAAATGAATTTCACCAGACTTGTCTGGCAGTGCACGTTCACCATGGCTTGAGTATTAATGCAGATCAATGGGCTGAGCAATGTCGCCAGTGGTGCCTTGAAGAAGGCATTACTTTTCACTTGGAGCAAGTCAGGCTAGAGCAAAGAGGCAAAAGTGTAGAAGAAAGTGCACGAGAAGCTCGCTACCAGGCGCTAGAGTCACACTTGAGCTGTGGAGATCTGCTGTTAACTGGTCAGCATAGAGATGATCAAGCGGAAACGTTCCTACTGGCGTTAAAGCGCGGTAGTGGCCCTAAGGGGTTGTCCTCGATGGCCAAATACCTTTCCTATGGTAATGCTAAGTTAGTTCGTCCTATGTTAGATGCGAGCAGAGCGGATATAGAGCATTATGCACACCAATATAACCTACTCTGGGTAGAGGATGAAAGTAATCAAGATACTCGCTTTGAACGCAACTTTCTCCGCCACCAAATTCTCCCCATTTTAAATGAACGTTGGCCTTATTTCACTCAATCTGTACAACGCAGTACGGAGCTTTGTGCTGAACAAGAAGCATTGCTGGATGAGCTTTTATATGAGCATTTAAACAATGCTTTGTATCAAGATGGAAGTATAGAGATTTCTCTATTATCAAGCATGTCACCACTAATGCGAAGTCGAATTTTAAGAATGTGGTTTGGCAGCCAGCAAGCTAAGATGCCAAATCGTGATGTGCTGATTAAAATTTGGACTGAGGTTGCACTGAGTCGAGATGATGCCAATCCGATTATATCTTTACCAGATGGACAGGTTCGTCGTTTTGATGGTCGACTTTATTTAGTTAAACAATGGCGAGATTTATCATATTGGCAGCATGACATCCAATTTGATGTTGTATTAGCCTTACCCGAAAATTTAGGGGCATTGAAGTTACAACATAGCGATACTGGAGCATTATCTAAAGTAGCGCTTTCTAGTGCTCCTCTTAGAGTTATTTTTCAGCCACAAGGTTTAAGTGCGACACCTTCAGAACGTGGCCATAGTCGAAAACTAAAAAAACTATTTCAAGAATATGGCATACCGAGTTGGATGAGGCGTAGGGTGCCGATTCTTATGTGTGGTGATCAAGTGGTTGCTGTCGCTGGAGTCTTTATTGATTCTGACTTTGTTGGCCGAGATTGTGAACTTGTTTGGGATAAATCCGTACCAGATGTGTAAATATTGTTTACATAAAATCACATGAAAATAGTGAATATAATAAGGAAGCGCAATGAATAAAATGGTAACTGGAATCTTTATTGGAGTGAGTTTAATCACTGGATCAGCCATTGCTGCTGGTGATATCGCTGCTGGTAAAACTAAGTCGGCAGTCTGTGCTGCTTGTCATGGCGCGGATGGAATTGCTGTTATCCCCGGCTATCCAAATCTTAAAGGACAGAATGAGCAGTATATTATTTCATCAATTAATGCATATAAAGCTAAGCAGCGTAATGGTGGCTTAGCGGTAGTGATGCAGGCTCAAGCGGCCATGTTAAGTGATGCTGATATAGCTAACATAGCGGCGTATTACTCAAGTTTAAAGTAGACTGACCTAAACTAATTATTGGTCCGAGTAATAAGGGTTATTCACTTTTTATTTGTGTACGCCTGTATTTTAGGTAAGAAAACATATAATAAGGTGAGTAGACTTGAGTTACTTGGGCTTTTTATTGTTTGTTGACCATGGGATAATGTAACCGCTTTTGAAGATTAAGGGATGAGCATGAAAAAAATAGAAGCCATTATTAAACCGTTTAAATTGGATGATGTTCGAGAAGCTCTCGCAGAAGTTGGTATAACAGGCATGACAGTCTCAGAAGTGAAGGGGTTTGGTCGTCAAAAAGGACATACAGAATTATATCGTGGTGCCGAATACATGGTCGACTTTTTGCCTAAAGTAAAACTTGAGATCGTGGTGACTGATGATGTTGCCGAACAATGTGTTGATACTATAATCGACACGGCTCAAACGGGTAAAATTGGTGACGGCAAAATTTTCATCACTGACATCGAACGTATAGTGCGCATACGGACCGGTGAAGAGGATGAAGAGGCTATTTAGAACTTATTTTCTGGCGGGTTATCGCTGGTGGAGAGTTGAATGAAAAGTAAGTGGCTTCTATATGGTCTATTGACCGTAGTGTTGGGTGGGTTTATAGGATTCAATACGGTCTTTTTTCTACCCAATCAGCCACAAATTGCCTTAATATCACCGTCAGGTGAAGCATTTTCTCCACATTGCGTCGAGAATTTATCGGAAAGTACACTTGACGATAGAGGCCAATTGAATTTATTAGTATGGAATATTTATAAGCAAAATAAAGACAATTGGCAGCAAAGTTTACAATTTTATACCCAAAATAAGCAATTAGTACTGTTACAAGAATCTAGTTTTACCTCGGAGCTAAAAAGTTGGCTAAAATCGCAACAGTGGAATGCTTATCAAGTTGATGCATTTGAGATTTTTAATACCAGTGTCGGGGTGCTTAACTTATCGAAAGCTGTACCACAAAAAGCTTGTGCTTTTACCGAGTTAGAGCCTTGGCTTCGTTTACCCAAGTCAGCACTTTATACTAATTATCATCTTTCAAATGGCGAGCTAATAGCTGTGATTAATATCCATGCTGTGAATTTTACCTATGGAACTCGCGAGTATAAAAGGCAACTTGAAACACTGACAGATCTAATTGAACCGCATCGTGGTCCTGTTATTGTCGCTGGTGACTTTAACAGTTGGAGTGAGACACGTGTTGCTGTTGTCGAGCAAGCTCTTAATAAGTTAGGCCTCAAGGAAGTCGACTATTTTCCAGATAATCGCAGTCAGTTTGTTACTGGGTATGCTCTGGATCATGTATTTTATCGAGGGTTAAATTTGCTAAGAGCAGAAGCATCATCATCAGATGCTTCTGATCATAACCCTATCGAAGTTTTTTTTGAGTTAATAAACTCTGATACGCCTCAATCTTCACCATAAGTCCAATTCTCATCATGAGTCAAAAGTTTAAACACTGACTTTGGTGACATCTACGTATAATTTGAGCTTTTGACCTGGCTGTAAGTACTTCTGTTTACTTAGTCTATTCCATTTAACAATATCATTCGACTTGACCCTAAACTTATTAGCGATGGCGCTGATAGTGTCGCCATTCTTAACACTGTAAAAGACGGTTCGAATCACAGCTCCATCTGAAGTATTCTTCCAGATCACTAAGTTTTGTCCCACGCGTAAGGTGTCTTTGGGACCGATACTGTTCCATTTAGCAAGAGACTGATGAGAAATTTTATTTGCACGAGCGATACTCCATAGGCTATCTCCAGAGCGTACAATATGAGTGAGCTTGTATTGTCCTCGTGATTTTTCTTGAGCTCTGGCTAATCTATTACTCGCACTTAGTGTGTAGGCATTGTCATCTTTGGTGGATGTGGGAACCATTAAAAATTGCCCGATTTTGATCGAATCATTGGTTAAGTCGTTAGATTTTTTAATTACGAGAGTTGTCGTATTATATTGATTGGCAATCTCACTAAGGCTATCCCCTGATTTTACTTTATATCGCACTAATCTCATGCCTTTTCCGCGATTTTCGGCGATGTTCTTTTTAAATATTTCGATAGTATTTACTGGCAGAAGTAATTGGTGTGGGCCTGTAGGGGCTGTAGCCCATTGATTATAGGCAGGGTTTAAACTTTGTACTTGTTTGACACTGATACCGGCATAGCGAGCAGCAATAGCTAGATCAAGCT
The DNA here is from genome assembly GCA_024347015.1 of Vibrio pectenicida. Classification (GTDB taxonomy): domain Bacteria; phylum Pseudomonadota; class Gammaproteobacteria; order Enterobacterales; family Vibrionaceae; genus Vibrio; species Vibrio pectenicida. The sequence goes on along the minus strand of AP024889.1, from coordinate 2,505,645 downwards.
GTTCTTGGGGATCAAAGATCTCGACCATAGGTCTGTTGGCGATTGGCGGGATATCAATGTCATATTTGTCTTGATTGGCGATGATGTCTGCTAGAGCCAATAATTTTGGAACATACCCGCTAGTTTCTTCTGGTAGGTCAAGCGAAAAAAAATCGATAGGCTTGCCTAACCTTTGGTTTTTTCTAATCGCACTAGATACTCGTCCACCACCACTGTTGTAAGCTGCAATAGCATGATCCCAGTTACCATCGAAACGAGCGTTGAGTGCGGTGAGATAATCTAAAGCTGCGTCTGTTGAAGCTGCAACATCTCGGCGTCCATCATACCAATAATTTTGTTTTAGGCCGTAATACTTCCCTGTGTCTGGTACAAACTGCCACAAACCTGCGGCGCTTCCATGAGAATAAGCAAAAGCGTCAAATGAGCTTTCTACTATCGGCAGCAGTGCGAGTTCCAGTGGCAGATCTCGTTGCTCGATTTTTTGGGTGATTAGGTATAAAAAAGGTTGTGCTCGTTCAGAGACAGTTTTTAGGTGGCCAGGGTGTTTTAAATACCAAGTACGGTAGTAGTTGACCATTTTGTCGTCTGGGATAGAGAAGGTGAGCTGCATGGCAATACGTTGCCATAGATCCTCTTGGGATTGAGGTGATACAACAGTCTTACCCTCATTATTCAAATTTCTTGTAGCGTGGTTTGAGGTTAGCTCAGACAGAGTTTCGGTATTTTTAGAAGGTGATTCTTTGTTCTCTGTTTGCTGGGTAAGCTGACATCCAGTCAGTAGTAGAGCTAATATCCAGCTGTGTTTTACTTGCATTTCACAACCCTTTTTCTTTTTGGCTGCTGATAATACTTGTCTAAATACGATGGTGACAAGTTACAACACCTCAAAATTCGTTCTTCCATTCACGTAATGCAGTAAAAATAGCCAGTGAACTACTTGTATGAGGCGTTCGATTAGCCACCGAGCGAATGATACTAGGTTGATCGGTTCTGACAAATGGATTGATTTGTTTTTCTTTGCCAATCGTGGTTGGTAGTGTGGGTTTATTTTGAGCTCTAAGACGATTGACTTCATCACGGTATTGATGGAGTGCTTGGTTGTCAGGTTCAACTGCTAAAGCAAATGCGATATTGCCAGCCGTGTATTCATGAGCGCAGTAGACCTCGGTTTCTTCTGGTAATGCCATCAGTTTGTCTAATGAGCTATGCATCTGTGTCATCGTGCCTTCAAATACTCTGCCGCATCCAGCTGAGAACATCACATCACCACAAAAAAGCTTACCATCCCCTACATAACCAATATGCCCTTTGGTGTGGCCTTCTAAACCTAGCACCAAGAAAATTTCACCAAATAGTTCGATTTGTTCACCTACTTCGACCGCATGAGTCAAGGTTGGTACGGGTTCATTAATTGGTCCTACGACGTCAATATCTGGGAAGCGTCTTACAAGTTCTGGTACACCGCCAATATGATCATTGTGGTGATGGGTAATTAGAATCGCATCTAAAGTTAGATTATTTTCCTTTAGGTATTTTATTACCGGACTTGCATCTCCAGGGTCAACAACAGCACAACGCTGATCGCTATTTTTAATCAGCCAGATGTAATTATCATTGAATGCGGGTATGCTTTTGATATCTAACATGGTTGTTTCTCCGATTACCAAGAGTAAAGCAGGTTAAGTATGAAGCCAGCACGAAGTTTTAAGAAGCTTGAAAAGCCTCATTCATGGTCTCAGCTTAAGAATGGCCAGTGGGTCAGTGAGTCAATACAAACCCGTATCGATGAATGGTGCCCAAAATTATTTGGTTATCATATGCTTAAGTTGGGTGGCCTCAGCTGCGAGTTAACCAGCTTTAATTGTAATATTCAACATCAAGTTCGTCTCGATATTCAAAACCCTTTGCATAATGTGATTGCCGATAGCTTCAACTTACCTTTTCTTGAAAAAAGCTTTGATGTAGTTGTATTAGCGCATCAACTTGATTACTGCAATGATCCTCACCGAATGCTACGAGAAGTTGACCGGGTAATGATTGATGATGGTTACGTCATAATTACGGGCTTTAACCCGATAAGCCTTACAGGGTTATCTAGTCTAATGCCTTGGCGAAAAAATAATTTACCTTGGAGTGGACGCATGTTTACTCCCAGTAGAATTAGAGATTGGCTCAATATTCTTAACTACCAAGTCATAGATTGTGATCAATATGCTTTATTTCCAATGGAAAGCTACCGCACTATGTGGACTTGGCTAGAAAATAGTTTAGGCGATTGGGCTAATCCAGTAGGCAGTCTCTATTTTATTGTGGCACGCAAAAGAAGTTATCCGCTTAAACTAATTAAACCTCACTGGAAGCTCAAACGTAAACTGACGCCAGTTGGGATAAACTACAAAATATCCAATAAGTAATACGGTTTAGCTCGCTTGGTAGCCAGTATCTTCTTCCGTTGGATTTTCAGCCGCTGACCGAGCTAATTCATCACACATTTCATTTTCTCTGTGCCCAGCATGACCTTTTACCCAGCGCCAGTCTATTTGGTGGCGTGTGCTTTCTTTATCGAGAGCTTTCCAAAGGTCTGAATTCTTAACAGGTTTCTTGTCAGAGGTTTTCCAGTCACGTTTTTTCCAGTTATGAATCCATTGGGTGATACCTTGGCGTACATATTGGCTATCGGTTGTCAGCACGACATCACAGGGTTCTTTGAGCGTTTGCAGGGCAACTATGGTCGCCATCATTTCCATACGGTTATTGGTAGTGAGGGTATAACCATTGCTGAGTGTTTTTTCTACTTGTTTGTAGCGCATTACAATACCATAGCCACCTGGACCTGGATTGCCTAAGCAAGATCCATCTGTAAAAATTTCCACCAGTTTCGTCATGATTTGATACTATTGGGTTAAGCGTAGAATTTGTATAGTCTGACACAAAATTTGTTATGAATACCAGCAACAATTCCAATCACAATCGCATTGTCGTTCTCGATACCGAAACCACGGGTATGAATCGAGAAGGTGGCCCCCATTATCAAGGTCACCGTATTATTGAAATCGGAGCCGTTGAGATAATCAACCGCAAGCTCACAGGGCGTCATTTCCATGTATATCTTAAGCCTGATCGCGCTATTCAGCCAGATGCGATAGAAGTGCATGGTATCACGGATGAATTTCTTGTTGATAAGCCCGAATACCGTGATGTACACGAGGAATTCTTAGAATTCATTCGCGGGGCAGAGTTAGTCGCACACAATGCGTCTTTCGATACGGGTTTTATGGATCACGAATTTTCAATGTTAGATCCCAGCATTGGCAAAACACATGATTATTGTCGAGTGACAGATACACTTGCGATGGCGAAGAAAATCTTCCCAGGTAAGCGTAATAACCTCGATATATTATGTGACCGATATGGTATAGACAACTCGCACCGTACGCTCCATGGCGCCTTGCTTGATGCTGAAATTTTGTCTGATGTATACTTATTAATGACAGGTGGTCAGACATCGTTGCAGTTTAGCTCAAGTTACTCAGCAGAAGGGGAGTTGGGAGGGGAGTCAATAAAACGAGTGTCTAGTGGACGAAAATCGCTAAAGGTTATCGCTGCAACGGCCGATGAATTAAAAGCACATAATGAACGATTAGACATAGTGGAGACAAGCGGTAGCTGCCTCTGGCGTCAGTAGGAGAAGAAATGTTGAAGGTTTTGTTGGTCTTACTTGGCTTATTAGTCAGTATATTTGCTGGTGCAGAGGAATCTTCAATGTCTTTACTTGATAATCGTTTTCGAGTTGATTCTACTATTGAACAGATTACTTTTGTAATTTACAGAGCTGAGCGTTCTAAGCCCGTAGTCCTCGTACGTCCGGATGGTAAAAAGTATTACGCTTTTCGAAAACCAGAAAATGTGCGTTGGTACCAAGAGCCTTCAATGGACATTATTTCTATTAATAACCCAATGGCAGGTCCATGGCAGGCAATTGGTAAGATCACACCCAAAAATAAAATCATTTTGATTTCACACCTAGAGCTCATCACGGATAAAATGCCTACTCGACTGTTTCAGGGGGAGCAAATTAAATTTTCTGCGCAGCTGAAGTCAGATGATCAACCCTTAGTCATGAGAGATTTTCTTGATCGAGTCAATCTTCTGGTGACTTTCACCAAATATATTGAAAATGAAGCTTCACTGATCAAAGAGGCAAGACCGATAGCTTATAAAATCGGTGATTTCTCTGATGACGGTATGGGCCTAGATGAAGTCGCTGGCGATGGGGTGTTTACTGTTTCACTTAATATATCCCCAGTCCCAGGTAAATACCGCGTTCGTATTACCTCAGGTAATGGCGTTTTTCTCCGGGCACAAGAACAGGAAGTGTTAGTTTACCCAACGCCAATACAAACTACCTTTATCCAAAGCCGCGTAGAAGGAAAAGAGCACACAGTGGCAGTGGCTGGTGAGCAGGGTATGATTGAACCTGGTAGTATTGCCGCTCAAATAGAGCACAAATCGCCTGATGGCTCAGAACTGGTTATCGCCGAGAGTGCTAAGGAAGACGCCGAGAGAGTTTTATTACCTATCCCATATAATGGTGATATTGGAAACTACTCTTGGTCCGGGCGAGCATTTGCTACCGAATTAGCCTCTGGACGACCTCTTATGTTCCCAGTTAAAAATCAGACTTATAGCGTTTTAGAAGAGGTTGATATTGCAGAAACTCGCCGGCTTCAGGAAGAAGAACGGATGAAACAGCAGAAACTAATGGAAGAAATGCGGCTGCTTGAACTTCGTGAGGAAAAACGCACTAAGACAATGATTATGATTTCTGTTGCCAATATTGTGATTATTTTTATTGGTTTGGCAATGTGGTTTGGGATAGGTAAGTTAAAGTTAAGACCTAAGAAAGAAGAGATTCCTGAAATGCAATTAGAGATGCCTAAGAAATAGTGAGTGGCACTATGCTTGTTTTAAGTATGGAACCAATAAGGTTTAATTTAAGTGAGAAACTAATAAGGGCTGCAGATGCAGCCCTTATATATTGCTTGTTAAGCAACTTCATCCATCAGAGGAAATACCTCACTTGGCATGGCTGCCAAGTCCTTTGGGTCAAAGTCATCCACACTGATGACGTATAAACGATGCTGCTCTGCATTACGCAATAATTGAGCGTCATCAGAATCAATAATGCCTTTTTCTAAACCCATATCAGCGATAAGATCCAAGCGTAAGAATGGACGCCTCTCATCCAGTGCTTTACACACTTTGTTGAAAATTGGCTCAGCTTGCAAAATAACGTGTAATGCTTGTTCAACCTTACCAGCTGGATTGAATTCGCTCGCTTGGAAGTATTGGTTACGACCCAGGCGCTCACGTGTAGCTGAAGGTGTTTGAAGTATTTGTGCTACTTCACTATCCAATTGATCACTTGGTGCTTTTCTGACTAGACCAAAGGGAAGAGTGATGACCCTTAAAGCCTTACCTAACCATTTATTGGGAAAGTTAACCAATAGCTCGTCAATCGCTGCTTCAGCTTGTTTGAGGCTATCTTGAAGCCCCCAATGCAATAGTGGTAAGTCTTCAGCAATTCGACCATCATTCTCAAAACGTTTTAGAGTGGCAGAGCTAAGATAAAGCTGGCTCAATATATCCCCTAAACGAGCTGAAAGGCGTTCTTTACGTTTTAGAGAACCACCCAAAACAGCCATTGAGATGTCTGATAGGAATGCAATATTCGCACTGTAGCGATTGAGCTGTTGATAGTAACGACTGGTTGAATCTTTGACAGGAGACGCAGAAAAGCGACCATCAGTCAGCCCTAACCAGAAACTGCGAACAAGGTTGCTAAGAGTAAAGCTAACGTGACCTGCTAAGGCTGAGTCAAACTTATCTAGAGCATCCGAATCCTCGGAATAAGCGGCATCCATTTCCTCAAGTACATATGGGTGGCAGCGAATGGCGCCTTGGCCATAAATAATCATTGAACGAGTGAGAATGTTCGCACCTTCAACTGTGACTGCAATAGGAGCTCCTTGATAGCTCCGAGCGAGAAAGTTCGAGGGGCCCAAACAGATCCCTTTACCACCCAAAATGTCCATTGCATCGATAATGCTTTGTTGGCCACGGTGGGTACAGTGGTATTTAACTATCGCGGATATGACCGATGGTTTCTCTCCGAGATCAATACCTGCGACAGTAAGATTACTTGCAGCATCCATTACATAAGCATTGCCACCTAAGCGTGCTAGTGGTTCTTCTACACCTTCCATCTGGCCTATTGGCTGTTTGAACTGGCGACGAATTCGAGCGTAGGCACCTGTTGCAAGTGCTGCTGTTTTGATTCCTCCGGTTGAATTAGAGGGTAATGTGATTCCTCGTCCAACGGATAAGCACTCGACGAGCATACGCCAACCTTGCCCTGCCATCTTTGGACCACCAATGATGAAATCTAATGGAACAAACAAGTCTTCGCCACGAGTAGGGCCATTTTGGAAAGGTACATTGAGTGGAAAATGCCTGCTACCTATCTCAACACCTTTGAGGTTGGTAGGGATAAGGGCACATGTAATCCCCATTTCCTGTTGATCACCTAATAAGCCTTCTGGATCGCGTAATTTAAATGCTAGGCCAAGAACTGTAGCGATAGGCGCTAATGTGATATAGCGTTTGTTCCAAGTCAGGCGCATTCCTACGACTTCTTTTCCTTCCCAGTCACCTTTACAGACGACACCAAAATCTGGAATCGAACCAGCATCGGATCCTGCTTCAGGGCTAGTTAGAGCAAAACACGGGATCTCTTTTCCTTCAGCCAGTCTAGGCAGGTAGTAGTCTTTTTGGTCTTTTGTCCCATAATGTTGCAGGAGTTCGCCTGGGCCAAGTGAATTTGGTACACCCACGGTGGAAGACAATACAGAGGATACCCCTGTGAGTTTCTGTAGAACCAAAGACTGCGCATAGGCCGAAAATTCTAAGCCACCATATTTTTTCTTTATGATCATTGCGAAAAATTGGTTGTCTTTCAGGTATTGCCAAACCTGTGGTGGTAAATCAGCTAATTCATGGGTGACTTGATAGTCGTTTACCATGGCACAGACTTCATTGACTGGCCCATCTAGAAAGGCTTGCTCCTCAGCAGTTAACTGGGGCGCTTGGATATCATGTAACTGTTGCCAATTTGGTTTGCCTTTGAATAGCTCTGCTTCCCACCATACCGTTCCAGCATCTAAAGCTTCTTTCTCTGTTTGCGACATTTCAGGCAGTACTTTTCTAAACACAGTGAGTGCTTTTTTACTGATGAGGGATTGTCGTATTGAGGGGATAGTTAGAACGGCAGCCGCTACTATGAATAGAATCCAGCTAACTGAACCTGCAGTGCCAAGGGCAGAAAGTACTAATAAGGTTGCAGTAAGAGCAACCATAGATTTAACCAAGGTTGTTCGGTGATACAGACAGACTGCAAGTACAGCAGAAAATCCAAGTATAGAGATCAAAGTGTCCATAGTTTATGTTCCTTGTTCAGCGTGTTGTATTTATTTATACGCTGTAATTCCAGTAGAGGTCCAACCAGTTTATTGTAATAAAAGTATTAAATAAATGTAAAACAAAAAAGTACCTAAAAATGATCTTGATAGAGTAAAAAACCTAAAAGTGAAGAGACAAACGGTTTTTTGGGGCTAGAAACACAATAAAAACGCAATTGTTTACTAGCAGCTATCGACAGAGAGGATTGTTTGAGTAAACTCTGATTATGACGATGACGACAGATAACGTCGGCTTTTAAAGACTCAATAATTAGAGAACAACCTATGTATCAGGATCTGATTAAAAACGAATTAACTGAAGCTGCTGAAGTATTAAATGCATTTCTTAGTGATGATACTAATATCGCACAAATTGAAGCGGCAGCTAAGATGCTTGCTGAGTCATTTAAGCAAGGTGGTAAGGTATTATCTTGTGGTAACGGAGGCTCGCATTGTGATGCTATGCATTTTGCTGAAGAACTCACTGGGCGTTACCGTGAAAATCGGCCAGGATTTCCTGGTATCGCGATTTCAGATCCCAGCCATTTATCTTGTGTCAGCAATGACTTTGGCTATGATCATGTGTTTTCTCGTTATGTTGAAGCAGTTGGTTCTAAGGGTGATGTGCTGTTTGGGCTATCCACTTCTGGCAATTCAGGTAACATTCTTAAAGCCATTGAAGCTTCTAAAGCTAAAGGAATGAAAACGATCGCACTTACTGGTAAAGACGGTGGAAAAATGGCGGGTCTAGCGGATATTGAAATTCGTGTGCCGCATTTTGGTTATGCTGATCGCATTCAGGAAGTTCATATCAAGATCATCCATATAGTGATTCAGCTAATTGAAAAAGAGATGGAACAATAACTCTTCTATATGGTTAAGGGTTAATCAAGCTTATACAATACCAGTGTTTAGCGCTGGTATTGTTGTTTTATAAGGAGCTTTTTGAGCTATGTGTGAACTGCTCGGAATGAGCGCCAATGTGCCAACCGATATCTGTTTTAGTTTTACTGGATTGATGCAACGTGGTGGAAACACGGGTCCGCACCGTGATGGTTGGGGAATTACGTTTTACGAAGGTAAAGGCTTTCGTAATTTCAAAGATCCAAATCCAAGTTGTGATTCAAAAATTGCAGAATTGGTTCAGAACTACCCGATTAAAAGCTGCGCTGTTATTAGCCATATTCGCCAGGCAAATCGTGGTGCGGTTAATCTTGAAAATACACACCCGTTTACTCGTGAATTATGGGGCCGCTATTGGACATTTGCGCATAATGGCCAACTAAGTGAATACCATGATTTAGTCACGGGGCGGCACCGCCCTGTTGGCCAGACGGATAGCGAATTGTCTTTTTGCTGGCTATTAAAGCAAATGGAGGATAATTACCCTGAACCACCACAAAATATGGCAGGTGTGTTTAAGTTGATTGCGAAATGCTGTGATCAGCTGCGTGAGAAAGGGGTATTTAATATGTTGCTGTCAGATGGTGAATATGTAATGACTTACTGTACTAACCATTTGTATTGGATCACTCGCCGGGCTCCATTTGGTAAAGCTTCTCTTATTGATGAAGATATTGAAATCAATTTTCAGGAAGAAACGACGCCAAACGATGTAGTGACGGTTATCGCAACACAGCCATTGACCGACAATGAAGAATGGCACCGTATGAAGCCGGGAGAGTTTGGGTTATTTCATTGCGGAGAATTAACTGACGGTAATACGGATGAATTGCAAGATGTCCCTTTTGCGCCTAAAAAAGTGAAAAACCAAGCCCCTAAAGAACCATTAGAGTAATTGGTATAAGCATACCGTTAAAATGAGAAAGGCTGATGTATTAATATCAGCCTTTTGCTTAGCAGTTTGTCTATTGGTTAAACCAATTGCTCTTTTAGATGGGCAATGATTTCAGCGATAGCAATCGATGTTTTATCACCAGTACGGCGATTTTTATATTCGAAGTTACCTTCCTTCATACTGCGATCGCCGATCACTACAGTGTGAGGTATGCCGATAAGTTCTATATCAGAGAACATAACACCTGGGCGCTCTTTACGGTCGTCGAATAGAACTTCAATACCCATCGCGGACAATTCTGTGTACAGTTTCTCAGCTGCTGCTTTGACTTCTTCAGATTTGTGCATGTTCATTGGAACAATCGCGACTTGGAAAGGGGCCAGTGCATCGGGCCAAATAATGCCATATTTATCGTGGTTTTGTTCGATAGCAGAAGCAACAATACGTGATACGCCAATACCGTAGCAGCCCATTTCTAGAATGGCATTCTTACCATCTGGACCCAGAACTCCACAGTTCATTGCTTGAGAGTATGTGTTGCCTAACTGGAATATATGGCCTACTTCGATACCACGTTTAAGCATCAGCGTTCCTTTGCCGCAAGGACTCGGATCGCCTTCTACTACGTTACGTAGATCTTCAACTTGGTCTAGCTCTACATCACGACCCCAGTTGATGCCAAAATAGTGCTTATCATCAATGTTAGCGCCAGCGCCAAAATCGCTCATTACAGCAACGGTGCGATCAACGATAAATGGTAGGCTCAGATCGACGGGGCCTAGAGAGCCTGGTCCCGCACCGACAAGCGCACGAATTTCTTCTTCGGTCGCCATTTCTAATGGAGCAGCCACTTGCGGAAGGTTTTCTGCTTTGACTTCGTTTAACTCGTGATCGCCGCGAATGATGAGTGCGATTATATCGGCACCCACTTCTTCTGATGCTTTGACGAACAGAGTTTTCACTGTTTTTTCAATGGGTAGGTCATATTGATCTACAAGCTCGGCAATCGTTTTTGCGTTTGGCGTATCAACCATCGTCATATCTTGGCTAGGAGCCGCGCGCTCACCAACAGGAGCAGCTGCTTCAGCTTTTTCAATGTTTGCTGCGTAGTCAGACTCGGTCGAGAATGCGATGAGATCTTCACCGCTTTCTGCTAGTACGTGGAACTCTTGCGAACCGCTACCACCGATAGCGCCAGAGTCGGCGAGTACAGGGCGGTATTCAAGCCCCATACGATCGAACGCCTTGCAGTAAGCATCGTGCATCGCTTGGTAAGATTTTTCTAACCCTTCTTTATCGATGTCGAAGCTATACGCATCCATCATGCAGAATTCACGAGCGCGCATAATACCAAAGCGAGGGCGACGCTCGTCACGGAATTTCGTCTGAATTTGATACAAATTAAGAGGTAGCTGTTTGTATGAACTCACTTCGTTACGTACAAGGGTAGTGATCACTTCTTCAGCGGTTGGGCTTAGAACAAACGGACGTGTATGACGGTCAGTAAAGCGAAGCAGCTCAGGGCCCATTTTCTCACTGCGGCCTGTCTCTTCCCAAAGTTCAAACGGTTGAACCACGGGCATCAAAGTTTCGACTGCACCTGCATTGTCGATTTCTTGACGAACGATGTTTTCGACTTTACGCAGTACGCGTAGACCAGTAGGTAGCCAGGTGTATAAACCTGAGGCCAGCTTACGGATCATACCTGCACGTAGCATGAGCTGGTGGCTCACAACTTCTGCGTCGTTTGGAGTCTCCTTCAAAGTAGAAAGAAGATAATTACTGGTACGCATTAATTTTATCCGTTTGTTAAAGTTAGTGTCTCCAACCAAAATGGGTCGGAGTATTTTATTTCCATCAGGGAAATAGTCAGCCGTTTATAATATCAGCCAAAAGCCTTTGTCAAAAGCACTCAATGTCAGTAACGGTAATTAAGTCATTTTTGACGATAAATTTTACGTTTAAATCGAATAAATTGACGGCATATTCTTTAGTGTCAGGCTTGTTTTTTTTATAAGCTGGCCTTGGATCTTGCGCCAGAACTTGTTCGATGACTGTTTTAACGGTACTGGCATCACTGCGTTGTTTTATTATGTGAAGCGCTTCTGATGAGAAGTTAATAGGCAAAGTTATGGGTTCTTCTTCAGCGTAGCCACCATTGGCACAAGCAATAGAGTCTGAGTAGGGAATATAGGGTTTGATATCGAGAATCGGCGTATTATTAACTAAGTCGACGTTACCTAGCTCGATATAGATTTGTTCCCCCATTTTAGTGATGCCTTTCATTTCAACCGCTGACATACCTATACCATTGGGCCTAAAAGTAGAACGAGACGCAAACACCCCCACACGCTCATTACCACCTAATCTTGGTGGTCTAACAGTAGGTTTCCATCCGGCTTCTAAATTTTGATCAAATAGAAATAGCAGCCAAAGATGTGAAAACTGCTCTAGGCTTCTCACGGCTTCAGGATTATTGGCTTCTCCCAATAATTTGACTCGAGAGGATGCAGCTGAAACCAAATTAGGTTGGCGAGGCACTGCAAACTTTTCTTTATAGGGACTTTCAATAAAACCGATTGGTTTTACAGAATACATATTTTTCTCTCAGGGCAAGGGGGGCAATAAAAGTACCACAAAAAGACTAGCAATACTTGTTGATAGTCGTTATCATTTGTTATGTTATAACATATCGAATATGGACGAGTATTTATGCAAGATAACATTCACCCTGAATACAGAACCGTGGTATTTCATGATACCAGTATTGATGAATATTTTTTAATTGGGTCGACATTAAACACCGATCGTACGATCGAGTGGCAAGATGGTAACACCTACCCCTATTTTACCATTGAGGTTTCATCTAAATCACATCCTTTTTACACTGGTAAACAGCGTGTTATACATCAGGAAGGGCGAGTGGCTAACTTTAAGCGTCGCTTTGGACAATTTGCGAAAGGAGACGAGTAAATGAAAGTACTAAAATCTCTCAAGAGTGCTAAAAATCGCCATCCGGATTGCCAAATTGTGAAGAGAAAAGGGAGGCTGTATGTGATTTGCAAAGCTAACCCACGCTTTAAAGCGGTTCAGCGCTGAGTAACCCAAGTTAGTGGTGTAACTGATTGTATTGATTATTGTCGATTGCATGGGGTATATCACTAACTTTAGGGTTTTATTCCCTGAGATATCATGATCAGACTAACGCTTTGTTACATTTACGACTTTTAATTGATTTCTTTGTTGAGTAACCTTCACAAACTTTGTTGGCAAATTGTTACAAAGTGCAGTAACTACTTACAAGGAGGGAACAGATGACGTCATCTGCTTCAGTTACACCTAACTCACCTAAAAAGCCGATATTCACGCGCTTTTTAGATATGGTTGAGTACTTAGGCAATCTACTGCCTCACCCCATCACATTGTTTGTGATCCTTTGCGCTACGGTATTGGTCACATCAGGCATTGCTGGATATTTTGAACTTTCTGTTATTGACCCAAGGCCTGAAGGTGTAAAAGGGCGAGCCGCTGACGGCATGATTCACGCAGTGAGTCTGCTCAATGCTGATGGCCTTGAGTTAATTGTAACCAACTTAGTGAAAAACTTTGTTGGCTTTGCGCCGCTTGGAACCGTTCTAGTTGCGCTATTGGGCGTTGCGGTTGCCGAATACTCAGGGCTGCTTTCGGCTGTGATGCGTGGGATGGTCATGGGCGCTTCAAAGCGCATGGTCACCATCACCGTTGTCTTTGCGGGCATTATCTCTAATACGGCTTCAGAGCTTGGCTATGTAGTGCTTATTCCTCTTGCAGCCATGCTATTTCATTCTTTGGGTCGCCACCCTCTAGCTGGCCTTGCCGCTGCTTTTGCTGGTGTCTCTGGCGGCTATTCGGCTAACTTGCTGATTGGCACGGTTGATCCATTGCTTTCAGGGATCACGGAAACGGCTGCACAGCTGATTGACTCAAGCTATACGGTTGGGCCCGAGGTCAACTGGTATTTCATGTTTGTATCAACCTTCTTTATCGCCGGCATGGGCGCTTTTGTCACTGAAAAAATAGTTGAGCCTAAGCTTGGCAAGTACAGCGAAGATGAAGCCGCAGAAGATTTGTCCAATGACTCTATGGGCAAATTGAATGAGATTGAGAAAAAAGGCATGAAACTAGCTGGCATGAGCGTGCTTGTTGTATGTGCATTGCTGGCTTGGACCATAGTGCCAACCGATGGCATTTTACGCTCCGATGCAGGCACAGTAGCTGGTTCACCATTTTTGAAAAGTATTGTCGCCTTTATCTTTGTCTTTTTTGCGATTCCAGGGCTGGTTTACGGTAAAGTTGTCGGCACAATGAAAACTGACCGCGACGTGATTGATGCCATGTCAAAGTCGATGTCCTCAATGGGTATGTACATTGTACTGGTGTTTTTCGCCGCCCAGTTTGTCGCCTTTTTCAAGTGGACTAACTTTGGCCAAGTGTTTGCTGTTTCGGGGGCGAGCTTTTTACAAGAGATTGGCTTAACAGGGCCTATGTTGTTCTTTGCCTTTATTTTGATGTGCGGCTTTATTAACTTGATGATTGGCTCAGCTTCAGCTCAGTGGGCAGTCACTGCACCTATTTTTGTGCCTATGTTGATGCTAGTTGGCTACGCGCCAGAAACGATTCAAGCGGCATATCGAATTGGTGATTCGGCGACTAATATTATCACGCCTATGATGAGCTACTTCGCCCTTATTCTGGCTGTAGCGACGCGTTATATGAAAAACCTTGGCATTGGCACCCTAATCGCCACTATGCTGCCTTACTCACTGTGTTTTATCGTCGGCTGGAGCCTACTCTTCTACCTATGGGTATTTGTGTTTGGCCTACCTGTTGGCCCGGGCGCGGCAACCTACTACACGCCGTAACCATATAAAGTCCAAACCTTTAATCGATTTAGCCCCTAAACGCTTTGGCGTTTAGGGGCTTTTATGTACTTGAGGACTTGTACACTTGAAATTTTTAGTAAGGGCGCTTTTTCTCAATAAAGGATTTAGCCCATATTACTCAGTGGAAGATAGTACCATTGAATTAGTGTTTCTTTTGTTAACAAAATTTTTCCTGAGTCCAGTTGGCTGAGTCATTATAAACTTCTTTTAGTTTTCGGGTACTAAAGCTTATGTATTGTTAATATCTTCTTTAGTATTATCAAGTTAGATGATGTTAATAACATTCTGATTTTTATAATAATTAATAGATACAGTGCTTTTTGAGATACATTATGGAAACCATCATCTAACAAGGCAGCTGAGCTACGGACAAATTAGCTAAAAAGCTTGCCTCACAAAAGAATTGTGAGGCATTTACCTAGTAAGGTTATAGATAATAGTACAATTTGGCTTGGAGCTTACCCGGTACTATTTTAGGAACAGCCCGAAGTAGTAAGAACTTAGGGTAAGTTAAAGCTGTTTATACAAAAACCCTAAATTTAGGGTTGATTGGTACATATCCACAAACCGAATAATTAAGTTGTTAACTCAATGAAATAAAAGTCGAATTCAGAACTATCGCTCAGAAAAGATTCAGCAATAAAATCTGATTGTGAGTCACTGAAAGAAAAATTAAATATTGACCTATACAGCTTATATATTGAAAGCAATAGAAATGTATCGGTGATTTCAAATTTGCCTTCAGATGTAAAGAAAATATATAGAAAGGAGAACTTATACCTTATCGACCCTATGTTGAATAACGATAAGGAAGGGGTGTTTATGACTAAAAATAATAGAGACCCTCAAGAAGTGGAGTTTAACGAAAAAATTAGAAAAATGATTCAATATCAATAACTTATATGCTAGATCTTCGATTATTGCTTCGATGAAGGTTTCGTTTGTTCTGGGGAGTTTTTGTCAGGAAGGTAGTTTGTATTTCAATGAGGTTAAAGATAAAGCTGTGATTAAATTTTCAAAGTACATGCTTAAGAAGTACATTCATGAAATCTCGGTAGAAATGGAAGAAGTAAAGTTGTCCCCACTTATTTTTAATCCAGAGACAATCGCAGGACAGCTCTTTAATGATAGCCCTATTGAAAAGCCTAATTATGGAGAACTGTCATGCTTATCTCTAGCAAAAGATGGGATAGACGTGACAGAAATATCTAAGATTACTGGATATAAAGTATCTACCGTACATAGTAACCTTAAAAATGCGCGCCTAAAGTTAGGGGCAAAAAAAACCATCGATGCAGCGATAAAAGCTATCAATCTTGGTTGGATAGCTTAGCTAAGTGCTAAGTGCTAAGTGCTAAGTCTATATCAGCTAACTCGGGATATTGACTAAATTCACGTATTATAGTTTTCGTCGAGTTTATCACTTTGTCTCTCAATTCACTAAAATGAAGTTGATTATCGTGCGGTTTCCATGGGACGGTGACAATACATGAGATAGACTGGTTTCTATGACTCAATGAAAAGGAAAAAAGGTTGTAGTATCCGTGGCCTGCCATTTTTTTAATGTAGTTTGAGGTATATTCCCCCAATTCATTTGGATAACAAACTCGGCCAGGGTTTTGCTCAGTGAAATCAAACGTGTCATCAATTTTATCGTATTGATTTTGGTAATAGATGTCTTTGTAAGCGCAAGGCATATTGGAGATAATCTGGCTTTGTTCCCCATTGGTAAGTTTTAGCGAAAGATATAAGTCTTCCACCTTTATTTTGTTGTTAATTTTTGTAGTGATACTCATAATTATCTTAAATTCAGTCTCTTACAGGAAGAGCAAGTAATGGCTAGCACTCTTTGAGTCAATAGAAGAGTGTTGCCCGGTAAAGTTCTATTGGTGTATGTCCTAAATTTAACTTTACCTTGGTCAGCGTGTAGCTGTTAGAGTCATGGCTGGTAGCTCGCTCAGTTTTTTGGCTGGGATGTTTTTGCCCCATTTTATGTTGCGTGTCGAAGTTTGAGTAAAAGTCATTGGGTAGATTTGGTATAGAAAAACTAATGTTTATAAAGGCAAGCTTGACCCCATTACATTGTGCATCTCCACTTTATGTTTAATCTAGAACCAAATATCTGTACGAAATTTAACCTACAATTGACGCTATATATCCCCATTGATATGCAGTTAGTTTAATTGTGCTTTTTCGTCAAATTCAGGGTAAGACCTGATAACACACTTACATACTCTGATTTAAAATTACGAAGGCCTTTGATGTTTACTTATGATAATCATCAGAAACTAAAATTAATAGGATACTATTGAAAGATGAAAATAAATTTAATATTAACTAATATATTATTTTTTATCATTTCTTCGCAAACATTTGCTGGATGTGATGAAGACACACTTAATAAAAAAAGAGATGTAGTGGTAATCAACCCATATAGTTCTAATACTGATGATACTCTTTCAGATAATACCGGTATTTGCACTCATAGTAGTCTTGGTAATGTATTCATTGCTCCTACCCAAGTGCAAAAAGGAGAATTAACTGACATTAATATTGGTTTATATCACAGTTGTCAAGAACACAAAATCAGTGATCTATATGAACCATTAATTATTGTTGCTCCCTCTAGTCAGTTAAAAACATCGGAATTAAAATCAGTTATAGATAAGATGTCGAATCAATATGGGTTTGTAAAATACAATACAATATTCATAGAAGAAACTGACTCACTTACACAACCAACTCAAGAATCATTTAACCTAAATAAAGTATTAAATGAATTAGCCATTAGTTACACTCATACCTATAATTTGTTATTTTCCGAAAAATCCCCAATTCAAGATAAGATGATTGAAAAAGGTATAGATAGCATAAAGTTTAATAGATCAAGCTCTAATCTAAATATTGAATCCTCAGAGATTTTTAGTTTGGATAGTGAATCAGTCCTGCGACTAAAAGAGGCACTTTATGATATAAATAAAGGAGAATTTATTTCTTTCAGTGGTGTGGTAAATAAAGAGAGTGGTAAAATAAATTTACTTCCTAATATTCCAAGAGATAAAAAGCATAATATATTTGTATTAAACTCTTTGAAGCATAAAGTTATGGGTGGTTATGAACCGGTGAAATTCCCAACCAACCCTCAATCTCTTATTAGAAAAGATTTAATTGATGTGCATAAAGGACAATTTAATTTTCCAGCCTACAAAGATGGAGTAAATAGAATACCAGAGCATATAAAACATTTGTATAGCATATTACATCCAAATAATTTCGATGAACAGATAGGTATTCAAGAAGCAAAATCGCATTTGGGCTTCACTTTAAATCTTGTATATAACCAAGAGAGAGAGAAGGTTCTATTACTAGATGGTAAGTCCCAATCACTCAATGGATTAGAATTATCTCTAGATCAGGAGTGGGATAAGCAACCCAAAGAAGGGAGTGAGCTTCCCCCTCTACAAGCAGCAAAAATTATTAATGCTTGCTTAACCTGGTAAATGTAAATGATGTTATTGATTACATCAAGAGCCTAAAAAATCATTAATATTCTAATGAGGGTTATATTTTTGTTCAAATCTATAACCCTCAGTAATACCAAATAAGTATTACGATATTTACTTCTAACTATTTACTACCCTCCGCTAAGGGAGAATGCATGGGCATTTTTTAAATATAAGTGTAATGAAAACTAGAAAGCGTATATTTTTAAAATACATCGCTGTTGTTTTTAATATTTTAAACATAAATAACTATTATTCTTCACGTAACTATTTACCCGCAAGGTCTTGACAGCAAAGTTATGTGACAGAGTTAACTTGATCCCACATCTAACTTGAGTGATCTTTTTGTGGTGGCAATCTGGAGGTATTAATAAGAAAACATTACCTCCACAGAACAAATTCTCGGGGTCAGGTCTTTCATTTTGCCCTAGCCAAATTTATCCGAATGCCTGACATTCATCTGAAATCGTAACGTGGAATTGTCCAATTTCTTGGTGAATGTGTCAGAGTGGCGTGCAGGGTATGCTAAGCCAATCAAACTCTTGGTATCATGCTTTTATTTATGATAGCGGAAGAAAGATCAATGATCATATGTCAGAGAATATTTTGTTGGAAAAAACGTCTCCACAATGTTGGAGCGGAAAGGTTAATGATTTTTTCAATGATGAAAAAACCATGGTGACTTTATGTAAGAAAAATGAATTGGTTGTTTGGGAGACCGAACTATCCGCTCTTTATGTACCCGAATTTGAGAACTTTATTCGCTAAAGTCCTTTTGATGTGTGCGCTGAATTTACCGTTTTTATGGAGTAATGATTAGAGTGCCACTCACCCTAGTAATAGGGTGAGTGAAGGATTACTGGGGGATTAATCGTTGATAGCATTTTGGACGATTTGATGTTTAGTTTCTTCATCAAGTTCACCCCTTGTAAAACCATCGAGAGTAAAGCTGCCGTCTGGTGAGACAGAAATGCTCTTCGATCCTGCTATAACCACGTCAGTATTGTCCATTTTTATCAGATCTAGAATCTCTTTCTGCCTGATAGTTATTTCAAGACCGAAATCTGATTGTGAGCTCATACCACCACAAATAATAACTTTACCACCATTTTGCAGAGACTCTTTCGCTTCTGACAGAATATGTTTGGCATTTTCTTCATAGTTTAGTGGGGCATAAACGTTACTGCCGTTAAGGTGCATTAGAGTTCTTTTTGTATAATTGATGCCATCAAATCCAGTAAGAATTGCTATCGCTGAGCAGTCCATCAGACTCTCGGTAGTCAGCATAGTCACAGTGTCTTCGTTGACAGTAACTGATTGTCCCATCGAAACCTCAACTGAATCAGAACTTCCCCAATCTTCTTGATACATTTGAAGTCCTTTCTCTCTTTTCCCAGAGAAAGGCGTTGTATTTGTTCTTGTAACCTTAAAGGTATTCGTAGTATCAGCACTCGGTACTACGACAGGGTTAATATTGATAACTTCTGTCTTACTTAAATGCAGAGTACCCGATGCCCATTCTGATGCTTTAACATTATAAGTGCATGTTTCAAAAGGCGAAAACTCTCGATCAAAACATGTTCCACCTGTTAAACTGATATTACCTGTGGTGTATGCACCATTTGTTGCCCCACCTTGGTGTAAGGATTGTATTTTGATACTGAGATTACCGCTGCCAGTTTTAACTGTGGGGTAGTGCCAACCGTTAATTTCTTTTAATAACCAATCCTTTACACTATATAGCCTAGTCGCGATCATAGAAGAGTCATCATCCACAGATCTATGGATAGCAACTATTTTTCCTTCCTCGTTAAGCCAAGGGCCGCCAGAATCTCCCCCCTGAGTTATGCCGTTTCCAATAAATGTGGAACGATACCAATTGTTAGCTTTACTGAATGATGAATTTATCATTGTTTTGGCGCTGTTAAGCTCTGTTCCACCAGCAAACCCCAAGATAGTCACATAGTCATTATCATTAACAGGATCAGTATTGAGGTTCGCGATAAACCGAATATTTTCTGTTTGAACAGTTTCAGGCAGTGTCCAAACTGATACATCGGGTGCGAATTCGTCATCTAAACTAGTTGGGTGATTGCTAGATGTGGCACTTAATAATTTGCTATCGGCAAGATATACCGAATTTTTTTGAGGCTCACAGTGACTCGCTGTTATGAGTTTGTTCCCGGCAATAACTGTACCCGTACAATTAAAAGTAGCTATATCAGAATATGAGCTACTCCAGTTTAAAAACGCACCATTTTCAATTGCATAAGATGCAGAAGAAAAGATCAATGCTGTATAGAGAGAAATATTTTTCATATGGATACCATTGTTTAAATTGAAAAATATGACACCTAAAGGAATGATGATTGTCAGAAAGCAGTACACTTAACGTGTAAACTTTCTTACTTTTTTTGCACAAAAAACATTTAAATACAAATGGTTACAAATTTTCATTGGATTTTTCTCATTGAATGGGGTAGAGCCTCAGCTTAAGATACACTATTCAATAACTGAAAATTTGGGTGAGTGCTGTGTCTCGGTACCATTCGTAAAAAGTGATAGAGTCATATCTTTAATGCCGATCAGTTAGTCACTTTATTGAATATTTAGTCACATATTATTCAATGTCTAGCTAGGAATGCAAAGTACCTATAAAACTAGCAAAATACAGATACAACAAGGGCCCAAGAATGATAGTCCTTTTGGTGTGTGTCCCAAATTTACCTTACGAAAAGCCCGTCTATTGTGGGTGCGCCCAAATAAGATTATTGAGGTAGGAGTTTATTTGCCGCTTTGGTATTGGAAGGTTTAACAGGTCTCACTAGAAGTTCACTTAATCCCTTAATTGTACTAGCGTGAATACCTCCAAGATTAAAACCTATGCTCATTAACTCTGTGTTAGCATTAAAGCGAGCACCAGAAACTGTAGATAGTATATCCAATTTTAAAACTTTCATTTTTAACCTATAAATAATTATTCTTTAATAAATTGATTTAATATTAATTAAAAAAACATTTTAGAAATTAATTTTTTATGAGGATTATAACTTTTTATTATTATTTTTGAGACCTAGAATGTAGTGACGCAAATTTATTGTGCCACAACACAGGGTAAAGTCATGCAGGGGATTATTAATATAAGGAAGTGTGAGTTAGATATCTATCACAAAGGAGTATATGAGAAATGGGCAATTATAATCGGTTTATCATGCTATTATCAGCCGCAATAAAGAAAGCCCTGCGCGAGTTAGTGGCGGTTTTTTAGTCGCTTATTAAATAGAGAACCTTAGAAATGAAAACCATAGTTCAAATTAGTGATTGTCATTTTAATCTAAATAAAGTTAACGCTAAGCAAGCGTTGGCGCATACATTAAACTTTATCAATCGTTTAAACTTTGACTATCTATTTATAACTGGGGATATTTGCGAAAGCCCATCTATACCGCAGTATGAAGTCTTTGCGCGTTTAATTTCTGAGCACATTAGTACGTCCAATATATATGCAATCGCGGGTAATCACGACTGCATAGACATGATGAAATCTGCTTTCAAAGACACATCGATAAAAGTGGCTGAACAGGTATCTATAGAGAGGTTTAATGTCATGTTTATTGACTCTAGCAAAAAGGCGAAAAAGGCAATGATGCTAGGGGCAGGTCGAGTCGCCAGTGAAGACATTAAAAGAATTGACAATGCCAACCAAGAGACAGTGATAGTTATACATCACCCCATTTTTGAAAATGACTGTGATTGGTTTAATGCAATCGGGTTAGAAAACCAAAAAGAAGTCGCAACCTCTGTTTTAAATAATGAAAACATTCAACATATTATATGCGGCCATGGGCATTCCTTTATCAAAACTAAGCGACTACACACCACTCAAATTATGAGTCCCTCCACATCCTATGGGTTTGATCATGACAGTAAAGTCTTTTTAAAAAACGAAAATATTGGAGCGGTTATGATCAAAGTGGGTGAAACTATCACATCCCAAGAGATAACAATCCCCTCGCGGATTGAATGCCAATAGAGTGACATGCCTGCCGCTTGTTTATCGCAGAGTCCTGGCTAAGAGATAACGCTTTAGCGGATAAGATAGTGGAATACATTGTTGATGTATGGAGATATAATCTTACTATTATTGCTATAGGGCAACAATAATCCGCGGTGATCTTAATGCTAAACAATATCAACTTATCCGATGTCCGAACCTTTGTGCTTATTGCCAAATTGGGCAACTTCACCAAGGCTGCCGAGGCGCTGTCTGTTTCTCGCTCTCATGTCTCTCGGCAGATAAGTGCGCTAGAGAAACAAATTAAAGTAACACTACTCACGCGAACCACCCGCAGCTTAAAATTAACCCATGCGGGGGAGAGCTTTTACCTTCAATGCGAAAAAGCGTTAAACGAGATCGATCAAGCCTTGATTGCCGCGGTTGATGATACCGAAGAGGTGCGTGGTTTAATTCGAGTTAATTGTGTCGGTGGGTATATTGGTGAAAGCATTATCTCCGATTATGTGGCCATGTTCATGGCTCAGTACCCTCAAATACAAGTATACCTAGATTTTAGTAGCCATAGGGTTGACTTGATCCAAGATGATTTTGATATTGCTTTTCGTATGGGAGAGCTGGAAGACTCAGGGTTTATTGCAAAAAAACTAATGGGTGTTGAGATTACCACATTAGCCAGCCCTAGTTATATCGAGCAATATGGTAGCCCCAAGCACCCTAGAGACTTAACTCAGCACCGCTGCCTTATAGGCTCAATTACACGCTGGAGTTTTCAATCAACACAAGACAGCCAAGAGCATTATGATGTCACCATTGATGGGCAACTGGTCAGTAAAAACGGTCATGCGCTGATAAATTCTGCGCTTATCGGCAATGGCATCATTCGTGTACCTCTAATGTATTGTGAGAAAGCCGTGAATGAGGGTGAACTTGTTCGTGTTCTGCCGCAATGGCAAATTCCATTGGTACCATTCTCCGCCGTTTATCATAGAGATAAATATCAACCAATCCGTCTGCGCACCTTTATCGATTTTATCAAGCAATGCTTTGAGCGTGACTATTAATATTTCAACTTACCCTTTTGTTTAAGTGATCAGAACACTGCTTTTATCTCTACCAGTACTGGTTTTCTCTTTATCTATGCACTTGGTTATTGTTGCTGTTTGGCAATAGTAATTTGATTTAAGTGCTATATATCAACACCAATGTTTTTCTTAACATACATCCATCGCAACGACAGATGTTGCCAATTGGATAAATCATTGGAGAGAAACATGAAAAAATTAATCGTTATCACAGGTGCAAGTTCAGGTATTGGTGAAGCTATCGCACGTCGTCTAAGTGATGTGGGGCATCCTTTGTTATTGCTTGCTCGTCGTGTAGATCGTCTTCAGGCATTAGATTTACCTAATACCCTATGCGAAAAAGTCGATGTGACTGATAAGTCATCATTTGAGGCTGCCATCGCTAAAGCGGAAGCGCAGTTTGGCCCGACCGATTGCATTGTCAATAATGCAGGGGTGATGCTGCTAAGCCCGCTTGATGTCCAAGACTCGGCTGAATGGAAAGCTATGTTTGATGTTAATGTAATGGGGTTTATGAATGGGATGCAGGCCGTATTGGCTCCTATGAAAGCTCGCCAAACGGGCACCATTATTAATATCAGTTCGATTGCGGGCCGAAAATCATTTGCCAATCATGCAGCGTACTGCGGCACCAAGTTTGCTGTTCATGCCATCTCTGAAAATGTGCGTGAAGAAGTGGCAGATTTTAATGTGCGAGTGACAACTATCGCCCCTGGTGCGGTCGAAACTGAGTTACTGTCGCACACCACCTCAAGCGATATTATTGATGGCTACGAAGATTGGAAAGGGTCAATGGGCGGAGCACTTTCTCCAGATGATGTTGCCCGCTCTGTTGAGTATGCTTACCAGCAGCCTCAAGGTGTATGCATCCGCGAAATCGTGGTTTGTGCGACTCGCCAGCAGGCTTAATCTCACAACAAACCTCAATTAAACAAAAGGGCTTTGGCCCTTTTTGTTTTCAGCGAAGGTATTAGACGTTTTTGGTATAAATAAAGCGAGTAACATCAGGGTTAAAGGCACTTTCTTCTTGTTTGACACAGTCATAGCCATTGGTGTCGTAATACTGATAAGTACAAAGGTTGTCAGAAACAAGTCGGTACTTATTCACCCCCAATTGTCGTAAAAACGCTTCGTATTGCTCAATAAGTTGTGAACCAATTTTTTGCCGACGAAATTTTTTATCGATACAAATCAAGAGCAGTTCTGAATTACCATCATCCTCTTGTATTTTGTGGTGGTACGATGTGAGTTTATCTTGTCGCTCAGCCAGTATCCGTTGACCCTGGGGGGTATTCTTTAGTGCCATATTTGCTTTTTGTAGCCTTGGTGCTGGATCAAAGCTTATAGCCACTTGGTTTGTTTGCGCAGAGGTAGCGATGATCACGCCACAAATTTCACTTTTGCATTCTGCCACCATGATCATATTGGCTTTATAAAAGTCTTGCGCCAGATTTAGAATAGCAAGACTGTGGAACTCAGATTTACAGGTTGCTTTGGTGAGTGCACGGAGATCCATATTGTTAACATAGAGTTCAACGACATTATCAAAGTCAGTTGCTTTAGCGGTTCTAAAATGAATATTCATAGCAAGATCGTTCCGAAGAAATATTACCTTGACGATAGTCGACAAGGCAATATTTTAGTTGTAAGTGAGAGGATGTTGAATGTAGTTTACTCATGGCGTGGAGCGAGCTAGTCAACAGTGATTGGTAGCGTTCTTAAATTAGTGCCATTCAACCTCTCCACTAAGCACTTGCGCTCCAAGTGTTAGATCACTTTCAGTGGCTTGCAGTTCTGGGTATTTATCTTTCATTGTTTTGATGATTTCTTTTGAGGTTAGGTTATGTTTATCCTCTAACACACTTTCAATGTGGCCCAAGTAATCAATCGTAAATTGAACCCCGTCGATACCCTTAGGCATTTCCCCTAAGTAGTGGCCAGGAATGACAACTTGTGGTTCGAGCTTCTTCATACGCTCAAGTGATTGTACCCATTGCTCGCGTGCTTTCTTCTTTTGTGTGTCAGCCATCCAAACATGCACACCGCTGTAAACAGAGACACCACCAAAGACTGTTTTTTCAGATGGGACCCAAAGATAAGCCTGATGAGAATTTATCTCTTTTACTTCAATGGTTTTACCATCAAGAGTCAAAGACGTTTTATCAAGTACACTTGGTACAATTACTTTAGAAGGTGAATGCTCTCCTAAAATGGGGCCCCAATACTCTAACTTTGCTTCTTTGGTCTTGTTAATATGGTCGACCACTGTTCTGCTTGCGACAACCTCTACATTTGGAAATGCAGCAACAATAGGTTCTAAACCAAAGTAATAATCTGGGTCACCTGCGCTGATGTAAATCATAGACAGTGTTTTGCCTGATTCTTTCACTAGTTCAACCAGCTTTTGTCCATCAGTAGTACTGAATTGCGCATCAAACAAAATGGCTTCTTTGTCACCTGAAACTAACACGGAGCTTGCTGGGAATATTGCCTCTGAACCGGGGTTATAGTGAGTGATATTGAGTTTTTCTGCTGACATAGCACTTACTGAAAATAATGTGGTTGCTAATAGTGATGCTGTGCGTTTTTTCATCTTTTTTTCCTTATCATCGGTGACCCCATGCCACCCTCAGTTGAAGTGATAACGATGTTATTCGATTAAAATTAGATGAAATAGATACCAAATCGACTTTCACTGTTGCGATTTTCGAACATATAATCAAGGCTGTGTTGTTGGATTTCGTTCATCAGGAAGGGAGTATGGACAGACTAGAGGCGATGAGAGTCTTCGTTGCAATAGTAGAGCGTGGTAGCTTAAGTGCGGTCGCTGAGCATTTAGACATGTCTCGAAGCAAAGTGACTCGGTACTTAGGAGAGTTAGAAAAATGGATGGATACTCGATTACTGCATAGAACCACGCGTAGCTTGAGTTTAACCAGTACTGGAAAAGAAACGTTGAATGTTGCTAGGGAACTGCTCGCTCTTGAAGACTCTTTAAATGGGATCAGAAATCAAAACTCACTGAACTTGAAAGGGCAGTTACGCATTACAGCAAGCTATTCGATTGTAGAGAGTTGTTTGATTGATGTGATTAGCCAATTCGTTGAGTGTTGGCCTGAGGTTTCCATTGATATACTCTCTACAGATAAGACTGTAAATCTTGTTGATTCGCGAATCGACTTGGCGATCAGAATTACCAATGACCTCTCACAAAACGCAGTTGCTAAACACCTTGGAGAGTGTCGCTCTGTGATATGTGCAGCACCTTCTTATATCGAGCGGAAAGGCACACCAAGTAGCGCACAAGATCTTGTTTATCATAATTGTTTGTCATTCAGTTATTTTGGCCGCACAGCATGGACGTTTGATGGGCCAAATGGTAGTGAGTCGATTGCTATTCAAGGAAATGTGAGTGCCAATACCTCTGAAGCTTTGTTAGCTGCAACACTCAAAGGTTGTGGTATAAGTTTACAGCCTACGCCGAGCGTAAAGCCATTAATTGATGACGGTAAATTGGTTGAATTGTTATCTGATTGGCAACCTCAAACACTAGGCGTTTATGCAATATACGAAACACGCAAACAGATAACACCGCTTTTAAGAGCGTTTATCGACCATTTGTCGGAGACGATGGGAGAATCACCAGTTTGGTAGGTGTGAAGACATCCATTGAGATCACTGGAAGTGTAAGCGAAGATACGCACGTAAGTATGCAGAGTCAGAATAGTGATTATTTAGATGATGAAAAATAACTTGGGCGCCAGCGTAATTACTGGCGCTTTTGTGTGGTGCAGTCTTATCGTTAGAGTTGTTTAGCCCTAGTGGACTGTGTCTGAGGAGGCTAAATGCGCCTCGTCTTGGTGCCAGAATAAATCCTTTCTACTTGCATAACGTTCTCTGAACGACATTTCTGGGCTTAATGGGTATTTGAGTGTTGCTTTCATTTGCTCAAATGCCCGTTGCGCGACTTCAGGTAATGCTGTTGCATGTGGGTTAATGAGCAACTCAGCCGTCCTTAGTTGTTGATCTTCGAGTAGGGTACTGTACGAGGTTTCTGCACCGGTAAATGGACCCATGGCAAACATGATGTCCTCAGGTGGAATATTGAGAGTTGCGACTTCACTGAGAGACTTGTCTCTCAATAGAGTATCTACCGATTTACCTCCATGGTTGAGTTCAATCGCATACACGTAGCCTCGTTGATTGTGTAGCGCATAGTTTACCGCTATACCTTGATCAGTTGTGGTCGATATTACACCGCGAATACCACGAGTATGATGCGCAAGTTGTGTATACTCGATGCGCTCAATTTTACGGTTAAAGCCAGAGTGGAAGATTTCGTCAGGCAGACGTGTGTCACCTCGATATACTAGCGCTCCTTTAAGCTCGGTATCGTACGTTTGGTAGAATGGAAGATTACGAATTTCACGTTGCGCGGCTACATTTACTTCGTGCAGTTTATTCACATCGGTTAAGTAGGCTTGTGGATCAACTTTACTTTCTAGTTCATAGAAATCACGCAGTGCGTCATCGTTTCTGCCGCCCATATCAGCATAACCAGAGCCACCTATACCAGGACGTTCAGGTAAATCCTCGGGCAAAAGGAGTTCTGGTAAGTCACTTCTCTCACTGCCATTGCTTGATGCGACATCTACATCAGGGGTGACCTCGTTACTAAGATCATCGCCACCACCTCGCAGACCAAGGTTTTCAAGGAACTGTATGTCACCCGTTTCTGGGTTTACTGTGCGCACTACGCGTTTTCCTTCAAGCAAACGGCCACTGGCTGGATCCACTTCTCGATAATAACTAAAGCCATCTGAACGTAGTAAAGCGCCTCGACTTTTGTTGGTGATCCTCACACCTAGTAGCTCTTCGCCAGTTTGGGGATGAACCACTATTTTTGGCATGGAAGTAAAGTCATTTAGCTGCTGTGCTGGAAAGCCTGGGTTCATGACTATGGTATTTGGTAGGGCTTCTGTTGCTATTTCTGTCGCTTGTGCAAGAGAGCGTCCATATTGTGCGAGTGCTGGTAATATTGTGGTTGCACCGATAATAGCGGCGTTAATGGATGACATTTTGGTTCCTTCAAGGCGCTCTTTTAAAGTATCACCGAAGATGGCTTTGTCGATACTTAAACCAAACTGACTTGTACTTAAGGCAATATTAAGAGGGATACCGACTTCAGGTGCTATCACATCCACCACAGGAAGTAGGGTCATGACACTGTAAGCCACCGAAAGAATGTAATCGCGCTGCGCTTCTTGGTTAGATTTGATCATGGTGTCGCCATCACTAACTAGGCGAGCTTTCATCTGTTCTGTCATTCGAGCAAATACATTACCGTGGACTGGGTGACGTTTCATCATCATGTAGCCTTCTGACCACGATCCTGTTGCGAACCCATTTATGGCCACATCAACACCAGAATATGAAGAACCATTTTGCCTTAGATAAAGGCTAAAGTGTTTTTCCATATCTTTTCGGGCAGCTGAGCTTTTCAGGCTTTTGAATAGGTGCTTTTTGAGTTGACGTTCACTTCTATAAGCAAAGAAAGCTTGAGTTGCTCCAGGAATGTACATCAAGCCACCTTGGCCATTTTTCGCTTCGATTAACAAAATATCAGTTGAGTCATAGCCGTATACATCAAATCGATACACATCCACGTCTCTTATTTTGGTTGGATTGAGCAAAGAGATCGCTAACTGGTATTGAGCTTGATCAAGTAGGCCGTGTTGATACTGTTTGTAGGCTGAGAAAGCGTAGCTATCTCGCATAAGCTGGGTATAGCGAGTGGTGTTATTAGCCCAGAATGTTTTAAGTGCTTGTGTATATGAGCCCTGAATGTCTAAGTCGTAATAGGCTATGTCCCAAAGCTTGGAAGAAAGTAGACGAACTTCATTTCTTTCATCAAACGCTTGGCCACTGGCATCTTGAGTGTAAATGCCTGTATCTACATTTATTGTGTCCGGAAAGGTATCTCTGTATTGGCTAAACGCGTTCAGCATAACAGCTTGAGTTACTGTGTAGGTTTGTTTTGGATGTTCGTAGTGAGCCCAGCCGTTATAGGTCCGGTGGCTACTTTGTGCACCATCAAATCGGTGATAAAAAACGGCATCAGGGTCAATGTTATGGTAGCCATGTTTAGCGAGTGCCTGTTTGACTTTTTGCGATGTGACGAGCAGTGGATCTGGTATGGATTGAGTTATGTTTGCGTAATCTTTAGCAAAGTGGAGCTGCCAAGCTTTATCAAATGGTTGTAGTAAGTCTGAGGTGACGTTTCTACGTTCAATCGAATTTTCATTCGCAAAAACCATGGTGTTTGGCAGAGTGAAGGCCATAGAAACAGCCAAAGTAGCAATAAGTTTTTTATGCATGTTATGCCTTTTTAAAGTTGAATTTTTATATATATGCTCACTTGTGTATATTTTTATTGTTATGAAATTTATAATGATAAAATACATTGTAATTACTAATGTATTTATTACTTAAGTGTAAGTAAATGTTATCATTTTTAATGAAATGGTGGTTATGAATACTTGGTCCTATGCACGGACAGGTTGCCGAGAAGGGGAGTGTTAAAAGGCGCTGATGCTTTATGGATAGCGATTGAACAAGATTAATTTTTAATTTTTTGAGGCATGACTTTTGGGCGTTACTCCTAACGAGATTTGTCCATAGTTTTTAAGTTACTCTTGCACTAAAAAGCTATTCAGTGAAATCCTGAACAGCTTTATTAATTTCAGTTGGTGGTATTGGATCTATAGACGACTCAGGCACTGCTACTTTTTTAAGCTCAATGTCCCTTGTTTTCTAGGCTGTGTTTTTTGGCCTGATTTAGCTTTGGGATTGTCACGTTTTGGCTTAGTATCCGAGGATTCAAAGTGTGACTTTTTGGTATTGGGGCCACGGCGAAACTGCTCGGCATCATTGCCTTTAAAGGTGCGTGTTTTTTGGTTGCGTCTTGCTTTTGAGTCTTTGTTTTCGTCGCGACTATCAAACAGCTTGGCATCGGTTGCCCTGCGTATTTTTTTTCCTTGTGTATCGGTTTTTGATGCGTCTTCTGTGCCGCTGGAGTGCTCACACATGGCCAAGATTTCTTCTAATTCACCATCGGTTAGGTAGCGCCATTGGCCGTTCGGGATGCCATCGAGAGTGATATTCATAATGCGTACACGGCGCAGTTTAAACACTTCATAATCCAATGCTTCACACATTCGACGAATCTGACGGTTTAGACCTTGTGTTAAAACAATACGAAAGGAGAACTTTGTCTCTTTGGTGACTTGGCAAGGTAAGGTGGTGGTGTCGAGGATATTAACGCCAGAGCTCATATTTTTAATGAATTGCTCAGTGATGGGTTTGTTCACTCGTACTACATATTCTTTCTCGTGATTATTACCAGCGCGAAGAATTTTGTTGACGATATCACCATCATTGGTCAAAAAGATCAAGCCATCTGAGGGTTTATCCAAGCGTCCGATAGGAAAGATACGTTTTTTATGGCCAATAAAATCGACGATATTGCCTGCAATATCTTTCTCGGTTGTACAGGTAATCCCAGTAGGTTTATTTAAAGCGATATATACGGGACGTTCTGTGGCTGCACTTATGAGTTTTCCATCGACACAAACATCGTCACCATGCAGTACTTTTGTACCCATTTCCGGTATCTGACCGTTAATGGTCACCCGACCATGTTCTATTAGGCGGTCAGCCTCTCTGCGAGAGCAAAAACCCGTTTCACTAATAAATTTATTTAGGCGCTTTGGATCTGATGTCATCATATTCTCTCTTAACGTTTCACAACGGCATGTGTTAGGGATTTAAAATCGTTTTTATGTTTATTTTGGGAATTCTAACACTATTGTTTTATTAGAGTAAGAAGTGTTTTATTAGAGTAAGAAGTGTTTTATTAGAGTAAGAAGTGTTTTATTAGAGTAAGAGCTGTTTATTTGAGTGGGGTAACGTCTCATTATAGTCAGAAGTAGGGGGTAACTGTAAGATTCGACGCACAGTAGAACCGTCAATAGATATTGCGATCCTAGCTTACGAGCTTGAATGTTTTCACAGTACAATAAATAAAAAACCGAAGCAGAAAGTGAGTCTACTTCGGTGCATAGCAACAACCTATTTTAAAATAGGGCTAGGCGATTCTAGTGAGGAGATTTGTCATGCATTACTTTGTAAACGAAGTAACCAGCATAGAACAGCATCAAGCCTAAAGCTCCGAAGATGACTAACATCGAAGATAGTCCAACTGCATTACCAAATAGGAGATTTAGCCATAAATCCATGTTGCCTCCAACATTGAAGTAGTGATGACAGGTAATACGATAAGGTAGAATGACAACCAAGGTACTGATCTGGATCAATGATATTAGATTAGTTGCGTAAATTGCTGCTTATAGGAAGGTTTTATCTATAAGAAAAAATATCCTTGTAAGAGGTCAGTCAATTATTAATATCCAAACTCACAATTGGCTGCATGACTTTTTGACTTTTGAGTCACTTTAAACCCTTTAGCTTTTAGCAATGTAAGCAGATTATTTTCACCAATGAGATGTAATGTGCCAACGACAACCAAGTAAGTTGCTTTACTTTTCTTAGACCAATTTGGCTTGGCAAGCTGCTCAGCCCAGTTTAGATTTCTTTGGCTAATAAACGCGTTTTCCAACTCTGGTGACATTTCAGTCAGTGTTGAAAATTGATTGAGTTTTTGTAAGTCACCTGCTTTCCAGCTTGCGATTAAACATTTGGTTAAGTCCTCTGATCGATCAAATTCGTCTAAAGCACTTAACAATAATTCTTTACCTGAGTCTTTTTGACCAGTCAGCAAATCGATTTGAAATTGAAGAGACTCAAGACTAAATACTGGAATGTTCTGAGCTGTCGCTTTGTACATTAGGTGAGTATCTATCCCGTGAGATGCTTGATAGCCAAGATATTCAAACTGCTTCATCTGTAGTGCCAAAGCCGTTGCCCATGGAGGGCTTTCTAGGAGCTGTTTAGCATCGATATTAAAAAGGCTGGCTAGGCCGCGCAGAGTTTCTTGCTGCTTAGTATCGAGAACATTTTTAGTAACCATTGTTATCTCAGGATAACTGACATCCTGCATTTTTCTGATATCAGCTTCCACAATCAGCCCTGAACTTGAACTTAATGCATCTGTGATGGCTTTCGGCAAGGGATACATGCTTTTGTCTCCAACATGCACCGAGCCAAAGATAATGTAGCGCATATTTCCTTTCTCTACTTGCCAAAATAGCGGCTCAGCAATGGATGATAGTGGGAAAGTGATGAGAAAAATCGATAACCATACTTTTTGCATTTAGCCGTTTACCTTACGGAAAAATTGTTGAAATGAATTGCTTTTAACGTGATTTAACGATAGCAATTTGAGTATAAAATCACATTTTTATACTTTGTTATATAGTTTAGCTTAATCTTATGCTGCTCGTCCTGTGATCATCCTCCTAGTTCTAAGGGGTAGGGCAGGAAATAGTGTGATACATTTCATGTAAATATTGTTACTTTGTTAGTGGCAAAATCAACGATTATTTTATCCTATTGTTTAAAAAGATATTTTTATTATTAATAAAATTAAGTTTCGAGCAAGATCACTTTCATGGCTTGATAATTTTACCCTGAGAAACATCTCGGAATATGCTGAAAAAAGCGGTTAATTAGGGGTAGTATTAAGATGGTTAGAAAAGGTCTGCTGGCAACATCGATCATTGCGACATTAGTAGGATGTAGTACTTTGCAATCACCACAGCAAAGTGCAGTGAATTTATTAGCAGAGAATCTTGATATTGACTATCAAGTGCTGACAAACCATGGTGCAAGCCAAGGATTAGAATGTCAAAAACTGGGAGCAGAATGGGCTTCCTGTAATCAAGTCAATATGACTTTGGTTAACAAAGGGCAAGCTATTGATTCAAAAAATTGGTCAATTTATTTCCACAGCATTCGCTTAATTCTTGCAGTTGATAGTGAGCAATTTATTGTTTCTCATGTCACTGGCGATCTGCACAAATTAGAGCCTACCGACAAGTTTGATGGTTTCTCTGCGGGTGAAGAGGTGGTTCTCCCTTTAATTGGTGAATATTGGCAGTTATTTGAAACTGACTTTATGCCACGAGCATTTGTTACCTCTCCTGGTGCCGAACCTAGAGTTATTGCATCTCTTGATACTGAAAATACAGGTTCTTTTGTATCAGGCCTAGCAGGGAATAATTTAAAACGTACGCCTGATGATGAAAATGTTTTTGCTAATGCGACTTCGCGGTTTGAGAAAAATCAGGATTTAGCCAAACAAGATGTATCAGCAGCCTTGATTCCAACCCCCATGCATATTGAACAAGGTCAAGGTGAGCTTGATATTACTCAGGGAATTGCCTTGCCGTCTGAAGCGTTTTCACCCGAGCAATATCAGGCACTTGAAACACGTGGTGATTTTCTTGGAGTAAGCCTTGAGGGGCTTCTAGCGGTTAATTTGGTTATTGATCCAAATTTGTTCTCTGGTGATTTTATTAAATCCGGCGCTTATCACCTGCAAATCACTACAAGCGGCATCAAGATTAATGCTTTTGATCAAGCTGGTGCTTTTTACGCTGTTCAATCCATTTTTGCACTTATAGATGGTCAAAATCCTGATTCATTGCCTGCTGTCTCAATCAAGGATGCGCCTCGCTTTGAATATCGAGGTGTGATGGTTGATGTGGCGCGTAATTTTCATTCCAAACAGGCTATCCTCGCAACTCTTGAACAAATGTCAGCGTATAAAATGAATAAGCTACATCTCCACCTGACCGATGATGAAGGGTGGCGCATAGAAATTCCCGGCTTACCAGAGCTAACTGATATTGGCGGTCAGCGCTGTTTTGATGAGAAAGAACAGAGCTGTCTAATACCTCAATTAGGCTCGGGACCAGAGGCAAATAACTTTGGTAGCGGCTATTTTAGCCGTACTGACTTTGTAGAGATCTTGAAATACGCCAATGCTCGTCATATTGAGGTGATTCCTGAAATTGATATGCCAGCGCATGCTCGAGCGGCGGTAGTGTCAATGGAGGCGAGGTACCAGCGTTTGATGCAAGCGAATAAAGTCGAGGAGGCGAACGAGTATCGCTTGATTGATCCTGAAGATACTTCAAATGTTACCACAGTTCAGTTCTACGATAAGCAGAGCTTTATTAACCCCTGCTTGCCTTCATCTACTCGCTTTGTTGACAAGGTTATGTCTGAAGTAGCGGAGATGTATAAAGAGGCTGGTGCACCATTAACAACATGGCACTTTGGCGGTGATGAAGCGAAAAATATTAAATTGGGAGCGGGTTTTCAAGACATAAATGCCACAAAAAAAGTGGTTTGGAAAGGAAACATAGCTCTTTCCAAACAAGATAAGCCATTTGCACAGTCTCCTCAATGTCAGAATTTAGTGGCTAGTGGCGTAGTGAGTGATTATGCACACTTACCAAGTTACTTCGCCGAACAGGTGGCTAAAATTGTCAAAGATAAACAAATAACCAATTTTCAAGCATGGCAAGATGGCCTTAAATACAGTGAGGGTGCAAAAGTTTTTGTCACTGAAAATACGCGCGTGAATTTCTGGGATGTGCTTTACTGGGGAGGAACCAAGTCTGTGTATGAATGGGCGAGCAAAGGCTACGATGTCATTGTTTCAAGTCCTGATTATGTCTACATGGATATGCCATATGAAGTCGACCCTAAAGAGCGTGGATACTACTGGGCAACTCGAGCAACTGATACAAGAAAAATGTTCAGTTTTGCTCCAGAAAATATGCCGCAGAATGCCGAAACATCACTGGATCGAGATGGCAAAGGTTTTTCTGGAAGCACTGATATTGCCGCTGGACCATTTTATGGTTTATCTGCCCAGTTATGGTCTGAGACCGTTCGAAATGATGAACAATATCAATATATGGTCTTTCCTAGAGTGCTTGCTGCTGCCGAACGAGCTTGGCATAAAGGTACTTGGGAAAATGAAGTCAAAGTTGGCGTCGAGTATTCCCAAGGCACAAATCTAGTGAATAAAAGGCAGTTAAATAATGATTATAATCGCTTTGCCAATATTCTAGGTCAGCGCGAATTGGCGAAACTAGAAAAGTCAGGGATTGAGTATCGCCTTCCTATACCAGGTGGAAAAATTGAGACAGGTACGCTAATGATGAATACTTCTTTTCCTGGAGTAGATTTACAGTACTCATTAGATGGAGAAAACTGGCAGGTTTATCAAGAAAATGCTCGACCTGAAGTGCAAGGAGATGTCTATATTCGTTCTGTTTCAGCCAGTGGAAAGAAATCAAGTCGAATTACTAAAGTAAACTCTAACTAAAATGAAAAACGCCCGATTTATCGGGCGTTTTTGACTAAGAATTACACCGCTAGGCTTTGCTGCTCTTCAACTTGTTCTGCGTTACTAGTTGGCGCTTCCGCTCCATGCATCCAGCGAACTAAAGTATTGGAAAATAGTAACAGGATAACACCTGATATAATGGCCGTTACAGCAATGCCACTGAAGATTGCCATTGCGCCAAGTTCACCTACATGGGAGCCTACGTAACCAGCCACATAGTTAGCAATTGCAGTACAGCCAAACCATGCCCCCATCATCAACGAAGCTAAACGCAGTGGTGCTAGCTTAGTCACTAATGACAGACCAATTGGTGACAGGCAAAGTTCACCTAAAGTATGAAAGAAGAAAGCACCCACTAGCCAAAGCATTGACGTTTTGACGCTAGTATCGCCATCTTGCTGCATAACGGCGCCAATCATGCACAGAAAACCTAAAGCTAAAAAGAACATGGCAAGCGCAAATTTCACCGGAGAATTCGGCTCTCGTTTACCCAATTTTACCCATAAAATAGCGAGTATCGGTGCTAGGGTTATGATGAAAAATGGGTTGAGGGATTGAAACCATGCTGCCGGAATTTCAAAGCTACCTATCATACGATCTGTATATTGCTGAGTGTAAATATTCATCAAGCCACCAGCTTGCTCAAAGCCAGCCCAAAAGACAATAGTGAAGACACTCATGACCAAAATGACTTTGATGCGATCAAACTCTTCTTTTGTGAGAGCTTCTTTTCTGTGAGATTTTTGACGAGCAAGTTCGCGTATTGCTGATGGTTCACGGCCTATATCGCCAAGCCAAGATTGGGCTAAGCTGATTTGCATCACAAGGCTAATCAGCATACCGATTCCGGCAACAACAAAGCCTGACTTCCAGCCAAACTCGCCAGTCACAGAGCCTACAATAATACCTGCTAGTAATGCTCCTATATTGATGCCCATATAGAAAATAGTAAAGGCGCCATCACGGCGGTTATCACCTTCTTGGTAGAGATCGCCCACCATGGTTGAGATGTTTGGTTTAAACAGGCCATTACCTGCAATCAATAGAGCGAGACCAAGATAGAAACTGTGTAAAGTGCTCATACCTATCATGTCAGCGGGTAGTGCAAGTGTAAATTGCCCTGCAGCCATAAGGGTGCCGCCTATCAATATCGACCTACGTTGCCCTAAGTAGTTATCTGCAAGCCAGCCACCAATTAAAGGGGTGATATAGACAAGACCGGTATAAATACCATACAAATCTAGCGCATCTTTGGTTGACCAGCCCAAACCGCCATTTATTGTTTTATCAGTGAGGTATAGAACCAAAATGGCACGCATACCATAGTAAGAGAAACGTTCCCAAAGCTCGGTACCAAATAATAGAAATAAGCCTCGCGGATGGCCGAGGATCTGTCGATGATTTGCCATAAATTTTACTAATCTAGTCCATTAAAGAATTTAATATGCTAGTACATATATTAATTAGTTAAAATAACTGTAATATAGTGATTTATCAGCTTTATTTATGGTTATGACATAACCTTTTGAAAAATAGGTGTAAAGAGGTTTAACAATAAGGCAGGATTTTTTAATAGAACTAAGTTTTCATAACTGATGTGTATATTTTTACATTTAGCTGTCATGTGTCGGATGTTTTTTTGTTAAATACTTCAATGCTGACTTATGAGTCATTAGATCCTTTGTGATTTTTGAAGCTACGCTAATGGAGTGGCTAGCCGAAAAGAGTTGAGCCTTATAAAGGCTCAACAAGTTTTAATAACAATCCAAGTTTAGTAAGAATCATTATGAACTGCTTGAACTGCTCGTCCTGACGGGTCTACGCAGTTCTGGAAAGATTCATCCCATTCGATCGCTTTGGCTGAGGAGCAAGCGACGGAAGGCCCTCCTGGTACACATTGTGCTGCAGAAGGAAGAGGAAATAGCTCTTCAAATATTTCACGATAAACATACCCTTCTTTAGTGGTTGGCGTGTTGTAAGGGAAGCGAAAACTAGCGGTTTCCATTTGTTGGTCAGTAATTTTGCTTTCTGCGACTTCTTTTAGAGCATCGATCCAGCCATAGCCTACACCATCAGAGAATTGTTCTTTTTGTCGCCATGCGATCGAGTTTGGTAAGTAGTGCTCAAAGCATTCACGTAATATGTGCTTTTCCATTTTTCCGTTGCCACACATCTTATCCTCAGGATTTAGGCGCATTGCTACGTCAATAAACTCTTTATCAAGGAATGGAACTCTGCCTTCGACTCCCCAAGCTGCTAAAGACTTGTTAGCTCTGGCACAATCAAACATG
This sequence comes from Vibrio pectenicida, assembly GCA_024347015.1. GTDB lineage: Bacteria > Pseudomonadota > Gammaproteobacteria > Enterobacterales > Vibrionaceae > Vibrio > Vibrio pectenicida. The sequence goes on along the minus strand of AP024889.1, from coordinate 2,468,132 downwards.
TTGAGTGCTAGAAGCTTACGTACTGTCTCTTCATGAAATTCTCTTGCATCAGGGGCTTTGTGAAAATAAAGGTAGCCGCCAAAAATTTCATCTGCACCTTCACCAGACAGGACCATCTTGATGCCCATTGCTTTTATTTTACGCCCCATAAGGAACATGGGAGTTGAAGCGCGAATGGTTGTTACATCATAAGTCTCGATGTGATAGATGACATCACGGATGGCATCAAGGCCTTCTTGGATGGTGTAGGTCATTTCATGGTGTACGGTACCAATTTTTTCAGCGACTTCTCTCGCTGCTTTTAGGTCAGGGGCGCCTTCTAAGCCCACTGCGAATGAATGAAGTTGAGGCCACCAAGCTTCAGATTGTTCATCATCTTCAATTCGCATCGCTGCAAAACGTTTAGCCACCGCAGAGGTAATAGAAGAGTCAAGTCCACCAGAGAGCAATACACCATATGGTACATCCGTCATTAGTTGACGTTTTATCGCTGCTTCAAGCGCTGCCGTCAGGTCTTTTTTGCTGGTTGAGTTACCTTGAACTGCGGCATATTCATTCCAGTCACGAATATAGTAACGTTGTGGCTCTGAATCTTTGGAGCTGTAGTAACAGCCAGGAGGGAACTCACTGATGGTTTTACACATCGGAGTCAGTGCTTTCATTTCAGATGCTATATAGTAGTTGCCATGTTCGTCATGACCTTGATAAAGGGGAATGATGCCAATGTGGTCACGGCCAACTAGATATTGATCTTTCTCTTCGTCATAGAGTACGAATGCAAAAATGCCGTTTAATTCTTCGAGTAGGGCCTCGCCCATATCTTGGTATAGCGCTAAGATGACTTCACAGTCTGAATCGGTTTGAAAATCATATTTTCCTTGGTAACGAGCTCGCAATTCTTTATGGTTGTAGATCTCACCATTGACCGCCAAAATGTGTTTTTTATCTGAACTGTACAATGGTTGCGCACCACTATTCAAACCAACAATAGCCAGGCGCTCATGCGCAAGAATAGCCTTGTCTGAAGAATAAATACCAGACCAATCTGGGCCGCGATGGCGGAGCTTTTTAGACATTTCAAGTGCGATTGGACGCAGTGTGTGAGCATCGCTTTTTATGTCGAGAATACCGAAGATAGAGCACATATGACTTCCTTTATAAACCTTTTTTAATCTGTTAACTAAAATCTGCCATCTTGATTAAAAAAATCAATAAAATTTAGCTAAAAAAATAATATAAATGGGTTGTCATTAGATTTCATTCATTTTAAGTGCTGTTTTGATGTTTTTTTTTTAATGTCAGTATGATTTGCAAACAAAAGTCATACTAACAAGGTGAAAGGCAGCGAATTGACTGCTGCCATAAGAGAGAGGGCTCTACAGTGGTGTAAATTGGGGTTTTAGTTGCTCGCAAACGTGGCGAGCGAAACCTGTACCCGCCTCATTATAAATATTATATGCAGCATCTACCCCTTCTTCTATTAAGCTATCGGTTTGATCTGGGTGAGCTGCGATGGCGGCTATCTGGCCACTAAAGTTTCTTTGTTGTAATTGTTCTAGGGCTATCTGATTACCCTGGTGGTGAGGCATTGCAAGTAATACTAATTTGACATTGGCAGTGTCTAAAATCCTCTCCCAAAAATCAGGGTCTGTAGCATCACCAGAAATGACATTACGTCCTTCTGATTGATGTTCATCTGCTGCCTCTTCCCGAACTTCAATACCCAAACTTATTTTGCCATAACGGCTAACTAATTCATCATAGGCTCCAGTACCAATTCTCCCCATGCCTAGTATTAATACTTGAGCATTACCTGGATTAATAAGCTTATCACGGTTATGAAGCCTCTCTGCTGCATGTTCTTTTAGCCAATGCCCTGAACGTCGATATAACTCATGGCCTTTACGATTGAGTGGTGATGCGATAATAAAAGAAATAGATACAGCAAGGGCTAAAGCGACGAACAGATCATTGCTAAGCCAGCCAAGTTTAAACGCAAGTCCACTAACAATTAGCCCAAATTCACTGAAGTTAAACAAACTGAGTGAGGCAAGGAGTGAGGTTCGTACTCTAAACTTAAAGGTGTTAAGAATAGTAAAATACAACAACCCTTTAAGCGGCAATAAGGTTAAAAATAGCAAGGCTAATGCTAACCCTGTCATTGTTGGCTGAACGGATAATCCGATGTTGAGAAAAAAGCACACTAACAAGAGTTCTTTCAAGTTAAATAGCGCTTTAGATAACTCTGAAGCCTTGCTATGACCTGCCAGTAGCATACCCAATATTAGGGCTCCAAGATCTGGCTTCATGCCGACTAATTTGAATAATCCTGCGCCAACGACTAATGAGAAGAAAATCCCAAATAGTACCAGCATTTCTCCATGACCAACCCAATCTAGCACTTTGTAGAATAATGGACGCATCAGTGGTAGAGCAAATACAATAATCGCGTACCAATGGGGAGTTTTGCCTGTAGAAACGGTAAGAAAGATAACCGCAAAAATATCCTGCATGACAAGAATGCCGATGGCGATGGTGCCATAGGTTGAATTCATGTCACCTTTCTCTTGTAACGTTTTGACTGCAAAAACAGTACTGGAAAAAGAGAGAGCAAAACTTAGCAACAGAAGCTGCTCTAATGACATGCTGGTCAGCGAGCTTATTCCCAAAAACTTCAAACACATTAGAGCTGCGCAAAAAACCACTGTCGAAACTAGGTTATGGATGGAAGCTCCAGCCCAAATTTCTTTAGATAAGAGGGTTTTAACGTCTAGTTTCAATCCTATAGTAAATAGCAGTATTGTGACCCCAAGATCAGCAAACGTTACTATGGTCTCATTGCTTTCAAACCCGAACCCATGCAGAGCAAAACCTGTCAGTAGAAAACCAACTAATGGAGGTAGATGGCATTTAAGACTAATGAACCCAGCGAGAAAAACAGCTGAGAGTAAAATGAGTTCCATATGATCTGACTCTTGTGTGATTAAAAACGGATTACCTATGTAACCCGTAAGTCTAACCGATCATGAAAGATATGGCGCTCAATCTTCTAGCAATTTTTGTAGCAAAGCACCATTGAGCATGGCACGTTTTATCATCGAAAAAGCACCTAACGTTGGTTTTGCATCAATTTCAGATGCCACTATTGGAAGGTTCTTATGGAAAGTTGTTAGAGATTGGTTTTGAACATTACGTCTAATCGCGGGGAAAATAATATCTTCACAATGTGTTATGTCGCCTGCGATGACGATTTTTTGAGGGTTAAAAAGGTTAATTGTGATAGCAATAGCTTTTCCTAGCTGATTGCCAACTCGGATTAGACTTTGTTTAGCAAGCTCGTCACCCATATTTGCGTGTTCACAAATATCTTGTATGGTTAAACCCTCTACGCCACTCAAGGTAGATTCATACCCTTGCTTGATGAGTTTTTTAACACGTTCAAGAATGGCCGGATTGGCTGCAACGGTTTCTAGACAACCAAAGTTTCCACACTGGCATTGTTCACCGAGAGGATCAATTTGAATGTGTCCAATCTCACCAACATTGCGGTTGAAGCCAAGAAAAACCTGTCCATTAACAATGATCCCTGAACCTGTGCCACGATGGACGCTCACCAGTATAGAATCTTGACAATCTTGGCTTGCACCAAAATAGTGTTCGGCTAAAGCCATACCCCGAACATCATTACCAACGAAGCATTGGATATGAAAACTATGCTCTATAAGTTCAGCGAGAGCTAGGTTCTCGATAGTGATATTGGGCATGTACTCGACCACACCTGTTTCAGGATTGACGAGACCGGGTAGTATGATACCAATAGCAATAAGTTGGTTTATAATGGCTTGATGAGATTGAATAAAATGCTTGAGATATGTGGTGAGTCCTTCGACTAAGTCGGCTTGAGTGGTATAAAAAAACTCTTGATATTCAGATAGTAACTCTTCACCACCTAAGTTATAGAGACTGAACTGAATGTAGTCCCTTCCTAAGCGAATGGCGACTGAATGAAAAGGTGCAACTTCTGTGGTGAGAGAAATTGCCCGTCTACCACCTGTAGAAGCTTGTTGCGCGACCTCTTTTATTAAACCGCGCTCTAATAACTGTCGGGTGATTTTTGTAACGCTTGCTGGTGCTAACTGGCTGATATCTGCTACTTGAATTCGCGATATAGGCCCTTGTTGATCGATAAGTCGATAAACGGCTGCACTATTTAGCTGCTTTACTAAGTCTACATTACCTATTTGTCCGCCATTCATTCTAAATTTTGCTCATATTGTCCGTTAACAACAGTCGCTTGAACATTGAAGTCACGATCAAAAATGGTCAAGTTTGCAACCAGACCTTGTTTTATCAGGCCTAATTGTTCATCGACACCTATTGCTCTCGCAGGATATAAAGTCGCCATACGTAGTGCTTCGTCCAAAGCGATACCGACATGCTCTACTGTATTTTGAACCGCTTCAATCATGGTTAATGCAGAGCCGCCGAGTGTGCCATTTTCATCAACACACTTACCATTGCGGTAATATACTTTCTTACCAACAAAAATAAAGTAATCCATGTTTGCGCCTGCAGGAGCTGTGGCATCTGTCACTAATACCAATTTTTCCCCTTTGATTTTGTGAGCAATTCTAATGTTTGCATAATCGACATGGAAGCCATCAGCAATAATGCCAGCATATACTTGAGGAGTATCATAGACGGCACCTACCACGCCAGGTTCACGCCCCTCCATAGGTGTCATGGCGTTAAATAAGTGAGTAGCAAAACTAATACCAGATTCAAAGCTTTTTCGCGCTTGTGAATAGGTCGCATCTGAATGGCCAATTGATACTGTGATACCTGCCTGTGTGAGACGCTGAATATGCTCGGACGAATTATGCTCTGGGGCGAGCGTCACTTTGGTTATAACATCAGAATTTTCACAGATTAAATCAATCATCTTATTGTCTGAAGGGCGGATGTAATCGGCGTTATGTATGCCTTTCTTTTTTGCATTAAGATAAGGCCCCTCAAGATGCAGTCCAAGAGAGTGATTCTGATATTTAGCGTGATAGTCTCGAGTTGCTTGAATCGCATCAGCCATATCTTGATCAGACGATGTGATTAGAGTGGGTAGGTAGCTAGTGCAGCCTGACTTTAAATTGGCACGGTGCATGATTTCAAGTGTTTCAGAACTGATAGCATCATTAAACATGACACCACCACACCCATTTAATTGAAGGTCGATAAAACCAGGGCTTAGGTTAGCTCCATTAAGATCAATCGCCTTTATGCCTTGAGGAAGTTCGGTGACTGGGCAAATAGCCTTAATCAAATGATCTTTAATCACTACCGCGTGACCAATGAGAATATCGTTACCGGTATATATTTTACAATTAGTTAGCGCATACATAGCTAGCGAATCCTGGTAAATTTGTTTTTATGCATAGGTCAATGTTATTTGTGCTGAGATGCATAAGTTTGCTACTTTATTTTTGTGTTGTAATTAGATGAAACGGATGGTGAGCTAGGGATTGTAACCAATAGTAGATGAACGTCTATTTTTATATGAAATCTAGTTATATTAATGCTGTGTCAAGCTTTTATAAAATCCAGATTAATCGTTCTACTTGGTATCTATGGGTATCCCAAATACATTGAAAACCGTATTTATAGACATCCCCACCATCATTTTTTGAATTGTAAAATAAGTTTTATGATCTTGCTAGCAAAAACCTTACTTTGGCTCAAATTCTGGTGATAGTTGTCACAATTGATAAGGTTTAAATTTGCAGGGCGAATTTAAACGCATAAACTGGAGAGACTAAATTGAGCGACTAAAAAAAGTTGTCTGAAACGAAATACGAAATCCTATAGGGGGAACTGACGGTGAATGTTCTTGGATATTTTCAAAAAGTAGGTAAGGCGTTGATGGTGCCTGTCGCGACGCTTCCTGCAGCAGCAATATTGATGGGTATTGGGTACTGGATAGATCCCACCGGTTGGGGAGCCAATAGTGCGGTGGCGGCTTTTTGTATCAAGGCGGGTGCAGCCATTATTGATAATATGTCAGTACTTTTTGCTGTCGGTGTTGCCTATGGTATGTCTAAAGATAAAGATGGCGCGGCTGCTTTATCTGGTTTTGTTGGTTTCCTTGTAGTTACAACTTTACTTTCTCCCGGCTCAGTGTCTCAAATCCAAGGTATTGATTTAAATACTGTGCCTGCCGCATTTAGCAAAATCAATAACCAGTTTGTCGGTATTTTGGTGGGCATTGTATCGGCAGAGCTCTACAATCGATTTTCACATGTTGAACTTCACAAAGCGCTGGCATTTTTCTCCGGTAAACGTTTGATTCCGATTTTAACTTCGTTTGCGGGTATCTTTATCGCCTTTATTTTGATGTATATTTGGCCAACGGTTTACGGTGGCTTGGTAAGCTTCGGTGAGTCGATTCAAGGAATGGGAGAGCTAGGTGCTGGGATATATGCGTTTTTTAACAGACTTTTGATTCCTGTCGGTCTTCACCATGCGTTGAATTCGGTTTTCTGGTTTGATGTTGCAGGAATCAACGATATTCCTAATTTCCTTGGTGGTGCTAAATCCATTGCTGAAGGCACTGGTATTGTGGGTGTCACTGGCATGTATCAAGCAGGTTTCTTCCCAATCATGATGTTTGGCTTGCCTGGTGCTGCGCTTGCCATTTACCACACATCAAAATCAAAGAACAAAGAAAAAGTAGCGTCGATAATGATTGCTGCTGGTTTTGCTTCTTTTTTCACCGGTGTGACTGAGCCGCTGGAATTTTCTTTCATGTTCCTAGCTCCTATGCTGTACGTACTTCATGCGGTATTAACTGGGATTTCGGTTTATATTGCGGCATCAATGCATTGGATTGCTGGCTTTGGTTTCTCGGCTGGACTTGTCGATATGGTGCTTTCTTCACGTAACCCACTTGCGGTCAACTGGTACATGCTAATTGTTCAAGGTCTAGCATTCTTTGGTATCTACTATGTTGTTTTTCGAACTGTTATTGTGAAGTTCAACCTTAAAACGCCTGGCCGTGAAGATGAAGATTTATCTGAGCAAGTTGCAGCAGGCAGTTCATCTGACCTAGCGAAGCAATACCTTAAAGCACTTGGAGGTCATCAAAACCTGACAGCTATCGATGCTTGTATAACTCGTTTACGTTTAACCATCATAGATACTAGTGTTATTAATGAATCGACACTAAAAAATCTTGGTGCAATGGGGGTCGTTAAATTGGGCTCTAATAATGTTCAAGTTATCTTGGGTCCGTTGGCTGAGATTGTTGCTGGTGAAATGAAGAAAATCCCTAAGGATGAAGATCTCTCTGGAGTTGTCATCCCGACTTAAATAATAATGCATATTCTAAAGCCTCCTATGGGAGGCTTTGTTGTTTTTAGTGCACAGCTTTTATTTACAACCAAACTATTAGGTCGTTTTAAGTACTATTGGTAAAAATGAACCAATATTTGCTAATTAGTAATAGGTTGTAGTTGTGTAATGGTCGAGAATTGTGGATTATTAGATGTTATACGCTTAGAGCATATATTCTGCTTCAAGCTGATTATTATCTGAACAATACTACAACCATTGAGGTACTATAGATGAGTGAAGCCGAGGCTCGTCCATCGAACTTTATCCGCCAAATTATAGATAAGGATTTAGCGGATGGTAAACATACTAGCGTGCATACTCGTTTTCCGCCGGAACCGAATGGTTACCTGCACATAGGTCATGCTAAGTCAATTTGCTTAAACTTCGGTATTGCTCAAGACTACCAGGGTAAATGTAATCTTCGCTTTGATGATACTAACCCAGAAAAAGAAGACGTTGAGTATGTTGAATCTATTAAAAATGATGTGAGCTGGTTAGGCTTTGAGTGGGATGATGAAATATGTTATTCATCAAACTACTTCGATAAGCTTTATGGGTTTGCAGTTGAATTAATTGAGAAAGGCTTAGCGTATGTTGAAGAACTAAGCCCTGAACAGATCCGTGAGCACCGTGGTACCTTGACAGAAGCAGGTAAACACAGCCCATATCGAGATCGCAGCATAGAAGAAAACGTAGCGCTATTTGAAAAAATGCGTGCCGGGGAGTTTGCAGAAGGTTCAGCGTGCCTACGTGCCAAAATTGATATGGCCTCATCATTTATGGTGTTGAGAGATCCTGTACTTTATCGAGTTCGTTTTGCCAAGCATCATCAAACGGGTGACAAGTGGTGTATCTATCCAATGTACGATTTCACACATTGTATTTCAGATGCTCTGGAAGGTATTACTCACTCCCTATGTACATTGGAATTTCAAGATAACCGTCGCCTGTATGATTGGGTATTAGAGAATATCACTATTGATAGCCAACCCCATCAATATGAGTTTAGTCGTCTAAATTTAGAGTATACGGTGATGTCTAAGCGTAAGCTTAATCAGCTAGTCACTGATAAACTGGTTAGCGGTTGGGATGACCCACGCATGCCGACTATTTCAGGTCTGCGCCGTCGTGGATTTACACCAGGTGCTATACGTGAATTTTGTAAGCGTATCGGTGTAACTAAGCAAGATAATATGATTGAAATGGGTTCACTTGAATCTTGTATTCGTGATGATCTTAATGAAAATGCCCCACGAGCAATGGCTGTGCTTGATCCGGTTAAAGTGATTATCGAGAACTTCGAGGAAGGGAAAGTTGAATCACTTACGGTTGCCAATCATCCAAACAAACCTGAAATGGGGGAGCGTAAAGTTCCATTTTCTCGTGAGTTGTGGATTGAACGAGAGGACTTTCGTGAAGAAGCTAACAAGAAATACAAGCGTCTCGTTTTAGGTAAAGAAGTGCGTCTACGAGGTTCGTATGTGGTTAAAGCTGAGCGTATCGAAAAAGATGCACAAGATAACATCACGACCATTTTTTGTTCTTATGATGCGGATACTCTAGGCAAGAATCCTGACGATGGTCGCAAAGTCAAAGGCGTGATTCACTGGGTTTCAGCCAATAAATGTGTTCCGGCTGAAATTCGTCTATATGATCGTTTGTTTACCGTCGATAATCCTGCTGCTGCCGATAATTTTACAGGGGTTATCAACCCTGAATCACTAGTTGTGATGAATGGTTATATTGAGCCGAGTTTAGTTGATGCTGAAGCAGAAAAAGGCATTCAGTTTGAACGTATGGGGTACTTCTGTGCTGATGCAAAAGATTCTAAACCTAGTGCTTTAGTGTTCAATCGCACTGTCGGGTTGCGAGATACTTGGGCTAAAATTGAAGCTAAGTAACCTATTAAAGTAAATATTAAACGTAGAGCCCACTAAGTGTGGGCTTTTTTATATTAGTACCATGGTTAAATCGAAGTGATTAGGTTTCAACTAACTATAAAAAGTCTATATCTCTAGACAAATTTGCATGGGAAAGTCTGATTACTTCTTTTTATGGGCACTTGGGTTGTCTTTGCAATTGCCTGTGTTGCACTTTCCGTACAAATACAAACTATGGTTGGTTAAAGTGACATTGTACTCAGAAGCAATTTTCTTTTGTCGTTCTTCGATTATGTCATCAGCAAATTCAATCACTTCACCGCAATCTAGACAAACTAGATGATCGTGATGATGTTGCGTTGACAGTTCAAATACCGACTTTCCACCTTCGAAGTGGTGACGAGTTACGATACCCGCATCATCAAACTGGTTGAGAACACGATAAACAGTCGCCAAGCCAATCTCTTCACCAATATCTATCAGCTTTTTATACAGTTCTTCCGCACTGATGTGTTGGCATTCAGGTTGCTGTAGTACTTCCAAGATTTTTAACCTTGGTAAAGTGACTTTAAGACCAGCATCCTTTAGAGCCTGGTTGTTGTCCGACATAAATTTTCCCGTTGATTAACCGCTGAAATGAGCAGAATTCACTATTGTTACCATTATAGGGCAGTAGCTGTTAACAATAAACCACGAACTTCAAAGGGTTACTATTATTATTTTCATAAACTAGTTTGACATCACTGATGTTGCTCATTATACCAGATACAATTGGTCAATATGAATGTAACGGAAGTCGAATATGGATAAATCAATGGCCAAATTTTATAGGCCTAGGCTAGTTAAATTTGCTTTGAATATGTGGCCGCCATTTTGGGGGGCTGGTATACAAATTTTATCTATTAGTGACGATTTTCGTCAGGTTAGAGTAAAGCTTAAACTACGCTGGTGGAACAAAAATGCCAATCGTACTCAGTATGGAGGGAGTATATTTTCGTTAACGGATCCAATTTATTCCTTGATGTTAATGGGTATTCTGGGAGATGGATATTTTGTTTGGGATAAACAAGCGAGTATCAACTTTATTAAACCAGGTCATAGTGATTTATATGCCGAATTTGTAGTTACACAAGAGATGCAAGACAGTATTTTTCGGGAAACTGTGAATGGTGATAAATGTTTTCCAGAGTTTATTACTTATGTGAAGGACCGTGAGGGAAACGTTATATCAGAAATACAGCGTAAGTTGTATGTTCGTAAGAAACCAGAGCATCGAAATCAAACGGCGACAGAAAAAAAAGTAGCATAAAAAGACCTCCATAATAGAAGGTCTTTTTATTTGAAAGTTTAGCCTTCAAGTTCAGCTAGGCACATTTCTTCATGAATCTGCTTACACCAATTCGTCACACGTTCGTTGGTCAATTCTGGCTGACGATCTTCGTCGATACATAGGCCAATAAACAGGTTTTCATCACCTTCAACAAGGCCTTTTGACGCTTCAAATTCATAGCTTTCGGCAGAAGTATGTCCCAGAATAGTTCCACCTTTAACTTCAACGATATCACGGACAGTGCCCATTGCATCACAAAAGTATTCAGCGTAATCTTCTTGGTCACCACAACCAAAAATCGCAACAAGCTTGGTCGAGAAATCGATTTGTTCAAGTTCAGGGAAAAAATCATCCCAATCACATTGCGCTTCACCATAATACCAAGTTGGAATACCTAATAGAAGAAGATCGAAGTTATTGATGTCTTCTTTACTACTTTTTGCGATATCTTGTACGTGAACCAGTTGTTTACCTAGTTGTTTTTGAATCATCTTTGCAACAGCTTCAGTGTTACCTGTGTCGCTACCAAAGAAGATACCTACACTTGCCATAGATTCGTTACCTTTACCATTTTGTGTTGTGGCTTAATCAGAGGGGCTTAACCTAGCCCAGTGCCTTCCCAGCTCAATTGAATGAGGCCTTTCGCGATAAAACCGGCACAACCAAGAAAGAGCACAAGCCAAACAATACGACGACCAAACGGGGGGACATTCCCAGCTTTGAGAACATCTTTTATTGCCATACCGATTAAGAAAAAGATAGACGCAAAAAGTAAATCGAGTCCAATTGACTCTAGTATGTTCATATAGTCGTATAGCATGGAGTCCCTTTATGCCAGATTACTTGTGCCGAACTATACCATTGTTAAAAAGTAAAGTTAACGGGTATGGGGCAACGAAGCCCCCATTCTGTACTTAACGAATAAACTTATTAATTGCACGTAACACTTCTTGCGGTTTCTCTGCATGGAGCCAATGACCAGTATTAGCAATAATATGTGCTTTCGCGTTTGAAAATTGTTCCTGTATATCAGCTTGGTATTCAGTGGAAAGATAGTTTGAGTTTCCACCTTTTATAAATAAAGTTGGTGTGCTGATTTTTTCAATTTGTGTCCAGCCAAGAATCTCCCAGTAGTTGTCCCATAAGCTTGTTACGTTAAAGCGCCACTGAAAATATTGACCATTGTTATACAATGATTTTCCTAAAAACTGCCTGACACCTTCTAATTCTATATGTTGCGTTAAAACTTGCAAAGCTTGTTGACGAGATGTCGGCTTTTGCTCGACTACGGCCTTGAGGCCAGCAAAGACATTATCGTGACGTCTCTCTGGGTAACTCACTGGTGCCATATCAAGTACAATTAACTTGTCTACATCATGCTGGGCAAGTTCTGCTAATTTCATACCAACCTTCCCTCCCATGGAGTGCCCGATCAAGATGTAACGTTTTAATTCAAGATGTTCGAGAGTATTAAATACATCTTGTGCCATAAGTTGGTAGTTGTGTTCGGAAGACTGAAAAGAGGTTCCATGGTTGCGCAAGTCTAGACTCACAATCTGATAATTTTGGCGTAACTCTCTGCTGAGCAAGCCCAAATTATCTAGGTTACCAAAGAGACCATGTAGTAGGACAATAGTGTGACCTTTACCTTCGATTTTATAGTTAAGCAGTTGTGACATTTTTTTATATTCGTGATTGATTTAACGTAGTAACTCATTAGGTCGTTAATCTGCTTTGTATAACAGAACTGAAACTCGCATCTTGAGGGTAGTTGGGTATATAATCCCAACAGAGTTTAAACATAGAGATTGTGAAAAGCGAATGAAAACAATTGAGGTTGATGAGGATCTATACCGTTACATTGCAGGTCAAACCCAACACATTGGTGAAAGTGCTTCAGATATCTTACGACGTCTTTTGGATGTTGATGCTAAGAATCAGCAACCAACACCGATGAAAGCAGCGGTGCAGGCGAAAGGCATTGTGGTGAGCCGTGATGCAGTAAAACAAGAGAAAATTGATAGCGTCAGAGCCATGCGATCTTTACTTATTTCAGATGAGTTTGCAGGCCTTAAAAAGGCGATTGATCGATTTATGCTAGTACTTTCAACATTGAATCGTATTGATCCTCAAAGGTTTTCTGAAGCAACTTTGGTTAAAGGACGTAAGCGTGTTTACTTTGCAAATAATGAGCAAACACTACTAGAAAGTGGCAATACTACTAAGCCTAAAGCAATCCCTGGTTCACCTTTTTGGGTGATTACAAACAGCAACACGAGCCGCAAGCGTCAAATGGTTGATCAGTTGATGGCTAGAATGCAATTTCCTACAGACTTAATAGAAAAAGTCACGAATTCAATCTAATAATTCAGATTTTAACCTCATAATATTCATTGCTTTGAGTATTGTGAGGTTTTTTATTTCAAGGTTTTTAATAAAGGATGTCAACAATGGCGATGCACCCTCGTGCTGGACGAAAAGCCCAGCAACAAGATCTGCATAATATTCCTGAACTTGTCTCGGATTACTATCTTCTTCTACCTGAGCCTGACAACTCTGCTCATAAAGTTCAATTTGGTACCTCTGGACATCGAGGTACCGCCGGTAAATGTACTTTTAATGAAACTCACATTTTGGCTATCGTACAAGCGATAGTTGAAGTTCGAGCTACGAATGGTACCACTGGCCCCATGTTTGTCGGTAAGGATACACATGCGCTTTCTGTACCTGCTTTTTTAAGTGTTGTTGAAGTTCTGGTAGCAAATAATATCAAGGTAATCGTGCAGCAAGATAATGGCTATGTTCCAACGCCAAGTATTTCGCATGCTATTTTAACTCATAACCTCAATAATTCTGCTAAAGCTGATGGTATAGTTATTACCCCATCTCATAACCCACCGCAGGATGGTGGTATTAAATACAACCCATCGCATGGGGGGCCTGCGGAAGGTGAGTTGACACAAACCATTGAAGAACATGCAAACGCTTTAATTTCTGGCAAACTAGATGGTGTGAAAAGAATCTCTATCGAGAAAGCGAAGGCATCTGAACTGTTTATTGAAAGTGATTTAGTTACGCCTTATGTATCTGACTTGAAAAATGTCATCAACATGGAAGCGATTCAGAAAGCCAAGCTAAAAATAGGTATCGATCCTCTCGGAGGTAGTGGTATTGAATACTGGCGCCAAATTGCGATTGATTACTCATTAGATCTTACCTTGGTGAATGAAGCAGTTGATCCTTCTTTTCAGTTTATGTGTTTAGATAAAGATGGCGTCATCAGAATGGACTGCTCTTCTCCTTACGCGATGGCTGGGTTGCTGGAACATAAAGATAGTTTTGACTTAGCATTTGGTAATGACCCAGACTATGACCGTCACGGAATTGTTACCCCGAATGGTTTAATGAACCCAAATCACTTCCTTGCGGTATGTATTGACTACCTTTATCGTCATCGTCAAGGTTGGGGTCAGACAGTAGCTGTTGGTAAAACGTTAGTGTCTAGTGCGTTGATCGATCGTGTTGTTGCAGATCTTGGTCGTGATTTATGCGAAGTACCCGTTGGCTTTAAATGGTTTGTCGATGGCTTATACCAAGGGACATTGGGCTTTGGTGGCGAGGAAAGCGCGGGCGCTTCATTCTTACGTATGGATGGTACGCCATGGTCAACAGACAAAGATGGTATTATTCTTTGCTTGCTCGCAGCTGAAATTACTGCTGTGACAGGTATGAATCCTCAAGAATATTACCAAAATCTTACCGTCAAACATGGTACCTCTCATTATAACCGTCTTCAAGCCACGGCAAATGGCCCTCAAAAAGAAGTACTAGCAAAATTGTCACCAGATATGGTTACCGCCCAGAATCTTGCTGGAGATAAAATTACAGCTCGTTTAACTCATGCTCCGGGGAATGGTGCAGCGATTGGTGGCCTTAAAGTGACGACACAAAATGGTTGGTTTGCTGCTCGTCCGTCGGGTACGGAAGATATTTATAAAATATACTGCGAGAGTTTTAAAGGGGCTGAGCACTTAAAGCAAATTGAGTCTGAAGCTCAAGAAATTGTCAATCAGGTCTTTGTAAACGCAGGTTTGTGAGCTCAAAGGTCAACATCCCCCAAATAAGGAAAGGGTTGGTACTCAATGACCAGCCCTTTTTTATTTTCAAGTTTTCCTGAAGTTGTTTGTTATAGACTGACGTTTTTATATTATCCATATGGCCAACTATCAGGGACCACAAACCAAAATATCTTTTGCTGGGTTTGAGCGTGGATAAAGCGTCCACTGGTTTTTTTTAGTGGTTGTTCGAACTGCTCTAGGCCGGTTGCCCAGTACTGTTTATCTAATTCGAATAAAGGCTCATTAATCAGTTCCCATTGATGTTCATAGCACCAGTATCCTGAAATTTGAGATGGATCTATTTCGTAACCTAAACAGTGTGTTGGAGTAAACTCTGAGGAAAAGGGATTGATGTAAAGCCGTCCTTGCAGCAGTAGATGTTTAGATAAATCATTCATTTCAGGCTGTTGAGCTAAAAATTCTTTGGAGTTGCTCATTTTTAACTGATGAGAAAGCATCCTATCCAACTTTTTGTCCAATTGGTCATGTGCATTAGGACCAAACCAGGTGCCCTGATGAAGCAAATAAAATTTAATCGCTACTTCCCAGTGTTCTCGTTTATTTGTTTGGCTGTTTTTTAGGATAAGATCAATCGCTCCTATGGTTTGGCCATTACTGTCATTCAACTGGAGTTCCTCCAGCTCTATGGTGTAGAGGTCACTGTTTTCAAAAACTTTACTGCACAGGTGCTGGTATAAAAAACCCAACCTAGGGTTACCTTCGTAGGCAATATCTACAGGAGTCTTGGAAGAAAATGACAGCAGAGATTCAAAAGGAGGAGTTAATTTAAATAATGATGGAGTATTGGCTATCCAATTGTAAAAAAGCATCAGTTTACTCATATCTAGCATCTAGTTCCTTAAAACAAAGTTTATTGGTATCGCAACCAGAATAGTTTGTAACTAGCATCCTAAATGTTGTTGCCATACACTGTGTGCAAAGGCCTAGTTCTGGAAGTTACAATGGAAAATATTCAATTAGAGCGAATTATAAACGAAAAACTGTCCCCACACCTGATAAAAGACTACGCACCTAATGGGTTGCAAGTCGAGGGAAAACTCAATATTCAAACCATAGTAACAGGAGTAACAGCTTCTCAAGCTTTGATTGAAAAGGCGATAGAAAAAAATGCAGATGCTCTGCTTGTCCACCACGGTTATTTTTGGAAAGGAGAGCCTGAACCCATTCGTGGTATGAAAGGAAATCGAATCCGTACTTTGATAAAAAATGATATTAACTTATATGGGTATCATTTACCGTTAGATATACACCCCAAATTGGGCAATAACGCAGAATTAGCGAGGCTGCTTGATATTGATGTTGAAGGTGGATTGGAAGGGCACTCTCAGTCAGTTGCTATGTTTGGTCGTTTGAAACAGGCTGAAACTGGGGCTGCGTTTGCAGAAAAAATTAATAAAGTACTAAATCGCAGACCACTTCACATAGCACCGGAAAATGCCAATAAGATAATTGAAGCAGTAGGTTGGTGTACTGGCGGCGGTCAAGATTTTATTGAGTTGGCAGTTCAACATGGTTTAGATGCTTTTATTTCTGGAGAGATTTCAGAGCGGACGACCTATACAGCAAGAGAGATGGATATCCACTATTTTGCGGCAGGTCATCATGCGACTGAACGTTACGGGATAAAAGCTTTGGGTGAGTGGCTAGCCAGTGAGCATGGTTTGGATGTAGAGTTTGTTGATATTGATAATCCAGTGTAAATATTAATCGAATTAAAAAGGGCTGATTTATGTCAGCCCTTTGTATTTCAGAGGTTATCTTAATTAGTCTCTATCATGCAGAGGCTTGAAGTTACGCTGAGTTTTACCAGTGTATAACTGTCTTGGGCGGCCTATACGATTGAGAGGGTCGCTATGCATTTCATTCCAGTGTGCAATCCAGCCTATTGTTCTCGATAGTGCAAAAATTACTGTGAACATAGAAACAGGGATGCCAATGGCTTTGAGAATAATGCCAGAGTAGAAATCCACATTTGGGTATAGCTTCTTAGACACGAAGTACTCGTCAGACAATGCAATACGTTCAAGTTCCATCGCCACATCGAGTAATGGATCATCAATGTTAAGTTCTTTAAGAACGTCATGACAAGTTTCGCGCATAACAGTAGCTCGAGGATCGTAATTTTTGTAAACACGATGTCCAAAGCCCATTAGTCGGAAAGGATCATCTTTATCCTTAGCACGATCGATATACTCAGGGATTTTGTCGACGCTACCAATCTCTTCAAGCATCTTGAGACATGCTTCATTCGCTCCACCGTGAGCCGGTCCCCAAAGCGATGCGATACCTGCGGCAATACACGCAAATGGGTTTGCACCGGAAGAGCCAGCTAAACGTACAGTTGAAGTTGAAGCATTTTGTTCGTGATCTGCGTGCAGAGTGAAGATTTTATCCATAGCTCTTGCCACGACAGGATTAACATCATATTCCTCACATGGGTTAGCAAACATCATGTGTAGGTAGTTTTCTGCGTAAGTCAGATCATTGCGTGGATAAATGAAAGGTTGTCCGATGGAGTATTTGTAACACATGGCAGCGAGCGTAGGCATTTTCGACAGTAGACGATAAGCCGTAATCTCTCGGTGGGTGTCGTTATTGATATCCATTGAGTCGTGGTAGAAGGCTGCTAACGCACCCACTACACCACACATAACCGCCATTGGGTGAGCGTCGCGTCGGAATCCGTGGAAAAAGCTCGCAATTTGCTCATGCACCATAGTATGTCGTGTGACAGTGACTTTAAATTGTTCGTATTGTTCGCGTGTCGGGGCTTCACCATAAAGAAGAATATAACACACCTCTAAGTAATCAGCGTTGTTTGCAAGCTGATCAATAGGGTAACCACGGTGCAAAAGAATACCTTTGCCACCGTCAATATAGGTGATTTGAGATTCACAGGATGCAGTGGCAAGAAAACCTGGGTCAAACGTAAAATAGCCATTTGCTCCAAGTGTACGAACATCAATTACAGGGGTACCAAGGGCACCTTTCATAATTGGAAGTTCGATAGGCGCTTGACCTTCAATATGAAGGGTCGCTTTCTTATCCGCCATAACAATCTCCTTTGTTAATTATTTAATCCGTCCAGGATGTTTGTGTAACATTTTTGTACGTGTGTTCGTTATCAAAGTCAATTATTCTGCTCTGACTTGTGCACTTGTTATGATTTTTTATAACTATAAGGTTAAAAATCTGTTCTATGTAGCAAAAATTGTTACGTCAATTGTGCTAAAATATGGTCAGCCGTATATTGGCGCCGTAAATTTTGATTAAAACCTTAAAAATTAAGGTTTGGAACAGATGTGAGGTGATGTTCCATACCTTGTTGTTAGCACTTTACTACAATTTCATCCCGTTTTTTGGGCATGCTATCTGTTGAATAAATGTTAAGTTTTATAGGTTTGCATTGAAATTTCGTTCATAACAATAAATGCTTCAATGGAGCTGAGTGAGCAAGCCCGTGAAAGAAAGAAAGTCAAGACCTGTTAATTTAGATTTGCAGACTATAAACTTTCCGATCACAGCAATCGCATCCATTTTACACCGAGTTTCGGGAGTAATTACGTTTGTCGCGATCGGGATACTTCTTTGGTTACTATCCATTTCCCTGTCTTCCCCAATAGGTTACGCACATGCTGTCGAAATTGTCGATGGTTTCGTTGTGAAATTTATTTTATGGGGTATTTTGACGGCTTTGTCCTACCATATAGCAGGTGGTATTCGTCATTTGCTAATGGATTTAGGTCATTTTGAAGAGCTGGAATCTGGCGCAATGAGTGCCAAGGTTGCATTTGCAGCAACAGCCGTTCTGTCAGTGTTGGCGGGGATTTTAGTATGGTAAAACACATTTCATCTTTTGGTCGTAACGGTGTACATGATTTCTTGCTGATCCGTGCATCTGCGATCATTATGACTCTCTACACGATATATCTGGTGAGCTTTTGTGCTTTCTCAGATATTTCTTACGTCTCTTGGACACAGTTCTTTGGTGGAACTTTAACAAAAGTGTTCACAATGCTTGCGTTGGTCTCAATTCTTATCCACGCTTGGATAGGGCTTTGGCAAGTTCTTACAGACTACATTAAGTGCACAAAACTTCGTGGTTTCTTACAGCTAGGTGTCATCGCTGTATTATTTGGGTACTTTTTTTCGGGTCTATTTATTTTGTGGGGTGCGTAAGTGTCTATTCCAGTTCGTGAATTTGATGCCGTAGTGATCGGCGCTGGTGGTGCAGGTATGCGTGCTGCACTACAAATTTCAGAGCAAGGCTTAACTTGTGCCTTGTTATCCAAAGTATTTCCTACTCGCTCTCATACTGTTTCTGCTCAAGGTGGAATTACAGTAGCGCTTGGTAACTCACATAAAGATGATTGGCAGTGGCACATGTACGATACCGTTAAAGGTTCGGACTATATTGGTGACCAAAATGCGATTGAATATATGTGTAAAAATGGACCTGAATCAGTTATTGAATTAGAAAAAATGGGTTTGCCATTTTCTCGGTTTGATGACGGTACAATTTATCAGCGTCCTTTTGGTGGACAATCGAAAGAGTTTGGTGGTGAACAAGCCGCCCGAACGGCCGCAGCAGCGGATCGTACTGGCCATGCTTTATTACATACTCTTTACCAGCAAAATGTTAAACACAAAACCACTATTTTCTCTGAATGGTACGCGTTAGATTTGGTCAAGAACCAAGACGGCGCCGTTATGGGTTGTACTGCAATCTGTATGGAAAGTGGTGAAATTTGCTACTTTAAGTCTAAAGCAACGATTTTGGCAACCGGAGGGGCTGGTCGAATCTATGCCTCTACTACCAATGCTTACATCAACACTGGTGATGGTGTTGGCATGGCGTTGCGTGCTGGTGTTCCAATGCAAGATATGGAAATGTGGCAATTCCATCCAACCGGTATTGCCGGAGCTGGTGTTTTGGTAACTGAAGGCTGTCGTGGTGAAGGTGGTTACCTCTTGAACAAAGATGGTGAGCGCTTTATGGAGAGATATGCTCCTAACGCGAAAGATTTGGCAGGTCGAGATGTTGTTGCGCGCTCAATGATGATTGAAATCCGTGAGGGTCGTGGTTGTGATGGTCCATGGGGACCACATCTTAAACTCAAGCTTGATCACCTTGGTCAAGATGTACTTGAATCTCGTTTACCAGGCATTTGTGAACTGTCGCGTACATTCGCACACGTTGATCCAGTTAAGGAACCTATTCCTGTCATACCAACCTGTCATTATATGATGGGCGGTGTGCCAACTCAGGTTTCTGGCCAAGCAATCAAACAATCTTCGGATGGCCGTGATATTGAAGTTCAAGGCTTATATGCTTGTGGTGAAATTGCATCGGTTTCTGTTCATGGTGCTAACCGTCTTGGTGGTAACTCCTTGCTTGATTTAGTTGTCTTTGGTCGAGCTACAGGGCTTCATCTAGGTGAAACTCTAGCGGCGCAATCTGAGGCTCGTCCTGCGACTGAGTCTGATATTGAAGCCTCACTAGCTCGTACAATGCGCTGGGAAAACAGCACTGATGGTGAAGATCCTGTTCAAATCCGCAAAGACTTACAAACATGTATGCAAAATAGCTTCTCAGTATTCCGTGAAGGTGATGCGATGGCAGCAGGTTTAGAAGAGCTAAAAGTAATTCGTGAACGACTGAAAAATGCTCACCTTGCGGATAAGTCTTCAGAGTTTAACACTCAAAGAATTGAGTGCCTTGAACTGGATAACTTAATGGAAACGGCTTTCTCAACAGCAGTTGCAGCAAACTACCGCACCGAGAGCCGAGGAGCCCATGCACGGTTCGATTACCCAGAACGCGATGATGAAAACTGGTTGTGCCATTCAATCTACAATCCTGAAACGGAAGCAATGGCTAGACGTGACGTCAATATGACACCAGTTCATCGTGATGCATTTCCACCAAAAGTTCGTACATACTAAGGGAGGATGGAATTATGAAACTGAACTTCTCTTTGTATCGCTACAATCCAGATGTAGACAAAAAGCCTTACATGAAAGATTACGTTCTTGAAGTTGATGAAGGCTCTGACATGATGGTGTTGGATGCTTTAATTCTGCTTAAAGAGCAAGACCCAACAATTGCGTTTCGACGCTCTTGCCGTGAAGGTGTTTGTGGTTCTGATGGTCTAAACATGAACGGTAAGAATGGCTTGGCCTGTATCACGCCATTATCTGCGTTGACAGGGAAAACCATTGTCATTCGTCCTTTACCGGGGCTACCGGTAGTTCGTGATTTGATTGTCGACATGACTCAATTTTATGACAATTATGCCAAGGTAAAACCTTTCTTGATTGATGATGATGTATTACCGCCATCGCGTGAAAATCTGCAGTCTCCGGATGAGCGCGCTCATTTGGATGGATTGTACGAGTGTATCATGTGTGCGTGTTGTACAACGTCGTGTCCATCATTCTGGTGGAATCCAGATAAGTTCATTGGTCCTGCTGGTTTGTTAGCTGCATATCGTTGGTTGATTGATAGCCGCGATACAGCAACCGATGAACGCTTGTCAAATCTTGACGATGCTTTTAGCGTTTTCCGTTGTCATAGCATCATGAATTGTGTAAGTGTTTGCCCTAAGGGGCTTAACCCAACGAAAGCTATTGGTCATATCAAGACCATGCTGGTAAATCGTTCGGTTTAAATTAATAACAAAAATTGCCAGTTACCTAGGTAGCTGGCTATCTATAGCTCGGCATAGACCGAAACAAACGTGAAACTACTGGTTAAGGGAAAATATGCACAACGGCGTGATGAAGGCGTGGCTCGAGTCTTCACACTTGGCTGGCGCCAATGCAACTTATGTAGAAGACCTCTACGAACTGTATCTAAGTGATCCCGATTTGGTAAGTGAGGAGTGGACGCGCGTATTTGATGGCTTGCCTAAGCCATCTGAAGAGGTTAAAGAACAACCTCACTCGCGTGTTCGTGACTACTTCCGGCGTCTCGCTCAAGAAACAAAGCATTACAATGTCCAAGTTAGTGACCCAGATGTCGACGCAAAACAAGTAAAAGTTCTTCAGCTTATCAACGCATACCGCTTTCGCGGTCATGAAGCAGCAGAGCTTGACCCACTCGGTTTATGGCAACGCCCTGCGGTGGTAGAGCTAGACCCTACATACCACAACCTTACTGAAGATGACTTTGAAGAGTCATTCAATGTCGGTTCTTTCGCAATAGGTCAAGAGACCATGTTGCTAAAAGATATTCACTCGGCGCTGAATAAAATCTATTGTGGTTCCATAGGTGCAGAGTATATGCACATGACAAACACTGAACAAAAGCGCTGGATTCAACAGCGACTCGAATCAGTAGTTGGTCAACCTTCTTTCTCAAAACAAGAGAAGCAAGAGTTTTTGGAAGAATTGACGGCAGCAGAAGGTTTGGAGCGTTACTTAGGCGCTAAATTCCCTGGAGCCAAACGTTTCTCCCTTGAAGGTGGCGATGCTCTTATTCCAATGATGAAAGAACTCATTAGGCATGCAGGTAAAAATAGCATGCGTGAGATTGTTATTGGTATGGCGCACCGTGGCCGATTGAACATGCTAGTAAATGTTCTCGGTAAAAAGCCACAAGATTTGTTTGACGAATTTGCTGGTAAACATGACGAAACTTGGGGTACTGGTGATGTTAAATACCACCAAGGTTTTTCTGCTGATTTTTCAACCCCAGGCAGTGATGTGCACTTAGTGCTAGCATTTAACCCTTCTCACCTTGAAATTGTTAACCCAGTTGTTATTGGTTCTGTTCGTGCTCGTCAGGATAGGCTTGGTGATACTGATGGTAGTACGGTACTTCCGATTACAATTCATGGGGACTCAGCGATTGCGGGTCAAGGAGTGGTGGCAGAAACATTCAATATGTCTCAGTCGCGTGGTTTTCGCGTTGGGGGCACAGTTCGCATTGTGGTGAATAACCAAGTTGGTTTCACTACATCTAATCCAAATGATACTCGCTCAACCATGTATTGTACGGATATTGCGAAAATGGTCCAAGCACCGATTTTCCATGTTAATGCCGATGATCCAGAAGCGGTTGCATTCGTTACACGTATTGCTTTGGACTACCGTAATGAGTTTAAGAGCGATGTTGTGATTGACTTGGTATGTTACCGCCGGCACGGTCACAATGAGGCGGATGAGCCGAATGCGACTCAGCCGTTAATGTATCAGAAGATTAAAAAACACCCTACGCCACGTAAACTCTATGCTGATGTGTTGATAGAACGTGGAGAGTTTGGCATTGATACAGCAACACAATTGGTCAATGAATATCGCGATGCATTAGATCGTGGTGAAGTGGTTGTCAAAGAGTGGCGTCCGATGGCGTTGCATTCAGTCGACTGGGAACCGTATATTGGCCATGATTGGGATGTTGCGTGGGAAAATACTTACAGCAAAGAGCGCCTTATTGAGTTAGGGCATCGGATTTGCCACTACCCTGAAAGCCATAGACTTCAAAGCCGAGTTAACAAGCTTTATAACGATCGTATGGCAATGATGAGTGGTGAAAAAGCATTTGACTGGGGTATGGCGGAAACCTTGGCTTATGCGACCTTGGTCGATGATGGAAAACGAATTCGTATTTCTGGTCAGGATTCCGGGCGTGGTACTTTCTTCCACCGCCACTCGGTGCTTCATAACCAGACTGATGCCAGCACCTTTATTCCATTGGCTAATATTCATGATAAGCAAGGGCCTTTTGAAGTCTACGATTCCGTATTGTCTGAAGAAGCCGTCCTAGCGTTTGAATATGGCTACGCCACGGCAGAACCAAGTGGTTTGACTATTTGGGAGGCTCAGTTTGGTGATTTTGCAAACGGTGCTCAAGTGGTTATTGATCAGTTCATTTCTTCGGGAGAGCAAAAGTGGGCACGTTTATGTGGCTTAACCATGTTGCTTCCTCATGGTTACGAAGGACAAGGTCCAGAGCATTCGTCAGCTCGCCTTGAGCGTTACCTGCAATTGTGTGCTGAACAAAACATGCAAGTTGTTGTGCCATCAACGCCTGCTCAGGTATATCACATGATTAGGCGTCAAGTTGTAAGGCCTATGCGCAGGCCTCTTATTGTCATGTCGCCAAAATCGCTACTTAGGCACCCACTGTGTACATCAACTTTAGATGAGTTGGCAGAAGGGACATTCCAGCCAGCAATTGCTGAGATAGACAAACTAGAGCCTAATAACGTGAAGCGAGTTGTATTCTGTTCAGGCAAGGTTTACTTCGATTTACTCGAACAGCGTCGCAGTAATGAGCAGGAAGATGTTGCTATTGTGCGTATTGAACAGCTTTATCCTTTCCCAATAAAAGAGGTTAAGGCAGCTATTGAGCATTATACCAACGTGGAAGATTATGTTTGGTGCCAGGAAGAGCCTCAAAATCAGGGCGCTTGGTATAGTAGTCAACATAACTTCCGTCTTGCTATTCCTGCTGGAGCAGACCTTAAGTACGCTGGCCGACCGGCATCTGCTTCACCAGCAGTGGGTTATATGTCAGTGCATTTAAAACAACAGAAAGCGCTTGTTGAAGCTGCGCTTACCGTCAATACAACAACTTCGAACTAAGAACTAGAAGTGAAAGGAAGAAACAGATATGACAATTGAAATTCTGGTTCCAGATTTACCTGAATCTGTTGCAGATGCGACAGTAGCAACATGGCACAAGAAACCAGGCGATGCGATAGAGCGTGATGAGATACTGGTTGATATCGAAACGGACAAAGTTGTTTTGGAAGTGCCTGCTCCTGAAGCTGGTGTTCTAGAAGCGATAATAGAAGAAGAAGGTGCGACAGTACTTTCTAAGCAACTAATAGCTAAGCTTAACCCTGGTGCAGTTGCTGGCGAACCTACACAAGACAAGGCTGAGGAAGCAGAATCATCCCCAGATAAACGTCATACAGCTTCTCTTACTGAGGAAAGCAATGACGCCCTTAGTCCAGCAGTACGTCGTTTACTTGCAGAACATAGCTTAGAAGCAAGCCAAGTCAAAGGTACAGGTGTTGGCGGGCGTATTACCCGTGAAGATATAGAAGCCCACATTGCTAACGCTAAGTCGGCACCTAAATCGGGTTCAACATCTCCAGTTGAAGCACCTGCAGCCGCTCGTAGCCAAAAGCGTGTACCAATGACGCGTTTGCGTAAGACGGTTGCAAATCGTCTGCTGGAAGCGAAAAACAGCACAGCTATGCTGACCACTTTTAACGAAGTGAATATGAAGCCGATTATGGACCTTCGTAAGCAATACAAAGACCAATTTGAAGAGCGTCATGGTATTCGTCTTGGCTTTATGTCTTTCTATGTAAAAGCTGTGACTGAGGCTCTAAAGCGGTATCCTGAAGTTAACGCGTCAATTGATGGTGAAGATATTGTTTACCACAACTATTTTGATATCAGTATGGCAGTATCTACTCCCCGAGGTTTGGTTACTCCAGTTCTAAAAGATTGCGACACATTAGGTTTTTCTGATATTGAAAAAGGCATCAAAGATCTCGCTATCAAAGGTCGCGATGGTAAACTGACTGTTGATGATTTAATCGGTGGCAACTTTACCATTACTAACGGTGGTGTGTTTGGTTCATTAATGTCTACACCTATTATCAATCCACCTCAATCTGCGATATTGGGCATGCACAAAATCCAAGACCGCCCAATGGCTGTGAATGGAAAAGTAGAAATCCTGCCTATGATGTACCTAGCACTTTCTTACGATCATCGTTTGATAGATGGCCGTGAGTCTGTTGGTTTCTTGGTGACAATCAAAGAGCTCTTGGAAGATCCCACACGTCTACTTCTTGACGTGTGATTGACTTTTGCGCCTGATTAATCAGGTGACAATAGTGTTTAAGGCGGAACATACTCAAGGTTCCGCCTTCATTTGAAGCGCTACAATAATTAGCGATTTACTTGAGAAGACCCTACAGACGTTTTATTCATCAGATTAAGACGTCATGGACATAATAACCCCTCAAGGGAAAATAAGCGGAATAACAAAATGAATTTGCATGAATATCAAGCCAAACAGCTGTTCGCAGAATTCGGTTTGCCTGTACCAGAAGGCTTCGCCTGTGATACACCTCAAGAAGCATTTGATGCTGCCGGTCGTATCTCAACAGAAAAGAAAGTCGTTAAATGTCAGGTTCACGCTGGTGGCCGCGGTAAAGCGGGCGGCGTTGAGCTACATGACACTAAAGAAGGCGTTAAAGAGTTTGCACAAAAGTGGCTAGGTAAAAACCTAGTGACTTACCAAACAGACGCTAATGGTCAGCCAGTCACTAAAATTCTTGTTGAAGAAGCATCTAACATTGCTAACGAACTTTATCTAGGTGCTGTTGTTGACCGTGCAACTCGAAAAATTGTATTTATGGCTTCAACTGAAGGTGGTGTGGATATTGAGAAGATAGCTGAAGAAACTCCAGAGTTGATTCATCAATCAGCGATCGACCCTCTTGTTGGTCCACAAGCATACCAAGGTCGTGAGCTTGCATTTAAACTAGGTCTAGTTGGTGATCAAATCAAACAGTTCGTTAAGATTTTTATGGGTCTTGGTGAAATGTTCTCTCAGTACGATCTAGCTCTATTAGAAATCAACCCGCTTGTCATTACTGGTGAAGGCAATCTTCTTTGTCTTGACGGCAAGATCAACATTGACTCAAACGCAATGTATCGTCAGCCAAAGCTTCGTGAAATGCATGATCCTTCACAGGAAGATGAGCGTGAAGCACACGCAGCTCAGTGGGAACTGAACTACGTAGCACTAGATGGCAACGTTGGCTGTATGGTTAACGGTGCAGGCCTTGCGATGGGCACGATGGATATTGTAAATCTGCACGGTGGCAAGCCAGCTAACTTCCTAGATGTTGGTGGTGGCGCAACTAAAGAACGTGTTGCAGAAGCATTTAAAATCATTTTGTCTGATGACAATGTGAAAGCTGTTCTTGTTAACATTTTCGGCGGTATTGTTCGTTGTGACATGATTGCAGAAGGTATTATCGGTGCAGTGAAAGAGGTCGGTGTAAGTGTACCTGTTGTTGTTCGTTTAGAAGGTACTAACGCAGATCTAGGTCGTAAAGTTCTTGCGAATTCTGATGTTGATATCATTGCAGCTGAGTCTCTCACAGATGCTGCTCAGAAAGTTGTTGCTGCTGCGGAGGCTAAATAATGTCTGTATTAATTAACAAAGACACTAAAGTAATCTGTCAGGGTTTCACTGGCGGTCAAGGTACATTCCACTCAGAGCAAGCTATCGCATACGGTACGCAAATGGTTGGCGGTGTTTCTCCTGGTAAAGGTGGTCAAACTCACCTTGATCTTCCTGTATTTAATACAGTGCGTGAAGCAGTAGAAGCGACTGGTGCAACAGCAACCGTTATTTACGTTCCTGCACCTTTCTGTAAAGATGCGATTCTAGAAGCAATTGATGCTGGTATTGAACTAATTGTCACCATTACCGAAGGTATCCCTACAACGGATATGATTGACGTAAAAGTGAAGTTAGAAGAAACAGGCGTTCGTATGATTGGACCTAACTGCCCAGGTCTTATTACTCCTGATGAGTGTAAGATTGGTATTATGCCTGGTCACATTCATAAGAAGGGTAAAGTAGGTATAGTTTCTCGTTCTGGTACTTTAACGTACGAAGCGGTTAAACAAACCACAGATGAAGGCTTTGGTCAGTCAACATGTGTTGGTATTGGTGGTGACCCAATTCCAGGTTCAAACTTTATTGATATCCTTAAGTTATTCCAAGAAGACCCAGAAACTGAAGCCATTGTTATGATTGGTGAGATCGGTGGTACAGCGGAAGAAGAAGCAGCTGCGTTTATTAAAGAAAACGTCACTAAGCCTGTTGTTTCTTATATTGCTGGTGTTACTGCTCCTCCTGGGAAGCGTATGGGTCATGCTGGTGCGATCATCTCTGGTGGTAAAGGTACAGCAGAAGATAAGTTTGCTGCACTAGAAGCTGCTGGTGTTAAAACTGTAAAATCACTAGCCGATATCGGTCAAGGTCTACGTGAAGTTACGGGTTGGTAATCCTACCCATTAAATAACGGAAAAGCTTGGCATATTGCCAAGCTTTTTTCTTAAAACTTATACATGTCCATTTAGGACATATATTCTGATAGCAATACTAAGTATTACTCAACTTCTGCTCTAACTTTTCTAATCTTTGCGTTAAGTCTGTAACTTGTTTCTCTAGCTGCGCTACCTTTTCTCTATCGCTATGATTTTTAGTGGTCACTTCAACTTTAGGAATAAGGTTAGAATGCCTCCAGCTTTTAATTACTGTGATTAATGCAGGTATGGGAACGGCTGTATTTAAGCGCGATTTCACGAGTGCAACGGTCAGCTCTTTACCCTCAAAGCTTAGCTGCTGTAAGACTCTTTCTAGCTCGTTACTGACATCCTGAGTAAGCATATGACCTCCTTAATTTGATTAGTTGTAATAATACTGATTCTTATAGATGAACGCGAATAGAAGATACTGGTTTAGCGTGTGAGAGATCTCTTATAGTCCTTGTGAGATAAAATTTAGTTTTATCATTAGTATAAACTTAATTTTAGCGTATCTATTTGTATTATAAGAATTATTTTTTTTATGATAAAAGCAGTATTAATATAAAGGTCTTTTTTTACATTGTTTAGATTACGGTTTACGATAAAGTATATCTGTCGCTAGGGTACTGATACTTAAAAGTAAAAAATAAATTACATCTGGGTAATAAATACTGCCTAGTGGCTAGGCTGAAATTAAGTATGTGAAGCTCTAGGTGCGCAAGTACCAAGGTTTCATTTAACTTAAATATAATTAAAGCTAACAGCGTCAAAAATAAAAGTTTATAACAATAAATAATTTAGTTGGTATTACCCTCAGATTTTTCTACTGAGAAATAAAAGTGCCCCCTGTATGTGGGGGGTACTCTGTCAAAAAAGGGGGAAGCTATGATTATTGCAACTCACCGAACTTTGCTTGTTCCCTACAATGAATCATTACAGTCCGAATTCTTAATGTTGAATTATTGCACCATGAATCGGATGCAAATGGATGATTATCATACAGTATCTTCAGCGAAGCCACTTTTCCTACGTATTCTTCATGATCCTAATATATATGCCTTAGCTGTGCTAGATAACCATTCGCGTGATTACATTGGTCATGTATGTATTTATCATTTAGATGAGAGGCCTGAACTGGGTTTCCTATTTGATAAAGCTTATTGGGGCCAAGGAATAGGTAGTGAGGTTTTAAAAGCCTTTTTACCTAAAGCCTTACATGATCTCAATTTACATCAAGTGACCACAACAGTTGAATCTAACCATATACCATCAATTCGTATTGTAGAGAAACTCGGTTTTAAGCGATTAAAAGATAGTGCTTACCCTAATCCTGCATGTCTCCAATATATTTTTACATCCTGTGAGGTGGAAGCTGCACTCTAATCAATTGAAAGCCGCGCATTATGATTTCACCTTGGTAGCAATCATCGCCAAGAGAAGAAAATTCAAATTGATAAATAGAGTGCCAATACCAAGTACCATCAGGCATTTTGGCTTTATGCCCTTTCAAAGCGACACTGAGTAGCTGTAACTCAAGCTGTTTGCACTTATTGGTTGCTATGGTTTTTGCCAATTCGGCTTGACGCCTCTGTTGCCAAAATACAAGTGCTATACAGCATAAGGCTAAAATTGCCAAAAGATCGCCGATCATACTCTAACCTTTTGTTGCTTGCTGGAGCTGAGTGAGTGCCTTTGCTAACTCCTGAGATGGTGTAGAGTGGAGTAGAGGCAGTAACACCATTCTCAATTCAGGTAGCATGACGAGATCTGAAAACAATTGGTTAAATAGAGACTGATTGCCAGTTTGTGCCAACCTGAGTAAAAAATTCTCAGCCAGATCTGGATTGGTCAGTAGATGCCAATTTCGTCCTGCAATCCCAATTAGAATTTCTTGATGGCTTAGACGCGGCGATGCTAAAACTCTTTCAACCACTGGGTTTGAATACTGATGCTCTGCGCCAGAAAGTGCTCTAATTAATGCACCAATCAGGAAGATATCTGGGTTGCCATCATCCATTTTTTCAAAAGTTAATTCTTGCAGCCGCTCTGCGAGTTTGTCGGGTAAATGAGTATGCTCAAGTGCTCCTAAAAGTGCGTAAAGTGGTTCGCTTGGTAATTGCTTTATCGCTTTACGTAAATGGACACTGTTTTGCTCTTTACTCAAACGAGCACAGATATCAGTTACACCTTGCAGACCTATCGTTTGCCATTTATCCCAGCCTAACCCACCTGAAAAGTAGTGTTGTGCGTGCTCGTAATACTGGCTGCAAGGAAGAGAAAGTTGGGCTCGAATCTGGCTATGAAACACCGCCATTTTGTCTTCAGCAGGCTTAAACGTATACGGATTACTTGCCAATTTTTGTTGTTGTTCTGGTGTAATATCTTTATTAAGACGTGTTCCCATAGCTTCGATCACGTATTTAAGGAAGTTACCTACATCAGCTTGCTTTAATAGCCCTCGTTCATCTAGCTCAAACTTTAAGAACCAAATCCAAGGCTGTTTGCTTTCATTCCAGTAGCAAATAGCAAGATGAGCTTTGCGTTGCAATGGGTAAGGATAGGGCTGAAGGCCTTGCTCAACATTAGAAAAAATTTTATTGTCAATCTGGCTAATACGACGACCAAGGTCATAAACTTGATATTGGCAATCACTATTGATGAGAAGCTGGCTGAGAGTATGAATGGTGTCCATCGCTGAATAGTCCTAACTTAATGTTCTATATAGATGGTATTCTTGGGCTTAATTTCAAGGTCAACACATAGGTTTTATGGCAGATAAGCAACAATTAACTATTCTTTTGCAGCAACTGACTCAGTTCTTAAAAACGTTGCAGCTATGGCAGGTGGATAGGCCTTGTGAATACTTACTACAAAGTACCCAGCCATTCTCAGTGGATACCTTAGAGCCTCAAGAGTGGTTACAGTGGGTATTTATCCCTAAAATGGAAGAGTTAATCGCACGACAAATGCCTTTACCTAAAGGTTTTTGTCTAACACCATACTTTGAAGAGTGTTGGAAAAAGCATCAAGGGTATCATTGTTTAATTGGTTTAATTAATGCCATAGATGAGTCTTGTGCCTAATGTTAGATATCATTTTTCATGACGAGTACTTTGTTGCAGTCAATAAACCAGCAGGAATGCTTGTGCACCGCAGCTGGCTTGATAAGCATGAAACTCAATTTGTTATGCAAACCTTGCGTGACCAAATTGGTCAGCATGTTTTTCCGCTTCACCGCCTAGATAGGCCAACATCGGGTGTATTGATGTTTGCTTTATCGAGTGAGGTCGCCTCTCAGGTTATGCCAATGTTTGCAAATCATGAGATGAATAAAACCTACCATGCAATCGTACGTGGCTGGATAGAAGGGTCTGGACGTTTAGATTATGACTTGAAAGTAGAACTCGACAAAATAGCAGATAAGCATTCGAGTAAAGAAAAAGAGGCGCAACAAGCGATTACCGATTATCGCACGATAGCGCAAACCGAGATCCCTTTTTCAACAGGCAAGTTTGCAACCACTCGATACTGTTTAATGGAGTTAAAACCACTAACAGGTCGCAAACACCAATTGAGGAGACATATGGCCCACCTTCGTCACCCCATAGTCGGTGATACCACTCATGGTGATGGTAAACATAACAAATTATTCAGACAGGTCTATGACTCTCAGCGATTACTTTTGCATGCATCGAACATAGAGTTCATCCACCCATACACAACTGAGAAGGTATCGATCAGCGCAAAGTTAGACCAAACTTGGTTGAGAATATGCGATGAATTTGGTTGGTTTATAGCAACCAATGAATAGCTTGATAAGCCCTCGAAAGAGGGCTTTTGTCGTAACTGGGTTTACTATTTTTCAACATAAGCTTGAATCGATTGCTCAATGCCTTGTGCATCTAATCCTAGCTCGGTGTGCAATTCTTGTTGAGTTCCTTGTGCAATAAACTTGTCCGGCAAACCTAAATTCAGAACAGGTTTTATCAGCTTTTCTTGCATCATAAATTCAACCACACCAGCGCCGGCGCCACCCGCGAGAGCATTTTCTTCTAGCGTCACTATAACATCATGTTCTTTGACTAATTTCTTGATAAGCGCTTTGTCTAAAGGTTTGACGAAACGCATATCGGCAAGTGTCGCATTGAGGTTGTCTGCTGCTTGCTGGGCGTTGCCTAGTAAGGAACCAAAGTTAAGAATGGCGACTTTCTCGCCCGTTCGGATTTCTCTGCCTTTGCCTATGTCTTGCGCGGTAAACTCTTTTTCAACGTCTATGCCAGCACCAGATCCTCTAGGGTAGCGTACTGCACTTGGGCCCTGATGTTGATGGCCGGTATATAACATTTGACGGCATTCATTTTCATCACTTGGTGTCATGATCACCATATTGGGTATACAGCGCATAAAGCTCAAGTCAAAAGCGCCTTGATGGGTTTGACCGTCAGCACCAACTAAGCCTGCTCTGTCAATGGCAAACATAACCGGCAGATTCATAATAGCGACATCATGGATGAGTTGATCGTAGCCACGTTGTAAGAATGTTGAGTATATAGCGACTATTGGATGATTGCCGCTTATTGCCATTCCGGCTGCAAGAGTCACGGCATGCTGCTCGGCAATCGCAACATCAAAATACTGCTCTGGGAATTCTTTAGAAAAGCGTACCATACCCGAACCCTCTCGCATTGCGGGGGTAATCGCCATTAACTTGGGGTCTTGCGCAGCCATATCACATAAAAAATCGCCAAAAATGTTTGAGAAAGTGGGCTGGCTACCTTTTGTTTTAGGTAGAGAAGTATGGTTAGGGTCAAACTTTGGAACCGCATGGTAGCCAATAGGATCTTTCTCTGCTTGTTCGTAACCTTTGCCTTTTTTGGTCATGATATGTAAGAACTGCGGCCCTTTAAGCTCTCGCATATTGGTTAACGTTTTAGCCAATTCGCAAACATCATGCCCATCGACAGGGCCGATATAGTTAAAACCAAGTTCTTCAAATAAGGTGCCAGGTACAACCATGCCTTTAAGGTGCTCTTCCGTTCTGCGGACAAGCTCTTTGATTGGTGGTAAACCTGAGAGTACCTTTTTTCCACCTTCTCGGATCGAGGTATACAAGCTACCAGATAGCAATTGGGCTAAATGGTTATTGAGTGCGCCGACATTTTCCGAGATTGACATCTCATTATCGTTGAGTATCACCAGCATGTCTGAGTGTACATCCCCAGCGTGGTTCATTGCTTCAAAGGCCATACCAGCAGTGATGGCCCCATCACCAATAACACTCACCACTTTGCGATTTTTTTGTTCTTTTTTCGCGCAAATTGCCATACCCAGTGCCGCACTGATGGAAGTCGAAGAGTGGCCTACAGATAGAGTGTCATACTCGCTTTCATCGCGCCATGGAAAGGGATGTAAGCCGTCTTTTTGACGTATGCTGGGCATTTTGTCTCTGCGGCCGGTAAGAATTTTATGTGGGTAAGCTTGGTGCCCGACATCCCAGACAAGTTGGTCAAATGGGGTGTTATAGACATAATGAAGTGCCACGGTTAATTCTACGGTGCCAAGCCCTGAAGCAAGGTGGCCGCTTGATTGGCTAACAGAGTTAAGTAAATAGGTACGTAATTCGTCACATAGTGTAGGTAGCGCTTCTTTTGGAAGGCTACGCAATTCATCCGGTGTATTGGCCAATGCCAGTGTTGGATATTTGGAAATATCAAGAGTCATATATAGGGCGCTTATCGTTTAGTTCTTGCGCTCGATGACATATCGGGCGAACTCTTCGAGTAATACTGTATTGTAGGGGATTGTTTCTAATGCTTGAAGGGCTTCTGTCAAAAGAGTGTGAGCTTTATTAACTGCACCGTCCAAACCAAGTAAAGCAGGGTAGGTGCTTTTTTCTAAAGCTTGATCTGAGCCTTGAGGCTTACCGAGAGTTTGGGTATCACTGATGATGTCCAAAATATCGTCTTGAACTTGAAACGCTAGGCCAATGGCATCGGCATACTTGTCTAATTGAGGTAAAATATCATTGCCTTTGCTACCAGCAGCGAGAGCTCCCAATCTAATTGCACATTTTAGTAATGCACCAGTCTTATTGTGATGAATGGTTTCTAGTTCTTCTAATGATACATGACGACCTTCGGCCGCTAAGTCTAGAGCTTGTCCTAAGCACATGCCATTAGCTCCAGAGGCTTGTGCGAGTACCTTGACCATTTTGATGCGGTTATGTTCAGCGTTAGAGCTCAATTTACCGTCACAAAGAATCGTAAATGCCATCGTTTGCAGCGCATCTCCGGTTAAAATGGCGGTAGACTCATCAAACTTAATGTGACAGGTTGGTTGCCCACGTCGCAACTCATCGTTGTCCATTGCCGGTAAATCATCATGGATAAGTGAGTACGCGTGTATACATTCAACAGCGCTGGCTGGAGTGTCGAGCTCTTCAAACTGACATCCAAGCATCTGCCCAGTAATATAAACTAAAAAGGGGCGAACCCGCTTGCCACCCAAAAGCAAACCATAGTGCATTGCTTCAATTAGGTTTTGTTCAGGGTTCGGCAATTGGCTTAGCCAATATTCTAGCTGTTGATTGTTTCTTTTTTGTAGAGAGGTTAACGCCTCATGCATAAGAGCAACTCTTTTGTGGTGATTATTCTGGCTGTGATGTTGTGAACTCTGTAAGAGGAGCATTATCATCATTGCTAAGCAAGATGCTGACTCTTTGCTCAGCGTCATTTAACTTGGTTTGTCCTTCACGAGCAAGAGTAATTCCGCGTTCAAATTTTTTAAGGGCATCTTCAAGCGCCAAATCGCCTTTTTCGAGGTGCTCAACAATCGAATCAAGTTCTTCAATAGTGGCTTCAAAGGACATGTTTCCGGGTTTCTTGCTCGCCATAACATTATCTACATTTTGAAAGATGCACGAAACTTACCTTAGCAGGTAAAAATGGTCAAATTTAACCGAGGAAAATTGATCTAAAAAGCGAGTATGGGCGACTATATTGTGCTGAAACGATCGCATCATGGGTTGAGGCTGGTTTACTATGTTACGATAAGATCTATAGTTGTGTGAGAGTAATACCAATAAAAGACTAAAGATCTGAAGGTGTTGCCGATATAATTTACCAGGGACTTGTAAAGATAGCATGAGGAGTGCTTTGTGGATTTAGCAACGCTGATAGGGCTCATTGGAGGCTTTGCTTTTGTCATCATGGCGATGATTTTAGGCGGAAGCATCATGATGTTTGTTGATGTCATCTCAGTTCTGATTGTTGTGGGTGGTTCTACCTTCGTTGTGCTGATGAAGTACACTATGGGGCAGTTTTTTGGTGCGGCTAAAATTGCAGGTAAAGCTTTCATGTTTAAGGTTGATGAACCTGAAGATTTGATTGCGAAGGTTGTTGAAATGGCAGATGCGGCACGTAAGGGTGGTTTTCTGGCACTAGAAGAAATGGAAATTACCAACAACTTTATGCAAAAAGGCATAGACCTTCTCGTTGACGGCCATGATGCGGACGTGGTGCGTGCTGCTTTGCAAAAAGATATTGTACTGACCGACGAGCGCCATGAATTTGGTACCAGTGTATTTCGTGCATTTGGTGATGTAGCACCAGCAATGGGCATGATAGGTACTTTGGTGGGGTTGGTTGCCATGCTATCAAACATGGATGACCCTAAATCGATAGGTCCCGCGATGGCCGTTGCACTTCTCACTACGCTCTATGGGGCGATACTTTCCAACATGGTGTTCTTTCCTATTGCCGATAAATTATCACTACGTCGAGAGCAAGAAAAGTTAAACCGTCGTTTGATCATGGATGGTGTACTTGCTATTCAAGATGGGCAAAATCCACGAGTTATAGATGGCTATCTGAAAAATTATCTTAATGAAGGTAAGCGCGTCCTTGATGTAGATGCTGAGTAAAGGAAGTCGTTATGGAAGAAGAAGAGTGCAAATGCCCCCCTCCAGGATTACCGCTTTGGATGGGAACGTTTGCAGACTTGATGTCATTACTTATGTGCTTCTTCGTACTTTTGTTGTCCTTTTCAGAAATGGACGTATTGAAGTTTAAGCAGATAGCGGGTTCGATGAAATTTGCCTTCGGTGTGCAAAACCGACTTGAAGTGAAAGATATTCCTAAAGGTACCAGCATTATTGCACAAGAGTTTCGTCCTGGGCGTCCTGAGCCGACTCCTATTGATGTCATAATGCAGCAGACAATCGACATTACCCAGCAAACTCTAGAGTTTCAAGAAGGAGAGTCAGACAGAGCTGGGGGGACTCAGAAAGATGAGGGTAAACAGACGGGCGGTAAATCACCGGATACGTCTACTCAAGAGAGCCAGAATGCCGAATCGGAAAGCCAGCAGCAACAATCTGCCGAGATGTCGCAGGAACTGGAAACTCTGATGGAAAGCATAAAGAAAGCCTTGGAGCGTGAAATTGATGAAGGCGCGATAGAAATAGACAACCTTGGCCAACAGATTGATATTCGAATTAGAGAAAAAGGTGCTTTCCCTCAAGGTTCTGCTTTCCTTCAACCTAAATTTCGTCCCTTGGTACGTCAGATAGCCGATTTAGTGAAAGATGTTCCGGGTATTATAAGGGTTTCTGGTCATACAGATAATCAGCCTCTAGATTCTGAACTTTATCGTTCAAATTGGGATCTCTCGGCTCAAAGAGCGGTATCAGTCGCTCAAGAGATGGATAAGGTACGCGGCTTTTCTCATCAACGTCTACAAGTCCGCGGTATGGCTGATACTAAACCATTAGGGCCGAATGACACAGAAGCTCAACGTTCACGCAATCGCCGTGTCGAAATAAGTATCATGCAAGGAGAGCCTGTTTACAGTGATGAGGTGCCTTCTTTGCCTGGCTCTAACTAAAATGGAATGGCGAGATAAAGGCTCGCCTTTTTTATGGTCTTCAGTTCATGTATAATCTTGCGCCCTTGGAGTGCAGAGTTCGTAGAAAATTATGGAGCGATCTGAAAATACTCCAATTTGCGAAACCGTTGAGTTGTGAAGTGAACTATGAAATTTATCGTCAAGCCCCATCCTGAAATTTTTGTCAAAAGTGAATCGGTGCGTAAGCGCTTCACAAAGATTCTTGAGTGTAATATTCGCAATATTATTAAGACTCGCACTGAATCTGTCGCGGTGTTTAATCGACGTGATCATATTGAAGTGACTTCAGAGTCAGATCGTTATTATGATGAGACGGTTAAAGTTTTGACTCGTACACCAGGTATCCACCACGTCCTAGAAGTTAAACAATCTGATTTTAGTGATTTGCATGACATCTTTGAACAGGTGTTAGACATGAATCGTTCAAATATTGAAGGTAAAACTTTCGTTGTACGTGCTAAGCGTCGAGGTAAGCACGATTTCACGTCGATTGAACTAGAGCGTTATGTTGGTGGTGGGCTGAATCAGGCGGTTGAAAGTGCAAGTGTTAAGCTTCGTAACCCTGATGTTAATATAAAAGTTGAGGTTTCCGGAGATAAGCTAAATCAAGTGATTGCCCGTTATAAAGGTCTGGGTGGTTTTCCTTTAGGCACTCAGGAAGATGTCTTGAGCTTGATTTCTGGTGGGTTTGACTCTGGAGTGTCGAGCTATCTTCATATTAAGCGTGGCTCTAAAGTTCATTATTGCTTTTTTAATTTGGGCGGACCTGCGCATGAGATTGGGGTTAAGCAAGTCTCACATTACTTATGGAATAAATACGGCTCCTCAGCCAAGGTACGTTTTATTTCTGTAGACTTTGAGCCTGTTGTAGCTGAAATTTTAGAGAAGGTTGATGATGGGCAAATGGGGGTTATCCTCAAACGCATGTTCATGCGCGCTGCGGGTATGATTGCTGAAAAATTTGATATTCAAGCGTTAGTGACTGGGGAGGCTCTTGGTCAAGTATCTAGCCAAACACTGACCAATCTTCGTCATATAGACACCGTGACAGATACCCTCATTTTACGTCCACTGATTAATTGGGATAAAGAAGATATTATTGATCTTGCCCGCAATATAGGTACTGAAGATTTTGCTAAAACCATGCCAGAATATTGTGGGGTTATTTCTAAGAAACCGACAGTTAAAGCTATAAAAGCCAAGTTGGAAGCAGAAGAAGAAAAATTTGATTTTGATATTTTAAATTCAGTCATACGTGATGCTCGCCAGATGGATATTCGTGATATAGCGAAAGAAACTTTAGCGGCGGCACCTGAGGTAGAGCTAGTTCAGGCTGTGGAGCAACATGCTACAGTACTTGATATCCGTAGTCCTGAAGAAGAAGAGAATAATCCACTGGAGATCGAAGGAGTAGAGGTGTTGCATTTGCCTTTCTATAAGCTGGGTACCCAGTTTGGAGATATGGATCAAAGCAAAACGTATTTACTCTATTGTGATCGCGGTGTTATGAGCCGATTACAGGCCTTGTATCTTCAAGAGCAGGGCTTTACCAATGTTAAGGTCTATCGTCCTTAATTCCTTGCTCAAAGCACTGATGGTTAATCGCATTAGTGCTTTTACTTAGCCCTTCATAGACTTTCTTGGCTGACTATTATTTTCTCGGCGACCAGATAAAAAAACACCGCCCTATGGCGGTGTTAAACAATTTGACAGACAGGTCAAAAATAAATACAGGAAGTATATGTTTCGACTCTAGTCAGAGAGGCGAAACTTGGTAGAAATCTACCTAACTCGAAATACGAGTTTGCAAACACAACATCGCAACAATATGCCAATTCATTCCAGCAGAGAGGAATAAAGCCGTTCTGGCTCATGCTGCACGGAGAAATATAGAATTTCTCTGGCCGTGAGGCAATGGACATTTTATAATGTTTCAGATTAAAAAAACTAATCCCACCTGGAGACGACTATCATGTCGAGAAGATTGCCCCCCTTAAACTCTCTTAAAGTATTTGAGGCTGCAGCTCGTCACTTGAGCTTTACTAGATCAGCGGAAGAGTTATTTGTGACTCAGGCAGCTGTGAGCCATCAAATTAAGGCATTAGAAGAGTTCTTAGGCCTAAAATTATTTAGGCGACGTAATCGCTCTTTGCTACTTACAGAGGAAGGGCAAGGTTATTTTCTCGACATCAAAGATATTTTTACTTCGCTTGCCGAAGCAACAGATAAAGTGCTTGAACGCAGTGAGAAGGGCGCGTTAACCATTAGTTTGCCTCCAAGCTTTGCCATTCAGTGGTTAGTGCCACGTTTGGCTGATTTTAATCAACAAGAACCAGATATTGATGTTCGTATTAAAGCAGTTGATATGGATGAAGGCTCTCTGACTGATGATGTAGATGTTGCGATTTATTATGGGCGTGGTAATTGGCCTGGCCTTCGCGCCGATAAATTGTATCAAGAATTTCTTATCCCTCTTTGCTCTCCGTCTTTATTGCTGAGCAATAAACCATTAACAAGGTTAAGTGATCTTAAACTACATACTTTGCTACACGATACTTCCCGTAAAGACTGGAAGCTGTTTGTCAAAGAGCATGGTATCGAAGATATCAATGTCAATCATGGTCCTATTTTTAGTCATTCTACTATGGTGCTTCAAGCTGCTGCTCACGGTCAGGGGGTCGCATTAGGAAATAATGTACTTGCACAGCCAGAAATGGAAGCAGGCCGATTAATTGCGCCTTTGGATCAGGTTTTGGTCTCTAAGAATGCGTTTTATGTGGTTTGTCATGAAAAGCAGGCAGACATGGGGAGAATCGCAACCTTTAGGGATTGGATGTTAGCCAAGGCACAAAGTGAGCAGGAGGAACTGCTGGATGAATGATGTTTTGATTGATGGTGATAAAGGTAAGCCACTGTTTATTTTTGCTCATGGCGCAGGCGCTGACATGAAGCATGACTTTATGGTCACCGTTGCTAAAGGATTGGCGGAAAGGGGTATTCAGGTAATACGATTTAATTTTCCTTATATGATAAAGCGTTGTGAGGATGGTAAGCGTCGTCCACCAGATAGAGCTCCCAAGTTATTGGATTCGTATCGGGATATAATCAAAATATTTGCTGATAAGCCGATAGTTATTGGTGGAAAGTCGATGGGAGGGCGAATGGCAAGTCTGCTATCACAAGAAAGTAAGGTTGCAGGGATAGCTTGTCTTGGTTTTCCGTTTCATCCACCAGGTAAACCTGAAAATTATAAAGGGGAGCAATTAGCCACGCTTGAGAAAGCTTGCCTTATTTTACAAGGAGAGAGGGATACGTTTGGCAGGCGCGAAGAATTCGATGACTTTGAGCTGTCAAGTAAAGTGAGAGTTGAGTTTATACCTGATGGCGATCATAGCTTTAAACCTAGGAAAAGCTCAGGGCAAACAGAGGCGGATAATATTACGTTAGCTACTCAAATTTTAGCGGATTTCATTTTGGAGGTATACGGTGAAGGCTAAAGTTACGCTTGCGTTAGGTGGGACGTTTGCGGGCTTAGGAGTTGCACTAGGTGCATTTGCCGCTCACAGTCTACAAAAAATTTTATCCCCCCAACTGCTTAATGTGTTCCAAACTGGGGTTCAATATCAATTTATCCATGCCCTAGCTATTATCGTTTGCGGAGCCCTGTTAGCGACACGGTTAACTGATAAATCACAAAAATATTTCGCCCTCGCAGCAAATTGCTTTATCATCGGCATCTTTTGTTTTAGTGGCAGCCTTTACGCTATAGCATTGACTGGAGTGAAATGGCTTGGGCCTATCACCCCGTTTGGCGGTTTAGCCTTTATGCTGGGGTGGGGGTTGTTTGTATTTGCAGCGCTACAGATTAAAGAGGTGGATCAGTGAAACACTTAATGTTCTATTGCCGTTCTGGTTTTGAAAAAGAGTGTGCTGGAGAAATTCAGGATCGTGCTACACAGCTTGAAATATTTGGCTTCCCTCGTTTAAAAAGTAATACAGGCTATGTACTTTTTGAATGTTATCAACAAGGTGATGTAGAACGGTTAGTGAAAGAGCTTGATTTTAAAGCTTTAATTTTTGCTCGTCAGATGTTTGCTGTGGCAGCTGAGATCAAGGATCTTCCACGTGAAGATCGCATATCACCTATTCTGGAAAGCTTGAGTGAAATGGAAGTATTTCCTCGATGTGGTGACATACGCATTGAAACGCCAGATACCAATGAAGCAAAAGAACTACTTAAGTTTTGCCGAAAATTCACTGTACCTGTGCGCCAGGCAATGCGTGGTAAAGGAATATTATTTCCTAAAGATAACCCTAAAAAACCAGTATTACATATCTGCTTTGTTGCACCTGGACATTGTTTTGTAGGATATTCTCTGTCGACTAATAATTCGCCGTTCTTTATGGGGATCCCACGCCTTAAATTTCCATCAGATGCACCAAGTCGTTCAACATTAAAGCTAGAAGAAGCTTTTCATGTTTTCATTCCTCGCGAAGAATGGGATGAACGCCTTGCTCCGGGGATGTGGGGGGTTGATTTAGGGGCTTGCCCTGGAGGCTGGACTTATCAATTGGTTAAGCGTTCAATGTTTGTTCATGCGGTGGACAATGGAATGATGGCTGATAGTTTGATGGATACAGGTCAAGTTAAGCATCATCAGGAAGACGGTTTCAAATTTGAACCAGCACGTAAAAATGTCACATGGTTGATATGTGATATGGTTGAAAAGCCTTCTCGAGTAGCCCAGCTTATGGGTGAGTGGTTAATTTCTGGTTGGGCAAAAGAAGCAATTTTTAACCTTAAGTTACCGATGAAAGGTCGTTATGATGAAGTTTTAGAGGACATAGAAAATCTAAAACTGTTCCTAATTGAGAACAAGGTTAAGTTTCAGTTGCAAGCTAAGCATCTTTACCATGATCGTGAAGAAATCACGGTACACTTACGCTGTCTTTCAAACATTTCACCGTACTAATACACTGGATTATTCGGCAGATTGGTTAAAGTTTTATAGCATAGCTGTTAAAGCTTGAGAGTATAGTCGTTAAAGCTTGAAAATATAGTCGTTAAAGCCTGAGAATATAGTGGTCAGTCAACCTTGGGGCCACTATAGCGTATCTCTTGCAAATTAAATCCCAGAGCAACATCTGTTTTTAACGCTGAAACTTGCTTACATCGACGTGCTGTATCAATGTGTTCCGTGAGCTTTTTTCGGTACTTGGGGACGAGCTCTTCAGAGGTATAAGCTTGCTCAATATCAGTATATTTTGTCAGTATCTCTTTCGCCGCTTTAGGGCCAATTCCAGGCACACCTGTTACTTGGCTTGAGCTTATTCCCGTTAATCCCCAGTAATCGGCAAGTTGTGATGATTTGACCCCAAATTCTTTTGCTATAAATGGTTCATCAAGCCAACGATGTTGAAAGTAATCACGAATTTGGAGCTTTGCTGACAGTAGCTGGCAGTAACCTTTATCTGTGGAAATGATAGTGACTTTTTGATTACGATTTGCGACCTTAACGGCTAATGTAGCAATGAGATCGTCAGCTTCATCACCCGATGAAAGCAAAGAATCAATACCTAGTTTCCACCAAGCTTCTTGAATTGTATCAAGGCCATCAAAGAGTGTTTTAGGCATAGGCTTACGGTTGCTTTTATAGTCGCTAAGCAGCTCTGCACGCCATCCTCTTTCCTGAAGGTGGTGATCAAACACGGCAATGATATGGGTTGGTTGAGACTCATTGATGATTTTACTGAGAGTTCGAGTTGTCGTAGTTATGGTTCTTGCAATATCATCAGGGTCGGGCTGGGCTGAATGGACACGTCGAATAAGGTTGAGTGCATCGATGATAACAAGGTGGATAGACATAGAAATCAAAATTAAGGGTTTAGAAGGCTCTTATTGTAAAGCATGAGATATAGATTGCTAGCGTCTGTTTACCCCAATAGGATAAACAGACACTAAATACCGACTCAGTATGAGATGAATATACAGGAGTTAGCTAGTCTATCGTTTTGATCTGATAGCATGGTTCATAGGCACTACCACCGGGCAGCTTCATACGATCCTGCTCCACAAAGTCCCTTAGTAACTTGTCCATTTTCTTCATTAAGGCGGCATCACCATCAAGAGCAAATGGGCCATGACGTTCAATTTCACGAATTCCTTCAGCCTTTACATTACCCGCGACTATGCCAGAAAAAGCTTGGCGTAGGGCTGCGGAAAGGTTTTCTGGGCGCTGGTTTAAATGCAGATCCAAACTAGCCATATTGTCATGGGTAGGATCAAATGGCAGTTGGAACTCAGGTTCTATTTTGAGTGACCAGTTAAAGCTATATGCGTCCCCTGTGTCTTTTCTATGTTGACGTACATCAGCCATTGTATTTTTCATTATCCTAGCCACTTTTTCTGGGTCATCAACTACTATCTCATAATGGCGTTGTGCGTCTTTGCCAAGAGTGTTACCGATAAACTTATCGATTGAGCGGAAGTAATCTTCACTTTCTTTTGGCCCAGTAAGTACAATCGGAAGTGGCTGCTCAGCATTATCTGGATGCATCATAATACCTAGTATGTAAAGAAGTTCCTCTGCGGTACCAGCTCCTCCGGGGAAAATGACAATACCATGGGCCATACGTACGAAGGCTTCCAGCCTTTTTTCGATATCTGGCATAATTACCAGCTCATTGACTATCGGGTTTGGTGGCTCAGCAGCAATAATGGATGGCTCGGTAAGGCCGAGATAACGTTGGTCATAGTAGCGTTGTTTAGCATGGCCAATTGCTGCTCCTTTCATTGGGCCTTCCATTGCACCCGGCCCACAACCAGTGCAAATATTGAGTTCCCGAAGCCCCAGCTCGTGCCCGACTTCACGAGTATACTGGTATTCATTGGCATTAATCGAATGGCCTCCCCAACATACGATCAGGTTTGGTTCAATTCCAGGAGTTAAAGCACCTGCATTACGCAAAATACCAAATACTAGATTGGTGATGTGGCTTGCATTTGTTAAGTTGAGCCGTTGGTTGTCAGCAAGGTGCATATTGACATACACAATGTCACGTAGCACAGAGAATAGGTGTTCTTGTATGCCTTTTATGATGTTGCCATCAACGAATGCGTGCTCAGGCGCGTTATTTAACTCAAGCTTGATACCACGTTCACGGCGAACAACATTGACGTCGAATGACTTGTATCTATCGAGTAGTTCTTTTGAGTTATCTGTGTGGCTACCTGAGTTGAGTACTGCGAGAGTACAATTTCGGTAGAGCTGGTACAGATCACTAGCGGCAGTCTTTTTAAGACGCTCAACTTCAAGTTGAGAAAGCAGATCCATGCTACCTGCGGGACTGATATGAGTGATCATAGCGACCTCCTTGATGAGAGATTAATTTCCCTGCAATACTTCTTAGTGTGAATTCGGTTTGTTGAGAAAGTATTTAATCTTGTATGCGAAATACAAGAGACTTATCTAAGCTTAGCATGCTTTAAGGATAAAGAAAGCCTAACTGATTGATATATATACATCAATCAGAAAGGGAATTGATAGGCAGAGCTGTGTTATTTAAGAAGCCACTTTTATCCGCTTTTTAAAAGCTTTTTAATACTTTCTTCATTTTGATAAGAGGAATGCACTTTGATTAATCCTTGGCTAATAGAATGCTTGCAAGCTTTGCGGATATTGCCCGTCGCTAAACTTGCAGCGGGCGCATTTTTAATTGCTTTTAGGTATACCCACTGACTGGTGTTCTCTTCTAAGCTTAGCGTGCGAGCGACGCTGGTTGACATGAGCAGGATATCGAGCAGCTCTTTGTCATTTATCGCGGTGTATGCACGGGGTAAAAATGGGTAATCAGCCATTCCGATACGAATGGTATTATCGAGCCCATACTTTTTAGTAAATTCGTTGACCCAAG
Organism: Vibrio pectenicida; assembly: GCA_024347015.1. Taxonomy (GTDB): domain Bacteria; phylum Pseudomonadota; class Gammaproteobacteria; order Enterobacterales; family Vibrionaceae; genus Vibrio; species Vibrio pectenicida. The sequence goes on along the minus strand of AP024889.1, from coordinate 2,423,502 downwards.
TTTGTATTTTGTCGAATACTTGTTCGGGTTTTGTGGTATTGCCATTATCAGGTTCAATGTATAGCAAGTTGGCGTCAGAGAAATGGTATACCCGAGCGGGGTGGTCGATTTTCTCTTTCAGGTACTGACCAAAATCTTTTTCAATTTTTAGCCCTTCTGTATAGCCACGTTGTAGAGACATATTACGTAGAAATGGAACATCTATCATTACAAAGTGTAATCGGTCACTGAGTGGCTCATGAATAAGATCTCCTACGTGCCATTTTTCAAACTTGTGGCTACTTGCCTCTAATGATGCGGGTAATTTTACGCTCAGCATACGAAGGTTCTTTAGACCTGAACGAGAGTGAGCATAAAGTTCATTATTGAGGTCATCGATCTCTTCCTTTTGGATGGTAATGATGTGTCCACGGCGTAATAAGAATACAAAAAGCAGTGCGCAAGTCACAAATAGGGTTAAAGTTATTTTCTGAAATTTGTGGTATTCACTGCGGACTTTTTTAAGCTGTTCCTTTTGTCCCACCAGATGAAGTGTTTGCTCGACAACATCTTTTTGCTGCCTAAAGTCGTCCTCATTGATAAGATTTAGTTCTTGCTGTTCAATAGTTGCTAAGGCGTTGTATTTCTGAAGATAGCGCAGAGCTTGCTGATAGTTTTCGAGCAGTTCATTACCTACATTAAGCATTTGGTAGGCATTTTTTTCTAAGCCAATATTCTTTATTTTAAGTGCAATATTGAGCGCCTTATTGGCTTTATCTACGACTTCTTCTGGTCGTCCTTGGTGTGAAGCTAATCCGGCTTCAAGCAGTAAAGCTTTCGCTTGTAGTTTGGGTATATCAATGTAATTTAGCAACTCTTGAGCACGGACTAAATATTGATCCGCAAGTGGGAAGTTGACTAATTGTAAATAAGTTGAAGCGAGCGCAAGACGAATATCTATTACGTTTTCAATATTATTTTGCAGACGTTCATGATCGATGGCATTGAAATAATGCACGAGCGCGAGATTATATTTACCCTGATCAAAATAGATGTCACCCATACGTTTAAGAATGGGAGGTAATATGGGAGAAATTTCATAATTATCATAAAAGTCTGCCGCTTGAGAGAAGTGATCGGCAGCTTTGTCGAGTACTCTTCGTTCATAAAAGAGTTGACCAATTAAGCGGTTTGATTCTGCTAATTGCAAGCTTGAGGTATTTTCAATCGCACTCCAGTAACTAATGAGCAGCTCAGATAATGCTTTATTGTATATTTTATGGTTAAGAAAATGTTTACCAAGTGATATGTGATAGGCGGTGATGGTTTGTTTGTTTTTTGATTGCTCAACGAAAGGAATCGCTTGTTTATACAATGTTTCTGCTAGTTTTATTTGATCTTGGCTTGAGGCAATATCTGCTTTTAGCATAGTAAGTTGATAGTTGAGCCCTTTGGTGAGTTGCTCAGGGTTATGTATTGAGCTCAGCTCTTGCTCTACTTGATTGAGGTTTGCCTCAATTGATTGGCTGCTACCTTCAATTTTCCAATTGAGCCGTATTTCAAGTAGACGTAATTCCAAGCTTAAATAAGGCAACTTGTACTCTTCGGTCAGTTGCTTTGCTTGTTGAATATATCGAAGTGATTCAGATGGATTATTAAGGTTAAATTCTGCTTGAGATAAAATCTTAAGTGCATCGATTGTGCTTCCTGGGGTTCTAAAACGAGTGTCTGAATCGTCACGGGATATGGTCGAAGGCCCCTTTTCTGACTGGGCCATAAGCTTTCTTTGAGTTAGGTAATTAGAAGCTAAAATTTTGGATTGCTTGGGAACAATATCGACCAATGAGTCTGCTTCATTAAGCAAGGCCGATGAATAAACAGTCGAGGCTGATACAAAAGCTGGCAATATTAGAATGAATATTGTTATCAGGCGACTCAAGCGCAAAATCTCCATAAAGTAATTTTGATCCTTATTTAGGGGCCGATACACTTAACGATTATAAGTGGTAGAATATTGATAATATCAGTAAAAACATTTCTATACACTGTTAGTGGTGTTGATTGTAATTGTGGTAAAGAGCCTAATATCTAGGCTAAGAAATACCAAATTCTAGTCCATTAATGTTTAAGCTACGAGTACTAGGTTGCATAAAGAAGAGTGTCTAGATTCAGTCTGCTGGCGGTGTGTTAGCTAGGTAAGGACCAGAGCGTTTGAATAATAGCTCATACCTTGACCCTCTTTTGGATTAGAATGACGAGAATTTTACGCAATACCGCACTGAAAAGCGAATACTCATATCGGAGAAAATCATGGCTGAACAAGCCCTTCTTGCACTGTTGTCATTTAGTAAAAAGTACCATCAGGCGTATGTTGAGCACTATGGTCATCAACCGACAAACGAGCAGTTGTTTGATATAGCCTCTCCTTGTGTACAAACCAAGAGAGAAGATACCGTCGAATGGCAAGCTTGTTCACGAGAACACGAAGCAAACTTTGCTAATCTTGAGCAAGGGATTGAGTTGACTCTACATCAAGATATTAAGGTGTTTTATGGGTCTCAATATAGCGCAGATATGAACGCCACATGGCAGGGTAATGGTTTAACCCTTCTGCAAGTTTGGAGTGATGAAGATTTTGTACGCTTACAGGAAAATATATTAGGTCACTTAGTGACTCAGCGACGTTTAAAGTTGAAGCCAACGGTATTTATCGCGACGACGGATGCTGAACTTGATGTGATCTCAATTTGTAACCTCTCGGGTAATGTTATTCTTGAGCGCCTTGGTACCGACCAACGTGACGTTTTGGCACAAAATATCTCGGAATTTCTTAATCAGCTGACGCCTACGGTATAACAATGTATGTAATTGAACTCCATTTTGAATGTTTTGATAACACCACTATAACGGCTGTTGATAAAGCTATTAACGGCTTAATGGATGCACTACGTTACAATGGTCAAGTTCTTGGACGAGAGTTCCCTATCATTATGGGGGAGGGCGAATTTTTTGTTCGTGTGGTATGTCCTGAACAAGACAGCTTACACCCAAGTCATCACTCTGACTTTGTAAAAGTATGTTTAGAGCGATTGAATGAAGCGAGTTTGCTTGCACCTAAATTGCGTCTTCTCGGTCGAGATCTTAACTCTGAACAAGCAGCTGAAAATGATCAGCCTAGCTGGCAAGTATTGTACACGACATATGTCCATACTTGTTCTCCTCTAAGAAGCGGCGATACGTTATTGCCAATCCCACTTTACCGCAATTCTCCAACACTAAATGGCGATCATAAAGCGGTGCTCAAGTGGCAGACTGAGTGGCAAGCATGCGATGAGCTTCAAATGGCTGGAGCTTGTAGAGCTGAGCATGCGGCACTGCATGAAATATGTGATGTAGATAGTGTATTGTTTAAGCGTGGTTGGGATTTACGAGGACGTATAGAATATATCACCAAGATTCCAACATACTACTATCAATATCGTGTAGGTGGGGACAACTTAGCTAATGAAAAATTACGCAAATGTCCAAAGTGTAATAGTGATTGGTTACTAGAAGAGCCAGAACACGATATCTTTCATTTTAAATGCGATCAATGTCGTATCGTATCGAATATCTCATGGGATCATATCAAGTAAAGCTAACAGCCCGCAATTAATGCGGGCCTGATTCCTCTTTTTCTGAGGGCTCTTGGTCGTCATCTTTTTTTGTTGTTTTATCCGGCTGGCCAAATTTCATTTTGGCTGTATATTTAAGTGCCGCAATGTTTCCAATTACGACACTTAAAACGATAACAATGATTACCCAAGGGTTAGTCAGAAATTCCATTAACCTGCCTTCGTACTGATATTTGTTATAAATTGATTGTAGATGCTATCCAACTCAGATAATACCAGTTGCTCACAGCTTACATCGCAATTTGAAAGTTGCTTGCGCAAGACCTGCTGATTAAACAGAGATAAACACTGGGTGGCTGTTGCAAAGTGGCTAATATGCCAAGGCTCTGCTGCTACTCCACCTTTATCTTGTGCATAAGGAAAGAAAAACCCAAATTTAGCCAGATTATTCTTTAACCATTGATAAAAATCAACTTGATGCCCTTGGAGATATTCCCATGGCTCTAATTGCAACTGTGAACCCTTTGGTAAGCTTGCCTTATCAAAGATATCGAAGTCAGTTCCCCAATGGTGCCTACTTGCTCCTGGTAGCGCAGACCAGCGAAGAATAGCATAGATTTTTTCGCGTTCGGAAAGCTTTTCCACATCAAGAGGCTGGCTATTGTGGTCAAGGATAGCGAGCTGACCAGACATCTTTCGGTTCCAGATGGATTTTTGTCTTTCAAATTCGCGAAATCCACTTGCTACATTGAAATCAAACCCTGACTGAACAGCTGCGTCCCTCAAGGACTGTAGATCGGCTTCAACCATAGTATGTACAAGCAATGGTTGATCTCCGATAACAGTATTGACGAGGTGTGTCGGTACTTTTCCAACCAGCTGTTCAGGTGTCATTGTCATGCCAATAGGTTCTCCAGCGTCATTTGGTACATCTTAGTCAGTTTTTCAAGGTCGTCGACTTTGACGCATTCGTTGACTTTATGAATGGTTGCGTTGACGGGACCAAGTTCGACAACTTGTCCTCCCATACGAGCAATAAAGCGACCATCTGAGGTGCCACCAGTTGTGAGCAATGCAGGTTTGGTTTGATTTACGGCCCCTACAGCGCTAACAACAGCATCAAGTAATTCACCTGTATCGGTTAGAAATGGGTCGCCATTGAAAGTCCAATCTAGGTGGTACTCTAGGCTGTGTTTCTCTAGAGTTTCAGCCACGCGTTTTACTATTATCTCATTATTAAGCTCAGTACTAAAACGCAGGTTAAACTGAACGTTAAACTCACCTGGAATGACATTTGATGCACCAGTGCCCGCTTGAACATTTGGGATCTGAAAGCTGGTTGGAGGGAAATAGTCATTGCCTTGGTCCCACTCTGTTGATGCAAGTTCATTCAGGGCAAGCAATGATTGATGAACAGGGTTTCTTGCTAAGTGAGGATAGGCAACATGCCCTTGGATGCCTTTGACCGTTAAATCGCCAGTGATGGAACCTCTGCGGCCATTTTTTACAACGTCACCGACGACTTCCGTACTGGATGGTTCGCCAACAATACACATGTCAATATTTTCACCACGTTTAATTAAGGTTTCTACGACGCGTACGGTTCCATTGATAAATGGTCCTTCTTCATCGGAAGTGATCAGAAAGCCAATTGACCCCTTGTGATTAGGATTTAGGGCGATGAACTGTTCAACCGCGACGATCATTGAGGCTAATGACCCCTTCATGTCTGCCGCTCCTCTACCGTAGAGGAAGCCATTTTTAATGGTAGGTTCAAATGGTGGCGTGTCCCATAACTCTATGTTACCTACTGGGACGACATCTGTATGCCCTGCAAAAGCAAATAAGGGGGCTTGAGTGCCTCGCCGTGCCCAGAAATTAGTCGTATCTTCAAAGACCATAACTTCTATTTCAAACCCTAGAGCTTTTAGGCGCTCTATCATTACATTTTGACAACCTGCATCTACAGGGGTTACCGACTGGCGACTAATAAAATCTTTTGCTAGAGCCAAAGTAGGGGTGTCAGTCATACTCTCATTCCTTATACAGCAGAGAAAATGGCGGAGTATTGTTCAGCTTTAAAGCCAAGATGATAATCGTTATTTGTCACTATAATAGGGCGTTTAATCATAGCGGGTTGCTCATTTAAGAGTTCAATTGCCAATTCTTCATTAAGGTTATCTTTTTGCTCTTGGCTTAATTGACGGTAGGTTGTGCCGCGCTTATTAACGACATTCTCCCAGCCGAGGTGCTGGCAAAATGTTGCAAGCATATTTTTATCAACACCTTGTTTTCGGTAATCATGGAATTGAAATTCTATCCCTTCTACTTCTAGCCATTTTTTGGCTTTTTTTATCGTGTCACAATTAGGGATTCCATACATGATGATTGTCATAACTCAACCTTTAAAGAGACTTTAGTAAACTTTATTGACGCTTTTGGCATCCTAGCAGGAAGTGTTCACAGAGACAAAAGTGTGAGCAAACTATTTTGCCTGTACAAAACATGCATTCAATCTTTGATGAAGGGTGAGTTATTGATCAAACGCAACGTATAGGGCTACAAAACATAAATAATGACGTTGTTCATTAGCAAAGGTTAACAGATCGAGGAGGAACCAATGGAACTGAGTCCTGTTTTTGCAAGGCGTCTATATCTAGCACTATTGGTGCAAAATCTTGATAGACCTAATATCCCTAAACTTATAGATAATACCGGGTGGCCCCGCCGTACAATCCAAGATGTGATTAAAGCGTTACCCAGAATTGGTATTGAGCTGAAATTTGTCCAAGATGGACGTCGCCATAATGATGGTTATTACCAGCTCTCCAATTGGGGGCCTTTTGACTACCAGTGGGTGGTAGATAGGCAATCGGATATTGAAACTAGCTTGGGCTTTAATATTTGATAATTTAAAGGGCGATGGCACATTGTCCCTTTTGGGTCAAAATTGTGCTAAGTAGGTAATAAAACCAATCCAACTCAAGGCGAGTAGCCCCCAAGAAATAATAAGGGGGGATTTAGTGTGTAGAGCTGAACGTTGGATGTTTACATCGCTTGGTTGAATCTCTGTTTCAAGCTGAACTTGTTTGACTTTCTTTGCTTTTTTTTGGGCTTTATCTGCTTGGCGTGTTTTTTCTTTGTGCTGCTTTTTATATTGAGCAATGCCTTTTTCTATTCCTTGAGCTATGAGTTTAGTTTGTTCTTTTGTCTGGCCGGGCTTTTGTGTTGCTTTAGCTATCTTTAATGCCTCTTGTTGAGTTTCAAGAGAAGGAGAAATGTTACTTTTCATCGGTCTTGTTACTTATAAATTTGAGTACTTGTATCCTAACACGATTTAGGTTTTTTCAGAGATAGCAATATAGGATAAATAGTATAAAGTAGAGTAATTATTAATAGTTATGAAATTATCGTGCGGTACAGTCTAGAACAATATGATAAACATGGTTTTCTCAAGGCTCCACTTTGGCTTTGGCTGGGTTGGTTGTTTCTTGCCAAAGCTTGGGTGATTTTTACCTTAGCTGGAGCAAGCCGAGAAAATGGTGCTCAAATCCTCGATATTATCTACCCAGATCATAATCTTTTTTATTTAGATTTGCTCATGGGAGTCCCTAGCCTTGTTTTGATGTGGGCTATCGGATTACGAAGTCCAGATAGGACGTGGATTAATAGAGTGGTTGGTATGGCTAGGTCGACAACATTGTTAGTAATTACCGGTCAGTTTATTCAAACCATTTATCATGTATATCTTGAACATGGCATATTCCAATGGTCTAACGCTGTAGCCCTAGTTATTTTATTATGGTTTATGCTTTATACCTACAAGAGTCGCCATGTGAGAGATTGTTTGGGTTACACTTCATCAGTGGCAGATTGATATAATCCGTTGAGAGTCTTATTAATATAATTACAATAAACATAATACACTGGTTAAAATTTTAGATGTGAGGAAATAACCATGCCGACCCCTCAAGGTGCAATTGTTCCTGAAGCGAGCCCTTTCGCTCAGTATACTTTGTTGAAAGTGAAACAAAACCCAGCTGCGGTTTTAGAACAGCTTCAATCGTTACCTGCTTTGGTTGAAGAACTTAATGCACAGCAAATTGGAGCTGAGCTAACCGTTTCGATTGCTTTTACCAGATCATTTTGGAGTCAACTTGAAGGCCCTATCCCTGAAGAGTTAATCGATTTTCCGCAGTTAGGTGAAGGGGACATGCTGGCACCAAGTACAGATGTTGATGTTCTGGTACATTGCCATTCAAAGCGTCATGACTTACATATTCATCTTCTTTGTAAGTTGTTTGAAAAAATGTCTGAATATGTTTCGGTTATCGATGAAACTTATGGCTATCGCTACTTAGATGCACGTGATATGACAGGCTTTATCGATGGCACAGAAAACCCGCATGGTGGCCAGCGTCATGAAGTGGCAATTATCCCTCAAGGAATATTTGCTGGTGGAAGTTATGTGATGTTGCAACGTTTTGTACATAACCTACCTGCGTGGAATCGGCTTAATGTTTCAGCTCAGGAAAAAGTCATTGGACGTACCAAGTCTGATTCAATTGAACTAGATAATGTACCCGCGGCTTCTCACGTTGGTCGTGTTGATATTAAAGAAGAAGGAAAAGGACTGAAACTCGTTCGCCATAGCTTACCTTACGGCAGTATATCAGGGGACCATGGTTTATTATTTATTGCCTATTGCCATACTTTGCACAATTTTAAAGTGATGTTAGAAAGTATGTATGGAGTCACGGACGGGAAATACGATCAACTGCTGCGATTTTCAAAGGCAGTTACAGGGGCTTACTTTTTTGCACCATCTGCCAAAATGCTACAAGCGCTGCAGGTAAAGTAATGTAAGTTGAACCTTATCCCAACGGAGCCGAACCATTGTGTTCGGCTTTTTTATTGTTCCTATGTTCTAATAGCTTTAAAGTTTTGTTATATAAATCTTTTTAGCTCAAAAAGGCGGAGTTATGAACAATGCAAAAGTAGTTATAATTACAGGTGGTGGGCGAGGTATTGGAGCTGCAACCGCAAGGCTTTTTACTCGCTACGGATATGCGGTTTGCATCAATTATAAGGCTAACTCTGATGCGGCCAATACACTCGCAAAAGAGATAAATGCCAGTGGTGGGCATTGTATTGCTGTGCAGGCGGATGTCTCTAAAGAGTCTAATGTTTGCCGATTATTTGAAGTGGTAGATGAAGAACTTGGTTCATTAACTGTTCTTGTCAATAATGCAGGTATGTTACACAGGCAAATGCGTTTAGATGAAATGAACGCAGAACGAATAAATACCATTTTGACTAATAATGTCACGAGTTATTTTTTATGTTGTCGAGAGGCAGTGAAGAGAATGTCAACTTATCACGGTGGCGCTGGTGGAGTGATTGTTAATGTATCGTCGACGGCTGCCAGAACAGGCTCTCCTAATGAGTATATTGATTATGCAGCGTCGAAAGGTGCGATTGATACTTTAACCAAAGGTTTGTCTCTTGAGGTAGCAAAAGAGGGAGTACGGGTTAATTGTGTTCGACCTGGGTTGATTTATACCCAAATGCACGCAGATGGTGGAGAGTCTCAGCGCGTCGATAGGTTAAAAAGTAACATCCCAATGCAGCGTGGCGGCTTGCCTGAGGAAGTGGCAGAAGCAATTTATTGGCTTGCCTCTGAAAAGTCATCATTTTCTACGGGTAACTATTTGGACTTAGCGGGCGGCTTATAGGCGATAAAAAGCTAAAGAAAATCGCTCTAGGCCGATATAAGTAGTAATCCTCTTGAGTTATATGACCCAGCATTATGGCCATCACTGTAAATACCAATGTCTCAGCAATGACGGCGCAGAGGTATCTAACCAATGCGACGGACATGTTGAATCAATCTTTGGAGAGGCTATCTTCAGGACATCGCATTAATAGTGCAAAGGATGACGCTGCTGGTTTACAGATTTCTAATCGTCTTGAAGCACAAATGAGAGGTTTAAGTGTTGCAATGCGTAATGCTAACGATGGCATTTCCATAATGCAAACTGCTGAAGGCGCAATGAATGAAACCACCACCATTTTGCAACGTATGCGCGATCTGTCTCTGCAATCAGCCAATGGTTCGAATAGCCGCTCAGAGAGGATCGCCTTACAAGAAGAAATGACGGCTTTGAATGATGAATTAAATAGAATTGCCGAAACTACTTCTTTTGGAGGTCGTAAGCTACTCAATGGATCATTTTCTAGTTCATCTTTTCAAATTGGTGCAAGTTCAGGTGAAGCTGTCCAAATTTCGTTAAAAAATATGCGTTCTGACAGCTTAGATATGGGGGGCTTTAGCTATATTTCCGCGGGAAAAGCGGATCGGAACTGGCAGGTTAAACAGGGCTCGGAAGTATTGGTTATGGACTACACTGATGCTTTTGGCCAGCCGAAATCTATTCAGGTTGAAGCCAAGGTTGGTGATGATATTGAAGAACTTGCTACATATATTAATGGTCAAACGAGCAAAGTTTCTGCATCAGTTAATGAAGATGGTCAGTTGCAAATTTTTATGGCAGGAGAGGAAACTTCTGGCACGATTTCTTTTTCTGGTAGCTTATCCAATGAATTACAAATTGGCTTATCAGGTTATGAAGCAGTTGATAACCTAGATATTTCTGATGCTGGAGGTGCTCAGCGAGCAGTATCAGTTATTGATACTGCTTTGCAGTTTGTCGATAGTCATAGGGCTGAGCTAGGGGCTATGCAAAATCGGTTTGGTCATGCGATTAGCAATCTAGGTAATATTAACGAAAATTTAGCGGCTTCAAATAGCCGTATTAAAGATACCGATTACGCAAAAGAAACAACCCAGATGGTTAAACAGCAAATCTTACAACAAGTCAGCGCCTCTATTCTTGCTCAGGCAAAACAGCAGCCGAATCTGGCACTCACTCTACTTGGTTAAGTCTCTGCTTCCCTTCGACAATACTCTTTAAATCTTTAGTAAAAAAATCGTTTTTCTGAAGTTTTTTCGGCCTTGGTCAAATTTCATCTTCTGAGAGTATTTTTTTCAAAAATAGCTTAGAAAAAAGCTCAAGGTTTTAAAAATTGAGCCGTTAATAAAAGTAACTTTGAGAGAACTACTTTGATTTTCCGAGACGTCGGGAATCGCAATACAGGAAAATCAAACGGAGAAATCATCATGGCAGTGAATGTAAACACTAACGTAGCAGCAATGACAGCACAGCGTTATCTAAATAGCGCTAATAATGCGCAGCAAACGTCAATGGAACGTCTATCTTCAGGTTTTAAGATTAATAGTGCAAAAGACGATGCTGCGGGCCTCCAAATCTCAAATAGATTAACATCTCAGAGTAGAGGCCTTCATGTGGCAGTACGTAATGCTAATGACGGTATTTCAATTGCACAAACTGCGGAAGGTGCGATGAATGAAAGCACCAACATCCTACAGCGTATTCGTGACCTATCTCTTCAATCAGCAAACGGTTCTAACTCAAGATCAGAGCGAATTGCATTACAAGAAGAGGTAACGGCTCTTAACGATGAACTCAATCGTATTGCTGAAACTACATCATTCGGTGGTAACAGATTACTAAATGGCACATATTCAACCAGAGCTTTTCAAATAGGATCGAACGGTGGTGAAGCGGTAATGCTAACTCTCAACAACATCCGCTCTGATAATGTTGGTATGGGCGGTGGCATGTATCACGCAGCGAACGGCAAAGATAAAGATTGGGTGGTTGAAGCTGGTGTTAACGATATAGTTATGGACCTTACCGATATAGAAGGTAATGCGCAAACAGTCACTATTAACACAAAAGTTGGTGATGATATCGAAGAGGTTGCTACTTATATCAATGGTCAAACTGAGCTGGTGGGTGCTTCCGTTGATGGAGAAGGTAAACTACAGATTTTCGCTGGTACAGATAAGGTAGTAGGTGATGTTTCTTTCAGTGGTGGATTAGCCGGTGACTTAAACATGGGACCACGAGAAGCAGTAACCGTTGATACTATTGATGTGACTACAGCAGGTGGCGCTCAGCAATCAGTCGCTATTGTTGATTCAGCTTTGAAGTATATCGATAGTCATCGAGCTGAACTTGGTGCTTTCCAAAACCGATTCACACATGCAGTTACTAACTTAGATAATATTAATGAGAATGTGAATGCATCTAAGAGCCGAATCAAGGATACAGATTTTGCCAAAGAAACTACTTCATTGACCAAATCACAGATTCTATCTCAGGCTTCAAGTTCCATCCTAGCTCAGGCAAAAGAAACGCCAAATACAGCTTTAAACCTTCTTGGTTAAATACCAAAAACAAAAAAAATCCAGCTAATTCTGGATTTTTTTGTTTTTTAATTATCTGATTTTAAGTGTTTTTTTTGATTTTAAGCCATATCTGATTTTTTTTTCAAAAATTTTCTCTAAAGGATATATTCACTCAGCCGTTACAAAGACTGAGAGAAATGAGATGTGCCAAAGCGAGGTGAGAGACGCGAAGGTGCATCACCCTTAATGCCTAAGGAGATCAATATGGCAATTAACGTAAACACCAATGTGTCTGCGATGACTGCTCAGCGATACCTTAACGGGTCAGCTGACGGCATGCAGAGATCGATGGAGCGTCTATCATCGGGTTACAAAATTAATAGTTCCCGGGATGATGCAGCAGGACTTCAAATATCTAATCGTTTAACATCGCAAAGTCGTGGTTTAGACATGGCGGTGAAAAACGCCAACGATGGGATCTCGATTGCACAAACCGCAGAAGGTGCAATGAACGAGACGACCAACATCCTTCAACGTATGCGAGATCTATCACTTCAATCGTCTAATGGTTCGAACTCTCGTTCCGAACGTATTGCGATTCAAGAAGAGGTAACAGCACTCAATAACGAGCTCAACCGTATTGCCGAGACAACTTCTTTCGGTGGCAACAAACTTTTGAACGGTACTTATGGTAGCCAATCTTTTCAGATAGGTGCAGGCTCCGGTGAGGCTGTTATGCTCACTATGGGAAATATGCGCTCCGACAACGAAGGGATGGGTGGTAAAGCCTACACAGCACAAACTGGGCAAGACACTGATTGGACTGTCTCTCAAGGATCAACCGATCTGACTCTGGACTATACTGATGTATATGGTGAAGCAAAGCAGTTAACCATTAATGCCAAAGAAGGTGATGATCTTGAGCAGCTTGCAACCTATATCAACGGTCAAAGCCAAGACGTTAAGGCATCTGTTGGTGAAGAAGGTAAAATGCAATTGTTTGCTGGCAATAATCGAGTCGCATCTGATGTCACCATCGGTGGTGCTTTAGGAGGTGAAATAGGTTTTGGAGCCGCAGAAGACAAGACAGTTTCTGATGTTGATGTTTCTACTGTTGCTGGTTCGCAGATGGCCGTATCCATCATAGATGGTGCTTTGAATACCGTCGATAGCCAGAGAGCGGAATTAGGGGCATTCCAGAACCGTTTTGGTCATGCAATCAGTAATTTGGATAATATTAACGAGAATGTGAATTCTTCTCGTAGTCGTATCCGAGATACTGATTATGCAAAAGAAACGACTCAGATGACTAAGTCGCAGATTTTGCAGCAGGCAAGTACTTCTGTACTGGCTCAGGCCAAGCAATCACCGTCAACAGCTCTTAGCTTATTAGGTTAATCGATAGGTTCGAACGAGCTTATTGGTAGGTAACAGAGTTACCAACCTATAAGGTGGAAGGGAGATTGTTATGGAAATACCATCCAACACATCGAACGTCCAGCCTTACGGCTCAGAAAGTGGCATTAAAGTTGCTTCAAAGTATGATGGTGCACAGCAAATTTCCTCGCGGAAAGAACAAGTTGCTACAGTCGAGGTAAGAGAACAAGCTGATCAAGCTGTTGAACAAGCAATAGAAGCGTCTCAGCAACGTGAAAAGCTCAACAGGGAAGATCGGCAACGTATGGTACAGCAAATGAATGATTTCATTTCGTCCATTAATACCGGCTTATCTTTTCGAGTCGATGAAGAATCGGGAAGAGATGTAGTAACTATTTATGAAGCGGATACTGGTGCTATTATTCGCCAGATACCCGATGAGGAAATGTTAGAAATACTGCGACGCCTGAGGAATCAGACAGCTCGATATTCGTCGGGTCTTCTGAACCATAAGGTTTGATCGTGTTTTGAGGTGATTGAATGAGCTTTGGCCCCGTAGGGATGAATTCTGGCATGGATATCAATGCCATGGTCAGCAAAGTTGTTGATTCGGAGCGTGTTCCTAAACAGCAACGAATTGATAATGAGCGTGACAAAATTGATTCCAGTATCAGTGCCTACGGTCGGCTCAGAGAGTCGTTGGATACGATGAAAAACTTGATGGCGAGCTTTCGTCAAGAGAAAGCTTTCGCTGCGAGAAAGGTTGAATCGACAGATGAAGCCGTCGTGTCTGCGACAGCAACCACTGAAGCTATCGCTGGTAGATATGCTATTGATGTGTTGCAGCTTGCTCAGAGTCATAAAATTGCGTCGGATGTATTACCACAAGATGCAAAATTTGGCCCTGGTAAGCTGCAGATTTCTTTGGGAGATAAAGAATTTACATTACAAGTAAAAGATAACTCCAAATTGATTGATATTGTTCGCAGTATCAATGAAAGTAAAACTAACCCCGGTGTTCGAGCCTCTGTCATCAATGATGTCCAAGGGCCTCGTCTTATCGTTGCATCGAGCAACTCAGGTGAAACAAATGCACTTAAGCTGAGTGCTGAAGCCGCAACAAGTAATTTACTAAAAAGACTCGAATACAAAACTCTTGAACAACGTGTCAAAGATCTTGAAGAAGCACGATCGGTGGCTCAAGATTTGATCAGCCCATTAACTGTTGACGAGCAGGCTGTCGCTGATCGAATTGCAGAAAATAATATTAAAGCGGCAAAGATTGTCGATCAAGAAATTGCCGATACGTCAAAGCAGGCGGCAATTGATGCCGATCCTAAGGCTGCTAAAGATGCAAGTGCAGATAATGAGTTATCAGATGTTGCGGCAACAGCCGCTGCCGCTGCAGGGACACAAGCCAATCAGTATCTTAAACCACAAGATAGGATTCCAGGTTGGACAGACACGGCTTCTGGCACCTTAATAGATTCATACTGGGAACCTGAATCTCAGCTTGATGAAAGGGCACTAGAGAAAGCTCCTGATATCCCTGGTTGGAGCATGTCAGCTTCAGGTACTTTGACAGATTCCTATGTCACGCCAAAAGAAGCGCAAGTTGCCTTAGAGGCTAAACAGGCTGCGATTGAAGAGAAACTTGCTCAAGAAAAAGCAGTACTCGATGCAAAAGTATTATCTGGTGAGTTGACGCCTGAAGAAGCACAAGAAATTGAACGCTCTAAACTACCATCAGAAGAAAGAGACTATCTCGAGCGTATGGATAAAGCTCAAGCAGACCTAAAGACAGCCCAAGAATCTTTTGATACCTATAGAGGTATGACACAAGTCCAAGCTGCTCAGGACTCTAAGGTGTTACTTGACGGAGTCGCTCAGCTTTCTAGCGATAACAATATTATCGAAGATGCCATTGAAGGTGTGGATCTGACTTTAAAAGGTCGTTCAGATACAAATAAAGCCCCTTCTGAAATTGATATTGAGTATGATCGCCAAAGAGTACGGGAAGATATTGAGCAATTCGTATTAGCTTATAACCAGTTCTATCAAGTATCTAAAGAGTTAGCTGGTGTCGATCCAAATACAGGGCAAGCAGGGCCACTCGCGGGTGACAGCGTAGTTCGTAATGCAGATTCAAGGCTTAAATCAGTTTTTTCTACTCAAATAGAGCCCGCATCTAATGATCTTAAAACATTAACCGAATTTGGTATTGCAACAACTCGGCAAGGTACTCTAGAAATCAACTATGATATGTTAGACCGCCAGCTCAATAAAAACTTCAACAAGCTTGAAGACTTTTTTGGCGGTAATCAAGGTTTTGCTAAGAAGGTAGAAGAAGCGATTCAAGGTCTTACCGGCGTGACAGGATCGCTAAGGACTCGCGAGCGTTCTATGACTGACAGAAATTATCGCCTTGATGATGACCAGACTGTGTTAGATAGACGAATGGAGAGCCTTGAAAAACGAACGCATGCCAAATTTTCGGCAATGCAAGATGCAACAACCAATATGCAATCACAATTGTCAGGTATGATGAATGCACTCGGTTGATGATTTTTTGAAAAAACTCGCACTACTTAGTGATGTAGATCTCAAAATAACCTTTAAGCTTGCAGAAATTGAGATTAATTCTGAAGAAATTCTCGTTCTGGTCGATAGAAGGGAACAGATATTGCTAACCTTGATCAGTACAATAAATGAGCATGAAGAGTTAGCGCAATTATCTGAATGGCAAGATGCCATTACGCGCACTCAGTTGACTGTCGAGTTGATGCAAAAGAAAACTGCGGAACTTGGCAGTAATTTGAAAAAGTACCGCTATGGCAATAAGTCACTTCAGCAGTACAAAAAATTTTTATAAAGAGGGTTGTTATGCGTGGTTCATTACAGGCTTACAAGAAGGTATCGGTAGATAGCCAGCTCAGTGCTGCCTCCCCGCATAAAATTGTTCAAATGTTAATGGCAGGAGCTATTGAACGTTTGATTCAGGGTAAAGCGGCAATGGAGCAGGGCAATATCCCAATAAAGGGAGAAAAGCTAGGTAAAGCACTCGATATTATTATCAGTTTACGTAGTTGTTTATCGATGGATGATGGTGGTGATATTGCTCAAAATCTTGATCAACTCTATGAATTTATGATTACGCAAATAACTGAAGCTAATCATAAGAATGATCCCCAGCCAATTGATGATGTTATCGATATAGTTCGTGAAATTAAATCTGCATGGGAACAAATACCTGCCGAATATCACAATTTGACCGCAAATGATGCGGAAAAATAAAGAGTAAGTTTGATTTAATCGACTTTATCGACATAATTTTCGCCAAAGCTTTTGGTATAAACATCACATCACCTAATTGCTTGGTTGCCTTTATTTTTTTATCAAATAGAATGTAAGCCACTAACTTGTTTAGTGGCTTAATTTGTTGCTAAGTATTATAAATTGTCTATCACTAATCCTGTTCTATAGTTAGGTTAGTCTCCAGAACAAAATATCAGTCACAACGTTTGAAAATAAAGGCAATAATTCTCACCTATGCAAGGTTTAGCTAAGCTGCTCGTAATTGAAGATGATGCTCAAGCACGCATCGATCTGAGTAATATATTAGAGTTCGTTGGAGAACAGTGTGAACCGATAAGTTCTACACAGTTAAACGACGTAGATTGGTCCAATGTTTGGGCTGGCTGTATTATTGGATCGTTGAAAAATCAGGATTTTTCACCTCAATTGACCAGTCAAATCTTAAAAGCAAATCACATTCCTTTGCTTATCCTAGGAACTCATTCTTATCCAGTTGAAGAAATGACCAATTATGTTGGTGAACTGGAATATCCTTTAAATTATCCACAGTTAAGTGAAGCTCTTCGTCATTGTAAAGAGTTTCTTGGACGTCAAGGGGTTAGCCTTGCGTCAGCCTCTCGAAATAATACCTTGTTCCGCAGCCTAGTTGGGCAAAGTATTGGTATTCAGGAAGTGAGACATCTTATTGAGCAGGTCGCTGCTACTGAAGCAAGTGTTCTTATTTTGGGTGAGTCCGGTACGGGCAAAGAAGTTGTGGCACGTAACATTCACTACCATTCTACACGTAGAACAGGGCCATTCGTGCCAATTAATTGTGGTGCTATTCCCCCCGACTTACTTGAAAGTGAGCTTTTTGGCCATGAAAAAGGGGCTTTTACAGGGGCTATTACTTCTCGTAAAGGACGTTTTGAATTAGCTGAAGGTGGCACTCTATTTTTGGATGAAATTGGTGATATGCCAATGCCAATGCAGGTTAAACTACTTAGAGTTTTGCAAGAACGCTGTTTTGAGCGGGTTGGTGGAAACGCGACAATAAAAGTTAATGTACGTGTTATTGCTGCAACTCATCGTAACCTAGAAAATATGATAAAAGATGAATCTTTTCGAGAAGATTTATACTATCGCCTTAATGTTTTCCCTATTGAAATGCCCCCTTTACGTGATCGTATTAATGATGTGCCTCTATTACTTCAGGAATTGATGGTACGAATGGAGTCTGAAGGGAGTCAACCTATTTGCTTTAGCCCTCGTTCAGTTAATTCATTAATGGAACATAATTGGCCAGGTAATGTAAGGGAACTGGCTAATTTAGTCGAAAGAATGGTTATCCTTTATCCTAATAGCTTAGTGGATGTAAACCACTTACCAACGAAATATCGTTATAGTGATATTCCTGAATTTCATCCTGAATATCATGCATTTGCTTCGGTAGAGGAGCAAGAACGCGATGTATTACAAGATATTTTCTCGGAAGGTTTCAGCCTTAAGAAGGCTAACGGTATACATGATCATATCCATGCTCCTCAGGAATTGCCTCCAGAAGGGGTGAACTTGAAAGAGATGTTAGCAGAGTTAGAAGTGAATATGATTAACCAAGCTTTAGAGGCTCAAGATGGAGTAGTCGCGCGAGCTGCAGATATGTTGGGTATGCGAAGAACAACTCTTGTTGAGAAGATGCGCAAGTACAATGTTGAACGCTAGTGCGTCAATTATTAGTGTCGTCAAAATTCCGACTGTCACTTAACTTGCTGAATTTAAACAACAATAGTCTGGCTTGCTTCTTGCATTCCAGACTATTGTTGTTTTTAAAGGCAGAAATACGACATGCAAGCAGCTCAAGCTATGATAACTCAAAAACCACTTGGTACTATTGAAGAGCAAGTTGAGAGATACAAGCAAGTATTAGATGTTATGCCAGCAGGCGTTATCTTGCTGGATACTCAAGGTGTAGTGCATGAAGCTAACCCTGAAGCTCAAAGACTGCTAGAAATGCCACTTATCGGGCAGAAATGGTTTGAAGTTATTCAAGATGCCTTTTCTCCTCGTGAGGATGATGGGCATGAAGTCTCATTACGAAATGGTCGTAAGGTGAGGCTTGCCATTTCTGCTTCGGCCACGGGACAATTAATTCTTATTACTGATTTAACGGAAACGCGACTTTTACAATCGCGTATTAGCGACCTTCAGCGTTTGTCTTCATTAGGGAAAATGGTTGCTTCGTTAGCACATCAGGTTCGAACTCCTTTATCTAGTGCGATGCTTTATGCGTCAAACCTAGGTGCTCCTAGCCTAACCGCAGAGACTAAACAACGTTTTCAAACTAAGTTAATGGATCGTCTACATGATCTTGAAAAGCAAGTTAACGATATGCTGCTGTTTGCCAAAGGCGGTGATAATAAGGTGGTGAAGCCTTTCACTATTTCTGAGTTGGTCTCTGAATTTTCACCTATGGTTGAAACGGCCTTAAAGAACAATCAGATTGATTATCATCTTGAAATCGAGAAAAACCGAGTTCAGTTATTAGGTAATGTTAATGCGATAGCATCAGCATTAAGTAATCTAGTCATGAATGCTATTCAAATTGCAGGAAAACAGTCACAAGTTGATGTGTTTTTTAGAGCAGTGCGAAATGAGCTTAAGATTTCTGTCCAGGATAATGGACCTGGGATACCGGAAGAATTACAGAATCAAATTATGGAGCCATTCTTTACGACTCGAACTCAAGGAACTGGACTTGGGCTCGCTGTGGTGCAGATGGTATGTCGTGCTCATGATGGTAGGTTAGAGCTGATATCAGAGCAAGGGGAAGGTGCTTGTTTTACTGTCTGTATCCCTCTTGATAACAATTCACAATCTGAGCCTAAGACAATCACAGGAGAAGGATAATGACGCAAAGCAAAGTACTAATCGTAGAAGACGATGAAGGTTTGCGCGAAGCCTTAGCGGACACTCTCGCTTTAGCAGGATATGAGTGGCTAGAAGCAGATAGCGCTGAAGATGCCTTGCTTAAACTCAAATCACACTCTGTTGATGTGGTTGTATCTGATGTACAAATGGCAGGCATGGGAGGATTGGCCTTACTGCGTAATATAAAGCAACATTGGCCGAACATACCTGTGTTACTAATGACCGCCTACGCTAATATTGAAGATGCAGTCTCAGCGATGAAAGATGGGGCTATAGATTATATGGCGAAACCATTCGCACCAGAAGTGTTGCTCAACATGGTCAGTCGGTATGCTCCCAATAAATCAGACGATAATGGCTATGCTGTTGTTGCTGATGAAAAAAGCCTCAAATTATTGGCGATGGCGGAAAAAGTGGCAAAAACAGATGCCAACGTTATGGTCCTTGGACCAAGTGGTTCAGGTAAAGAAGTTATGTCACGGTACATTCACAATGCCTCCAATCGTAAAGATGGTCCTTTTGTTGCAATTAATTGTGCAGCTATCCCAGATAATATGTTGGAAGCTACCTTATTTGGTTACGAAAAAGGCGCTTTTACAGGAGCTGTGCAGGCTTGCCCAGGTAAATTTGAACAAGCTCAAGGTGGAACCATTTTACTCGATGAAATTAGTGAGATGGATTTGAACCTGCAAGCTAAATTATTACGCGTTCTACAAGAGCGTGAAGTAGAACGTTTGGGAAGTCGCAAGAGTATTAAACTCGATGTGCGTGTTTTGGCTACTAGTAACCGAGACCTCAAGCTTTATGTTCAAGAGGGTAATTTCCGAGAAGATTTATATTACCGCTTAAATGTTTTTCCAATAGCATGGCCGGCATTGTGTGAACGTAAAGGTGATATTGAACCCCTTGCTAACCACCTTATTGAACGCCACTGTAAAAAGCTGGGATTACCAGTTCCTAAATTGTCACTAGCGGCCTTGAATAAACTCCTTACCTATCATTGGCCAGGCAATGTTCGAGAGTTAGATAATGTTGTGCAACGAGCTCTTATTTTAAGTGAGAATGACGAGATTGCTTGTGAACATATACTTCTTGAGGGGCTAGATTGGCAAGATGCGTGTAGTTTGCAGCAAATAGTTGAAACTGGGCAGATTTGTGCACCAAATATAAAACCTTTAGCTGAAGTTGAGAATGATCTCATTATAACTTCTGGGTTAGGGGGAGAGTTACGTGAACAGGAATATGCCATTATTTTGGATACTCTAGCTGAGTGTAACGGACGGCGTAAGGATATGGCAGATAAGCTAGGTATTAGCCCTCGAACACTGCGTTATAAGCTAGCAAAAATGAGGGATGCAGGTATCGACATCCCAAACTAAAGTGCTGCTTTTTTAGCTAAACTTTATGGCATGTAGATTGCAGATTATTTTAACAACAAGGACTATGGTCAAAGAGTTGACGGTTGAGGTGTTGCAATGAAAGTGGATGGTTTTCAAGGTGAACTGCAAGCTATGATGTTTGAGGCGGCGAATACAAAGCCGACTGCAACAGGTCAGTCGGTAGGCAGTGATTTTAAAGATTTGCTCAATAACGCTATCAACAATGTGAATGGGTTGTCTAAAACCTCGAGCAATTTACAAATGAGATTCGATCGTGGTGATGAGGATATATCTTTGTCTGACGTAATGATTGCGCGAAACAAATCGAGCGTTGCATTCGAAGCTACTATTCAGGTACGTAACAAGCTTGTTGAAGCGTACAAAGAATTAATGAATATGCCAGTTTAATGGATAGGTATTGTCTGTGTCAGAAGAAGAAAACCAATCAACAGACCTAGCCGTAGCGGAAGGAGCTCCGGATACCGCCATGGTCGCAACATCAGATTTGGATAGTGATATTCAGAATCCAGATCTAGATGAGCAAAGTTCGAAAAAATTCGATATGGCTGTCGGAGACCTAGATCTTCTTCGCCAAGTTGTACTCGTTTTTTCTATCTCTATCTGTGTTGCTTTAATTGTGATGTTATTTTTCTGGGTTCGAGAACCTGAAATGCGCCCTCTAGGTGCTTATGAGACCGAAGAGCTTATCCCAGTATTGGATTACTTCGATCAAGAAAAAATAGACTACAACCTCGATGGTAACACGATTTCCGTACCTGCCAGTGACTACAACTCAATCAAATTAGATATGGTCCGTGCTGGATTGAACACTGAAAAGCACGCGGGTAATGACATCCTGATGCAGGATATGGGATTTGGTGTTTCACAGCGTTTGGAACAAGAGCGACTTAAACTGAGTCGTGAGCTTCAACTCTCTACAGCCATAGAAGAAATGAAGCAAGTACGTAAAGCGCGTGTACTACTTGCACTACCTAAACGAAGTGTTTTTGTGCGACATAATCAGGAGGCATCAGCTTCTGTTTTCTTAACACTACGAATGGGGACTTCTCTTAAACAAGAAGAGGTGGACTCTGTAGTAGATATGGTTGCAAGTGCGGTTCCAGGCATGAAACCGAATCGAATTACAGTAACTGATCAGCATGGCCGCTTATTGAGCTCTGGCTCTCAGGACCCCGCATCGGCAGCTCGGCGAAAAGAGCATGAATTGGAGCGCAAGCAAGAAGATGCCTTGCGTGAAAAAATAGATTCTGTACTTATCCCTATTCTTGGTTTTGGTAATTATACGGCGCAGGTGGATATTCAGCTTGATTTCAGCGCGGTAGAGCAAACTCGTAAACGTTTTGATCCCAATACGCCTTCTACTCGAAGCGAATACACGTTAGAAGACTACAATAATGGTAATGTGGTTGCCGGAGTCCCTGGTGCACTCAGTAATCAGCCTCCTGCTGATGCATCTATTCCGCAGGATGTTGCTCAAATGAAAGATGGTTCCTTATTTGGCCAAGGATCGGTACATAAAGAGGCAACACGTAATTTTGAACTGGACACAACAATTAGTCATGAAAGGCGTCAGACAGGTATTGTTAACCGTCAAACGGTAGCAGTTGCAATAAAAAACCGCTCAACAGTTAATCCTGATACTGGTGAAAAATCATATCAGCCTATTTCTGAAACTGAATTGAAGTCAATTCGTGAAGTATTGATTGGTACTGTAGGTTTTAATGAGAATCGTGGTGATTTATTGAACGTACTTAGTATGCAGTTCGCTGAACCAGAATCTGAAATTAAAGTGGATGTTCCTATCTGGGAGCACCCGAACTTCAATGACTGGATGAGATGGTTGGCCAGCGCTCTCGTTATCATCGTAATTGTGCTTGTGTTGGTTCGCCCTGCGATGAAGAAGCTACTCAATCCAGCTTCAGAAGACGACGACGATATGTATGGACCTGATGGATTACCAATTGGTGCTGACGGTGAAACAAGCCTGATTGGCGGCGATATGGATGGTGGAGAGTTGTTTGAGTTTGGATCTAGTATTGACTTGCCCAACCTCCATAAAGATGAAGATGTGCTTAAGGCTGTTCGAGCTCTAGTAGCAAACGAGCCTGAACTCGCTGCACAAGTAGTTAAGAACTGGATGGAAGATGGCTAATGATGATGCCCCTCAAGGTGAGGGTGGTGAAGAGAACACCATAGATATAGAGAGTGTACCCGGTGAAGAGCGTGCCGCGATCCTTTTGCTGAGTCTTAACGAAGAAGATGCAGCCGGAATTATTCGCCATCTAGAACCTAAGCAAGTACAGCGAGTGGGTAGTTCGATGGCGCAAGCAGCAAGCTTTAATCAGGAAAAAGTCAGTGTTGTTCACCGCGCATTCTTAGAGGATATTCAGAAATACACCAATATAGGTATGGGTAGTGAAGACTTCATGCGTAACGCCTTGGTGGCTGCTCTTGGTGAAGATAAAGCTAACAACCTTGTTGATCAAATCTTACTAGGGACAGGGTCAAAAGGATTGGATTCACTGAAGTGGATGGACCCTCGTCAAGTGGCCAGTATTATCATCAACGAACACCCTCAGATTCAAACCATAGTGCTTTCTTACCTAGAGCCTGACCAGTCTGCCGAGATTTTGACACAGTTCGCCGAACGTGATGCTCTCGACTTAGTTATGAGAATTGCCACCCTAGAAGAAGTTCAGCCTTCAGCCCTCGCTGAGTTGAATGAAATTATGGAGAAACAGTTTGCCGGTCAAGCGGGTGCTCAAGCTGCCAAGATTGGTGGTACTAAAGCAGCCGCAGAAATCATGAACTTTATGGATAACCAGATGGAAGGCATCATGATGGAACAGATCCGCGAGCAGGATGAAGACATGGCCACACAGATCCAAGATCTTATGTTTGTGTTCGAGAACCTTATCGAAGTGGACGACTCAGGCATTCAAAAGTTGCTGCGTGATGTTCCACAAGATGCCTTGCAACGAGCACTAAAAGGTGCCGACGATGCACTACGTGAAAAAATATTTAAAAATATGTCTAAACGAGCGGCTGAACTTATGCGAGATGACCTTGAAGCCATGGCACCAATTAAAGTATCGGATGTTGAAGCAGCTCAGAAAGAAGTATTGGCTGTTGCCCGTAAAATGGCTGACTCAGGTGATATCGTACTGGGTGGTGGCGCAGATGAATTCTTATAGTTTTGAAAGTTAGGTGATAGAGCAATGTCAGAGGAAAGAAAGCGCGGATATCTACGTATAGAGGACGGGGACCTAGCTCATAAGACTGAGTTGTGGGGTATGCCGGATTATTCATCGGATACTCGCACTCAAGCTAAAGATACAGCAATGAATTATGACCCTAGCTGGATGCCTGTTCTTCCTGAACCTCAGCAAGAAGCACCGAAAGAGCTAACAGAAGAAGAAATTGAGCAAATAAAGCAACAGGCCTATGAAAACGGTTTATTACAAGGCCAAGAGGCAGGATTTACACAAGGGCATGAAAAAGGAAAAGAACAAGGACATAGTGAAGGCCATCAGCAGGGTTTTGAAGCAGGTAAAGTAGAAGGCGTAGAGGCAGGGCAAGACCTGATTCAACAGCAAATTAGTACATTTGTTAGCTTGGCAAACCAGTTTGCTCAACCACTTGAATTACTCAATGTTCAGGTTGAGAAACAGATCGTCGATATGGTACTGATGTTAGTTAAAGAAGTTGTCCACGTGGAAGTTCAGACTAATCCTCAAGTTATTTTAGATACTGTTAAACAGTCGGTTGAATCATTGCCAATCTCAGGCCACTCCATCACACTCAAACTTCACCCTGACGACGTTGATACAGTGCGCTCTTCCTACGGAGAAAGAGAATTAGAGTTTCGCAATTGGCTTCTTGTTCCAGAGCCTGCTTTAAATCGTGGAGATCTACAAATTGAAGCTGGAGAATCAAGTGTTAACTACCGATTAGAAGACAGAATTCGCAGCGTGCTTCAAAGCTTTTGTGGTGCAAACCATCATCAAGGTGGTGAATAATGTTAGCTCTGGATCAGCGTCTATCGGATTACCAAACTGAAGGTCTGACATGTCGTCCTGTAGCGTCAGGTAAGTTGGTTCGAGTGATAGGCCTTACTCTGGAAGCTACTGGGTGCCGTGCCCCCATTGGTAGTCTATGCCAAGTTGAAACTATTCATGGTCATATGGACGCTGAAGTAGTGGGCTTTTCTGGGGATAATCTTTTTCTCATGCCAAGTGAGCAAATTACTGGGGTTTTGCCCGGAGCAAAAGTGACCCCGTTGACAACAGATTCAGGCTTGCCAGTTGGTATGGAGCTATTGGGTCGAGTCATTGATGGCGTCGGAAATCCACTTGATGGACTTGGTCCTTTGTACACAGAAAAACGGGCAACCTTTAGCTCGGAACCTATTAACCCTTTATCTCGCAAACCTATTTCTGAACCTTTGGATGTTGGTATTAAAGCGATTAATGGGTTATTGACGGTTGGTAAGGGCCAACGTATTGGTCTGTTTGCGGGTTCTGGTGTCGGTAAATCTGTAACCTTAGGTATGATGACTCGCGGTACGACTGCTCAGGTAGTTGTAGTCGGGCTGATTGGTGAGCGGGGCCGTGAGGTTAAAGAGTTTATCGAGGAAATATTGGGTGTGGACGGTCGTCAGCGTTCAGTCGTTGTTGCTGCGCCAGCCGATTCTTCTCCATTAATGCGTCTCAAGGGGTGCCAAACAGCCTTGACCATAGCGGAATACTTTCGCGATCAAGGTCTAGATGTATTGCTATTGATGGATTCATTGACTCGTTTTGCTCAAGCTCAGCGAGAAATTGCTTTGTCCGTTGGTGAGCCACCTGCGACCAAAGGCTACCCACCCTCTGTATTTGCTAAATTGCCTGCTTTAGTCGAACGGGCAGGTAACGGTAACCAAGAATATGGCTCCATAACGGCTTTCTTTACCGTTCTTACTGAAGGTGATGACTTACAAGATCCTATTGCAGATGCATCACGTGCAATTCTCGATGGGCATATTGTCTTATCGCGAGAAATGGCAGATGCCGGACACTACCCAGCTATAGATGTTGAAAAATCGGTAAGTCGAGTAATGCCACAGGTAACTAACGAAGAGCAAATGCTTATGTCGAAAGCAGTACGACAGGTACTATCTGTGTGCAGAAAAAACCAAGATCTAGTTTCTATTGGTGCTTATAAAATAGGGTCTGATCCAGCAATCGATAGTGCATTTACACTCAAACCAAGATTAGATAGCTATTTACAACAAGGCATGAAAGAAACAGTACCCTTCGACATGAGCATTAGTATGCTGCGTAACCTACTACAAGGCGAGGAGTAATATATGGATAATGCTGTCGTTTTTTTACTCGAACAATCTACCACACGTGAGAACCAAGCGGTACTTGCTTTAAGCCAAGCTCGGTCTGAATTACAAGATTATTACCAGCAATTGGAACAAATAGAACATTATCGTTTAGATTATTGTGAACAACTTGTTGAGAAAGGTAAGCAGGGTTTGACGGCAAGTCAGTACATGCATCTGAATCGATTTCTCACAACTCTCGATGAGACTTTATCTAAACAGAAACAAGCGGAACAACATTTTCTATCACAAGTAGAAAATTGTGAACAAAATTGGGCTGAATGCAGAAAGCAGCGCCGATCCTATGAGTGGCTCATTGAGAAAAAGCGACAAGAGAAAGAACGAATACAGTATATTCGAGAGCAAAAACAGATGGATGAATTTTCCGCTCTGCAGTTTGCTCGGCGTCCGGCAAATTAGGCTAGATAGCGCGCTGTGTTAAGACAAATAGCCACCCTCTTTGTCTTTGGCGCATTTCTTGCTGGTTAAACATCATTAAATAATGCTGCGCCGCTGTTCATTTGTTTTAATAATTAGCTGTGGCTGTTCTCTCAATTATATGTGAGTGCTCTGTTTATGAATGTAAATCTTAACCCAGTTTCGGACTCTTCTAAAGCGACGACATCGACTTCTCAGTCTAAAGATACTGAGCAATCAGAAGGTTTTTTCTCTAAGTTGGCTGCATTTATCAAAGGTGAAGCTAGTGAGGAAATATCCACAGACAAGGTCGCCACTGAATCACTTACAGAAGGTGAAGAAAGCACTAAAGTCATGTTAGAACAACAGGTTAATCTCGAAGGTGAGCTTGGCGATGAGGAGCCTGTTACTTTGGATAAGAGCAGTGCATCTGTGACTGAGTTGAAGGGTGAAGACATTAAAACTGATGCTGTAGCTTCTCCGGTAGCTAGCAGCAAAATGCTGGCTACAGAAGTTATTGCAGATGTACCAGATGGTGATGCAGAAAAAATAGTATCTGAGAATGGTGCGCTGCTTGGACGGCTTAATGAAGCTAACAAAGCTTTGCAGCCTAAAGACGGCAATGGATTGCCACTAATGGTTAACAAAGTTCAACCAATTTCTAATGATATGGTGGAAGAAATTCATCCAGGACTTGATACAGAGGTTGTGCAACAAGCACTTAGTGAGAGTGATGTCGTTACTAAAGAGGTTACTGATCCAGCGAATGCCAAACGGATTTTGCTTCAAAATGGTGTTTCTGAGCGACAGAGTATAATTATCCCAGAAACAGCTCAACAACTTATTGAGCCTGAAGAGTTGGTAACCGACCTGCCTTTGAATTCAGGTATTAATTATCATACTCCACTAGCCATTAATACAGTAGTTAGTGCCAATGCAGTTGAACCGAATGAAGTTGAACTCGCCATTAATGCCGATATTGAGAAGCTTAAACTTCAGCTCAAGGCGCAAGGAGTAACAGGTATTGAATTGGAGCAGATTGTTGAAGCTGCCAAAAATAAGGCCATGTTAGAAAGTGTTCCAACTCCTATTACTCCTATTGCTAAAGCAGTAAATACTGAGTTGAGAAAATTGTCTTCAGCTCAACAGAATAATACTACTAATGACATTTCCACTAATAGTAAGGTGAATTTAAACACCTCCCTTGACCCACTAGCGGCAACTTCAGCCTCTGTCATTCCATGGTCTGCATCGATTGATGAAATTACAGTAGATGAAATGCCACTAAAAGTTGAAGCAAAATATAAGGCGCAACACACTAATTTGTCTCAGACTGTTCCTCAAGCTTTAAATCAATCGGTAATCAGCAATCAACAAACGTCACAGGTTGTGGCGAATATGCCTCTTGTAAATGATTTTCCCGTAAATCCATTACAGCATGCAGCAGCAGCGGTTCCCATTGCCAGTGAACAAGCCATGTTGAAAGCTGTTATAGGAGCAAAAGCTGCGGGATCACTTGGTAAGTTAGCGAATGCCGCCTCAAAACAGGGAGCTAGTCAAAGCCAAGAGCTTGGTCTAGCTCAACAATTATCGCAAGCCGTTGGGCAGCAGAGTAATAACACACACACTCAGATTCGTTCTGATCAGGCTTCAGCTCAGACACCTATGCCATTAAATAGAGAAGTGGCAGGAGAGCAGGTTGCAGAGCGTGTCCAGATGATGATGTCGAAAAACCTTAAGAGTGTTGATATTCGTCTTGATCCTCCTGAACTAGGTCGGCTCCAAATTCGTTTAAATATGGGCGGGGATGGTGCGACGGTACATTTTACAGTAGCAAATCAACAAGCACGGGATGTAATAGAACAATCCATGCCTCGCTTACGTGAGATGTTGTCTCAACAAGGGGTGCAGTTGGGGGATTCTTCTGTCCAGCAACAATCTTCGGGTCAACAACAAAACCGTTATGCTGGAAATGGGCCCGATAATGGTCAAGGTAACGGTAATCAACCCTTTGCTGGTGACGAAAACCTTGAACCAGACGTCAATCTTGATTTGAATGTCATAACAAAGCGTGATGGAATCAGTTATTACGCTTAAACTATAGAAAAGTAAGAAAAATAGAGAATCACATATATGGCCGACGAAGAAATTGAAACAGAAGCACCCAAAGGTAAAGGTAAGCTGTTAGTTATCATCATCGCTGTTGTTGTATTGCTAGTCGGTGGCGGTGGAGCTGCATTTTTTTTAATGGGATCAGATGAATCAGGAGATGAGGAACAAGTTGTTCAACAAGAAGTTGTCGCTTCATCAGAGCCTGTTTCTTACGTCAATATTGCCCAGCCATTTCTTTTTAATGTCACGGGTGATACCAAAGAACGATTGGTACAAATCAAAGTACAGTTAATGGTGCGAGGGTTTGAAAATGAAAATCTCGCACGTTACCACTCTCCGTTAATAGAAAGCTCACTACTTGGTACATTTGCTTCCGCTACAGTTGAGCAGCTTAGGAATGTTAATGGACGAGTAGAATTGCGAGAAAAAGCAACAAACGATATCAAAGCAAGTTTAAGCCGAGCAGTCGGTCAGCCGGTAATTGAGCGTGTGTTGTTTACTGATTTTGTAATACAGTAGGTGAATAGTGACTGATCTATTAAGTCAAGATGAAATTGATGCACTTCTCCATGGTGTCGATGATGTCGATGATGGTGATGATGGTGGTGGCGGTGGTGGTAAAGGCGGATCTTCAGTAGATTTCGATTTTTCATCACAAGACCGCATTGTTCGTGGTCGAATGCCAACATTGGAGCTGATTAACGAGCGTTTTGCCCGCCATATGCGGATTAGCTTGTTTAACATGCTTCGAAAAGCAGCCGAGGTCTCAATAAACGGCGTGCAAATGATGAAGTTTGGTGAGTATCAGAACACACTTTACGTACCAACGAGTTTAAATATGGTACGTTTTAGACCACTGAAAGGTACTGCACTTGTCACCATGGAAGCTCGGTTGGTGTTCATATTGGTGGAGAACTTTTTTGGTGGTGACGGCCGTTATCATGCTCGAATTGAAGGTCGTGAGTTTACTCCAACAGAACGCCGAATTGTCCAGTTGCTGCTCAAAATCGTTTTTGAAGATTATAAAGAAGCTTGGTCACCTGTTATGGGAGTCGAGTTTGAATACCTCGACTCGGAAGTTAACCCGAGTATGGCGAATATAGTAAGCCCGACGGAGGTGATTGTTGTCAGTTCATTTCATATCGAAGTTGATGGAGGTGGAGGTGACTTTCATGTGGTCATGCCTTATTCAATGGTCGAACCGATTCGAGAACTTCTCGATGCGGGTGTTCAATCTGACAAGATGGAAACTGATGTCCGTTGGAGTAGTGCTCTACGTGATGAAATTATGGATGTTCCGGTTAACTTTAGAGTCAATTTACTTGAGCAAGATATCTCTCTTAGGGATCTGATGGAGATCCAGCCTGGTGATGTTATTCCGGTAACTATGCCTGAAAACGCAACTATGTTTGTCGAGGAGCTACCTACGTATAGAGTGAAAATGGGGCGTTCTGGTGAAATGCTTGCAGTACAAGTATACGAAAAAATCAAACGCCCTGATGTCGTGAAAACCGATATTGCATTTTTGGGTAAGGACGTCATCTCTGAACTAGAAGAAGATGATGGTGAAATAGAAGATTAGTAAATAGGTAATTAGGTATGGAACCGACTGAAGACCAAAGATTGGCTGATGAATGGGCTGCAGCTTTGGGTGAAGATCCCGATGCACCAGAGGTGGACGTGGATGAGGTTATGTCTGCACAGCTGGATGAGCTTGAAGACACAGCATCACCTATCTCCGATGATGAGCGCCGTAAACTAGATTCGATTCTAGATATACCCGTCACCATCTCTATGGAAGTTGGGCGTTCAAAGATAAGTATTCGAAATTTACTGCAACTTAACCAAGGCTCGGTTGTTGAGCTTGAGCGTTTAGCTGGTGAATCTCTAGACGTTTTGGTTAATGGGACTTTGATCGCTCATGGTGAGGTTGTAGTTGTTAATGATAAGTTTGGTATTCGTTTGACTGATGTTATTAGCCAAACTGAACGAATCAAGAAGTTAAGGTAAGGTATGGTAAGTCTTTTGAACAGAATCAGCTGTTTGACTCTGTTAGCTATCTCACCTGCTGCTTTAGCTGAAGGGGCAGCTAGCGAGCAATTAGACTGGGTAACAACCTTTGGATCCTTGCTATTTGTTGTTGCGTTCATCTTGTTTCTTGCTTGGTTATTGAAGCGTATGCGAGTTCCTTCAATGATCAACCAAGGTGGATTAAGTATTGTTCGTCAGCTTCCAGTGGGAACTCGTGAACGAGTGGTGATTGTTCAAGCTGGTGAAGAACAGTTTTTGGTTGGAGTGACTTCACAGTCAGTGCAGCTCATTTCTAAGCTGGACACTCCGTTGAATCAGGAAGAGCTTAATAAATCGGCGCTGGAAAATTCCCCCTTTGCGACCCAATTAACTCAGATATTGAAGAAAAAATGAGAAATACTAGCAGGCTGCTATCATTCGTATTGGCATTTTTTTTGACAATGTATTCAACTTTGTCTTTATCTGAAGAATCGCTTCCTACTCCTATACCCAACAACGCAGCTCCGTCACAGGGGGTGACGGTCTCTGCCATGGAGAAAGAGCAAGGAGCTGCGAGAACAATTGCAACGGGTAGCTTTTCTGGAGGAGGTGGGGGTATTCCCGCTTTTACCATGACAACTAACCCAGACGGCAGTGAAGACTATACGATTAACCTGCAGATTTTGGCGTTAATGACCATGTTGGGCTTTCTGCCTGCTATGGTTATTTTGATGACTTCATTCACTCGGATTGTTGTTGTCATGTCGATTCTTCGTCAAGCTATGGGGTTACAGCAAACACCCTCTAACCAAGTTATTATTGGTATTGCTATCTTCCTGACATTTTTTATCATGTCACCTGTTCTTGATAAGATAAACACAGATGCTATTCAGCCATACATTAGTGAGAAGATAACAGCACGCAAAGCGTTTGACCTAGCTCAAATCCCGATGAAAGATTTTATGCTCAAACAAACTCGTGTTAAAGACTTAGAAACTTTTGTCAATATTGCTGGTTCAGATGTGAGAAGGCCGGAAGATGTATCTATGGCTGTTTTAATTCCTGCTTTTATTACTTCAGAGCTTAAAACTGCTTTCCAGATAGGCTTTATGTTATTTCTACCTTTTTTAGTCATAGATCTGGTTGTGGCTTCAGTATTAATGGCTATGGGTATGATGATGCTATCTCCTATGATTGTTTCCTTGCCCTTCAAGTTAATGCTATTTGTACTTGTTGATGGGTGGAATCTGATTTTGTCTACACTGGCTGGCAGCTTTGCCTTGTAGAAGGAGGGAAGCATGACACCTGAAGTATTTGTTGAGTTATTTAGAGATGCTTTATGGATGGTGCTGATCATGGTATGCGCCATTATAATTCCCAGCTTATTGATTGGATTGGTCGTCGCGATTTTTCAGGCGGCGACATCAATCAATGAACAGACATTAAGCTTTTTGCCTCGTTTAGTGGTGACCTTGTTGGCTATGATGGTATTTGCTCATTGGATGACACAGATGTTAATGGAATACTTTTTCTCAATAGTTGAACGTCTGCCACAGGTTCTTTACTAAGGTGGGTGAGAGTGGAGTATCCAACTAACTTAGTATTGGATTGGATTGCGAATTATTTTTGGCCCTATACCAGAATCGCAGCCATGTTGATGGTGATGTCTGTCACTGGTGCTCGTTTTGTCTCTAATCGTGTTCGTCTTTATTTGGGCTTAGCAATTACTTTTGCAGTAATGCCCGCTGTTCCTACTGTACCTGATAATATTGAGTTGCTTTCCTTACAAGGGTTTATGACCGTACTTGAGCAGATCATAATTGGGGTTGCTATGGGGACTATTACGCAGTTTATGATCCAGACCTTTGTTATACTCGGCCAGATTTTGGGTATGCAGTCGAGTTTAGGTTTTGCTTCTATGGTGGATCCTGCGAATGGCCAAAACACGCCATTACTCGGCCAATTATTTATGTTTTTGGCGACGATGTTTTTCCTTGCCACAGATGGTCATCTTAAAATGATCATGCTGGTAGTGATGAGCTTTAAGTCATTACCTATTGGAAGCGGTTCACTCAATACTGTCGACTTTAGAGAACTTGCGCTCTGGCTTGGTACTATGTTTCAAGTTGCATTGAGTATGTCTCTATCGGGTATTATTGCCTTGTTGACGATTAACCTGTCTTTTGGTGTGATGACCCGAGCGGCTCCCCAGTTGAATATATTCTCTCTTGGATTTGCATTTGCTCTTATTGTTGGTTTGCTACTGTGTTGGTATATCATATCAGGCCTGTATAGCCACTATGAGCTATTCTGGTTACAAGGTGAACAGCAAGTATGTCGTTTTATTCGCTTAGATTGCTAGGGGGGCTGAATTGGCAGAATCAGATGGTCAAGAACGTACCGAAGAGGCTACGCCCAAGCGATTGCAGCAAGCGCGTGAAAAAGGTCAAGTAGCCCGTTCAAAGGAATTAGCATCGGTTTCGGTACTGGTTATTGGTGCGGTTGCTTTGATGTGGTTTGGGGAGTGGCTTTCACGTTCTCTTTTTACTCTGATGGCAAGATTATTCAATCTTTCCCGTGAAGAAATCTTCGATCTTGCAAAACTTTTCGATATTGCTTTTGGTGCTATGGGCGAACTGCTTTGGCCGTTGATCATAATTCTTTTAGTCCTTTTCATCGCTGCTTTAGCGGGTGCAGCTGGGATAGGGGGAATTAGTTTTTCAGTGGAAGCAGCCATGCCTAAGTGGTCAAAAATGAACCCTTTAAGTGGTTTTAAACGTATGTTGGGGCTGCAAAGTTGGGTCGAACTAATTAAATCAATTTTGAAAGTTATCTTAGTCTCTGGTGCGGCTTTTTATTTGATTAATGCGGCTCAAGAAGATTTGTTTCAGCTCAGTTTGGATGTTTATCCACAAAACATTTTCCATGCTTTGGATATCTTGCTCAACTTTGTACTTTTGATTAGCTGTTCATTGCTGATTGTTGTGGCAATCGATATTCCATTTCAAATCTGGCAGCATGCGAATCAACTTAAAATGACTAAGCAGGAAATCAAAGACGAGTATAAAGAAACTGAAGGTAAGCCAGAAGTCAAAGGGCGTATTCGAATGCTACAAAGGGAAGCAGCGCAGCGTCGTATGATGGCAGAAGTACCACATGCTGATGTTATTGTGACTAACCCTGAGCATTTTTCTGTTGCATTAAGGTATAAACAAGACATAGACAAAGCCCCGATTGTTGTTGCCAAAGGTAGTGATCATATGGCTTTAAAAATCCGTGAGGTTGCCCGAGAGCATGATATTTATGTGATACCAGCGCCTCCATTAGCTCGAGCTCTATACCACTCTACTGAATTAGAGCAAGCGATTCCTGATGGCTTATTTACCGCTGTTGCTCAAGTATTAGCATACGTATTTCAGTTAAAACAATTTCGCAAACGTGGTGGTCAGCGGCCGAACTTTAAAGCCTCCGATTTACCTATTCCACCACAATACAGAAAGTAGCATTCCCTAATGAATTTATTTATCAGGAACAGATAATAAGACTAGCAAGGCTCCATTACCACCAAACTCCAATGGTGCTTGATGGAATGCCATGACATCTGGATGCTGGGCTAGCCATAAAGGCGTTTTTTGTTTGAGAATATGCTTACCTATACCATGTTGGATACAGGCGCAACTGACTTCATTCTTGATACAAAAAGCGATCATCGCCCCCAATTCACGTTTGGCTTCGTTTTGCGTCATGCCATGCATATCTAGGAAAACATCTGGAACATACACACCACGCCGTAGTCGTTTGACTTCATACTGAGAAACATCATCGCGTGCATAACGAGTAGGGCCTTCTTCACTCAGTAATGGAACAAACTCATCAGAAAAATAAAATTCAGTATCACTCGCTTCACGGGCTTGGCGAGTTATTTCTTTTTGCTTAGTATTTTTTTTTGTTTGCTGGACTATGGTATCCTGACGTAACTTTTTAACGCCTTGTACTGCATCCTTAAAAAGGGCGAAATCGTCATTAATTTCGGTGTCTTTTTTGCTCATTTGGTTTTAGATACTTAAATAAAATGCTATTGGCAGTATTGTAGCGCTTTTCGGAGGCAATTTTGGATAAGATTTTTGTAGAAGAGGCAGTGTCTGAGTTACACACGCTTCAGGATATGATCCGCTGGACAGTGAGCCGCTTCAACGCTGCTAACCTTTTTTATGGACACGGCACCGATAACGCATGGGATGAAGCGCTGCAGCTTATTCTTCCTACACTGTATTTGCCTATCGATGTTCCTCCGTATGCTCTGAATTCTCGATTAACCAGCAGTGAGCGTTTACGTGTTGTAGAAAGAGTCGTTAAACGTATTAATGAGCGGACTCCTACCGCTTATTTAACCAATCGAGCTTGGTTTTGTGGTTTAGACTTTTTTGTCGATGAAAGAGTTCTTATTCCTCGTTCACCAATTGGTGAGTTGATTCAAGCTGAGTTTCAGCCTTGGTTAATTGAAGAGCCAACTCGGATTATGGATCTTTGTACAGGTAGTGGATGCATTGCTATCGCTTGTGCCTATGCTTTTCCTGAGGCGGAAGTTGATGCTATCGATATTTCTTCGGATGCTTTGCAAGTGGCTGAGCAAAATGTACAGGATCACGGAATGGAGCTGCAAGTATTTCCAATCCGTTCGGACTTATTTAGAGACCTTACCAAAGAAAGATATGATTTAATTGTCTCTAATCCTCCTTATGTGGATGAGGAGGATATGAATTGTTTGCCTGATGAATTTACTCATGAACCTGTACTTGGTTTGGCTGCTGGTACAGATGGCTTGAAGTTAGTGAGACGCATTCTTGCTAACGCACCTGATTACCTTACAGAAAAAGGAATTCTGATATGTGAAGTCGGTAACTCAATGGTGCATATGACGGATCAATACTCGCACATTCCATTTACTTGGATTGAATTTGAGAATGGTGGTCATGGTGTGTTTATGTTGACTCGGGCGCAATTACTTGAACATGCTACCGAGTTTTCTATCTACAAAGATTAACGCTAGTCAGTTGTCCTAATATAGCTTGGCGCTTTTGTATTGTTAAAAGAAAAATAGATCTGTTTAGGGGTTTACATCAATCTCTAATAAAGCGACTATGAAATTATTAAAATTTAAAGCGTAAGTTATTATTTACAGTTTGAGGTAGAGGAAATAATGGCAGGAAATAGTATCGGACAACATTTCCGAGTAACTACATTTGGGGAAAGTCACGGTATCGCATTAGGTTGTATTATTGATGGGTGCCCACCGGGACTTGACATTACGGAAGCAGATATTCAGATCGATCTTGATCGTCGTCGCCCTGGAACCTCCCGTTATACCACTCAGCGTCGAGAGCCTGATGAAGTTAAAATTTTATCTGGTGTTTTTGAAGGTAAAACGACAGGTACATCAATCGGCTTACTAATTGAAAATACCGATCAACGCTCGAAAGATTACTCAGAGATTAAAGACAAGTTTCGCCCAGGACACGCGGACTATACCTATTATCAAAAGTACGGTATCAGAGACTATCGTGGTGGTGGTCGTTCTTCTGCACGTGAGACAGCAATGAGAGTTGCTGCTGGTGCCGTTGCAAAAAAATACCTTAAACAAGAATTTGGTATCGAAATTCGAGCCTACCTTGCTCAAATGGGTGATGTTTCAATTGATTCGATTGACTGGGATGAAATTGAAAATAACCCTTTTTTCTGTCCAGACACTAATAAAGTTGAAGCATTTGACCAATTGATACGAGATCTCAAAAAACAAGGAGATTCTATTGGTGCGAAGCTGCAAGTTGTCGCTACGAATGTACCTGTTGGACTAGGTGAACCCGTTTTTGATCGTTTAGATGCAGATATAGCACATGCATTAATGAGTATTAATGCGGTCAAAGGTGTTGAAATTGGTGATGGCTTTGATGTTGTAAGCCAAAAAGGTAGTCAGCACCGAGATACTCTATCTCCGGATGGCTTTGGTAGTAATCACGCTGGAGGTGTATTGGGTGGTATTTCTACAGGTCAAGATATTGTCGCGAATATTGCCCTTAAGCCAACATCGAGTATTACGGTACCTGGGGATACGATTACTAAGCAAGGAGAGCCTACTCAAGTTATAACCAAAGGCCGACACGATCCATGTGTGGGGATTCGGGCTGTACCTATTGCTGAAGCAATGCTGGCAATCGTTGTTATGGATCATCTGCTTCGTCATCGAGGACAGAATCATGCGGTCAATACAGATACCCCTGAAATTTAATTAAAAACGGCTCCTTGAAAGGGGCCGTTTTTAATTTCTAAATAACTTGGACTTAGTGAAGAGAGTTTTCACTTTCTTCACTTTCAAGATGAAATGAAGGTAAGCGCCATTTGAAACGAACTGCGGCCATTCGTATTAGGTAACCAATCACTAATGTAGATATAGTTGCTGTGACATCATGAACTCCAAATTCAAGGAGGCTAAGATAAAGACTGGAGGATATAATCGCAACTGACGCATACAGTTCTCCGTGCAATACCAAAGGGGTCTGACGGCAGATCAAATCACGCAGTAGTCCTCCAAATACACCAGTGACCAGTGCTGATACTATGCAAATTAATGGGTGGAGTCCCATTTCCATAGCCACTTTGGTTCCTATAATGCTGAATACTATTAATCCTAGGGCATCTAAACGTATAAACAGACCTTTGAATTTGATAATCCATTTTGCTAAGCCGGTTGTTACTATGCCAGCAATGCAGGTAATCGCGAGAAAATGAGGATTTTCGACCCAGCCAAGTGGGTAATGTCCCAATAAAATATCACGTACAGTCCCGCCACCAATAGCTGTTGCGCTGGCAACTAGCATAACGCCAAACCAGTCCATTTTTCTGTGACCAGCACTTAGTGCCCCAGTCATGGCTTCAGCCGTGATGCCAATGATATACAAAATACTTAATAACATTGTTTCACCTTAGGTAACGAGTGAGATGTAAATTGACTACTCTGAAAATAATCAATAGGATTCTAGTGTGAAATGTGATCTATGACGAATGATATTTTCTCACCATAAAAGAGTATTTAGCATAAGTATTTCTAATGCTAATAAGGTAGATGTTGCAACTGAAAGCTAAAATGAGACAATATCTAGAGTAGTATTTATGACAACGCCAGATCTAATGAGCCATCAATACCAAGATTTAATCAATATATTTAACGATACGTTTCTTCTTAAGTACAACACTCGGTTAGAGCTAGGGCACGATGAACCCATTTACCTTCCAGCTGATGAGATAAATGCTAACCACCGAATTCTTTTTGCTCGCGGATTTTACGCGTCAGCTCTGCATGAAATTTCTCATTGGTGTGTTGCCGGGCCCAAACGTCGTCTTTTGGAAGATTTTGGTTATTGGTATGAGCCTGATGGCCGCACTGAAGTCTCTCAGGCAGAATTTGAAAAAGTGGAAATACGTCCGCAAGCGTACGAATGGATATTGTCTGTAAGTGCTGGTTTTCCATTTACGGTGAGCTGTGACAATCTTAATGGTGATTTTGAACCCGATAGATTGGCTTTTATGCGGAAAGTGCATAAAGAGGTCGGTGATATATTCGCTAATGGTTTTCCTTTACGTATTCGTATGCTTTCTCAAGCTCTCAGTTGTTTCTATCACCAACCAGATATAGTTTATTCAATGTTTGAAGTGAAATAAAAGCGAGCCATATTCTATGACTCGCTTTTATTGTTGTACCTAGGATCTTTTGAGCTGATTACTGAATCAGCCAGGTCGTTTCTGCTTGGTTGTTGTGGTTTAGTGTATAAACTAAAGGGTTTATGTCGGGCTCCATGATACTCACAACCGCTATCAATGATTCACAATGGTTGGGAACACGTAGTTGGTAGCTCCCAGTTCCAGACTGCAATGATGCTTTAAGTAAACAGTTATCATAATTGATAGATTCTATGCCTCCGCCCGCATTGTCACAAACCGATATGTATACTTGAGAAGCTGCTAGATGTGGAAGAGAAACATCAATATCAACATTATAAACAGACGTTAAGCTGTTGT
This sequence comes from Vibrio pectenicida, assembly GCA_024347015.1. Lineage (GTDB taxonomy): Bacteria > Pseudomonadota > Gammaproteobacteria > Enterobacterales > Vibrionaceae > Vibrio > Vibrio pectenicida. The sequence continues at coordinate 2,384,655 of AP024889.1, read as the reverse complement.
TATAGTCTATTTTGACGTCTGTTAATCTAGTTGTACTGGCCGCTACGACACTGGGTGTCGAGTTCGATGGAGAGCTACCAGTGCTACTGCCACCTTCTCCACCACCACCTCCTCCACAGCCGGAGACAGATATTAGCATTGCAAACCCAATCAAAGTTTTTGTGTGTATGATATGCATAATCCTTTCTCCTCTAATCTATGAAAATTTTGTCATTTTGGAAGCTTTCATACCAAGTTGGTTCTGTACGCCCACTGGCATCTTGAGCGTAATCGTCAAACTTATTATATGCTTCGAGAATGTTGACCTGTTCGTAAGGGTGCTGCCAAGAGGTTGGGATTTCAATTGCCCAAGGAAGCCCATTTTCATTATGATAGTGGGTATCACCACTTGATGCATCTACGCCGTATGACTTGTACCGAGTATCGAATTTACTAGTGGGTGATTGATTTTTGAGGTGTATCTCTAAATCTCTTCCAGGGTAGCCACCAGATAGTTCATAACCGATATCACCATAGGAGTGACCAGGTGCAGCAAAGATAAATGGGTCATAGGGGAAGTTTGGCATAACTGATGTATTAACTGCGTTGCTGAAAGAGAAAGTAAGGATCCAGCTCGGTCGGTATGATGTACCGCAGTTTTCTTGAGTTCTAAACATGGTACACGTTTCTGCTTCCCCCGCCTCCACAATATCTTTAAGGTCATCTTGAATTATAAAAACTGCATCAATTGTATCTGTTTCGAGAACTGTACTTGATTGCAGTTGATTGTTGACATAGAGCTGTACTGAGTCAGATTTTATGTCTTCTTTGACAACATCTGGTAGACGTATCGCAAAACCTGAATGGTTATCTCCACCAAGAGCGGCAAGTTTACCTTCGATTTTCATTCTAATTACCTGACCGTTAAGCTGGTATTCAGTGTATTTGACGTTCATCAGAACATCATTCATATCATAGTCACCACTCTTAGGGTATTGGTCTTCATATGCGAATGATGTGTATCCACCTCCGCTTGGATAAAGCTCAGTGACGACACCGCTTTCAGTAATATCTACTTGGTAATCTTCTACTTCACCAGCGGGGACACCGCCTGTTGGGCCAATGCCTGAAGTGTCTGATATACGGAATCGAGCCCAAGTATCCCCTGCGACAGCCCAGGTTGGAACCGAGAAGAAGATGTCACTGGTTATATCAGCCATTGATTGATCAGCAATGATTTTCTCGCTTGACTCAAATACACCATCACGGTCAAAGTCAATCCAAGCATTCAGCACTGAGTTATCGCCGGTCCCAGATGCTGAGGCTATGACTTTACTGGTTTGACCAACTTGAATAGGAACTGGGAACTGGATGCCATCATCATCATCTACACCATCTGAAGAGTCATCACTAAGTGGGTATGGGCTTCCATCTGTTTCGCCATCGATGACAGAGCCTAATTTAAGATCTGACATACCGTGGCGAGCACCTGACTCTGCGAAAGTCGTTTGATAGGTGTCTGGAGCATCACCAAAGTCTGTAAATTGAGTCGGCTCAACGGGTGCTAGGGCGCAGCGGGCACCATCGTTGGAGCTACTTGAAGGGCCATAAGCGAAGAATTCAGCAGAAGAATTGGTGCCATTAATATCCACTTTAAATACGTAACCATTGCTGTTGTTACTCGCATAAAAATTTCCATCAACGTCAAAGTAGACTGCGCCGAACGTTAGTTTATATCCGAGCGCGTTTTTATCGAGTAATTGATTTAACATTGTTGTTGTACCAGCATTGACATTGATTTCCCAAAGGTAACCGTTGGCGTCAATAGAATAAGCCAGTGCATTGTCTGGATGGAAGGCTAAATCAAAAATCGCGGGGTTGCCGAATCTATTTGGAGGTGAGGAAAGTTCCATAACTAAGGTGTCTAAGTCAATTCGATATAAGCCATAATTTGGTCTGTATCCATACCAAGCATTTTCATCCAATGATACGTCACCAACATAGATAGAACTTGGGGTTCCAGAAGGTTTAGTAACGTCCAATAGTGTTTTAGTAAAGGTTGAATCAATGCGAGATAAAGAAGCCGTGCCATAATCCCAACCGTAAATGAAATCATCATGTTTGCTGTATCCGACCCCATTTAATTTTGATGCCCCAAGGTTAGAATCTAATGTGATGTAGCTACCCACATCAATACTTACACCATAAGACACTGGAGTTCCCGATGGATTTTGAAATAAAAAGGCTTGTGTTGGGCATGAGGTAAAGGGTGTTTCTGCAGCTAAATCCATACTGTGACTAGCTGCAATGGCAAGTAGGGGAATGTGCAACATCAAAGGCTTTATTCTCATTGGGAACTCCTCGCTAAACTGACTCAATACCCTCTAATAAGCACACAGCGTGCCATAATGTGAGACCTTGAAATTGCAAGGGTTTGCGTTGAAATTCTCAATGTGAGAAGCTTGTCATTCTTTTTGAGAAGCAAACTGATTAGGCATTAGTGCAATATGATTATTGAATTTGAAGAGCAGCTACTAGAACTGATTGACGTACGCATTTCTACGGCGTCTGATGACGAGTTATTTGCTGGGGGCTATTTACGTGGTCATATATCCTTGTCAGCGGCTACATGTGAAGAAGAAGGTATTAATGATGTGGAGGAGCTGAAACTGCGTGTACAAGCAAGTTTGGATGAAGCTCGCTCTGAATTAACACCCGCAGATCGGACAATTGTCAGCGATCTGTGGGTCGAGTTGGTTAATCATTCTTAAGACATCGCCATTTAAATAGTCGTTTGTCATTTGTTCGAAATTTTTGAATGTTCTGTTGTGCTTTTTATACTTGTTGGATCTGAAGGCTGTCGATATTCTTTATCTCACACAGTGAAATACAACGAGGAACTTGATTATGAAAATTGTCGCTTTTGGAGCATCGACCAGCTCGACATCAATTAATAAGACATTAGCGATCTACGCTGCAAATATGATCGAAGGTGCGCATGTCAAGGTGCTAAACCTTAATGATTATGATGTTCCGTTGTTTAGTGAAGATAAGGAAAAAGAAATCGGCCAGGCGGATAGGGCGAAGGCATTTCTTTTAGATATTGCTCAAGCTGATGCACTGGTTATTTCTTTTGCGGAGCATAATGGTTCTTATACCGCGGCCTATAAAAACCTATTTGATTGGGCGACACGTATTGAGCGCAATGTTTTTGCTGATAAACCAGCTGTATACCTTTCTACTTCTCCAGGTCCAGGTGGTGCTGCGAGCGTATTGGCGGCAGCCACTGCGTCAGCTCCTTACTTTGGCGCGCAAGTAAAAGCATCTCTATCTATTCCCAGCTTCTACGATAATTTTGACCTAGGGCTGAAAAAGCTGACTAATCCTTCATTGAATGAAGAATTAAAATCTGCGGTTTTGAAACTCAGTTGAAATTAGAAATACTCTTATATTCATTTATTGATATTGACTTTAGTTGGGACTCATAAAGAGTAGAGTCCCACACATAATGTACATATATCAGTAAAATGCTCACCCATCGTTGATTGGTTTGCCTTTTCTGAGTTTTCTTACCCACATTCGACTTGGGTGCAATTCTTCTAACACATCAATTGGCAAAGGAAGAGGATCGCCACAAATCTGCGATGCGAGTGTTTCCGCTAATAGAGGAGAAGAGGTCAACCCACGAGAGCCTAGCCCAAGCATGCAGAAGAGGTTGGTGTAGTGTGGAACATCCTCAACGTTTATTGCTTTAGTCTTTACTAAATCGCGATAAACAAGTTTCGTTTTCTCTAGATCGCCGACGTTTCCTATGAAGGGTAGATGGTCTCTGCTGACACAACGAATACCTTGGCGCGATAGGTTTTCTGAGGTATCAACTTGGTGAGGCCAACTTTGGTTCACAACACATTTTCGTAACTTGTTAGCATTATCCTGCTGCGCAATAGGGTCAAAGATATTGTCGAGATTTTCTCTATCATAGCTAGCACCAATGCAGTGATGGCCGTTGTTTAGATTGACTGGAGTTAAATAGCCATCGTAACAAAGAACGTTTTTTAATCGACTTAAATCATTTGTTGTGGGTACATGGCTGATTTGACCTTTAACTTGGCCGAGAGGAATGGATTGAGTTTGCTTTAGTTCACCGAATAGGTGCCCATTAGCAACGACAACAGTTTCATGAACGAATGTTTGCTCATTACTTTTTATAGTCCAGCTAAATTTATCCTCATTTATGGCAATATCATTTATTTTTGTATTGAAGTGAGCTGTAAACATTGGATGCTGTAATAATTCTTCAATCAGCCCTTGTGTAAGCTGTGCAGGGCATAACCAGCCACCTTGTGGGTAGTGAACGCTATCAACTTCGACAGGTAATCCAACGTTTTCATCTGTTTGTTTGGAATTGCGATATTGTACGAGATCAGGAGTGAAATTGGCACTGAGCATTCGTTCTAGCTTAGCTCGTGATTTTTCGTTCCACATTAATTGAGTGACACCGCACCAGCTATGATCAAAAGATACAGATTGTGCAATTTGCTCTATGAATTGACGAGCAAATAGAAAGGCTGGTGCGAATACTCTTGAAACACCTGTGTGTGAGCCATTAAGTAAAGGGTATAAAGCACCTTGGCGATTACCAGATGCGCCTTGAGCTGGTTTTGAATCCTGGCAATATAAAGTGACCTTTTGTCCTCTACGAACGAGTGTCTTTGCCAGTGTAGCACTGGCAATTCCTCCGCCAATAATTGCAATGGATTGGGTAGAGTTACTTTGGCTACGTTGAAACCAAGGCTTATAGTTCGTGTATGGCTTTTTATGTGCCATATAACCAGCTATCATATCTCGTTTGGTGCCAAAGCCTTTTACTTTTTTCATTGTAAACCCAGTTTCTATTAGCCCTCGCCTTACAAAACCAGCAGCGGTGAAAGTGGCGCATGTGCAGTCTTGCTTGGCTAGTTTCGCCATGCCATCAAATAGTGTTTGACTCCACATTTCGGGGTTTTTGCTTGGTGCAAAACCGTCTAAGAACCACGCATCAATTATTCCGCTTTCATTGACGGGGACCTTGGGCATACAATCTTTTATATCGCCAAACCATAGATCAAGCGTAATCGCGCCATCGGCAAGAATAATACGGTGGCATTCTGGGACAGCTGTGGGATAATGCTGTTGTAGTTGTCGAGTATATTGCTCTAGTTCTGGCCAAGCCGCATGAGCTTTGATCAAGTCTTCTTTGCTAAGAGGGTATTTTTCAAAACTCACAAAATGCAGTTCTTTTAGTAGCGCATTTGGGTTTTGACTTCTAAATTGTTCAAACCATTGCCAAACGGCAAGGAAGTTTAAACCTGTACCAAAGCCTGTTTCTCCTATCACAAAACGGCGCTGGTCATAATCTTGCCACCTTTGGGGTAGATTATTTTGTTGGAGAAAAACGTAGCGTGTCTCTTCAAGACCATTAACGTTGGAGAAATATACATCGTCGAACTGGTTTGATACCGGGGTGCCAACAGCGTTCCAGCCCAATTGAGCATTGGTAATTGAGGTCATAATGTGTGAATTTTTGTGATGATTACAATAAACTTATATCGATTGTACGGTTTTCAGGGAAAGCTGACCACTTTTCATGAACAACTTAGTTATTATCTAGCTGATTTTTGAATTATAGGAATGTCATAATGAAACGAGTCGTAATCACCGGTATGGGTATTGTTTCAAGTATCGGTAACAACGTCGAAGAAGTTTTAGTGTCTCTTAAAGCGGGTAAATCTGGAATTACTGCCTCTGAGCAGTTCAAAGAACAAGGTCTACGCTCACAGGTCTGGGGTGATTTAAAAATCAACCCAGCAGAGTATATCGACCGTAAACAGATGCGCTTTATGGGTGATGCGGCTGCATATGCATACCTATCGATGCAGCAAGCAATACAAGATGCAGGCTTAACTGATGAGCAGGTGTCTAATGACCGTACGGGTATCGTTGCCGGTTCTGGTGGAGCTTCTGCATTGAATCAAGCTTTGGCCGTTGACACTATGAGAGCGAAAGGTGTCAAGCGTGTCGGTCCTTACATGGTACCACGCACCATGTCATCCACGGTTTCAGCTTGTCTTGCAACACCATTTAAGATTCGCGGTGTTAATTACTCTATGAGTTCTGCTTGTGCAACTTCTGCTCATTGTATCGGGCATGCAATGGAGCTTATCCAACTTGGTAAACAAGATATTGTATTTGCGGGTGGTGGTGAAGAGCTAGATTGGTCACAGACTATGATGTTTGATGCTATGGGCGCACTATCAACTAAATATAATGAAACTCCAGAAAAAGCATCACGTACTTACGATGCTGACCGTGATGGTTTTATTATTTCTGGCGGTGGCGGTATGCTGGTTGTTGAAGAATTGGATCATGCTTTGGCTCGAGGTGCGAAAATCTATGGCGAGATCGTGGGTTATGGTGCGACTTCTGATGGTTATGATATGGTTGCTCCTTCAGGTGAAGGAGCAGTTCGTTGTATGAAGATGGCTATGCAAAATGTTGATAGAGTGGATTATGTCAATACCCATGGTACTTCTACGCCTGTGGGTGATGTTAAGGAACTTGGAGCAATCCAAGAGCTATTTGGCAATGATAGCCCTGCGATATCTGCAACTAAAGCAATGACAGGTCATGCTTTGGGTGCTGCGGGTGTTCATGAGGCCATCTACTCAACTTTAATGCTAGATAACAATTTTATCGCACCGAGTATTAATATTGAAAACCTAGATGAAGCGGCACAAGGTCTTGACATAGTAACAGATGTGCGCGAAGCCGAGTTGACAACAGTAATGTCAAACAGTTTTGGTTTCGGGGGAACAAATGCGACTCTAGTGATCAAAAAGTACCAAGCTTAATGTCAAGGTCGTGAGACCTTGTAGATATACTGATTTTTGCTATTGTGCCCAGCTTATGTTGGGCATTTTCTTTGCAACAGTGGTTAGTTTTGCTTTATTGAGATTTAGCTAATACTCGACAGGCTCAATGCTTTTTTGCACAATAATATCATTTTTTAAAAGTCATTTTGTTAACCTATGAAAATACTAATAGATGAAAATATGCCTTATGCTGAGCAGTTGTTCAGTCAAATAGGGGAAGTTATTTTAAAGCCGGGTCGTACACTAATTGCAGATGACCTAGTTGATATTGATGCGCTAATGATCCGTTCCGTGACGAGAGTAAATGAAACTCTATTAGCTAAGGCGAATAAACTTCGATTTGTTGGTACCGCAACAGCAGGTATGGATCACATTGATAAGGTTCTATTAAAAGAAAAAGGTATTTTCTTTACAGCTGCACCGGGGTGTAACAAGGTGGGTGTTGCTGAATATGTTGTTAGTGTAATTATGGTACTAGCGCAGCAGCATGGTTTCTCTATTTTTGACAAAACGATTGGTATCATTGGAGCTGGTCAAGTTGGTAGTTATTTACAGCAGTGTTTAGAAGGCATAGGGGTTGAAGTTATTATAAACGATCCCCTTAAAGAAGGTGCCGGTGATTCTCGTACTTTTACTTCTTTGAACTTGCTACTTGAACAAGCTGATATAATTAGTATCCATACTCCAATTGTTCGTGATGGTGATCACCCCACTCACCACCTCTTCAATCAAGATGTTTTGGATAAGTTACGAGCTGATCAAATTTTGATTAATGCAGCTAGGGGAGCTGTGATCGACAATGCTGCTCTAAAAACTCGCTTATACAAGCAAGATGGTTTTATTGCGGCCCTTGATGTGTTTGAATTTGAGCCAGAGGTTGATATGGACCTTCTGCCTTTGCTAGCATTTGCTACTCCTCATATTGCAGGATATGGCCTTGAGGGCAAGGCGCGTGGCACCACAATGATTTTTAACCGCTATTGTGAGTACTTGAATAATAATTTACGTGCGCATGAGAATGAGTTGTTACCTAAAGCCCCAGTACCAGAATTAGTATTGCAGAGGGCATGGGATGAAACAACCTTGCATAACTTGACGCAGCTTATCTACGATGTACGCAAAGATGACTCCTTGTTTCGGCGTGAGATTGGTAATAATGGCGCTTTTGATAGGATGCGTAAAAACTATTGGGATCGCAGAGAATACAGTGCACTGACGCTACGAGGCAATATAGAAACAAATCTTCGGCCACTAGCAAAATTAGGTTTTCAAATTGAGGTAAGTTAATGAGTCAACAATATAATGTTGCCGTTTTAGGCGCTACTGGTGCGGTAGGTGAAACGATTTTGGAAGTTCTTCAGGAGCGAAAGTTTCCTGTTGGTGATATTTTCCTTTTAGCAAGTGAGCGAAGTGAAGGAAAAACTTACCGCTTTAACGGAAAGACGGTAAAAGTGGAAAATGTTGACAATTTTGATTGGTCTCAGGTTCATATTGGTTTGTTTTCCGCTGGTGGTGAACTTTCTGCCAAGTGGGCTCCAATTGCAGCTGATGAGGGGGTTATTGTTATTGATAATACCTCTAACTTCCGATATGACTATGATATCCCTTTAGTAATACCTGAAGTTAACCCTGAAGCTATTGCTGAATTTCGTAATCGTAATATTATCGCGAACCCTAATTGTTCGACTATTCAAATGCTTGTCGCCTTAAAGCCAATTCATGATGCAGTTGGTATAGATCGTATCAACGTTGCGACGTATCAGTCAGTTTCGGGAGCTGGCAAGCCGGGCGTCGATGAGCTTGCAGGTCAAACAGCAGCATTACTCAATGGATTACCTGCAGAAAATGAGCAGTTTTCACAGCAAATTGCGTTCAACTGTCTTCCTCAAATAGATTCATACATGGATAATGGTTACACCAAAGAGGAAATGAAAATGGTATGGGAGACGCAGAAAATTTTTAATGATTCCTCTATCATGATCAATCCGACTTGTGTACGTGTACCAGTATTTTATGGCCATGCTGAAGCTGTACATATTGAAACTCGCGCGCCAATAGATGCTCAGGACGTTATAAATCTACTTGAACAAACTGAAAGTGTGGAAGTTTTTCATGGTGAAGATTTTCCTACACAGGTTCGTGATGCTGGTGGTAAAGACCATGTGATGGTGGGACGCATTCGTAACGATATCAGTCACCACAGTGGGATCAACTTATGGATGGTGGCAGACAATGTACGCAAAGGGGCGGCTACTAACGCTGTTCAAATAGCCGAAGTCTTGGTTCGTGATTATTATTAGTAGACTAGGTTTCATTCCGTTTGGTTAATCAGATTAATTTCACTAGTAAAGCCTGACGTTTACGTGAGGCTTTTTTAATCGAATTTACAAAATTAGCTAGATATTGATACGAATATGGCGGCAGCAACACATTTTTTATCTATGCGCCTATAGTTTTAGCGTGTTTATCCGATATATTTAACAGATCATTACAGTAAAATTTATAGAGCACATAACTGAGCCTTCTATGCTTCGAATTTTAAAGTGTCTATTGCTACCTGTTGCATTGGTAGCCGTGACTCAGACATCGATTGTTGGTGCAGAGAGCATTCGTTTAAAAGGACCGAATGGTGAGCTTCAAGCTTCACCGCGGTATTCTGACTCTGCGCCTCAACAAAGGCGCAATATTAATGAGCCTTCGCGTTTTTACGGACCGACTACATCGCAAGAAACCCTTTGGTCTATTGCGAGTCGTTTGCGTCCCTCTGCTAGTGTTACTGTCCAGCAAACATTATTCGCTGTCTATCAACTTAATCCACAAGCTTTTGCTAATCAAAACATCCATGAGTTGATACCAGGCAGTACGCTTCGTATTCCATCACTTGCTCAGGCTCAAAGCGTCTCTACCCAAGAGGCAGTCAATATAATGGCCGCCCATCAAGCGCGTTTATCTGGCAGTAGCGCTCCTGTTGTTCGTCGTTCACAGCCCCAAGAGACCAGAGTCGTTCCAAATAAGGTAGTTCCAAATAAACAGACTCAAGAGACTACTAAAAAGCCAATGGCTGTTGAAGACTCAATAAAACCTAATAGTAGTCTGGAAAAAATTGTCCAAAAAGAGCACAAGCATCAAGTTAATTCACTTGAAAAACAACTCGAGAGTTCGGAAGGCGATCTACTTGTCCTAGAAGAAAAAAATCATAAGTTAAGACTCATGTTGGCCGATGTTCAGACTGAAGTTGACGTTCTCAAGGATGAACTTGGTGATGAGTCGCGTATTCGTAGTGAAGTTGAAAAGCTTATAGAAGCTGAGCGTGAGAGACTAGCAGAGGAACAAAGGCTAAAACCTTCTGCATTGGATGACTTACTTTCAAGCACAGCCTTCGTTGCTGCAATGGCGATAATCCCCGGCTTGCTGATTGGGCTGTTGGTTATGATAGCTCTTGGTCGTCGTAAGAATGAGACGACCGAGCAACAGCAAGTTGCTACTGAGCAGGTTCTTGAGCCAGTTACTCCAGCTACACCAGTCACGCCTCCTCCTATTGATGAAAATGTCGAAGATGACCTCTTATTAGATGATGATTTATTTGGTGAACCTTCTGATGAAGACCAGCTATTCTCGGATGAGCTCGAAGGTGAAAATTCAGATGAAGAAGACGTATTTGCAGATCTTGAAGAAAATGATCTTGATTTTAATCTTGAAGGTGAAGATGGTGAAGACCCATTTGCTGGTATTGGTGATGATGGGGAGTTAGACGAATCTCTAGCGGACTTGGATGAAGGTCCAGACGAAACTAGCGCTAATGGTGATGACGAAGCCTTAGGCATAGAGGAAATGGAGCGAGCTCTAGATGAGGTCGTTGGGGATGAGAATGATCAAGACAATGATTTTAATGTATCTGATGATATCGATGATATATCTCAGAATGAATTGGATTCATTGTTAGCAGATGATGGTGAATCAGAAGACTTAGGTACCGATGAATTAGATCAATCTTTGTTAGATGATTTATTTAATGAAAGTGAGTCGGGAGATGACTTAGATTTTGACTCTCTACTCGATGAATCTGATGCTGAAGAAAGTACGGATTTACTGGATGAGTTGATTGATGAAAGCAGTGATACTGAATTACCCGGTGAGACAGACCTGCTTGATGAAGCTTTGGTTGAAGATTCTGTAGATGTTTCTGACGAGAGTACGGATTTACTGGATGAGCTGATTGATGAAAGCAGTGATACTGAGTTACCCGGTGAGACAGACCTGCTTGATGAAGCTTTGGTTGAAGATTCTGTAGATGTCTCGGACGAGAGTACAGATTTACTGGATGAGCTGATTGATGAAAACAGTGATACTGAGTTACCCGGTGAGACAGACCTGCTTGATGAAGCTTTGGTTGAAGATTCTGTAGATGTCTCGGACGAGAGTACAGATTTACTGGATGAGCTGATTGATGAAAACAGTGATACTGAGTTACCCGGTGAGACAGACCTGCTTGATGAAGCTTTGGTTGAAGATTCTGTAGATGTCTCGGACGAGAGTACAGATTTACTGGATGAGCTGATTGATGAAAACAGTGATACTGAGTTACCCGGTGAGACAGACCTGCTTGATGAAGCTTTGGTTGAAGATTCTGTAGATGTCTCGGACGAGAGCACAGATTTACTGGATGAGCTGATTGATGAAAGCAGTGATACTGAGTTACCCGGTGAGACAGACCTGCTTGATGAAGGTAATGAATTAGATAGTGCCTCCGATGATTTTACCGCTGATTCATTGTCTGGGTTCTCTGAAGATAGTATTGATGGGGAGGTTTCATTTGATGAATTGATTACTGATGGTAGTGATGATGTTGATTCAACAGAGACTCTGGATGAAGTCTTGCTGGATGAGCAGCAAGACAGTCAACTATCTGAAGATCTTGGTGATGAAGGGACAAACCTTTTTGAAGAGCTGGCGGAGATTGATAATCAGGATAATGATGTCTCAGACGATGATTTTCAAAACGAAGCTGAGCAAGATAAAGCAGTAGCAACCGATAACGATTCTGATGCTCAAGTTGACGAAGATAAATTCTCTAGTGAAGATTTTATTGACGATATGTTAAGTGTGGCTCCAGAAGGAGACCCACTATTAGAGCCGGAGACAGAAGATGATTTGTTGACTTCAGTGGTTGATGAAGTTGAAACCACTGATATTGCTCAAAATAAACCTGAAGATATTAAAACGTCGTCGAACTCGACGGACGATATCCCTTCTTCGACTGAAACTGGAGAGGCTGTCGAGGAAGATGTTCTTGCTCAGCAAGAGCAATTTGATACCCCAAAAAAGCCTGAGGCTCCCGGTGATGACGCTCCCGATCTGGACATATCTACCGATGAGCTAGAAGACGCTGATCAAGATGAGAGCGTTGCGCTTGATGAAGCTGATGCTCCTGAGGATGTTGAGGATTCTGAGCCAGCAGAAACAGAAGCTGCTGTTGATGAGGCTGACGTTCCTGATGAGGCCGAAGTGCCTGATGAAGCTGACGCTCCCGATCTGGGCATGCCTACCGATGAGTCAGAAGACGCTGAGAAAGATGAGAGCGTTGCGCTTGATGAAGCTGATCCTCCCGAGGATGTTGAGGATTCTGAGCCAGTAGAAACAGAAGCTGCTGTTGATGAGGCCGAAGTGCCTGATGAAGCTGACGCTCCCGATCTGGACATGTCTACCGATGAGCCAGAAGCCGTTGAGAAAGATGAGAGCGTTGCGTTTGATGAAGCTGATGCTCCCGAGGATGTTGAGGATTCTGAGCCAGCAGAAATAGAAGCTGCTGTTGATGAGGCCGAAGTGCCTGATGAAGCTGACGCTCCCGATCTGGACATGTCTACCGATGAGCCAGAAGCCGTTGAGCAAGATGAGAGCGTTGTGCTTGATGAAGCTGATGCTCCCGAGGATGTTGAGGATTCTGAGCCAGCAGAAATAGAAGCTGCTGTTGATGAGGCCGAAGTGCCTGATGAAGCTGACGCTCCCGATCTGGACATGTCTACCGATGAGCCAGAAGCCGTTGAGCAAGATGAGAGCGTTGTGCTTGATCAAGCTGATGCTCCCGAGGATGTTGAGGATTCTGAGCCAGCAGAAATAGAAGCTGCTGTTGATGAGGCCGAAGTGCCTGATGAAGCTGACGCTCCCGATCTGGACATGTCTACCGATGAGCCAGAAGCCGTTGAGCAAGATGAGAGCGTTGTGCTTGATCAAGCTGATGCTCCCGAGGATGTTGAGGATTCTGAGCCAGTAGAAACAGAAGCTGCTGTTGATGAGGCTGACGCTCCTGATGAGGCCGAAGTGCCTGATGAAGCTGATGCTCCTGAGGATGTTGAGGATTCTGAGCCAGCAGAAACAGAAGCTGCTGTTGATGAGGCCGAAGTGCCTGATGAAGCTGATGCTCCCGAGGATGTTGAGGATTCTGAGCCAGCAGAAATAGAAGCTGCTGTTGATGGGGCAGACGTTCCTGATGAGGCCGAAGTGCCTGATGAAGCTGATGCTCCCGATCTGGACATGTCTACTGATGAGGCAGAAGCCGTTGAGCAAGATGAGGAAGCTACGCTTGGTGATATTCAAGACGCTGATTCAGAGCCTGCTCATTCGGTACCAATACCTGAATCTATCCCGAATGAATTTGGATTACCTCAAGACAATGACTGGCTAACAGAAGAAGATATAGCTAGGGAAACTGAACAGGTTGGCATAGGCGAAGAATCAGAGCCAGAAGCGCCAGCTGAACCTCAAGAAGAAGTAGCAGAACTTGATGAAGCCGAATTACCTGAGTTTACTGAAGAGGACGCAGCCGCTGAACTAGGTGAAGAATCAGAGCCAGAAGCGCCAGCTGAGCCTCAAGAAGAAGTAGCAGAGCTTGATGATGCTGAATTACCTGAGTTTAGCGAAGAGGACGCAGCCGCTGAATTAGGTGAAGAATCAGAGCCAGAAGCGCCAGCTGAGCCTCAAGAAGAAGTAGCAGAGCTTGATGATGCTGAATTACCTGAGTTTACCGAAGAGGACGCAGCCGCTGAACTAGGTGAAGAATCAGAGCCAGAAGCGCCAGCTGAGCCTCAAGAAGAAGTAGCAGAGCTTGATGATGCTGAATTACCTGAGTTTACCGAAGAGGACGCAGCCGCTGAACTAGGTGAAGAATCAGAGCCAGAAGCGCCAGCTGAGCCTCAAGAAGAAGTAGCAGAGCTTGATGATGCTGAATTACCTGAGTTTACTGAAGAGGACGCAGCCGCTGAATTAGGTGAAGAATCAGAGCCAGAAGCGCCAGCTGAGCCTCAAGAAGAAGTAGCAGAGCTTGATGATGCTGAATTACCTGAGTTTAGCGAAGAGGACGCAGCCGCTGAACTAGGTGAAGAATCAGAGCCAGAAGCGCCAGCTGAGCCTCAAGAAGAAGTAGCAGAGCTTGATGATGCTGAATTACCTGAGTTTAGCGAAGAGGACGCAGCCGCTGAATTAGGTGAAGAATCAGAGCCAGAAGCGCCAGCTGAGCCTCAAGAAGAAGTAGCAGAGCTTGATGATGCTGAATTACCTGAGTTTACCGAAGAGGACGCAGCCGCTGAACTAGGTGAAGAATCAGAGCCAGAAGCGCCAGCTGAGCCTCAAGAAGAAGTAGCAGAGCTTGATGATGCTGAATTACCTGAGTTTAGCGAAGAGGACGCAGCCGCTGAACTAGGTGAAGAATCAGAGCCAGAAGCGCCAGCTGAGCCTCAAGAAGAAGTAGCAGAGCTTGATGATGCTGAATTACCTGAGTTTAGCGAAGAGGACGCAGCCGCTGAATTAGGTGAAGAATCAGAGCCAGAAGCGCCAGCTGAGCCTCAAGAAGAAGTAGCAGAGCTTGATGATGCTGAATTACCTGAGTTTAGCGAAGAGGACGCAGCCGCTGAACTAGGTGAAGAATCAGAGCCAGAAGCGCCAGCTGAGCCTCAAGAAGAAGTAGCAGAGCTTGATGATGCTGAATTACCTGAGTTTACTGAAGAGGACGCAGCCTCTGAACTAGGTGAAGAATCAGAGCCAGAAGTATCTGAAGGCGTTCCGTCATCGAGCATAGGACAAGACAAAGTTACTCTGGATTTATCGGATCTTGATATACCTAAGTATGGTGAAACTTCTGTAGACCCAATTGCTATTGAAGAGACCCTGCCAGTTGACACAGATGATGACCTGACCACAATAGATAAGCCAGAGCCAGAGCCAGAGCCAGAGCCAGAGCCAGAGCCAGAGCCAGAGCCAGAGCCGGATAATAGTGATGAAGATTTTAATCTTGATGAGTTAGATTTACCGGCTTTAAGTGAGATCCCATCTGAAGCTGATCAGAACCTTGCTAATCATGAGTATAATGAAGCAGCCTTCGAGGAATTGCTCTCTGAGGATGAGGCTAAATCAACGGGTAGTTTTGATTTTGAATCCCCTGACGCTATAACATCCGATAGTGCTGGTTTGAATATTGAAGCAATGCTGGAAGTTGGCGGAGAAGATTGGAATGGATTCAGTCTTTCTTCCGATCAGCAAGCTGAGATTACTGACGATATTCCTGTTGATCAGCAATCAGCTTGGGATCAAAGCAATCGTCCAGATCAGGCTCAAGTTCTAGATGAAGATTGGGAAGATCAAGAGCAAATCGAAGATTTTACTCCTGATGAAGGAGAGTTTAAGACCATCGATGAGTTGATGGCTGAAGTCGAAAATGAAGAAGAGGCAGGCTCCCAAGAAGAGGAACTCCAGTTAGAAGTGGGCTTGAGCGATTTTCCTGATGTCATTGGAGACACAGGGAATGTCGATGTCGATGATAATTCAGAGGCTGCAGGTAAGCTTGATTTAGCGAAAATTTATATCGAAATGAATGATTCAGAGGGTGCGATTAAATTACTAGAAGAAGCGATTGTTGATGGTGGTGATGAAATTCGCCGTGAAGCGAAGAACCTTATTGATTTAATAAACAATAAGAAGGGCGATTAGCACTAAGTCCTTACCATTTTGCGCTAAAATGTATATACTTCTCGGTCAACTTTCGAAGAGAGTAGTCCAATGAGAATTGCATTAGGTATTGAATACAATGGTAGTCAATACTTTGGTTGGCAGCGGCAGAGAGATGTTCAAAGTGTTCAAGAAAAGCTTGAAAAGGCTTTGACTGTTGTCGCCAATCAACCCATTCAGGTTCAATGCGCTGGTCGTACTGATGCTGGTGTACATGGTACTGGTCAAGTGGTCCATTTCGATACCGAAGCGAATAGGAAAATAGTGGCTTGGACTATGGGGGTTAACGCTAATCTTCCTAGTGATATTTGCGTAAGGTGGGCTAAAGAGGTTTCTGATGAGTTTCATGCTCGATTCTCGGCTACTGCTCGTAGATACCGATACATAATTTT
This sequence comes from Vibrio pectenicida, assembly GCA_024347015.1. GTDB lineage: Bacteria > Pseudomonadota > Gammaproteobacteria > Enterobacterales > Vibrionaceae > Vibrio > Vibrio pectenicida. The sequence goes on along the minus strand of AP024889.1, from coordinate 2,368,376 downwards.
TAACAGTGCTTTACGGCCAGGAATTCTATATTCAGGCGTGAGCCACTATCATGGTGAACTTGATGTGGCTAAAATGCATATGGCTGGTCAGTATTTACTAGGTGAAAATGATTTTACTTCTTTTCGTGCTGTACACTGTCAGTCACGCAGCCCTTGGCGAAATGTTATGCATCTTAATGTAACGCGCCATGGTCAATATGTTGTGATTGATATCAAAGCTAACGCATTCGTGCACCATATGGTACGCAATATTGTCGGTAGCTTGATTTGTGTTGGGCGAGGTGAACAGCTTCCCGAATGGATAGGTTGTTTGTTACAAGCTAAGGACCGTAAACTTGCAGGTGCGACAGCAAAAGCAGGTGGGCTTTACCTCGTTAATGTAGACTATTCAGAACAATTTGAATTACCCCAAGGGTCCATTGGGCCGCTATTTTTGCCGGATAACTTGAACTAAACGGTGAAATATTGTCGAACTAATCAGTTCTTTAGGGCTCGGAGGGTGGTGTAGCAAATAGGTACAACCAGTTTTTTGTCTACACTTTGCATTTTATATGCTTTAATCCTCTCGCGTATATTGAGAATTTTTGTCCTTCGCATATAGCGAAAGGACAGTTAGAGAAAAGGTCTTCCATGAGTTGGCTTGAAAAAATTTTAGAAAAAAGCAACATTGTTAGCTCTCGTAAAGCATCTATCCCTGAAGGTGTATGGACTAAGTGTACATCATGTGAACAGGTACTTTATCATGCTGAACTAGAGCGTAACTTAGAAGTATGTCCAAAATGTGACCATCATATGCGTATGTCAGCGCGACGTCGTTTGGAAACTTTTCTGGATCAGAATGATAGAGTTGAATTGGCTGATGAGTTAGAGCCGCAAGATAAACTCAAATTTAAAGATTCGAAAAAATATAAAGATCGCATTTCGGCTGCGCAAAAGAACAGTGGAGAGAAAGATGCACTGGTTGTTATGAAAGGTGAGCTACTTGGCTTGCCGATCGTAGCGTGTGCATTTGAGTTTTCCTTTATGGGAGGCTCGATGGGATCTGTTGTTGGAGCCCGCTTCGTTCGTGCTGTCGAAGCAGCGATTGAAAATAAGTGTGGTTTAGTGTGTTTTTCTGCCAGCGGAGGAGCCCGTATGCAGGAGGCTTTAATGTCTCTGATGCAAATGGCCAAAACCAGTGCAGCACTTGAGCGATTATCTAAGCATGGTTTACCATTTGTCTCTGTGATGACAGATCCAACTATGGGCGGTGTTTCGGCAAGTTTGGCAATGCTGGGAGATGTCAATATTGGTGAGCCTAAAGCTCTAATAGGCTTTGCTGGCCGACGTGTTATTGAACAGACAGTACGAGAGGACCTACCCGAAGGCTTCCAACGTAGCGAATTTTTACTCGATCATGGTGCTATTGATATGATTGTAGATCGTAGGGAGATGCGTCAACGTGTAGGAAGTTTGATAGCAAAAATGACTAATAAACCTTCACCTCTGGTCGTTCCTATAACTAATTCACAAAATGAAGCCGCTTATTCTGTACCAGAAGCGGATGAAAAAGGGTAAAGTAATAACTAACAAACAACCACATTTATTTGGTTAAAGTTAGATGAATCAAACCCAGACTCTCCAAGCCACATCTTCGATAACGATGTGGCTTGATTATTTAGCAAATATCCATACTTCGAACATTGACCTTGGCCTCGAGCGAGTTAAAGCTGTAGCTGAAATGGCAAACCTCACTAAGCCCGCTCCGACTATCATCACTGTAGCAGGCACTAATGGGAAAGGTTCAACATGTGCTTTAATGGAAGCTATTCTCCTCGATGCTGGCCATTCTGTCGGTGTATACAGCTCTCCACATCTTATTCGTTATAATGAACGAGTTCGAATCAACGGTAAGGAGCTAGCCGATGAAAAGCATACTCAAGCATTTGACTACATTGAACAAAAGCGTAGCGATATCAGTCTAAGCTTCTTTGAGTTTGGGACATTGGCAGCTTTGCGTCTGTTTCAAACCGAAAGTGTTGATATTGTCTTACTTGAAGTTGGATTAGGTGGCCGATTGGATGCGACCAATATTGTTGATCATGACGTGTCAGTCATCACTAGCTTAGCAATCGATCATGTCGATTGGCTTGGCGACGATATTGAAGTTATTGGTTTTGAGAAAGCGGGCATTTATCGAGCTAATAGACCTGCTATCTGTGGCCAGCCAAAGGCTCCATCTACAGTGGCTGCTCATGCAGATGACATAGGGGCTGAGTTGTATCAGGTTGGTATTCAGTATGATTACCAAGCGATAGACGAAAATAGTTGGTGTTGGAGCCATGGGCCATACCGTTTAGAGCAGCTTCCTATACCTGTATTACCGCTCCAAAACGCTGCAACAGCTCTGATGGCGTTAGCAACTGCTAACTTGGATATATCCGATGTTAATATAGTTAACGGTTTGGAAGCTGCCCAGCTCCCTGGAAGAATGCAAGTTATTCACAATGAGCCTACAGTGATTCTTGATGTTGCCCATAACCCCCATTCTGCAGGCTACCTTGTTGAGCAAACTCAGCAAAAATATCATGGTAAAGAAGTCCATATCGTTGTAGCTATGCTGCATGATAAGGATATCAAAGCTACATTGGATGTAATATCTATTACTGCGAACTATTGGTATCCTGCTTCATTAAAAGGCCCAAGAGCCGCTCAAGCAAATGAGTTGTCTCAATTTCTACCCGATAATACTATGAGTTTTTCGACGCCTATCGATGCTTTAAAGGCTGCGATGAACGAAGCAAAAGATAATGACGTTATTTTAGTTGTAGGGTCGTTTCACACGGTTGGTGAAGTACTTGATTATTGGCAGAGCCGAGGAGAATAAATGGCCAGTAAGTTTCAAAAGCGTTTAATGGGGACCATTATTTTGGTTGCCATTGGAGTTATCGTATTACCTGATGTCCTTGATGGAAAAAAAACGCATTATAAAGAGAATGTCGCTAGCATTCCTATGAAGCCTGAGCTTGATAGTGCAGTAGAAAGCTTTGAGGTTAGAGAGCCTATCGATGATTCTGCAAATTTACCAGAGACACCTGTTGAGTTGGCACAAGAGTCTCAACCATCACTGGCTGCGGATAATATTCAGCTATCAGTGAAAATAAAGGATGAGCCTGAAAAAAATGAGTACATAGATAGTGCTTGGATCATTCAGTTGATGGCATTGAAAAATGCTGAAAATGCTGAAAATGTGGTTAAAGATCTGCAAAAGAGAGGCTATCAAGCACACGCTAAAGTTGAGAATGGCTTTACGAGGGTGATTATTGGTCCGGATGTTTCCAAGAGCAAACTTGAGCGTCAACTGATAGAGCTGGATAAAATTACGGGTTCAAAAGGCCAGTTACTCAAATTTAAACCATTAAATCCATAAGAAAACGTTTGCGTCAGCATTTTTTCTGTTAAAATGCGCGCTAACTTAAGATGTAAGAGCAAATGAACGCATTAGATATTGTCATTTTAAGTGTTATCGGCCTATCGGCGGTGATCAGTTTAGTACGTGGTTTCACCAAAGAAGCATTGTCTTTAGTTATTTGGTTTGGGGCATTTTTCATTGCCAGTCAGTACTATGCTAAGTTAGCTATGTATTTTTCCAATATACAAGATGAGATGTTTCGTAATGGGGCTGCAATAGCCACTTTGTTTGTTTCTACACTGGTTGTAGGCGCTATAGTAAACTATGTAATTGCCCAACTAGTACAAAAGACAGGTTTGTCTGGGACAGACAGGGTGATAGGCGTTGTTTTTGGTGGCTTGAGGGGTGTTCTTATTGTATCTGCTGCACTGTTTTTTATGGATTCGTTTACCTCGTTTTCGGATTCAGAGTGGTGGAAAGGATCGCAGTTGGTACCGGAATTTAGTCGTATCATTGCACCTTTTTTTGAACATATACAAGCTACATCGAGTTTCTTATCTGGTGTGCAATAGTGCACCAGTCATTGTCGCAAATCGAGGATTAGGACATGTGTGGTATTGTTGGAATCGTGGGTGCAACGCCTGTAAACCAGTCTATTTATGACGCATTGACTGTGTTACAGCATCGTGGCCAAGATGCCGCGGGTATTTGTACCATAGAAAGCAATCGTTTTCGCCTGAGGAAGGCGAACGGTTTGGTGAAGGACGTGTTTGAAGCAAAGCACATGCAACGCCTACAAGGAACTGTTGGTATCGGGCATGTGCGCTACCCTACAGCAGGCAGTTCCAGTGCCTCAGAAGCTCAACCTTTTTATGTTAATTCACCTTTTGGAATTACTCTTGCCCACAATGGTAATTTAACTAATGCGGTGGAAGTTCGCGAAAAGTTGTTTGAGAAAGATCGTCGTCATGTCAATACGACCTCAGATTCTGAAGTTTTACTCAATGTTTTGGCCCACGAAATTGATACAGTCAAAGGTAATGTGACAGCTGAAGATGTTTTCCGTGCTGTTACCAATGTACATCGTACTATCAAAGGGGCATATGCAGTTTCTGCCATGGTTATTGGTCATGGCATGATTGCATTTCGTGATCCAAATGGTATCCGTCCCCTTTGCTTAGGAAAGCGTGAAGTTGATGGAAGTACGGAGTATATGATTGCTTCTGAATCAGTTGCTTTAGATGCTGTCGGTTTTGACTTTGTGCGTGACTTAGCCCCTGGTGAAGCCATCTATGCGACATTTGATGGGCAGTTGCATACTAAACAATGTGCTGACAATCCAACACTTAACCCTTGTATCTTTGAGTTTGTTTACTTTGCACGCCCAGATTCCTTCATAGATAAAATTTCCGTTTATAGTGCGCGGGTGGAAATGGGCAAAAAGCTGGGAGCGCGTATCCATGATGAATATAGCCATTTAGATATTGATGTCGTTATCCCAATCCCAGAAACTTCGTGTGATATTGCTTTGCAAATTGCTCAGGCGATAGATAAACCTTATCGTCAGGGATTTGTAAAAAACCGTTATGTGGGCCGAACTTTTATTATGCCTGGTCAGCAACAGCGTAAGAAGTCTGTTCGTCGGAAACTCAACGCAATTCGTTCTGAATTTAAAGATAAGAATGTACTGCTTGTTGATGATTCAATCGTCCGTGGGACAACGTCAGAACAGATTATTGAGATGGCAAGAGATTCAGGAGCCAAGAAGGTATTTATGGTCTCTGCTGCACCAGAAGTTCGTTTCCCGAACGTTTATGGAATAGATATGCCAACCGCCAACGAATTAATAGCCCATGGTCGAGATAATGAGGCGATTCGTAAACAGATAGGAGCAGATGAGCTCATTTTCCAGACATTGGATGACTTGATATCTGCGGTGGGCATGGGTAATGCTGACGTTACAAAGTTTGATACTTCGGTTTTCAATGGTGATTATGTGACAGGGGATATTGACCAGAAATATCTTGATTTCCTTGAGTCTCTGCGTAGCGATGATGCAAAAGTCCAACGAGAGATACAGCAAGAACTTGCGAATTTGGAATTACACAACGAGGGTGCGTAAACAATCGATTAGCGAACTCTAATGGGTTGATGGATTACATCAACCCATTTTTATTTGTGTGCTTATACTTTGACCCTATAAAGTTGAGCAAGCATGAACATAAATGCAGCGCTAATAACAACTGAAGGGCCTGCTGGAGTATCATAATACCAAGATAAACTCAGGCCAAGTAAGACGGCTATTGCCCCGATACCAGATGATATTACTGCCATTTGTTCTGGCGTTTGGGAAAAGCGTCTTGCGGTTGCAGCAGGTATAATCAAAAGCGATGTCATGATCAGCGCGCCAACAAATTTCATGCCGATTGCTATCACTAATCCAACTAAAATCATTAGGATAAGTCGCATTAGTTCAACGTTATGTCCTTCTACAGCAGCGAGTTCTTCACAGACTGTTGTTGAAAGTAATGATTGCCAAAAATAATACAGTATGCTTGAAACTAAAATTACCCCAGAAAAAATGTAAATAAGATCCATTGGTGTTACTGCAAGTAAGTCCCCAAACAGATAACTCATTAAATCTATCCTGACATTGTCGATAAAGCTTACAGCAACTAGACCGAGAGAAAGTGCACTATGGGCCAAAATTCCTAGTAATGTATCCGTTGCAACTAACCTTTGCCTTTGTAAGGTGACTAAAATAAACGCCAAGCCTAGGCAGCAAACTGTTAGGGCTAAATATAGGTTGATATCGAGTAAAAGTCCCAAAGCAAGCCCCATCAATGAGGCATGGGCCAATGTGTCTCCAAAGTAAGCCATTTTTCGCCATACGACAAATGAGCCTAAAGGACCCGCAATAATAGCGATACCTAATCCGGCAATAATAGCAGGCAATAAAAATTCAATCATGATGATGGCCGTGTGAATGATTTGAGCAGGTAGTGGCTTCACCAGAGACTGGTTCGCCAGCGAGATCATGGTGATGGTGACTATGTTGGTGATGATAAAATGCAAGGGATTCACTCCTTACCTCACCAAATAGCGCAATATAGTTGGGGTGTTTAGTGATATCAGCAGGAGTACCAGAGCAGCAAATATGATGGTGTAAGCAGATAACATCATCTGTTTTCGCCATTACGAGATGTAAGTCGTGAGATATCATAAATACGGCGCACTGGAAGCGATGACGAATGGTATCTATAAGCTCGTATAAGTCGACTTGACCCTGTACATCTACCCCTTGAGCTGGCTCATCTAAAACAAGTAAATCAGGGCGCTGAAGTAGTGCTCGTGCGAGTAAAATACGCTGATTTTCACCGCCTGATAGCGAATGCATATTGGCTTTAATTAAATGTTCGGCTCCGACTAGATTTAAGGCTTCTCTTAATTCCTGAATACTGTACTTACCAGCTAGCTTCATAAACCGTTGCACATTTAAAGGAAGAGAATCGTTGAGTTTGAGTTTTTGTGGTACGTAGCCAACTCTTAAGCCTTTGATTTTTTTTACTGTGCCTTGGTATTGAGTTTGGAGTCCTAAGAGTACCTTAACTAAAGTCGATTTTCCTGCGCCATTTGGCCCAATTACAGTTGTGATTTCGCCTTTTTTAATAGTAAGGCTAACCTTATCGAGAATTTTACGCTCTCCAAATTGAACACATACTTGTTGTAGTTCGACCAATGCCGACATGAATAGAACTCATTTGCAAAAAACTATTGTTATAATGTAACATTCGTCAAACTTTAACACCAGAGTTGAGTGATATTGACTTATGAAATTATTTTTTCTTTTACTATCTATGCTAATTATGGGGAATGTTAATGCTACTGAAGTGTTGACTAGTATTAAGCCCATTCAAATGATTGCCTTTGAAATCACTAAAGGTATCTCGAACCCTGAAGTGCTATTGGATTCAAACACATCACCTCATGACTATGCTTTAAAGCCTTCAGATGTGAAGCGTTTAAAAAGAGCGGATCTTGTGGTTTGGTATGGGCATGACTTGGAACCATTTTTAGTAAAAATACTAGAACATCAGAGCAATATTCTGACGATTAGTGAGCTGAATAATTTAGATCTTCGAACTTATACACATGAAGGGCATCATCACGATGGGCATGAACATGGTACTCATGATCCTCACTTTTGGTTAGGTCTAAAACAGAGCAAGCAGGTAGCAAAGGCATTAAGTAATAAACTTGGTGAGTTAGATCCTGATAATCAAGCGATATATCAGACTAACTATCAAGCCTTTGCAAGTAAATTAGAAAATCAAGCGACAAAATGGCGTGAGCAGCTAGCTCCTATCAAAGAAATAGGATACTACGTATTTCACGATGCATATGGTTACTTCGAGCAAGATTATGGCCTTAAACATATCGGTGAATTTACGGTTAGCCCTGAAAGAAAACCTGGAGCTAAAACGTTAATTGATATTAAGAAAAAACTATCAAAAGGGGATGCTAAGTGTGTATTCTCAGAGCCTCAATTTTCACCTGCTGTGATTGATTCAGTGCTTCGTGGTAGCCAAGCTAGCACAGGTACGCTTGACCCACTTGGCACAGAAACAAAAGCTGGCCTAGATAGCTATTTTGTTTTTATTCAATCCATTGTTGATAGCTTTGTTGATTGCCTGGGTGGGAAATAAATTTTGTCAGGCTATCAGTGTAACGACATTGATTTTCATCGAGTTTGATATTATGTGAGTGTTTTTTGAATCAATATCATTGTTTTTTAACGCTTAATAAGATAGCTTTCCATAAAATAATCAATAGATTAAATGATTGTTTTGTGTTTAGTGAGGTGGCCTCAAGGTGACATTAAGAGACTTTTGATTCTATCTGAAACACCCATAGTGCAAGGGAATGTGCGGTGAAAAGAGCAGCTTGCTTTTTAATACTATCATTGTTGGTTCGCCTCTCGATAGCTGAGGAGTTTTCCCTACCTTTGTTATATCCCATACCAACAAAGGAAAATGGCCAGCTGTTTGTCGCTAAAGAACTCTTTTTAGAGGAAAATGGCGGAGTCTGGTTTCAAGATCAGCATAATCAGTTGCAATTTTTTGATGGGGAAAATGTTTTACCTTACTTAAAATTGAGCGTTACGCCAAAGCCACATAATGTGGCTTTTTTAAATCATGCATTTTGGTCATTTATGGGGCATGAGGTTTTCCGATCTTTTCCTGGGCAACCAGCTGAGCTTGTATTCAGTCTCCCTCCTGGCTCAGAAATTAATAAAATTGGTGTATCTGGACGTTATGTGTGGGCTGTTGATCATTCAAGGTTCTATACATATCAAATAGACAGCAAAGGCTTTGCATCGTATTCACTTGGTAAACTAGAACAATACAGCCAGTCTTCTCAGCTGAAAATCAATGATGCTGAAGTAATGGATACGAACTGGACACTAGCGACAAATACAGGGCTCTACTTAGCTGACTCTGATCGTGGCAGTTTTAAATATTTACGTCAGTTTGGTACCCAACCTATTGAAACTATTCATCATTCTTTAACTCGCCAAGAGCTAGTAGTAGGGGCTCTTGATGGAGCTTACCTAGTCGACTTGAAAGAAACTGCGCTGCAAAGCCGGAAAATATCAGATGGTAGAGTGCTGAGTTTGACTGAAACAGCAAAAGGTTACTGGATTGGAACTGATTCTGGTCTAGATATATTTGCTTTTGAGCCAACTCTTAACGGTGAATTAAAAGAAATACGCCAATTGTCAGGTCAGAAAATTTATTCACTTATTAATACAGCTCAAGGTGATATTTGGATAGCCAGTGACTCTGGAATCTATTATTTTTCTGATTTTTCTCGTTATTTTAATCGCTTAGCAGATTTTTTATTAAATGAAGAGGCCGCTAGTGAGGAGTTTGGTCGACTTAAGTATTTCAATCAAAGAAATACCTTTTGGTTAATTACCAGTCTTGGAGTTTATAAGCTTAAAATTGATAAAACAACTTTAAAAACATTGTTTTATGAAGGAAATGTCAATGACGTTATTGAACGTAATGGTGTACTTTGGGTAGCTACAGATGAAGGGATTGTAACTATCGATAGTGCCTCTGGAGCAATATTACCGGAACTATTGCCCAGCTTTTTAAAATCACTCACTACTGATTTATTGGCCATGGATAATAATGGCCGCATTTGGGGTGGGAGCGAACAAAGAATTTGGCGCTTTGAATCGATTAGTGGTGAGTTTATTCAGTATGGTTCTGAATGGATGACTAATGGTGAACACGATAGTCAGTTAGTAGATATGAACATTGCTAGTAATGATCGGTTAATACTGGGTACTGAGCATGGAATTTATGTAATGGATAATGGTCAGGTTCACTATTTAACAGAATCCCAGCAGTTTGGTCCCGTGGTTAGTATAAGCGAGATCGATGATGGCTTTTTTGGGGTAGCTGGCCGTTATGGCGCTTTTTTTCTTGATGTCAGCGACTTACAACTCAAGCCTATCTCACAGGTGAGTAAAAATATAGTACCTAACTGTCTAACCAGTAATAGTCGTGGTATTTGGCTGAGCTCCGCTATCGGTTTGACGCGTTACAATCGTAATGGGCATCTGCTTCAGCATTATGGTGAGCCTTTTGGTCTGCTTAATCATGAACTTCAGGCAAGTTTGTGTGCTTCAGGTGTTTCATATGGCCTTGATGGTATTTTACTCGGGTCAGCTTATGATCTGATTGTTGTTAACGCAGCAAAGCTTGCCCAATTAACTCCTCCTAAAGCGCGATTGTTACTTAGTGAAGTGAAAATTAATCAATCAAGATATTCTCTTGGTGCAATGATAGAATCTCCTCACGCCAAATTCGGTGACATATTATCTTTTCAATTTGGAATGTTACCTAAAAGCGGTAACTATAAGCTTCAATATCGGCTCAGTGGAAACGATAGCTGGATTGAATTGTCAGGATTGAATTTAACATTTGCTCACCTCTTGCCTGGGCATTACGCAATTGAAGTTAAAGCGGTTGCAAATGGAGTAGATAAAACAGAGATAGAAAATTTTGTATTTTCTATCTCTGTTCCTTGGTATATCGGGGGCTACGCAATATCTTGCTATGTGCTGATGTTTTTTGTTCTGGTTATTAGTTTGATAAATTGGCGCTCTCGGGTAACGGTGAGAAAAAATAAGGTATTAAAGTCTCAGGTGGCATTAAAAACGAATCAATTACGCCACCAAAGCCGTATTCTTCTGACCAACAATGAGCATTTAAGGAAGCAGTTAAAGGTTAGACGAATTTTATATCGTCAACTATTAGAAGCTCTGAAAGGTAGAATCAATACTTTTTCATCCAAAATGGCAACTGAGGATAAGAAAGGTAAGTTACAACTATATAGATATGTCAATCATGAGCTTGATTTGCTTCTCAATTTTAGGGCAATGAGTAGCGGTACTCTACCAGCTTACAATTTATCACTAATCGTAAGGTCTGTTCTTGATGCTTGGCAGGAAGAACTTGAAAACGCAGGTTTATCTATCAAGAGTGATTTAGAGCAAAATAAAGACACTTACGTAACTCTCTATATCTCTAACTTAGATCGTGTATTTAACTTACTCATTGACAACTTGATTCGTCGCTGTGATAGAGGGCAAGCGATTTATATGACCTATCGCCATGAAAGGGAAAATGTGGTTTTTTCTATGCAAGAGCCAAGCGGTCAGTCTGAGGATTTGTTGACGTGTTTTTCTGAAGTGTGGAATGAAATTGGTACTTTGGTTATGGAAAGTGGAGGAACATTCCGCAGATTCAATTCAGGTAATAGTCAGTTGACTGAGTTTGCTTGGCCTAAGGGGAACCAGTTCGAAGAAAATACCATTACTCAACTGACTGACTCTAAGGTAGCTACACAATGGATCAAAAAGCTACAAGGCCTCGTGGCTCAAAATTATTCTGATTCTGAATTTGGGACAGCAGCGGCTGCTAAGCAAATGTATATGTCTGAGCGCAGTTTACAACGTCGTTTTAAATCTGCTACTGAGAGAACTTTTACCGATTATTTAACCGAAATTCGTTTAGACTATGCCTGTCGTCACTTGCTAGCTGGACAAAAAGTATCCGATGTGGCATTTGAATGCGGATTTAATGATCCATCTTATTTTAGCCAGCGATTTAAACATCGATTTGGTGTTTCTCCGACTCAATTTGTTGAGGTGCGAGGGTAGCTTTCTTTTTACCTAGTAGAATTTTCCAATTTTTATATCCATCTAACATCACATTAAGTCCATGTGCAACTATACGTAATTCATTCGATTAGCTGGATGAGAGAAAAATTTAACAGGGCAGAACATTTGAAGCTGGTAGAAACTTAAAGTTGTGAATGTCTAGGATTCTGGCATGATGCGAAAAAAATTACGTGGCATAGCCGGGGGACTATACCACGGGTGTCAATGACACCTTCGCTTGCTGCCGGAGTGGTGCGGGTTGCACCACCTCTGGAATTGTCGCCAGAGAAACTCTCTGTTGACGTGGTTAACTATAATTCTATGTCATTGTTTTACTTATAAAATTAACGCCAAGCTGGTATTGAAAAAACGACAAAATATATATTGCATTGATATTTAATGTTTTTTTTTAATTTTTGATTTGTTATTTGAATGAAAATACCAACAATAGATAGGTAAAAATTATTCCTTTTAACGTAATTAACGGCTTTGGATTAACGTAAATAACGTTACAAATCTGCAATGTTTGATTTCAGACAAGATTTACTAAATTTACACAAGTTAAGATCTAAAATCTTAATACTAATATTTCTCATTTTTATCTTTATCTTTAATTGGCCTGTCTTATGAAATTGTCACATCTATCCCAAGGGCAAAAAGCAACGATTACTGGTTTTTCACAGTTATCAAATGATGTAAGGAAAAAGCTCATGGTTATGGGTTTACTTCCCAATACCCCGGTTACATTGATCCGTAAAGCACCCATGGGGGATCCTCTTCAGGTAGAAGTTAGAGGGGTATCACTTGCGGTTAGAATAAATATCGCAGATTCAATAGTGGTGGAGGTCAATTGATGCAATATCAAATTCTCACTGTTGGTAATCCAAATAGTGGCAAGACAACACTATTTAATGGTTTAACGGGTGCTAAGCAACAGGTTGGTAACTGGGCTGGGGTTACAGTTGAAAAGAAAACAGGTCGATATAACCACTCTGGAGATGAGTTTCTTCTTACCGATCTTCCTGGTATTTATGCACTTGATAGTGGTAATGATGGTAATAGTATTGATGAGTCTATTGCATCTAGGGCTGTTCTTACACACCCAGCAAACCTTATCATCAACGTTGTTGATGCAACGTGTCTTGAGCGAAGTTTGTACATGACACTTCAACTGCGTGAATTGGGTCGACCAATGGTAGTTGTGCTCAATAAAATGGATGCACTCAAGCGTGAGCGTCAGATAATTGATGTGAAAGCATTAGAAAAGGTGCTCGGGTGCCCTGTTTTTGCTTTATCTGCGAATAATGGCAGTCAAGTGCAGCGTTTCAAAGAATACCTCCATAAAACTTTGGTTCTTGGTGTAGCGCTAGATGAGCTTAATATTACCTATCCAACAGAATTTGAGCGGGCAATCAAAACAATCCAGCCGATATTTAAAGGTCAGGTTGAAGCATCATCAAGAGCTTTATCTATCCGTGGTTTAGAACATGATTTATTAGTACTTAATTCTTTATCGACAGATGATAGAAAGCATATCATTAAGGTGCAGAAAGCATTTGAACTTGATATAGATTTGTTGGTGGCAGACACCAAGTACACATTTTTACATGAGCAGTGTAAAAAAGTACGCAGAACAGAAGGTAAACTGAGTCACAGTTTTACTGAGAAAATAGACAGTATTATCCTTAATAAATGGGTAGGAATACCCTTCTTTTTTGTTGTAATGTATTTGATGTTTATGTTCTCAATCAATATTGGCAGTGCCTTCATTGATTTTTTTGACATTAGCTCTGGTGCATTATTGGTTGAGGGTGGTCACTATTTGATGGATAACCACTTACCAGTGTGGTTGGTAACCTTGATTGCCGATGGCGTTGGTGGAGGGATCCAAACTGTCGCAACTTTTATCCCCGTTATCGCTTGCCTCTATCTTTTTCTTGCTGTACTTGAAAGCTCTGGCTACATGTCTCGTGCTGCGTTTGTTTTAGATAAGGTTATGCAGAAAGTGGGGTTACCCGGTAAAGCCTTTGTGCCTCTTGTCCTAGGGTTTGGCTGTAATGTACCTGCAATTATGGCGACTAGGACTTTAGATCAAGAACGTGAACGTAAGTTAGCTGCATCTATGGCACCTTTTATGTCTTGTGGCGCACGTCTGCCAGTATACGCATTGTTTGCTGCAGCGTTCTTTCCAGAGAGTGGACAAAATATCGTTTTCGCTTTATATCTTCTTGGTATCGTAGCGGCTGTTTTTACAGGTCTTGTACTCAAACGCACACTATATCCTGGTACCAGTGACAGCTTAATCATGGAAATGCCAGACTATGAGCTTCCTACATTTCAGAATGTTCTGATCAAAACATGGCAAAAGCTGAAACGTTTTGTGCTGGGAGCAGGTAAAACGATTGTGGTTGTGGTAACGATTTTGAGTTTCTTCAATTCATTGGGAACCGATGGTTCATTTGGTAATCAAGATAGTGAAAAATCGGTATTGTCAAAGGTATCCCAAATCGTAACACCAATTTTTGAGCCTATTGGTATCCAAAAAGATAATTGGCCCGCAACAGTAGGTATTATTACTGGAATTTTCGCTAAAGAAGCAGTAGTTGGTACTCTAAATAGCCTTTATGCTCCAGCAGAAGGTGATCAAACTGACTTTGATTTAGTGGCAAGTTTAAAAGAAGCCGTCATGTCAATTCCAGCCAATCTTGCTGATCTAACTTACTCTGATCCTCTGGGGATAGAGGTGGGGGATTTGACAAATAGTTCGGTTACTGCGCAAGATCAAGAAGTTGACGCCTCTATTTTTGGTAATCTTAAACAGCATTTTGTGACAGGGAATGCAGCCTTTGCATACCTGATTTTTATACTACTCTATACACCTTGTGTTGCTGCTATGGGTGCTTATGCGAGAGAGTTTGGCCAAAAGTATGCGCGTTTTATTGCGGTTTGGACAATGGGATTAGCCTATGGAAGTGCGGCTCTTTACTATCAGGTAACGCATTTTTTACATAATCCTGTCTACAGTTCAGCATGGATTAGCGGCATTATTATAGCCAGTTTATTAACTTATCGAGTTCTTCAAGTTGCTGGTAGGAAACAAAAACGGCTACTGGAGGCTCAAACAGCATGATCTTAAAGGCACTGAAATCTTATGTTGTTCAGCAAGGGTGTGTAAGCCAGAAAGCCCTCGCTAAGAAGTTCTCAATGAGTGAAGATGGTGTAGATGCCATGATTGAGGTATGGATTCGAAAGGGTGCAATTTCTCGATTAGTTGATACTAATAATGTACACAAGATTACTAGAATTAGGTATTGCGCCAATTGTGCTGATGGTCTTTCACTAACAGTGACTATGTAAAAGAGTGCCGCTGATATCAGCGGCATTTTTTAGACTATGTGGAACAATTTACTTAGTGATAGCACGTTTTGAACCTGAGTAAGTAATGCTTTTTGTTCATCTTCAGTTCGAAATTCACCTTTGGTGTTGCCCCAGATAGGTCCAGGCCATGCGACATCATTTTTAAAGCGTACAATGTGATGAATATGAAGCTGCGGGACCATGTTGCCAAGTACCCCAAGGTTAAGTTTATCAGGGTTAAATGTTGCTTCTAATACTTGATTTACTGCTTGAGATTCAAGTAGGAACTGATGCTGATCCTGTAATGTCATGTGATACAGTTCTTTTAAATTATTTCGTTTGGGTACAAGTATGACCCAAGGAACTGCATTATCTTTATGTAGTAGCGCTATAGATAAGGGGAAATGACCTATAGTGCTGGTATCTTTGGCTAGTTGTGGGTGAAGCTCAAAGCTCATAGTAAACCCCTGTGGTGTTTTATCAGTATATGGCGGATAAAATAAAGGTTGATGCTTTCACATCAACCTTTATTTAATTTCATGTAGGCTTATATTTACATGCGATCTAGAGTTTCAATACCTAGCAGAGATAGTCCCTGCTTGATTGTCTTCGCGGTCAATGCTGCTAGTTTGAGGCGACTTTGTTTAATAGAATCATCTTGTGTATTAAGAATAGGGCATGCTTCGTAGAAGCTTGAGAACTGACCTGCAAGTTCAAACAGGTAGCTACACAGTATGTGAGGCTGGCCTTCTCGAGCTACAGAATGTACTGCCTCGTCAAATTGAAGTAGTTTGGCGATCAGTAATTTTTCTTTCTCTTCAGTGATCTTAATGTCTCCAGCTAGAGAATCCATTGAAATCCCTGCTTTGGCGAAAATAGATGCAACACGAGTGAAGGCATACTGCATATAAGGAGCGGTATTACCTTCGAAAGCAAGCATATTATCCCAATCAAACACATAGTCAGTTGTGCGATGCTTAGAAAGATCAGCATATTTCACCGCAGCCATAGCGACAGTGTTTGCGATATTTTGTTTCTCAACTGTTTCTAGATCAGGGTTTTTGGATTCGATTAGCCTTATCGCACGCTCTTCTGCTTCATCTAGGAGATCCTTCAGACGTACTGTACTTCCTGCCCGGGTCTTAAATGGACGGCCATCTTTACCTAACATCATGCCAAATGCATGGTGTTCTAAAGTGACGTCTTCAGGTACATAACCAGCTTTACGTACGATAGTCCAAGCCTGCATTAGATGTTGGTGCTGACGGGAGTCGATGAAATATAGTACGCGGTCGGCACCAAGTGTTTCGTAACGATACTTAGCACATGCAATATCTGTCGTGGTGTAAAGGAAGCCGCCATCACGCTTTTGAACAATAACGCCCATAGGCTCGCCATCTTTATTCTTGTATTCATCTAGAAATACAACCTGTGCGCCGTTATCTTCTTGAGCTAAACCTTGCTGTTTAAGATCAGCAACGATGTTTGGTAGCATATTGTTATACATACTTTCACCCATAACATCGTTACGAGTTAGAGATACATTAAGGCGGTCATAGTTATGCTGGTTCTGGATCATGGTGATATCAACCAGTTTTTTCCACATCTCAGCACAATACTCGTCACCACCTTGCAATTTCACCACATAGTTACGTGCTTTTACTGCAAAGTCTTCATCCTCATCATAGAGTTTTTTTGACTCACGGTAGAAAGCCTCTAGATCGGATAGCTCCATAGATATTTCGCCGGTTTCTTGCTGCACTCGTTCAAGGTTCGCGATCAGCATACCGAATTGAGTGCCCCAATCTCCGATGTGGTTAGCACGAATGACTTTATGGCCCAGAAACTCCAGTGTACGTGATACCGCGTCTCCAATGACCGTTGAACGAATGTGGTGGACTGCCATTTCCTTTGCCACATTTGGTGCTGAGTAATCTGTGACTATCGTTTTTTGCTCTTCAATAGCAACCCCTAGACGAGAATCTGAAAGCGCTTGTTGCGCTTTTTGAGCCAGAAATTCTTCACTCAAGAAAATATTAATAAAACCAGGGCCTGCAATTTCTGTTTTGCTAGCAATACCATTAAGATCGAGAACATCCAATACTTTCTGGGCGAACTCCCGTGGGTTAGTGCCGAGCTTTTTTGCTACACCCATGACTCCGTTTGCTTGATAGTCACCAAATTGTGGTTTTGCTGATTGGCGAACTGCTGCTGGGCTACCTTTAGGTGCACCCGCGGCTTCTAAGGCCTGAGAGACTTTATCATTAATAAGAGCTTGGATATTCACGCGTGTTTCCTTCAATTCTCAAGAATTGCTTAGATATGTATATATAAGTTAAATCTAGTCACCATTTTTTACTTAACCGTAGTTAAAGCGGTAAAAAGAATGCATATCTTAATCGAGTTCATAAATTGGTGCATATAATACCAATTTTATTAGCTCTCATATAGAGAGTGTTCTAGGAAATTTTCTACTTTTAGCTACTATCTTGGTAGTATTGCGTAGAAATCAACATATTGGATGGATAAAAATGTCGCAAAGACTAACCGATGCTGAACTAATGCCAGAACAAATGAAAGCTAAACTTGATACTTTTATGCAAAAAATTCAGTTATTAGGTGAGAAACTCAAGGTCGATTTGCAGGTCTTACAAGCAGACCATATTGCTCTGCGCCTTAACGATAAGCAATTAGCAACATTGGCGCATAAAGAATGGCTGAAAGAGGGACGTGAGATTTCAACTGCGATGATAAACGGCCGTCCTATAGTAGTGATTGAACTAACGCAGCCGTTTAGTATCTCAGATTGGTCTATTGAATGTCTTGAATTACCGTATCCAGCACAAGGTAAGGTATATCCATCTCAGTGCTGGGAACATGTTGAATTTATTGTCCCTTCTTTGGCTAAAACAGCTGAAGAGTATTTAGCAGATGTAAAGTTGAAATACCCAGGTTTGGCCAATCAATGGGATAAACTTGGAGCACAAGGTATTACGGTAAAACTATCGAGCCCCGGAGGGAAAGGAGAGCGAATCAATAATCCTACTGTAGCTTTTAAACATCAAGATATCTGTATCAAGTTCCACCAACATTCGTTGAAAAATATTGTAGAGTCAGAACAATTAACCTAGATCAGTGTCTTTTGGCCTGAGCTGAAATTCTTCTACAGAGCCAATTTCAGCGCCCACATCGAGAACGCCTGATGCATGGTGCGAGTGCCCTTTCGCGTGCATAATTAGCCTATTGGCGGTTCTGGGCTTGAGTTCATTTACAACAAAACGAATCATGTCAGCACGACTAAGCTTTTTCAGCTCATCAAGTACACGTTCTTTGTGATCAAAGCTGTAATCTTTGTTACCAATAGCAACCCAAAGTCTTTGAGCTCGAGTTTTTAAAGTGGTGTCTGGTGCGGCAATTTGGCTCCACAGACCTCGTTTGCTGCTGTGCCATTGGTAATCATTAAGCTCGAGCAACACCATATAGAAGGCGTTGAGAAACTCATCAATTGATCTGATTAGCTCAATTGGTGCTGCATTTGGTGATTGGACATAAAGTACTAGGCCAGGGTGTCGGTTTAGTGGCAAATTACCTGTTCCAACCATGTAACCGAGTTGCTGTTTAGTACGGATCTCATGGAAAAAAGTCGCTGACATTAAATGGTTGGCGAGCAAATATAGAGCGATATTGTGCGGTTCAATATCGTCACATTGATAGTACACAACAATGGCAGAATCTTCTTGGTTGGATTCAATAGAGCGTTGAAAAGAACCATTTTTACCTAGCATAACCAGAGGCCTCAGTGATTCCTCGTAACCTTGGTTGTGTACTCTGAGTGCGTCTTTAAGGGTATCGCTAAGCTTGATAGTCTCTGTTCGCGTCCAATCACCATATACAAACATTTCTACATGCAGTTTTGCAAGGATAGAGGATACGAATTCTTTCAGTTCGTGGACTTGAAGGCTTTCCAAGGCAGACAATAATTCATTATATGGTGGATTGTTAGGTTGCAGCATTCCTGTCATGGCATTAAATAACTGGGAGATGGGTTTATCATGAGCCGCATTTTTCCAGTTTCTAATTAACTGTTGTTTAATAGTGTCAAAACGCTTTGCATTGAATTCTCTGCTGGAGAAGCGCTCAAGAATCATTGTCATTAGTTCAGGTTGTTTTTTGCTAAAGCCTGATAAAGTTAGAGTCACACCTCCTTGATGTGAGTACATGTTGTAACTCATACCAGCGATTTCCGCTTGATAAGTTTCTTTAGCTAAAGAGTCGAGAAACATTTCTACGCATACTCTGGTTTTGACTATGTTTTTAGCATTTGCCACAGCATGAGGGCTATCGATAGCAACAAAAATGACACCTTTAGGTACTCTAAATTCATTATCTTGAAGATGCCAAAGTTTAAAACCGGGTAGGTCTTGGATTACCTCTGGAACTGAAGAGTGGTTTTCTATGGGAAGAGGTTCTAAATCATAACAAATGAACGGGTTTTTAGGCGGTAGAGCGAAACTTAAGCCGCTTTTTGTCGTAAAGTGCGATCTTTGCTGCTGAGTAAAAGAATTAACGGAATAAGGCGTATCATACCATTTGGCTTTTTGTTCATATTTGTAGCCTTTAGCAATTAGCGTAGCGCGCAAGTTATCTATGGTGAAATAGGTAAAAAGTTGCCTTAAAAGCTCTTCATCATAATTATTCATGACATAGTCGCCATAAACTATATCTTCCGGCGAATAATGTTGCATGTTAATGACTAAGTGGCTGACTAAATCAATGGGTCTTGTGGGTTCTTGAAAGCGAAAAGCCGATTCTAAAACCGCCTGCTTTTCAAGGTAACGCCATTGTTCAAAACCTTTGTTGTCAATCAAGACTAGATATGAAAATAAGGCTTGAATAATATCATCAACATGATCAAGACCTGTAGGAGTTAAAGCGCAACTTATTGTAAATTCACGATAGTTACTACCGCTGGTGCCTCCCCCAGCTGAAAGTGAGGTTATCCATCCTTTTTCTTTAAGCGCTAGCATTAAACTACCTTCACCCTCATAGCCAAGTAAATGAGCAAAATAGGACATGGGTTTTTGGCGATAGTACTTGTCTAGGCTAGGTAAAGGAAAAGATAATATGAGTTTGCGAATCTCCTTAATAGGCTCAATGTTGACCGAAATGGCGGTGGAGTTTGCATCGAGATAAGCAACATCAATCGATTTTCCTGACAGACCTCGATTCGGAATAGACGAAAACTTATCTTTTACCCATTGATCCAATTCATCGAGAGGTTGGGGGCCTAAAACTACCAATGTCATTAAATCAGCAGAGTATTTTTCTTGGTAGAAGTCGACAATCTCACTTCTGATTGATTGTCCATTTCTATCACTTAGGGTCGTTTGGTTTCCGACTGAAAATTTTGCGAAAGGGTG
This sequence comes from Vibrio pectenicida, assembly GCA_024347015.1. Classification (GTDB taxonomy): domain Bacteria; phylum Pseudomonadota; class Gammaproteobacteria; order Enterobacterales; family Vibrionaceae; genus Vibrio; species Vibrio pectenicida. The sequence goes on along the minus strand of AP024889.1, from coordinate 2,347,972 downwards.
ATTAGGGTTAACCAATTCTTTGTGCACTTGATAAAGCCGCCGTGAATCATCGTTGAGTTTGAGCTTAAACTCGGAGTCGACGGCTTGACGCTCTTTATCGAGAGCTTCAGGGTTAAATATAGGAGCTGTGAAAAATTGGCTAAATCTATCGAGACAACTGCATAATGCAGTAGGCATAACGTCAAAAAAGAAGCAGGTATGTTCGGCACCAGTCCAAGCATTATTACTTCCGCCATGTTGATTGATATAACTTTGGAAATCACCAACTTTAGGGTACTTTGTTGTACCTAAAAATAACATATGTTCTAGATAGTGAGCCATTCCGTGACGGTCATCAGGATCGTCGAAGTGTCCTACATTGACTGCCAATGCAGCCGCTGCTTTTTGGGTATTTTTTTCCCGAATGACCAATACTTTGAGTCCGTTTTTCAACGTTAAGTAGCGATATTGGTTGGTGTTATTCGGGCTTAAGTGCACAAGTTACTCTCCGCTTGAGGTTTTGAAGTATTGCGGCGCTTTCTGTCAATATTTGGAAGAAAGGCCTATATGACTGTCTTTTGGCAGGATTGAAGTAAATGTGAATTTTATTCCTGACAAATATAAGCATACACAATTTCTTAATCTATACATCAAGAATGTTACGAAAGTCTAAGTCTTAAGGTGTGCGCTTGATATAATTATCGGTCATATGAGACATATGTGGCACTATCGCCAATACACTCGTTTTATTAAAAGAATCATAGTTTTAGGAATAAGCAATGAAAATATTTATTATGCGTCATGGAGAAGCTGAGCACCATGCACTCACAGATGCGGAGCGTGCATTGACGTATAAAGGCCGAAGTGATTCGATCCAAGCTGCTCATCTTTGTGTAGAGAAAGGCTATAGTCATCTGGATATGGTATTTGTCAGTCCTTATTTAAGAGCTCAGCAGACTTGGCAGGCTATTTCTCCCCGCTTGAATGCTAAACAGATTAAAACCTGTGACGATATTACTCCATATGGAGATGCGGCCCATGTTGGAGATTACATTGCAGCTATTGCTGAAGTTGAACGTCCAAAATCTATTCTATTGATTTCTCACCTGCCTTTAGTGGGATATCTGACAGCTGAGTTTGTGCCAAATATAGTACCTCCCATGTTCCCAACATCTGGAATAGCATGCATTAATTATGATGTTAATAATCGTCGTGGTGAGCTGGCTTTCCACATCCATCCATAGATTTATTTAAGTTATAATTTATGCTTGGTCATTAAATAATTTGTTTCTTAGTCGCCTTAAAGTGTTAGCCATAAAATTGACATTTTATATGGACTGAAATTTGCATCTTCACCTAAGTCCTTTAATTCAGGTTGAATAATATTTTCTGTCGCTATGAAATTTACATTGCCATTTGCCGATAAATTACCCTCAATACCCCAAAGAGCGATGCCTGCGATAGGTGCTCCCATTATGGTATTGGCTACATTGGCGATGGTTGTTCTGCCGATACCTCCCTTTATACTGGACTTATTTTTTACGTTTAATATTGCTCTCGCAATGGTGGTTTTATTGGTCACCGTTTATACGCGTAGGCCGCTGGATTTTGCAGCTTTTCCTACTGTACTTCTAATTGCGACTCTTTTACGTTTGGCGTTGAATGTTGCATCTACACGAGTGGTATTACTCTATGGTCACGAAGGAACAAGTGCTGCGGGCAGTGTCATAGAGGCATTTGGCAGCGTGGTTATAGGTGGTAACTACGCAGTCGGTTTGGTTGTATTTCTGATCCTGATGATCATTAACTTTATGGTAGTAACTAAAGGTGCGGGGCGTATTTCTGAAGTTAGTGCTCGATTTACATTAGACGCTCTGCCAGGCAAACAAATGGCTATAGATGCTGATCTCAATGCAGGCTTGGTTGATCAGGATCAGGCGCGCACTCGACGCCAAGAAGTGACAAAAGAAGCTGACTTTTATGGATCGATGGACGGTGCATCGAAGTTTGTTAAAGGAGATGCAATTGCCGGTATTTTGATACTATTTATTAATATTATTGGTGGTCTATCAATTGGAATGGTTCAGTATGATTTAGCTTTCAGAGAGGCTATTCAGATCTACACCTTACTGACCATTGGTGATGGCCTTGTCGCACAAATTCCGTCACTTTTATTATCAATTGGTGCGGCAATTATGGTGACCCGTCAAAATACCGATGAGGATATGGGTCAGCAGGTTGTTTTCCAATTGTTTGATAACCCGAAAGCACTGATGATTACGGCAGGTATCCTAGGAGTAATGGGATTAGTTCCTGGTATGCCTCATTTCTCTTTCTTACTTCTTGCTGCTTTAGCAGGAGGATCTGCTTATTGGATTCATCGAAAGCAAAAGAAAAGTGCTGAAAATGCCAAGCTTCCAGCGACAAAAGATAAAGAAGCGCCAACACCAAAAGAATTATCGTGGGATGATGTTCAACCAGTTGATATTATTGGGCTTGAGGTTGGTTATCGTCTTATTCCATTGGTTGATAGAGAGCAAGGGGGAGAGTTGCTCGAGCGGGTTAAAGGAGTCCGAAAAAAACTTTCCCAAGACTTTGGATTTCTTATTCCTGCAGTGCATATACGTGATAATCTTGAGCTAAGCCCTAATAGTTATCGTATTACCCTGATGGGAGTGGCGGTAGGTGAGGCGGAAATTCGGCCAGATATGGAGTTGGCGATTAACCCAGGCCAAGTATATGGAATGGTGGAAGGTGAGCCCACCATTGATCCAGCATTCGGTCTAGAAGCGACATGGATAAAAGATGAACAGCGTGAACATGCGCAAGCTCTTGGTTATACAGTGGTTGACTCTTCAACGGTTTTGGCTACGCATTTAAGCCAGCTCCTTACTAATAATGCTTCTCATCTAATTGGTCATGAGGAAGTGCAAAACCTACTTGAAATGCTTGGGCGCAGCACTCCGAAATTAGTTGAGACTTTTGTACCTGATCAATTACAGCTTGGCGCTGTGGTTAAGGTGCTGCAAAATCTACTCAACGAAGCTGTACCTATCAGAGATATCCGGACCATAGTTCAGACATTGGCTGAATATTCGAGTAAGAGTCAAGAACCTGACATCTTAACCGCAGCAGTTCGAATTTCTTTGAAACGATTAATTGTTCAAGAAATCAACGGGATAGAGCCTGAGTTGCCAGTGATTACTTTGATTCCTGAGTTGGAACAGATATTGCACCAGACAATGCAGGCGTCTGGAGGAGAGTCTGCGGGAATCGAGCCTGGTTTAGCAGAGCGACTGCAATCTTCATTAACTCAAGCTACTCAAGAGCAAGAGTTGAAAGGAGAACCAGCGGTACTTCTCACCTCAGGTGTATTGCGTTCTACACTCGCGAAGTTTGTGAAGAACACAATTCCATCACTACGGGTACTCTCCTATCAGGAGATTCCAGACGAGAAACAAATACGCATTGTTCAAGCTGTTGGTAACTAATGGCTAAATGCGAAAAGATGGATATTGATTTTGAAGATTAAACGATTTTTTGCCAAGGACATGCGCACCGCTTTGCTACAAGTAAAAAGTCAGCTGGGCGATGATGCAGTAATCATGTCGAATAAAAAAGTCGCTGGCGGCATAGAGATTGTGGCAGCGGTCGATAACGAAACAGCTGCTGCACGCTCGGCCGCTAAACAAACCTCTCAACCTCAGCACAATAACACTCAAGCGGCTTCGACTACTAAAAGTAGTGTTAATAGTAAACAGCGTACGCTAGACGAAGACAAAGTCAGCTTACAAGCCAAAGCTGACAATGGCTCAATGACTAAGCGTTTTGCGCACATGCTCAAACAATACAGCAATACTACCGCTGGTGGGAATGATAATGAGCCATCAAATGCTGACTCATTATCATCATTACTTAAACGGCAGTCGAGCCTACGTAAAGAAGTCAACGGGGTACAACTTCGGGAAGATTCGCCTCTTGCTAGACTGATCGCACAGGACAAAGGTGGGGAACATCAACCACGTTTGGACCCAACTCGTTATGAACGTAATCAGCTTGATGAGTCTGCTGCGAGTGGTGAAGATTTAGAAGAAATGCGCGAAGAGATGACATCAATTCGTCGACTGTTAGAGCATCAGGTCTCGGGGCTCATGTGGCAGGAAGTTGAGCGTCGTGAGCCGCTAAGAGCAATGCTTATAAAGCGTTTGGAACGTATGGGAGTGTCTGCAGATCTTGCCGATCAACTCGCTTGTTACATTCCAGAAGATACACCTCCAACTAAAGCATGGAAAGCGTTATTGGGTCTAGTTTCAGACCAAGTTCCAATTTCCAAACAAGATATCCTCAAACGTGGAGGTGTGGTTGCTTTACTCGGACCTACAGGTGTTGGAAAAACGACCACGGTCGCCAAGCTTGCGGCAAGAGCGGCGATGGAATATGGCTCTGACAATGTCGCTTTGGTTACAACAGATACTTACCGTATCGGGGCTCATGAGCAACTGGCAATTTATGGGCGTATTATGGGATGTGCTGTAAAAGTTGCTAAAGATTCCAAAGAGTTAGCCGATGTAATTTACCAGTTAAGGAATCGTCGTTTAATTCTTGTTGATACTGCAGGTATGGGGCAGAGAGATGTTCGTCTGTCTGAGCAGTTGGATACATTAATGCACGAAAGCGGTGAAGTTATTCATAGCTATCTAGTATTACCAGCAACAGCTCAAAGGAAGGTATTGCAAGAGACTATCGATCATTTTCAAAGAATACCTTTGTCAGGGTGTATTCTTACTAAATTAGATGAGTCTTTAAGTCTAGGCGAATTTGTTAGTGTAGTAGTACAAAATTCTCTGCCAGTTGCTTATATCGCGAATGGACAAAGAGTTCCAGAAGACATTGTGATAGCGCAACCTAAATATATGGTAGCTAAGGCAAATGAATTGTTAGAGAAGTCGACAGATAACGAACCTCACTATTGGAATAGTGAAGCAGAAAGGTTCTAGGCGGCGGACGATTATGACGAAGAATATGATACAAGACCAAGCAAGCGGGCTACGTCGCTTAACGCAGCCTTCTCTGACCAAAGTTATTACGGTAACGGGTGGTAAAGGTGGAGTCGGAAAGTCCAATGTAACCTTGGGGCTAGCGATATGTATGGCCCGTCAGGGAAAAAAGGTCATGGTGCTAGATGCCGACCTTGGCTTAGCAAATGTAGATGTTATGCTTGGAATACGGTCAAAAAAAAATCTTGGCCATGTACTCGCGGGTGAATGTGAACTCAAAGATGCTATTGTTGAAGGACCGTATGGGATAAAGATAATTCCGGCAACATCAGGTACACAAGCAATGACTGAATTATCTCATGCACAGCATGTAGGCCTAATTCGCGCCTTCGGTAGCTTAGAAGATGAGATGGATGTATTGCTCATTGATACTGCTGCTGGGATTTCGGATATGGTGGTGAGTTTTTCTCGCGCTGCTCAGGATGTCGTCGTTGTCGTTTGTGATGAACCTACATCCATCACTGATGCATATGCTCTGATCAAGCTTTTAAGTAAAGAACATCAGGTTCAAAGATTTAAAATTGTCGCTAATATGGTTAGAAGTTATCGTGAGGGAAGAGAATTGTTCGCAAAATTGACCTTGGTCACAGAGAGATTCTTGAATGTTGGTATCGAACTCGTAGCATGTATCCCATTAGATGATAAAGTTCGACAAGCCGTTAAAAAACAAAAGATTGTTGTGGACGCATTTCCTCGTTCACCTGCATCATTAGCTCTTGGATCTTTAGCAAATAAGGCATTAACTTGGCCAATTCCTAAAACACCGAGTGGACATCTGGAGTTTTTTGTAGAACGCTTACTTCATAGAACAGAGATGTTAGAGGAACCATTTGGTGAATAAGGCATTGACCTATGACCAATACGCAAATCAAGACAGTCGGCGAGTATTTTTAGAAAAATACTCGGTGCTGGTTAAACGCATTGCACACCATTTAATCGGACGGCTACCCCCGAGTGTTCAAGTTGAGGATCTTATCCAAGCTGGGATGATAGGACTGCTAGAAGCTCAAAAAAATTATGATGGTAGCAAAGGGGCAAGTTTTGAAACCTATGCTGGTATTCGCATTCGGGGTGCTATGCTTGATGATATACGTCGTGGAGATTGGGTCCCTCGTTCAGTGCACAAGAACAGTAGGGAAATCAGCCAAGCGATTTCAAAATTAGAAGGCGAGCTTAGTCGGGATCCTACCGATGCCGAAGTTGCCAATAAAATGGAGATGACTCTAGAGCAATACCACAGTGCCTTGGCGGATATTAATTGTTCTCGTCTGATTGGTATTGACGATTTAGGAGTATCGGAGGATGCGATTTCTCATGAAGATTCAGATGAAGAAAATATCCCATTTCAAGGGGTTGCAGATGAGTATTTTCGTACTGCTCTGATAGAATCAATTAAATCACTTCCAGAAAGAGAAACTCTTGTACTTTCGCTTTATTACGATGAGGAGTTAAACTTGAAGGAAATCGGCGAAGTAATTGGTGTTAGCGAGTCACGTGTCAGCCAGATACTAAGCCAATCAATGCAACGTCTTCGCACTAAGCTAAGTGTTTGGACAAACGATAACTAGAAATCACTGATATCGAACTCAGTGGAGGCAATTTTGAAAAAAGATATGAAGATCCTTATTGTTGATGACTTTTCAACAATGCGCCGTATCGTTAAGAACTTACTTCGTGACTTGGGTTTTAATAATACCCAAGAAGCTGATGATGGCTTAACGGCGCTACCAATGCTCAAAAAAGGTGATTTCGAATTTGTTGTGACAGATTGGAACATGCCTGGTATGCAGGGCATCGACCTTCTAAAGCATATTCGCGCCGATGATGAGCTCAAACATTTACCTGTACTGATGATCACAGCAGAAGCGAAGCGTGAGCAGATTGTTGAAGCAGCGCAAGCAGGTGTTAACGGATACATAGTTAAACCGTTCACTGCTGCAACGTTGAAAGAAAAATTAGACAAAATCTTCGAACGTTTATAAGTCAAGAAATTGACGCAGGGACGCGAAAGGCTAATTCAAAATGATTTCATTAGAGCAGGCAAAGAACCTCGTAGAGTTACTAGAAAGTGAGCAGCAAGAAGAAGCTGACCAACTTATTAGGAGCTTACAAGAAGCGACACCAAGTCCCGTTTTTCAGGAGATTGGTGAGTTAACTCGTGATTTGCACGAGTCTATCAAGCATTTCAGTGTTGATGACCGTATCAATGCTATTGCGAATGCGGAGATTCCTGATGCTAAGGACAGGCTTCAGTATGTTATTGATAAAACTGAAACCGCGGCAAATAAAACGATGGATGCGGTCGACCGATGTATGCCGATTGCAGATAACTTGCATGAGGGCTTACTGAAAGTTCGACCTAAATGGAATGAGTTAATGCATGGCCGCATTGAGCTTGCAGAATTTAAGGCTCTTTGCCATCGTATTGATAAGCTACTTGGTGAAGTTGAAGGAGACAGTTCTGAGCTAAGAGGTCAATTGACAGAGATTCTTATGGCTCAGGATTTTCAAGATTTAACTGGTCAGATTATCAGTAGAGTTATCACTCTGGTCAATGAGGTTGAAGGCCGGCTTGTGGAAATTTTGACCGCATTTGGTGCTAGTAAACTTGAAGAAGCCGAACAAAATAAAAATAAATCATCGATAGATCCAGAGGGGCCAATACTCAATGCTCATGAAAGGGAAGACGCAGTGGCATCACAAGATGAAGTTGACGACTTACTCTCGAGTCTTGGGTTTTAGAGGTAATTTATGAGTTTTGAATTAGACGAAGATATTCTACAGGACTTTTTGGTTGAAGCAGGGGAAATTCTTGAGCTTCTTTCAGAGCAGCTGGTAGAACTTGAAAATAACCCTGAAGACAAAGAATTGCTCAATGCCATTTTCCGTGGTTTTCATACTGTTAAAGGTGGGGCTGGCTTTCTATCTCTTACCGAGCTGGTCGATACTTGTCATGGTGCTGAAAATGTGTTCGATATTTTGCGTAACGGACAACGTGATGTTTCCTCAAGTCTAATGGATACTATGCTAACAGCATTGGATACGGTTAATCGGCAGTTCCAGGCGGTACAAGACCAAGAGCCGTTACCTAAAGCTGAGCAAGCGCTGTTGGATGAACTGCATCGTCTAAGTAGCCCTCAATCAGCGGATGAGGCTGAACCTGAAGCCAGTGCTCCAGCAGAAGCTGCTGAGCCAGAACCTGAAGCCAGTGCTCCAGAAGAGCCTGCAGCACCAAGTAGTGATGGTGATTCTGGTGGCTCTATCGATGAAATAACTCAAGATGATTTTGATAAGTTACTCGATGAACTCCATGGTGAGGGCGGTTCTCCAATTGCTGCCTCAGAACCTGCAGGTGGAGCTTCAGAGCCCGCAGGTGACGCGAGTGGTGATATTACTGATGATGAATTCGAGAAGTTGTTAGACGACCTCCATGGCTCAGGAAAAAGCCCAGTTGAGGCGGATAATGAGGCTGAGAATAAAGCCAGTGCAGCACCTCAAGGTGGTGATGATGGCTTAATGACGGACGACGACTTCGATAAATTGCTTGACGATCTTCATGGTTCAGGTAAAGGTCCTCTTGAAGCGCCAGTAGATAACGCAGAAGCGCCCAAAGAAGCAACACCTCCGCCCGAACCTAAGGCCGAGCAACCTGCACCGCCTCCACCTAAACCTGCTGAAAAAGCGGCGCCACCTGCAAAAAAAGAAGCAGCACCTCCTGCGCAAAGTAAAAAGCCTCAGGCTGAAGCTACGGTTCGTGTCGATACATCAACACTTGATGTTATTATGAATATGGTTGGTGAGCTGGTGCTCGTTCGTAACCGGTTGTTAAGTTTAGGCTTAAATAGTAACGATGAAGAGATGGCAAAAGCTGTTTCTAACCTTGATGTGGTTACTGCCGACCTTCAGGGCGCGGTAATGAAAACGCGAATGCAACCGATCAAAAAAGTGTTTGGTCGATTCCCTCGTGTGGTAAGAGATATTGCACGAACTCTAGAAAAAGACATCAACCTAGAGATGCGTGGTGAAGAAACCGATTTGGATAAAAACCTCGTTGAAGCACTAGCCGACCCTCTCATTCACTTGGTTCGTAACTCGCTAGACCACGGTATAGAAATGCCTGCAGATCGTGTAAAAGCAGGCAAATCTCAGCAAGGTAAAGTGATTCTTTCTGCTTCTCAGGAAGGTGATCATATTGAGTTAGCTATTGTCGATGACGGAGGCGGTATGGACCCAGAGAAATTAAGGGGAATTGCCGTTGACCGTGGGATGATGGATGAAGATGCAGCGTCACGTCTAAACAACAAAGAATGTTTCAACCTAATATTTATGCCCGGATTTTCTAGTAAAGAACAAATATCTGATATTTCAGGACGTGGTGTGGGTATGGATGTGGTGAAAACCGCAATAAATGGGTTGAATGGTTCTATTGATATTGATTCCGAATTGGGTAAAGGAACCAAAATTACGATTAAAGTGCCTTTGACTCTGGCTATTTTACCAACCTTGATGGTGGGAGTTGCGGGGCATCCATTTGCTCTTCCTCTGGGGAGTGTTAATGAGATTTTCCATTTGGACCTCAGTCGTACCAATGTAGTTGATGGTCAGTTAACTATTATTGTCCGAGAAAAATCAATTCCATTGTTTTACTTACAAAATTGGCTAGCTCCGAAGTCAGCTGACTTGGAATTGCGCAAGGGACATGGGCATGTAGTAATTGTACAGATTGGGAGCCAGAGAGTTGGGTTTGTAGTCGATACCCTCATCGGACAAGAAGAAGTGGTGATCAAGCCTCTTGATAGTATGCTTCAGGGAACGCCGGGGATGGCGGGTGCGACAATCACCAGTGATGGGCATATTGCTTTGATTCTGGATGTTTCAGATTTGCTTAAGCAGTATGCGGCTGCTTCTCGAATCTAAGTCGTAGAATAATAAAGGATAACTATGGCGATTAAAGTTTTAGTAGTTGATGATTCGAGTTTTTTTCGTCGCCGAGTCAGTGAGATAATTAACGCTGAACCTCGTTTAGAGGTAATGGATGTGGCGACCAATGGTAAAGAAGCAGTAGACAAAGCCCTACGATTGAAACCGGACGTGATTACAATGGACATAGAGATGCCTGTGATGGACGGTATCACAGCAGTTCGTGAAATTATGGCTAAAAGTCCAGTTCCTATTTTGATGTTTTCGTCGTTAACGCACGATGGAGCAAAAGCAACACTGGATGCTCTCGATGCAGGTGCTTTGGACTTTCTACCCAAAAAGTTTGAGGATATAGCACGTAACCGTGATGATGCGGTTTCATTGTTGCAACAACGTGTAATTGAAATTGCTTCACGCCGTACCTTTATGCGCCGTCCTGCCAGCAAACCAGCTTCAACTTCGGGTACAGCGAAATCTCCCACAGCCTCTTCAACTACGCAAAAAACATCTAAAGCAGCAACCGCTTCGGCAAAATCTTCTATTGGGCGATTTAAGTCTTCGGGTAAGAGATATCAACTTACGGCCATTGGCACCTCAACTGGTGGCCCTGTCGCACTACAAAAAATTTTGACTCAGTTGCCAGCTAATTATCCTCACCCTATTTTACTCATCCAACATATGCCAGCTACATTCACAGCTGCTTTTGCAAGCCGTCTGAATTCTTTGTGTAAAATTCAAGTGAAAGAAGCTGAAGATGGTGATTCACTTAAACCAGGAGTGGCATATCTTGCTCCTGGTGGAAAGCAAATGATGATTGATGGTCGTCCGGGCTCTGCCAAATTACGCGTCATTGATGGTGGTGAACGGATGAACTACAAACCTTGTGTTGACGTAACTTTTGGTAGTGCTGCTAAAATTTATTCGGAGCAAGTTCTATCAATGGTATTGACCGGGATGGGTGCTGATGGACGAGAAGGTGCTCGTATGCTGAAAAGTGCGGGTGCAACTATTTGGGCACAAGATGAGAACAGTTGTGTGGTGTATGGCATGCCACAAGCGGTTGCTAAAGCAGGTTTGTCGACTGAAGATTTACCATTGGATCGTATAGCAGAACGAATGCTAGTTGAAGTAGGTTTGTCCTAGGGGTAACGGATGATTGTTTGGAGTATTGCAAACCAAAAAGGTGGTGTTGGCAAAACAACAACGACTATCACCCTTGCGGGTTTGTTAAGCAAGCAAAGCAAAAGGGTTTTGTTGGTTGATACTGACCCTCATGCATCTCTAACAACTTATTTGGGTTATGACCCTGACGGCGTAAATTCAAGCCTATTTGATCTTTTTCAGTTAAAGGACTTTAGCGAAGAAAGTGTTTTGCCTTTGGTGATGAAGTCAGATGTAGAAGGTATCGATATTATCCCTGCACATATGTCACTTGCTACGTTAGACAGGGTTATGGGTAACCGTAGTGGTATGGGATTAATACTTAAACGAGCATTGATGGCGATTGATCAACACTATGATTATGTTTTGATTGATTGTCCTCCTATACTCGGTGTGATGATGGTTAATGCATTGGCTGCGAGTAATCGTATCTTGATACCAGTGCAAACCGAATTTTTGGCAATGAAAGGTCTGGAACGAATGGTGCGAACTTTAGCCATAATGCAAAAATCACGTAATAACCCATTTAATGTCACTATTGTCCCGACTATGTACGACAAACGGACCAACGCGTCGTTGCAAACATTACAAAAGTTAAAGAAAGATTATCCAGAGCAGGTATGGACCTCTGCAGTACCAATTGATACCAAATTTAGAGATGCTAGTTTAAAGCATCTACCGGTTTCACATTTTGCTTCAGGGAGTCGTGGAGTTTTCGCATATAAACAGCTATTAATTTATTTAGAAAGGTTGGCTGTGAATGAGTAGTAATACGTTGATCTCGAGTGAACAAGCGTTGGAAGAGTATTTTTCTGCGCTGTTAGATGAGTCATTAGAAGTCGATGATAAACTAGACTCTCCTGATAATAATCAGGATCCAACATTAGATCTAGAATCTGATGTAGCAATGTCAGCACTCGAGCCTGCCGCTCAGATGACAGAGGAAGAAACTAGCTATGCACCGCCCGCAATTGAAGTCGAATTACCGAATTTAGACGATGTTGAGCGACTGCTAGAACAATTAGAGTCGACTAACCCAGTTGCAGATCTTCAGCTTGAAGAGGTGATGGAGCAAAATACCTCTCAAATATCAGAAACGAACACTGCTGTTGAAGAGGTTCAGGACTGGCCGCCTGATGAAGATTCAGCACCAGAGATAGAAGATGCAGCTACTGAATCTCAATCTGAAGCTGTAGTGGAAGAAATTGCTCAACCAGAGATCAGTGCCAAGCTAGAACAACCTGAAGTTGAAGTTGAAGTTGCTGAAGAGGTTTCGCTAGAACCAGAAATTCAGTCAGGTGGTAGTGAATCAGATATTTGGCACTCCACCATACGTGATCAAGAGTTTCAGGTTCTATATTTTGAAGTAAATAGTGTGACTTTTGCGGTTCCTCTTGATGAGTTAGGTGGTATTCACCGTATTGCGGAACTTAACCACCTTATTGGCCGCCCTGATTGGTATTTGGGGCTGCAGACTGGTCGAGATGCACAGCTTGATGTGGTAGATACGGCAAAATGGGTTATGGCTGAGAAATTGGATGATGATACATATAAAGATGAGTACCAATATATTGTTATGTTGGATGAAAGTATGTGGGGATTAGCTTCAACTCAGCTAAAGGGGACGGAATCAATCAACCCAGAGAAGGTACGCTGGCGGAAAACCGCAGGAAAACGTCCTTGGCTTGCGGGGATGGTCAAAGAAAAAATGTGTGCTTTGATCCATGTTGAAGCATTGGTAGCTATGCTTAATGCAGGACTTGATGTAAAAGCCTTGGACAAATAAAACGTTTATGCCGATTTTGGCTTAGAGAGGAATAGGTATGTCTCAAACTAATGAAGTCGAAGTGAGAAGGGATCAGTCAAATGACGAAGTACTTCAGTGGGTGACGTTCCAACTAGAAGAAGAAACCTACGGTATCAATGTAATGCAGGTACGTGAAGTGCTGCGTTATACAGAAATTGCTCCCGTGCCAGGTGCTCCCGATTATGTTCTTGGGATCATTAACTTGCGTGGTAATGTAGTTACAGTTATAGATACCCGATCACGCTTTGGTTTGATGCAAGGTGAAATCACAGATAATACACGGATCATCGTGATTGAGTCCGAGCATCAAGTGATAGGTATTCTAGTTGATAGTGTTGCTGAAGTGGTGTACTTAAAATCTTCTGAAATTGATACGACGCCAAGTGTTGGAACTGACGAAAGTGCTAAGTTTATTCAGGGTGTTAGTAACCGTGATGGTAAGTTGTTAATTCTTGTTGATCTGAATCAGCTGCTAACTGACGAAGAATGGGATGAGATGGCTCATCTATAATGGAAGCAGTTTTTTTTGCAAATGCTCCTGCCATTGCAGGAGTCATTGCGTTAGTAGTTGTCGTATTTTTTGCTGTGATTTTACTGCGATTAAAGAAGAGCCAAGGTGTTATGTTTGAGCACTGGCGGCAGAAGAATCGTCATCTGGATAAAGAGTTACAAAAAGCTAACAAGCAGCTACTCGAAGTGCGTTCTGTTGTCGTTGGTTTAGGACAGAGGGTTAGTGAGCAACAGGATCTTATTCAGCATTTGAACGAGAGAATCGCGGAGCTTGAACAGGAAGATGGTGATGGACGCTTGTATTCAAGAGCTTCTAAAATGGTTCAACTTGGAGCTGATGTTAACGAACTTATCAAAGAGTGTGAATTACCTAAAGCTGAAGCCGAGTTAATGCTTTCTTTGCAAAAAAAAATTGCTGGTAAGGAAAAAGTACCCCCTCTTGGAACGGACTCACAAGCTAGCCACTCGTCGGCACAGAGGAAAAGCAGAAGAAAATCTTGAACATAATTTAAAGGATGCATTGCGCATCCTTTTTTGTGTCCAAATGTAAACAATCAATCTGCACTTATTTGGAATATGGTAGATTATTTACATAAAATTACCGTATTTCGTGATGGTCTAAGACCTAATTCTATTTAGTGTCAGTATGGCTATGCTACTATAGTGCCACTAAATTTAACTAGCGAATATTCATGTTAGAAGCATCCCAGCTTACCGCTGTTAGAGATAATAGAATCCTATTTGAATCACTGTCGTTTACACTTAACTGTGGTGACTTAGTACAGGTTGAAGGTCGAAACGGGACAGGGAAAACGACATTACTACGGATTATCTCTGGGCTTGCAGATCGCGATAATGGCAACGTATTTTGGAATGGGGAAAGTATTGAATCTAACCGAGATGCTTACCATAAAGATTTGTTGTTTTTAGGGCATCAAACAGGAATAAAGCGAGAATTGACCGCTTATGAGAACTTACGTTTCTATTTTAACATCCATTCTAACCATTCGATAGATAAGGTAAGCCTATATAATGCTCTGATGAAAGTAGGGTTGGCGGGGCGCGAAGATGTGCCAGTCGCACAACTATCTGCTGGTCAGCAGCGTAGGGTGGCTCTTGCACGTTTGTGGTTAAGTCAGCATAAACTTTGGGTTTTAGATGAACCTTTAACTGCTATTGATAAACAGGGTGTCAAAGTTTTGGAGTCTCTTTTTCTCAGTCATATTGATAAAGGTGGCATTGTCTTGTTGACTACTCATCAGGAAATGTTTGCCAACCACACAAGATTAAAAAAAATCACATTAGGTAACGCGCCATGCTTGCAGCAATGAATAACATCATTCGGCGAGAGCTTCTCATAGCGTTTCGACGTCAGGCAGATATTTTTAATCCTTTGTGGTTTTTTATCATAGTCATTACTTTATTTCCGCTAAGCATAGGACCTGAACCTAACTTACTTGCGCGTATTGCTGCCGGTATTGTTTGGGTAGCCGCTCTGTTGTCTGCTCTACTATCTTTGGAAAGACTATTTAGAGATGATTTTCAGGATGGAGCTTTAGAGCAAATGATGTTAATACCTTTGCCGCTGTCGCTTGTTGTTATTTCTAAAGTTATTGCGCACTGGATGTTGACCGGATTACCTTTAATTTTGATAAGTCCCTTATTAGCTATATTACTTTCTCTTGATATGAATTCTTGGTTAGCAGTGGTTTCAACTTTGCTCATTGGAACGCCGACATTAAGCTTTATTGGTGCGATTGGTGTTGCTTTGACTGTAGGGTTACAGAAAGGGGGGGTATTACTTAGTTTACTGGTCCTTCCATTGTATATTCCGATATTGATATTTGCGACGTCTGCGATTGATGCCGCATCCTTGGGAATGGCGTATAAAGGTCAGTTAGCTATTCTTGGGGCTATTTTTATGGGATCAATAACATTGACGCCTTTTGCTATTAGTTCTGCTCTTCGAATAAGCGTTAATTAATTAGTTTTGATCGAGGACAAGACATCCTTATGCCTGTCGGTAACATAATTAAAAATTCAGTCTGACATAGACAATAAAACAACATTGAAGCGAAAGTGAGGAAACAATGTGGAAGTGGCTCCATCCTTATGCCAAGTCGGAAATTGCCTACCAGTTATGTGGTAAGTTGCTACCTTGGTTTGCGATATTGTCGTTACTGCTTTTATCACTAGGTACAGTATGGGGGTTAGCTTTTGCTCCCTCTGATTACCAACAAGGTGACAGCTTTAGAATTATCTATATACATGTTCCTTCAGCGATGTGGTCTATGGGCGTATATTTGTCAATGGCTATTGCGGCTTTTATTGGCCTAGTTTGGCAAGTCAAACTATCTGATATGGCGGCCTGTGCAATGGCGCCTATCGGAGCAGTTTATACCTTTATAGCATTAGTGACGGGGGCAATTTGGGGAAAGCCAATGTGGGGGGCATGGTGGGTGTGGGATGCTCGTTTAACTTCTGAACTAATCCTCTTGTTTCTGTACCTTGGAGTTATAGCACTGTACCACGCATTCGATGATCAAAGAATGGCAGCTAAAGCGGCAGGTATTTTGGCCATTGTAGGTGTGGTGAACTTACCTATTATTCATTTTTCGGTTGAGTGGTGGAATACCCTTCACCAAGGGGCAACCATTACTAAATTTTCCAAACCTTCGATTTCTAGCGATATGTTCTGGCCATTGTTAATCAATATTCTAGGTTTCGCATTTTTCTTTGCCACCTTGACCGTGGTTCGATTGCGTAACGAAATTATAAGCAAAGAGAGCCATCGTCCATGGGTGACAGCTCTTGTTCAGGCGAGACTTCAGAGAGGTAAATAAACAGTGTATTTTAAATCTTTGAACGATTTTTTGGCAATGGGCGGATACTCTGCTTATGTTTGGAGCGCTTTTGGCATCACATTTTTTTTGCTTTTTATTCTGCTTGTTGCCAGTATCCGCCGTGGAAATAAATTGCTCGATGAAGTCCAGTCTAAGATAGATAGGCAAGCCCGTATCGATGCTGCGAAAAGTATGGAGAACACATTATGAACCCAAGGCGTAAGAAAAGGTTGGGAGTCGTACTGATTATTTTCGTTGGTATCACTGCTACGGTTGGACTTATGTTGTATGCACTAAACCAAAATATGGACTTGTTCTACACACCAACTGAGCTAGTTGATGGTAAGCCTGACGGGATTAAGCCAGAGGTCGGTCAACGTCTGCGTATTGGTGGTATGGTGGTCAAAGGATCGGTAAAACGTGACCCAGAATCACTTCAAGTTGCGTTCGAATTGCATGACGTAGGCCCTAAAGTAACAGTGATTTATAACGGTATACTTCCCGATTTATTTAGAGAAGGGCAAGGCATTGTTGCACAAGGGGTTTTGAAAAACGCAACTACGGTTGAAGCTTTTGAAGTGCTTGCAAAGCATGATGAGGAATATATGCCTCCAGAGATTGCAGAGGCGATGAAGAAAAATCATCAACCCCTTAATTATACAGAACAACAAAAACAAGGAAGTGATCAATGATTGCTGAGATTGGTCATTTTGCCTTAATTATTTCACTAGCGATGGCAGTGTTATTGAGTATTTTGCCTTTGATTGGTGCATCTCGAAATAATACTCTGTTAATGAACACCGCACGACCTTTGTCTTGGGGGATGTTCTTGCTACTAGCTTTATCTTTTGCTGTGTTACTTTGGGCTTTTTACACCAACGACTTTACACTGACCTATGTTGCGACTAATTCTAATAGCCAATTACCTTGGTATTATCGTCTTACGGCGGTTTGGGGAGCTCATGAAGGTTCTTTGTTGCTATGGGTACTAATCCAAGCGATATGGACAGTTGCAGTAGCTACGTTTAGCCGTGGTATGCCGCAGGAATCAGTGTCACGGGTACTTGCTGTGATGGGCATGATTAGTGTTGGTTTCTTACTGTTTATTATCGTCACATCTAATCCCTTTTTAAGAACCTTGCCTTTCTTTCCTGTTGATGGGCGTGATCTGAATCCTTTATTACAGGATCCAGGACTTATCATTCACCCACCCATGCTTTACATGGGGTATGTAGGATTTTCTGTGGCATTCTCATTTGCCATTGCATCACTAATGACTGGCAGGCTTGATACCGCATGGGCACGTTGGTCTCGTCCGTGGACGACAGCTGCGTGGTTGTTTCTCACCTTAGGGATTGCACTTGGATCTTGGTGGGCATACTACGAGCTAGGTTGGGGAGGATGGTGGTTTTGGGATCCAGTAGAAAATGCGTCCTTTATGCCTTGGTTAGCGGGTACCGCTTTGATGCACTCACTGGCTGTGACAGAAAAACGCGGCACATTTAAAGCTTGGACTGTATTACTCGCCATATCAGCATTTTCCTTAAGCTTATTAGGTACCTTCTTAGTTCGATCAGGCATTTTGGTCTCAGTGCATGCTTTTGCCTCAGATCCCGCCAGAGGAGTGTTTATTTTATTCTTCTTGGTTTTTATTATTGGTGGTTCGTTACTGCTGTTTGCTTTAAAGAGTTCTAAGGTTCGTGTCCGTGGTAATTTTGAACTTATTTCACGGGAAAACACACTCCTTGCAAACAATGTATTACTTATTGCTGGGTTAGTCGTTGTTCTAGTTGGCACGTTACTGCCTCTTGTTCATAAACAAATAGGCTTAGGCTCAGTATCTATAGGTGCGCCATTTTTTGATCTTTTATTTGCGTGGTTAATGGTGCCATTTTCGTTCTTGCTTGGTATCGGGCCACTGATTCGATGGAAGCGCGATAATCTCTCCAGCTTAGTTAAACCTATGCTGATAGCAGGTATTGCTTCACTGGTTTTAGCCTATGTATTGGTATTCTTACTGGCTGACTTTTTCCAGTTTATGGCCTACCTAGGCTGGGTAATGGCGCTATGGATTATCTTTATGCATGGCTTTGAGATCCATCAGAGGGCTACCCATAGGCATAATTTTTCTGTTGGCGTTACCAAGCTTCAACGCAGTCACTGGGCGATGGTGCTTGGTCATATTGGTCTTGCCGTTGGCATTATCGGTATCGCTATGGTGCAAAACTATAGCATTGAACGTGATGTACGTTTGGCTCCCGGGCAAAGCTATAGTATCCAAGGTTATGATTTCTATTTTAAAGGTGTGAAAGATAAAAATGGTCCAAATTACGATGGCTATGTTGCGGACTTTAAAATCAGTCACCAAGGTGAGTATCTGAATACCTTATATGCAGAAAAGCGTTTTTATCGTACCGCCCGATCCATGATGACTGAAGCTGCTATAGATAGAGGTGTCACCCGCGATCTATATATTGCATTGGGTGAGAGGCTGGAAGATGACAAGTCTTGGGCTGTTCGTATTTACTATAAACCTTTTGTGCGATGGATTTGGGCAGGGGCCTTGCTCATGGCTATTGCTGGTGTGGTATCGATAAGCGATAAGCGTTATCGCTTTAGAAAAAGTACAAAAATGCAGGAGGCGTAATGCAGAAAAAATTACTATTTATTCCGCTGGTGGCTTTTTTGGGTTTGGTCGCTGTGTTTGCTACTCAGTTGTTCAAAAATTCACATGGTGATGATCCGACTAAACTCGAATCAGTACTAATTGGTCAATCTGTTCCTCATTTCAAGCTTGAAGACCTTGCAGAGCCGGGGAAACTTTACGACCAATCGATTTTTAAAGGTGAACCGTTACTTCTCAATGTGTGGGCAACTTGGTGCTCGACTTGTTATGTCGAACATCAGTATTTGAATAAACTGGCGTCGGAAGGCGTTAAAATTATCGGCATGAACTATAAAGACGAGCGTGCTAAAGCGGTCAAGTGGTTAGACCAACTCGGTAATCCTTACCTAATTAGTCTATTTGATGGCAGTGGTATGTTAGGCCTAGATTTAGGCGTCTATGGAGCGCCTGAGACGTTTTTGATTGATGCACAAGGTGTGATTCGTTATCGCCATGCAAGTAATGTTAGTGATCGCAGTTGGAATGACGACATTAAACCTATCTATGACCAGTTGTTGGCGGAGGCTAAGCAGTGAAAAACACCCTATTTTTTATGTTTTGTGCTGTGGTTCTATCTTTTTCTGTCAATGCAACTATCCAGATCTATGAATTTGAGGATTTAGAGCAGGAACAGCAGTTTAAAGAGCTGAGTAACACGCTTCGATGCCCTAAATGTCAAAATAATACTATTGCAGACTCAAATTCTGCACTGGCCGTTGATATACGGCAGAAAGTGTACGATATGACCAAACAGGGTGAGTCCAAACAGGATATTGTCGACTATATGGTGGCTCGGTATGGTAATTTTGTCACCTACAACCCCCCATTTACACTTGCTACCGCTATTTTATGGTTGGGGCCAATATTTGTTGTTATGGTCGGTTTCGGTTTTATTATTGTACGTACTCGTTCAAGTCAAAGTCGGATTAGCAGTGTGACGTGGGATCAAGCTAAAGAAGATCGTTTAGAGGCGCTCCTAGAAAAAAAGAATAATGGAGAGAAGCAGTAATGACGTTATTTTGGATTGTTTCAGCCATTCTAATTCTACTTAGCATAGTTCTTATCGGTATACCCATTATTCGAAAGAAAGCCAATAATGACGATTTACTGCGTGATGAACTTAACAAAGCACTGTACCAAGATAGGTTGTCTGAACTTGCAGAGGAAACACAAGGGGGCATAGTGGCGAACCAGCAGGAGCTTGTAGATGATCTTAAACAGTCCTTGCTTGATGATGTCCCCCATCAGCAGAGAGCTAATCCCCAAAGCTCAATTTCTCCCTTAGCTATTTTGCTACCGTCTGTAGTGTTTGTTGTTGTGTTGTCTTATGCACTGTATTTTAAGTTTGGAGCTTGGAGTCAAGTTGAACAATGGCAACAAGTTAGTGCTAACTTACCTGCTTTATCTAAAAAATTGATAACCCCAGAAGGGGGGGCCTTGAGTGATGACGAAATGCGCGATCTTACTTTGGCTTTGCGTACTCGTTTGCATTACCATCCGGATGATTCTACAGGTTGGTTACTATTGGGTCGGATTGCGTTAGCTGATAGGAATGTTACTACTGCGATTGGTGCGATGAAAAAAGCATATATGTTGAAGCCAGATGATGATGACATTAAGTTAGGTTATGCTCAGGCCTTGATGTTATCGCAAGATGAGCTTGATCAAACCACTGCACGCCGTGTTCTTGGGGATTTGGTGCAAAATGACCATGTCGATTTGCGTGTTTTCTCATTATTGGCATTCGACGCTTATGAGAGAGAAGATTATACTGGTGCCGTACGCTATTGGCGAGTGATGCAACGTATGATTGGCCCTGCTGATAGCCGCTATGAAATGTTGTCGCGCAGCATCGATAATGCTCAGCAGCAATTGGGGGGGGATGAAAACAGTGGTAAATCAGTCTCTGTTTCTATCTCCTTAAGCGATAAGGTTAAAGTTGATAAAAAATCAGCGTTAATTGTTTCTGTTCATACTGCGGATGGTTCACCTATGCCAGTTGCTGCGGCTCGATACCCTCTAGGATCTTTTCCCAGAACGGTTGTTCTTGATGATACTAATAGTATGTTGCAAAATCGTAAGCTATCCTCATTGGAGTCACTAATGGTAAGAGTACGTCTGGATAAAGATGGAAATGTTGCCACTAAGCAAGGGGATTGGTTTGGTGAGAGTGAAGCAGTTAAAATGGGACAATCTGTTTCAGTTACTATTGATAAAATATATCAATAAACGTAGTCTTAACAAAAATTGTAGAGGCTGGTACTACTGAGTGCCGGCCTTTGTGTGGAAGTGGTAATAATGAAGAGTTATAAGTCCCAGTTATGGGCAGTTGTGTGTGGGACAATGTTTCTGATGGGGTGTGCCAGTGCTCCCCAAGACTCCGTATCGGATGAGTCTGATGCCAATGATCCATTAGAGGGTTTTAACCGCACAATGTGGGAGGTTAACTACGATTTCTTAGACCCTTATTTTGTTCGCCCTGTCTCCTTGGCTTATGTCAATTATGTTCCTGAACCTGTACGTCATGGGATCTCAAACTTTTTGGGTAACCTTGATGAGCCAGCAAGTATTATTAATAACTTAATTATGGGCAATGGTCATAAGGCGATTGATCACTTTAACCGTTTTTGGATAAACAGTACCTTTGGCTTACTGGGTTTAATTGATGTGGCGTCGGCTGCGGGAATTACTCACCATAATAATAAATCATTTGGTGATGCGGTAGGGCATTATGGTGTTGGTAATGGGCCTTATGTTATGGTGCCAGGTTATGGGCCTTGGACAGTTAGGGAATCGGCAGATTTAGTCGATAATACTTATGTCCCGCTTTCATTGCTTAATATCTGGGCTGGTCTTGGTAAATGGGCCTTGGAAGGGATGGAAACGCGCGCATCGTTGGTGTCTCAAGAAGCGCTGTTGGATAATTCCCCTGACCCATATGTGCTGACTCGAGATGCTTATCTTCAAAGCCAGGATTTCAGTGCTGAAGTTGAACCACCAGATGAGTATGATGAAGACGAAGAGGCCTACCTCGATGATTATCTCGATGAGGACTTCTAGAAAAAAGCTTGGTCAATGACCAAGCTTTTTTATTGCCTAATTCAAACCTTAAAGCTAAACGGTGATGATTTAGAATCTGTAGCTGGCCTGAATGCCGATTAACCAAATATAACCCTTAGTTTCTCCAACAAATTGTCCACCAACATTCTGCGCCGTATCGTCAGAAGCATAGCCACGTGATTCGGTGATTGGGGTGTCTTTAGCCAGAATGTAGGTTAACCCACCATCTAGGGTTAACTGTTTAGTAAACGTATAACTTGCACCAAGGCTTAACCAAGTGCGGTCTGTTTCGGGAATGGTAATAGTGCGGTTTTTATCACTCACCGCTGAGGTGTCGTAAGCTATACCAGTGCGAAGCGTTAATTTCGGCTCTAGCTGGTAAGTGGCGCCGAGTGCTACACGATAGTTATCTTGCCAATTTTCAACTTTGACCATTTGACTGCCAAATGTGTCTAACTGAGCTTCAAGCTTTTCAAAACTGCTCCAATCTGTCCAGTTGATGCTGGTATGAATGGCGAATTTTTCAGTTAACTGGTGGAAGCTAGCGAGTTCTGCTGTGGCAGGAAGCGCAAGATCCATAGTGCCGTTATCACGGTTGCCATTACTAAGACTCGAATCAAACCCAAATCCTGTGGCATAGCCTTCAAGTTTCAGTTGAACTTCGGATTTGTAGCTAAAGCCAATACGGTGATCTTGGTTGATTTGCCACGCCGTTCCTACTTGCCAGCCCCAAGCTGTATCGTCACCTTCCATATACTTAAGGACTGTACCTTTAGGTGCTGAGATAGGGGTCATTCCAGATTGACCAATTATATTATTTTCAGGGGTCTTAGCGCCAAAGCTGCCTTCACCCATTACATAACGAAGACCGCCACCAACACTCCATCGTTGATTGAGCTGATAGGCGGCATTTAAGTTAGCTTCGATTGTGGTGACGCTGGCTTGATTACCAAAATGTGCAGCCGCGAAGTCATTTTCTAGGTTGGTTTCCATACCATAGTTGGTCCCGAGCGCAAATCCAACCGCGATTTGGTCCGAGTATTTATGCGAGAGGTAAAAGTTTGGAATAATGGCATCATCAGCAAAGTCTGACGAAGCTGCATTTGAGGTAGGCAGAGTAGGGTTAGCCGATATTGATCCATCAACCGTGCCGTTGACATCCACATTTGGATTAACATAAATAGCGCCGAGTGAGACTTGAGTGCCTTGCAGATACGTGAGCATCGCAGGGTTACGCCACTGTGCGCTGGCATTATCTGCTATTGCGGCTTCACCAGCATATGCTCGTCCTAGGCCTGTTGCCGAGTATTCCGCTAACTGAAATCCCGCTGCATTGGCGGTATGAGCAGCTGACATTAGACTCGCGGCCACTGCGAGAGAGAGAAAAGTAATTTTTGGTTTCATTATATATCGCTGACTTTATAAAAGTGTCTGGAGATAATAGAGTTAGAGTTATTACTTTAAAAATAAAAAGCAGGCTAATAGTCATATTCGAGATAAAATATGGCGACTGTAAGAGTTTTTTTTATAACTCTCTGATTATTAAATCTATATAGCACTTACTCAGCGAACACTCGTGGTGTGAAAACGCTATTTGATAGCACAGCCGTAGGCTAAAAATAATCAAATAATGCTTTGATTTAGGTAAGGAAACGAAAAAGGGCCATATGATATGGCCCTTATGTGGCCCTTATGTGGCCGTTAGAGTGTTTAGATTAGAAACTGCGGCTATATTGCAGGCCAACTAAGATAGCGTCTGCCTTTGTAGTGCCATTTATTGAAGATAGTTGTTGGGTGGGGTTATTTGGATTTAAAGTTGTTTCCTCAACTTTGACATCTTCACCTAGCAAATATGTGAAACCAAAATCAATATTTGATTTATCGTCTATATGGTAAGTAAACCCAGTAGATAACCAGTTACGATCAGAATCTGGTACTGATACAGATGTGACTTTGTCTTGTGCGCTGGTGTCATACATATAACCCGCACGTAGTGTCCAATCTTGGTTTAAGTAATAGGTACCACCAATAGAGTAGTGCATTCCATTTTGCCATTCATAAGTATTGATATCACCAGCTTTGTCAGCGACTAACTTATCAAACTCACTCCAGTTTATCCATTGGATACTATAGTGAACGGCATACTTATCATTGAGGCGATGGTAACCCGAGAATTCTGCCATATCAGGTAGTGGCATATGTAAGGTGTCAGAGGAATAAGTTGTACCTGATTTGACGATGTCACCTTCCGCTTCTAAGTCAGGGCTGTAACGATAAGAGAAGCCGAAACGATTTTTATCATCAAGCTCGTATACTGTACCTAAATTAAAACCCACAGCCCAGCCATCAGCTTTCGTATCTAGAGCTGTATACGATGAAGATGCGCCGCTCGTTAAAACGTTTGAAAGTGTTGGGCTTGCCGTGCGTTTAAGCTTACCCTCACCATAAATAAAATCGAGGCCAGCACCAAAGCTCCATTGCTCATCTAGTCTGTATGAGCCTGATACGCCGAGATTCATGCTTTTAACGTCGGTTAGGCCACCATACTCCGAAGCGGCAAAAGAGCTATCAAATTCCGTTTTTGTACCAAAGTTGGTATAGGCATTTACACCCCATGCAAATTTATCGTTTACAGGTACGATTAAATGGATGTTAGGGGCAATAGAAGTATCACCTGCGTCACTATAATTTGAATCTGAAGTTGTATAGTTCGTACCATTAAATACTCTGTATTGGGCATCTTTTACTTCAATTTTTGAAGTGATAGAAACAAACCCTAGAGAGAGTGACATTTCATCAAATAATGCCATTGTTGCTGGGTTACGCGCCATTGATGAAGCATTATCAGCAATTACGGCATCACCAGCAAAAGCACGACCAAGGCCAGTGGCAGATTGTGCGTTTAGTTGGAAGCCTGCAGCGAGAGCTTGCTGCGAAGCCAGAGTGGTACTGGCAATGGTCACGGCTAGAAGTGACTTCTTAAACAGACGTGTCTTATTCATCATACTTTTCCTTTTTCTTCGCCTCTCGCGGACGTCTTATTTGAGTGAAAACTCAATGGTTGGTAAATCTAAGCAGCCAGTATAAAAGATAGAAATCGGACCATTACGCACTAAGTAGGTAAAATTACAGAAATAAAAGCTATTTGGCAGGAATTGACAGTAAAAGTGAATTAAATAGAGTTTTAACTCTATTTTTTGACTAAAAAAATGGCTCAAGCAGATTGCTCAAGCCATGAGGTAGCTCACAAAATGTTAAAATTTGGTTAACTCATAGGTTTGATAATGTTTGCTATGTTTTCAGCGATGTTAGCAATATTTTCACCTTCTTCACCGACGAGAATTAAGCTGGTGTTACCAAGGGGTTCAACCACACCAGTCATACCCTGCTGCTCAAAATCCACAGCTTGTTTGGAGGGTATGCTGGTTAAGAACAAGGTGATTTTGCCTTTTTCACCTTGAAATACCATGTGCAGCGCGTTTGTATCGCCAAAGCCACAATGATTGAGATAGTACACATGATAGGGAAAGTTAGCGCCAAGTTGATGATCGAACGGCATCATTTTGGCATTGATTTGTGATGAGGGTACATTTTCATCAAGGCGTGCGACGAAAGGCTTTTCATCGACAACATGTTTAATCGCAATATCTGAAATACTGGCGTGCGCTACTGGCACAACAATATTGCCCCAGTTGACTTGTCCAATCAGAAGACCAAATGCAAATGCAATCGATGCAGCAGTGGCCATTGCACGTTTTGCAAAAGTGGGTCTGATGATATTTGATTCAGAGTGAGATGTTTGACTAAACAAAATGCGATCAACTAGATCTTCAGGAACATCAACCGCCATCGCTTTAGCAATATGCGTGTCGAGATCCAGTACATCATCGGCAAATTTGCTGTTGGCACTGTCAGCTTTGATTGCTTCAACAATATCCCTATCCCGCTCTTTGGGATCGGACATAATACGACGACGGAATTCTAACTCATCCATTTTGTTGCCCTCGGTGACAATTTTCTGTATCTAGCATGTCTTTCAACTGGTTCCTTGCTCTAAACAGACGAGTCATCACTGTGTTCTTGTTGAGGCCGAGAATCTCACCGATCTCTTCGCCACTGAACCCCCCGACGACCTGCAAAAAAAGCGGTTCACGGTACTCATCTTCCAGTTTCATAATTTGCGCTTGTATCCATTGCGATTGATGGTGCGGCGCATCACTGACTTTGGCGTCATTAGCGTGATCATCAATATCAACTAGATCAAACTGCTTCCTTTCAAAACGGCGAGCGTTTTCACGTCTTAATATGGTAATAAGCCACGACTTTGCCGCTTTTTCATCTTGCAAGCTCTCAAGAGACTTCCATGCCCGTAAGCAGGTTTCTTGGACAAGATCTTCTGCTACAGATTTGTCTTTGCACAGCCAATAGGCATAGCGGTATAAATCCCTATGATACGCTCTAACAAGTGCTTCATACTTTCTTTGTCTGTCTATATCCGAGTTGACCGGAGGACTCGACTTTTTCTTTCCAAAAATATTAATAACGGACACATGAGCCTCCAATTTTGCTCTGTGGTTTGGTCATACACCTAAGTCTAGGCACTAGAAGAGTATGATTTACTGAGTCTTTAATCAAACATTCTCTGGACTTATCAGACCAGACTAATTGTACGCTAAATATTATGGCTAAAAAATCGACTCAAAATGGATTTATTTCAACATTCAATATTACTCACAGAGTATAGTCCGGTCTGCGATCTAATGAGCCTTTAAGCTGATGTGTTGAGCAAGGTGAGATTTCTTTTTGTAGGCTGACTTTCGTTTTTATCAAGGCACTGGTTACTTTCTATTGATTTAAGTTCATTGCTTGTTTTCCAACCATGCGCGGAATGTTTTTTATACCTAATAACCCACAGTTAAAGTCATCGCTTTTCCATCCCAAATCACGTTTAATTAAACGAGCGTTTGATTCGCCTAACATTCTGGTTACAATATTTCTGGTCTGACCTCTATTTTGTAAAGGAGAAATAATGGGCAAGCAGGAAGTGAAAACGCGCTCAGGTGAGCGTATTGCGGTTGTTGCGGGTTTGCGGACACCGTTTGCACGTCAAAGCACGGAATTTAGTCAGGTGCCAGCTATTGATCTAGGAAAAATGGTGGTGAGTGAAATGATGGCACGTACTGAAATCGACCCTAAATTGGTTGATCAAGTCGTGTTTGGTCAGGTTGTACAGATGCCTGAAGCGCCCAATATTGCGCGAGAAATCGTGCTGGGAACAGGAATGAATATTAACACTGATGCCTATAGTGTAACCCGAGCTTGCGCAACCAGTTTTCAATCTGCTGTCAATGTGGCGGAAAGTATCATGGCAGGCACTATCGATGTCGGCATTGCGGGGGGAGCAGACTCTTCCTCAGTATTGCCTATCGGAGTCTCAAAAAAATTGGCCGCTAATCTTCTTGCTTTAAGCAAAACCAAAACCATGGGCCAGAAGCTTAAATTGCTTAAAAATCTTTCATTCAAAGATCTCATGCCCGTTCCTCCTGCTGTGGCAGAGTATTCAACCGGTCTTTCCATGGGTCAAACCGCCGAACAGATGGCCAAGTCCCATGCGATTACTCGTCAAGAACAAGATGCACTTGCTCATCGCTCTCACTCTTTGGCATCACAGGCATGGAAAGAAGGCAAGATTGAAGGGGAGGTCATGACTGCTTTCCCTGAACCTTATAGACAGTGGATATCCCAAGACAATAATGTTCGTCATGACTCTACACTGGAAGGTTACGCCAAATTACGCCCAGCGTTTGATCGTCAATATGGCAGTGTAACGGCGGCGAATAGTACCCCATTAACGGATGGCGCAGCAGCAATAATGTTGATGCGTGAAGGTAAAGCCAAAGAGTTAGGCCTTGACGTAATGGGCTATATTCGGTCGTACGCATTTTCAGCGATTGGGGTTGAAATGGATATGTTGATGGGACCTTCCTACTCGACTCCGTTAGCGCTTAGTAGAGCTGGCATTGAGCTGTCTGATTTGACTTTAATTGATATGCACGAAGCCTTTGCTGCTCAGACATTATCGAACGTAAAAATGTTCGCCTCTGATAAATTTGCTCAGCAAAAACTCGGCCTTGCTAAAGCGATTGGTGAAATCGATATGGAAAAATTTAATGTATTGGGAGGCTCGATTGCCTACGGCCACCCATTTGCAGCCACGGGCGCTCGTATGATTACCCAAACATTGAGAGAGCTTAAACGCCGTGGTGGTGGTTTGGCGTTGAATACAGCCTGCGCAGCAGGTGGTTTAGGTGCAGCTATGGTTCTGGAGGTCGAGTAATGAGTGAACAAAAAGCATTTGATTTAAAGATTGATGAACAAAACATTGCTTGGTTATCGATTGATGTTCCGGGCGAGAGGATGAACACTTTACAAGCTGCTTTTGCCAATGAAATGGAAGCAATATTCACTCAGTTACAAGAGAAAATTGCGTCTATCAAGGGAGTCATTGTCCACTCACTCAAGCCTGATAACTTTATTGCTGGTGCTGATGTGCGGATGCTTGATGCTTGTACCAGTGCAAAGCAAGCGAAAGCCTTGGCTGAGCAAGGGCAGAAGATGTTTCAGCAATTGTCTGACCTTCCATTTCCTGTGGTTGCAGCTATTCATGGGCCATGTTTGGGCGGTGGTTTAGAGTTAGCTTTAGCATGTGACTATCGAGTGTGCTCAGCTTCAGACAAAACCCGTTTAGGATTGCCTGAAGTGCAATTGGGTTTATTACCGGGCTCTGGTGGTACTCAGCGTTTACCTCGCTTAATTGGTTTACTGCCTTCTCTCGATATGATCCTCACAGGTAAGCAGTTAAGAGCAGTTAAAGCGAAAAAGTTAGGTGTTGTTGACGCTGTGGTTCCAGAAAGCATTTTATTGCAAGTGGCCAAAAGCTTTGTTGATAAGAATACTGGAAGGTCACAGGCTAAGCGCAAGGTGTCGACCAAGGAAAAACTCATCTCTAATACCAGCTTGGGACGGAAAGTTATTTTTGAACAAGCGGCTAAGAAAACTTATGAAAAAACGCGCGGTAACTATCCAGCAGCAGAAGCTATTTTAGACGTAATACGATATGGCCTAGAAAAAGGTTTTGAAAAAGGTCAAGAAAAGGAAGCAGAGCGATTTGGTGAGTTGGTAGTGACCCCAGAATCTAAGGCACTGCGTTCGATTTTCTTTGCAACGACTGAAATGAAAAAAGACAACGGAACGGATGCTAAGCCAAGTGAAATTAGCGCAGCAGTGGTTCTAGGTGGTGGCTTAATGGGCGCTGGAATCAGCCATGTTACCATCTCTAAAGCCAAGATTCAGGTGAGAATTAAAGATATGTCTAATGACGGCGTTCTCAATGCGTTAAAGTACAATTACAAGTTGTTTGATAGGCAGCGTAAGCGCCGAATCTTATCTAGGGCGCAGCTACAGTCGAAGATGCTGAACTTATCAGGTGGTATTGATTTTACCCGTTTTAATCATACTGACATTGTTGTGGAAGCTGTGTTTGAAGACTTGGAATTAAAACAGCAAATGGTGGCTGATGTCGAAGAGAATGCTAGCCAAAACACGATATTTGCGACTAATACATCGTCACTGCCGATTCATAAGATTGCCGAAAAAGCACAGCGACCAGAACAAATTGTAGGCTTGCATTACTTCAGTCCAGTAGAAAAAATGCCATTGGTGGAAATCATACCTCACCATACGACATCCGATGAGACTATCTCTACCGTGGTTGAGTTTGCTCGCAAGCAAGGGAAAACGCCGATTGTCGTTAAAGATTGCGCCGGCTTTTATGTCAACCGGATTCTTGCCCCTTACATGAATGAAGCGGCTCAGATCTTAATGTCTGGTGAGCCTATAGAGCATTTGGACAAAGCATTATTAAATTTTGGGTTCCCTGTCGGACCAATTACTTTGCTTGATGAAGTCGGTATTGATATTGGCGCTAAAATCATGCCTATCCTAGTTGGGGAGCTTGGGGAGCGATTTAAAGGGCCAGATGTGTTCGATACTTTGCTGGATGATAATCGTAAAGGCAGAAAAAGTGGCAAAGGTTTTTATACCTACAAAGGTAAAAAGAAAGAGGTAGATAAATCCGTCTATAAACTGTTGAGCCTTACTCCTGAAATTACGTTGGCAGAAAAGGAACTTGCTCTACGCTGCGTGTTACCAATGCTAAATGAAGCGGTCCGTTGTCTTGAGGAAGGAATAATCCGCAGCCCACGTGATGGTGATATTGGCGCTATATTTGGCATCGGCTTTCCGCCATTCCTTGGTGGTCCTTTTCGATACATGGACCAGCTTGGTTTAGAGACGGTTATTGAACTGATGAACCAACATGCTCAGAAATATGGCGCTCGTTTTGCGCCTTGTGATGGATTATTGACTCGCGCTGGTTTGAACAAACCATTTTATGAATAATTGTTTATGAATGTGAAAAGGCGAGCGGTAGAGTTCGCCTTTTTTGTAACCTGAGGTTATGATCGGTTCAAATCAAAAACTCACTAGGGATTTCAAATGGATGCTTTAGATTTGTTGCTTAATCGACGTTCTATTGCCAAATTATCTCAACCTGCACCTGAAGGGCAGGTGCTTGAAAATATCATTCGAGCCGGACTCCGAGCTCCAGACCATGCTGGTCTTACCCCTTGGCGTTTTGTGATTTCTCAGGGAGAAGGCCTGAGTAAATTGTCCGATATTTTGGTTTCTGCTGCACAAGCAGAAAGAAGCGAAGAAAGTGTGGTAGAGAAGCTGAGAAACGCGCCATTTCGCGCCCCAATGGTAATTACTGTCATTGCCAAGGTAACTCTTCATGAGAAAGTACCAGCTCTTGAACAATATTTATCAGCAGGGTGTGCAGTACAAGCGATGCAGATGGCAGCGGTTGCACAGGGGTTTCAAGGTTTTTGGCGTTCGGGAAAATGGATGTTTGATCAAAGTGTTCGTAGCGCTTTTGGCTTAGAAGGTGATGATCAAATTATTGGTTTCCTTTATCTTGGCACACCTGGGTGTACTCCAATGAAGGTGCCAGAACGAGATTTAAAGAAGTTCGTTGAGTATATGTAATAGCAGCCCCAAAGCCTAAAGATAAGCTTTGGGGCTAGTTTTTCAGACCACGCATAATGGTAAACATGCCCTAATCAATCAATATTGTATGCAATAACAAAATCTATCAATAATCGTACTTTTTCAGGTAAGTGATCTTTGTGGTTATACAGCATGTAGACATCACGGGGGTTAGCGCTCCACTCCTCTAAAACACGTGTTAGGCTTCCATCTTCTATATGCTCTTGAAGCATGACATCTGGCATTAAGGTAATACCTAAACCATCTGAGCAAGCACTGCGAACCACGTCTAGAGCATTGGCTTGAAAGCGGCCTTTATCATTATTAATGACAGTTTCACCACTAGCATTGGTTATTTGCCACTTTAATAATGGTGCTCCCTTCAAAAGAGAATGATTGTGTAAATCTTCAGCATGTTTTGGTGCGGGGCTGCTGGCAAGGTATTTAGGGCTAGCAACTAAAATATCTTCTACTGAACCAATCTTACGTGCAATCAGGCTTGAATCTCGCTGTGGGCCAACACGAAAAATAACATCCCACTCCGTTGGATCAAGTTGATCTGCGTGATTACTGGTTGTTAGCTCAAGATTGATATCTGGATAGTTCGTCATGAAGGCACTGAGCATTGGCATCATCATTCGTTTGGTGAGGTTGGAGGGAGTGGAAACGCGAATTTTTCCTGCCGCACCTCGGCATTCGTCGGTGATTTCCTCTGTGGCTAATGTCAGTCGGCTGAGAAGGGGAGAGCATTCATTGTAGAAACGTTCGCCAGCTTCTGTAAGAGAAAGCTTTCGTGCATGACGGTTGAGTAATCTAAGGTTAAGTGCTTCTTCCAACGCTTGTATGCGTCGAGTGATTGTTGCGACGGGAATCATAGTCTTGCGAGATGTTGCAGTATAACTTCCGTTTTCAACAACGAGCCTAAATAGGTTGAGATCGTCTAATTTCATTTTTTCCGACACATTTTTTGCGAATTGGGTTAAATTACATATATATCAGATGTCAAAGGGTGAATTGTATCAATGAGGTTAAAAAACTTTGACTCTAGCTACATATAGTATTCAACATGCGCGAAAAGTGGAAGATTTGTATAAATACACTTTCGCAGCTACTTTTAAATGAGTGTTTGAAATAATTTACAATTACAAAAATAATACTAACAGTTGTACGTTATAGTTGTGTGAGGCCAAGGTTTATGCATAAAACTTATGAAGTGGCGACAACGCCCTCACCCCAGGTGACTACTGGGTCAAAGTTAATTATGATCGTTGATGATGATCCTGTTTTTCGCAAGCTCACAGGTGGGTTTATTGAAGCGCAGGGCCATGAGGTTGTGGAAGCCGAAAACGGTCTAGAAGGTCTAAAAAAACTTAGAGAATACGAACCTGATCTTGTCCTTTGTGACCTTTCTATGCCGGTTTTAGATGGTATAGAATTTGTCGAAGAGGTGAGCCTTGAATACCCATCACTGCCCTTAATTGTTGTGTCTGCGACTGATGAGATGGCTGACGTCGCGCAAGCGCTGCGTTTTGGTATCAAAGATTTTCTCCCCAAACCCATAACCAATCCAGGGCACCTAGCGAGTGCAATAGAAAACACTTTGGATGATTCTGATAACCATTTATGTGATCAGCGTGATTTCGCAAGTCAATGGTTTAGAATAGACAGCGGCGATATGCCTGAAGAGCAGGAATTACACTGGCATTTAGAATACCTACAAGATAACCCCATTGCGGCAAAAGATTTGCTGCATGCTTTGTTGCCCGACAAAGACACTGCACAAGGGGATTGGAAATGCAGCTATCGTTTGTTGCAATCGACGGATGTTATGCCCTTAGTATATGAGTACGCTTGGCTTATGAATGGCCAGTTTGCTTTTTACCTTGTTGATTCTGCCAGTGAAGGGCAGCATGGTGCTGCCACGACTTTATTGGTTCGAGCGCTATTTCATGATTATCTGCGTAACTTAAAAAGCTTCAACGCTGATCTGAAAGATTTAGCAGATTTGCTTGAAAAGGGCTTGGCGTGCGCAGAATGCGCGAGCCCAGTAAGAGCCTTGTTTGGTATCGCAGATGTGTCTGAAGGGACATTATCATTGCTACCTGCGGGCCTAGATGCTCAATGGTCAAATGGGTATTATTCTCAACATATAGCGGCTGGAACCAAACTTGGTGAAAATTGTATCAAAAATTTTATAACGCCTGATTTACCAATCCAATCTGCTTGCCAATTAACATTGAGTTGCTTGGGGTCGAGTAGCTTTAGCTTAGATATTTTCCGTGGTGGGAGTGCATAGCCTATGGCTGTACTCCTAATAACCTTATGTTTTCACGGTGTTTATTGCTGTGTTATTAGGGTATAGTCCGCCAACACAAAAACGACCCAATTCGTTAACTAAATAGTAACGATTGATAACAAATAATGTAGCCACATAAGAGAAGTAATCCTATGGCAGACAAAGACTTTAAAGAACCATACAATATCCTTTACTTTTTAGGGTTTGTTGCAGCACTATTAATCCCTACTCTTCCTGCAACGCTTACATGGATCCGTGTCTTAAATGGATATGCAGGTTTCTAATTCAACAAACCGGAGTGCAGCATCAATATTCGAAGATTAGGTTTAAATATTGTTGGTGTCCTAAGTTTGCTACTAGGGTTTCTGGGGATATTTTTGCCTTTACTCCCTACCACACCATTTATTCTTCTCTCTAGCGCTTGTTTTATGCGCAGTAGCCCAAAGTTTCATTTCTGGTTGCATCAGCACAAAACATTCGGCCCTATTCTTGATAATTGGCATCAGCATCGCGCTATTACCAGTAAAGTCAAAACTCGTGGTGCACTTTGTATGATTGCGAGCTTTTGTTTCTCTATTTGGATTGTTTCTCAAGTCTGGTTAAAGGTTGTCTTGCTGGTGATGTTAATGACGTTATTGACTTGGTTTATTCGATTACCCGTAATAGATCGCCTTGCTGATAAGCAAGAAAATCACTAAGATTGCATAAATGTAGCCTGCTATTTTGGTAGGCGTGTATTGGTAGTGTAACGCAGGCATTTTAGCTGACTCTAAAATGACTTTTGCAGGAAATACCTTTACTAACGCTTATTATTAGACTTTTTAGTATAGAATAAGCTTAGCCAATCTAAGATATGAATTATGACAACTGAAACAATCACACTTATCAAGTCAAGTATCAAAAGCATTCCAGATTATCCTAAGCCCGGTATTTTATTTCGTGACGTCACTAGTTTGATGGAAAATGCGAGTGCTTATAAGGCGACGATCCAAGTGCTGTTAGAAAAGTACCAAGGGATGGGCTTTACCAAAGTTGTGGGGACAGAAGCACGAGGTTTTTTATTTGGTGCTCCATTAGCTTTAGAACTTGGTATTGGTTTTATTCCGGTACGTAAGCCGGGTAAGCTACCACGTCAAACGGTCTCTCAATCTTACCAACTTGAATACGGTAGCGATACATTGGAAATACATACCGATGCTATATCACAAGGTGATAAGGTTTTAGTTGTTGACGATTTATTAGCAACAGGTGGGACTATTGAAGCGACTACACAGCTCATTCGTCAACTAGGCGGCGTGGTTGAACATGCCGCATTTGTTATCAATCTACCAGACATCGGTGGTGATAAACGCCTTGAGAAATTGGGCCTCAATGTGTATAGCATTTGCGAATTCGATGGTCATTAATTGGAAATAGTCATGGGTTATATTGCTTTAGCTCGAAAGTGGCGACCAACACAATTTGATCAAGTTGTGGGGCAAAGCCATGTTTTGACGGCATTGGGAAATGCTCTTGCTCAGAATCGGCTTCATCACGCTTATTTGTTTAGCGGCACTCGCGGGGTCGGAAAAACGACCATAGGCCGATTATTTGCCAAGGGGCTTAATTGTGAAACTGGCATCACTTCGACTCCCTGTGGACGTTGCGATGCTTGCCAAGAAATTGATCAGGGCCGTTTTGTTGATCTGTTAGAAATAGACGCAGCATCAAGGACCAAGGTAGAAGATACCCGAGAGTTGCTTGATAATGTGCAATATAAGCCTGCACGTGGACGTTTTAAGGTTTACCTTATCGATGAAGTTCACATGCTCTCAAGGCATAGCTTTAATGCTTTGCTTAAAACCTTAGAAGAACCGCCTGAATATGTGAAATTTATTCTAGCAACGACAGATCCGCAGAAGTTGCCTATCACCATATTATCTCGTTGCTTACAATTTCATTTAAAACCAATTAGTGTTGATAACATACATCAACAGTTAGACTATATTCTTGAGCATGAACAAGTCTCTTCAGAGCATCGAGCTTTAGGGATGATTGCGCATGCTGCAGATGGCAGTATGCGTGATGCGCTAAGTTTAACCGATCAGGCAATAGCTCTCGGTAATGGACAGGTTTTAACTGACAATGTTGCCCATATGCTCGGAACGCTTGACACTGATCAAGCGCTACATTTACTTGAAGCGATTAGTTCTAAGCAACCTAAGGTAGCGATGGACTGTTTATCTGCTCTTGCTCAAAATGGGGTTGATTGGGGTGGTTTACTTTCCCAACTCGCTACTCAGTTACATCGTCTGGCTATGTATCAAGCACTTCCAGAAACTCTGGATAAAACTCAGCCAGATGCAGAAAAAATTGAGTTGCTAAGCCTAGCTCTTTCGCCACAAGATATTCAGCTCTATTACCAAATCGCGTTGAAAGGCCGGCAAGATTTGCCATTTTCGCCCTCCGAGAAAATTGGCGTTGAAATGGTGATGTTGCGCATGATGGCATTTCGTCCGGTCACTCAGCCTCAAGCAAACATGGTTTTAAACCAAGTTTCTCAACCAGAACCAGCTCCATCAGCCGAATTATCTCCACCGGCATCACAAATGGCGCCGCAGAGTTCACCACCTCCAGAAGTTATGCCGGCCCTTCAGGCGCAAGAACCTAAATCTGAACTGAGCTCGGACTTAGAGCTTAACCAAATGGAGGTTGCTGCGGGTAAAATTGAACAGGTAAATATAACTTCGCAAGAGCAACCTCAGCCGTCATCACCATCAGTGAGAGGTCTTAGGCATCAACTTCGATCTCAACGTAAAGGGGATAATCAGGCTAGTACGCCAAAAAAGACTAATGCGCCATCTGCTCAAACATCATCAGTTCTTGATAGAGTCGCTCAGCGGCACTCTGGAACTATGCAGGTGTCGCCAGTGTCTAATTCTACGCCTATAGCAACTCCTGAGGTAGATAAAAATGAG
The DNA here is from genome assembly GCA_024347015.1 of Vibrio pectenicida. Lineage (GTDB taxonomy): Bacteria > Pseudomonadota > Gammaproteobacteria > Enterobacterales > Vibrionaceae > Vibrio > Vibrio pectenicida. Next base: position 2,311,612 of record AP024889.1, on the reverse strand, counting down.
TCTTATCAGTGGCGTCCAACACTGCCACAAAAGCAACAAGTAAAGCCGACTAATGTACTAACGCCAACTCAGGTCAAAAAAGCACTAGAGCATGAAAAAACACCTGATATGGTGAATAAGTTAGCTCAAGAATGTTTGCAGCAAAATCACTGGGCACAGTTGATTGAACAATTGGATGTGGCAAAAATGACCGAGCAACTTGCACTAAATTCACATTTTGAGAGGCAAGGTAGTTCTATCATGCTCACACTCAGGCATGAGCAAGCTCATCTCAATAGTGAGCGAGCACGAAGTGAACTAATTACCGCGATCAATGGTGTGCTTGGTGAAACATGTGATTTGGCTGTTGAGGTTGGGCTGTGTGGTGAAACACCGCTTGAACTGCGAGAAAAACTTTACCAGACCAAGTTACAGCAGGCTTTTTTCAGCCTGAAAAATGATGCTAATGTCCAGTTTATCGAACATCGATTTGGTGCTCAATTGGACAGTGATAGTGTCAGACCGATTTAAATCTGGGGTTGAAAAAAGATACTTTGACCTCATCTATTAACGAAATTAGCTAGATAACCAGAGAGAAGAGCATGTTTGGTAAAGGCGGAATGGGTAACTTAATGAAGCAAGCCCAGCAGATGCAAGAGCGTATGCAAAAGCTTCAAGAAGAAATTGCTACTATGGAAGTGACTGGTGAGTCAGGTGCGGGTTTAGTTAAAGTGACTATTACAGGAAGTCACAGCGTGCGCAGAGTCGAGATTGACGAAAGCCTAATGGAAGACGACAAAGAGATGCTGGAAGATCTTATTGCTGCTGCATTTAATGACGCCGCTCGCCGCGTAGAAGAGACTCAAAAAGAAAAGATGGATTCAGTAACAGGCGGAATGCAACTTCCACCAGGCATGAAAATGCCCTTCTAATAAGTAGAGTTAGCAAATGCGCACCAGTCATATGCTGGAGCAATTGATGGAGGCCCTACGTTGCCTACCTGGGGTTGGTCCCAAGTCAGCTCAGCGTATGGTCTTTCATTTGCTACAGCGCGATAGAAAAGGCGGATTACAGCTGGCTGATTCATTAAGCCAAGCCATGACAGAGATCGGTCATTGTAATGAATGCCGTACTTTTACTGAACAAGAAATTTGTCATATCTGTACTAACCCCAAGCGCCAAGAAAATGGTCAAATTTGTGTGGTTGAAAGCCCTGCAGACATCGCTGCCGTTGAATCAACTGGTCAATATTCAGGTCGATACTTTGTACTTATGGGGCATCTATCACCTTTAGATGGTATTGGGCCAAGTGATATTGGTCTTGATGTTCTTGATTACAGGCTACGCAGAGGGGATGTGACAGAAGTGATTTTGGCGACTAATCCGACTGTTGAGGGAGAAGCCACAGCGCACTATATTGCAGAACTCTGCCGTGAGCATAAGGTTCAAGCAAGTCGAATTGCCCATGGTGTACCCGTTGGGGGTGAGCTTGAATTTGTTGATGGTACAACGCTTTCTCACTCGTTACTCGGCCGACAAAAGATATAGTTGATAGGAAAAAGCCACTCGTTTGAGTTAATGCCGTTTGGATAAGCAATGTCCATTATCCCAAAATAAATTTGAGCTGTGACATAAAGGACTGAACGTCGAAACGTTCGGTCCTTCTTTTATTTGGGCAAACAGAGTGACTGATGCTCTCTTGAATTTGTTTAAATTTTGGCGGTAGAGTGCCACAAGTAGCTTAGTGCTAGTCAACGCAATGGTGTATCTATTGGTTTGATTAATCAGAATATAATCAGTCACATTTCGACTCAAGGTTTAATCAGAGGTTACATAATATTGTAATTTATTTATGCCCCAAAATCATCCGGCATTCAATTCCTGACCAATTTCCTAAGTCATCTCTTGACCTACTTTTCTTAATGGCAGATTATGAACCTAGTTGATAATTTATAGCTATGCAGATGTGTTCGTCAGTTTGTGAGTGGAAGGAAGCATAAAACCTCTAGAGCGGTATGTTGCTGGTGTTGTGTCTCTATTTTCTGAATATATTGTAAAGACAATGTCTGCTGAAACGCACTGTTATAGGGCATTTAGAACCAGCTACCTAATTTTTAGAATTTATGTTCACACAGAGGGATTATGGGAAGTCAAAACCAAATAAAATCTAAGTTGCTTGAAATGGAAGGCGGAAAATTTCAAAGACTCTGTGATGATTGGCTGTATAGAAAGGGGTATGAAAATATAAACCCTATTGGAATGATGAATACAACTGACCGAGTTGTTAAAGGTACGCCAGACTGTCTGCTTATGCAGAAGAATGGAAAGTATATTTTTTCGGAATATACCGTTCAAGAGGAGCGTCTAGCCAATAAACTAAAAGATGACATTGAAAAGTGCTTTGATGAAAATAAAACAAGCATTCCTATAGATGAAATCAGTGAAATAATCATATGTTATTTGGGTAAACTTACTACGGAAGAAATCAACGAACTCAGAACCTTTTGCTACGAAAGAGGAGTAATGTTGACTCTTAATGGTCTTGATTCAATTTCTTTGAGCATTAAAAACTCTTACCCAGTTCTATCAGAAGAGTATTTAGATTTATCATTAGATACTGGTCAGTTGTTGAGTATTGATGATTTTATTGAAAGATATGATAGAAGCAATTTTACAACGCCTATCGACAATGAGTTATTATTCTGTGATGACTTGCTAAGTAATGCAGTCAGCACTCTGAATTCTTATAATTTTCTACTTGTATCAGGTGCAGCCGGGTTAGGAAAAACATTATTTTCAGTAAATTTGGCAAAACAAGTCCATCAAGAAAACAAAAATACAAATGTTGTTTGTCTTTTTGATAAAGGTGCAGACTTAATAAGGGATATAACCGCATGCTTTAGCGAATCAGGGGATTATCTTATTTTTGTCGACGATGCAAATAGACTAGACAATCGACTTGATTACATACTTCACTATCTAAATGAAAAAGATGAAAGCCGGACTTTTCGAATTATCGCTACAGTACGAGATTATGCACGAGAATCCGTTCTAGAAAAGGTTAGTAAATATACAAAACTTCATGAGCAAGTCATTACTCCGTTGACTGATGAGCAGATTAAAGAGTTGTCTGAAACATTATTTGGAATTAAAAATGGGGAGTACCAAAAAAGAATACAAGAAATATCCTGCGGTAATCCACGACTGGCTGTAATGGCATCAAAAGTTGCTATAGAAACAAATCAAATACAGTCTATCCAAAATGTTACTTCCTTATATAGCGATTACTTTGGGGAGAACGAGAATGTAAAACTTGTGCTTGACGATGAGCGTTTGGTTGTTGCGGCTTGCGCTATTTCTTTCTTTAGAAAAATTGACAAACTTAATGAACAGCAAATGGGTATGGTGGAAAATTCCTTCGGCATACAGGCTGAGGAATTCTGGGAAATTGTTGATATCTTACATAAAAACGAAATAGTCGATTTGTATGAAAGCGAAGTAGTGAAGATATCTGATCAAGTTCTATCTACTTATCTTTTTTATATAACCGTATTTGAAAAGAAGATAATACCATTCTCATTGATAGTTAAAGATTTTTATCCCGATTATACAAGAACTATTGTTGATTCACTAAACCCTATCATTAGTGCTTTTGACCAAAGGAAAATTGTTGCTGGCATTAGGAGTGAGGTTAAAGATATATTTGAAAGGTATTCTGAAAGCGAGAGTGTCGATAAATCGATAGAGTTTTTGAGCACTTTTTGGCTTGCCCTGCCAACAGAGGCTTTGGTTTTTTCATCAAAGGTTATTAGCGGAATGCCGGACGTTTATATTGACTGGAAATGTGAAAATTATGAGGAGGCTGAGAACGAGGCAGATAAATCATCTTTAATCAGTTTGTTAACAAGTTTTAGGTATTATAATGAGCAAGAATTTAAAATGTCCTTTGAATTGCTGCTTAAATATCTTGCTAAAAGTAAGGCGGCCCTTGGCTTTGTAATACGAGTGCTGTCTAAACATTACAATTTTAAGCCTAATGATTGTCGATACGGCTATTATGTACAATCGTTCATTGTAGATAAATTGATAGAGCAACTGGATAAAGGGGAAAACTACTTATTCAGTCGACTTTTTATTTTAACGGCTAGTTATCTGCTAAAAGTTGAGCACAGAGAGCATCAATGGTCTCGCGGTGATGCAATAAGCATAATAACTTTTAGGCTATCTCCTGATGAATACCTATTCGCTTTAAGAGATAAGATTATCTCAAACCTATCTTTTTTAATGGATAAAGATGAGTTGCAACCTTTCGTTATTGATGTAATTAGTGAGTACGTAGGCAGAGCAAGATATGAGGGAGCGGATATGGCTTATGCTGACCTTCCTCTTTTTGAACGATATTTTGTTAAAAAGTTAGATAAGGATAATTTGTCTCACTGCATGATGATGCAAGACTATTGTGAGCACCTTAAATCTTTGGAGTTGGACTATCCAAAGGAGTGGAAAGAAGAATTCTTTAATGAAACGCTTAAACTTTCACACTTACTTCTTGAAGACAGGCATGAGCGGCGCATGCTTGAAATGGGGTATGAGGAATACAATCAATACTGTCATCAGAATTTAGTTGAGCATTTTGCAGGAATTTCGATAACAGATTTCATTGACTTCATGGATAGGTGTAAAGAATTGAATAATGCCCTGTCGGGTAGAGATAGGGATTACTCATTAAAACACGGAATCGAAATGAGTTTTCACGCTATGGCTGAGTCAGTGCCCGACCTCTTTCCTGAAATTGTATTGAGGTATATGGATTATGATGACTATTTTGAAGTAAATCCTCATTTCTTAGTTACAGACCTGTTTAAGTCTCAATCTAGTAGTGACGTTTTTTCGCTGTTAAATAGCAAAGAATATCGGTGGAAGAAGTTATGGCTATCTACTTATTTTGCATCATTGCCAGAGGAGTCCATTGCCGATGATGACGCTCGCTTATTAATAGAGCACATTAGCAATACGCCAAGTAACGAATTGCTGCGTGGTTGGCTAGATTACTTGGATAAGTATAAGGGCATTGACGATGCTATTTATAGCAAAGTAGTCAGAATTCTAACTGATAAATCCCATGAAGATGCTAACTATGCAAGATCACTAAGATACCTATTTAGTAGTCACTCCAGCATATTTGGCAACTGGTTTGAAGTATTTGAGCCAGATGAGGAACTGATTTTTGATGCATACCTAGCCGCCTTCAGTCTAGAGCGTTACTGCGATTATTCTGGCGACGCTTTAAAACTTCTTTTAGATAGACGGTTTGAGTTTTTATATAAATTGATCGATCAAATATATGAAAATGAAAGATGGCCTGATTTACACACAGATATGCCAGAGTTAAAGTTTTTGTGGGAAAGAGAGGGCTACATCGAAGAAGTTGAAGAATACGCGAGATATCTCCAGAGTAAAGATGAACACTCTTTCAGGTATAGCGAAAATATTTTTAGTAAATTATTCACTAAAGAAAAAGGGAAAACTGAATCGGAAGATATAAATCAGAAAAAACATAATTTTTTCCGCAATGCCGTCAAGAAAAATGCTTCGGATATCAAATTTACGCGTTTTTTATTTCAATCTGCACAATATCTTAGTGAAGAATTCAGGCGGGAACTGTTAGGTCTATTTCTTAATGAAAATGCTAAATTTGAGGACTTTCAAACGCTAGATTACGAACTAACTACTCGGACGTGGTCGGGAAGTCGAGTTCCCATCTTGGAGCGAGAGAGGAATTTTCTTGAAAGTTTGCTGCCACTTTTTAACTCCATTCAGTTTCTTGAGCATAAATTCTATGTGGAGAAACAAATTGAGAGTAAATTGAAATCTATTGAATATGAAAAGAAGAGAGATTATATGGAAAGCAGATAGCTTGATATGTAGTAAGAATACTCGGGGCCAGCTCTTCCTTTTCGCCCTAGAAAAATTTATCCGAACGTCCGACATTCATCAGAAATCGTAACGTGGAATTGTCCAAAACCTTCGTACTTCGTAACTTAGTAGTGACACTGAGCAGACATTCCCCTTTAAAAATATTTTGCTATTTAAATTTGATATAGAGATGTATCTACTGAAAAAGTGATGAAATGGAAAATTATCTATAAAATGACTAAGACTTGAAAAGTTACAGAGAAACATGAAATCAATTAAAAAGTTGTTGCACATTCGTCAGTAAGTACTAAATAGAAGAAAATATGCTTTACTCTATGGGTAGTGGACAATCTAGAGTTCTGTGCGAGAAGAAGGGTTCTGCCGCATCTTTAACTATTTTTGCGACAAAAACCCTAAAAGGTACCGACTAATGTAAAGTTCTAGATAGGAATAATATGATTACCGATTACACCAAATATCTAAGCTCAGATCTCCCAAATTACTGGGGCGAGATTAAAACTTCGTGGAAATCGCCAAAAAGTGGCAAATATATTTATCTAGAACTGACAAATGGTCACCCCTTTCTAAAACACGTTGAAGACTTTGTTAACGAAAACATCTCAGCTAGGAAGGTCGTTTCACCCACGGCCGAAAACGCTCGTATGCACTATGCCTATGAGATGAAAAATAACCCTCAAAATAGTGAAATTATCGTTTCGAGAATGACTCGGAGAATGAAAGAAGGAAAAGGCGATGTTAAGCCTCCAGAGTCGGCAAATATCTCGATTCGTTCTTTGAAAATCATCTACAACAAAGAGTTGTTAGCGACATATAAATCGTTTATCAATACCAATTACTCCCTCGGCGAAAACTCAGCTAACAAAGTTGGGGCAACTAAGTTCCAGTCTAAATTTCAAAATGACACAGAATATACAGACTTCTGTGCGCCAGTGCTTAACCGAAGAAATGGGGAGTTAATGCTCTTTCACGGCACCTCTCCTTATATTGGAGATTTGATTGCAGGTGGGGGATTCAGGCCCGACCTAGGCAAGAAAAATGCGAAAACAGGCTGCTATGGGATGCTTGGCCAAGGGGCGTATTTCTCAGATAATTTTTCTAAGATTATGACCTACTCGACCTGCCCACAGTGTGGCGACTATCGTTGCTTTTGCAGAGATAGCGCAGGTCGAAAATTCAGTAAAACAGCGTTAATCTCCAGAGTCTGCCTAGGGCACTCAAAGCTCTTTCCTCATCTTATCCATGCAGTAATTCCATTCACGTCTGCAAGGAGCGACTTTAAAAAAGTGAGCTCAGAACACGCCCAAAAACTGGGTTATGATTCGGTTATTTCCAGAGGTACCAACAACAACTTCTGGAATATTTCCAGCGGCAATAACGAGTTTATGATCACAGGTGCGAGCCAAGCTTATACTGAGATTATCTTTGACTATGTGATTGGTGAAGATAACGTTTCTGACAACAATTATTTTATCAACCTCATTTCTGGTACATTAGCTAAATACGATGGCGCAACTAAGTTTCGACAAAGCAGCCAATCCAAGCATGCTGTTAGAACACTGAAAAACTTAGTAACACGCAGAGAATCCGACAAACTGGTGACAGCGGTAAATTACTATATGTCTGTCTCGACCAAAAATAGTGTATTAGCCAGTCAGTATGGTAATCCACTCAAACCAGGCTCGCGTCTGCACAAAATGCTCCAGACCGCGATGGTAGAAAGCGGGGCTTATCAGGATTATTAAACAACATACCCTTTTAAAGCATTTGTTAATCTCGAAGCGTTGGAGAAAGAAAAGCAAGTTGCCTATGCCAGTGCTCTCTGATGCTGCAACCATCGATAGTAGATAATGTCGTTTACAATCATAAATATATAGCAAGAGTTAGACATTGACGCTGCCGGCTATTGGAGACTGAGCACAGACAGTTTTGTTAAACGTTGAGATTGTCCGTACAGTTTAACTTGAGCAGAACAGTTCTCAATAGTGTCATTCTTCATTGCTATTTTTTGTTCAAGCATAAAAACCCCATTAACTTTGTTGATGGGGTTTTTCAGTTAATCGCAGCAAGCTTCTAATCTTCTTAAACGATCTGTATTAATTCGTTTTCGATTCACTTTTTCTTGGTGTGGAACTGCTCACAGGCAAGCATGGTATTTTCTATCAAGCTGGCAACTGTCATAGGGCCCACACCTCCTGGAACTGGTGTAATAAAGCTGGCTCGCTCTTTGGCGTTGTCGTAATCCACGTCGCCAATTAATTTGCCAGAGTTTAGGCGATTGATACCCACATCAATTACTACGGCACCTTCTCTAATCCATTGGCCTGGAATGAAATTCGGCTTACCTACAGCGACAACAACGACATCGGCTTGTCGAACATGGCTTTCAAGATCTTTGGTAAATCGATGACAAGTTGTTGTAGTACAACCTGCAAGCAGTAACTCTAGTGTCATTGGGCGGCCAACAATATTAGATGCTCCAACAACAACCGCGTGTAGACCACGTAAATTAATGTTATAGCGATCAAGTAGCGTGATAATCCCTTTTGGTGTACAAGAACGTAATTTAGGAATACGCTGAGCTAGGCGACCAACATTGTATGGATGAAATCCATCGACATCTTTTTCAGGATGGATACGCTCAAGAATTTGAGTGGCATCTATACCTGCTGGTAAAGGCAGTTGGACAAGAATGCCGTCAATTTCATCATCACTGTTGAGTTCATCGACTAAAGTCAGTAGTTCTTGCTCTGTTGCTGTTGCAGGAAGGTCAAATGACTTTGAGACAAATCCAACCTCTTCACAAGCACGGCGTTTACTGCCTACGTAAACTTGTGAGGCTGGATCTTCGCCAACCAATACAACAGCTAGGCCAGGCGCTCTTAAGCCTGCATTGATGCGTGCTTTTACGCGCGCAGCAACTTCTGAACGAACAGTTTGAGAAATAAGAGTTCCATCAATATTTTGAGCGGTCATGATGTTCCTTTAAAACAGAATGGCTATTTTACTGGACGCATTGTCGCAAATTATCCAACGAACATCCATAGGCAAACGTTTGCCTTGGGATGTTTTTAACCAAAATTACGCTTGGTGAGTTTTTTTTAGTCACTCAGTTCATAATGTTATGAAAAAGTCTTGTGTTCAAGTGCTGAACTCGTATAATCCTTTCCCTGTAACGCGCCCTTAGCTCAGCTGGATAGAGCACGTCCCTTCTAATTGGCTAGTTTTTACTAGCATTCAGGTTGGGCCTCTTTTTGGAAACGATAAGAGTGTAAGACGTCAAATTCGGGGAAACCTTACTTTAGCAAGTTGGCAATCCCGAGCCAAGCCCAGTAATATTGGGAAGGTGTAGAGACTAGACGGCGTCTACCTAAAGCTTTTATAGCTATGGTAAAGGGATAGTCCAGCGCACAAAGCCTTTTAGAGGTGGTAGCGAAAGCTATAGTGTGATGAAGGATGTGGTCGTAGGTTCGAATCCTACAGGGCGCGCCATATTCTATTAAAACCCTAGCATCATTTGGTGTTAGGGTTTTATCGTTCTGGGCGTTATAAAAAGTAAGCGCAGGATTCAAAAACTTCTAACTGTCAATCCGTTACAAATTGCCTTCAACTTTCTATTTTATACTTGGTCTAGCACAACTATTTAATTAGTACTGCTTGGCTTCTCATTGCTGTCGGCGATACGGAAAAAAACTCTTTAAAACATCGACTAAAATGGGTTGTTGAACAAAAGCCTGTCGATGCCGCAATGGCTGAGATTGAATCCTCAGATTGGAGCAATAATTGCCTTGCATAAGTTAACCTCAGTTCTAAATAGTACTTAGAAGGTGAAGCTTGTATATGCGTCTTAAATAGTCGTTCTAACTTTCTGCGCGATATTTTGAGGTAACGAGCTATGTCTTCGACATAGAGTGGCTCGTCAAGATTACTGACCATTAATAGATTGGCTTCTTTGACAATCGTTGGCGCAGAGTCGGGCAAATAAGTGTGAAGTTGCGGCGTTGAATTTTTTGGAATTGAACGGTCACAAGAAAGGATTTCTCGCACCGCATTAGAATTGGGTAGACTCGTGATTTTTTGTACTAGCGCTAACATCATATCGAGAGTGCTACTTGCTCCAGAAGAAGTGAAGATGTTTTCATGTCCAACATAGGAGCTTGAGGATAAAACGCTACGAGGAAACCTTTCTTTTGCATAGGCATGATTGTCTGGATGAAGGGCATATTGGTTCCCATCAAGAACGCCTGCATGGGCGAGAAAAATAGCCCCATTCCAAATCCCACCCAGAATTGTTCTGCATTTACCACTTAATGCAATCAGCTTTGACAACTGAGAATTTTCATTCAGGCTTGTTCGATAGCCTCCGCAAACGATCACAGCATCGAACTCTTGTAATGCCTTTACTTCGTCTAAGGAGTGATCAGGCGTAAGGCCAATACCAAGATCGCTGAGCACCTCGCCATTGCCTAATCCAACCGTAGCAAAGGTAAATCGCGTCGAACCTTCCACCAAGTTTGACGTCACTAAACAATCGACCGCACAAGTAAATGACATTAGGGAAAAATGCTCAAGCACAACGAATAGCACCGAGGTTTGTTTACATGTGGTTTTTTCTTTCGCGATAAAACATTGGTTGGTATCTCTCATTGGAGCTGAGAATTTTCTTATTATTTTCATCACCATGCCTTGAGGTTTGAGTGCCATGGCAGTGTCTCAGGTAAGCGACTTGTTACAAGTATTATCAATATAAATTTATTACTCACATCACATTATTTTCAATATCTAACGCAATGATTCGGTGATTTGTCGCAAAAGCAACAGTTCTTGACGCACGCAGTCGGTCATAGAACAGGGATGCAGGATATTTTGTTAACACTATTGTTACATTAATGTGCGCAAGGAGAGACGTGTGTTCTACCAAAATGACACCATTGAAGGGTTTGATGATGAATTGCTTAGTGCTATTAACAGTGAAGATACCCGCCAACAAGAACATATAGAGTTAATTGCTTCTGAAAACTATACCAGTAAAAGAGTAATGCAAGCGCAGGGTACACAGCTGACCAATAAGTATGCAGAAGGTTACCCAAGTAAACGATACTACGGTGGTTGTGAGCATGTTGATACCATCGAGTGTTTGGCTATTTCTCGTGCAAAAAGCTTGTTTGATGCCGACTACGCTAATGTTCAACCTCATTCCGGATCGCAAGCCAATGCTGCTGTATTTATGGCTTTGCTTAATCCTGGTGATACGGTTTTGGGAATGAGTCTCGCGCATGGAGGGCATCTCACCCATGGAGCTAAGGTGAGTTTTTCAGGCAAAATCTACCACTCTGTCCAGTATGGCTTGAAAAATGGAACAGGTGAAATCGATTACGACCAAGTTGCAGAGTTAGCCAAACAGCATCAACCCAAAATGATCATTGCAGGCTTTTCTGCATACTCGCGTATTGTTGATTGGCAACGATTTAGAGAGATTGCTGATTCGGTTAATGCCTACTTATTTGTCGATATGGCGCACGTAGCTGGGTTAGTCGCTTCAGGCCATTATCCTAACCCCCTTCCTTATGCTGATGTGGTCACTACCACGACCCACAAGACGCTGAGAGGGCCGCGTGGTGGCCTTATTTTAGCTAAAAGCAATCAAGAACTAGAAAAAAAATTAGACTCAGCTGTCTTCCCTGCTGGGCAAGGCGGACCTCTGATGCATGTGATTGCAGCAAAAGCAGTGGCGTTTAAAGAGGCTTTATTACCTGAGTTTTCTGAGTATCAAGCTCAGGTTGTGAAGAACGCGCAAGTAATGGCAAAAGGGTTTATTGAGCGCGGTTATGATGTGGTTTCTGGTGGGACAGATAATCATTTGTTTCTAGTCAGCCTTATTGAACAAGGGATCACAGGAAAAGATGCCGACTTTGCACTGGGTAAAGCGCATATCACAGTCAATAAAAATGCGGTACCTAATGATCCAAGATCTCCGTTTGTGACAAGTGGGCTGCGTATTGGTACGCCAGCCATTACTTCAAGAGGATTTAAAGAAACCGAGGCGGCCATACTAACTGATTGGATTTGTGACATTTTAGATGATCTGGGCAACGAGGATTTGATTAAGAAGGTGCAAGAAAAAGTGGCTTCTTTATGCGCCAAATTCCCGGTTTATCGGTAACACCAATCCGAGGGCGCTCAAGAAAGAACAACACCCTAACCGATGCGTCCTTTACAAGACGATTAGATTTTAACGTTTTATGGAAGGTAAACAATGAAGGATTACTCAGGTTTTGGACTATTTAAGCATGCCTTAACTTACCATGAGAACTGGCAACGAGTTTGGCGAAATCCAATACCAAAAAAACATTATGATGTTGTCATCATCGGTGGTGGTGGTCATGGCTTAGCCACGGCTTACTATCTTGCTAAGCAGCATGGCTTAACCAATATCGCAGTGATAGAAAAGGGCTATTTAGGTGGTGGAAATACCGCGAGAAATACCACAATTGTTCGCTCTAATTATTTGTGGGATGAGGCTGCTCATCTCTACGAGCACTCGATGAAATTGTGGGAAGGTCTGTCTCAAGAGCTCAACTATAACCTTATGTTTAGCCAAAGAGGTGTATTAAACCTTGGTCACACATTACAAGATATGAGAGACATCGAAAGACGGGTTAATGCCAACCGACTTAATGGCATAGATAGCGAGGTGCTGACTACCGAAGAAGTACAAGAATTGGCCCCAATACTCAATTGTTCACCCAATGCAAGATACCCAGTATTAGGAGCAAGTTGGCAAAAACGTGGGGGAACTGCCCGTCATGATGCAGTGGCTTGGGGATATGCGCGGGCTGCGGATAGGTTAGGTGTCGATCTGATTCAACAGAACGAAGTGACAGGTATTCGAGTAGAAAATGGCGCAGTGGTAGGAGTTGAAACTAAGAAGGGCTTTATTAGTGCTGGAAAAGTAGCTTGTGTGGCATCAGGTAATTCTGGTGAATTAGCGAAAATGGTTAAGATGACGTTACCTCTAGAATCTCATCCTCTTCAAGCTATGGTATCTGAGCCTTTAAAACCTTGTTTAGATACCGTAGTGATGTCTAACCATGTTCATGGTTATATGAGCCAATCTGATAAAGGTGACCTAGTGATCGGTGCTGGTATTGATGGTTATTTAGGATATGGGCAAAGAGGTTCTTTTTCTGTCATAGAGCACACCATAGCGGCAATTATCGAGATGTTTCCCATTGTTAGCCGAGTCAGGCTCAATCGCCACTGGGGAGGCATTGTTGATACCACGCCTGATGCTTGCCCAATCATCAGTAAAACCCATATTAAAGGTTTGTATTTTAATTGTGGCTGGGGAACAGGAGGCTTTAAAGCAACACCAGGATCTGGTCATGTATTTGCGCACACCATTGCCAAAAATCATCCACACCCTTTGGCTGAAGCTTTTAACCTTAATCGATTTGTTACGGGGCATTTAATTGATGAGCACGGCGCAGCTGGCGTTGCGCACTAGTTCAGGGAGAAAAAAATGCTGCAAATTCATTGTCCATATTGTGATGAAATTCGAGAAGAAGAGGAATTTCACTACGCTGGAGAAGCACATATTGTTAGACCTTCTGCCCCAGATTTAATGACAGATGAAGAATGGGGTAAATACTTATTTCATCGTGAAAATAACAAAGGTGCGCACACTGAAATGTGGTATCACAGCGCAGGGTGTCGCAAGTTTTTTAATGTCACTCGTCATACGGTGACGAACGACATAGAAAAGGTGTACAAGATGGGCAGTCGTTCTGCTTCATTGAGTCAAAAGGAGGAGCAAAATGGCTGAACGCAATAGACTCAATAAAGGTGGTCGAATTGAGCGATCACAAAGCATGACCTTTTCTTTCAATGGTAAGAGTTATATTGGCTACAAAGGTGACACGATTGCGTCTGCTTTGTTGGCTAATGGCGTGGATGTGGTGGGAAGAAGTTTTAAGTATTCTCGCCCGAGGGGAATACTTGCTGCCGGTGCGGAGGAACCCAACGCAATTTTACAAGTGGGCAGCACTGACTCAACAACTATTCCCAATATTCGTGCTACCCAAGCTGAGTTGTATCAAGGGTTGATTGCGAGTTCGGTATCTGGCTGGCCAAGTTTGGATTTGGACGTAATGGCTGGTTTGGGAAGGGTAGGTGGCTCCATGATGCCGCCAGGCTTTTACTACAAGACTTTTATGCAACCACAGAGTTTGTGGCCAACCTATGAAAAATACATCAGAAAAGCAGCAGGACTGGGGAAAGTGCCCGCCAATGAAGACCCAGATCAATACGATAAATTTAATCATCATTCAGATGTTCTGATCATTGGTGGAGGGCCTGCTGGTTTAGCTGCGGCACGGACTCTGGTTGGTAGTGGCCTTCGAGTCATTATACTGGATGAGCAAAATGAATTTGGGGGCTCACTTTTATCTAATTCAGAGCTACTTGATGGCAAGCCATGTATGGATTGGGTATCAGAAACCTTAAGTATGCTGTCTTGCGAACCGAATTTTACTTTATTGACAAGAACAACCGCTTTTGGCTATTACGACCATAATTTTATTGGAGCGGTGGAGCGGTGCACCGATCATTTGGGTGAAAATATGCCAGGTGTTCGCCAACGTTTGCACCGTATTCGTGCAAAGAAAGTTATTCTGGCCACTGGCGCATTAGAAAGACCATTAGTTTTTGGTAATAATGATGTACCTGGTTGTATGCTAGCATCTGCGGTTTCTACTTATATTCATCGTTACGCAGTGGTTCCGGGCAACCAATTAGTGCTGATGACCACCAATGACTACGCCTATCAAACAGCTATCGATTGGCACAGTAAAGGTCGAGAGGTTGTCGCTATCATTGACACTCGGCGGGAGTCTCGAGGAGATTTACCAGCGAAGGCGCGAGACCTGGGTATCACAGTATTGACTGGCATGGCGGTCATTGATGTCAAAGGTAATCGACGAGTTAATGGGGTTGAAGTCGCCTCTCTTAATCATGATGGTAGTGAACTCATTAGCCAAGTTAAAGTCCATCATTTGGCGTGTGATACAGTGGCAAGTTCTGGAGGGTGGAGTCCAGTGGTTCATTTATCCTGTCACACAGGCAGTAAACCTATCTGGAATTCAGATATAGCCGGTTTTGTCCCAGGTGCGACTTGTCAAAACCAATTATATGTTGGTGGAATCGTAGGCACATATTCATTAGCAGCGGTGCTTGTTGAAGGCGCAGGTGCAGGGTTAATCAGTGGCGAAGAATTAGGTGGCGAATTAATTGAAAATAACTTTGCAGTGCCAACCGTTGATGGTTGCGTAGAGTCTGATTCGA
Organism: Vibrio pectenicida; assembly: GCA_024347015.1. Lineage (GTDB taxonomy): Bacteria > Pseudomonadota > Gammaproteobacteria > Enterobacterales > Vibrionaceae > Vibrio > Vibrio pectenicida. Next base: position 2,296,357 of record AP024889.1, on the reverse strand, counting down.
TGGAGCTTTATCACATTCCGCACCTGAAACCTACCAGTCGAGCTCCCAAGCAATTTGTTGACTTTCAAAATGACGTCACAGCCGCTGGTATCGAATTAGCCACAAGAGAAGGGTTTGAGTCGATTGAACATGTAAAACGCTACACCGCAATGGGATTTGGTACCGATCAAGGTAAAACCTCCAACATTAATGGCATGGCAATTGTAGCCAAAGCATTAAACCAAAGTGTACCAGAGACGGGAACGACGATATTTCGTCCTATGTATACACCCGTCACCTTTGGCGCTTTAGCTGGTAGAGATACTGGAAAGCTCTTTGATCCAGCAAGATTTACTGCAATGCACGAGTGGCACGTAGTGAATGGAGCAAAATTTGAAGATGTAGGGCAATGGAAACGACCTTGGTACTTTCCCAAACCAGGGGAAACTATGCAGGAAGCTCTCAACCGAGAGTGTATGGCAACTCGTCATAGTGTTGGTATTTTGGATGCATCCACACTTGGAAAAATCGATATCCAAGGTAAAGATGCTAGAGAATTCCTTAACCGAATTTATACCAATCCTTGGTCAAAGCTTGCTCCGGGGCGCTGCCGATATGGTGTGATGTGTAAAGAAGATGGAATGATTTTCGATGATGGAGTGACATCTTGTATCAACGACAACCATTTTATAATGACGACGACCTCTGGTGGAGCCGCTGCTGTTTTAGAGTGGATGGAACTTTGGCATCAAACCGAATGGCCTGAGTTAGACGTTTACTTTACCAGTGTCACGGACCATTGGGCGACAATGACAATATCAGGGCCTAACAGCCGATTTTTACTTGAAAAGCTGGTGGATGGTCATGACCTGTCGAATGAATCATTTCCTTACATGAGTTGGCAGTCATTGCGTGTTGCTGGGGTGAACGCAAGAGTATTTAGAATCAGTTTTACAGGTGAATTGTCTTTTGAAATCAATGTCTCTGCTAACTACGGCTTATATGTGTGGGAGCAAGTCATGGCGGCGGGTGAAGAATTTGGTATCACGCCTTATGGCACTGAAACCATGCATGTTCTTCGCGCAGAAAAAGGTTTCATTATTGCCGGGCAAGATACAGATGGCTCGGTATCTCCACAAGACATGGATATGAACTGGATAGTGGGTAAGAACAAGGAATTTAGTTATATCGGCAAGCGTTCATGGGGGCGTGAAGATAATCAGAGACAAGACAGAAAACAGTTTGTTGGTTTACTCACCACAGATCCTAGTTGCGTGTTGCCAGAGGGAGCACAAGCCGTATTCGATCCTAATGAGCCGATTCCAATGACTATGGTTGGACATGTTACTTCGAGTTACTTCAGCCCTGTATTGGATCGTTCGATTGCGCTAGGCGTGATAAAAGGTGGTTTAGCATTGCAAGGTGAAAAAGTTTATTTCCCATTACCTGACGGAACATCAGTCGAAGCTGAAATCGCCACATCTGTCTTTTATGACCCAAAAGGAGAGCGCCAAAATGTCTGATATAACTCTCGATCCTACACTTTCAAAGCCAAATCGACCAATAGATAAACAGAGTAAATGGACACCTCGTGCAGCATCACCACTTGATCATGTTGAGCTTGTGCAACCTGCTCAATCTTACCGAGATGTCAGCGTCGAGATTAAGGAAATTAAAGGACTTACTCACTTAGTATTACGAGGAAACTCAGAGGACCCTGCGTTTATTTATGGAGTAGAGCAAGCTATAGGAGTTGCTATCCCTACAACGCCAGGTACTTCTGCCCAAACTGACGCGCTACGAGTATTTTGGCAATCTCCTGATGAATGGTTGATTATCTCAGAGCCAAATTTAGCGTGTAGTATTGAAGCGGCTTTGCATAAACACTTAGTTGGCCATTATGCGGTTACTGAGGTCAGTAGTGGTCAGACTCTGGTAACATTGAGCGGTGAAAATGCTGAAAACGTGATAAAAAAATCAACATTGTATGATGTCCATATCCGTCAATTTCCGGTTGGTCGAGTGGTCGGAACCAATTTTGCTAAGTCTCAAGTTCAGATCAGGCGTGTCAGTGAAAAGGCCTTTGAGCTTATTATCCGTAGAAGTTTTGCGGATTACATTTGGATGTGGCTAATGGACGCAAGTCGGGAGTATGGTGTAGCTTTTCACAAACACTGATCAACAATATTGATAACCAGTCACCATGCTGTGGTAGTTTGGTGACTGATAATTATAGTCTTAAGGTGATTTAATGAACCAATCAAATTCCCACTACATTTTAACCGCAAGTTGCCCAAGTCGTATAGGTACGGTTGATGTTGTGACACGTTTTTTATGCGAATCAGGGTGTTATATATCGGAATTAAACTCTTTTGATGACGAGTTAAATAGGCGCTTTTTTATTCGTGTAGAGTTCACTAAAGAAGGCGGTGGAGAGTTTGATGAGCAAGCCTTTAAACAAGGTTTTGAGGGGCGAGCTAAACCATTTAAAATGGAGTGGGAGCTGACTAATAAGAGTTACAGGCCCATGGTTGTTATTATGGTATCTAAATACGATCACTGCTTAAATGATTTGCTCTACCGTTACCGAACTAATAACTTGTCGGTAGATATTCGAGCAGTGATTTCTAATCATGAAGACCTCAGATCCCTTGCTGAATGGCACAATATCCCCTATCACTGCTTCCCTATCACTAGTGAAACCAAAATACAGCAGGAAACGCAAGTACAAAAAGTACTGGATGATGTTGGATGTGAGCTATTGATTCTTGCTCGTTACATGCAAGTACTTTCTGATTCCATGTGTGAACGTTGGTCTCGAAAGGCAATCAATATTCATCATTCTTTGCTACCTGGTTTTAAAGGAGCTAAACCTTATCACCAAGCTTATGATAAAGGCGTTAAGTTGGTTGGTGCAACGGCACACTATGTGAGTAGCGATTTAGATGAAGGCCCTATCATTACACAAGGTATGGAGAACGTTAACCACACCAATTATCCAAAAGATTTAATAAAGAAAGGGATGGATGTTGAAGCATTAACTCTGTCTAGGGCCATTCAATACCATATAGAAAAGCGTGTATTCCTATTTAACGACAAAACGGTTGTTTTCGAACGTTCCTAATTAGTTCTATCGCCTACTGAATGTAGGTAAGTATTTTCGCTCTGTAAGTTTAAGACAAGCTAAAGCAAAAATAGCTCGACGAGTCTCTTTATTGACAACAAAAGTCGAGCTCGTTTTCTTGCACCCCAAATTTAGCATCAAACGAGAAATAAGGAAGATTCGATATGACGGAAATAGATAAATCCTCGCAGCCTAGCTTAGTCATGGCGATAATGCCTATCGCGATTACTCTGTGCATTCTGGCAGTGCAGCTTTTTATTTTTAATGATTTTACGCCCCATATTCCACTTGTTATTGGTATTAGTGTGACGGCTTTTCTTGCTTGGCTAAGAGGCTATCGCTGGCATGATATTGAGGATGGAATATTACACACAGTGCGTTTAGCAATGCAGTCTTTGGCCATATTGATGCTTGTAGGGATGATTGTAGGTATCTGGATTGCTAGTGGGACTGTCCCTTTATTGATTCAATACGGTCTTACCATGCTGAACCCGCAGATATTTTTGGCTGCAAGCATGCTGCTATGCGCGGTTGTTTCTTTGTCTCTTGGAACGTCATGGGGTACGGTAAGTACAGTGGGGTTGGCACTTGTAGGTATTGGTGTAGGGTTTGATATACCAATTTACTGGACTGCTGGAGCGGTTGTCTCTGGTGCTTTTTTTGGTGATAAAATGTCCCCCCTGTCAGATACAACCAATTTAGCACCAGCAGTGATAGGCGTTGATTTGTTCCAACATATTAAAAACATGCTGCCTACTACAATTCCTGCAATGCTAATTGCATTTAGTATTTATCTGTTTGTTGGGTTAAGTAATGCACCTTTGGGGAGTGTGGCATTAAATAAAATAGAGCTTATCAATGCTTGTATAGCGGCCAATTTCAATTTATCAGCTTGGCTTTTAATCCCTCCCGTTTTGGTATTAACCTGTTCCTTTTTTAAGTTACCTACTCTGCCATCTTTATTTATTGGAGTGGTGAGTGGTGCTCTGATTGCCAATGTTATCCAAGATGTATCTCTACATGAGTTGTTTCGATACGCTCAAAGTGGATACCAAATAGAAACGGGTGTTCAAGAGATTGATAGCTTACTTGCTAGAGGAGGTATTCAATCTATGACATGGGTTATTACTTTGATCATGATATCACTCGGGTTTGGCGGAGCGTTAGAAAGAACAAGGTGCTTAGAAACAATAGTGGAAGCAATACTAAGTAAAAGCTGTTCGTTTTTTCGTCTTCAAGCATCAGCGATCGGTACTTCAGTTGCAACCAACTTAGTCGCTGGCGACCCATATTTATCTATTAGTTTACCGGGACGAATGTTCGTACCTGTGTATGAAGCAAAAGGGTACTCGAAGCTGAACTTATCGCGAGCAGTGGAGGAGGGGGGAACACTGATTTCTCCACTTGTACCTTGGAATGCTGGTGGTGCGGTTGTTATTAGTGCTTTGGGGCTTGGGATCGCTGAAGGTAATATAGAAAATTTATTATATATTCCGCTAGCTTTTGCTTGCTGGATATCACCTGTCATCAGCCTTATCTTTGCCGCAACGGATAAATTTATTCTGCGAGAGGTAAGTTATAACTGAGTTAGAAAAGTTTTATGAGTAGATGAATAGTTTATATCCAACATGAAAAATAACTCTATACTCATAGAAATATTGGGTTATTTTTCTAATCTGTTGACCTTGACCATAGGGGAAGGTTTATACTTTAGTTTCGAACTAAAGGTATGCTATGAATCATTCACTTAAACATACATGGATTACGTTATTCAGTATCTTAGCGATGCTGATGACAAGCTATGTATCGAGTTCACCTCTAATGCCAGGTGATAGCATGCTTTCGCTAGTTCAGTCGTCAGAAAATGCTCATTGTCAAACTCGCTTCAATCAGTCTGGCAATGTATCGGCGAATACCAATCAACATAAGGTTAGTGTCAGTTGTCACTTGATGAAAAATGCTTCTTCGGATGGTATTCAGGAGCCAGTATCAATGGCTCATTGTGGGGATTCCTATCTTAGTGTTGACAACTGCTGTCCCTCTGTATTTTCTAGCGTGCTTTATCCTTTAGATACTTTAGATACTTTAGATACTTTAGATACGCTGGGCTTACTATCATTCTCTTTGGCGCCCTATCAATCTTTTAAAATTGGCTTAACAGCTATACATATCACTGGCTTACTTCGCCCACCCTCCTTTTAGTTTAATTCTCATTATTGTTCGTTCTCAAACATATTATGCACTTTGCTTCTAATTGATGGATCTAGTTGTTATGCAAAATAAAATACGCATAAAATTATTTAATAAGGTAAATAGATGAAAAAGATACTAATCGCACTACTTTCTTCAATCATAGCAAGCTCGGTTTTCGCTGATGCTGGCCATACCACCAAGGGACATTCGAAGATGGGTATTGAAGGCATGTCGGAAGTAGGTATGCCAGCAAAAGGAGCGCAACCAGATAAAGTTATTCACGTGTTGCTTAGCGATGACATGACTATTCAATTTAAAAAAGAGGTCAATATTGATCCTAATGATATTGTGCAGTTTGTGGTGATGAACCTTGGAAAGATTGATCATGAATTCACAATTGGTTCAGCGAAAGAGCAGTTAGAGCATCGAGAAATGATGAAAACCATGACACAGCATATGCACGATTCAGGAAGTGCGATTACCGTCAAGCCGGGAGAGGCCAAGCAGTTGTTATGGCATTTTTACGGGGATAACAAAGTTGAATTTGCCTGTAATATTCCTGGCCACGCAGAGGTTGGTATGGTTAAAAAAGTGACGTTATAGTTTTTTAACTTTTGTTTTAAACGCCAGTGCTCCTAGTGGCACTGGCGAAATTAAACGTGTGTCATCATGATGACTATTTATTAAATCGATTCAATAAAAGTCTGAACGCTTTAAGGCAGTAAAATGTTTTACAAACTCAGGCCTTTCTACCGCGACTTCATTTAGAACTTGGTCTTTGTTATCTGTATATAAGGACCCCGTGTTGTCACAGTTTAGATAAGCATTATCCTCACCTTGAAAGCACTCCTGGCTTACGGGTTCATTCTTCTGTGCTCTGGTGAAAGAAAAAGGGTTTAGGTTGAATAGACTCATAATACTTCCTTAACATCAGTTTTTCACATAGAACGAATTGTACAAAAAATGACCAAAATAACAAGGCGAAGATATGAAATTAGAAGAAATTCTTGAATAAATAATTATAATTATAAATATAAAAGCCTATATACATATGAATTTGTTATATTATTCTTGTGATTACTGATATTTAATAATCTCATTTTTGTGATCTATGTATCATTTTTGTGTTTATGAAGAAAAACTATCGAGTTTCGATGAAATATGCGATGTATTGGAGCATGACCTTAGGAATTACCATTTTGATTATTACAAAGCCATTATTTACTGTGGTGTATAGGATCCGAATAACTCAGCTTGAACTATACTATAATCCATAATTATTTTTGAAAAATGTTACAAATTTGGTCTTTTGAGAGGTTAGAATTTGAAGATTTTACATTTAGGTAATGGCATTTATTTTAATAGTTTAAGTGGGAAACTCACTAAAGAAGGGATGGTAGTTAAGGCTCTAGGGCTAAAGGAAGCTAATCTGTTGGCATTACTCTGTGGTAAACAAAACGAAATCATAAACCATGAGGAGATCTATCAGAAAATTTGGCCCAATGTGATTGTATCGGAAACTTCCTTGACAAAAATTATCTCTCTTCTTAGAAAGTCTATTTCTCCTTTGGGGCTTCCACTTGAGGTTAAAACTTACCCTAAAGAGGGCTATGGGATTGTTTGTGATAATGGGTTCGCAATTCGAGAAGTCGAGGTTGACGACTCAGAGGAAAACGAAGAGTTCGGTCAGGAAGTGTTACATGGTAGCTTTCAAATGCTCGGTGGTAACAAAAGCTCAAGTAAAAACACTCAACTTAACGCTTTTAAAAAGTGGCTTGTTATATATAGTGCTGCATTTGCATCATTACTATTGCTTCTTGAGATTTTTGTACTGGGATTGGTTCTGTAAATCGAATGTAGTAAGTACCATTGCTTTCTTATTGAGTGGTTCGGAGAAATGGTCATGGGTGGTGGTCTAGGTATCGTTGGGAGGTCTCCTTTAACTAAAATTTACTGAATGAATCCTAAAGCGCTGCGAAGCTGTGATAAGCAACCTTTTTTCTAACTGTACATAAGCAGTGCTTTTCGGTAGCATGTATGTCCTTTTAAATGACCAAATAGACGAGACTTTAGCAGCGTAAATACGCTCAAACATCATGCGCAGTATTCATACCAATATAAAACCCGAGTTTGAGCCTTTATTGTCTGAGTTAGCGATACATGCTTTACTTCATTTACGGACTAACCATAGCGCTAAAGTATTAGCGTATAGGTCGCGGTTTGAGATCAACGATATTCTTTCTGTTTGGCTAAATAGAGCTGGAAATAGCAAGAAGTACAAACCCTTTAAGAAAAAAATTCGCTCGCTTGTAACTCATGCACGTTCACAGCGTTTAGATATGGAATCGATGCTCAGCAACTTGTTATCACCTATAAATGGTGATGAGCTTCCTCATTTGGATAGTTTCCTTCTTTTAATTAATATGCTTGAGAAAGAGCTTAATACGACAGTGTTAGTATCAAGTTCAGAGAGTGTTGATTTATCTTATAACTCAAAAAACTGTCTGCTTTGTGTCTTGTCATCTGATCTCAATGCTCATTTCGATAATAAGAATCGTTTGTGCCAAAATATTTCAATGTTATTTCGTGGTTCTCGAGGGGAGAAACACGCCATATTACGAATCATTTATGCATCAGCAATATTTGAGCATAAGGTTGAGTATGAAGATGATGATTTTATCCGTATTTGTTTGGCTTTAAAATAAAACTGATTCCAGCATAGCGTTACAACATTTGGTCGAGCCTTGAAGGGTAATTCTTGCTCGTGTAAAAATACATGGATCCATTTTTTGTTTTGCGAATAACCTGAGTTACAGAATTACCTGACTGTTAATAAATTTAATAATAGAGTCTATGCTTATTAGATAAACATGGAAATTGTAGTGAACCCGTGTTTGCGCTTGGGAATGGGAGTCAGTTATGTCTCCTTGCTGATTTCTATTTCTCATTTAATACAAATGGCAGCTTAAGGCTGTCATTTTTTTGTTAGCTAGTAGCAGGTTATAGGCTTGATAAGTATCAGTACTATTATCTCTTTATCCGTCAATTTTTTATCAAATAATTAGCCTTTGTGTAATTTAGTATGTTTTTTGTTCTTTTTTACACAGGTGATACGCTAAATAGTATCTGCTCAGACCACTTAACTTTCATTTTCGTATTTAATACTACGTCCTTAATAAATCGTTGATATCAATTAAATCGGTATTTGTAGAGATTTTTACTAATCCCAAGGTGAATGTAGCGTTATATTTCACCTCTGAGGTGACATTTCTCTGCTTAATTCGCCATTTTTGATAGTAAATCAGGGTGTGATTGAGTTTATAACTTGTCAACATCTTGTGACTTAACCTTATCCTATATAAAAAGAGGCAAGAATGAACACAAAGCAGTGCTCCTTGTTAGCAGTGTCCATCCTACTCGCCAGCCAAGCACACTCGGCAGGCTTTCAAGTGGCGGAACATTCCGCATCTGGTTTAGGCCGAGCATTTTCGGGCGAAGGCGCTATTGCCGATAACGCAAGTGTATTGGCTCGTAATCCTGCAGCCATGATGAGATTTGAGCAAGCAGCCTTTTCAGGCGCCATCTCCTTTATCGATCCAGAAATTGATGTTAAAGATGTCAGCAATAACGAGCAATCTAATGACATCGCGCCTTTTCAGGTTGCGCCAGCCAGTTATTACATCGCGCCTATTAATCAAAGATGGGCATGGGGTTTAGGCTTATTTACCAACTATGGCGTTGCAACCGATTACCCAAGTGATATTTCTGCTGGTGATATGGCTGGAAATACGTCGCTGCGCTCAGTCAATTTAAACCCTAATATTGCTTATCGCTTAAATGAGTTTTGGAGTTTTGGTGCAGGTGTAAATTTGGTTTACGCCGAAGCTGAATTAACTCGCTATAAAGGTGAAACTACAACGGCGAGTGGTGGTAAGGCCTACGACAAATTAATTGGCATGACGGGGGAAACCTTTGGTTATGGTTGGAACATTGGCACCTTGTATGAGCTTGATGAGGATAACCGCTTTTCTTTGGCCTATCGCTCTGCGGTTAACTTAGATTTTGATGATGGTAAATTTAATTCCTATAGTTCAGGAATTGCCCCAGAGCCTACAGTTACCGGGCGTCTTAAAATCGAGTTACCAGCCATTATTGAGCTGTCTGGTTTTCATCAGCTAAATTCTCAATGGGCTGTGCACTACAGCTGGCAGCGTACGGATTGGAGCACTTTCACTAAGCTTGAGGCCACAAGTCCTACGTGTACCAACCCGAGTACAGGCATTCAAGGTCAGTGCTTCTACAAAGCAGAAGACTATAACGATAATGACCGTTTATCAGTTGGCGCAACTTACCAACTCAACAAAGAATGGACCTTGAGAGCAGGCTACGCCTTTGATGAGCAAGCGGGTAAAGCGACGCTAAGCATCCCAGACAGTGACCGTCATTGGTACAGTAGTGGTTTTACTTATCAATGGAGCCCTGCATTATCCTTTGATGCGGGTTTTGCCCTTGTTATGAGCGATAACGGATCGTTTAAAGAAACCAACGCCCTAGGTCAAGAACGCACTTTTGAATCTCAAGGTCGTGCCTTTATCTCCTCGATACAAATCAATTATGCATTTAATTAAGGTCTAAGGAATGACAAATCTTAAGAATATATTTCGCCTAACGTTATTATGCTCTGCTGCAATTTTTGTAGGTTGCGGAGACGGTAAAGGTAGCTCTGGTACAGAACCAGAATCGTATATCGGTGAATCTTTATCTCGAAGTACCACCGTCAGAATGTACCTCGATGGCGGCAATAAGCATGTGCCTTTGAACAATAACCTGCTAATTGACAGTCAAACAGGTATGTTAAAGGTTTTATCTGATCGAGAGCGAGCCAATAGCGATATTAACGATCCTAAAGTAGCACTCGGTTACGCTGATGGTTTTTCTACATCTATGCCAATATACATTTCTTTGGACGGCAGAGGCTTTGGTGATAAGGATGAGATCACAGAGGGAGTTAGCTTGTTTAAGGTTACAAAGCCTTTGACTAACAATGCAGTATTTCGGGAACGTCCACTGGAATTGTCTCATGATGAATTTCAAGTAATCGGTAAAGGCGACACACTTGTGGTGGTTCCGACTAAGCCTTTTGAGCCAAGTGCAGAGTATGTATTAGTTTTAACCAACAAAATAAAAGATGTTAAAGATGAGCCTATTGGTATGTCAGTCTCTTATGCTGGATTAAAGTCTCATATTTATAATCAGGGCAAATTAGCCCAAGTGCAGAAATTGATTAAGGCCCAAGAAGCGATCGCTCAAGTGGGGGGGATTGATCCCAAAACTATCGTTTATTCTTCTTGGTTTACGACTGGCTCAGTTGGCTATGTGATGACTAAAACCGCAGAAGAACTGTTAAAGCTAAAAACTGATAGCGCTGGAGCATTTAAATTAGAAAATGCAAACCCTAGTAATCTAGATCTTTCATCAATTTACTCTTTGGCACTGGACAAAGATGAACATGGTGAGGCAAAAATTCGGTCATTTACTGCGGCTTTGGATGATGAAAAAGTATTTAGTGTCGCTGGGAGTGACGGTGAGAAGTTTAAAAATGGACTAAAGGATTTATACACAGCGTCACTTAAAAACTTGGATTTGGTTAGGGTTACTAAAGGTAAGGTGACACTGCCTTATTTTCTGGAATCTGGTAGTGCATTTGCGGTCACGCCTTTTGAGCCTGCGGTGCCAGGAGCTTCGTTTGTTAGCCGTTATTCGCCTATTCCAGTGATTAAATCACTTAAGGACGTGGAGTTTACACTATTTACTCCAAAAGATACTAAGGTCGATGGTATAGTCATTTACCAGCATGGTATTACTTCTGTAAAAGAAGATGTCTATGCCTTTGCAGTAAATCTAACCGAAAGGAATTTAGCTGTAATTGCTATTGATCATCCCCTTCACGGAGCCCGAGCGCTAACTTTAGGTGACAATCAATTGATTGTGACTGATAAAGAAAACCCACTTTACTACCTAAATTTAGCAGCCTTACCTGTCGCTAGAGACAACCTAAGGCAGAGTGTTCTGGATATCTTAGGATTGCGATTAGCTTTGGAAGGTAAATACCTTAATGTTCAAAATGATAAGGTAGAGCTTGAAGTGTATGACCCTGATTTGGGGGTTCCAGCTGATGCTACTGCGTTGGACAAAACTAACATAAAGTTTCTTGGTCATTCCCTGGGAGGAATCTTGGGTAACACGGCCGTTGCAATAGGGAGTGCCACCGAACTGCCGCAATATGGCTTTAAGTCTGCTGCATTTGCAAAATCAGGAGGCCATATTGCTGAGCTATTGTCCATATCAGGCAAATTTGGAGACGTTATCAAAAAATCATTTGCTGCAAAGTTGGGACTCCCTGTTGATTCACAAGAATTTGAAACTAAGTTTGCTCAGTTCAAAATAGTTTCTCAAACTCTAATGGATACCGTGGACCCTCACACTGTAGTTAGTGCAGGCCTTTATCCAACAAATGTACCTACGCTGCTACTACAAGTAAAAAATGATGATACGGTACCTAACCATGGTTTTGCACTTATTGATGGAAATGCTATACCACGAGTGCCGACAGCTCATTTCGTAGGTACTGAAGGTTTACGAAGCGGTTTTGAACAAGGTGATGCTGGTGTTGTAAGACAGTTTGCTTCCTTCAAAGAAGGAGATCATGCTTCGCTATTTGTTCCTAATACTGAAGATTCAGATAGTGATGCAGATAAGCAGCGTAAAGTTGGTAATACTTTCGCAATTCGAAAGTTAGTAGTAGATTTTCTGTCTAATGATAGTGACATTCCAATTGTTAATGAAGGTGTTGTAACTCTTGAGTCTTTATCAGTATTAGAATAGCCAAGTTCAAGTTATTAACCCAAGTGTAAAATAACAATCACTCATTTGAACTATAATAAAATGTAGGCGGCGGAAACGTCGCCTTATTTTTAATCAAAATATTGAGTGAGGCGAATATGGAAATGCACCAGCACTCGATGCCTGATTTGTTTATGCAACTTGGGCTCGATAGCTCAGATGACAATATACGAGAGTTTGTCCAAACACACAGTGGCTTGGTGGTGGGTACGGCACTGCATGAAGCTTTCTTTTGGTCACGCTCACAGGCTGCATTTTTAAAACAAGCCATTGACGAAGATGCAGATTGGGCAGAACTTGTTGACCAGCTTGATACTATGTTAAGAGGTTAGAATGAGTTTATACCTTTGCGAAAGACTGTGCCGAGCAAATCGATTTAAGGCTTATTGCACTGTGTGATAAGCCTTTTCTGTATTTTACTATGCGTCTTTCTGTGCTGATTCTTGATGTTAAATCCTACATTTTTTCAAATTGCTCCTAACTTTTCATGTTAACTCTTAATATGAAAAATCAGAGCCAGATCGTGTTTTTTTACTTATCTAAGAAAATAATCCAATTGGGCTTGAAAAAGTGATGAAAGGCCCCATTTCAGATACTGTTATCTGCTTAATTGACATTTTTTTTAGCGATTAGTGGAGTTTTTAGGTTAGAAGGCTAAGTGATGTTGGGTATAAGCTCGACAGTAACCGATCAGGTCGGTAGAATGCGGCGTCTGAAATTTTATCCTGAGGCTAATCGGAGATACCTTTGAAGATTATTTCGAAAAAGATATCACTGATTAGTCCGGTGACTGACTCGTTTAGTTATCGATTCTCGATTTACGAATAGTACTCTTTGAGTACCAATGAAGATGAACTTTTACTGAGTTCATACGCTCAGTTTCAGTCTGAGCCAGTTTTGAGGTTAATGAATAATGCAAGTTACTGTTGAAACGCTAGAAGGCCTACAGCGCCTTCTTAACATTACTGTTCCAGCTGCAAACATCGAAGATGCTGTCACAGCTGAACTACGCAATATCGCAAAAAACCGTCGTTTTGATGGTTTCCGTAAAGGAAAAGTGCCATTAAAAATGGTTGCGAAGATGTATGGTAAAGCAGTACGCCAGGACGTGATGGGTGAAGTGATGCAGCGTCACTTTATCGAAGCGATTGTTAAAGAGAAGATTAACCCAGCAGGTGCTCCTGCTTTTACGCCTGTTGAAAATACAGAGGGTGAAGATCTTGTTTTTAATGCGACTTTTGAAGTTTACCCAGAGGTTGAGTTGAAAGGTCTAGAAAAGATTTCAGTTGAAAAACCAACCACTGAAGTTCAAGACGCAGATGTTGAAGAAATGATCGAAACACTACGTAAGCAGCAAGCAGCTTGGGTAGAAGTTGAAGATGCGGCTGAAGAAGGCAAGCGCGCAACTATCGATTTTATCGGCTCTATTGATGGCGAGGAGTTTGAAGGTGGTAAAGCTGAAAACTTCCCATTAGAAATGGGTGCGGGACGCATGATTCCTGGTTTTGAAGACGGTATTGCAGGTAAGACTGCTGGTATGGAATTTGAGATCGATGTGACTTTCCCAGAAGACTACCATGCTGAAAACCTCAAAGGCAAAGAGGCTAAGTTTGCGATAAAAGTAAACAAAGTTGAAGCTCGTGAACTACCTGAAATTAACGATGAGTTTGTTTCTAAGTTTGGTGTTTCTGGTGGTGGTATTGATGCACTGAAAGCAGAAGTACGTAAAAACATGGAGCGTGAGCTTAAGCAAGCAGTGAAAAATCGGATTAAAGAACAAGCCTTAGAAGGTCTAGTTCAAGAAAACGAAATCGATGTCCCTTCTGCACTAATCGACCAAGAAATTGGTACTTTGCGTCAGCAAGCGGCCCAGCGTTTCGGTGGAAACCCAGAAGCAGCCGAGCAGCTGCCACGCGAATTATTTGAAGAGCAAGCGAAACGTCGCGTTAGGGTTGGCCTTCTTCTAGGTGAAGTGATCAAATCTGAAGAGCTAAAAGCTGACGATGATAAAGTTAAATCACTGATTGAAGAGATGGCAACAGCTTACGAAGACCCATCTGAAGTGATTGCTTACTACGAGCAAAACACTCAGATGATGGACAATATGCGTAATGTTGCTCTAGAAGAGCAAGCAATTGATGCAATTATCTCTAAAGCTCAGGTGTCTGAAAAAACGGTAAGCTTTAACGAGCTAATGAACCAACAGCAGCCTGCTTAATAAGCAATATCTTGCGTACAAGGTTGACGGAACGTTAACTCTTCTGCTAACAATGGTCCGTATGATATTCATCATCCGGACCATTTATTTTAGGGACATAACAATATGAGCTACCAAGAAAAAAATGCAATGTCACCCATTCTAGACGCACTGGTACCCATGGTGGTCGAACAGACTTCTCGTGGTGAGCGCTCTTACGATATTTATTCTCGCTTATTAAAAGAGCGTGTGATTTTCCTAACAGGGCAAGTCGAAGACCACATGGCAAACCTTGTGGTGGCACAGTTACTTTTCTTAGAGTCTGAAAATCCTGATAAAGATATTTTCCTATACATTAACTCGCCTGGTGGCAGTGTGACTGCGGGTATGTCCATTTATGATACCATGCAGTTTATAAAGCCAAATGTCAGCACAGTGTGTATGGGACAAGCATGTTCTATGGGCGCGTTTCTGCTAGCGGGTGGTGCACCTGGTAAACGCTATGTGCTGCCTAATTCACGAGTGATGATTCACCAGCCTCTTGGTGGCTTCCAAGGGCAGGCGTCAGATATTCAAATCCATGCTCAAGAGATTCTGACTATTAAACAAAAACTCAACAAGCTACTTGCTGAGCATACGGGTCAGCCCCTAGATATCATTGAACGCGATACCGATCGTGACAACTTTATGGCAGCAGAACAAGCTGTAGATTATGGGTTAGTTGATTCTATGCTGACCCACCGAAGTGAGCAATAATTGCCAGAGCATTTTGGCTATAATTGATATACACTCAAATTATAATGAGTAAAGGCTAAGAGGTTAGCGAATGACAGACAAAAGCAAAGAGAGCGGTAGTAATAAACTTCTTTACTGTTCTTTCTGCGGCAAAAGCCAGCACGAAGTTCGCAAGCTAATCGCCGGTCCATCCGTATACATCTGTGATGAATGTGTCGACTTGTGTAACGATATCATCCGAGAAGAAATCAAAGATGTGTTACCAAAGAAGCAATCTGAAGCACTGCCTGTGCCCAGAGAAATTCGTGACCATCTTGATGATTATGTGATTGGCCAAGATTATGCTAAGAAAGTGCTCGCGGTAGCCGTATATAACCACTATAAGCGTTTACGTAATGGAGATACGACCAGTGAAGGCGTTGAGCTTGGTAAAAGTAATATCTTGCTCATTGGCCCTACAGGTAGCGGTAAAACCTTATTGGCAGAAACATTAGCACGTTTCCTAGATGTTCCATTCACAATGGCTGATGCTACAACGCTTACTGAAGCAGGCTATGTCGGTGAAGATGTTGAGAACATCATCCAAAAACTACTACAGAAATGCGATTATGACGTAGCGAAAGCTGAACGGGGTATAGTCTACATTGACGAGATCGATAAAATTTCTCGTAAGGCTGAAAACCCATCTATCACTCGAGATGTCTCTGGTGAAGGTGTTCAGCAAGCGTTATTAAAACTAATTGAAGGCACGGTTGCTTCGGTTCCACCACAAGGTGGGCGCAAACATCCACAGCAAGAGTTTCTTCAAGTCGATACTTCGAAGATTCTCTTTATTTGTGGCGGTGCTTTTGCCGGTTTAGATAAAGTCATTGAGCAACGTGTCGCTACAGGGACTGGTATTGGCTTTGGTGCTGAAGTGCGCTCTAAAGATGAAACCAAAACTGTAGGTGAACTTTTCACTCAGGTAGAACCAGAAGACTTGGTGAAATATGGCTTAATACCTGAATTTATCGGCCGTTTACCAGTAACAACTACCCTAACAGAGTTAGATGAAGCGGCGCTTATCCAAATTTTGTGTGAGCCTAAAAATGCCCTGACTAAGCAATATGCGGCTTTGTTTGAGTTGGAAGACTCTGAACTAGAATTCCGTGAAGATGCGTTACGTGCGATAGCGAAAAAGGCTATGGAGCGTAAAACGGGTGCTCGCGGTTTGCGTTCTATTCTGGAGGGGGTTTTGCTTGAAACCATGTATGAATTACCTTCAATGAATGACGTCAGTAAAGTTGTTATTGATGAGTCGGTTATTAATGGTGAATCTGAGCCTTTACTGATTTATAGTAACGCTGACAATCAAGCAGCAGGTGCTGAATCTTAAATTAGATTCACATAAATTTAGTATTAAATTAAGGAGGTAGTGATTTACCTCCTTTTTTTTGTTCTTTCATTGAATCCAATCAATTAGCCCCCATATACTCCTCATAAGACTAAGCGGAAGAGAGAAGAAGAAGAATATGAACTTGGAACGTTCCGAACGTATCGAGATCCCCGTGCTACCTCTAAGAGATGTAGTCGTTTACCCGCACATGGTAATTCCTTTGTTTGTTGGACGCGAAAAGTCAATCGCTTGCCTTGACGCTGCGATGGATAACAACAAGCAAGTACTGCTAGTTGCGCAGAAACAAGCTGAAACTGATGAACCCACTAAGGATGACTTGTTTAGTGTTGGTACGGTCGCCACCATTCTTCAATTGCTCAAACTCCCTGATGGAACGGTTAAGGTGTTGGTTGAAGGCCAGCAGCGTGCGAAAATCCATAAGTTTGCTGAAGAAGAATTCTTCACCGCAGATGCACAATACCTGATGACATCCGAACTTGATGAACGTGAAGAAGAAGTCATTGTTCGTAGTGCGATCAATCAATTTGAAGGCTTTATCAAACTCAATAAAAAAATTCCACCAGAAGTACTCACATCACTTAATGGTATCGATGATGCTGCTCGTCTTGCTGATACTATCGCAGCGCATATGCCTCTTAAACTTTCAGATAAGCAAATTGTCCTAGAAACTCTTGAAATTAATGAACGTTTAGAATTTCTAATGGGCCAGATGGAGTCTGAGATTGATCTGCTACAAGTTGAAAAACGCATCCGAACTCGGGTGAAAAAGCAGATGGAAAAATCTCAGCGTGAGTACTATCTGAATGAGCAGATGAAGGCCATCCAAAAAGAACTTGGTGAAACAGAAGATGGTGTCGATGAGTTTGAAACTCTTAAGCAAAAAATTGTCGATTCCAAAATGCCTCAGGAAGCAAGAGATAAAACAGAGCAAGAACTTCAGAAACTGAAGATGATGTCGCCGATGTCAGCAGAAGCTACTGTAGTGCGAGGTTATATCGACTGGATGCTAGGTGTGCCTTGGTATAAACGTTCGAAAGTTAAAAAGAACCTAGCAAAAGCCGAAGAAGTCCTTAATGAAGACCACTACGGTTTAGAACGTGTCAAAGAACGCATCCTAGAGTATCTAGCGGTACAAAATCGTATTAATAAGCTCAAAGGGCCTATTCTATGTTTAGTCGGGCCACCAGGTGTCGGTAAGACGTCTTTAGGGCGCTCGATTGCAGCCGCGACTGGTCGTCAATATACTCGTATGGCTCTGGGTGGAGTACGTGATGAAGCAGAAATTCGTGGCCACCGTAGAACTTATATTGGATCTATGCCGGGTAAGCTTATCCAAAAAATGTCTAAGGTCGGGGTTAAAAATCCGTTATTCCTACTAGATGAAATTGATAAGATGTCCTCAGATATGCGTGGAGACCCATCATCTGCATTATTAGAAGTATTAGATCCTGAACAAAATAACGCCTTTAATGATCATTATCTTGAAGTTGACTATGACCTGTCTGATGTGATGTTTGTTGCTACGTCAAATTCGATGAATATTCCAGGTCCTTTGCTTGATCGTATGGAAGTAATTCGTTTATCTGGGTATACAGAGGACGAAAAACTCAATATCGCTAAGCGGCACCTTGTTGATAAACAAATTAAGAGAAATGGCCTAAAGCCAGATGAACTTGACATTGCAGACTCAGCCATAGTTGGCGTCATTCGTTATTACACGCGTGAGGCTGGCGTACGTAATCTAGAGCGGGAGATTTCCAAGATATGTCGAAAGGCTGTGAAAAATATCTTGCTCGACACCAGTTTAAAAACCGTCACTGTGACAATTGATAACCTAAAAGATTATTTAGGGGTGCAGCGTCATGACTACGGTAAAGCGGATGACAGAAACCGCATTGGTCAAGTGACAGGACTCGCTTGGACAGAGGTTGGTGGCGACCTGTTAACTATTGAAACCGAAGCTATGCCAGGTAAGGGTAAGCTAGCACAGACGGGTTCTTTAGGTGATGTAATGCAAGAATCCATACAGGCTGCAATGACAGTTGTGCGTGCCCGTGCCAATCGTTTAGGCATCAATACTGATTTTTATGAAAAACGTGATATCCATGTGCACGTACCAGAAGGTGCTACGCCTAAAGATGGCCCAAGTGCAGGTATTGCGATGTGTACAGCTTTAGTATCGAGCCTTACTGGTAACCCTGTAAAAGCAGAAGTTGCTATGACTGGCGAGATTACTTTGAGAGGAGAGGTCTTACCTATTGGTGGGCTAAAAGAGAAGTTATTAGCGGCGCATCGCGGTGGCATAAAAACAGTGCTTATCCCTAAAGATAACGAACGAGATTTGGAAGAAATCCCAGATAACGTGATAGCGGATCTTAGGGTTGTTCCTGTGCAATGGATCGATGATGTACTCAAGGTTGCTTTAGAAAAAGACCCGTCAGGTGTCGAAATTGCAGCTGTAAAATAGTGATGTGTAGCAAAAATAAATAAAAGATTAGGCTGATTAGCATAAAAAGGCTTGTCAGCTTTTTTTTTGAGAGCTAACGTTACCCACATAGCCTCAGGCCTTGTTGGGTAAGGCTTGAGGTTAGTTTTAAATTGGAATGGAATGAAAGCTGCCTTTAACAAATACCATTGGTGGCGCAAAGGGGAATTACAGTGAATAAAACACAATTAGTAGAACAAATTGCACAAAGCGCTGACCTTTCAAAAGCGTCAGCAGGTCGCGCTCTAGACGCATTTATAGAAGCTGTGGGTGATACTCTACAATCAGGCGACCAAGTCGCTCTAGTTGGTTTTGGTACTTTTAGTGTACGCACTCGTGCTGCACGTACAGGCCGCAACCCTAAGACAGGTGAAGAAATTAAAATAGCTGCAGCTAATGTGCCTGCTTTCAAAGCGGGTAAAGCGTTGAAGGATTCTTGTAACTAAGAATTGCTTATTTTTAAAAGCAGCATAATGTTAGTCAAAAAATAGCCAAAGTCGATAGTTCTATCGAACCTTTTTAAAATATGCGCATCATACTGATGCGCATTTCTTTTTCTGATATTATCGCGCTATCTGATTTTTATTGTAACCTATACCGTGATAGCTTCGATTGAGCTAGTGCGGACTACAGGTGGAGAGTATTTTAAATATGATGGATCGATTACGCGAAGGTGCTAATAGCATCGCGGTTAAAATTATCCTTGGGGTTATTATCCTATCTTTTGTCTTTGCTGGTGTTGGCAGTTATATCGTGGGTGGGAGTAATAGCTCAGCTGCTAAGGTAGGTAACGTCGAGATTGGCCGTGGTGAGTTTGAACAAGCTTACCAAAATGAACGCAATCGAATGCAAGCTCAACTTGGCGACTACTTCTCAAATTTATTAGCTGATCCCAGCTATGTGGAGTCTTTCCGTAAGTCAGTATTAGACCGTATGGTTAATGACTCACTTCTTGAACAGCATGCTCAGTCTCTAGGCCTACGCGTCAGCGATCAGCAGGTTAGAAATATGATTGTGGACATGCCGCAGTTCCAGGTGGATGCTAAATTTGATCAGGAAGTGTATCAAGCGACTCTTCGCCGTGCTGGTTTCAGCCCGGAAAGTTTTGCGGAATACTTGCGTCGGGATTTAGTAAGAAACCAGCTACTTAGTGCCATTCAGGGTAGTGATTTCTCACTAGAAGGTGAAGTTGAAGCACAAAGTAAGTTGCTAACTCAAACTCGCGAGATTAAGAAAGTCACACTTTCACTTACCGATTTTGCTACTAAAGCTAAATTGTCAGAAGAAGAAATAAATGACTACTACACTCAAAACGCAGTTGAGTATACTCGCCCAGAGCAATTAAAGGTGTCTTATATCGAATTATCTGCTCAACAGTTAAAGGCTAGGGTGACGGTAACAGACCAGCAAGGTGAGCAGTATTACCAGCAACACCTTGATAAATACTCATCTGAAGAGAAACGTCGAGTTAGTCATATTCTGATTGAAGACGGTGATAAGGCGAAAGCGCAAACTATTCTAGACAAAATAAATGCAGGAGCTGACTTTGCTACATTGGCTGAAGAAAGCTCTGATGATGTAGGCAGTGCTTCTGAAGGCGGCTCTCTTGGTTGGATAGAGCGTGATGTGATGGACCAAGCTTTTGAAAGTGCAGCGTTTGCTTTGAAGAAAGTGGGTGATGTTTCAGGCCTAGTTAAATCTGATTTCGGCTACCATATTATCAAACTTGATCAACTCAAAGGTCCAGTTGTTAAGCCTTATAAAGAGGTTGCTGAAAATATAAAACAAGAGCTTCAGGACCAGGAAGCAATTGACCAATTCTATGCATTGCAAAGTAAACTCGAAAAAGTCGCATTTGAATATCCAGACTCTCTTGATGATGCTGCAAAAACTATCGATGCTAAGATTCATACCACAGACTTTGTTTCCGAGTCTGATTCTCCGGAGTTATTGAAGGCACCTGCTGTTATGCAAGCGATTCAAAGCCCAGAAGTTAAGGAAGATGGACTCAACTCTGAAGTTATTGAAGTGGCACCTGAGCACGTTATTGTGGTTCGTGTAGAAGATACTCGCGAAGAGAAAGTTCTACCCCTAGATGAGGTTAGAAAGCAGGTAGTTGCTTCTTTATCGAAAGTAAAAGGTGAACAAAGCGCAATTGAATTAGCTGATAGCCTTGTCTCAGAGCTTAAAAAAGGCAGTAAAGACTTAATGAACGAAAATGGTCTTACTTTTGGCGATTCAGAGAGTATTGATCGTAGCTCACCGTTAGCAGATGTCGTTTTTTCAATGAAAAAGCCAGCAGATGGCGAGGCTGAGTTTGGTCAAGCAAAAGACTTCAATGGTGATATTATCGTGGTTGAGTTGACAGGAGTGAAATCTGATGTTGATGCTCAATATAACGAACAGATTGGTACTCAGTTAACTCAGATGAATGCTCAACAGGATCTATCTGGCCTAATCAGTATTCTTCGTAAAACTATTGAGATTAAATATTACGCAGTTGCTCAGTAATATGAGTTAATGAAATTGATAATACTGATAAAACGGACTGCTTTTGCAGTCCGTTTTAATTTGTATTAACTTCAATCTCTTAACTCTATATTTGGTTTATCGTATCTAGGGTTAATTTAAACTCTAGGAGTACACCTTATGAAACGACACTTAATGACAGCTATTTTAATGGTTTTGGTTTTTCACAGCCCAGTTGGCTACTCAAATGATCAACCTGTAAATGGAAAATATTCACAAATCGATATTACTGTAAATATTAACACTGCAGAGGAAGCGGAATTAGCCACTTTGCTGAGTGGTGTAGGGCTGAAAAAGGCGCAAGAAATTGTCAGGTATCGAAATGAAAATGGACCTTTTGAAAAAGCGGAAGATTTAGCTCAAGTCAAAGGAATTGGACCATCTATGGTGGATAAAAACCGAAGCCGCATAAAACTGTGACTAAATAGAGCGCTTAGCGCTCTATTTTATTAAATTAGCTTTAATACGCGCTGGTGCAGTGACCTGATTACCACTATAATTTGACGCCAAACTAAGGCAGTTGTTTTCAATTAATGTGGAGTAAAACATGTCGTCTCATACGCCAGTCGTCACCGTTGATGGACCAAGTGGTGCGGGTAAAGGTACTCTCTGTATGCTGTTGGCAAAAAAGCTTGGCTTTGGGCTATTGGACTCAGGTGCAATCTACCGAGTTTTAGCTTTGGCGGCTATGCATCATGGTGTAGATCTTGAATCAGAAAACGCACTGGTACCTTTGGCTACTCATCTGGACGTACAGTTTTCGGCAGAAGGTGAGTTGGTTAAAGTGATTCTCGAAGGTGAAGATGTATCAGGTGAACTTCGCAAAGAAGAGACGGGCATGGCCGCGTCGAAAGTAGCAGCATTTCCTCGCGTTCGTGAAGCATTACTGCGCCGACAACGAGCATTTTCAATTGGTGTAGGGCTGATTGCAGATGGACGTGATATGGGGACAGTTGTCTTTCCAGATGCTGAAGCTAAGATATTCCTTGATGCTAGTGCTGAGGAGCGAGCACTTCGCCGATTCAAACAGTTGCAAAATAAAGGTTTAAATGTTAACTTTGGTGACCTTTTGTGCGAAATACAAGAGCGTGATGAACGGGATCGTAATCGTCCAGTAGCACCATTGCGTCCTGCGGAAGGTGCGCTCTTGCTAGATTCTACTACGATGAGTATCGACGAAGTAGTAGAACAGGCGCTACAATATATCGAATCTAAACTGGTAGCTTAGGCTATCAAGTAAGAACGTTGATCGCACGGATGATGATCGGCGAATTTAATAACCCCATGTGGTAGGATACCCGTGGACGTTTAATTTATTGAAGATTAAATAAATGACTGAATCTTTTGCTCAACTCTTTGAAGAGTTTCTAAACGAAACTGAATTTCAACAAGGTACTATTGTTAAAGGTACTGTAGTTTCTATCGAGAACGGTTTTGTTCTTGTTGATGCAGGCCTTAAGTCTGAGTCTGCTATTCCTGCAGAACAGTTCAAGAATGCGGCTGGTGAACTTGAAGTTGAAGTCGGTTCTGAAGTAGACGTTGCGCTAGACGCTGTTGAAGATGGTTTCGGTGAAACTCAACTTTCTCGTGAGAAAGCGAAGCGTCACGAAGCTTGGATTGTGCTTGAGAAAGCATATGAAGAAGCTGAAACTGTTATTGGTATTATCAATGGTAAAGTTAAAGGCGGCTTCACTGTTGAATTAAACGGTATTCGTGCTTTCTTACCAGGTTCTCTAGTAGATGTACGTCCAATCCGTGATACTGCTCACCTAGAAAACAAAGAGCTAGAGTTCAAAGTTATTAAACTTGACCAAAAGCGTAACAATGTAGTTGTTTCTCGTCGTGCAGTTATCGAATCTGAGAACAGTGTTGAACGTGATGAGCTACTTGAGTCTCTACAAGAAGGTGCAGAAGTTAAAGGTATCGTTAAGAACCTAACTGACTACGGTGCATTCGTTGACTTAGGTGGTGTTGACGGCCTTCTACATATCACAGATATGGCTTGGAAACGCGTTAAGCATCCTTCTGAGATTGTGAACGTTGGTGATGAAATCCAAGTTAAAGTTCTTAAGTTCGATCGTGACCGCACTCGCGTATCTCTAGGTCTTAAGCAGCTAGGCGAAGATCCATGGGTAGCAATTGCTAAGCGTTACCCAGAAGGTCATAAGCTATCTGGTCGTGTAACTAACCTAACTGACTACGGTTGTTTCGTTGAAATCGAAGAAGGCGTTGAAGGTCTAGTACATGTTTCTGAAATGGACTGGACTAACAAGAATATTCACCCATCTAAAGTTGTCAATGTTGGCGATGAAGTTGAGGTAATGGTTCTTGAGATCGATGAAGAACGTCGTCGTATTTCTCTAGGTCTGAAACAGTGTAAAGCTAACCCTTGGCAATCTTTCGCTGAAGCGCAAGCTAAAGGCGACAAGGTGACTGGTAAGATTAAGTCTATTACTGACTTTGGTATCTTTATCGGTCTAGATGGCGGTATTGACGGTCTAGTTCATCTATCTGACATTTCTTGGAATGTTACAGGTGAAGAAGCAGTACGTGAATACAAGAAAGGTGACGAAATCTCTGCAGTTGTACTAGCAGTAGATGCAGAGCGTGAGCGTATCTCTCTAGGCGTTAAGCAGATGGAAAATGACCCATTCAATGCCTACGTAGCAGACAATAAGAAAGGTACACTAGTAAACGGTACTGTAACTGCAGTAGATGCTAAAGGTGCAACTATCGAGCTTGAAGAAGGTGTAGAAGGTTACATCCGTGCTTCTGAAGTTTCTCGTGACCGCATAGAAGATGCTTCTCTAATCGTAAATGTTGGTGATAGCATCGAAGCGAAGTTTACTGGTGTAGACCGTAAGAATCGCGTTATCAACCTATCTGTTAAAGCTAAAGACGAAGCAGAAGAGCAAGAAGCAATGGCTACTTTAAACAAAGCTGATGAAGCTTCGTTTGGTAACGCTATGGCTGATGCTTTCAAAGCTGCTAAAGGCGAATAATAACTCTCCTTTATAAAAAAGGGAGCCGAAAGGCTCCTTTTTTATCAATTGAGCTAAAATAGTTTTAATACCAATCTCATCAAGTGACTCAAAAAATACGATTCATCGCCGAGCAATCTGTCGATTTTGTGTCTAGAATAGTTACCAAGTGTTTGTTGGAATTGGTATTACTTACTATAATAAGTGATAAAATACGCTATGAGGGAAACTATGACTAAGTCTGAACTGATTGAGAGACTCTGCGCTGAGCAAACCCATCTTTCAGCAAAAGAAATTGAAGATGCTGTGAAAGATATTTTAGAACATATGGCTTCGACACTAGATACTGGCGATAGAATTGAAATCCGTGGATTTGGTAGCTTTTCTCTTCACTATCGTGAGCCTCGTGTAGGTCGCAATCCTAAAACTGGTGAAAAAGTGAAGCTAGACGGAAAATATGTTCCTCACTTTAAACCAGGCAAAGAACTGCGTGAACGTGTCAATATGGACTGAAACATCATTTATTTTGTAAAAGCGGCATACTCAGGTATGTCGCTTTTTTAATGGTAACGTTAAACAGATTAAGTGATTCAGAATATTGTTCAAAGCGGAATCTCCCTTTGTAGCTGTGTGGTACAATCAGACTTTGATGAATGAAATTCCAATATAGGCATGGTTTGTTTGCGGGATTTACTGCATAATCATATCGGTAGATATTCACTCAGGTGACAGGATATGAAAATTGTAAAAATTGTTATAGTGCTGGCCTTGTTTCTCATTGCACTAGCTTTGGGTTCTCAAAACCAAGAAGTTGTCAATTTTAATTATTTACTTGCACAAGGTGAATTCCATCTTTCAACGTTGTTGGGAGGGGTATTTGTTAGTGGTTTTATATTAGCTTGGGTCATGTTCGGTGGTGTTCATTTGCGTTCTCAACTGCAAATACGTAAGTTAAAAAAGCAGCTGAAGAAACTATCACCTTCCGAGAGCCAATCTCAACAAGTTAAAATCCAATAAGGTCTTATAGGTAAGCTTTTTACTCGATGTTAGAAATACTCTTCTTACTTCTACCAATTGCTGCTGCATACGGCTGGTATATGGGTAACCGCAGTGCCCAGCAAGACAAGCAGAAGCACTCTAATCAGATTTCCCGCCAATATGTTACGGGACTAAATCTGCTTTTGTCTGATCAATCTGACAAAGCGGTCGATCACTTTATTGAGTTGCTCCAAGTTGATAACGAAACTATTGATACTCATTTAGCTTTGGGTAATTTATTTCGTTCTCGCGGTGAGGTTGACCGTGCTATCCGTATTCACCAAAATCTCATTTCACGCTCTGGTTTGACAATTGATCAAAAAAATATTGCTCTTCAGCAACTTGCTAAAGATTACATGGTTTCTGGCTTTCTAGATCGCGCAGAGAAAATTTTCGAGCAACTTGTTGATGAACCAGAGCATAGAGAAGCAGCACTACAGCAGTTAGTTTCTATTTATCAACAAACACGTGAATGGGCTAAAGCTATTCAATATGCGTCTCAACTTGTTAAGTTAGGCCGTAAGCGGATGCGAACTAATATTGCTCATTTCTGGTGTGAGCTTGCCATGCAAGAGCAAGCAGAAGGTGACAGTAATCGCGCTATTTTACACTTTAAAAGGGCTCTCTCTGAAGATCCTAAGTGTGTTAGGGCGAGTATTGCACTAGGCAAGTTGTACTTGGAAAATGAAGACTACAGCAAAACAATAAAGTACATGGAGATGGTCCTTGAACAAGACACCGATTTTGTAAGTGAAGTTTTGCCCACATTGGCAGAATGTTACCATAACCTTGGTCAAGAAGAAGAATTGTTGGATTTTTTGCGTCAGTGTATAGCAGCAAAAGCGGGTGTATCCGCTGAGCTGATGCTTGCCCAAATGGTAGCTCAACATGAAGGTTCAGGTTCAGCACAGGAGCTTCTTACGCGCCAATTAGTTAAGAACCCTACCATGAAGGGCTTTTATCGTTTGATGGATTATCATCTAACCGAAGCGGAAGAAGGTCGAGCTAAAGCCAGTTTGCAAACACTGCAGAGGCTGGTAGGTGAACAATTGAAAATCAAACCCCATTTTCGATGTCGTAAATGTGGTTTTTCGACCCATTCAATGTATTGGCATTGCCCTTCTTGTAAAGGATGGGGGACGATTAAACCAATCCGAGGATTGGATGGAGAATGATTTTAATGCAGCTCGCAGATATTCTGTTCGCTGCATTTTTTTAGCAACAAGCAACATTAGATAGGAAATGAAATGATTGACCAAAAAGTAATTGTCGCATTGGATTACGACAACCGAGCGGATGCGCTTGCATTTACAGATAGAATTGATCCTGCGTCATGCCGGCTCAAAGTCGGTAAGGAAATGTTTACGCTCTTTGGTCCTGATTTTGTTAAACAACTACATCAACGTGGTTTTTCGGTGTTCTTGGATCTTAAATTTCATGACATTCCTACTACTTGTTCTAAAGCTGTGCGTGCTGCAGCAGAACTCGGAGTGTGGATGGTTAATGTGCATGCAAGTGGTGGTGAACGTATGATGAGCGCTTCCCGAGAGATACTTGAATCCTATGGACAAACTCGGCCGCTTCTTATTGGTGTCACAGTGTTGACTAGTATGGAACAAAGCGACCTGAAAGGGATAGGTATTGGTACGGCACCACAAGAACATGTTGTTCGCTTGGCTAAACTAACGCAAAACTCGGGTTTAGATGGCGTGGTATGCTCTGCTCAAGAGTCATCCATGCTCAAAGATGAGCTTGGCAAAGCATTTAAGCTTGTGACGCCCGGAATTCGTCCTATCGGCTCAGATACCGGTGATCAAAAGCGTATTATGACTCCTGTGGATGCAATAGAAGCAGGTTCTGACTATTTGGTTATCGGCCGACCTATTACTCAGGCAAAGGAGCCTGATCAGGTCCTGAGAGAAATTAATCGAACGCTTAATTTTGGATAGTTGGTAATTCAGTTCAGCTATCTTTATAGAGCTATTGGTGAGCCACTGTGAAATTTAAAGTCATTATCAGGACTAGATATCAATTCAGCTTCTAACTGACCAAAAAAAGCGACCCGCTGCGAAATGTCTTTGCCAGCGATATCTTCTGCAAGGCTGAGGTAGTCTTGATAATGACGCGCTTCTGAACGTAGCAATGAGATGTAAAACTTTGCAATATCTTCATCCATATGAGGAGCGAGTTTGGCAAAGCGTTCACAAGAACGTGCTTCTATATAAGCACCAATAATGAGCTTATCGGTTAGCGCTTGAGGTTCATGAGTTGCCATATGAGTAAGTAGCCCCTTAGCGTAGCGGCTTGCAGTAACTGGCTCGTAAGGGATACTACGCTTTTCCATAATTTCAAGTACTTGATAAAAATGATGGAGCTCTTCTTTGATTAGCATGACCATTTTATCGATCAGTTCTTGACTATAGAGGGAATCTGATTTGGCAATGATGGCCTTGGAAATATTACTTTTACCTTTAAGAGTTTGTAAGTTGCCTATTTTTCGGTAGGTAAAGTCTTCATACGGTTTGAGCCAATCGAGTAGATTTTGTGTACTCTGTTTATCAACAGCGTATTTACGTATGAGAAACATAGCAGATTGCCCCGCTTTAAGTTCACACAGTAGATGATCGACTAATACAGTATTAATATTTTTAGGTTTTTTGGCTTCATCTATCCAAGTCTGGGGTGTAGCACATTGAAGAAAATCATTTATAGGCAGTAGCAGGTTATCGTAATTTTTTAAATCGATCATAGTTCTTTTTAAACATAAAAAAGGCCGCATTAGCGGCCTTAAGCAATTGGAGTATGGCGATTATATTACCATTTTTTCTTTTCGCCAAAGATCTCGTCCATATCGTTTTTGCGTTCGTCTTCCATCTGGTGAAGATCTTCAGCACTTTTAGACTGACGTTTCTGTTCCAAATCATCATTCATTTGTTGAAGTTTCTCACGGGCTTGATTTGAATAATTATCATTTTTTGTATTGAGTACGTCCAAACCTTTGCGTACTAATTGAAGCGCAGTACCTGGCTGTCCACGAACAATAGCATCATTAGCTCTCTTGAGAACGTTCTCTATATTAATGCGTACTTGAATAGTCTCTAATCGAGCATTTTCAGCAACATATGCCTGAGTGTCAAAGCGGCCTTTATTATGCTCGCTTCTGATCGTGTCCCTCAAACGTTTTACTAGCTTAAGCATTACGATTGCTTGTTTATCACCGCTTGGTGTCTTAAAAGCAGTACTTTCCGCACCACTCTTGTCATTTTTTAATTGATTTATCTGTTGTTTAACGTGGGCAACTCTTTGCTCAAGTTGCTTATTCTTCGGCTCCAGTTCATGCATACTTTGAACCGAATCTAGGATTCGATTATTGAGACAAATCAACAAGTCTCTGCTGTATGGTAAGTGGTTGGCGTGCCCGATGAGCTCTTCCGTCGCATCTATAACTGCTAAATACCTCACGCCTTCCTGTTTTTTTGCCGATTCAACTTTGACTTTGTACTGGAGCATGATGTTATAGCCAAGTACTAAGACCAGTAAGATGGCAACTAAAGCTATGATTAACCCAATATTCATAAATTCCGTATCTTTTGTTGGCTAGCGTATAAGGATACACGATTCTTATGAACCACTGCATCTATTTTATATTATTACGTTTCTAAGCTAATTATTAACGAAAACTCTGATCTATGGGTAATTTTTGAGTTATTGATTGCAAAAAAATTTATCCAATTCAGAAATTGCTCATTAGAAACCATCCAAATGCCTCCTTGGGCTATCAATTTATATCAAGAGACGTTATAACTAAATATTATAATCTATGTTTGCCTATAGTGGGGCATTGGGTAAGGGATTACAGGTCAAAAATGAAGTTACAGCAACTGAAGTATATTGTTGAAGTCGTGAACCACAATCTAAATGTATCTGCCACAGCGGAAAGCCTATTTACCTCACAGCCTGGTATTAGTAAGCAGGTACGCTTGTTAGAGGATGAGTTAGGAATTCAGGTTTTTGAACGTAGTGGTAAACATCTGACCCAAGTCACTTCTGCCGGTGAAGATATTATACGTATTTCACAAGAGATTCTTGCGCGAGTAGAAAGTATTAAGGCGGTAGCTGGTGAGCATACACATCCTGAAATGGGTACTTTGAATATTTCGACCACACATACACAAGCCCGTTATGCACTCCCTGATGTAATTAAAGGATTTACGGCTCGGTACCCTAAAGTATCTTTACATATGCACCAAGGAACACCAACGCAAATGTCAGAAGCTATTGCTAAGGGTACGGCAAATTTTGCGATTGCTACTGAAGCTCTCCACCTATACCAAGATGCTGTAATGCTTCCTTGCTATCACTGGAATCGTTCAATCGTAGTTCCCAAAGATCATTTATTGGCGCAAAAAAATACAATAACAATTGAAGATCTTGCCTCATACCCTCTAGTGACTTATGTGTTCGGGTTTACTGGTCGCTCTGAGCTAGATGAGGCTTTTAATAAGGTAGGGCTTAATCCCAAGGTCGTTTTTACTGCTACTGATGCGGATGTCATAAAAACATATGTGCGTATGGGTATAGGAGTTGGTGTCATTGCTAGTATGGCGATGGATAATGATCAAGATGAAGACTTAGTTGCCATTGATGCGAGCCATTTATTTGGTGCAAGTACTACAAGTATAGGTTTTCGCAAGGGGACTTTTCTTCGTACTTATATGTATGACTTTATGGAGCGATTTGCCCCCCATCTTACACGTCCTGTCGTAGAGCAAGCTTTATCTCTAAAATCTAATTCTGAGATTGAAGAGATGTTTCAAGGTATACAGTTACCGATTCGATAATTTGGAAGTTTCTTTCTTCCCGCTAGTCCTCTCTATAGTTTAAGGTGAGTTGGTAAAGTATGCACGCAAGGTTTTTACAACTGGATTCATTTCTTACCACTCACCAAGAGTTTTGGCGATTTGAACCATTTTTAGTCAGTTGCTATGGGGTATCTCTATGGCATGAAAAGCATTCTAAACTTTCATGCTTTCTTGAAGATTTAACCGATGCGCAAGTAGAAGAGATTAAATCTGATCCACAGCAATTAAATCAATGCTTGAGTGAATTTATCCCCAAGTTGGACTGTGCATTTAAACTGAATCAATTAAAGAGGACCCAGCTTGAAGGTCTTAAATTGGATCGTTCGGTTACAAATGGAGTCCCTGGCAGAAAGTTGGATCAAATAGCATCTATGGGAGAGGCTGCACTTAAGTGCCACAGTGGTAGTGAATGGCTAGAATGGTGTTCGGGAAAGGGATTTTTAGGCAGAGTACTGGCTGGCTATAGTGGTCAGCCAGTGACAAGTTTTGAATATCAGAGAACACTCTGTGATGTAGGACAAAGAGAGGCGGATAACCTCAAGTTGCCAATGACCTTTGTTCAAGGTGATGCTTTATCCAGTGAGGCTAAATTTATATTAACTAAAAACCAACATGCTGTTGCGTTACATGCATGTGGTGATTTGCACGTTTCTTTGATTGAAAAAGCCGTTGCTGCTGGTTTGCCAGCGCTGACATTGTCACCTTGTTGTTATCACCTTACTCAAGATGACAAGTATCAAGCCTTGTCTTCATACGGTCAGTCATCTGAGCTTAAACTCTCTCGATCTGAGCTGCGAATTTCGTTACAGGAGACGGTAACAGGTGGAGAAAGAGTGAAAAGACATCGCTTTCTTGAGATGAGTTACCGACTTGGATTGGACTTAATATTAAGAGAAGTCTTAGGCCATAAAGATTATATACCGATTCCTAGTATCAAAAAATCTATGCTCTTGGAGGGGTTTGAGGTTTTTTGCCAATGGGCGGCAGATAAAAAACAGCTGCGACTCCCGCAAGCGCTTGCCTATGATGATTTTTATTCTCGAGGGGTTAAGCGCTACTGGCAGATGGAGCGCTTGAACTTGGTTCAGCAGCCTTTTCGTCGAAGTTTAGAAATGTGGCTGGTGCATGATAAAGCTCTCCATCTTGAAGAACATGGTTACCAAGTATCACTTGCGACTTTTTGTTCTGAGGAAGTCACCCCAAGAAATATTTTAATTCAAGCGGTTAAACCATAATTTCCCTGTACACGAGACCTCTTGCTCACAATGTGAACAGGCCTATATTCTAGGGTGTTACAGCTCGTGGACTCATCATGTTGCAGCATTTTCTTATAGTGAGCGGATGACTGCAGGAGCCAAGCCCTATTTGCTGAAGTAAATCCAGCCCATGCCTAAAAAGGCTTTTGGCTAAGCGACCGTGCTTTTTCACTTTGATTCCGTCGCCTTGTTCGCTGCGCCATTCATCCGTTTTGTAAGCCCAACAATAGTTCAACGCCAATATTGCGACCACCTTGCTCACCCTCGCGGGTTCCGTCAGACTCGCCCTTTCAGGCATTCAAATAAGGTTGCTATCTCCCAAGGCTTCGCGTAAATCATGATACTGTCAGGTCAAGGGGCACTCGTGGCGATTATGAGTAATTCGCCATCATCCAAACGTGCTCCTGCCAAATAAATCGACTCGTCCCATAATTTGTGTGCCCCTGATAGAGTCTGCTCTTCTCCCGGTTTCAGGTGATAGAAGAGTCCATCGACATCAACATCGAGTCCTCGACTATTTGTGGTAATAGCGTTTTTCTTGATGCGGATGTTAAAGGGAATGTTGTGCTCTCTAAGCCAGCGAAACCAATCACCACCAACAAACTCACGATCCGCAAGTAATATATCAGTACGTCCTGTGCCAAATATCCTGATAAACCGAGAAACTAAGCCAATACGCTCTTTTTCGTTAGAGTTCCCTTTCTTATCAAGGAGTGTCCAACATACAGGGATAGCCCGCTTCTTGTAACAAATACCAAGCATCAGAATGTTTATATTGGCTCGTCCGTACTGCCAGTTGGTTCTGTCCATCGTCAGGGTTCAATGAGCTGATTCACTGAAAAAGAGCCGGACAATGAACTGTGCGAGACCGTCAAATCGGTATGTATGATCAGTCTTATGTTTGAGACTAAGTAGCAATTTTTTAATAAGAAACGAAAAGTTTAACCAGTGGCGCGTGCACTAAAACTATACTTTTCTAGTTAACAGTGTTTAAGGGTGGACCTAATGATATACCGTATTTCCATAAGTCTCGTTCTCCTTTTCTGTGTTGGCTTACAGGCGAAGCCTCTTATATTTGCAACGGGTGATTGGCGACCATACATATTTGAAAAGAACGACACGTTGGATGTTAACCACCCCGGTTTTAGTATCGAGATTGTTGATAGAGTGTTTGCAAAATTGGGATACCAAATAACCTATAAAACACCGCCATTTAGCAGACAATTAGTTGATACTGAACGTGGTGTATATGCTGCTTTAGTCGGGTTGATCGTTAGTGATGCACCTGATTTTATTTACCCAACAGAAAGCGTCGGTCAAATAAATAATTGTTTCTATACACGGAATGGCAACGAGTGGAAGTTCAATGGGATACCTTCTTTGGATTCGGTAAATTTAGGAGTAATCAATAGTTATTCATACGGTGTAATTGATGATTATGTTGGGCAGAATCGTACTGGTAATGTAATCGCTATTTCAGGTAGTGAAGAAAATATGCTTGAGCGCCTTTTTAGTATGCTGGAAGCTGGACGAATTGATGTCGTTATAGATGATAGTTCTGTTGTAACCCACTATTTGAAAAGTGCTAGTCTAACTGATCAATTTCAAGTCGTAGGGTGTTTAGGAGCAGTGTCTGCAATGATAGGTTTTTCTCCAGCACTACCTGAGTCAAAGGAGCTAGCCCAGAAATTCAGCCTAGGGGTACAGGAACTGCGTCATTCAGGAGAGCTTCAAGAGATTCTCAATAAATACGGTATAGTTGATTGGAAGAGCAGCAATGAGTGAAATTTGAGTTTCTATATGCTTTATACGAAAGCAATATTTGTGAGAAACTCAACACTCCAAACCTTAATTACGATTTCCATATCGGCTTTTGGCTAAGCGACCGTGCT
This sequence comes from Vibrio pectenicida, assembly GCA_024347015.1. Classification (GTDB taxonomy): domain Bacteria; phylum Pseudomonadota; class Gammaproteobacteria; order Enterobacterales; family Vibrionaceae; genus Vibrio; species Vibrio pectenicida. The sequence continues at coordinate 2,262,787 of AP024889.1, read as the reverse complement.
TTTTCACTTTGATTCCGTCACCTTGGTCGCTGAGCCATTCATCCGTTTTGTAAGCCCAACAATAGTTCAACGCCAATATTGCGACCACCTTGCTCACCCTCGCGGGTTCCGTCAGACTCGCCCTTTCAGGCATTCAAATAAGGTTTCTATCTCCCAAGGCTTCGCGTAAATCATGATACTGTCAGGTCAAGGGGCACTCGTGGCGATTATGAGTAATTCGCCATCATCCAAACGTGCTCCTGCCAAATAAACCGACTCGTCCCATAATTTACTGTTACTGAAATTAATTGCTGCAATTGTTATATCAATCTTTTAATTTTTATAACTTATTGCCAATAATGAATGGTGTGTATAACTCGCTACGAGTTGTAACACATGCCAAGTTGGCAATGCTTAGATCAAGGAGCAGAGATGAAAGCAGTAAAGGTTATATCTAGTGTATTAGTGCTAGGCGCAACACTAACCCTTCCCATAAACAGTATGGCAAAGACAGCAAAAGTCGCTGTATCACAAATTGTTGAACATCCTGCTTTAGATTCAGCGCGTAAGGGGTTGTTAGACGGACTTAAAGCAAAGGGCTACATAGAAGGAAAAAACCTGGAATTTGACTATAAAACAGCTCAGGGGAATCCAGCTATTGCGGTTCAAATTGCTCGTCAGTATGTGGGAGAAAAACCAGATGTGCTAGTAGGGATAGCAACTCCAACGGCTCAAGCATTAGTCGCTGCTACTCGCTCTATTCCAGTAGTTTTTACGGCTGTTACTGATCCTGTAGGAGCAAAACTGGTTAAAAGTATGACTCAACCAGGAAAAAATGTCACTGGTCTGTCTGACCTTTCCCCTGTCAATCAACACGTAACACTTATCAAAGAAATTATGCCTAATGTGAAGTCTATTGGGGTGGTATTTAATCCCGGAGAAGCTAACGCAGTCACCTTGGTAGCATTGTTAAAAGAAAATGCAAAGGCTCATGGAATTAGTGTATTTGAAGCAACAGCCTTAAAAAGTGCCGATGTCCAATCGGCTACTCAGGCTATTGCGGAGAAATCGGACATTCTCTATGCTCCGACTGATAATACAGTCGCAAGTGCAATTGAAGGTATGCTTGTAGCTGCGAATCAAACCAAAACCCCTGTTTTTGGTGGTGCAACTTCTTATGTTGAGAAAGGGGCTATTGCGAGTATCGGGTTTGATTATTATCAAGTTGGTATTCAAACGGCTGATTATGTAGTTGCCATATTGGAAGGCGCAGATCCTGGCACATTAGATGTGAAAGTCGCTAATGGTTCTGATTTGGTTGTGAACACGACAGCCTCAAAACAACTTGGAATCACCATCCCTGATTCTGTTCTCGAGCGTGCTACTGAAGTGAAGTAACGGGGCAAACCTGCCCATTTTAGCGACTAACACAGAGGGGAGTGATGATGTCGGCTTTTGCGTTTTTTGGCGCGCTTGAAATTGGGTTACTCTATGGTTTAGTTGCGCTAGGCGTTTTCCTCACTTTCCGAGTACTTGACTTTCCAGACTTGAGCGTAGATGGGAGTTTCCCTATGGGAGCGGCGGTTGCTGCCACAGCCATAGTTGCGGGTATTAACCCTTGGTTGGCAACAGGATTTGCAATTTTGGCTGGAGCCGCAACAGGTTGGGTAACGGCATTTTTAGCGATAAGGTGCGGGATACTGCATTTATTAGCCTCAATTCTAACCATGATCGCTGCATTTTCAATTAATATTCGCATCATGGGACGCCCTAACACAGCCCTTCTAGGAGAAGAGACTATTCTGACCCCTTTTGAGTCTGTTGCTGATCCTATGCTGATAAGGCCAATAGTGGTAGGTGTACTGGTGATGTTATCTGCTGTTTTCGTTATTCGACTTTTAACTAGTGACTTTGGCTTAGGTCTGCGTGCAACGGGTGTTAATGCACGTATGCTTGCCGCTCAAGGTGGGAGTACCTCATTCTATACCTATTTTGGTCTTGCACTATCCAACGGCTTCGTCGGCTTTGCCGGGGCCTTATTTGCCCAAACGAATAGTTTTGCAGATGTTACTTCTGGTGTAGGGACAATTGTCGTTGGACTAGCAGCGGTGATACTTGGTCAAACATTAATGCCTGGGCGAAAGATATGGGTATCCGTAGTTGCTGTGGTCCTTGGTTCAGTACTTTATCGCCTCGCAGTAGCCTTTGCTTTAAGCTCGGGAATGTTTGGCCTGCAAGCCTCCGATCTTAATCTTGTCACTGCTGTTTTGGTGGCTATGGCACTTATCGCACCTAAACTTAAGGCGAATCTCGATGCTAAGAGGCTACTTTCTGTAAGCCGTGGTGAAAATAAAAACTAAGATAGCTGAATAAAGCGGGGGTGGTGCATGATTGATATTAATGATATTGATGTCATATTTAACCGTGGAAGTATATTGGAAAATCAAGCACTTAATAGTGTTTCATTGCAGGTCACAAAGCACCAGTTTCTAACAGTGATTGGTTCCAATGGTGCAGGGAAGTCGACTCTGCTCGGTACTGTGACAGGAGAAACACCGATCACTACAGGTTGCGTTATTCTCAATGGTTTAGATGTAACCAAACAGGCTGTCCATCAAAGGGCATCCCAGTGTGCACGAGTGTTTCAAGACCCTCTAGCGGGTACTTGCGCTGATTTGTCGATTGAAGAAAATATGGCACTGGCGCACATGAGAGGTAAGAAGCGTGGCTGGAGCTCTGCGCTCTCAAATCAGCGGCGTAAAGTATTTCAAGAACGTATAAGTATTCTTGGACTTGGATTGGAAGATAGGTTGGGTGATAATATTGGGCTCTTATCTGGTGGGCAGAGGCAAGCCGTTAGCTTGGTGATGGCGACGTTGTCTGATAGTAAAATTTTACTACTTGATGAACACACAGCAGCGTTAGATCCTAGAATGGCAAAATTTATCATAGAATTAACCAATATGATTGTGGCTGAATTTCGTTTAACTGTGATGATGGTGACCCATTCAATGAAGGATGCCTTAGCATGTGGTGACCGTACTGTGATGTTACACCAAGGTGAAGTCGTCTTAGACGTTACGGGTGAGAAAAGAGCTAATATGCAGGTTTCAGATTTGCTCGATATGTTCTCACAAGTTAGAGGAGAAGAGCTCGCAGATGATAGCCTTCTCCTAAGCTAACAACATTAAATCTGTGGCAAAAATGAGATTATGTAGAGCATGTTTCATCTTGATACTTTTTTATTCGTTCTACAATAGGAACTGCCTTATTGAAGGCGCGGATCTCTCGAAATAGTTCATTAGCCTGGGGGTATTCTTGTCGTAAGTAAGAAAACCACTGCTTAACCCGGTTAGGATAGTACAGGCCCTTATCCCCTTTCATTTCATATTGAGAATAAAGTAATAACAAGTCGACGACCTCTTGCCAAGGCATGGGTGTTTGATTATGTTTAACGACATTACCAAGATTCGGCACATTAAATGCGCCGCGACAGACCATTAGAGATTCTACACCTGTGGTTTTAATACAGGCTTGCCCGTCCTGAAAGTTCCAAATTTCACCATTAGCAATTAATGGTATCGTAAAACGTCGCCTGATCTCGTTAATATATGACCACTTGATTTCACTTGCTTTGTAGCCGCCTGTTTTAGTTCGAGCATGGACAGTGAGTTCATTGGCCCCCGCACTTTGGATAGCATCAACAATCTCAAAACAATCGTTAGGGTTATCCCAACCCAAGCGAATTTTAGCCGTAAGGGGAACATGTTGTGGAAGCGCATCTCGGCATGCCTTCACAACGCGATGAATTAGTTCGGGGTGTTGTAGCAAGGCTGCTCCACCTTTGCTCTTATTAACTAATTTCGCTGGACAGCCAAAGTTAATATCAACGCCTTTTGCCCCAAGTTCAGATGCCCGAACTGCATTCTCAGCCATCCAATCAGGGTTTTGGCCTAACAATTGAATATGAACAGGGACGCCTGATTTGGTTTCTGACCCTTGTTTTAGCTCTGGACACAAACGATAAAAAACATGCTCAGGTAGCAATTGATCTACCACACGTACAAACTCAGTTATACAGAGGTCGTAGTCGTTAATATCGGTTAAGATCTCGCGCATCAAATGGTCTAAAACGCCCTCCATCGGGCCTAATACAAGTCGCATAAACAATGTTTCTCAATTCAGGAGGCGTGATTTTAGGTATTTCCCATCAAGATGTCTAATTACATGAGTGATTTGTTGACAGGATTAATATGGTCTAGAGCTGAAGTTGTTAGATAGAGTTAGGAATACTCCAAAGCAGATAAGGTATGAGTGACCATAGCCTATTGGTAAGGTTATAATGGCTTACAAAGAATATGATCACAAAATTAGCTAATGACTTATCAATTACTGAAAATAGAAGCATCTCAATTCCAAGAGTCTGACATCTTCATTGAAGGGGTGGTTTTGGCGGCCAATTTGGCGACAAAACCTCTAGAGCCTGAACTTTGGCTACCGGACATATTTGCTGATCAGGCGTTACTTGTAAAAACAAAAGTTATACAGCATGTTCATCAGCAATATACATACCTAAAGCGAAATGAATACTCGCTATTATCACTTCTTAGTATTACAGATAGAGATGAGCAGCTAGCTGATTTTGCTGAAGGCTTTATGAGATTGTGGCCAAGGGTCGAGAATCAATGGCAGGACGTGCCACTTAGCGATGGTTCGTCAAGAATGCTGCAAGCCTTACTCACTACGCTTATGTTGGCAATTGATGAGCACAAGACACAAACGGAGATGAAAGCTGCTGGAATTGAATCACCACCAGCTTTAGATGATCTAGTTTCTCAGCTTGACTTAATGATTAATGAGGTAGCGCTCGCCGCTGATGAAATCATGGTAGGGGCTAAAGCACAGTCAGTGAATCCGTTTAAAGGTATTGGTCGAAACGATCGGTGTCCATGTGGCAGCGGGGAAAAATTTAAACAGTGTTGTGGTCAATAGAACAAAGTTAACAGTAATCGGTCAAACACCAAGAAGCTAAGGTTTAAAGTTGAATTAAGGTTTAAAGTCGATTTTCATCGACCAAATAGGATTAAAAGAATGAAAAAATTTGCTGTGCTACTCTTGTTGAGTTTTTCTGTGATGGCAGCCCCTAAGGATGAATTAAGTAAACGGTTACAACTTTCGGAGGGATTCAGTGCTGATTTTACTCAGCAACTAATTAGCCCAGAAGGAGAACTATTAATTAAAGGGTCTGGAAAGGTGGATATTTCAAGACCGAGTTTGTTCCGTTGGGAAACCGTCTCGCCAGATGAGAATGTAATGGTTTCTGATGGTAAATCACTGTGGTATTACAGCCCGTTTATACAACAAGTAAGTATTTACTCGCAAGAAAAAGCGACCGCACAAACACCGTTTGTATTGTTAACTCGCAACCGTACTAGTGATTGGGACAACTATAAAGTTTCACAGCAAGACGATATGTTTACATTAATTCCAACAGCGGTTGACAGTAACCAAGGTACATTTAAGCTTGAAATTGATAAAAAAGGGGCAGTTAAGGGCTTTAGTGTTATTGAACAAGATGGGCAGAAAAGTGACTTTACATTTAAGAATGTCAATTTAGCTAAACCAAGTGCTGACCACTTTACTTTTACTATTCCGAAAGGAGTAGAGGTAGATGATCAAAGGAACTGAGAGTGAGTAACTATTGTTTGGATTTTACAGGGCAAGAAGATTTTCGCCCTCTTGCTGCTCGAATGCGACCAAAAACGCTCGAACAATATATTGGGCAGGAGCATATATTAGCTGAAGGAAAGCCTTTACGTCGTGCTCTTGAATCTGGCCACTTGCACTCGATGATTCTTTGGGGACCGCCAGGTACAGGCAAAACTACTTTAGCAGAAATTGCGGCCAATTATGCTAATGCTGAAGTAGAACGGGTATCTGCTGTGACCTCTGGTGTAAAAGATATACGCCTTGCTATTGAGAAAGCACGTGAAAATCAACTGGCAGGTATTCGTACAATCATGTTTGTTGATGAGGTCCATCGATTCAATAAATCTCAGCAAGATGCTTTCTTACCTCATATTGAAGACGGAACAATTACCTTTATAGGTGCGACCACAGAAAATCCGTCATTTGAACTAAATAACGCTTTGTTATCACGCGCTCGTGTATACAAGCTTACATCTTTGTCAGGGCAAGATATTTATCGAGCGCTTGAGCAAGCGACCAATAACTCAGAGCTTGGGTTAGGGAGGCTAAAGGCTCAGTTTGCTGACAATGTGCTTGAACGATTATCTGAGTTAGTGAATGGTGATGCGCGTATGTCACTGAACTATCTTGAGTTGCTCTATGATATGGCAAAAGAGGATGATCAGGGTGTAAAGCAAATTACTTTACCTCTATTGGCTGAAGTCGTTGGAGAAAAAGTCTCTCGTTTTGATAATAAAGGCGATATTTGGTACGACTTAATATCTGCTGTTCATAAGTCAATTCGTGGCTCGGATCCTGACGCTGCCCTTTACTGGTCAGCACGAATGATCGCCGCAGGTTGCGACCCCTTATATCTTGCACGTCGCTTGCTGGCAATTGCGTCAGAGGATATTGGCAATGCAGACCCAAGGGCGATGCAAGTGGCATTATCAGCTTGGGACTGTTTTACTCGAGTTGGTCCTGCAGAAGGGGAAAGAGCTATTGCCCAAGCTATTGTCTATTTAGCCTGCGCACCGAAAAGTAATGCTGTTTATACGGCTTGGAAGCAAGCACTGAATGATGCTCACAATCAACCAGAATTTGAAGTACCAGCACACCTTCGTAATGCACCTACAAGCTTAATGAAAGATCTCGGTTACGGGGAGGAATATCGTTATGCCCACGATGAATTGGGCGGATATGCTGCCGGTGAAAATTATTTCCCTCCAGAAATGCCTGACAGCCGTTACTACTTTCCTACAAATCGAGGCTTAGAGGTAAAAATTGCTGAAAAGTTAGAATACCTAGCGAGTTTAGATGCAAAAAGCCCACAAAAGCGCTATGAATAAGTGTCTTTTTTGGATACATTTGTCGGTCTAATTACCAAAGCGCTTGAATATGATGTTTAAGCGTAACTTTTACTATACCAAAGCATAGGATTAACAATGCTGGATTCTAAATTACTTCGTACAGAGCTGGATGAAACAGCTGAAAAACTGGCGCGCCGTGGCTTTAAGCTAGACGTAGAGACAATCAGTACACTTGAAAATCAACGTAAGTCGATCCAAGTCGAAGTTGAAAATTTACAATCCACGCGTAACTCCATCTCCAAACAAATTGGTCAGAAAATGGCAGCTGGAGACAAAGAAGGTGCTGAAGCGATTAAAAAACAGATCGGTACTTTAGGCAGCGATCTTGAAGCGAAAAAAGTACAATTAGCAGAAATCCAAAATAAGTTGGAATATATCACTTTGTCAGTTCCAAACTTGCCAGATGGTGAAGTTCCTGATGGTAAAGACGAAAATGACAATCTAGAGATTTCTCGTTGGGGTGAGCCTAAAGCTTATGACTTTGAAGTCAAAGATCACGTTGACCTAGGTGAATTTGCTGGTGGTCTTGATTTCTCTAGCGCTACCAAAATTACGGGTGCTCGCTTTATTATCATGAAAGGACAGTTTGCTCGCCTTCACCGTGCTATTGCACAGTTCATGCTTGATTTACATACTGAAGAACATGGTTATACGGAAGTATACGTGCCTTACTTAGTCAACTCTGATAGCTTGTATGGTACGGGACAGTTGCCTAAGTTTGGCGAAGATCTTTTTCACACAGAACCATTAACTGAAAAAGTGAATGATGAAGAACCGCGTAAACTTTCTCTCATTCCAACCGCTGAAGTCCCTGTGACCAACATGGTTCGAGATACTATTGTAGATGAAGCAGATTTGCCGATTAAAATGACAGCGCATACACCATGTTTCCGCTCTGAGGCGGGATCTTACGGTCGTGATACGCGTGGTCTTATTCGTATGCATCAATTTGACAAAGTTGAGTTAGTCCAGATTACTAAGCCGGAAGATTCAATGGCTGCGCTAGAAGAGCTTACTGGCCATGCTGAAAAAGTGCTTCAAATGCTAGAGCTTCCTTATCGCAAAGTTATTTTGTGTACTGGAGATATGGGATTTGGTGCCCGTAAAACTTATGATCTTGAAGTCTGGGTACCAGCACAAGAAACCTATCGTGAAATTTCTTCTTGTTCAAATACTTGGGATTTCCAAGCGCGTCGTATGCAGGCTCGTTTTCGTCGCAAAGGTGAGAAAAAACCTGAACTTTTACATACGTTGAATGGCTCAGGTTTGGCCGTTGGTCGAACTATGGTTGCTATTTTGGAAAATAACCAAGAAGCGAATGGTCGTATTGCAATTCCTACAGTTCTGCAAAAGTATATGGGCGGTGTTACCCATATAGGTTAAGTCTTTTCCGTAAGGTAAGGCCAGCTCGATGAGCTGGCCTTTTTTTCGCCTATTACCCTTTTAAAATTGGGTAAGTATAGAAAAGCAAATGACTGAAGTTAAATAAAAAGTGAACCAAAACTGAAGCCCATAGCCTTCCGGTTAGGTGGAAAACCAGTCCGTAGCCAAGTCCTGCCAACGTGGCAAATACTATCAATAGTGGACCACCTGAAAAATGAGCAACTCCGAATAACAAACTCGTAATGAATAGAGCAATGTATAAACCAAACTTCTTTGTTAGCTTCTGCTGAATAAAGCCTCGAAATAGGGCTTCTTCGGCTACGCAGGTAAACATCAGGTTGTTAAATGCAAATAACCACCACCAAGACGGAATAGTAAATTCAGGCTTGATCGCACCAAGTACTGATGCGATAGGTAATAGAGAAAAAAGCAAGGTACAAACAACCAATATCATACGATAATTGGGTTGCTGTGGCTTACCTAGTAGGTGTGGGAAGATGTATAGTAGCGCAAAGAAAGCGAGTGGCTTATCCAAATTTAAGTACATATTGAAGTCTGCACTGAGAGGGCCAGCTTGAACTTTTTCTAATACCTGAGGATTATTAAAGCTAGGGATTAAATGAAGAAAAAGAGCTAAGCAAAAGATAACTACAAAAGCGGATAGAGCCGTTGGCGATATCCATGATTTATCTTTTAGGTAATGAACGCTAGCAAAAAAAGCGCAAATAAGTACAAATCCTATCGGTGTTAGAACACCAAAAAATATGCTACTGAGTAGTGTGAGAATTAGTAAAATAGACGAGGTATTCGTAGCTTTTAAAAAAGCTGCGAGTATTGAGGCGGATAGCACTAGCCAAACAAAGATATAAGCATCAATATACATAAAAAAAATTAGTTATGTTTGAAAAATATATCATGAACTGAATTGATGCCTTGAACAAGTTGATTTTATTTCAGTAGAGCAAAGAGTTAAAAATAAAAAGCCGATAAGTTACCGGCTTAAGAAGTGGAGTAAATCAGATAAATGCAGCTAAATTGACATTTCGCCTCGCAGTACTTGCTGCATCTGTTTTTTTACTTGTTCATAGCTAAGTTTTTGGCTAAGTAGATAATGGAGTTTGGCCAGAGCCGCTTCTGGTGTCATGTCATACCCGCTGATAACACCTGCTTCGGCAAGAGCACAGCCTGTAGCATACCCCCCCATGTTGACTTTACCTGCTAAACATTGAGTGAGGTTGACGACAATAACACCGCGTTCAGAGGCATCTTTAAGGTGGGACAGAAGTTTTGGGTTTTGTGGAGCATTTCCTACACCAAAGGTCAGCAAAATCATAGCATTGACTGGCTGGAGTAGAGTATTACGAATTACTTCATGAGATATCCCTGGGTACATGGTGATCACACCAATCGGCTGGGGTGTGATGTCGTGTATTTTAAACTTTCCTTTGGGTTGTTTTCCGATCTTAATATCGTTACTAACTTGGATATTGATTCCAGCTTCTAGAAGTGGAGGAAGGTTTGGAGAAGTAAACGCGTTGAAGCCATCCGCATGAGATTTAGTACTGCGATTACCGCGCATTAATTTGTTATTAAAAAATAGAGTTACTTCATTTATTGGATAATTAGCCGCGATGTGCAAAGCATTAAGTAAATTGGCTTGACCATCAGATCTAAGCTCAGCTAGTGGTATTTGTGAGCCTGTCACAATAACTGGCTTTGCAAGGTTCTCTAGCATAAATGATAAGGCAGATGCGGTATATGCCATGGTGTCTGTGCCGTGAAGTATAACGAATCCATCGTATTTATCGTAATTTTTTCGGATATCATCGGCAATCTGCTGCCAATCTCTTGGAGTCATATCTGATGAGTCGATCAAAGGTTCGTATTCATGGGTGGTGAATTTTGGCATTTCAGGGCGTTGGAACTCTGGCATACTTGCCAATTGTTTTTCCATAAAACCAGCCACAGGAACGTAACCGTGGTCATCAGACTTTTTCATGCCTATGGTTCCGCCAGTGTAAGCGATATAAATATGTTTTCTTGCCATTGCTTAAAAACCAGTCAATTGTAGGGAAAAGAGCGTGGAATTATATATTAATATAAGCCAAGAAAAAGGGGGACGTTACTCACGGGCTGCTTTTATCTCCTCAAATATCAATAGTTGTTGAGAATTTATCAATTGGAAATTTGTCGGGGTGTAAGGGAATGTGTATTAAATAAATGAGGTACCCAAAGCGGTGTTAATCTCAACCAAATAAACAGGTATGACCAATAAAGGTATAGTTCTAAGTTGTTTGTAAAATGACTCTACTTAGATTTTGCTACTATCTGCCTTTAGTGTGATTTTTAACTAAAATGGGCAATGATATTTATTTAAAGTGGTGGTGGATGCACATCTTTATAAAGTCATTCATATGATTGTTATTCTGATTATCTTCACTATATGAGTTGTAATTTATGTAGCCAGTATGAGGCTTTTTATGTTTAGACATTTTTTGTTATGTTCTCCATTCATTTTTTTGTTATGTAATACTTCAGCTTATGCAAATCAGAAAGAAGGAGACCAAATTTGCGCAGCGGCACAGGAAGCATACCTAAAGTTTAAAGATATAAATTCCGGATCAAATGCTAATTATATCAAGGCACTAGAATCTGTTGATGCAAAAACATTTGGTATGTCTGTAGTGACCGTTGATGGCCGTATTTGCGAATTTGGTGATTATGATTCGCCGGTTTCAATTCAATCGGTGTCAAAGGTCTTTACTTTGGCGTTGCTAATGAGTGGCAGAGGGCCTAATTTTGTAGAAAAGACAATAGGTGTTCAGCCTACAGGAATGCCTTTTAACTCTATTCTAGCGCTTGAAAATCAAAATGGTTCCCCGTCGAATCCTTATGTTAATGCTGGTGCTATTTCTATCGTAAGTTGGCTAACACCTCAAAATGAATTTGACCGCTGGAAGGTTATAAAAAGCAATATGGATAACTACGCGGGTAGAAAACTGAATATGAATAAAGATGTATTGCAGTCTGAGATGAATGATAATAAACGTAATCTTGGAATTGCAACATTACTTGATTCCTATGGAAAGTTAGGAACTACACCTATTGATGCTGTTACAGCGTATACAAAACAATGTTCAATCAATGTGACTTCACATGATTTAGCTGTCATGGGATCTGTACTTGCCAATTATGGCACGCACCCTATTACGCACAAAGAAATCCTAAATAGTGATTATGTTCCCAAAATATTGTCATCAATGGTGATGTCGGGGGTTTACTATAACTCTGGAAGTTGGTTTTATGAAACTGCAGTGCCAGCTAAAAGCGATGTGGGTGGTGGGTTTATTGCAATCATCCCAGGTAAAATGTCTATAGGAGTGGTTTCTCCACCACTTGATCAATTTGGTAATAGTGTACGAGCACAGAGAGCAGTGAGTTACATTGTCAGTGAGATGAACTTAAACCCATACTAGAATCAAGAACAGGAGGCTTGCATCGAGCATAGCAACTCTAATTAATAAAATTTACCAGTCTCAGGTACTCAATATTTGGGACTGGCTTTGAAAAATCAGTATATCAGGCAAATTAACACGAGAATAAGTGCCTAGAGGTTTAAATGACAGGCTGTTTTTAACGACCGTTAGCTCGAATACTTCACACTTGCCTCACATCATACTATTCTTATTCGAGATAAATTCAAATAAGAGCCAAGTTTCATATGAAGAATAAGCGTCGATACTTGAGTATTAATAAAAAGTTACTCTTTGCTGTCACCCTTATCAGTATATTCCTCGCCCTGACCACGACTAGTTACAATCTTTATTATAGATTACAACTAGATATTGACCATATTACCAAAACACTTTCCAACATTAAGAACAGCCAATTATCAAGTATTACGGGTAGTTTGTGGGTAGAAGATAGGGTGTTACTTGAATCCCAAATTGAAGGGCTGCTCACCTTACCAGGTGTTGATTACGCTAACATCTGGAATGATAGGGAATCTGTTATTGAAAAGGGAGAAAGGTTAAGCGAAGGCGCAATTACGCAAATATGGCCGCTAGAATACCAACTTGGCGGTAAGAATTATGTTTTGGGTAATCTAATTATACAATCTGATCTTACCCGCACTTACGCTAGTCTTTGGTCTCAGTTTGTACATATTCTTTCAGCAGAAAGCGTTCGAATTATGTTGTTGCTTACTAGTGTGCTTTTTTTTACTTGGTTCTTTGTTATCAAGCGCATCAACCTTATGGAGAAAATAGTCAGTAGCAGTAAAAACAATCAGTCGCTAAATAAGATTTTTCTTCCATCTTCTTGGTTCAATGACGAAATAACTCACTTGGCTGATAAATTCAATCAGTCGGGTGATATTATTGAAGCCCATTATAGTCAGCTAAACCAAGCTAGAGAAGATGCGGAGCGAGCAAAAGATGAGGCGATTAGAGCAAGCAAAGCAAAAAGCTCCTTTCTAGCAAATATGTCGCATGAAATTCGTACACCCCTTAACGGCGTTATTGGGATCTCGGAAGTACTTTCTGATACCTCGTTAACTGCGACTCAACGTGACTATGTCGATACTATTGAGACCTCTTCTCATCTACTACTTAATTTAATCAATGATATTTTAGACTTTTCCAAAATAGAGTCAGGGATGTTAGTCATTAGCCCTAACTCGACTAATGTAAGGGAATCTATTTATGACATTGTTTCTATTGTTTCTCCAAGAGCTCAAGAAAAAGAGATTGATTTGAGAGTCACGGTTAGTTCAGGTTTACCCTATTGCTTGATGATAGACGACCATCGTTTGCGTCAGGTGATTATGAATTTTATGTCCAACGCGGTTAAGTTTACTGAGAAGGGGAGTGTGCATCTATCCATTATTACCCGTGATGTGACAGCAGAAAATGCCATAGTAGAGTTTTCGGTACATGATTCTGGAATTGGTATTGATGAACAACAACAAAATAAAATATTCGAGCCATTTAAGCAGGAGGATGATTCTACGACTCGGCAATTTGGTGGTACTGGCCTTGGTTTAGCAATAAGTACCCAATTGGTTGAGCTTATGGGTGGAAAGATCCAGCTAGAGTCAGAAAAAAATCAAGGTAGCCGCTTCTTTTTCCAACTTTCTCTTCCAATCGCTCAAATGGATTATAACTCTAAGCATACTTCTCGACTCAGCCCATTGTGTTTAGTATGTGATGATAAAGTAATGGAAGAGCAATTATGTGAGTCTTTAAATTTCTATCATGCACCTGTTTACCAATCCATAACCAGTTTAGATTACCTACCAAAATGGGTTCATGAGAAAGACAATGTTATTGTTATCTATGTTGAAACCAGTCCTAATACTGCTGTTAAAAGAGAAAGCCTGTTTCGTCATCTGAAGGCTTTGAATATTCATGTATGCCTAATGAAACACTTACGCAGTCAGCAGTATGACTTTGGAGAAAATGTTAGCGCGATCATTACGCAGCCTTTACTTGGTCAACGTTTGGTGAAAGTGATAGAACGGTTGGAACAAGATTTGGAACAATCCTCGACTCAAGAGTTACAAAGGATACGTGATGACATTATCACTAAGAAGATATTGGTGGTAGATGACAATGAGGTAAACAGAAAAATTGCCACTATCCATGTTGAAAAAGCTGGCTTTAGCTTTGATCTGGCTGAAAATGGCCAACAAGCGGTAGAAATGTTTAAAAAGCATCACTATGCATTAATTCTGATGGACTGCATGATGCCAGTGATGGATGGCTTTGAAGCAACAGAAAAAATTCGTCAAATTGAACATGAGGAAAACCGAGCTAAACGAATACCTATCATTGCTTTAACTGCTAGTGTCGTGGATGAAGACATTCAGAAATGTTTTAAAGTAGGTATGGATGATTATGTCGCTAAGCCTTTCAAAGCTGAGGTTTTAAGGGGAAAACTTACAATATTTGTTTCTCAAGATTCGGTGGAGACTCTATCATTACCGACAGCTTCTGAGTCCCAGAAAGTAAGTGTAAATCTTGAACCTAACGACACTGTGTCTAATTGTATTGGACGAATTTTGTTAGTGGAAGATAATAATGTTAACCAGAAAGTTGCGTCACTAATGCTTAGTAAGGCTGGATATCAATTTGAAATCGCTGAAAATGGACAAGTTGCGCTAGACAAATATGAGCAAGACAGTAGTTTTGATATCATTTTAATGGATTGTATGATGCCAGTGATGGATGGTTTTGAGGCAACGCAAAAGATTCGGGAGTATGAGCATTGCTTAGGACTTGCCAAAACCCCCATTATTGCTCTAACAGCAAGTGTCGTGGATGATGATATCCGTCGTTGTTTCGATTCTGGGATGGACGCTTATTTACCCAAACCTTTCAGAAAAGAGACGCTTCTTAATGAAATAGAAAGTATTACTTCATAATTAAAATTTCAGCCTCTTCCGTATAGTAGGTAGAGCATTTTATAAAATAGGCTCAGGCAATAACTGTCCTGAGCCTTGAAAGTTTAAGCTTACTACGACTAAGCAGGAACGGGTTCTTGGGTTGAATTAGTACTGTAAAATACAGCTAGACTAGGAATGGCAGCAATGGCTAGATAAACGCCAACGTAAGCAGAGCTATATTTCATCGCTTCCGTTACAATCAACGGGGTAAGACCACCGAAGATTGACAAAGCTATATTGTAACCAACCCCTAAACTTGTTATGTGATTGTCTGAGTATTGCCAAAGTACGGCTACTGTATTGCCCAATATAATGGCTGATAGTGCACTTATACCTAATACAGCACATACTTGCCAGATAAACTGGTCGGCTCCAAGAAGTATGAAAAGAGGAATAGCAGCGAATAGCATAACTATTGCCCCAAACTTGAAGGCTTGTTGTGTGGAAAAGTGTTTATCTACAATAAATGAGAATATAAATATCAACAAAACTAATACAGAAGAATTTATTAGCGCTAAGTTTTCGATATTCATTGCTTTACCTAAAATACCACTTGCTAAGTTTTGCACATAAAATATGACACCTGCAAGAATGGATAAGCAAAAGACTTTTATAATGACGTTGTAGTTAGGAGTATTTGCTACTTTTTCAACTTTTGGTAATTCAGGTAAAGAAAGTCGAAGGTATAGACTGACGATAATATTTATGACGCCGATCAATAGCGGTATTCTCCATCCCCAGCTAATCATCTGCTCTTGGCTAAGGTAATGCTCTAATCCTGAAACAATTAATAGTGAAATAATGACGCCCGCAATTGAACTAGATACAATCAGACTACTGATTCTAGAACGTTCAGATGTCTTTGCATTATACAGTAAGTAGTTAAAAAGCGTTGGGTATTCGCCACCAAAACTAAATGCTTGGAGCATTTGTAAAACTAAGAAGACAATGACCACATACTGCCCAACAGTCTCTATAGGGACTAAAGCCATTGAAATAGTTGCGAAACCTGTGAGTAGATTACAGAAAACAAGCGCTTTCTTACGCCCATATTGAGCGGCATAACGACAAATTACAATTCCACCAATAGGCCGTATTAAGAACCTTAATGCAAATACTCCCCATACAATAAGTTCTGAATGTTCAATGCCTTGTTTTGTGAATAGCTGTGAAATATACATAGATATTGATGCAAATACAGCAATATCGTAATACTCCATGGCATTACCAAGCACAGCACTTGTGCGTTGTTTCCAAGTGAGTGACATTCTGATTGACTCCTCTTTAATTTTTATCTTACTTCTATTGGGCTCAGATAAAGTTGATATGTTGCCTTTCACCCCAAAATATGAGTTGGACTTCACAATGACTTTATAGGAAAGTTGTTCGATTACATTTATATTCTTAAGTCAAAAATGAGTTAAGAGTGTATGAAAATAATTAGACTCTTAGTTATTCAAGATATGCACATAATACACTATGGGGTTGATTTTGCTAGAGTAAGAAAATGAAGGGCAGCGATTTTAAAAAGACTACATTTATCCTTTTGAAATTAATGTGTCCAAATAAAGCTAAATAAAAACGCCCATATCATTTAAATATAGGCGCTTGGTAATAGATGTTTCATCTATTTAATCTGGCAGTTTAAACAGAATGCATACTGACCCTTGGGGTCATTAAAACTATCTAGTAAGCTTGCGTCTTGAATTATTTGAGTTGCTGTAGGCCTTAAGGTTGAAGGAAGCATAGTGTAAACATCTATGCCAAGGCCCACTTGAACTTGGGTCATCAAGTTTTGAATGAACTCTTGAGCTGGGGTTAGAGGCTCTTCTACCCAATAAAGGTTGTAGTCTTCTAATTGAGCAAGTTCAGCAGCTAATTTGACGGCGTCATCAAAATCTCCCATTTGATCGACTAAGCCAAGTTTTTCAGCATCTTGACCTGTCCAAACACGTCCTTGGGCTATATCATCCATATTTTCAAGAATAATGTTTCGGTTCTCACTGACAAGGTCAACAAAGCGATGGTAACCATGTTCAACTCCTAACTGGAAAGCATCGCTGGCACCTTCAGATAAACCGGTTGTAATTCCTATACCTGAGAATGGTGAAGTCCCTACACCATCAGTATATATACCGAGTTTGTTTAAACCTTTTTCAAAGGTAGTAATAATGCTAAAGATGCCAATTGATCCAGTCAGAGTTGTTGGCTGAGCAACAATCTTATCTGCACTCATTGAAATCCAATATCCCCCTGAGGCTGCCAAGCTAGACATAGACGCTACGACAGGTTTTCCTGATTCTTTCAGTGCTTGTATTTCGTTACGTATTACCTCAGATGCAAATGCGCTTCCACCTGGACTATCAACACGTAATACAACGGCTTTGACGTTATCATCATTACGAGCTTGGCGTAATAATGCTGAAACGGTGTCACCTCCAGCAGTTCCTTTAGGTTGTGACCCGTCCATAATTGCACCACTTGCGACCACAACAGCAATATCATCTTTTGTTGTATCAAACTTTGGTTTTATAGTTGATAGATATTGATAATAATCAATATGCTGGTAGCTATCCTCACCGTTGGTGCCGAATGTTTCAATAAGCTCTGCACGTACTTGTTGACGGGTGGCAAGCTCGTCTACTAATCCAAGTTCAAGAGAGAGGCTAGCCAGATCACCATCTTGCTCTTTTAGTTGGGTCAAAAACTCTTCCATGCTCGGGTTTAGAGTATTTTTAGAAACTTGACGATTGGTTGCTACATCATCGACATATGCACCCCAAAGCTGTCCGAGCCAGCGAGAAGCAGACTCTTTTGCTTCATTTGACATGTCATCACGGACGAATGGTTCAATGGCAGACTTGTATGAGCCAACACGAAATACATGGGTGTTGATATCAAGCTTCTCTAGCAAGGTTTTGTAGTACATTGAATAGGCGCTATAACCTTTAATCAGTACTGCACCATCTGGGGCTAAATAGACTTTATCGGCGTAACTTGCAAGGTAGTACTGGCTCTGGTTGTAGAAATCTCCCACAGCATAAATTGGCTTGCCAGAGGCTTTGAATTCGTTAAGGGCTTTAGCAATATAACGAAGTTTTGTTAAGTTTGTTTCTGGCATATCGCCCAGAGCAAGCACAATTCCTGTTATGTTGTCATCATCCGTTGCGTGTCGAATAGTATCGACTACGTCAAACAGCAAGTTTTCACTCGGTATGCCTTCACCAAATAGAGAACCAGCAAAGGAATCCATAGGATTGACATAGCGTGATTGCTCGACAATTGGACCAGAAATATCGAGAGTGAGGGCAGTTTTTTGGGTTAGGTTAGGGGTAACCGAACTACTGGTTGTGTATGTGAAATAAAGAATTCCAAGTGTAAGCAGGAAGACTAGGTTCACTAGAGCAAGGCGAGCAAAGGTGATTAATTTCCATATCCCTTTGAAAAGCATGCCAATGTATTTGAATATTTTTTTCATTGTGGCTCCACTGCGCTCGTGCGCAGGTTTAAATCTAGATACGTTCGAGCATAAAGGTGTTAGTAGGCCTACATCCTACTTAAACTAGTATAACTGAACAACAACAAGATTGATCGGTGTTACAAAAGTGTAAACACCTGTTTGATTTTAATTGCAGGCAAATCTATTGTGGTCAGACCAGAAATGATAATAAAAAGTGATGTCTGCTATGTACCCAAATTTGTTAAAGCCGTTAGATTTAGGATTTACTCAGATTAGAAATAGAGTCCTGATGGGCTCTATGCACACTGGTCTTGAAGAGCATAAAGAAGGGCTAGGAAAGTTGGCTGCTTTTTATGCTGAGCGCGCTAAAGGAGGCGTTGGGCTGATAGTTACCGGGGGCTTTTCTCCTAATTTGCGAGGGCGGTTACATCCCTTCAGTGCTGAGTTTAGCAAAACTAAGCATGCTAGATCACACCGGGTAGTGACTGAGGCAGTACATGAACATGGCAGTAAGATTGCGATCCAGCTACTACACGCAGGTCGTTATGCAATGCATCCTTTTTCTCAGAGTTCATCAGCAATTAAAGCACCTATTGCACGCTTTTCTCCTAGTGAAATGAGTGTTAGGCAAATAAATAAAACTATTACAGCCTTTGCTAATAGTGCTGTTTTGGCCCAATCAGCGGGCTATGACGGTGTTGAAGTGATGGGTTCGGAAGGCTACTTGATTAATCAGTTTATCTGTAAGCGTACCAATACACGATATGATGATTGGGGTGGCAGCTACCAAAATCGTATGCGTTTTCCACTTGAAATTGTACAAGCTATCCGACAAGCAGTAGGCGAAGAATTCATCATTATTTTTCGTTTATCTATGCTGGATTTGGTTGAAGAAGGAAGTACGTTTGAAGAGGTCATTACTCTTGCCAAAGAATTGGAAAAAGCAGGTGTTACCATTATAAATACTGGTATCGGTTGGCATGAGGCGAGGATCCCTACCATCGCAACTCAAGTTCCTCGTGGAGCCTTTACTTGGGTTACTGAAAAAGTACGCCCTCATGTATCTATCCCAATAGTTACATGTAATCGCATTAATACTCCAGAAGAAGCTGAACGGATTTTATCGAGTGGTCATGCTGATATGGTGTCAATGGCTCGCCCGTTTCTTGCAGATCCGCATTTTGTGACTAAAGCAGAGAATGAACAGGCTCACTTGATCAACACCTGTATAGGTTGTAACCAAGCTTGCTTAGATCATGTATTTAAAGGTAAGAGAGCCAGTTGTTTGGTCAATCCACTTGCTTGTCGTGAAGATGAGTTAAGAATTACCCCAACAAATAAGCCTAAAAATGTTGCTGTTGTTGGAGCAGGTCCTGCTGGATTATCTTGCGCAACGACGCTAGCTAAGCGTGGGCATCATGTTGACCTTTTCGAGCGAAATGATCGAATTGGTGGTCAGTTTCGTCTTGCTATGCAGATCCCTGGAAAAGAAGAATTTCGTGAAACGATTCGATATTTTGCCAATCAGATTGATGAAACTGGAGTAAAACTTCATCTTGAAACGGAAGCTAACTTTGATTTACTTTCTGAGTATGATGAAGTGGTGATAGCTTCTGGAGTTGAACCTCGTAAGGTCAAGATTGAAGGAATTGAAAACCCAGAGAAAGTGATTGATTACCAGACTCTGATTAAAGATAAAACCTACGTAGGTGAAAAAGTTGCGATTGTGGGTGCGGGTGGAATTGGTGTTGATGTTGCCACTATGCTTACAGAGCCAACGGGTCACAATTTGGATGATTGGTTACATGAGTGGGGAATAGATAAAGAAATTGCGTACCCTGGGGGGTTGTTCCCTTACCCTGAGTCTCAAAGTGATAAAGAGGTCTGGGTACTCCAGCGCCGTGCTGGAAAGGTCGGTAAAGGGCCAGGGAAAACAACAGGGTGGATTCATAAGCGAACGCTGGAAAAGCGAGGTGTGAATCTACTAGGCGGAGTGAGTTATGACAAAATCGATGGGCGAGGTTTGCACATCACATGCAGTAACCATTCACAATTACTTGACGTTGATAAGGTCATAATATGCGCAGGTCAAGAATCTGTAAGACCATTTGAAAGTAAATGGCAGCAGATGGGCGACAAGATACATATTATCGGTGGTGCAGATCATGCGGGAGAGCTTGATGCTGTTAGGGCCATTCGTCAAGGGGTAGAACTTGCGATAAAGTTATAAAATTACCTTTAAATATGAAGACCTTACTAATGAGGTCTTCATATGTTGTGTTCAAATTTATTGCTCAGAGTATTACAGTTTTGTTTCCAAACACAAAAACATGATCATTAATCACTTTATTTAGGGCTTTACTCAATACGCTTTTCTCTACATCACGACCTGCTTGCGCCATATCTTGCGCACTAAAATTATGGTCTACAGGGATGACATCTTGTTTGATGATCGGGCCTTCATCGAGGTCGTTAGTAACAAAATGTGCAGTTGCACCAATTATTTTCACACCTCTATCATACGCTTGCTGATAGGGTTTAGCGCCAATGAATGCAGGTAGGAAACTGTGGTGGATATTAATGATTTTATGGTGGTATTTTTCAACAAAAGGTGGAGTTAGCACTCGCATGTATTTAGCTAGAACAAGATAATCTGCATTATACTGCTCGATAATTTCAAGCAGCTTTTGCTCATGTTCTTCTCTATCTAATCCTACATGTGAGACATGATGGTAGGGTATGTCAAATTTCTCAGTTAGACACTGAAGTGTATCGTAGTTACCTACTACAGCGGCAATATCGACATTTAGGCTGCCATCGTAGCTTTTCATCAGAATATCACCAAGACAATGTGCTTCCTTTGTTACCATAACTAATATACGTTTCCGATTAGGACCGATTAACTTTCGTGACGCGCCTTGCGGCAAAGCTTGGTCAAGTTCGTTAAGGAGTATATTGTCGTTAAAGTACCCCTGTAGCTCGGTACGCATGAAAAAGTGACCACTCGTATTGTCGACAAATTCGTTGTTGTGAATAATATTAAGCTGATGCTTGTAGCAGATGTTAGTGACTTTAGATATAAGCCCTGAAGCATCTTTGCAGTGAGTTAGCAGTATTTTCTTTTCCATTGGGTTAAAATTTCCGTGAATTATTTTTTTTGTGGTATGAAATTAATGTTTTGGGCCAAACAAACAAGCAGCCTGAATAATATCAGCTACAATTATCCTAATGTTGTGTCAGTTTCAACTATTAATCCTAGTTAACCGTTTGGTTTGATAAATTTTTATTGAAACTGCCAGATCTCAGCCCAAAAGGTGGTACATATGGATAGAGATCTACTCGCACGCAAGTTGTATTCGGAAAGAGTGAGTGCACTACTTGGTGATCAAGAACTGAATGAAGAACTTCTCAACGAAATGTGGGAAAACAAAGCTTCGCCGAGTGAAGCCGTTCGTGCAATGACTGATGGCCAAAATGACTTTGAAGGGCCTGCTTGGTTGTCGCGTTATTTGAATCGACGTTGAGTGCTTATACAAATAATTCAACCCGTCTCACAGATATTAAGGCGGGTAAGAATACTTGTGCTTTAATTAGTTCGCATCCCTCTAATGAACCTGACATAATCTCCGTTTATCTTATCTTACCCCCGTATTTTCTTGTTGATGATTTCAAAGACTTTTTCTGCCGATGGTGCTTTAGGCAAAGTAATCCAAGGCTTTCAACCTAGAAAAGCTCAGTTGGAAATGGCTGAAGCAATTTCTGCTGCGATTCAGGCTAACCAGCAAATGGTGATTGAAGCTGGTACAGGAACCGGTAAAACTTTTGCTTACCTCGTGCCAGCACTTCAAAGTGGTAAAAAAACGATTATTAGTACTGGGTCAAAAAACCTTCAAGAGCAATTATTTCATCGAGATCTACCCTTAATGATTGATGCTCTTGGTTTTTGTGGCCAGGTTGCACTTTTAAAAGGTCGAGCTAACTATTTATGTCTTGACCGTTTAAGCCGACAAATGGTTGAAAGCCATAGTGATCGTGCCGATACCGTTCTACTTAGTCAATTGGTTAAAGTACGAGCTTGGTCAAGTGAAACAAAAAGCGGTGATCTTGGCGAGTGTAACGAAATTGCGGAAGACAGCTTAGTTATACCAACCATTACTTCAACTAATGATAATTGTTTGGGGAAAGAGTGTTCTAGCTACCAAGATTGTTTTGTTCTTAAAGCTCGCAAAAAAGCGATGGATGCTGATGTGGTAGTGGTAAATCATCATCTATTTTTGGCGGACTTGGCAATAAAAGAAACGGGTTTTGGAGAATTAATTCCTGAAGCTGAAATTTTTATATTCGATGAAGCGCATCAGTTACCTGATATCGCTAGCCATTATTTTGGGCAGTCTTTGTCCAGTCGTCAGATCCAAGAATTATCTAAGGACATAGAAATAGGTTATCGAACAGAAGCGAAAGATATGCGCCAGTTGCAAAAAGTGGGCGAGAAGTTGTTGCAAAGTGCAATGGACCTCAGAATCACTTTGGGGGAAACAAGTTTTCGAGGTAACTGGCGTGAAGCGTTAGCGTCCCCTGCTATTAAAAAAGAGCTTCAACGCCTGCGTGATACACTGGATTTTTGCCTTGATGTACTCAAATTAGCGCTTGGCCGAAGTCAATTGCTGGACACAGCCTATGATCGGGCGAGTACTATCCAAGCGCGTCTAGTTAGAGTTTGTGACGTTTCTATAACGGGATACTCATACTGGTATGAGACTACTCCGCGTCATTTTTGTTTACATATTACGCCTTTGTCGGTTGCAGAAAAATTTAAAGAGCAGATCGAACAGGCGAGTGGCGCATGGGTATTTACGTCGGCTACGCTTGAAGTTAGAGGTGATTTTGAGCATTTCACGTCTCGGCTTGGTTTGCATCCAGATATGGAATTAGTGCTTGCTAGCCCGTTCGATTACCAAAGCCAAGCAAGGTTATGTGTTCCTCGCTACTTGCCTGAACCCAACAGTCCTCAAATGGCAGATAAGTTAGCCTCTATGCTAGGACCTGTTATCGAGAAGAACCAAGGGCGATGCTTTTTTCTTTGTACTTCTCACAGTATGATGAAGGAACTGGGGGAGAGGTTTCGCAATACTTTATCTATTCCAGTGCTAATGCAAGGTGAGACAAGTAAACAGAGAACACTAAAAGAGTTTATGGAGTTGGGTAACGCTTTACTCGTCGCAACAGGAGCATTTTGGGAAGGGATTGATGTTAGAGGTGATGCCCTTAGCTGTGTTATTATCGACAAGTTGCCTTTTACTGCTCCGGATGATCCCTTACTAAAGGCGAGAATAGAGGATTGCCAGTTAAAAGGTGGTCAGCCATTCTCTCAGGTTCAGTTACCAGAAGCGGTAATTACGTTGAAACAGGGCGTTGGGCGTTTGATCCGTGATGAGAGAGATAAAGGTGCGTTGATCATTTGTGATAATCGCTTGGTCACTCGTGATTACGGTGGGGTATTTCTTGCCAGCTTACCGCCCATTCCTCGAACTCGGGATTTAGGAGTCGTGCAGGATTTCCTTGTACAAATATCAGAAACAAACGAATAGTTAGAGAAACCAATGAGCGCAAAAATTCTCGCCTTAGATACTGCGACAGAAAATTGTTCTGTTGCACTACTTGTTAACGATTGTGTCTATGTTCGCAGACAAGTAGCACCACGCGATCACACTAAAAAAATTCTGCCAATGGTGGATGAAGTACTAAAAGAAGCTGGTCTTAGGCTAACTGACCTAGATGCTCTGGCATATGGGCGTGGTCCAGGTAGTTTTACAGGAGTGCGTATTGGCATCGGTATTGCACAAGGTTTAGCGTTTGGAGCTGAACTCCCGATGATTGGTATTTCAACTTTACAAGCGATGGCACAAGGTAGTTTTCGTAATATGGGAGCAACCCATGTTGCTTGTGCAATTGACGCTCGGATGAGTGAAGTTTATTGGGGACGATTTGCACGTCAAGAAGATGGCACTTGGTGCTCTATTGATGAAGAAGTAGTTATTCCACCAGCTATACTAGCTGATAACAGTCAAGCAGATGATTTTACTTGGATGAAAGCTGGAACCGGTTGGGGCGCATATCCAGATGAACTAGACAAAGTTCAGTTTGAAGTGATTCAAGGAAATGCATTGTACCCTGATGCTGAAGATATTGCTTTGTTGGCAAAATTTGAATTTGAAAAGGATAATATAGTCACTGTTGAAGATGCAAGCCCTGTCTATTTACGTGACAAAGTTGCATGGAAGAAGCTACCTGGTAGAGAATAAGAGGTTACAAGACGGAGAGTATGGTTTCTATTAATGGATTACCTCCATCAGTTTCAGGGCCCAACAAAGCCAATAAAACTGGAACAAAAGGCGGAGTAAAAAAATCTCAGGATAATCCATCTGTTGGACAGCCAAGCAAAGTGGCTAATGCAGTGGCACAGTCCATCCGTCATGTTCACGAGTCAGATATTCATAAGGCTCAACTGCAGTATGATTTTCCTGAAGGACAAGGAAGAAAAGCACTGCAAGAGTATATGGATGTGATGAATCAATCGAAACGAGAGGAGTTATCGCAACTCTTGGGTGTCGATCTTTATATTTAACATTGTTGATAGATTAGCTATGAAATCAAAAATATTTAAATTTTCTGTACTGGCTTTTTTGCTATTTGGAATCGGTGCCTGTAGTACTTTGCCTGAGGGCTTGGTATCGACTAACCAGAACCTACAAACCAATTATTCAGCTTGGAATGCAACACTTGATGTCACACAGGAACTTCGTTTAGGAGGTGTGATTGCGAGTGTAAAAAACCTAAAAAATAAGACCAGAATCGAAGTGGTTAACTTGCCGATTGGTTCAAGTGGTAAACCAGATATAAATCAAGAGCCCCAAGGGCGTTTCGTGGGATATTTAGAAGGTTTTGCTGACCCTGTAAAGTTCGCTGAAGGTCGTTTGATTACTTTACTTGGTGATAGTGACCGTCAAGAAACTGCGACGGTTGGTGACTATAGCTACGATTTTCCGGTGATGAAAGTGAAAAGCTACCACTTGTGGAGAATTGAGGAACGTGTTGTTATCCACAATGATTTTGGTCCCAGTAAATATTCTTGTCGCGGTCTTTATTGTCGAGAAATTATCCGAGGTACTCAGCAAGGAGTGGTTATCCAAGAAGTAAAATGAGATTAAGAGATACTCGGTATTCCCTATCTGAAGGCTATTTGACCGCTGTTGAATGCGGTTACAGTCATTTAGCAAAACGCTCAGTGGTATTTATACATGGGTGGTTGGACAATGCGGCTAGCTTTGAGTCTGTGATGAGAGCGTTGCATGATATGGATCCTACTCTTCACCTCTGTGCAATAGACCTTTCAGGCCACGGTAAATCTAGTCATAAGTTGGGCAATAATTTTTACCCATTTCATGATCATATTGACGATATATATCAATTTTTGTCTGATTTATCGCCAAATAGGTTGGTGTTAGTCGGTCATTCGCTTGGTGCTTTGATTTCAAGTTGCTATAGTGCTGCTTTCCCTGAGCAAATTAATGGATTAGTTGAGATAGAAGGACGCGGACCTTTGTCCGAAGATAGTAGCCAAACCGTCTCTCGTTTGAGAGAAGGAGTCTTGAGCCGCCAGAGAATTCGCAATAGACCGAGTCGAGCATTTTTGTCACAAGATGATGCCATTGAAGTTAGATCTAAGATTAACCAAATTCCTGCTGAACTTATCAAGCCTATTGTATTAAGAGGCCTAAAGAAAACGACAGAAGGTTGGCAATGGCATCATGATGAAAAGTTACAAAGTCAGTCTTTGTACCGGATGTCCCATCGACATGCTCAGTCGATTCGACAGCAGATTACTTGCCCTCACTTGGTTGTTTTAGGTGAAAAAGGTTTTCCTTATCTGAAGAAAAAACAGCAAGGAGAGCGACAATTAATTGAAATTGTTACAGTTGAAGGTGGCCATCATTGTCACCTACAAGCTCCTTCTAGAGTATCTGATCTGATTTTTGCTTTAGTTAACAAAATTTAAACAAGCGTTTGAGCCTTTCGTGCTCTGGCTGCTTGCTTGTGTTGTAATGCTTGCTTATTAACATGCGGTGTTTTATCGACAACAGCCAGCTTATTTCGAGGAGTGTTATCGTGGATAAACCTTGGTTATCTCGTTATCCTAGTGATGTGCCAGAGCACATCAATCCAGAGCAATACCCGTCTCTAGTAGAAATGTTTGAACAGTCGGTGCACAAGTTTGCAGATCAACCAGCTTTCATTAATATGGGCTCGGTAATGACTTTCCGTAAACTTGAAGAGCGCAGCCGAGCTTTTTCTGCATACCTACAGAATGAACTAAAACTTAAGAAGGGTGACCGGGTTGCTTTGATGATGCCCAATCTCTTGCAATATCCTGTTGCTTTATTTGGTGTGTTACGAGCTGGCCTAATAGCCGTCAATGTAAATCCTCTTTATACACCGCGTGAATTAGAGCATCAGTTAAATGACTCAGGGGCTAAAGCAATTGTCATAGTTTCAAATTTTGCTAATACTCTTGAACAGGTAGTAAATAGAACATTGGTCAAACATGTGGTGTTAACCAGTTTAGGCCAGATGCTTCCACGAGCAAAAGGAACTTTGGTTGATTTTGTTGTGAAGTACGTTAAGGGTATGGTGCCTAAGTATGACTTACCTGGTGCGATTTCAATGCGAAAGGCCTTACACAAAGGTCGCCGTCTCCAATACGTTAAGCCTTTCATGTCTGGAGATGATATTGCATTTTTACAATATACGGGTGGGACAACTGGAGTTGCAAAGGGTGCCATTCTGACTCATAGAAATATGATCGCTAATATAATGCAAGCTAAAGGTATGTATGGCCCTGTTCTTGATGAGGGTAGGGAAGTGGTAGTCACCGCCCTCCCTCTTTATCATATCTTTGCTTTAACGGTAAATTGCTTATTATTCTTAGAGTTCGGGGGTAGTAACCTGCTAATTACAAATCCACGAGATATACCTGGCTTTGTCAAAGAACTAAAGAAAAATCACTTCACGGCACTAACAGGTGTTAATACTTTGTTCAATGCACTACTGAATAATGAAGATTTTCACGAACTTGATTTTAGCCAATTAAAATTGGCTATCGGCGGTGGAATGGCTGTGCAGAGAGGTGTAGCAGAACAATGGAAGAAAACGACAGGTATTCATCTTTTTGAAGGTTATGGACTAACCGAATGCTCTCCCTTGGTAACCGTTAATCCGCATGATATGGGAGAATACACAGGTGCTATTGGGGTAGCTGTGCCTTCAACTGATGTTCGTATCGTTGATGAGCAAGGGAATGAACTACCTAATACACAGGTAGGGGAGCTTCAAGTGCGTGGTCCTCAGGTGATGCAAGGGTACTGGCAGCGACCAGAAGCGACAAAAGAAGTAATTAATGCTGATGGTTGGCTATCAACGGGTGATATAGTCAAGTTTGATGAACAAGGCCTGATCCACATTGTTGATCGTAAGAAAGATATGATTTTAGTATCTGGCTTTAATGTTTACCCAAATGAAATTGAAGATGTCGTTGCATTGCATGGTAAAGTTTTGGAGGTCGCCGCCATAGGTCAGCCTCATGAGGTTTCTGGGGAAGTTGTCAAGGTCTTTGTCGTAAAGAAAGATTCTAGCTTGACTAAAGACGAGGTAATTGCTCATTGCCGTGAACATATGACAGGTTATAAGGTACCTAAGCTGGTCGAATTCAAAAACGAATTACCGAAAACGAATGTTGGTAAGATATTACGGCGTATTTTGCGTGAAGAGAATGATGCAAAACTCGATAAAGTTAGCTAAATTCAAATATAAAAAGAGAACCAAATATTTAGCTATTTAGTCTGTAAAATGGCATTGCAGAGAATAAGTGGACATTGGTGATAAAGTGCCGGCTATAATCAGTCGGCATTTTTATTTATAGACTCTAGGGCGTGTTGATGCATTCAAAATCAATGGCAACACACCTTAATACTCACAGTGAGAGTGTTGTGGATTATCAAATCATTACCCAATCAGAACAGTTAAATACAGTGTGTCAGCAGGCAAGAAAAGCTGACTTTGTTATGTTGGATACAGAGTTTGTAAGGACTCGTACATTTTACCCACTACTTGGGCTTATTCAGTTATATGATGGTAAGCAACTTTGTCTAATTGATCCGACTGTAATTGACGATATGTCGGCTTTTAATGCACTTTTGCTTGACACATCAGTGCTTAAAGTACTACATGCTTGTGGAGAGGATCTGGAAGTATTTAAAAACAGTTTCAACTGTCTTCCTTACCCAATGGTGGATACTCAAATAATGGCTGCATTTTTGGGCCATGGCCTATCGACAGGTTTTGCGGCTCTAGTTGAATCGTA
This sequence comes from Vibrio pectenicida, assembly GCA_024347015.1. Lineage (GTDB taxonomy): Bacteria > Pseudomonadota > Gammaproteobacteria > Enterobacterales > Vibrionaceae > Vibrio > Vibrio pectenicida. The sequence goes on along the minus strand of AP024889.1, from coordinate 2,234,045 downwards.
TCTAGGTATTGAACTAGACAAAAGTGAGTCTCGTACTGATTGGTTAGCGAGACCACTAACCAACAAGCAGCTTGAATATGCTGCTGCGGATGTTTTTTATTTGCTGCCATTATATGAAAAGTTGTTTGCTGCTATTAACCAATCAGGCTGGTGGGAAGCAGCACAGCAAGAAAGCGATTTATTGGCAGCCAAACGTATAAAAAACATTGATCCTGAGATTGTTTATCTTGATATTAAAGGAGCTTGGCAGCTGAAACCAAAAGAGTTGGCAATTTTGCAACCTCTAGCAGCATGGAGGTACAAAGAAGCAATACGCCGTGATTTAGCTTTGAATTTTATATTCAAAGAAAATGATCTACTTACCATTGCCAAATTGGGGCTACAAAGCAAAGAAAGCATGGGATGTGAAGGGCTAGATAGCCGTTCAGTTGATCGACACAGCGCAAGAATCATATCAATCGTGAAATCTGCACGAATGCAGTCTGGTGAAAACTACCCGAACAAAATTGAACGTTTAATGGATATGCCAAGTTATAAACAGAAATTTAAGGTGCTTAAAGATGAAGTCAAAAAAGTGTCGCAATCATCGGGCTTAGCGAGTGAGTTTCTTGCATCTAAAAAGCAGCTAAATCAAATTATTAGTTGGGTTTGGAAGAAGAATCGAGATCCAGCCCAGATACCTGATGTAATGCAGGGTTGGCGTTTGGATCTGCTTGGTGAAAAATTGAATAAGCTTCTCTAAAGAAAATTAAAGAAGGGCTTTCATTTGAAAGCCCTTCTTGGATTAACCTGCTAGTACATCAGTTGCTACTTTATAGCTAGGATCTTCTTTGACGTTTATCTCCACTAAGCTTCCAGCTTTATCGAGTAATTTACGGCAGTCTGGGCTTAAATGACGTAAATGTAGCGTTTTCCCGACAGAGGAATACCTTTCAGCCAGTGTCTCGATGGCTTCGATGGCTGAGTGATCCGTAACTCTTGAGTCTGCAAAGTCAACAATGATGTCCACTGGATCATTATTAGCATCAAATAACTCGAGAAAGTTAGCAGTAGAACCAAAGAAAATTGGCCCGTGGATCTTATACACTTTTGACCCTTCGGTATTAACGGCAGTTTCTGCATAAATGTGTTTTGCATGTTGCCAAGCGAACATCAGAGCCGATGCGATGACGCCGATTCCAACAGCAATAGCAAGATCAGTTAAAACAGTAACAACCGTCACGAGAACGATTACAAAGAAGTCCTGTTTTGGTACGCGACGAGCTAGTTTAAAGGTTGCCCACTCAAAGGTGCCGACAACAACCATAAACATCACTCCCACAAGTGCGGCAAGAGGGATCATCTCGATGAGTGCTGAAGCAAATAAAATGAATATGAGCAGGGCACTTGCAGCAACAATACCAGAGAGACGACCTCGTCCACCAGAATTTACATTGATCATTGATTGCCCAATCATCGCACAACCACCCATGGCGCCAAATACCGAACAGGTAATATTCGCCATGCCTTGACCGATACACTCCCGATTTGATTGCCCGCGTGTATTAGTCATTTCGTCGAGTACTGTCAGTGTTAAGAGAGATTCGATAAGGCCAATAGCTGAAAGAATAATAGCGTAAGGCAAAATGATTTGCAGAGTCTCCAGATTCAATGGAATCATAGGTAATGAGAAAGTGGGTAAAGAACCTGCTAGAGTCGCTTGATCGTCTCCAGACATAGTGCGCAGAAAGTCAACAACAGTGCGAGTTTCCAAGTCCAAGCCTACGACTAAGGCTGTGACGGTTACAATGGCGACAAGTGATGATGGGACTGAAGTGGTAAGTTTGGGTAAAAAGTGAATGATTGCCATTGTTAAAGCAACCAAACCAAGCATGAGCATCATTTGGTCTTGGGGTAGCCAAGTGAGTATACCATTGATATCAGGTGCTTTAAATTGGCCTAATTGAGCTAGGAAGATGACAATCGCTAAACCATTAACGAAGCCAATCATCACTGGATGTGGCACGATTCGGATAAACTTACCCAATTTAAATATTCCAGCCGTGACCTGAAGAAGACCAGCCAACATAATCGCGGCAAATAAGTACTGCACTCCATGGGAAGCGACCAGTGATACCATGACTACCGCCATTGCGCCAGTTGCACCAGATATCATACCAGGCCGCCCACCGAAAACAGAAGTGATTAGGCCAACAATAAAGGCTGCATAGAGTCCAACCATAGGATCGACGCCAGCAACGAATGCAAAGGCGACGGCTTCTGGAACCAGTGCTAGGGCAACGGTTAAACCAGACAATACATCATTTTTTACAGAGTGTTTTGAAAATTGAGGGAATTCAAACATGTTTGCTCAGTTATGCTAAATGTTATCCGGATAACAGATAACGATAAATTAATAGATAAAAGTATAGGCTCTGACTCAATCTTCTTGTAAGTAAATACTATGAAAGAAGAGTATCGGAAATTAAGCAAAAGCTTCAGAGTGGCCAGACGAATGCTACCTAAAAGCATGATTAAGTTCAATAATGACTCAGATACGGGATGTTAATGTTGATGATTAGTCAGACTTGCAGTCCTGTAAAAAGTATAAAAAGAGAAAAAACAGCCCCACATAGGGGGCTGTTTAATTTATCGAGGTATAACTGACTAATAGCTGTGGGGTCTAGTCATACCTGCACTTGATTTATTGCGAGCAGCTTGACTACCCGCACCTTTAGGTAAATAACGTGTTTCACGAAAAGGTGCTGCAATGACAGCAATTTCTTTCATCTCTGTATTTCCTGGTGCTTTTGCCATAGGTGCCGAAGAATGGCCCTTAAAGGCTGTAGGCATAAAAATATCAGAGTGCGATTTATCTTCAGAAGAGTTCAGAACGTCTTGTTTTTTTACCGGTTCTGGATTCACTTTTGTTGGCGTTTTTGGCTGATTAGATACTTCAACCTGCGCTTCTAAAGAAGGTGTTTCAGATTCAACAATCGTTTCTACTGAAGGTGTCTGTTCGATCTTTTCTTGCTCTAGAGCATTAGTAGGGTGAACAATAACTTTACTCATTGCCATCTCAGGACACACAACACCACCAAGTACATTATCGGATAAGCTAGGTACTGTCTCTTCAATCTGCTTTGGTTGTGGCTTAATTATACCGTAGCTTGGCATAACCTTGCCCATCGCCATTTCTGGAGATGCAACACCGCCTTTACGCAATCTGAAAGGGTTAGGGCGACGATCGCGGCCACGGCGTCTGCGTTGTCCACTTGCTCGCAGGTGACGTGGTGAGCGACGATTACGGCGCTGTTTAGGTTGTTCTGCTTCTTCATCTGACACTATTTCAGCTTTCTCTATTACTGCTTCTTGAGCTGCAATAGCCTGAACTTGTTTTACTTCTTCAGATGTGACTGACTGAGCATTTTGGTCTTTGGTTCGTATTTGCTTGGTCAACTTACGGCGTTGACGGCGCTCTTTGACTTTGGCTGTTTTTTCTTCTGTGCGTTTTGGCTTATCATCATTCTGTGCCTCAGCCGCAAGTTTTAGCCCTTCTTCAGCGACTTTGGTTGTTTTCACATCGTCCCGTTGCTTATTACGACGTTCTTGCTTAGGCTTACGATTTTGCGGCTTATGCTCAACTGCCGATACTTTGCTATCAGAGACCAACTCGTCACGGTCGCGTTGCGGTTTGTTACGATTGTTATCGCGTTTCTCATCTCGGTTGTCTTTACGACTATCGCGGCCATTACGACGGCGCTGGTCGTTACGGTTACGATGATTACGATTATTTCTCTGCTCATCTTGTTTGGTATCTTGAGCTTGCCTAGAGTCTGATTGTTTTTGTTCTGTTTGGGAACCAAATAGGAAGTACCCAACAGCTTTGAACAATCTAGTGACCAAACTAGGCTGGTTAGGATTGGAAGCTATGTTTCCAGATACCTTTGGTGATTGTTTGGGGGCTGGTGCCGATTGAGATGGTGCAGCAAAACCTTTGAGTGCTGGCTCTTCAACTTTCTTTGGTTTAGTGTCGGTTTCTACTACATCTCTACCTTCAGCTTCTTTAATTTCATCTAGCTTACTTGGTAGTAAGTAAGATAGAAGATCAAATTCTTCTCCTTCGCGGACACGAATTACGTCGAAGTGAGGTGTTTCCATCTCTGAATTTGGAACTACCGTAATTTTAACTTCTTGAATGCGCTCGATGTGATTGACTGAGCGACGTTTTTCGTTAAGAAGGTAAGAAGCGATAGGAACTGGAACAACCGCAAGCACCTGTGTTGTATTGTCTTTAAGCGCTTCCTCTTCGATGAGACGAAGAACGGAAAGAGCTAAAGATTCATTGTCACGAACAACACCTGTGCCAGTACAGCGTGGGCATATGTGATGACTGGCCTCTGCCAAAGATGGGCTTAGCCGTTGGCGTGACATTTCTAAAAGGCCAAAACGAGATATGCGGCCAATTTGAACCCGAGCACGATCAAGTCGCACTGAATCACGCAGACGATTTTCTACTTCACGTTGGTGGCGTACTGGAGTCATGTCGATAAAATCGATAACGACCAAACCACCTAGATCGCGAAGCCTAAGCTGACGCGCGATTTCTTCTGCAGCTTCAAGGTTTGTATTAAGTGCAGTTTCTTCAATATCTCCGCCTTTGGTAGCACGGGCAGAGTTAATATCGATGGATGTTAGTGCTTCTGTTGGATCGATAACGATAGAGCCGCCAGAGGGGAGACGAACTTCACGCTGAAAAGCTGATTCGATCTGACTTTCTATTTGATAATGGCTGAAAAGAGGAATTTCACCGTCGTATTTCTTGACTCGATTGACAAAGTCAGGGCGAATAAGGCGAATATGCTCCAATGCTCGTTCATGAATGGTGTTGCTATCAATCAGAATTTCACCAATATCACGACGTAAATAGTCACGAATAGCGCGCACAATAACATTGCTTTCTTGATGGATAAGCAGAGGGGCGGGGTGAGCTTCTGAAGCCTGTTTAATAGCGCCCCAATGGTTGAGCAGGACGTTAAGATCCCATTCCAACTCTTCTGCACTTTTCCCAACACCTGCAGTTCGAACTATCAGCCCCATACCCTGCGGTAGGTCCAGAGTACTCAAAGCTGCTTTAAGCTGTGTGCGTTCGTCACCTTCTATACGGCGTGAAATACCACCAGCACGAGGGTTGTTAGGCATCAAGACAAGGTAACTACCTGCAAGAGAAATAAAAGTAGTCAGTGCTGCTCCTTTACTGCCACGCTCCTCTTTTTCTACCTGAACAATGACTTCCTGACCTTCGGTGAGAACCTCTTTGATGCTAGGTCTACCTTGATATGTATATCCATCAGGAAAGTATTCTCTAGAAATTTCTTTCAGAGGAAGGAAACCGTGCCTGTCTGCTCCGTAGTCAACAAAAGCAGCTTCTAAGCTGGGTTCAACGCGGGTGATTCGTCCTTTATAAATATTTGCTTTCTTAGATTCGTGTCCTGGGCTTTCGATATCTAAATCATATAACCTTTGACCATCAACCAAAGCTACACGCAACTCTTCTTTTTGAGTTGCGTTAATTAACATTCTTTTCATTAATAAATCTCGTTGTCATTCTATGGCTTTTGTTGCCTTTTCGTCTCTTTCAAGGTGCCTGACCCCATGGCTAAATATGTGCAGCCTCACGGCTGGAGGGGTGCTCTTGGACACGTCAGCCTCACAAGTTTTTCCCTTGTGAGCCGCTATAAGGCGGATAATACTCAACATGAAAGCTCTATGAGTAGGGCAACAAGCTTGACTAATTTTTCAAAATGTCTTACGCCGTATGCTGCATTTCACTAAACTAGCGGCTACTCAATACATTGCTCAACGATGGTTAGGTTATAGTAAAATAGGACCTAATCATCCATCGCAGGTGTGAACTATAGCAGTACCCATTAAACTCAGCAATCTGCTTTGCTGTAAAAGGTTAAAAAACCTATTTTATATATTTTTAAATGATTGTATTGTTAGCAATTATCCATCCTTTTCCGCAGTCAATAATTATCTTGATGAATTTTCATGTTTAGCCATTAGTGAAACTCAGTCTTTAAGATGAATTTTATAATTTGTTGTGCAGAAAACGTGAACTTACAAGCTGCTCAGTGATAGAATAACTAAATGAGCGAAATTAGAACCCAAGTCCAGTTTGTCGACATTGATGAAGATATGGCTGGTCAACGTATAGATAATTTTTTACGTAATCAATTGAAAAATGTCCCGAAGAGCCTAGTTTATAGAATTTTGCGAAAGGGAGAAGTCCGTGTAAACAAAAAACGCATCAAAGCTGAATATAAACTCCAAGCAGGAGATTTGGTACGTATACCACCTGTAACCATTGATGAAAAGCAAACTGAACCTTCAGCGATTAGCACTAAGCTTAATAAGGTGGCAGAACTTGAACAAATGATCATTTATGAAGATGATCATTTGTTAGTGCTCAATAAGCCGTCGGGGACAGCAGTTCATGGTGGAAGTGGGCTAAAGTTTGGTGCTATTGAAGCTTTGCGTGCATTGAGGCCCCAAGCACGTTTCCTTGAACTAGTGCATCGTATAGATCGCGATACTTCTGGCATATTGTTGGTTGCTAAAAAACGGTCTGCACTTCGTCACCTTCAGGCTCAATTTCGAGCTAAAACCGTACAAAAGTATTATTTTGCGCTCGTGATGGGGCAATGGAAATCCAGTTGTAAGAAGGTGACCGCACCACTTTTAAAAAATGAAATCAACAGTATCGTGCGAGTTAACCCACAAGGTAAAAGTTCTGAGACGCGATTTAGAATTATCGAAAAATTTCCTGATGCGACGTTGATTCAAGCTAGTCCAATTACTGGTCGTACTCATCAAATCCGTGTTCATACTCAATATACAGGGCACCCAATAGCCAAAGATGATCGCTATGGTGATAGCCGATTTGACGTCTACATGGCAAAAATCGGCTTAGACAGGCTTTTTCTGCATGCTGCAAATATAAAATTTCAGCATCCAGAAAATGAGCAATGGATGGAAATCAATGCCCCACTGGAAAATAAGCTTGAACAAGTATTGTCTGGCTTACGCAAACTCATGAGTTAGATGCAAAGTCGGTATATCAGAGTTGTAGAACATCTAAACCTTGTGCCTGTAGCATAGCGACGAGATCGATCAACGGCAGGCCAACAAGAGTATTTGGGTCTTTACCTTCTAACTTGTTAAATAATGCAATCCCTAGTCCTTCGCTTTTAAAGCTCCCTGCGCAATCATAGGGTGTTTCTTTATCAACGTAATTTTCTATTTGCGACTGTGTTAGATGACGAAAATGCACATTGAAGGTATCTAAATGGACATGAGTTTGCTTTTGAACAGTGTTGTAAACAGCGAGTCCTGTAAAAAATTGAATTGTTTTTCCATTTTGACGGTTAAGCTGCTCGATGGCTGTTTGGCGATTGAGAGGTTTGCCTATGATCTCCCCTTCAATGACACATACTTGGTCACTGCCAATAATAAGACTTGGTTGGTTGACAATACAAGTCTCTGCTTTAGTTTTAGCTAGACGCTTGACTAAAAGTTCAGGGCTTTCGTTTTTTAGAGGCGTTTCGTCGCAGTTCGGAGCTGCAGTGATGAAAGGTATTGAAAGTTTAGACAGTAAATGCTGCCTGTATTTAGACGTAGAGGCTAAAACAACTTGGTACTGTGTCATATTTTTTGATTACAATTGATTTCATTTGGATTCAAAAGAGTAAATCATATTGAGCTTGCCGTCGTTGATGTTTTGATAGCAATGAAAAAAACTATAACTTTTTGTCCTTTTTCTTTGACTAAGATTAAATAGGAAGATAGAATTCGCGCCCTATGCAAAAGGTAAAAATACCGCGAACAGTTGATCCGGCACGAACAGCACAAAAACGCTTAGACCTTGATGGTATTATTCAGGTCAGCCTTTTTAAACGTTTGTTCGAATCAGTTGAAGGCGTTAAACGCGACGCTCAGGTGTTGTTGTCATTTGAGTTAGATGAACAGCGACTCGTTGTTATCTCTGGTAAAGCTAACATCGAAGTTGATTTAGAGTGTCAACGCTGTAATGAGACTTTCGCATATCAATGCGAAGTTGAATTCACTTATACTCCATATTATTGTGAAGAAAGTGAAGAAAATGCACCGGAAGAGTACGATTTGGTAGATCTAAACGAGTACGGTGAAGTTGATTTAATACAGTTAGTTGAAGATGAGTTCATTCTAAACTTACCTCAAATTGCAAAACACAGTGAAGCGGATTGTAGCGTTCAATCAAACAACTTGGTATTTGGTGAAATTCCAGAAGAACTTGTGGAAGAAAAGCCGAATCCATTCGATGTTTTAAAAAACTTAAAGAATTAATTCTTTAAGAGTTAACATAGGAGTAGGGTCAATGGCCGTACAAAAGAGCAAAAAATCACGTTCTAAGCGTGGCATGCGTCGTTCTCACGATGCTCTGACTACAGCTGCACTATCTGTAGATACGACTTCAGGTGAAACACACCTACGCCACAATGTAACTGCTGAAGGTTACTACCGTGGCAAAAAGGTTATCAATAAGTAAGGTTGACCTTTGCCTAATCTAACCGTTGCACTTGATGCAATGGGCGGGGATTTCGGTCCTCGCGTAACAGTGCCTGCCGCCGTGCAGGCACTGTCGCATTTCCCAGAGCTAAAAGTGATTCTCACAGGTGATCAAACGACGATCACAGAGTTATTATCTTCACTTGGTTATCAGCCTAACACCCGCTTGGTCGTTAAGCATAGTGACCGAGTCATTTCTAATTCAGAAAAACCCTCTTTAGCGCTAAGGCATAGTGATGGCACTTCGATGTCTCTGGCTATTGATGCTGTAGCAAAAGGGGAGGCCGATGCATGTGTTAGTGGTGGAAATACAGGTGCGTTGATGGCTCTCTCACGTTTTAAGCTTAAATTACTGCCCGGTATTGAACGTCCAGCATTGATATCTGCACTACCCACAGTTTCTGGTGCACAAACTTGGATGTTAGATCTTGGTGCTAATGTTTCTAGTGATGCAGATTCGTTGTTTCAGTTTGCTGTGATGGGAAGCGCTTTAGCTGAGCAATATCTGCAGTGCCCCCCTCGTGTAGCGATTCTCAACATAGGTGCAGAAGAGATAAAAGGCAATGACTTGGTTAAGCGTTGCGCCGAGATGTTATCTCAGACCAACTCAGTTAATTTTGTTGGCTATATTGAAGGTAACCAATTACTCGCTGATGTCGCTGATGTTGTGGTTTGTGATGGTTTTGTGGGAAATATTTGCCTTAAAGCATGCGAAGGTACTGCGCAGATATTTATCGACAAGCTGAGGTCAAGTATGATTGCCATGTCAATAAAGGGTTGGATTGCAAGAAAATTATTTTCTGGATTATTTAATGATCTAAAAACACTGAACCCCGACCAGTATAACGGTGCAAGTTTGCTAGGATTGCGCGGCATTGTGATAAAAAGCCACGGAAGTGCTGATGTAGATGCTCTTGTCAATGCAATTGGTGAGGCATTACACGAGGTCAAACGACAGGTACCAAGCCGTATTAGCGATCGTTTGGAAGCGGTTTTACTCGAGAGGCATTATTAGTCTTCATGTATAGCAAAATTTTAGGTACAGGCAGCTACCTGCCATCTCAAGTGCGTTCAAATGCAGATTTAGAGAAAATGGTAGATACAAGTGATGAATGGATCGTAGCTCGCACTGGGATACGAGAGAGGCGTATTGCTGCTGAGAATGAAACAGTTGCAGACATGGGAGCCATCGCTGCACGCAATGCCATTGAAATGGCAGGGGTTGGAATAGATGATATTGACCTTATTATTGTAGCGACGACCAGCAGTAGCCACGCATTTCCGTCTTCAGCTTGTCAGGTTCAAGCTCAATTAGGCAGCTCTACTTGTCCTGCTTTTGATATTGCTGCGGCTTGTTCGGGGTTTATTTATGCTCTTTCTGTAGCAGATCAACACATCAAAACGGGTATGTGCAGAAATGTTTTGGTCATCGGTTCTGATACCTTGTCCAAGACATGCAATTCAACCGATCGCTCAACAATTATTTTGTTTGGTGATGGAGCAGGGGCTGTAGTGGTGGGTGCTAGTAAAGAGCCTGGAATTATATCAACCCATATATACTCTGATGGCCGTTTTGGTGAGCTATTAAGTCTTGAAGCACCAGAAAGGGGTAAAGATGCAAATAAATGGTTGCATATGGCTGGTAATGAAGTGTTTAAAGTTGCAGTTACGCAGCTTTCAAATCTTGTAAAAGATACGCTGAAGGCCAACGATATGCACAAATCTGAGCTAGATTGGCTGGTGCCGCACCAAGCGAATTATCGTATCATATCAGCAACGGCCAAAAAGCTATCTATGTCTCTTGATCAAGTTGTGATAACGCTTGATAAACATGGTAATACTTCGGCGGCGACGGTTCCAACTGCGTTAGATGAAGCAGTGCGTGACGGGCGTATTCAACGAGGTCAAACTCTTTTGCTTGAAGCCTTTGGTGGAGGCTTCACTTGGGGGTCCGCGCTAGTTAAATTCTAGACTAATATAAACTTTCTAAATTTTTGATGTCTAGAGCCTATTTTTCCTGCTGAATGAAATGGCACGGTGATAGCCTCTAGAAATAGGCATCGTTTGTTTATTATTTTCTTTTTAAGGTAAATAAAATGAGCAATTTTGCTATCGTATTTCCGGGCCAAGGTTCACAAGCTGTTGGTATGCTTGCAGAGCTTGGTGAACACTATGATGTAGTAAAAAATACATTTGCAGAAGCATCTGATGCTTTAGGGTACGATCTTTGGGCATTAGTTCAAGATGGTCCTGCTGAAGATTTAAATCAGACTTTTCGCACTCAGCCAGCTTTACTCGCTTCTTCAGTCGCAATTTGGAGAGTTTGGCAAGAGCTAGGTTTAGAGCAACCAAAAAGCATTGCAGGCCATAGTCTTGGTGAGTATTCTGCATTAGTATGCGCTGGTGTTCTCGATTTTAAGCAAGCTATTAAGCTGGTTGAATTACGAGGTCAATTAATGCAGCAAGCAGTTCCTGCTGGCACTGGTGCTATGTTCGCAATTATTGGTCTTGATGATCAATCGATTACGAAAGCTTGTGCGGAAGCTGCGCAGGGTGACATTGTTTCCCCAGTAAACTATAACTCACCAGGGCAAGTAGTTATTGCAGGCAGTAAAGATGCGGTTGAACGTGCCGGAGTATTATGTAAAGAAGCAGGAGCGAAGCGAGCATTGCCACTGCCAGTATCTGTTCCTTCTCATTGCGCTTTGATGAAGCCAGCAGCCGATAGATTAGCGGTTGCGCTTCAAGATATTGAGTTTAATGCACCACAAATACCAGTAATCAATAATGTTGATGTTATTGCTGAAACTGATCCAGAAAAAATTAAAGATGCACTAGTTCGTCAATTGTTTAACCCGGTTCGTTGGACTGAAAGCGTTCAGCTTATGAACGAGCAAGGTGCAGATAAGTTATTTGAACTTGGTCCAGGCAAAGTACTGACTGGTCTAACGAAACGTATTGTTAAGACGCTCACTGGCACTGCGGTTAATGATGTCGCATCGCTTGAAGCTGCTAAGTAATATTGAGGAAAACACATATGATGAATCTTGAAGGCCAGGTCGCTTTAGTGACAGGCGCCAGCCGCGGTATCGGCCGTGCTATTGCTGAACTTCTAGCAGAAAGAGGTGCAACAGTCGTTGGTACCGCTACGTCTGAAAGTGGTGCCGCAGCAATAAGTGATTACTTAGGTGAAAAAGGTAAGGGCTTAGCTCTAAACGTGACAGATATCGAATCAATTGAAGCAACTCTAAAAAATATTAATGATGAGTTTGGAACGATCGATATTTTGGTGAACAATGCAGGTATCACGCGTGATAACTTACTTATGCGCATGAAAGATGATGAATGGAATGACATCATCGATACAAACCTGACTCCAATCTACCGCATGTCTAAAGCAGTTCTTCGTGGTATGATGAAGAAGCGCTCAGGCCGTATTATTAATATTGGCTCTGTTGTTGGTACTATGGGTAACGCAGGACAAGCTAATTACGCTGCCGCTAAAGCGGGTGTGATTGGTTTTACTAAGTCTATGGCACGTGAAGTTGCTTCTCGTGGTGTGACGATAAATACTGTCGCTCCTGGTTTCATTGAAACCGATATGACTAAGATGCTAAATGAAGATCAAAGGGCTGCTACTTTGTCTAATGTTCCTTCAGGTCGCCTTGGTGATCCGCGTGAAATTGCTTCAGCGGTTGTGTTTCTTGCTTCACCAGAAGCTGCCTACATTACGGGCGAAACTTTGCACGTTAATGGTGGCATGTATATGGTTTGATGCTAAGTTGAACAAAATAGGTTATTTGCTGTCTCAAAATAGCCTATAGTTTGTGTTGACCAGCGTCCATGTGCACAAGAATTGTGCATGATATAAGTCAAAAATGTATTGAATTTCGGTAAAAATCGCTAAATTTGTGGTTTGACCAGCAAGTCCCCACTTGCAACTTTCAATAGTTCGAATAAACTACGGAACCATCGCATTAAGCGAAATCTGTAAAGGAAAAGAAAAATGAGCAACATCGAAGAACGCGTAAAGAAAATCATTGTTGAACAACTAGGTGTAGATGAAGCAGAAGTAAAAAATGAAGCTTCATTCGTTGATGATCTAGGTGCTGATTCTCTAGACACTGTTGAACTAGTAATGGCTCTAGAAGAAGAATTTGACACTGAGATTCCAGATGAAGAAGCTGAGAAGATCACCACTGTTCAAGCTGCAATCGACTACGTAAACAGCGCTCAGTAATATCTCTCCCAGGCGGCCTTCTGGCCGCCTGTGTTTTTTTAATTCTTCTATACCTTTTCATAGAATCACATCAATTCCGGAGAATAAAATCGTGTCCAAGCGTCGTGTTGTTGTCACTGGCATGGGTATGTTGTCACCGGTCGGCAACACTGTAGAATCATCCTGGAAGGCCCTGCTAGAAGGTCAAAGTGGTATCGTAAATATCGAGCACTTTGATTCAGAAAACTTTTCGACCCGCTTTGCGGGCTTAGTAAAGGATTTTGACTGCACTGAATACATGTCAAAAAAAGATGCTCGTAAAATGGATTTGTTTATCCAGTACGGCATTGCTGCTGGCATTCAAGCTATTGATGACTCAGGCTTAGAAATTAACCACGAAAACGCCGCGCGCGTTGGTGTGGCAATTGGCTCAGGCATCGGTGGACTTGACCTGATCGAAACGGGCCATACGGCTTTGGTCGAAAAGGGGCCACGAAAAGTGAGTCCTTTCTTTGTCCCATCAACTATCGTTAACATGGTAGCGGGAAACCTATCGATCATGCGTGGCTTACGCGGCCCAAATATCGCTATTTCTACAGCCTGTACTACTGGTTTGCATAATATTGGCCATGCCGCTCGTATGATTGCTTATGGTGATGCCGATGCTATGGTAGCCGGTGGTGCTGAAAAAGCTTCTACACCATTGGGTATGGCTGGTTTTGGTGCGGCTAAAGCATTATCTACTCGTAATGATGAGCCTCAAAAAGCTTCTCGACCTTGGGATAAAGAACGTGATGGCTTTGTTCTAGGCGATGGAGCAGGCGTTATTGTGCTTGAAGAATATGAGCATGCTAAAGCTCGTGGTGCCAAAATATATGCCGAGCTTGTCGGTTTTGGCATGTCTGGCGATGCTTATCATATGACCTCTCCGAGTGAAGATGGCTCTGGTGGTGCTTTAGCTATGGAAGCTGCGATGCGTGATGCGGGTATTACTGGCTCGCAAGTCGGTTATGTTAACGCTCATGGGACTTCTACTCCAGCAGGTGACGTTGCGGAAGCTAAGGGTATTCGACGTGCTCTAGGTGAAGAAGGTTGCAAGCAGGTTAAGGTTTCTTCTACTAAGTCTATGACGGGCCACCTTTTGGGGGCTGCGGGTTCTGTTGAAGCTATCGTTACTATTTTGGCTCTTATTGATCAGATGGTACCGCCTACCATCAACTTAGATAATTGTGAAGAAGGGCTAGAGGATATCGATCTCGTCCCACATATTTCAAAACCAATTAATTCAGAGTACGCTATTTGCAACTCATTTGGTTTTGGTGGAACAAACGGTTCTTTGGTTTTCAAAAAAATCTAAAGAGTCGCTGAAAGATCTGTGATAAAACGGCTTAATGCATTTGTATTAGGCCGTTTCTTTATATACAGGTAGAAACTATGTATTGGGTTAATGGACAAGCTACAGATATGATCTCGTTGCGTGACCGCTCATTTCAATATGGGGATGGTTGCTTCACAACTATGCTGATTAAAGACAGCCAAGTCCAACATTGGGATAAACACAAGGCAAGGATGCAATCCTGCCTCGAACTACTTGGAATTACACCACCCAATTGGCAACAAGTGGAGAGCTGGTTGCGCAAAGCAATTATTGCTGATGCTAAGTCTGGTCTTAAGCTTCATATCAGTCGTGGTGAAGGTGGGCGTGGATATAGCCCAAATCATGTTATGTCACCCAGTATTACCATTAATGCCTTTAATTACCCAGTACATTATGAGCGATGGCTTATCGAAGGAATTCGCCTAGGTATATGCACTTTACGCCTTGGTTTAAATCCTTTACTCGCGGGCCATAAGCATAATAATCGGCTTGAACAGGTATTACTGAAAGCTGAAATGGAACAAGAAGGTTTTCCTGATGGTATTGCGCTGGATATTAACAATAATGTTATTGAAACCACATCAGCTAATATTTTTTGGGTTAAGAAAGGTGTTATTTATACTCCAGACCTTTCTAATGCTGGCGTAAAGGGAGTAATGCAGCGTGTTATTATTGACTTTGCGTCTAAGAATCGAATAGACGTTAAGATTGGGCAATACTCGCTTGAAGAGTTGTTTAATGCAGATGAAGTCTTTGTTTCCAACTCGCTACTTGGCGTCGCACCAGTGGGTTCGGTTGGGGAGAAAATCTATTGTAAAGGATCAATCACAAAACAAATTCAGGAGATGGTTAACTCGTGATTAAAAAAGTCACCGTGTTGCTGGTATGCGTTGCATTGTTTGCAATTGCTGGCTATGTATACATTGGTCAGAAAATGGAACTGTTCATCAACCAGACTCTAACATTAAAGCAAGAGAGAATTTACACCATCAATCCAGGAGAAAGTTTTAATCGAGTTCTGTCGAGTTTATCGCAGGACCAATTGATTGAAACAAGCAAACTTAATAGCCTGGTTCATAGGTTTTATCCCGAAATGGCCGAAGTTAAAGCGGGCACCTACCTTCTAATACCGGGAATGACATTAAAACAAGCTCTAGAACTTTTAAAAACGGGTAAAGAACATCAGTTTGCTATAACTTTTGTTGAAGGTTCTACCTTTTTGGAATGGCGTGAATTATTACAGCAATCACCACACCTTGAGCATAGAACCACGGATTTAAGTGAGGCTGAGATTGCAGAGCAAATCGGTGTAAAAAATAAGAAGTTGGAAGGTCTATTACTAGCAGAAACTTACCATTACACTGTGGGTACATCTGATCTCGATATATTTCAGCGTGCAGCAAGTCAGTTGCAACAAGTACTTGAGGAACAGTGGGCTCAGAGCCACAAAAATCTACCGCTTAATTCGCCTTATGAAGCATTGATTTTAGCGTCTATCATCGAAAAAGAAACAGCGCTTGAGTCAGAGCGACAGCGTATAGCAGCCGTGTTTGTCAATCGGCTTAACAAACGTATGCGTTTACAAACTGATCCAACAGTTATTTATGGGATGGGAGATAAGTACGATGGTAACATTCGCAAGAAAGATCTTCGAACACCAACGCCGTACAACACCTATACCATTTTTGGTTTGCCACCTACGCCAATTGCTATGCCAGGCGAAGCGTCTATTGAAGCAGCTCTTAACCCTGAAGATAGTAATTATCTCTATTTTGTAGCTAGTGGTGACGGCGGACATGTCTTTTCAAAAACCTTAGCTGAACACAATCGAGCTGTTCGAGCTTATTTAAAAAAGTTAAGAAGTAGCAAATGAACAAAGCGAAATTCATTGTTATCGAAGGCCTAGAAGGTGCAGGGAAAAGTACTGCGATTAAAGCGATACTTGAGACTCTTGAGGGTGCCGGTGTAAAAAGCATCCAAAAGACGCGTGAACCTGGCGGTACAGCTTTAGCAGAGCAGTTACGTACTTTGGTAAAGCAAGAGCATGAAGGTGAAGAGCTGCAAGATATGACGGAACTTTTACTCATGTATGCTGCTCGTGTACAGTTAGTCGAGAACGTGATTAAACCTGCTTTAGCTTCGGGCAGTTGGGTGGTTGGGGATAGGCATGATATGTCTTCTCAAGCATACCAAGGTGGTGGGCGAGAGCTTTCACAAAAGGCGTTACTAGAGCTCAAGCAAACAACGTTAGGTGACTTTAAACCTGATTTAACAATATATCTCGACATCAATCCTCAAATAGGCCTTGCACGAGCTAGAGGTAGAGGAGAGTTAGATCGTATAGAGAAGATGGATATGAGCTTTTTTGAACGAACAAGAAAACGTTATTTAGAATTAGCGGCCAACGATAATGGCGTTATTACCATTAATGCTGAACAAAGCATTAGTGCTGTCGCGAACGACATACAAAATAAATTAAGTCAATGGCTAGAGCGGCAGTCATGACGCCTAATTACCCATGGTTAGACAATATTTGGAGCAAATGGCAGTTTGGTCTAGAACATGGCACTTTTTCAAATACGACTCTACTAATTTCTGAGCTAGGCTTAGGTACCGAGCAATTGGTCAATTTATTTAGTAGTGCGGTGATGTGTAGCAATTATACCAGTCATTCATGTGGTGTGTGTCATAGCTGCCAATTAATGCAAGCGCGTAATCATCCTGACTTTCATTTGCTTAAACCCGAAAAAGAAGGCAAAGCAATCACTGTTGAGCAAATTCGAAACTGCAGCAGGCTAGCTCAGGAATCATCGCAATTGTCTGGAATGCGTTTGTTTATGATTGAACCTGCGGAGTTTATGACGGAATCTGCGGCCAATGCCTTACTAAAAACCCTTGAAGAGCCTTCAAAAACTTGTATGTTTCTTCTCATTACCTACAAGCCTCACCAGATATTGCCAACAGTGATTAGTCGCTGTCAAAGATGGCAGGTCCCAAAACCTTCTTCTCAAGTTATGCTTGAGTGGTTAAGCAAACAAGTTTCTTCTGCAATTCCTGCTTACGTGGCACACATTAATGATAATGCGCCGATGGCCATTCAGTCTTTTATTGAGCGAGAGCAGGGGGATAAATATCATCAAATCGAGAGAGAATTTTTAGATTATATAAAACTCAATGGTGATATTGCTAATCTGGCAAAACTACTTTCGTGTTCACATGCAGAACATCTAAAATGGGTTTGGTACTTACTTACTGATGCGCAAAAAATTCATTTCGGACTTGATGCGCCTTATCTTACTCCTGGTGCTAAAGCGCTGGCCGATTGTTTAAGCTATGAGAGACTTTATCAACAATCAGGCAGTTTGAGTAGATTAACTGAGCAGCTAAAAGAATACACAGGGCTAAATAGTGAGCTGTTGATTCTAGATTGGTTAATCGAATTTAATGAAGAAGTATGTTCGTAGATTCACACTGTCACCTAGATAAATTAGATTATAAAAGTGACCATTCGGGAATTGCCGAAGTAATAGAAAAGGCGAAAGCCTCAAATGTTACGGAAATACTTTCGGTTGGTGCTAAACAGGCAACAGAATTAAAAGATGTAGTTAAAGCACTTCCTCTGGATCGCTTGTTAATTTAGACCGACTCACCTTATTTAGCTCCTGTGCTGCACAGAGGGAAACAAAACCAGCCTGCATATGTTGTCGAAGTCGCATCATATATTGCCAAGCTAAAGGGGTTATCCATAGCCGAAGTTGGTCTTAAAACCAGCAAAAACTTTAGAGATCTTTTTTTTAGTTAGAAATAAAGATCTGAACAAAAAAAGCCCAGCGTTTCAATTTAATATGCTCATAATCATAACTTGTTGATTAATTAATCTTGTATACTAATAATGTTGAAGTGAGGATGTAGATTCTGTTGGAATGTAAATTTTCTTCATGAAATAACAATGGGCATTATTTTATTTTCTCTGTAAAATTAATACTATCATTACTAAATATCTTATAATTCATTAGTTTAATGTCATATTTGTGACAAAAGTTTTGATTTTAGACTGTGATCTATCTATTAGTTTGGAACTTATTTTCGTAAGCAACTAGAAAGTTTGTTTACCATCAATATATATTTAGAGCCGGAAAATATACTGTCAAATGTGGTTTCATTTTCCATGGGTGCTAACATTTAAGGCTGCGGGGGTGTGCCGTTAGAACCCAAGAATTCTTATAATTTTTCAGGAGCATATATATGTTTAAGAATCTTTTTGCTAACCTGCAAAAAGTAGGTAAAGCCTTGATGCTACCAGTGTCAGTATTACCTGTTGCAGGTATCCTACTTGGGGTTGGTGCAGCCAATCTTAGCTTTATTCCCGAGATTGTTTCAAATCTTATGGAACAAGCGGGTGGTTCTGTTTTTGGCCAGATGGCGCTTCTATTCGCCGTAGGTGTGGCACTTGGTTTCACTAACAACGATGGTGTCGCTGGTTTAGCTGCAATCGTTGGTTATGGCATCATGACAGCTACGTTAGGAGCACTTGCTCAGCTAGATGTTGAATCAGCCAAAGCTGCGGCTTTAGCTGCAGGTAATGTTTTAGATGAAAAGGCTATCGGGCTGATTTTGAAGCGCTATGAAACAGGTGTTCTAGGTGGTATTTTAGTCGGTGCTATAGCCGCATGGTCTTTTAATCGATTTTTCAAAATTCAGCTTCCAGAGTACTTGGGCTTTTTTGCAGGTAAGCGTGCTGTACCAATTATTACTGGCTTCCTTGCCATTGCACTAGCTTTAGGGCTGTCAGTCATTTGGCCACCAGTAGCAGCCGTAATGCAGTCTTTCTCAGATTGGTCTGCACACCAAAACCCACAGGTCGCTTTTGGTATATATGGTATTGTTGAACGTTCTTTAATCCCATTTGGTTTGCACCATGTTTGGAATGTTCCTTTCTTCTTTGAAGCTGGATCTTGTGTTAACGCGGCTGGTGAAGCTCAAAATGGTGTTCTTACTTGTTACCTTGTTGCAGATGATGCATCTCGTGCAGCTGGTAATGGCTTTGGTCAGTTAGCTGGTGGCTACATGTTTAAGATGTTTGGTTTGCCTGCAGCAGCAATCGCTATTGCCCATTCAGCTAAACCAGAGAATCGTGCAAAGGTCATGGGTATCATGGCATCTGCTGCATTGACTTCATTTTTAACTGGTATTACAGAACCAATCGAATTTTCTTTCTTATTCGTTGCACCCGTTCTATATGGTATTCATGCTTTGTTAGCAGGTTCTGCATATGTTGTAGCTAATACACTCGGATTTGTACATGGTACATCTTTCTCACACGGTTTAATCGACTTCCTTGTTTTATCGGGTAACTCTCAGAAAATTGGTTTAATGGTAGCTACAGGTATTGTTTATGCTGTTATCTACTATGTAGTGTTCCGAGTAGTGATTAAAGCGCTTGACCTTAAAACACCTGGTCGCGAAGAAGAATCTATAGAGGAAACTGTTACATCTAGTTCTGACCTTGCTGGTGAGCTGGTTGCAGCGTTCGGTGGTAAGACAAATATTACCGGCTTGGATGCATGTATCACTCGCTTACGCGTTGCAGTTGCAGACAGTGAAGCTGTTGATCAAGAAAAGCTTAAACGCTTAGGTGCTGCTGGTGTAGTTGTGGTTGCTGGTGGAGTACAAGCCATATTCGGTACTAAGTCAGATAACCTAAAAACAGAAATGGATGAGTGGATTCGTAACAACGGCTAATTCATTGCACAGTAGATAAAAAAGGAGGCACTAGCCTCCTTTTTTTATAGGTTTTAATTGAATGAATTATTGTTTATTTTATCACTTTGTTTAACTTTTGTCTGACATCTAATCGTCTCTTACCTGTAAATTTGAACGGTGTTTTATTAGTGTAAAGAGCATCGTAATGAAAAGAAGTACCCTCGTAAGAGGAGTTCTAGGGTTTGCCGTTTTGACTGCGAGCGCTACAGCTTCGGCAGAAGGTAAAGGGGCTCATCAATGGTCGGCTGGGATGGCATTTGACCAGGATTTGAGTGCAGTTGTTGAGCTAGATGATAAATACCGGCTCACACTGGGTAATGATGGCGCTGCGTTTGATTACATTATTGCTAGGGGCGAGTTTGATACAGATGTACCACTTACTTGGTATATTGGCTCTGGTGCATGGAGCGAATGGGATCATGACGAGTTTGGTGTGCGTGTGCCTCTAGGTGTGAACTGGAACTTTCATAAAGACTGGGATATGTATGGACAAATTCACCCAGAACTGGACTTACATGGTGGTGCAGAGTTGCAGATAGGTGGAGCGCTTGGCGTTAAGTATACATTTTAGTTCCGAAAAAATGCCGACACAGTGCCGGCATTTTCAAGTGAAGTATTAATTTTTTTGCGATTGCTTACTCATAGCTCTTATGATGCATATGGCTGCGCCGCCCCAAGTTAGTCCTAAACCTAACACCATCATTATAATTGCACCCGTAGTCATAATGACTCCTCCTGATGACTTGTTGCATTAATTAGAATACCAATGACAAAAAGTGCCGCTATCATTGCCCAACCTAAGGTTAGATCGTAGTCACCATAACCTTCAGTAAGCAAGGTATGCAGCTTAGTTGCCAAAATAATGGCGAGCATAATGGGAGTGATAAACTTAAGACACACTATAAACCAAGTTCCCACTGAAAAATCTGAGATATCATTGGCGTATTGACGAACGTCAGCAACTCTGTTTAGTAGCCAAGCCATCAAGATAATTTCAACTAGCCCACCAACTATTATTCCCACGTTGTTAGCGAAATGGTCTACTAAGTCAAGCAGTAGTAGTCCACCATTGGTTGCAAAAGCCATTGATACAATAACTCCTACCCCAATGACTATCGTTGCAGCTTTTTTGCGGCTCCAGTTTAACTTGTCGATGATTGCTGAGGTGACGGCTTCCATTATCGAAATGTGGGAGCTAAGCCCAGCAACAACCAAAGCAAAGAAAAATAGCGGTCCTAAAAGATAGGGCGCAGGTAGAAGGTTGATAGCTGCCGGCAGAGTGACAAACGCTAATCCCACACCAGCAGAAACCACATCAGTTAAGGGTTTACCTTGCTCAAAGGCCATATATCCCAATACAGAAAAGATCATAATACCGGAGAGAATCGAGAACCCACAGTTAATCAGAACGGTCATAAAGGCATTATTGGTGATATCTGACTTTTCTGGTAAGTAGCTAGAGTAGGCGAGCATTATGGCAAATCCAATACTCAGAGTGAAGAAAATCTGCCCGTAAGCTGCGGCCCAGACCTTGACGTCCAAGATCTTGCTAAAGTCAGGCTCAAACATATAGTTAATGCCATTTAATGCACCGGGAAGAAAAACCATTCTAGCTATCAGCAATATGACCATGATGAACAGTATTGGCATCATGATTTTTGAAGCGCGCTCTATGCCTGCTTTTACACCACCAATAATAGCTGCATATGTGATTGCCCAAGCGATAAGCATAGCAGCAGCTATTTTCCACTGGATATTGCCCAGATTGGTTGGAGAGTTATCACCTAGTGCTAAGTACTCCTTAAAAAAGAAAGCATTTGTGTCAGTTCCCCAGCTTTGATTGAAAGACATGCTAAAGTAAGAAATTGCCCAACCAATGACAGCAACGTAATAAACGGCTATAACAGCTGCAATTCCAACTTGAAACCATCCGAGCCATTCGAACTTTGAGTGGATTCTTGCGAGGGTATGAGGGGCACTTCCTCGATATTTTTGCCCCATACTGAACTCGAGGATCATGAAGGGAATGCCTGCGGTGAGCATGGCAAAAAGGTAGGGAATAAAGAAAGCGCCACCGCCATTATCATAGGCCATATATGGAAAACGCCATATATTTCCTAGCCCGATCGCTGACCCAACTGCAGCCAAAATAAAGCCTGCTCTGGATCCCCATTGTTCTCTTTGCATATAGGACTCCTGTAAATCCAATATTTATGAGTAACATGATTTAAAACTAAGTACTTAAGCTGAACGTTAGCTTATTTAACTTTAGTGCAAAAAAGCAGATATACCTTGATACGATTTATTTTAGGTAATGAATCAACTTTCAATAGGTGATAAATTGGTTTTTTGCACTGTAAAAATCATATTTTCTCAGGGTTTTATGTTGATTTTTTTAGTGTATGCTTGCAAAGGCTGAAATAATAAGCTGTATGCACTAAAAAGACTAACTACTAAAATGAGTTAACGCAATAGATTATTTGTGTAAAAAATAACTTAATATCTTGCAGTTAACCCTGAATCGGTGGTTTTGGTAGCTAAGTGCGGATATAGAGTCGATTTAAAGTTCTATCCCACTGTTAGGACAAACCAAGGATCAGAAACTCCAAGTTAGTCCTAAGCTGGCAGAAAATTGATTCATCCAGTCCGTTTTAAATTTGATGATACAGTTTTCAGACTCTGAGTTAGATAAGTTGCATATTCCGCTAGAATCGTTATCAACTACGGTTCCAAGCCAGCGAAACTGGGTATTTAGCGCAAAGTTGTCATGCAAACGGTACTCAAACCCTCCTAAAATGCTTGCAGAAAAACCCAGTTCGTCGTTTACCCAATCTGCATCTACATATGAGGCGCCCAAACCAATACCGAGATAAAGTGAGATGTTGTCTTCAGTAGGGTAATAAATACTACTTTGGAATTGAAGATAATGCATAGTTGAGTCTAGGTTGATAGAGTCAACGTTAGTGTTTTGGTTAGAATAGAAAAAACCAACTCTTCCCTTGTCTAAGTCTATCTCACCAGTGATGGCATAGCTTGCAGAGCCTTGTAAATCATAGATTTTCTCGTTTTGAGCGACAACCTTGCCACCGCCAGTATAACCAACCCAAGGGGTCAGATGGATACCTGCCGAAATTGGTGTGGATACAGACAAAAATAGCGTAGCGAGAGAGTTGCGAAAATTGTTGCCCATATCAATAGTCCTATAGTGCAGGTTAGTTTTGTAATTGTGATACTAACGTCATAATTACGCACAAAAAAAGGGGAATATTTGAAGATACCTCACAAGGGTGTTATTACTTTGTTACATGTAATGGGAGGTTTTTATGGAGATCGAGTTAAAATATGCACTAGTTATCACGGTAATTGTTTTTACTGTGCTTATCAGTTTCGGCTTGGTGGCGATCACTTCTGTTTAGGTTAGCCTTATGAGCAATAGCGGCGTAGTTACTAGTGCAGCTATCGAGCTGGATACTCATCGTCTGGCGAAATATACGGGAGGAAAAAATGCTCTCGTTGCTCAAGGAGGAGGCCAGCGTGGCATATTCACTTCTGGTGTGCTTGACGCATTTCTTTTGTCTAATTTTGATCCGTTCGATGTCTTTTATGGCACTTCAGCTGGTGCACTTAATTTGTGTGGTTTTCTTTGTCGCCAGAGAGGTATAGGTCGTGCTTTCATTCTAGATTTAACCACAGACCCTATGTTTTTCAACTTATTTCGCTATATCAGGCGCAAGCAGCACCTTGGAATCGATTGGGCAGTCGATAAAATAAGCGATTATCCGTATAAATTGGATATTGATATGGGTAGAAAAATATTGAAGGATAGGAAAGCTTTTGCAGCTGTGACGGATACCAGTCGTTTATTTGATCACTATCTCCCCATGCTTGAAGAAGATTGGAGAAAGGTCATGATTGCAACCTGTGCTATCCCTAGGCTATATAACCAAGCCGTTGAGTTCGAACATGGAATGTATGTCGATGGAGGTGTGTCAGCGTCTATACCAGTACAAGAAGCTTGGCGCAAAGAAGCACGTTGCATCATTGTAATAAGAACAGAGGGTGAAGACTTAGAAACCGAAATTGAAGAAGAAATACAAGGTAATAATGTTCAATGGTACCATGGTTCATTTAATAATATTCAAGATCGTTGGCAACAAAAGTTAGCAAGCTGGAAGGATGATTGGGCAAGCTTCTTTACCGAGCAATTGCAGCGATCCAAGGAAGAAAAGTTGAGGAATATTCAACTTGAAGCGCTTAATGGTGGGCGATGGTTGTTTGGTGCAGAAGATATTTATCGGTTAAGTTATTTACTGGGAGAGAAATTTGATTCGGGGTTGGCAGATATGCTAATGGTGCATTACCAAACCTATTCTTTAACCCAAGATTTCCTACACAATCCCCCAGATGACTGTTTTATTGTTCAAATTAAGCCAGATAAACCGCTTTTATCAAGCTCATTAATGAGTGAGAGAGGAGCTTTATTGCATGACTATCAGCTAGGGCTTGATGCAGGGTTTCGCTTCGTTGAGATGTATTCCTCAGTATCCACTAAAACCCCTCCCAAGTTCTTTCAAAGTTAGTTAGGTGTTGACTATTACTACCTAAACTGAGAGTACTCGCATACAGTTAGTTGAACCTACAACATCCATAACATCACCTAAAGTGATAATGACGAGATCGCCATCGTGAAGAAGCCCTTTCTTTTTAAGGCACTGAACAGCATCTTTGGCGGTTGATAGACCTGAGTCACTTGTCGAGTCAAAGTAAACTGGGGTCACGCCCCGATACAATGCGGTATGGTTCAGTGTACTTTCGTTACGTGAAAGTGCGAAGATTGGCAAACCTGAGCTTAGTCTAGACATCATGAGTGCAGTCCGGCCTGATTCTGTTAGAGTGATGATTCCTTTAACTCCTTTCAAATGGTTGGCGGCAAACATGGTCGACATGGCCAGTGTCTCTTCACTAGTTTCAAAAACAGTATTCATTCTGTATGTTGAGCGGTTTATGGCTGACATTTTTTCAGCGCCTAAGCAAACTTCGGCCATTGAGCGGACGGTCTCAAGTGGATATTTTCCTGCGGCAGTTTCACCCGATAGCATTACGGCGTCAGTTCCATCTAATACTGCATTTGCTACATCCATGACTTCTGCTCGCGTTGGCATCGGGTTTTCAATCATAGATTCCATCATTTGTGTTGCCGTAATAACAGCTCGATTAAGGCTTCTCGCTCTACGGATTAATTGTTTTTGTACGCCAATTAGCTCAGGGTCTCCAATCTCAACTCCTAAATCCCCACGAGCTACCATAACGGCATCTGAAGCAAGGATTATTTCATCGATATTCTCTTCAGTTTCTACAGTCTCTGCGCGTTCTACCTTTGCTACCAGCTTTGCTTCTAGGCCTGCATCACGAGCTAAACGTCTAGCATACTTCATATCTTCACCATTTCTCGGGAAAGAAACGGCTAAATAATCAACATTAATTTGGGCTGCTGTTTTAATATCATTTTTGTCTTTTTCTGTTAATGCATCAGCGGATAGACCTCCACCCTTCTTATTGATGCCT
Organism: Vibrio pectenicida; assembly: GCA_024347015.1. Classification (GTDB taxonomy): domain Bacteria; phylum Pseudomonadota; class Gammaproteobacteria; order Enterobacterales; family Vibrionaceae; genus Vibrio; species Vibrio pectenicida. The sequence goes on along the minus strand of AP024889.1, from coordinate 2,208,531 downwards.
TTGTTGTTTGATAATGGACCTCCAACAACGACCTTGGTGATAACTTGGTTACCCGATACTTTAGTAACTTTGAGTTGAACTCGGCCATCATCAAGTAACAATAAGTCACCCGTTGTTACATCTTGTGGCAGTTCTTTGTAGTCTAGCCCTACAGCATTTTGATCTCCTTGGCCTTGTGGTAGATCGCTATCGAGCACAAAAGTATCGCCAACAGAGAGCTGGATTTTATTTTCTTTAAAAGTTGAAACACGTATTTTAGGCCCTTGTAGATCACCCAGAATTGCTACATGAGTGCCATATTTAGCCGCGATATTACGTATTTGCATTGCTCTTTGGACATGATCTTCAGCAGAACCATGAGAGAAATTCATTCTAACAACATTAGCGCCTGCTTTAATGATTGCATCGAGCATACCTTCTTTGTCGGTAGAAGGGCCTAATGTGGTGACTATTTTTGTTCTTCTTTGAATACAGGTCATGATTCATTCCTTGATCACACTGGAAGCAAAAACTTACTCTTTGTAAGCCTCGTCTAAGTATATGCAAAATACTGAGTTATGAGATATTTAGGGATAATAATCTTCTTAGATACACATATTTATTGATGCAAAAGAATAGAGTGTCAAATGTTGGATTTGTTTAGTAATTTGATGAAACGCTCAAACAACCATCTTTATACGTGATGCTTGTCACGGCAATTTATCAAAGTACTTCACAATTACTTCGCAAAGTAAAAAAATTGCGATGTTGTTGATATTCGGAGCATGCTATGTACATGGCTCAACCAGGTCATATTGACCATATTAAGCAGGTCAATGCTGGCCGAGTATATAAACTCATCGATCAAAAAGGGCCAATTTCTAGAATAGATTTGTCCAAAGAGAGTAAATTAGCCCCTGCCAGCATTACTAAAATCACTCGAGAATTAATTGAAGCTCACTTAATTCATGAAACGACAGTTCAAGAAGCTATAAGCCGTGGACGCCCTGCTGTTGGATTACAAGTCAACAATAAAGATTGGCAATTTTTGTCTATGCGTCTTGGTCGTGGTTATCTAACCATCGCTTTACATGAACTAGGCGGTGAAGTACTTATCGATACCAAAATTGATATTCATGAAATTGACCAGGAGGATGTGTTAGCCCGTCTATTGCATGAAATTGAGGAGTTTTTTCAGAGCTATTCTGATCAGCTTGGCCGTGTAACTAGTATTGCACTTACTTTGCCCGGTTTAGTCAATTCAGATCAAGGTATTGTATTGCAAATGCCTCATTATAATGTCGAAAATCTTGCTCTTGGCCCCGAGATCTTTAAAGCAACGGGATTACCTGTTTTTATTGCTAATGATACTCGTGCATGGGCGTTGGCTGAGAGATTATTTGGTCACTCGCAGGAAAACGAAAACTCTGTACTTATCTCAATTCATCATGGGCTTGGAGCAGGTATCATCCTCGATGGGCGTGTTCTTCTTGGACGACACGGTAATATAGGGGAGCTAGGGCATATCCAAATTGATCCCAATGGCAAGCCTTGTCATTGTGGCAACCGAGGGTGCTTAGAGACAGTGGCAAGTTCTCAAGCAATTCGTGATGAAGTATCTGAACGCTTAGCTAATGGTGAGCCTTCCATTTTATCTAGTATCGATGAAATTTCTGTTGAAGATATTTGTGAGGCAGCAGCGAACGGTGATAATTTGGCCATTGAGGTGATAGAAAAGCTTGGTAGTTATTTAGGGGCAGCTATATCGATTGTGATTAATTTGTTCAATCCGGAAAAAATCTTGATAGGTGGGGCAATAAATCAAGCTAAAAGTGTACTATACCCTGCGATTCAGCGCTGTATCAAAGAGCAAAGTCTGCCTGCGTATCAGCGGGGTTTACAAGTGGTCGAGTCTCGTTTCTACAAACAAGCTACTATGCCAGGAGCTGCTCTAATTAAACAAGCACTTTATGATGGTTTATTATTAATGAAAGTTATTGAAGGTTAACTATTGTTATTATTGACTTTTGTACTTTTCATTCACCCGTATAACATTTAAGTTGTATGGGTTTATTTTAGTTTAGTCCAGCTTTAGTCTATTTTTGATATATTACATAGTAGTTGAGAAGTCGTATGTCTGGAGTTTTAAATAGCGTTGATCAGCGAACCAATTTGGTTGGTGAAAACCGACTCGAGCTACTGCTATTTAGTCTAAACAGTCGGCAGATCTTTGCGATCAACGTTTTTAAAGTTCGTGAAGTGATTAAGGTACCACCACTGACCAAGATGCCTGGTTGCCACCATCATATTACCGGCGTAGCCTCTCTACGCGGGACTTCTGTGCCTGTCATTGACCTTCGCGGAGCAATTGGGTTTCCTCCTCCTTGTGAAGACGATATCGAACACAACTTAATCATTACTGAATATAACAGGTCGATACAGGGCTTTTTAGTTGGGCAAGTGCGTAATATCGTTAACACTACTTGGGCTGAGATTCAGCCACCCCCTAAATCTGCAGGTCGTGCCCATTACTTAACGGCCATTACTCATGTGAAAGAGAATGATCAGCTGTCAATAGTAGAAATTATAGATGTCGAAAAAGTTTTGGCAGAGATTATCGAGTATGACGTATCTATATCAGATGGTGTGCTTGATGAAGATCTCTCTGCTCAAATGGTGGGTAGGAACGTTCTGATAGTGGATGACTCTTCGACAGCACGCTCTCAGGTCAGAGGATGTTTGTCTCAATTAGGACTCAATATTCTAGAGTGTTGCGATGGGCTAGAAGCATTGAAACTACTTAAGCAGTGGACCGAAGAAGGTAAGGATGTTCCACGTGAGCTGCTTTTAATGATCACCGACGCTGAAATGCCTGAAATGGATGGTTATAAACTCACGTACGAGATTCGGAATGATCCCAAGCTCAAGGATCTTTACGTCACATTGAACACATCTCTTAGTGGTAGCTTTAATGATGCAATGGTCAAGAAGGTGGGCTGTGATCGGTTTATATCCAAGTTTCAGCCGGACTTACTCGTTCAAGTAGCGCAGGATAGGCTTCGAGATGTATTGTCGAGCTAAGAAGCGTGAAGGCACTCTTGTGAGTGCCTTAGAAGGCCTACAATTACAGATTCATTAATTTAAGTGTACGCTCGATAAGTTTCTTCCCGACTTCAGTGCGATTAAATGCCGCTCTTGCCTCATCACTAGGGTTATTGCTTTGTGCTTTGAGTGAATTATAGTCAGTATGTTTGTATAATTCGGGCTGTTCTATTCGAAGTTCTTCATATTCCTGGGCAATTTCGGACATGGCTCTACTCATACTAGCCACGTTATACAAGCCTTTGAAAGTCGTTTGACTTAGTTTATCGTCATTATGATTTGTTGCGAACTTGTGCAGGTCTCGAATCATTTCATACTGTTTTGTAGTGAACTCAATGCTTGAAAATGCCTTTATCGCGATTGTAGCTCCCGTTTCTTCGCCTGTTGTTGGTATGGTACCTTTGAAGTCAGCATAAAGCTCTTTTGCCTTCATCGCACTGTCTAAATTAACCCATGTGCGATAAGCTAGCTTATCTAGGAATTGATTTACTGCCTTGATACGAGCTACTGCTGCTGGTGGTTCTGTATTTAAATATGTTAGTTGATGACATATATTATCGTCCAAGCTACCGCAGCTGTTAAACAGAGGTTCCATCGTAAAGAAATATGCTCTTGGCTCATAACCCAGACCCTCTCTTGCAGCATTGAGTAATAATTGGTTGCCATCATTATTTTTGTGATGGGTAAACAGCCCCCCTAAGTTTTTATTATTTGCATACCGGGCTTTTACAAATACCGTGCGTGGTGTTTCTATTGATAAAAATCTACGATTCTTTGAATCATAAACATAATCCACATTGTCTTCCTCTATAGTAACAAGAGAGAAACCAAGGTCTTCTTTTGCTTTTAGTCCTTCTGTGCCACTGACACTAAAAATAGTGGAGTATGGGTTGTGGGGTATCACCTTGTTAACTTGTTTATTCTTAGGGTTCGTTTTTTTTATACTGGATTGCTTAGTCGTTGAGTTTGATTGGTCTTTACCCTTAAATAGAGACTGAGCGTTACGCACTTCGTTGGAATAGCCAAGTCGTAACTGCTTAGAATCAAACTGCATGTCTTCGATTAAAAATTCCAATGATTTGTCCGTTGACCAAGCATCATCTTGAGATTCATAAAGGTTTGAGTGGTGCGTAATAGGTTTCGCTGTTGGGCTAAACTTTTGGCGTGGATTGATATATAGGTTACTAATTGGTCGACACGGGTTTAGAGGATCGACTAAATGGTGAAGAGCTTTTGCTTCGCCAACATTTTTGGGCGCATTTACGGTAATGCTAATTTCTTCCCTGTCCAGATTATCTCCCAGCTTATCGAAAAACTGCTTATATCTAGTCATTTCATTTTTAATATCTTGGACTTTCAAATCAAAATTAATTTCATGAATAAAATCATAACCTTTAACGACTTCTATGACCAAATCATGATCAACAGGTTTTTTTTGAGAATTTACGATGAGGTCGGGCGCATGCGCATCAAGCGCAATGGTAATACCTATTGATGTACCTTTTGTTTTATGGACTTCTTCTAAGCGTTTCATGATCCCTTTTTCCTTATCGACCTCTTGTGAGTGTCTAGATAATGATTCACGCTCGGATATTCCCTGCAAAAATCTGCCCTCAAGGGGAAGATTAGCTTTAGATTCAGTCTCATGTATGAAAGTGTCTATAGATACCAAGATAGCATCATACTTTGAGAGTTCATCCAATTGTTCTGGTGAATACTTTTTTGCTCCAGATAAGTATGCTGTTACTAGTGGTAGTTCAGTATTTCTATGGTAAAGATTTGAGTACTTTGATGGTGTACTGCTTGAGTCTTTAGCATCCGTTGCCATTAATTGTGCGCTAAGCACTAACCCAATCGCCATTGTGATGATAGAGGCTGTTTTATTCATAAGTCTTATCTACTGGTTGTGTGTTACTGTTTTCACAATTTACTGAAAACAGGTTTTGATACCTGTCTTAATTAGGTAAACAGCGAGGATTTTTCAGCGTTGAGGAGAAATTAAAATGGGTTTCTCATGAGCTAGAAGACAAGATTGAGTCAGTTCATTGTTAGGATTGTCAGGTTTATGTGATAAGCCGATAAATATAAAAAAGTATTATTAATATGGTCTTAGTTAACAAGGATATTTCTAGATATCGTCATAATGCCTATTGAGAGGGTAGTGTATTTAATTAAATTTTGTTTGTTTTTAATCGGCAAGAGACAAGGTAAGTAAACGGATAAAAACGCCTTGTTTCTTAACAAGGCATTGAATAGAAGAAGGATTTATTTTTTTGGCTGGGCGTCAATACATTGACCACTGACACCTTGGCTTTGATTCGACATTAAATAGAGATATAAAGGCATAATCTCTAAAGGTGTTTTGAGTAAGTCAGTATCCTCAGCTGGGTAAGCTTTCGCACGCATTGCTGTTCTTGTGCCACCGGGGTTGATAGCATTAACACGGATATGAGAGTCGCTGAGTTCATCAGCTAAGATTTGCATCATACCTTCAGTTGCAAACTTTGACATTGAATATGTTCCCCAAAAAGCGCGTCCGCTATGACCTACAGTTGAAGATGTAAAAATAAGACTCGCGGCAGTGGATTTATGCAGCAGTGGCAGTATGGCTTGAGTCATTAAAAATTGCGCTTTGACATTTACCTGCATCACATCATCAAATGTATCTTCACTAATTTGATTGAATGGACTTAACACACCTAACAAACTGGCATTATGTAAAACACCATCGAGGCGACCGAATTGACTGCCAATCGTATCGGCCATATCAAGGTAGTTTTGTTTAGATGCTCCCTTCATATCCAGCGGTATAATGGCTGGCTGAGGAAAGCCTTGTGCTTCAATTTCATCGTAGGTCTGTTCGAGTTTTTTTACTGTACGGCCTAGTAATATGACAGTGGCGCCATGTTGAGCATATGACAGAGCGGCTTGTTTTCCTATACCGTCACCAGCGCCTGTTACAAGTATGACTTTGTTATGTAAAGCATCAGGGGCAATAGAATAATTCACGTCATATGTCCTTAATTGTTACGTTCTGCTTTATGAATCAGTAGGATGATGGTTACAATACACCAATTCGCATCTTAGGGGATATTACATTGGAATTTTTGTTGGACTATGGGCTGTTTTTGGCCAAGATTGTAACCGTGGTCGTTGCAGTAATTGCACTTTTAGTGGTTGCTAAAGCCGTAAGCGGAAAGGGCGGTGCGGCAAAAGGTGAATTAGAGGTCACCAATTTGACTGAACAGCACAAAGAAACAGTCGAGCAGCTTGAGCATCACTTGCATGACACGGCATTTATTAAAGCGCGCGACAGGGCAGAAAAGAAGCAAGAAAAGGAAAAGCTCAAAGCCCGGGAAAAGGAAATTAAGCAAGCGTCGAAAGAAGGGGATCTTGATGGAAAAAGAGAGCCTCATTTGTTTGTTATTGACTTTAAAGGGAGCATTGATGCTAAAGAAGTTACTTCGTTGCGTGAAGAAGTGACGGCAATTCTTTCAGTCGCTAACCAAGGCGATGAAGTCTTGCTACGCTTAGAGTCAGGTGGCGGTATGGTGCATGGTTACGGATTGGCTTCTTCTCAGTTGGATCGTATTAAAGCTGCTCAATTGCCCTTAACTATCGCGGTTGATAAAGTGGCCGCCAGTGGTGGCTACATGATGGCTTGTATTGCTGATAAGCTTGTTTCTGCTCCTTTTGCAATCGTTGGTTCAATTGGAGTGATAGCGCAGCTACCAAATTTCAGCAAGCTATTGAAAAAGCATGATATTGAATATGAGCAACTGACTGCTGGGGAATATAAGCGTACGCTAACTATGTTTGGTGAAAACACAGATAAAGCTCGTGATAAATTTAAGCAAGAGTTGGAAGATACTCATGATTTGTTTAAAGACTTTATTCGTGAGCGTCGTCCGTCTTTGGAGCTTGAAAAAGTGGCAACAGGCGAGCACTGGTTTGGTATTCGAGCACACGAATTGGGGCTTGTTGATGAGGTGCGTACTTCAGACGATTTGGTTGTAGCAGCATGTAAAGACAAAACCGTGTTATCTATTCGCTACGTAGAGAAGAAAAAGTTCACATCAAAGCTGGCAGGTATAGCGGGAGAAGCGGCTGATAATGTTTTGTTGAAGCTTATTGATCGAGGCCAACGTCCAGTAGTATAGACTTTCTGTATTTTGTAATGATTTAAACGAGATTACTTAGAATTATTATATCAATAATTCTAGTCAACCTTACACATGAGACTCGCATCGTGAAACCTCAATAAAAATACCGCCTTATTGGCGGTATTTTCGTATATAAATAATAATCTTGAATCTATAAACCCATAGCTAATCATAATTTATCACATCAATTCATATTGAACCAATCAATAATGATATTACTATCACTTGAGGTTTTTTCATTTGGTGGGGTTGAGTATGATTTTTAATGTAGTGGGTTTGGCAAAAAAAAGTCAGTTCGAAGATGATGTCAAGCTTTTAAAGTCGGATTTTGCTGAAAGTTTTGTCAGTGCTTCAACCATCACTGATGAAAATAAGCTTAATAGGGTCAGCAAAAATAAGCGCCTTCTTAAAAACATTCGCTCTTTTTTATCTTTATCAAAAATAAAGAAATCCAGTACTGTTAAAGCTAAGCCAATTATTAAAGAGGGTTTATCTTTCTCAGAGCTAAGGAAGCATCAGAAGCCTACAAATGGTCGAGATCCTAAAGATCTTCCCTATAAATTTGGAGGAGTTAATAAATCTGTAAACAAAGAGTATGGCTATTTGAGGGCAAAAACCAAAGTTGGGGAAAAAGATTTTATTACGGAGAAGGACTTGTATGAATACTCTACTCAAAAAGGACGAGAAGCTCTTGCAGAAATCACCTCATTACAGAGGCCTGTGAACGGTTCATCAAAAGAGTATGCTCAATTTGATGTTTACGACACAGATATCGTCAAATCTAATGAACTAGATGACTACTTACGCGAAAATTCTGACTCTATTAATATTGAAGACAAAAAGCGTCTAGCCAAGGAACTAATTAATCATCTCGAGACTATGTATACTCATAAGGTATCTCATGGTGATCTACATATGAATAACATCATTATTCGCCAAATCAAATTTAAGGAATGTATGCAGTTTATTGATTTTGGAAAAGCAAAGTTTGGAGACAAAGGAACATTTGAGAAACATAAGTTTGACGACATCAAGTACTTATTTTGTAAAGTAGGGGAGACTCCACAAGAGACAAAGGCGAGAAACTACTTTTTACCAGCGTTTTCACCACTTTTATCTAGCTTAGAAAAAAAGCGTACAAAGCATTACCCTTTACATAAGATCATTAAGCTTAATAGCTCAACTAAAAGTGTTGCTCCATATCTAGAGCAAATTGGAAATACTTTGATTAAAGATCTAGGTGACCAAACCAAAGACGTAAAAACAAGCTTTTCGATAGCCCAGGAGGCAGTACTTAAGTTGATTGCTGTTGTTGATCTTAATGGATGATACATTGATTTTAAACATTATCTGAGACTTCAAATATTTCTATAGTTCTAACTTTGGGGATTTTTTGGGGGGGCAGCAAAACCCTAAAGAACTTTGCTGCTGATATAGAAAAGATATCTTATTGGATGTTTGATTAAGCCTATGAGATTGCACCTTTACTACTGCGATTTTGTTGTTTATTGTTCGCGTAATGCCGCTTGTTTTTACCAGCAGGTTTATGACCACGAGCATTCTCACCAGAGCGCTGACCATCAAGGTGACCGACTTTAGGTTTTTTAGGCTTTTTAGGTTTGATCGGGCGAGTGTTTAACTTGGATTCTGGAAGCGCGTTAACAGGTTTAAAACCCTCTAGCTCAAAACGAGGTAATAGCTGCTGAATTAGCCTTTCGATGGCGAATAATTCACTTGCTTCTGCTGCTTCTACTAAAGAAATGGCTTTGCCTACCTCTCCGGCACGACCAGTACGCCCAATCCGATGAACATAATCTTCAGCAACATTTGGCAGTTCGAAGTTAACGACCTGTGGTAGTTGAGGAATATCAATACCACGCGCTGCAATATCGGTTGCGACTAACACACGTACATCACCAGATTTAAAATCTGCTAATGCTTTAGTTCGAGCATTTTGGCTTTTATTACCGTGGATGGGCGCAGCAGTGATGCCTTGGCTATTGAGATAATGAGATAAGTGGTTCGCACCATGTTTAGTCCGACAGAAAACCAGTACCTGTTTCCAATCACCATCCTGAATTAACTTTGACAACATTGGCGCTTTTTTACGTTTGTCTGTTGGGTAAATAGATTGCTCAATTGTCGTCGCTGTAGAGTTTGCAGGAGTAACGGAGACTTCTATAGGGTCATTAACTAAGCCTTTAGCTAGCTTACGAATTTCATCAGAGAAAGTGGCAGAGAAAAGTAGGTTTTGACGTTTCTTCGGTAGTAATTCTAGTATTTTGCGAATATCACGAATAAATCCCATGTCTAGCATGCGGTCTGCTTCGTCTAAAACTAGCACTTCCAGTTGTGAAAACTGAACTGCATTTTGTTGATACAAATCGAGTAAACGGCCAGGAGTAGCAACAAGGATGTCAGTACCTTTGCGCAGCTTCATCATTTGTGGATTGATTTTGACGCCACCAAAAACCACATTAGAAGTTAAACGTTGGTAACGGCTGTATTTGGAAATATTTTCTTGCACCTGAGCGGCGAGTTCACGCGTGGGCGTTAGTACTAGTGCTCTTACATTATTGGGTTTGACTCTTGAACCATTATCGAGAAGTTCAAGAATAGGTAAGGTAAAACCTGCGGTTTTTCCTGTTCCCGTTTGCGCTGCAGCCATAACGTCCTTGCCTGATAAGACGGCAGGAATAGCTTGTTCTTGGATTGGTGATGGTTTGTCATAACCTTGGTCACCAATGGCTTTAAGAATTGGAGCAGAAAGCCCTAAAGCGGTAAAACCCATAAAATTTTCTCTGTATCAGGTTGAGCTGAGCGCTCACGCAGCTATAACATGCTGCCAAAGGGCGACATTGTGAGCCCTTTACATGGGAACATCAATAAAAATTATCATTTAGGGTGTTTTAGAGTGGCAAGTAGTTGTTTGTTATTTGAAGCCAGCGCAAAGCTCAGCCCTGTCAATACACCAAAGAGATGTGACTCTACCGCGACAGCGGCATTGATTAATTCACTTGTGGATTGAGCGGCACCCATGGTCATTTCCCAGCCGACTTTGAATAAAACGCCTATAACTAATAGCCAGCTACTTTTTCGACCACGTAAAGACTCATTGAGTGCATAGTAAGCAAAGATACCATGTAGTGTTCCGGATAAGCCGACATAACTGCTCATAGCAGTTGTTAAGTTAAGGATGCCAACTGATATACTGACAAGCAACAAAACACAGAGGAGTGAGCTAGGTTTAGGCTTATACAAGTATGTGATGATCCAAAGGCCAAGAATGTTCATGGCTAAATGAATCAAGTTGGTGTGGGTAAAGTTTCCTGTTAGGATTCTCCACCATTGGCCTTGATAGATAAGTTTATGCTGCCAATATGTAAAGCTTGCTAAAGGCTCAAACTGTACACTTAAGCAAACTAAGCTAATTGCAACTAATAGAAGAAATAAACGCACTCTATGTCTCGATATTGTTTAAAATGTGGTAAATCAACCAAGGCTTGTATCTGTCAGTGGATATATAGCCTAGCATCTAGTGTAGACCTCATCATTTTACAACATCCTACTGAAGCTAAGAAGCCCATGGGTACAGCAAAGATCCTCAAGCTTTCATTAGCAAGTAGTTATTTATTCCAAGGCGAAGATTTCACTCAGCATGAAGAATTGAATTGTTTACTCTCAGATGCTGAATGTCAGCATTTTATTCTCTATCCAAGTGATTTGTCTGTGAGTGTTTCTCAAGTTCGGCAGGCTATAGACTATCAGAGGAAAGTTCGTATTATTCTACTTGATGGAACTTGGAAAAAAGCCTACAAGATCTGGCAGCTTTCGAAGAATTTAAAAGGTGTGCCAATGATTCATTTACCCAAGGATTTAAAGGGCAACTATCGAATCCGTAAGGCGCCCAGCGACAATAGCTTGTCTACAGTAGAAGCAGGTTATCATATCCTATCTTTGCTTGAACCCGAGTGTGATTTTTCTGCACTACTTGATACCTTTAACCGTATGATTGATTTTCAAATTAAGCATATGCCTCCGGGAACATTTGAAAAAAACCATTCATAACTCACAAAGCTATTATTTTTGTAATTCGATATCAAAAATCATAGCTTCCATGCTGAATTATTAAGTATTTGGCTATGTATCTGACTCTGGCATATAGACAAACTCTTATCGCAAATATATAGATTTTACTTTTGTCCCCTTTTAACATCGAATTTGGTTCCATGCACAGGCCGTTAAACAACTTCCTCATATATTTTAACTTTATCAATACTCATTAATGTGCATATTTCTGCTAAAGTTATTAATAACTTATACAGGTATATAGTTAGTCAATTGAATTTATGTAGTAGTTGCTTGATAGCAGTCTTGGCTTTTTATGGAGTAGATGCCTGAATGTACAGCTAAGAGGTGTCGTCTTGGAGAGTTAATTATCGTGCGCTTTTTCTTTGTTCGTTTGATTTTTTTTTGAAAAAAAGCGTTACCCAGCTCCCCATAAATGAAATGGAGACAAACGCATGGATCAAAACACATTTATACGTCAGTTACCTAAGGTTGAATTGCATATGCATATTGAAGGCTCCCTTGAGCCTGAGATGATGTTTGAGCTAGCCAAGCGTAATAAAATCCCCTTACCCTTTAAAACTCCTCAAGATGTCAAAGCGGCTTATCAATTTACCAACCTCCAATCATTTCTGGATATTTATTATCAGGGTGCAAATGTCTTGATTCATGAACAAGATTTTTATGATTTAACATGGGCATACTTATGCCGTTGCCAGCAAGATAATGTGATTCATACAGAGATTTTTTTCGATCCACAGACTCATACTGAGCGAGGTGTTTCCTTTGATACTGTGATTAACGGTATCTATCGTGCTCTTGAAGATGGAAAAGAAAAAATGGGTATCAGCAGTCGCATTATCATGTGTTTTTTGCGTCATCTAGATCAGAAAAGTGCCTTTTTGACCTTAGAGCAGGCAATGGCACATAAAGATAAGATTGTTGCTGTAGGGCTAGATTCTTCAGAAGTTGGTCATCCGCCAGAAAAGTTTACTCAAGTGTTTACTAAAGCGATCGAAGCGGGTTTTTTAACTGTAGCTCATGCGGGAGAAGAAGGGTCAGTGGACAACATTTACAACAGTATTGAACTACTTCAAACTTCACGAATTGATCATGGTGTTCGCTGTTCTGATGATAGCCACCTAGTTAGTTTACTGGCTGAATCTCGTATGCCTTTAACTGTGTGCCCTTTGTCTAATGTAAAACTGAAAGTATTTGAAGATATGAAACTGCATAATGTGGTTGATTTATTAAAGAAAAAACTTTGTGTTACCATTAACTCTGACGATCCTGCTTATTTTGGAGGTTATATGACGGATAACTTTCTTGCAGTAGCGCAAAATCATAGTTTGACTGACAAAGAGCTGGTCCAGTTTACTCAAAACGCTATAGAAGCCAGCTTTACCAGTAACAATGAAAAACATCACATGCAGCGTATATTAGATCAATTTTCTAGCCGATCAATATGATGAAAATAGTTGCTGATGAAGCCTTTGAGCGTGTCCATCGGTCATTGAAGATATGTGGTCGGTGATCACTCTAAAGCTATCACTATCGTTTTGGGTTTGTTGCCATGCATGGCGAATCGTAATCGGAAGTAGTCTTTGAGGATCAGCACTGAGTGCTTCAAAAATATCCATGATAATTTGTTGCCCCTTATATTCTGCAACTTGTACTTGTGGAACTTGAATCACATATTCACTGACAAAATATTTGAGTATCTGCAAAGCTATGGCCATTTCTGGTTTTAGGTAAGCATTAAATGCCAATAAATCGCTAGTAAAACCTGCATCAACAGGCTTAATTGAAATGCTGGTTAGTAGCGCATTAACTATGCCACCAATGGCATCTTTTCTCTGGTGGTGTGTGCCTGAAAATAACATACCTGTAATGGAGGCTATATGTTCTTCGAACCATGGCTCACCGCATTGTGAAAGCGGCTTTTGGGCGCCTTCCGCCCACTGAGCTTGAGTGACTTTTCCTAGAACAATGGCATCCTCAAGATCATGCACACCATAAGCGATATCATCAGCTAGCTCCATGATAGAGCAATCTACAGACTTAAAGCAGGTTTTTTTGTGTTGATGGGCGTCCGTTTGTCCTGATTGTGTTTGACCGAAGAGTTTTTTATCTGCTTTTGTTAATGGTGCTAACACCCAATCAAATAGAGGCTGATCACAGTCATAAATACCTTTTGCCGGTAGCCATAGTTTTGCTTTGAGTTGCCTTTGATGTGAAACACTTTCTGGCATGTGGTTTGAACAAGTTTCACTGAGTAACGCTGGATACTTAATGAGCCCCAGCAGTGAACGGCGAGTTAAATTCATCCCGAAGTGTTCAGTGTAAGGTTCAAGTTTGGTGACGATACGAAATGTTTGTGCATTCCCTTCAAATCTACCATGCTTTCTCATCATATAATTTAAAGCAACTTCACCGCCATGCCCGTATGGAGGGTGGCCGATATCATGAGCAAGGCAAAGTGAATCGATGAGGCTATCGCTTGGAAGTAGGTCGCGAAACTCGGGTTGTTTTTTCTTTATTTGTGCGACGATTCCAGTACCTAGCTGCGCGGCTTCTAATGAGTGAGTGAGCCGTGTTCTATGAAAATCGTCAAAGCTATTACCATGCACTTGTGTTTTAGCCTGTAAACGTCTAAATGCTGCAGAATGGAGTATTCTTGCTCGATCACGTTGATAAGGTGTTCGGTGATCATCACGACGGATTTTATGCTCATCATCATGTCGTTCATGCCATAAGCTACTGATTTGGAATGTCATAGATATCTTCTCAAGCGTTTTATGATACCGTACACAAATATTCGAAAAACTACAAAGGTCAACTTGGTCTTAATTTGATGATTGCTAAATTACTCTCCTAATACCACATAAGTTGCCGAATGCCATTGACGTACTTTGAATGTCTTGATGGACGTAGCGGGCAAGTTGCTACCAAGCTCGATAAGGCATTTTCATGTTCAGCATCAGTTTTTATTTCTAATAATACGTAGTCACCCAAGGACTTACCCTTATCGATGTTGATTTGGTCAGAATACCTTTGGTCAAAACATTGTATATCATCGTCAAAAGTGGCACGAATATGACCATTCGCTGAAATCAAATACCGTCGCCGATAACGGGAAATCAATACAGGTACACTCTCGCATTCCCAACAAACTTGAGCAGCTAAAGGAAGTTGTTGGCGACAGGTATCTAGTAGGCCGCGCCAAGAGTTATGATCAAGCCAATCAATATTTAAGGGGTGTATATTTTTAGAACCTTTCCCACCGCGACGATACTTAAATTCCAGTCTACTCTCTTTGGGGTTAGCCAGATCACCATACCAACGAATTCGAGTTTTTCTACGCTGGGTGATGCCACTCAAATTCTCTTCAAAACGCCTGAAATTTGGGCTGTCAAGATACAGGCTATTGACATGTCTATCGGGGTGGTGAGTTTTAAACTGGTTTGGATGAAGCATGAGCCAGTTTTCTACCATATTAAGGCGATTAAGTGGAATAGGTACTTTGATTTCAAATCGTTTACTCATAAAGGCTTATCCGACTTCATAACTGTGTTATAGAGTTTTCCAACATCAAGCGCCTGACTTGCTATGGAGACGCCATTGACACTAAGAACACTACCCATCTCTGAGACAATCTTTGCTTCGCATCCAGAGCATTGGAATTTCAATGCTTGTAGAGTCGCTGAGCCAAATAGGGGCTTTTTGGTATAGCTCATTAAAGCATAATGACTGACATCTTCTGCAGTAATGGACTCTGCTTCTACTTTCGATGCATCTTTAGCCACTAGACCAAAGTTAACTCGAGTGAATGTAATATCCTTTAAGCGCATTTGGCTTTCTTCACCAACAGAAACGGCCTTATCTCGAATATCAGAAAAGCTGATATCCGTTACATCAAGGTTAGAGCCACTTACATCCAACCCATCTCCACCTGAACGCTTACCTATGTTTGCAAACTCACTATCGTAGATTTTCCCTATGCAATAATCACAGTCAAATGCATCAGACAACGCTTCTTTAATCGACAGGTTTGAGATATCGACATCACTGTTGACGATGTTGAGTGCATCTTCAGAAACGTTGTCAGTTATAAAAAGGCCTTGAATGGACAATTTTCCACCGACAAGATAAGTAGCTCCTCTTGGTTGCCATAGCCCTAGCTCAGGTCTACCAGCGTAGGATATATGCAAGTTGCGGATAGTTGAGCGCGTATTAGGGCTTGCGTTAAATAAGCTGATTCCAGACCAATTTGGTATCTGACCTCGTCGAGTTAGCTTCACCGGCTTGGCTTGCGTGCCTTCAACTTCTAATTGTCCGAATACCATAATGCCAGCGTCTTTACTAAATTGAATATTGACGCCTTTCTCTAGGTATAAAGTCCAATTTTCTGGTGTTACAAGGTAGTCATTAATGACCCAGTTACCAGCAGGAATACGCCAAGAGTTATCTTCTTGCTTAATAAAGTCATACTTGGTGACCTTGTTGCTATTTGAAGGTCTTGGAAGGAAGCTCATTGGTTCAATGTTGCGCTTAAACTGATAGTTTCCCATTGACTGCCCAGCAGTAGAAGCACGCAGTTCAACGGTTTTAATGTGCTGTGGCAGAGTGACAGAAAAGCTTTCTCCAGGTGCTATTTCTAATGGAAAAGAGTAGTTGGCCTCTTCAAGGTTTGATCGCTCATTGAAGTCTGTCCAACCTATGAGGCCCAGAATACGCAGTGGCTTTCTTTCAGGGTTGTTAATAATGAGCTGGTTTTCTGGCGCAGTGTCATAGTGACTGGTTAGATCCCACAGCGGTAAGGATTCCATTGAGTCCATTTGTTGGTGTAGATTTTGGCTGAGGTTGGACATATTACTACAAGAATCTTCTTTATAATTGGATTGTAAGCACACCATTTGTGCTTGCAAATTATCGGGATTAAATGGTGTTGTGAGAGGCAATCCACTATGCAATGTTTTTAAAATTGGAGTTTGTACTATTTTGAGGTGTTGCTGAAGGCTATCGTTCGACAGTAGCTGTTTAAGTTTGTCGAGAGAATAATCATAATGCCTTCGGACTTCTTTATCTTCAAGCATCTGTTTACTAAGCAAGAAAAAATGACTTGGTGATTTCATCATTAGAGAATGCTTAGCGGGTGATACGTTGACGTCACTTTGGATCGGCTCAAGCTTTGCTGTATGGGGGTTGTAATACCAGCGCCAATTGTTCCAAGCTAGCCCATGCCAAGCGCCCCATGTATCAATGACCGCGAGGTATTGCCCCAGTCGTTGAGTATCAAACACGTCACTAGCACTGAATTTTCCGTTGATAAAACCTTCGATTAGCGACAGCGCGATTTGTCGTTGATAACCGAGGGCTGTGCTACTAAGAATGGTATTTCGTTGCAGAACTCTGGGTTTAAATATCCGGTGTACTTTTCCGTCAGTATCTTTTTGCTCTGCTAAATCGAGACGAACGATTAATCCTTCTGTTCGTTTGTTGATAGCGAGTAAGTCTTGTCCAAAGCCTTGCTCATGGTACATCACCCCCCATTCTTCGCCATTAACAATAACATTCACAGGAGTATAGCGTGGTGAAATAATATCAAAACCAGCCAGCTTCATTGTCTCATCAAAGAGGGAAGGGCCATGGTTAATTCGCACATGTGGGCTAATCAGCGCAAAGCGTCGAGAAGAAAAAAGAGCCTGTTTATTAGCAATTTTAAATTTAAGAGACCAGCGGTTTACGCCATTGATATGATCGAGTAAATCACCCTGTAATCGCACTTTTGCATCGAGAACTTTGTTATCGGAATAGATCCTTGCTTTGACTTCCGAACGTATAGCAGGAATAAACCCTTGGCTAAAAGCAGCTTCTCTATCTTTAATCAAAAGTGACCAATTAGGGTAAGTGATATCAACTCGAACGGTTGGAAGGTGATGGTTCGCAGTCGCTAAATTGATTGGGGCTTTTGCCATATCCGTAGCGAATTGTATTAACTTTTCCTTGGGGTCTTCTGATAATGCTGTGTATCCACGTTGCAGTAGAAAAACTTTAATGCTGTCTAATGATGGGGTAATGAGAGCAAAGACCAATAACAACCCTAGTGCAATAGCTAACCATTCTTTTGGTTTTAAGGCTGTAGGACCGTGTGTCAATTTCATTACTACACTCCGGAAATATTATGCTGCTCAAGCATAGAGACTTGTATACCAGGGAACTGTTGCCTAAGTTGAGAAAGCATGTCATCAAGGTGCTGAGATTGATAGGCAGTAATGAAGAAGGTCGCGCTGAACATATCGTCTTGTGTATCAAACCTTCTAAGATCTAGTCCGTTCCCTTTGCTAGATAATAGCTCTTTAAGTTGAGTGATCGGAACATTCTGAGCCTCTGAAGCATTGTATTGGAGCGATAGGAATAGTCCCTGTTCTTCGGAAATCTTAGACTGATGACGTTTGGCAATCGTGACAAGCAGTAAAGTGATGATACAAGCAATAACAGCTGCTAATGTTTGACCTGCGCCCAGTGCTACGGCTACACCTATGTTCAGAAAAAGATAAACCAACTCTTCAGGTTCTTTTATCGGTGTTCTAAATCGTACAATAGAGAGTGCCCCAACAAGACCAAGAGCCAGAGCTAAAGAAGCTTTTACAACAGTGATTATTAATATCACAGTCAACATGAGTAGAGGAAATAGTCGAGAAAAGTCCTGTCTATTACAAAAAGCTGAAGCATACCGTCTAAAGTGGTAACCGATTAGTGATGCAAGGGCAAAACCTAAGATCAGGTTAATCAGTAGTGAGCCCAACTGCACACTTGCATAAGGGAAAAACATATTTCGTACATCTTTAGGAAGAAATCCTAGCAAGAGTGGATCGATTGAATCCATATTACCCCCAAAAAAAGTTGCGCTCTAGTGGTATCTCATGACAAGAAATTGTTAGATACTTGAGCCTTGTGAAATGACACGGAGTTGAATGTTTAACAAGCTGTGGTTTATAAGATACATCAGAGGCTTGCGACATTGATAAACATAGACAGTGTTATAGCTGCTTGTAAAACACCAAATGAAAGTTGTCTTAAATAATCTTGTATAGGTTAAATAACAGGCTGAAAAATATGAAAATGAGAGAATTAAAAACAACAAGGTCTGTTTGATCCCAGATGGTCAGAAAACTGCCAGTAGTAAGAAAATATCAGTAAACCTACTAACACTAATTTTGCGGTGATTTTGACTTAATATAAGCTTTTGCAGAAGCCTCTAGTCTTGGAAGTAAGTGGGAGTTTGAGACGTGTATATAATGGTATAAGTTACCTCGCGCAATCATAGGGCTGACCACTTTTATTTGGGGAAATTGCTCTTTTATGAATAAATATGAGACCTCAGGAGCTAACCAGAGTTTGACTCTTCCTTCTCTGAGCATCAGTGCTGCTTGTTTGGCTTTATGAACTAAGTAGAGATGCTTATAGTCTTCTAATACCTTGGTATATCGGGTGCCATGGAATGAAACAATGGTCTCATCTTTGGCTTCATCTAAGCTGTTGTAAAATTTATCTTCAATAGAAAAAAGATAAACATCAAAACTTGCGAGAGGAACATTGACTTTTATGAGCTCTTTTCTCTCTTCTAGCCTAGATACTCGCATATCAAGCGCATCGTTACGGCCTTCTATAACAGATTGAATCGCTCTTTCGTTTGGTAAGTAAGTAAACTTGGCTTCAAGGCCGGCACTCTTGTAAATAGCTTTGAGATCATTTTCCACTTGTATGCCATATTTAGATGTCTGATCTTGATCGCGATATATATTGCCAATAGCAACCTTAATTAACTCTTTTTCTTCGCTAACTACTGAAAATGGGCATATTAATATGGAGAAAAGAACGAAACTTAGCAAATGATTCATGGCGGCCTCCAAGTAATACCTATCTTAAAACTATAGATCAGACAATTAGACTTATTATCCTGCCAATAAAAAAGTTCTGTTTTATTTTTCAGGTACTCTAAATTATTAAAGAACCTCCATTCAATTGAGTAGAAAGGTAAAATTCAAATCCAATCTATTTTTTTGGTTAGCGAATGGTGTTTTTTTAGACTATGTTGGAAAAGATTGATGTGTTTTTTCGATATTGTTTCATTGAATCATTCCACATGTCGATAACCAAAGGATGGAAAAAATGGAAAAGCTAGGAAATATGAATAAATTAACCTTAGCGCTAAGCACTGTGTGTATTCTTTACCCAGCTACAGTATTTGCTGAGATTGATTGGAGAGGATATGCAACCATAGCTGCGGGTAAAACTTTTGATGGTGGTACGTCATACGATACGTTGACTGATGAGCTCGAAATGGACAACTTATCTGTGGTAGGTTTGCAAGGCTCTTCAGATTTATCAGATGGTTTAAGTGCAACTGTTCAGCTTGTGGCAAGAGGAAAGAATGATTTTGACCCTGAATTTGAATGGGCTTACGTCAAGTATCAAATTAACGACAATGCAGATGTTAAAGTCGGACGCCTAAGAGCACCTTTTTACTTTTATTCTGAATACTTAGACGTAAGCTATGCGTACAGTTGGATTTCACCACCAATAGAGGTGTATGCTGCCAATGTGACTAACTATGATGGTATCAACTTCTACTACACCAATAATTTTAACTCTTTTGATTATGCGATTTATTTAGGTTCAGGGAAGCGAGAGGTAACATTGAGTGCAGGTACTTTATCAGGTAACTATGACATCATTTCTAACTTTGATCTTAACTATGGGGATATCAAAACCAAGTTAATTTTTTCACAGTTTGACATAACACTCGTCAACTCAAATCTAGATACCATTCAGAATAATTCCCCAGATTTACCCAATGCTTTCTTACCTAAAGACATGGGTGGACATATTGCGGGTGTTGCGGGGTATTATGATCCTGGCAGCTACTACTTTGGGGTTGAATACGCAGAGGTCAGATTCGATGATGATGTTATATCGATTGCTGAAGACGATCGCTTCTTGACAACTATTGGGTATAGATACAATGAATACACCCTTCACTATTCCTATTCAAGCTCGGAAAAATCTAATGATTTAGATAAAATATCCACGTCTGATCCCCGTTACAGTGGTGCAAAAACTGTCGCTGATGGTGTATTGACAGAGGATAAAACCCATATTGTAGGGCTTCGTTATGATTTCCACCCAAATGCAGCGCTGAAATTTGAGTATGGCTTTACCGATGATGACTACATCGATCAAGATACTCAGTTTTTTAGAACTGGCGTCAGCATAATATTTTAAGGGGGTCACATGAAAACAGTACTTACTTTATTAGTGTCGTTGCTTTTTTCAGCTCAGGCATTGTCAGCAGTCGCCGTGATTGTTAACAAATCGAGTACCGCAACGTTAGATAAAAAACAAATTTCGCGTATTTATTTAAACTTGGATAAGAAGCTACCTGATGGTAAGCCGGTTATTCCTATTGCTCACTCGTCGTCTAGTGCATTAGCGGGTGAATTCAACCAAAACGTTGTCGGAAAATCAAGCTCACAATATAAAGCATATTGGTCTAAGCTTATATTCACGGGGAAAGGAACACCTCCAAAAGAAGTTGATAGTGATAGTGAGGTACTCCAATTAATAGCAAATAACCCCGACTTAATTGGCTACATCGATAAAGGCAGCGTGAACGATTCTGTTAAAGTTATTGGTGAGTTTTAAGTATATAACGTCAAAGTTGTTGGTGAATTTTAAATATTAAGAGGCTTAACAGTGTCTTTGAGTAAGCCTCTTATCTGGTGTTTGGAGTCACTATGAAGTCAATGTACCTTTCTATACGAATGAAAATTCATTCGATCACAGCTATTGCGCTTTGCGCTTTCCTATCTATTGGTTATCTGAACATTAGCTCAATTTCTTCAAATACCGTATTTCTTGATAAGCTGACTGGGCAGCAATTTTCTAATACTATTGCGGCTGAGCTTTCAAGTGTTGCTATTAAAGGTGTAGAAGATCTTTTCACCCAAAGTGTCACCTTTGGAGATGAAGATATCTTGCAAGATGCTCGCGCAAGTGCTGATGCCTTAGCACAAAAGCTCAATTTATTACTGACAAGCTCTGACACGGTTGAGCAAGTAGTGCTTGATGATTTAAGTGAATATGTTCGCTTATCTGAAATGGTATCACAGGCTATGTTGGGTGGAGATTTTGAAGGTGGATTTGAAGCACTAAGTCAAGCGGCAAACCAAAAGAGCACTATTTACGAAAAGTTAGTTGCTGAAATTGATGTAGTCGTTGAACAGGAACGAAATAAGTTAAACCAGCTGGCAATTGAAAGCAATAATGCTCTAGAAAATCAGTTAAAAATCATCTTGGCGATATCGTCTATCTCGGTGTTATTGGTTGTTGTCATTGCCCAATTGATAGCTAGAAATGTGACTGTCTCTATTTTAAATATATCTGATAACTTGGCCAAGTTAAGCCAAGGTCGAGGTGATTTGACTTATCGCCTGAAACCAAGGAGCAATGACGAAACAGGTCAGCTTGCTCGCAATTTTAATGCTTTTATAGCTAATCTTGAGAAGTCGGTTGCTGCCGTTGTAGCGGTTTGTAACCCTATGCTTAATATTTCAGACAAACTTAAAGTCAGTACTTCCAGCTCTAGTAATGCTATGGAGGATTTGAATAATCTATCCACGGAGCTTGTTGATGAAATGTCAGCGTTAGCGCAAAGTGTTGAACATGTGGCCACATCAACAACCGAAACATCCGATTTGATTATTGAGGCTGAGCAAGAATTGAGCTCTTGTGAAGAGAAAATGAATCGCTCAGTAACGCAGTCTGAACAGCTACAAGAGGATATGCAAAATACTTTCTCTGTTATTCAAAATCTGGCGGCTGATACTGAAAATGTGACCAGCATTTTAAGTGTTATTAATGATATTGCAGATCAGACAAATTTACTTGCCCTCAATGCGGCAATTGAGGCTGCCCGTGCCGGTGAGCAAGGCCGTGGTTTTGCGGTGGTAGCCGAAGAAGTAAGGGAGCTTGCTTCAAGAACAGTGAATTCGACTGAGCAAATAAACTCTTTATTGAGCAATTTAATTGAGTCAGTTCAAAGTGCCAACAGCGTACTTGAAACCTCGAAAGACAGAGCGCAGTCCAATGCTGAAATGGTTTCTAAAGCTGGAGAGTCACTACAATTGATTTCTCAACAAGTGAAAGACATTCAGGCTCAAAGTGCGTCAATTAAGTCGGCGACAGACGAACAAATGCGCGCAACCGAAAAAGTGAAATTGAATACAGTCAACTCGCGAGGATCTATAGGCACAACCCTGGATACAGTCGGAAAAGTAGGTGATCTATCTGTTGAGTTAGCGGACTTATCTTCCAGTTTGTCACAAGCGATTAGTCAATTTTCTAAATAATGATTATGCCGAGATTGCGATCGATGCTATTGCGTTTTCTGCTTGCTGGATATGTAGCTCTCACAACACTACCTAGTTACGGGCTTGATGCGACATTTAGTGGTAATGTTTTTTATGCGCCTGTCGATGAAACTTATATTAAAGGCGGGGGGATTGGTGATTCATACGTAAAATTCACGATCGATGAATCATGGCAGGACGTGTACTTCCATACCAGCTTTTTATCGAGGCTATATGAAAATGATATAGGGGTGTCAGAGCTTTATGCAGCCAAGTCTTCAGAGTCGTTGGGTTGGTTTGCATTAGGGCGGCTGCACATCTTTAATGAAAATGTCTATAATGCCATGAATTACCCTTGGTTATCTTTACAAAGAGAAGTTACCCCTCTAAATGTTACTTCCTATGATGGTTTTCAGTGGCGCTATGACTGGGATAAACACCACCTTCGTGTAGTTTCTGGACGTTCAAGTAATAATGACTTTGGGGCCAATACTCTCGATATGTACATTCCGTATGGCGCTGAATTTCGCAGTAAATGGAAATATTTCTCAACTATACTGAGTTTTGCCGAAACTAGAGTAGATCTCACAAGTACAACCCTGAGTAATATTCAAGGAAGCTTAGTTGGCCTTCCTAATACTGTCGAGCTTAAAGATAAAGTATCTTACTATTATAACGCTGTACTCAATGTGCCAATTAGACCGTTTATATTTTCATTTAAATACACGGTAAATGATTATAAGGAGGATTTGTACACGGTTTTTGATGGCTACAGGCTAAGAATGCACGCAGCGTTTAGGCCCTCTAAAACATGGGTTCTTTACTACACGTATGGAGAAAGCGAAGCGCAGAATGATTTTAGTGCTATTTCTAGTCAGCAGCCTAATACAGGCGCTTTACTTTCAAAGTCTCTTAATGAAAATCAGTTTCAGTCCCACCATATTGGCTTTGTGAAAAATTTATCAAAAAATGTAAAGCTCAAACTGCATACGGGGCTAGCAAAAAACAATTACTCCAGTGAGATTGAGCGATTTGTGTTATTTGGCTTTAGCTTTAATACTAAAAGCCTGTAACCGACACTCTTAACCAGAGATATTATCAAATGTGGTAGTGCAGCTATCACAGAAAATATCCATAAAGTCTTTGACTTCAGGCATGGTTGAAATCAACTGCTCGATACGTGGTTCTAGTCCTTCTTTAACATGCAAAAATTCATTATTGTTAAATCTAAGCTCATTTAAGGTTTTTATATAAGCGGCAAGGATATCTGCAGCTTTGACAATGGCCTTATAATCCGCATCTACATTTTTTTGTACTAACAAATTTGAGAATTCATCACGCAAATCGGTAGGTAGTGTATCTAGGCACTCTTGTTCAGCAATATCTTCAAGTTTCTTAAAGGCTGCGGTGAACTCGGGGCTATGGTACTTAGTTTTTGAATTCATATCCTGAAGTTTAGTTTCAGAAATTTCGTGGTAAATGGCTACAACAGCAGCTTTTTCTGGGTTTAAATTACCATTGTAGCGTTTGTTTTTGATCACAGTGAGAAGGTGAGCAATAACGGATACTTGGTGAGAGTGCTCAGAAACATTTTCTGTTTGAAAGCAATGCATTAAAGCCCAGCGCTTAATTAAGGGCATGCGGGTTACCCATGCCATAAAAGTACTTTGTTTCACAACGTTTCCTTATAAATCTTGGTTTTAGATAAGTGTAAGTCATTTTATTTGCCTAATTTATATCAACCAGAAGAGCACTGATGTAGTACCCTTTACTTGGTTGATTAGGCCTGTTAGATCACTGGCTATAAGTTGTTAGGAAGCGTTCAAAGCGTCCTATTGCCATTTCTAATTCTTCTACATGCGGTAAGGTTACGATACGAAAATGATCAGGTTCTGGCCAGTTGAACCCTGAACCTTGAACTAGGAGTACTTTTTCCTGAATCAGAAAATCGAGAACCATTTGTTGGTCGTTTTTGATGTTATACATCTTAGTATCAATTTTGGGAAACAAATACATTGCACCTTTGGGCTTAACGCACGATATACCAGGTATTTGATTGATTAGTTCATAGGCGCGATCACGTTGCTCCAACAATCGACCTCCGGGAAGAATCAATTCGTTGATACTTTGATATCCACCTAGTGCAGTCTGGATTGCATGTTGCATGGGAACATTTGCACATAAGCGCATAGACGCTAGCATATCGAGACCATTGATGTAGCCTTGCGCAAGATGTTTTGGCCCTGTCAGGAACATCCAGCCGCCACGGAAACCGCATACACGGTATGCTTTGGATAATCCATTGAAAGTGACTACGAGAAGATCTTCGGTGAGAGTTGCAACAGAGGTATGAGTTGCGCCATCGTAAAGGACTTTATCGTATATCTCATCAGCAAAGATGATCAGTTTATGCTGGCGCGCAATTTCTATCACTTCCAGTAAAAAATCGCGGCTATACACAGCACCAGTTGGGTTGTTCGGGTTGATTAATACTATACCACGCGTCTTTGGTGTGATCTTTTTACGGATGTCTTCCAAATCTGGATACCAGTCGGACTGCTCGTCACAACGATAATGTACGGCGTTACCGCCAGAGAGAGCTACAGAAGCCGTCCAAAGTGGATAATCTGGCGCTGGGACTAACATTTCATCGCCGTTATCAAGTAATGCTTGCATAGCCATCACTATAAGTTCAGAAACGCCATTGCCAATATAAACGTCCTCTACATCCAGAGAGTGGATACCTTTACGCTGATAATATTGCACCACGGCTTTGCGTGCTGAATATATACCCTTAGAATCACAATAGCCCTGGGATGTCGGTAAATTACGAATGACATCAACCAAAATTTCGTCAGGTGCATCAAAGCCAAAGGGAGCTGGGTTGCCAATATTAAGCTTTAGTATTTTATGCCCTTCTTCTTCCATTCGCTTAGCATGTTTGAGTACTGGTCCCCTAATGTCATAGCAGACATTATCGAGTTTTGACGACATCTCGATATCTTGCATTGTATACAACCTAAAATAGTTTTTATTTCTTTATTAAACTACATCAAAAACACATTTTTTAGAATAAAAAACTATCCAAATACGTCTTTTGTCATTGATAGGTACTATTTTCCAAATTTGGTATATCACGGGCTACAACATTGATCTGAGTGGGGGTAATACAAAAATTGACGGTGTAAAATAAATAACGTTTCTGATGTATAGCGAGGTGGGTTTGTCATTGTTTCATCAAGCTGTTACGCACCTGATTCAGCGTGTAAAAACAGCAACAACCAATGAGAAGCGTCTGGTATACAACTTTCAAAGTACGTTAAATATTGACGGTATTGATTGGATGGATGCTCAGTCACTTTTCCCTAAATTCTACTGGCAGTCTCGTGACGCTCGCGAAGAGGTGGTGGCACTAGGACAATTGGAGGCTTTTCCTGATGCGAAAATTGGTCATAGTTTGTTATCTATGGGGCAGCGTATATGGGGGGGGAGTCCTTTTGGTAGACAACCTTGTCCCGAATTAGCCTCAAAGTCTCATTTTTTTATTCTGCCGTTAGCAGAACTGATCAGAGAAGGTACTCAATGGTCTCTTGCAGTAAATTTGAATCATGATAAGCAGTATGTATTAGCTCGCCTACGAGAACTTGTGGCCGATATTATTCCTATTAAGCCGCTTTCGACAGGCATAAAAAATCTTACACATTGTCCAGATAAAGTGAAGTGGTCAGAGTTGGTGGCCAAAGCCTTGGTCAGAATTGATAATCATGATTTTAAAAAAGTAGTATTGGCTAGAAAAACGTTGCTTGAAATGAATGGTACTGTCACTGCAGCTGAACTACTCAAATCAAGCTATCTTAAAAACCACAACAGTTTTCATTTTATGTTTGCTATGGACAATTCATGCGGCTTTATCGGTTCTAGCCCAGAACGTTTGTATTTGAAACATGGCCAGAACTTATATACCGAAGCTTTAGCAGGAACTGTTGGCCGGGGAGGAAACTCAAGGCAAGATATGAAGTTAGGGAACTGGCTTGGTTTGGATACCAAAAATATCAATGAGAACGGTCATGTTGTAGATGACATTGTTGAGAGCCTTACACCTTATTCAAAGCGATTTCATGTTGATCAAGAAGCTCATTTGGTAAAATTATCGAAAGTTCAACATCTTAAGCGTGATGTTCATGTATGCCTTAAGCCGGATGTTAGCCCTATAGAACTGTTAAGCGTATTGCAGCCTACTGCTGCTGTCGCAGGTTTACCCCGTAAGGAATCGATTGACTTTATACAGCAAAATGAACCTTTTTCTCGTGGTTGGTATGCAGGTTCCTTTGGTTTCATTGGTTGTCAGCATGCAGAATTTTGTGTCGCAATCCGAAGTGCTCTAGTTCAAAAAAATCAAATCGAGCTATTTTCTGGAGCAGGGATTGTAGCAGGTTCAGTCGCTTGTAATGAGTGGGACGAGCTGGACAAAAAATTATCGACTTTACTGTCTCTGCTTGAAGCATCTCCTGAGCTGGAGGCCGTTTCTTAGATGATGGACAAAAACCAAGCAGTACTTAATCGAATCTGGAGTCAGGTGCTACTTGAAGAATTAGTGCGGTTTGGAGTTGAAGATGTGTGCATCGCTCCTGGATCTAGGTCGACTCCTCTTGCTATTGAAGCTTTTGATAACCCAAATCTGACGCTACATACTCACTTTGATGAACGAGGATTAGCATTTTTGGCTCACGGTCTATCTAAGGCAAGCAACAAGTCGGTTGCAATTATTGTCACTTCAGGAACGGCGGCGGCGAATCTATTACCTGCGATTGTAGAAGCGAATTTAACGGGTGAAAAGCTGGTTGTTATAACAGCGGATAGACCTATTGAACATATCAACTGTGGCGCTAATCAGGCGATTGTTCAGACAAATATTTTCTCATCCCATGTTCGGGAAAAAATTACGTTACCAAGCCCATCCACATCAGTACCGTTAAGTTGGCTGCTTACTTCTATTGATCAATTGATGTATCAGCAAGAAAAAGAAGGTGGAGTTATTCACTTTAATTGTCCTTTTCCTGAGCCTTTGTATGAATCACCAGCAAAAAGTATTTATCAGACCTATATTGATACGATTCATGCATGGTGGATTTCAGAGTCTCCTTTTAGCGGTAAATCCATGGTCAACTCGACTGCTATTGCTCAAGAGCAATCACTTTTTTCCGCGAGAGGAGTGATCTTAGTCGGTGATGTCACTATAGAAGAAGCCAGGCTAGCAAAGAAGCTTGCTGAGACAATAGGTTGGCCATGCTTGTGCGATCCTCAATCTGGTGTTTCTAGTGCCTTGGCGCATTATGATATCTGGTTACAGTGCTCTGCGGCTAGAGAGTTTCTCAGTCAAACCGATGTAATTCTTCAGTTTGGATCTCGCTTTATTTCGAAGAGGCTTACCCTGTGGGTCAAGCAGCAAGTTGAAGAAAGGCAGGCACAATACCATTATGTTTCTTCTAAACCTGAACGCGATAATCCTAACCATTTGATGCAAATTCATCATGTATCAGAAATCTGCCTATGGATTGACAGTTGTTTATCTATCCATCGGCAGCCGATGGTTCCGTGGGCTGAAGAATTGGCGATGTACACTCGAAAAGTACGTACTCTTGCACAAGGTTATGCGATACCCAGCCAAGCTGTCACTGAAATTGGTTTGGCAACTACGTTAGAAAATTTACCAAATGATACACAAGTAGTGCTTGGAAATAGCCTATTTGTTCGTTTGGTAGACATGTTTGGTATCCTTCCAAGCATGAGAGTTTATAGTAATCGAGGGGCTTCAGGCATTGATGGATTAATTGCAACAGCTGCGGGAGTATTACGCTCGACCAATAGGCCCACTATCCTTTTTACGGGTGATACGTCTGCTTTGTACGATCTTAACTCATTGGCTCTATTAACTGATGTAAAAGCGCCTATTGTTGTGGCTGTAATCAATAATGATGGCGGGGCAATCTTTGATTTGCTGCCTGTTTCTAAAGCACATAAGCGTAAACTTTATCAGATGCCGCATGGCTATAAGTTTGAATACGCAGCACAACAGTTTGAGCTTCATTATCAACAACCAACAACGCTCGCAGATTACAACGATACGGTTAAACAACACCTTACCTGCGGGGAAGGGGCACTCGTGATTGAGTTGATAACACCTTCAGATCAAGCTTCATTTCAGCTAAAAGAGGTGATTCAAAATATTAATGCTTGCTAGCCATTTCTATAACAGTGTTAATCGTAACAATCTGCCGGTGATTGTTTGCTTACATGGATTACTTGGAAGTGGTGACGATTGGGCCCAATGTGCAGAGCTTTTGTCTAGCTATCCAGTACTCTGTATTGATCTACCGGGGCACGGTTTGAGCCAAAACATTCACTGTGACGATTTTAAATCGTGCTGCGATCAAATATCTCATGTATTACATCACCAAATTCCTGACCAAGCACCTATAGTTTTATTGGGATACTCAATGGGGGCTCGAATCATGATGACTGGGCTCGCAAGGCACTATTTTTCCGCTTTGAATATTCAACTGTTGATCTGCGAATCGGGTCATTTTGGCCTCGATAGTGAAGAACAAAAAAAACAGCGTTTGATCCATGACTCTTGTTGGGGGGCCCGTTTTACCAACGAAGCCATAGAAACTGTTCTCGATGACTGGTATCAACAACCTGTCTTCCAATCACTTAGCGATGAGCAGCGAAAAGCTTTGATTAGGCAACGCTTAAAAAATGTAGGCTCGTCAGTCGCCTCTATGCTAATGGCAACGACTCTCGCTAAACAAGATTTCCTACTCGATTCGCTTAAGAATCTAACTATTCCTATACATTGTATATGTGGTGAAAAGGACAATAAATTCAAACAATTGAATGTAAATAGTGGTTTGCCTTTCAGTTGCATTAATGAAGTTGGTCACAATGTTCATATTGAGGGCCCGCAAGTCTTTACTAATATTGTTAAATCTAATGTTAGTGCTTTAGGTTTAAGAGCTAGTTAAACAACAGGAATCATGATGTCAAAAACAGTCGGTCTTTCAGAAAAAGAGTTATATTCCCCCGTATATTGGCAAAATCTTAGTGATGAATTTGAGGACATTCAGTACCACAAATCTGAAGATGGTATTGCGAAAATAACTATTGCCCGTCCTCAGGTTCATAATGCATTTCGTCCACAGACAGTTAATGAAATGATGAGAGCTTTAGCTGATGCTCGCCATGATCAAAGCGTGGGCGTTATTATACTGACAGGGATTGGTGAAAAGGCATTTTGTTCTGGAGGAGACCAAAAAATTCGTGGTGACTATGGTGGCTATAAAGATGACTCAGGAATGCACCATCTTAACGTATTAGATTTTCAGCGCCAGATACGCACATGCCCTAAACCTATTATTGCGTCGGTAGCGGGGTGGGCTGTTGGCGGAGGACATGTTCTGCACATGATGTGTGATTTAACTATTGCAGCTGATAATGCACAATTTGGTCAAACAGGCCCTAAAGTCGGTTCTTTTGATGGTGGTTGGGGAGCTGCATATATGGCACGCATCGTAGGTCAGAAAAAAGCGCGAGAAATTTGGTTTTTATGCCGTTTTTATAACGCAGAAGAGGCCCTAAGTATGGGTCTTGTTAATACCGTGGTACCTGTAGATGAATTGGAGAGAGAAACGGTTCGCTGGTGCCGAGAAACGCTGCAACACAGCCCTATGGCACTTCGTTGCTTGAAAGCGGCCCTTAATGCAGACTGTGATGGTCAAGCTGGCCTACAAGAATTGGCTGGTAATGCGACAATGATGTTTTATATGACAGAAGAGGGTCAAGAGGGTCGTAATGCATTTAATGAAAAGCGTCGGCCTGATTTTAACCAGTTTCCACGTAATCCTTAATGTCATATGAATAAGGAAACGGATATGAGATACACATGTAAACCCCTATTTTTCTTTGGTTGGACCATAAGTTAGCAACTGCTAACAAGTACAAAAATAAATATAAGGGATGTGGTTATGAAAACGGCCAAACTTTATCGCTATAAGCTGCCAATGGATAGCGGCGTGATATTGAGAGAGCGTAAGCTCACGGAACGAGAAGGCTTTGTGGTTGTATTGGAAAGCAATGGCCAAACTGGGAGAGGGGAGGTCGCACCATTACCGGGGCTTAGTCACGAGAGCCTGGAAGATGTTTATCCGCAGTTGTTGGAACAATTGACGCTTTGGTATGGTGGACAGCCATTTAATTACCAAGCAGTACATCCATCGGTGGCTTTTGGTTTATCTATGGCTCAGCTAGAGCTTGATAAACTGCTGCCTGATACGGGCTATTATCAGGCTGCACCTTTATGTTCTGGTGATCCCGATGAGTTGTTACCCAAATTAAATGCTATGAGAGGTAATAAGGTTGCCAAGGTTAAGGTTGGGCTGTACGAGCCAAATCGTGATGGCTTGATAGTAAGTTTATTGCTTGAATCAATTCCAGATCTAATTTTGCGCTTAGATGCTAACCGTGCATGGACCGCCGAGAAAGCGGAGCAGTTTGCCAAGAAAGTGGCTCCATCTCTACGTCAGAGAATCGCGTTTGTAGAAGAACCATGTGAAACTCCCGGTGATAGCTTCTCGTTTGCGATTAAAACTGGGATTGCAATTGCTTGGGATGAAACGCTTCAACATGCGATTCGACAGCCTGACTTTAAACTAGAAGATTTGGATGGTGCTAAAGCGATTGTCATTAAACCGACATTAATTGGCTCGGTTGAAGCTTGTATTGTGCTTATAGAGCGCGCTAAAACACTAGGAATAAAACCTATTGTTAGCTCAAGTATTGAGTCGACAATCGGATTAACCCAATTGGCTCGATTATCTCAATGGCAGTTACCTGATGAAATTCCTGGGCTGGATACAGTCGGATTATTTGCTGAGCAATTAGAGGTGAGTTGGCCCGGCTGCGAACTGCCTGTTTCTAGATTGGCAGACCACCAGTTAGTGTGGCAGTTATAGTGGGCAGTCTTTCTCCAATCAAAGAATGGGCTAAGCTACGCCCTTTTTCTTTAGCCGTAAAGTCTCAAGATGTTGAATATACTTGGGCAGAATTGGTTGACCAAGTAGATAGCGTAGCAGCTAGCTTAGCTTCTCAAGGCATCAAATCTGGGGAGGTATTGACTTGTGTGGGTAAAAATAGTTTAGACATGTTGCTCGTCTATCTAGGCTGTATGGAGTTGGGAGTAATTTGTGCTCCAGTCATGCCGCAAACCAAGCTTTGTTTTGAAGCTAAGTTGAAGGTACTCTATTCAAGGCGGATGCAAGTGAAAGTGTGGTGTACCCCCCCTAATTCTGCATTGATGATGTATTCCAATGTAAAATTAGAGTCTTCCTCCAATGCTGAGTACTTAGTCGGTTATCACCAAGATAAGCCAGCATCGATCATATTTACATCAGGCTCAACTGGTGTACCTAAGGCCGTGGTGCATACCTCGCGTCAACATCTGGCTTCAGCCGCTGGTTTGCTTGAAAAACTCTTATTCACGTATGGGGATACTTGGTTACTCAGCCTACCTATCTATCATGTTTCTGGTCTCGCTATTGTTTATCGATGGCTATTTTCTGGTGCAACCCTAAAAATTGCTAGTGGAGACTTGCAAAGCGATCTTTCTGACGTAACTCATGCGTCTTTTGTTGCCACTCAGCTTCAACGTGCAGTTGAGAATGATATATTGTCTGGGCTAACTCATGTGTTGTTGGGAGGTAGCCATATCCCGCTTTCTTTGTGTGAGGAAGTCTCAAAGCGAGGTATTGATACTTGGGTGGGTTATGGCATGACAGAAGCCGCTTCAACAGTGACGGTTAAACTGGTAGATGGCAGTGATAGTTCAGGTCAAGTTTTAAATAAACGACGAGTTAAGCTGCAAGATGAGCGGATTTATATTGCAGGAGAGATCCTCGCTAGTGGCTATTATTACCAAGGTAACATAGAACCATTAACGTATAATGGTTGGTTTGATACTAAGGATTTGGGGCTATGGCAAAATGGTGGTTTACACATTATCGGTAGAGCGGATAACTTATTTATATCTGGTGGTGAAAACATTCATTGTGAAGAAATTGAAGCAGTATTAAATAAAATTCCCCATGTTATTCAGGCGATTGTCGTACCAGTTGAAGACAAGGAATTTGGCCACAGACCTGTGGCTGTCATTCAAAGTGAATTCAACATAAATATCGCTGATATTGAACAGAATCTAAGCACTAAATTAGTTAAGTTTAAATGGCCAGTTGCCTATTACAAGATGCCTGAAAACTTTTATCTAGATGAGATTAAAATATCACGGCAGGCAGTGAGTCAGTGGGCCTACCAGCATAGAGCTCAATCCAATTATCACTAAGATTTCTTGATATTGAAAACTTATGTTTGTATTTTTGGATCAAATCACTAAATAAAATGTCTTGGTTAGAAATTGAGCTCTGCTACGGACTCAATACTGATGGCATCATGACGCCAGCATTCAACCTGACAATCAATTAAATCACCTTCGCGATTGTAATTAGTTCGTTCAATGATCATTGCAGGAGAACCGGAAGTTGCGCGCAATGCTTGCGCGGTTTCTCCCAGCAACGTGCTGGTTGAGATACGGTAATGGGTTTTTTGATATTTAACACCGAAGTGCTCTTTGTAGATATTTGTTAGCGAGCTTGATAAGTCATAGCTCAAAATGTTTGGAAAATACTTGGGACAAATATAGTGGGTCACATACACAACGGGCCGATTTTCCAAATAATGCACTCGGTCGACACGATAAACATCTGAGAAAGGCTTCAGGTTTAATAAATTAGTTGCTTGCTTATTAGCCATAACTCCTTTAGCTGCCAGCAACTCGGTTTTCGGCACTCGATTTTGTTTCTGTGCTAAGTTCGAAAAGCTTGATGTTTGTGTTGGATCGTAGCGTAAAGGTGGCGGTGATATGAACCAACCACGACGATCTTCACGATAAATTCGACCTTCGGCCTCAAGAAGAGATAAGGCTTCTCGCAATGTCACACGTGTGGTATTGAATGATTCTGCTAGTTTGCGTTCTGCAGGTAGTTTTTGGCGTGGTGAGAGCATACCGGCTTCAATTTGTTCTACAACCGAGTCTTTTATTTTTACGTATTGCACCAAGTATCCTTTTTATCTCCGCCATGGTAGACCCTACAATAAGCCTACACCAGACTATTATGTGTCATTACTTTGAATTGTAAATGTGCATCTTCGAAACAAAACTTAGTTGAAATGGATCTTTCATAGTCCAAATGTGTCTTTTCCATATTTATAACTCTATTTCATAATAAACGCTACGGATTAGGAAAATGGATATATAGAGATGATAAGTAAAGCCATCATAGTGTTAGCCACCTTGCTACAGCTCATAGTCGCAACACAAAGTGAAGGACTTATTAGAGCATTATCTGAACTCTCTGCCTTCCTGCTTGTCGTCTCTTTGTTACTCATATACCGAACAAAGAGACGCAGTGAAGGGAGTGAAACCCAAGCCTATAGATATTAGACGAGTAAAAGCCAAGCGAGTGAACTACAAGAAATAGCCACCCACAATGTAACACCAAATACGAGTGGTTTAGGGCCAGCAGATTTCAGTTTTTCTACCGAAATACTACAGCCAATCAAAAACAGGCATACCACTAATGTACGCTTGGCCACATCAAACAAGGTATGATAAACAACCTCAAATTGTGGTAGGAGATCGCTAACGGCAATGGCTAGGCAGTAAAATAAAATGAAATAGGGAATAGTAATTTTTTTAGAGTCACTGCGAAAAAGAAACGCACTGAAAAACGCGACTGGAATAATCCATAACGCTCTAGCTAGCTTAAGTGTTGTAGCTGTTGTTAACGCTTCTTCACCATAAGCAGACGCCGCACCGACCACAGATGAAGTATCGTGGATGGCTATGGCAGCCCATGTCCCAAAAGTATTTTGATCAAGACCAAGGGCGTGGCCAATAACAGGGAAGATAAACAGAGCTAAAGAGTTGAGCACAAATACTGTGGCAAGAGATAAACCGATTTGTCCATCATCGGCTTTTATAGCAGGTGCAACCGCAGCAATAGCACTCCCCCCGCAGATTGCAGTACCCGAGCAGATCAAGTAACCAGTTTTTTTATCCAAAGCGATGGCTTTTGCTACCCACCAACCGATTAGCAAAGTTCCGACGATTGTGGCGACAATTAGCCCTATCCCATCGGTAGTAACAGCTAATGCATCTTTAAAGTGGATCCCAAAACCTAGGCCAACGATAGAGTAAGCCAATAATTTTTTGGTTACCTTTGCAAGGTTAAAATTATGAGGAACCAAACCAAGTGTCGCGAGTAGAAAACCAATAACAAGGGCGGTAGGAGAGGTAACAAAAGGGGTTAAGCAGGCTAACAAAGCAAGCCAGAACAAAAGCTGATTTTTTAACGTGTTCATCGAAAAAGTATTTTTCATAAGTGGCAGTAAAGTGTAGCGGACTTTGGTAAATAAATAGATTTAAATGAGCTGAACAGGCGTTTAGAAAATCTGAACATATAAGTAAAGTCCTGCCAGTTTTTTTTAAGCATTATTTCCAATTACCTCTTAGCTTGGTAACTTCAGAATACATCTTTTCTGGTGTCGCATTGTCTGGTGAAACTGCCGGACCAGCTTCAATCTCCAATCTTGACCAAAACCGAGATGGCAATCCACTGCAAGCTTTTCCATTATAACGACTAAAGAAACTACCCCATAACCCTTTGAGTGCAATTGGAACGACAGGTACAGGACTACTTTTGAGGATAATATCCATTCCGCGCATAAATTCATTAATATCCCCTGTACTTGTCAGTCGACCTTCAGGGAAAACACAAACCAATTCTCCTTGTTGGAGTGCTTGTTCAATCTCACGAAAAGCATCACGGATAGAACTGTGGTTTGAAGCTGATATCGGTATTACTCCAGCTTTTTTGAGGAATCGGCGTAACAGGGGAAGGTTGGCATATTCTTCTTCCATTACAAAGCGAATCAGCCTCGGGAATGCAGCGCTGAGTAATAGAGCATCCATGTAACTCACGTGATTACAAACAATTAAAGCACCCCCTTGCTCAGGTAAGTAGTGCAAATTCTTATGTTTAATGCGGTATATTATGTGTGTTATTACCCATGTACTGAAACGTACTGTGTGTATCGGTAGACGTCGTAATAAACGCATTGCAATGATCAAGTTCATTGCAGCAAGCAAGAGGAAAAGCTGAGGAATGCTCAAATTGAGTAGTGTAAGACAAATAATACCCAATACTGCGCTTCCAACCATAAAGAGTGAGTTATAGATGTTGAGAGCTGCAATAACTTGCGCCCGTTGATTAACTTTCGCTTGTTGCTGGATAAAAGCGTAAAGAGGGACAATAAATACCCCTCCTGAAAAGCCCAGCATCAGCAAGGAAGTGAATACTGGCCATAGGGGGGAATATAAAATAAAGTCATTGAAAGTGTGCATTTTGGGTAATTCACTGGGTACTGATAACGCCATAGTTAACCCAAACAAAGAAATCCCCAAGCTTCCTAGCGGTACAATACCCAATTCGATACGGTGGTTAGATAACCTATCGCAGGCAAGAGAACCGACAGCCACACCGATTGAAAAAAGTGCCAAAAGAAACGAAACAGCACTTTCGTTGCCATTGAGATAAATTTTGGTAAAATTAGGGAACTGAGTGAGGTAGGCGGCGCCCAAAAACCAAAACCAGCTAATTGCCATTAGGGCCTGAAAGATTGAGCGGTCAGACTTAGCTATTGATATAGTATTACGAATTTGCTTGATAGGCTGCCAGCGGAACTTGAGTTTGGGCGCACTTGGAGCGGCTTTAGGAATAGCACAGCTGGCTATATACCCAAGTAGGGCGAAGGTAACCACACTGATTGCTGCAATATATTTTGCGCTCTCTGTCGAAGCAATGATACCAGCCCCTAAAGTACCTAATAGTATTGCCAAAAAAGTGCCTGTTTCCACCAGCGCATTACCTGTTACCAGCTCTTGTGGTTTAAGTTGTTGTGGAAGAAGTGCGTATTTTACTGGGCCAAAAAATGCTGATTGTGTCCCCATTAAAAAAAGTAGGATCAGAAGGATAATATAGCTTTCGGTAATAAAACCAATTGCACCGAGGCACATGATGCCAATTTCGACAAGTTTTACTTTGCGGATGAACCACGATTTTTCGTATTTATCTGCCAATACACCAGCAGATGCTGAAAAGAGAAAGAAAGGGAGTATGAATAACCCAGCAGCAAGATTGATAAAAAGATCACTTGAAATGGGGAGTGCATCGGCACCGGTGAAAGCAACAAACAATAGCAAAACGTTTTTAAATATATTGTCGTTGAATGCCCCGAAAAACTGAGTGATAAAGTAGGGAAAAAATCGCCTTTTTCCTAACAGCGAAGTTTGATTGTCTGACATGCTTGCCTTTTCCTTTAGGAGAAATTCACCAATTGGCTATATAGCTAGAGAGAAGGTTGTCAATTAGTTTTTTCCCCTCGATTGGCTCTGCGGCAAAAAATTTATCATCTACGCTAAGTAAAGTAATACCATGTACACCAGACCAGAGAACACGACTTGCTTGTAGCACTTCTTTGCTGTTTCGCTGAGGGGCTAATTGAGATAATAGCTGTTCAAGCATCCCTGTCATATTAGCAATTCTTTCTGCTTGCCACTCTGGTAATACATCACCATTCATATTGTGTTCAAAAATAAGCTGCCATCTATGAGGGTGTCGTTGAGCAAAGTCGTGATAACAATATGCAAGGTGATACAAAGCCGTTGTATTGTCTGTGCTTTGCTCGACGACCAGTTTTGCCTCACTGGCTAATTCGTCAAGAGTTTGTGCAACTGCGTGTAGCAAGAGGAGGTTATAACTACCAAAAACGTTAACAAGCGTACTTGGAACATAACCAATCATGTTCGCGATTTTGCGCAGGCTAAGATCGTGATAAGAATTGTCACTGAGGAAATCCTTAACGGTTTCTAACGTGAGGGCGATTAGCTCTTCACGTGTATGATCGTTTCTTCTGGCCATGACAAAAGTCTGAAAATGAACAATGTTCAATATTCTATCAGGCTCCAAGCGTAGCGCAACTGACCTAGAGTTAAATTTGCAACACTTTGATACATGTCTCCACATTTACAGTGTTTTCTTCTTGTGATACAAAAGCTACTATTGCAGAGTTAGTATAATTATTACCTCATTTAGTTAACTCTAAGGCAAAATATGAAAAAACTTTTTTCCCTTGTCGCCCTGCTAATGGTATCTGTGACCATTACTCCGATCGCTGAAGCTAAGAAGTTTGGTGGTGGCAAATCGTTTGGTAAGAGCTATAAAACGGCTCCAGCACCAAAGCAGAAAAACACCAACACACTAGGTAAAGATCAAGCGACTAAATCACCAAGCTCAAGTAAAAAAGGCTTAATGGGCGGTTTATTGGGCGGCTTACTTGCTGGTGGTCTTTTGGCGGCATTTTTTGGTGGTGCGTTTGAAGGTATCCAGTTTATGGATATTCTCATCATGGGCCTAGTCGCATTTGTTATCTTCAAGCTAATGAAGGGCTTGCTTGGAGCAAAACAGGGCAGTATGAATCAGAATAAGCAACAACCTGCATTTGGTGGTTCCGCGCCTAAGTTTGAGCAACCGAATGTCCATAATTTTGAGCAGCAGCCACAAACAGCAACACAAGGTGGCGGTTTTGGTGCTACCAATGACGTACCAAATAACTTTCCACCAGGTTTCGATCAGTCAGCCTTTATTGATGGTGCCCGTGAGCATTATCGTGTTCTTCAAGGTGCGTGGAATCACAACCAGCTTGAAACAATTCAGGAGTATGTATCACCAAGCTTGTTTGCAGATTTGCAGCAAGAGCGAGCAAAGCTTGAAGGTGAACAGCACACTGATGTGATGTATGTAGATGCTGAGATTGTTCGAGCTGATCATGATGCTAACAAAGCTCAACTAAGTATACAGTTTAGCGGTCGTTACCGAGATGCAGTTGAAAGCGTCGAAGAAAATATTGAAGATATTTGGCACCTAGAAAGAGATCTAACAGTTGAAAATGCTCCTTGGTTAATTGTTGGTATACAAGGCTAACTTCATTTTTTATATTAAGCGCCCAAGCAATTTGCTTGGGCGTTTTTGTATTATTAGAGTTAATATGTTTTAGATAAGTTTCGAGTTTGTATCAAGAGCAAAAAATACTAGCTTTCGGCAATAAATTCATTGGGTTAATTAAAGAGTGTACAAATGCTTACAATACACAGAGTGAGCATTAAGCGCGGTATTAACCACTGAGCTTGTTTGGAACTAACAATCACGGCCACCTTCTCTAGACGAACGAAATTTTTACCTCCCCAATTTGGCGATTTGAAGTCAAAGCATAGGCTTAAGAATAAGAAGTGGCTTGCTGTGATGATTCGGGCGTGGAAGAAGTCATTGGCAAATATAGCGATTATGTATGAAGCAATATGAAGCGTGGATAACGTCATTTTGGGTAAGATGTGTTTGTATTCAACAAATAACAATTGTACCAACCATGCGCCATATATTACTTTAAGCTGCCATGAGACCGGAGTGCCAAGTAGTAACAGTTCGGCATTGCCAAAGTTCTGAGTAACTAAGCCTGCATAAATCCATTGTGCGATGGCCCCAGCTAGACAGATAGAAATAACAATGGATAGATATGCTTGCTTTTTGAGTTGAACCCAAATAAAACCACCAGCTTGAACGATAAAAAATATCATCAATGCATTGTCTAGATATGGAGTATCGATCCATTGTGCAACCATTAAAAAACAGATCAAATTGAATCCTGACTCTAACCAAAGAATCCGTTTTATTTCACCACTATTATCTACGGGTTTAACAAGAGGCCAAAACACAAGAGGTAATAAGATCGTTAGCAATAATGTTAGCCACATAGAGCTTTGAACAACATGATAGTAACCGCTTGCATACACCAAGCTTAATATGAGGAATAATGCTGTTGAAAGAGGAGGGATCATTATCTCTTTCATGCTATTGCCGCTCGCTTCACAATTGTCTCTGCACATAATCGAACAGTTTCAACGCAGCGTTCGAGGGTAACTGGAACACGCCAGCTTTGTTTTGGATCAAACAGGTATTCACCGACAAAGAATAGATTATTACACTTGCTAGAAGTTAATGGCTGGCGACTTTTAGCCCTTGGCTGAGTGAGAGCATGCTGAAAAACCCAGTGTTTAGGCTCACCATTTTCATTGCGTAATACGTCACCTTTAAACCAACTTGAATACTTAGTATCTAGCTCTTCAGGATTGACCAATTCTGCTCCTGGGCCAGGATGAAAACTTTCGTAATAGACACTGTTGAGGAGTTTTGTGCTGCCAAATATTTGAATTAGTAGTTCATCCCTTATTTGAGATTTGTTGCAATCTACTAAAGGGAGCTGGTTCTGGTTTCCTTCAGCACAACTAAGATTAGTCGCGGTAACAGATAAGCAAATACGTTCACTATGAGCGGCCTGTCGCCTTGTAACGCTGTAACTCAACCCCCAAGCAGAGTCGATAACAATCCCTACCGTTTTGTTGTCTAATTCTTCTGGCATGGCAGAGAAGTGGAATTGAAAACCGTGACTAAAAATATAGTCATACTCAAGATCTGTACAGTGCTCGCCAAGCAAATTATGCGTGACGTGAGCGGGGAGAGCCGATACAAACAAATCGGCTTCAATACTTTGTCCACAGGTTAGGTGTACTTTGTCGATAAGCGAGTTAGTAGTATTTAGGTTTAGATAATCCACTTCGCAATTGAAATGAAAACTGACACCTTGAGATTCAAGATATTTAATCAGTGGCGTAATGATAGCGTCACTAATGGGTTCTCGAATACCAAGGCTATAAGCACCCGGTGCATCTGGGTGTAGTTCCCCAGTTTTATTGTTGAGAAGATCCAATACTGAAAGAGCTGGAGTATTGTCAGTTGCTCCGATCCACCCAAGTAGTACTGGCTTTAAAAATGCACTTAATTGAGTTCTAAATTGGTATTCAAAGTATTCACTAACAGGTGTATCTAAGAGCTTAGAGTGGTTTTCTTCACTTGTTAGCCTTTTTTTAAACCATAAGATATCTTTGAGTGGCACGTCAGCATAGAACATTGCGTAAGCTGATTTTGCATCATCAAGTAATTTCTCTATTACATTAAAATAAGCTCTTTGAAACTGCATCGTCTTTACAGGCTTTCCCCAGTGAAACTGAACTTTCTCTTGTGGGTATAGCGAATCAAAACAGCTTCCCTTGGAAGACGGAATTTCCTTTAAAAAGTCGATAAGATTTTTATTTTTGGCAAAAAACTGACGATGTGTGAGCTCGTGTACGATCCCGTCTTTTTCTGTACCAATGCATTTCCCGCCTGCGTAGGACTCCTTGTCGTATATTGCTACTTCAAAACCATGTTTAAGGCATTCGTGAGCCATGGCTAGCCCTGAGAATCCAGCACCTAGAATAGCGATGCGCTGCTTACTTGACTGTCGAGAATGAGAGTTTGGCATATAGTTTTCTTCTTTCTAATAACTCGGAAATTTTGCTGATTTAACTAACAAGTACAGAGTTAATGGGGCTTGTGATGGCGCTCTACTAGATACTTTTATAAGAGCTGTTTTATTTAAATAACTGAAATGAATGGAACAATTTATTTGTTGTTGTGATGCGTGGTTGTATTGATACTACATATACATGCTAATGGCATTCAACTGCGTTTGTGTTTCATTGTGTTTCATATTGTTGTGATATGTGTCCGGTTTGGTATTTGAGTGTGACTGGAGAAACGATTTTAAACTGGTATTCAGGGATGCATGTGGTAAGAAAGCGGCGAGTAAGTTACTTACCACTTCCGATTGATAAGTGGTCAATTCGAGGTTGCGGGTTCAATAAGTCCTAACTTTTTCTATCCAGTTTTTAGCCCTCAGCCATTACCGTAAGATCACAAGTTTCAAAAGTAAGCACTCTACAAGGCTGTTGTGGTAGCTAACATACAAGCATAAAAATGAGGAATAAAAATGCCTACAATACGTACTCAAAAACCATCATCGCACTGGAAAGAAATTGATTCTTGGGGTGGTGTAAATGATTTATCAGTAATGTTAAGTTCCCCTATAAACCTTAATGAAATTAAGAAGGTTGAAAATAAGCTTACGCAACATCTTGAGATTAAGGGTGAAGAATACCAACATTTGAAAGATAGCTGCCAATCTTTGGGTGTGACAGTCAATACAGTATTGCAGTTTGCATGGCACAAACTTATTAATATTTATACAAGTGATGAGCGTACCATTGTAGGTACAACCGCATCTGGTACAGATATTCTTATGCCAGATTCTGAATTAAGCGCCAGTCCGTTTGTAAACACATTACCTCTATTTATAGACTGGTCATCAACTGCGACTGTGGTTGATATGGTTCAGCTGATACATGCCCAAATTAACCTTTTCGATAGCTATAGTGAAGTGCCTGTATTTGGCCTAGATTCTAACGAAGAAAAGCTTTTTCATAGCTTAATAATTTTTCAGGATCACGCGATGTTAGATGTAGATACATCTAAGGAGAAGGACAATTTTGCCAAGTGGTTATCTTTGCGAAAAATTACAGGAAAACTTGATGTACCTCTGGTCATCGTGGCAAATGACAATGGGTATAGACTAACGATTGAATTTGATCATGATGTTGATTGGCTAAGTAAGAAAGATTCAAAGCGTCTAATTAAGCAGCTTCATAAATTGTTGCTGGCAGTATATGTATCTCCTTATGAAATACATAGTCAATTACTAGTGCTTGATGAGGCTGAGTGCGTAACAGTATTAAAAACATTTAACGACACGAAAACGACTTATCCTCATGAGAAGATGATTTATGAAGTGTTTGAAGATCAGGTACTAAAGACGCCAAATAAAATTGCTTTGTCGATGGATGGAGAGACGCTGACGTATGATGAATTAAACCAACGAGCCAACCAGATTGCAAGACGTATCGAAGCATTACACCAAACTATATATGGTGTAATACCAGTAGATAAGTTTGTAGCTTTGTTCTTTGATCGTAGTATTGAAATGATTGTGAGCATTTTAGCTGTGCTCAAAGCTGGGGCTGCGTATGTCCCCATCTCCCCCGATTTTCCTAGTGAAAGGGTGGATTTTATTATTCAAGATACCCAAGCTCCACTAATTTTGACACACAGACCTAAGCTATTGCAGATTCGTGGAATAATTAAGCATCACAACCTTAGTACTAACGTATTGTGCTCTGATGATATGGCTAAAAATAAAGGTTATTCAGGGAATAATCGTATCCTTAATCGCTGTTCTACTGATCTTGCTTATGTCATTTATACTTCTGGTACCACAGGGAAACCAAAAGGTGTGTTAATTGAACATCATAGCGT
The DNA here is from genome assembly GCA_024347015.1 of Vibrio pectenicida. GTDB lineage: Bacteria > Pseudomonadota > Gammaproteobacteria > Enterobacterales > Vibrionaceae > Vibrio > Vibrio pectenicida. The sequence goes on along the minus strand of AP024889.1, from coordinate 2,165,334 downwards.
AGTGAATTTAATTCAAGGTTTAATGCAGACTTATCCGGTTAATGATTTGGATGTCACCTTAATGGTGCCAAATTATATCTTTGATGCATCAGTTGAAGAGTTATTTGTGACGTTGTTTAGTGGTGCCAAATTAGTGTTACCCAAGAAAGAAGACATTTTGTCGCCAAGTCGTCTTCAAGTTTTAATTGATGAGAACCAAGTAACACGCTTTGAGGCAACACCAACTTGGTTAGGAAGTATGGTTAATTTAATCAATTGGCCAAAGATGGTTGTTATTGCGGGTGGAGAAGCATTACCCAAAGGATTGATTCATCCAAATTGGCGTTTAATAAATACCTATGGGTCAACGGAAGCGACGGTTACCAGCCATTATTTTGTGAGTGATGATGAGACAGTCAGTGACATTATTCCAATAGGTAAAGCTCTACATAACTATCAGTCATTTGTGCTTAATAACGCACAACAATTACTCCCTATTGGAGCAGTAGGGGAGCTTTATATCGGTGGCGTTGGCATTGGTAGGGGGTACTTGAATCGTCCTCAATTAACCCAAGAACGCTTTATTAAAAACCCATTTGCAAACCCAGCAGATAAAGCTGAAGGTTTCGACCGTTTATATAAAACAGGGGATCTGGTGCGTTGGTTACCTGATGGCAATATAGAGTACCTTGGGCGAGAGGATAAACAGGTGAAAATCAGAGGTTATCGAATTGAGTTAGGTGAGATAACTAGTGTACTGAATACACTTGCATGTGTTCAACAATCAGCTGTTATAGATGTACATGATGCGGTAGGGCAAGCCTTAGTTGGTTATGTAGTGCCTAAAAATGAAAAGTGTAATACTGAACTACTGCATACTGAACTTAGTAAGCTGCTTCCAGGTTATATGGTGCCATCGACTTTTGTAATACTTGAGCACATTCCATTTACTTTGAGTGGCAAACTAGATCAAAGAGCACTTCCTAAACCCGAGCGGGAAAAACGTGTTGATATAGTACTCCCAGAAAATAAGCATGAGTTACAGTTAGCTGAGATCTGGCAGAACTTACTTGGTATGAGTGAAGTAGGGGTAACCGATAATTTCTTCCAATTAGGAGGTAACTCAATTTTAAGCGTTCGATTGATGGCAGAAATATTAAATAAATTGTATCAAGATATTGAATTGAAGTCTTTCTTATTAGCTCCAACAATTAGAGATTTAGCTAAACATATAGAAAATAATAAAGTTATTGAAAATCAAGAGGCTAAATGTTTTTTGGAAGAAAATACTGTAGTCAATTAGCAAAGCAACGCCGCCAGTTGGGCGGCGTTTACTTAAAAGCGGGTGGGTTAAATTTGACCGGTTTTTTCAAATTGGCTTAATTTTTTGAGGTAAGGCTGTAAGTCACCAACGTTTTGCTTAATCCAGTTGGTGTCAAAATAAGTATCTAGGTAACGTTCGCCGCTATCACACAGGAGAGTGACAATAGAACCTGTTTCTCCTCGATACTTCATTTCACTGGCAAGTTGTAGAGCCCCATAAAGATTGGTTCCGGTTGAAGCGCCAACTTTTCGGCTGAGTATTTTCTCAAGCCAGTGAGCTGTCGCGACAGAAGCTGTATCTGGAATAGTGCGCATCTCGTCAATCACACCGGGAATAAAGCTAGGCTCGACACGTGGCCTTCCTATCCCCTCAATCTTGCTACCGTGATTACTAGTTATAGTAGGGTCACCATTGTCAAAAAATGAGTGGAACACTGAATTCTCAGGATCCACAACACAAAGTTTGGTGGCATGTTGCTGATAGCGAATAAAACGCCCTATAGTTGCAGAGGTGCCGCCAGTACCAGGGCTCATGACTACCCATTTAGGCACAGGATGAGTCTCCAATTGCATTTGACTGAAAATAGAATCGGCGATATTGTTGTTTCCTCGCCAATCTGTCGCTCGCTCTGCATAGGTAAACTGATCCATGTAGTGGCCATTGAGTTCACCTGCCAGTCGGTGTGATTCTGCGTAGATTTGATCTGAACGTTCAACTAAATGGGCTTGGCCACCATAAAATTCAATTTGTTCGATTTTCTTTTTCGCGGTGCATTTTGGCATCACGGCAATGAAGGGTAGGCCAATCAAGCGCGAGAAATACGCTTCAGAAATGGCGGTGCTTCCAGAAGAAGACTCAATGATGGTTGTTTTAGGGCCGACCCAACCATTACAAAGGGCATATAGGAAAAGCGAACGAGCTAAGCGGTGTTTAAGAGAACCAGTTGGGTGCGTGCTCTCATCTTTAAGATAGATATCAATACCACTTATGCTTGGTAAATCGAGCTTAATGAGGTGTGTATCTGCTGATCTTTGAAAGTCAGCCTCAATTTTTTTTATCGCGTTGTTAATCCAATCGTGATTTTTACACATGCTACACCATCCTTGGCCTCTAAAAGCTAATATTTTACCTACAAAATAAGAGAAAAGCTTTGCTTATCTTCTGCACATCTGCTTTATTTGGAGAAAATTTTTTCACTAGGTTTAATTGTGTGAGTATAGAACTGGATAAAGTTGATAGAAAGATCCTAGCTTTGTTGCAACAAGATAGTACTTTATCGCTTAATGACTTAGCAGAGGTGGTCAATTTGACCACCACACCTTGTTGGAAGCGACTAAAAAAGTTAGAAGAATCTGGAGTTATAGAAAAACGTGTAGCGCTGCTAAACCCAGATAAACTCAATTTATCTTTTACTGCTTTCGTATTAGTCAAGACCAGCGATCACTCTCACGAATGGTATAAGCACTTCGTGAGTACTGCGGGTGAATTCCCCGAGGTAATGGAGTTTTACCGTATGGCTGGTGAGTATGATTACATGATGAAGGTGCAGGTTAAAGATATGCAGTGCTTTGATAACTTTTATAAAAAACTGGTCAACAGTGTTGCTGGAATATCTAACGTCACATCAACGTTTGCGATGGAACCCCTAAAATACACCACAGCGTTACCTATTGGTTAAACATCAGAGAATGTATAAATAAGTAAATTCCAGTAAAGATGAAAATACTTCTCACAGTCTCTACTAATCTTTAAATGTCAACTTTGGTAGAGAAATGATTATGGCTAGGTTAGGTATTTGGGGTAGTGTGACGTTAGTGATGGTTTTGTCGGGTTGTAATGGTGGAGATGATGGCGCTGCATCGACAACCAGTGAAGACATTACTAATCGTTTTTTTGTAAATCTTTCGGGGGATTGCCAGCAATACATAGGCAGTTTCTTTTCTTCAGTTAGTGATATAAAGCGTTCTCTGCTTTTTACTGGACAAGTTACGATTTCATCTAGCGGTAGTCAGTGTATCATTCAATCTAATGCAATACCCAATCATGACTTTAATGACGCGACGGCTTCCTTTGCAACTAATGTGAGTGAGCAAAATGTTCAATATTTCTTTAATGCCTCACCAACCATTAGCGGTAGTTCAACAGCGCTTAGCTTAGGTACCTCAGAGGCTATTTTGCTTAATGGTGTCAAAGTTGATTTACTTGCTGCCGCTTGTTTTGGTGTTGGGGATGAAAAGACTGGATGTGGCCAGGATCAAATAAATAACCCGTGGCGTTATGACCCTATGTCCTCGCTTAATAACTTTGGTACAGATGAGCATAACGCTCATGTTCAGCCAACGGGGGAGTACCACTATCATGGAAATCCGGTCGCTATGTTTATTCAAGATTGTGCAGGTAAACAAGCTTCACCTGTTATTGGTTTTGCCGCCGATGGATTGCCTATTTATGGCACTTGTTTTACAGATCCTTCTACAGGGCAGGTTAGAAAAGCGACATCGAGCTACCAACTTAAAACAGGGCCTAGAGTAGATGAAGGTATTTACACTGCGCCAACCGTCGGTGGCAATGTTGTCAGTGCTAATTATGATGGACAGTTTCGTGGAGATTGGGAGTATACGGTTGCTTTGGGAGACTTGGATGAATGCAATGGTATGACGGTGAATGGTCAGTATGGGTATTATGTTACGGATACTTTTCCTTGGTTGATTAATTGTTTTAAAGGCTCTCCTAATTCAAGTTTCAGTGGTTATAGTGCTGAGAGGTCACACGGGCATACTCATTAGTTCTATCTATTTTTAAATCGCATCACGCCTTCTTGTACCGCTGATGCAACTAAATCGCCTTGACGATTGTAGATTTCCCCGCGTACTAATCCACGAGTGTTGCTGGCTGTAGGACTTTCTATGACATACAGTAACCACTCGTCCATTTTGAATGGACGATGAAACCAAATAGAGTGGTCGATGGTGGCAACTTGAAACTTTGGGGTCATGAGAGAGACTTGGTGTGGGTGTAATGCGGTTACCAGAAAGCCCCAATCAGACGCATAGCCGAGTAAATATTGGTGAATCAACTGGTTATCTGGCACGGTGCCATTGGCTTTAATCCACAAATACTGCTTAGGGTCTTCCTTGTGTGGCTTGAGAGGGTTAACCACTTTAACTGGTCGAGTCTCTATGGGTTTTTCACTGCAAAATGCCGCCTTAAGCTTGTTGGGTAACTGGTCAGCGATACTCTTCGCAAGTTCAGGCTCTGACAGGTAATTCTCAGGTCCTGCTACATCTGGCATGGTATTTTGATGTTCAAAGCCGGGCGCTTCGCCATGATATGAAGCGGTAAGGTAAAAAATCGGTCGGCCTGATTGGAGCGCTTTGACTCGGCGAGTACTAAAGCTGCGTCCATCTCGCAGAGTTTCTACATCATAAATAATGGGTTTTTCTGGATCGCCAGGGTAGAGAAAATAGCTGTGAAATGAGTGCACGGTTCGGTCGTCATCAACGGTGTAGCGCGCGGCTGAGAGCGCTTGACCAATGACTTGCCCCCCGTAAACTTGAGGTAAGCCGAGATTTTCACTTTGACCCCGAAAAAGGCCTTCTTCTAGCTTTTCTAGTTTCAATAACTCAAGTAGTTCGCCTAAAGCTTGACTCATTTCACACCCTAACATTTTGGTCAATATAGGATCATTTTAAGCATAAACTGATAACTTAAACAGCTAATTAAGATGAAAATGATGTAAATATTTTTTTCACATTAGGTGGTTATTTATCCCACTTTAGGTTTATTTAGCACGGCTGCTTTATTAGGAACAATTAATATGACTAAGATTTGTTTTGGATGATTAGGGTGTTGTTTAAGGTTGCCACCGGTATTTCTTTAAAGAAACTCTCCCATCTAAAGTGACGTCAATATTTTCAGTAATCAATAACTCTCTTTGGCGAACTAAATCTTCTCCTTTAAGCGATATTTTACCCTGGCTATTGATGACTCTAAACCAAGGTAAAGTCGAGCCTTGGGGTAAGTTTCCTAATGCTTTTCCTACATGGCGAGCGTACCCAGGATATCCTGCCAATTTGGCAATCTCACCATAAGTAGTTACTTTTCCACATGGAATTTGGTGAATTACCGCAAAGATTTGTATCAAAAACTGGTCCATACTGATTTTGTCCTAGTTCGATTGTTCCAAGGAATGGATAAGGAGAGGGCATGGTATTTTCTACTTTTCAGTTTTTGATCACAAGTCTATTAGCAGTAGTCTGCGTATTGACGATTAGCTTAACTAAAGAAGAAGTCACATTGTTAGCGTTGCTAATCCCTGTGTTATGGGTCTTTCCGCAACGAGTCATTGGTGGCATCGTATTGATAGCCGCTGTCACGGCCTATGGTATGACCTTACCCCAACAACCCATTTCTCTTTCACTCAGTCATTGGATTTTATTTCCATTGCTTATGGTTGTATTTTCCAAACGAAGTAGCTTTGGTGTGTTGGTGACTGTATCTCTGGTTGTGGTAACGCTCCAAGTCGGCGTTATGGTTACCCAGGCGGGAGGAAAATTGGCAGGAGAGCCGATGGTGACGTTAGTACAAGCACTGTCAGTAATCGTTATCTGGTGGGCAGTACAAGGCTGGCCTTCAAGTGATAAATACTGCTGGTGGGCTTTAGGCTTGATAGTACCCTTGTGGTTCGTAGGTTCAAGCGACTCAGTTGTGGTTGCTTTGTGTTTGACTGGCATTATTGGCTGTGTACAAAGCATGGCAAAGTTAAAGACGTTTAACTGGGGTAAACTGTTATGCTGGACATTACCCACAGTGGGTTTCGCTACATTGGTTGTCACGCCTTGGTTTGATGTTCCCAATCCTGTATTTGTGGTTTGGTTTTGTCTGCTAGGCGCCGCTTGGATGACAGATTATGTACTACGTAGTTTTGATGAGGAAACTGAGCTGTGAGCCTTCTTCAATAAACGCGAGTACAATAAAAGACAAAAATACCTCTTTATGTAGTGGAATTGATTAACTCCTAAGCACTTAATCGGAAATGCACCGTATTTTGTTTTTTTTGCTTGAATTGCCCAAGGTGATGACACATAATCTCTCAACACCTTGGTTATGCCAAGGCTGTGAATCTATGGAGGCTCTGGTCCTCTCGCAACAATAGCTCGTGAACTCGGTCAGATCCGGAAGGAAGCAGCCGCAGCGAGTGACTTGTGTGCCGAGATGTGGCTGGGGTCTCCGCCAATTTTGTTGTTTAAATCATAACCTGTCCCAATAAACCCACAAAGTGTCCCAAGTTTGTTTGGTTGTTTTATTACAACAAAGGGGGCCCATATGTATATTCATAATCTTCGCGAACTATATACGTACGGTCACCACTATACTCTCACTGTTAACAGTGAGAGTATAGTGGTGACTATATGGTCTATAGAGATACTTCATTATGGAACGACTTAAATGAACTTAGGTGCCTAGAAGCTTTCAAAAAGTTGGAAGGTGAAGGGTTTCCGAGAGGTAAACAAAGTGAGTATGCTCTTGATATTTCGCTGAAGTCTGGATTAGCACGCGGTAATATTAGTGCAAAAATTTGCAACTATAAATCAGTTGCTGGCATAAACAACGAATCCCATGCATCTGCCAACACAAGGTATTTTTACAATAAGTATAAATATTACAGCATTGCTGCAATTCGTGAGCTGGTGAAGTCTCTTGAGTAAAATCGTATAGCAGTCTAACACCACATTAAAGTAACATGGATAGTTATATGTCAAGGTCTCTGCTTATTTTTGGTAACGGAATAGGGTTAGCTTTAAATCCCGAGTATTTCTCGCTTGAAAATGGTTTAAAGAGTGTTTGGAATGATACAGACCACTTGAGTGAGAAACATAAAGAACTCATCGTTAGCGCAATTGAGGGTACTACTAAAGAAAGCCCTCCACATTCAGAAAATCAACTCGATCAGCTTCAGGTAGCTATTATTGCCACGGAGTATCTATGTAACTTTGAGGTTGCTGGTACATCTTGGGTATCTCCAGAAGCACAGGAATTACCATCTACATTTAAAAAGTATATTCACGAAGTTGCACTTTATTTCCATCAATCAGGTAATAGACTACCTGATGAGTTTCTAGATCCACTTTCAAATTATATCAAACATACAAAATCTCATGTGGTTACTCTCAATTACGATAACTTACTATACGATGGATTTTCGTCGAAAGATGTTCTTGATGGTTATAATGGGCCGTTAATCGATGGTTTTTGGGCATCAGCTGGATTCGATGAAGATCATCTCAATAGACATAATATCAACCGTCACGGGTGGTATATGCACCTTCATGGTTCGCCATTATTCATTCGCAATGAGAAGGTTATGGGCGTGAGTCGCGATTTTTTAGATCCCGAAGATGAATCTCATATAGTTTTAACTTGTGTTCCACACAAACCACTAATCATTGATTCCTCTCATATACTTTCTTCTTACTGGAGAAGGCTGGATAAAGCTTTTGACGAGTCAGATAAAATCATCTTATTTGGTTATTCTGGTGATGATATACATCTAAACGAAAGGATAAAGCTACGCAAAGAGGAGAAAGAGCTTCTTATTGTTGAGTGGAGTGGCGCAGGAAGAATAGATCGAAGAAAAAGAGACTGGAGGAGAAAAGTTGGTTTTGACCGATTTGAGCTAGTCCAATTAGATAATATTTTAGATTTTATTTCGTGGTAGCTCTTGCTCAAGAAATAGGGTCAGAATCATGGAAACTTACATGGAAAGAGCACTAGCATACCCAAGCTCATATACTCTGGTATGCTAATGCTTTTATCGCTTAGCTCTATCCATTAGTATTAGAGCCTGACTCTGCCATTATCTCTTTAATCTTCTTATACGATTTCTTTTTGGAATTGAAGATTATCTTATGTTCGCCATACTCTTTATCTATGCTCGCGATCAACTTACGCCACTCGGATAGGTATGTCATTGTAGAGTATATTAATATTCCAAGTACAAACAGAAGTGGTATTCCAACGCTAAAAAATAGTACCGCATGTACATTCATGTCAGGGGCAAGTACATCTGACCGCTTAAGCATCTCCGCAATCCCCAATCCAATGCCAGCACCGCCAGTTCCGATAAGCGCACCCAGAATATAGATAATATTCCGAAACTTTATTAATGGTGCTCTAAGAAAAGGCATTCTTTTTAGCGTTAAAATTCCGAAAAGGTCAATCTTTCTTATCTCTATTTCGTTTTTTCTAATTTTGACGTATTTACTGTCATTAAATAATATTGCTTTATCACTAAACAGCAATCCAGTTAATATTCCCAATAGGAATGACAATATCAACAATATAAACATATAAAAGATGGGATCAAAGACTTTTCTTGAATGAACTATTACTGAGCTTAGCATGAACATTGTCAGGCCGATGATAAAATAACCCATTAATATTGCTCGTGAAGAGATTCTTCTTTTTAGAAACTCTATTCCAAAACTAGTATAAAGAAAAATTTGAAACAATACCACACTCAAAAATGCTAACCAGCAGAAGACAGTAGCATAATATTGCGAATCGATAAAAGCATATGCGATTTGAAATAACGCCATTATTACAGAAGTAATTGTCAAATCTGACCTTATACATTCAGCCTTATAATCATCATCTGAATAAACTTCCATACTTACCCCTTAAAAACCAAAATAACCAGAGTTTTTCATAGCGCCTGTACCTATATAGCTATCTATTTGAGCATTATTTTTTTCTATTCCTTTATTTATCATTTCTTCTATCGTAAGGTCGGGGAATGCGCTCTTTAGAAATGATTTAACATTGTCTTTGATGCCATAGTTTGTATCAACAGTATCAAGACCCCAACCCGCCAAAAACGACAGGCCAGCTATACTGAAAAATACAGCGACACCAGTTAATGTTAAAGCCAACGCTTTTATTAAAACAGCTAGAAACAAAATTGCGACCGTCCCCGCTATTAAAAGCTTTGCTGTTGTTATTCCAATCGCGCCGAGAAGCTCTGCAATATTTTGTTCACCAATATCTTTTTTAAAGAACTCATAAACATCAAATGATGTCACAAAAAGAAAAGATATGACGTTTGTCCCCTTAAGCGGATTAGCAATATTTAAAGCAGATTTTAATTTGCTCATACCAGCTTTTTCCACAACCTGAAGCATGGGACTAAGCATTTTCATTTTATCGCCATGAATGCCGTAATTGATACTGGTTAAGAAGGTTCTGCTGGTGCGATCGCCTTTAAACACAACCCCGAGTTTGTACGCCTTGTTGGCATGAACCGCACCTGTGGTTTGGTCTTGCAACACAATACGCTGGTTGTAACGCATAAAGGACTCATAAGGCGGCGCGACATTAAGCCTTGCATTTCCTTTATCTGGGTTTATTGCCACTTTTCCGCCGTTTATTGTCGTTTGAGCCGCACCATCAATCGTAATTGAAGAGCCGTAAAGCTTTATATTACCATTACTTTTTAGAATTAATCCTGCATAGCCAACTTGAACTTTGATTTCATCTCCAGAAATAATCGTCGTGCCGCCATCGGCTCGAAAAGAGGTATTGCCTTGTACATCGACGTTCAAGTTACCGCCCACTTGCAGCGAGTCATCCACACCGATATTGGCTGATAATCCCTCTAAAACAGCAAGAGCAGCTTTACCGCCGATCTGCAAAGACATATCTTTACCAATTTTGGTTTGGCGGTTTTCATCAATCGATAGGTGTTGATCTTTTGCCACTTGCTTATGTTCATTGGCGTTGTAAGTTACCGCCACATCTTGGTCAACTTGTTCTTTAAACGTCTGTTTTGTCTCTGAGGTTTTATGGCCATGAATGGTTTCTTTGCGGTCAGCGAGGACGTTATTTTCTTGGTTTCGGCCTACTTCGAGCTCTTCATCATTACCTATATCTCGGTAACGGTTATTCAGCACCTTAGTTTTCATGTCCTTTTGAGCGCGAAAATGCACCATTTCTTGATCATTTTCATCTTCAAAGTACATTTCGTTGTAACCGTCAGCTTTGTGGCTTTGGGTACGAAAGACGGTGCGTGTTTTGTGCTCGGGCAGCTCATAAGGTGGTTTGTGTAAACCGTTATACACGGCGCCTGTGATAAGTGGTCTGTCTGGGTCACCTTCTAAAAAGGTCACCACCACCTCATGGCCGATGCGTGGCAGATATACGGCGCCCCAATTAGGCGCGGCCATTGATTGGCTTACTCGCAGCCAGCATGAGCTGTGTTCATCACTTTGGCCGTAGCGGTCCCAGTGAAATTGAACCTTAATCCGCCCAAGTTCATCGGTGTAGATTTCTTCTCCCGTAGGACCAACCACCACGGCGGTTTGTGTGCCATCGACCACAGGTGAAGCCATTTTGGGGGCGCGAAAGGTGACATCTCGCGGCAAGCAGACAAACTGGTTTTGGTAGTTCGTTGGGGCATCTGAGCCTTCTTCTTCGTGCACGCGTGGGTTGTCACCAAGGTGCATGACCGAGAGCATCAGATAATCACGGTTGACCGAGGAGCGCGGATGCTCGCTAATATCAAAGCTTAGCCCCGACGCTAGGCGCATAATATTGCTTGAGGCCTGAATTTGGTGGCTATCTACCGTGTATTCTGACATCCATTCTTGGCTGCGCTGAGCGCCAAAGTCAGGAGAGGTGTAGCGCCCGGGGTAGTCGTAGCGCTGTAAATCCCAATTTGGTCCGTCTTCGGCCTCTTTGCCTTGCGGTATTGTTGGCGTGAGATAGTTGTAATCGCTGTAACTCACATAGCTTGTGAGCGCGCGATGGATTTGCTCAAGGTCAAAAATATGCTCTTTATCTGACACGCCGCCACCTTGAGACTGAAACAGCATAGGCCCGATATAAGAGGCGTTGAGCGGTGTTCTGACAAGCTCAGGAATGGCATCATTGCTATCAACAACCACCATGGTATGCGCCGCGTCGCTGTGCTCAAAATAAAACCACATGCCATGCTCTGCTAAAAGACGCTGAACAAAATAGTGGTCATTTTCACGGTATTGTACAACGTAGTCTTTTGCTTGGTATTGAGCGGCTAGTTCAAAGCGGTAATCGCTCATCCCCGCATCATCAAAGACATCACGAATAATGTCTGGCGCAGTTTTGTTTTGAAAGATGCGACAATCTTGTCGCTGGGTTAAAAACCAAAGCTGCGGCACTAGTGTGATATGGTAGCGAGAATAACGCCGCCCGGAGCCTAAGTAACTCAGTTCTGAAACGTTGCCGTTAAACTGGCGAGCCGCCGCCGCACCTTGACCATACACATTCAGTACGCCGGTTTTTCTGCTCAGCGTATCAAAGGTAATGTCATCATTTTCAGACAATACAGTGAGGCTCATTTCAAACGGGGCAGACAGGGCTTCCGTTACCCGAAAACTTTCTACTTTGAATGCCCCTAAAAACCCAGAGACCTCAAAGCTAAACTCAATATCATTCGCCATACAGCTTCACTCTTGTGACCCAACAATTACGGGTAACCAATCTACATGCATATTAAATGGCTGAACTGTAACAAGTTATGTGGAAATCATCACTGTGCTAAACCACTGATTGAATGATAAAAGAGGCTGATAAAGTAACTGATTCAATAGTGTATTTGCTTAGAAGGGTACTTAAGGAGGCCGCAAGGATAGTGAAAGTGACGGCTTCTACTCTCAGCAGATAATTGTGGTTTTGTGATGGGGTTTGCAGTGCGGGTTGGGGCCGTTTTGTATCTTGGTCGTGGTTTTGCCCCAAAACGAGCTAGCTTGCGTGAAGTAATAAAGAAAACAAGTCGTATTAACCCTCAAATAAACTAATGTGACGGCCACGAGCAATTAAACTGCTTTTCTTCCTTCGAAAAATTATGCTACCCATATGCATGAGGTGAGTTCGACACGGCTTACGAGAGGTTGTACGCTCTCGCAGAATAAGTGCTCCCAGCAGTATTACCCTCAAATCAAAAACAAACTTTGTGATAGACAAATCAGGAGAAGTGAAATGCATATAGTGCTATCCCACCCACGCTGTTGCTGGTTGAGAGAGGCCGTGGTATAACCAATACGTGGTAGGTACCCGTTATAGGTTGGCGCTGCAGACATGACAATGGAAACGAGGGATTTTTTAATGTTGAGAATACCACTAGTCTTATTTTCGTTATTTGGTGTGATTTTTTCTGCTGCTAGTAAGGATGGCCAGATAGCAATAAATGATGTTGAGGTATATGCCTCCATAAAAAGAAATCTAGAATCTAATTTATATCAGTTACCACCTAGAATTCAGGGACACTATAGCATCCGTCAATATAGGGTAACGGGCGATGCAGAAAAATACGCAAATAGTGCTTTAGTCGATTTATATGCGGTGAGTGACGCTCATGCCTATTACGCTTGCAACATTGATAAACCCGATTTTATTGCCCAAGAGGCTCAAAAAGCTGTGGCAGCCTTAGCAAATAACTCTCGAGGAGAACGTCGCAGAAATGCACTTTCCCCCTTCCCTGAGTTCATTTTTTATACTGACATTTTATTGCGTTATTCTAGCCGCATTGATGAGTTTGGCTTGAAAGGACAGTGTCACGATAAAATGCTTACTTTATTGAAGCAAGTTGATTTGTCTAAGGGACTGACTGATGAATCGATGATTAGAGCATGGGCTGCTCAATTAATAAACTACGTTTATTGGGCAAAACAAGTCGGTGCCGGTGATTATTTAGATGTATACAAAGCAGCGTTTCGTAAAGTCTATCAAGATAGTGCTGATGGTCAGCTCAATGTTTCACAATTTAGGAACAAACTGTATGGCATGACCCACTTTATTATTGCAGCCAGCGGTTACTATCAACATAAAGTTGATGCTAAAGAGTTTGATTGGATACTCAACTATTTTGAACGCAATATCGACTTGATTTTAACAAAAGCTAGTGACGATATCATTGCTGAGGTCGGTATTACATATCTTTTGGCTGGAAAACCCGATCATAGGGTTGTAAGCCTTACCAGAGATCATATCGTGAATTCATTCGACAACGAAAAACAAATGATTCTAGGAGTTGAGGGCAGTGACGACTTGGCGAAAGGGGAGCATAGGAACGTATTGGCTATGATGTTACTGGGTTGGCCTGATGCTCTGCATGCCGGCCCCTATCTCGCACAGCTTCCCCAAACGGCTAAAATGCTCCCTAGACAAGTACAACTCAAGTCAGATTAGTACTGAAATTAACTCCATTAGGCCACAAAATAGGATCTAGTATTTGATGAAATATTTAGCGATGTTCATTTGTTTGATTGCGGAGTTTAGTGCTTGGGCAAGCGAAAGAGAGTACACATATACGGACTCACATCAACACTTTCTGAACTTTGTCCAAGACACGCAAGGTATAACTGCCTTGGTGGATAATATGGATGCAGCGAATATCGAATATAGCATGCTAAGTGGTATGCCGATGATAAAAAAACTCAGTAGTACCGACCCGAAGCCTACTCCTTATTATCTTGGCAATAATTCTCCAGTTTATTGGTATAGTATGACGGATGAGATTCTCGCTCGTGCTCTTGAAAGCTTACCTGATAATACGAGAAAACGTTTCATTCCCTTCATGTCAGGCTTTAATCCCACAGATATGAATGCCGTCGACCATCTAAGAAAACTTCTTGAATGGCGTCCTGGTTTTTGGCGTGGTATAGGTGAAGTCATGACTCGCCATGACGACCTGACTAATTTAACCTATGGTGAGGTGGCGCGCGCTAATCATCCAGCTATGTTTAAAATCTATGCCCTCGCAGCAGAATACAACTTACCTGTTTTGGTACACAGCAATATTACGTCGGCGTCGCAGGCAGAGTTTGAGCCTATTTATCTGACAGAGATAGAAGAGGCGGTTAAAAATAGTCCGAATACAAAACTTATATGGGCACATGCTGGAGCAGCTACTCGGATCAATAAAAAGGGTTTACCTTACCTGCCTGCTGAGGTCAGGAAGTTATTAGATAAGTATGATAATTTGTACATAGATCTATCGTGGGCGGTTCTCAAATCTCAATTGCTTGACGTTAACGGCAAACCTGTAGATAAATGGGTTCAGTTAGTTAGCGATTATCCAGATAAGTTCATGATTGGCACCGATCAAGTTGGGCAATTTTCTGGGTTGAAAAGAACCATCGAGCGTTATAACGTTTTTCTCGATGCTTTACCTGAAGCGACAGCTAGAAGAGTTTCGCGAGATAACTTCCTTTCTCTGTGTGGTTTCATTTGACAAAGGGGGCATGCCCTTTAGCACAAGTTTCAGGCTAGGTAATTGTAACCAACAGTGAATCTAGATGAGTTGAGTTTCATGCCGCTCAACATCGAAACCAAGGAATAGCTAGTTATCCTTGTAGGGAGGTTTTCGATACAGTCTCGATGGTTCCAGTAGATTCTCAAGCATTGAACTCGTTTTATAAATCAATAAGAACAAATTTTGTTATATACCGAGATTGGCTGAAGTCTTCCCATAAGGTAATCGCTTCATATAACTCAGAGAAAAATTCATTATCAGGAAAGAAGACGTAGGCGGTTGAACTAGAAAAAATCAAAGCTCATGACGGGGGGGCAATTAACTTTATAGCTTTAGCCCTCTAGGGAGGTTTTTATGATAGAAATGTGTAGTGATTACTTTTAAGTCATACTGCACTGATTACAACGACAAGACATTAGCAGTGTATTACTTTGTCTTCTTAGTATTTCAATTTTAGTATAATTTTGCCCAAACTCAGCTTATCAAGCTCTAACAGTTTAGTGTGACAGCTTTAAACTGTTTCTGTCCAAAAACGGCTTGTGTAAATTGCTAACGATCAGGTATCAATAGGATCAAATCTGGCTCTTTTCTAGTCAAAATAGCCACCTATTGTTAGTTAAACCCTTTACTCATTCACATCCTGTTCTCCAATAAGTATTATGTTTTTTCACTCCCCAAAAAATACTCACTAGAACTGTTTTTATATACAGTTATCATTAATCTATTTAGAATGCGTCAGTTTTAGTGATTAAGGTGGTATGCGGCTGCAACGATCGGTTTTGTGTGCCTCACATCTTAATAAATAATATCGGACACACACCAATAAAGAGAAAAATAAATTATCCACGTCACTTTGAGGTTTGTTTTGATGCACTGCCGATTTTGAGGAATATTGTCGTCGATTTATATTAAAGGAAGGTATTTCTGGTTGAATATCGGTGCGTTTATTCAAACGCCGTTTCAGCCATCAAGCTGTGGGTATCCATTTCTGGAAAGTCTTTGAGTGACTGCTATTCAAATGCGAATAAATGAAGCTTTTTCTTATTAAGAGCGATTTTGGCGATCATTGCCTGTGCTTGGCTGCCTACCGCAGTGACGTGGAATTTCTCCAATTGAGTACAAACCTTTAGCCAGTTGTTTATGTTTCCCCCGAGCCTGTCTAGTATGGGGGGCAGGCTCGAATTCATAAATGCTTTATTCGGCCGAATTTGGCGGGTTGTCCAGTCGACTAATTCAATATAATCCATCAATCGAAAAGGAATGCCGTCTTGCTTTAAGTTGCTCTCATTACCGATAAAAGGATGAAGGCAAGGGGCTGTAGCCAACTGTTTATCTAAAGCGTCGATTCGAGCTTTGATGGAAGTGAATTCTGAATCTTCTGGTTTAGTGGCAATGCCTGCGCGAATAGGATTTAGGTCTACGTACGCCATTGCAGCGGCGAGGGCTTTTTCATCAAGCAAAGCTTGGCTTTTAAATCGGCTTTCCCAAAAGTGGCCAGTGCAGTTGTCTTCTTTGTTAGCTTTACAAGCAATATCGTAGTTAAGCTCTTTCATATACCAGCTCAAATTCCATAAACGTTCTCGCCAAAGCTCAATGATCTCCATGCATTTTGCGTGTTCAATTGGGTGAGTGAGTTGCTCATGAAGCCAGCGTTGAATAATAAGTGGTAACTTATGAGCCTTTCCCCAGCGCTCAACTATCTGATGATGTGACAAGGCCAAAGCTTTCTCTCGATTGATATTGACGACTAAGTGGTAGTGATTACTCATGATGGCGTAAGCACAAATATCAATACAGTAGAGTTCAGAAAGCGAGTGAATTTTATTGACGATCCATTCTCTGCGATGCTCATAACTCACTTGGTTTTGGCTGTCTTCACCACACAAAAAACTGCGCCTCACACAGCGAGAAACGCAGTGATAATAAGGTGTCGCTTCAATCGAGATAAGTTGCTTGCGTGCAGTCGTCATGAATATGTCTCCTTATTGGAATAATAAGAAGTTAGCAATCATTCAAACAAGTGGTTGACATCAGTCCCTCGAAAAAGAGTAAATCATACTTATTTAGTCTTTTTGGTGTGTGTCCCGAATTTATTTTGCCGAATTTATTTTCCATTAAAGTGTCCTGTTGGATTAAAGCAGATCAGAAAGCATTGATTATGAAATTACAGACAAGGCTAGTGTTTATTGATACAAGCACTTTTAAAAAGAAAAACTATAACAGAATATCGATGCTGAGTGGGCTTAGTGTAAAACGGCTAACGCTTTTTTGGACGAGACACCGAAGAGACCACCTTTGCAGGTGATCTTTTTAGTTGTTGGCTACAATACGTTAATCAGTACGATGGCAGTCATTGCTCCGATTCCAGAGATAAACAAAGCAACCCCCGCTCTCGACGTTCCATGTAACTTTGTCCACATACATAAACCTGTTAACGAGAACAGAATGAGGGATATAGCGGCTAAATCCCCAAAGAACTGCCAGCTTAGCCCTGTGCCCATTCCTCTGTGAAGTCTATTCATGAAAGCACCAAAGTTTGGATCTTGTATCTTAACTCTTACCACCAGTGTTTCAGGAACGTAAGAAATACGAAGACTACCTTTAAGACCTACATTTCTTAAACTCCATATCTCAGGAATAACAATAGAACCACTCTTTGTTGGCAAAGATATAGACTCTTTGACCATAACTTCCGTTTCATCAAACCAGCCTAAATATTGATAGCTAGAGAAAGACTTAAAGTCATCGGTATTTTTAAACGGATGATCGAGGTTAAGAACTTCGTCAATCATCTCCGTTTTAGGACCAGGTATTTTGAGTGTAGACCGATGTTGAAGCCATAAGCCGGTAACACCATAAAGAAGCATGAGAGGAATAAGTACTATTCCAGTCCATGCATGTATTCGACGTAACCATTTGTTGTTACGTAACGGGAATTTGCGTTTTCTCATAAAAAATTGGCCAGCATGTGCTGGCCATACCGTTTAATTAAAATTTGTAGCTAGTGGTTAGGTTAAACTCTCTTGGAGAGCCTGGCATTATCTGTCCTGCACCTGTTGCGCTCACGTAGTACTCTTTATCCAATAAATTTTCAACACTTAGCTGAGCAATCCAGTTATTCCATTCATAACCAACACGAGCATCGAAGCGGGCATAACCTGGTAATGAGACTGTGTTCTTGCTGTCTGCAAATCTATCACCGACGGCAATAAATCCTGTTTCACCAAACAAACCAGATTCTTCTTTGTATCCAACAAAGAATTGGCCATTTAAGCTAGAGGTATTGGTTGGACGATTACCTTGGATATTATCTTCAGCTTTCACCAATTCGGCATCTTGGTATGCGATACCGCCTCTAACCGTGATTTCTTCTGTGATGAAACCATTAAATGAAAGTTCGATACCATCAGTTCTTTGAAGACCAGTAAGAATAATTTTGCTTGGATCTAGAGGGTCTCTTGTTCTACGGTTGTACATCTCTAAACGGTATACTGACAATGTCGTTGCAAGAGAGCCACCAAACCAATCACTCTTAATGCCTGTTTCATACAAGCGAGTATGCTCAGGATCTAACTGATTGCTTTCTTTACCTGGGCTAATACCGATAAGACCACCACCTACAGGTAAGAAGGTTTTGCTATACGAAAGATAAGCAGCGTGTTCGTTAACAGGATTCCAAACTAACCCAAGGCGAGGGCTCCAACTTCCATTGGATACCGTTTCTTCCGAGTTATCAGTATTCTTATGCGTTTTAATCTCAAAATCATCATATCTAATACCAGCTAGGCCAATCCAATTTCCAATTGTCACTTGATCTTGCAGATACAAACCGTAGCTTTCTACTTTATGCTCAGAATCAAACTGAAGCTTCATTGGGTCATCATAACTAGGAAGAGTATCAGGCTGGTAGGCATTACCAGATGGAATAGCGCCAGAATTTCGATATAGTTTTGGAATGCGTTCCTGCCATGACTGTTCCCAACCAATGAGTAAATTGTGCTCGGCAAAGCCAGTATCAAATTGGCTTTCTAATTCAAAATTGTTTGAGAAGTTATTTGCTTTTAAATCTTGCTGCCAGCGAGAGCGAGTTAAATCACCGTTCTCGTCTGCACGGGATACATAAGTGTTATCAAATTCGCTATTAAGGTTGGTATAGCTAAAAAAATGGCGCAGTTGCAATGCAGAGTTAATATTCCATGTCAGTCTTGAACGCGCTGATTGGGTAATATCGTTTATATAATCACGATCTGTATTGCTATAAACAGTATCAATAGGAACATTAGCGGGAGAGCCATTGACACTTGGAATGCCTCTATCTGGAACACGTTCTGATTCATGGCGTTCGTACTGAACAAGCCATGTTACGTCATCATTGACATTCCAACTAATAGACGGAGCAAGCATATTACGCTTGCTATCCACACCTTTGCGGAAACTGCCAGCGTCTTCATAAGCTATGTTTAGGCGTACCTGAACGTCTTCATTCACTTCACCATTAAGGTCTGCATCGACGCGATAGAAATCATTGCTACCGATTCTTGTCGTCAATTTAGACCCTAAACCCGCTTCTGGTTTTTTGGTCACTCGGTTAATAATACCGCCAGAGCTACCTCTGCCATATAAGACAGCAGCTGGCCCCTTAAGAATCTCGACTGTTTCAATGTTTCCAAGATCTCTTGTGTACTGCATGTCATCTCTGAACCCGTCTAAATAGAAATCATTAGACGCTTTGAAGCCGCGAATTTTTACGCCATCAAATCGAGTATCGCCACTAGCATTGATACCAGGAATACCAACTAAAGCTTCACTTAGAGTGCTATTACCGAAGGCTGTTATTTCTTCGACGGGCAGACTTTCAATTGTCTGAGGAACTAATTTTGTCGGTGTTGAAATTTTAGTAGCTGTTGTCACTTGAGAGTGCTGAGTTTTTTCACCAAAAACGGTGATGGTTTCCTCTTCTTCGGCTATAGCTGGGGTAGTGGCGGCAATCATAGCCAGAGATATTAAGTTGAATTTAAGGTTACTTTTCATAATGTGTTTATATAATAAGCGTGAATGCAATTGAGAATCATTCACGTTATCACTTATGCAATGTAAATTAAATATAAAATTGTCAATAAATGTTACGATAAGCTATCCAGAGTATAACTTTAGCTATCTCAAACCCTGCTGTTTGGCTTACTTTTCCTAATGTTTATAACTCTATCCATCTGGCCATATTTACTCAGCTACTAAAGGTCCCATTCTGTGAGATTTTCAAGTGTTACTATAAATGCTTTGCATTTTAAATAGCCACAGTGCCTAATATCGTTTAAGACAATCTAGACTGAACCCTTTTCAAAGGTGTTAAATAGGAAGTTTGCTTCATGCGCAAATCAGATAAGAAGATTGAGAATCAAATTAGAGACGTGTTGACCGAAGTTTGTGAAGATACGTTAAAAGGCTACGATGGTTTTCTTTGGGTGACTCATACGGTCAAATTCTCTTCTTTTCCACAAAGCTTAGAAATCGTCTGCGTATTTGAAACGAATCAAGATAGAGCAAACTTTTTAGCGGGTGAAGGTCCCCAGCATGTCTCAACAACTATCCAAAAGGCGTTTAATAAGGTAGGGGTGCAACTAAAGAACGTAAGTAAGCAAATCCGTTACGATATACAGAAAAATCGTGAGTATGGTCATTAAAGGAAGTGAATTGAGTTTTTAGTCATATAAAGCTTCTGTTTTTGTTTATCCATCGACAACTATGTATTTTTTTTCATAAATAGATTGATTAATCTGCCCAACTCACATATATTATCCTTACTCTGCTGGACAGAGTTATTAAATGAAACAAGAAAAAAGAAATTGTTAAATCTCAGAATCTCATCGTAACTGTTGTATCCTAAGTTTTTCCCTTTATCTCTTACTCGTAACATTCAGTAATTCAAACATCTAGCGCACTGCGTATTTCGCATTTCTATGACTTTAAATAAGGGACAAATTATGTCTAATAAAACAACTGGTACTGTTAAATGGTTTAACGAAACTAAAGGTTTTGGTTTTCTAACTCAAGACAATGGCGGTAATGATGTATTCGTACATTTTAATGCTATTGCATCTGAAGGCTTCAAAACACTTGTTGAAGGACAAAAAGTGTCTTTCGATGTAGAGCAAGGTCAAAAAGGCCTACAAGCTGCAAATGTTTCAGCAATCTAATATTTAAAGTTGACGCAAGTAGAAATACTACTTGCGTCACTATCTTCCCCATGTTGGCTTACAAATTTATATCCCCTAAAAATATCTAACAACCTATCCATACTCGTGTATTGATCGCTACGTTTCTTATTTCTTAATTTTATAAATTAATTATTACTATCTGCTTTGTTATAGTTTAAACAATTAGCTATATATTAGAATAATGGGCCTAATTTTTAGATATAAATATAACACAATAAATAGAGATAATTATGTCAGTATTTAATATAAAATATATAAATGAATCAAATAAAACGATAAAATCAGAAACTGTATTTATGAATGGGTTAAGAGGTGCTAAAATATCATCCTCTTCATGTGCACCATCATATACTCATAGAATTGAACTAAGGGATATTGTAGGTCGTCTTTTAGCCTACAAAGAAAATAATCATTGGGTAAACAGTATAAAAGGCTTTGCATCATCAGCAAAAATAATTTAACAGGCTGCAATGATTTTATTTTGTCTCGCACCTGCTCAAGGTTAAGCGTTCGAGGTTAGCGAAAGCTTAAAGTATCTAAGATACTTTTTAATCAGAGGTAATAGTTGACCGATTTGGTTGTAATAGAAAGAAAAATCATTGCCTTAGAGTTAATTGACAGTTAGGATTTTGACTTTTCGACTAAAAAGAATCAATGCTGATGCTTAGAGCTACTCTTACGACCTTGTCAATATTATTAGTTAACGGATGTTCCACCCATACTTTTACTCAAGATGAACATACATCGATTGATGATAATGTGTATGCTGGAGAAGTACTGAGAAAACAAGCCATCCCCGTTTCTCCGCAAGACAATGAAACTCAGGATTTGATTAATTTATTGATGCTAAAGGCTAATACAGGAGAGAATGCTGTTGGGTTAGCTGCACCTCAGCTGGGGATCAATAAAGCCGCTTTTGTTTACCGTGTGCCTGAAATTGTTGATGGTAAGCCACAGTTCCCAGATGTATGGGAAGTTGCTTTGAATCCTAGTTATACCCCAATAAGTAAAGAAACAACTCCTATGGCGGAAGGGTGCTTTTCTGTACCGCATTTTTATAGCAAAGCGGTACCTAGATATAAAGAGATCAACTTCCGTTATCAAAATATAAATGGCCAGTGGCAAGAAGATATCGTTGATGGCTATAAAGCTCAAATATTGCAGCATGAAACCGATCACTTGAGTGGCATATTGTATATTGATAAGCTAGAGAACAAAGGGGATTTATCGACAATTAAAGAGCTAACTGATAGCTTGGATAAACCCCAAGATTAATGGGTAAGCATTTTGGTTTGCTGGGCAATTTGAGCTAGTAGCAATTTAGGTCAAATATAAAAGGGAGCGATTGGCTCCCTTGCTAGCAAAAAGAATGATTATGGGAAAGTAGGGTACGGCAGTTCTGGCTAATTTTTGAAGGTGTCATTTTCCTATTCCTATTCCTATTCCTATTCCGCTTCGCGGGTTCTCTTCGTATGACGGTAACTCAATATCAATCTTGTGATTATTACCGTGTTTTGCTTGGTAGTGATCGTTACCAGAGTAGTAAACTGAATCCATTGTTGTTTCAAATCTTGATAACTACTCGAATAAGGTTTGAAACTCTATCCTTGCTTGTTGGTGTAGTGGGTCCGAGTGCCATTTCTGATGTTGTACCAGATCAATGTTGACTTGCCATGCCAGTTTTGTGAATTTTTCCCCGAGTTTTACTAAAGTATTCGGCGCATAAAACACCAAATGCTCAGGAAGAAAACACCAGCCAAATCCCTGGTTCGCCAGTTCTAGTAGCATATAGTAATTGTCAGCGTACCAGATGTCTGGGCTAAAGGCTTGGTTAAGACTACTAACATCCTCATTCCTTGAACGAATAGTCAATTGTCGATGCTGCTTGAGTTCGTCAATGTTTCGAATATTTTTCTTCGCTAAAGGGTGTTCTGAGGAGACAAATACGTCGAAACCAATGTGCCCTAAATTAGATATATCGATATTGTTGGGCATTTGCAGATCGCTCATAATAATACCTGTTGTCGCCCGTTCTGATTGGATGAGTTCAATAATATCTGGACTTGATGCTGTTAAACATTCCATCTGAAGACTTGGAAACTTTTGCTCTAAGTTCTTTAATGCGTTTGGTAAGCGGGTTAATGGGATCCCCTCATCTACCGCGAGCACTAGCTTAGTGGCAGGCGCAGAAAAAAGTTGAGACGCCTTGTTATTTAGCCGGTCAAGCTGGCTTAATGTGGCCAGTGCGTATGGTATTAACTCATGACCTTTGTCCGTTAATATCGGGTAGCGACCAGTCCGATCAAAAAGATCGACGCCATAATCAAGTTCCATATTCATTATGTGCTGGCTGATGACAGATTGGGCTCGCCCAAGTTTTCTGGCAGCAGCGGAAAAGGAACCTGCTTCTGATGTCGTAACGAACGCTTGCAGTTGTTCAATAGTAAACATATCGTTTTTACCGATGGTGTCTAACTTTCTTATATCTAAATAATAGATAAAATGTCAGTCAATGAGTAGAACTATTTAGGCAAAACATCATGACTCGTAACGAACGTATTTTTCACGCAGTACTATTTGAAATTGTTGCACTAGTGATCATCATACCTGCTGCTACTTTGATTACAGGCAAAGGTTCAAGTGATTTAGCTGTCATTGGTATTGGTTTGACTCTTTATACTGTCGTATGGAATTATATTTATAATCTCTACTTTGATAAGTGGTTTGGTTCAAACCGAGAAAAGCGTAGCTTAGCCATGCGAATTGGCCACACACTTGGATTTGAAGGTGGATTAATCTTCTTATCTATTCCTGTTATTGCATGGTTTTTGAAAGTTACTTTGCTACAAGCCTTAGCAATAGAGGCAGGTTTTTTAATTTTCTTCTTATTTTATGCAACCGGTTTTAACTGGGCGTATGATAAAATTCAGCCGTTTGGAAAAATGAGCAAATTGATTGAATAAAAAGCGAGTACAAAGGCTTCAAAAAGAAAATTGCCAAAGAACTCAATGTGTCACCCAGTTCTATTTCAAGGGACAAACAACAATACAGGTAAGAGATATGAAAAAAATACTTATATTATCAACAATAATGTGGTCTTCAGCTTCTTATGCTGCAACTCACCAAATTGGTATTGGCATAGGAGGTGCTGATGTTAGTGGTCCTAACAATTGGAGCGATTCTGGTTTTGTCGGTAAAATAGATTACGCATATCAATTTCATAGCAATTTCGCAGTTGAGGTCGGCTATGCTGCCGCTGAAGGTATGACAGACACTGTTTTCTCTGCTTTATTAGCGAGCAACCGACAAGCAGTAGATTACTCAACGGGTTATACTGGCCTCAAAGTTAACATTTCACCACTTTCGTTTCTTAACTTTTACGCGGTTGGCGGTGCAAATTACTCTAGTGTAAAACAGAGTTACACCCCGATTGGCAGTGCTTCAGAGAAAACGGATACACATACAGGATTGCATCCATACTATGGTGTTGGAACTGAAGTCGTAATATTAAACACGTTAGGCTTGGGGGTTGAATACCGAAAGTTTATTTTAGCGAATGATTTTGAATCTGATGCTGTATTTGCTGAAATTAATATTAAGTTCTAAAGGTTATATGGTTGCGAGTATTTGATGTGTCATTCTCTATGGAAATGGTTTATCCCCCATAACTAAAAGGATAATATTTGAAACCTGTTGGACTACAATCTCTAATATTAAATTTATTTATTATGCTTTCTGTCATATCTTTCTTCATTAGCCAAGTCTAAATCTTAATCGTTTATGACTAATCTGTTTTATCTCTTTTACACCTAACCATAATAACTCATAAATAGTCAGTTCAGATTGCCTCCATTTTTATAGCAAAGCGGTACCTAGATATAAAGAGATCAACTTCCGTTAGTCCCAAAGAAAATAATCAGATATTGTGACTTCACACCCTAATTAATGTTCAACAATGACAATATGGAGCCTCCAATGCAACTGTTTATTGGCAATCAAAATTATTCGACTTGGATGTAGAAGTCATTAAGTTAAGGTTATCTAGCGAAGAATTCAACAAGACATTGGCGGATATTACGCCAACCGCTAAAGTGCGACCTTGGTAAATGATGATGTGACGGTATGGGATTCACTGGCGATATTAGAACATGTTAATGAAACTTTCTTAAACGGAAGGGCATGGTCCATTGCAGACGCGATGTTCGCGCCAGTGGCTCTGAGCTGCCTTACATACGGGATTGAATTGCCCGTGCCTATCAGCAAAAAAGTATTAGTCAGTGAACCAATGAAACGGTGGTAAGGGAAGCGAGCTTAGAAAGTGACATTGTTGAAAAAGATGAAGTAGAGAAAGTAGTTTAATACGATTCAAACAGTAGGCATGGGCCAAACTCAGGATAGAAGTAGTAGTAAGCGGGACTTATGTCTTTATGTGTTCTTTATAAACTGCAATATTAATCCAATTAATATTAATAGTCCTTATTTATCATATTGTGATCTTAATTCAATAAATTTTTATGTTGTATAACTATGTTTTTATCTTTAGTAAAAATTAAAACAGTTGTTATTTATTATAAGTTTACAAACAATTCATTGTTGATAATATGTTCTTACTGAGTTAGTTAATTAATTAATTAATTAGTTAATTAATTAATTAATTAAAATTAAAATTTATAAATGCTCATAAGTTTATATTAATGAAACATTATTTGTTAAATATATTCTATTTGATGTTTCCTGATTAAAATAAGGGATGCATTCGTATAGTCTTAGGCATGAAAAATTGAAATTAGCACAATGGCTTTCATTTATGGGCGCGTTTATATCTGTCACCAAATAGTTTTCGTTTAGGACTAGTTGACAGCATAAATATGAATGGTGAAAGCGGCTAAAATTGTACCTTCACACTAAGCAGGTTAAGTTTTCTTCTATCTGTTTAATTAACTATAAACAAGGACACAAGATGAAAAAAACGTTATTAACAATCGCATTATCTGCTAGCGCTTTCTCCGCGTTGGCTCAAGATACTAATACTAATACTAATACTAATACTAATACTAATACTAATACTAATAGCAGTCTTTTTGTCCAAGATAAATGGATTAACCTACAAACCAATGATACTGATCTAACCAAAGTACAAGCAGCTTGCCAGGTTCATGGGAGTAATTACCATGTACCAAATTGGTCACAGGTCAATGGATTTAAACGTGAGTTCTATAAGGCTAATCAAGAAAGGCTGCGTGATAAAGATTCGACCAAATATGATCAGCTACGACAATTTTTATTTGATACATTAATAGCTAAGCCAGTTGGTTATAGACATCAGAGAAAATTTGCTACCCCATACTTTTTAGTTAACAATTTCAACACACCACATGAAATGAATATTGAGCTCAACTGGAGTCGAGCGAAAGTTAACTATGCTTCTTTAAACCCTGAGCCTGCGGTGAGTCCAACGACTTTCGTTCCTGATAGCTCTGCCGATCCACTTCATTATGCAGTCAATGCTTTTTTTGCTGAGTTGGGCCGAGAAAAGTGGGAAGAAGATCAAAGGGAATTGGAAAAGAACCGCAATAAGAATCCTGTGTTAAATATGTGTGTACGCATTGATGCTTAATAGATGATTTAAAATCTATTAAGCAAGTATTAAGGCTATTGGTGCAGGCTATGTACTGATAGCCTTGATATAAGTGAATCTGTAAGTTTATATATCATTACTAATGTCTATTTGATAATTATTTTCTATTTAAGAATCATGGCAGCTGTTACCTTTTTATGATCAGTCAGTCTACTCCTTACTTTTCTGTACTTAGCCTATTGACTGGTTGACGCTTTAATGTTTAATAAATATCATGAATATAATCATTGGAAATGATAGCTTGCCGATATTTATTGCTCCTGCTGGCCTACCGCGCTGTACCACACATATGACGAATGATGGCTTAAAAGACTCTCAGCCATTTCAGGTTAAAACGGTAACTAATCAGCTATCTTCACCGCATCCACTAATGGAAAAGCCAAATAGAGATCCATCTAAACCTTTAATCAAGGCTTGTGGTTCTATCAATTCTATCGAGACTAGCGCAGCCATTTTAGCTGAGTTAGTTAATAAAGTAGCGAATAAGACAGGCATAGTTAGAAGGCATTTGAGCCCAATTCAAACTGTTGCTAGAAAGACTCAGCAGATTATATCTTTTCGTCCTGTAGATCCTATGTCAACAGGGCTTATTGAAGAGGGCTATCCAACTAAAGGATTTGCAATCAAAGGGAAATCTTCCAATCATGGCCCTCAAGCGGGGCTTATCTGTGTCGAGCAGAGATTTAGTAAGCTTCATGTGACGCTACGAGATGACTACGATATACGTCGAAATCAGATCATAAAATATAATGAGAAGATACAGGAATGTTTAAAGAACGGAGATGCTGTTTCGGTAAATTTGACGCTCTCTCAAAAACGTTTTGATTGGTTGGAAAATAATAAGGTCATCACGGTTAAGCAAGAGGCTGAAAAGGGCGGTATTTTAACATTATTCTCTGAAGGCCTTGAGTACAGGGCAGAGAAAAAAGGTGACTATTTTGAGATCTCGTATGAAGGTGAGCCTCTTAAAGTACTTGCTGATCCGGTAACCAGGCAGCCACTAACTGCTGATTATGATCTCATGTTTATTGCGCCAAAAGCAGAAAATCTTGATTTGGCAAAAGACGACAATTTACCCGTTAAGCGGGTGCATTTTTCGGATGTATCCGCAACGTATAAAGCTAGGTTTAAAGAGCAAGAAGGTGAAGATTTTACTGCCAAGCAGTTTTTTGCCAAAGAGAGTGAAACAAAAGGTAGTTTTGGTCAAGAAATTGGTAATGCTACGCCAAGAATTGCCAAGATGATTGATAAGCTCAATGCAGCAACTGTTGGCAAACATGGTAATCCTGTTGTTCATCACAGCACGGACTCAGCTAACCCATATACAGATACGGCCTCTAACTACCCGATCACAGTATTTATGCCCGAAGGGTTTGTAGATTATGACCTGATCCACATAATAGAGAGTGCTGAGCAGTTTGCTGAGTTTGTAAAGCAGGCAAAAACTCATGGTTTTGCAGTTCCAAATAATCCCAAATGGGAACGTAAGGTCTCTAAAGCAAGAAGTTCAAGCTTTGAACAGGCATCGCAAACTATTAGTAAACTTATGCAAATACGAAAGGCTAGCCTAGGCTGATCCTTCACAGTGGTCAAGTGAGCCAAAAGCTAAGCTGATACTATGTAACCCTAGCGACTTTCGTTTCCGCACAAGCTATATTGATATAAAGGCCTTTATTATGTAGGAAACAACATGATAACAAGGATTCTAGGAGTACTTTTCGTCGCGCTCTTTATACCGAGTTATGTTTGTTCTCAAACCATCGACTCAGTTAGAGTCGCGATTGGTGATATTTATAAAGGGTCACAGCTGGAAGCGGATCTCAAAAACATATATCAAGCCGCTGGTATTGAAGCTGACTTTACATATTTACCTAATGAGCGAGCTATTCAATCGGTTATATCTGGCCAATATGATGCTCTTGGCCTTCGTATCGATACGTTAGATAAAGAAGAAAGTCTCACTAGAGTCAATGTGCCTTTGCAAGCGATGAGCGTTCATTTACTCTCTGTGAATGGAGATTTTTACCAAAGCTTAGATAACGTAAGCGATAAAACCTTAGTCTCTATTCTAGGAGCTCGTTATTCAGATATGGCTAAGAGCTACAAAAAGCTTCATCTTGTCCAATCGGAACAACAGGCGGCGTTAATGCTCACTAAAAAACGAGCAGATGTGTGGTTAGCTGCCTATTGGAGTTACCTTAACATAAAGGACGAATTTCCAGATATCAAAGTGGCCAGCCCCTCTATCCACAAACAATACTTATACCATTATCTGAATGTCTCAAAATCGCATCTTATCGAGCCACTTGAAGTATCTGCTAATGCTTTTAACCAAGCTAGATCATTTGATAAATAAAAATTATTGTATCAGCAGTTAAATGTGGTGAACTAGATAGTTGGCAGTCTGATCTCTTTTGATCTAACGCAACCTATAGTGTTAGAAAGACAAAATTTTCTGGAGTAGTGGATGAAAATACCGTTCCTAAGGTTATTGTTTACCGCGTTATTGTTCTCAAGTGCTGTGTTGGCAAATACAGGAGATTCGGTCAAAGTCGCGATGGGAGATATATACAAAGGTTCCACACTAGAACGTGATTTGAGAATTATATACAAAGCTGCGGATATTGACGTTGAGTTTATATATTTACCTACTGAGAGAGCCATCCAAGCTGCGGCATCAGGTCAATATGATGCGCTTGATCTTCGTATTGATACATTAGATGAAGAAGAAACGCTTGTTAGAGTTGACGTACCAATCGTTGTTATTGATGTCTATTTACTCTCTATTAATAATGACTTTTATCCGAGTTTAGATGACGTTAAGGACAAAACCTTGGTCTCTATCTTAGGAGCCCGTTACTCGGATATTGCAAAAGTTTATAAGAAACGTCATCTGGTCAAATCAGAAAAACAAGCGGCCTTAATGCTTATTTCTGAAAGAGCGGATCTATGGTTAGCACCCCACAGAACTTATCTAAAAGCAAAAGAAGAATTTCCTAATATTAAGATCGCGAGTCCTTCAGTATACAAACAATACTTATATCATTATGTTCATGTTTCAAAGTCACATCTTGTCGAGCGGCTTGAAATGTCGGTAAAAGCATTTAACCAGACGAGATCGGTCAATTAAGATTAACGGTATACTAAAGCTTTCCATATGAGCAGAATTTGGCCAGTAGCTATACTTGCTATTATCAGTTTTGACCTATGGATGTAGCAATGAAAGTTTTTGTTGTTTTATTTGTCATTAATTTATTACTTCCAATAAATAATGCCTTTGCTCAAGATATAGAGGTTATCAATATTGCGATTGGAGAGAGCTATAAAGGGGAGAGTAAAACGACAAAGTATGGCATGACGGTGGAAGATGTCATTACTGCTGTGTACAAGGGGGCGGGCATTCCTTATACAGTCACTTACCTACCTGACGAAAGAGCAATCCAATCGATAATAACGGGTCAATATGATGCTTTAGACTTACGAATTGGCCAGCTAGATAATGAAGCGGGCTTGGTAAAGGTGAATGTTCCGCTAGAGCAAATCAAAGTACACTTATTTGCCAAAGATGGAAGTTATTACCAAACCCTAAATGATGCCAAAGATAAGATAATCGTGACTATGCATGGCACCAGGTACATTGAAGTCCTCAAGGATTACAGACGTTTACATCGGGTATATTCTGTCGACCAAGCCGCTCTTATGCTTATGGCGGGCAGAGCTGATGTTTGGCTAGCGCCTTTGCAAAGTTATACGTTTCTTTCACAGCAATTTCCTGACATCAAAATTGCCAGCCCTCCGGTAGATAAAGAAGATTTATATCATTATATTCGTTTGACCAAGTCACACCTCCTTAAGCCACTAGAGGACTCAGCAAGAGAATTTGTTCGCCTTCACTCAGAGCAAGCTGAGTAAAGGAGAAGAACGTTTATGGGGATGATAAACCTATTAATTTTCATCCAGAGTTAGACCGCCATCTTTCATGTGATAGCAGCGTGTGATGCTACAGTCATATGCAAAGTCATTATCATGGCTCACTAATAAAAAACCGCCTTGATAATGACGTAATGCGTCGGCTAACATTGCTTTTGAATCTATATCGAGATGGTTGTCGGGCTCATCTAATAATAGGAAAGGGTGATTAGTTTGATGGCTGACAATCAACATGCTAAGTTTCATCTTTTCGCCGCCACTTAATACCTTTGAGCTTTTAAATACACTGTCGCCTCGAAAGCCAATTCCAGCTAATAGTGTACGTGCTTCACATTGGTTAATCCCTTTGACTTGAGAACATAAATTATCTAAAACTGATAATGTTTGATTAATATTGGTTAAGTGTTGATCTAAATAATAAAAGGTACCGTTCGTGTTTATATGCCCTTCCGAGAGAGGAAGCTCACCTAATAGTGTTTTTAGGAGGGTGGATTTACCGCAACCATTATATCCTTGGAGGTGGATTTTTTCTCCGTGAAAAAGTTGTAGGGTTAATTTTGCAGTACTGCCAAATGCGAGTTTACCATCTAGAAATGATATCCTAGTTCTCAAAGTTTCAGAGTATTTGATTACATTGAACCTCTGGTTTTTCCATTTGTCTTGTTTGGTGGAGATTTGTAGTTCTTGACTTTGTAACTGTGCTTTTCTGAGTTGCGTTAATTTACTGCGGTTTGATGCACTATTTTCTGCATTTTCTTTCATTCCATTGAGTAGTATTTTAGCTTGGCTGCCACTTTTGCGTAACTTATTGCTTTTGGATGCCCTTTGTTGTGCTTTCTCAAAGTTACGTTGAGCTTGGGTAGTAAAGTGTTTTTTTTGTCGGCCAATGTTAGCTAGCTGCCTCTCTATAGCTTGTTGCTCGCTTTGTTTCTTTTCTTCAAAGAAATGGTAGTTACCCCCAAATACTTGTAAACCGGTATTTGATAATTCCCATATCTCGTCCACTTCGCTGAGCAGTTCTTTGTCATGACTAATGAGTAGGATTGCGCCTGGAAATCTTTGCATGCAATCGATAAGCCATTGTTTAGACGGTTTGTCTAAATGATTTGATGGCTCATCTAATATAAGAAAAGCATTATTTTGTTCAAATAGTTTCCACAGTATTAGGCGGTTGAGTTGCCCTCCACTAAGCTCACTGCAAAGGAGGTTAGGGTCGGGTGGAAGCCCAAGATCAATTAATTGTTGATTAAGCTGTAACTCTAGCTCCCAATTCGGCCCAATTAAATCAAACCATTTTTGCAAGCAACTACCCATTTCAACATGTTTGAGTGCTTCTAAAACGTGCTGTTTATCTAGGTACTGGGCGATGGACATACCATCATTTGGCTTGATTGATGGCTGCTGGTGGTACATCGAACAACTAGAAGGTGCTATTAGGGTACCACTTGATGGTGCCACTGTTTCGGACAGAATAGATGCGAGAATTGATTTCCCTATACCATTACGTCCAACTAGACCAACTCTGAGTTTGTCCATAGTGCATGAAATGTTTTTAAACAGATTGTCGCCATTGGCGAATGTATAACTAATATTATGAGCGTGGAAAATGGCCATAAATTGCCTCCTGTAAAACAGGAAAAGCAAGCATAGCAACTTATGTTGGGTACTCGGAGATGGAAGAATTTCTAGCCATTCTAATGGATGAAAATTGCAACCCAAAACAAGAGAAAAGCAAAAAAAGTATGCATGACAGCTACGCCTACTAATTCCTGTAAATCCAATAATTAAGTGAAATGGATAACAGGTTTAGTTGTTCATTGGCGTGGCTCTCTATTTGAAATGATGGCGCAATTGTACCCATCTATTGGGTATGAGGTCAATAGCTTGGGTCATTCATCGCCAGCTTGGTTACGCAACTATGCTGATCTACGACTAAACTCATATTTCAGATCACTGCGATTTATATGAGGGAGAAATGGGCAAGCAATGCAATGATTCTGATGAGTTACTGCCTATTATCGAAGATGTGTCTGAAGCGGATTCTGAAATAACACAAACTCGATATTGGCGAGTACTGATCGTTGATGATGATGAAGAGGTTCATCATGCGACAGAGCTGGCATTAAAGGATCTCATTGTCGAAGACCGTCCCCTTGAGCTATTCCATGCTTACTCTGCTAAACAAGCGAGATCTATCCTTTGTGATGAGGTTGATATCGGTGTGATTTTACTTGATGTAGTGATGGAAACGGAACATGCAGGACTTGAGCTTGTTGAAATAATCCGTGATCAGCTAGGTATGCATGCTTTGCGAATTATATTGCGCACGGGTCAGCCAGGGTATGCACCCGAAATGGACACGATACAGCGATACGACATCAACGACTATCGAACTAAACCAGAGCTAACTCGTATCCGGCTCTTTACTATTCTAACCAGTGCTATCCGAGCTTATAACCAAATTCGTAGCCAGCAACTCATGCGTCAAGGGTTAGAAAAGGTCGTCAAGGCGAGTACTGAACTTGCTCATTTCTACGGCATGCAAATGTTTGCTGAAGGTGCAGTTAAGCAAATTAGTGCGATTATGCAGATAGAACCCGATGGCCTGATTTGTGCGCAAGAAAATCAGGATGATAAGGTTGTCAGTCCGATAATTATTGCTACATCGGGCCGATACAGTAATTTTGTCCAAACATCGTTGGACACGCTTGAATCCGAGCACATCAGAAATTCAATCATACAGTGCTTAGAGACCAAGACGAGTATTTTAGAACAAGGGCTAACCTTATACTTTTCTACTGAACGTGGTCGTGGGATGGCAGCTTATGTTGACGTTAGCAGACCATTAGAAAACATAGATAAACACTTACTTGAAGTCTTTTGCGCTAATTTATCCATTGGGTTTGATAATGTCATTTTATATAATCGTTTGGAAGAGCAAGCCTTTAAAGATCCACTTCTTGATATCGCTAACTTGAACAGTTTGCGAAGGTATACCTATACCGCGATCTCTGGTAATGATTACGCTAGGCTTGCACTGATTGATATCGATGATTTCTCTTCCTTTAACGATAGTTTTGGTCACTCAGCTGGTGATGGGCTGTTAGTCAAAGTTTCTTTACGTTTACAGAAATATTTTCCTTATTGTTTCTTGGCTCGAGTTGGCAGTGATGTTTTTGCGTTGCTTGGCTCTCAACAGGATATCGTGACTGAACGTATCCGATCTCTATTTGAATCAAGCTTTGTGGTTGATGAACAGCCTTTCAAGATCACTGCAAGTATCGGCTTTGTTGATCTTAAGGATCAGGGTTTTGATTCGTCTGAACATTACAAAGATGCCCAAGTGGCACTAAAACAAGCCAAGTTGTACAGCAGAGGTGGTGCGGTAAGTTTTTCTGCTGATATGGGGCAAGATGCTCGAGATAGAATGCATTTACTGGCCGAGTTAAAACAGGCGCTTAACGACAATGCTTTATTTATGACTTATCAGCCCAAATACAAATTATCTACGCTAGAACTTTCGGGTGTTGAAGCTTTATTACGTTGGCGAAATAAAGATGGGGTACTGGTTCCGCCAGATCAATTTATTCCATTGGCAGAGAAATCAGGTTTGATGGTTAGTATTGGTGCTTTTGTTCTCGAACATTGTTGCATGCAATTTCAGATGCTTAAGCAAGCAGGTCACACACAACTCACCATGGCGATTAATGTTTCCCCAACTCAAATAGAAGGACCGGGATTTGTCCAGCAACTACGACAGACGATGAAACGGTATAATATTGAACCGGAGACGGTTGAGTTAGAAGTGACAGAAACAGTCGTAGCAAAAAATATTTCTGAGCTTTGTAAGGTACTGAATAAAGTTCGTCAGCTGGGATGTAAAATAGCCATTGATGACTTTGGTACGGGCTTTTCTTCGTTGAGTGTCTTACACACTCTTCCGGCGACTCGCTTGAAAATTGATCGTGCTTTTGTGGAGGGAATATTACAGGATGACAGTATTGCCAAAATGATAGTAAATCTTGGTCAAACTTTGGGTATGGAGATCACAGCAGAAGGCATTGAAAATAAACAACAGCTTGAGAGACTAAAAGGCTTTGGATGTGAGGAGGGACAAGGTTGGCTATTTGCTAAAGCAATGATTATGGAAGATTTACTCAATTTTGCTCGCCAAATCGAAAAGTAGAATAACCATTGGATAAAGACATGATGGATCTTGACCAGAATACTGATCAAATGAGTGCGGATGGATTAATTCGCCGGCATAAGTTTATGCTTTATGGAGTTCTGGTATTAATTGTATTTATCACACTAGGTAATGCACTCTATTTAAGCAAAGAGGTTCGCATTCAGGAAATCGATAAATTGGAACATAAAGCGCTTGAAATAATGGTTGCGCTTAATAAGACACTGTCTGTTTCCTTTGACCATGTCGATAAAATGCAAAATGGTATTCAAGGCGCTTATCTATATCCAGCACTTATTCCAAGTCAGTCCGCACTCAGTTTCCTTGAGCAGAGTACTAGAGGGTCAGTAAAAAATGCTCCTTGGGAAAACCTGCCTTTAAAAATGAGAAAAGAACTTGGCCAGCTCTATGTTCGTTCCAATATTCGTGACTACTCCTTTGATTTACGTGCGCTTTTAATGATTGTACCTGAAATCGTTTCGACACACTCTCAACATAACGACTTTCAATGGAGCTATTATTATGATGGTGAACAAGCTCTTACTTATCTATACCCTTGGTTAAGTTATAGAGAGTTAATCGCCGCCACTGAAACCGAAAATATGGACCAAGCGATGGATGTAATCTATCAAGCAGGTGGTACTTTCCCGCTTGATCTGGTCAATCCGGATGAAAACCCAGAGCGAGCGAATGTATGGACGACGCCCTATATGGATGCGGGTGGCAAGGGAATGATGGTGTCATTATTAGCGCCAGTATACGACCAAGAGCGATTTATTGGAGCGGTCGGTACAGACATCACTCTTAAATTATTAGATACCATCTTGACTAAGCAGCCGATTAGTATTGCTCGTTTGGTGGTCATAGACGAACAAGGGTTGGTCATTGCTGATAGTGGCGGTTCATTACTGAGTGCGACGGAAGTAGTGACGCAAGAGGGAGTCTTGAGATTAGTTTCTGAAGGTGAGGCACATCAAGTGAGGCATGGTTACCTCCACAATATAGATAAAGGGTATTGGAGCTCTTACCTTTTGCCTAACACACCGTGGAGACTGGTGCTTGAAATCAGTGAGGATGAATTGAGTGGTCATATCTTTGAGGTTGTAAGTCCGCATTTGATTATGGCTACCATCTTTACGGCGCTATTGCTGTTTGTGGTTTTGTACCAACATTGGCATTTTAGCCAGCCCGCAATGCGTTTAGCACAGTTTGTAGAAGGTCTACCTGATAATCATAATTTATCCATACCTAGGATTCCGGAGCGTTGGCATTACTGGTTTGAACGTGCAGCGACTACGGAGAATGATCGTCGTGAATATTTGGAAAAGACTAAGCAGCAAACAATTGAGCTTGAACATAGAGTTGATGAGCGTACTGAAGAACTCCAGAAAGCCCTTGAAGTTTTGAAAGCGACTCAAGAGGAGCTGGTAAGGTCAGAAAAACTTTCTGGCCTTGGATCTTTGGTGGCTGGTATTGCTCACGAACTTAATACACCCATTGGTAATGCTATTGTAGTAGCGAGTAGTTTAAAAGAGTTCAATCATATATTTATCGAATCAACCAAGGAGGGAATTAGGCGCTCGGCTCTTGATACTTATATTGAACAAAGCGGCCAATCAGCAGACAGCATCGAACGCAACTTGCAACGTGCTGCTGAGCTAATTTCAAGCTTTAAGCAAGTGGCCGTCGATCAATCCAGTTACCAACGTCGCAGATTTGAATTAGACGAAGTCCTGCATGAATTAAGAATTACCATGTCTCCAAATTTATCTCGAAGCCAAATTATATTAAGTGAAGAATGCCCTCAAGCGATTAATATGGATAGCTATCCAGGGCCACTTACGCAAATCTTGATGAACCTATTGTCAAACGCTTTGGTTCACGCATTTACAGACCATGAGCATCGCACTATAGAGATCAAAGGACAACAAATTGAAGATAATGCGATTATTACCGTAACCGACAATGGTCAAGGCATTGCACAAGAGAACCTTGCCAAAGTTTTTGACCCATTCTTTACTACGCGTTTAGGTCAAGGTGGGTCAGGATTAGGCCTTAATATCGTTTACAATTTGGTGACTGACTTATTAGGTGGCAATATACAGGTCACTAGTGAATTTGGCCAAGGATGCTGCTTTATTTTGACTTTACCTTTGGTGACGCCAGAGAAGCAAACTCCTGACACGGTGAATGATAGTTTGGTTTAAACCGAGGGCAGGCTTACTTCTTTTGATATTAAAGATAAAGGCCTATTGTAAATAGGCCTTTATCTTGTTTAAGTCTGTTCTGACCGATATTGCGAACGACTGGTCAGGCGAATCCAAAATCTTTTGTAGCTTGGATAAGCTTCGTGGTTCTCGTTTAGATGTCGGTAGTTAACAATCTCACCGAGTTTAATTCGGTTTAGGTAATCTTCTACTTCACGCTTGACTAGTGGTGCGAATAAATACAGGCCAAGTACGTTTGGAACTGCAATTAAGAATACTAATGCATCAGAGAACTGAAGCACAGCATCAAGATGGATCATACTTCCAAGAGCGACAAAACTACAAAACATTAGCTTAAATAAAAGTTTTGTAGACTTTTTCTCACCAAATAGATAGGTCCAGCCTTTTAGCCCATAGTAAGACCAAGCAATGGTGGTTGAAAAAGCGAACAACAAGGCAGCAATTGCAAGTGGGTAGGGAGCCCAGTGAATATGGTGAGCAAATACTGCTGAGGTAAGCTCAATACCTACCAGTTCACCGTGTATTAATCCTGTCGGATAAGCTGTTGAGATGACAACCAGTGCACTCAATGTACAGATAAAAACGGTATCAATTAGTGGTTCAAATAATGAGACTAATCCTTCAGAGGCGGGTTCATCAGTTTGTACTGCTGAATGGGCAATAGACGATGAACCTATACCAGCTTCATTAGAGAATACAGCCCTTTGGAAACCGACAATGATTGCTCCAACGGCACCGCCAGTGGCACTTTCTAAGGTAAATGCGCTGGAGAATATGAGAGCAATAGCATCAGGTAAATGCTCTGCACTCATGGTGAGAATAACACAGGCTGAAACCACATATAGTAGTGCCATGATAGGGACAAGCTTGGCGGTTACTTTCGCAATTGAGCTGATACCACCGAGGATAACCAAAGCAACTAAAACAGCCATGATAACCCCAAATAACCACCCTTTGTCTGCAAAGAAACTTTGGCTTTCACCAGTGACAACCAGCAATTGTGCATAAGCTTGATTTGATTGGAACATGTTACCAATTCCCAGACATCCAATCACCAATGCAAGGGCATAGAATCCGCCTAAACATTTACCCAAGGTTGGGTAGTTTCGACTTTTGAGGTAATGCTCAAGGTAATACATTGGGCCACCTGAAATACTTCCATCAGGATTTACTTTACGATATTTGACACCTAAGGTGCATTCGACGAGCTTGGTAGACATACTTAGAAAACCAGCCAAAATGAGCCAGAATGTTGCACCTGGTCCGCCGATAGTAATTGCAACGGCGACTCCACCAATATTGCCTATTCCAACAGTACCAGAAATGGCCGTCGCTACGGCTTGAAAGTGTGAAATTTCACCCTCTGCCTTTGGGTTAGTATAGTCTCCTCGTATTAAGCGAAATGCAGTCCCTAAACCTCTTAAATTGACAAAATTTAGGTAGAAGGTAAAAAAGACAGCGGCCAAGCTTAGCCAGAGAACAATGATGGGTACTGAATACCCAAATATACTGATTTTGAAAAAAACAATCGCAGAAAGTTGCTCAGCAATAGGGGAAATAAAGGAATTGACGTGCTGGTCGAAATTAGGAGTTTGGTCGGTACTAGTGGCAAAAGATGGAAAAGAAAAGATAGACAATATTAACCAGAATAGTGCCCGAAGGCCGTGATTGGGTGGATGTACATGCATGGCTTAAAATCCTAGCGTTACTGAACGGCATAAGAGCACATCATAGATAAAAGGTCGGATTACTATTAGAGCCAGAAGTATGTTAAAAATGGTGCCAATGATTTAACAATCTGTTGATAATTATAACAAAATGAAGCATCTATTTTACATGAAATTTGGCAAGGGTGCCAGTCTACAAACCCAGATTAAAAATATGATAACTACCAGTATTCTCGACGGTCATATTACGTCTGGTGAAGCATTGCCTTCGTGTCGAGAGTTGGCGAAAACACTTGCAGTTTCGCGAAATACTGTCGTACTCGCCTATGAAAAACTAATTGAGGAAGGTTACGTAATTGCGATAGAGAGAAGGGGTTTTTTTGTTCACCATACCTATGGTGAAAATACAGTAGCAACCCACTCTGCTTTACCTTCAAGAGCAAGTGATGTCGATTGGTCGAATAAATTTCGCTTAGTGCCTTCTGCCCAGAGCCTTATGTATAAACCTGATGTCTGGAGGCAATGCGAATATCCATTTATCTACGGTCAACCCGATCCACAGTTTTTTCCTGTAAGAGAGTGGCGAGAATGTAACCAGAGAGCGACACAAAGCTTGCAAACAAAAGAGTGGTTGCAAGACCGTGTGGATGAGGACGATCCTTTGCTCATTGACCAGCTAAGGACCCGAATTCTCGCTCGCCGTGGGGTACGCTGTAATAAGAATGAGATTTTACTGACAGTCGGTACACAACATTCACTTTATTTATTGAGCCAACTACTCGGCGGGCAGGGGGTTCGTTTAGGCATAGAAAATCCTGGATATCCTGATGTTCGTCATATATTTGAGCTTAATCAAACGGAACTTCAAGAATTGGATGTAGATAAAGAAGGCTTGGTTGTAGATAAGGCGATTGATAGTTGTGATTATATATTTGTTACTCCTAGTCATCAGTCACCATCAACGGTGACATTGCCATTGGAACGGCGACTTAGTTTGTTACAAAAAGCCGCTGAAAATGATTTGGTGTTAATTGAAGATGATTATGAATGTGAGCTTAACTTCTATTCAACGCCGACGCCTGCACTGAAAAGCCTAGACAATGACGGTAGGGTGATTTACGTAGGCAGCTTGTCAAAAACATTAGCACCAGGCTTGAGAGTTGGTTATCTAGTTGGATCAGAGTCACTTATCCGAGAAGCTCGCGCACTTAGGCGTTTAATGATGCGTCATACACCAGCTAACAACCAGAGAACCTTGGCGCTTTTCCTTGCAGGTGGGTACCATGACACATTGGTTCACAGACTGAGGGTGCGATACTTAGAGCGTTATGAAGTGCTAAAATGTGCTTTACAAGAATTTTTGCCTCAGGTTGATATTGCTCCTTCGGTTGGAGGAAGCGCCATGTGGCTCAAAGGGCCAAAAGGATTAGACTGTATTTGCTTGCAACAAGAAGCGATTAAACTAGGTGTTTATATTGAGACCGGAACACAGCATTTCCATAACCTTTCCGATAGAGACTATGAATCGAATCGTTATTTTCGTTTAGGTTTTTCTTTGATAAAGACGAACCGCATTCGTGATGGGGTCCGTCTTTTAGCTCAAGCAATAGAGAGGGTGTTGATTACGACTACAACGCCGGCATAAATAGCTTTTCTTCGACCTCAGTTAGCGCTTTATCAAT
Source organism: Vibrio pectenicida (assembly GCA_024347015.1). GTDB lineage: Bacteria > Pseudomonadota > Gammaproteobacteria > Enterobacterales > Vibrionaceae > Vibrio > Vibrio pectenicida. Next base: position 2,125,197 of record AP024889.1, on the reverse strand, counting down.
GCTCTGTGCGATGAGGTCGATTTCGTATTGTTGAGTGACTAAAGCTGGGCTTAAACACAGTGTGTTATTGAGTGTTTGGAATGAACGGTTAGTTCTACCAATAATCACACCTTGTTTTAAGCAACTTGCTGTAACAGCGACACTTATGCTTTCATCGATGGGTTGCTTAGTCTCTTTATCTTGTACAAGTTCAAGACCAACGAAGAGTCCTTTACCACGCACATCACCGACGATTGGGTGTTTTTTCTTCAACTCCAGCATTTTCTCTTTTAAATATTCACCTTGTATACGTGCATTTTCAACCAAGTTTTCTCTTTCTATAATTTCAAGGTTGGCAAGGGCTGCAACCGGGCCTGCTGTACATCCGCCGAAAGTAGAAATATCACGGAAATAGTCCATGCGGTTAGTGGTATCTTCATCATGGATCATTTGATAGACCTGTTCAGTGGTTACTGTACATGAGATAGCTGCGTAACCTGATGCGACACCCTTGGCCATAGTCACGATATCAGGTTGAATATCATAGTGCTGATAGCCAAACCATTTACCGGTGCGACCCAAACCACATACGACTTCATCGATATGCAGTAGGATATCGTACTTACGACATATTTCTTGAACTCGCTGCCAGTATCCTGCTGGTGGCTCGATAACGCCTCCTCCAGCGGTGATAGGCTCAAGACAAATAGCACCAATAGTATCTGGCCCTTCACGAAGGATCACTTGCTCAATCTCATTGGCTGCCTTAAGGCCATAATCTTCGATATCTCCCCACTGTGAGCGATATTCACAGCAATGAGGTACGCTGACAAATCCAGGTACAAATGGACCATACTGTTCGCGTCTCTCTTCTTGCCCAGTTGCGCTCAGGCAAGCGATAGTTGTGCCATGGTAATCACGCTCTCGATAAAGTATTTTATGTTTTTTGCCACCATATTTTTTAGCGGCAATTTGTCTTACCAACTTAAACGCTTTTTCGTTAGCTTCAGAGCCAGAATTAGAATAGTAAACACGGCTGAGCCCCGGCATTTTCTCAAGAAGCTTTTCAGCAAATAACGTAGCGGGAATATTACCTGCTGTTTGGGCAAAGTAATTCATTTTGACCAATTGATCGCGTACCGCATTGGCTATTTCTTCACGACCGTAACCAACATTAACAGACCAAACGCCACCAGAAACGGCATCTAGATACTGTTTGCCATGAATATCCCAGACATACATGCCTTGACCTTTTTCGATCATCATTGGCGTTGCTTGGTGAGGTTTCATGTGGTGCCAGACGTGCTCAGTATTACTGTTAATCAGTGATTGGATATCTATGTCTTTCATCATCAGCCTCTTAAGGTTATCACTTTCGTTATTGCTTAACTTTGGTACTTGATGAATGCGTTATTGAGGGTTTATTCATCGCAGCGAAAGTTGTACATTGTGATCAAGTTTACTGACTGATGGTGCGTGATGGATAGAGCCAGATATAGGCATATTTTAAGTCCAGCTCTGGTACCAAAAAAAACATTCACTGGCTCTACGTTCGTTCGCCTATGTCACATAGAGTAACCTTTCTGTTATTGGTTAGGCAGCTAAAGAAGTTATGGATATCATTTCTTTATCAACCACTACGCTAATTCTTGCAACCTTGGTGGTAGTTATTGCTTCGGTATTATCCAGTTTGACTGGCAGTGCTGGTGGGATCTTGATGTTCTCAGGCATGAGTGTATTTATCCCAGTTAGACCTCTGATTGCTATCCACGCTTCGATTCAAATTGTTGGTAATGGGATAAGAGCTTGGCTACTTCGGGGTGAAATCTCCGCCAAAATGTGTGTACCATTTTGTTTTGGGGCTCTGTTTGGAGCAGCGCTTACTACGCGACTTCTTGTGGAATTAGTTAGTGATTTATTCGCTCTGTACCTTTTGCTAGCACTCATTGCCTACACTTTGTTTAAACCTCAAAAATTGCCGATGTTAAAAATCAAGGACCAGCATTTTTTTTGGGTTGGGTTGGCTGCTGGTAGCTTAGGAATTATAGCGGGTGCGGTTGATCCTTTACTCACAGCGTTTTTTATGCGTGATGACTTGTCCAAAGAGAGTATTGTTGCCAACAAGTCTTTGATGCAACTATTTGTACATTTAACAAAAATACCCGCATTTCTCTACCTAGGCTTTTCATTTTCTGATAATGCAGGACTTATTGTAATTTTTGCTTTGGCTGCTTTTTTGGCGACAAAGCTGGGTGTGTTTTTACTAAAAAAAGTAAATACCGCCTTATTTTTGAGATTGATGTGGTGGGCGTTGCTTGTATCTGGTGGGCAGCTCACTTACCAAATCATCTCCATACACCTTAACTAGAACATAGGAAAGACTTATGACATTGGCTTATCAGGTAAAAAATCCATACACACAAGAAAGCATTGGTCAATTTCACTTTAGTACAAAAGATGATATTGAAAACTGTCTGACCATCCTCCGTAAAGGACGTAAAACACAGTCGAATCTAAGAGCTTTTCAACGTTCGGATATACTACGTAAACTGGCTGGATTATTAGAGAGTCATGCCGAATCTTTAGCAAAAATGATCACGCACGAAACAGGAAAAACTATTGCAGATAGCCGAGTAGAGCTGACACGTGCTATCAATACAGCTATAGCCTGTAGTGAAGAAGCAAGGCAAATTCAGGGTGAAGTGTTAGATTCCGACGCGTATGCACCTGCAAGAGGTAGAACCGGTGTTGTTCGTTATACCCCAATTGGAACTGTACTGTGTATCACACCTTTTAATTTTCCTATTAACATAGCAATGCATAAAATTGGTCCAGCTTTTGCTGCTGGTAATCGTATTATTTTAAAACCGGCACCAATTAACCAAGGTTCGGCAGCTAAGTTAGTAGAGCTATGCTACGAAGCAGGTATACCTAAAGAGGTATTACAGCTTGTTGTGCCAGATATTGATGAAATGGCTGGACTAGTTAGTCACCCAGAGGTCAATGCGATTAACTTTACTGGAGGCCACCCTGCAGCTGAAGCTATTGCAGCTCATGCGGGTTATAAAAAAATGCTATTTGAATTAGGGGGCAGTGACCCTTTAATCGTTATGCCAGACGCTGATCTTAATGGTGCAGTGAATGCAGCCATTCAGCAGCGCTTTGCTACAGCAGGCCAACGTTGCACTGCGGCTAAGCGTTTGTTTGTCCATAAAGACGTTTATGACGAGTTTCGCGATTTGCTTGTAAAAGCAAGTAGTGAACTGGTAGTAGGGGATCCTAGCAAAGAAGAGACGTTTGTTGGTCCACTGGTTAATGAGCAGTCTGCTATTCAAATTCAGGCAGTGATTGATCAGAGTATAGAAATGGGTGCAAAAGTGGCCCTGGGTGGCCATAGAGAAGGCAATATTGTTTATCCAACTATATTGGAAACTGTGCCTGATGATAGCCCTGTAATGAATGAAGAGGTTTTTGGCCCCGTTATTCCACTACGATCGTTTGATTGCATAGATGAGATTATTCCGGTAATTAATAGCAGTGAATATGGACTCCAGGCTGGTGTTTTTACTCACGATATGAGAACGATACATCGACTATTTGATGAACTGGATGTTGGAACCCTGGCAACCAATGATGGGCCAGGTTTTAGAGCTGAGCACTTTCCATTCGGAGGTGTGAAGAATAGTGGCATCGGTCGAGAAGGTATAAAATACGCAATAAGAGAAATGTCCGTTACCAAAACCTTAGTTCTTTAAAGTCCCTTCTCCCCCAATGGCGCGGCAAAAATGTTTACAGCCGCGCCATTTTACAGCATTACTCCTAATGCTTGATAGCCTTCCTCCTCTTCTATTATATATTTTTAATATCATTAAATTATTATTTTTTAAAACAATAATTTAGATATAATTTTTGTTTATTAAAGATCTTTAAATAGAGTATAAAAATTAGGAGAAGCTATGATTACAGTCAAGCCATTTGATACTATAGGGCATGATGAGCGAGGAGAAACAAAATCTTTTAAAGTAAAAGATTATGGAGAATTTATTTATATTACAAGGAAAAAAGGTTCATTATGTGGTAATACTTACCATAAGGGGGCTGAATGAGGGCACTCGCCTAAAAACTTTCGTGTTGTTACAAGGAGTAGTTACGATTAATTATCGCCATGTTGATTCTAATTAGCCAGAAAGTATTAAAGTTACAGTCCCTTCCATCATTGAAATTGAGCCATTTACTGTACATAACATGTGTGTGGAAAGTGATATGGTTATTCTTGAAAATAACTTCATTAATGATATTAAAAAAGACGTCATTAGGGAAACGGTTTAGTATTTATTGTCATTTATTGATATAGTTAAAATTAGTATTTGATAAAATATAGATAGTATTCCTATCAATTTAATTATGTAATAAATATAAATTCCATATATTGTATTTATTGATTTAATTAAATAATGTATTTTCGTTTTGCATCACAAAAACCAATGTGACCTCTATTGCGTATGAATATTGTGGGGTAATTTATTCGCGATTTATAAGAGGAAATAATAATGATGAAAACAAGAATAGCAACCGTTTGCTTTTTTACTTGCTTAGCTGCCAATGTACAAGCGGAAACCCCACAAGTCATCACAGATACTTCTCCGGAAGGTGTTTTCAGCAAATTCGAATTGGAGCATCAGATTCGTGAAAGTATGGAGCAAAATGGATATACTCAACATCGTTGTGGTGTTGAGTCCATTCGACAAAGTGCGCCTGTTCAGCAACAAATAGACATACCGCATAGCCAATTCCAATGCTTTTATTCAAAACCAGGGTTATTACCGACGGATGAATCAGAGCTTGCCTATTGGCACTTAAATGTTCTTTATAGTCATGACACTGGTTTATACAAGTCAGGCAATGAGTACACTGACTACTATCAAGTAAATGTTTACACTCACAAGCCAGCATATCTACTCGATGCAGGTCCACATTACTATAAACAGAGAGCACGTATACAATCACAGGGAATGACTATTGGTGAATGTAACTTGCAGCAAATATACTATTTTATGAAACCACAAGAAGCGACATATCTGTCTCATGTTGCGACATGCCCAGTATACGGTTCTGAAGGTGAAGTCTCAGGAAATATTCAGATAGATATAAACTACACTTCGGCAAATATGGGGTATAGTGAAAGGCAAGTAACTTTTAACTCCCTTTAATAAATGCCTGATATATCAAAAGTGGGGGCTTAATGCCCCCAAGTTTATTTGTAAATTAGACTAGATTCTTTCACCTGAAGGGCTAACGTCACCACATTTTTTAAACATTAGGCCGTAGCTGTGAGTGAGCTTACCATCTATTGTATCTAATGTGATTAAGCCACTATTTTGACGTGCATTACGATTGTCGACTTTCACTTCTGACTTTATAACAACAGGTTCAGTTGCATTACACGAAGACCAAACCAAGCTTTGTAGGCCAATACGGTCACTGATCTGGTAGTTGTCTGAAATAGGTCCAGAAAACGCTGAACTTAACCTTGCTTCCTGACGTTCACCGGCAAAGAAGTAGGTAGAAGTTTGTTGCGCCATAACGTGTTCATCAAGATCGGCATAACCTCTATAGTTTACATCCGCTAGAGTGAATGCATAACCATTGGGAATACCTAGTACTGCAGTAATTTGGCAGTTTTTGCGATTTTCACGTCTTGAAATATCTGGTCCTGCTTCGGCAATGTATTCGTCAAAACCAAGAACAAAGGACTTACCATCAGGTGCAATGGTTGAAGATACGGTGCCAAAAGGGCAACCACTACCTGAACTCTGTAAGCTTTGAATAGTAACTTGGGAGGGATCTAATTGAGCAAGTTCAACTTGAGCAAAAACATTGGTGGCCAACAGTGTGCTGGATGCTGCTAGTAACGTAGAAATAGACAACTTCATTTTCAATTTAAACTCCATTTTATTGATAGTATTACTGCTATAAATCATTTTAATTCAATAACTTATAATAGAGATGGTAGATTAGTTGAAATTGATATAAAAATCTTATGTTTGTAGCTAAAAACATTTTGTTTTTTTATTAAATGAGGCTGAAAACTCAGTTTACAGCTAAGTAAATAATGCAAGTTATTGATTACAAAAAAGAAAGGTATTCATTCAAAGAAATAGAAATTCAATTACCTACGGTAAATTGAGCACTAACAGCAAAGTGATCGGATAAATCCCATACTCCCCACATATCTTCTTGGAAACTACGTGGTAAGGTAATCTTGCTGGAACTATTAACAATAGAGCCATTGTCTACAAATAGTATATAGTCAAGGCGCTCTCTATCAGATTCATCGCTGTAACTGATATGTTCGTTGAGGTATGGATCAAAGCTGTAACGTAGGGTGCCTTCTAACGGGGGCTCATTAACATTGAGAACTCTTTGCATTTGTTCAAAATCGAGTGGGAATTTATGCTTGGCTATATTGAAGTCTCCACCAATAATAATGGGCTCATCGTTAGGCAGGTCAAGTTGATTAATAAAAGTAAATATTTCACCAATTTGGAGCATTCTAATGTTTCTATATGCTTGGGAGTTCCAAGCTCCTAAGTGAACGTTAAAAAGGTGGTAGGGATATCTGCCTTTCATAATTTTTGTATACAATATTCCCTTGTCTGCTGAGCAATCTGTGCCTTTACAATTCTCAAAAACGTGTTGAGCTTGCTCCACTATTGGGTATTTACTAAAAGTGAGAACGCCACCGTCATAGGTATTGCTGCCGCCACCATCAAGTTTGTTGCTTGTGTAAGGGAAATAATTTTGCATAGTCCATCGGATATTTTGTACATTTTCATATCGGAATAGTTCCTGCATAAATACGACATCATGATTATTAACTATTCTAGAATTTGCTATTAAAGTGTCTCTTACCCCCATATACTTACCAACATAACTAAGCATCCAAGTATTATAGGTGAGTATACTCAGGCTATTATTCTCCGATCGTCTGGATGTTTCTTCTATTATTTTATCAATAACCAGTGTGATTTTATCATACCCACCAGTATAGCTTGCCTTATAGTAGTATTGATAATCATTCTTGAAACTGGCATAGATATTTCTATCAGTATTAAGATCACCTAGCTCTATAGTTTCTGGATCTGCTAATGTATAAGATATATTGGAACCCCAAAAAGTGCCTTCTAATCTTATAACCAATGACAGCATTGTTTCACCAAGAAATGTGTAGATGTCATATTTTTTTCCTGATTTAACACCTGAATTACGGCTTAGCTCTGCAACATAGGTTAATTTATATGGCTGTAGAGGACCTATGTTTTTCTTCTGCCAAAGACTAGGTTGTCCTACGATAGTTAAGTCAATCTCATCTGGAGTATTATTAAGAATATAAATACTTGTATCTGCCTGAGATGTAAAAGTTAACATTAATAGTATTGTGTAAAGTAGTAGTGTATTTTTCATTGCTGACAAATTATGATTATTATTTTATTTGAAGTATTTTCCTATTGAATTATAAAAACACTTACCTTCTCGATTGATTTTTGTTACATATAGCAAACTTCTATAGAAAAAATTGAACAATGCTCTCAATAATTAAATATAACCTCATCAAAATATCTAATTTTTTGGTGTTGACATATTATATTTTGAACCCATATTAGTTACTCGATAAAACGAATTCTCTTCTCTCATAACCTCTAAATAAATACGTATCACATTCTGTTTAATATTGACATGTCATAAATTAAAATCGCATATATATTCAATTAAGTATAAGTTTTATTTACTGATAAATATGGAAAGCACATAGATACGGTAACGTTTTCGTGAATTAATTTCAGATTTTATTTTGACCTTAGTCATACCTAGGGAGCTTTTTATTTACTGATATAAACTTAAAAAGTTGTATCAACTCTAGATTAATATTCTGTTATTATATTTTGACTTTATTTAAATACATACTTTGTAAGTCAATGTTTTATATATAAATTAGGAATTAGTGAGAGGATTTTTTGCTAGTTTTATTCACGGTTTAAGTAATTCATGCTAGTTATGTATTGATTTGCACAATAAATATCATCAATCTACGCTTCGTTAAAGTTGGAATGTCTACGCAACTTTTTATACAAAATCTAACGGAGTAGAGTTTGAAAATGAAAAAAATCATCGCTTTGTTATCTGTTTCGGTGCCTTTGGTCGCTGTAGCAGATGATGTAAAAATTGAACAATTTATGAATGCGTTTCACGATAACCCACAAGAAGTAATGGATAGGCTGCCTGAGAAAGAAGGAGCCGATTATGAGACTATGAGCGCTGAAGATATCGAGCGGATCAGAAATGAGATGCGTGATACAGTAATGGAAAGAGCCGAGCCGATGCTTACGCCTCGTTTTGCTCCAAACCTAGGCAACGATAATCCTGCGCGTTTAGTCGATGTGGGGAATGCTCTTATTCGTAATCTAGTTGAATTGGACAATGCAGCACCAGATTCAAAAAAACTGTCAGTTCAGCCTTGGTCTGATACATATTGGCCCCTATATTCCGGAGCGGCAGGATGGCGATATGCAGACAGAGAGCTTTATGCTTCAGATTGGCAAGAGTATTATGACTTTTCGTACTCAATCAAACCAGTGGATAGCTACTCAAGTGAGCAACGTCATTTACTTTCTCCTGCAGAAAAATACGACTTATTGGTTGGAGATAAAAACTTTACTCTAACTAAGCGTTCATGGGATTCAGGTAAAGGGTACTATGATTCTCAAGGCCGAGTTGAACGCTGGATGGGGCTTTGCCATGGTTGGGCAGCCGCTGCCTATATGCTACCACGTCCTGAAAAATCAATTAATGTGCTAGATGCCAATGGTGATGCGCTGAAGTTTTACCCTTCTGATATTAAAGCTCTAGGGACTTTGTTGTGGGCTGAGGCACCATTTAACACTCGATTTATCGGCGGTCGTTGTAACATTAAAGATCCAGCAAAAGACGAAAATGGTCGAGTAATCGAACCCGATTGTGTTGATAACAACCCAGCGAGCTGGCACTTATCGGTCCTTAACCAGATTGGTATCACTGGTCGTAGTATGATCATGGATGCGACTTATGATTATCAGGTATGGAACCAGCCAATTTTGGGTTACAAGGTGAAGTACTTTAACCCGCAAACCAACCGTACGTCGAATGATCCGGCAAGCGTTACAATCGCGATGGGGGATTATGAAAAAGATAAGTTTACTAAATACCGCTCGTCACGTGCCGTATCTGTAGTCGGTGTGGAAATGGTTGTTGACTATATGGTTGAAACCAACCCTACACATAAAGACTATGATAAACCAAGGTTGGATGGTGTTTCGCGTGTAAGATATTATTACGACTTAGAGTTGGATGCATCGGGTAACGTAATTGGTGGTGAATGGTATCAGAATCGCCACCCAGACTTTTTGTGGACGCCAACGCCTCAAGCTGTTGCAAAATCTTATTACGATGGTAGAGGCGATTGGGATGTAACTCAATCTGTTCCTTCTAGCTGGCAGACGCAGGCTCCTAGTGCATCGCGCCATACCCAACCTATGACATCAATTGTTTCTGCTCTTTTTGAAGCCTCTTCAAGCAATGACAAACCTGTTGATGAATGGAAGCAACTTTCGACACAAGGAAGTCAGTGCTTGGATGTTGAAAATGGCTATGGTACTCCAGGTGCGAAAGTTTATGGTTGGAGCTGTCATATCGGCGATAATCAGCAGTGGCAACTAACATCTGCTGGTAAATTGATTAGTAAAACAGCACCAGGCATGTGTGTCGATCAGATAGGCAGCAACATTACTATGGAAGAGTGTGTTGAACGTCCTAACCAAAAGTGGCGCTTTGATAATGGTCAACTTAAGAATGCATTAGATAATGCTTTAAAGTGGAACGATAACACTTGGCTTGTTCAAGCTGATGTGAATGGTAGTCAGTGGGTTTGGAAGTAAACTCTAGCTGAAATCTAATAAAAATGGAGCTCTATAGAGAGCTCCATTTTTGTTTATTGATAACAGCTTCCCTCAAATAACCAATACCAATAATAATTGTATGGATCTGCACCCCAGCTATCTTGAATGGAGGTGAAACGATTACCCTGATATTGAACCTGCATACCTTGTGGATAGTAATCATTCGATGACCATTCACTTAAAGCTGAACAAGTATCTTGTGGTTGTGGTTGTGGTTGTGGATCTTGTTCATCAAGATAGGCACTGACACCGACATAAGCATCCGACGATCCTATAGCTCCTTTGACCATAATATAGATATCCGCCTGTCCGACTCCGCTGAAGCCACAATATTCACCATTATCTGCATTTGTTGATGAACAGTCATTGTTACTTAATGAAGCTGGTCGATTAATTGCCACATACATATCTACGTTTCCATAACCGTTGTAGGTCTGAACCCAAATATCTTTATTAGGAGCCTTCTTTAAAATAAAGTGCTGCTCATCTGTACCATTTGGATCGATAGGTGTGGGTATGTTGATTGCTAAATTGGTAATATTTGGTGTTGGTGTTGGTGTTGGTGTTGGTGTTGGTGTTGGGTTAGGGTTTTGCGTACAGTTTGTTACTTGAATGCCCACTTGTGCAAAAGCACTGTGAACAGCTGAGCTTTGATAGCCAAGTTTCTCTGCTGCTTTACAGACACCCTCCGCACCCTGTTGGAAGTTTGAGTTTGCTCGCCAATATAGCTGGTTAGCTGTTGCATAGGCAATAAACGCTTTTTGGATATCCCAATTTGGGCTAGTGGCTAGATGATAAAAAGCTTTATTGAAAATCCCGGAGCTGTGGTGAACATCAATGCCATTATAGTACTGGTCGATATGATCAATAGAAGTTCCGTCTTTGCTAGGTTGGATAAAATATCTCATCGCATCGGAATACTTCATTACATGCTCACCCATTTTCCAATTAAAATTTCCGTTTACATATTGGCTAAGAGCTGCTGCTGCAACATCAGAGAAGGATTCGTTCATCCCTCCAGACATGCCGCGGTATTCAAGTCCTGAATTTTGTTCTGTAAAACCATGGCTGACTTCATGGGCAATGACATCCCAAGTTGCAAGTGGGTACATTGACTGATTACCATCACCAAATGTCATTTGGCGCCCGTCCCAGAAGGCATTGCCGTAGCTTGTCCCATAATGTACGCGCATTGTTAGCTTTTGCTGTATCGGTTTAGTATTTAACCAATCCATATACATATCGAAGACTTGTTGACCAAAGTATTGTGCATCATTCATTGGTGCGTAAGCACCATTGACAGCTCGACTGCTGTTGGTGTTACAGTTGAATTGATGAACTTGCCCTCCATTTTGTTGGTTATTCATATCAATGGTTTTGACGTTTGTGCTGTCCATTTGACAGTATTGATTAACCTCAAAGCCACCATAATGGGTCGTTGGGCTGAAATAATATCGGCCACTTTTTTGGTTTCCTCCAGGTCCTTCTGCCTCGATAAATGCGATGCCTTCCCATTTATCGAGAATCTCACCAGTTTTTGCATCGACTAATGTAATAGGTCTAGAGGGTGTCATTCCTTGTGTTTGTACAATATCAACTTTGTAGACTAAGTGAGCGACTTGCTGTGAGTCTTGCCAAATCATCAAGCTGGCTCTTGGCTCATCCATAGGTTGAGAGGTAAAACCATTATTGGTTTTTTTTACTAGCTCTATAGCTTGATCGGCATTAAACATAGGCAGAGTAGAGCCAATGTCTGTGCTAATGCCAGTGAGAACTTGTCCATCAATAGGGGTAATGTCACCTTGGCTTGAGAGCTGAGCAACAATAGACTGGCCATACACTGGTACGCCAAAGTGTAGTTGCTGCTTGCGCAGTAGAGTATTGGACCCTATTTGTACATGATTGTTCTCTGAATATGCTAACGGTTGGCTAGATGGTGAATAATTCTTAGACGTTGACTGATTGAATATATGAGAGAGCTCGACTTGCGAGTAATCAACAATGTTTGCTGCTTGCGAACCAAATGCTATGGGTAGCAATAGAAGTAAATTAACATTACGCATACTTCACCTTTGTAATTATTTCAGTTTGTTGGGGTATAAAGTGCGTATCCAGAGTAGTGATCATTTTGAGTAAAAATAAATGCAATTAATTTTATATGAGCACTCCGTTCAAAATGCTTTAAGTATTTTTCAGTTGAATGAGATGTTGGTTCTAAGATAGGTATTTATTATTTATTACAGTTTAGCATTTTCTTGTTAAGTTACTGTTATTTAAGGTTTAGTGTGGAAGGAGGTAATTGTGATAAGCATGTAAAAAATACGCATTCTTATTTATATTTGACTTGTTGATAGGTAATATATGGGAACTAATAAATGACCAAGTAGTCACATGGCTACACAAATAAGAATTGGAAGTAAAGCATGGCTAAATCTTGGCTAATAACGATTGCGAGTGTTGTATTTTTGGGTGGTGGTATTTTTGTCTACTTACAATCTTCGGTGAAGCCAGAAACATTGCCTACTTTGATAGTGGGAAAGGGGACTATCGAAAAACAGGCAATGGCTGTGGGTAAAATTGTACCTTCGCATGCTATTTCAATTAAATCTCCAATCGAAGGTATCGTTGGAGAAATATATGTCCAAGTAGGGCAAGTTGTTAAGCAAGGACAGCTACTAGTAAAAGTAAGCCCTAATCCGACTCCCCAAGATTTGACAGATGCTTCCACCAATTTGATGCGTAGTGAGGCAGAGCTTGAATCGGCTAAACAAAAGTTGGCAAACTTAGCCAAGTTATTAAAGCAAGGGGTTATTCCAAGTAATTATGATGAGTATGTCAGTGCTCGTTCCGAAGTGAAGTCTGCTAAAGCTGGTGTATTACAAAAGCGCCAAAACTTAGAGTTAATTCAAAGTGGAGAGGCGTTAATTGGTGATAAGCACTTAACTTCAACCATATTAGCACCTATAGATGGTACGGTTCTCAATCGCAAAGTGGAAGTAGGTGAGCCGATTATATCGACTGGATCAAGTCAAGATGCTACTGAAATTATGTCTCTTGCTGATATGAACAGTTTGATATTTAAGGGGAGTGTCAGTGAACATGATGCAGCGCAGATTACTGTAGGTATGCCGGTAACTCTGTCTATTGCACCTTATCCAGATATGGAGATTAAAGGCGTTCTGGCTAAGCTTGCCATTCAGTCCGAAAAGCTTAATTCACCAGATGACACGAATACGTCTAAGAGCTTTGATAATGGATTTGAAATAGAAGTGGGTGAACTAAAGATACCTGAAGATGTAATTTTGCGCTCAGGTTTTTCATCAACAGCGAAAATTACCCTTCAAAAATCTCAGGATGTATTAACTCTACCAGAAAGGGCGTTGAAATTTGATGGTGATACCCCCCATGTCTTAATTTCAGACAGTTCAGAACAAGGTTTTCATCAGCAGAAGGTCGTGTTGGGTTTGTCTGATGGAATTAATGTTGAAGTGCTCCAAGGGGTTAGCTTAGGTGAAGAGGTAATCGATAACAGTATGATGGGAAGCAATCATGATTAGTCGATATTTTTTAAGCCGAGTTAGCGTGCTATTGGCTCTCACTCTTAGTTACCCTTGTTTTTCTCTCACAATTGACGAGTCTTGGCAGTTAGCAAAAAAAAATGATCCTGATTATGAAATGGCGCAAATTGATGTACAGATTGGAGAAACGGGTATTTCACTTGGTCGAAGTGCTTTACTACCATCTCTTGATGCCAGCGCTTCAGCGAATTGGAATCAAGACCGCGATAACACTAATTCATACAGCTTAGGTTTATCTCAAACTATCTGGGATAGCAGTTTGTGGTCAAACCTAGATGGAGCACAGGCAAGCTATCTAAAAACTAAGCTCGAATTGGCTAAATCGCGCGACTTTTTGGCACAGCAAGTATTGTCGACCTACTTACAGGTTGCCAGTGCTCAAAGTGAATTACGACTTGCAGAAAATAAGTTTACTGAAGGCAATAAGCTATTACAAATTATTGAGAAGCGTTACCGAGCAGGTAAAGTCACCTCTGTAGATGTTGAAGAGATAAGAGCAAACCAGCTTTCTGAGCAAGCAAGTATCCTTGAATCTAAAGGCACTTTACAAAGTGTAATATCTGAGTTGGCAGCACTTATTAATCAAATCCCCGATCAGGTAGAACAAATAACAATGGATTCTCTTATTGAGCCTCCAATGTTGGTTAAATCGGAACATAAGTGGTTAAAGTTAGCCAAGGATCACAGCCCAGAATTGTTGGCAGCAGCGCAAAGTGTCAAAGCCAGTGAGTTTGCTCGTCAATCCGCCCAAGGGGGTTATTACCCCACTGTTAAGGGTACGTTGGGGTACAGTGACGATGACAGATACTCAGATGGTGAGTTTAATGCAGGTTTAACTTTGAACCTTCCGATTGACTTGAATGGTGCAACACGAGCGAAAGTAGAAGAGGCATCACTCAACGTACTCAAAGCCAAGCAAGATAAGCGCAAGGTTGAAATTGATATTGGGAAACGAATTAGGCAACAATATACTCAAGTCAATATCACTTGGGATCGTGTATTGATGGCAAATAGCCTCGTTGAGTCGAACTCTAATATATTGACTAGCAAGGAAAAACTATATGATGCGGGTAAGTTAGAAGCGTCAGATGTCATTAATGCTCATAATAGTCTTTATGAGGCAAAAGTCAGCCTTCAGACAAACTTATATAGCTACTGGATTAAGAGAATAGATCTCTTACACACCGCAGGCCAACTTGATGATGATACTATCTCGATCATCTCACAGGTTTTTCGTTTATGAATACTCTGTTGCTGCAAACATGGCAGACAATAGTTGCCCATCGTACTAAAAGCATCTTGGCCATTTTCGCCATTTCTTGGGGCGTTATTTCAGTAGTGACCTTAATGGCTCTGGGGGAGGGTTTTTACAGACAACAAAGTCAGTCCTTTGCATTTATGATCAATGATACTCAAATAGCTTTCCCCTCAAGGACTAGCAAATCATGGCAAGGAATGCCAGCACGGCGAGAAATTAGCTTGTCACAAGACAATGTGGATCAGCTTAAACAGATTAATTTTGTTGCGGATGCATCTGCAGTTTATGCAAAATGGGATGCCAATGTGTCTAATATGTTGGGACAAGAGATCACATCCAATGTTGCTGGAATCGATTCAGGCTACTTTCCTTTGATGCAACGCAGTCTTCAATTGGGCTCTAGAAATATTTCTCCAAGTGACATTAAAAATCATACCAGAGTAGCGATTATTGGCGATCAACTTGCTCAAATGAGTGCGCTTAGTGTGGGTGAGGAATTGAAAGTCAATGGGATTCCTTTTCGGGTGATTGGTATTTTGGATGATGAAAGCAGCGGTATTTCATTTGGTGACAGTCGCAGAGTATTCATTCCTCAAACCACTTATCGCGAACTTTGGAATGATAAAATTTGGATGCTATTAACCAAGCCTGCTTATGATGTGGAAACCACTTTTTTTAGGCAAAATATTGTCGCATTTTATGCTCAACAGCTCCATTTTGATCCAATGGACCAAGACGCGCTGTCTTTTATTGATATGAGCGATAGTTCTGATGTCATCATCAGTATCTTGAGAGGAATTCAGATTTTTCTCGCAGTTAGTGGAGCCATGACTATGGCAGTAGGTGCTCTCGGCGTAGCAAATATTCTGTTTTTATCGGTAACTGAAAGAACAAGAGAAATTGGTGTTCGACTTGCAGTAGGGGCAACTCCAAGCGTAATACTTACTCAGTTTATTTTTGAAGGGTTAATCCTCGTCGCCATAGGAACCTTTCTGGGCCTAATGCTTTCTTTGGGCTTAGTTGTAGTCTTATCAATGATGAACTTACCAGATTGGATAGGTGAGCCTGTTGTCACTCCACAGTCAATTTTAATGGCGTTGTTTGTGACTTTTTGTCTTGCTTTTATTGCATCTTATTTCCCCGCAAGACGAGCATCGCGATTGACTCCTGTTCTTGCATTGAGTGCAAAGGCGTAAATTATGTGGTTACCAATACGACAAATATTTCAAGAAATGGCGTCTGAAAAGATCAGATTAGCTTTAACCATTCTTGCTGTTGCATGGGCAACTTTGTGTATTGCGGGCATGCTGGCTGTTGGTGAAGGCATTCGCCTTGGTGTAATGAAAACCGCTCAAAATGGTAATGGTAACCTTATTTATCTTACAGGTGGGATTGCGACTAAGGACTTTGGCCGTTTTTATAATGGTAAGTCACTGAAGCTAAAAATAGACGATGCTGAAGTTATCCGTGCTCTTCCTGAAGTAAAGGCTGTAGCCCCAACGGCAGAATGGGAAGAGGATATTACTGTCGGCGATAAGAGGACATGGCGTCAGCCACTAGCGGTAGTGAATGAATTTAAGTCGATGACTAATCTACGGCCTCTTGCAGGAAGCCGCTGGTTTAATCCTATTGATCAGCAAGAGCAGCGCAAGGTTGTAGTGCTGGGCTATTCACTCGCAGCCCAGTTTTTCAATCCAGATGAACGTGAAAGCTGGTTTGATACTGTGACGCTCAAGGTAAATCCAGTGGGTGAAAAAGTCAAAATCGGCGATGAGGAATTCACTGTAATAGGCATTTTGAAAAAAAATAGTGCCAATATAGAACAAGGCGATCCTATCGATTATTCGAGTTTTGTCCCTCTTTCTACATGGAGGCGCTATCATCCTGACGGTGACATTTTGGGGATTAACGTTGAACCTTATCAGTGGGCTGTTCGTACTAAGCTTGCTGACACTATACGTCAGGTTTTGTCTCGCAAGCATGGGGCAAGTGTTGAAGATGCACAGGTTGTTCAAGTAGAAGATATGTTTCTTGACCAAAAAAGTATGCGAAAGTTTCTTGTGGGTTTACAGAGCTTTTTGGGCATTATTGGGTTTGTAACTCTAGCGGTAGCGGGGGTAGGAATCGCCAATGTTATGTATGCGATGGTAAAGCGTTCGACGCGAGATATTGGGGTCCGCATGGCTGTAGGGGCAACACCTACTGCGATTCGCTTGCACTATTTGGTTCAGTCATTGATGACGATGTCGATTGGAGGAGCTCTTGGATTGGTAGTAACTTATCTGATTGTATGGGCTATTGCCGCGATTGATCTCGAAGGTAACATGTTTTACGAACATCTTGGGAGTCCAGTACCAGAGCTATCTTGGTTGGTGGTGGCAATTGTGATTGTAACTTTGATTATTACGGGTGTTGTTTCCGCGTGGTTACCAGCTAATCGCGCCGCCAAAGTGACCCCGATGGAGGCTTTGCAGAGTGAATAACCTAGAGATTAATGCAGATATGGCTGAGAACGTATTAGTTAAACTCACTAATATATGTAAATTCTATTCGAGTGGTGAAACTGAAGTCAGAGCGTTAGATGGAGTTGAACTCAATATTACCCAAGGTGAGTATTTATCCATACTAGGACCGTCTGGTTCTGGCAAGTCGACATTAATGAACATGATAGGCTGTTTAGATAAACCCACACAAGGACGTTATCAACTCGATGGGCAAAATGTGGCTTCTTTAACGAGCAACCAACTGGCTGCTATTCGTAACCAGAAAATTGGCTTTGTATTCCAAAGTTTTAACCTATTAGATTATGCTACAGCGATCGATAACGTGGCCCTTCCTCTGGTCTATTCTGGTATTCCAGCGAAAGAGCGTAACCGACGTGCTGCTGAGTTACTTAAGCAGGTAGGGCTTGGCGATCGAATGGATCATAAGCCTAATCAATTGTCTGGGGGACAGAAGCAAAGAGTAGCGATTGCTAGGGCATTAGTTAATGACCCACAAATTATTTTGGCTGATGAACCCACAGGTGCTCTTGATTCAAAATCTGGGGCAGAAATAGAGACATTATTTAACGACCTTCACGCACAAGGTCGAACATTGATTATTGTTACTCATGATAATGCTTTGGCTGAGCGGACTAAGCGAGTGATTACTATTAAAGATGGTAAAGTCATCGCTGACAGAAAATCAGTCGCTGAAGTAGCGCAGCCAATCATCTGTTGAGCTAATTATTTAGGTATTGGCTTTTTATCAAAGATAACTGATAGTTAAAATTAGGCGATGGGCCATGAATCTGATTTACGTATGGATTTTTGGAATCAAACATGTAGTGGTTCATCTCGTTATGCCAAATACCTATATACCACATATTGGAACTAGTGCTGTTGAATTTGGCAGCAAGCTCAGTTGGCCATATGTTATGTCCTATGTTGTTGTCTGTAATTACGAGCGCAAGATCGTGTTGCTCGAGGCCGTCTTGGTTAAATATACGTAAGCGTATTGTATCTCCGCTTTCTACAGGGCCAAAACCTTGTGGAATAAAATAGTTGAGCACGGATAGGTTTTCGATTGGCATATTGGCGGTAAACGAGTTTACTTTTGGCTGAACTTTATCAGTAGTGAAAGATATATCGCTGCAGTTATAAAACCCTTCTCCTGCAGGGTCTTCACGTTGCCATCGGGTAAATAAAATAGCTCCTCCACTTCGGTTAGAGGGTAAACTAATAGTTATCTCGTAGTTGCTACTTGAGTTGACAGTTAGGTTCCCAGCCGTGTCGACTAATTCTAAATCTGCCCATGTTAGCGGTTGAGTACCATCATAATCACTTTTACTTAGGTAGAACTCCCAATATGATGGGTTGTGAGGTGCTGTAGCATGAAATATAAGTTCTAGCTGGTGATTTGAGTCGAGTGATATAGGAGTCTTTTGCCAGTGGGGAGAGGCTATATTTAGTCCGGATTTAGCATGGTCGCCTGCACCGCATAAACTACCATCTTTTACCGCTGCTTTGACTTGGTCCATATCCCAATACTGACTGACGTTAATCGCTATTTCGTTACGTTGGACAAATTGATAAGCGCCTGATTGATCATATGCTGCCTGACATGCAGCGTTTGGAATGCGATTATCCCAAAAGCCACCATCGAGGTAACAAATATTTTGTCGAGCGTTTGGATATTCCACCCAACCATGTGCATAGACACCAAATGAGCTGAGCATAAAAAGACTTGTAATGGCAATGTCGAACGTCATACAGGATTTCATAATATCTCCTTGCAAGTATTATTTATGGCCTGAAGGCACAATAAATGTGCGTTTAACGATCTCAAGCTAGCAGTTATGGAAATATTAGTTGAGTAAAGACTCCAATAGCGTACTTTTATGATGTGAATTTGTCGTCTTGTTCCCATGGTTTTGGCAATGCTTGTAGATAAGCGCAGTCACTTTCGAGTCACTTCAAATATTTCTTTTAGTTCGCCAATAGCTTCAACATATTTTTAAGGTATTGCTTTCGATGCTGGTTTGTTATCACTCAATAAAATCAAGTAACGAAATTCATCACATTTATTAAATAAGTTGATGACTAATTAGTTATCAGTGTTCGGAGAAGCTTTGCGGAGGTGGGCTCTGTTAAAGCTCTTTCGGGTGATTTGATAACAAAAGTATCAACTTTTAAGCTCTGATTTTTAATATTTTTTAATCTATAAAGGCACTCATAGAGTGCCTTTTTATTCATCTTTATAAATTAAGGTGTAAAAATTTATTTACCAAACAGCTAATATGAAATTAATTGCTTATTGGTTTTGAGTGCATAAGGTTGATTTTGGGACTACACAAATAAACCTAGAAAGGGACTTACCAATGAACACACATTTATGTAGCGTTGGGCTGGCTTTAGTTTGTATCAGTTCACCAGTAGTGGTGGCTGATACTGCAATCCCTGTAATTGCAGATGAAGTTAAATACACTTTGTCACATGCTGAGCTAACAGGGATATCTGGTAATAAGTTGACTCAAACTGTTAAGCATAAAGGCGCTTCCTTTATCAAACTGCACTTTAAACAACTCTCATTACCTCAAGGTGCTCTTCTGAGAGTGAAATCCCCTACAACAGGAGAGAAGGTGGAGTATAACGCAAGCCAGATAGATTGGTTTGCTCAGTCGATATCAGGGGATTCTCTGGTTATTGAATTAGTCGCCAATTCCAAAGGTCATTATGGACAATTTGAGCTTGATTACTATATGGCCGGTAGGGATACAGCTGAGCAAGAGGTTGCGAAGCTTTCAACCTGTGGAGTTAATGAGCGCCGAGATGTAGCTTGCTGGGAGGATACACATCCAGACAAAGTCGCTTGGAGCTCCCCTGTAGCTCGTCTTTTAATCAATGGTAGAAGTTTATGTACAGCTTGGCGAGTTGGTCCTAATAACCATATGTTTACCAATAATCACTGTGTTGAAAGTGCATCAGAACTGAAAAATACCGAGGTATGGTTTAATTATCAGCGTACAAGTTGTAATGGTTCCAACGCTATACCTGTCAAAGTTATGGGAAATGAGATACTTAGTACTGATTACACCTTGGATTACACTCTTTTTACTGTTGATGATTTTTCCAAGATTTCATCATTTGGTTATCTTGGCCTAGATGCCTCTGAACCTGTTTTTGGTGATGGTATCTATATTCCTCAGCACGGAGCGGGTAACCCTAAAGAGTTGTCGATTGAAAGTGATAAAAATGGTTCAGGTATGTGTCAGATTGACTTAGCTTCTGCCAATGGCCGTGGCTCTAATACAGACACTGGGTATTTCTGTGACACAATTGGTGGTTCTTCTGGGTCACCTGTATTAACAACCTCCAATAACAAAGCAATAGCTTTACACCACTTTGGTGGTTGTGAAAACCAAGGGGTTAAAATCAGTAAAATTTGGCCGAAGGTTTCGAGCTTCTTTGGCAATGTCTTACCTGATGGTTCGGTAGGGCAGCAGCCTCCAGGTAATGATATTACAGAGCTAAGTTTGGATACTCCATTATTAGATCTTTCGATGG
The DNA here is from genome assembly GCA_024347015.1 of Vibrio pectenicida. Classification (GTDB taxonomy): domain Bacteria; phylum Pseudomonadota; class Gammaproteobacteria; order Enterobacterales; family Vibrionaceae; genus Vibrio; species Vibrio pectenicida. The sequence goes on along the minus strand of AP024889.1, from coordinate 2,104,343 downwards.
CTAAAGGTGAAGAAAGAATGTTTGTTCTTCCAGCCGCGAGCAGGACTTCAGATGTAACAGTATCTATTGCTTCAGGTACAGGAGATGCTGACTTATACGTGCGATCTGGGCAGCAGCCAACCACAGGTGTCTACGATTGTAGACCGTATCGTTCGGGGAGCACTGAATCTTGTGATGCTGTGAATGTTAACGAAGATCTATACATTATGCTTCGTGCTTATAGCAGCTTCTCTGGCGTGACACTTTCAGCTAGCAAAAAGTAAAAACATAGTCAAGGGTGTTCAGGCACCCTTTTTTAATACCCCCCTAATGATACAAATATGACAACTATTAGCAACACACTGGTGTAAATGGAATAATTCTCAAAATGTAAATAATTATCCTAAATTTTGAGTGTTTTATAAAACTCCATGGAGGAGATAATGAAATACACTAACGCGTTTTTGGCTATAGCACTTTCTGTAACTGCGACAAGTGTTAACGCAGAGGATAAAGTATGGATATCGATAGGATCCGACGCCTCAGAGACAATTGCAAAGTCTGGTGCTATACCTGTTTTACCAGCATCCTTGGCAACTAGTGGTAGCGTGTGGGTAGGTCAGGTCGATGAAACTCAATTGGCTGGATTATCCCATGATATGCATGAAGAGCATCACCGCTGTGGTGGTTACATGGTCCACCCCTCTATACAAAGTGCGATGGCCGCAAGTGCCATGCCTGATACATTAAATACCTTTACTATTCCGAAGCTATCTCAACAAACTTTGGTTTCGCCTTGGCTTTCACAAGTTAATTCAGCAGAAATTACACAGACTATTCGATCATTGATGAGCTTCAACAATAGGTTCTATACCACTACGTCTGGCTCACAAGCATCAGATTGGATTGCAAATGAATGGAGAACGTTAACTACTGGGCTTGCGAATGCATATGTTACGCAGTTTTCTCATTCTGGATATAATCAAAAATCAGTAATTTTGACTATTGAGGGAACGGAAAGTCCTGATGAATGGATTGTGTTGGGAGGTCATTTAGATTCAACTATTGGCCCCAGAACTAACGAGAACTCAATTGCACCAGGCGCAGATGATGATGCATCTGGCATAGCTAGTGTTACTGAGATTATCCGTGTATTGTCGGAAAACAACTTTGCTCCCAAGCGCTCGATGGCATTTATGGCTTATGCCGCAGAAGAAGTAGGCTTACGAGGTTCACAGGATATCGCTAATACTTATCGGTCGCAGGGGAAAAATATTGTATCTGTATTACAGTTAGATATGACCAACCACCAAGGCTCTGCTCAAGATATTGTTTTTATATCTGATTACACAGATAGCAGTTTGACTCAGTTTTTGACAAATTTGCTTGATGAGTATTTACCGCCCCTAACTTATGGTTATGATCGTTGCGGGTATGCCTGCTCTGATCATGCATCCTGGCATAATGCAGGCTACTCAGCCGCAATGCCGTTTGAGTCTAAGTTCAGTGACTCCAACCGAAAAATCCATACCTCTAGAGACACGCTTGAAAATTCCGATCCAAGCGGTGCTCATGCGGCGAAGTTTACAAAATTAGGTTTAGCCTATGCGGTTGAAATGGGTAATGTTAGTGGCGGAAATCCACCGACAGACAAAGTATTGAAAGATGGTATACCAGTAACTGGATTGTCTGGTGCCACTGGTAGTGAAGTTCATTATAGTTTTGAGTTAACTACGCAAAAAACAGTCGACATCAAAATGTCGGGCGGTACTGGTGATGTTGATATGTATGTTAGTAGTGGTTCAAAGGCGAGTAAGCAAAATTGGGATTGTCGTCCTTATCGGTATGGTAATAGTGAAACCTGCACATTCACTAATGTTTTACCCGGAACATTTTATGTCATGCTAAACGGTTACTCTTCCTTTACGGGAGTGACGTTGGAAGCCTCAACTCGTTAATGGCATCCATGGATGGTTTTAAGTAGTACCATCCATCATATCGAAAATTATATGCTAAATAGACTCCCTCAAATCCTAATTCTCACGGCCAAATAGCATTAGATAGAAATCATCAAAATATAATATTTGTTGCACATTTTTGTCATGTGCATATAAGGTAGTGCTGGCTGGATGTATTGATGGTTTGAATGTGATTAAAGTCTCAAAATGCACCTAATTTGGCGACTCAACAACAATTAAAATAACAGACCTGATTGCATCCTTACATTGGTTTATGTGCTCGTATATGTAATGAGGAAGCGCAATGAATATAGGTTTTAAAACTCGTATCTATCTTGGGGTTGGATTACTAGTAACGATTTCTCTCATCGTTCTTGGCACCTTAAACATACTTTCCATGAAAGAAAAAATGATAGCAGGCTTGGTCGGTGAGACTCAGAATAAGCTTAATTTTCATGTGCTTGAGCTTGAGCAAATGATGCAGTTTCGTACTAACGCCATTACGTTAGGCGCTAAGCAGTTTGGTACTCATCTCACGAGTGCTGAAAATCAGAAACTGGTTACTCTGCTGGCACAAACTACTGGCTTTGATAATGTTATTGTCACCTATGAAGATGGTCGTAATTATATGTCGATAGAGGGCAGCACAACCTTCGACTTTCGAGATAGGGAGTGGTATCAAGCTGCGAAAATAGCATCTTCTGTATCTTTAACTGATATCTATCAAGATAAAGTAACAGGTGAGAAAGTTGTTAGTGTGACCATGCCAATTCAGCAAGGTGGTAACGTGGTTGGTGTTTTACTTGGTGATATTCAGCTTGGAGAGATTATTAGTACCGTCAGTACTATGCGCTTCGCTGGGGGCGCAGCAACACTAACGGATAGAAATGCCGTATTTGTCGCAAGTGATAATGCAAATAATATTGGTAAAACGCCGTCACAAGTGAGCAGCGATTATACCGAAATGGAGCAGTTGTTTTCTAATCAACACAATGGCCATTTATCTTTCCCTTATCTCGGAATTCAGTTTGATGGATATTTCCAAAGAGTTAACCTGACTAGTGATATGTATTGGACTTTAATGGTTTTTGTAGATCAAGCAACAGCGTTGGTTGAAGTAGAAAGAGAGGTGCGAGAAGCAATTCTTATTGGATCAATACTGTTCATAGTCAGCTTTGGAGCCATTTTTGTCATTGTTCATTTTGCTTATAAGCCTTTGCTTATTCTCAAGGCTGCGGTATCGGACCTTTCTCAGGGCAATGGTGATCTAACTCAGCGTCTTGAGGTGACAAGCCAGGATGATCTAGGACAAATTAGTCAAGGCTTTAATGATTTTGTCCAAAGTCTACAAAAGATGATGCTGAATATTTCTCAAGCAAGTAAGAATATATCAACTAACTTAGTTGAGCTTAAAGATACAGCAAAGGACAATGAGTCCAAACTGCTTACCCATTCCAGTGAGACGGAACAAGTGGTAACCGCGATTACTCAAATGAGCCAAAGCGCTCGTGCTGTGGCTGAGAATGTACATCAGTCAAATCAAATTACTGACGCGGCGAGTATTGAAGCGCAGTCATCATTAAAGATCGTCAATAATGCTGTCTCAACCGTTAGTACGCTGGTTACAGAAGTTGATGATATGGCTGGGCGAATTGGCAGTATGAGAAGGGATGCTAACCGTATTAGTGAAGTGCTTACTGTTATTGGCGAGATATCGGAGCAGACAAATTTACTCGCTTTGAATGCAGCGATTGAGGCAGCTAGAGCTGGAGAACAAGGGCGTGGATTTGCTGTTGTTGCGGATGAAGTTAGAGCCTTAGCTGCAAGGACACGGAACAGTACTTCTGAAGTTTCAGAAATGTTGAGCCAGTTGCTTGATGGCACAGAGCGAGTTGTTAGTGCTATGAAAGTAACTAAAGCTCAGTGCCAGTCAACCGCTGAAAAAACCTCAGAAGTGTCAGAAACTCTGGAGCTGATGACGGTTTCTGTGCAAGAGATTGACGACGTGAGTACCCAGATAGCAGCGGCAACAGAACAGCAGAGTACGGTCGCGGAAGAGCTTACTAAAAATATGCTGTCTATCAGAGAGATCGTTGACTCATTGGTGATTAGTGGCCAGCAGACAGTGGTATCAACCGGGTCCTTAAGCGAATCAAATTATGAGCTTGAAAGGCTAGTAGCTAACTTCAAATTGAGATAAAAACCTAAGCTGCATGAGGAAGTTTTGAGGTAAACCCTCGAAGTAGAGTTTGTAGGCTGCTTTTTGGTTATGTCGATTTGAGCAGCTTAAATGCATTCATCTACCTTAATCATTGCACTGATCTATATTGATAAAATTGCGTGTCTACATACTAAAAGCGCGGTCTGGCCTATTCTATAAATAGGGAACGAATCGGAGAGTCGATATGGTCAAATATATGCGTCAATGTACGACGATACTGATTTTCTTTTTCTCATCTTTCGCGATTTCTGAAACGGTTAAGTTATTAGAACTAGATTGGTCTAGCCAGCGTGTATTGACTCATGTACTGGCCGATATTTTAGAGTCAAAAAACGTCAAGACAGAAATTATTGCTATTCCCTCCACACCACAGTGGATGTACCTAAGTACAGGAAAAGCGGACATACAGGTTGAGGTATGGGAGGGATCCATGGGGCTTCAATTTCAGTCTTTGCTTCATAAAGAACTAATTGAAGAAGGTGGGACCCATAAAGCGAAGACAAGAGAAGAATGGTGGTATCCGGATTACGTAGAGTCACTATGTCCCGGTCTACCTGACTGGCGTGCTTTAGAAAAATGTCATGCAATTTTTTCTGAGCCAGGAGAACAATTCGGTACTTTCTATACTGGACCATGGGAAAAACCAGATAACGCTAGGATACGCGCATTACATCTTAATTTTAAAGTAGTAGTACTACCTGATGGTGATGCTATCAATGAGAAAATACATCAGTACATTTCTCTTAAAAAGCCACTGCTTATTTTTAACTGGACCCCGAATTGGGTTGAGTCAACATACCCAGGAAGTTTTGTTGAGTTTCCGCCTTATCATAAGGCATGTGAAGACGATCCAAAATGGGGGATGAATGATAAATACCCTTGGGATTGCGGAAACCCAAAAGGAGGGTGGTTGAAAATAGCGATATCTACGGGTCTTAAAGATCGTTCACAATGTGCATTTAGTACAGTAGAGAAGTTCCAATTGACTAATAGTGATGTCGCTTTGGCTGCTGCTTTGGTGGATATAAATAATTTGGATATCCCTAGTGCCGCCAAAGAGTGGCTTGCTCGAAAAAGTAATTATGTTCAAAAAATCAAGCAATCGATTGATTGCCGCTAAATCTATTTCTTCTTTACATCTTGATTAAGAATGTGCGCTAAAAAGTGGTATCACTTTAGATGCATAAAATGTGTTTTAATCAGTAATAGTGATGTTCAATCTTTTGATAAGCGCATATTGGCGCTGTTCATTTAGCTGAAAGTGTTAATTTTATAGCTATATGAATTCTATTTGTTGTCTTATTTTTTTTATTGTTAATTATTATATTAAAAAACGAATCGGTAAGATGATTAGTAGACACTTTACAATACACGTTGATGCTGTGATATCGATCTAAATAATTACAATCTTTAATGAGCGGGAATCTATATCCTGAGTAATATTTTTTTCAAAATGTTGCATGGATCGGAGAATTAAGCGGATTTTTGCTACATTTTTATGGCAAATCGGGTGGAGGATTGATAATGTGTGCTGCAATCTTCGTAAGGTTTTGGTGTTTTATGCTTAATTATTACACTAAATAATTCTAAATCACTATTTAATATGAGTAGGCTTACGAAGACGTCATGGATGCAAATTGAAAAAATCGGAGTTTACACATGTACAAGAATCAGATCACTCAGGCTCTTCTTCTTGGGGCAAGTTTTGCAGTTGCTGCTACTTCTGGCTACACTTTCGCCGCAGATGTTCCATCTGGTACTAAATTAGAAAAAAAACAAGAATTGGTGCGCGGTAATGGCGCAGAAGTTGCGTCACTTGATCCCCACAAAACCGAAGGTGTGCCTGAATCAAATGTGTTGCGCGATTTGATGGAAGGCTTGGTTATTCAAGATGCTACGGGTAAAACTATTCCTGGCGCTGCTGAATCTTGGACAACCGAAGATAACAAAACCTTTACCTTCAAAATTCGTAAAGATGCCAAGTGGTCAAATGGCGATCCTGTCACTGCATATGATTTCGAATATAGTTTTAAGCGTGCTGCTGATCCTGCAACCGCTTCACCTTATGCTTGGTATATTGAATATACCAAAATGAAAAATGCCAAGGATGTCATTTCAGGTAAAAAAGACAAAAATGAGCTGGGCGTTAAAGCTATAGATGCTCAAACTTTAGTCCTAGAAACTGAAGTCCCGTTGCCTCACCTAGTGAAAATGCTTGCGCATACTACTATGTACCCTGTACATAAAGCGACGATTGAAAAATACGGTGATAGCTGGACCAAGCCTGAGCATTATGTTTCCAATGGCGCCTACGCCCTTAAAGACTGGGTTGTAAATGAAAAGATAGTCTTAGAACGCAATAAAAACTACTGGGATAATAGTGGTACTGTTATCGAGCAAGTAACCTATCTCCCTATTGAAAGCCAGAATGCAGAGATGAATCGCTTTCTCTCTGGTGAAATACATATGACAGACGAATTGCCAAATGAGCAGTTTCGTCGACTTGTTAAAGAATATCCGCAAAATGTCGCGGTTTCTCCTTACCTTTGTACCTATTACTACGGCTTTAATAATAAACGCCCACCATTTGACGACGCACGTGTACGCAAAGCATTATCTTATTCCATCGACAGGGATATTGTGACTAAAGCTATCTTAGGCCAAGGTCAATTACCGGCCTATGGCTTAACTCACAGTGGAATTACTGGGTTCTCTCCTGACGCACCAGAATACGCAAAAATGACGCAAAAAGAGCGTGTAGCTAAAGCAAAAGAATTGTTAACCGCAGCTGGTTTTAATAGTGGTCATCCGCTTGATTTTACTTTGCTCTACAATACGGATGATAATCATAAGAAAATCGCAGTTGCTGTGCAGTCGATGTGGAAAAAGTCGCTTGGAAGTTTTGTGAGTGTCAAACTGGAAAACCAAGAGTGGAAAACGTATTTAGAAAGTTCTAAACAGGGAGATTTTGATGTTCGCCGCGCGGGTTGGTGCGCCGACTATAACGAAGCGTCAACTTTCTTAACAGTAGCCATGACAGACAATGGCTCGAACGATCAGAAATATTCAAGTGCTGTGTATGATAAGGCCATGAATGATGCAGCAAATTTGGCAAAAACAGAGCAAGAGCGGAATAATTTCTATGCTATCGCTGAAGCGCAATTGGCTCAAGATATGCCTATTGCACCTATTTATGAATATGTGAAATCACGTCTAGTCAGTGCTCAGATTGGAGGATATCCCGAGAAAAACCCTCAGGATAATGTCTACTCAAAAGACTTGTACATTATTAAAAAATAATAGCTGATTACCAAAACCCAGTGTGCTGATAGTTTGTGTTATTGGCACACTGTTTTTAGATGTGAGTTGTATTATGTTAAAGTTAATTTTCTCTCGAATTCTTGAAGCAATTCCGACCTTATTGGTGTTGATTACCGTTTCATTCTTTTTAATGCGTTTTGCACCTGGCAACCCTTTCTCTTCTGAAAAAACGCTTCCTCCAGAAGTGATGCAAAATATTAACGAGAAATATGGTTTAGATAAGCCTGTATTTGAACAGTACACCACCTATTTAGGTAATATCCTACAAGGTGACTTTGGACCATCTTTTAAATACAAAGATTATAGCGTGAATGAGCTTGTGTCAGATGCTCTACCAGTGTCAGCTAAGGTTGGGACCTTCGCGTTTATCTTTACTGTAATAGTAGGAGTATTCATTGGCACAATAGCGGCGCTTAAGCAGAATACTTGGCTTGACTATACTATCATGTCGACCTCTATGATTGGTATTGTGCTACCTTCTTTTGTCTTTTCTCCCGTTCTTATTTATATCTTTTCTATTTGGCTAGGGTGGTTTCCTGCTGGAGGTTGGAATGGCGGCGCAGTGCAATACATGGTGCTTCCTGTTCTTGGTATGTCATTTCTTTACATTGCAACCTTCGCTCGTATTACGCGTGGTTCGATGATTGAAACCCTCAACAGTAACTTTATTCGTACTGCACGAGCAAAAGGGTTAAGTTACCGCTACATTGTCATCAAACATGCACTCAAACCAGCACTTCTCCCTGTTGTATCCTACATGGGGCCTGCTTTTGTCGGCATCATTACAGGGTCAGTCGTCATCGAGACCATATTTGGTTTACCGGGTATAGGTAAGCTATTTGTCAATGCTGCTTTCAACCGAGACTACTCGCTGGTAATGGGGATCACTATTTTGATTGGTTTCCTGTTTATTTTATTTAATGCGGTGGTAGATGTTTTGCTGGCGATGATCGACCCGAAAATTCGCTACTAACAAGGAAGTTGGATGTATGTTAACCAAAAAAGAAAACCTAGAAGCGATAGAAAAATTCTCTGAAGAATTAGAAATTCAAGGTCGTAGTCTATGGCAAGACGCTCGCATTCGATTTATGCGTAATAGAGCAGCGATGATCAGTTTGCTCATCTTATTCATTATGATGTTAGCGGTGATTTTCTTACCAATGATTGCCCCTTACACCTATGATGACACTGATTGGTATGCCATGCATGTGGGACCTAGTGCCGAGCATTGGTTTGGTACTGATAGTTTGGGAAGAGACCTTTATGTAAGAACCTTAGTTGGTGGTCGAATTTCACTCATGGTTGGTGTGATGGGGGCATTTGTCGCCGTGCTGATCGGTACTTTGTATGGCGCCGCTTCTGGATTTATTGGTGGTCGAACCGATAGAGTAATGATGCGCATACTTGAAATTCTTTATGCCGTGCCATTTATGTTTTTGGTAATTGTCTTGGTCACTTTCTTTGGTCGCAATATCATTCTTATCTTCGTGGCGATTGGTGCGATTGCTTGGCTAGATATGGCGCGCATTGTACGTGGTCAGACTCTGAGCCTGCGCAGTAAAGAGTTTATTGAGGCAGCTCACGTGTGTGGGGTGAGTAAATGGAGGATTATCACACGCCATATCGTACCCAATGTACTGGGTATTGTAGCGGTTTACTCAACGTTGCTGATCCCTAGCATGATTTTAACTGAATCTTTCCTTTCATTCCTTGGTCTTGGCGTTCAGGAACCGATGACAAGTTGGGGCGCCCTTTTGCAGGAAGGGTCGCAAACAATGGAAATCGCAATCTGGCAGCTGTCATTTCCTGCGGCATTTATGGTCGTGACTTTGTTCTGTTTTAACTATGTGGGTGATGGTCTGCGCGATGCGCTCGATCCTAAAGACAGATAATGAAAAGCACCAAATTATAAGATCTATAAAAGATTAAGGAAGCAATGATGAGCTTGTTAGATGTCAAAGATCTGCGCGTCGAATTCACCACGCAAGATGGTATCGTCACCGCAGTTAATGATTTAAATTTTTCCCTCAATCAAGGGGAAACTCTGGGTATTGTGGGTGAATCCGGATCAGGAAAATCCCAAACCGTGTTCGCTATTATGGGGTTATTGGCAAAAAACGGAATTATCACAGGTAGTGCTAAGTTTGAAGGTAACGAAATTCTTAACTTGCCAGAAAATGCGTTAAATAAAGTGCGCGCTGAGCAGATCGCAATGATATTTCAAGATCCAATGACGTCACTTAACCCTTATATGAAGGTAAGTGACCAGTTGATGGAAGTATTAATGCTGCATAAAGGAATGGGCAAAGCGGAGGCATTTGAAGAGTCTGTTCGCATGCTAGAAGCGGTCAAAATTCCAGAAGCTCGCAAACGTATTACGATGTACCCGCATGAATTTTCAGGGGGCATGCGGCAACGAGTGATGATCGCCATAGCTCTGTTATGTCGGCCTAAACTGTTGATCGCAGATGAGCCAACAACTGCTTTGGATGTAACAGTTCAAGCACAGATAATGGATCTGCTCAATGAGCTGAAAGATGAATTCAATACTGCCATCATCATGATTACTCACGACCTAGGCGTCGTTGCGGGTTCGTGTGACAAGGTTTTGGTTATGTATGCGGGTCGGACGATGGAATATGGTACGGTTGATGAAATATTCTACAACCCAAGTCACCCCTACGCGGAGGGGCTGTTAAAAGCAATCCCTCGATTAGATGCAGAAGGTGAAATATTACCGACTATTCCAGGTAACCCGCCGAACTTACTTCGTCTACCTCAAGGCTGCCCTTATCAAGAGCGTTGTCACCGAGTAATGGATCGTTGTAAGCAAGATGCACCTATTTTGACGCCATTTGGTGATGGCCGTCAGCGTGCGTGTTTTTCCAAATGGGAGGCTTGGGCAGAATGAGCGAAAATAAACCGATATTATTGGATGTAAAAGATCTTAAAGTTCATTTTAGCATTGCGTCAAAATCCGTTTGGCCTTGGAGTAAGCCGTCTAATTTGAAAGCGGTTGATGGCGTCAATGTTCGCCTTTATGAAGGTGAAACACTGGGCGTCGTTGGCGAGTCAGGTTGTGGTAAATCGACGTTTGCACGCGCTATTATTGGGCTGGTAGAAGCGAGCGATGGCGATGTTATGTGGCTTGGACAAGACCTGACCAAAATGCAAGAGGTTCAGCGCCGAGAAACACGTAAAGATATTCAGATGATCTTTCAAGACCCGCTCGCGTCGCTTAATCCGCGCATGACAGTGGGGGATATTATTGCTGAACCATTGGAGACATTTTACCCACAACTGGATGCAGAAGAAATTAAGGACCGCGTCAAAGCCATGATGGCGAAAGTAGGGTTGCTCCCAAATGTCATCAATCGTTACCCTCATGAATTCTCAGGGGGACAATGCCAGCGTATTGGGATTGCGAGAGCACTGATCCTAAAACCTAAAATGATCATCTGTGACGAACCAGTATCGGCTCTGGATGTATCGATTCAGGCTCAGGTTGTTAATCTTTTAAAAGAACTGCAAAAAGAACTCAAACTTTCTTTGGTGTTCATTGCACACGATTTGTCGGTGGTGAAACATATCTCTGATCGTGTGTTGGTCATGTATTTAGGGAATGCGGTTGAGTTGGCGGAGTCCAAAGCGTTGTTTTCCGACCCTAAACATCCCTATACACGTGCATTGATGTCTGCTGTCCCAATCCCAGACCCCAAGCTTGAACGCAGTAAAAAAATTGTCATGTTGGAAGGTGATTTACCTTCTCCAATGAACCCTCCTTCAGGTTGTGTTTTCCGTACTCGGTGCCCGCAAGCCAATGAGGCATGTGCGAGTACCAAACCGACTATCCAAGGTAATGATGTTCATGCGGTTTCCTGTTTACATGTCAGTATGTAACGCCTCTTAGCGCCATAGAGCAAAGCGAAACTTCAAATAATTCGAACAACAAAGCCAACTTCTTCCTCTTCAGATTAAGTTGGCTTTTTTTATACTCGAAACAACTATCGTTTTTAAGGTGAAATTATGGGTAAGTTGGTTGAAGGTATATGGCAAGACATTTGGTATGATACCAAGTCAAGCAATGGGAAGTTTGTCCGAGAAGATGCGGGGTTTCGCCACTGGATCAAAAATCATCCTGAATCTAGCTTTATTCCAGAATCAGGACGTTATCACTTATATGTGTCACTTGCTTGCCCATGGGCACACCGAACTTTGATCTTTCGTAAACTTAAACAACTCGAAAAACACATCGAGGTTACTGTGGTCAGTCCTGACATGATGGATCAAGGTTGGACAATGGCGATACCTGAGCCTTTGTTTGGTCACACCCGATTACATCAAATGTATACCCAGGCTCAAAATAACTATACAGGGAGAGTTACAGTTCCTGTATTGTGGGACAAAACTCATCAAACGATTGTGAGTAATGAGTCAGCCGACATCATTCGGATATTCAATACTGAGTTTAACAACATTACGCACAATCGTGATGATTACTATCCTAAAGAGCATCAGTTAGCTATCGAGGAGTGGAATACTTATATATATTCCAGTATTAATAATGGGGTTTACCGTTGTGGTTTTGCCACAACTCAGGAGGCCTATGAAGAAGCTTTTGATAACCTATTCAATGCACTTGACCGCCTTGATAGCCACTTAGCGACCAAGCGTTATCTTATTGGTGATGTTTTGACGGAAGCTGATTGGCGGCTTTTCACTACCTTGATCCGATTTGATGCTGTCTATGTAGGTCACTTTAAATGCAATAAAAAAAGAATCGCTGATTACGCCAATCTTCATGGATATATGAAAGAACTTTATCAAATAAAAGGTATTGCTGATACGGTCGACTTCTATCATATCAAGCGTCACTACTATTATAGTCATACTGGCATTAATCCAGTGCAAACTGTACCCAAGGGGCCAGATCTTAGTTTAGATTCTGCTCACGGCAGGGAAGGTATTTAATCAGAAACGGCAACGATTTGATTACGACCTTGATTTTTCGCTTGATACAAAGCGATGTCAGTTTCTTTCATTGTGTCATCGATAGCAACCCTGCCATCTTTGACAATCAGTTTGCTCAAACCGCCGCTAAGAGTTACGTATAAGCTATTTTCTGAAATTGGGATAGCCGTTTTACTCAACCCAGATCTGACTTCATTAGCCATTTCGAGCGCTTGCTCTATGTTGTCTGATGAGAAAATTACACAAAATTCTTCACCACCGACTCTGTAGAGAGATTCTTTGCCTAGAAAATGAGTAATACTGTGAGAGACAGCTTTAAGAACTTCATCTCCAGCTGCGTGTCCATGAGTGTCGTTGACCTGTTTAAAGTGATCTAGATCGAAGTGAATTAAAAAATGATCTCGAATAAATTCATGGTTATTGGCGGTATCATTTTCTAACGCTAATCGATTTTTGGCACCGGTTAATGGATCTAATAACGCAGCATTACTTAGTTCGGTTCTTATCTTTGTTTGAACATCTTCATGTACAAAAGAGATTGCCCAAATGAGAAAGTAGGGAATGGTAAAGTTAAACAGAGTATAGGCAGTCGAGTTAACAAGGGGAGGGTATGAAGCGAGAATGAAGACGGCAGTAATATAGAAAACCAAGGTTGCCAGAGAAGCGGCAAAGCGGTTAAAGAATATATGGTAAAGCGCTGGAAAGCATAAGGCCCAGAACACGAGAACAGAGTAGCCACCTGCAAAGGCGAGACTGTATGTGAGAATAGCAGTGAGACCTGCTATTAAAAGAACGGAGTGCCAAGGCCTATGTCGGCCATACTGAATGGATAAAAAAATATAGATGCAAGCCAGTGAATAGATGGAATCTATAAGGCCAAATTTTGGCAAATCCCACAAAAAGAAGTTGGTAATGGTAAATCCAGTTCCTATCGCTGCTAAGAAGAAGCTGGTGATCTTAAGGACATTCTGTTCAAGAGAAGCTTGTGAACTGAGTAAGTTAGATCGCATTTTAAACCCCAAACAGTTGTTTTGGGTAAAGTGTAGCAATAAAAAAAAAGCAGTTGCGATAGCAACTGCTTTTTCATAGAAATAACCAGCTTAGTTGTGCTCTTGATCTGCTTGTATTGCAGTCAGCGCTATAGTGTAGACAATGTCATCGACGAGTGCACCGCGTGACAGGTCGTTAACTGGCTTACGCATGCCTTGTAGCATTGGCCCAATAGAAACAAGGTCTGCGCTACGTTGAACGGCTTTGTAAGTTGTGTTGCCGGTATTTAGGTCTGGGAATACAAATACCGTCGCTTTGCCTGCAACAGGTGAATTAGGTGCTTTAGATGCTGCTACGTTTTCCATAATTGCAGCGTCATATTGCAAAGGACCGTCGATGATCAGATCTGGGCGTTTCTTTTTTGCTAACTTGGTAGCTTCACGCACTTTATCTACATCCGCTCCTTTACCTGATTCACCAGTAGAGTATGAAATCATAGCTACACGTGGCTCTATTCCAAAAGCAGTGGCAGAGTCAGCTGATTGAATAGCGATTTCTGCTAGTTGTTCCGCGGTCGGATCTGGATTAATTGCACAGTCACCATACACTAGCACCTGATCTGGTAGAAGCATAAAGAACACTGACGATACAATGGATGCGTTTGGTGCAGTTTTGATGATTTGGAATGGTGGAACGATAGTATTGGCTGTCGTGTGAACTGCACCAGAGACTAATCCATCAACTTCTTCATTTTCAAGCATCATAGTGCCTAAAAATACAGAATCTTGTAGCTTTTCTCGGGCTACTACTTCTGTCATGCCTTTTGTGCCTCGCAACTCAACCAAACGGGCGACATAGTTTTCTCGGATGGCTTCTGCATCTATAATCTGCACACCAGTACTGAGCTCAACACCTTGCTGTTCTGCAACCCGTTTGATTTCTTTTGGATTACCCAGAAGTACACATTCTGCAATTCCACGCTCAGCACAAATAGCGGCTGCTTTAACTGTTCGTGGTTCATCGCCTTCAGGAAGCACAATACGTTTAGCGGCTTTACGAGCAAACTCAGTTAATTGATAACGGAAAGCTGGAGGGCTCAATCGGCGGGACTTTTTCGTCCCTTCTGTCATAGATTCGATCCAGTTACCATCAATATGACCAGCAACGTGCTCATTGATAAACTCGATACGCTCTTTATCGTCGGCTGGAACTTCGATACTAAAGCTCTGCAGGTTTAGCGAGGTTTGCCAAGTATTACCCTGTGCTTTAAAAATTGGTAGACCCGAGTCAAACGCAGGTTTGCAAAGACCAGTAATTGAGTCAGGGATATCATAGCCGCCAGTTAGTAATACCGCACCAATATCGACCCCATTCATTGCGGCAAGTGCAGCCGCAACAATAACGTCTGGGCGATCTGCAGAGGTAACCAATAAAGAGCCAGGTTTAAAGTGCTCAATCATATTAGGCAAAGAGCGAGCGCAGAAGGTGATGCTTTTGATTCGACGGGTGTTGATATCACCCTGGTTGATGATGTCAGCTTTCATGTGTTTTGCCATATCAATTGCACGGGTAGCAATCAGGTCAATACTCCATGGAACACAGCCAAGTACACGAATAGGTGAAGTGTTAAAAATTTCCATCACCTTCATTTCATTTTGCTGCGCGCTGTCTGCATCATCGAAAATTTCAGAAAGGTCTGGACGTGTGCGTCCAGCATCATCCACAGGAGCATTAAGCTTATTAATAATAACGCCTGAGATGTTCTTGTTCTTAGTACCACCAAAGTTTGAGCACGCAACTTCAATGCGTTCTTTTAGCTGTGCAGGGTTATCTGTACCTGGCGTTGCAACGAGAACAATTTCTGCACCAAGTGTAGCAGCAATCTCTGCATTGACTTGGTTAGCAAATGGATGTTTTCGTGTTGGGACTAACCCTTCAATTAAAGTAACATCTGCATCTTTATTGATTTGATTGTAGCGCTCGACAATAGTTTCGAGTAGCTCATCCATGTTGTCGTTGCCAATCATATGCTCTGTAACTGACATGGCCAATGACTGTCCAATTTTCATGTCGCTATTGTGAGCAACTATGGTGGAAGTCAGATCGGGTTGGTCGCCACCTGAACGAGGTTGACAAATGGGTTTATAAAAAGAAACTTTAACGCCCTTACGTTCCATAGCACGTAGAACACCCATGCTGACGCTGGTAAGGCCGACTCCTGCGCTAGCAGGGATAAGCATAATAGTACGAGACATTCGTAGAATACCTTTTGCTATTTATATCAAAGCTTAACTCTTATTCCTCTTGATTGAATAGGAGTTAAGCCCCTAAAAAGAACATCGGCTGACTTAAAAGTCAGCCGATGAAGTTATTTAAAGACTCGCTAAGCGTGCTGTATCTTCAGCGATTACTAGCTCCTCGTTGGTGGAAATAACCATCGCTGGGATTCTACTGCTGTTAGTAGTGATAGTTCCTTCGCCACCGAAACGAGCTTTAAGGTTAGCTTGTGAGTCTACTTCGATACCAAATACGCCTAGTCGGTTCAAAACCATTTCACGGATCGGGCCAGAGTTCTCGCCAATGCCACCTGTGAATATGATTGCATCTAATCGGCCTTCAAGTGTAGCCGTATAACCTGCTACATATTTTGCTAAGCGGTGACAAAATACATCCATAGCACGTGTCGCTTCTTCTTTGGTGCCATAGTTGTCTTCAACAAAACGACAATCTGATGTTACTTCGGTCAGTCCAGCTAGCCCAGACTCTTTGGTTAACATGGTGTTGATTTTATCTACTGAGTAACCAAGTGTATCATGTAGATGGAAAATGATTGCTGGATCGATATCACCACAACGTGTTCCCATGACTAAGCCTTCAAGAGGAGTTAGGCCCATAGAAGTATCGACTGATTTTCCATTCTTTATTGCACACACTGAAGCACCATTGCCAAGGTGACAGTTAATTATGTTTAGTTCAGTTTCTGGTTTGTCTAAACGACTCGCGGCTTCACGAGCAATGAAAAGATGAGAGGTACCATGCATGCCGTAACGGCGAATACCGTGTGTTTTGTATAAGTCATATGGAAGAGCATATAAATAAGCCTCTTCAGGCATTGATTGATGGTAAGCGGTATCAAAAACAGCAGCCATTGGTAGATTAGGGAAAGCTTTTTGAGCAGCTTTAATACCTATTATAGCTGCTGGATTATGAAGTGGTGCAAGTGTTGCACAGTCTTCAATTCCCTGTAAAACATCATTGTTAATCAGTGCAGATTGGGTGAATTTTTCTCCACCATGTACAACTCGATGACCAATAGCTTTGAGCTGCTGGGCAAGTTCTGGCTTGGAAGTAAGGATAGTTTCAACGATGAATGAAAGAGCTTCATCGTGCGCTGCGCCTTCACCTAGTTGAGCTTCATGCTTACCATCAAGTTTCCATTTTATACGAGCTTCTGGAAGATGAAGACATTCAGCGAGACCTGTTAAGTGCTCGTTACCGTTTTTGGCATCGACAATAGCAAACTTAAGGGAAGAACTACCGCAGTTTAAAACTAAAACCAGCTTAGACATGAGTGGCTACCTGTAATAATCAGTTAGAATAAAAATCAATCAAAAGAATAGACGACGCTCGATAAGCTGCGTACTAATCTTGAGTAAAAAGTCAATTTCCATATTTAATGACAGTAGTGAAATCGTTCACTGCTCGCGCATCCACTGCAGAAGGGTCTCGATAGTTGCTTAAATGGTAAATAACAGCAACAATGAGAGAGTAGGCCTGTAAAGGATAACGATAATGGCCAATAATAACAAAAAAATTTGAAATAATATTAATTTTTGTCAATTTATTGCGGATTAATTTTAATTATTAAAATTTTTTTTGGCTATTGTGGGTAGGTTAGTGTAGTGAGAGAGCCCTATGAGTAACAAAGTCAGTTTAGTGCATAACCTCCGGGATGGACAAAAGTATATGGATGCTTGGCCTATACGCAAGGAACTCAATTTTATGTTCCCTGAACAGCGCATTATTAAAGCCACCAAATATGGGGTAAAAGTCATGCCCGCTATCGCGGCGATAAGTGTGTTGACGCAGATGGCGTTCAATAACTATCAATCTATGCCTCAGGCTGTCATTATCGCCTTGTTTGCGATAAGCCTTCCAATTCAGGGAATGTGGTGGCTTGGTAGTCGTGCGAATACGCAACTTCCACCAGCATTGGCTGGCTGGTATAGAGAAATACACCAAAAGATCGCTGAAAGTGGTTTTGCTTTGGAGCCAATGAAAAACAGGCCAAGATACAAAGAATTAGCACAAATCCTCAACCGTGCATTTCGCCAGCTTGACAAAAGCTCGTTAGAGCGATGGTTTTAGGCTTCAGAATTGGACATTTCGCCGATTAAAAAAGCGCGCACCGAAGTGAGCGCTTTTTTGTTATGTGTTGCCTAAGACTAGTTGAACATCTCAATGGCACTGGCAGGCTCAATGTACTCAAGTTTAAAGCTTTCAGCGACTTCTTTACAAGTTACTTTACCATGAATAACGTTCAGTCCTTCTAAGAACCCCTTATCTTCAAGAAGAGCCTCACGATAGCCCTTGTTCGCGAGCTTAACAATATAAGGCAGGGTGGCATTGTTTAGCGCGAATGTTGAAGTACGTGCAACAGCTCCAGGCATATTGGCAACACAGTAGTGGACTACGTCATCAATAATATAAGTTGGATCTGCATGCGTTGTCGCGTGAGAAGTTTCAAAACAGCCGCCTTGGTCGATCGCTACGTCAACCACAGCCGCTCCAGGTTTCATTTTAGCAATGTGTTCTTTAGTTACTAATTTAGGTGCTGCAGCACCTGGAATAAGTACTGCGCCGATAACAAGGTCTGCATCTAATACGTGTTTTTCGATTGCATCTTCAGTTGAGTAAACTACTTTTGCTCGGCCTTGGAACTCTTCATCTAAGCGACGTAGTGTATCAAGATTACGATCTAAAATAGTCACATCAGCACGAAGACCTACAGCCATACGAGCAGCATTAGCACCGACTACACCTCCGCCGACAACCACGATTTTTGCAGGCTCAACGCCAGGAACGCCACCAAGAAGAAGACCACGGCCCCCGTGAGACTTTTCTAAAGTTTGTGCGCCAGCTTGGATAGACATGCGACCTGCCACCTCAGACATTGGTGCAAGTAGTGGTAAGCGACCCATATTATCTGTTACAGTCTCATAGGCTATACAGACAGCTTTGCTCTTGATTAACTCTTCGGTTTGTGGAAAATCTGGTGCTAGGTGCAAATAGGTGAATAATATTTGCCCTTCACGGAGCATTGCGCGCTCAACAGCTTGAGGTTCTTTAACTTTTACGATCATATCTGCTTGCGAAAAAACGTCAGCAGCGGTAGGAAGAATGGATGCGCCTACAGAGATGTAATCATCGTCGGAAAAACCGATACCTGAACCGGCATTGGTTTCGACAAAAACCTGGTGACCTTGAGATATTAGTTCGCGAACGCTAGCTGGGATCATTCCAACTCGGTACTCATGGTTTTTGATTTCCTTAGGTACGCCAATGATCATCCTGACTCCTCATTTTATATTGGTTGTATTAACTATAATGGTTGTATTCACTATGTGTAGGGTAATTCTATCGAATTAATATCTAGTATAGATACGATTGAATAAAATTTGATACTGAATATTAAAAAGTTGTAGTATATTTTTTTGCAAGGAAGTAATAAGGTGGAATAAAAAATGGCAGACAACAATAAGAAGCCGTCTAAGGATCTTGACCGCATCGATCGCAACATTCTAAATGAATTGCAAAAGGATGGTCGTATTTCAAACGTTGAACTGTCTAAACGAGTTGGCCTTTCGCCAACGCCATGTTTAGAACGTGTTCGCCGTTTGGAGCGTCAAGGGTACATAACGGGCTACACAGCCTTGCTCAATCCGCAGTTTCTCGATGCGTCACTATTGGTTTTTGTTGAAATTACGTTAAATCGTGGTGCACCAGATGTGTTTGAACAGTTTAATGTAGCAGTGCAGAAGCTTGACGATATTCAGGAATGTCATTTAGTTTCAGGTGATTTTGACTACCTGCTAAAGACTCGAGTTTCGGATATGAGTGCATACCGAAAACTTCTTGGTGATACGCTTTTAAGACTTCCTGGAGTTAATGACACGCGCACTTATGTCGTTATGGAAGAGGTGAAGCAAACAAATCAATTAGTGATTAAAACCCGCTAAGCTATATGTATTAGCGAAGGCCTTTCGGTATTCTGACTTAAGGCAATTGGGTTTTTAGTCCTAATATGATTAAATCAATAGTCCGAGGGGCGTGGCTTCTCGGACTATTTTTTTTCTTACTGTACTGGCTAGTGATAGTTTGCCACAAATGAGTGGCGTACCAAGAGTTAGTACCAAGCATTTGATAAGTGAGTTATGTTCAAAGACAACAAAAACAAAGTTGAAACCATAATTAAAACTGGAGATGAGTTACAGCCGTCACGTCTTGATGCTCCTCAGCGCCTCAAAGAGTGCAGCTTTATTGTTAGTGTATTGACTTCTATTTTGTTGTCGGTGGCATTACTTACTTTTAATCCAGCAGACCCATCTTGGTCACAGACAGCGTGGGGAGATGATATCCATAATGCAGGTGGTATTGTGGGAGCATGGTTAGCAGATACTCTGTTTTTTACCTTTGGTTCTTTGGCCTACCCAATACCTATTATTGCTGCGGTTACGGCTTGGATTGTTTTCAGAAAGCGTGAAGAAGGTGAGTCTATTGATTTACTTTTATGGGGTAGTCGATTACTCGGATTAACTGTGTTGATTATGACCAGTTGCGGGCTTGCGGATATCAATTTTGATGATATCTGGTATTTTTCATCTGGGGGTGTGATAGGCGATGTGTTAACAAGCCTTGCTCTTCCAACATTAAATACTCTTGGAACTACTTTGGTTTTCCTCTTTCTCTGGGGCGCTGGCTTTACACTACTTACAGGAATATCTTGGCTGACAATCGTTGACCAACTTGGTGAGTATACGATTAGCTTGTTAACCGCGGTTACCAACAAACTTCGCGGAGAAAATGATGAGCTAATTGAACCTCAGTTGGTAGATTCGACTGAGCAGTCTAACCTGATTAACGAAGATCCTGAGTTGCTTGAAAGCATAGTACCGGAAAGTAAGGAATTAACGCCGCGTCGATTTAATATCCATATGCCTGAAACTCACAACGAGCCTGTTACGCCAGTGCCAGAAGTGGCTAACTCCTCAATACCTGAGTCTTTAGAGCCAGCATTTTCTGAACATAGTGATCAAGAGCGTACTAAGCAGCTTGACGCCACTATTGAAGAGTTAGAAGCTGCAGCGCAATATGATGATGATTTTGCAGCTCAAGAAAGTATCAATGATCTTGCAACTGCAAAAGATGCCGATGAGGTTACTCAAACCACTAGGATACAGAATCAAACAACCTCTATTGATAGTGAACATGAGGTCGGCATTAAGTCTGAATATCCCCATATTGAGCCCGTTAAATTTGAACAAATAGTTTCTAATACCGAGCTAGAAGTCCAAGAGCCGATTATTTCAACGTTTGATGTGGCTGAAGAAGAGGCATGTATAGTAGATACTGCTCCGCAAGTTAACGCAAGCGATGAAGATTCGATGGCATTTCAAACTATTGTTGCACAAGCACAATCAAAGGTTGTAGCGCAGCAAAACCCTTTTCTCGTTCAGAAAGAAATCAATTTGCCTAAGCCTTTAGAACCAATGCCGACTCTTGAGCTTCTTTATCACCCTGAAAAACGTGAAAACTTTATTGATCGTCAAGCGCTTGAAGATATTGCAAGGCTTGTTGAGTCCAAACTTGCAGATTACAAGATTAAAGCGGAAGTGGTGGGCATATTCCCAGGGCCTGTGATTACACGATTTGAACTTGATTTAGCACCTGGGGTAAAGGTAAGCCGTATTTCTGGATTATCTATGGATTTAGCACGTTCGCTTTCTGCTCTGGCTGTCAGAGTGGTGGAGGTTATTCCAGGTAAACCCTATGTTGGGCTTGAATTACCGAACATGAGTCGCCAGACCGTTTATTTTTCCGATGTTGTTGCCAGTTCCCAGTTTATTGATGCTAAGTCTCCAACTACGGTAGTACTTGGGGAAGATATTGCCGGAGAAGCCGTTGTTGCTGATTTGTCAAAAATGCCTCATGTATTGGTGGCTGGAACCACAGGTTCTGGTAAATCAGTTGGTGTGAATGTAATGATTCTTAGCATGCTTTATAAAGCTTCCCCCGAAGATGTTCGCTTCATTATGATTGACCCCAAAATGCTTGAACTTTCGGTCTATGAGGGGATTCCTCACCTACTATCTGAAGTTGTGACAGATATGAAAGATGCTTCTAACGCCTTACGTTGGTGTGTAGGTGAAATGGAGCGTCGCTACAAATTGATGTCGGCGCTTGGGGTTAGAAATATTAAAGGGTTCAATGATAAATTGAAATTGGCGGCTGAAGCTGGCCATCCAATTCATGATCCCCTTTGGCAAGCAGGTGATAGCATGGACGAGCTCCCACCTTTACTTGAAAAGCTACCATACATTGTTGTTATCGTTGATGAGTTTGCTGATTTGATGATGGTGGTAGGTAAGAAAGTTGAAGAACTCATAGCCCGGCTAGCTCAAAAAGCTCGGGCTGCTGGTATTCATTTGATCTTGGCTACGCAACGGCCTTCGGTTGATGTGATTACTGGTTTGATAAAAGCAAATATTCCAACTCGTGTTGCCTTTACTGTGTCTACGAAAGTTGATTCTAGGACCATTTTGGATCAAGGCGGAGCCGAGTCCTTATTAGGGATGGGTGATATGCTCTATCTCCCTCCTGGTTCTAGTCATACAGTGCGTGTTCATGGTGCATTTGCATCAGATGATGATGTACATGCCGTGGTTAATAACTGGAAGGCTCGTGGTAAACCTAACTACATAGATGAAATTACCCATGGTGACCAAGGGCCAGAAGCTCTATTACCAGGTGAAAAATCAGAAGGCGAAGAGGAAATGGATCCTCTGTTTGACCAAGTTGTTGAGCATGTTGTTCAATCTCGTAGAGGTTCAGTGTCTGGTGTTCAGAGACGTTTTAAAATAGGTTACAATCGTGCTGCAAGAATTGTTGAACAATTAGAGGCTCAAGGCATAGTGAGTGCTCCTGGGCATAATGGTAATCGTGAAGTACTGGCACCAGCCCCAGGGCGAGAAGTGAACTAGGAAATTAAACAGAATTTACCCAGTAAAAAGCAAGAGCAGTTCAGCTCTTGCTTTTTTTTGTTCTGGTATTTATCAGTGGAGGCGCTATTTTTTACCGCTGGTAAACTGAGCAAGCACAATAAAGGCTAATGCTATCAAATTTCCAGCAAAGATCACTACTAACCACTGTGGCATTGATAAACCCAAAAACTGCCACACAATTTCACTGCAGTCGCCATAGGCTTCAAATAGCCATGGAGCCCATTGGTTGATAGGGGCCCAGGCTGGGAAGGTGACAAACAGATCGCAAGTTGCAAAAGGAGAGGGGTTAAATTGGTAGTCAACGTGCTCTAATGCCAAAATAAGCCCTTTATAAGCACCAGCTCCCCATGCGGTGAGACCTAGCCATCGGAATAAAGAGTGTTGAGGTGCTATTAAACCAATGATTGCAGCACCACCAACAGCAAACATGGCGACTCGCTCATAAATACACATAACACAAGGTGATAGCTGCATTATATGCTGGAAGAATAGGGCGCTTGCTTCAAAAAAAATGACCGAAAGTAGTAATAACAGCCAAGAAAGCCGAGTTTTAGAAAAGATGTTTAGAGTGCAAAGAATGTTCACAGATTTATCCTGTTGTAAAAGTTTCGCGTTCAACCAAAACTTTTATTTGTAGTGATCAAAGGTCATTTATCTTTGAGTAGTAGTATGTTGCTGAACCGTAAAAATTAGTGGCCATCCGATATTGCTCGGACTGGTACACCAGTATGTTGGACAATCCAGCCTAAATCATAGAACCAAGCTGTCATTGGTTCGACTAAAAAGATGATACCAGCAAGGCCTACTAGTGTTAGCACTATGGTGTAGGGTAACGCCATGATTACCATGCGACTATATGATAGGCGAATTAATGGTGCCAGTGCCGATGTTAGCAAAAACAGAAATGCGGCTTGTCCGTTTGGTGTAGCAACGGAAGGTAAATTTGTCCCCGTATTAATAGCAACAGCGAGTAAATCAAACTGATCACGTGTAATGATGCCCTCCAGTAAAGCTGTCTTGACTTCATTGATATATACTGTACCGACAAAAACATTGTCTGACACCATAGATAACAGCCCATTGGCGATATAGAATAATGCCAACTGAGTGTTTTTATCTTCTACATGAAGCACAGTATCTATCACTGGTTTGAAAAGTTGCTGATCAATAATAACGGCTACGATTGAAAAGAAAACGGCAAGAAGGGCAGTAAAGGGAAGCGCCTCTTCAAATGCTTTGCCAAGAGAGTGTTCCTCAATAACACCTGTGAAAGCTGTAGCAAGAATAATGACAGATAAACCTATCAAGCCTACTGCAGCAAGATGGAAGGCTAAACCTAGGATTAACCAGATTGCAATAACACCCTGAATCCACAGTTTAGCGACATCTTGTTTGGTGCGATTCTTCCGCTCTTGATTGTCAAAATCAACCAAAATCTTACGAACGTTATCAGGTAAGCGGCTGCCATAGCCACATATTTTTAGTTTCTCTACTAAAGCGCTGGTAAGAAGGCCAAACACAAATACGGGAGCAGTAATTGGTAACATACGAATAATGAATTCGCCAAATTGCCAGCTTGCTTGATCGGCAATAATAAGGTTTTGGGGCTCTCCGACCATAGTCATAACACCACCAAGAGCTGTACCTACACCAGCATGCATCAAAAGTGAGCGCAGAAAAGACCGGTAATTTTCCAAATCATCACGAGTTAGCTCACATAAGTGATCGTCTTTGGTATGGTCATGGGAAGCACTAGAACGTATCCCCGATGCGACCTTATGATAAATAGCGTAAAAACCGACTGCCACACTGATAACCACAGCAATCACTGTTAGAGCATCTAGGAATGCAGATAGAAAAGCAGAAGCAAAGCAAAAAGCCACTGATAGTAAACTCTTTGAACGAATACCAAGTAGGATCTTTGTGAATATGAATAGCAGTAATTGCTTCATAAAATAGATGCCAGCGACCATAAAAACTAGCAAAAGTAACACTTCAATATTCGCAACAAGCTCATGTTTTACTTGTTCTGGGCTTGTCATACCGATAGCGATCGCTTCTATGGCAAGTAACCCTCCTGGTTGCAATGGGTAACATTTTAATGCCATGGCGAGGGTAAAGATAAACTCCGCAACGAGCAGCCACCCTGCGACAAAAGGGTCAATAAAGAAAAAAACAAGTGGGTTGATTAGCAGGAATAAAATGATGGTAACTTTATACCAATCTGGTGCTTTGCCTAAGAAATTTTTTATGAAAGCATTCCCGAGTGACATCGGCATGATATTTTTACTCTTAAACGTTGTAATGAATAGACACTTTGGGTGCTTAAAACTGAGCGTCTGGACAACATTTGCTTAGGTTGCTTCTATGTAAAAGATGGATAGATGGCAACAGAAAAATGTTTAAACAGACTTTGTTCAACAGTGACTTAGCGAAAAAGGATGGTTTACCTTGTACTTTTGCTAAATCTTCTCCCTGAGAAAAACAAGCACTCCTTACTTGGGGCGCAACTCTACTCCTCAAGTTAATTTAGTCAATAATAAACACTCTAATGATAAAAACCATAGTGAACTTTTGTTCAAAAACGCGATCCCAGTTGCGTTAAAATGGGGTAAGAGTTGTGAAAAAAAACAATTCATAGTGCCTATAAACTCAGACGCTTAAATACAGTAGCTTATATCACTTAATCTAATCAAATTGTGCCTACTAAGTTGTAAATATGAAAGGATGACCTTAGCCACTAACGCACTATAAAACATAGGATAATGTACTATCCCTTTAGTAAAACTAACTATTAAATGACTTTTGCAATCTATGAACAAACCTATAATTGCATAATTAACATTAGATTCTTTGCTCTATATGAATTTTTACACTTTGTTTGCGATTGTCCGGTTTCCGATACACGAAAACTAGTGGTATGATGAGTAATATTAGACCCTATAAATCAGAATATTGGATAGCTAAATAAATGGTCATTAAGGCAAAGAGCCCAGCAGGCTTTGCAGAAAAATACATCATTGAAAGTATTTGGAAAGGGCGTTTCCCACCAGGTTCTATTCTTCCCGCTGAACGCGAACTTTCTGAACTGATTGGGGTGACTCGTACAACACTTCGTGAAGTACTACAGCGCTTAGCTCGTGACGGTTGGTTAACGATACAGCACGGAAAACCGACTAAAGTTAATCAATTTATGGAAACGTCAGGGCTACATATTCTTGATACCTTGATGACTTTGGATGCAGAAAATGCGACTTCTATTGTAGAAGACTTACTCGCAGCTCGTACAAATATCAGTCCTATATTCATGCGTTATGCTTTTAAAGCGAACAAAGAAAACTCTGAACGTACTATCAGTGGTGTGATTGAATCTTGTGAAAGTCTTCTCGCCTCAGAATCATGGGAAGACTTTATGTCTTCGTCACCATATGCAGAAAAGATTCGGCAGTTTGTCAAAGACGATGGAGAACGTGACGAAGAAAAACGCCATGCTACGTTACTGGCTAAGACTTTCAATTTTTATGACTACATGCTTTTCCAGCGTTTAGCTTTTCATTCAGGGAACCAGATCTATGGTTTGATATTTAATGGACTTAAAAAGCTGTATGATCGCGTTGGTAGTTACTATTTTTCAAATCCTATAGCGAGAGAGTTAGCGCTACAGTTCTACCGTGACTTATTGGAAGTTTGTGAGACGGGGAATCGTGATCGTATTATCGTTATTATCCGGCATTATGGAATCGAAAGTGCTCAGATTTGGAATGAGATGAAGAACTCGCTGCCAACTAATTTTACAGAAGATGATAGCTAATACATGTCTTGACTCATAATAAAAACAGGCCTGCTAGTAGGCCTGTTTTTATTATAAAGCTAGCTGTTTAACCTATATCAGAATCATCATATCCACCAGCCTCTTTATACCAATTCGTCAGATGTGTTTTTAAATCTTTAAGTTCTTCAGGGCCAATTAAGGCTAGTCCTAAATCTTCTGCTCGAGTGATATCGTTATAACGTAGAGGCCTAAAACTGACCAACATAGCCCGGGCTTGTAATCCGCCGAGCAAGTCACGCAAGGATTCTAGTTTGTATAATGTGTCATCACCATCGTCACGCATGCCTTTGGTTTTACATTCAATGATATGTAGTTTGTTATTTGCTACCGAGGCAATATCTAATTCATTGCGAACTTCACGATCTCCAAGTTGGCGGTACACCTGAACATTGAGTGAGTGGTCTTGTATCGTTGGTATGTCTTTCTGTATATCACGCACTGTACTATGTACAAGAGTTTCTAACCACTCACCATTTGAGAATCGGCGAGCGTCTTCATTGGCGAAAGTTAGTATTCCATCTTCATAGTTTGCAATGTCCGCCGCAACTAGGTCGCTTAGAAGCATATTGAGTTCTCGATAGCCTTGTTGTTTTTCTGACAGTTCAACATTAAGCTTTTGCTCTTTTCGGCACGTTGTTGCCAGATAGTTGAGTGTTGCAAGTCCAGGCCCTAACTCAAGAGCATTACTTGCCCATCGTTCACCTAGTTCATAGAGTTTTTGGTCTAGCGGCGCAGGTAATTCTTGGTGGTTAAATTCACCTCGAGCACCAAATACGGTTAGGTAATCATCAATGGTGATTCGATCTTCAAGTTGAGTGTCTTCTTTACCATCAGGGTATAGCCAACATAGTCTATCTGTGTTGGGCTCCACCACAAAAATTGGCCAATGGTATGTACGGAAAATCTCGTACACAGATAGTAGTTGGTGACGAAGGCCACAGCTGGCGTTTAATTTGACTTCTTCGCCACGCACCCTGAGATCATCCGCTAAGATTCCGACCGCACATTTAATTCTTGATGTATTAGCAACGTTCGGGATTTCAAAAAATTCGGCTGTAATGTTTCTTTTGGCCAGAACACTTTGCAACCTTTGATACATGGGTATCTGGTTCTTAACGCCAATGAAAACGATATGATTACTGATAGTGCGGTTATCCAATAAAGGAGTTACCAAACGAATGGGGTCTTGATCAATTATGCCAACATGGACTGCCATATAGTTTCCTCATGATTGGCTTGCAAAATGGTGAGATAGATTTAAGCAAGCCTAACTACCCATATAAAGACAGCGTGCTAAAAAAACAAGAGCGCAGGACGAAATTGACCGATATGTATAGATAATTTGCCTAGCCCTGACAAATCAAGAATTTTAAGTATATGCAAGCTGTTCATCGGTATCAGATATGAATAGAGCCACAAGTCGCAGAGAAAATGAACTTAAAAGTATCGCTTGGCCAAATATGAGACAGACTTTATAGATGATTTGTTGCATAATTTGCTCTTTATGGGTTGCTCATGAGTATGTGGAAAGTGAACACTGTTTTTATTGTGATTTTATTGCGCTTAGCGCATACTCCTTGGCAGTAATCAATGCTAATAATAAGTGATGGAGTGCTTCATGGCTGAAGAAACCATATTCAGTAAAATAATTCGTCAAGAGATTCCCGCCGATGTGGTTTACCAAGATGATCTCGTTACGGCTTTTCGTGATATCAACCCGCGTGCACCAAGCCATATATTGATTATTCCAAATAAATTGATTCCAACAGTCAATGACATTGAGGATCAGGACGAGCTTGCCATGGGCAGAATGTTCACCGTTGCACGTAAGATAGCCAAGCAAGAAGGTATTGCTGAAGATGGTTATCGTTTGATAGTAAACTGTAACTCTCATGGGAAACAGGAAGTCTACCATATTCATATGCACTTGGTTGGCGGCCGTCCTCTAGGTTCAATGCTCGCCAGCTAACTCTGAGGTTAATATAAAAATAGTGGTGGTCATGCAAACTTTTTATGATTACTACTGTCAAACGCGTCGATCATAAAATTCTAATAACTCATTCGGAGCACGAAGTGCAAAAACACGTTCGACTCGCATTGGTGGTATTTAGCTCAACGATTCTTTCAGCCTGCGCTAATTTTTCAGCAGGCAATTTATTTAGCCATTACAGTGCACAAAATAGTGATTTATATCAGGCGGTAAAAGAAGGGCAGTATCAAGAAGCAGAACAAGCCTTACCTGAACAGGTGGCTGGCGATATTCTTGATAATATGGAAAAGGGTCGTGTTTATCTACTTAATCAGCAGTATGGTGAAAGTAAATCTGCCTTTGAAGCCAGTGATCAAGCAGTACGAGTTCAGCAAGATAAGGCAACAATATCTATTTCAGATACTGCGACAAGCATTGGTTCTTTGGCTGTCAATGATAATCTAGATATCTATAAACCCGCCGATTATGAACTTGGTTTTCTACATTTGTACCTTGGTTTAAATTACCTTAAAAACAATGATCTTGAAGGCGCGATTATAGAAATGCGACGTGCTAACCAGGTGCAAGAGCGAGCAAGAAAAGACAGAGAAAAAGAGCTCGAATCTGCACAGCAAGATATGCAATCTAAAGGGTTAACTCCAAATATTGGTAGTGTGTTATCTAACTACCCTGATGCTGGTAAGACGCTTCAAGCTGTACAAAATGGTTATCTACTCTATCTCTCAGCGCTGCTTTATGAAGCGGATAAATCGCTAAATGATGCCTATGTTGATTATCGGCGTGCTTTAGCTGTTATGCCAGAGAACACCGCGGTGATTGATGGCACGAAACGTGTCGCTAAACGTCTAGGTATGAATGAAGACTTGGTGCAGTTAGAGAAGCGATATGGCAAGAGCAATTTCCTTGATGACGATAAAGCTAGAGTCATTGTGATTGAAGAGCAAGGTGTTGTTGATGCGCTACAAGGGTGGAAGCAAACATTACCACTCTTTGATAGTAATGGTAATGTTGCGTTATATACCATTGCTTTACCTCATTATGGACAACACAATAATCAACTTTTCCCTGCGACTCAGTTTAACCAAATCAAGCTTAACAGTGATCTGATGACAGATGTGAATACTATGGCTCAGTTTGATCTGTCTGAGAGAATGCCAGCAATTATTATTCGCCAAGCACTGCGTGTTTGGGCTAAAGATGAGTTACGTAAGAATGCCACTAATGAAGACCAACTCGGCAACGCATTGGTCAATATCTGGAATACGCTAACCGAACAGCCAGATACCAGAAGCTGGATAACCCTTCCAGGCCAAATTCGCAGTAGTAGCGTGACTGTAGAACCAGGGCAACAGACGGTGTTGGTTGGCGCTCACCAAAAATATCAGTTTGAGGTTGAAGCAGGTCATACTGCTTTAGTTTGGGTCTCTCGTCAGGGAGGTAGTGCCATAATTTGGCATAAACAGTTAGGAAATATTAGATGAAAAATTGGCTTATTGTAGTAATTGCCGGATTAATCATGGTGGGTTGCTCGAGTAACACCGCAGGTTTACGTATTGATGGAGCATCGCAAACTGTGTTGTTTGGTGATAACGTATTGGCTGGTCGCCTGCATATAGATGATATCTCTACTGCTGATGTTGATGGTCGTGCCCGGGGCGTAGTACGAGTAATCAGCCAATACAAAGGTGATCAGCATATACAGTATCGATTCTATTGGTATGATGATAGTGGTCTAGAGGTTAACTCTAAGCTTGGGCCTTGGCGACAAACTGTCGTTCGAGGTATGGAAACCATCTCTATCTCTGAAGTTTCAGTGAATCCGAATGGAACACAGTTTCGTATTCAGATTCGTGAAAGTGACAACTAAGGGTTAAAATCTCGGTATTTTTCCCTACAACGACTAACACAAGATTATAGAAAAATTGAGGAACCAAGAATGAAAAAAAGCGTTATCGCGTTACTTGGCTTGGCAGTATTATTAGGTGGCTGTTCAAATAAAGTTAGCTATGGCGATGCACAAGCCGTTGAAACCACAACAATTGATTTCGGTTCAACCGATTTACAAAAGATTGCTGGAGAAATGGTTGATAGCATGATGATGTCTGGCTCTGTTGCGGCAATTACAAATAGTTCTCGCCCGATTGTCTTTGTTGAAAGAATTAAAAATAAGACCAGTGAACATATAGATACTGAATCAATCACAGATACTATTAGCACTAAGATGCTTAACTCAGGTAAATTCCGTTTTGTTGACATGGATCGGGTTGAAGCCGTTCGTGAACAACTTAACTTCCAGAACAATGATGAGCTGGTGAATCAAAGTACTGCTATTCAGTTCGGTCAGATGGTAGGTGCACAGTATATGCTGTATGGAAACCTATCCAGTATTGCCAAAACCGGCGGCAGTGATAAAGATGTATACTATAAGATGACGATGCGTCTAATGGACTTGAAAACGGGTTTGATTGAGTGGGCAGATGAAACAGAAATCCGTAAACAAGAGTCTAAGAGTTTCTTAGGTCTTTAACCTTATAGGAGTGATCGATGGCAATAATGGCTTGGCATGATGCATGTCAGCTTGATACTTCACTGAGATCATTAGATCACTTCTTTTCGCTTGCCCCGGAATATGCCCAGACATTAACCGGAGGCCTAACCAATCGCTGCTGGAAAGTGAAAGCTCAAAGTGGCGACTGTTTTGTTTGGCGTCCTAGTACACATATTACCAAGTCGCTGTCTATTTCTCGGTTTCACGAACAGCAAATTTTATCTCTCATACAAGATACTAATCTTGCCCCTAAACCTGTATACCTTCATGAGCATGGGTTGTTGGTTGAGTGGATTGAAGGCGAGCCGTTAACCCATGAGTTGCCTTTTGATTCGTTATTAAGGACACTTGCCAAGATCCACAGCTTAGATATCACTAAAGTTCCGATTGCTCCTTTTAACTATACTGCTAGGGTTGATCATTATTGGATGCTACTGCGTGAAAATCTGCAGCTAGATATTTATCGGGATTTGTATCAGCAATGGCGTAATGTTCCAAGCCTAGGTAATGTAGATACTTCACTATGCCATTTCGATTTGGCTGGTTACAATATGGTCAAACACGCTGAAGGTAATAAAGTTATTGACTGGGAATACGCTTGTATCTCTGATCCAAGGCTAGATCTTGCTATCACCATCTGTGTGACTGGAGAAAAGCCGCTCGAGTCGGTTTATCGTTACTGCCAACTTCGAGATATTGAAGATGTGAATGAATGGATTGAAGGTGTAATGGCTTGGAAGCCAAGAGCTGATGTGATGGCTATGCTTTGGTACTTATTAGCTTATCAGTTAAAAGGGCATGATAGATATTTAGTTGAAGCGCAGACCCTTGGTAATTTATTGACCTCTCAACCTACGTAAATCAACCTGTGAATACAATTTAGATTTACCTCTCCCTATACCCTTACTTTTTGTATTGAATTGGTGGGGTAAACGGAGAATATTAAAATGATTATATATTTACATGGGTTCGACTCCACCAGCCCAGGCAATCACGAGAAAGTCCTGCAACTACAATTTATTGATCAAGATGTTCGTTTTATTAACTACAGTACATTGCATCCCAAGCATGATATGCAGCATCTTCTCAAGGAAGTACACAAGGCGATTGAGCAATCCGGTGATCCTAACCCTATTATTTGTGGTGTCGGTTTAGGTGGGTACTGGTCTGAACGTATAGGTTTTTTATGTAGGATTAAACAAGTGATATTGAACCCTAACCTTCATCCTGAACTCACTATGCAAGGGCGTATCGATAGACCAGAGGAATATGAAGATATTGTCACCAAGTGTATTCCAGAGTTTCGTACCAAGAATAAGAATCATTGTTTAGTCGTTTTGTCGAAAAATGATGAAATCCACGATAATCTCAAAACCTCGGCGGAGTTAGAAAATTACTACGATATTATTTGGGATGAAGACCAATCTCATAAGTTTAAGAAAATCTCTCAGCATCTAAAGGCGATGCAAGCATTTAGAGTAAATGATAATAAATAGTTATACAGTGGATAAATTTATAGCTGGAAATGAAAATTTCATAAGAATGGTAGCTAAAACTATCAGGTGTTGACCGGATGTTAATCCGTAAGTTATTACTTTATAAATCCTCTAAGGCTTTATTAAAACATACCTTGGAGGTAGCCATGATAGAAAGAGTAGATTCCTTCGATTCACTTTCTGTAAACGATATTCCATCTGATATTACTCGTCCCCAAAACTTTACTAAGCACCCGGACTATACAAGTGGTACCGCAGATTGGCTGCACCTTTCGGCAGACTTTCAATCTAGTGCTAGTAAAGGGCTTGGTGTTGCGTTTGAGTTTATCTCACAATCATCGAACCCTAACAAAGTAACAGGTATGTTTAGCAATTTGCTATCATTTGTCAAAGATCAACAGATGGCTTTAAATCGAAATTGCACGTATTGCAGTAAAGCGGTGGATAGAAATTTAGATGCTTTAGCTCGAGAAGATTTTAATCACTACTATGTTGCTACTGAAACTGCTCAAGGTTCAATTAGTACAGACGTAGAAAATATACAGTCAAAAGTTTTATCTAGAGAACAGCCTTTAACGTGGGTACTAAGTGAGTTAGTTCCCAAGGGGGAAAGAGCAATTATTACTGTACCTGTCAAAGATAAAGGTTATTCGCACGCAATGAATTTTATCCATAACTCAAATGGTTGTGTTGTTATTGATGGACAATTTAATAAAGTCTATAACTTTAATCATGCACATGAACGCGAAAAATTTGACTCAAAGTATGGGGCAGGGGAAGGCTCTAAACCTGCAATAACTAGCGTCTGGAATACGGGCTCTTCTCCTGAATCTCGAGATGAACCTTTTGAAGTTATTGATAAAAAAGATGTTGAATATCAAGGGTGGCAATTAGTTTAAGATTGGAATTTTAATAATAAATGACACAAAATTAAGTATTTATCCATATGCGTCATTTATTATTTTTATGTATTATATTTTACATAGTTATCTAAGTGTGGGGATGTATATTATATTATCTACGCTTTCTATGTCTGCCTACTTCCATGGTTGAATAAAACGCATGGATGATGCCGGGCACAAAAAAGAACAACGTTAAAATAAAGCTAATAAAAAAATCTTTTCCTAATCCTCTATTGCAAACAACAGCAATGGGAGGTAAAAATAAGCATAAAATAATTAGTACAAATTTGTTCATAAAATAGTCCTAAAACTAGTCTAATTTCAATTGGTTGGAATATATATGCTCTTACTTATTAATGGTTCTGTCAATGGACATAATAATGATCGTTTATGCTGATTTAGCTAAGTATATGTTTAAATATTAGTAACTTACCATAACTGGTAAAATGTAATTGAAGAACACTATTGTACTAAAAACCTTTTTTGGTTGTCACGTATAGAACATTACCTTAAACCTCTAGCATTGCTTATTTCTTAGCATATCTTTCAGTAGAGCTAGGACTTGTAGGGCTATCACTAAAGTAAAAGGTATAGCCCCCGCGATAGCGACTTGTTTATTCAGCTCTACATCATTGCCATAGAGAAGTGCTGTTGAGAGTGACACCAGAATGGCGGCCCATAATATTTTTGTTTTATTGTTATCATTGTTGGTCAACATTGTACAAACCAATAAAGCTGAGTCAGCACTGGTGATGATGAAGGTAATTAATAAGATTAAAGCAGTAATTCCGAACATTTTGCTTACAGGAAATTGTTCAAAGAACGTAAACAATCCTTTGGTATAATCATTATTAACTGAGGCAACCACATTAGCACTGAAGGGGCTGTCTAGACTCGCGCCTCCAAAAGTACTAAACCAAATAATGGAAGCAAATGTTGGCACAAGTACTACACAGATTAGAAATTGTCTAATCGTTCTTCCTTTGCTGATCCTTGCGATAAAAGGTCCTACAAAGGGAGCCCATGCAATCCACCATACTAAGTAAGTGACAGTCCAGCCTAAACTCCAATCACGTGATTGTGGATCAATAGCAAAGGATACTTGTGGTAGTAATTCGATATATCTTATCGATGATGAGGCAATTCTTTCCAGTGTTTGCACTGGGTCGACCAGAACAAATACCGCGCCTACCATAGCGAGCATAATGATGGTGTTGAAAAGACTTAACCGCTTGATTCCTTTCTTCAAACCTAACAAGGATGAGGTAGTAAACAGGAATGCAATCATAATCAGCAAACTATAGCGAAACAAGAAGGAGTCTATAACAATTGAAAACGTTTGTTCCAAGCCTGTTTGAATAAGAGCAATAGCATTAGCAAAGGTGCCTGCAACACCAAACATTATTGCGATCACCGCCATCCAATCAAGGATAGAAAAAATGCCACGTTTAGGCTGTGAAGTAAACATTGACGATATATGCAGTGTGCGTTTCCGGTTGTAGCTAAACCACGCGATTGCAAGAGCGGCAATCGCGTATATCGACCAGGCATGCAGACCCCAGTGGAAGTATGTTAGGGCCAATGCCGTATCGGTATCATCTCCTAGGTTTTTAGCAAAGCTAGGTAGGTTAGATGCATGAAAAGAAGGTTCTGCAATTCCCCAAAAAATAAGGCCAGATCCCATTCCAGCAGTAAATAGCATTGCTAGCCAGCTTGATGTACTGAACTCTGGTTTACTCATATCACCGCCGAGGCGTATTTTTCCCAGAGGGCTTAAACTAATGCTAAAGGTGAGGAGCACCATTACACTAGAAAATAGCACGAAACTAAGACCAAATTGATCAATGGTATATTGAGTTAAACGGGCGATATAACTGATACTTATCTGGGGAAAGGCGACAACAAGAAACATAAGAGCTGTGATCGCAAGCGTGGTTGATATAGAACTATTAAGTCTAAAACCTTGCGTCAATCGTGACTTAATGATGGATATGCTATAAGAACTCACTTCTTACTCCGAAAGTTATTACTATGTATTGACCAAGAAAAAATCGACACTAAATTACAGTAAATAGACCTTAAAAGTCTAATCTTTTGGCCTTTAAATCAGGGCTGGCGAAAGTTTTCAAGGTATGTTCAATGTCTATTTAGATCAGCATGCCTAAACTCTTGGAGTTTACATAGATATTGAGTTGCGTTATATCTCATTGAAGGTACATTTATAATGGCTTATGTTGCAAAACAAATGGTTGATATTTAAACGATATTTATAATGGTTCTTTTTGCCACGTATTAAATTGATTTTCCAAACTACAGTGAGTTATCAATTGGCTATTGACTGGCTGATTATTAATGATACAACGAGCAATATAGACTGCGCTGGCGGCACCAAATGGTTTATTCAAAAGCGCCTCAGGTGAGTTTTGCATCACAACAGCATCAATGAGTTTTTTTGAAAACCCCCAGAACTTCAGGAGATATACAGCAAGCTGCTCTGAATCGGTTTTGAATATGTGAGTTTCAATATGAGATTTATCCTGCCCTTTTTTTTTGGGGTCGAGTAAAGAGTGCATTAAATCTGGGGTGATTTTGAGTCGGACGTATTCTCCAATTCTGTGAAAAAGGCCAACTAGATAAGTAAGATCTTTTTCTTCATCATGGACCATTTTTGAAGCGAGCAAAGCAATTTTATGACTATTAGTTTGCAGCTGATATAAAGGGGTTCTGGGAGCATTATTTGATATAGAAAAAATCTCAACCATATCCATAATACTTGATATAGCTTGTGTACCTAACCTTGAAACAGCTTCGTTAATACAAACAATATCTTCGTTGTTTCTGAATATGACATTATTTGAAATTTGTAAAACTTTCGCACTAATGGCTGGATCTTGACAAATTACTTCAGCCACTTGGCTTATTGATGAATTTGGAGACTCTATCACTCGTTTAGTTCGGTAAAAACATTCAGGGTCAGTAGGAAGTGAATTAATACCGCTGATTGCATGTTGAATTATCTTGTCTGGAAAGACATTTAAAAGATCAGAGATGTGGTAGATTTCTTTTTTTAATATCTTGGGATTACATGGCTTTGTGAATGCAAGATGTGAAAAGAAACCTCCCTTAATTGTTAGATCGCTGTCTGAATATCCTGACAAGGAAGCACGAATAACATTGGGATAAAGCATGCTCACCTTTTCAAGTAGCTGTGCACCATTCATTTTGGGCATCAGTATATCCGAGATGATAATATCTATGTTTACCTGTTCAAGGATTGATAATGCATCTTCCCCGCTCACCGCGAGAAATATCGACCATTTATCACCGAATAAAGCGCGTTTGAGAGCACGAAGGATCATTTCTTCATCATCAACTAACAGGATGTTCATCATGATGTTCCATTCTTATTTGTGCTCGTGAGACTGAAAGAGGTAACTTGATAGTGAACGTTGTTCCTTGTCCTACTTGTGTTTCAGTATGAATAACCCCTTTATGGTGCTCAACTATGCATGAATATGCCAGATTCAATCCTTGGCCTGTGCCCTTGCCAACATCTTTAGTGGTAAAAAATGGATCAAATATGTTATCAATAATATTGTCGGGTATACCAATACCGTTGTCTTCAATTTTGATTATGACATAATGTGTTTCAGGAAAAACGGATATTTTTATTGATCCTAGCTGGCTGTCTTGCCCCTTAAACTTTTCTTCAATAGCGTGCGCTGCATTGATAATAAAATTGAGAATAACTTGATTGAATTCGTCTCTTCTACATGGAATTTTAGGAGTAGATGGAGAAAAGTCAGTTTCAACATTGGCAACATACCGCCACTCACTTCTTGCAATCGTAATCGTTGATTCAATGGCTTCTAATATATCTACCTGTTGTACTTCACCATGCCCCGAATGAGTGAAGGATTTCATTGCGTGAACAATTTTACTAATCCTATTTAGCCCTTCTAAAGACTGATCGATAGCTAGTGGTATTTCCTCGGCAATAAAATCAAAGTCATGCTTTTCAAGAAGTTTATTTAAGTTTATCGCCTCTTGTTTTGGTTGCGATCTCGGATGTGTCTGATCAACTTGCTTTAATTCAGTGACTATATTCAAAAAAGTGCCAAAAGAACTTTTTAAAAAATTCGTATTATCTGAAACGTATTGTGTTGGAGTATTAATTTCATGTGCAATTCCAGCAGCAAGTTGACCCATAGACTCAAGTTTTTGTGATTGACGAATGACTTTCTCTTGTTCCAACCTACTGGTGATGTCTCTGACAATACAGCTAAAGTACTTAGAATCTTCATTAACTCCAGCTAATACTGACAAACTAACCTCAATCGGAAAAAGCTGATTGTTTTTCTTTTTACCTTTAAAAATTAAGCCACTGCGAAGTTCATGCTCTAGAGCTGATGTTTCTTCGACTGATTGTTTATCGAAAGAAGGCATTAAAATTTCAACAGGCACTCCTTTAATTTCTTCTCCTTCATAGCCAAACATCTGAATGCCCATCTTATTAATACTTTCGACCTTATTTTCTCCATCTATAATAATAAGGCCATCAGCTAGGCTGTTTATTATTTGCCTTTCTCTTTTGATGCTAGCTTGGACAGAAGACTCTGCTGATTGCAGGCGGATATCAATCATTGAAGTAAAAGCAGTTGCAACAAAAATGATAACAATGAATATGGTCACGGCAAATGCAATAAAATGTGTATCGGCCATACTGTGTATTGAGGGTTCGATAAACGGCTTTTCAACATAAAACTTAACTGCCAGCATTGCAGTATAATGCATCCCCGCAATTGCAACTCCCATAACCGCTGAAGCTAGTGTTCGATTTAAAAAGCCTCTATATAGTGGTTTTTTATCATTGTCGCGTTGAGTTTTGATGAGTAATATTGCTACAAACGCACAAGCAAAAGCGACGATCAGTGAAGTAAGAAACAGCGGCAAGTTATACACCATAGTTGCATCCGACTGCATCGCTTCCATTCCAAGAAAATGCATACTACCAATTCCTAGCGCTAAACTAAGTGCACTTAGCTGCATGTCTATTAAAGAGAACTTACGATTTTGAAGAATATGAAATGCAACTAAAGCACCAACAATAGGAGGCAGTAACGAGCTTATAGTAATAGGGATACTGTAGGTCATTGGCATAGGAATCATATAAGCTAGCATACCAGTAAAATGCATTGCCCAAACTCCTAGACCGTATATAGCCGCCCCAAAAAATTTCCAGAGAGTCGCAATTTTAGGGGAGTCGGAATACCATATGCGCTTCAATATTATCAAGCTTGCATATGCCGCCAAGCTTGATACAAAAATAGATAGCAAGACCAAATATAAGTTAAAATCAGCCTGAACTTCGGTATATAAAGTTGGGTCAATCGCTTTAAAACGCCACAAGTTGGTCATTATTCCAATATTCCTTAATGTTGGGTTTCTGGTCAATAATCATAGGCATTAAAAACCATCTAAATTCGGTGTTAAGTATTTCCTGTTTGTTCTATCTGCTCCGTGTTCAACATTGCGACCTGAACTGTTCCTGATATGGCTTTATTTTCTATACAATGGTGAATGATTTTCATCAGTGTATGAGTGACTCGCTGGCCTTTTTTAGCCACAAGCTGCCCTCGTCCAGTTGTTATTTCCTCTTCAACTATCATATTAGGATTAAGGTTGCATATATCTACAGACAATATTTTATTCGTTTTATCTAATGACGTTTTAAAAGCACTTAATAAGTCAGGGTCGTAAAAGTCAACCTGTTCATAAAGTGCAATAAGAGCTTCTGAATTTGTAAAGCCGTTTCTTTCAAGGGAACAAAAATCACAGACTATCTTTAGCATTCTTGCTCCGAGAGGGATATCTTTACCTTTAACTTCATCACTTGGTATCCCTTCTCCATTGAAGCATTTTTCTTGATAAAGTAATGTTCTAGCAATCGCTTCCATCCTTGGTATTTGTTTTAAAAGATCATATGCCAGTGATGGGTGTTGATCGAATAGTCTTTTATCTTCTTCCGAGATAAGTTTTCCATCCTTTATATTCTTTAAAGTGGTTTCAGGAAAGACAATGTACCCTAGTTGAGATAGCTTTATGATAGGCTCAAAGCTCCAATGTTTTTTGAGCTTGATTGCTTTAGCAAGATTGACCATATGCAAGTGAACTCTATGTGTATTGTCGGTTAAATCTGGTACGGCAATAGACATAACCTCACTCAATACATTAATCACACCTTTGAGAGTTTTATTCAACAATATACGTTCAGCGATTAGCAGATCGTATTGGCGAAGTCCTGCATCAATGTAGACGAGTAAGTCTTCCGAGGTGCAAGGTTTATTAATAAACTTAAATACATCAGCAAAGTTAACAGCGTCTACGGCTGTTTTTTGATCCGAGTTACCAGTGAACATCATTCTGACTGTTTCTGGTGACGTATCTTTTACCGCTTTCAAAAGCTCTAAACCACTCATTTCCGGCATTTGCATGTCAGAAACGACTACTGCATATTGCTTAGTAGAAATAAGCTGCAGCGCCTCTTTGCCACTTTTTGCCAAATCAATATCTATATGATGGCGAAGAGTACGCTTAAACGAGTTTAAGATGTTTATTTCATCATCTACCAAAAGCACAGTTTTATTCATCTCAATAAGATACCTAATGCATATTGACTTAGTGTAAGACACGTTATTGTGATTGTTCAAGGTATATAAATGCGTATTGAGCTGACGTTCATCCCCATAAGCAAAGGTATCCGTTATGCTTTCGTTTGTTTATCTAACAACTTTCGGCACCTTAAGACAATCTTTAGTTGCGCGGCATATCCTGCTCTATATAATGATATTTATCATAAGATTTTTGATAAATATCAAAAAATACAGAGCGAGTCAGAAACTTGCCCAAGTAACATCTGAGTGTCGATAAATAGGCGATAAACAGCGGCATTCTTGAAATAACGTGCCTTACTTAATGAACAAAACCTCTAAAGGCCCTTATTGCCATTAGACTCAGCGTAGGTTGAGCAGGCTGGCCAGAAATTATGCAAATTTTATCGAGGCGAGAGATCGACTCGACACCTATTTTATTTTTCTAGAGGATAGTTGCTGTGACTCGAATTATCGTAGTGGGCGGCGGTGCAGGCGGTTTAGAGCTTGTTACCAAACTTGGTCGGACGTTAGGCCGTAAAGGGCGTGCAAACGTGACATTGGTAGATCGTAAAGCCAGTCATTTATGGAAGCCTTTGTTGCATGAGGTGGCTACAGGTTCACTTGATGAAGGTGTCGATGCGCTAAGTTATCGAGCGCATGCCAAGAATCATCATTTTGACTTTCAAATGGGTAGCCTTAAAGATATTGATCGAACTCGTAAGATAATCACTTTAGGCGAGCTCAGAGATGAGCACGGTGAGCTTTTAATGCCTGGTCGAGAGTTAGAGTACGACATTCTTATAATGGCGTTAGGGTCTACCTCCAATGACTTTAATACACCTGGTGTGCGAGAGCATTGCATTTTCCTTGATAGTACCGATCAAGCTTCAAAATTTAGAACTGAAATGAACAACGAATTCCTTAAGCTACATGCTAAGCATGGTCATGGTACGGTGGATATTGCGATTGTTGGGGCTGGGGCCACGGGAGTTGAGTTGTCGGCTGAGCTTCACAACGCGGTTAAAGAGCTTCGCACATACGGCTTTGGTGATCTGGATTCTTCTAAGTTAAACGTTAGCTTGATTGAAGCTGGTGAGCGTATCTTACCCGCTTTACCAACTAGAATATCTTCGGCAGCGCATAATGAATTGACGAAGCTTGGAGTAAGTGTTCGTACGAAGACTATGGTTACGGAAGCCTATTCAGGTGGGCTTGTTACTAAAGATGGTGAAAAAATCCCTGCGCAGATCATGGTATGGGCTGCTGGGATTAAAGCGCCAGATTTTGTCAAAAATATTGCAGGCCTTGAAACAAACCGTATTAACCAGCTGGTCGTGAAAGATACTCTGCAAACGACTCATGATGATGATATTTTTGTTATTGGCGATCTAGCTCAGTGCACGCAAGCTGATGGTTCATTCGTACCACCTAGAGCCCAAGCTGCTCATCAGATGTCTAGCCGAGCTTTTTCAAACATTGTCGCAAAACTGAACGGAAGAGAATTAAAGCCTTATATATATAAAGATAAAGGTTCTTTGGTGTCTCTTAGCAAATTCTCTACCGTTGGGAGTTTAATGGGCAATTTGACCAAAGGCTCAATGATGATAGAAGGGCGTATAGCACGAGTGGTGTATATTTCTCTATATCGCTTGCACCAAATGGCGCTACATGGAGTATTCAAAACCGCTTTAATCATACTTATGGGCAGAATTAACCGAGTTCTACGCCCAAATTTAAAGCTTCACTAATAATCGGCTGCTGATACGCGAACATACTAGTATTGCAGTTAAAGACTTAATAGCGGTATACCTTTGGTATGCCGCTGTAGAATGGCTATAGAAATTTACAGAGACGTATCAATCAGTAACGGATTACCTGGTTGGCTATTATAACCAGCATCGTCTACACCAATACAATGGTGGATTAACACCAAATGAGTCAGAACGACAGCTCTGGTTCCCTTATAAAAATGTTGCTAGTTTTACTTGATCACTACGGCTGAGGCATCAGGAGCAATCTCTCAATATATTGTAGGTTATTACAATCGGTATCGGCCTCATCAGCACAACAATGGTCAATGCCCGATCATGAAAGAAAAGCAGTGCAGGGAAACTTATAACGAGGTGGCCAAAAAGTATGGACCACTACAATCGCTCATTGATGAAGAGCGCTACACCGAATGAGCGTTGCCTCGTATAAATCACCCACAAATTGCTGCAAAAATCATCTCGAAAGGTCAACAGACCCTAATTGATGTATTCAATGATCCAAGCGCCTTGGTTCACTGGTGTACCGGGACGCCACGTAAACACTCTGCGTCGATCTCTATCGAAAGGTTGGAAATCAGCAGCGTACAAGTATTCATTTTGATGGGTGTTTAAAATACGTACCTCACCATAGGCTATGTTTTCAATTTTCCATTGACCTTGAACGGGTGCATGACCTGGTCGCCATGTGAATACACGTCTTCTGTCTTGATCATAAGGTGCGAAGTCAGCGGCATAGAGGTATTCCTGTTGATGAATGTTAAATAGGCGGACCGTTCCATTCCCGATATCTTCTAACCGCCATTCTCCAGTTGTGACAGGTGTGCCCAGAATCCAGGTAAATACACGGCGACGATCGTCATCAAAAGGTGAAAAATCGGCTGCGTATAGATATTCCCCTTGCTGCTTATTGAAAATACGAACTTTAGGTCCTATTGCATTGGGAATATTTATGGTTGTATCTAATGTTGCCCATACTGCTTTGTGATCAGAAATAGGCTCTCCTGAATCATAGTTACCTTGATCTAAAACCTGAATCGAAGAACAGACGTAATCAACCCATTCATTCTTACACTCT
The DNA here is from genome assembly GCA_024347015.1 of Vibrio pectenicida. Lineage (GTDB taxonomy): Bacteria > Pseudomonadota > Gammaproteobacteria > Enterobacterales > Vibrionaceae > Vibrio > Vibrio pectenicida. The sequence continues at coordinate 2,061,357 of AP024889.1, read as the reverse complement.
AAAGATGGAAGTTCCTGTTCGGCATGATGGCGATACACATTAAAATCACCTGCAAGAATCACGTTTCTTGCACTCGATAAGTCCGAAGTATTGAGCCTGCTTTTCACCCAAGTAGCAAACTTGCGCATTCCGGTTCGCTCCCATTGGCTGCCATTCTTATGAAAATTAAACGTATTGTGATAGTGGAACAAATTTAAAGTGTTGCCGTCCCCGATATTAAGGACGACATGCTGAGCATTGCGTTCCCATTTATCCACTGCTGGATCCGTTTGGATCAGTTCACTGTAGGTCGACTTAAAAGGGACTTGAGACAAAACCATGATGCTGGCTGTTTTAACGTTAAAGGATGATGCCGTTGTTGAATTGGTTGTTGTATATACATAAGGGTAATCAGAGTATTGGTCACGAGTCTTCTGAATGTCATTGACCTCTTGTAGAACAACTACCTCCTCTCCACTTAAGAATTTTTTGAAGTCTGGAATTTTCTCTGTTCTCCCGTTCATATTGAATGACGCCACACGTAAATCAGCGTATGTTGAAGCGCTAAAAAAGAACAGTAATGTAAATAATAAATACCAAAAATTATTTGTATTTTTCATAGAAAATCTAAGCTCCACAATTAAAATAAATTGAATAGGCTTTCCAAGATGGATATATTCCAGTTTTATTCTATTTACATCAAAGAGGACTGGGAAAGCTAATATAACTTGGATTGCCCAATTCGATACTAGAGGTTAGAAGTAACTGAAAGAATAGATTTTTACTTAAAATAGATTATTGTTGATATAATTATTAATAGTAGATATTGGTTCAGGTAATTTCTGAGGAAATGAATTTAAATGGATGGTTGATTATTTTATTTCTATGATTTACGTGCCGGATAGGGTTAATTGTAATAAAAATTATTATACCCAAGTATCTCGAGACCACTTGGGTATAGAACCGTATTTCACCTATCACACTACGACATCAACGCAAGTTTCAACACTGTCGTTGTTTTGGTTAAATACCATAGAAACGCTATCGGCTTCTTGTTTCGACATACGGCGATAAAGACCATCAGACTTATTGCGATCATCACCAGAAATATAGAATTGTGTTGTCAGTAACTCGCGTTTCTGATCGAATACTTTTACATGAATATGGGGTGTTCTTCCTGGGTATACCGTGGGTTTTATGGTTCGGAAATGGTAGTTCCCGTCGGCATCGGTAATGTCGTGCCCAAATCCTTGAAATCCTGTATCGTACTTTACATCTCTATCATCACCGTTATGTAAGTACTTGCCATTCACATCACATTGCCATATTTCGATTCTGTGCCCCGCCAGTGGCTGCCCATCTTTCGACAGTATTTTTCCACTCAGATGAATGATCTCACCGCCAGCTTCTTTTATTGCGTTCGACACTTTGACCAAGTCGTTATCGATGTCTGGGAATCGCATGGATGATGGAGGGTAAAACGGTCCCTCTGTGGCACTGGGGGTAAACATTGCAGATACAGCACTTCGTGAATACATAGGCAGCGCAGCTAATGCTACGAGCCCTTTAACTATGCATCTTCGGCTTACAGATTTCATGATAGGGCATTTTCCTTACTTCAATACCAAAACTTATTTGGGTAGTTATAAAACGAATGGGTATACAACAAGAAGTGTAGTTGAGATCAAACACAAGACATCACGTGCACCATTACAGAAATCTGACATTGAAGATGAGAAAATAGTTCAGTAAAAAAGATTGAAGAAACGAATATTATGTAATTCTGCTATTCTAAATAACGAATATCCAATTTAATTATTGAAATTTTTCTAAATAAATAAAAACGAGTCGATAACTTGAAAAGTTTGACGAAATGATATGTTTCGCAAGGAGATTTATTAAAAAATAGAGATTCAAGATATTGCCTCCTGTCATTGAGTTGCATATTTAGGATTTGTCGCATTATTTGTCTTGTTGCACTGAAATACTATTTCAAAGTTGAATAATTAATAAGCACTCTAGTGCCTATGCAAGTTGATCTGCTTTAATCCAACAGGACACTTTAATAAAGGAATATAATCCTACTATTGAGGTGACTATGACAAAACGAAAAAACAGAAGTTATACCGATGAATTTCGGCGAGAAGCGGTGGCGTTGATCACTGAACAAGGCTACAGCGTTTCAAGGGCGGCTGTATCTTTGGGTGTCACAGACAAGCTTCTTTACAACTGGAAAGCGAAATTTGAAGCTGAGAAATCCGGTTCAACGCTCTCTTCTGATGAACGAGCAGAGTTAATGCGGCTACGCAAGGAAAACAAAGAGTTAAGGATGGAAAAGGACATCCTAAAAAAGGCCAGCGCCCTGTTGCTAAAGGAAACCAAGTAGCCTTTGAGACTATTAAACAACTGACTTCTGATTATCCTGTTACTCGTTTATGTAACAGCCTGAATGTGAGTCGCTCAGCCTATTATGTGTGGTTGAAAAGGCCACCTCAGCGAATAACACAAGAGCAGTTACATCTATATCGTAGAGCAAAGGTGATATTCAAAGAAAGTCGACGTAGCTTGGGTTATCGAGAGCTGCGAAAACGGTTATGCAATGAGGGCTTTAAAGTCAGTGACTATGGCACACAAAAGCTGATGAACCAACTGGGCCTTGTCGTCACACAACGTATGGCGTACAAAGTGACCACAAAACGCAAGCATAGTGATACGGTCGCCGATAATTTGCTTAACCAAAACTTTAATCCAGTGGCACCAAACCAAGTCTGGGCTGGCGATGTGACGTATTTAAAGACGGGCGAAGGTTGGATGTATCTAGCCATTATTATGGACTTATATTCACGGCGCATTGTGGGGTGGCACCTTGATAAACGCATGACCACGAACTTGGTGAGTAAAGCGATGATGAAAGCCTATAACCTACGCCAACCACGTAAAGGCTTGGTGTTTCACTCAGACAGAGGGTCGCAATATACCAGTAAACGATATCGTAATTTACTGGCTAACTATGGAATAAGAGCCAGCATGGGTGATGTTGGAGCGTGTTGGGATAATGCGGTAGTTGAACGGTTCTTTGGTAGTCTGAAGCATGACTGGTTACTAAAAGTACCGCAACCAACGCGAGAGAACATGAAAAATGATGTATCAGCTTATATGCGATATTACAATTTAGATCGGCTACATACGTCTAACGGCGATATGTCACCGATCGATTATGAAAAGTCCTTTAGAAAAGTGTCCTGAAAAAGTTGCGCAGAACAGTATGGTAGAACGAGGGAATGTGGACATTAGACTCACCTAACCGGAGAAGAGCCATTTGGCTTATGCGAAGAATTCAATTTTGGACATCAGCTCTAACTCAGAAATATGTCCATTTTCTATTTACATACCTATAAAAACTGGACGCCTCTAGAGTTGTTCTGGGCTTTAAGTACTTGAAGGGCATCAAATGGAGTAGAAAGAGTTTAAGACTCTGGTGGTAGGATGGAGTAAACCAAACCTTGTTTGGGCTCACCATTGTAAATATATCGGTTAGGTGAACTGACTTCAAATACTGCTCCACATGACTTGGCGAGCGCTTGACTTGGAATATTATCGGGGTCGCACACTACTTCGATACGAGTTACTTTCAAAATCGCAAAACAAAATTCAATCAATGCATTGACCGCTTCTTTTGCATAGCCTTGTTGTTGATAGTTATCGCCTAGCCAATAGCCAATACTAGCCATGTTGAAGGTATGGTATAGCTCATTTATCGCTACCATGCCGATTAAAGTATGCTCTTTACGTGTATAAAGACCGAACCCATATGCCTCAGATTTAATCCAGTTTAGGCGCGTTGCAAGAATAAACTTTTCTGCATCATCAAGAGAAAAGTCTTGATGACACCAGTCTATCCAACGATGTAAACCTGGAGACGTGATAACGCATTGAGCAAGCTGTTCGCCGTGTTCTTGAGGTATCAATTTTAAAACCAATCTAGGGGTAATAATCTGATAGTCTGGCTTCATAATGTACCTCAGTTTGACAAACAGCTCTTATAAGGAGCGACTTTAATTTTCAGTAATTATTATGGTACACGCCTTACTTGAATGATGATCCCGAGTAATGGGTGATCCAAAAAGTGGGTTTCAGTGCTGCGCATACGTCTTTTTTGGTCCATACGATAGCTCTTAAGAAATTGCTCTGTATGTACCTTTGGTGTTATGTCTTCCATTAGCCCAGCTTGTACTGTCTCTGTTTGCTCGGAATCACTGAGTTGAGTGAATATTAGAGGGGTATCTTCAAGCTTAACCTCATGAGTGCTAGGCGCTCTCATATCGAGTTGAACATCGGCATATAAATAATGTTCAACATAGATCTGTAATTTGCCATCTAATTCGTATAGCGGTCTGGAGATGCTTTCTTCGGTGACACCATCAATAATTTCTGTTCCTAAATTGGTTCCTTTAGGGCTACCATCAGAATTAAATTGCCCTGAGAAATTTCGCCCTGCTTTGATGCGAAAAGTTGGGGCAACGTAACGATTACCGTCACCTTGGCGCCAAGCCATATGTGAAAGAATTTTAAAACCAGCATGGCTTTTTAACTTCTGTACTTGTGGGTTTAGCTTGTAAGAAGAGCTAGGCAGCAAAGTGACACCTTTTCGGTTGCGATAATTAGTGTCATTGAGATAGCCAACTTTGTCCATCGATAGTTCAGGCAGGGAATCGGGCCAAGACTCAGCAGTCTGCTCTGGATTCAATGCGCGTTTAAAAATGATCACTTCTATATCGAATTGACGCTGGGCCCATGAAGGCATAGCAACAACGAGAAGTAGTAGTGGGATCAGTTTTTTCATTGCAACTCCGTAATAAGGTGAATTCACCTTGAATTAGTTAAGCCTGAGAATATCAGGCTTGTGGTAGAAGGTTATGGCGGAATTCTCCCAACATATCACCAACAAATTGAATCCTCTTGCGTCTATCCACTAATGGTACCGTAAACTTAAACTTAGTTGGGCCTTCCATAGCGAATTTTTGCGGTTGTGATTGCAGTAGTTTAACTAAATAGGTCGGGTTAATGTCAGCATCTGGATAGAACTCAATGAATCCACCTTTGTCATGAGCTTCTATTTTTTTCACTTTTAGGTTACCTGCTTCGAGCTTTACTTCAGAGACTGCGAGTAAATTCTTTGTTGCATCTGGCAGAAGACCAAAGCGGTCGATAAGTTCAATTTTTAAGTCTTCCAGCTCTACTTGGTCTGACACACTAGCAATTTGCTTGTACATGGATAGACGGGTATTGACGTCTGGTATGTAATCGTCAGGTAGCAGAGCCGGTAGGCGCATTTCGACTTCTGTTTGTTCACGAAGTAGCTCATCGAGAGAAGGTTCTTTACCCTCTTTGAGAGCTTCTACAGCCTGCTCGAGCATTTCCATATAAAGAGTAAAACCAACGGATTGAATTTGCCCACTTTGCTCATCACCAAGTAGTTCCCCAGCACCACGAATCTCTAGATCATGTGTTGCTAAAGTAAATCCAGCGCCTAAATCTTCGAGTGATGCTATAGCGTCTAAGCGTTTTATCGCATCTTTGGATATGGCTTTAGGTGGTGGAGTAAGTAGGTAGGCATATGCCTGGTGGTGAGAGCGCCCCACACGGCCACGTAGCTGATGTAACTGCGCAAGGCCTAGATTATCGGCTCTGTTCATTAGGATAGTATTGGCAGTAGGGACGTCAATACCGGTTTCAATAATGGTTGTACACACTAAAAGATTAAAACGCTGGTGATAGAAATCGTTCATGATCCTTTCAAGTTCACGCTCACGCATTTGTCCATGTGCAACGGTAACACGTGCCTCGGGAATCAATTTTTCCAGATCAGCGGCTACTTTTTCAATGGTGTCTACTTGATTGTGTAAAAAATAAACTTGTCCACCACGCATTATCTCACGCAGGGCTGCTTCTCTTATCACAGCGGTATCATACTGGCGAACGAAGGTCTTGATTGCTAAACGTCTAGCAGGAGGAGTGGCAATAATAGACAAATCACGCATTCCACTCATGGCCATATTTAAGGTACGAGGGATAGGTGTTGCCGTGAGAGTTAAAATGTCCACGTCTGCCCGCATCGCCTTCATTTTTTCTTTTTGACGAACACCGAAGCGGTGCTCTTCGTCAACAATAAGTAGCCCAAGATCGTTAAATTTGATGTCATCAGATAGGAGTTTATGAGTACCAACGACCAAATCTACTTTACCATTTTCAATATCTTTTAGTATTTGCTTTTGTTCTTTAGCTGTTTTAAATCGTGATAAGACTTCGACGCGAATTGGCAGGTTTGCAAAACGATCTCTGAAGTTCTCAAAGTGTTGCTGAGCAAGGAGTGTTGTTGGAACTAATACAGCCACTTGCTTTCCATTATCTGTTGAGACAAATGCAGCCCGCATGGCGACTTCTGTTTTACCAAAACCTACATCGCCACAGACTAGGCGGTCCATAGCCTTAGCTTGGCACATGTCAGACATGACCGCGTTGATTGCTGTGGATTGATCGTCAGTTTCTTCAAATGGGAAACCAGCTTTAAATGTTGCATATTGGTCGCGGTCTAAGGCGAATTTATAACCAGGTTTGAGTTCTCGTTTTGCGTATACATCCAGCAACTCGGCCGCGACATCACGTACTTTTTCCGCCGCTCTACGACGGGCTTTGATCCAGGCTTCGCCTCCTAACTTGTGCAGCGGTGCTGATTCTTCGGCGCCTCCTGAGTAACGACTGATTAAATTCAGTGATGCTACAGGCACGTAGAGCTTGGCTTCATTTTGATACTCTAAAGTAACATATTCGGTTTTTAGACCGCCCGCTTCGAGCGTTTGTAAACCAATATAGCGTCCGATGCCGTGGTCTATGTGGACAACAGGTTGACCTGATTTAAGCTCTGCAAGGTTACGAATTACCGCATCACTATTGGTTGTTTTGCGATCTTTACGGCGTCGTTGAATTACTCTATCGCCAAGCAGGTCACTTTCACATATGAATGCTAGTTGTTGGTCACCGTATAAAAAACCATGCTCAGCAGCGCCAAGCACTAAAGCGAATTTACTGTCTGCTTTAATTGCTGAAGAAAAGCTATCTAGCTCAACGGGTCGCAGCTTGATACGTTGCAACAGCTCCAATAGAGCTTCTCTTCGGCCTTCAGATTCGACTGAAAATACAATTTTTCCGGAAAATTTTTCACTGAATTGACGCAGTGCTGCCATTGGCTCTTTATTCTGATGTTGAGCTGAGAGATCAGGTAAAGGATGAATGGTTGGATTGACTCTGCCTTGTTTTTCAACGATCGCATCTGTTGATAAATGGATTTGAGGCAATGCTTTGAAGTGACTAAACAGCTCATCTTTTTTTAGCCAAAGTTCTTCAGGTGGCAATAGAGGTCGCAGTGGATCAATTTTTCGCTGCTCATAGCGAGATTCAGCATCTGAGAGAAAATGGTCAATGGCGTCTTCAAGGTTGCCGACAGTAATTAATTGGCTATCATCTGCTATATAGTCAAACAGTGTTTCTGAATGTTCAAAGAATAAAGGGTGCCAGTACTCGATTCCTGCGGGCCATATTCCCTTTGATACTTGAACATATATAGATTCTGGCTCTCTTCTTGTCTCAAATCTTTGGCGCCAGCGGATGCGAAAATCTTCAATTGCTCCTTCCGAAGTTGGGAATTCGTGCGCAGGAAGCAAACAAATTTCTTTAACATCTTCTATTGAACGTTGATTCTCTGGGTCAAAAGTTCGTATTGTGTCTATCTCATCATCGAAAAAGTCAATTCGAAACGGATCACTAGAGCCCATTGGGTAAAGGTCAATAATCGATCCTCTACTAGCATATTCACCCGGGCCAAAGACTTGTTCTACATGACGATAACCAGATTTTTCGAGTTGAATACGGAGTTTTTCAAGAGAATACAGGTCACCAATTTTCACCATCAGGCTATGTTGCAATAGGAAGTCTCTAGGGGACTGCCTTTGCAATAATGTGCTGACTGGAATTATGGTAATTCCATGCTTTTGAGTAGGTAGCTTGTATAAACGAGCAATACGATCGGAAATGATTTCTTGATGAGGGGAAAAACTGTCGTAAGGCAGCGTTTCCCAATCAGGAAATAGAGACACTTCTTGATCTGTAAATTGCTCTACTTCCTGTAAAAGCTTTAGAGCAGTTTGTGGGTCGGCGACGGCTAATAAAGTATGGCTGTCATGCTGGTTAGCGAGTTCAGCAACCGCAAGTGCTAGGCTGGCACCCTGCAAATTACCGACCTGTTTTTTATCTCCGGCTCCAGTTGAACTGGCCAGATTGAAGAGTAATGTAATAGGCATAATAAGATTATTTTTTGTCGCGATCCTTGGAGCGCTGACGGAGTAATTTTTGTTGTTGATAAAGTGCCGCTTTAATTAAGAGATCTTCATCCTGATCGCGTAGTAAATCATATTTTATAGTGATTAGGAAATCATCGCCATCTTGTTCACAGGTTTCTACATGTCCATAGCAGTAGACAGCTGTAGCAGGATGCTCAATAAACATTTTCACAAGAACTTTAGTTGCTATTTCAAGTGCACTTTCCGCGCTATAACAGAATTTACTCGCACCAAAAGAGTGAGTTTGATGGCGATACTGAGCTTCGTCTTGCTGTGAGAGCATAAAAGTCAATAATAAGTTGAGCTTAGAATTTTGTGCATCGAGTAGATCAATTACATGTTTGAAATCATTATTTTTCAGCTCAATTCGAGCTTGGTCATTTAGAATATCTAGATGACTGAATTCACTTGCGACCAGAAAAGGAGCTGGAATTTCTTTTTCGAACTGATCATAGCTTGGTAGAATCTGGCTTGTAGGCAAAGGCTCAACGTTAACGGACATGTTGTGATGAACGGTAAAATATTCTTGATCAGACATAGGCAAATTCCTTGAAACTATGTGTTGATTATCGCCATAAGCAGCAACTAATCAAGGTATGTCATTGTTTAGCACTTAAATTGACGTCATTTTGTCTATTAAAGGCTACAATCGGAGGTGATAAATCGTTACAGTAGCGTTTATCAAACGTTTTTGGTTATAACTATGTTCCATCCTGTATCTGCCTTCATTGGCTTTCGTTATTTACGAGGTCGCTCTGGTGATAGGTTCAGCCGTTTTGTTTCATATATGTCGACAGCTGGTATTACAATCGGTGTGATGTCCTTAGTCACGGTTCTTTCAGTGATGAACGGTTTTGAAGCACAGCTTAAAGGGCGAATTCTCGGTGTTTTACCTCAGGCTATAGTGTCTAAATCTGATGGACAAACTCCTTATACTTCGCCACCACCTGAATTTGCTAGCCAGTTGTCTACTGCAGCGAACCCTGAGCCTATCGTTCAGAGTGAAGCTGTCATTCAGAGTGCTGACAATCTATCGGCTGGTTTATTAATTGGTATTAAACCAACTGATCATGACCCGATAGAATCATTTTTAGTCTCTGGCAGACTTTCTTCTCTGCAGCCAAAGCAATATCAAGTATTTATCGGCCTTAATTTGGCCAGAGCAATGAAGGTATCACTTGGTGATAAAGTACGCCTTATGGTGACTAGTGCGAGCCAGTTTACACCGCTTGGGCGTATTCCCAGTCAGAGAATTTTTACTGTGGCAGGTATCTACAACACAGGTTCTGATGTTGATGCTCAATTGATGCTGACTCATATTGATGATGCCGCACGTTTGCTGAAATTACCAAGCGATAGGATAACTGGGTGGCGGCTATTTTTTGATGATCCTTTTGTTGTTAGTCAATTAGGGAAACAGCCATTACCAGAAGGATGGCGTTGGCAAGATTGGCGTGATCAACGCGGAGAATTGTTTCAGGCAGTTCGTATGGAAAAAAACATGATGGGTCTTATGCTTGGCCTCATCGTGGGGGTCGCTGCATTTAATATTATTTCTGCTCTGATTATGGTGGTTATGGAAAAACAGTCAGAAGTCGCCATTTTGAAAACTCAGGGGATGACAGATAGACAGTTACTTGCTGTTTTTATGGTCCAAGGCGCAAGCAGTGGAGTCATTGGTTCTTTGTTTGGTGGAACACTCGGTGTGTTGCTGGCAAGTAATCTTAATACTTTGCTTGACAGTGCAGGTGTTGCTTTGTTTTCTGTTGGTGGGCAGCTGCCAGTTTTAATTAACCCTGTCCAAATTGGTACTGTGATTGTTATGGCTATTCTACTTAGTTTGTTGGCAACACTTTTCCCTTCCTATCGTGCATCTTCTGTTAAACCTGCTGAGGCTTTGAGATATGAATAATCTCCTTCAATGTCATAATATTTGTAAAACATATCGTGAAGGTTCACATGATACTCAAGTACTCAAAGGAGTGAGTTTCGAGCTCCAAAGAGGTGAGCTGGTTTCTATTATGGGTTCTTCAGGATCTGGCAAGAGCACCTTACTCCATATTCTCGGTGCACTTGATGATGCAACACAAGGAGAGGTTAATATTCTTGGTCAAGAGATTGCGAAGTTAAGCTCGAATAAACAGGCTAAACTTCGCAATCAGCATCTTGGTTTTGTCTATCAATTTCACCACCTTTTGGCCGATTTCAGCGCATTAGAAAATGTGGCAATGCCACTGTTGATTGGCGGAGAAAAACCGGCCCAAGCAAAACAGTCTGCCAGAGCATTATTGGATAAAGTAGGGCTAACTCATCGGATTGAACATCGACCTTCTGAGCTTTCAGGAGGAGAACGCCAACGTGTTGCAATTGCACGAGCATTAGTGAATAACCCTTCTTTAGTTCTTGCCGATGAGCCAACAGGTAATTTGGATTACCAGACTGCCTTATCTATTTACGATTTAATGAGAGAGCTCAATCAACAATCCGGTACTGCTTTCTTAGTGGTTACCCATGATGGCGAACTGGCTACAAAAATGGACAAGAAGTTACATATGCAAGATGGCTTATTACTTGGTATTGAGGAGGCATAACTTGTTTTCTTCATTATCCTTGTTTATTGGCGGGCGTTTTAGCCGTGCTAAGCAACGCAACAAAATGGTGTCATTTATTTCCCTGTCTTCAACTATAGGAATTGCTGTCGGTGTTGCTGTGATCATTATTGGTCTGTCGGCAATGAATGGTTTTGAAAGAGAGTTGAAAGATCGCGTTCTATCTGTTGTTGCTCATGGAGAGTTCGAAGGTGTGCGTGGCCCAATATCGGAATGGGAATCGGTGATGAAGCAAGCCGAGAAGCATCCAAAAATCGAAGCAACGGCTCCTTATGTGGCCATTACAGCTTTAGCTGAAAAGGGTCAAAAAGTGAAAGCTCTAGAAGTTCGCGGAGTTGAGCCAAATATGGAAGAAAAAGTGTCTAATATCAACGACTATATTGATGGGCAGACATGGAAAGAGTTTGTTGCTGGTGAGCAACAAGTGATCCTTGGACAGGGGGTGGCAAAATTTTTAGCTGTGTCAGAAGGAGATTATATTACTTTGATGATCCCAACCTCTGGCTCAACAACTCAAGTACAAGCGCCAAAGCGAGTTCGAGTAAAAGTAACCGGACTGCTTAAGCTAAATGGCCAGATTGATCATACCCTTGCTTTAGTTCCGCTGAAAGATGCCCAAAAGTATGCGCAACTAGATAATGCTGTAACAGGTGTTTCGTTAAAAGTATCTGATGTGTTAAATGCAACACAAATTGTACGCGAGGCAGGGAACACTTTAAACGTTTATGTCTACCTGAGAAGTTGGCAGCAAGAATATGGTTTCCTGTATCGTGACATACAACTGGTGAGGACCATTATGTATTTAGTTATGGTTCTTGTGATAGGTGTTGCGAGTTTTAATATCGTCTCTACTTTGATGATGGCAGTGAAAGATCGTGCAGGTGAAATAGCCATCTTGAGAACAATGGGTGCTACTGATGGTCTGATTAAACGTATTTTTATCTGGCAAGGTGTTTTTTCTGGGGTACTAGGTAGTTTAATTGGCAGTATAATTGGTGTATTAGTGGCAGCTAATTTAACTTATTTGATAAATGTTCTGGAAAAAGCGATTGACCACCAATTTCTTTCTGGGGATATATATTTTGTTGATTTTCTTCCATCGCAAATTATTTGGACGGACATATTTCTCGTGTCTGGGACAGCGCTGATTTTGAGCCTACTCGCTACTTGGTATCCAGCTTCTCGTGCATCTAAACTTAATCCTGCTTCGGTATTGAGCTCAAAATAGAATATAGGACCTTTACGGTCCTATCATCTTCACACAACATATCAGTTGCAAAAACCCTACAACTCCATCGCAAGGTTAGGGTTTGCGCTTTCCTTTTTTAAGCAATCTACCTAATCTAATTTTTCGTTGTTGCCAACTTCTTACAACAGAATAACGCCAAAGTGCTTTAATACCAAAATATCCAGCCATGGCTGAAAAAATACCACAAATCATACAACCAAGTATAAATGGAGGACCAATGGTGCTCATTTGTTGCATGATAAAGTCCCAAGACAGTTCAAAATGAAAAGCTTGGGGAGGAGTATGCATGATCCAAGCACCAATTTTGTATGCGAAGTAAAACATTACAGGCATGGTAATAGGGTTGCTTACCCAGACAAGAGCCACAGACAGGGGTAAATTTACACCACATAAAATGGCTAAGCCAGCGGACATAATCATTTGACTTGGCAGGGGTACAAAAGCCATGAATAGCCCAACAGCAAATGCGCCAGATGCAGAACGGCGATTCAGGCACCAGAGATTAGGGTTATAGAGCACATTACCAAAGATTTTTAGTGCTTTCTGGCGCTTTATTACCTCGTGGTCGGGCATAAAACGTTTTATGAGTTTTCTTGGCATAGGGAAATATGACTCTCTCTTTAAATTACTGGACACTCATTTCGTTTTGCTTCCTTATTTCCAGCATCTCGTCATGGTGGTATATACCATCATGGAAATGGCTGTTTCCCTGTATCTTGATTCTGATATTCAGTATAAGGTTAAAATTGCTAAGATGGGGCTTAGGATCCGTGGTTGCATGCCTGATATTAGTAATACACAGCAACTTTTTACGCCATCAGCAAGGAATACTTTTCCAAGCTGGGCAGAATATTACCATAAATGCGGAGGTTGACAGCTTTTTTAAGCAAGTAAGTCATGGTTTTCAGGGTGAAGTGACAGTGACTTCCATTAATGGAAAACAAATTCTGGCACTATTTAGGCCACGTATCTGGTTAGTGTCTCCGACGCTTCTGACTCCTAATGATGAAATTAGAGCTCAAATAAAGGTAAAGCCGATCGTAGGGCTACTTAATGATGTGGGTTTTGATGCTGAAAAGTATGCGCTGCAAAAACGTATTGTCGGCCGAGCTCATTTGTTAGCCAATCGCAGTTATTGGGTTCGGGATGTGGCATCTTTGCGTTATGAATGGTTTAAAAAAATTGCGAGCTCGGTGGATGAATTACCCAGTAAAGGAATTATATTTGCCTTAACATTTGGCATGCGAGATGAGTTATTAAGAGAGGTAAAACAGAGGCTTAAGTCGAGTGGTTTGAGTCATATTATCGCTATATCAGGGCTGCATATTGGCATCGTTTTTTCTATTGGCTGGTTTATAGGTAAGGCTTTTTTTCGAGTTTTTCATAGTTGGGGTACTGCTCCGATACTGATTGCTGTTTTGCTGAGTGGTTGTTACGCTTGGTTAGCGGGATTTTCTATTCCAACTCAAAGAGCAATGTGGGCATGTTGTCTAATGTCCATATTACTGACTTCACTAAAAAGAATACCATCAAGTTATCAATGGTTAATAATTCTCTCTTGGTTGCTATTGATAGACCCTTTTTCCTCGGTATCAGCCAGTTTATGGCTAACAATGTGGGCAGTAGCCATTATTTTGCTATTTATGTCCCTGCAACCCTCCTATCGCTCATATTGGAAGAAGGCATTAGTACTTCAATTCTCATTGGTCGTTGGGATGATGCCCGCCATTGCAATGCTCTTCTATGGTGTGAGTTTAAGTAGCTTTCTATACAATATCCTATTCGTCTCATGGTTTAGTCTGGTTGTGGTGCCTTCGGCTTTACTGGCACTTTTGCTTGATCTTGGATTTGATATAACCTTTTTATGGATCTGGGTCGATTGGACAATACAACCTGTATTTTACGCAATTACTTTTGCAGAAAAAAGTTGGCTCTCATTAGCGAATCAGCAAGTAATGTGGTTATGCTCTTTGATAGCATTATGTGCTATAGCCCCCTTTTTTAGTTGGAGGGGAAAGGGTCTATTACTCACATGTTTATTGACGGTTTTAATTGATTGGAGATCTAGGCCTATTTGGCAAGCTTTTGTGCTTGATGTAGGTCATGGACTGGCGGTAGTCATTAAGCAAGGGCAAAGTGCCATCATCTATGACACAGGTATGGCTTGGCAGGAGAGTAGTATTGCAGAGCGGATTATAACCCCCTTTCTCCATTATCATGGTATTAAGGAAGTGGATATTTTAATTTTATCACATGCAGATAATGATCATGCTGGTGGAATGGAGACGATTATAGAAAGTTGGAACCCAAAAAATATAGTAAGCAGCCAGAAATCGATAAACGGGCGAAAGTGTATAGCTGGCAAGAAAATGGTTTGGGGGGTGCTTGACATAGAGTTTATATGGCCAAATCAGTCAGTATTTAGAGCCTATAACCCTCATTCGTGTGTAGTAAAAGTTATTCATCAAGATACAAGTAATACACTCCTTTTACCTGGAGATATTGACGCTGTAGTCGAATGGATGTTGGTTAGACATCCTAAGTTATTAAGTAGTGATATTTTAGTTGTACCTCACCATGGTAGTCGGACTTCTTCAATTAATCAGTTTATAAAAGTGGTTGGTCCAGATCTGGCAATTGCGTCAACGGCTAAAACAGGAAAATGGTCACTTCCAGACCAAAAAGTTGTTAAACGTTATGCTGAAGCTAACGTGGACTGGCTAGATACAGGGACGTCTGGTCAAATAAGTATCAGCTTTTATCGCTCGCACTGGAGTGTAGGTGTATTAAGGGAAGGGAAAGGGCAGTCTTGGTATAGGCAGATGCTACGTAAGGGAGTAGAATAAGCGTCATATTGTAAAAAAATAAGCTCTTCTATGTCTCTTAATCAAGATGAAACGACCTGGCAAACTTTTAAACGCCTGTGGACATACATTCGCCTATATAAAGCGGGGCTCTCTGTAGCTATTGTTGCTTTAGTTATTAATGCGGTAGCTGATACCTACATGGTGTCATTATTGAAGCCACTTCTTGATGAAGGTTTCGGTGATGCAGAGTCCAACTTTCTGCGTATTCTGCCTTTTATTATATTTGGAATGATGCTTCTGAGGGGAGTGAGTGGTTTTGTTTCTTCATATTGTTTGAGTTGGGTATCGGGCAATGTGGTGATGCTAATGCGCCGTGGGATTTTTAGACAATTCATGCACATGCCAGTCGCTTACTTTGATAAAGAATCTACCGGAGGTTTATTATCTCGCATTACGTATGATTCTGAGCAGGTTGCTGGTGCAACGAGTCGCGCCTTAGTAAGTATTGTCCGTGAGGGTGCAAGCATCATTGGCTTTCTGGTATTGATGTTTTGGTATAGCTGGCAGCTTTCTCTTGTACTATTTATTGTGGCTCCTATTGTTGCTTGGGGGATCGGTGTCGTGTCAAAGCGCTTTCGTAAAATCTCTAAGAATATGCAAGACACAATGGGGCACGTTACTGCATCAGCAGAGCAAATGCTTAAGGGGCACAAAGTTGTATTGAGCTACGGTGGTCAAGAAGTAGAACGCAAACGTTTTGATGCAGTGAGTAACCAGATGCGCCAGCAGTCAATGAAGCTTGTTGCTGCTCAGTCTATTGCCAATCCAGTTATTCAGACAATTGCATCTATTGCTTTAGTTGTCGTGCTTTTCCTAGCAAGCGTAGATTCCATTAAGGAGCAACTCACGCCGGGTACTTTTACTGTAGTATTTTCTGCCATGTTTGCTTTGATGAGACCACTTAAAGCATTGACTAACGTGACCTCCGAGTTTCAACGTGGTATGGCTGCTAGTCAGACTTTGTTTGAATTAATGGATCTAGACACAGAGAGAGATGAGGGTTCATATAATACCGCTAAAGCCAATGGAGAAGTTAGCGTTAAGGATGTTACTTTTACCTACCAAGGGAAAGATGCTCCCGCTCTGCGAAGTGTCAGCTTTGATATACCTCTTGGTAAAACGGTAGCACTTGTTGGCCGCTCTGGATCGGGCAAGAGTACTATTGCGAACCTGTTCACACGTTTTTATGATGTCGACTCCGGTAGCATTGAACTTGATGGCCATGATGTTCGTGATTACAAATTGACAAATCTGCGCAGTCACTTTGCTTTAGTATCGCAAAACGTATATTTATTCAACGATACTATAGCTAATAATATTGCCTATGCAGCAACTGAAGAATATAGCCGTGAGCAGATAGAAAAAGCAGCTCGCCTAGCATATGCAATGGATTTTATTGAAAGCATGGAGCAAGGTTTAGATACGGTGATTGGCGAAAATGGTGCTAGCCTATCTGGAGGTCAGCGTCAGCGTATTGCCATTGCTCGTGCCTTATTACGCGATGCTCCTGTATTGATTTTGGACGAGGCTACATCTGCCTTGGATACAGAATCGGAAAAGGCTATTCAATCAGCGTTGGATGAATTGCAAAAAAACAAAACGGTACTGGTCATCGCTCATCGACTATCGACAATTGAAAATGCAGATGAAATCTTAGTTGTAGATGAAGGCGAAATCATAGAACGTGGTCATCATTTGAGCCTATTGGAAAAAGATGGTGCTTATGCTCAGTTGCACAGAATTCAGTTTGGTGCTTAAACCATGATTGAAAAAGTCTGGTTTGAGAAATCTGTTCTTTTTTATATATTGTGGCCACTTTTGTGGCCGTTAAGTCACCTGTTTGGGATATTGAGCCGCCGGCGTCGTAAGGCTTTTTTGTCTGGGAAACGGCCAAGCTACCGTCCACCCGTCCCCGTTATTGTCGTGGGCAACATTACAGTTGGTGGAAATGGTAAAACTCCTGTTGTTATTTGGCTGATTGAGCAATTACAGGCACAAGGTTATAAACCCGGTGTTGTATCGCGTGGTTACGGAGCGAAGGCGCATAATTATCCGTTGATCGTTGAAGAGCAAACTTCAGCTAAGCATTGTGGTGATGAACCAAAGCTTATTTTCAAGCGAACTGGTGCTCCAGTCGTTGTATCGCCAAAGCGCAGCGATGCGGTAAAGGCGCTACTTCCTTTGGGTGTCGATATTGTTATTGCTGATGATGGTCTCCAGCATTATGCTTTAGAGAGAGATATAGAGCTGGTTGTAGTTGATGGCCAGCGCCGCTTTGGCAATGAGCATCTCATGCCTCTAGGGCCTCTGCGAGAGTCTACTTCCCGATTATCAGAGGTTAACTTTATTGTGACCAATGGTGGTGAATCCCAATCTGGCGAAATGGCGATGAATCTAACACCAAGTCTAGCGGTTAATTTAAAAAATAACCTAAAGGCACCTGTTAGCCAATTGGAATCACTTGTTGCGATTGCGGGGATAGGTCACCCACCTCGCTTTTTTGATACGCTTGAAAGCTTAGGTGCCCAGCCTGTATTAACCAAAGGATTTTCCGATCATCAAGACTTCGAACCTTCAGAATTACTCGCTTTAGCTGCTCAAGGGCAACACATTATTATGACGGAAAAAGATGCGGTAAAGTGCGGTCATTATGCTGAAGAAAATTGGTGGTATCTCCCCGTAACGGCTACATTCAGCCACCAAGATGAAACGCGTATTTTAAGTAAGATTAAAGAGGTTAAGGAACAGTATGGATCATCGCCTGCTTGAGATAGTTGCATGTCCAGTTTGTAAAGGAAAACTGACATTCGATAAAGATAAACAAGAATTGATTTGTAAGTTAGATCGCTTGGCTTACCCAATTAAAGAAGGTATCCCCGTATTATTAGAGCCTGAAGCGCGCAGTATGAGTATGGAAGAGGGAAGGTAATGGCTTTTACGGTTATCATTCCAGCTCGATATGAGTCAACACGTTTACCAGGCAAACCACTCGCCGACATCGCCGGAAAGCCCATGATACAGTGGGTTTACGAGCAATCGATTCAAGCTGGTGCTGATGAGGTTATCGTTGCGACCGATGATAAACGAGTAGAAAGTGCGGTTAAAGCTTTTGGGGGCAAAGCGTGTATGACCTCTTCTAAACATCAGTCAGGGACAGAGCGTTTAGCGGAAGTTGTTCAAACCATGGGAATCTCTGATGATCAAGTGATTGTGAATGTTCAGGGGGATGAGCCGTTAATCCCGCCAGTCACTATCGCTCAGGTCGCGAATAACCTCATGAATAATCAAGCGCCAATGGCTACTCTTGCGGCCGAAATCTCCCATCAAGATGAAGTTTTTAACACAAATGCAGTTAAAGTGGTCACGGATAGCAACGGCTATGCGTTATATTTTAGTCGTGCAACAATTCCTTGGGATCGTGATAACTTTGCAGGTAGTGAACAGCTTGTTGTGCAGCCTTTAATGAGACACATCGGTATTTATGCTTACCGAGCAGGGTTTATTAAAACTTATGTCAATTGGATGCCCACTGCCTTAGAGAAAATTGAAAGCTTGGAGCAGCTTCGAGTGCTCTGGTATGGTGAAAAAATTCACGTAGAGGTAGCTAAAAAAATACCTCCTGTAGGTGTTGATTCACAAGAAGATCTTGACGCCGTTAGACGTATTGTCAGCAGTATGTAGCTTCAAGAATACAGGCTATATTGCATTAGTAAGGCCTGTAATAAATAATTGATATTACTGCTCTCACATTCAGTATTTGACGGTGAATTAAAGCAAAATAAGGCTGGTGTCTATTGACTATGGATGTTAGTTAAAACCGAAAAATGGAGGTCACCATAAGTGAGCTCCATTTCAGATTAGATTTTGCTTCCAAGTTTAAATTTGACCGTCATAATCATTTCTCTTGGGGCAGGTCGTGAGGATCTCCCGTCGTCCTGATTCCTTAACTTCTTCGAGAATGATATCAAATCCCCAGAGACGGTATAAATGTTTCAAGACTTCTTCATAGCTGTCATCGAGAGGGATCCTGTCATGAGGTACATATTGAAGTGTGAGTGACCGGTCACCCCGCACATCAACGTTAAATACTTGTATATTAGGTTCTAGGCTACTTAGGTTGTACTGGGCAGCTAGCTTTTCCCTTATATCTCGATAGCCTAGATGATCGTGTATAGCAGAGACTTCAATGTGATTTTTTCGGTCGTCATCGGTGATAGCAAAAAGTTTAAATTCACGCATGAGCTTAGGTGACAAATACTGGCTAATAAAGCTTTCATCCTTGAAGTTTTTCATGGCGAAATGTACTGCTTCAAGCCAATCGGTATCGACAAGCTCTGGAAACCACTCTCTATCTTCATCCGTAGGTTCTTCACATATTCTGCGTATATCGCGAAACATAGCAAAGCCGAGAGCATATGGGTTAATGCCGTTAAAGTAGGGACTATTATAAGCCGGTTGTGCGACGACACTGGTATGGCTGTGAAGAAACTCTAGAATGAAGCGGTCGGTCACTAGGCCATCATCGTACAAATGATTGAGAATAGTGTAATGCCAGAATGTTGCCCAGCCTTCATTCATAACTTGAGTTTGTTTTTGTGGGTAAAAATATTGACTAATTTTACGCACAATACGAACAGTTTCACGTTGCCAAGATTCTAGAAGTGGAGCATGTTTTTCAATGAAATAGAGGATGTTTTCCTGTGGTTCAGAAGGAAAACGGACCTTGAGTTCCTCTTGTGCGACCTTACCTTTTGGTACTGTACGCCAGAGGTCATTAACTTGAGATTGAAGATAAGCCTCGCGTTCTTCCTGCCGCATTGTTTCTTCTGCAATAGAGATTTTTTCTGGTCGTTTATAGCGGTCGACTCCGAAATTCATCAAGGCATGACAAGAATCAAGCAATTCTTCAACTTCTTTTACGCCATATTTTTGCTCGCATTCAATGATATAGTTTTTGGCAAACAGAAGGTAATCAATAATAGAGCTTGCGTCTGTCCATGTTTGAAATAAATAGTTGCCTTTAAAGAAAGAGTTATGCCCATAACAAGCATGAGCCATGACCAAAGCTTGCATAGTGACGGTATTTTCTTCCATCAGATAAGCGATACAAGGGTCTGAATTAATGACTATCTCATAGGCTAACCCCATTTGCCCATGCTTGTAGCCCTGTTCTGTTTGGATGAATTTCTTTCCGAATGACCAATGATTATAATTGATTGGCATGCCGATACTAGAGTAGGCATCCATCATTTGTTCAGACGTGATAACCTCTATTTGATTAGGATAGGTATCTAACCGGTAGTGATCTGCTACGCGCTTGATTTCTACATGATAGCGTTCGAGTAAATCAAAGGTCCAATCTGGCCCATCTGGCAGAGTTTTTTTCTTGGTCACTTTTTTAGTTTTTGTTGCCATGTTAGCCTCCCTAAGCCGTTTCTTTTCTGAATAGCTCTCGGAATACAGGGAAAATATCCTCAACACTGCGAATATTTTTCATCGCGAAGTTGTCGAAAGCATCTTCCAATTTCTCATATTCATGCCACAGGGTTTGATGGGAACGACGAGTAATTTCTATATACGAATAATACTGGCAATTAGGCAGTAAATTTTTTGTAAGTAGCTCACGACAGCGTGGTGAGTCATCAGCCCAGTTGTCTCCATCCGATGCTTGAGCTGAATAAATGTTCCATTCTGCTATCGGATAGCGCTCCGCAACAATCTCTTTCATTAATTTCAATGCACTAGAAACAATGGTCCCCCCAGTTTCCTGTGAATAGAAAAACTCATGCTCATCGACTTCTTTCGCTTGGGTATGATGTCGAATAAACACGACTTCTACATTTTCATAAGTCCTTGTTAAAAAAAGATATAGCAAAACATAAAAACGTTTAGCAATATCTTTTGTTGCTTGGTCCATTGAGCCTGATACATCCATTAAGCAAAACATTACCGCTTGGCTAGAAGGTATGGGTCTGCGTTCGTAGTTTTTAAACCTTAGGTCAAAGGTATCGATAAAGGGGATGGAATCAATACGTTTGCGAAGCGCTTTAATTTCCTTTTTAAGCCGCTTTTCTTCAAGTAGTTGAGCAGGTTCACTCATTTTAACCTTATCCAGCTCTTCTTCGAGCTCTCGGATCATGCGTTTTTTACCCGCTGTCATAGCGGTTCTGCGTGCGAGAGATTGTTGCAATGATTTGACGATTGCGATGTTGGCTGGAACTCCTGCTGTTTGATAGCCAGATCTGTGAGTTTTCCACTCTGTGATCTTGTTGATTTGATTTTTTTCTAAGTTTGGCAGCTCAAGATCTTCAAATAAAATATCTAAGTATTCATCTTTTGAAATCTGAAATACAAACTCATCTTGACCTTCTCCATCTGGGCTAGCGTCACCTTCTCCAGAACCGCCTTGGCCTCCACCTTTAGGTCGCTCTATTTTATCCCCTGTAATGAATTGATCGTTACCTGGATGCACGCGTTCCTTAACCCCACCTTTCCCTTGATGAAAAATAGGTTCTTTAATATCCTTGTGAGGAATTGCAACGTCTTCGCCAGTTTCTGTATTAGTAATTGAACGGCGATTGACTGCGTCTGCAACGGATTCTTTGATTTTTTCTTTATGACGACGTAAAAATCGCTGGCGGTTTACCGCGCTTTTATTTTTGCCGTTCAGTCGTCGGTCAATAAATTGCGCCATGAGTCATCCCTCGTTTCATACATGCTTTACCCAAAACATGTTGTCGCTTCCAATACACAGCCAGATGTTTAAGTCTGGCTGCTACGCCATTGGTATATTCCTCTGTTAAGCTAAAAGGAATATTTTCTTAGCTATTATGATGATTTACGTACCCGTAAATACCATTCCGATAGTAAACGTACTTGTTTCTCGGTATAGCCTTTCTCCATCATACGAGCGACGAAATCGTCGTGTTTTTTCTGATCTTCAGAAGACGTCTTCGCATTAAAGGAGATAACAGGTAGTAACTCCTCTGTATTTGAGAACATCTTTTTCTCAATGACTGTGCGAAGTTTTTCGTAGCTCGTCCAAACAGGGTTCTGCCCACTGTTACCTGCACGTGCCCGAAGAACAAAATTGACAATCTCGTTACGAAAATCTTTGGGGTTGCTAATTCCAGCTGTCTTCTCGATCTTTTCTAGCTCGTTGTTAAGCGCTGAACGGTCGAATAGCTGACCGGTTTCCGGATCTCTGTACTCTTGGTCTTGAATCCAGAAATCAGCATAGGTCACGTATCTATCGAAGATGTTTTGCCCGTACTCTGAATAAGATTCTAGGTAGGCTGTTTGAATTTCTTTACCAATAAATTCAACGTAACGCGGTACTAAATAGCCTTTGAGAAACTCTAAATATTTTTCAGCCGTTTCTTGTGGGAACTGTTCACGTTCAATTTGCTGTTCAATAACGTAGAAGAGATGAACAGGGTTTGCAGCTACCTCAGTCTGGTCAAAGTTAAATACACGAGAAAGTATTTTAAATGCAAAACGTGTCGACAGGCCTGACATGCCCTCATCTACACCAGCAAAGTCTCTGTATTCTTGATAACTTTTCGCTTTTGGATCGGTATCTTTTAATGTCTCACCGTCATACACTCGCATTTTTGAAAAAACCGATGAGTTTTCGGGGTCTTTGAGCCTAGACAAGATACTGAATTGTGATAACAACTCTAGCGTGCTAGGGGAGCAAGGTGCTTTGGATAGTTCCGAGTGATCAAGCAGTTTTTGGTATATCTTGATTTCTTCTGATACTCGCAAACAATATGGGACTTTAACAATGTAAACGCGATCGAGGAAGGCTTCGTTGTTTTTGTTGTTACGAAATGTTTGCCACTCCGACTCGTTCGAGTGCGCTAGAATCATCCCATCAAATGGTAGAGCTGATAGCCCTTCCGTTCCATTATAATTACCTTCTTGAGTTGCAGTAAGGAGAGGGTGAAGCACTTTAATCGGTGCTTTAAACATCTCAACAAATTCCATAACCCCTTGGTTAGCACGGCATAGTGCACCTGAATAGCTGTAAGCGTCAGGGTCATCTTGTGAAAAATGTTCTAACTGACGAATATCAACTTTACCTACCAATGAAGAGATGTCTTGATTGTTTTCATCTCCAGGCTCGGTTTTAGCAATCGCAACTTGATCTAAAATAGATGGGCGTACTTTTACGACTTTGAATTTAGTGATATCACCACCAAACTCATGTAAACGTTTTACTGCCCAAGGAGACATGATAGAGCGAATGTAGCGCTTTTCTATGTCATATTCTCGCTTTAGAAGATCTCCGTCCTCTGCAACATCGAATAAGCAGAAAGGGTGATCATTAACTGGGCTTCTTTCACCATTCGCTGAGAGAACATAGATAGGAACTTGTTGCATTAATGCTTTGAGCTTTTCTGCTAACGAAGATTTACCGCCACCCACAGGGCCAAGCAAATAAATGATCTGTTTTCTTTCTTCAAGTCCCTGTGAGGCATGCTTTAGGTAGGATACAATTTGTTCTATCGCTTCCTCCATACCGTAAAAATCTTTAAACGTTTCATACTGAGATATCACCCGATTAGAAAAAATTCGGCTTAGGCAAGGATCTTGCGCAGTATCAATTAATTTTGGTTCTCCAATAGCCATCAGAAGACGCTCTGCGGCATTCGCATAAGCACTTTTATCATCTTTACAAAGCGCCAAGAATTCTTGTAAAGACAATTCTTCATCCTTGGCCGCCTCGTAGCGTGCTTGGTAATGGTCGAAAATACTCATAATGACTTCCCCTCTGAACCTGCCTTTATAGACAATCAACCCGCATAGAAAAAAACAAATCCCTTCATAGTAAAGGTTAGTCGATTTTTAGAATTTTACTTAAAAAATATGTATTTATTTGCAAATTGTGATGTTTGACCACTTGTCTCTGGATAGGTAGTTAATACCGATAAAAAGGTAGTATGTTGATCATGAATGGGTTAATAAATATATTAAATCTTGAAGGGTTACGTTGGGTCGAGGTAACTGGTTACTTAATAGCTTGATGATTAGAAAAATGGAGAGCTGCCGATAATCAGCTCTCGTCTGTTTATGCGTTGAGTATCTGCTTGATTTCGTTATTGCATAAATGGTATTGACGTGGACAATTATGCCAAACTTTCAACATGCGGCGATATTTGTTCAACATTGGTATTTGTGCATTGAACCGGTGAGTTTGGTCAAAACTAGGATATGCACCTTCAGAATCCGCTAAAAAACGCACATAATGGACATATTTTGATTCGGTATTGATGTCAAAACCAAGAAATGTGAGTTGTCTTGGCTCTATATTACTGTTGATAGTCGGAGCCAGCATTTTATGGGATTCTTGAACAGCGTGAAACATTTCCATTATATTGATGATTTCCTTGCACTCTGTATCAGTTAGATAACCAAAGTTTTTGTCAAGTTCATGCATCTGAAGTTCGTAGCCACGTTCGACTATGTTCTGAAGCCTAATGTATTTCTCTTTGTTCTCTGGGTTCAATTGTGACATTAAGAAGTATTGGTTTGATAGAATCAAACGCTGAGCATTTGTCATTTCCATAACATATCCACCAAAAATCATGTATTTCATTTAATGTTCAGTTTATCTATTCCCCTGAGAGATAAACATGATCTCAACACATGTTTATTATGGAAAAAGTAAAGAAACTGTAGTGGTTTTACATACTCTGGAGTCTGATTATTAAAGTAATGATTATATGTACGTTTCCAGAGAAGGGATTGTTGAAAACACCAGCTCAGGTTTGCTGGTGTTGTTTATGAAGTGATAGCGTTATAGGATCAGTATTTTACATTAGAGTGGTATTTTTCAAGGATTGAAACAATATTATCCATAGTTTTCTTAGATGGCGGTTCAACGCCCTCCAGAGGGTAGTCTAAGCCCAATGCTTCCCATTTATGAGCACCTAATTTGTGGTATGGTAAAAGCTCAACTTTTTCTATATTATTCATGTCCTTAATGAACTCACCTAGTAGGTGAGCGTCCCTGTCATTGTCAGTGTAACCAGGAACGATAACGTAACGAATCCACGTTTTTTGGCCCACTTTTTGAAGGTAACGGGCGAAATCTAAAGTACGTTTGTTGGAAACACCAATGAAATCATGGTGGATATCATCATTGATGTGCTTTATATCTAGCATAACTAGATCGGTCACTTCCAGTACTTCGTCAATGACTTCGCTATGTTTACGAATGTATCCGTTTGTATCAAGGCAGGTATGAATACCTTCAGCTTTGGCTGCACGGAAAAAATCACGTACAAACTCCGGCTGTAACATAGCCTCACCACCAGAACAGGTGATACCACCACCAGATGCATTCATAAAATGACGATAACTTTTGGCTTCGTTAATGATTTCTTCAACGGTAATTTCCTTGCCCTCATGGGTATTCCATGTGTCCCTATTATGACAATACATACACCGCATTAAGCATCCTTGCATAAAAACGATGAATCGAATCCCAGGCCCATCGACTGTTCCACAAGATTCAAAAGAATGGATACGACCGATAGTTGACATATGCACTTCTCTACTGATTAATTTTTACGTCATTTTATTACAAAAAGTAGGGTTTATATAGGATTTTCGGGAAGTAAGGCTCGGTTTTTATTGGTTAATAAAAAAAATATTATTTAGGCTAAAATGTATGTAAGGAAAATGCCATTTAAAAAGCAACTTTAAAACTATTAATATATAAGTAGGCTAGGCAAGTTTGAGATACATCATACTGGTGTAAAGGATACTCTATGAATACACTTGCGCTTTCACAGAAACAAAAAGTCACTTTGTTTCTGGTTGTACTGACAATAGGATTTATTACCCTAGCAGTATTTACTTCTTCACGATTAGCTTATTTAAGTGAACAGTATAATCATAGTGGTGATATTTCCACCGGATCTATTTCAATTTATAAAACTCAAAGTAAAATTCTGACCTTAAGTAGCGAATTAGATAACTTGCAAGGATCCCAAGTATCAAAAGCAAAAGAGGATATTGGCAGTATCGTTGCTGCAGTAAACAAGGATCTTTCCTTTTTAAGTACGCTGGGCTTGCAGAGCTATGCGGATGAACTAGGAAAAAGTATCGGTGATTTTGAAGCTGCGGTAAACCCATGGCTGGCCCTAAGGCAAGAGTTGGGGTTTAATATCGATGAGGGTAAGTTGGGTGAACTTAAAAAACTCGCCAGTATCATTGAACAGAAAATTGCTGAGACGGGAATGGTGACTCTCAATTCTGATTTTCAAGCTATGGTTAAATCGCAACAAAATTACCTGCTTCAACCCAATGAAAAAAACCTTAAACTTTTTAATCGATCTATGGGTGCATTTGAAAGCATGTCCAACGTGTACGCAATGCTCGATTTATACGAAAAAGAAATAGAACAGTATAAAGCAACATTCAAACGGGTTAGTGAGCTTTCAAAACAGCTTGGTAGTGTTGAGCAACAATTGATATCAACCAAAATGCAGCTCAAAACATTAATTGTTTCTGTGACTGGTGAGCTTGGGGCCATCAGCGCTAAATTTCAATCTTCTGCAGAGAAGTCTTCTGGACAGACAGTTTGGTCGATTTTGGTGGCGTGTATCGTTCTGGCAGTATTTACTATCACCATATTTATCATGCAAAGTAGCTCGCTTTCTCGTTCATTAGTTAAGACGCGAAAGGTACTCCATAACTTATCAGAAGGTGATTTATCTAAACGTATAGTACTTACTAAAAACCCCAATGATGAATTTAACCGATTGGCTGTAAACATTAATGAAAGTTGTGAAAACTTAGGGGAGCTTGTTTCCGGAGTACAAGAAAGTAGTGAAGCTTTGTCAGGCAATGTAGCTGAGTTAAATAAGGGATTAGACCTGCTGGCACATCATCAATCAGAAGTACTTGGGCAGACGGAGCTTCTTGCATCGGCGACCGAAGAAGTCAGTGTTACAACCCAAGAAGTTTCAGGATCTTTGGAGCTTGTTGCGGAAATTAGCCGTAATTCTACCCAAGCTGCTGAAAATGGTGCTCGAATAATAGGCATAGCTATTGGCTCTTTAGAAGAAGTCGGTACGATATTAACTTCTGCAGCAGGTCATATTCAACAATTAGAGGAGGCGTCATCTAAAGTTGATTCTGTAATGGATATAATTAATGCTATTGCTGAGCAGACAAACTTGCTTGCATTAAATGCAGCTATAGAAGCAGCAAGAGCAGGAGAGCAAGGAAGAGGCTTTGCCGTTGTGGCTGATGAAGTTAGGAGCCTTGCTGTAAGAACTGTTGATGCAGTAGCAGAAATTTCTGAAACAATTGATACTATGAAAAAGGAGAGCGCTGAGGTCATTCAATATATAGGTCAATCGGAAACATCAATGAAAACTGGGCAAGAAAAAGGTCATGAGGCTATGAAGGCGATGCATACCATTACTGAGAAAGCAGATGATACATCCCATCAGACTGATCTGATTTTTTCTTCTATCAAGGAATTGGTAACGACCAGTCAGTCGATGGCTGATAGTATGACTCAAATTTCTAGTGCGATGAAAGAACTAGAGCAAAATAATGAGCAGCTACGCTCTGTAAGTCAAGTGGTTGAGCAAAGGGCCGGCAGTCTAAATAGCGACTGCCAAAGATTTACGATTTAGAAAAATGCGTATAAGGCTAAACCCCCAGAAGTGTAGATAGACTTTTTAGCTTCATCATAATCTGGAGTTTTGGCAGAGGCTGTTACTGTCGCTCCAAAATGGTCATTGTACCATGCAAGCCCTGCTACCGCTGTAGCTTGCTTTTCCTCTAAGGTGACCGAATAAATACTTGGATTTTCCCCGTTTTGAATAGCGTATTTATTTACGCCAGAGCGATCGCCTTCGATAGTAATGTCATTAAATCTGTATCGCGCTTCAATACCACCAAATAGAAACCAACCTGTTTTGGAAGCTCCAAGCATACTTGCTCTGAATGGATTCTCGTTATCTATGTTTGCAGCCCCCATACTACCAGCAAGATCGGTACCCCAGCGAAACATCAAACCAGTAGATAGATCACTGCGAAAATTACCTACATTGACCTCTGAAATATTGGATAATTCCCAATCTGTATTGGCTAGTGCGTTATTTCGCCACAGATTAAAGTGAGTTAGGTAGCCAACACTTCCAACTATTTTGTCATCAACTTGGTAAGCCCAGCCTCTGGGTTCATCTGAGCCAATAATACCATGAACGATATCTTGAGCATCTTCCGCTAATGAGTCTTCGCCAGTAGTGCCGATGGTAAAATTGAACCTCTGCGCTTGTTCAGGATGTATGCTTATATAGTTAAACTCGCTATGTAAGTAACCAGCATATGGGCGATCATTAATTTGTGGTGTGGTGGCCTCAATATCTGATGGAGTGTACATCTTATGGCCAAGAAGAAATTCAAATTTATCTAATGATGTGCCGCCCCAGTACGAAAGACTTAACGGGCTAAATAAAGAGTAGGGTGTGATTGCACCTGTTGCGTAGCTCAAAAAAAGACCATTTGTATAGTCTTGATCGACACCAAAAATACCATCATTGTCAATAGAAAAAACGATAGTAGACTTTTCTGAAGCTAGGCAGAATGCCGAGCTGAATACTAAAGGCAAAATAAGAATACTTTTAAATTTCACAGGTTTGCTCGCAACTCAATCATAATTTAGATAGTACAGGATAGATTGAATTAATCGATGGGAATTTACACGTGAATACAAGCATTTGTGCAGTATCTCTCTCATTTGTTTATCAAAGAGAGGTAATTAAAAAGCCCTGAATAAATCAGGGCATTAAATTAGAGTGTTATGAGTGGGTTATTATATAGACTCGGTAAATGTACGAGTAATGACATCTTGCTGTTGCTCTGCTGTTAGAGAGTTAAACCGAACAGCGTAGCCAGAGACACGGATAGTCAGTTGAGGATACTTATCAGGATTTTTTACTGCGTCCTCAAGTGTATCTCGATTAAGGACATTAATATTCAGATGCTGCCCTCCTTCAATACCGGATTCATGGTGGAAATAGCCATCCATTAGTCCAGCGAGGTTAGCTCGTTGTGAGTCTTCTTCTTTACCTAGTGCGTTGGGTACGATTGAGAAGGTGTAAGATATACCATCTTTAGCATGGGCGAATGGTAGTTTTCCTACTGATGTTAAGGAAGCGACTGCTCCTTTTTCATCTCGCCCGTGCATGGGGTTGGCTCCTGGAGCAAATGGTGCTCCGGCACGACGTCCATCTGGTGTATTACCTGTTTTTTTACCATATACAACGTTAGATGTGATGGTAAGGATGGATTGCGTTGGGGTGGCATTGCGATAAGTTTTCAGTGAGCGGATTTTGTTCATAAAGACTTCTACTAACTCACAAGCGATATCATCAACGCGAGAATCGTTGTTACCAAATTTTGGATAATCCCCTTCGATTTCGAAGTCGATGGCAACACCATCTTCATCACGAACTGGTTTTACTTGAGCGTATTTGATAGCAGATAACGAGTCCGCTGCCACTGATAAACCAGCGATACCACAGGCCATAGTGCGGTGAACGTCGCGGTCATGAAGTGCCATAAGTGCAGCTTCATAACTATACTTATCATGCATGAAATGGATACTATTTAGTGCAGTTACGTATTGTTTTGCAAGCCAATCCATGAATAGATCTAATTTGCCCCAGATATCATCGAAGTTAAGCACTTCATCAGTAACCTTAGGCATTTCAGGGCCGACTTGAATTTTGAACTTCTCATCAACGCCACCATTGATAACATACAGCAGTGTCTTCGCAAGGTTTGCGCGAGCGCCAAAGAATTGCATGTGTTTACCAATAACCATAGGAGAAACACAACAGGCGATAGCATAATCATCTGATGCAAAATCCGGACGCATCAAGTCATCATTTTCGTACTGGATAGAAGACGTATCAATTGAGACTTTCGCACAGAACTTCTTAAAACCAGTAGGTAGTTGTTCTGACCAAAGTACAGTAATGTTAGGCTCTGGAGAAGGGCCCATGGTGTATAGGCTGTTTAGGAAACGGAAGTTGGAACGTGTAACGAGAGTACGGCCGTCAAGCCCCATACCACCCATGGATTCGGTTGCCCAGATAGGATCACCGGAGAATAGGTCGTCATATTCAGGCGTACGTAGGAATCGCACCATACGCAGCTTCATTACGAAGTGATCAATCATTTCTTGAGCTTTAACTTCATCGATTTTTCCTGCTGAAATATCACGTTCAATATAGATATCTAGGAAGGTAGAAGTTCGGCCAAGAGACATCGCGGCGCCATTTTGAGATTTAACGGCCGCTAAGTACCCAAAGTATGTCCATTGAATTGCTTCTTGAGCCGTTTCTGCTGGGCGAGAGATGTCAAAGCCATAAGATGTCGCCATTTCTTTCATTTGGCCCAAAGCTTTGTGCTGCTCAGCAATCTCTTCGCGAAGCTGCATTGTCATCTGTAGATCTTCGCCATTTTCGAAGCGTTCTTGCAGTGAAGAAAATTGGGCCAATTTATCTTTCATTAGGTAATCGATACCGTAAAGTGCTACTCGACGATAATCACCAATAATACGACCACGACCATAAGCATCAGGAAGGCCAGTTAGAACACCTGACTTACGGCATTTTAATATATCAGGGGTGTATATATCAAAGACACCTGCGTTGTGCGTTTTACGGTACTCAGTGAATATTTTTTTCACTTGGGGATCTAATTCGCGATCGTATGCTTTACATGAACCTTCAACCATTCGGATACCACCATTGGGAATGATGGCACGTTTAAGAGGAGCTTCAGTTTGCAGGCCAACAATAGTTTCTAAATCCTTGTTGATATAGCCAGCTTGGTGAGAAGTAATAGTTGAAATGACTGATGTATCAAAGTCGACAGGAGCGTGAGTCGCATTTTCCTGTTTAATCCCTTCCATCACTTTTGCCCAGAGGACGTTAGTGGATTCTGTGCCTTCAGAAACTAGAAAAGATTCATCGCCTTCATAAGGTGTATAGTTGTTTTGAATGAAATTACGAACATTGACTTCATTTTGCCAATCGCCCTCAACAAAATTTTCCCAAGCTTTAGCAAATTGCTCTGCCATGACATACCTACCTTATTTATTTAAAAGAGTACTTTATGGCTGTTGTGCCAGTCAGTGTTCCAATCAAAAGAACAGCACTCTATTTATGAATAACAATATGTATAGTTGAACTAGTGTGTTCGGATAACTTGTCGACCATACATATTGTTACTGGCTAATAAACTTTTTTTGTCTTCGATAGATACAATAAATTAAAAAAAACCTGCAAACCTTAAACTAAATCAATAAAAGCTAAAATTTTGGAATAAAAAATAGGGCGATAATTACATCGCCCAGGCAAAATTTTGTCTTATAGCCAAGCTTGAATGCCGTATTGGTCTTCAAGCATTCCTACGGCGAGCATAGCCGTTAAACAGATGGCTAAAACACTAATAGGAATAATAACTTTGTCGATAAAGGATAAGCGTACAGCACGTTCTTTATCTCCAATTAAACCATTGTTATCTAACAGCATAGTTAGTGCCCAAGCTAGCACAGGATTAACGATTGCAGAACCAAAAATACAGATACCAGCCGCTTGAGAGTCTTTGGAATCTTTGACCATTTGCATACCTGCCTCTAGTAATGGGAGGGATACGCCTACCAGCAAAGCGACCCGCATTACGGGAGGCCATACAGCTACATCCATTGGGAAACCAAGAACAGCGATTAACATGACGAGTAGGCCAAGAAGAATAGATCCTGCTGGTATAGGGCGTTTGGCAATGGCCGCGGGAATCATGTATGTTCCCCAAGACGATGTAATATTGCCGCCACCTATTGCAGTGCCGACCATCTGGCGAACGGAGCACATGGTCATAGTATCATCTACGTCCATAAGAACTTTTTCGGTTTTCTTGGGGTAGTTTAATTCTTGGAATATACGGTGGCCGAGAAAGTCAGGTGACCACATAGCAACAGCTAAAATAGCAAAGGGCAAGGAAGCAATAAAGTGCTCTGCGTTTGGTAGGCCAAGCATCCAGCCTTCTTCAGTACTTCCCCACCAGTAAACAGGATTTAGGTTTGGTAAGCCTGTTTCAGTGACAAATTGAATATCAAAGCCAGCGCCTAAGGTTAGAGCAATTACCAAGCTTGTAAAAGCACACACAGGTATCGCGAGCCAACGCTTGTTTAGTTTTGCTAACAAAGCGTATAAGGCTATAGTAACGGCCAACACAATTAAGCCGACATACCCCATACTGCCTAGTGAAATAGATTCAGATTGTAGCCCTACAGCCCAATCTTGAATTGAGTTAATCTGACTCATTGTTCCGGTTAAGCCAAGAAAAATGAGCAAGCCTCCAGCCGTTCCCTCTGAAGTTAGGTTAACCAGTTTAGAACCACCTTTTAAAAAACTGAGTAGTAGCCCAAAAATGCCTATCAGAATAGCGAGAGCTAGAGGGTGTGCACCAGCTAGTGCAATGGTTCCGATTAAAGGTATCATGGGTCCATGGTTACCCGCTAAGTTTGCTTTTGGGTTCAGTATTCCGGAAGCTAATACACAAAATAAAAGTGCAGGGATTAGCATCTCAACCCGTGAGACTTCTATTGCAAACTCTTTACCTAAGTTAACGTGGTCCCAGGCTGCTGTCAGGCCTTCTGCCCAAGACATCATCACAGCAGAATACATGGCGATGATGCCTAAAGTTCCAGCTAATGCAGGTACAAGATCTTCCAGTTCGAATCTGAAATCTCGTAGCGGTAGGTTTAAACCAAATCGGCGAGGCTTCATGATTTTCAGTTCATGATCTAAGTAGTCCGATCGACATTCAAACTGAGAAGCGGGACGGTGCAGATCGCGATAGCTTTTAGCTTCGATATCTGAATCAGAGTGCGGTATTTTGACTGCGTCTGACATAGATTCCTCATATTTAATCTAAAGAGTGGTTGTGGCAAGGGGGTTGTGACTAAATAAGTGTGCCTTACCACTTTACTGAGGCCGGTATACGTTGAATGGCCAGCACTGAGAAAGATATATCCCCTATTGAGAGTTTTATCTTTTGTATGAGTTTAAACGGCAATATAAAGGGGGGAATTGATTTAGATCACCTTATAAATAGATATGAAAGTTAACTACATTCCGCTTACTTTAGGCGATAAAGTTCAAAAATATGAAAGCGACTTTCATAGGAATAAGGCTGATCAAATATTCAATAGTGTAACGAATAATACTATTGATTAAATTATTGAGATGGTTCCGGTTTTTTATAGAAATGTTAATTTCTAGTGGTTTGTTGAGAAGTGTTTTTTATTTTACCTTATGCGCAAAAAAGGATTAAAGCGATTCATATTTGATTTTTAATGTGAATATATTGACTTTAAATGCAAATTTCAATGGTTAATGACTTGTTGCATGTTAAGCGGTGCAGTGCTAGTTTGTAGCGAGATAAGGCATGATTCGAGCCTTTCAGTGCCAAGCTTCTTTGTTTGGGTAAGAGATAATGAAACAGGGAGTAATGAGCGCATGAATGATGCAGCAGCGCTAGATATAAGGGAACTGCATAAGACATTTGGTCACAACGAAGTGCTCAAGGGGATTTCTCTTCAAGCAAATAAAGGCGATGTTATTTCTATCATAGGCTCGTCTGGCTCAGGTAAAAGTACTTTCCTAAGATGCATTAATCTTTTAGAAACGCCGACCAAAGGTGAGATATGGGTCAATGGTGAATTGATTCAGATGAAAACCGGCCGTCAAGGCGAAGCCATGCCTGCAAACGAGAAGCAAGTCCAACGGATACGTTCAAGATTGGCAATGGTATTTCAAGGTTTCAACTTATGGTCTCACATGACCGTTCTTGAAAATGTTATTGAAGCCCCCGTCCATGTATTAGGTGTTCCCAAGGCTCAAGCCAAAGAGGATGCAGAGCGATTGCTAAAAAAAGTTGGCCTTTACGAGCGAAAGGATTATTACCCTGGTCACCTTTCTGGAGGACAACAACAACGAGCAGCCATTGCTAGGGCGCTGGCTGTTGACCCTGAAGTAATGCTGTTTGATGAACCTACTTCTGCTCTTGATCCTGAATTAGTCGGTGAGGTGCTAGGAGTAATGCGAGATCTTGCTGAAGAAGGCAGAACGATGTTGGTTGTAACACATGAAATGGCATTTGCACGCGATGTTTCTAATCATGTCATGTTCTTACACCAAGGCTTAGTGGAAGAGCAGGGTAACCCTGCTAAGCTCTTCACTAATCCAGACTCAGAGCGTTTACAGCAGTTTATCTCATCTATTTATTGAGCTTGTGGTCAACGTTACAACAGATTCTGCGAATACTAAAAATCATGACGAAAGGAGTATCAAATGAAAAATTGGTTAGTTGTTGCAGCTTTAGCTGCGACTGTAATGACAGGCGTCGTTCAAGCTAAAGATTGGAAAACGGTTCGTTTTGGCATAGAAGGGGCTTATCCACCATTTAGTTGGACTGAAGCCGATGGCTCATTAAAGGGCTTTGATGTTGATATGGCCAACGCTCTTTGTAATGAAATGCAAGTGAAGTGTAAAATTGTTGCTCAAGACTGGGATGGAATTATTCCATCACTTCTAGCTCGAAAATACGATGCGATTATCGCTGCTATGTCTATCACTGAGGAGCGTAAAAAGAAGGTAGACTTTACCGGCAAGTATGCACTCATCCCGAATAAATTCATAGCAAAGAAAGGTGCTAACCTAGATTTTGATAACTTGGATGGACAAAAAATCGCAGTGCAAAGAGCGACTACTCATGATAAATACTTGACCGATAATTACGGTGATAAAGTTGAAATTGTTCGTTACGGCTCTTTTGATGAAGCTTACCTAGATTTGGCTAATGGGCGAGTGGTAGCAGTACTTGGAGATGCTTCAGCACTTGAGGAAGGGATGTTAAATAAAGCTGGTGGTGATGCTTACGAGTTTGTTGGACCATCACTCACTGATCCGAAGTGGTTTGGTGATGGTTTTGGTATTGCGGTGCGCAAACAGGATAAAGATCTAACTCAAAAATTGGATAAAGCGATTATGTCACTTCGTGAGAAAGGTGAGTATCAGAAGATTGCTGCCAAATACTTTGACTACGATGTATATGGGCAATAGATCTTAGTATCATAGCTGCTGATTTATGTTCCTAGGGTAGATCAGCGGCTTCACTAATTTTGGTGGTTGATTGTTGAAGCTGTTTTATTTATGGCTGAGAAAGTACTTTCTAACCACATTCCTTAGGGCTTAGGAACTCGCCTATGTTGGATTTACAAGGATACGAAGCTTCTATATTTAAAGGGGCTATCGTCACTATAGAAGTTGCATTACTTTCTTTACTACTTGCGATGGTTTTGGGAATGTTGGGGGCATTGGCAAAGATGGCCCCTTACCGCTGGGCGCGAGCGATCGCAACTCTTTATACCACAGTGATTCGTGGTATCCCTGATCTCGTTCTAATGATGCTAATATTCTTCGGTGGACAGATTCTACTCAATAACAGTTTATATTCAGTTAATGAATGGTTAAATGAGTGGTTTGCTGCGAGTGATCCAACTCATGAGTGGACATCGTACCTTCCTGATTATGTCGACGTTAGCCCCTTCATTGCAGGAGTACTTACAATAGGGTTTATATTTGGCGCTTATATGACAGAAACATTTCGAGGAGCTATTATGGCTGTCGATAGAGGAGAGCTAGAGGCAGCGAAAGCCTACGGTATGAGCTCATCTCTTGCTTTCCGTCGTATATTATTACCGCAAATGATCCGCCATGCATTGCCTGGCTTTGGGAATAATTGGTTAGTACTACTTAAGACAACGGCGCTGGTGTCTATAATTGGTCTTGAAGATATGGTTCGTATTAGTGCATTGGCAGCAGGCTCGACCAAAATGCCATTTACCTTTTATATGACAGTAGCAGCTATATTTCTTGTCTTCACTAGCGTATCGACCGGTTTACTCAAGCTTGTAGAGCGCAAATTTAGTATCCATGCGAGGTAAAAGATGGACTTCTCACTGATCATCGAAAGCTTGCCAATCTATCTCGGGGGGTTATGGACTACAACCTGGTTAGTCGCACTTTCACTGATTATTGGTCTTCTTGTAGCGATTCCGTTAGGAATAGCTCGTAATAGTATCCATTATGTGGTGAAGGGACCTAGCTGGGCATTTATCTATTTTTTCCGCGGTACACCACTCTTAGTTCAACTGTACCTTATTTATTATGGTATGGATCAATTTTTCCCAGTTAAAGATACTTTGTGGGAAAATGCGTGGTTTTGCGCGCTTGTGGCTTTTGTGCTTAACACTTCCGCTTATACTGCAGAAATTATCCGAGGTGCGATAAACGGATTACCTAAAGGTGAGGTTGAAGCTGCAAAGGCATATGGTATGAGCACTTTCATGACCTATCGCCGTATTATTCTTCCAAGTGCTTTACGCCGTGCTTTGCCTGCATACAGTAATGAAGTTATTTTTATGCTCCATGGAAGTGCAGTTGCAGGCATTGTAACTATAGTGGATTTAACTGGCGCGGCTCGCTTAGTTAACTCCCGTTACTATGCGCCATTTGAGTCATTCTTGACTGCGGGGCTGTTCTATATGTCTCTAACTTTCATTATTATTTGGTGCTTCAAACAGGCAGAAAAACGTTTTTTGGCCTACCTAAGACCACTAAGCTAGTTCAAAAAAGGTTTCCCAAGAGAAGCCTTTTTTGTCGGATAGATTCAACTCAAAATAATGAGTAGAGTGCCTGCTAAGGTCATCAGTATATTTGCGATAGCATAAGTACCTGCGTAGCCAAGAGCTGGGATAGTCGACTTGGTATAGTCATTAACAATATCCATTGCAGGGGCGCAAGTTCGGGCACCAATAATTGCGCCAAACAATAGCGCTCGATTCATTTTAAGTATGTAGGCACCGACGAGATATGCGAGTGCGACAGGAACGACGCTGACCAAGAAAGAAAGCCCAATCACCTGTGGCCCAAATTCTGCGAGGTGTTCAAACATTTTTCCACCAGCACTTAGGCCAATACCCACCATGAAAAACATCAAACCTAAGTCTTTGACCATGTTTAAGGCACCTTGAGGTACGTAACCAAAAGTTGGGTGATTAGCACGTAAAAAGCCTAACAAAATTCCAGACACCAATAAGCCTACAGCATTACCTAAGCCAAACGAAACCTGACCAAAAGTCATGGTGATAAGGCCGAACATAATCCCGAGAATAAAGAAGCTACAAAATGCTAGCAGATCGGCCATTTGGCTATGAATGGATATAAACCCGATCTTTTTTGCCAATCCATGTACACGACTTTTCTCACCACTAACCTGAAGAACGTCACCTTTAGCGAGTACAATATCGAGATCCATTGGCATTTCTATTTGCGCTCGAACTACTCGATTAAGAAAACAACCGTATTCGGATAAATTCAGATCAGATAGACGTTTGCCTGCCATGGCATCACTTTTTACTACGATTTCTTCTTCTACGATTCGTAAATCAAGTAGGTTGCGATCGAATACTTCTTTACCATTACGAAAACTAGGATCTAGCCGAGCGTGGCTATCGGGAAAGCCAAGCAGTGCAATTTCATCACCCTGTTGTAAAATAGCGTCACCATCCGGATGGGCAAGGATTCCGTTACGACGAATACGCTCGATATAGCAACCTGTTTGGCGGTAAATACCTAGCTCGCGGAGATTTTTGCCATCTATCCAATCGATGAGTTCTTGTCCAACCCGGTAAGCACGAATGATTGGCAAATAAACTTTACGTTGGCCGTTACTCCCTAATCCTCGTTCTTGCGCTATCTGCTGAGCGGAGTCAGATAAGTTTTGCTTTTGAAGTTTGGGTAATAATTTAGCAAAAGCAATCATACTTATTAAGCCGACGAGGTAGGCCATGGCGTACCCGACAGATAAATTTTCAATCACTTCGGAAAAGTCCATAGCATGTGGTGTTGTCGCAAGGCCAGAATTGAGTGCGTCTTGAGCACCTACTAAAACAGGCGTAGCGGTTAAGGCGCCTGCCATCATTCCAGCAGATAATCCGAAGTCAAGACCTAGGTTGTGACTGGCAAAATATGTAATAAAGATAGCACTGGATAATACCACCATACTCAGGATGAAGTAGTGTTTACCATCTCTAAAAAAGATACCGAAAAAGTTGGGGCCAGCCTCTATGCCCACACAATAGATAAACAGCATAAAGCCAACAGTCAATGCGTCTGCATTAAATGTAAACCCTAGGTGACCCATAACTAATGAAGTAAGCAAGACGCCGATTGAATTGCCAAGTTGGAAGTTGCCGAATCGAATTTTTCCGATGGCTAAGCCAATCGCAAGGGCAACAAAAATTAATAGGATAGGGTTTTGCTCTAGCAGGTTTAAAACGTTGATGTTCACGGGGCAGCTCTTACTTCAGTGCCATAGAATAAGTGAGCAAATTGTAACTTAATGTAGGGAAATGATAAGTGCTAAATTATATAATTGACGATTTACTGACTTGTGCCATATATTTTTCAATGCGATTAAATAACAGGCACAAAAAAGCCGCTATGAGTAGCGGCTCAAACAATCTGGTTATTATGCGTCAAAAAGGCTCAAATGCTCTTTTGCATATGCTTCAAATTCATCACAGCCACCGATATGATTCTCATCAATGAAAATTTGTGGAACCGTTTCTACAGGTTTACCAACAGTTTTTTCCAGATCAGCTTTTGAAATGCCTTCTGCATGAATATCCACATAACGGTAGTTGAAGTCATCACGCTTGGCTTTTAATGTTTCAGCGTGTTCTTTTGCACGAACACAGTAAGGGCAAGCTGGACGACCAAAGATAACTACGAACATATTGTCATTCTCCTTTATTCTGATTGTCGCCACTATGCCCGAATCACGCAGGAAAATAAAGTGGCATTTACCTGTTGCTTTAATAGCTCAAATCTATCCTTTAAATATAATACTTAAGCAAGTGGCTCCTTGTATCTTTTGGCCTTTTACAAGGGATAAGAAATAGAATAAAGCTTGCAATAAAAGCCACGGCTTCCATCCCATTTCTGGTTTGTTAATCCAGCTGCTCTAATGGGAGTTTTTGCATGGTATGCAGCGATTAACATGCTTAAGGTCGGTTCAAAGCCAACGTCTTTCTTATTGAGCCAATATCCATCAGGACAACGAATATCAGGTGTTGACAGTTTGAAAACTACGTCACCCATACCATACTGGTTATGGCTACCCATAAAGGATATGGTTGCAGGTACGCTCTGCATGTAATCATCTGCATAAGCGTAAACAGAAGTTAGCCAAGTGATTAAAAATATAATCTTTTTCAAAGATATTTGCTCCAATATTTGACTTTTAGATTAGTGCAAATTGTATCAATTAATTTTATGATTTTGAATCGATTTATCAGGCTTTCCTCGTGATAAACTTTGGGCTGTGATTTATATAAAAAAGAGCGCTGATGCGCTCTTAGGTTAGAATTGAGAAAGTTTATCGTAGCGCGAATCTTTAAGCGCTTCTTTTACTCGTTTGAGATTGTCTCTAAAACCTGAACCACGTCTTAAGGTAAAGCCTGTGGCCAAAACATCAATCACAGTCATTTGTACGACACGACTTGCCATAGGCATATACACATCAGTGTCTTCCGGCACGTCTAAAGAGATAGAAAGCGAACTGGCTTGATCTAGAGGAGAGTCTTTTGCTGTAATAGCAATGACAGTTGCCCCATTTTCACGAGCAAGATTGGCAATTTCAACTAAACTTTTTGTCCGGCCAGTATGAGATATCAGCACAATAACATCATTGTCTGTACAGTTTATACAGCTCATGCGCTGCATTACAATATCATCAAAACAAGTGATAGGAATGTTAAAGCGAATAAACTTATTTTGCGCATCACGTGCAACTGCTGATGATGCGCCTAGACCGAAGAACGAAATGCGTTTAGCTTGGGTAAGCAGATCAACGGCTCGATTAATTTGCATAGAATCCAAGCTATTTTTCGCAACATCCAAGCACGCCATAGTAGACTCAAAAATCTTATGTGTGTACGCGTCCGGGCCATCATCTTCCTCAACATTGCGATTCACATAAGGTGTACCATTGGCAAGGCTTTGTGCTAGATGAAGTTTAAAATCAGGGAAGCCTTTAGTGTCTAATCGACGACAGAAACGGTTAACGGTTGGTTCACTGACATCTGCCATTTTAGCCAGCGTTGCGATACTAGAATGAATGGCAGTCTGAGGTGACGCCATAATGACTTCAGCTACTTTACGCTCAGATTTGCTGAAATTTTCTAGATTTTTTTGGACTTTTTCTAATGTATTCATAGTGTTCACAAAGGTATAGAGAACAACTCGCTGGATAGACCTGCTCGTTGATAGGCCATAGCCACTTAAGGGTAATCCCTATCCAGCGCCATGGGCTCCAGTATAAACCCAAGCCAAAGGTTTATTGTAATATTTACACCTTTCGAGAGGTGTAAACATGACAAGCCTCAAACTAAATCGGACCAAAGCATCTTTCGCGATAGTTTTTGGCAAAGATTCGTTCGATTTGAGGCGGTTAATGGTAGGCAAATTACAAGTGTATAGAAAGAAATTTTCAACTGTCTAAGATGCTGTGCGTTGTGGCCAGTATTTTTGCCATCAAATTAGGTGCTTGGCCAGCGATCGCTCTTTGCTCTTCTATTACTGAGCTTAGAATATCGTGCCCAGTTAAAGGGTTAGCAAGTACAACACGAAAGACAATAGTATCGAGTCTGTCCCATTGCTGAGGGTTAAGGCGTGTTCTAGAAACAAAAGACTTGCCCGTTTCGCGTTGGCGCTTTTGAATAAACTGGGTCAATTCATTAATTAGCTCATTGAGGTGCACTTTTTGTTCATGGTCAGCAATGTCTAGCGCTTTACGGACTTTTCCGGGAATATAACGATAAGTTAGTAGGCAAAGCTCTGGTTCAGATACCAGCTCAAAGTCGTCTTGTTGCTTAATCAATTCGGCGAAATACTTGGTTTTTTCAATACTTTGATCAATAAGTAATTCATAACCTGGGCGACTAATGATGTGCATTGCAGCATACACCAGCATTGCCATACCTGAACGTGATCCTTCTAAGGTGTGGCTACCCAGATCTTTTGAGCCTTTACGCAGGATATATTGAGCATGATGCTCTATCGATTTCATTGCCTCAGGGCTTTTGAAGAGGACCATACCCGCACCCATTGGAACATAGAGCTGTTTGTGAGCATCGATGGTAACTGAATCTGCTTTTTCTATGCCATTCAATAGGTAACGGTAGTTATTTGACATTAACG
Source organism: Vibrio pectenicida (assembly GCA_024347015.1). Classification (GTDB taxonomy): domain Bacteria; phylum Pseudomonadota; class Gammaproteobacteria; order Enterobacterales; family Vibrionaceae; genus Vibrio; species Vibrio pectenicida. The sequence goes on along the minus strand of AP024889.1, from coordinate 2,019,885 downwards.
TAGCGCCACCCCAAGCAGCATCAACATGAAAATGGCAGTCGTGTTCGATACATATTTCTGCCATTTCTAAGAGTGGGTCGACGGAGCCCGTTTCTGTTGTGCCAGCAACACCCACAACTGCAAAGGGCTTGATGTTTTTCTGTTTGAGTTCAATGATTTTTTCGCTTAATGCTTGAGGGCAAATACGGTTGTTTGAATCAGTTTTCACCGCCACCAACCCTTGCTGCCCTAACCCAAGAATGTCGGCGGTTTTTGTCAACGAATAATGCCCTCTCTCTGAAACAAGAATGGCTAAACCTTGATAGCCATAGTGTTGCATTGCTTGGAAAAGCCCTTCTTTTTCAACACCTTTAAACTGGCCTTGTGCTTTTAAGGCACTGTTTCTTGCTACCCATAAAGCGGTAATGTTTGCAATCGTCCCACCAGAGCAAAAAGCGCCTAATGAATGCTGCGCACTGTGCATCCATTTTGAATAGAAATGGTCGTCTTGTGTGTATACCAATCGGTGTAACATACCCAATACTTGGCGCTCTAACGGGGTAAAAGCTTTGGAAGTTTCAATTTTCACCAAGTTTTGATTTAGTGCAATCATGATTTTTGATAGCGGCATTAAAAAGTAGGGTAGTGCAGATGTCATGTGGCCGATAAAGCTTGGTGCAGAGGTATGAACAGAATGAGAAACCAAGGTATCGAGAAGATGCTGTGTATGTTCAGAGACAAACTCAGGTATTTCTGGAATGGATGCAGATGAGAAGTCCTTTTCAATCTCTTTGAGCGGTTTTTCTTCCGCAACAATATGCTCACGCAAAAACTGGTTAAGGTTTTGTGAGAGACTTTCTTCAATTTTTGTAAGTGTGGAGTCTGGTCCTTCCGGGACGGTAAATATTCGCAGTAGGGTGTCGAAGCTTACATCAGCCTTTTTGTGTGTGGTTATCATACAACTACTTTGCTCTAATCATTGTTGTTGCAGCGCGTAAATCTAAACGAAAACGGGCGCAAAGTCCCGTTTAATTTTTCGATAGTTGATATCCATGTGTGGGCGATCACTACTGAGAAAAAATCTCAATAGTGATTGGATTAGGTCTCACATGATAGGCTTTCTAGATCTTTGATTGCTGTATTATAACGTTTAAGCGCATCATCTATTTTGGTTGGATGACTAAGCAAGTCCGCAAATGCTGAGCGAAGATCGTAATTTTTGTCATGTGGTTTGGATTGGCGGTCGCTAAAAGTTATTTGTGCGAGCCGGCCTAATTCATCACTGCGAGTGGATAAGGTTTTAATATCTTTTTGTTCAAGTTGAAGCCAAGCTTCAACGGGCTGATTTGTGGCGATCTTTGAAGGATCGTTTTCTAGATAGTATTGGACTGCCGCTCGATTCAGCTCAAAATGATTTTTTCGACCTTTCAAAAACCACTCACTAACTTCCTTTAGGTCTGGATACTGTTCAGAAGTGAGTTTGGCTAAATCTTCATACCAATGAAGAGAAGCATCGATATAAGCATTATATTTCTTGGACAAACAAGCATTGTCAGCGGCAGTAACCATAGTGGAGGTTGCGCTTAACAGCAATGCAATCAGTAGACGTGTCATAATGATTCCTTTGAAGAACATTTATTATAAAGCCACTCAATATGAATTCTTAAATTGTATAACATGGCTGAGCTATTAATATAATGAACTGAAATATAAAATCATGCGATCTGCTCAGCAAGAGAGACAAAGACCAACATCAATATGGGTACCAAAAGGCTTAATATGAATCCGCTGACTATGGCAATTGGTACGCAACGGACACCACCAGTGCTTTGAATGACTGGAAGTGTAAAATCCATTGCGGTCGCTCCAGCATATCCAATAGCCACGCTGGGTCTTGAATGTATAATCAGAGGAATCATAGTTAAGGCAACTAGTTCTCTAACTAGTTCAATCATAAATGATGCTCCGCCAAAAATGGGTCCAAAGGCATCACCCATAAGAATTCCAGAAAGAGAATACCAACCAAAACCACAAGACATTGCGATAGCTTGGTAAAGATTAATATCGAGAATTGTGGCTGCAATAACCCCTCCGATTAAGGAAGTAATAATGATGGTTGTAGCGATTACCATACCGTGCTTGTTGAGTAATATTTGGCGTAATGACAAGCCACTGTTACGCAGTTGTATGCCGATAAGGAACAATAATATAATTAAAACGGACTCACTGGCTATATCAACCCAATTGAGTTCTACCGGTAGTTGTGTACCAGCTAATAACCCGATACCAACGAATAAAATAAGCTTCATCGATTCAAACGCCATACTAGATAGGGGAAGTTTGGTACGTTTGCCATCAACCTCAATCGGGAACAATTTATCTATGAATGAAAGAGCCCCTAAGTTACTGATACTAATGCAAGTTGAGAATACGACGACATACTTAAGTATAAGTTGTAGGTTTTGACCAAGGTTATCAAGTGCAGCAAGGCTTAACCCCATTAAGGTTAAGATAACGTATATAAGATACGAGGTGGTTTTGTTAATTTTGGAAAGAATGGATGGGTTCGTACTAGGAATCAGATACCCCACCAAAAGCGGGGCAATAATAAAAAGCATTCCGGAAAACATGATACTCCTGAGTCATAATTTGTATTCGTTAGAGCCCGCTGGCGCTAATGAGCTGATTGATTTTTGTGTTGAACTCAATATCACTCAAATTACTCAGTTTGTACAGTATGTCAGCTCCTGCTACGTCAAATTCGACAGTATGTTCATCTATTTTATCATCTTGACGACGGAACAATAAAATATGATTTGCTATACGTGCGATATCAAGATAGCTGACATTCACATCCTTTGATTGGATTGCTTGGTTACTTGCGACTTCAAGAAAATCATGATCAAAGCCCCATTGTTTTAACACTAGCTCACTAGCACTGGTACATAAGTTATCAAATATCTGAAATGCTATTTCTTCGTTTAAGTAGTTACCTTTTTCCAGATAAGCATGATACTCACTAACGATACAAAATAAACCAATGTCAGCTAACAGGCCAGTCAGCAAAGCCTTATCAGTCTCGAGGTTGTCATATCTTGCAGGATCAATTTCTTTGAAACCTTTTACCACCATAACCATAGTTGCGGCTAGTTCTCTGGAAGTATGGGCACTATTTATTAGAATTTGGTTACAGCCACGACTTAAATTCACAGAATGTTTAAGCTGTTCAATCGCTTGAGCTGTAACAATATCACGAACCCTTAAGATACCGAGGCGGGAAACGGCGGTAACTATGTCTGTGCAAGTGATATTACGGCGGTTAAATATCACTGAGTTTGCTACCCTAATCACGATGGCGGCAAGGCTTGGATCCTCAAATAAGCAGTCAGCAATATTAAATACTGTAGTGCAATCTCGAGTACAGAGCCGTTGTATCTTCAATACGACATCAGGAATTGGTGGTAAGGTGATTTTACCTGATGTTATTGCGTGTGTGATTAAAACACTAAATTCAGATTCAATGCCTTTAACTAGGAGATCATTGTTTTCTGGAAGCCAGAAAAAAGATAGATGGTTCATTCTTGTTTAGCTATATGTAATACCCAATATATTTTACCTGCCTTAGTAATCAATATGCAAATCATTGATATAACATATGGATTGGCATATGTGTATATTGGTGTTGACTTAGTATGGAATGTGATTTTATGTGATTTCAATCGCGCTTTGGGACGAATATAAGCTGATTAATATAAGCTGTGCATAGATTTATTTTTTATCGTTAACTACCATTTATTGACTTGAGGTCAGTGTGCAAAACAAATCATAATTTATAGTGGTACTGACGCAGGTTATATTTTTCGCTTACAGCTGCTGCTATCTGGTGATCGTCAATAATCGGGGTTTTCTGGGTTAGAAGGATCAATGGATATGACAGAGAAAAAATTTATCTCGTACGTTAATAAGTTTGGTAGTTTCCAAAAGCGCTCAATGTTTGGGGGGCTAGGTCTTTTCAAACATGATGCAATGTTTGCCTTGATAAGTTCTGGGCAGGTGTTTATTCGAGGCGGTGAGGAACTCGACAGGCAACTCACGCAACTAGGTTGTACCAAATATCGCCATATAAAGAAGCATACGACAGCAACAGTAAACTATTATGATGTCACGCGTCTTTTTGTTTCGCGTAATGCAATGCTTGACGATATTGTGCAGCAATCAATTCAATTCTCGGTGTCTCAGCGCGATCATAAAAAGTCGTCGGCAAGCCGTCGTCTGCGTGACCTACCGAACATGCAGCTCACACTGGAGCGTATGGTTAAAAAATCCGGTATTGGTGATGTAGATACTTTTGTTGAACTAGGTGCTCCGAAAGTATTCTCAAAAGTAAAGGCAACATATGGCAACGATGTTGACGTCAAGCTGCTATGGAAGTTTGCAGGTGCAATAGACGGCGTGCATTGGAAGTTAATTCAAGAACCACGTAAGCGTCAGTTGCTTGCAAGTTGTATATAAATTGATCGGACTAACTACAAGCCGAGTTTGCACTCGGCTTGTTATGGTCTGTTGACCTTTTTAGCTAATAATTAGAATTTAAAACGTGTTGTGAACATTAGCTGGTCACCATAGAAATCGTTGACTCTGACCTCGCCCCCGATAGAAAAGAGTTCTGTTGCATGGAAACGAGCATATGCAGAGCCAATCCAATCGTCATTGTCATCAATGTTCACATAGCCAGCTTTACCACCAACCTCGAGCTGAGGCCCTAACCATTGACGAACTCCTAGATTCAATTCCATTCCAGTGTCGGTACCTTTGCCATCTTTGCCATCAAAATCCACTACGCGGAAAAGCATTTCACCAGTGAAATCTGCCCAGTTGTTTATTGGAGCATGGAAGCCAAAGCCTGCTGCAGCATCGTAATCACCTTCAAATTCAGAATCAATGCGGCCGATGACATGAGCATTTGGGTGGATAGACTTACTTACAGCTGTACCGAAAGTCACAGGGCTTGCACCGATACGAGCTTCTAAGTAATCGTAGCTAAAGTTACTCATTACGGCGGGGCTATTTGGGTCTGTCTCTGCAAGAGCTTGACCAGATGCTAGCACTATGGCAGCAGCTAAGATTGTATTACGCATATGAAAGAAAAACCTTTTCTTGTTAATTTCCTCGGTCTATTGCGACTGAGCACTGTCATGCCATAACATCATAATGCATTCTTGTAGTGTGGCACCACTAAAATGTCATTGTTTTGTCGCTATTTCTGTCAACATGCAAAACTCACACCAAAATCAATTCTAAAAAGAGACCTATTACACATATTAATACTCACTTGAGTTTTGAATTACTAGGGAGCCGGAAAACGATAACAACGTAATTTATGTCGATTTGATTGTTCATTGATTAGTCAATCGGTAAAAACCTTGCTTCGAATTGACCAAGCATTCGTTAATTTGCACTAGACTGGTATGATTGATGCCAAAAAAGGTTATGAAGCTTTTAATTTGGCTTAAAGCCAATACTCTGATTTAACAGAGTGTTTTTTGGTGTAAACTGCAATAAATACTTGAGTAAAGATAAAAACATGCATCAGTTGAAAAAATATGGCGCTATTGGTGGCGCGATTGTATTAGCATTATGTTGGCCTTTGGCAGTTGGTCAAATTGGGCAAAATGTGATTATGGATGGGGTTGCTCATTTAAATAATGAATCTGTCAAATCCGAGGTTGTTTCATATGATCGAGGTTATTTGTCTTCTGAAGTGACAACTCGTTACACGGTGCAAGATCCCATTCTAGCAAAGGAGTTAGAACTGGATGGTTTTCCAACAGAGTTCGTAGTAAATAGTCACGTTACTCATGGACTATTGAGTTTACAGGCTAAATCGACATTAGAGGATAAAGAACGTTTTCCGTTAGCGCTGACTACTGTTACTCAGCTTAATGGCAACACGGACTATTCACTTGAATTGGCTAATTGGCATCAATCTTCTGAGGGAGATGACGCTGCGATGATATCTGTCACTTCCTCAACTCTCAAAGGGCATCTGACTGTGCTCGGGGAAGTAAGCTATGACTTAAGTATCCCCTCAATTGAAATCGACTTTAACTCTGGTGAGAAAATGTTGATATCAGAAGTTGAAGGTGCGGGAAGTGGCCGAAAGCAGGATAACTTTTGGTTAGGAGAGCAAGAAGTAAGCATTTCTGACATAAAAATCTCTGATGCTCAGCAGTCGTCTTTGTTTGCCATGGAAGATGCTAAGTATCAGTTTTCTTCATCACTTGATGATGCATCTTCGCGTATTGACAGTCAGCATGCAGTAAGTATTTCCAAACTACAAATGCCGGAAGGGAAAGTAGAGAATGTGGAGCTTGATCTGGAGTTTGGCGGTTTCGATAGTAGTTCATTTAACCACCTAATTAGTCTGTATCAGAATAGCCCTGTGTTAGCACCCGAAGATATTCAAGAAGCAATGCCTTATGTAGATACCCTGTTTGATAAAGGGTTCTACCTTTCATTAAATAAGATGACTTTGACATTGGGTGACAACGGTGAGTTTAATAGTGTTGGAAAAGTTACGGTTCCAGCAGGAACAAGTGATATTACTAAAAACCCTACTAATCTTTTGCCTGCTTTAACTGGTGATCTTGATACCTTCTTTTCTGATGGGCTTGTGGAACAATATCCATTTATTAAGCAGGGAGTTGATGAAGCATTGGTTCAAGAATTTATCTTTCAGAAAGAGGAAGGGTATCAACTTAAAGCCCAGTTGAAAGATGGCAATATAGTGTTTGAGAGCGGTCAAAAAATTCCATTAATAGCTTTATTGTTCCCAGCAGTAACTCAGCCTTAATCATCTAGTTTTTGTTGTTTCATGAGAAAAGAGGTTTTAAGACCTCTTTTCTTGCTTTTTATACATCGAAAAACATGGTATTAATCCCTTAAACCTTTTTGAAGTATAAGCAAGGAATTTGGGAATGGAGAATGTGTATAACTTTAGTGCTGGGCCTGCAGCTCTGCCTAGAGAAGTGATGCAAAAAGCGCAAGCAGAATTCGTTGAATGGAATGGGCTTGGAACTTCAGTGATGGAAATTAGTCACCGAAGTAAAGAATTTATCAAAGTGGCTGAGGAAGCAGAGCAGGATCTTCGGGACTTACTTTGTATACCAGACAACTACAAAGTTCTGTTCTGCCAAGGTGGCGCTCGTGCTCAATTTGCTGCTGTTCCTCTCAACTTGCTTGGAAATTCAAATAAAGCGACCTACATAGATGCAGGTTATTGGGCTCAGAGTGCGGTAAAAGAAGCTAGAAAATACTGCGCGGTGGACGTGTTTGATGCGAAAACAACAAAAGACGGTAACTTGGCTGCTATTAATGTATCGGATTGGAATATCGATCCTCAGTCTGCCTATGTCCATTTCTGCCCAAATGAAACGATTGATGGAATTGAAATATCGGACCTTCCTGACACACACCTCCCCATTGTGGCTGATATGTCTTCTAACATACTTTCGCGTAAAATAGATGTTTCACAATATGGTGTCATTTACGCTGGTGCTCAAAAAAATATAGGCCCAGCGGGGATTTGTATTGCTATTGTTCGTGATGATTTGCTTGATTTAGCCCATGATCTGTTACCAAGTTTTATTAGCTACAAGGTTTTAGCGGAAAAGGACTCAATGTTTAATACTCCACCAACTTTTGCTTGGTATCTGTCAGGCTTAGTATTCAAGTGGCTGAAAGAGCAGGGTGGGATCGATGTTATTGAGAAAAGAAACGCTGAGAAAGCGAGAATCTTGTATGATTATATCGATAGTTCTGAATTTTACTCAAATGGTGTGCATACTCAGAACCGTTCCAGCATGAATGTTCCTTTCCAGCTTGCGAAACCTGAACTAGATGAACTTTTCCTCATTCAAGCATCAGAAAGAGGTCTCGTTTCGCTCAAAGGTCATAGGGCAGTAGGAGGAATGCGTGCATCAATTTATAATGCGATGCCGATAGAGGGAGTTAAAGCGCTGGTAGAATTTATGCAAGAATTTTCTGCTGACTACGCTTAAGTTCTCTGCCTATGAAAAAGAGCACTAGATTGTTGTATCAAGTGCTCTTTAATGTATAGGTACCTATATTTTTAGTGGTATTTCTTGCTGCGTTTTGCCTGGTGATTGCCCTTGGCGTTAGCATCAGACTTGGTGTTTGCATTGTTGTTACTAGATTTATTGGTGCTTTTAGTACCAAGTTTGCGCTTAACATTACTCTCTTTACCATGCATTTTTTCAAAACCAGGTTGGCTTTTTGTATGTTTGGTAGCGAATCGGTTTGCGCCATGCCTGCCAGATTTTCTTCGCTGAGCTGGAGTTAATGCCTGTACGTCTTCTTCGGGGACGAGGCAGCTAGTTTTATCACCAATCAAGTGCTTCTTACCCATGTGAATGAGTGCTTCACGGATGATGGGCCAATTTGCTGGATCATGGTAGCGCAGTAAAGCTTTGTGTAAACGACGTTGGCGCTCACCTTTCGCGACAGGAACGTCCTCACGTTGTTTGTATTTTACTCGTTTGAGTGGGTTTGTTTCTGAGTAATACATAGATGTTGCATTACACATAGGCGATGGATAAAAGTTTTGTACCTGATCGCACTCAAAGTCATTTTTCTTAAGCCATAGAGCTAGATTAAGCATATCTTCATCTTCAGTGCCTGGATGCGCTGAAATAAAGTAAGGGATAAGATATTGTTTTTTCCCTGCTTCTGCGCTGTATTTTTCAAACATCTCTTTGAACTTGTCATAAGTGCCCATCCCAGGCTTCATCATTAAATTAAGTGGTCCTTTCTCTGTATGCTCTGGAGCGATTTTAAGGTATCCCCCGACATGATGGGTCACAAGCTCTTTGACATATTCAGGAGACTCGATCGCCAAGTCATAGCGAACACCAGACGCAATCATCACCTTCTTAATACCTTTGACTTTACGAGCTGCACGATAAAGGTCGATAGTATGTTGGTGATCAGTGTTGAGTTTGTTACAAATTCCGGGGAAGACACAAGATGGTCGTCGACAATTCGCCTCAGCTTTAGGGTCACTACAACCTAGGCGGTACATGTTCGCTGTTGGACCGCCAAGATCTGAAATTGTGCCAGTAAAGCCAGGTACTTTATCTCTGATTTGTTCCAACTCATTGAGGATGGACTCTTGTGAGCGATTTTGAATTATGCGCCCTTCATGTTCAGTAATTGAGCAAAAAGAACAGCCCCCAAAACAGCCACGCATGATATTTACGGATGTTTTTATCATATCGTATGCAGGAATTTTCGCTTTTCCGTACTGAGGGTGAGGGGTTCTTGCGTAAGGAAGGCCAAATACATAATCCATTTCTGCCGTTGAGAGAGGAATAGGTGCTTGATTTACCCACAATTCACGATCGCCATGACGCTGTATTAAAGCGCGGCCAGAATAAGGGTTAGTTTCTAAGTGCATAATACGACTGGCATGAGCATAGAGAATCCGATCGTTATTCAACTTCTCAAAATTTGGAATGCGGACGGCTGTAGTTGCTGCATCATGGCGTGAAGGCCGGATCGTGATTGGTTTTGCTTGTTGGTTTTGTTCTTTAGCTTTGGTTTCGCATTGCTCTTCCACCACATAGGGATTTGGTGGAACAAATGCTTCTTTGCGAGGTTTTTCAATGCGTGAAGAATCAATGATCTTATAGTCTTCAGGTTCAGAAGGTAAGCTGATAACCGTACCACGTATATTGGTCATGCTAGCAATACTCTCACCGCCTGCGAGCTTGTGTGCAACGTCGACTAATGCTCTCTCAGCGTTTCCAAATAGCAAAATATCCGCTTTGGCATCAAATAAAATTGAACGGCGAACTTTGTCTGACCAATAATCATAATGAGCAAGACGACGTAAGCTAGCTTCAATGCCACCAAGTACAATTGGAACCCCTTTATAAGCTTCACGACAGCGCTGAGAATAAACAAGAGTGGCTCGATCTGGTCTTTTACCGCCTTCATTATTTGGCGTATAAGCATCATCATGACGCAATTTTCGATCAGCGGTGTAGCGGTTGATCATTGAGTCCATATTGCCAGCGGTGATGCCAAAAAATAGATTGGGTTGCCCCAATTGTGTGAAAGCATCTTTGTTGTGCCATTCAGGTTGTGCGATGATTCCGACTCTAAAACCTTGAGCTTCAAGTAATCGGCCTATGACAGCCATACCAAAGCTTGGGTGGTCAACATAAGCATCTCCCGTGACTATGATTATGTCACAGCTATCCCATCCAAGAGCTTCCATCTCCTTGCGACTGGTCGGTAGGAATGGAGCAGTACCGTAGCATTCCGCCCAGTATTTTTTGTATTCATGGATAGGGGTTGTTTTACCGTACATATGATCATCTCTACTTCAAGGAGCGCGAATTATAGCGACTTGTCTGTTTGCTATCTACCCCAATAAAACGTTGAAGTAAAATGCTTGAAATGGGTAAAAAATATTCAAGCTGCAAAGCGCTTAACGAAAATCCTGCCAATATGCGGCTAACATCATATTATCATTAGGTATCAGAAAAGTAGGACAAGTCAATATGGAGAAAAGTCATTCAGACGTGGTTATACCTGGATCTATTCAATCATCTCGTTGGCATAAATACAAAAGTTATGTTTGGCAGCTTGATCTGGTTAAGCAGGAGTTTAGTTGTGACCCCGAAGCGATGAGTTCACTTTTTGGGTACTCGCAATCGTCGATTGCAGCTAAGAAATTGCTAAAATTATTACCTAAGGCTCAGAGGTGCAAAGCTCGTGCTGTGTTCAAATCTGTCATTGCTTCACATAAACCGCGCTATTTCCACTGCTGTGTAATGACGCCTAACAGTCTTTTTAGCTATGTAGAATTTAGAATTACAGCAGAAAGCCAATCATTGTTAAAAGGCACGGTGTTACCTTGTTTAGTTATCCCTTCTGGTGTTGTTGCAGCAGAATTATTTTACTCGATGTTCGAGAACCAACACCATGGCATGTTAGTGACTGATAATAAAACGCGTATATTAGCCTGCAATCGTCATTTTGAAAAAACTACGGGGTATGTGTTGGAAGATCTCATTGGTTTAAAAACCAGTGTTTTTAATGCTAAAAAGTTGCATGAAAATTTCTATCAGACTCTATGGGATAATATCGAGACTGATGGCCACTGGAATGGGGTTATTCTCACTAAAAAAGCGGATGGCACAACATTTCCTCAAGAATTGACCATTCATAGAGTTTCCCCAGGCAATGGAGAATCTTATTTTTTAGGTTTATCAACTGACTTATCTAATCAGTTGCAACGTATCGATGGGCGAGAAGCTGGTGGGGTTGATTTACTGACTCAGCTGCCTGATGCCGAAAATTTTATTAGAAAAATGGAAAGGGAGAATGAAGAAACAGGTGAAAATAGTGTTCAGATTATGCTTGCTCTCCAGCCACAGTTTCCGGTTATAAATGGGCCTGAAGTAAAACGCCAGTTCGCGAGTTATATTATGGAAAACAAGCTGGTATCCTTTGCAAGCTATGTTGGAGAGGGACGTTTTGCGGTTGTCTTGCGCGCAAATATTACCCAAGAGTATGAAAATATTCGCATCATCAGGCAATCAATTAATGCATTTTTCCACAGCTTTAAACATGCTCAAATACCGGTTGCATTGGCTTTAAAGCACGGTTTAACAGGAGTATCATTGAGTGACTCTAAAGCAGTGGTACCAAAGAAATTACTGTCCCATGCATTACAAGCATTATTAGAACTTCACTTGGAGGAGAATAAACGAGTCGCGTTTTATGACCGAAATCTTCATGCACAAGTAGAACGTAAGAAAAAATTGGAGGTGTGGGCTAATGACGTAATATCAAATGGATTGGTTGAGGTTTTTTTTCAGCCTATAGTCGATATTAAGAAAGGTCTGATTGATAAATTTGAGGCGCTTTGCCGTTTTCCTCAACACCCAGAGATAAAGGTTTCTACACAAGAAATCATTAGCATTGTTGAAGATATTGATAAAGTCGTTGAGCTTGATGATATTGTTAATCTCAAAGCCATTTCTACCCTAGCAGAATTACAGAGTCTATTTGGTGAGCATGCCGGCTTGTCGGTTAATCGTTCATTTAATTCCACGCAAGACATTAGCACAATATTGAGCCACTCCATTGAACTTATTGAAAAAACAGGTGTGTCAATGGATAGTATGACGATTGAATTTACCGAAAGTGCTTATTTTGAGGGTGATAGATATCAGGAAGCGTTACTCTCCTCAATACGTAAAGCTGGGGTATCAATTGCAGTTGATGATTTTGGTACTGGCTTTGCCTCGTTTGATTATCTAAATAAAAACTATTTTGATGTGCTTAAAATTGATCAGAGCCTAATTAAAGGGATTGGCGTTAAAAACAGACAGTATCATGTGGTTAATACGATTGTTCAGTTGGCACAAAAACTCAAACTTAAAGTGGTTGTCGAAGGGGTAGAAACACAAAATGAATATATGACGTTGCGGGATTTAGGTGTCGATTGTATCCAAGGGTACTTTTTTTCAAAACCATTGCCTATTGATGAACTCCGAACGGTGAGTAATTATTGTGAACTACCTGTTATAGAAGGCAGTATACAAGGAAATTGTGGAACAATTTCAGAACTGGCTACACCAAATTTGCCGCGTGTTGACCCAGGAGAATCGCTGTCTTTGATTTACAATTATTTTGGTGCACAAGAGCTTAATGTATTACCCGTAGTTGAATCTAACCAGTGTGTTGGCTTAATTGATAGGGGTGCGATGAACTTACATATGACACCCAGTATGGGAACTGACCATGAGACCAATAAAGAACAGAGCATTTGGCAAAAAGCTGCACATCGCATGATGTCTGCTCATCATTCTACTCTAGATTGGCAATTACCTCTTTGTGAAGTTAAGACCTTACTAAGCATGCATCCATTACCATGGGTACTTGTCGATAGCGATTCTCGATTCAAAGGAGTGGTTGAGCAGCGGTTTATTATTGGGCATTTAATCGCTACTTAGCCTAGCAACCCAATTTTATCACATATAGATAGAAAAGGTTTACGTATGTACTTTTCTAAAGCGTGAGGAGTATGGCAGTAGCCGTTGGAGTCATATGTTTGCTATTATCCGTTTCCACATACCTCAACTACAACTTTGGCAGTGATGATTCAGCCTATTATATCCTTTTTTCCACCTATGCTTTTAGGTGCTCAATTAGTATCAACTCTTATTTTGGTGAAAGGGGATATCTGTCCTGGTCAAAGAGGGCGGATTCATAAAGTTTTGCCCGCAATTGCCTTGATGTGGCTTGCCGTCACATCACTGAAAATCGAAGCTATGATGGTTGTATTTGCCATCGCGTATTTCTACTCTCAAGTTCAAACGGGAAAAACGCGGGTACAGGGACCATTGTGGGTTATGCATCTCGCTAATGGCTTAGCCTTCTCTTACGTGTGTATAGTGATAAGCGAACAATCTGATATTGCGACTGCTGCTAGGGTGATTATTGAGATATTGTTGCTTGGCGCGCTGTTTTCTCATCTCCTACTCACTGTAGCAAAGACTCGTTTACAAGCCTTTCACCGCATTTTGCCTGTTACTGGAGTAGTATCAGTGATGTTGCTCAGCTTGGTTGTTCTGGTGAAAAGTACCCAGATAGACCAGCAAGTGTTAGTTGATAATACTCACGCTCTACTGAGCGGTTTTGCATTATTGATTACTTCGGTTCTTATCTGGTGCTGGCATCTTGTGTTTTCTAAGGCAGTACATAAAGTTCAGCTTTGGGTGGCACTTTTTACCCTGTTCTCAGCTATGTTTTTCGTTCAGCGGCTATTTTTTCTTTAGAGCACACTTTCTTCTAATTCTGGCAATTGACGCTACGCTTAATAGATAGGGTCAATACGGGGATGTAGGTATGGACTTAAGTGATGTTACGAGATTGGATAGCAATATCCTACTTGGTATTGTCAACGAGAAGCTAAGGCTCGAATGTGGTAGTTTTGAGGAGCTGGTGGTCATGTATGAAATGGATACAGCCGTGGTGACTAACAAGCTTGATAATCTTGGCTATCACTATGATCCCTTAACCAATCAGTTCAAATCTTACGATAGATAATACAGGTTAGGCACTTTTTTAGCGGTTATTAAACCATTTTTATCCCTTCTAAGTGGTTCTTAGATTGTTGTTTGGCAGTGCCATAAAATGCCTGTAAGTAGCGTTTATTTTTTTCACATTGGCGAGTCGCAGCAAACAATCGACGCCATAAGCCCTTGCCCAAAGGTAGACTACTGATCAAACCTTGACGGGAAAATTCGTGAATAGCCCAATTTGGTAAAGCAGCAACCCCAAGCCCTGCTGAGACCATTTGCACAAGCATCAAAGTATTGTCGGCTTGCTTCCATTTGGCTGGTTCAACTCCAGCAGGTTGAAGGAAGTGTTTGACCACATCGAGGCGATTTTTTTGTACTGGATACGAAAGTAAAGTTTCGTTTTTCAGATCAGCTGGTTGAATTTGTTTCTGGCTTGCCATCGGATGGTTGATAGCGGTAACAAGGCGCATTTCAAAATCAAATAAAGGCTCATAGTGGACCTCTGATCTTGGTTGGATATCTGATGTGATGACCAAATCCAGTTCACCGTTAAGTAATGCCGGAAGTGGCTCAAAACCAAACCCTGATGAAAAATCGAGTGTTACGCTCGGCCATGCCTGTTGGTAATCTCTTAATGCTGGCATTAGCCACTGGAAACAGGAGTGACATTCAATCGCCATATGCAATCGCCCATTAACATCTTCATTAAGGCCAGCCAGGTCATTTTCAGCTTTAATTAAGCGTGGCAAAATTTGATTGGCTAGATCAAGCAGGATTTCTCCTTCAGAGGTGAATTTGACGGGTTTTGTTTTACGTAGAAAGAGTTGTCCCCCAATCCGAGCTTCAAGATCTTTTATCTGATGAGAAAGTGCGGACTGAGTAAGATGTAACGTGGTCGCAGTCGCGGTTAATGATCCCGTATCTCTCAGTGTTGCGATTGTTTTCAGATGTTTAAACTCTATCATTAGCCTTGTTCAACTACGTAAGTTAAAGATGAATATCACTAATCTACTCTCAAAAAAAAGATGTGTAAACATCTAGACGTCTATTTTTGCATGTTATTTGTAACCGTAAGCAGATACCAAGTTTTTGGTTCCACATGAAATTTTCTAATAAACAAGTTGAATGATTGGAGATTGTTTCTTCAACAGATTAGCGAGATAGTTTAGCCATCTAGACGCCTTTTGGTGTTCTGTATAAAACAGGCTAGGGTCGAAACTTTACCGATTGAGTAGTGATAAACAGTATCGCGCTCTAGCAAAAAAATTCAAAACTAAGAAGGATTGGTAACATGGCGACGACAACTCATATTTTAGGTTATCCAAGAATTGGTGAACAACGTGAGCTCAAATTTGCGCTTGAACAATACTGGCGTGGTGATATTGATCAACAGGGACTGAAATCGGTTGGTTCTGCACTAAGACATAAAAATTGG
This sequence comes from Vibrio pectenicida, assembly GCA_024347015.1. Lineage (GTDB taxonomy): Bacteria > Pseudomonadota > Gammaproteobacteria > Enterobacterales > Vibrionaceae > Vibrio > Vibrio pectenicida. The sequence goes on along the minus strand of AP024889.1, from coordinate 2,004,351 downwards.
CAAACGCAGTCTGATGCTGAGTTAAGTTATGTGACAGCAGGTGACTTTGCATGGTATGACCATGTGTTAACAACCTCCCTATTGCTTGGCCATGTACCAAAACGCCACCGTGATGGCTTGCCAGATTTAGATACTCTATTTAGGGTAGGGCGAGGACAATCTCAAATTAATTGTGATTGCAGTGGCTCGGCTGCATCCGATATGACTAAGTGGTTTAACACCAACTATCACTATATTGTCCCTGAGTTTAGTCAAGATGATAGATTTGAAATCAGTTGGCCTCAATTATTTGAAGAGGTTAATGAGGCAATTAAAGCAGGTCATAAGGTAAAACCGGTATTACTTGGGCCTGTGAGTTATCTGTATTTGGGCAAAGAAGTAGAGGAAGGATTTGATCGCTTGACATTATTGCCGCGTCTTCTCAAAGCTTACCAAACCATTTTGTCTAAGTTAGCAGAGCAAGGAGTGGAGTGGGTTCAGATAGACGAGCCGATTTTATCGCTTGAGCTCGAAGCGCCTTGGTTAGAATCTTTTAAACTGGCTTATCAAGTGATTCGTAGTGATGTAAAAGTCCTTCTAACAACTTACTTTGACTCATTGGAAGACTCACTAGAAAATGTTATTGAACTTGATATTGACGGCCTACATATTGATTTATCTGCAGCGCCACAACAGCTCAATAAGTTAGTGTCTAAGCTTCCTCAAGGCTGGGCATTGTCAGTGGGAGTTGTGAATGGGCGTAACGTTTGGCGGGCTGATCTCTCAGCGCAATTAGAATTGTTGAAGCCAGTGAAAGATAAATTAGGTGATAGATTGTGGGTAGCAAGTTCTTGCTCTTTGCTCCACAGTCCTGTTGATCTTGATGTAGAGTCTCAACTTTCTGAAGAAGTTCGCAGCTGGTTTGCATTTGCGAAGCAGAAAGTATCTGAAGTGGCGTTATTGGGTAAAGCACTAGATGGCGATCAACAAGCAATCGAGGCCTGTGAAATCTATAGTGTTCCAGTTAAAGCGCGAAAAACTGCCGCACATGTTAACAAACCTCAGGTTCAAAAACGGCTTAGCCAAGTAACCAAAGCGCAAGCTGAGCGAAGTGCTCCTTATGAACAACGTGCGCTTGCCCAAAGTAAGTCACTCGACTTGCCGCTGTTTCCAACTACAACCATAGGATCTTTCCCTCAAACAAGTGAAATCCGAGTACAGCGAAATGCTTATCGTATTGGTCAACTTTCTGAATCAGATTACACGCTTGCGTTACGAGGTCACATAGAAGATGCAGTTAAGCGGCAAGAAGAGTTAGATTTGGATGTATTGGTTCATGGTGAAGCTGAGCGAAATGATATGGTTGAATATTTCGCGGAAAATTTAGCTGGCTTTCAAACCACAAAGTTTGGTTGGGTGCAAAGTTATGGCTCACGTTGCGTTAAACCGGCAATTGTAGTGGCTGATATCGAACGAGAAAAGCCGATTACCGTTGAGTGGTCCAAATACGCTCAGTCACTAACGTCTAAGCAGATGAAAGGTATGTTAACAGGACCAGTCACTATCTTGTGCTGGACTTTCCCACGAGAAGACATTAGCCGTAAAGAGATTACTAACCAATTAGCGTTGGCGCTTCGTGATGAAGTGTCAGACTTACAGGATGCAGGTATCAATATTATTCAGATTGATGAGCCGGCTATTCGTGAAGGTTTACCCCTTAAAAAAAGTGATCATGCTGAATATTTGGATTGGGCGGTGGATGCGTTTAAGATTTCTGCAGCTGGAGCGGACCCAGAAACTCAGATTCATACTCACATGTGTTATTCCGAGTTTAACGAAATAATTGGATCTGTCGCGGCGTTAGATGCGGATGTCATTACTATAGAAACTTCCCGTTCTAATATGGAACTACTTAAAGCGTTTGAAGACTTTAACTACCCCAATGAGATAGGACCAGGTGTATACGACATTCACTCACCTAATATCCCTAGTGAAGAATGGATAGAAGGTCTTATCAACAAAGCGGCAGAGAAGATCCCAGCTAAACGTTTATGGGTCAACCCTGATTGTGGCCTTAAGACCAGAAACTGGGCTGAAACCGAAGCGTCATTGAGTAACATGGTGTCAGCGGCGAAGAAGCTACGTGTGGAATATTCATAAAGTTTAATCAGTCGATTAGACTAAATGCCGGCCAGAAGGTCGGCATTTGACGTTTAGGAAACGCAATGACATTTTTAAGTTAGCAATTTAATTACTTGCAACCCTACATCGAAGATTTATTATAATACAATTATATTGTGCGCAATTTAACAAATGTAAAAGAGCCGTTATGAATAACACTCAAAAATCCATACAACAGGCGGAAAACCCTATGCTTCTTCTTAGTGATCAGGTTTGCTTTCCACTGTATAGCGCAGCAAATTCAGTCACTCGTGCCTATCGCCCTTTGCTGGAAAGCTTAGATCTGACGTATTCACAGTACTTGGTGATGTTGCTGTTGTGGGAAAAGGACGGTGCCAGTGTTAAAGATCTCGGCACTCGACTGTATCTTGACTCTGGGACATTAACGCCATTATTGAAAAGGCTAGAAAGCAAAGGATTTGTTGTTAGGCAGAGAAGTGAAGAAGATGAAAGAGTGCGAGTTCTTAGTCTGACAGAGCAGGGCCGAGCTCTTCAACAAGCAGCGAAATCAGTCCCTAGTAATATGTTGTGCAAGATTGATCTTGAAGCTGATGAACTAATTTCACTAAAACGCTTGTGTGAGAAAGTGTTATCTAACCTCACATAAATTAAACCTAGTTATCCCCTCTGGTTTGAGAATGCCCTGCTTTTAGTGATGAAGCATAAGGGGCAGTCTCCCTCTATGCCTTTTGTGCTTCGCCATATAAGCTGAGTTGCTCTAGTATTATTCATAGAATACTGGATTCTAGTACTGAAGACTGATCAACCTCATTTAATTCAGCATAACGGTTTCTTTACTATGATCTCATTGATATTACGAGAGATTTAATGCAAGAGAAATTACATTATATGCACTTGGACGAGAATTATTTCGACCAAAATATACTGGAAAAAATGGGTAAATCCTTTGATTCAATCCATATTGGTTTACTCAGAGGAGATTGCTTGGTCAGAGTGGTCGATATGGACGGTTGGAGCCATGACAAATTAAAGCACTTCAATAGAAGTCTAAAGCAAACCGTAGGTGAGTTTCCTTACATTATCAAAAATGCACTAGATAATAAGCGGCCAAATTTACGACCCTACTCTTGGTATACCGAAGAGGATTGCTTGAAGTCAGCTCTAGTGATGAGCGGCAGTGAAGTTAAATTAAGCAACCATAATTACCTTTACCATCTCGTTCATCATAAAGCATTACCTTTAATTGAGTCGATCTTATATCAGGCTATTCCTGAGATAACATCTGTCAAAAACTCAGGTTCATTTATTTACCCGCCAGACGAAGGAATGATGTCTTGGCACACCAACGAAAGTTTATCACCGACGCCAGTTAGAGTTTACTTCGTCTATTCACCCGAAGACCGTAAATCGTATTTTCGTTATATCGGTTTAGATGGAAGAGTGTATACATCTTGGGATAGAAAAGGTTGGAATATCAGAGCGTTTCATTGTGGTAGTTTGCAAGTAGATGGGTACCGATTATGGCATTGTGTTATGTCTAACACACATAGATTCTCATTTGGTTTTAGATTGACTGGCATTGCAATGGACCAGCTTGGTTTTATGGCAAAGGAATTTGATGCTGGGTACATGAACATTGAAGGCTGGAGGGCTTGGTGAGAATAAACCTTAGTGCCTGAGGAAAATGTTTTACTTAGGCGCTAACTAGTCGATTACCAGATGACTAGCTTCACAATCACAATGAAATCACTATATATCAATTGTTATCTTCTTATTTCATAAAAATAATTTCGTAAAGTTAAAATATCATATGATGACCCAAGCACAATAAATCCAAATCAAAGATATATCTAACGTCGGTTAGTCCGACTATAACTACCGTGACAATGAATTCATCATTGGATTAAAATCCTCATTACTGGCTTTAAAGCCAAGCTAAAAAGATTAAATATGAAAAAAATAGGAAATATTTTATGCTAAGCGATCTATTTCCGAATTTGGAGAGAAAATCACTAATACTCTGTATTTCACTCCAGATGGTTTTATTTTCTATAACGGAATTAAGTTCATATTACTTAGCCTCTAATGCCTCTGAGCTGTATGCGTATTATATGGTGAGTGATTTTTTATCTAATATTGAAGATGAGGATTTAATTTCTGAAATAAAAAATATCATTAATGAAAACGATCAATCTAAAATATCATCGTTATCAGTTCTGTGTGATGTAGATAGAGAGAAGTTATTTAGATTGATCGGTGAAGATACCACCATAGAAATATGCCGAATGGTTGGGTGAATAGAGTTTACTTATAGTTACTGAAATAATCTTTTTCAGGAAGAAATATTAACCTGAAGAAGAGTTATATATGAATCATTAAATAATGATCGCACTAGAGAAAACATAAGAGGAAAAATACATGACGACTAAAATCGATTTATACCGAGGAAATGAAGGATTGGAAGCGAGTCGAGCTCTGCTTTATCCAATCGTTTACGCAATGAACCCACAAGATGATGGGGCTGCTACAAAGGGGGTAGTGACTGGAGCGGTGAAAGCAGGTATCGGCTTGACATCGGCTGTGGTAGGTTTGGCTGGAAAAATTTTAGGTAAAAATCAAGAAGTGGATGAAGAATCACCTCAGGAAATGTCTATTCGGGTAAATAACTACAGTAACTGCTCACTACTTGCAACCCTTTATCCTCACTACCACGATTTTTCCAGTGGACCAGTAAATACACAGCACCAAGTAATTGCACCATTTGAATCATGCACGCTAAGCCTATACTCAGACGGGAAAAATTTAGAACTGCCAACCGATAAACCTCATAGAATCCGATTGGAGGCAGAACCATATGGGCTAGAAATGTTGAACACTGAAACGCGATGGGTAGACATAGAGTTTGTCCAATTACGACAAGGTGCATACCAGATGGGCAATTCTGTATTTAAGCCCGTTAGTGTTAGAGGTAAAAACTTTAATGACGACGAAGTCGAAGCCACTGGTTTAGCTTTACAAGAAGGCTATGACGTTACTGAAAAATGTGGTTCAGTTGCGATCAGTGTGAAGACAACGGATAAGCCAGATGGTGAATGCCAACTGGTAGGATTCCATAGCCCGAATTCAATTTCAGCATCTAAAAATAACCTTGGCTCGGATGAGGCTGTTTGGACTAGTGCTCCACAGTGTATGACATTGGACTATTGTCTTGTCCCCACAGATATCCATGAATACAACGCGGACGGCAACACGATAGGGGATCCAGACAGCCCGGAGGCCCCTGAGAGGCGATACCCATCCTGGACCAACTTAAGTGAACGCCCGGAGGAGACACATACGATTGTCTTCGTAAATAACGGGTCACATACACTGCACTATGGCATAGATTATGTTGATCATGATGATGAAGATAATCTTGATCTACCCCCAGGTGAAAAAATTGTATTTACAGTGAAAAAGAATGGATCCAATTACGAAGTGTACTATCAAAAACAAAGAGTGAAATATCTGGACCTAAATGATGGCAGTAAGAGCGACGACTTACTGATGCCTGGTTATGGTGATTACGGTGAAGGTGGTGCAATACAATATGATGCAGGCAACGGCGACCAATACAATATTCTCTTGGACTTATTCAGGGGAGAAGGCGGTACTGTCCACGATACTGACGGAATCGACGGAGACACAACAAATGAGTACCTGTATGCATGGTATGTACTTGATGATGTAGCGCTGATCTCAGTTGGTGACAGTAGCCCAGAAAATGCGCCTACCTAAGAGTGGTGTAACAAAGAGCTGATCTGATGTTGAGCTGTCTGAAGCAGTCGTTAAGGCGTATGAAGAGGCTAAATTGAAAGGCCTCAGCTCATTAAAATTGGAACAAACATCAAGATAAAAACGGGAATAACGGAGGCGCTGGCGTAAGACTTTAGCCTAGGCGAGCAGCCTCTCCTTTGGAGAGGCTTGCCCATTGTATGGGAAAGCCCTCCACGAAAGGCTCAAATCGAGCTTCAGCAACGAATTAACAAGGATACATGAAATGACAACTTACAAACTTCTAACAGACGATAGTGCCTCAAAAGCACTACTCTCAAACACTAATATTTATAATTGGGAAACCCGAACTGACGCCGAAATTGATACGGAAAACCCGGAAAGCCGGGCTGTTAGTGATGATACGATTAAACAAGGAACTGGGTATGTTGATACTTTATCCTCAACTATCGGGCTTATTTCGAACATTATAGGTTTTACACGCAAGGAGGCTCCGGAAGAAAATACATTCCATGCTATGCCTATAACGTTTGTCAATAACACCAAGAGCGTCATAATGACTTCGATTACAGGGACAGGTGATACAGATAACACGGTAACGTCAGATCGGCCAGGAGTCATTCTACCTAAGGGTAAGGCTGATGTTGTGATAGAGAGCGCTCTTGATACGAACAGCGAAGGTGACTCGACGAATAAGACGGTAATGTATATCGATGTTTGGGGTGTAAAAACTGATACTAGCCTAACCACAAGTGGTCAGGTTGACTGGGGCTGGAGGATAGAGGTTGAGCGAAGCGCATATTCAACTAAGCGTGCACGATCTACGCTGAGAGTAACTAAAGTTGTGAGACTGAGAAACGACGGCACAATTGGTCAAGCGGAATCTGATGGTAAATATGTTTATGATGAATCGACGACGGGACAATTTAATATTTTTGGTGTAGATGAGCCTAGGGAAGATGGCTTACCTTTGGTTGCATTTTACTGTCCAGAGCATATGTCAGAGCATAACCGAGGCGAGTTTGTTATCACGTTGCTTGAACATAGTATCCCTCTGAGTACGAGTGAACAGCCGCCAAGTTTACCAGCAGGTGCTACATGGGATAACCCCGCAGCTGACCCAAGTAAGACAAAAGAAATCGTGATACATAACGATACTCCAAACAACCTTCCAATTGTCTTTCGTCTTACGCGTGACGAGGATAATTACGGAGGTGCCTCTAGTCTTGGGCTATATCCGGGTGAAAGATATATATTAAGTGTTGACGAAAGCTACCGTGTATGGGCTCCACATATAGGAAATCAGATAGGGTATATAGAATTCACTGATGACGTAGATGTCAATTCACCTCTGACACAGAATAATAGGATTATCCTCTCTACGCCGGACGGGGAGACGTCAGGACTACTCAAGTATGGATATGATGAGGAAGGCTATAAGCCGATGGTAGATTTAAACACTGGGTCTAGCCATCGTGTTGTGAAAGATGAGAACGGGATAGCTGGAAATGATGTTTATAATTACCTGTGGACGTGGTACGAGAAAGATAATGTGGTGACAATAACGATAGGTGATAAAACCCCATAGGATGGGACGCTAAGAACTACCGTATTTTAGGCCAGCTTCCCTAGTTGGCCTTTTTTATGATTTCACAAATTTCGCACTGTTATATTTAAACTTATGTTTGGTCTTATTTCATTGTAGACAGTTGAAAATGGAAAAGCTTGATAATTATGTTGAGTAATACGATTTCTCCTGTTTCCTAGATGGTAAAAATTCAAATTAAACCCAATATTTCAATTATAGGTAAAGCGTAATGAAGGATCTTTATCAGCAAGGAACAAAAGAGCTCCTTGAGAAACCAATACCCATCTATCACCAAGCGTATAATGACAGCACCGCTTGGCTAATGTCGTGCCTATCTGAGCTGGCTTATAAACGTTTTAATGAGTTTATATTGGGTAATCGCGTACAACAATTTATTGACAATAAGCTGTCGAAACTTGTTGTTGATAACTCAATGGGGCAACTAGAAACCTTTGTTTCTGTGGTGGAGGGGCTCGCGTATGATCATGAACAAGAGTTTAAGGAGCTCAATCAAAGCTTAGCCTATCTTAATGCAGAGCTAATCGACACATTTGATAAGCAGGGTACACAAGCCATTTTGGTAGAAACCGAGCAATACTATGTTCTAGCGTTTCGAGGGACGGAAGCCACGAGTATTCGAGATATAAAGTCAGATACGAATGCTAAGTTGACAAGGTGCGAGACACAAGGTCTAGTACATTCTGGGTTTAAGCATGCTTATGAACAAGTGGCGAGCGATATTACCTTAGCACTATCTAGCCTCACAGACGAAAATAAACCTCTGCTAGTAACCGGCCACAGTTTGGGTGGCGCTATTGCGGTTATTGCGGCTAAAAGATTAATGTTCAAAAATGGTATTGCGGCATGTTATACATTTGGCGCCCCTAGAGTCGGCGATCATGAGTGGGCTTCGCATATAACGACACCAATATATCGAATTGTCAATGCAGCAGATTGTGTTCCCATGTTCCCACCTAAAAGTGGTGTATTGAGCTTGGTTTCTACGCTGCTTTCTTTGCTACCAAGTATCGGCCTTAAACTAAAGGATGGGTTGTCAGCTAACTTTAGAGGTTACGCACACGTCGGTGATATGCGTTATTTGTCTCATTGCAATCCAGAAAAATATGATAATGTCAAACGACTTTACCACGTTTCGCTTCTCTTTCGCCTTAAAGCTATTTGGGTTAAAACTATCGCGCCAAATCGCTTAATAAAAGACCACTCAGTTAATGTATATCGTAAAAAGCTCAAGTGTATTGCAGAAAAAAGTTGGCTTAGTGATTGAAACCTATACTACCCCCTCATAGTCATATACCTTAATATGCATTATGTGGTAATGATATCTGGTGCTAATATTATACGGACATAATAATTGAAATATGTCATTGGGCGAATAATTATGCACCTACCACTAAATATCAATCAGTTAGAAGCTTTTGTTCTTACGGCCCAACACGGTTCATTTTCTAAAGCGGCAAAGGTTCTTAACAAAGGCAGAACGACTTTAAGTGAGCATGTCAATAACTTAGAAATTGAACTCAATATTGAATTGTTCGATCGCAACACGCGTAACCCTTTACTGCTAACCGATGGAGGGAAAAGGCTGTTGCACCATGCAAGCTTGATGTTAAAGATGGCAGAACAGTTAAATGTGGTCAGCCAATCAATATCAAACCAAGAAGAAGCCGAATTGACCCTCTCTGTGGCCAGCGTTATTCCTAATTGCTTAGTATTAGAAATTATTAAGAACATTAGCAAAAAATTTCCCAACACATCGCTGTGTGTGTTATCTCAAGATAAGGGGCTTGTACACGATAGCCTCTTAAATAAAACTACAGATGTAGCGATTACTGTTACCAAGCGAAATCAAAAAATCATACCGCCCCCAAATATTAGGGGGGCGTTTTTGTGCGATTTGCCGATGAAGTTTTATACCAGTCCAGACTCTGCCCTACAACTCAAATCATATATTTCTCACAGCGACCTAATAATGGAGCCATGTTATTTATTAAGGTGTTTAGGAGATGTAGGTTTCCGTGAGAATAGTCCCTCAACAGTCCTCAGTACATTTGGTAGTATAGATCTTATAGTCAAGATGTTGGGCACGAAAGGTTGGACAATATTACCAGAATATTGTCTCTCACATAACTTATACCCGAATAAATTAAAGGATCTTAATACTGACTTTAAGGTTATGAGCCCTAGTGTATCGATTGGGATGGCATATTCGCCATTACCAATGGGGCCGGTGAAGCTTGCGTTGACGGAAGAGATTATATCATGTTTTAGGCGCTTTTTTAGTGCGTGGCCAAGTAAGTCATTTGATGTTGTTTCAAGTTAAGAAACGACAAGGCTAGCTGAGTGTTGACTAGCCTTGTTTATCTTTAGGTCAATTTATAAAGTCAGTAGATAATTAATCAACTGGCTGTATTCTTCCATCGATTTAATTTTTTCTGATTTGACTATGTACTTGTCGTTGACTAGAACACCAGGGACGCCTGTTAAGGTGCTTTTTTCAAATTGTTTATCAAAGCTTTTTTGCATAGAGTTAACCACGAAGCTGTTGTAAGTGGCGTCAAACTTTTTAGCATCTACACCATTATCGATAAAAATTTGTCTAAGCGCTTTTTCATCTTTTGGTGCACTGCGCAGCTGATGAATTTGCTTAAACATGGTCGGAACCATGGTTTTTTCTACACCTAGTGTCACCATAGTGGCGTAAGACTTTGCCATAGGTATTGCCATATCACTGCCCATAAATGCCACGTGAACTTTTTCAAACTGTGCGCCTTTAGGTAGTGAAGTTTTGACTTGATTGATCACAGATTCAAAGTTGTAACAGTGCGGACAATAAAACGAGAAAAACTCAGTGACTTTTGGTGTGGCTGATTTTTTTGTGTCGAGCACATCATAATAAGTCCCTTGCTCAAATTTTGCGGCGTGCGCACTGAGTGAAATAACAATAGTTGTAAACAAAGCAAATAGTTTTTTCATTAAATAATTCCTAATAAATACAATTGACTCCGACTAGTGTAGTCGGTAATAACTGAGTAAAAGATTAAGAACTAAGCTATCGGAGGTCGAAACAAGGTTTGAATGCGAGCCACTGCTTTTTCTGATTGGTCTTGTTTAATTAAAGCCAGTGAACTTTGACTAACATGCGCCAAGTTCAGCTCAGATAAATAAGAGACTTTTAGTGTACAAAAAGAAGCGCAGCAATGATGTGCAGAACTATTTTTTTTGTGATTTTCAGTTGGGCATTTAATCTCAAGAGCTAACGAGCTCTTGGGTATTGACATTAAAGCTTTTTGACTACCGTTCACAAGGCTAACGCAAACCAGTGCGAAGCAAAGAAAGGCAACAATATATGATGAAAATCGAGTCAGCAAAGCTATAAATCCCTAGAAGTCGTAGCCCTAGCTTAACGTATTTATTTTCAATGATAAATGGGTAAAGTTAATCTTCGATAGTTACATTCACTGCTTGTATTTTTTAGTTTAATCAATATCATAATACCAGCCATATACGGTGAATCTAAACTCCAGTGGTTAAGCCGTATCAGTGAATTACCTACGTTTGATCAATCAATGAAGTAGGTACAATAGCCCTGCTTCATTGTGCCTCTGTTTTCTATACTGGCTTGGACTCATTTCAGTCACACGAGCAAACTCACGATTAAAATTGGATTTGGTTTGAAAACTACTATTTCAACCACTAAGTATCAGGCTTTACAGGGGGAGGGTGTAAAGATCAATCGCCCGCCTCGATAGCAACTACAATTACATCTGTATCAATTAATACTTAAGTCACTAGCGAGTACGTTCGCACTGTTTAAAGCGCAATCGTAACTTGTCTGATAGCCATCGTTTATAAGTGGTTGATGGTTTTGCGTGACGATTAGAATGGTAAGGTGATAAATATGTGTAAACGTCTCAAGGTCGTCATTGTAGGCTTGTGTATTCCATATAGTGCAATAGCCGGTATTAATATGTCGGAAGTCAATGCGTATGCTTATGAAGGGCTTGCGAATATATGTGCTACTTCTAGGAAAATATCTGGCGCTCAAGCACAAGAGATGAAAGCTATCCATGTCGAAAAAAGACACATCCGGCAAAAGAAAGCCCCTTCTGATAACAGTTTTTCCTATTATGCTGCCAAGCAATTGTGGGGAATCCAAAGAGGTGACAGCCCATCTTATGAAGAGTGCGCGTCCCTTTTGAAAAAATAGTTATTGTTAAGCGATGCTGCTTGGAGTTATTTTTTAAACGGTATCCTTAGTCGGTCAAAACAAACTTATTAATCGTTTAGATGGTGATAAGGAAGCTAAAATAGCTTCCTATAAAAAGTAATCCAAAGGAGCAATCTCTTTAAAAACAATATTGTATAAACGACCACTTCTTTTTGGCTTCATCTGCAATGCTTTTATACTAGGATAGGAATTTAACAGCTCCTTACTTAATGGTTTCATTTTTGCTCTGAATTCAGGTTTTACATTGAGCCCGAAGTAGGTTTCGTAAAGATATAATAGCTCTCCAAACCCTTGTTTTCTTCGTTCCGCTTGCTTACACCATGAACTATAAATCAATGAATTAAGTTCTATTGAGTCAGCACTTTGCCTCCACTTTCTTGCATTCTCATAAGTATGTATCACCTTGTCGGTATGCAAGAGTAGAGATGGGACTGGTACTCTTCCCGCGAGATAAAAATTTCCTCTGGTATTGAGGAGGTGTTCCATATGTCTGGGGGTGACACCTCTAGGATCGGAACCAAAGCATGTCTTGCCATATATCGCAACGGATGCAGACTCGTATGCTGCAACAGCGAGCTGTGAACAAAACATATCAGGGATAATGTTAGTACCACCATAAACAAACCTGAGTATGTCCTCGATATACTCGTTCGTTGATGCATGAAATGTTCTTTTACTATACAGAGATTTGGCCGCACCCACCATGTCGTAGCGACCTCCTTCTGCTGGAAGGCCCTTTGGTCTTATATCAACCGTAAGTCTGCATAACGCTTTAGTTATAGTTACCGCTGCTTTGGCCAATTCTTTGTCAGTGCATTTATACACAATCGCTGCTGTATTAGGTATATCATCTTTCCCATGAATTTCTGCAGCTGCTTCAGCGAGCTCAGTTGCTGATAAGCCAATAGCGACGTGTTCAGAAGCCGCAGCGCCTTGTAGTTTCATACCTGCTTTTTCGTCAGGTGACTTCCAATGGAAGTATTTTTGTGCTTTGGTAATCGAAGACGCAATTTTGTCATGAGCCCATCCCGGAAAGACTTTAACGATGAGTACATCTCCTGGTTCAACCTCAACTTCCTTCAAATTATTATATTGTCTAAGGCTTGCAATAACATCACTATCAGACACTGGTAACTCCTACTAGAAATGATTTTTAGTCGTGCCCCTCCGAGCAGGTTGCAGCTCACAGCTCACTACAAGGGCTTTTATGTCTCCGCTCTTTTTTCGGAATTTCAGGGCATATTAATCATAATGATATTAATAAAATCATGAATCCGCCATTTTAGATTGTTAGCTCAAATAGTATCACTACCTTTAAAAGGTGAAGTATTATGAGTACTCTAAAATCTGTGGTGTTTAACTCAGTGTTCGGGTGAGTCAAGTAGATCATCTCTTAGGTTACAACTTAAAAAATCATGTGATGTACTTCGGACGAGTATTCGGCAGTAAAATTATTAACTAAAACCAATTGAATTTATAACAAATAATTATAAATAAAATTAGTTTTCAATCAGATGACATATATGTCATTAATTTGACAATATCTCTTTTATTATCTTGTTAGGCTTCTCGGTTTATCTCTGGCGGTGCCAGAGAAGGCGGCAGAGTTGATTTATTTATGCTGCTCCAAGTCTAATTATCGTTTGTATTGACAGCCAAATTACAATAAGCATGTAATGAGCTGCTCTTTTGCTCTCGATAAGATAATAACTTGCCATAATATGTCGAAAGAGAAACTGATAACTGATGAAAAAATTAGTGATTTTTCTAGCCTCAGTGGTTGGAGTAACAACGCTTAGTGTGCAGTCAACAACTCAGGAAAAAGATAAAATAGAGCCCGAGCACGCCATTGTATATGCTATTAATCGAGCTCATTACTCAAACCATTATAAAAAAGACCGAGAAAAGCCCTTGCTCACTGCATACTTATCTGCAGGACAAGACTTCTCCCTAGCAGAACAGGTGGAGCTGAATGAGCTGGCCAAATATGATGTAGTAATGTTGCCTTTTGATATCTCTACAAAAACAGCAATAATTCCTGTGCAAAAAAAATCTCTTGCCAAAGAGAAGATGGATTCTCTTGCCGAAGAGGAGATGGTTTCTCTTGCTTACATAAAGATGCAAGAAAAAAAAGAAAAAGAGTCATATTCACTGCAGCTATTAAAAAAACTGCATAAAATTAACGGCACAGAAGTAGGTATAATAATTCGGAGCAAGAATATTTTTAAAGGTAAAGAAGAAAGAATTATTAATATTATTGATGATACATTACTTTACAATGATTTTATTAAATGGGTAAGTATCGATTATACAGATTCACCTTTCAATAAGCTAGATTCAGAAAGTTCGAAGAAGAGTATTTCTCAGCTACGTAATAAATTGAGTGCACACAATATCAGGATTAATATTGCCTCTAATGTACCAAGAAATGAAAAAGAAGCGAAAATAGTAAAAGAGCTACTTGACCTAAACAAAGTAGATAAATGGTACTTTAGTGCGCAAAGCAACGATAGAGCACCCAAGCATCACTCAAACTTATTCACAAAACAATCTATCGATTGGTCAGTGGCCCAAGCCATAACGTTTCTGCTTGATTCAGGTATTGAACCTAATCGTTTGGAGCTGGAGTATTCAAATACAATCCATCCACATAGCTCTGGTCAGAACCTTACAACTCACGACATGCTTGATACTATGTTAGAAGTTAGCCAGAGTGAGTCAGTGACTGGTAAAAACGGATACTATCTTAAGACAGAGCCTGATAACAATGTCGATTTTATTTGTAAAGATAATGATGTAGGTAAGGCAGACTGTTTTTCAGTAGAAACTCCTCGAATGATAGCTGTTAAAGCGCAGTTTGTACTTGATAAAGGCTTAGGTGGCTTATTTACCCGAAATGTTTTTGCTGATGCCGGTCTTAACCTAAATGCTGCTCGCGAAGGCCTGGGATACGAAGTAACACACCAAACATTTGCGATGGACCCATTAATAACCAAAAGTGAAGATAGAAATGATGTAGAGCATAGTAACCTGCAGAAAGCACACTATGACAAATTAAATAGTCTTGTTGTGGCTAAGTACAATAAATTAGCCAAAGGAAATACTTATTCTACCCTACAAAAAGACACGCTTTTAGCGGATGATATCAATGGATTTTTGGAGCATCTAGTCAGAAATTATCCAATGCCGTTAACCTACAATGATGCGGTAACACTAAAGCATACCTATGACAGATTAGGTAAAGAAGAAGTACACGGTTATCTAGAAACACTTACAGAGGTTAAAAATAGATTAGGCGGAGATATTGAAAGAGTGGAACCTGCAATTTACGCACAAGACATATTTGATCCTGAGAACCAGAATCTCAACTTAGCCTGTAACAAAATAGCTGAGTTTAGAGCTTTAGCTACAAAAAAAGGTAAATGGAAAGAATTTCTCCGATCCGAAAAAGATACAACCAATGAATGCCATCAATCCGAAATTGATATTCAACTTGCAAAGAATCCAAAAGGGCTGTTAGCAACTGATTGGATATATCTTGAGTTACAGTGTCTAGACCCAGTTATTGATGAATCGATTGCTAAAGCATTTGATGAGGTAAAGCGCCTAGAAGGAAATCACTATGCAGGAGTAAAATCAGAGATGTTTAAACAGCATATATCAAATTATATCAACAGAAAAATAGATAATATCTACCAAACTAAAGTCTATAAATATAAGGATAAATTTGATATCGAAAATTCACAGAATCTTGATGACGCTGTACTTGAATTTAAGAAAAATGAAGGTACTGAAAGTGTTCAGTCATTTCTTCTTCAAACAAGTCAAAGTATATTGAATACAACCGAAAAAGAACAATTAGAACAATTAGAACGTTTACTTAATTTTCGTCTCAGTCAGAAGATATTATTAGGAGAGTTGGACTTTGATTTGCTTTCTCCGTATCAAATAGATTCTATGGTCGAAAACATAATATCACAGCATTTCCCACTATTGTAGAGTAAACGTGTTTGTCTCAAGTTGATGTTTTTAAGCACCGAAGTGGCACAATTTTTAATTAAAAATGTACTAAATTAACTTAGTAATAAAGACCCCAAATGCTTGAGCCAACCAGTTAGTCTGATTGGCTCTATTTTTGATAGTGTTTAAAAATCTTTGTCGTTTCAGTAGTATATACAAAACAGGAATGACATAAGAATTGCCGCTAGTCTGGTACCTAAATACTGTACTCTGGCATGATTTTCCTTACTTTAATCTGAGTTCTTTTCACATCAGTAGAACGATTTCCTCATGATTCACTGCTTCACAATACCCCCTCTTTAGGCGTATTACCGCGCATTTTTGCCGTATTGACAATTAAATTTTTGATATATATGTAATTTATGTAGCATATTGCAGTATACAAATGGCTATGCTGTTGCTGCTGAATCTGAAGAAAAGTAATCGAAGTATTACCAGCACTTCGGATGTTAACCAACCAATGGCCACATTCAATTCAAGATGTTCAGCACAGGATTTTAGGTATGTCTCCCCAACACGTAGTATATTGAGGTGTTAAAAATTGGCGTCTCATTTGCCATTTAGGCTCTATCCCTTGTGCACCTAAGAAAATCGTATTCTGACCATAGCGTTGATTCAATTGATCAAACACTGACATCAGCTCCATATTGTTTGGTGTTGGGTTAAACAAATCCGGTTGTTCTTGATGGTTGTCCACTAAGTCTAATAAGCCTACACCCACTTTATAAAATCGCACACCGTCAGCAAATAACTGCTCGGTCAGTTCAGACACCACTTTAGTCACTTGGGTTACATCTGAGGTCGGAAAAGGGAAGCGGTGAATCGCTCGTTGGCTATAAGCAATGTCATCGAATGGTGAACTTGAGGCAAAACACATTAGTACCTTACATAAAGAGTGTTGCTTCCTGGCTTTATGGGAAGCAATCGCAGCATGATGACACAGTGCTTGGCATAGTGATTTAGCATCCTCGATACGCTCACCAAAACTACGAGTAGAAAATATTTGCTTTTTGTCTGCCCTAGCTTCATCCCACTGTTTGCAGACTTGCCCATTAAGTTCACGTACTGTTCGCTCTAACTCCACACTAAACATTTTACGTGCAAGTGGGGCGGGGTATTTAGCCAATTGTAGGGCAGTGGTGATGCCTGACTGCTTTAAATGCATGGTTAGCCGTTTACCGACTCCCCACACATCACTCACAGATAACTGAGCGAGCACCCGATCTCTTTCTGCTGTAGTATCGAGTATGCATACTCCATTAAATCCTTGTACCTTTTTTGCTGCATGGTTCGCAATTTTAGCTATGGTTAATGTTGGCCCGATACCAACGCATACAGGCATCCGACACTCTTTCCAAACGGATTTTCTCAGCGTATGAGCATGAGTTTGTAAACAAGGTATCGCTGATACAGTGTGTTTGAATGAGAGAAAGGACTCATCAATTGAGTAGACGTGCTGATCTGGCGCAAACCGTCCGATGACTTCCATCATTTTGCTTGATAAATCGGCATAAAGCTCGTAGTTAGAAGACAGTACAATAACCCCGTGCTGCTTACACAGCCCCTCCATCTGAAAGTAGGGTTTGAATTTCTGTATACCGCATTCTCTGGCTTGGCGGTTGGCAGCGACAATACAGCCATCATTATTCGAAAGCACTACCAAAGGCATACCACGCCACTCAGGCCTAAAAACTTGCTCTGCACTACAATAAAACGCGTTGGCATCGACTAAGGCAAACATGGGTAAGTTGTTATTCTAAAAGATGGCTAGAGCGATGACAGCGTATTGAACGTATTACCACACCCTCGATAGTAAAGGTATCACACTCTTGCACCAGAACTGGTGCGTGAATAGGGTTTGCAGAAATCAGCTGGCGATATTTTATATCAAGCAATTTACAAACAAACTCACCATTTAGGTTAGCAACGATCACATCCATGTTATTGAGTGAAACATGGCGATCCACGATTAAGATATCGCCATCGAAAATGCCCACGCCCTGCATAGAATCACCATAGGCACACCCTAAAAAGGTGGCATTTGGGTGGTCAATTAGTAGCTCATCAAGATCGAGTGAAAGCTGACGGTATTCAGCCGCGGGTGACTCAAAACCAGTAATGCCAGCACGAGCAGTAATCGGGATCACTTTCATAAAATAACACTGTTTATATACACAGTGTTATTTTGGTGGAAAACGGTTCATTTGGCAAGGGGAAAAGATTTTACGCTGTACGTGGTGGCCTATATATAAGGCTTTTATCGATGATTAAGGTAAAAATGGAGAAACCTAAACCTCAGATCTATTTGATAAAAGTTGCCAATTAACCACAATAGGCAACTTTTTTATTTGTTAAAAAATCACTTATCGAGTGATCAGTGATAAGCCTGCTGGAATGGTATCACCAAAGGCGCGTTTGGATTCGGTATAAGAGAGCTCTTTGACTTCAGCAACTAAATCCACCCAAATATCGGGTACTTTGCTTTGTTTGAGTTTAGCCAAAACTTGCTGGCGAAAGTCATCAGAGATATCAAATAAACGATCGCCAGTTTTGCGACATATCAGTACGGTAGCAAACGCAATCATAGTCTCTTTTTGCCAGTTCTGTTCAAGCAGTTTAGGAAGCCATTGTTCAGCTTGTTCACGAGGAATAACATTATGTTGACTGCCATAAAGTGGCGTGCGTGCAGCTAAGCGGCCTAGTGCCCACCAATGCGCTTGTCCAAATTGATTGTGGTTAATGGCTTTACTTAAAAACCAACTGGATAATAGGACTTTATCTTCAACTTCCAAATGCTCTAATGAAGCGGCTAGTCGCACCATAGACTCATAACCCATATCGTGGGCGTTCTTAGCTGACTGAGGGTTTTTCATTGTACCTGGGTGGAGATATTTGGCGATATCGGCAAGTATGGTCTCTTGCTGCTCTTGATTGAGCCCACCTGCAATACGGCGCCAAAACACCCACCAGTCAGTCCAGCTTTGGTGGTTTTTAAATTGAATACCTTGCTGATATAAGCTCCATACTTGTTCTAATCGCCACGAATCTGTCGCATCACCAAACCCCGGGCGCATCGAAAAGCCAGCTAAACGAAGCCAGTTCTTTTCGTGAGCTTCAGAGCGGCGCCGACGCTTTCGTCCTTGGGCAAAGGCATCAAATAGTTGGCGTAGAGTGATGAAATCCCAATCATCACGTTGACCGAGTTTTTTTTCTAAATTTTTAGCCAGTGTTTTGATTTGTTTTGAATCGGCACTCTTTTTATTGCCGCTATAAAGGCTGGTGATAAGCTCTTTGCACTCAGTTAAACGTGGATGAAGCTTTGTTGACTCAGATTGATCGGATTGCTGATTGCGAACTTCAAACTCCAATGCCCAACGTTTGTTGTCATCATCGACGTTAACGCATTCTAATTTTAACGTGCCGACTTCGGTAAGTTGACACGCCAACTGGACTTCTACGCGCTCTTTTTGATTGGCTTGAAGTGCAATGCCTTCGCCTTCTAAGGTCGAGATATAAGGGGGCAGGGGAGCGAATATATCAGGGTCCACATCTACCATAACGCCGTTTTGGCTCGCAGTACCTTGAGTTAGAGTATCGTGAGTTGATGTTAGCAAGTTAAAGCGTACTGGTTCTCCCAATGTGAGAGAAAAACGTCGGCCACTTAAGCGGATTTCTTGGCTTTCTTCGGTTCCCTTTGCGAGTAAACATAGTGCTTTACCCAGCTTGTTTTTTTCTTGCAAATGCAGAAAATAGGAACGCGCTGCACCACCACCAATTTTTAGTTGGGCCCCTCGTCTTGCTTTACCGTAGGCAACTGCGCCAAATGCCACGGACCAATCTGGATGAGGATTATCAAGCACAGTAATCGGCGTGCCACGCCAATTCTCAAGCAGCTTGGTTATACGCTCTGTGATCAGCTCACTGTTAAATACGCCGCCGTTAAGCAGTAAGCCAACAGGTATTGCAGGTTTAGTGCTATCTTGTTGTTCGAGAGCGGAGCAAGACACTTGTTGATGCTGGTGGAGAAATTCGGCGAGGTGTTTACTGACCGCAGGATCTGCCACATAAGGTAATCCGAACTCAACCATAGCACTGCGGCGCTTACTTGGAGTATCAGAAAAATCAGATAACGGGAAAAACCCATCTAAAGCAATGTGGTGCACTTCTTGTTTGCTAAGGCTTATGCTTTTTGTACCACCAAGCAGTTTTGAACCACTACCAAGCATGGTGATTTTAATTTCTTCAGGGGCATTAAGAGACAGAAGAGTTTCTTTTGCTTGTCTTGTTTGCTGAATAAGTTTGGTGAGGTTGGCAGCGTTGAGCTTTTTACCTTGATTAAAGCGGCTTTCGGCAAGATGGGCTAAAGCTAAATCTAGGTTGTCGCCTCCTAGCATTAAGTGTTCACCCACGCCAATTCTATCCAGTGCCAGTTCCTCAGTATTGTATTTGGCTTCAAGCAAGCTTAAATCCGTGGTGCCACCTCCTACATCACACACCAAGATAAGTGGTAGTTGCTTAAGTTCTTCGCTCGCGGTTTTCTGATGGCGGGCATACCAGTCGTAGCATACCGCTTGTGGTTCTTCGAGAAGAACAATCTTGTCTAAGCCAGCCAGTGAAGCGGCTTCTAATGTTAGCTTGCGTGCCGTTTCATCAAAGGACGCTGGTACAGTGATGACGACATCTTGATTTTCAAGCTTATTGCTTGGATGGCGATAGTTCCATGCTTGTTTTATATGGTTGAGATAGCTGGCACTAGCCACCACAGGAGAGACTTTGTCTACATCACCTATTGATGCCCATGGGAGGATGTCAGAATTACGGTCGACCGCTTGGTGAGATAACCAGCTTTTCGCACTTGATACTTGACGACCCTCTACTTTGGCGCCCAGTTCTCTTGCCCATTCACCAATAATGACATTGGTGATATCGCTAGCAACCAGTTGTGATCCCCACGGTAAAGTGAGATCAGCCGATGATACTTGCTCCATAGCAGGATGGTAGCGAAAAGATGGCAAAAGAGGCTTGCGAACGACTTCTCCCGGTCCAATAAGTTGGTCGATATCAAAAAGAGCGACGTTTGAGCGCTCTAGGTTGTCAGTGATTTCACAAAAGGCAACAACGGTGTTAGTTGTGCCTAAGTCTATGCCAACAAGAAAGCTAGGAGATGCCATACATAACCTTGAAAATAAGAAGTAACGGCACCGATTAGGTGCCGTTAAACATTAAGCAAGCTCGTTTTGAGGTGAGTCTTTGCTTGCGTCTTCGCGAACGTCGAACTCAACGTGCCATTTTTGGCCATTATCGGCGGCAATGGCTTCTAGGTAGAGTGTACCAAGTTCAGTTACCCGAGAAGCTAAAGTCACAGGAACCACTTCACCTTCTCGGCGGCCTTCAGAAATCGGTAAGGTAACTTGAATTTCGGGTAGTTCTTCCAGTTCATCTGGGCCCCAATGATCTAGATGAATCCCTGCGAGATCATCGCGGCGCACGTTTGAGCCAAAGAATTGAAAACTCACGGGTTGGCCAATAATTAGGCCAAACTCTTGGCTCGGTACTTCCACCGACGATCCTTCTTCCATGCCAAATGGCGCAACACACAAGGCTTCAAGTGGAGGTGCCATCCCCGGGATCGCTGGCATGGCACTTTCGATACCCACATAATAGCTAGAGGCTATACCACCACGGATACGAACACCTTGACCGAGGCGAACAGCGCCATAATAAGATGCGCCGCTGGCAACTGCGAGATCCAGATCAACGCCAGTAAGGCGCTGCGCTATTTCGCAATCTGAGTGGATTAACCAGTTGTTAAGAGTATCTTCTAATCGAGTTGCAAGCAGCTCTGATTTTAACACACCGCCATTAAACAGGATGGCAGTTGGTTTGATAAAGTCAGCATTAGATGTTTGGGTACCGCCCATACCTGGCATTGAAGCAAAGGGGTTGTAATCAGTTTGTGCAGTCTCACCATCTTGGGCATTAGCTTGCTTGGTTAGGAAAGCAGCAATGTGACGTGTGATACCAGCATCTTGAGCGTACGGTAAGCCCATCTGAGTTAACGCGCCGCGATTACGTTGCACCGGGTGTTCAGTGACAGGAATTTTTGGAAAGAAGCCATCAACCAAGGTTTGTTGAACTTCTTCTTGCGTTAGCTCGGTTTTAAGTGTGGAACCAAGGAGCTTTGAACCTCTACTTGGCACTACGATTGGAACAGATTCAAGCTGAATGTCATTAAGGAGCGCTTCTTTGGCATCACGACAAGCATGGGTCATTGTCTGAACTTGCCATGGTTGAAGCTCTTTTCCATCTTGTGCCAACTTCACTTTAAGACGATAAGCGAGCGCTAAATCCATATTGTCACCGCCAAGCAAAATATGCTCACCGACCGCGATGCGATTTAATGCTAGATTACCTTCGTGTTCGGTGACTTCAACCAAAGAAAGGTCTGTTGTACCGCCACCGATATCCACAACCAGCACAATGTCGCCAACCGATACTTGCTCTCGCCATTTGTCATTGCTGTTATCAATCCAGTTATACAGCGCCGCTTGAGGCTCTTCTAATAGGGTTAGGTGCCCCAGCCCAACATTTTTGGCCGCTTCAGCGGTTAAATCGCGAGCCGCAGGGTCAAAAGAGGCAGGGACAGTAATGGTAACATCTTGCTCCGTAAGTGGAGAATTTGAGTGAGTGTGGTTCCAAGCATCTTTAAGATGCTCTAGGTAGAGCTCTGTGGCCCGAAGTGGGGATATTTTTTCTACTTCTTCAGGGCTGCCCGCAGGAAGAAACGCATCACGGCGATTAACTCCGGCATGGCAAAGCCAAGATTTAGCACTGGCGATAAGGCGAATTGGGGTTTTAGCCCCCAGGTTACGTGCAATAGCACCAACCAGAGCATTGGGTTCTGATGACCAAGGCAGTACTCGTGATGCTGGGTTCATCTCATGTTCGTGAGGCTGATAAAGAAACGAGCCAAGCTGGTTTCTTGTTTCAACTGTACCAGGCGCGGTTAATTGAGCAATCGGCATGACCTCAACCTTGGCTTGCTCGTTCGAGGTATCAAGGTATGACAGTACGCAATGCGTCGTACCCAAGTCAATGCCAACACTGTATTTGGGCGCTTTAGCTTGGTCTGGGGTATGATTTTCCATTACAGCTCTACCTCGGCAGGGGCAATAATTGAAGCATCGTAGTTTTCGGCTAATTTAGGTAGATTCATATCACTGGCTTTCCAGCCTTTATGAATGAGAGTCCCACTAAAAGGCGCATTGCCTGTTACATTACCTGTTAGGCGGATCTGTTGTGAGTTAAAGCCTTCTTCGATAGTGATACGTGTCTCTTCGTCTTCGCTGCGAATAGCTTCTAGCGTAACGTAATCGCTCAGTACTTTTTGTCCACCAGTATGAATAACTCTTGCAGCTGCACCCACATCTTCATCAGAAAATGAAGTCAGGTCTTCTTTTAAGAAGTCAATCAGGCGAGACTCTTGCTGCATAATCGACAGTAGCTGCATGGCAGAGTCGGTAGAAGCCGTAGCGAGTTTGGATTCGACTTCGACTACTTTCTCAATCACTTTTTCGACTTCGACCACTTTTTCAACTTCAACGATTTTTTCAACTAGCTTTTCCACTTCGACAATTTTTTCTACTGGTTTCTCAACTACTTTTTCGACGACTTGGGATTTGCGTGATACGGCAATAAGAAGCAAAAAGATGCTTGATACGGTAAGGCCTGCGTGCAGCATATCGAACGTTTGAGGGATCATCTGTAAATCGAACGTCATGACATTTCTCTTAATCAATGGGGTAAATAGCAGCCATAGCAGACTGCTATTGTCGTTATTATTAGGTTAAATTGGGGCAAATATTATCACATTCAACCAGCTAGGCCTTTAGAAAAGGAGTCGTGGTTGCCTGAATGTCTTTTTTTTAGTCACTTTAGCGTCTTGTGAAAGAAATGGGCAGGTTTCGCACTGGGGGGTGAAGAGCATAATTGCAGCAGTTTTGTGCAATTGATTCGTTGTCAGTCGAGTTTTGAGCTTAACTAAGATAGACTTTGGCGCTTTGTTAGAAACGTAAAACAATAGGCGAGTAATGAACCATAACCGTATAGTTTGTTTCGATTTGGAAATGTGCTGCTGGAATGAAAACGGCGTCGGAACAACGGGTGAAATTATAGAAATTGGGCTAGCAGAAATTGATCTTGCAAAAGGCGAGATTGTAAAGCGTGCCCAATACTATGTGAAGCCAGAACAGGATGAAGTCTCACTGTTTTGTGCTGAACTTACGGGCATTACTCCAAGAAAAATTGAAAAACAAGGCCGTCCACTCCCTGAGGTGATGAAGTCAATGGTTAAAAACTTTGGCGGAACGAATAAGATCTATGCTTCTTGGGGGCGAGATGATCTTATTTTGGCCAAAGAATGTATGGCTAAGAGTCTAGAGATGCCAATTAGAGAATGCATTAACTTAGCAACATTATACCGGGTTAAGTACCGTTTAAAAGACAAACGTATTGGTCATAAGGCGGCTCAGGAAGCACAACAAATTGAGTGGGAAGGCCGACAGCATTCTGGTTATGTTGATGCCTATAACCTTGCCAAACTAGCCTTAGCTATGTTGTGATTTTTAAAAGGGTTTTATCAACTAATAAAACCCTTTATCTCAGTATTACACCGCTAGATTGTAGCTAGATAGGTGTTGACTGGTGTTACTCGCCTGTGAAAAAAGTTTGGCGCTATTGGTTTCGATGTGTTGTGAATCCTCGACCAAGCTATCGATTTGTTGGTCGACACTGAGTAGTCGCTCGACTAGTTCTGACATGGCGTTAATTTGTGATTCCGATGAATTTGCAATGGTTGAACACATTCGATCAGCCTGAGAGACATCTTCGAGTGCTTTTTCGATGTCTTTTACTGCGTTTTCAATCGAGCCTAAGCTTGCCTCACTGGTACTGCTTCCTTCTTCGGTAATTTTTATCAAGGAATTGGATACATTGGCCAGATTGGTCAATATCTCTTCAACTTGATTCGTTGAATTAGATGTCTTTTCAGCTAAACCGCGAACTTCATCGGCCACCACGGCAAAACCGCGGCCTTCTTCACCAGCTCTAGCAGCTTCTATAGCAGCATTAAGGGCAAGGAGATTGGTCTGTTCGGCGATATTACGGATGATTCCTAAAATTTCAGTGACCTTCATAACTTGCCGATTGACCTCATTCGCCGCTGTGTACAAATGCGTACTTTTCTCAGACATTGAACGATTGTCTCTTAACGCACTAAGCAAGCACTTCTGTCCACCCTTGGCACTTTTTACCGCGCGGTTGAGAGAATCTAAAGTATCGAAGGTATTGTTTTTCACTACTGAGAACGATTGTTGTGCTTGCTCGCTAAACTGCACTGTTGTCTTGATTGCATCTCTTTGGCGAGTAATTTTATTACCTATTGAGGCCAAATAATGATCAAGATCTTTAGAAATCGATGTAACAGAATCTGCTCCTTGGTGGATGGGGATTAAGGTCTGTTCCATCTTTTCGATAAAGTGGTTCATACTGCAAGCTAGCATGCCCAGCTCATTTTGACGTTTGAACTCAAGGCGTTTGCTTAAATCGCATTCACCAGAGCTTAGTTTATCACAAAGACTGATGAGCTTTTGCAGCGGTTTAACCCAAAGCGTATTAAGTAATGCGAGCAAAATGGTCACACAAGCAGCAACAGAGATTAAAGCAATAATACACGACTGGATACTGAGTTGATTCCCAAGCCCTTTTGCTTGAGTGAAATTCCAGTCTGCAACTAGGTAACCAACCAATGTCTTTTTCTTGCCTGCGTATAAGGGAACCCCTATTTGATGCAGGTTGGAATTGTCTATTAGTACGGTTTTTTCCTGCAAAATACCGTTCAATGCTGATTCCGTTACTTCATTACTGCTGTAGAGCAAAGACAAATTAGGTCGATAAATTTGTATTGCGTTTAAACTTCCATTTTGACTTTGAAGTGCGACCTCGACTTTCTCCTTTATATTGGTGATTTTTTTAAACCTGACAGGGGTAGCAAGTTGTTCACCCAAGGCATGACTCGATTGCATATAAGACGATTTGTTTAATTGGTAGATAGCATCAACACTACTGCTCCAATTGAAATAAGAAATCGTCGCCATAGCGATAATGGTTAGCATCGAGGCGCTGGCAACAACGAGCTTACTAATAGTAACTCGCATACTTAGCTCCAGTCGTTATAGTTCTTCCACGTTGACGCCAACAGTAACTGCACCGATGACTTGTCCAGACGTTGGATCAGATATGGCATAGCTCACTTGAGACTGAAACACCTGTGTGGACTCATCTTCTTCAATTTCGCCAATATGATATGCATTAGGACCAACTAAATAAGTTTGTTGCCATTTGTCTTCATCACCTTGCCAATAATCTGAAGTCACAGCACTTTGGGCAACGTTGAGGCCTTTATTATCCATAACAAAAATTTCAGTGATAACACCTTGGCTATTTTCCTGCATCGCAGCAAGCTTTTTGGACAGTTCACTACTTAACTTATTACTTATAAGTGGTGCATTTTCTTGTCCAACTTGGCTGCGCCAATCTTTGTCTAGTGAAGTGATTTGGTTTTGATCTAGCTGACTGCTGTGCTGATTTTGTGCTTTGATTTGTGAAACGACATCCGCATCAGCCGCAATGCTTTTGACATCCTTAATTGCAAACTCTTTAAGAGCTGCTTCGAACTCGTTAGCAAACGTTGTGAGTGGGAGTAAAAGAGGGATTACGATATAAAGCCTTTTCATTATTAAGTCCTTTTTAGTCTGACGCTGTTCAATAAAAGCGTAGATGAAAAAACTAAATATGATACAAGGCGCTTATTGTTTTTCTACAGATGAGGAATGAACTCTGATGTACCTGGTACATGATGCGTAATACGGTACAAAATCATTCGGGAAAAGTGTGATGTGATCCGGTATAAGGGGCCTTAGCGATTAAGCTTCGAAGATTGGAATATAGCGATACTTCGGCGCGCAAAAAAAGCTGATTACTAATGTTGGTTTTGATCTTTATTGATAAGGGCCTTTATTGATAAGGGCGAACCATAATATTAGTTCGCCCTTCATTCTCTTAGGTACCGGCTCTATTTAAAATCCAATAACGGTATATTTTGCATTGAATCAATGCTGGTTTACGATAAGCCCTTGTTCACGAGCCATTTGATAAGCAATACGGGGTGCTTGCCATAAACAAGGGAGTAAAATGAACGAAACCGGTACAGCGGTCACTACGATGAAAGACTGCAATGCAGAGATACCACCTGAACCCATAGAGATAAGCGCTATGGCAACCACTCCCATGATCACACCCCAGAAAGCTCGTACTAACGGGTTTGGTTCGGTTGAACCCGTCATAACTACGCTAATGGTGTAGGTCATTGAGTCACCAGTGGTAACGATAAAGGTAGTGGTTAGAATTAAAAACAGAACTGCGATTAATAGCGGTGCTGGTAGTTGATTGGTGATAGCCAGCAAGACCGCAGGTAGATTAAAACCTTCGAATGCCGTAGTGATGCTACCAGGGTTGGCAAGTTCAAGTGCCAAACCACTGCCACCGACCACACTGAACCAGAAGCAAGTGATCAGAGGTGCAACCACGCTAATGGCTAAAATTAGCTGGCGAATACTACGGCCACGCGAGATTCGAGCAATGAAAATCGCCATCATTGGGCCATAACCAATGAACCAACCCCAGAAGAACACAGTCCAAGAACCTAACCAGCCGGTATCTTGACGGAACAAAGCTAATGACGCAAAGTTATTCACCATTCCACCTACACCCTGTAAGTAGCCATCAATGATGAAACTGGTTGGGCCAAACAGTAGAATAAAACCAATCAAACCAACCGCGAATATGATGTTATACCGGCTGATAATTTGAATGCCTTTGTTGACACCACTCAATGCAGAAAGCGTGTACATGACAATGGCTAATACGATGACTATGGTTTGAGATAATAAATTATTATCAATGCCAAATAAGTCATTAAGTGCATAACTAAGTTGCAGACCCAGAAAACCGATTGGGCCTATCGTACCAGCCGCTACGGCAATAATGCTGCAAGCATCGACAACATTCCCAAGCCAACCATTAATTGCTTTATCGCCAAGTAGAGGGTAAAGCAGAGTTCTTGGTTTAAGTGGTAAGCCTTTATCGTAATGTAAGTGCATCAAAACAATGGATGACAAACCACCAAGAATCGCCCATGCAAGAAAACCCCAGTGTAGGAATGACTGAGACAAAGCATTTACTGCCATGTCTTCTATATTGGTCTCACCATAAAATGGTGGGGGAGAAACAAAGTGCGCAATAGGTTCAGCTGCGGCCCAAAATACACCACCGCCAGCAAGTAAGGTACATAATACAATCGACATCCATTTAAAGGTGTCAATTTCAGGTACATTCAACCCGCCTAGTTTTACATCACCTGTCCGGCTTATAGCTAAAAATAGACCAACAACAAAATTTAGCAGTAGTAATACTTGCCAGAAAGCGCCAAACCATTTTGTTGCGTATGTGAAGCTAGTGGAGACGATGGAGGAAAGCAAATCAGTATTGACTATTGCAAGTAACACAAACAACATCAAAAAACTGCCGCTGAGCCAAAAAACTGGATTATTGAATTCTAATTTCTGACTAAAAGAATGAGACGTTAGAGGGCTAGGTTGAGCAGAGTCTTTCGATGAAACTTCTAATGAGTTTTCTACTATATGTGTCATATCTGACATAAATCGTTCACTATTTTGGGTAATGATGGCTGATGCATAAATTTACACAGAACTAAAAGTGTGAGGTACATCAAAAAAAGGCCGGCTACAATACCACAAAAATCGTGTGCAAAGCTAAAAATTACAAAATAGTTACTTAATAAATAGGAATAGATGTAAAGCACAAGGGAATAAATGGTTATACAGGCCTATGGAAGGTGATGATATTTTTGGGGGCATCATATGCTTTGTATGATCTCTGAAGCTAATGAAACTAACATTCATTGTTATGCTGGCTTGGCTTTGTTTTACCTCCTTTATTTTACCTCAAAGGTGACTCAAATTAGGGAAAGAAGGAGAACTCTGCTAGAATCCGCGGCTTTGCTTTCTTGATAACGCAATATATCGCCTTATTGAGAGCGTAAACCACACCAGCCAGGACCTCGGTTCGTTAGATATTTGGAAACTCGTTATGATGACGGATGAAGAAAGAATTGAATTACAGCAAAATAATCCTTTGCACGGTCTTAAGTTAGACACCATGATCCAAGAGCTGGTCGATTTTTATGGCTGGGACATTCTCGATACGGCCATGCGTTTTAACTGTTTTCATATCAACCCATCGGTAGCGAGCAGCGTTAAGTATCTCAAAAAGACTGATTGGGCGAGAGAAAAGCTCGAGAATTTTTACCTATATCGCTTTAAGCGCATGCCTCGCGCCTCTAGTGAAGAGTTTGACTTACCGCCCCGAGCGCGAACTTTTCCACATGATCTTAAACCCAAAGAACCAATGGTATTGACGGTGGACTCAATTTTAGCATCACAAGCAAAAGCAGCATCGTCGCACAAAGAGCGTTCATCTCGCCGTCGTTAATACCTGAGCCACGTTTGTTCTGAAAAACGTGGCATTTAACGATTGCTGGTATCACTGCCAGCAATCAAATCAATAATAAGTAACTCATCGGGTACAGAGTAATAAATGGAAGTAGTAGAAGCGGAAAAACGGATTTAGAACCATTCTTTATTTATCTTGAAAATCAGCTGTCTGAAAATGGCAATGGAGAAATTCCTTTTTTCCAGCCGATGTCCAGAGAGCAAAAAAAATTCCAGAGCCAACAAAAGAAAAATTTATCCAAGGGTTTGCTCATCAGTTCGGAGGAAACTTTGGGTCGTTAAAAATAAATTTGGCAATATCAAAGGTCATATTGATCTTCGTCACCACAATGTTGAAAGCCGTTCTCACAGAGTTTTACTTGGTATGGGCGTAGATGCTTCTTGTCGTAAGCAAGGCCTTGGTCAAAGACTCATTGATGTCGTTATAGATTTCTGCCAAGAAAAAGTAGAAATTGATTGGCTTGATCTTTGTGTGTTGTCAGGCAATATTCCAGCAAAGAATCTCTACCTTAAAACAGGGTTCAGCTTCGTGGGGGAGTTCAAAGATCAATATAGAATCGATGGTCTATCAGTTTCAGAGATAGCTATGACAAAGTACGTTAAAAAACACTCATAGCAAGGCGTTATATATTGGAGCAATTATGGACGTTCTCATTGAACAGGAAATCGCTTTACACCAATACGAAACTAGGCAAAACCTTGATGAAGTAGCAAGGTTACTTCATCCGAGTTTTAATGAAGTCGGTCGTTCTGGGCGCAGTTTTAATTATGCTTCTATTGTAGAAATAATGCAAAGTGAAAAGCCATCTTTGGGGTATATTCACTCACAGGGATACGATTGTATCCAGCTAGCTCCTTCTGTTCAGTTACTTTTGTATAAATCCGCTTGGGTTTCAGATACGGGTGAAATCAACACTTTTTCAAAGCGTTCTTCTATCTGGGTATTTACTGGGCAAGGTTGGCAAATGAAATACCACCAAGGTACCCCATGTTCCGAGTTCGAACTTATATAGTTGAATGCTAGAACAAATAAAGGGACTGGCTTACCTAACAGTAATTTAAAGGACATGTATAGTCACCTCGAATTAATCTGCTGTATGTCCTGAATTAATTACACCAAGGCAGGCGAAAACCGCTCCCGAACAGCGCTTCAACCTATTGCCACACGACGAGGATGGCAGCAATTGAAAGTAAGATAAGTGCAGCAATATCTTTACGAGCAAGCTTTTGGCCTAACCAGAAATACGATATCAAAATCATAAAGACGACTTCTATCTGACCTAATGTTTTGACGTAAGGTACAGCTTGAAGTGACATAGCGCTAAACCAGCCAAGAGAACCAATCACACTCGATAGGCTGGTCATGATCACCAGTTTCGATTTGCTTAACATTTGTCGAAATGTGTTTCGCTCTCGAAAGAAAATAAAGACAGAGATAATCAATGTCTGAAGTGTGATGACTAAGAATAACACCCAAGCAGCACTGTGAGGAAAAGGCAGCCCTATATTCAAGCTGGCTTCACGTACCCAAAGAGAGGTCAACGCAAATGCGGTACTGCAGGCCATGCCTAAGAAAAAAATCGTGGGAGATAGGCTTCGCCAACCAGCAGAACTGCTCATGACTAGCACGCCCAATGTCCCAATAAGCACACCTATCCAACCCGTCGCAGACAAGACTGAGCCAAAAAACAACACAGCAAGAACCGCTGAAACGGGCGCTTCACATTTCGCAAGTCCCGCCCCGATTGCGTAGTTTTCCCGCTTAAATAAAACGACCATCAATCCGGTCGCAATGATCTGCATAATGGCCGCTGCAATAATGTATACAGTAAACACACCGGAAAAGTCCGGGGTTTTGACGGGCTGCCACTGATAGAGTACATAAAGATATAGAGCGGCGATGGGGCCTGCCCAAATAAAACGAGCGAGTGTGACGCCTGCCACACTCATTGTGCCACTTAGTTGGCTTTGAAAGGCATTACGCCAAGATTGGCTGAAGGCGGCAAGCACGGTAAAAGCTATCCAGAGAAAAGACATAATTCTTCTATAAACAATATAAATTACTGACTATTATAACGAAATTCCATCTATAAAAATATTTGAGTTTCCTATAAGTATTGGGATACGTTATTGAGTGGTTGTCCAACACAGGCGTGTCGAATACGTCCAATTAAACGAAATAGCGCTGAATTATGTACAACACATCCGTGCAAACGCCAGCACTCTTATAGATTGAGACTTAGGTAGGAATCGCTTAGAAATGTGGTTCAGTGTCAAGGTCGAGAAATAAGAGAGGAGACATACCTAAAGTACGAAAAACTATCCTGTTGAATGTTTAAATCTTTGCTAGTTCAAACAAAATTTAGATATAAATTTCTCCAAGTCACTCTTACTTCGATGTAATCAGTTTATTTTATGCAATTAAGTTACTATTATGTCGTTGCCTATTTTTTGAAATGAAAGATAAAAGGAATGAACATGAGAAAACTCGCAGTGACAATTTCAACGTCACTTATTGTCTTGAGCAATACCGTAAATGCTTTGCCCTATGTGGGGGCAAAAGTTGGATATACTTGGATTGATGATGAATGTCAGGTTGGATACCTATGTGATGACGATAAGTCAGGATCTGTGGGCATATATGGAGGTTATACATTTAATAACTTTTTAGCGATAGAAGCGGGTTATGACTACCTTGGGAAGTTTACGGGCGCAGGTTTATCAGATGATAGTATTGATGCTTTTACCTTAGCACCCAAGCTTACTTTTGGTATTAATGATGCGGTCAATGTCTATGGAAAGCTTGGTGGGGCTTATGTTAATTACGGTGATAAAAGTGATGAGTCTTTTTTGGGCGCGCTAGGTTTAGAGTTTGATGTAATAGAAAACGGTTCTATAAGAGTAGAATATCAATCATTGACGGATATTAACAATGACATTGTTCGGGCAAAGGCTAATACTGCCTATATCGGGTTTTCTTACCGTTTTGGAGGGAATAAGCAGGAAGCTGCCGCTAGTGAATATAAGGAGGAAGTTGAGAAAAACACTCTTGCCACACCACTTCCAACCAAAACCTTTCAAGCCACGTTATTGAGTAATACTTTTGAGTCCAGTAGTAGTCAGCTAAAGTCAGAGAGTTTGAGTCAGCTTGATGAACTTGTAGAATTTCTCGAAAAATATCCACAGGCTCAAGTCAACATAACGGGTTATACAGACTCATCCGGAGCAGAAAGTTCCAACCAAGTATTATCTGAGAAGCGTGCTAAAGCTGTTGCTAAAGTCCTGACTGATCGCGGTATTAGCCCAGACAGATTGACGGCTACAGGTAAAGGTGAAAGTGGACCTATAGCTAGTAATGATACACTAGAAGGTCGAGCCAAAAATCGTCGTGTAGAAATTTCAGTGCCTGAATTTGAATATCAGCAGTGAGTGGCAAATGTAAAGTGACGGTATCGTATTGATGACATGATCATCAATACGATACCTATATTTTCAAATGCTTAAAAAATAACACTGAAAAGGACAAGCACTTTCAGCTTTCTTTTCTGTCCTGCCCTTGTTTTAGCGTATTCCATGTTCTTGATCAATTTTCTCAATAAAAAAAAGGCATCTGACTGCATATTTATTGGCGTTTTTATAATCACTTAGTTTTATATTTTTGCAACTTAATCGGACTGAAGTGCCTGTCATGGTATGTTTTACATTGTGCTAGTTGAAGATGAGCGCCCAGAAATGGGCGTTCGAGTTAGCCTTAGTTTATATTCTTCGAGTATGCTCGTACTGTATGCTAGTCATTATTGGCTTTATATTCAATTGTTCACTTTTCAGTTAATGCAACACCGTCAAAGTGAATACCTGCCCAGCCGTGTTGGATAAAATTACGGATGTTAGCGTGATCGCAACCATTTGGATTATTTAAAACATCATCACGATAGAACTGGCCGAAGCAAGCTAAGGTTGATGACTCATCCAAACCTTGCATTTGCGCGAAAGCAAAAATCTTACAAGAGCCATTGTTTTTTCCTGCTTGATTTTGAGTTACTCCGTTTACAAAGTTAACTGGGTGAAAGTCAAAATGCTCGTCTATCAATTGTATTGACTGCTCAAACATAACGTCATTAGGTGCTGTGGTCAGTCGTTTTAGAAACTTATCCATTTATCTTTTTCCTTACCGTTGAATAGACTAACTACTATATCACTAGGCAAAGAGGAAGTTAGGCTACAAGTGGCAAAAAGCACCATTTGTGGATATATGACTTTGCGAGTTGAGCAGAACACAGCTCTCTTACTTTATTCTAAGTTCTTTTCGCATCATGGCAACAATGTCCGTATGGTTTAAGGCTTTATCATGTTCCATGGATTTTATTGCTTGGTAGATATCATGAGAGGCGGTTAAAGCAGCATAATCAGAGGCTTTTTTAACCTCACCCGCATTTAATAGAGACAAAATTTCTAAATAATTTTGCAGTTTTTCTTGATGTTTATCTTTGAGCAATGGGAATAAAATCCGCAAAAAATATCCCATTAACAGCATTGAAAGAAAAGATATAATTGACATGAATATCATCATAAGTTTTTAGCCTATTGGTTTTTCATAAATAATTTTTTCTGGGCTATGAGCTTCTGTGTTTGACAAGCAAAGAAGCTGTCGTAGATGAAGAAAACCAAGCACACAGAGTGTGTGAACGTATCAACTGGGCCCAGTGTGCTGTGGTTATTCTAAAACGGTGAACGGCTGTTAACTTCAGTAAACTGATGGTACAACTGGGCAACTTCTGCTGGGTTAAATGCCTCTGTATAGGTCAGCTCACTCAAGCGATGGGTGATGTTTTGTAATTCATGGGCGCGTTGCTGGGCTCTATGTTGGTAGCGTACTAATGCTTGAGGAATATCGAAGAAGTTTGAAGCCAGGCTCTGGGCAAGGATGAACGCATTTTCGATACCAAGGCTAAAACCAATCCCCATCGTTGGGAGAACCGCGCAGCAGGCATCGCCAAGTAGGACTACATTATCACGTGACCATTGTTCAAATGGTGCAATATCAACCAGTGAAGATGGTAAAATTTGCTCCTCTGGTGTTTGCTTAATCATCTCCAGCAAGTAAGGGGAGTAATGGGCAAACTGGTCGAGTATTTTTTGCTTATCTAATGTCTCACCTGATTCTACTTTACAGGCTGCAAACCAATATTTTCCTTGGGTCTCTCGGTTATAGGTGTAGGTCACAATGCGTGACTGCATGCCAGCAAAAACATAGCATTCGTCATCGCTCAAGGCTGGGTTGTGGTAGTCAACCATGCCGCGGCAGCAATAAACGTTGGGTTGGCGAAGAGTGACGTCAGGAGCAACATATGTTCTTACCTGAGAAAATACACCATCAACACCGACAATGACATCGGCAACCAGTGGTTGACCATTGATTAGTATGGTGTCACTTTCAACGGTGCAGTGCTGGCTAGTGATAATATTATCCGCCCCATAGGCGTCAAGCAGTAATTGGTAGAGATCGCGACGATGGAATAAACCCACATCCGCATTGACTTTGCTACCTGTTTGGCGCATAGAAAGCTGGTTCAAGATATCGGAATTAAACGTTGCTGTGGTGATGAGATCAACTGTGTTACCTATGGCTTTTACTTTCGCGGCATCGGTGAGTGCGGCGAGGACCTGCATTCCTTCCGGCCACATAATGATGCCAGTGCCATCAATCCGAGGCTTATTTGATTTTTCATAAACGGTCGCTTCGATGCCGAACATGCGCAGAGATAGTGCGAGGGCAAGGCCATTTAAACCCGCTCCGACGATTGCGACATTCAGAGATTTCTTATCCATTGGTTACTTTTTATTGTTTATACTGCTTGAAAGGTAACAGGATCCAGAGAGACTTAATAGGTAAGGGGATGTTTTTTCTTATGATTCAATGCAAAGTTAATCTTTAAGAGAATGTGTGTGGTTTTATTTAATGATATTTATACTTTTTAGAGAGTTTGATAAGCCGATCGTTTATAAGAAATACTACGTTTGGAACGGATAGGGTGAGAAATAAAATGCTTTGTCTGGTGCTAATGAGAAAGATGGATAATGATGAAAAAAACAATCAGTAATATAGGTAAGGCTTCTTTTTTAGCTGTGGCATTAATGGGCACCTCAGCTTGCTCGTCTTTTATTAATATGGATACTCCCAACAAAAATGATAGAGTTCAATCGGTCGTGATTCATTATACCCAAGAGAACACAGCGAAAACTCTAAAGTTATTTAGTACTCCAGAAGCCAGTGTCAGTGCGCATTTTGTGGTGACGGAAGAAAAGGTCTACCAACTTGCCGACTTAAACGAGCGAGCATGGCATGCAGGAAAAAGCTATTGGCGCGGTAAAAGTGCTCTTAATGATACATCAATTGGTATTGAGTTAGTGTATGAAGTAGATTGTAATGACGTGGATAATATTGGTTACGCTGCTGAGAAAATGACTTGCTTGTATCCTGATTATCCACCCGCTCTTGTGGTGAACCTTATTAAAGTTTTAGATAAGATTTATCAGGCTTATCCAAATATAAACCCGGTTAATATTGTTGCTCATCAGGATATTGCACCAACAAGAAAAAGCGATCCTGGGCCTAAATTTCCTTGGCAGTATGTATATAGTCAAGGCTATGGAGCCTGGTATAACAGTGACGATTACTTAATAGAGTACAGTAAGCTTGAGTCGCAAGAACTAAGTAGTGATATTTTCTATAAGGCGCTTGAGTTTTATGGTTATCAGCCAGCACAGACTTCAAACCATACAGACATTATTAAAGCATTTCAAACTCACTTTACGCCGTGGTTAATCAGTGGAGAAGTAAGCAAAGAAAGTATGGCTGCTGTTCTGGCACTATTAAAGAAATATCAACCAGATCAATATCTTGAGTTAACGTCAGAAATGGATGGATTTATGTTACTTGAGCCTGATAACACTCAGTGCCCCTCTCAATCCGAGGAATGCAGCCAATAACATAATAAAATTGTGATTTGGTGATAATACCTAGCCTTCGAACTAAGTATTATCACCTTCTATAACCTGGAGTTTTGCGCGAATGAACTCACTATGATCAACATAAATCAGTTCTGCTGTTTTTCGAATTACAGCGTCTTCTAGTGGATCAATTTCACCATCGGCATTAGCGACTTCCCACATAGACTTAACTAAGTCAAAACGCGTATCTTGGCTTAATTCGCGAAGTTGAGAAGTAAACTCATATAAAGAGGCAGACTGACGGCTTTTGGTTTTGGCATGAGATAATAGCTCAGCCGCTTCTTCGCTGTTTATCTTCAGCAGTCGTGCTAAGAGTGTATTCTGAGCCTGATTTTCAGCGTCGTTAGTTTTATGATCTGCATTGGCGACTTCGCAGAGTAAGCACGCTATCGCTAAGTTTGGATTTGTACTTTCATGCTTGCCGAGATCGTGGCCTTCGACTAACTGCTTAAAAAGAGTCGATATAGAGTTCAACATGTAATATACCTCAAAATATTGTGTTATTTCTATAAATAGTGACTATTCTCGGCGAGCACAAGTACTTTGACAAAAAGATGACGTTTCATTGAGCGGAGGAAAGTCGATTTCTTTTCCATCCCCAGTCAAAATGGAGATGCGTTTTGGTTTACCATGTTCATCAAGCTTTAACTCCCCAACCGCACTGGCATTAACCAAATAACGAGAACTCTGTGTGCTTGGTTGACGCTTTTTAACCTTGAGTCGCTTACGTTTAGTAAAAAAATTGAGTGGTGAGCCCGGTGAGTAAAGTACTCTATCTAAGTGATCGCAATAGCCCAGTAAAGGTTCAGGAAACTGGTTTTTAAAACCACTAGAGGTTATCTGATAAATATTTGGGCTAGAACGTCGAAAACGCAGCTTAATATCATAGGCAAAAGAGTAATGCACATCACCGGAGAGTATGACAAAATTACTTGGCGTTTTGGTATGTGTGAAGATACTCAGCAAGGTGTTAGCACTTCCTCTATGGGCCATCCAGTTTTCAGCATCGATGACTAAAGGTTGCCCCATCATTGTCATGCCCTTTTGTAGAGCTTCAATAAACTTAACACCAAACATGGGGGCAGGGGATACGACAATCACTTTGTCTTGATACATCAACTCTTGTTGAAACTCGATCAGTGCTTCCCAGTCCATTAAGCCAGAGGGCTTATTCATTCGAGATTCAGATCGCCAGCGCCGAGTTCGTGTATCGAGCACAACGACCTTAGGGGAGGTATCAATAGTAAAATGCCAACGTTCAAAACTGTACAAATAACGAATTAGGTCGCGGTGGTGCTGTTCACTCGGTTGTTTGAAATAGCCCAAGGCAAGAGATAAAAACTCTTGGTTAAAGTTATCTGGCTGATTTCCCCAGCCTTGGCACAGCCAGTACGCAATTAAAGCATTACCGATGATTTGATGCGAAAAGGGGTTAGTGTAGGCCGCTTTTTCCCAACCTATGGTTAAGTTCCAGTCGTCTGTCACGTCATGATCGTCGAAAATCATGTAGGTTGGAATATGAGCCAATAGCCGCTGAACTTGTGGTAAGCCTTCAATAAAGCCTGCTATTCGTTCGCTCTCTCCTTGCCATTTTTGCTGATAACGGGCAGAGATTGTCTTGCCATTGGGAGCAAACCCTTTGTCTTGGAGACGTGTTCGATTTAAATATGGCCAAAGTGTTGGTGACCAAACCAGTAAATACATCGCGAAATATTCTGCAAAGGTGATGAGGTGGTTTTCACTCTCACGCGCACTAAATACCGGAATATGTCTTTTGGGTAATAATTTTCTTATCCATGTTTCCTCACCAAAGTGATGAGGTAATATTTTATCTCGGCCGTAAAAGCAATCTGGATGTTGATATAGGTCTGTAGATGAAGCTATAGGGCCTTCAGCAAAAGTTTCGTTAGGTAAGCCTAAGAGATCTATTGTTTGCAATACAGCATCAAGCATAGGCCCTGAAACGTGGTCAGCATAGATCTGATCTCCACCCATCACCAGCATGTCAGGTCTTTCACTTAGCGGTTGCTTTTCCAGCTTGGTGTCTATCGACACCAAAGCATCTTTACTAGGATGATCAGGATTGCGGCAAGAGCCATGCAAAATATAATCAGCTTTGGTTGAAATTTTAAACGTTAATGCAGTTTCATCATCATGCAGTAAGTGCGGGTATAGTTGACTAAGTGGCCCTTCTTGGGTATTGAATTCGTAACTCAGTGCTACGTTTGTCGGGAAATTATATTTGAATTGCGCCAAAGTCACGTAGCAATGAGTGCCAACCTGGACTTGATGACACTGATTAAGAAGTTGCTCAAATATAATACCTTGATCAGGCTCATGATTAAGGAAGAATTGCCCTTCAAGTGGGCGGCTAGTGACTAACCAGAAAACCAACTCCTTGGCAGAGGATTTTCTTAATATGGGGCCAGCTAATAGGAAAGGGAGTTCAGGTTCTATCTTCATTAAATATCTGTTGGATCCTTTGGTACTTCTGGGTCTTCTAATATCTCTATGATTTCTGAGCTCGACATTTCATGACCCATGAGAAATAACGCCAGCATAGCATCAGCTTTGGTTTTTGTGTCAGAACTTTCATCGAGAATGAACTCAAACTTTTTGCGAATCATCTCTATCTCGTGTTCAACAAAACCACGGCCTTCTTCGTCCCCTTGCATTTCTTCAGGCGCATTATCGAATTCAAGGAACAGCATTTCTT
This sequence comes from Vibrio pectenicida, assembly GCA_024347015.1. GTDB lineage: Bacteria > Pseudomonadota > Gammaproteobacteria > Enterobacterales > Vibrionaceae > Vibrio > Vibrio pectenicida. The sequence goes on along the minus strand of AP024889.1, from coordinate 1,965,223 downwards.
GGTCGAGGTGAGTGTTGACCAAGCGTTCTGGCAACCAAATGTCCCCGGTTACAATTTCAGGGTCCTGAGTTTCATCAATTGAGTCGAATATTTTCTTTAAGTCTGATGCTTTCACGATTTTTTTAAATTAAGTCAACATATACTCTTATATTAACGGTGAATTGCACTTAGCGATAAGTAAAAACGCATTTAGTTTTATCGGTTAAGTGTAATTTTGTGTGTCCTGCTATTTTTAGGCATAAAAATGAACAGCATACAGACATATTCAGTGCTGATGATGTTAATAACAACTCCTACCAGCTTTTTTTTTGCAAAAGCGCAAGAGCAAACGTGGGGAATAGCTGCGGTTTATCGGACTGCATCCATTCCATTTGAAACTGCCGACAACGATCAGGTTGTCGGAACTTTTGTACCCATGATGTTCTTTGAAAATGAGCAGGTATTTATTGATGGATTAGAAGGAGGGCTTCACCTCTACCAATCGCAAGATGATAGTGTGGAGTTCAACGTATTGACTCGATTGAGGTTCGTCGATATCCCCTCTTCCGCGCAAAATACCAATGGAGGCGATACCGTCGATTTTGGGGGTCAACTGAGTTATTCCTTAGCAGGTGAGTGGCAAGTGAATACCGAGCTAATGACAGACGATGAGTTTCGATTTCATGCTAATTTGAGTTTGGAAGGTGAGTATGAACATGGAGATTGGCAACTCAGCCCTTTTGCAGAACTTAGGTATAAGGATGCTGATTTTAATACACATTATTATACCTTTTCAGATTCGGCAGACGAAAAAATTGGAGCAGGTATGGACTTTAGAATTGGTCTAGATGCTCGTTATCATGTCTATTCCAATCTTTATTTGCTCGGTTCTACCAGTGTGCGCCGTCTAGATACTAATGCTTATCGATCTTCAACTGTCGAAGATCGATATCAAGGCGAGGTGTTTGTTGGTTTTGGTTTATTTAATGATAAATCTAATCCGTCTGATTCAAATTTGACGAACGCAAGATATATACGCATAGGCCATGGGTGGGCGACACCTTCAAATATTGGTGACATTCTAACGCTCGATGTGGAGTCAGATAGCTATAACAATCAAATGACATCATTTTTCTATGGTTACCCACTCACCGACCAGTTGTTTGGGGTACCAATCGATCTTTACTTTACCCCTGGCATCGCACATCACTGGTCTTCAGCAGTGCAATCAGCTAGCACGGAGTATGTGGCAGCAATTAAAGCATATTATACGATAGAGTGGCCTTTTGAATGGAGAGTTGGCTTTGCAGAAGGCATTTCTTTTATCGACAGTATTACTTATATCGAGCAAGCAGAAATGGACGAGAAAGGGTACAATGCGAGTAATCTTCTCAACTACCTAGATTTATCTATTGATGTGAATATCGGACATTTGTTTGACTATTCTGAGCTAAACAATATGTGGTTTGGCTATTCAATACACCACAGAAGCGCGATATTTGAGCAGGCCTCTCAATATGGCCGAATCAAAGGGGGGAGTAACTACAACACACTTTACCTGCAGTTCGAGTTTTAGCCCTAGTTTCATTTTAGTCTTGGTTTCAAAGTAGTTTAAGTTATTATTTCAACCTCTTTAAAGTCATTGGATTAGAGATATTTTTACTGTCTGTTGTGATACAATGTTCGCAGTTTTATGGAGTAAAAAGAATAGGTAATGCTTTGACGTCGTCACAGCCCAAAACACATCCCAATGCTGAGTCTAAAGCCCAAGCAAATTCAGCATCTTCTTTGCGTCACGCTTTAAGTCATTGCATGTTTAAAGATAGGTTTCGTCTGAGTAAGCGTATCTCTGGTGCAAATAAGATTAAAAAAGAGCAATCACGCCATGCGGTATTTGATGAAATCGCACTAGATATTGCCAAATCTATGCTTGAAGTTGAGCAAAGAACCAACTTCAAGCCGACGATTGATTATCCCGAAATATTGCCTGTTAGCCAAAAAAGAAGTGATATTGCGCAAGCGATAGAAGCAAATCAGGTGGTTATTGTTGCCGGAGAAACGGGCTCAGGAAAAACGACCCAGTTACCTAAAATTTGTGCAGAGCTTGGTCGTGGACAGTATGGCCTGATTGGGCATACTCAACCGAGACGTCTTGCAGCGCGATCGGTTGCTAGCCGTATTGCCGAAGAGATGGAGACAAAACTTGGTGACTTTGTTGGTTATAAAGTTCGGTTTAATGACCAGATTTCTGATCAAACACAGATTAAGTTGATGACCGATGGTATCTTGCTGGCTGAAATTCAGCATGATCGTTTTTTAAGTCAGTATGACACCATCATTATCGATGAAGCGCACGAACGAAGCCTGAATATTGATTTTATTATGGGTTATCTTAAAGAGCTTTTGCCGCGCCGCCCTGAACTGAAAGTTATTATCACCTCTGCGACAATCGATCCGCAGCGTTTTTCTAAGCACTTTAATGATGCCCCTATCATTGAAGTTTCTGGGCGTACTTACCCTGTCGAAACACGTTATCGTCCTTTGTATGGAGAGGACGATGTTGAACGCGACCAGCTAGAAGGTATCTTTGAAGCGGTTGATGAGCTGTGTGATGAAGGATTAGGCGACATTCTCATTTTTATGAATGGTGAGCGTGAAATTCGCGATACTGCTGATGCACTTGGTAAAAGAAATTTAAAGAGTACTGAAATAGTTCCTCTTTATGCTCGACTCTCAGCAGGTGAGCAGAACAAGATTTTTCAACCACATGCAGGTCGCCGGATTGTACTTGCTACAAATGTAGCTGAAACATCTTTGACTGTACCGGGGATTAAATATGTTATTGATCCCGGAACCGCTCGTATTAGCCGCTATAGTTACCGTACCAAGGTACAGAGACTACCTATTGAGCCTATTTCACAGGCCAGTGCAAATCAACGTAAAGGACGTTGTGGCCGGGTAGAGGAAGGCATTTGTATTCGCTTGTATTCAGAACAAGATTTTGAGTTACGCCCAGAGTTTACCGACCCTGAAATACTGCGCACCAATCTTGCTTCAGTCATATTGCAGATGACGGCACTTGGTCTTGGAGATATCCAAGCTTTTCCGTTTGTTGAAGCTCCGGATAAGCGCAACATTCAAGATGGTGTACGCCTTTTGGAAGAACTGGGTGCTATCAATGAGAATGCTAAGGATCCGAAGAAGTCGCTTACTCCTATGGGTAGGCAGCTTGCTCGTGTGCCGATTGATCCTCGTTTAGCGCGTATGGTGCTTGAAGCACCAAAATATGGCGCGCTAAAAGAAGTGATGATCATTGTTTCTGCCTTGTCGATTCAGGACCCCAGAGAAAGACCAAGCGATAAACAGCAGTCTTCTGATGATAAACACAAACGCTTTGTCCATGAAGAGTCGGATTTCCTGACCTTTGTCAATCTTTGGGACTATGTTCAGAAGCAGCAAAAAGCTCTGTCGGGTAATCAATTCCGTAAGCAGTGTAAGCAAGATTTTCTTAATTATCTCAGGGTTCGAGAATGGCAGGATGTGTACTTTCAGATCCACCAATCGATGCGTGAGATGGAATACAAACTTAATGATGAACCTAGCAGCTATGAAAAAGTACATAGCGCCATTCTAGTTGGGCTTCTTTCTCATATTGGTGTGAAGGACCAAGAGAAGAATGAATACCAGGGTGCACGTAATGCTCGCTTCCATATTTTCCCAGCTTCAGGCTTGTTCAAAAAGCAGCCCAAGTGGATAGTGTCGGCTGAGTTGGTTGAGACGTCCAAATTATGGGGCAGGATTATTGCGAAGGTCCAACCTGAATGGGTTGAACCGCTTGCCAAGCATTTGATTAAAAGAAGTTATAGCGAACCTCATTGGTCGAAGAAACGCGCCGCTGTGATGGCACATGAAAAAGTCATGCTCTACGGAGTACCTATCGTTCCTAAACGCTTGGTGAACTACGGAAATATCGACGCCACGGTAAGCCGAGAGTTATTTATTCGTAGCGCTTTGGTTGAGGGGGAGTGGGAAACTAAGCATGCTTTCTTTAAGACAAATCGTAAGCTACTACAGGAAGTGGAACAACTTGAGCATAAATCGCGTCGTCGAGATATTTTGGTCGATGATGATGAATTATTTGACTTCTACGATCAACGTATTGGAACCGAGGTTGTATCCGGCAGTCACTTTGATTCTTGGTGGAAGAATGCGTCTCAGGACAATAGTGAGCTTCTCAACTTTGAAAAAGAGATGCTTGTTAAGGGGGATGCTAGCCATGTTACAGATTTGGACTATCCCAATTTTTGGCATCAGAACGGCTTAAAGTTAAAACTCAGCTATCAGTTCGAGCCTGGTGAAGATAATGACGGTGTTACGGTTCATATTCCTCTGCCGGTTCTCAATCAGGTTGAGCCGTTTGGTTTTGACTGGCAAATCCCAGGTTTGAGGCATGAGCTGGTGGTGAGTCTCATTAAGTCACTGCCAAAAACAATTCGTAAGAACTTCGTACCTGCACCAAATTATGCCGATGCATTTCTTGCTCGTGCGACGCCTGTTGAAAGCTCAATTTTAGATTCGTTAGAGAAAGAGCTTCGTCGTATGACAGGTTTTGAGGTATTACGTCAAGACTGGAATCTCGCACAGTTGCCTGACCATCTTAAAGTGACGTTCCGTGCTGTTGACCATAGGAACCGAAAGTTAAAAGAAAATCGCGATCTCTATCTTTTGAAAGAGAGTCTAAAAGATAAGGTTCAGGAAACACTGTCAAAGGTCGCTGATGATGACATAGAGCAGAGAGATCTAAAAAGCTGGAGCTTTGGTGAGCTGCCTAAAGTCTATCAACAGAAACGTGGTGGCTATGAGGTTAAAGCTTATCCGGCAATTGTCGATTCAAAAGATAGTGTTGAAATTAAGCTGTTTGAAACCGCAGATGAACAGAATTTAGCTATGCAATCAGGACAACGTCGTCTGATTTTACTTAATGTTCCATCTCCGATTAAATATTTGCATGGCCATTTACCGAATAAATCTAAACTTGGTCTTTACTTTAATCCGTACGGCAAAGTGTTGGATCTCATTGACGATTGTATTGCTTGTGGCGTTGATAAGTTAATTGAAGAAAAAGGTGGGCTAGTTTGGCAACCAGAAGAGTTCGAGCAACTTAAAGAACATGTTCGTGCTGAGTTGGATGACACAGTTGTTGAGATTGCTAAACAAGTTGAAGTAATTTTGACGACAGCCTTCAATATTAACAAAAAATTGAAAGGTAAGATTGATTTCTCTATGGCATTCGCCTTATCTGATATAAAAGCACAAATTGAAGGACTGATCTTCAAAGGTTTTGCGACAGAGTGCGGTTGGAAGCGTTTACCTGATATACTTCGTTATCTGCAAGCGATTGAAAAACGAATGGAAAAATTGCCAATCGATCCTAACAAGGATCGCCTGCACATGCTTAAAATTGAATCTGTTGCCAACAATTATCAAGAGCTACTGAATAAAATCCCTAAAGGGTTAATGATTCCGGAGAAAGTGAAAGAGGTTCGGTGGATGCTTGAAGAGCTGCGGGTCAGCTATTTTGCTCAGCAGTTGGGTACACCTTATCCGGTTTCGGATAAAAGAATCAAAAACACGATTGATGATTGTTAGCATAGTTTAAAGTTGGAAAATCGCCTTGGGTACGTAATTTGCTTTATTGTAAAAAATAGTAAACTTTTTGACTGGGATAGGCAGAGGATTGCCGTAGCAGTTTCTGTCATGGAAAATAGAGAAGGCTAAATATGAAAAAATCACTACTCGCGCTGGCATTGCTTAGTGCTTCAGCAACTGTATCGGCAGACTCGTTGATTTACGGCGGGGCTAGCGTTGGACAAACAGACTTAAATGGTGAGTCAACGACATCTTATAATGTTCACGTTGGGACAGGTATTCTACCTTTCATTGGTCTTGAAGCGGGCTATCAAGACCTCGGTAAGTTTGATCGCGTAGATTATAACGGTATCAAAACCAACCTAACGGGCAGTGCTATTTATTTTGCTGCAAAACCAAGCATTGATTTTGGTCCACTGCATGTCTACGCAAAAGCTGGATTGCATTCTTACAATTTGAAAGCAGATGGTGGGTTTGATGAAGATGAAATTGACGTGACTTACGGCGTGGGTGCCGAGTATTTTGCTGCAGGTCCTGTCCCGATTTCATTTGGTGTAAGTTACAATGTATTTGGCATGAAAGAAGACGATATTACCAACTTTTCGCTTAATGCGACTATCCACTTCTTATAAAGTGTCTTGTCATGTTTAACAAAAAAGCTTGGCTGTTGTAAGCCAAGCTTTTTTTGTTATGTTGTACTATGTGCATAGACACATCAGTTACTTCTGTGTTGCCGCTTTCATCGGTGAAACAAACTTAGATAGCTGCACCAGCATTTCTTCTGGTTCATCTGTGTGTGTTTCTATGATTTTAACAACCGCTGACCCTGAAATCGCTCCTGCTGCACCCGCATCAATAGCCTGTTTTACTTGCTCTGGTGTTGAGATACCAAAGCCGAGTAAGGCGGGTGGGGCATCGTATTGATTGAGCCTGTCGAGTAAGTCACTTACTGGCATATTGGCTTTTGTTTCTGCACCTGTAACACCAGAGCGAGAGAGAAGGTAGGTGTACCCGCCGCCTAATTCTGCTACTGATTTTAATGTATCGTCGGATGCTGTAGGTGGCGCAATAAAAATAGGTTCAACGCCATGTTTTTTTGCCGATGCCACAAACTCAGCACTTTCATTTGTTGGGGCATCTGCAATCAACACGGAATCAATACCAGCGTCTGAGCAGCTCTGATAAAAACTATCAATACCTCGTGCGTAGACCAAGTTAGCATACATCAATAAGCCTATTGGTAGTTCAGGGTGTTTTTCCCGAATTTTTGCTATTAATTCAAAGCAGATGCTGGGTGTTGCCCCCGCTTCTAGAGCTCGGATATTGGCACCTTGAATTGTTGGACCATCAGCCAATGGGTCGGAAAAAGGAATACCGAGCTCGAGCGCATCTGCACCAGCTTCGACTAGCGTTTCCATTATTTTTAAGGACTGATCTGGGTTAGGGTCGCAAACGGTGACAAAAGGAACAAATGCGCCTTGGTTTTGCCCGTTTAAGCGTGCAAACATAGATTCATAACGGCTCATTAGATCACCCCTTTTTCTTCTAGAATGGCATGTACGGTGAAGATATCTTTGTCTCCGCGTCCTGATAGGTTGACAACCAGTAACTGTTCTTTCTCTGGGTTATCACGAGCCATACGGAGGGCGTGAGCAAGAGCGTGTGAAGACTCAAGGGCTGGAATGATACCTTCACTGCGAGCTAACTCCTGAAAGGCGTCTAAGGCTTCATCATCGGTAACATTGTCATATTCGGCGCGACCAATCGCATTTAAATGCGCGTGCTGCGGCCCTACAGATGGGAAGTCTAAGCCTGCAGAAACAGAATAAGACTCTTCGACTTGGCCATTGCTATCTTGCATCAGTGGTGCTTTCATACCAAAGAAGATGCCAGTTTTGCCATGTTTTAGTGGAGCGCCATGTTGGTCGGTGTCAATGCCTTTACCAGCAGGTTCAACCCCAATCAGACGAACATCTTCTTCCTCGATAAAGTCTGCAAACATACCAATAGCATTAGAGCCTCCACCGACACAGGCAATAATTGCATCTGGAAGGCGTCCTTCACGAGCTAAGATTTGGTTCTTTGTTTCTTCACCAATCATACGCTGAAATTCACGCACTATGGTTGGAAATGGGTGTGGTCCAGCCGCTGTGCCCAGTAGGTAATGGGCTTGCTCATAGGTTGCTGACCAATCGCGAAGGGCTTCGTTACAAGCATCTTTTAGCGTGGCCGAACCTGAGTGAACAGGGATCACTTCTGCCCCCATCAACTTCATTCGAAACACATTAGGGCTTTGACGCTCTACGTCTTTAGCGCCCATGTACACTCGACATTTCAAACCTAATAAAGCGCAGGCTAGGGCAGCTGCTACGCCATGTTGGCCCGCTCCGGTTTCGGCTATGATTTCGTTTTTGCCCATACGCTTAGCAAGCAATGCTTGGCCAAGTACTTGGTTGGTTTTGTGTGCACCGCCATGGAGAAGATCTTCTCGCTTTAAGTAAAGTTTAGTGTTTGTCCCTTTTGTTAAATTGCGTGTTAGGGTCAAAGCGGTAGGGCGACCAGCATATTCTTGTAGTAAGCCCATAAACTCACTACGAAAATTGGGATCGTCTTGAGCATCGATGAAAGCTTGCTCAAGCTGTTCAAGTGCTGGAACGAGAATTTGTGGCACGTACTGACCACCATATTCGCCAAAGTAGGCATCAAGTTTTGCCATTGTTTTATTCCTTTAATTCTAGGTGGAGTAGTTCATTGAGGCTCCACCAACATCTTCTTATCTAAAGCCTTCTACTGTTATTTTGTTTATCAGTAGTTACGGATGGCGTCGAATGCTTGTTGTAATTTTTGGCTATCTTTTTTACCAGGAGACAATTCAACACCTGAGTTCAGATCTAGTCCTAAACAACCTTGTTGAGCAGCTTTTTGAGCGTTAAAAGGTGAAATACCACCAGCAAGCATAACTTGTTTGGTGTCTTCGATTAGTGACCAGTCGAATACTAAGCCAGTCCCCCCTGTTTGAGACCCTACTTTGGTATCTAGGATATGGCGATCTACTGGTGCACCGAGTAGACTTGGCAATGAGTTCTTCACTCCGTATGCTTTCCAAATCTCAACGCTTTCGCTTAATTGAGAATGTAGAGATTTGACATAGCTTTGATCTTCGTCGCCGTGTAATTGGACAGCACTTAGTCCAAGTTGGTTAGCCGTTTCAGCGACAGTTTCGACATCATGGTTTTGAAATACGCCGACATACTTAAGGGGAGCACCTGACATTGTTAGACGAGCAGATTCAACATCAACACAACGTTTTGACTTCGCAACGAAAATAAGGCCACCAAATACAGCGCCAGCTTGGTACGCTTTTGCCGCGTCATCTGCTTGAGTGAGACCACACACTTTGTTTTCGCCCAGTATTACTTTACGTACAGCTAACTCAAGGTTGTCTTCTGCCATTAACGAGCTTCCAATCAGAAACCCATCAGCAAACTCAGACAACTCACGAACCTGCTGATGTGTATTTATGCCAGATTCTGAAATGATTGTTGCTTGTGGAGCCAGCTCACGGATGTGAGGTGACAGTTCTTTAGTGCGGTTAAGATCGGTCGTTAAATCTCGTAGATTACGGTTGTTGATACCAATAACTTTGGCGTCAAGTGCCACTGCACGATGTAGTTCTTGCTCGTTACTGACTTCGGTTAAAATACCCATATTAAGTGAATGAGCCGCTGTTGCGAGTTCTTGGTATTTATCGTCATCAAGTACAGATAACATGAGGAGAATCGCATCTGCTGAGTAATGGCGAGCAAGATAAATTTGATAACTATCTACAATGAAGTCTTTACATAAAATAGGCTGAGTTACATGGCGCCTTACTTGTGGTAAAAATTCAAAGTTACCTTGAAAATATTTTTCATCGGTTAATACCGAGATCGCATCAGCATGGTTGTTATATACGGATGCAATGTAGTCAAGGTCAAAATCTTCCCGAATCAGTCCTTTGGAAGGCGAAGCTTTCTTACACTCAGTAATGAAGGCTGTTTTATTTCCACCGACAGCTTTATAGAAGCTGCGATCAGACTGAGTCAGCGTATCTTTGAACTCAGATAGAGGTAGATATGACTGGCGATCTTTTAGCCATAAGTATTTGTCACGTACAATTTTTGCTAATACTTCCGCCATTTTTGCTTCTTTAGCGGAAATGTGTTCGGAAAGTTTATCTTGTGCCTGAGTCATGTATTTTTACCTTGTTCGGGAGCAATTATGTATGTGCTGATAGTTGTTTTATTAGTTCAAAAGCTTGGCCTGAATTCATAATATCAATGGCATGCTTGGTATTTTCTTTGAGATCGTCACGATCAAAAAGTTTCATCAGCAGAGCAACATTGACAGCCACAGCACCGAGCTGAGCGTCTGTGCCTTTACCTGTTAGGATATTGGTAATGATCGCTTTGTTTTCTTCTGGAGTACCACCTTTGATTGCTTCAAGTGGATGAGCAGCCAAGCCAAAATCCTCTGGGTGTAATGTGTACTCTGTGATGTTTCCATCTTTAATCTCTGCTACTTTGGTCTCGCCATGAATAGCAACTTCATCAAGACCGCTACCATGAACAACCGCAGCACGCTTCATGCCCATTTTAAGCATAGTTTCGGCAATGGGTCTGACGAGCTCTTCACTGTAAACCCCCATAAGCTCGATATTTGGTCGAGCCGGGTTAATGAGTGGACCAAGAATATTGAATATAGTTCGCGTTTTCATCGTTTGACGGACAGGCATCGCATGTCGAACCCCGCTGTGATATTGGGGAGCGAAGAGAAAAGTAACGCCTAACTTGTCCATTGCAGTACGGCTAGTATCGGCATCCATCGCGAGATCTATACCGAATGAGTCCAATAAATCTGAGGACCCTGACTTACTTGAAACACCGCGGTTACCATGTTTGGCGATTTTTAGGCCGCAAGCCGCCGCCACAAATGCAGCCGTTGTTGAAATATTTATTGTATTATGCCCATCACCACCAGTACCGACAATGTCTGCAAAGTCATAATCAGGGCTAGGAAATGGATTCGCATTCGCAAGTAGTGCTTTAGCAGCCCCTGCAATCTCATCTGGTGTTTCACCTTTAAGTTTGAGAGCTGTAAGTGCTGAAGCCATCAAAATTGGGTCTAGCTCGCCGCGAATAATCACGTCAAAAAGCTGCTGACTTTCTTCTTGGGTAAGAGAATCTTGTTGATATAGTTTATTGATTATTTGATTCATGTTCTCTTCCTTAATGCTGTACTGCGTTTTTTACGGGTTTCTCGAGGGCCCACGTGATGGCATTAGCTAGTAATATCGCACCTTGCGTCGTCATAATCGATTCGGGGTGGAACTGAAACCCGCAGACTTTATCTTGTTCTTGAACCACTGACATGACAAGCCCATCAACTTCTGCTGTCACCGTTAATGTCTCTGGGACAACAGTGGCTACAAGAGAATGGTAACGTGCAATTGCTAGTGGAGAAGGCAAATTGGCATAAATGGTATGATTGAGATGATCCATCATAGAGACTTTTCCGTGGACAATGTCATTAGCTCCAGCCACAGTGCCGCCATATGCTTCGACGATTGCTTGATGTCCAAGACAGATACCAATAATGGGTACTTTTCCCTTGAGGTTATTTATTACTTCAGGCATCGAACCCGCTTCAGATGGTGCTCCTGGGCCTGGTGAGAGAAGGACTACAGGGCTATCTAGCTCTTTGATAGCAGCCTCTATTGTTGATGCCGCTATATTATTACGGTAGATAGTTACCTCGTGACCGAGAGAGCGAAATTGATCCACTAAGTTGTATGTAAAAGAATCAAAGTTATCAATAAATACTATGCTAGCCATCTATTACTGCTCCTTATGTGCTGATTGAATTGCAGAAATGACGGCTTGTGCCTTGCTACGAGTTTCGTCAGCTTCGGCTTGGGGGTCTGAATCAAACACGACACCAGCCCCTGCTTGAACTTGTGCAATACCATTTTCGACATAGGCAGAACGAATCACGATACAGGTATCCAATGTACCCTCGCCAGTGAGGTAACCTACCGCACCACCGTAACTGCCACGGCGAGTTCTTTCTACATCTCGAATAAGCTGCATAGCACGAATTTTTGGTGCACCCGTCAGAGTACCCATATTCATACATGCTTGATAGGCATGAAGAGCGTCCAAATCCTGACGAAGTTGGCCGACTACTCTAGATACTAAATGCATCACATGGCTGTATCTGTCTACTTGGAGGAGATCCGCAACATGTCGAGAGCCAGCTTGTGAAATTCGGGCAACATCGTTACGCGCGAGGTCAACCAGCATCATGTGCTCTGCATTTTCTTTTTTATCCGTGCGGAGTTCTAGTTCGATACGGCTATCTAAGTCAAAATCAATTTGACCGTTAGGCAGCTTGCCTCGATGACGAGTGCCTGCAATAGGGTAAATCTCAACCTGATTGGTTTCGGTTTCATACTTTAGTGCACTTTCTGGCGATGCGCCAAATAAGGTAAACAGTTCGTCTTGCATGTAGAACATATACGGACTTGGATTACTCAGTTTTAGTTCTTTATATGCAATGAGTGGCGAAGGGCATGGTAGGGTAAAGCGGCGAGAAGGGACAACTTGAAAAATATCACCTTTAACAACATATTGTTTAAGATCACGTACGATTTGGCAAAAATCTTCGTCGCTCACGCTTGGCTGAGGTGATAAGTTGTTTAGCTTGCTTGCGATTGGTAGGTGTTTCAAATTAGCACACTGAGACTGGATATATTGTATGCGCGCTTCTAGTTTGGCTTTTTCGGCACATCCCGCAAATAGGGTCGCTTGAACATCACATGTTTCACGTTGATGATCGACGACAAGTAGAGTTTCTGCGACATAAAACACATAGTCCGGGCATTGATTTGAGGTTTCTACTTCTCCCAAAGGTTCAAAGTTTGCCACCATGTCATAGGCGAACAACCCACCGAGAAAGAGAGCATGTTTTTCATGCTCACTAATGTCGAAGCTATGTTGGATTAGCCGAAGGGCATCGAAGGAAGACGCTTCGCGCAGCCGTGAATCTTCATCTAACTTGTTGCAAGGTTTCTCAAATTCTAGAGTTAGCGTGTTATTGTCAAAAGAGTGAGCGATATTGCGATGAATATTGCGAGTCAAATGGGTAAGCAGGCATTGCCCGTTATTGGTTAGAGCATGCAGAGTCACGGTATGGCCGTAGCAAACTATACGTACAGCGGAATCGACAATCAGCAAGCTTTTTAGGTTCCGCTTGGAACTGATTTCTGCGGATTCCAATAATAAACTGTCTGTTTTATTTTCACATAGAGTGTGGAACAGACGCGTTGGATCTAGCGTGTAAGGAGCTGTTGTTTGAATGACTTCCAGCTCGCCCAGCATTTTCATTTCAATGGCCTTGTTCACAAGACCTCCTTTCATTTTATAGCTTTTTACTTTCTGCCATACATAGTCGCATAAACAAAACATTCACCCAATGTGGAATGTGATCTAATCGATGCTTATATGACCAGTTAAATGCAGTATATCCGACAAAACAAAAGGCCCGCTTTAATAGCGGGCCTGATTACATTAATTGAGTCAATTAAAAGTACCTGTCAGCCCACCTAGAACTTGTCCAAGTACGCCAGCAAGCAATATTTTCAGAAACGGCATATTGACCGTTAACTGCAAGATTCGCTTTTTGGTTTGAGTTAAACTCTTGTAACATGGTAACCCCTAAATGAAACACTTTGTATTTGTGTACTAGTAAACTAGTTCATTGGTAAAAAGTCAACTAAAAAAGTAAGTTTATGAAGATTGATTTACATAGCCATACTACTGCTTCTGATGGACGGCTATCAGTTACTCAGCTGATAGATAGGGCAGTCGACTTTAATGTCGATGTGTTAGCCATCACAGATCATGACACTATCGATGGCCTGCACCATGCACATCACTATGTTGAGTCAAATAAGCTGCCGATAACGGTCATAGATGGCATTGAAATTTCCACAGTCTGGCAAAATAAAGATATCCATATTGTCGGTCTCGATATTGATCCTAAATCAAGTGAACTTAAAGAGTTGATAGAGAAACAGCAGGCACATCGTCAGGTGCGTGCTGAATTAATTGCCCAGCGTCTTGCAAAAGCAACACGAGAAGGTGTATTTGAGGAAGTAAAAACCATTGCAGGTGAAGCGCCGATAACTCGTGCACATTTCGCTAAATGGTTAGTCGATAATGGTTACGCAAAAACTATGCAGCAAGTGTTTAAGAAATACCTAACACGCGATAACCCTGGTTATGTCCCTCCAAGTTGGTGCTCTATGAAAGAGGCCGTTGATGCAATACATTCTGCAGGCGGCTTGGCAGTTCTGGCTCACCCCGGACGTTATAAGTTAACCGCAAAATGGTTGAAAAGGCTTCTTGGTGCATTTGTTGATGCCGGTGGGGATGCTATGGAAGTTGCTCAACCACAGCAAGGGCAACAAGAAAGACGTAATCTGGCAGATTATGCGATACAATACAAACTATTGGCGTCTCAAGGAAGTGACTTTCATTATCCTTCTCCTTGGACAGAGCTAGGTAGGAATCTGTGGCTTCCATCAGGCGTCGAACCAGTCTGGAAAGATATAATAATTCCCCCTGCACAATCAAACTAGATTTAGACTTTGGGGTCGATTTATCTCTATACGAAAGCTGTTAGCTAACAAGGTCATGAGACCAGAGAATTAATACATTTATAGAGTCGAGAGACTCAATGATGAGGAATTAAAATGAGCCAGTTCTTTTATGTGCATCCAGAAAATCCACAGGCTCGCTTGATCAATCAAGCTGTGGCCATCATTCGTAGTGGTGGTGTTGTTATTTATCCTACCGATTCTGGATATGCTTTAGGGTGTCAGTTGGAGAATAAACAGGCACTGGAAAGAATCTGTCAGATTCGAAAATTGGATGAAAAACATAATTTTACTCTTTTATGTCGTGACTTATCTGAGTTGTCTATATATGCACGTGTAGATAACGGGGCTTTTCGCCTCTTGAAAAATAACACACCAGGCCCTTATACCTTTATTTTTAAGGGTACTAAGGAAGTGCCGCGTCGTTTGATGAACAGTAAACGCAAAACAATAGGCATTCGAGTTCCAGATAACCGTATTGCGCTTGACTTGCTCGAAGCGTTAGGTGAACCGTTAATGTCAACGTCACTGATATTGCCTGGTAGTAATGTCACGGAATCTGATCCAGAAGATATTAGAGATAAACTTGAACATGCAGTAGATTGTATTCTTAATGGTGGTTACCTCGGAGAGCAACCAACGACAGTGGTTGATTTCAGTGAAGATGAACCAGTTATAGCCCGCATTGGTTCAGGTGATCCATCAGCATTTGAGTGATGTAAATTAATAAAGATGATGGTTAAGGCATTTATAGTCAATGACCTTAGATGCTTTGAGGTGGAGATTATTGAGTGCTAAGTAGTCGATGTTTAAAAGTATTATTGAATAACTCTCGCGGTATCTAAATTCCATTTATCGTCAATGAAAGCTAACTATGAAAGGTCAATTTATCCTAATATGTTAACTGTCAAAAGAAAAAATAAAGCATGCGTTTCTTACAAGAGTTTGCGATAATACGCGACCGCGATTTTAGGTCGCAAAGTAGAATTGACGTCTGAGAAGACGACACAAAGGTAGAACAATGAACGAAAAATTACAGAAGGTATTAGCGCGAGCAGGCCATGGCTCACGACGCGAACTAGAAGCTCTAATTAAAGCGGGGCGCGTAAGTGTTAATGGTATTGTTGCTAAGCTTGGTGAGCGGCTAGAAGATGAGAATGCTGTCGTTCGTATCGACGGGCATATTGTTTCTGCTAAGGCGCAGGAAGAAGTGGTTTGTCGCGTATTGGTGTATTACAAACCTGAGGGTGAGCTTTGTACTCGTAATGATCCTGAAGGTCGCCGAACTGTATTTGACCGTTTGCCAAAAATGCGTGGTTCTCGTTGGATTTCTGTTGGTCGCTTAGATGCAAATACTTCAGGATTACTTCTTTTTACTACTGACGGTGAGTTGGCAAATCGGCTTATGCACCCGAGTCGCCAAGTTGAACGTGAATATTTAGTTCGTGTTTTCGGTGAAATCGATGAGAAGAAGGTACGTAACCTTGTCAGTGGTGTTGAGCTAGATGATGGCGTAGCGCGTTTTGAAGATGTTGTTCATGCAGGAGGTGATGGTATGAACCATACCTTCTATGTTGTCATCAATGAAGGCCGTAACAGAGAAGTACGCCGCTTATGGGAGTCTCAAGATTGTACGGTGAGCCGTTTAAAGCGTGTTCGTTACGGTGATATATTCTTGGATAAGAAACTTCCACGTGGTGGATGGATGGAACTTGACCTCAAAGAAGTGAACTACTTGCGTGAATTGGTAGAGCTAGGGCCAGAAAAAGAAACACTACTTGAGGAAAATAAAGCCAATACTTCACGTAAGCGTGAACGTTCTCGAAGCCAGAAAATTCGTCGCGCAGTTAAGCGTCATGAAGAACGAGTGAGCAGTGGTGGAGGCGGCCGTAGCAACAACCCGGCGCGAAGAAAGACACGTAGAAGTGCTGGAGAGCAAGGCAGTCGAAATAAACATCGTTAATTAATTATGAAAAAAGCAGCATTAAGCTGCTTTTTTTGATTTAAACAATGTGCGCCTTGAAATGAATCTGCTTTCGCTAAAGAGATTGGTTTAGCTCGAAATAGCGCCCTTTTTCTGCCATAAGCGCTTCGTGTGTACCATATTCGACGACTTTGCCTTGTTCAATAAGACAAATAGCGTCCATTTTACTTAGTTCGACAAGCCTATGAGTAATGAATATTACGGTTTTATTCTCGAAATACTGGTTAAACAACTGCATGATTTGACGTTCAGTTTGCTTATCCAAACCTTCAGTGGGTTCATCAAGCAATAGAATTGGGCCATTATGTAACAGTGCTCTAGCTATACCAATTCGACGCTTTTCTCCTCCCGATAACTGCCTACCGCCATCTCCAAGCCACTTATCTAACCCTTGGTCGTGTATAAGTTTAGATAAACCTACCTTGGATAATGCTTCATGCAATTGTTCATCGGTTGCTTTAGAAGACGCCATGAGTAGATTATCTCGCAAAGTTCCATTGAGTATATCGACTCGCTGGCTGACAACTGTTGTTACTTGGCGAAGTTGGCTTTCACTCCATAGAGCTATGGGTTGCCCTGCGATGTTGATATTTCCTTTTTGTACATCCCAGTATCGATTAAGTAACTGCAATAAAGTGGATTTCCCAGAACCTGTCTGACCAAGGATAGCGATTCGTTGCCCTGCTGATATTGTGAGGTTTACATTGCTTAGAGCGTTTATTTCACCATCAGGGTAGTGGAAGCTGACATCTTGGTACTCAATTGAGTAAGACTGATCGTGCTTGATAGGTTTACTTGGGAACAGAACATCCGGTGTAGACAAAGTAATATCGTTGAGTCGACGCGCTGAGGAAATGGTTTGTCCAAGGTGCTGAAATGCGCCTGCAATCGGCATGAGGATTTCGACACTTGCCATGGTTGCGAAGACTACTAGAGCTATCATTGGGTTGGGTAATTGTCCACCTACTCCGTCAGCAGCAAGCCATAACATGAGCACAATTGTCCAGCCGTTCACAAGAATAAGTAGTGCTTGAGCAATTCCAGCAAAGTGAGCATTAAAACGTTGATTATTAAGTAGGCGTTGCTGAATATCAAAAATTACATTTCGGTAGCGTTCTTCTGCACCAAAAATCGTAAGCTCGCTATAGCCTTGCAGCCAATCTAGAGTAGCAATTCTTAAGTTGGCTTTGTTATTTGTCAACTCAGCCCCATTATGTTTGCCCAGTTTATAAAACAGAATAGGCCACAGTATAAGTATAGTGAGCAAGATTGCCCCCAGAGTTAGGCCGAGTTTTGTATCAAACCAACTGAGAAGAACTGTAAGGCCAACAATACCAAGAGAACCGACAACCATTGGGCTGATGAGACGCAGGTAAACATGGTCCATTGCACTTATATCCGCAACTAAGCGATTGAGAATGTCTGCATCTCTAAGGTTGGACACCCTGCCCGGAATTAGGGGAGCAAGTTTGGAGAAGAAAAATATTCGCAGGTCTGTCAGTAGCTTAAAAGTAGCGTTGTGACTGACTACTCGTTCACCCCAGCGACCAGCGGTTCGACCCATAGCAAAACCACGAACAAACGCGCCAGGTAACATATAGTTGAAAGTTTCCCGAGCAATAGTTAATCCAGCAATGGCTGCCGCCGATAGAAACCAACCAGAGAGAGTCAGTAATCCAATAGAGGCAAGCATCGTCAATAACGCTAAGAACATGCCGAGTGAAAGACCGAACCAGTGTTTTTTATAAAGTTTCAAGTAGGGAATTAAATCACGCATCGAGATTCCCCTTATTTATCTGGGAAAGCGTTTGATTGGCTAGTAACATCTTTTGGAACAAACCATCTTGACGACTAAGTTGGTTATAGTCGCCTTGTTGGACAATCATACCACTCTCCATTACGAGTATCTGAGAGACATTTTTTAGGGGAAGAAGTTGATGAGTGACCATTAATGATGTTTTGCTTTCAATTTGATTTGCAAGGCCTTCCATAACTAGTTTTTCGCTACGTGCATCTAAACTCGCAGTTGGTTCGTCAAGGAGCCAAAAATGTCCGTTTTGTATCATGGCCCTCGCCAGAGCAATACGCTGAGCTTGTCCAACGGAAAGCCCACCGGAACGATCTGAAATCTGGTAATCTAGTCCATGTTGCGCGACAAACTCTGATGAAAAAGACTCTTTCAGAGCGGTATCAATGATACTCTCTGTGACATCTTCTTTACCTAAAGTAATATTGTTGCGAATTGTTCCGTGCACCAACAGAGGGTTTTGACTGATCCAACTGATGTTTTCGCGCCAGTCGTTAAGATTAATTTGTGTACGCTCAATACCATTAATGGTTAATGAGCCTTCATAGGGTAGAAACCCTAATATGGCATTAACTAGACTTGTTTTTCCTGCGCCACTAGGGCCAACCAGTGCAGTATGTTGATTCGCTTTGATTTCAAAACTTATCGGGCCGAGTAACTTGGCACCTTGCGGCGAAAATACTTCCAAATTTTGGGCACAAATACTAATGCCTGATGTTACATCTAATGTTCGATTTCCGGAAATCACGGCTGTTGCATCTGTCTCTAGAAACTCGACAATGCTATCGGCAGCTCCAACGGCTTGCTGCTTGGCGTGGTAAAAAGTACCTAAATCTCGTAGTGGTTGATAAAATTCAGGCGCAAGAATAAGAATAAACAAACCAGCCATAAGTGTTACCCCTAGGCCATAATCACCAATATTGATTTCTCCGATAAAAGCAAATCCAAAGTATACCGCTGTGAGGGCGATGGAAATTGATGTGAAAAATTCGAGTATGGCAGAAGATAAGAATGCGATCTTAAGCACATCCATGGTACGAGAGCGGAAGACTTCGGATGCGGCGCGCATAACTTCTGTTTCGGCCTTAGTGCGGTCAAATAAACGAATGGTGGTCATCGATTGTAAGCGGTCATAAAAATGGCCGGACAAACGTTGTAGAGCTTTAAAATTTTTGCGGTTTGCATCTGCTGCTTTCATACCCACAAGAGCCATAAATAATGGTACTAGTGGTGCAGTGACCAAAAAGATTAGACCTGCTATCCAGTTAATTGGAAAAACAACTGCAAGAATCACAATGGGAACCAGCACCGCAAGCGACATCTGTGGCAGATAACGGGCGAAGAAATCATGCATATCTTCGACTTGTTCCAATAACAAAGTTGCCCAAGCTCCTGCAGGCTTACCTTTGATATAAGCAGGGCCTAATTCACGTAACTTATCAAGAATTAATTGTCTTATGTAAAGACGAACTTTTTCTCCGCAACGATATCCAGCTAGTTCTCGACCCCAAGAGCATAAGGCCCGCATAGCGATAATTACACCCAGAGCTAAAAAGTAGGGAATAAGCTGCTGTTTCGGAGCTTGTTCAATGATCAGCTGCTGAAGAATAGTCGCAAGTAATGCGGCCTGAGCCAGTAAAAATAGGCTTGCAATAATACCAAGACCAATAGCAGCCATCAGCCAGCGTTTCGCTAACTTACCCTGCTGCTTGAGCCATTTGTTCAAGTTGCGCTGTTTATTTTTATCCATTATGAGGCTTATTGATAAGTACTTTGGTGACCCTAAGCAGGAGATTATACAAAAGAAAACCTCATGGTAATACCACGAGGCTTTCAGGATTTGACTCAAAAGTGAAAAATATTATTTACCGTTTGCAAGTGCATCTAGATAACGTTCAGCATCAAGTGCTGCCATACAACCTGTACCAGCGGAGGTTATAGCTTGGCGATAGGTGTGATCCATGACATCTCCTGCAGCAAAAATGCCAGGAATACTGGTTTGAGTAGCGTTACCATTAAGCCCAGATTGAACAATAATATAACCATCTTTCATATCCAGTTGGCCTTCAAAAATACCTGTATTTGGCTGATGGCCGATAGCAATAAAGGCACCCATGACGTCAAGTCCATCTACCTTGTTTGTCTTGGTATCCTTTATTCGAACACCAGTAACACCCATGTCGTCACCAACGATCTCTTCGAGAACTTTATCTGTGTGGAGGGTAATATTGCCACTTTCAACTTTCTCCATCAGTCGACGGACGAGGATTTTTTCCGCACGAAAACTATCACGCCTATGTATGAGGTGAACTTCAGAAGCAATGTTAGATAGGTATAGTGCTTCTTCAACGGCAGTATTCCCCCCGCCTATAACAGCAACCTTTTGGCTTCTATAGAAAAAGCCGTCACAGGTGGCACAAGCAGACACACCTCGTCCTTTAAATGTCTCTTCAGATTCCAAACCTAGGTATTTGGCTGAGGCACCAGTAGAAATAATGAGAGCATCGCAACTGTATTCGTTACTGTCACCTTTTAATATGAACGGTCGCTTACTGAAATCAACATGGTTGATATGGTCAAAAATAATCTGTGTTTCAAAGCGCTCAGCGTGCTCTTTCATTCGTTCCATAAGAGCTGGACCAGTTAGGCCCTCAGGGTCACCTGGCCAGTTTTCAACATCTGTTGTTGTTGTTAACTGCCCACCCTGTTGCATCCCTGTTACAAGGACAGGATGTAGATTCGCTCTCGCGGCGTACACGGCTGCCGTGTATCCCG
Source organism: Vibrio pectenicida (assembly GCA_024347015.1). Classification (GTDB taxonomy): domain Bacteria; phylum Pseudomonadota; class Gammaproteobacteria; order Enterobacterales; family Vibrionaceae; genus Vibrio; species Vibrio pectenicida. The sequence continues at coordinate 1,944,331 of AP024889.1, read as the reverse complement.
CTGGGCCAGAACCAAGAATAAGAAGCTTACTGTGTTTGATTTCGCTCATTTGCGCTCCGTTGATAAATACCCACTACAATATTTTTTGATTGTATGGAATATGTGATTGTATTGAAAGCGCCATTCGACTATTCAAGTGTAAGTAATGTTTATAGCTTAGAGCGTAAACTATATTGAAATGGGTTAACTTAGGGGAGATATTGGTGCTTCTTTCTAGCAATATGTTGTAAACAGTGGCGATCATTCTCTTTAAATAAGGGTATAAGCCTTACAATATTAACTTTTTTAGTAGAGTATTGAATCTACATGTTATTTCAATAAAGTTAAACGAAAGAACTTTTGCTAATGTGCAATAGTTTTGGCTGTTGAATGGTCTGTGTTTGTTAGCCGATAAAACGAGGATGAACTGTGAATATAACCCCTTTATCACCAAAGATTGGTGCGCTTGTCGAAGATGTAGATCTTTCCAAGTTGCTTGATGCTGAATTTCAAACTATTTACCAAGCTTATCTTGACTATAAGGTGCTATTTTTTCATAACCAATTGATGACGCCGCAGCAGCACATGTCTCTTGCAAAACGTTTTGGTGAACTTGAGCCTGTTCACCCGTTTTTTCCACATTTAGAGGATGAAGATCAAGTGGTGGTGATTGAAACATCGCCTGGTAACCCACCAAGTAAAAGCTATTGGCATACCGATTTGACATGGCAAAAAACACCTTGTCGTTGTTCCATACTACATGCCCAGTTATGCCCTGATAGGGGGGGAGATACCATATGGACATCCATGGAAGCAGTTTGGTTGAGTCTAACAGTTGATGAGCAAAGGTTGTTAAGAGAATTAACGGCTACTCATGCTCTACATGCATTTGAAGGCAGTCGTTATGATTCTCTGGTAGAGGGTGGGCAGAGTTACGTTGCCAAAGTTTCAATCAATTACCCTCCGGTAAAACATCCTCTTGTAGTTCGTCATCCTGAAACCGGCAACCCAACTGTGTTTGTTAACGAGCAGTTCACCCATAAAGTTAATGAATTACAAGGGATAGAAAGTGATGCACTTCTTAAAAGATTGTATCAACTTGCTAGACGACCTGAGTTTCAGGTCCGGTTTAAATGGCAGCCAAATTCTTTAGCAATATGGGATAATATACCAACTCAACACTTTGCGGTAAGCGATTACGGTGACCTGCCACGTCGATTACATCGTGTCACCGTGAGGGGAGAGGATTTACAATCATACTAGTATGCTCTTAGCTGCTTAAAGGGAAGTTTAATTTCTGCCATAAACACGTGGGCGTTTAAATCGATAAAATCCTTGTTGTTCTTCTTTTTCGAGTGTCGATGCCTCATCCCCAAAATAACTGATCCTCAGATGTTTGAGTTCATTGCTTAATTCTTCGTCGGTGAGGCTACTTAATAATGCCTGTCTTTCAGCCATATATTGATAGCCTACTTGCCATCGGAGCTCATTTTGTTCATCTTTGAGTGCTGCTTTTTCAACTTGTCTTTCACTAAAGCCTAAATCTCTACGTATATTTGCAAGTTGCAGTGAACGTTCATAAGGGGACATTTTCTCTAAATCGTGTTGTACAGAGTCAAGGCTAAAGAAAGTACTGGCTAACATAGATGGGCTTAATATTTTGCCACCTACTTGCTCAGAGAAGTTTGTCTCAATAGTTGTTTTAAGTGCATAGAGGCGTTGATCAATCTCCATGTCATAAGCTTGGTTCAATAACTCGATAGATTTTTTCGTATTAGCCATTTTTTGTTCTCGTTCGTCCAATTCTGCTGACCAGAGAATATCGGCATCCGAGGCAAATAGTTCACGACGTTTTGCCCAAATGGCAACTTGCTTTCCTTCAAAAGTCATGCCTAGAAAAGACTTCATTTCAGCAAGCAGCCAATTCTCATATTTTTCCATTTGTGAGAGATTAGAAAAAATAGATTCAGCGTAGCTGGGAAACGCATGGTTGATAACAGAATTAAATAGACTGTCTGTCTTATCCTGATATTTTTCACGTAGATATTGGCGAAAATCTACCAGCCCAACTTGAATCTCAACATGGTGGATACTTTCGCCTAGCTCTTTACGCAATTGCTGTGCTAGCTCTTCCACGAGTTCAGAATTATCAGTTTTATTCGCAAAGGAAATTTTCGTTTGCTGAACATCTAAAGGTGGATCTTCAACTTTTTCGAGTGAAGGGGGCGTAGAGGTGGATAAAGTTAAGGGTAGGAACCAAATACCTAAACCAGCAATAGTACAAACCGTGTAAACCCATACCCATTTGCTCATTATTTTCTCCTCGTATACTTATGACTAACCCATGGTATACCATGGGTTAGTGGGCAGACTTATTTATAATATAGCTTCAAGATAAGGCCAGATAAGATGAGCTAACTTTTGAGATCCTGATGTGTTTGGATGGATATTGTCAGACAGTACGTCATCTGGCGTAATTCCAAGTCTAGGGTCAACAAATTGGCATGATACTGTAGTGTTGCTACAGGCATCAGTGAGTCGGTTGTCACCATAGTCAATTGCTTGGTGGAGGTTAGTTTTGTCACCAGTGGTGTAGTAGTAGCCTAAGTAAATGACCTGCTGAACATTGTTTTGCTTCATTTCATTAAGAAGGTCTACAGTGTCGACATAAATGTCATTTACTAAACTAGTACATTTCTCGCTAAGTTCAGTGCGGTACCAAGTCGTTTTGCATTCATAAGGGTCAAATATCATTGCTGGTAGTAAAATATCATTACCACCACCATCCATGACTACGATATTAATGTTTGGGTCGTCAGCTTTAGCATCTTGGTATTGTTCAATAACTGGCTTGGCAACAATCCCCCCACTGAGTTTTGCACCACTTAAGGTGTAATCGCGAAATGTTGTGTTGGCCATTTCTGGACTTTCCAGAAATTGCTGAAGTTCACCTGAAAGGTCAAATATAGAATCGCCAAGTGTAATTACATCGTTGCGCTCTGCGTTTCGTACATAAGGATTGCCAGCACAAGCGATAAGAGTACTGCAAATTGTGATTGTAACACTTGATTTTAGCAAAGAGGAAAAGTCAATTTTGTTGTTATTTATAGACATTATGTTTCTACTCACTGATTAATTATATTGAAGCACACTGATAGTGCATTACTTAATTTAGTTGGCGTTTTGATTATTTTCAAAGCATTGAAATTATTAATAATTTAATCATAAACGGGTTGGGTATATTTTAGTTACATATGTTCAATTATTAGCACTAGACATTGATAGATTTAAAGGTATATTTCTTTTGAATATAAAAACAAAGAAGTATCACAATGAAAAAACTTTTTGCACTATGCTGGCTATTACTTGTCGGATGTGCTCAAAACACACCATCTTCTCCTGTTCCTATACAACTTAATACTAATTGGTCTTCAGGCACTTTAAAAAATGGGCTGAAGTACCACCTCTACCCGATGGATTCTAAGGAGGTATCGATTCGCCTTTTGGTTCATGTGGGTTCAACGGCCGAAGAATCATCCCAGTTAGGTTACGCTCATTATGTTGAGCATCTTGCATTTGAGGGCAGTGAAAACTTTACGCCCAAAGAGGTAGAGCGGTTAATGGAAACGACGGGGGCGAAAAAGTGGCACGGTGTTAATGCTACAACGTCATACGACAATACGACTTATAAATTCAATCTCCCGAACCTAGAAGCGTTTGATAAGGCTATGCTATGGCTTCGAGATGTAGCAAGTGGCATCACTTTTTCACCGGAAGAAATTGAACAGGAAAAGAGTATTTTATTGTCTGAAAATCAGTACAGAAGACCTGAACAACAGTCCTTCTCTGATAAATATTATGATTATGCGATAAAGGGAACTATTTATGCTCAACGGTCGCCTTTAGGGACAACTGATGCCATTCTGTCAGCAACTCCTGAATCTCTAAAGGCTTTTTATAACAAGTGGTATCAGCCACAAAACGCTGAGCTGATTATTGCAGGTAATATTGATCGAGCCCAAGCGAAAGTCATGATCGAGAAACTGTTTTCAGATTGGGCAGCCACTAACACAGAGTATGCTCCAGAACTACCATTGTTGACAGCGAAGAATGATGACTTCATCGCTAAAGTCGCTGATGATGAACATGCTATTTTAGGTCTTAGGTTTGACCGAGGTGACAGTCTAGTATCAACGCAAGAACATTTACTGAACAGTGAGCTTGATTATATTGCAGCACAATTAATTAGGTTACGCTTGAGAACTATTCTTGATGAGCAGTCTATTCCGTATCAGTGGCTGTATTCAGACGTTTCCTCATTCCGTAACCTCAGTATCTATGAAGTATCATTCGCATTTTCAGAACCTGAAAGAAACCTTGTTCAGCCGATATTTTTGAAAACATTAGCTTCTTTGAGAGATCATGGTGTTAGTGAATCTGAATTAGATATAATTATGGCTGATTATATAAGTTGGCGTAAACATGCTGATGAAGACTGGGAAACAAGCAAACCAGAGTACTTTATTAATGAGAAAATAACACAATTAATAACAGGCGCACCAACTCAATCACGCAAAGGTTATAAACTCAGTCTTGACAATGCTATTCGCAGTTCTGACATCAATACAGTCAATCAACACCTAAACAATATGCTATCTTCTCATTATGGAATGTTCGTTGGTGTAGGTGCTACTGAATCCATTGAACATATTAAGCAAGCACTACCAGAGTGGAAAAACATGTATAAAATCACAGGAGTTGTGGACAACAAAATTAACTTTGATGTTAACGGCTTGGTGGAAGTCAAGTCTTCTAGTCCATTGCCAGATTCAGTGGTGTACGAGAATGGTGAAGAACTTTGGACACTAGGTAATGGTGTCGAAGTACTGTTAGACCCTGATGTTAATAGTGATTTTGTAAATCTAGTCTATATGTCTGCTGGTGGTAAAGCAGCGTTAGATAGAGATTTATTGCCTGCCGCTCAAATCTTGTTCCCTGTCATTGCTCGAAGTGGGACCGGAAACTTTAACGGCTCGCAAATGAAGGCTTATGTTCGTAAAAACTCAATTGAAATGCAGGGCTTTATTGATGATACTGAACATGGTTTTGAAATGAGTGTGCCGCGGGAGCATTTTAATCAAGCACTTCAGTTTATGCACACCAGCCTCGTTTATCCTAAGTTTGACCCACGTCAGGTGGATGTCATAAAACAAGAGTTTGCAGAGCAGGCTATGTCATACCTCAAATCACCTCTCGGGCAATGGTATGATGCGATGGATACTAATACATACGCTTCAAGTAGTGCTTATTTCCCAAATTATGCGCGAGATTTTAATAAGGTAACGGTAGATCAAGTCCAGCAAGCATTCGAACAATTGTTCAGACAATCAAGAAATAATAAGCTGGTGATTGTTGCTGATGTTAAATCTTCAGACATTACTGACGCGTTAAATGACTATGTGTCGACCTTACCACTACAACAAGCAAGTGTGCCATCTTACCAAATCGATTATAACCCAAGACCTGATGCCAAGATTAACCTTGCAATTAATAATGAGCAAAAAGGTCGATTTATCCTCAGAACACACAATAAAAACGCTCAGGTTCAAGATGTCAGACGTGAGCTTATAGACCAAATCATAGAAAATATACTTGCCAATCGCTTAGATAATTATGTACGCGAAGATCTTAGTCTAGATTATTCTCCAGCTAGCTATTCAGCTATGAGCTATAACCAAACTATAACAGATTGGGTAATTGAATCTCAGGTTGCTGTGAGTGATTTAACTAAGGTTGAGCAGGCCGTCGACAAAGTTGTGAATGATTTGCAAACAGTAATAACAGAGGGTGAGTTGTCAGTTGCAAAAAAACGACTTGATCTTTATTTAGAAGATGTTGTGAGTAACGCTGATAGTAGCGCTTGGGTAAGAAGCATGTATATGGTTAATGGTTTTGGTAAAAACGTATTGACTGACGCTCAGGGAATTATCTTTGATATTTCTATCGATGAGGTGAAGGAGCGTATCGATGAGTCTTTTGGGAAAGGAACAGAAAGCTATAAATACATTCTTAGCCCTCTAGACTGAGCAGTATACATTCTCGTAACATGGTAAAGTTTTAGTTGATAAAGCCCTTATTTTTAAGGGCTTTTTATTTCAACGTAGTTACTTAATTACTAATTTCCACTTCGTATGAAGTGAACTTTCGAATATTAATAACACCAGTATCAAAAATCATATATTGCCCTTTGATACCTTGTAAAGTTCCAGTCACTTCAGGGTGCTTATCGAAGTTGTGTGACGTGATTTTACTTGGATGCTGTTGTACAGGATAACCAATTTGGGTTATGGCGTTATCAAGTAACTCAATCGCGTCTTCACCGAACTGTTGTTTAATTTCCTCAACCTTGGGTTCGATAAGAGGTAGTAACTCAGTAAATTTTTGTTTGAGTGCTAAAGGTGCGCCATCTTGTTTGAGTAAAGTTCTCCAGTTGGTCTTGTCTGCTATGTGTTTTGCTAGCTCTACCTCAATAAGACCCGAAATGTATCGTGTTCGGACTTTAAATATAGGCAAACCTTGAGTAGCACCTTGATCTATCCAACGTGTGGGAATTTGAGTGTGTCGTGTAATTCCGACTTTAACACCAGAGGTATTTGAGAGGTAGACATAGTGGTCTACCATACAGTTTTCTTCCCCCCAAGACGGTTCTCGACAAGTACCTTGATCATAATGGCATGTTTCAGGCTTCATAATACACATGTCGCAACTGGCAAGCTTTTTCATGCAGACGAAGCAATGGCCCTGTGAATAGCTTTTTTTAGTCCTTTTACCACATGAGCAACAAAAGATATTACCAGTGTGGATAAAAGTGAGTGTCTGGCCAATAAATGGTTTAAGATCGATTAGTTGTTCTCCAACAGGAAGTTGATATTGAACCTGTGTATCTAGTGAGGCCCGCATTTTTTGTAACGTTCCTTTGGTTATGAAAGGCATAGACATTGCTCTTTATTTTTGGTTTTAAGTGTATCAGATAAGATAATTAGCGTAATCTAATGGGGTAAGCAATAGAATTACAGGGTTTAGGGAGTACCCTTATCCATGTTTGTGGTATTTTGGGTGACCTCTTCTTTATGTATAGGTTCTTTAGGGCCAAGAAATTTGGGTTTTTCACGCATTATGTAGAGATCAAGTACAGCCTTTGCTCTAGCAAACACTTCACGCAATCGAACTTGGTATCCTGAATGTGCGCTAGGCCCGGGAACGGCAAAGCACTTAGCTTTGATGTGATGAAAGTTAGCAATAAATAATGCCCGCTCACAGTGAAATTTCTGAGTAATGATCAGGAAATTATCTGTTTCGAATATTTCTTTTGCTCTAACAATGGAGTCAAGCGTCCTAAAACCAGCATAATCTAGGAAGATATGCTCCTCAGGTATTTCTGCTTTAAGAAGATCACGCTTCATTGTCCAGGGCTCATTATATGAACGATGGGCATTATCACCACTTAGAAGAAAATTTTCGACCTTTTCTCTACGATATAAGCTTATGGCTGCGTTAATTCGATTACTGTAGTAGTCATTGAGGATTTTACCTAAATACTTACTTGTACCAAGTACAACAGCAACATCAAATTTACCAATTTCTTCTGACTCACTGTAAACTTGATCTTTCGTTTGGTAAGAAACCCAGCGGTCAATAACGAATAATACAGCCGAACCGCAAATTAAAATAAGCGGCAAACACCTAAGAATCTTTAGCAGGTATGCTAAATAATGATCAGAGGGTTTAGGTTGATGGAAAAGCCTTCTCACTAAATTTGTTGATTCCGTTGTGCCCATGAGCCGATAAATATAAAGCATACAACAACTATTGAGAACATGATGCCTGCATCTAGGCTATGTAATGTCCGAGTTAGGTAAGGTGTCGCTTTTACGATTATTAACCCGTAGCCAAATGCGTTGATTAAAATAAATATTATTGTTCTGACCAGGAAGTGTCGATTACGGACAAATTTTCTTAGTAATTTATTTATTTCACCGCCAAAAATGACCAGTAAACAGGCAATAAGGGCAATTGATATTTCATTTAAATATGGCAGGAGGTATTTTCCTGCTGGTGTGAGGAATTCAAAAATCATCATATACAAAGGCCCCTGTTACCAGGGGCTTAAACCATTAAAAAATTAGAAAGAAGTACGTTTATATTTACGATAAACAGGTTGCCAGAAGTGATGCTCAATAGATTCTTCCAGAGCATCATCAGGAATCTCCAATGCTACACCTACCTCGATTGCTTTCTTTGCTACAGCAAAGGCAATTTTTTTAGACACTGAATGGATTGCTTCTAAAGGTGGAAGCAATGCACCTTGGCCGTTAACTGCCATAGGAGAGCATGTTGCCAGAGCACGGCTAGATTCCATTAGCATTTCATCTGTGACTCGTTTAGCTTGAACTGAGAGTACGCCTAGTCCGATACCAGGGAAGATATAGCTGTTGTTACATTGTGCAATTGGGTAAGTCTTGCCATTATGCACGACAGGATCGAACGGGCTTCCTGTTGCAACCAATGCTTCTCCGTTGGTCCATTCAATAATGTCATGAGGTGTGGCTTCAACTCGACTAGTTGGGTTGGATAGGGGGAACACTATTGGGCGTGGACAGTGTTTATGCATTTCCTTTATCACATCTTCGCTGAACAAACCGGGAGCACCTGAAACCCCAATCAAGACGGTAGGTTTTGCATTGCTCATTACATCGAGTAAGGAAAAGCCAGTTCCTTCGGCTTCCCAACTGCCTGTGGCACTGTGCTTTTGGACCAGTCTTTGCTGAAAGTCAAGCAAGTTAGGCATACCTTCTTGCAATAGCCCCCAGCGGTCAACCATGTATACCTGAGATCTGGCTTTTTGGTCAGTAATACCTTCGGAGATCATTTGTGAAATTATGGCTTCAGCTATACCACAGCCAGCTGAGCCTGCCCCGAGGAAGGTAATACGCTGTTCTGACAGCATAGTTCCTGCTGCTTCGCACGCTGCCAATAATGAACCGACCGTTACTGCGGCAGTGCCTTGAATGTCATCGTTAAAGCAACAAATACGATCCTTGTATCGCTCAAGTAGAGGCATGGCATTTTTCTGAGCGAAATCTTCAAATTGAATTAATGCTTCTGGCCAACGGTGATGAACAGCTTGGATGAAGTCTTCGACAAAAGCGTCGTACTCTGTGCCTGTAATACGGGGATGACGCCAGCCCATGTACATTGGATCTGCAAGGCGCTGAGGGTTATTTGTACCTACGTCCAGAACGATAGGTAATGTATATGCTGGACTGATCCCCCCACAGGCGGTATAAAGTGCTAGCTTACCTATCGGGATCCCCATACCACCAATGCCTTGGTCACCAAGACCTAAAATTCGTTCACCATCTGTTACTACGATTACTTTAACGTTATGGTTTGACGCGTTATTTAATAGATCATCAATTCGGTCTCGATTAGCGAATGAAATAAATAGTCCACGGCCTCGACGATAAATATTTGAGAAGTTTTCGCATGCTGCCCCCACTGTCGGAGTATATATAATGGGCATCATTTCGGAGACGTGGTTTTGTACCAATCGATAGAACAAGGTCTCATTAGTATCTTGAATGTTACGGAGATAGATATGTTTATCCATATCACTTTCGAAGCTTTGATACTGTTGGTATGCACGTTCCACTTGTTCCTGAATGGTTTCAGTTGTCTCTGGCAACAATCCTTCTAAGTTGAATGAAGCTCTTTCCTTAGCAGAAAATGCGCTGCCTTTATTGAGAAGAGGCGTACTAAGAAGCGCTGGACCTGCGTAGGGAATATATAAGGGGCGTTTATCGTTATTCATCACTTGCCTATAAATGTAGGGTCTTAAGGAACGGGAACCAGAAAATAATAGGGATTAGTGGCCATGTTGTAAACCGAATATTCCTGCATTCTGGACCAGATTAAGTATATACTTTGCACCTTTTCCAAGATCTGGATGCGCACTATGTTCAGCTTACCCATAGATACCCTTAAATCTGACTTTCTCAACCGTTTATCTAGTCACAATATGATAGTAGAAGCCGAAACTGGCTCCGGCAAATCGACAAGGTTACCAATTTGGGCGCAAGAAAGGGGAAAAGTACTAGTTATAGAGCCAAGACGTATAGCTTGTACTTCACTTGCTCAATTTCTTGCGGAGCAAAAAAACGAACATGTGGGGCAGTCGGTTGGATACTCGATTAAGTTGCAAAATTGCTGTACAGACGATACTCAGATTACCTTCGTTACTCCCGGCGTCGCTTTACGCTGGTTTGCTGAAAATGAGCTTGCAGGATTTAAAACCGTTATCGTAGATGAATTTCATGAGCGCCGCTGGGATACCGATATACTGGTTGCCTTGCTCAAAGAGTCGAATCTGCATCGCTTAGTGATTACTTCAGCAACGATAGAAGGACAAAAACTGGCTCTATATACTGGTGCCGAGCGATTACAATCTAAAGGGCGGAGTTATCATGTAGCAATCGCACATTGTGCTGGAGATTCTCATCAACTGCCAGATAGCCGTAATCTTGAATCTAGAATAAAAAAAGAGGTTGAAGCGCTACTGGACCTTGATGGTGATATTTTAGTTTTTTTACCTGGTAGAAAGGAGATCAGTCAATGTCAAAGCATGCTTTCACATTTACCAGATATGATAGTAGTACCGCTTCATGCATCAGTTACTGATCTGCAAAGAACCATAGCTTTAACACCTCAGAGTCAAAAGAAAATTGTTCTGGCAACCAATGTTGCTGAGACATCGCTGACCATACCAAATGTCGTGGCGGTAATAGATTCCGGTTTGGAGCGTCGAACTGAACAGCGAAATGGTAAAACAACCTTATGCCTTAAACATATTTCTAAAGCAAGTGCCAGCCAAAGGAGCGGTCGAGCTGGAAGAGTAATGGATGGGATATGTGTAAGATTGTATGGTGAGTTTGCTGCATTATCTGAAATTACTCCACCAGAACTTCACCGAGAAGCGTTAAGTGAAGCAATGCTTGCAGCAGCATGTTGTGGATATAAGTTATCAGATTTGAGTTTTCTTGAACCTTTACCAGAGAAATCTTTACACCAAGCAACCATGATGCTCAATCAAATGGGGGCGATAGATCAAGAAGGTCGAGCGACGTTACATGGACAAGGTATCTACCCCTTACCGATAGATGCTCTATATGCAGATCTTGTGATCCGTATGCCAACTCGTAGCTTACAAGAGGCTATGGTTGATCTCACATCGGTATTGACTACACCAGCAGCCATATGCCGCATATCCTCTTGCGATGAATTACAAGAGCAGCTTAACCGTGAAGAGTTACTAGGCTGCGATGGTGAACTGATGATCCGAGTTCTAAGGGGGAAAGCGTTCTCAGGTGTAACAGTGGATAGAGAAGCGCTGAAAGAAGCCCAATTGCTTTCAAACCAAATGCGCTTGGTATTTGAGTTACCTCAGTTGAGTGTTGCTTCTCGTTATACACACGAGGAGTTAGTAGAAGCTATTGCTTTGTTACATCCTGAACTCTTATTTGTCCGGCGAGAAAAACGTCGAAGTGCATTCGGCAATGGCCAAATGGAGGCGACTTTGGGACGTAACAGTCGTTTGCCTGATAAGGCTGAAGCTGCTCTGGTTATGGATACACACAGCCTGCAAGGAAGAGGGGTAAAACAAACGCTAAATCTGGCCACTTTTACTATGCCAGTAAAACTTACGCTGTTTGAAAAACTTAGTATTGGAGAGTGGGTTGAAGGAGAAGGCGTACTTGTCAATGATATCCCTCATATTGACATGGCTTTGATGTACTCTGGGCGTAAAGTAGCGGCCAAAATGCAATTAGCTCAGGGAGGTTTGGCAAGTAAGCTATTACTTGAATCTATAAAGAAAGAAGAAGCTCTCCCTGGCTTTGCCAAGCTGCGTCATCAGCAGATAGAGCATTTTAAGCTATATAGAATCCTAGAAAAAGTATCATCAACGATAGAGTTGGAGAACCTAAGTTTTGATTCTTGGTTTATTAAACAGTTAGATGAATTAGAGATAACCGAGTTATCTGATTTAGACATATTCACAGCCGATGATTTTCCTTTTGATGGAATACCTTCATGGGAATATGAAGATTTTGCCACTAGATATCCATTTCAGCTCTATATTGGTGACTTGAATTTGAGTGTTGAATATATGCCTAAGAAGAAGTTGGTTTATGTTGTTTATCAGTCAGGCCTTCGCAAAGGCGACCCGAAAAGGTGGGAGTTACCAAGGTGGTCAGGATGGAGAATTCAATACAAGAAAGCAAGTAGGATCGTAAATATCAGTTAGTGCATAACCGTCTTCCTATCAATATGTCATTCAGGTAAGCCTTTTATAAAACCTATGTAACTAGACTATACTCTTGTAATAGATATCGTCCGCCGTTTTTCTTTTGAGGATATTTTCCTTTACATGGCTTGATTGGCCTGTGTTATAGAGGTGCTCATGGATGTCAACCCACCTTACATCTTACTTTCTTTGACGCTTTTGTGTGTGTTACCTGTATCCATCGCCAATGCCAGTAATAACTTCAATTATAATTATCTTTATGCGGATTTAAGTGCGGGTTCATTTGATGATGATTTGGGTACCAATAGTAACGTGACCTCCCTAGCAGTAGGGGGAAAGAAGCGACTTGATAAAAAAACCCTTGCCACAATTGATTATGAAGCAAGATTTATTCATCCAAACGATAACACAACAACTGAAAACTATACTCTGCTGCCTGGCGTTGCATTTTATTACTCTCTTGAAGATAAATGGGACCTTATGGTTGGAGCGAAAACTGGTTATGTCTGGTCGTCTTCAACTAATGATATTACGGATGAGAAACTTTTTAGCGATGGAAAGTTTATGTGGGTTGGTAATGTCACCTTAAAGCATGAGCTAACCCAACACTGGCAAGTATCATTCACTGGTGAGCTTCGACGCAGTGATATTTTAGATGAAGATATCTTTAATATGCGTGCAGGTTATCAGGTTACTGATAAGATTGTGGTCGCTGGTTTCTACACTCATAGAAATAATGGCAAAACCACCACCAACGAAGGTGGTATCAGTGTGAAGTATTTGTATTAGTTGATGAATATTTTTATCGCTTTAACTATGAAAAGAGAGCCAGCGATAACTGGCTCTTTTACGATTCTTTACTTAAAGGACAGCGGCTAAAGCTTTACAAAGTGGAAGCATGTTAGAACGAGTCATACCAGCAACACTAATACGACCTGATCCGACGATGTAAATTCCAAACTCATCTTTAAGGCGAGTCACCTGATCTTTTGTCAAGCCAGAGAAAGAGAACATACCATTTTGGCGCTCAATAAAGCTAAAATCAGCATTAACACCTTGCTCTTTGAGCGTTGCCACAAATAGTGCACGCATGTCTTGAATGCGGTCGCGCATTTCTTTAACTTCTGCTTCCCACTCGTTGCGCAGTTGCACATTGTTAAGAATGTGTGTAACGATTGCACTACCGTGAGCGGGAGGATTAGAATAGATTGAACGTATGATCGCTTTGACTTGAGAGAAGGCTGTCGTTGCCGTTTGTTCTGATTCTGCAACCAGAGTAAAGGCACCAACCCGTTCATTATAAAGTCCGAAATTCTTTGAGAATGAACTTGCAACTAGAATCTCTTTGTTATGCTGAGAGAAGAGGCGTAAGCCAGAGGCATCTTCTTCCACACCTTTTGCAAAGCCTTGATAGGCAAAGTCAAATAGCGCTAAGAGCTGCTTTGATGCAACTAGTTTTGCAAGTGTTTCCCATTCCGCTGTCGTAGGATCAATACCGGTAGGGTTATGGCAGCAGCCATGTAAAAGAACAATATCGCCTTTATCAGCGCGTTCAAGATCTGCTAACATCCCTGCGAAGTCTTTGTTTTTTGTTTGTGCATCGTAATAGCTATATTGAGCAGTCTCTAAACCAGCAGCAGCAAAAACACTGTTGTGATTAGCCCAAGTAGGATTACTAATCCAAACTTTAACATCTCCTAGCTGACGTTTAATGAACTCGGCAGCAACACGTAGAGCACCAGTGCCACCTGGGGCTTGAGCTGTTTTGGCCAATTTATTTTTTACTATGTCAGCATTAGCACCAAATAAAATCTTTTGTACGGCTAAGCCATACTCCGCAGTGCCTTCGATAGTGAGGTATGATTTGGTTTTTTCACTTTCAATCAGAGCGGCTTCCGCTTTTTTTACAGTTGCTAGTACAGGGGTTTGACCTTGCTCATTTTTGTAAATGCCTACACCAAGATTTATTTTGTCTGTGCGAGGATCTTTTTTGAATTCTTCTGTCAGGCCAAGAATAGGATCGGCGGGTGCAGTAGTGACTTTTTCAAACATAATTGTCATCCGTGTTAATCGAAGGAGGAGATATAAATATTGTACTTATTTATACCTTATCTAGGCTTGTGGAGACAACATTGACAGGCAATAAAATGCATAATTCGGTGAACTTATTTTGATAAACCGTCACTTTACGTATAACAAAATATATCTTCAGAATTTAGAGCAGAGAATACTATGTATGCCTATAACTTAAGCTTGGGCTTGCAACTCTTCCTCGGCTTGAGCATTTTCTTCTCTCTCAAGGCGGCGATATTTTTCAGCAATATCGATGAACTCCTGCTCAATGGCCAAAAATGCATCGACCACTTTGGGGTCAAAGTGAGTCCCGTGACCTTCTAGAATGATGGCTTTGGCTTTTTCATGAGAGAACGCTTTTTTATAAACACGCTCGCAAATTAGGGCATCGTAGACATCAGCAATAGCCATTAATCGACCAGATAAAGGTATATCTTCGCCGACAAGCGCTTTCGGATAACCACTACCATCCCATTTTTCGTGGTGAGTGAGAGAGATTTCTTTAGCAAGACGCAAGAATGAATTACTACCCAGATGTTTCTCGGCAATGGAAAGTGCGTTTGACCCTATTTCCGGGTGGCGTTTCATCACCTCAAATTCTTCCTCTGTTAATTTACCAGGTTTAAGAAGAATGTTATCTGGTATACCAACTTTTCCTACATCATGTAAGGGGGCTGATTTATAGAGAAGTTCTATATAACTTGGTGTTAGCAACTTTTTATATTGCTCGAATTGGCTTAGATAAGTTGCGAGTGCTCTAACATACTCTTGAGTTCGCATAATATGAGCTCCCGTTTCGTTATCACGGGATTCTGCTAATGCAGATAATGAAACAATAGCGACATCTCGGGTTGTTTTTACTTCATCTTGGCTCGATTGCAAACTATCGAGCATTTGGTTTGTTAAAGAGGCCATTGCACCAAGTTCATCGTGCTCAAAAATAGGCAAACGTTTTGCTATGTTACCTTGTGTCACTTCTAATAAAGAAGATTCCTGAGACAAAAGAACCTTACGCACTAACTTAGCCCAAAGTAGAAGTATGGTTACAACGTAACATCCGGTCACAAGTGAGATGTACAAAAATTCTTTTAGTACACTGGTAGCTCCACTACCATCAAGTAAACGCTCAGGGTTGTGCTCTAGCCAAAAGATATCTTTTACCGCAACCATACTTAATAAAATAGTCAATGTAATTAACAGCATACATATCATAACCGTCATTTGATTAACGATAGATTGACGCTCTCCGCTTAGCTCGAAATAATTGTGCTCTTTATCATAACCAAAACGTTGGATTTTAGAAGATAATTGAAGAATCAAGCCTGATAAAAAACCAAATAATGTCATGCCGAATAACACCTTAACATTACTCTCTAAGCCAAAGTTATAATAAACGTTGTAGAATAGGGCGAGAGGTATACTCGCCATAAAAAACAAGGTAGAGTCGAGTTTTGCTTGCCGCTGCTGATTTATCAGTGGATGGTCTTTTAATAACAAATGCCTGACGAGTAAAAGTAGTGAGAAAGTTACTCCGATGTGCAAAAAAATTTCACCTGGAGTGAGTGTTTCTAAAAAGGGGCAAACTCTGCCACCGTAGAGTGCGAAGATAACTGCGGCGATAGCATATAACTTAAATGTTAGTTGTGCATCATAGTTTGAATTTACCATACTCAGCCCTTTTATTTCTGCCATGTATCCGGTTAGGGGTACTCGTAGAACCCCTGTTTATATATGACCTGTAGTTATGATGATTTATTTCAGACTGTAGAGGCCAATCCGTAAGACTAAGCATATTGCATATAGATTTTAATCTATATATGTAAATTATAATGCTAGTCAATGGAATGATACTTGGCTTTTTATGATGAATATCTACAAAATCATATGATTAAATGAGTTGATTTAACATGGTGAGGGGAGCATGCCCAGTTACAAGCAACTACCCAAGTCGACTCTGAAAATCAACACATAAAGTAAGAAGTTTGGCCTGTCATGGGCTCTCAATATTCTATTGGCTGATGTTTAACTAAGGCTAATTGGACGCAGTATTGTTTGTAGATCCATTGTTCTATTTATATGTTATCTATGCATATATTCTATAGGTGACATATAAATTGAGGTTATGATCTTTTCTGAACATTTATTTTATTTTATTTTATTAATTGTAACTTTATATTAACAGTGTTAGCTTTTGGCTCACTAAGGTTAAACATTCTACCGCTCAACGCAGACACCTCTCCTAGTTTTAATCGGTAAATGTCACTATTGAAGTTGGAATAGTGCTGATGTGAATCTTGTTTAACGCGTAATGAATTATCTATCTAAATTAACCGAGGCTGCGCTTAAACGTAGCTTGTATTAATGTAAGAAGCATAATGTTAAAGATTACAAAAAAAAGCAGAACAGGTCGGCTTTTGGATAAGGAAGTTTATTACTACGCAGGAGAAGTATTAGCCGCTAAATCCTCTTATGATCCTTTCTTTGCGAAAGGAGCAAGTGAAAATTATGTACTCGAATGGTATCTAGGTGGTTTTGCCCGCAAGCAAGTTGGAGCACTGGATCATGATCATGCTGAAGCTAAGTTTGATCATCGGTTGCAACTGTGGACGGAGCGTATTTCACATGATGCTGCAATAGTAAGGCCTGTGAAATAAGAACTTCTTGGCTTTAATTACGTCTGAGTACTTTTATAAGAGTTAAAAAACCTCCCGCGGGAGGTTTTTTCGTTTAAATCAGCTGCTATTTAGAAGCTTGCAGAACGTGGTGTACGCGGGAACGGAATAACATCGCGAACATTCCCCATACCCGTTACATAGGACACTAAACGTTCAAAGCCTAAACCAAAACCAGCATGAGGTACTGTCCCGTAACGGCGCAAATCACGATACCAGCCCATATGCTCTGGATCGATTCCCATGTCACGCATGCGGGAGTCTAGAACTTCCAGACGCTCTTCACGTTGCGAACCTCCAATAATTTCGCCAATGCCAGGAGCGAGTACATCCATAGCCGCTACTGTTTTTCCATCTTCGTTTAAACGCATGTAGAAAGCTTTGATATCTTTTGGATAGTTTTTCACTATAACAGGCGCTTTAAAGTGCTCTTCTGCTAAATAACGTTCGTGCTCGGAAGACATATCTATGCCCCATTCAACAGGAAACTCAAAATGACGGTCTGAGTCTAAAAGGATTTGAATCGCATCAGTGTAGTCTACTTGTGCAAAGTCAGATTCAACAAAGGCCTCTAGACGAGTTATTGCTTCCTTATCGATACGTTGTGCAAAGAATTCAAGATCATCTCGACGTTCTTCTAGTACGGCTTTAAATACGTATTTCAGCATACTTTCTGAAAGATTGGCGATATCATCAAGATCCGCAAATGCTACTTCCGGTTCAACCATCCAAAATTCAGCAAGGTGACGACTGGTGTTCGAGTTTTCTGCTCGGAAGGTGGGACCGAATGTGTACACTTTGCTCAGTGCACAAGCATAGGCTTCAGCATTGAGTTGACCAGATACGGTTAAAAAAGTCTCTTTGCCGAAGAAGTCTTCGTTATAGTCTACTTTACCTTCTTCAGTACGAGGGAGATTTTCCATATCGAGGGTAGAAATACGGAACATTTCACCCGCTCCTTCTGCATCTGAGGAAGTGATAAGAGGAGCAGAAACCCAGTAGTAACCTTGTTCATGATAAAAGCGGTGTATCGCTTGAGAAAGGCAGTTACGTACACGAGCAACAGCACCGATGACATTGGTACGTGGACGCAGATGTGCCACTTCACGCAAATATTCTATTGAGTGACGAGTTTTGGCCATTGGGTAGGTATCAGCATCCTCTACCCAGCCAACAATTTTTACTGCTGTTGCGGCAAGTTCAAAATCTTGCCCTTTTGCTGGAGATTCGGTAATCGTTCCTGTTACTTCAACTGAGCACCCAGTGGTCAGCTTTAGGACTTCTTCGGTATAATTATTTATATTACTAGGGACCACGGCCTGAATCGGGTCGAAACAAGAGCCGTCGTAAATGGCAAGAAAAGAGATCCCAGCTTTGGAATCACGACGCGAACGAATCCAGCCACGGACAGTCACTTCACTGCCAACAGCCAGCTTACCGCGTAATACGTCAGATACAGGCGCGTAAGTCATGTTGTAAATATTCTCCATTGAGTAAAAAATCAATCCAGTACTTTGAAAGCCGAATGTGGTTAAACAATAGGCGGCACTTTATTGCAAATGTTCAGAGTGACATATTACCTTTCAATTTCGAGGCTTCAACCTTTATTCGTCGTAAGTGAAGTAAAAAACGCATAAATTACTTCAACTCTTTAATATATGTTGGAGTTTGAGCAATCATTATTGAAGAAATAATCCCATAAATATGCCAGTGAAACTTGTCACTACTATACTATTTCCTTAGTATTGCGTGTCTTTTTTAATGCCCGAGAACCAAAATGAAAACTGAATTATACAAAGAGTTTATGTTTGAGGCGGCGCACCACCTTCCGAATGTTCCGGAAGGGCATAAGTGTGGCCGCTTACATGGCCACTCTTTTTTAGTTCGTCTATACGTAGAAGGCGAGGTTGACCCACATACGGGATGGTTGATTGATTTCGCAGAGCTTAAAGCTGCATTTAAGCCTATATATGAGCAGCTTGACCATTACTATTTGAATGATATCGAAGGGTTGGAAAATCCAACTAGTGAAGTGTTAGCAAGGTGGATATGGCTAAAGTTAAAACCGACATTACCGCTTCTCAGTAAAGTTGAAATCAAAGAGACCTGCACCGCAGGATGCATATACGCAGGCGGCTAACATAGTTAAGACGAAGCCTAAAGTTTCGCTTTCTCGCTCTCAATGTACGTTTATATCGATTAAGTCCTCGCTTGAATTAGGGAGAAAAACATGCCTGCACGTATCGCAACGATAGTACAATTCGTTTTAGCCTTGTCGATTTTTTATCTAGGTTATACCATTCATCAAATGACGAATAAGGTGAGTGGTATTGTTGAAACCTACCCTGAGATGATAGCGGATATTGAGTCATTAGCGAAAATCTTACAGGTAGACGAATGGCTAAAAGTTATCAAAGCGACTGAGCAATTGGTGCCTGATGTAGTAAGAAGTATTGATGAGGTTTCTAAAAGTGTTGTTGCTGTAAACTACACAGCGGCATCTATAGACGCTAAGTTGCCAGCCGCGTTAGAAGAATTGGCTCGTTATCGCTTAGATGTATTTCCTACTGTTATGAGTGAGGCGGCAAGTTATCGTAGGGATGTGGTTCCTTTTGTTTTGGTGGAGAGTGAAGGTTACAGACAGACTACAATCCCAATGTTGGTAAAAGAAAGCACTAACTTGCGTAGTGATATACCTTTGATGTTAGCGAAAGCTGATGAAATTGTTGAGCAAAGCCAACAGCTTGCTGAGCAGGCAACGTCAGGCGCAGTTAAAGGTGTGATAATGTCGCCAATTAATATTATTAAGGATGCTGGTTCTCAACTCAAAGGGAAGATCATTTTGGAAGAGACACCGCAGACCGAGTAATCAGCATTTAGTATGTTTTATTGGATCAATATGTGTCATTTTTTAGTTGTGAGCGTTGCAATCTGACTGCTAATGATTAAGATGGTTACTTCCTTCATACCTGTTTGGAAGGCCGTAGAAGGAATACGGTATTAACCAAAGGATTGTTTGTTCACGTCGGATTCTTACATGATCTTAAAAATTACAACCCCAATTATAGAGCCTACTGAAGGCTCACCGCACACTTGGCTTAAAGTACTTGGCCCACTTCATTTTTCTTCATCGTATTTCTACTCTAAAGCTCGCTATTTGTTTCGCTTCTGATTGTTAGCCATCGCGCTAGGCAAGCGCATTATTTCCTTCTTTTACAATAACTAGATACGAAACTTATGAATACTAAACTTTTAGGGAGCTCCCTGATAATCTCTGGTACTGCATTGGGTGCTGGTATGCTTGCAATTCCTATGGTCCTAGCCCAATTTGGACTTTGGTATGGCACTTTACTAATGACTTTTATTTGCTTTGGAACAACTTACGCGGCTTTGTTGTTACTTGAGGCGACGTTAAAGACTGGAGGTGGATTAGGACTTAACTCTATTGCTAGACAGACGCTGGGCAAGTTTGGCCAAGTTGTCACTAACCTACTTTTATATGCTCTACTTATTTGTTTGTTAATGGCGTATATTCTTGGTGCCGCGGATTTACTTGACCAGTTAAGCTCGATGATTGGGCTTGGTATATCTGCTCAACACAGCCAAGTCGTTTTTACTTTAGTTTCAGGGATTATAATTGCTTGTGGTACAGGGGCTGTCGATAAGCTTAATCGTGTATTGTTCTTTATTATGATCGTAAGTCTAGCGGTGAGTTTGCTAATATTATTTCCAGACTTTAGATTTGCTAACATTACTCAGATTATTAGTAGTGACAAGATAGAGTTAATTAAAACCAGCGCTGTTCTTTTTACAAGTTTCGGCTTTATGGTGGTGATCCCTTCGCTGGTGGCATACAACCATGAAGCAAATGACACCCAACTGAGAAACATGGTTATTATTGGCTCTGTTATTCCGCTGATATGTTATCTATGTTGGTTATTTGCAGTAGTTGGCAATTTGAAACCAGAGCAATTAGGCCAGTTTTCAAATGTATCTGAGCTTATCCTTGTTTTTGAAGACCATTCTAAGTGGATTGGGACAATTCTCTCAATCTTTACGGGGCTTGCACTTTTGACATCATTTTTCGGAGTCGCGATGTCCCTATATAACCAAAATAGAGATATGTTTGGTCAAAATAAGATGGTTACTTACGTACTTACCTTTATCTTGCCTTTAATAGGTGCGCTTTTGGCAGCAGATAAGTTCCTTGCTGTACTCAGCTATGCGGGGATTATATTGGTATTCTTGGCGGTATTTGTCCCTGTAGCTATGGTTTATGTGATTCGCCAAAGAGGTGCTGAACCGAAGCGATATCAGGCTGAGGGTGGTAGCACTATGTTACTATTTTCATTAGGATTTGGTTTATTTTTAATTGCATCACAATTTATCTAGCGTTGTACATTATTAAGTAAACCTAGGCCTCTAGATAGAGGTCTTTTTAATACCTTTGTTTCAATAGCAATACCATCGCTTAATAATAGTATTAGCCTTCTGGTGGCTGTAAATGTTACGTAAAAGTAGAGGTTAGCGGCTGTTAAACATTCGCTATTATGGAGTGAAGGCTAGGATTGAGAAAGAATGAGGCTGTTTCAAGTAGCTACCGCCTCATTCATATTATTGGTGGAAGTGTTTTAACAAATAACTTTTACGGCTAAGCCACCTTGCGATGTCTCGCGGTATTTAGCATTCATGTCTTTACCTGTTTCAAGCATAGTTTCTATGACTTTATCTAAAGATACTGTAGGTGCTGAAGAGCGACGCAATGCCATTCGTGTTGAATTAATAGCTTTAACTGCTGCGATGCCATTACGTTCAATACAAGGTACCTGAACTTGACCTGCAACTGGATCACACGTTAAGCCTAAATTGTGCTCCATTGCGATTTCTGCTGCCATACACACTTGTTCTGGGCTAGCACCCATAAGTTCAGCTAAGCCTGCTGCTGCCATAGAGCATGCAACGCCGACTTCACCTTGACAGCCTACCTCAGCACCCGATATTGAAGCATTCCGCTTGTAAAGCCCACCAATAGCACCGGAAGCAGCAAAGTAACGAAGGTAATCTTTTTCAGTGACGGTCTGAATGAATTTATCGTAGTAGGCGAGTACTGATGGAATAATACCACATGCACCATTGGTTGGGGCTGTGACGACACGACCACCTGCTGCATTTTCTTCGTTAACAGCAAAGGCAAACATATTGACCCAGTCTACGACTGACATTGGGTCATTAGTGGTTTTTTCAGAAGTAAGCAGCAGTTGACGAAGGGCTGCTGCGCGGCGAGGAACTCGTAATGGGCCCGGAAGAATACCTTCAGTATTCATACCACGTTCCATACATTCACGCATCGTTTTCCATATGTTGGCAAAGTAGGTACGGGTTTCTTCTTCTGAGTGTAATACTGCTTGGTTTTTCATCACTAAGGTGCTGATTGAAAGCCCACTTTCTTTACATTGATTGACCAATTCTTCGGCGGTAGTAAATTCGAAAGGAGCCTTAATGGCATTCTGATTTTCTTTACCAAAGCTTTCTTCATCAACAATAAAGCCGCCACCGATAGAGTAGTAGGTTTTAGAGTAGATTTTTTCATCTTCCACCCAAGCATGGATTTGCATACCATTTTCATGCAGCTCAAGATTGGTTTTATGGAAGGTCATTCCCCCATCTTTAGGAAATGAAACAGTGTGACAATGCATACCTACAGGAAGGCGTTCTGTCTCCTCGACCCTTGAAATGAAGCTAGGAATAGAATCAATATCGACTTTTTCGGGAGTATTACCAGCAAGACCCATGATAATGGCGATATCAGTATGGTGACCTTTCCCTGTCAGTGATAGCGAACCATAAACGTCAACGGTGACTTTAGTAATGTCGCGCAATTTTCCCATTGAGCGTAAATCATCAATAAACTCTTTACCCGCTTTCATTGGGCCAACAGTGTGTGAACTGGAAGGACCAACACCGATTTTATAGATGTCGAAAACACTAATCATATCGATTTCCTCAAAACAAAACCTCCCAGATAGAATGGGAGGTTTATTATTATCATTATATTTTTTACTCAACCACTTATAAAGTGAAGTGGTTAAAACGCGCCGTAGATTACCGAAGTAATGGCTGCAAAGCCACATATAGCTGTGAAAATCTGTACTGACACAGAAGTTTTGTATCTTTTCATTGCTGGTACAGTTTGCATAGCAATAACAGGCAATAGAAACAAAATAGCTGCGATCATAGGTGCTCCTATGGTCTCAATCATGTCAAGGATACTTGGGTTAACGATAGCGACGATCCAAGTTGTAATGACGATAAAGAGTAAAGAGCTTTTTTCTACAAGGCTTCTTGGTGCTTTTGAACGGGACTTGATTAGACCGACAAGGCCTTCATGTGCGCCAAGAAAATGACCGAAGTAGCTTGATGTGATCGCTGCAAACGCAACTAGCGGGCCTAAGTATGAAATAAGTGGTGACTCATGTGCGTTCGCAAGATATGACAATACCGATATGTTTTGTTCTTTTGCCATAGCCAACTGTTCTGGTGAAAGTGACAATACAACAGAGAATACGAAAAACATGACGAAACCCATTAGCATCATTGCTGCGCCACCAGTTATGGTGTCTGTTTTTCTTACCGCGTCATCACCATGTCGTAATCGCTGCTCTTTAGCAAACTGAGAAATGATTGGGCTGTGATTAAATGAGAATACAATAATTGGAATTGCTAGCCATACAACGACAGGCATAGCAGACCAATCAGGTGCAATTTCAATCATAGAGCTGTTCCAATCTGGAATGAGATAGAAGGATAGGGCGAGTAGAATGAAAACCAGAGGATAAACCATCGCTGATGTTGCTCTTAGCATCAATTCTTTACCAAATACTACACCAGCTGTCATTGAAGTAATAAGTGCGCCAGAAAGTAGCCATCTGGGTATAGACTCCATGCCAATTTGATTAACTAGAAATGAATCTACCGTATTGGTAATACCGACACCATAGATGAGAACGATGGGATATATGGCGAAAAAGTAGGCGAAAGTGATAAGGTTTGCGCCAGTTTTACCAAAATGCTCTTCTACAGTGTCAGTGATATCTGCATCGGGGTTTTTAGCAGAAAGTACAAAGCGTGCCAGCGATTTATGAGCAAACCAAGTCATTGGAGCTGCAATGAGTGCAAGGATAACTAATGGCCAAAAGCCACCGGCTCCAGCTTTTATTGGTAAAAAAAGCACACCAGCTCCAACAGCAGTACCAAACAGTGATAGGCACCATGTGAAGTCTTTGTAAGTAAACTTACTAGACGATTGTACGGCAGAAGCCGCAGAATTTGTAGGATTCATTTTATAATACTCATTTTGGGAACAGGAAATAAGTTGCGTGCAATTTTGCACAAAATATTGCACAAAAAATAGATCTAAATCATGAATTGATACGAGTGATAATATCATATGTTAAAAACAAGAATCTGTTCACGAAATTTATGTATTTATTATGATTTTTGCTAATGAATTGAATAAGAAAAACTAATGACTTCTGATGTTAGCTGGTATGGCAGCAAATAATTCACTGGTTGATACGAATTTTGACTAGCTAAAGAAAACGCTAAATGTTAGCTATGTATGCATTATATGTTTTTGCATAGCGTGGATAATTTGAGCTGTCATTCCCCAAATAAAATGCTTCTCGTAAGATAGGCCAAATATTCGGTGAGAGTGATTTTGTACATGGAAGCGTTCACTGTGAAGATGCTGTCTATCTAACACAATAGATACAGGAACTTCGAATACTTCATCGACTTCATTTATATCGATATTAGTCTGATAGTTTGGTGAAACGAAGGCAAGGAATGGAGTGACAGTAAAATGGCTGATGGTGATTAGTTCCGGCATTTGGCCGAAAATAGTGATTTCATTTACTGGTATTCCTATCTCTTCGTAAGTTTCTCGCAGGGCAGTATCGGCAAGGGAAGTATCACTGGTTTCATATTTTCCTCCTGGAAAGCTTATCTGCCCAGGGTGGTGTTTAAGGTGTTGTGCTCGTTTAGTAAATATAATGTTTAGGCCAGCTCCGCGTTCTACAAACCCAATTAATACTGAAGCCTTGCGTAATGAATTGCGTGGGACGTGAGCAACACGTCTCAAGGTTTCTTGATGATAGCTAACAGTTTGCTGTAACTGAAACTTCTGAATGATCTGATTTTTATTGAGCTCTGACAACACTTTAGCTCGCTCTCCTTATTTGAAAAACTTAACTTTATGATACATGCTTGATAGACCTCCATATTACTAAGGATAGCTCATTCTATGAAAGGTATTATCTTCACAGAGTTTATGGATTTGGTCGAGGAGAAATTTGGCTTAGATGCTCTTGATCAACTACTTTCTGATGCTGGTGATGAAGGCGTCTACACAGCAGTTGGCAGCTATGATCATAAAGATTTGGTACGCTTAATTGTACAACTCAGTAAGCAAACGGGTATAGATGCAGAAGAATTGCAGCGAGTGTTTGGTCAATCTGTGTTTGAGAATCTTTATCAATCCTTACCGGAAAGAAGCAGTTTACAAAGTTGTAAAAATTCACTCCAATTTATTCGTTTAGTTGAGGACTATATTCATGTTGAGGTGAAAAAGCTTTACCAAGAAGCTAAACCGCCGCGATTTGAATTTATTTCTGAAAGCGAAACAGAAATGGTTTTTGATTACAAAAGTGCTCGTTGTATGTCTCATGTTTGTCTTGGACTGATTGAAGGCTGCGCGAAACATTTTGGTGAAGTTGTCGATATCGTATTACATAACAATGATAAAAGTGGTAATGATGTGAGATTTAAAGTCGCAGTTTTAGGGAAAATAGATGAGTAGCCAAGGTGCTATTGAACGAAAACTTATCAGAGAAATTGCCTCGCGAAAGCAAGCTGAGCTGCTGTTAGAACAAAAAAGTCTTGAGCTATATGAGGCTAATCAGCAGCTACATCTTGTTCTGGGAGAACTTCAACGACAAACACACATTGATTTGCATAAACTTCAGTTTGAAGAACAGATCAATGAAACACTTCTTTACTTTGGTCGGGCATTTCTAAGCCGAACATTAGACGATGGATTGTTGGCTAGTTTGCTAGAGCGTTTGGATACATCGTCAGCATTGTGTAGTTCAGGAGTTTTCCTTACTTTAGACACAGTATCGACTGTAAAAGCTAGTCAATTCGGCTGTAGTCAAACCGAAAACGTTGAGTCAATTAAGCCCTTTGCTGAATGGAAGGAGGATCAACTTTCTATTCCATTAGAAGTTGAACACGAAGTAGTTGGTGAAATATCGGTTTTAGTTGTTGATAAAGATATTGAAGCTGATTTTATTGTTAGTCAAATACGTCTAATTGCCGACATTTTGTGCAGTGCCATTAACAGGCAAATTATATTGACCAGTAATCAACAGGCAAGGACACGAGCAGAGGAGTCTGAAAGAGCAACTAAAGAATTTGTTGCTATGATAAACCATGAACTAAGAACACCACTTAATGGTCTTTTAGGTAGTGCTGAACTGCTTTCAGATACGACTTTGGATGAAGAGCAGCGTACTTTTCTTACCAATCTTTCTCATTCGGGAGAATTGCTGCGTCATATCATCAACGATATTCTTGATTTCAGTAAGATGAATGCAGGAATGATGGAGCTTATCCCCTCTCAGTTTGCTAAAGCAGATCTGATAGGAATGTTAGAAAGTGTATTTACGAATAGGGCGCTTGATAAGGGAATTGGATTTATAGTTGATTGCCCTACAACTGTGCCAGCATATTTAATTGGTGACTTCGAACGTATATGTCAGGTTTTAATCAATGTGATTGGTAATGCTATTAAATTTACCATAGAGGGCAGTGTTAACATTGATATCAAGTGGAAAGATGACAAACTTGCTGTGCAGGTTAAAGATACTGGACTAGGCATTCCAGAGGAAGCTCAAGCGCTTCTGTTCGATCCTTTTGTACAAGCTGATTTAACTGCAAAGCGTAAGTTTGAAGGAACAGGATTAGGTTTGGCAATTTGCAAAAACTTAATCGCTTTAATGGGTGGGGACATTAGCTTTACCAGCCACCTTGGTGTAGGAACCCAGTTTGATATTATGATTCCTCTTAAAGGTGCAGCCGATCTAGAAATGAAACCAGAGTACCATGCCAGAGGATCCGCAAGACAGTTGGATACGCTTTCGATTCTGGTCGTAGATGATATTCGAATGAACCAAGTAATATTCAACCAAATGATGCGTAAAATTTCGATTGTTCCAGACATTGCTTCTAATGGTTTAGAGGCGATAAAATTAGTATCAGAGCGAGATTACGATATTATTTTTATGGATTGTAGAATGCCTGAAATGGATGGATTTGAAGCGACAGAATACTTGCGTGGACAAAAATACAGTAAGCCAATTGTCGCGCTGACTGCCGGTACGACTCTTGAAGAGCGTGAAAAGTGTATCCAGAGCGGTATGGATGACATATTGAGTAAGCCATATACCGCTAAAGAGCTAAAGTTAGTGATTGAAAAATGGGCTTAAACTCACAACCAACCCTAATTTTCTTCCAATACAGGTAAAATACGACAAAGTTTATCGAGCGTTTCTTGGTATTCAGCGCAGCTTTTGCTATCGGCAACGAGTCCCCCCCCTGCCCATACATAAAGGTGATTAGCTTCTGCAATGAGTGTTCGTATTGTGATACTCGTATCCATAACACCATGTCTGCTGATGTAGCCAATGCTGCCACAATAGGCACTTCGACGATGCGGCTCTAGCTCCTCAATGATTTCCATAGCTCTAATCTTGGGAGCCCCTGTAATTGATCCACCAGGAAAGCTTGCACGAAGCAAATCTGTCGGTGAATAGCGTTCATCCAACTCTGCGCGAATCGTGCTCACTAGGTGATGGACAGCGGGAAAGCTCTCAATATCAAAAAGCTTAGGAACATGAACGGTTCCGGGTTTGGCAACTCGACCGATATCGTTTCGTAGAAGGTCTACAATCATGAGGTTTTCGGCATGATCTTTTTCCGCATTAGCTAGCTCATGTGCATGTGCTGAGTCGATATCAATGCATGTGTGTCTTGGTCGTGTTCCCTTTATTGGCTTAGCTTCTATGTGGCGGTTGTTGACTTGTAAAAATCGTTCAGGTGACACACTTAGAATTACGCTATTGTCAGTTCTAATAAAGGCTGAGAATGGACCTTGATTGAACTCATCAAGCTTTTTGTATGCTTGCCATTCGCAGCCAACGAATTGCGCTTTAAATCTCTGAGCAAGGTTGATCTGATAGCAGTCCCCAGCATTCAAATAGTCTTTAACTTTAGAAAAGCGATCAACATATTCCTGTTTGGTCATGTTGGACTGCCATTCGGTTGCCAAAGCAAAATTGAGGGTAGGTTCTGAAGTTTGGTTCATCAACCAGTCATAATGAGTGCTAGTATCTTTTCCGACGACATATGCTGTTTTCTTATGATGATCGACAACAATGGCCCATTGGTAAAGCCCAACCGCCATATCCGGTGTGGCTAAATCCTGCTGTGCTATTTTTGGTAATAATTCAACTCTTCTCCCTAAATCATAGGAAAAATAGCCTAGTGCACCACCAATAAAGGGGAGTTCGCCTTGGTAGTCTAGCTTTGGTAACCATTTCTCTTGCAGTTTTTCTAGCAGATGAAAAGGATCTTCAGATGACTCGATTTGCCCATCGGGGGTGATAACTTGTGTTGTTTGGCCAGACGTTATCAATTTGATCAGAGGAGCGGCGACCAATATATCGAAACGGCTGTCAATGTGTGCTTGTGACGCTGAGCGCAGCAGCATAGCCCAAGGCTTGGATGCGATCTTACTAAAAAGCTGTATTGATAACTCTGGGTGATAGTTAATAGGCTTGATTTCTAAGCAATTTGACGTCTTTTGATTCATTTGTTTTTTTTGTGACAAAGAGATGGTTGACTACATAGCAAGAGAAGTGAAGCAAGAGTATCATATTGAGACCTATCGCCGCTACAATGACGTTTATAATAACAAGATAGTCTCAGCTCATCTAAACTTGTGATTATACGCAAGAGTATAAGCTTAGCTATACAAAGCGGTATAAAAGGCAGCATAACTATAACGAGGCATGCAATGACGGTAATTCGCAAGCAAGATGTGATCAGCAGTGTGGCTGATGCACTTCAATATATTTCTTACTATCACCCTCTAGACTTTGTTCAAGCCCTTGAAAAAGCCTACCACAAAGAGGAGAGTCAAGCGGCCAAAGATGCCATTGCTCAGATCCTAATTAACTCTCGCATGTCTGCAGAAGGCCACCGGCCAATTTGCCAAGATACGGGTATTGTGACCTGTTTTGTCAATATCGGGATGGGCGTCAAATGGGATAGTACAGATATGACGGTACAACAGATGGTCGATGAAGGTGTTCGACAAGCATACACTAATCCTGATAACCCACTGAGAGCATCTATTTTGCTCGATCCTGCTGGAAAACGAATCAACACCAAAGATAACACCCCAGCAGTGGTTCATATTTCTATGGTTCCGGGCAATGAAGTCGAAATACAGATTGCGGCAAAAGGTGGAGGCTCTGAGAACAAGACTAAGATGGTTATGCTTAACCCATCTGATGATATTGCTGAATGGGTTGAGAAAACCCTGCCAACCATGGGCGCTGGTTGGTGCCCACCTGGCATGTTGGGTATAGGTATTGGTGGTACTGCCGAAAAAGCGGCAGTTTTAGCTAAAGAGTCCTTGATGGGACATATCGATATCCAAGAACTTATCGATCGTGGACCGCAAAATGCAGAAGAAGAGCTTCGTCTTGATATCTTTAATCGAGTCAACAAGCTTGGTATCGGTGCTCAAGGCTTGGGTGGTTTGACGACAGTAGTTGACGTTAAAATCAACACAGCTCCAACTCATGCAGCCTCAAAACCAGTTTGCCTTATCCCTAATTGTGCAGCGACTCGCCATGTACATTTCACACTTGATGGAACAGGTCCTGCAGAGCTAATACCCCCTAAATTGGAAGATTGGCCAAAAATCACTTGGGAAGCCGGTACAAATACACGTCGTGTTAATTTAGACACAGTCACCAAAGCAGATGTTGAGCAATGGAAAACAGGTGAAACGGTCCTACTATCGGGTAAGATTTTGACGGGCCGCGATGCAGCCCATAAACGTATCCAAGGAATGATCGCAAGCGGTGAAGGTTTACCTAAAGGCATTGATCTTAAGGGTAAGTTTATCTATTACGTTGGTCCTGTCGATGCAGTAGGAGACGAAGCGGTTGGCCCAGCGGGCCCAACAACTTCTACTCGTATGGATAAATTTACCGATATGATGCTTGAAGAGGTAGGCATCATGGGTATGATTGGTAAAGCTGAGCGTGGACCTGCTACCGTTGAGTCAATTAAAAAGCACAAAGCTGTGTATTTGATGGCAGTTGGTGGCGCTGCTTATCTGGTTGCTAAAGCGGTTAAAAAAGCCAAAGTGGTCGCATTTGAAGATCTGGGTATGGAAGCGATTTATGAGTTTGAAGTCGAAGACATGCCAGTGACTGTTGCTGTGGATTCTAATGGTACGAATGTTCATCAAATTGGTCCAGACACTTGGAAGGTTAAGATTCAGGAAATGGAATCGTAATAAGGCTTGTCTTTGTACGCACTGTCAATAATATAGGTATACAAAGGTTATAGGGTGTAGCTTAGCTGCACCTTTTTTAATTTGAAGGTATATGATTTCAGGAGTATTTATGCCGCGATTTATTCGGACTTTGCAAACTATTATTGCTGTTTTTATAGGGTTTTTTGTTGGCTATGACATGATTTTTTATGGTGTGAGTGTATTTGATCAAAAATACGTGCGCTTAACTTTAGTTCTGTTTGTTCTTTTAGAACTTGCCTTGTTCGTGATCTATAAACTTATCGAGGATGATTAAAAACGAGCTAAAGCCATTTATTATAGTCACCCCAAAAATAGCTTCGACACTTCTATTCACATTAGGAGTTATTCATCTTTGATTAAGGTTATTGTAGCTAGAATAAGTGAGAGTTTAAATGAAGAGACCCTCAATGAAGAGTTTTCCTCGAGAATTGAATGAATTGATTAGCCGCAGTGTTGATTCACATGTTCGCGTTGCTGTTACAGGTTTGTCCCGCGCAGGAAAAACTGCGTTTATTAGCTCACTAGTTAATCAGCTACTTCATACATCGACCCATGATAATTTACCTTTACTTACTTCAGCGAGAGAGCGTCGCTTAGTTGGTGCCAAGCGAGAGCCTCAGATGGATATGATGGTGCCACGTTTTGGATATGATGAAGCAATGAGCCAGGTATTCTCAGTACCTCCTACATGGCCTGAGCCGACGCGTGACGTGAGTGAGATTCGTCTTGCACTGAAATACAAGCCGACCAAGAAAATCAAGAAGTTATTTGGCAACTCTTCAGTACTGCATCTTGATATTGTTGATTATCCTGGTGAGTGGTTATTGGACTTACCTTTATTGAACATGGATTTCCATCAGTGGTCACAAACTCAATTTGCAGCACTAAAAGGTCAACGTGGTGAACTGGCGCAAGATTGGCTTGATAGACTGAATCAGTTGCCTTTAGCTTCTCAAGTCGACGAAAAATCACTTGAGGCTACAGCAAAAGCGTATACTCAATACCTCCATGAATGTAAAAATTCAGGTTTGCATTGGGTACAGCCTGGTCGCTTTGTTTTACCGGGAGAGCTGGAAGGGGCACCAGTTTTGCAGTTTTTTCCTTGCCAATATGACCAAGAGGCAAAAATACCTAAGGGCTCAAACTTGGCGATGTTGATTGCTCGTTATCAAGAATACCAGCAGAAAGTAGTGAAAGCTTTTTACAAACACCACTTTTCTACCTTTGACCGCCAAATTGTATTAGTTGATTGTTTACAACCTCTTAATTCAGGCAGTGAATCGTTTTTCGATATGCGGCATGCCATCGAACAAATTATGCATAGCTTTCGATATGGAAGGAGTAACATACTCAAAAGGTTATTTGCTCCTCGAATTGACAAGATACTTTTTGCTGCAACTAAGGCCGATCACGTTACCCCTGATCAGCATCCTAATTTAGTATCTTTACTCCAACAGATGGTACATCCAGCTTGGCAAACTGCAGCTTATGACAATATTGAAATGAGTTGTATGAGTATTGCTTCAATTCAAGCAACACAAAGCGGTTTTATTAATCAAGCTAGTGATACTATTTCGGCTATTCAGGGAATAACCACACAGGGAGAAACATTCACTATATTCCCAGGAGAATTACCCAAAAAGCTACCACAGCCGGACTTTTGGATAAATCATGAGTTTAACTTTTATTCTTTTCGACCTTTGCCGAAATCTGAAGATGAGCCTTTACCTCATATACGCATGGATAAAGCAATAGAGTATTTAATTGGAGATAAACTCAAATGAATGACTCTAAGGATAACCAATTAAAAGCGCAGAAAATTTATACGCAAACGTTAGAAGATAAACCAAGAATGCATACTAGTGAACTGACAATACAACGGCAGTTTGATGATAAAGACACATTTATCACGGCAAAAGAGCAAGTTGATGAAGCAAATGTCGATATTGAAAAAAATCTCGAAAGGATAATTCAACCTCCTAAAAGAAAACGTTTTCTTGCCGGCGGCTTGTTAAGTGTTTTCACCGTTTTAATCGCTTGGCAATCGATAGATAGTCTATATACCTCGATTCAAATGGACGATTGGTTATCTGTTGGATGGGCTGGATTTGTTGCGATACTTGCTTCGTTGGGCGTTATTGCGATTGGTAAAGAGTTATGGTTACTTAAAAGGTTACGTCAACAACTTAGCACACAAGATAAAGCTGAATGTTTAATCACAAACAATAGTGTCGGGGAGGGCAAAGTTTTTTGCCAGTCGTTAGCTAAGCGGGCAAGGGTTGCGCCTACATCACCAAGTTATGTACGTTGGCAACAAGCGCTAAATGAATCGCACAGTGATAGTGAAATCATTGAAATGTATGATGCTATCGTTGTTGGCGAACAAGATAAAGAAGCGACTAAAATAGTGACTCAATATTCTACAGAATCTGCGGCACTGGTAGCGATAAGCCCTCTTGCAGTTGCCGACATGCTATTGGTTGCTTGGCGAAGCTTCAAAATGATTGATAGCTTGGCAGAAATCTATGGTGTTGAGCTTGGATATTTATCTAGACTGAAACTGTTTAAGTCAATTCTAATTAATATGGCATTAGTAGGAGTAAGTGAGCTTGCAATCGATGCAAGTGTGGATCTGTTGTCAATGGATCTTGCTGGGAAAATATCTGCTAGAGCAGGGCAAGGCTTGGGCGTTGGTATACTCACTGCAAGACTTGGACTAAAAGCTATGGCTTTACTTCGGCCGACTACTTGGCATTCTGAAAGGCAAGTCAAACTTGGCGCCATTCGTAAGCGTATCGTAGAAAAGATCGCCGCTTTAACAATCAAATAGCGCTATTGTGAAGCTGGTAATGTTGCTTTACTTGACGAGGATTTTCGCTTGGGGGAAACTACTGTCAACTTTTCCTGACACCTCAGACTAGGGATTTCCTCAGTGAGATTAGAAGTAATATGTGAAGACAGACTCGGGCTTACACGTGAGCTACTGGATATTCTGGCTTCTAGGAATATTGATTTACGAGGCATCGAAATTGATACCACGGGTATTATCTATCTTAATTGTCCAGATATTGACTTTGATACTTTCAGTGAGTTAATGGCCGAGATACGACGTATCACTGGTGTGAAGGATGTGCGTAAAATTCAGTTTATGCCGATGGAGAGGCATAATACCGAGCTTATTTCGCTGCTTAATAGCTTACCAGAACCGGTACTTGCGATTGATATGAAAGGTCATGTTGATATGGCCAACCATGCAGCCTTGAGTTTGTTCAATAGTGAACAAGAAGACATGATCGGGCATCCGATTACTAGTTTGTTACCAAACTTCAATTTTTCGAGTTGGACAGATGGTAAAGTAACGCGTCATCGTGAGGATGTAGTGATTGGTGGGTTAGATTATTCGATGGAAGTGATGCCAGTATATATTATTGCAGAATCCAACGAATCAATTTTGGCAAGTACAGTGATGATTATTCGCCCGAGCCAAGAAAAACCAATCTTAGTTGATTCTCTTCCCGCCCATAACAATCTTGGCTTTGAACATTTTGTAGGTGTCTCAAACCGACATAAGGCATTGATGGGACAGGCTAAAAAGCTTTGTGTGTTAGATCAGCCGTTGTTGGTTCAAGGAGAGACTGGAACTGGCAAAGAAATGCTTGCGAGGGCTTGCCATAACCGATCACACAGAGCAGCGGCGCCATTTTTGGTTTTGAGCTGTGCTTCTATGCCAGATGATGTCGCGGAGACAGAATTATTTGGTCATGCACCTGGCTCGTTTAATCATGAGCAAGGACACAAGGGAATATTTGAGCAAGCGGATGGTGGTACAGTATTTCTCGATGAAATCGGCGAGATGAGCCCACATTTACAAATCAAACTGCTCAGATTACTTCAAGATGGTACTTTTCGAAGAGTCGGTGCGGAGCAAGAGATTCATGTAGATGTGCGTGTGATTGCTTCTACTCGACATAACTTAGGTGAATTGGCTGAGTCTAGGTCATTTCGTGAAGATTTATTCTACCGCTTAAATGTTCTGACATTAAACATTCCTTCGTTACGTGAACGACCCAATGATATTGCGCCATTACTGGACTTATTTGTGTCTAAATATGTCAAGCAATTGGGAGTTAAAAAGCCCGAACTTAGTGAAGATCTAGTTGATCAACTCATTAATTACCAATGGCCTGGTAACATGCGTCAGCTAGAGAATATGGTTCTTAGAGCGCTAACAGAATTAGATTCAGCGACAATAACGGTAGATTTATTCCACCTTCCTCAATTAGAAAGCGCTACAGCGAGTGGCCCAGCAATTAATTTAGATGGGTCGCTAGATGAAATTATGAAGGATTATGAGTCCCAGGTTTTAGAGCGTTTGTATCAGTCTTTCCCTTCAAGTCGTAAGCTTGCGAAAAGACTGAATGTCTCTCATACCTCAGTTGCAAATAAGTTACGTGAATACGGAATAAGAAAGAACTAATGGAACGAGTAAGTACGTCGAAAAATGTTTATGAACAAGATGAGAACATCATCTTACGAACTGCTGAGCCGACCGATGGTAAATTGATTTCTGACTACTTTGTTGCTAACAAAGATTTTCTTAAGCCTTGGGAGCCCCGCAGAGAAGAAGCTTTTTACTCAGAGGCTGGTTGGACTCAAAGACTGATTAAGCTTCACGAGCTTCACCGAATGGGACTGGGATACTATTTGATTATTTTAGATAGTGACTCAGGAAATATGATGGGAACGGTATCTTTTAGCAATGTATCACGTTTCCCATTTCATGCTTGTAACCTAGGGTACTCTTTGGCAGAGAATGTCCAGGGTAAAGGGGCTATGACTAGAGCGATGAGATTGGCAATTAAATATATGTTTAATATACAAAATGTGCATCGAATAATGGCGGCCTATCTTCCACGTAATCATCGTAGTGAAGCAACCTTGATGCGCCTTGGATTTAAAAAAGAAGGAATCGCAACAGACTACTTGCTTATTGATGATGTGTGGGAAGACCATATTTTGAGTTCATTAGTCAATGAAAACTGGAAGGCTTGATGAGTCGCATAGAAAAACAGTTGTCCTTGCTCATGGAGTTAGATCAACTTAAGTCGGTTTTACGAAGAGCTAGAGTGAAAAGTGCCGATAATCGGCTGGAAAATAGTGCTGAACATAGTTGGCATGTAGCCATTATGGCTATTTTGCTCGAAGAACATGCCAATGAGTCGATAGATATTACTCGAGTGGTAAAAATGCTATTGCTGCACGATATCGTTGAAATAGATGCAGGTGACACTTTTGCCTACGATACCCAAGCTATCGAATCTCAAAAAGACAAGGAGTTGTCAGCTGCTAAGCGACTATTTTCCATGTTGCCTTGTGATCAGCAAGAGGAACTATTCAGCCTCTGGTGTGAATTTGAGGGTGCAGATTCAGCCGATGCTAAGTTTGCCAAAGCGCTCGATAGGCTTATTCCTATGCTGTTGAACTATCACAATGGTGGACAAGGCTGGTTAGAGCATGGGGTGACTTGTGATCAAGCGCTGGCTGTCAACCGAAAAATTGAAGATGGCTCTCAAGTACTGTGGGATCAAGCCAAAAAAATGATTGAAGATGTCAGCCATCAAGGATGGCTTAAAGCCTAATGAGGAAAATGAATGTCGTATCTCACTTTGGACGAATACCAAAGAAAATGGATTTTTACTCATCACTCTATGCCTGTTGCAGAGCATGATCTAGAGTTAATAAAACCCATGACTCAGGCCCGTTCTTCTCAGTTTTGGAAAGAAAATATTAGTACTCATAGCCCTGATGCTGATCGTTTAAGTTCGACTGACTGGCCGATGAAAACGTCCAATTGGGAGGAGAGTTTAGATTGGATGGTATCTTGGGAGTCAGATGATGAGGCTCTACCTCCTGGGGTAGATGAATTTCTCAGTTGGCAGGATGATGTTACAGTCTATTTTTGTTATGAAAAGTATAATATTGTTGAAACCAAGTGGTCCATCTTTAAGCGTTATTGGAAAAATTTTCTGTTTTATGATGATGGCCCGATCTTGATTGCTCGCCGACGCAAAGAAGCTTTGTGGTTTGATTCTAAAGGTAATATTAGAGTTGGGTACAGACAGTAAAGCTTGTTAATCAGGAATGTTGTTTATGTAACAAAGCCCGCAGTAAGCGGGCTTTGTTACTTGAAGAATCATTGTTCATTTAATAAGTCGAGGAAAAATGCATATTCAAGGGCGTCTTCTTTTAAGCGCTTAAAGCGACCAGACGCGCCGCCGTGACCTGCTTCCATGTCCGTTTTAAATAGTAATGCATTATTACCCGTCTTTATTTCCCGCAGCTTTGCCACCCACTTCATGGGTTCAAAATACTGAACTTGAGAGTCGTGTAATCCCGTTGTTACTAACATATTTGGATAGGTTTGAGCACTGATGTTGTCATAGGGCGAATAGCTCAACATATACTCATAGTAAGTCTTTTCTCCAGGGTTACCCCATTCATCATACTCGTTAGTCGTTAGGGGAATAGATTCGTCAAGCATAGTCGTAACTACGTCAACAAATGGAACATGAGCAGCGACACCTCGGTATAGTTCAGGCGCTTGATTTATCACGGCACCCATCAGCAGGCCTCCTGCTGAGCCTCCTACAGAAAATACCTTATCTTTTGAACCGTAACCCGAATCGGTGAGCGATTTCGTTACATCTATAAAGTCATTAAAGGTATTTTGCTTAGTAAGTTTTTTACCGTCTTCATACCATGGTCTTCCTAGCATTTCTGAGCCTCTGATATGCGCGATTGCATACACAAAGCCACGATCTAATAAGCTAAGACGCGCTGAGCTAAATGACGGGTTAATGGTATGCCCATATGATCCATAGCCATATTGGTATATCGGATTTGTGCCATCTTTTTTGAACTTGTCCTTACGGTATACCAAAGACACAGGTATCTGTTTGCCATCTCTAGCAGAGACCATAATGCGTTCTGATTGATAATTGTTGGCATCGAAATCACCTAGTACAGGTGTCTGCTTCATAACTTCGGGCTTACCCGTTACAAGATCAAAATCATAGTAGGTACCGGGGGTGGTTAAGCTACTGTAATAAACTCGTACCATTGAGTTATCAAGCTCATAGTTACCGGTAAAGTAGGCAGAAAAAGCACTATCGTTGAACTCTAATGGGAACTCTTTATCTGTTGATAGTTGACGGATTGTGACTGTTGATAGGCCGCCTTTACGCTGTTCGTAGACTAAGTGATCTTCAAATAAGGTAAAATCAACGAGTAAGGTGTCGTTGTCGGCAGCGATAACATCTTGCCATTTGCTACGGTCATGGATGTTATTTTGCTCTACTTTCATCAGACGAAAGTTCACTGCCTGGTAGTTGGTGTAGATGTAGTACCAATCATTAAGTTTAGCTATGCTATATTCGACTCCTTCTTCTCGTGGGTAGAAGGCTTTGGCGTTAGGCTGTGGATTATTAGCGTCAATAACCGACACGCTACTGGTTTCTGTACTTGAGTGGAAAATATAGACTTGCTCCCCGTCTTTACTCTTACCGAGGGAGGTATAATAAGCATCGTCTAATTCTTCGTAAATTAAGGTGTCGCTACTTTGTGGTGTGCCTAGAATGTGGTGATAGACTTGAAAACCTAGCAGAGTTTGTGGATCTTTCTTGATGTAATAAAACGCTTTATTGTCGTTTTGCCAAGCAATATCACTCTCAGCTCCTTCCACTTTATCAGCTAAGTAGGTACCGGTGTCTAAATCTTTGACACGAATGGTATAGACTCGCCGACTTAAAGTATCTTCTCCATAGGCCAAAAGTGACTCATTTGGGCTAACGTAAAGTCCCCCGATATTAAAAAATTCGTGCTCTTTTGCTAGTTCGTTAGCATCTATTAATAGCTCGGAGTTTGTGCCTGCAAAGTCTTTGGCACGTCGATATATTGCGTACTCATTATCCCCCAACACCTGACTAGAATAAAAGTAGTTACCTTCTTTAACTGGCACCGAATTGTCGTCTTTAGCAATGCGACCTTTTATCTCCTCAAAAAGCTGCTCTTGTAATCTTTCCGTGTGTTTTAAAACAGTATCAGCATATTGATTCTCTTGTTCAAGGTGCTGCAAAATTTTTGTGTCTTTCCGTTTATCATCACGCATCCAATAATAGTTATCGATACGAGTTTCACCATGGCTTTCTAGAACATGGGGAACTTTCTTCGCCACAGGCGCTTGAGTTTGTTGAGCAGTTAGCTCGACTTGAGAAGGTTGAGTCACGGTTTGAATTCCTTGGTTGCTGCAGCCAGAGATCAATGTCGCTGATACAGCCAATGTAATGAGGGAGAAACGCATAAAGCTCCTTAAAAATACGTTCAAAGTGGCAATAAGGTATTACTTCTTGTAATGCCATTAATATTCAATAGCTTGTGCGCAATTATATGCTTGGCTTTTAGTTACGCTAGCAGACATAAAGAAGTGGATCAAATATTATCACCAAGAATGTTTTTTACCGTTTGTTATTCATAATAGTTAGAAAATTGATAGACAAATCATTTCGAGTAAGTTAGAAAGGTATACGCTATCTTGCTGACGAGGAAACTATCTATGAGAAAAACCTATATTGCTTCATCTCTAATTGCATCACTTTTAGCACTTAATGTTTATGCTTCGCCAATTACTCCTGAAGAAGTGGAAGCAGCCCAAAAGGGTTGGGGTGAAGGCATCATTGCAATTGGTAAAGCAAAAGATGCTCGCAGTGCTGCGACTAAACACATTAATAAGTTTTATGCTTATGACTTAGGCACAGTGCTTTTCAAGCCTACATTGGCGGTAGAAGATCAATTTAGGCATTCAAAATCAGAAGCGCTTTCTTACTTTGTTGGTGGAGAAATTGCTGAAGATAACGGTTTTGCTTTAGCTCCATATACCAATGTTCGTTGGGAAAATGAAGGCGTTATTACTGACAAGAATTCAGATATGGCGATGGCGATGGGAAATTATTTCTTCACTAGAACTGATGGCCAAGAAGTGAAAGTAGAATATACCTTTGGTTATATCAAAGACGATGCAGGAAATGTGAGAATAAATCTACATCATTCATCTCTACCATACAGCCCGAAGTAACACTAATAGTTACTTAAGCTCAATTAGCATATTAATTTAACAGCCCGCTAGTGAAAATATAGCGGGCTTTTTTATTAAGGACTAAAATCCTGTATAGGGTGATTGATACAATTTTTCAGTTACTTTAGCTCTTTCTTCAGCATTTATATTTTTTTGAAAAATAGCCCGTATTTTTTCTAACATAGGTAGTGACTGAGCTGTATTCTGATCCGTTTCTAAAAAAAGCGCGAGTGATGTTGTGTCCATTAGTTTATCCAGAGCTTCTTGTTGTGAAATCGCCTGATGGCTTGTAGTTAGCTTAATACCTTGAGGTACTTCTCTTCCTATATTGTCATCCAGCTGACCAACAAGTTTAAAGAATCTTCGATGAACAGTCAGGTGATGATTACGTCGCATACCTTGCTCCCGAAGAGCAAACTTACGCGATTGTTCACTTGGTGAAGCATCACCAAATAAAGTATCACAAGCTTGTTTTACGTAAGTCTCTTCATTCTGGACTGCTGAAAATAGTGAACGCATATTTCGTGCACTTGTGGCTAAAGGGCGTTTAAAAAAATTATCTAGTGTGTTGGGTAAATTTTTATTTAGCCCTGATGTTATGTACTTAGCCATAATCGAATGCTTCTGTAGATATAAAGCGTTGGCTTCTTGCTCATTGTGTTCTTCAATTGGTAAAACTAAGAGGTTGGAGGTTGAACTACCGGTATTATGTAAATACACCGATTCGCCAGTAGTGCCGGCTCCAGCCGTTGTGATTCCATCAGCATCAGCGATGTAGCTTAAGTGAAGCGCATTGTATTTTGGGAGCGCATTTGCCCCACAGATCATAAAGAGATGATCTTTAAACCCGGGCTTGCCGTGGTTTATACCATCAATAATATATTGAATAATGATATCGTTTTTTTTATGTGCGTAGACATAGGTCATTCTTTTGATTTGAGTATGATTAACCGATTTGTCGGCAGTAATTACGCCTGTGAATTCAATAGGGCTAGTTATTTCGATAGGTGTTTGAGCATGATTTAGAGCGACTTTGTATACTGCTTGCCTTGCTTCATCAAGGCTATTTTGTTGAGTGATTTTGAGCTTAGCTAACGATTTAGCTACATCCTGAAGTGTGTTTTTTTCTCCAAGGCCAATGTGAGATATTTGCTCTCCAGTACCTCCTAAAACCTTAGTAAGTAATGCATTTTTAGGGTTATGATCATGTTGATCGTTTGGCTGGAGCATAATGGCGTGATTTTGCTGGTCCACTCTATGGGTTGACATAATATTGTGCTTCCCCGCCGCTTTTTGTAGATCTGGAGCCATGTCAGTTAAGACGTAGATTTTTTCTTCTGCTATCAATCTTTTAGACTTTTCACCTACAATATAAGAGAAAATATTTTTTGCTGTAATGGTTGGTAGTGATTGATAGGATACGTCGCTATTATTTGGGTGGAATAGCTTCGCATCTGCTAGCGTTTTGTTGCTAACTTCTCTTTGAGGATATGATGCGAGACGACGCATAATGTTAGTATCATCTGAGCCGCCACTCTTTGTAAGGTAGCCGTAAATAGGTTTATCAGATTGCGTCAGTATAACATTGACTTTGTTTGCTGACAGTAATCGACATAAGTCTGATAGTGGCTTTCCAAATGCACTTTTACCTTTGTTGGTGTCAGGCCAAGCGGGTGGAACATGAAAAATGACACTGCTCCCATGGGGAAGTTTGTTTTTTTCTAATGCCATCTTAACGATATTAAGTGTTCTACCTGTGTGTCCACCTCCGGTTGGTGAATAACCCACGATAAGGCATTTCGCATTTTCAATTTGAGCTGTTTGGCGAAGAGAATCAGATATTGTTTTCTGACGATTTGTTGTCGTTGATGGAATAGAGTTCTCTGATGCGGGGAAAAGGGGGACATTAATCAACATGTTTGTTTCCGCTATTATTAGATTTTATCGTAATATCGAGCGAGCCATGCGAGAATAGGTGTGGCGCACACCTCGAATTGCGATACTGTAGTTACGTATATTTTCTGGGAGTGCGATTCCGGTATAACCTGTGTCGCCAATATGATGTAAGTCAGCTCCTGCCATTTTACTCATCAAGGCAATGCGCCTAATGGTTTCACTGTCAGCGCCTTCTTGAGACGTTCCTATCGTTGTCATAGCGAGGACATTGTGGCTGTGGGCTTTCTCTATTAATGATGATACATAAGACTCAGACATGCCTGGTACGGTTCCTGGTGCAGGCAATAAAACTACATCTGCACCGCAGCTAGCAAACTGTGATATGTCTAGGCTGGTAACGAGTGTTTTACTACCTTCTGAAATGACGCCAGCTCCATGCATTTTTCCTGCAATGATCAATATATCGTTCTTCAGCTGTGCCCTAATCTGCTTGAGTGATTCGGTAATGGCTCGATTAGAGACCCCATTACTCGGATTACCAGTAAGAACGATAAAA
This sequence comes from Vibrio pectenicida, assembly GCA_024347015.1. GTDB lineage: Bacteria > Pseudomonadota > Gammaproteobacteria > Enterobacterales > Vibrionaceae > Vibrio > Vibrio pectenicida. The sequence goes on along the minus strand of AP024889.1, from coordinate 1,901,992 downwards.
TCGCATTCCATATTGATTAATGTATTTACATTATCGGCGGTTGCTGCTCTTCCTGAGCACATTGCCCACAGTTCATTATGTTTCTGGGCAAATTCAGGATCGACAGCTTCTAAGTTGACACCAACTGGGCGTCCTGTCAGCTGTTTCAATGTAGCAATAACACTTTTAGGATGAGTCCCTTTTGGTAGGCCTATTACATCTGGGTTGTTGACGTCAAACATATTGAGCAGGAGTAAATCTGCTCCTTGTGAAGCAGCCAATTCAGCATTGGTTATGCCCATTAACATAGGTTGTACTTTAGAAATCGTTTCACTCAGTAGCACTCGACCTTCACTTGCTTTTATCGCATGTATCAAGTCCGACTTGGTCATATTGTTAAAGTCAGAGGCACTGCAGTCTAATAATCTTTTCATTATCGCTTCTTTAAATTTGGCGGGGGAGAGGGTGCTGACCTTTCTGTTTGGTTTTTGTTTAGTTTGTGAAAGGTCAACACAGCCTAGCTATTAACAGGTGGGTATGTTTTCAAAATTTTTGAGTCAAGAAAAGGGTAAATCTAGGATTATTTATTTCCCTTTTTAAAGGTTTTTAACAATCTAGCGTTAATTAGCATCAGGAGATTGTATGTTATCGTTAATTGGTGAGTAATATATGAAGTAATACCCAATGTAGTAATATTATTTTTAAGGGTAGTTTTTAGCTTAATTGCTGAAAGACAATTTCTCTAAAGTGAGGGTTATTGATCAGGGCCGTCATTGACACTAGAGTTTCAGTTGGTATTTGTATATCACCACATAGCGTTTCGATGACAATGCACTCTCTGCGATGATCGTCATAGTTGGTTGTTTTAGCTTTTCCTTCAAAGACTTGAGCGGACTCAGTGACTAAGCGAATAGGAATTTGGTAAAGACAGGCTATTTCTATATAATCGTATTCGCTACAGGAAATCATCTTCAATCCTTATAAAACAGTGCCAACCAAATAGTTTCCACACTGGGTGTGGTATAAGTTACTCTGTGTTTAGTATGGGCCGGAATATTAAGGTTATCACCTGCTTTTAGCTCGATTTCTTCCCCAGTCTGGTATTGGATTTTTGCATGACCCGTTAATACTACAACCCATTCATGTTCATCCTGATCGTACCAAAAGTCTGGTTCGGAGCATTGACCTTTAGAGACAATACGTTCTAGGCGAAATTGATGCCTACAAATCAGAGTATCAAAGACTTCGTTGGTTAAATCGTTAGGTAGTGATGACAGAATATTCATAAAACTAAACGGTGTAATCAAAGACGATAATATCTTCAAGGATCGGTCTGAAGATATTCTTTAATACATCATGTGCGGGGTGAGGCAAGTAGCGTTGACGACCAGCTTCATCAGAAAATGTCATCATTACGCAATGCGTATAGTGTTTATTCTTGCCTTCAGAGCTATCATTTAAGCCCCATTCGACGTACTCCACGCCATCAATAATATTGGGCATGGATAAAAAAGATTGTTTTAATTCTTCTACCTGTGGTGGAGTAGCATCATCTTTAAATTGAATAAGGAGAATGTGTCGTATCATGCTATGGCCTATTTTTTTCTTTGGCAATTGGTTAGTAATCAATACTACAGCTTTGAAACAACAGTGCAAATTGTAATAGATGCTTTCTTGGGGTGAGTTTTAGGTACTTAGGTATGTCACTTTGATTGTATACGGTATTCGAATCTTAAGAGTTCCTGATATTGGATTAAAGTAATAAAAATTTTTAGGACTCTATGGTCCATTGCTGTATTTGCCACAATGGACCACTCTATAGTTATTGCTGTGATTCTAGTGTTTCAACCCTTGTTTTTAGTTCTTTGATAGATTCTAGTAGTACGGGAATAAAGCCGATATAATCAACTCTCAGAGTGTATGGGTCATATTGTTCAACTAGCTCCGGTAACTCAGATTGTACTTCTTGTGCTATAATACCGTATTCGTATTGGCCAGCTAAGTGGCCTTGGATGCTATCTGGACGCCAAGAGTAGCTATAGCCATTAAGGCGGCTTAGCTTATCTAAGCTATTTTGTAAGGGTTGAATATCTAGCTTTAAATTTATATCACTTATTCTAGGCATGCTATTTGTCGGAGGGATATACCCAGCAGCAATAGAATAAGTATTGGTCTCCTCATCATAAAGCATAAACTTATACCATGAACTCAAAGAGTTTTTAGCTGGTTGAGCAAGATATTGACTGCCAAATTCGGTTTTGCATTGTTGATTAACGTCAAGATAACTAGACCTTATAACCAGAAAATAGTCCCCACGATACTCTTCTCTTTCTACCCATGAACCATCAATGACGACCTGCTCTTCATTATCATTTTCTAGCCAATCCCAATGACTTCCATCAGGTTTAGAACAGAACACATTTGACTCATCCGCGAGTGTATGACTCGATAATATGACAGAGAAACTCACACTTAATATCAAATTAAATAATTTCACTACTTCCCTTTAATATCAATGCAAAAAACATGGGTATTGTATTGATATTGGTCATGAATGCAACTGATTGCATTTTTTAATGCATGGTTTTGCAACTTTTATAGTTGTATGGTGTTTTTTGAGGGATAGATTGGGTTGCAAACTCAAATATACTGAGGCGAGTAGTGACTCGCCTCAGTAACTTAAATTTATTGATTTTTCATTTCGTAGCGGACTTGTTTATTGACTTTTAACTGGGGAATGGAGACATTAAGTTCCAAACTATCCGGCAAGTTATCATTGTCGTTATTTTGATATTGATACGTGTAAGTTGTTTCAATATTGTCGACAGTTTGCTTCAATGTTTTAATTGGCTTAAATGCAAGGCCGAAGAAGTCCATATCAACTTTCCACTCCTTAACAGGGTCAACATAGTAAACGCCATATATTGAAGCATCATCAAGGTAGGTCATTTCTATGGTCTTTTTCCCTTGAGAGAAAATCTTCTGAGTTACTTTTTTTATTTCACCATTTGGATGATACCGAAGTAATAACGTGCTTTTCTCTCTAGGTGATGACATTTTTACTTCACGAATCTTTCTCAGCTTTCCGTCGTCATGATAAGTGTAATGAAAATTTGTGACCGACATGTCATCACCCGATAGTGGTGTTTGTATGCGTTGGGTGAGTTTATTGTTCTCGTTATAGACATATTCAATACTATAGGTTGCGATAGGTGTGCCGTTTAGATCGGCTGCATCTTGGTGAAAAACTTTCTTCGTTTCTAAAGTGACCTGACCTTGCTCGTTGTATGTATACAAAGAAATAAAGTTTTGTTTGGTATGTCTGACGTAGCTATTAATTTCGCCTTGTTTCATTAGCGCTTTAGCCGACTCTAGCCAGCCGTCACTATTGTAGATGTAATCGAAAGTACTATCGGCGTAATCACGTTGTGTGACTCGACCTAAACCATCGTATGAATATGAAGAAGCAATGGTAGTTTGGTTATTATCGGTTTTGAAAATTTGCGTGAGGCGAGATGTATTGGCTTGAACTGTGTTCAAGTCAACATAGTCTTCAAAGACTGAGTAGTGTTGGTATGCATTAGTACTAAATGCAGTAAAAATCGCTAGGGCTGCAAAACTTGTTTTTATATTCATATGTAAAGCCTGTTAGTTATAGTTTTTGTTATCGTTGAAGGAATAATTATCCATCAAAATATTCCTTTCCAATTGATGAATTGGAAGGAGATATGAAACTATCAGTTATGCTTGCAATTGTTAATCATATTGTATTTATGAGCTTAATTTAATATTAAGAAAATGTTTCAAAAGGCTTAAAGATATGATGTGTATGGCGAAAGGTGGGACCGTAGCTTTTTTTCTGAAAAGTAAAAAAGGCGAGTATAAACTCGCCTTAACGGTTTTATTGATTTGTCATTTCATAGCTAATTTGTTTGCTGAAATAAGGCGATGAAATAGTCAGCTGTAAACTATCTGCTAAGTTATCATTATCGTCATTTTGATATTGATAGCTGTAAGTGGTCTCAACACCGCCGACAGTTTGCTTGAGAGTTTCAATAGGTTTAAAGGTAAGGCCAAAGAAATCCATATCAACTTTCCATTCTTTAACAGGATCTGAGTAGTAAGGGCCGTATATAGAAGCGTCGTCAAGATATGTCATTTCTATGGTTTTACTTCCCTGAGCAAAAAGGTTTTGGGTTGCTGTTTGAATTTCACCATTGGGGTAGTATTGGAACGATAGGGTACTTGTTTCTGTCGGAGTTGATAGTTTTATCTCTTGTATTTGTTGTAACTTTCCGTCGCTATGATAGGTGTAGTTGAAGTTTTTGACAGACATATCTTCACCCGACTGTGGCGTCTGTACGCGTTGGGTGAGTTTATTGTTCTCATAGACATATTGGATACTATAGGTCGCTATTGGTGTGCCGTTTAGATCGGCAGCCTCTTGGTGAAAAATTTGCTTGGTTTCTAAAGTAACCTGCCCTTGTTCATTGTAGTTATATAAAGAAATAAAGTTTTCTTTGGTATGCCTAATGTAGCTATTAATTTCACCGTGTTTCATTAAGGCACGAGCTGAAGCTAACAAGCCGTCGCTGTTGTAGGCGTAATTAAGGGTACTGTCAGCGTAATCACGCTGTGTTACTTGGCCCAAATCATTATAAAGATAGGAGGCCGCAATGGTAGTTTGGTTATTATCAGTTTTTGAGATTTGAGTGATACGAGATGTATTCGCTTGAACAGATCCTAGGTCAGCATAATCTTCAAATACTGCATAGTGTTGATACGAATGAGCGTTAAATGCAGCAAGAAGAGCTAGGGTTGTTAAGCTTGTTTTTATAGTCATAGTTTGAAGCCTGTTAGTTATTATTTTTGTAATTAATAGGGAAATACTTTTTCCCATTTATTTCCCTTTCAAATAGATTACTTGAAAGGGAATATAAAACTAACAGCTTATATTCATGGTGTTAATACCTAGAATTGATATGTGCTTGGTTTAATATTAACAAAATGTTTCTGAAAGAAGCTGAGCCAAGCTTAGATATACTGCTAGGTGGAGTTGCAAAAGCTGTCGCGCTTAACCACTATTCATTGCTAAAAATTGCTGGCGAAGCTGCTCTAGGTCTGGTTTTCGATAAACATTTCATTCTAAATTGATCATTCAGATCAATAGTTAAACTCAATTTCAATTCTTAATTACAGGGGGTAATCCTGTTATGTCGTTTTTATGCCAAAATACACCGATAAACGAGGCTCTTATAACTGCTGCGCGCAATTGTCCTCACCAGGTGGTGCGCGTGAAGCCAACCAAAACTCAGCTTAAAGTGCTCGATGCGATCAAAGCAGGAGAAAGCGTGACAGCATCACAAATTGCTGGGCGATGTGATTTGTCGTCACGCTTCACGAGTACTCTGTTAAAAGGGCTTGTTGAAAAAGGCTATCTCTTTAGGAGGGGAGACAGCCGTTCGTTTGGTGGGGTGGAGTTTAGTTACTCACTAGTTTAATCTGAACTAACTGAGAAATCGCTGTATTGCTAACTACCGTCATTCAGCTCTTTATAGAAAATACATTCTACACCTGCTTCACGGAGCATTGTAATAGCAAGCCGACCTATTTCATGCCAATCAGTATGGCCTTCTTCAACTTTCGGCGCTTCAAGTTCTGATAGTGGTTCTTCAGCAAAAATTCGTTTAATTCCAGATTGGATAATTGGCCCAGCACATCTTGCACATATTGGTTTCCCAACAACATATAGATGACCATCAGCAGCTCTCGAACCAGCAGCTACAATAGCATTTACTTCTGCATGTACGATGATGTTCAGCTTTGTTTTCTTCTCGTCATACCGTTCATCATCTTTGACACCGAACGGGAAACCATTGTAACCAAGGGTTATATCTCCCCCCTTTTTAGAAACCAATACAGCACCTACTTTTGATTTATCCTTAGACCATTCAGAAACATGTTTTGCGAGATTAATCATTCTGTCTCGCCATTTAGTTTTTGTGATCTTTTCTTCTTCGTAAAGTTCGTTGATTACATGTTCAATGTGATTGTGGAGGTGATCGTCGATTAGTTCAGGCCTACCAGTATTTTCAATTAACTTTTTCACTACTTTTAATGTAACTAGACCATCTAGGCTTTTTTTATTGGCTAACTCTAGAACATGGTATTCGTTATCTAATAGCTCGCGGAGGATTTTTACGTCCATGATTTTCTCTTTATGTATTTAGTTGCGCATAGGCTACATGATTGTTATTTCCTCATTAAGCGTGTGGTTTTATATTTGTGATCTATTTTAGCCCGGACTTTGTAAGAAAATAATACGTAATGTTCTGCCAAATAGGTTCTTTGTACATGATTTGCAGGTCAAACGAGGGTGACCCTCGTGAAATAAAAATTTTTCGGTTACATAAGTCACCACCACCAAGGTTCGGATTACTAAACAATCTGACTTATGAAAGCCCGGCGTGATGCGTAACGCTACACTTGTAATGTTTAGTTTGTATACCATTATTTTATGAGCTAACTAAGATTTGCCCCAAAGTTGGCTAGATCAAATACTCTAACTCATTCAAACAGCTAACCCTTTTTGTCTCTAAACCGCATAAGTATTCAATATATCGTTTCTAAACTCTAACTAAAATTCATAGGGCCACTTCTCAAATTATATTGGAGGTCAACTATGTGGACGAAGAAAGGTCACCTAACTGGGCAGAAAAAGCCCTTTAAGCTTGAGGATATCTGGCGGATTCGTACTAGGATCGAAATCGAAGGTAACATCATGGAGCTAGCGTTGCTCAACCTAGCGATCGATTGTAAGTTACGCTCTTGCGACTTGCTCAGGATGAAAGTAAGAGATATCTCTTCTGGCGGCGTCATTCAAAATCGTGTGCTTTACAGCCAAAGCAAAACTGGCCGAAAGGTACAGTTTGAAATCACTTCCCGTACAGCACAGTCCTTGAGTCATTGGTTGATACACAGTCAACTTTCTGCGCCAGACTATCTTTTCCCAAGCCCTCGCAAACAAGGGAAACCTATAAACTATAGTTACTATGCCACCATTATTCACCGTTGGGCAGCTGAACTTGGCTACGATCCTTATCTTTATGGTACGCACTCAATGCGTCGAACAAAGGCGACGTTAATTTATGCTCGGACCAAAAACATTAGGGCTGTTCAACTATTACTGGGACATGTGAAACTGGATAATACAATTCGGTATTTGGGGGTCGAGATAGAGGATGCGCTGAATATCTCGGAAAGGATAGACTCATAGTAAAGCTAAACAATAATTTTGAATTAATGTTATCTTTATTTTTCATTATAGGTTCGTCTGCTCATGCTAGTTGTTGAAAATTAAGGGGGCATCTAGCATGAATAGAGCTATAGGAAAAGCCTGACTGAATGGTAACAACTACTGAGGTAGGCTGTCCCTAAAACACATTCTGAACAAAAGATAGCATGATCGTAGTCTTCAAGTTATCTTGCTATTTGAATCGCTCATCCCAGAGTGTCTTAACTGTCGTTCTTCTATTCCTTATTTACTGTTTTTCAAACCACTTGGCCTCATGAGTTTCTCGTATATAGAGACCTGTCTTACCATGGGACTTGTTTTGGAAGTCGCTGTAGATACAGAAAACCATGGTTTTACCCGTGGATGCCCAAGGGAATTTTCCTCAGTCAAGGTTTCTGATTAGAGCAGAACAATCACTTAAAATCATATCCGAAAATTTGGAGCCACTTCTCCACGACACGCTATAGGCAAAACGTATTTGCAAAAACACCACTAATGACACTACTGTTATTAATGCAGTTCGATGCATTCTAGGTGCACTCGGCAGAAAGAAAATAGCGGAGCAAGGATCGACCAAAATGAAAATTGCCACAAAAATAGTCATAGCTTCTGCACTGATGTGTAGTTTAGCCATCACCTCAGCTGGAGTATTTATTGGTTGGGAATCAGCATCACTGGCAGAGGAAGCACTATATAAACGTTCCTTAAACCAACTTACCTCCGTAAGAGAAATTAAAAAAAATGAAATCGAAAACTACTTTATGACCATAAAAGGTCAGTTAACTTCAATGGCCAGTTCATATGGTACTCAACAGGCCATGCTAGAGTTTTCTTCAGCCTTTTCACAATACCCTATAGAGCAAGTTCACGCTAAAGACATAGAGAAATTAAAGCGGTATTACACATCCAGCTTTGCATCTAACTACAAAGCATCAAATGGTGGAAACCCAGCAAACGAGTTAGGGAAGCTTAAAGCACTTTCACCAACAGCAACTGCGTTACAAGCAAGGTATATAGGTGCTAACCAAAACCCTCTCGGAGAAAAACACTTATTAAACGCAGACTCACTAGACACCCAATATGACAGAGTACATAAGATACATCACCCTAGCCTCAGACGCTTTTTACAAGAATTTGGTTATTACGATATTTTCTTGGTTGATGTAAATGGTAATGTGGTTTACTCCGTATTCAAGGAACTCGACTACGCAACCAACTTAATATCAGGCCCTTATTCAAGTACTGGATTAGCAAAAGCCTATAAACAAGCTAAAAATCAAAGTGAGTCACAATATTATCTTGAAGATTTTGCACCTTATTTCCCTTCCTATGAAGCACCAGCTTCATTCATGGCAAGTCCTATTGTTATCGATGGAAAAAATGAAGGTGTGATCATATTCCAAATGCCCATCGATAAAATAAATGGCATCATGACTTTTGAAGGAAATTGGAGTAATGCGGGACTCGGAGTCTCTGGGGAGAGTTATCTTGCTGGACCTGACATGATACTACGAAGCGAGTCTAGATTTTTGTTGGAATCTCCCAAGGAGTACTTTGAAACTCTGAAAAATGTAAATATTTCAGCCGAAACTATCGAACAAATAAAAGGCAAATCATCCGCTATCGGCCAGCAAGCTGTGGCCACAGACAGTGTCAAAGCGGCTTTGAAAGGAGACAGTGGTTCAGATCTTATCAAAGACTACCGTGGGGTTGAAGTGTTATCGACCTACTCACCCATTGATGCCGCAGGATTAAAATGGGCAATCGTAACAGAAATCGATAAAAGTGAAGCGTTAGAGGATTTAACTACGCTGATGCGATCTAATGTCATAACGGTCACAATTATGATCGCCATCGGTACAATGTGTGCAATTATCATCTCCTTTTTTGTCGGTAACGGTATTGCAAAACCCATTAAAGCCGCGAGTGAGAAAATTCAACTGATCAGTAAAAACAATGATCTAACCGCAAGACTAAACGCTGAAGGCAAAGATGAAATGGGCGATCTTGCGAAGGCCCTAAACGAGCTGTTTTCACAGCTACAAAGCATTATTGTTACGTTTGCTCAAACCTCAGATAGCCTCAATGTGAATACAAAAAACATGTCGGATAGTATGAATACGACAAGGATAACAGTTGAGGAGCAAAGTCAAAGAGCTGAATCTGTAGCCACTGCCGTTAACCAAATGAGTGCCTCGATTAGCGAGGTAGCCAGTTTTGCAGCAAGAGCAGCTGAATTTGTCAAAGACGGCAATAAAACAGGTAACAAAGCTTCAAATGTCGGACAAAATTTGGGTACAGAGATTTTGCGTCTTAATACAGAAATGCAAACAGCCGTTGAAGCAATCGGTCGACTCCACACTGAAAGCAAGTCGATTGCCGAAGTGCTGGATGTTATTCAAGGAATAGCAGAGCAAACCAACCTACTTGCACTCAACGCCGCCATCGAAGCGGCCCGTGCAGGTGAGCAAGGGAGAGGGTTCGCTGTCGTTGCAGATGAAGTACGCTCGTTAGCAGGAAGAACGCAAACATCCACAGAAGAAATTAGAGAGAAAATCGAGTCACTACAAAGAGAAACCGACAGCGTTTCATCATGCATAGGTTCAGCCGATAAATCAGTCTCAGCGGGCGTTGAAACATGTGATGCCAATTCCAAAATGCTTGAGCAAATAGTTGATATGCTGAATGATTTAAATGAAATGAATATCCAGATAGCAGCGGCAACAGAAGAACAGCAAGCCGTAACAAATGATATTAGCAGCAGTATTACTTCTATTGCGGATTCGTCGTCTGAAGTCTCTCAACAAGTGATTGATGTGGACAGCGTTCTTAAGAATTTATCTTCTCAGTCAGAGCAACTAAATTTCGAAATTTCGAAATTTATTTACTAGCCCAAATTTATACAGCTAGTAAAGCTAGCGCTCGGTGACGTTTTATGGACAGCAAAATAGGGGCTATCCTTGTTATGAATGGCGATGAGCCTTCTCTAATCTGGTTAATTGTCTGCACCTGCATTGCTTTTTTTATGCAGGTGGGATTCACACTGGTTGAAACAGGCAGCGTCCGAGCAAAAAATTCCGTTAATGTCGCCATGAAAAACTTGGCTGACTTTGTTGTAGTATCTTTTGTATATCTATTTTTGGGGTTCCACCTTGCCAACGGCAGCTCGTTTTTCTCGTTTGACACTTTTCCGTTAACAGCGGAATACTATGGTATGGCGATGTTTAGTATTATGTTCGTCACCACCGCTGCGACCATTGTGTCTGGTTGTGTAGCTGAAAGAATGAGCTTTCGTGGTTATCTATATGCTTCAGCATTTATCGGTATTTTGACTTATCCCGTGGTAAGTTATTGGGCATGGAACCCTAACTCTTGGCTCGCTTTGTTAGGTTTTCACGATTTTGCTGGTGGAGCGGCCGTACATATCGTAGGGGGGCTCTTTGGTCTAATTGGTACCATATTGATTGGCCCTCGGCACGATAGATTTTCGGAGATAAGTGAAACCATTGAAATTCCATCCTATAACCATACACTTGTCACTATAGGTGTCTTTATGATGGTGTTTGGCTGGCTAGGGTTTAACGGAGGAAGCTTTTACGAATTCAACAACGATGTCCCCAAAGTGTTACTCAATACCCTACTGGGAGGAGTGACTTCTGGATTTTTTGCACTACTATTTCTTCAGCATAAACCCCATATCCCGGTTTTTCTGATACTTAACTGTATCCTCGGTGGCCTAGTTATCGTGACGGCTGGTGCAGATGTTCTCAATATTTACCAAGTCGTTGTGCTAGGAGCAATTGCTGCGTTAACCATTTTTTATGGCGAAAAGTTACTCATTTATCTTAAGATTGACGATCCAGTAGGTGCCGTTCCCGTCCACCTATTCTGCGGTATATTAGGGGTGCTATTTACTGGCTATGCTGCGAACAGCAACAGCAGTGGCTGGCCAATGTATATAGGAATTCAGTTATTAGGAATTATTGTTATTGTTGCTTGGGTGGCCGTAAATGCTTATGTGTTATTTCTTTTTCTAAAGTTCTTAGACTTGCACAGAGTGTCACTCGACAAAGAAAAAATGGGTTTAAATGTGGCAGAACATGGCGTTAAAATGAGCTGGCTTGAAACGGTGAAATCCATTGAAGAGATAAGTACTAGTGGGGACTACACCAAAAGGGCGCCGATCGAATATGGTACCGAAGCCGGCGATGTTGCCATAGCATTTAATTACTTAATGGGGGATTTGGAAAAAAACATTGAGGCATTACACCATGTAGCAAAAGGAAACCTCGATGAGGTTGTTGTCTTCCCGAGAAGCGATAAGGACATTTTGGCAAGATCATTGCAGTCTATGCTTGTTAGCTTACGGTCGTTACTTGCAGAAGTAGAAGATGAGATCACCACTCAAAACGAGCAGCTTCAATCTAGCGAAAACTCCATTAAAACTCTGATTGAAAACTTCAAACACACTCAAGACCAGTTAATGGAAGCTGAGAAAATGTCTGCACTGACAGGTATGGTTGTTGGTGTTGCCCACGAGCTTAATACTCCCCTAGGTATTTCAGTCACCAGCCTCTCTTTACTGCGTGAGCAATTCTTAGGGCTTGAGAAAAAATTTACCGAACAAACCATTACAACCACAGATCTTACCCACTTTCTCAACATTTCTAATGACTGCATCAAAATGATTTCAGACAATATTGAACGTTCTGTCACTTTGGTCAACAAGCTTAAGCAAGTGGATAAAAAGATGTCTTTAGAGCAGCCTGCAAATATTAATATCAGGATGTTGCTTGAAGAGTCAGTGATGTTATTGAAATATGTCCTAGCACAACAGGATATTGCGGTTGAGATTCATTGTGAAGATACCCTTGAGTTGTTCGTGCCTAAGATGTCTCTCCAATATGTCATCGAAGAATTGCTTAACAATTGTGCCCTACATGGCTTTCAAAATAGAGATCAAGAGAAAAGCAATTCCATCATAATTACAGCTAAATCAGTAAATAGTCATGTTGAGATCGTCATTGAAGACAATGGGGTGGGTATAAGTCCAGACAATCTTAAAAAAGTATTCCAACCTTTTTACACCACTCTTAGAGCACGAGGTGGTACAGGTCTTGGTATGCATATGGTTTACAATATTTGTACCCGCAAGCTATCAGGAAATATAAATGTTAAGAGTGAAATAGGAAAAGGAACCCAATTCACTATAACTATAAATAAGCACGTTGATAAGTCACCTCATAACGAGAGCGGAGAGACTACGTCAGTGTCTCCTCAAATAAGTTAATTTATTTCAAATGTGCGTTTATATCTCATAGGAGGATGTTTTCGCATGGACTTACTCATTGCATTTCCATGCATATTATTCTAATAAAAACCATACGAGTATTAAGGCGGCTTTCGAAGTAACTTTTTATGGCTAACTGATAATTGTCCATTTTCTTGCTAGCGAGACTTAATCCAACCCATTATTTGATATATTTTTTATTAAATGTGAACCACGATATGACTTTAATTCTAAATATTAAAATTTTTATTATAAGTTATTAATACTTCGATATAATATCTGTTTTCATCAGGAGTAAAGCCTGTGGGTGTTCTCTCTTATTGCAAAATTGACGATATGGTTATCAGTCGTAATATGCAAAACTATTTAAATGAAATTGAATCAAAGGTCGCACTTGGTAATTTGTTGGCTACGTCGGTCGCAGCATCACAATTTATTCAAATTTTTTCAGGTCGTATGAGTGCGGGGAAAAGATTGAATACAATATATGAGCACGACTGGGAAAAATTCGGTCAAGCCATGGCAGGTACACACGTGGTAACTAAAGAGCTAGTTAATCGTATTGCTGATAGAGCGAGGTTAACCTCAAACGGTAAAGAGCTAAAATTTTGGAAATGTGTATATGATGCGACTCGCTACTAGTTTATTTTTGCTGTCTTCGAGCGCGATTGCCAACGTGCAAACTTCCTACGATGAGCTGAACGATAAGTTTGCCGAGTGTTCAGTCATTCAACCAATAAATGGTGATATGCGCGATGAGTGGCTAATAAAGCAATCTGAACCTGTCATTAAGACAATGCTTTTAACATTGAAACATCGCGCTTTTCAGCGGTGCATAGAAAAGGCTGACAAAGAGCATTTGTACCAATCTTTCCTTGTATATATCAACACGGGCAATCGAGAGCCGTTAGATTTGTATCTTGCATTGAGGGAAAATGATCTTTTAAGCAGTCAAAAACAGTATATAGACTCAGAATTTCTAGAAAATGCCGACAGGCTAACCAAGTTGAGTTCATTTTCAGAAAACTTTGATACCTTACAAGCATTCGAAATATTTAAGAAACAAATCAATAAATAGCCGCTTATTCTAGCGGTTTTCTTTAGACACAGCATATTTGGCTAGTGGGATCATCAATACTTGAAATAATCAATTGATTGCTAATTTAGCAAAATCATTAGCAAATTTGTGTCACTACACAATCTACATTGGCATTTTAGCTACAGAGGTTTAGGATGCTCACAAAGCTATATTGTATCAGCAACTGGTTCAGTTACTTTTTGGTCGAGGCCAACTCACCACTCGAAGCAATTGCAAAAAAATATTCTCGCGAATATCGCTATCTTGATAATGAGTTTGTGGGCACTCTCAGAGTGTCATTTCTATGAAGAAAACAAGCTAAATTTGGTATTGGAAAAATACTGTATAACGGCACCCATAAAATCTATGGTTAATCTAAGTATCTGATCTTTTATAATCAACTCGTTTTTTTAGGCTTCAGAAACGGTGAAACCCCGATGTTGGTAGCATCGGGGTTTCGAATTTTAGAAGTCTCGGATGGTAAGGCCGATATTCTTTATGCAAAAGGCTGGATTTTATCCAACAAATTCCTTGGTGGGGAATTAGATACGGATGAAGTCCATGTGCTCAACTTTTGGCTTAAAAGCGTGACGTTGAACGTCTTGTGGCTTAACTTTCACTTCAGCGCCGTCGATCACAAGAACAAGACCCTCGTAGAACTCAGGCTTATCCATTTGGTTAACGATCTCGTCGTGGTTAAGAACGATAGATACAGGTGCAGCTTCGCCACCGTATACGATAGCAGGGAATTGACCAACATGACGTAGGCGGCGGCTCGCACCTTTACCTAGTTCAGTACGTACTACTGCTTCAAATTTCATAGTATTTACTCTCAAAATTAATAATGAACTTCACACCCAGCAATGCGACCTCGCCGTGATGTGGTATATCGCCAAAGGAGAAATTGGTAGTAACTCCCCAGCGAGCGCGGATACTATCATTCTCTTGATTTTCTCGCAATAGAAAAGCTCACTATGGCGTAATATAGGCTGGTGTTTTCGACTTTATATAAGAAAGTTTGAGCATTTATTGTTGTGCTATGTATTAGCGGTTGTTGGGTAAAGAATGATATTAGTTCAAAAGTGAAACCCAGCATGAATTGTCATCGTTTTGATTTTGAATAAGCAATTAAATTCTTTTGTTATTTCACACTAAACACTACATCATAGATATATAATGTAGTGTTTAGTGTTTGAAAAGAAATATGAGTAACAAGCAAAACGCTATGATTGTTTCAGATGAACGGATCCATATGCTGGATTCGCTTTTCAGCACTATAGATACTGACATGGCAATATCGATGTCCTTTGTACGACGTGCACAAAAGACGTCGCTAGTTGAACTTGGGGAGAAGATTAGTGGCCTCAACACTTCAACTCTAAGACGCTATATGCAGCAGAGCTACCCTTGTATGCGGCCAATCCATGTGGTGGCGGCTATGTCTTGGGTCTTGATGGTACCGATGACAAGCTTTTATTATGCTTTGAAAGTAAGAGAGCACTATAGAGGAATGGATGATAAAGCGATTGAAGCGCTATATTGTGTTGGTCGTCTGCCGGAAGAACAGTTTTATCTTTACCTCAAAATGGTTAGTAATTTAATGGGTAGTGAAGCAAGAGCACATTTTGATGTTTTCCAAGCTGAGCTTCTATCTGAAACAACACCGTCATCTTGTTATGATGACTTGCTTCCACCTAAAGTACTTGATATCAACTCATTTGCTATCGATTATTATCGTTCTATAGCCATTACTTTGAGGCGATTTCGGCAAGACAACAATATCCCTATTGATGTGATTGCCCGTGTTCTTGGTTTGACGGAACACCAATATGTGGTACTTGAAGATACGAATAAAATCAGAGATTTTTCTGTAGCTATTGGGTTTAGAGTAAAAGTAGGCTTCGAGCTATATTCACACGTCAATTTTACCTCAGAAATGCAACAATTCCCTCAGTTTCACCAACTACGCCAGCATCAGCACATCCGAGATTCATTAATTGTTGAGTCTTTTCGTCTTCTGAATACTAAGTCTAAAAGTTGTGCCTCGGATTTGTTGTCTGTTTTATCAAAAGTGTATATCAAAAATGAGACATAAGGCTGGGCAGTGAACATAATCAACCTAAAATACGCATTCACTCAGGTTGATTATGTTTATTAAAAAAATCAGAATACTAGTGAACTGTTTAGTTAAAGCTTTCTAAATTGTTTAGTAGTGTTTGCTGTGTTTCAGCTTGTGCTAACATGATCGCTGCTACTTTTTTAGGGTGTTGTAAGTGCACCAGATGATCAGCATTTTTTATTACCACTAAGTGGCTATGTTTGAGTTGGTTTGCAAAATTTTGTGCTGTTTGCATTGTCACATAAGGGTCAAATTCGCCCACACAGATCGTACAGGGTACAGTGATACTATGGATATTACTTGGTGTATGAACGAGCAAACGTACTGAGTTTTCAAAGAACATGTCGATTCTATCCTGAGACATCGCTGCAATGTTACGCTTTGTCGCTCGGATTATAGCTTCATTTTTAGGGATATCACTATTGCGAACGGTAAGAGACTCAGTAAATGACGTTGCAAAAGTTTTTGATGTATCCATGGATGCTGCAATCATTTTCTTGGTTGCTAGTCTTCCTGATGTTGGGATGCCAGGAACACCGCCACAAATTGACATAGATTGCACATTTGGCCAAATGTCACAAAGTTCAACAGCAATAGCTGTTGCATAAGAGAAGCCTGCTAAGTGAGCAGTACTGATATCTAAATGGTTTATAAAGTTGTGCAACATCTTTGCTTGTTCCCTGATGCTTGTTGTTGATGCAAGATTTTGAGTATTCCCTGTACCAGGAACCTCAACGGTGAGGCAATTAATTTTAGTTGCAAAGTGTGTGGAAAATGATTGTACACTTTCAATATCCTGTAGGGCACCAAGCAAAAAAATAAGAGTTTGCTTTGAATCTCTACATGGGTAAAAGGAGTAGCGATAGTGGTTACCATCTAAGATCGTTTGAATAACTTTCATTATATTTTCTCTTCGTGGATAAAATTGAAGAGGCTATTGATGATATAAAATTAAGATTGTGGCTAGAGAAATGAAAAATTGTTTTTTGGAAAATCGTTTAGCTGAAGCTGAACAACCAGTTAAAAACTTTATGGCAGATTTAATCGAGGAACTGGGTAGGAAAGTATCTGTATCTCAAGACCCTAAGCTGTCTTTACGCTACTTTGGTGTTCAACTAGAAATAAAGCTGGTTTCTTTCGACGGCGATGATCAAGCAAAATGATATGGTGATAAATTTGATCTAGAGCGTAGTTTTAGTTTCTATTTAAGCCAACGTTAAAGAAGAGGAGCCGTATCTTAAGTAATACCTGTAACGGCCCCGCATTGATTAGTAGTTAGGTTTGTTTCTTTCGATAATGGTTATGGATATTGCGAAAAACAGAATATCTTTCACTAGAAAAAAGTTAGTTATCAACACACCGTCAGATAATTTCCAAGTGTTGGGTGTGGTGATTAAAAAACTCAAAGTTGTGATAAAAATGGCAGCTGCCGCTATGCCAGAATAAAAGGCAACTTTCTGATGTTTAATACCCACGATAAGCCCAATGGCGACAATGATTTCTGCTGTACCGATGATATTGGATACTGCTTGAACAGAAAAGAGGTCATACAACCAATTCATAGCGAAATGATTTTCGACTAGGGGTAGAATAAGTTTGGCTTCGGTTGGTGTGAATTTATAAATACCAATCCAAATTAGTGCCAAGGAAACACCGAAAACGCCGATAAGGTAGCCAATGTTGTCTTTTCTTGTATTGTTTTCTACTGCATGCATAAAGTCATCTTCCTCTCAGTTATTATGAAGAAAAAGACCTTATAGGTTCTGAAAAAATTTCAGTGAGAACTGTTACCTAACAAAAGTTTAGAGTGTTATATTTCATTTTTATTTTATTGCTCTGTTAGTTCATACTGTCTCTATTTTTCAAGTTGAAATAATGCATTCCAAGTTATCTTAACGAACTCGCTTATATACTTATCTGCTCCATTACCACTGATCTTGTCTTCAAGTGGGTGCTCACCCACAACATCGGAGACAAACATCCCTGGTACTATTGTAATCGGGTGAATGCTATCATTAACAGCTCTGAATATATGCGCGGTTTCGACATCGACAGAGCCTACATTGGCTTCTTGTTGTTGTGATAGCCACTGCTTTGTTTCTACAAGAGGTGAGTCTACCGTTGTATTAGTACAAGATGCAGTATTTATATGTGAAAAATCATTTGGAATTATGATGTTAGTGTTACTGCTTATGTTTACATTTGAATCTTTGTAAGATGAATGAGTTAGGTAGATATAGTCTCCCATTTGTGCGTCACCTATAATTCTTCCACCAGCTCCGCACATAATTATTTTTGTAAAACCTGAATCGGCAAACGTTTTTACTGCATCATAAGAAAGTTCACCATTGGGCATTCTTAAAGCTGCTACAGCTATGGATTTACCTCGTTTATTTAGCTTCGCTGAATCGAAAATAAATGGACCTATTTTATGGTTGGCTGGGTTAAGTTTTTTATATCCTTCTCCTTCATTATCTCCGGAAAGTTCGAACTCTTGATTAGCGATAGATTCCATCACTTTCCATCGAGCGCCGATATAGAGAATCTTATCCTCAGCTTGAATTAGATCTAATTGGGATTTTAATATTGTCAGTGATGAGGTTTTTAAGTCATCAATGTTGCCAATTGAGGTAAGCTTTTTAGCCACATCGACACCGGCAAAATGGAACTGAAGAATTTGGTGCTCAAGTCTTGTATGAGAACCAATTCCGGAGACTACAATCTTGTCTTCATTTGTTTGGTGATTTTTTACAACATAGAAACGAGTTGATGTAGGAGAAGATATTTTGTAACACTTATCAAATCCTGTGTTTTTATAGTGAGCGGCAATGTCTTGATCACTTGAATTAAAAAGAAAAAACTCGGCACCAGACTTATTGATCAGATCAACCAATCCTGATGGGAGTCTGTTAGCAAGATAAGCGCTCACATTCATTGTATGATCTATCGAGTTGTCCGGTAAGTTTATGGCTGTACCTTTAAGCACAGGTTTGGCCTCCAAATACTCTCCAATATTTGATGCAATAGATGTGGGTATTTCTCGTAAAGTTAACTGGCCCAAGCTATGCATTTTTCCCGAGCCTATTCTTTTCTGGTTACTAACAGAGATATACCTTGAAGGGGCTTGAGAAGTGGTGAGTGACCGTACTATCTGGGAGCATTGATTATTCTCATATGGGTCCTTCCCTGAAAAACCAGCCCTTATTGCATGCATTCGATCTCCAGATTGTCGAATTTCTATCTTTAATAATGTTGGCATATGATGCTTTTTAAAGTGATTCTGTTTATCGAGAGGGAGATTACGGATACGTTTTATATTCAAATGAGAAGCTGTATTTGGTGTGTGTTGTTGTGCGAGTAATGCAGAACAAGAGCCTGTAGTTGATAACTTCATTATAATTTGTGGTTTTGTGGTAGGTGTAATGCTATCACCTAGAATTATGGTGTTATGAGATAAATGCCTTATAAATGAGATATGAGATTGAATACATCTTTAGGTGTTAATTTTATTTTTGCTGTGAAACTTTGAGGTGTTTGTATTCGTTGGAGGTAAATGTGGATGGAAGCACGATGAATATCGTTCTTTAAATTTGCAAATTCAAAAAGCCCTTTTGCATAATTTGATTAGTGTATAGATTCTAATAGTTATGTTTGTGGCGTTTATTTATACAAATTTACAATTTAGCTGCAACGCAGATAACAAATCGCTGATGAAACCGTGAGACAGGCCCACAAAGTTTTTGTTTTTCATACGTTTTGCGATATTGTATAGACACATATCTTAGTACCTTTATTCAGTTTATTCGATGCTGATAATTAATGAATACCTTATTTTAAATTTACTGGCGGGTTCAGTAGAAGACTTAACCACTGGTCGTAAAACTATGTTAGGTGGTAATGAAGTGGCAATGCTCAAATTCATGATAGAGCATCCCAATGTACCATTAACTAAATCTACTCTTCTTGAACAGGTCTGGCATAAAAAAGGCGTGATTGTTGAAGAAAGCAGTTTACTCCATTGCATTTCCAGTTGCCGTAAAGCTTTACGTGACAAAGATGCTGAAATTATTAGTACTGTTCGCGGAGTGGGTTATAGGTTTAATGGTGAAATAGAGAACTATCAACCTAAACTTGTTGTTCCCAAAACAAAAGCCCAGCCTAGTACTGATACTCGTCAAGCTGAAACAAACTGGTTTATCTTAAATAAGCAGCGCAGTGTTTATTTGGTTACGTTTGCGTTAAGTGCTTTTGTAAGTCACTGGACGGTGCTTTCTTGGAACTCACCTTGGGTTGAAGCAGACTATACTGAAACCTTTTATGCGCAATGTACATTGTCGACTATATCTCCTGTGATACTTAATCAAGTACGTGCGTTTGAGACGGGTAATCAGGTGATTTTGGTTAAAGAAGATGGATCGTCTGTTAGTTATCGCCCTAAAGATGTGGAAGTGGTGTGTGAATAAAAAACTTATTGTTGTCAGTATCGTGGCAGGCTGTTTTATGGGTGGTATTTCCGCATATATGAATTCACCAACGATAAACCGAAGTTTTGAAAGTAAGACTGAGATTGTTGTCCCGACACCGCAAGGAAGCAAACATGTGGGCTTGCTGGCTCAACTTAATTTTAAGAGATCGGGTCATTATGAGATGTATTTTTTGACTGACGATCTTGTTGGTTTTAATGTTTCGGGTAAGTATGGTTTTAGTTCTTTTGGGTTGTCTCTTATGCCAACTGATGCAGAGCGTATTATTCCTCAAGATAAGAAGCTCTCCATTGTAGAAACCATGTTTAGTCAGCATGGCATGCACTCTATGGAGGAGTTAAAAATCATTAGCTTGGATGATGATAGAACCATATTGGTCGCACCAAGATACTCATATTTGTATACAAGTGTCTATATCTAGTGACTAAAAGCTAGCGTGGAAATATTTATTTTTTGATAAAAATCAACAGTTTGATGTTTATTAATTATGGTTCATATTGAATCATCATCAAGCTGACAGTCCTCTAACTTTAGAGAAGAAATCTTAGGTATAAAAAGAACCAACAATTTTCAACCTAAGAGACCCCATGTTAATCATCAATGACAATTTGGTTTTCGATTCAGAACAAGGTTATATCCAAAATCTAAGCAGTAATGTGCGTTATCCGATAGGCATCAATGAGATTGCGTTGCTCAATTTTATGATTGAGCATATTGGAGAAACTTTAACTAAAGATGAGCTTATGTATCATGTTTGGAAAAAGCGCGGTATTGTTGTTGAAATGAGCAGTTTGATGCACTGTATCTCCAGTTGCCGACGAGCACTTGAAGACCGTTCAGGCGAAGCGATTAAAACCGTACGTGGTTCAGGCTACAGGTTTGTAGGCAATGTAGAAAGCTATCAGTCGAATTGTGAGCCTATTGAAGTGAATATGAGCCTCGCTGAGGTTGAACCTATTGGTGTAAACGCAAGTGAACCAACGGCTAACAAAAAACTTAATCGACAAGGCCGGACGATATTGATGGCTGCTGGGCTGTTTTTTTGTTCTGCATTAACGAGCTACTTAATTGTTGAGAACATGCGTTCGCCTCTTTCCGATATATCTTTTGAACAAAAGCATTTTAGCGCATGTTGGTTTGCTCCAGACAGCAGTGGTATCAAAGTGCGCTATCAAGACGTTAACTTGTATGACTTTGGTGAATTAACTTTATTGGTTGATAAAGGTGGGCGTTCCTTGAGCTTTCGGCCAAAAAGTGGAGTGTTGAGCTGTGAGTAAGTTAGTTGCTGTTTTGCTTATTTTAGTCGGTACAATATTGGGTGTGCTCACTTCTTACTTCAACAATAATAGTATTAATAGAGATATGAGTAGCCACACTGCTGCTTATATATCATCTGTCGATCCAGATAATAACTTTGGTATTACACTGCCCCTAAGAGTTGATATTACGCTCAAAGAAAATAGTACCTACGGTGTATATGCTTTGTTGCCCAAAAGTAGAGTCGGTTATGCTAGTTCTGGGTGGTATGAATTAGATAGTGATGGAATATTTTTCACAATGAGGAAACACAGGCGATTAAATATAGATCCACTGCGAAATGGTGTTATCGAACAGCTTTTTGTTAGGTCAGGTGTATTTGATGGCCATATGAAGTTAGTCAAACTTGATGAGCATAGTGCTGCACTAGTAGGAAGCAAAGTGGCACTGCACATGAACTATTAAATTTATTGAACCAGCTTCATTGACAAAATTACCTTGAGTCCTCCGAGTGAGCTTCGGTCCAGTGTTAACTTACCTCGGTAGCTATGGGCCATTTCACTTACAATATTAAGGCCAAGTCCTGTTCCTGGTATGGTTTCATCTAAGCGAACGCCGCGGTGGATAACTTGTGCCATTTTTTGCTCTGGTATGCCGACACCATCATCTTCTATGATGACATCAATGATCTCAGGATTTTCACTATTTTGAAGAGAGTGAACACGAATAATACTTTCAGACCATTTGTATGCATTTTCAATAATGTTACCTAGCATTTCATTAAGATCGGTTTGCTCCACAGCTACATTTAAATCGCTATCGAGTTCATTAATAAGACTGATACCACGATCTGCATAGACTTTATCAAACGCCCTAGAAATTGCATCGACTCGCTTTGATGGGCAGGAACTGACGGACAAGATATTTTTTGCCCCAGCCATTCTTGCTCTGGCTAAGTGATAATCAATTTGGTTTTGTATTTGTTCTAGAGAAGGGCGCAATTGCTCCTGAATCACGGCATCTTTTGTCGCGACTTCGTTTTTTAATACAGAAAGCGGAGTTTTTAGTGCGTGAGATAGGTTACCAGCATGATGGCGAGCTCGTTCAAGCAGCTCTTGATAATGGAAAACAAGCGCGTTTAAGTCTGAAACGACAGGCGCTACTTCCTTTGGGTACTCTTGATCTAACTGAGTTTTTTTCCCCGAACGGAGCTGAGAAAGTTCCTTATGCATTTTACTCAATGGACTTAAAGACCATTGAACTTGAATAGTTATCAAGGTTAAAACACCAATATAAAGTAAAGCGAGAATAAACCATAGTTGCCCCATCAGATTACGAACAGTATCTTCTATGGGTTGTTGATCCATACCGATAGTGACTTCAATGGGGCCAGAATAATTAGGGTAATATAAGGTTGAGTCGATATAGATAAGTTTTTCATCTCGCGCACCCAGCAAGTCATGTTCACTCTTGGAAGTTAAAGTCTTGTCCCAAAGCGAACGCGAGCGAAGCAGAGCTTTGCTGGTTTTGGCAGACCAATAAAATCCGCTGTAAGGTCGAGTAAAACGTGGATCGGAGAGAGGAGAGGTTAACTTAAGATTACCCTTTTCATCGGCTTCAAGAGCAGCGGCAATTTCATCCATATAAATGGCAAGCTGCTGTTTAGTATCTTCTTGCATGTAGAGGTAAACTTGAGAAGGCATCATGATGCCAGCAGCAATAATCATTGCGGTCAACCAAACAACCGCAGCAAGGACAAGGCGGCTTTTAAGGCTAAGCCGTTTGAGTAATCGTATTTTACTAATCGGCATTAAGCTGGTATCCCAAACCTCTCACCGTTTTGATAACTTTAGGTGAGATTTTTTTCCGGATACGACCAATAAAAACTTCGATAGTATTGGAATCGCGGTCAAAATCCTGTTTGTAAATGTGTTCGACTAGTTCACCGCGCGATATGACTTTTTCAGGGTTATGCATAAAGTAAGCAACGACTTTATACTCCAAGGCTGTTAAGTCGATTGCTTGGCCTTGCCACATGACTTTGGAGGTACGTGTGTCTAGACTCAGGTAGCCCATCTGCATCACAGGAGAGGCGTTTCCAGAAGCACGCCGAAGTTGAGCACGAATGCGAGCAATTAGCTCAACCATTTCAAAAGGTTTGGTTTGGTAGTCATCTGCACCGGCGTTAAGGCCTTCTACCCGTTGTGTGAGGCCGTCTCGTGCACTAAGGATGATGACCGGAGTATTAATATTTTCGTCACGGATGCCCTTTAAAACGGTTAATCCGTCCAATTTTGGTAAGCCTAAGTCGAGAATAATTACATCCCATTGTTCTGACGTTGCACGATAGAGAGCATCTATTCCATCGATTGAAAGCTCAGGAACCCAACCATTTTTCTCCAAAGATTCGATAATTTGCTCACCTAGGCGAGGCTCGTCTTCCACTACAAGTATTTTCATTGCGCTGTCTTTTAGTTTCTTAAGGCTTGTTTGAAGTTATGACCTTCAATTAGAATCATTTCTAAGGTCTGAGCATTGTATTCAACTTTAATGATGCTGTTATTGTAATTGAGCTTAAGTTCATATATCCAAATGTCATCATCTTCATCCAACTCAACTTTGATGATACGACCGTGTAGATCTTTCTCAACAGCAGCATAAAGTTCTGAGAATGGACGAATATAGCCTTGACGCACTGCATCATAGACTTCATCTTGATCTTCTTCGATCTTAATTTGTGTCCCTGCATGTTGAATATCCTGTACCAAAGCATGTCCATCTTTATTTGGGTTGTTTTTGGCGAAAACAGGGGCATTGATAAGCATACAGAGCGTGCTAATAAGTAAGCCAATTAACTGCTTATGAAACATCGCGTTATCTTGTTAGAAGTTCTATGAGTGAGTATAACGAAT
Source organism: Vibrio pectenicida (assembly GCA_024347015.1). Lineage (GTDB taxonomy): Bacteria > Pseudomonadota > Gammaproteobacteria > Enterobacterales > Vibrionaceae > Vibrio > Vibrio pectenicida. The sequence continues at coordinate 1,877,579 of AP024889.1, read as the reverse complement.
CTTTTCTGAATACAAAGTGAATATTGGTCAGTGTTTTTCGTTAAGTTTGATTAGCTAGCTTATTTTAGCTCGTCTGAAAATATCTTGTCGCGTATTTTCCAAAATCGCCCCGACTTTCTGGCTATCACAAATTGCGGTGGTCTAAATCGATGCTGGTTGTTGACGACCTTGTTTGGAGATAACTCATTAAAAGGCATATGTTTATCTGCAAGATGAGCCCTTACAAACATACTTTTAAAGTTTTGTTTCTGTTTCGGCGTAGTTAATGACCAAAACTCATGCACTTGAGCTTGGTTTTCACCAAAGTAAGATACTTTGAGACTGTTTTTGCCTTTATCGTTTTTGTGTAGTGTTAGGTCCATAGATAAACACTCAAACACCAGAGCATCTTTAAGTTTTAATGCCTCTTTAAGCTTTTTGTCAGGATCAACTAATGTGGCATCACATTCATGACATATCCGCGCTGCTATGTCGTTATCTGCACCACATTCATTGCAATATTTTGCTCTGAATCGGTAATTACAGTGTTCTCGTTCTTGGGTAGCCTCGTCTTCGAAATAACCTTGGCACTTGCGACCATAATGCTCGACTAAAAATCCGTTATTATCTAACTTTCCCCAAAAATTATTGTTGAAACCACATGCAGGGCAAGGGATGGTAATAATTTCGCTATCAGGTGTTGGTTTAGTATCTCCAACTTCAGGTTGATAGAGGTCATAGCTGTTTCCTGCATAGTCGAGCACTAAGCATTCTTCTTTTCCCGGAGATAAACGTAGACCTCGGCCAACGATTTGTTGGTATAAGCTAATGGATTCAGTCGGTCGCATAATTGCAATAAGATCGACATGTGGTGCATCAAAACCAGTAGTTAACACAGAAACATTAACTAAATATTTAATGTTTTGTTGTTTAAATTTTTCGATAATAGAGCCACGCTCAGTGGCTGAAGTGTCGCCAATTACAAGTGCTGATTCCGTTTTAGGAAGTAAAGATAAGATTTCTTGTGCGTGTCTTACAGTAGAGGCAAAGATCATTACACCTTGCTTGCTATGAGCAAGGTGTATGATTTGCAGGACGATTTGAGGTGTGGCACGTTTATCTTGGTCTATGACCATATCAAGCTCGGCTTCCTTATATCTGCCAGTATTTGATGGCTTTAACTGAGAAAAATCATAACTGAGTATGGGGGTGTCCATCATGCGGGCTGGGGTGAGAAAGTTTTCATCTAGCAAGTAACGAATTGGCAGCTCAAAAATACAATCCCGAAAGAATCTAGGTTCTTCTGTTCTGACCAGCCCACGAGTGTGGTATTGATAAATCCAGCCCATACCTAGTCTATAAGGAGTAGCGGTGAGACCAAGCACCTTAATACCTTGGTTTAACTTTCGCAAATGGCTGATGACCTTTTGGTAGCTGGTGTCTTTATTATCTGCAACCCTATGACATTCATCTATAACCAAAAGAGAAAACTGGTTTTTAAAATCATCCAGATTTCGCACTACAGATTGAACAGAGGCAAATACCACCTGCTGTTCTGTTTCTTTTCTACCTAAGCCAGCGGAGTATATCGCTCCTTCGAGTTTATAGCCTTCATACTTGGCATGATTTTGTTCAACCAGTTCTTTAACATGAGCTAAAACCAATACTTTGCCTTTCGCCAGCCTTGCAAGCTCAGCGATCACTAAACTCTTACCAGCACCAGTTGGCAGGACTAATACCGCTGGACTCGAGTGTTTACGAAAATAGTGGATTACGGCTTTCACCGAATCTGCTTGATAGGGTCTTAATGTATACATAAATCGTGTGAAATCATTCAACTATTTCAGCAAGGCATTCTATAATACCTCACTTGATGTAGATGAGGTAATCATGCGTTTAGATAAATATTTATGTGATGCGCTCGGTGCAACGCGAAAAGAAGCAACTAAAATCATCAAAAATGGTGATGTTACAGTTAACAATATGGTGCAGAAAAGTGGTTCGGCTAAATTAACTGATGCTTGCGTTGTCGAGTGGCAGGGCCGAGAGATACACAAGGCGGGACCTCGTTATATCATGTTATTCAAACCTGAAGGTTTTGTTTGTTCTCATGAAGATGGATTTAATCAGACTGCCTTCATGCTATTGGATGAAGTTAAAATGGAAGATCTTCATTTTGCGGGCCGTTTAGATGTGGATACGACAGGTTTAGTGCTTATCACTGATGATGGCCAATGGTCTCATCGTATTACTTCGCCAAAACACAAGTGTGCAAAGACTTATCGTGTGTGGCTTGCTGACCCTATTGGTTCCAATTATGTTGAAAAGTTTTCTGAGGGTATAGAGTTGCGTAATGAGAAATCGGCAACTTTACCCGCTAAACTGGAGATTGTTGACCAAGATGAAAATGAAGTGCTACTAAGCATCACGGAAGGCAAGTATCATCAAGTGAAACGAATGTTTGCGGCTCTTGGGAATAAAGTAGAGCACTTACATCGAGAGCGTATTGGCCAGATAGAGTTGGATAATGATTTAGAACCTGGCGAGTACCGTTGCCTAACTCAAGAAGAAATCGACTCAGTTTGGAATTAGTACCTTAAAATTGGAAATAGTTTAGTTCCAAATAGGAAGTAGTTTTTTATATATTGTTGGCTCAATATAATGCAGCTAAATAGGATATCTGTATTTAGCTGCTTTCTGTTTGGCTCTATTGTAGATGGTTAGCAGTCCCAAAAACTATATGGAGGCTTATGTCTAATCACGCTCTAACCTCAACACCTTCTCAAAAAATAACGTTTTTACTTTTTTGCGTGCTGGGAGCTGTCGGAGCTCTAACGCCTCTTGCTATTGATATGTACCTACCGGCTATGCCGAACCTTGCTCGTGATCTGGGAGTTTCTGAAGGGGCAGTGCAGATTACTTTGACAATTTACACGGCGGGTTTTGCGATAGGGCAATTAATTCATGGTCCTTTGGCTGACAGCTTTGGTCGTAGGCCAATTCTGATTCTGGGAGTGATTTTATTTGCAATTGCATCGGTCATCAGTGCGACAACAAACGGAATTGAGGCCTTGATATGGATTCGTGGGATCCAAGGTTTTTCAGGTGCTGCCGCCGCAGTGGTTATCCAGGCCATTGTTCGAGATATGTTTGATCGTGAAGATTTTACTCGTGCAATGTCTTTTGTCACTTTAGTTATTACCATCGCACCTTTGGTAGCGCCAATGTTAGGTGGGCATATTGCAATATGGTTTGGCTGGCGTGGTATTTTCTGGGCATTGGCAATATTTTCTGTGGTTGTGATTGCGCTGGTGTTATGGAAAATACCAGAGACATTGAGTGACGAGAATAGGCAGCCTCTTCGTTTTGCTTCAACATTAAGAAATTACCTAAGTTTATGCCGTAATCCCGTCGGTGTGGGGCTAATACTCTCTGGTGCGTTCTCTTTTGCTGGTATGTTCTCCTTTCTTACCGCAGGTTCCTTTGTCTATATTGATATTTACAATGTTAAGACCAACGAATTTGGCTATCTATTTGCGTTGAACATTATCGCGATGATAATTATGACTATGATAAATGGGCGTTTTGTTAAGAGAGTAGGCTCACATGCAATGCTTAGGTTTGCACTAACCATTCAACTGTTTGCTGGAATTGGGTTATTTATTGGATGGGTGCTTGACCTAGGTCTATGGGGCGCTGTACCTTTCGTGGTCCTCTTCATCGGTACAACGGCCACTATCGGTAGTAATACTATGGGGCTGCTGTTAAGTGGTTATTCAACCATGGCCGGAACCGCTTCTTCACTTGCGGGTACACTCCGCTTTGGAATAGGCTCGGTGATGGGTGGGGTCATTGCTTTAATGCCTGATGGTGTTGTTTGGCCAATGATTAGTGTTATGACGGCGTGTTCAATATTATCCGCGACGTTTTACTGGATACTTGGAAGAAAGGCGTAATGTCTCAGTATACAATTGAAATTCAAAACTTAGTTAATTGTGCATTGCAGGAACTAGCAAATGAGCACAAATCAGGGAAAGCTGTTGATGCGCCTGTTTCTAACAATCATTATTTGGTGCGTTGGGTGACAAGGGCCCTAAAGTCTCAGCGCTTTCAACGTTGTGTCATGGAAGACTTGACTCGGTGGCAGAAAGAAGGGCGCTCTAAAGGCAATGATGCAGCGTTGATGAATACATTTCAGCGTATTTCTAAATTTTATGCGAATTTTTTCCCAGCCTCTGCTCTTGAACGTAAGATAAAAGACAGTGAAATTAATAATTTTTTGGACTACGTGGAAGAGCAAGGTTGGGAAGTCTCGACTTCAGAGCCACTTCTTAATTGCGGTAAAGTTCAGATTTTTACGGAAGGCCCCAACTCATTTGCTCTTTGTGCTAATCAATGTGATGACTGTTTTGATGGAGAAGAGCTAGTAAAACCCATGAACTGGTTTGTACGTGGAAATCATGCTCAATTTATAGAAATGGCAGCAAATGCTGGCTTTATGCTGCACAAAATCACGGACTATAAGTCTAATGTAAAATACCATGGTGAATACTTGGTTTATCCCGCGAATCAAGGAGAACGACTGGCTGAAATACCGATTGGGTATCAAATTTAGACTTATATTAGTGAAGTGACTCTTCACAATACTGATTGAAAGTGTCTGAGCTTGATGTGTACCCCAACATCAAGTGTACAAAGTCATACACTATAAATATTAGAATAGAGTCACTACATGAAAATATTAACCTTTCTCACAATGCTGTGCCCAATGTATTTGTTCGCAAGTGACTTTACCCAAATGTCCGTTTTTGGCGATAGTCTTTCAGATTGTGGAAATAAGTTTGCAGTTTCCCATGAGCTTAGTTCAGCAACCGAAGGGGCACTGCTTGCATCAACTACAGAACCAAACTGGCAAGGTAGGGCAAGTAATGGCTGGGTATGGACAGAGTATCTTGCTCAGTTCTTAGAGCTTCCGCCGATATCTCCTGCTCGAATTGAAATCAATACTGATATTCATGTTGAAAGGTTAAGTGAAAAAAGCACATATTTTATTCAATTAAAGTCTCAGAAAGGGAATAACTGGTCGGCTGGTGGGGCGATGGCTTTACCTGGTAATTTCAATAACCTTAGTAAAGGTGAAGGAGTACTTTCTTTTACTGGTGGTAATATCCTACCTAATTCAGCTAGTCAGATAGCAAATCGTATTAATGAAAAAGGCTTTTTCGATCAGGGAACCATAGTTACCTATATGTTAGGTACCAATAATATGTGGTACAGCTTGTATGGAGATTTGGGGCAAACAGGCTCTCAAGCTGCGAAGTTAGCCGCTACTGATATCAATAACCTTATCCAATATCATGCTGAAACAATAGTTATTTCCAATATACCCGACTTGTCTGGTGCTCCATGGTTAAGGGGGAAATCGAATAAGGCTGATGAATTTATTAGCAGCTTCAATGGTATACTCAAAGAGAGGGTGAGGCGAATTGAACAGGCAAACCCAAGCACGAATATTATTTATGTTGATGCTTATGCTTTCTACAAAAAGATAAAAAATGAAGTATTAGCTTCAGGAGTTTATGAAGATAAGGAACTTAATATAAAAATAACCAATATTTCAGATGCTTCATTTCAAGTAGAAAAGGGAAAGGTTATTGGTAATCCAGAGCAATTTCTATATTGGGATGGGATTCACCCAACAACCAATATGCACAAGCTTTATGCCAAGTATGTTGCCAATGCTATTAAAAATAGATATCGCGATGAAGGGTCAAGTTATCCTACTGGGAACTCTGTTTAGCTTTTTTAACGATAGCTTTTACCATCCCTTTGAAGATAAATATATGAGCAGGCATCATAGCGAACCAATATAGAAGCCCTCTAAGCCCTTGAGGGTGCCACAATGCAGTTACTTCAAGTCTGCGGATGCTACCTAAGTCTTGCAATGAAAATTCTAGACGGCCTAAACCAGGGGCTTTCATACCAAATAATAAAGACAGAAATTTATTGTCCTCACAACGAATGACTTTCCATGAGTCAATATAATCGCCTACTTTAAGCTGAGGACCTAATGGAGAGCGCCTAACCGGGAAGCCACCACCAAATAGAATATCGAGCCATTCTCTGGTGCGCCAAAGTGGATTAGCATAAAAGTAACCTTCTTGAGGGCTGCCAATCTTTTGGATCACTTTCCAAAGATCTTCAATAGTAATTTGTGTATCTATGCATGCTCCTGTTTGTTTCGCGTAGTATCCGTAGCCCGGTTGCCAGCGTGTAAATGCTGTATGGTCGAACCCCCAAACCTCACTGTTAATAAAGTTACTTTCTTCTGCGATACTTTTGCGAATCATTTCCTCAAAACCGATTAAGTTTTGCGGATAACATTGATTGATGGGTTGCCAATCTGCTATGAAGTCATGTTTTAATCCAGAGAGTAGTGCAGTTCCAATAGATGTTGGAACTGAAGTTACTATACCAAGCCAGAGTGAGGCAAATTTAGGTGTAAGTAAATTAGTAGAAAAAATCCGAATAGGATTATTGATCACTTGACTGATTATTTTGAATTGCTCTCTATAGCTGAGAATATCAGGACCACCAATTTCAAATAGATTATGCGTTGTCGGTGACTCTTTTAGCAGTTCAACTAAGTAGTGATTAAGATTATCTAGATCGATAGGGTTGGCTTTAGAATCAATCCATTTTGGGGTTAGCAGCAAAGGCATGTTAAAGATAAAATCTCGCATGATTTCAAATGCAGCTGAACCAGGACCTATGATCACTCCGGCTCTGAGTTCAGTGACGGGTTGGCCAGCTTGACGAATAATATCTCCCGTCATACGCCTTGCTTTAAGATGTTCCGAATTACCTGTTAAAGGCTGAAGAGAACTGAGATAAATGACATGTTTCACCTTGCTGACTTTAAGTGCTGCTTTAAAGTTAGCGGCAAGAGATAGTTCATAATGAAGAAAATCATGGCCATGAGCCATTCCATGGACAAGAAAATAGACAACCTCAAACTGTGCGACAATATTTATTGTTTCTTGTTGATTAGCCAAATCGAGATAAATAAGGTCAAGATTTTTGTGATTCTCGACTCGAGCCCGAAGATAGTCAATTTGTCGTGCTGCAGCAGTGACATGATAACCACTGGCGCATAGTATCGGTAGTAGTTGAGAACCAACGTAACCAGATGCTCCCAGTACCAATATTTTTTTCATGACATACCCTGTAGATGAAAGCTCTTTATTTTCAGGCTTAGTTGTATTGCAGGAAAAGTTATTTTTAACACACTCTATTATACTTATTAGTATGAAAAAACTAGTAACGATGGTCGAATAAATGATGGTAGCAATGCAAGTTTAATATTGATTTAGTTGAAATATTTTGGACAAAATCTGGATATGCACCAGACTTGCACTGTTGAGCTAATGAAAGTTAGAGCATATCCTGTGATCCACTATCCAAATTACTTTCTCAAAGCAGTGTTTTAGTGTAGATTCACAGTCCAATTTTAAGAATTGTGAGAACTTTAATGTTGCAACTAACAGACCTTTGTAAAGGTTATGTGGATGGTGGAGAGTTTCACCCTGTCCTACAAGGTGCTGAGTTGTCATTAGAACAAGGTGAGCAGATAGCTCTCATGGGGGAGAGTGGTTCTGGCAAGAGTACACTACTTAATCTGATAGCTGGGTTAGATATAGTAGATTCCGGTGAAATTCAATTTCCTAACTTTTCGATGCATCAAATTGGTGAAAATCAGCGTACAGCTTATCGGCGAAACAATATTGGGCTGATATTCCAGCAGTTTAATTTAATCCCTACTCTAAATATTGCTGATAATATTCGTTTCTGTCGTCAATTAAAGGGTTTATCGGAAGATGTAGCGTTATGGCGTCAGATCCTCTCTTCGTTAGATCTTATGCCGCTTCTAGGTCGATATCCTGAAGAAGCTTCTGGTGGACAACAGCAGCGAGCTGCCATAGCTCGCGCTTTGTATATGGAGCCTAAATTGTTGCTTGCGGATGAGCCTACTGGCAGTTTGGATGAGAGAAATGCTGAGGCTGTAATGCGCCTGTTGACTAGCCTAACCCGTCAACTCAAATGTACGCTGTTGTTGGTTACTCACAGTGAGCGTGTTGCTGCTCATATGGAAGGGAGGGTGCGCCTCCAAGGAGGGCTGCTTCATGTTATGGCCCGTAGCTAAAGCACTTCTGGGCCATTACAGACGTTATCCTTTTCAAATCCTTCTTGTCTGGCTTGGTCTTACCTTAGGTGTCTCACTTCTTGTTGGGGTGACTTCGATTAATGACCATGCAAAAAAAAGCTATCAGCATGGTGAAAAACTTTTTTCTAATCCTCTTCCTTATCGTATTCGACCCAAGCATGTATCAAACAAAATTCCACAGGGTTTTTACGTCCAACTTCGCCGTGATGGTTTTAATCAATGCGCACCTTTTGAGCAATTAAGACTAAATATTAATAACGGCTCAGAGTTAATTTTAATTGGTTTGGATCCCGTTGCTATGTGGCAATTCCACCATGCACTAAATTTAAAAGATTTCCTATCGCTTCCATTGATGACTCCCCCGCATCCAGTAATGGTAAGTGCTGATCTTGCTAGTTATATGGACTGGCAAGATGGGGATAATATAACTTTGAATGACGGTAGTACGCTTGGGCCTATTATTGTAGACCAGCGTGATTTGATCCAAGGGACCCGAATAATTGCAGATATTTCACTAACAAGGATGCTAGAGCGTCGTTCTGGTATTTCAGTTATTGCGTGTGGTGAAATGCCGGCTGAAAAACTTACCCGCCTTAAAAATTACTTGCCTGACGGAATGAGTATAACGAGAAACTCTCGTGCAGAGTTAGAGTCTTTAACCAAAGCATTCCATATGAACTTAAGCGCGATGGGAATGTTGGCATTTTTAGTCGGATTATTTATTTTTTATCAGGCGATGTCTTTGTCTTTAACTCAAAGGCAGCCTCTTGTTGGTATTATGCGTCAGACAGGGGTTTCTGGTAGGCAGCTAGCATTAGCGCTCTGTTTTGAACTTTTATTGTTAATTTTGGCAAGCTGGTTGTGTGGCAACATTTTGGGGATAGTTCTAGCTAACCAATTAATCCCCGCAGTTTCAGAGAGTTTGCGTGATCTTTATGATGCAAATGTAGGGCTTTTAGTTTCTTGGAGTTGGTCGTCGGCTTTATATAGCTTACTCATGTCTTTATTAGGAGCGTGCCTGACATGTATATGGCCTATAGTGCGCTTATTGCGCACCCAGCCGATTCGACTTACTGCTCGACTTTCATTAGTTCGTTTTGCTGGAATAGAGTTTTCTCTCCAAGCTGTATTGGCATGTGTACTGTGTGTTGTGGCCATAGCAATTTATCAAGCCCCCCAGACACAAGAGTCTGGTTTCATTATTATTGCGTTAATGTTGGTGAGCGTCGCATTATTTACCCCATATTTTATTTGGAAACTTTTTGACAGCCTTTCATATTTACTCAAATGGCCAAGGGTTCGTTGGTTTTTTTCTGACGCAGCTGCGAGCATGAGTTATAGGGGGGTTGCAACAATGGCTTTTATGCTCGCTATGGCTGGTAATATTGGTGTCGAGACTATGGTGGGGAGCTTTCGTGATACGACGGATAAATGGCTCAGCCAGCGTTTAGCTGCCGATCTATATATATATCCCAGTAGCAGTTCAGCTACTAGGATGAGTAGTTGGTTATCTGATCAACCTGAGATTGAATCGGTTTGGTGGCGTTGGGAGCAGCAAACAAACTCGGAAGATGAAGCAATTGAGGTTGTCAGTACTGGTCACTCGGATGGAGAATGGGATTCACTTACCGTTAAAATCGGTATTCCAAATTATTGGTATCATTTGCACCATTCAAAAGGACTGATGATCAGTGAATCAATGGCTATTAAGCGTGGCATTCGTCCAGGAGACTATATCTATTTATTTGGTCAACTGGACAAAGGTTGGCAAGTTGTTGGTGTGTATTATGACTACGGTAATCCATACAATCAGATAATGTTGTCACATCCTAACTGGCTAAAAGTATTTAAAGATAGCGGTGCCGTTACTTTAGGTGTGATACTAGAAGAGGGTGTTAATGTGGCTGGCCTTAAAAGCCGTTTAGAGTCAGCATTTCGTGTGGGCGCAGAGCGAATCTATGACAATACCCATATACATAAGAAAGCAATGAAAGTATTTGATAGAACCTTCTCTATTGCAGATACTCTCGGCAATATTACGCTTGTCATTGCAATATGCGGTATCTTCTTCGCTAGCCTTGCTGGAGAAATTTCCCGCCAAAGGCATATTTCACTTTTAAGGTGTTTAGGCGTGTCCGGTAAAGAATTAGTCATGATGGGTAGTTTGCAACTTTTTGTTTTTGGGGTGGTTTCAGTAATAATTGCATTACCATTAGGTTTAGCTCTGGCTAGTTTGATAGTGGATATTGTAATGAAACAGTCACTCGGATGGACACTTGAACTCCAATTTATGTCTGGAGAATATTTTCAGACCAGTTTGTTGGCAATGTGTTCTCTCATTTTGGCCGGAGCCCTACCTACTTTGCGAATGATTCGACATACACCAATGAAGTTTGTACGGAACTCTTTATAAAATGGGAAAAACTGTAATCCAGCTACGAGCATTGTTGTTTTTCATCGTGATCGTTGTTTTTACCGCAGTGGTTGTTGGTTTTATATATCAAGGTTATTTTGAACAAAATAGTATTTCACAACGATACTACCCTTCTCAGACTCAAAGTGTATTTGAACCTGTATTGCCTAATGCTCCAGTAAAACTCCCTGATGATTTTCGTTTTCATAATCAATATCAGCATGAACGCTGGCATTATTTTGCAAATTTGGAAGATCAAAATGGTGAGCATTATAGTGTTCAATGGACCTATACTAGGGTCGCGACAGATGACAGAGAAGGCGGAGGTTGGCAAAACCCCCACCTATATATTTCTTATGTGGTGGTATCAAGTGATAAACAAGTATGGAAAGAGCAACGCCTTGCTAGAGGTGGTATTGGCCAAGCTGGCTTAACCCATCAACCCTTTCGCCTATGGATTGACAATTGGCAGTTGTATTCATCTGGTAGAACGCCATTTCCCGGAGTCCTTAGTCTTGCCAGTGATAGTTTTAATATACAGCTAAAAATAAAAGCTGAAGCTCCCTGTGTATTACCGGGAGAAAAGGGATACGTAGAAAAATACCCTTTACTATCTGTTGCATCCTATAATTTTGCTTGTCCATTTCTTAAGGTAGAAGGGGACTTGAAGCTTGATAAAAACGAGCTAAAGATTGTACAAGGTCAAGGATGGATGAGCAAAGAATGGGGAACAGGCTTATTTAGAGGGATCAATAATAATTTGGACTGGTTTACATTTCATCTTGATTCAGAAACCGTACTCTCAGTAAGTCGCTATCGTCAATCACAAACTACAGCTTATTGGAGAGGTGAACTGTTCCGTAGCAGTGGTCAAGTGACTAATTTATTACCGAAAGATATTTTAATACAACCTACGGAGTTCTCTTACCTCACTAACGGGAAACGGATACCGGTAGCATGGAAGATTGAAGTGAAAAAACTTGATATCAGTTTGACTGCACATATGAGCAATACCGAACTTTGGTTGCCCTTTGTTATCCCATATTGGCAAGGTTCAATCAGGGCATCGGGCTCCCATAATGCATCGGGTTTTATGTTGCTTATGGGTTACTGAGTCTAAAAGCCACTATAGTTTCTATATTTCTCACAAGAGTGGTTGTTTGCATTGGTAATTCTCTGAATTTACCTATAATTAAGGCAGGAATTAACGTGGAACGTGGTATTACATTTTTTTTATCGGAAATTTCGAAGTGTTACATCCAAACAAGCGATTTTTCCTTAGGGGTATCTATGCGTAAACTCAACTCTATTGTTTGTTCATCTTTATTAACATAATAATTAAAGGGACAATATCATGAATGATATTATTCGCCATTTTTTCAAAATGGAGTCGGCTGGGGGAATACTTCTCGTTATTGCAGCAGCAGTTGCAATGGCCATTGCTAATACACCGCTCAATGATGTATACCAAACAGTATTGCATTCTTATGTGTTGGGTATGTCTGTTTCGCATTGGATAAATGACGGATTAATGGCGATATTCTTCTTTCTCATTGGTCTTGAAGTAAAGCGAGAGTTGCTTGAGGGAGCTCTCAAATCTCGAGAAACCGCTATTTTTCCTGCAATAGCTGCCGTTGGTGGGATGTTGGCTCCAGCATTGGTTTATGTTGCATTTAACTACAGTGATGCTGAAGCTGTTCGAGGTTGGGCAATTCCAGCCGCCACCGATATTGCTTTTGCGCTAGGGATTATGGCGCTGCTTGGGAATCGTGTACCTGTCAGTCTTAAGGTCTTTTTACTTGCATTGGCCATTATTGATGATCTTGGGGTAGTCGTCATTATTGCACTTTTTTACACTGGGGATTTGTCTACAACGGCATTAGGTGTTGGCTTTGCGATGACAGCTGCACTATTTATTCTTAATTCCAAGAAAGTCACCAAATTAACTCCATATATGATAGTAGGAGCAATACTCTGGTTTGCTGTACTTAAGTCTGGGGTGCATGCGACATTAGCTGGTGTAGTGATTGGTTTTGCGATACCTCTGAATGGTAATAAGGGAGAGAAGTCTCCACTCAAGAGAATGGAGCATGGGCTCCACCCTTATGTTGCTTTTGGTATTCTACCTATGTTTGCGTTTGCTAATGCAGGTATCTCTCTCTCGGGTATTTCTATAGATGGACTGACGTCAATGCTTCCACTAGGAATAGCACTAGGTTTATTGATTGGTAAACCAATTGGCATCTATAGTTTCAGCTGGATTGCAGTGAAAACAGGTGTTGCCAAATTACCCGAGGGTATTAACTTTATTCATATATTCGCTGTATCAGTACTGTGTGGTATTGGTTTTACAATGTCTATATTCATATCGTCGTTGGCATTTGGGCAAGTTAACCCAGAGTATGATACTTATGCAAGGCTGGGAATTTTAATGGGATCGACTACTGCTGCGATTATTGGTTACATCCTCTTGAGCGTATCATTACCAAAAAAGGCCAAGCTGGCGGATAAGCCAGCGAGTCTATAAACCAGTTAAATTGGTAGCAAAAAAGCGCATCTCATGTGAGGTGCGCTTTTTTTAGTTTATTAATGTGGTTATTTTTCAATAATGCTGAATATACTCCACTCTTCGACAACCTTTTCACTTAGTCCAACCACAGTTGCAGTAACTCTTCGATTGGTCGCATGGGCAACTTCGTCGTCACCTTGATCCTCTAGCCGGTCTTCACCAAAGCCCACTATATTTACACGCTCTGGCGCTATACCGTAATACAAAAGCTCACCTTGTACGGCATTTGCTCTTTGCTCGGATAGCGAATAATTGTACGCTTCTGGCCCAACTTTACTTGTGTGTCCCTGAACTTGAATTGAAGCAGACGTATACTTGTCTAAAAAATCCGCCATCGTTTGTATCTGGTCTGAAAATACAGGATTAATCTCATATGAGTCGTGAGCGAAGAGGACTCTCAAAGCAAGCTCTTCTTCTTCTTTGAACAAGTTAGCGCAGCCATCATTATTAATTTCAGCACCTTCAAGAGTATCCGGGCATAAATCCCTAGCATTTATAACCCCATCTCGATCATCATCTAATAAGTCAGCCACTTGGTTCGCTTTAGGGGGGGGGATATATTCATATTCATCCTCATTAGCTAATAATGTGTTAGATAGTGCTATGCTAATGGCGGTAAGTGTACATAAGCTTTTATTCATCATGATCAATACTCCACCTTCTGAACCCACTCGGATGGTACGTCGACTAATAAAGAGTCCAGTAAATTACCAGTAGTGTTCATCACACGATATTTTGCATATTGCTCAGCATAATGAGCATCAAGATAGTCTTTTCGTGCTTCAAACAATTCGTTTTCTGTATTAAGCAGATCAAGTAATGTTCTCTGACCGATTTGATATTGTTTTTTGTAGGCAATTACAGTTTCCGAAGCGGAATCGACGTGGTCAGCAAGAAAGTTTTTTTGTTGTAGAGTTAGATCTAGCGCACTCCATGAAAGCCTCAGGCTCTCTTCCACCTGCCGATACGCATCATCACGTAAATCTTTAGCCCTATTTAATTGGTAAGCAGAACGTTCAGCGAGATCCTTATCTGAACCACCATTATATAGGTTATAGCTTAGCCTGAGCATGGCTAGAGATTCATCACTACTCCCAACGTTTCCTCCAGCATCATCTCTCCATGTTTGGCTAGCTTCAACAGATACGGTCGGGAAATAAGAGCCTTTAGATTGTTTATATTGGAAGCGTGCAGATTCAACATCAGCCTGTGAGATTTTAATAACAGGATGATTATTAAATGCTGTATCTAACGCTTCTTCAAGTGTGATAGGAAGTTTAGACTGATCTGCTCTTGGATATATTAAACCGAGAGGACGACGGCCAACTAATCTCCTGAACTGAGTATGAGTATCGACAAGGTTATTCTGTGCCGCGAGTAAATTACCATGTGCTTTAGCAATACGTGCTTCAACTTGAGTCACATCGGCAGTAGAACCAATTCCAGAATCCGCTCGCTTTTTTATATCCCTATAAATTTCTTTGTGGACTGCTAGGTTGCTCTCAGAAAGAGCGAGTACTTCATTAGACTTGACGGCGTTAAGGTAAACCTCAGTAACCTGTAGGGCTAAATCGGAAGCATCTGCCCAAATTTGTAACCGAGATGACTCAGCTTGAGCTGCCGTCCGATCCATATCATTTAATGTTGCGTTGCCATCCCAGAGAAGTTGGGTAAGTATGATAGACGCTTCTTTTCTTGTTAAATCTGTATCAGAGCGGCCAGAAGACCTTGCTGGACTAATACTTTCACGTCCTAAGCCAGCGTCTAGGTCGATACTAGGTAAATATGCACCCCCTGAAGCATCTACATCTTTCAATGCGCTTTTGTACAAATTGAAAGTACTTTTTAGCTCAGGGCTAGTTGCAAGAGTTATGGATACAGCCTGTTCAAGCGTTTGGCTGTTGCTGGTAAAACCAACCAAAATGATACTGGCCAGAATCACTTGTTTCCAGTTCAAGAGAGCCTCCTTTCTGTTTAACTTCCATAAAGCAAAAAAAAAATATTTTATAATGATGCAGATATGAGTAATTACAAACTACATCAAATTTTAGTACAACTAGTTGAAACATAGGAATCTTTTTCTTAAAAATGCTGGTTTTCTACGAAAAAACTTCAAAGTTTTAACTAACAGTTAGCTATTGAGTTGGCACAATATAAGTGATGAGTCTAGAGTTAATATTATCCATAGCTGCGCTCTTAAGAAAGGTAGGTTCTTAATGACAGTTGTTATCGACGCTAATGGTCAGCTCAGGGAACTCACTCCTGGTGAAGCTCCGAGAGCTGGTGAAGTTATTGTTGACTTTGGGCAGAGTACGCCTGCTGCGACTGATCTTGAGGCGCAGTTAGTTACTGATGATGGTGAAGCATTTGATGTAGATTTAGATAGTGAAATAGCATCGATATTCGAACAAATAGAACAAGGTGTTGACCCAACGCAAAATGAAGACTTCGCAACAGCAGCGGGTGGTCAAAACGGTTCAAGTCCTACTGGTACTGGAGATGTCGACAGAACTGCCATACAAACTAGAGCAAGCACTGATTTTGATACAGTAGGCCTCGAGTCCCAGGGGTTATCTGAAACTCAGAGCTTAGCGCTTCTAGATCTGGTAACCGAAGCTATCATTGCAGATAATTTACTTGTTGCAGATACTTTGCTTGTTGATGATAACTCGCCAGTATTTACGCCCAACGATGGTATCAATTACAGCTTTAGTTACAACGAGAACTCAGCGGACAGCGATGTGCTGGGCACGGTGTCAGCCAGTGACGCCGATGGCGAAAACGTCACCTACAGCATCAGCACCAATGTCAGCAGTGGCGGCAACGCGCTGTTTGAAATTAACCCCACCAGTGGCGCCATCAGCTTAACCGCCGCGGGGGTCTCGGCCTTTGCTAACGACTTTGAGCTTAACCCCAATGTGCACAACTTGGTGGTGACAGCGACTGAAGACGCCGGCCTTGGCAGCGTGCAAACCGCCACCGTCAATGTGGCGCTGACTGAATTGAACCTCGACGATAACGCGCCCGAGTTTGGGCAAGCGAGCTACGCCTTTAGCTATAACGAAAACCGCGTTGACAGTGATGTACTGGGTACGGTGTCCGCCAGTGACGCCGATGGCGAAAACGTCACCTACAGCATCAGCACCAATGTTAGCAGCGGCGGCAACGCGCTGTTTGAAATTAACCCCACCAGTGGCGCCATCAGCTTAACCGCCGCGGGGGTCTCGGCCTTTGCTAACGACTTTGAGCTTAACCCCAATGTGCACAACTTAGTGGTGACCGCCACTGAAGACGCGGGCCTTGGCAGCGTGCAAACCGCCACCGTCAATGTGGCGTTGACCGAGTTGAACCTCGACGATAACGCGCCAGAGTTTGGGCAAGCGAGTTACGCCTTTAGCTATAACGAAAACCGCGTTGACAGCGATGTGCTGGGCTCTGTCTCAGCCAGTGACGCCGATGGCGAAAACGTCACCTACAGCATCAGCACCAACGTCAGCAGCGGCGGCAACGATCTGTTTGAGATTGATGAAAATTCGGGTGACATCAGTTTAACCGCCGCGGGGGTCTCGGCCTTTGCTAATGACTTTGAGCTTAACCCCAATGTGCACAATTTGGTGGTGACCGCGACTGAAGACGCGGGCCTTGGCAGTGTGCAAACCGCCACCGTCAATGTGGCGTTGACTGAACTCAATTTGGACGACAACGCGCCCGAGTTTGGGCAAGCCAGCTACGCCTTTAGTTACAATGAAAATTCAACCGACTCGGCGGTGATTGGTACCATTTCAGCCAGTGACGCCGATGGCGAAAACGTCACCTACAGCATCAGCACCAACGTCAGCAGTGGCGGCAACGATCTGTTTGAGATTGATGAAAATTCGGGTGACATCAGCTTAACCGCCGCGGGGGTCTCGGCCTTTGCTAACGACTTTGAGCTTAACCCCAACGTGCACAACTTGGTGGTGACCGCGACTGAAGACGCCGGCCTTGGCAGCGTGCAAACCGCCACCGTCAATGTGGCGCTGACTGAATTGAACCTCGATGATAACGCGCCCGAGTTTGGGCAAGCCAGCTACGCCTTTAGCTACAACGAAAACCGCGTTGACAGTGATGTACTGGGTACGGTGTCCGCCAGTGACGCCGATGGCGAAAACGTCACCTACAGCATCAGCACCAACGTCAGCAGCGGCGGCAACGATCTGTTTGAAATCGATGCAACCTCAGGCGCCATCAGTCTCACCGCGGCTGGCGTGAGCGCCTTTGCCAACGACTTTGAGCTTAACCCCAACGTGCACAACTTAGTCGTCACGGCCACTGAAGACGCGGGCCTTGGCAGCGTGCAAACCGCCACCGTCAATGTGGCGTTGACCGAGTTGAACCTCGACGATAACGCGCCCGAGTTTGGGCAAGCGAGTTACGCCTTTAGCTATAACGAAAACCGCGTTGACAACGATGTGCTGGGCACGGTGTCCGCCAGTGACGCCGATGGCGAGAATGTCACCTACAGCATCAGCACCAATGTTAGCAGCGGCGGCAACGCGCTGTTTGAAATTAACCCCACCAGTGGCGCCATCAGTTTAACCGCCGCGGGGGTCTCGGCCTTTGCTAACGACTTTGAGCTTAACCCCAACGTGCACAACTTAGTGGTGACCGCGACTGAAGACGCGGGCCTTGGCAGCGTGCAAACCGCCACCGTCAATGTGGCGCTGACCGAATTGAACCTCGACGACAACGCGCCCGAGTTTAATCAGGCGAGCTACGCTTTTAGTTACAATGAAAACCGCGCAGCTACCGATGTGCTGGGCACGGTGTCCGCCAGTGACGCCGATGGCGAGAATGTTACTTACAGCATCAGCACCAATGTCAGCAGTGGCGGCAACGCGCTGTTTGAAATTAACCCCATCAGTGGCGCCATCAGTTTAACCGCCGCGGGGGTCTCGGCCTTTGCTAACGACTTTGAGCTCAACCCCAACGTGCACAACTTAGTGGTGACCGCGACTGAAGATGCGGGCCTTGGCAGCGTGCAAACCGCCACCGTCAATGTGGCGCTGACCGAGTTGAACCTCGACGACAACGCGCCCGAGTTTGGGCAAGCGAGCTACGCCTTTAGTTACAACGAAAACCGCGTTGACAGTGATGTGCTGGGCACGGTGTCCGCCAGTGACGCCGATGGCGAAAACGTCACCTACAGCATCAGCACCAACGTCAGCAGCGGCGGCAACGCGCTGTTTGAGATTGATGAAAATTCGGGTGACATCAGTTTAACCGCGGCTGGCGTGAGCGCCTTTGCCAACGACTTTGAGCTTAACCCCAACGTGCACAACTTAGTGGTGACCGCGACTGAAGACGCGGGCCTTGGCAGCGTGCAAACCGCCACCGTCAATGTGGCGCTGACCGAGTTGAACCTCGATGACAACGCGCCCGAGTTTGGGCAAGCGAGCTACGCCTTTAGTTACAACGAAAACCGCGTTGACAGTGATGTGCTGGGCACGGTGTCCGCCAGTGACGCCGATGGCGAAAACGTCACCTACAGCATCAGCACCAACGTCAGCAGCGGCGGCAACGATCTGTTTGAAATCGATGCAACCTCAGGCGCCATCAGTTTAACCGCGGCTGGCGTGAGCGCCTTTGCCAACGACTTTGAGCTTAACCCCAACGTGCACAACTTAGTGGTGACCGCCACTGAAGACGCGGGCCTTGGCAGCGTGCAAACCGCCACCGTCAATGTGGCGTTGACCGAATTGAACCTCGACGATAACGCGCCCGAGTTTGCTCAGGCGAACTACGCCTTTAGTTACAACGAGAACCGCGTTGACAGTGATGTGCTGGGCACGGTGTCCGCCAGTGACGCCGATGGCGAAAACGTCACCTACAGCATCAGCACCAACGTCAGCAGCGGCGGCAACGCGCTGTTTGAGATTGATGAAAATTCGGGTGACATCAGTTTAACCGCGGCTGGCGTGAGCGCCTTTGCCAACGACTTTGAGCTTAACCCCAACGTGCACAACTTAGTCGTCACGGCCACTGAAGACGCGGGCCTTGGCAGCGTGCAAACCGCCACCGTCAATGTGGCGTTGACCGAATTGAACCTCGACGATAACGCGCCCGAGTTTGCTCAGGCGAACTACGCCTTTAGTTACAACGAGAACCGCGTTGACAGCGATGTGCTGGGCACGGTGTCCGCCAGTGACGCCGATGGTGAAAACGTCACTTACAGCATCAGCACCAATGTTAGCAGCGGCGGCAACGCGCTGTTTGAAATTAACCCCACCAGTGGCGCCATCAGTTTAACCGCCGTGGGGGTCTCGGCCTTTGCTAATGACTTTGAGCTTAACCCCAATGTGCACAACTTAGTCGTCACGGCCACTGAAGACGCGGGCCTTGACAGCGTGCAAACCGCCACCGTCAATGTGGCGCTGACTGAATTGAACCTCGACGACAACGCGCCCGAGTTTGGGCAAGCGAACTACGCCTTTAGTTACAATGAAAATTCAACCGACTCGGCGGTGATTGGTACCGTCTCGGCCAGTGACGCCGATGGCGAAAATGTCACCTACAGCATCAGCACCAACGTCAGCAGTGGCGGCAACGCGCTGTTTGAAATTAACCCCACCAGTGGCGCCATCAGTTTAACCGCCGCGGGGGTCTCGGCTTTTGCTAATGACTTTGAGCTTAACCCCAATGTGCACAATTTAGTGGTGACGGCCACTGAAGACGCCGGCCTTGGCAGCGTGAAAACCGCCACCGTCAGTGTGGCGCTGACCGAATTGAACCTCGATGACAACGCGCCCGAGTTTGGGCAAGCGAACTACGCCTTTAGCTACAACGAAAACCGCGTTGACAGTGATGTGCTGGGCACGGTGTCCGCCAGTGACGCCGATGGCGAAAATGTCACCTACAGCATCAGCACCAACGTCAGCAGCGGCGGCAACGATCTGTTTGAAATCGATGCAACCTCAGGCGCCATCAGTCTCACCGCGGCTGGCGTGAGCGCCTTTGCTAATGACTTTGAACTTAACCCCAATGTGCACAACTTGGTGGTGACCGCGACTGAAGACGCGGGCCTTGGCAGCGTGCAAACCGCCACCGTCAATGTGGCGCTGACCGAGTTGAACCTCGATGATAACGCACCCGAGTTTGGGCAAGCGAGTTACGCCTTTAGCTACAACGAGAACCGCGTTGACAGTGATGTGCTGGGCTCAGTCTCAGCCAGTGACGCCGATGGCGAAAACGTCACTTACAGCATCAGCACCAATGTTAGCAGTGGCGGCAACGCGCTGTTTGAGATTGATGAAAATTCGGGCGACATCAGCTTAACCGCTGCGGGGGTGAGCGCCTTTGCTAACGACTTTGAGCTTAACCCCAACGTGCACAACTTAGTCGTCACGGCCACTGAAAACGCGGGCCTTGGCAGCATGCAAACCGCCACCGTCAATGTGGCGCTGACTGAATTGAACCTCGATGATAACGCACCCGAGTTTGGGCAAGCGAGTTACGCCTTTAGCTACAACGAGAACCGCGTTGACAGTGATGTGCTGGGCACGGTGTCCGCCAGTGACGCCGATGGCGAAAACGTCACCTACAGCATCAGCACCAATATCAGCAGCGGCGGCAACGATCTGTTTGAAATCGATGCAACCTCAGGCGCCATCAGTTTAACCGCGGCTGGCGTGAGCGCCTTTGCCAACGACTTTGAGCTTAACCCCAACGTGCACAACTTGGTGGTAACCGCGACTGAAGACGCGGGCCTTGGCAGCGTGCAAACCGCCACCGTCAATGTGGCGCTGACCGAGTTGAACCTCGATGACAACGCACCCGAGTTTGGGCAAGCGAGTTACGCCTTTAGCTACAACGAGAACCGCGTTGACAGTGATGTGCTGGGCTCTGTCTCAGCCAGTGACGCCGATGGCGAAAACGTCACTTACAGCATCAGCACCAATGTTAGCAGCGGCGGTAACGCGCTGTTTGAGATTGATGAAAATTCGGGCGCCATCAGCTTAACCGCCGCGGGGGTCTCGGCCTTTGCTAACGACTTTGAGCTTAACCCCAATGTGCACAACTTAGTGGTGACCGCCACTGAAGACGCGGGCCTTGGCAGCGTGCAAACCGCCACCGTCAATGTGGCGTTGACCGAGTTGAACCTCGACGATAACGCGCCAGAGTTTGGGCAAGCGAGTTACGCCTTTAGCTATAACGAAAACCGCGTTGACAGCGATGTGCTGGGCTCTGTCTCAGCCAGTGACGCCGATGGCGAAAACGTCACCTACAGCATCAGCACCAACGTCAGCAGCGGCGGCAACGATCTGTTTGAGATTGATGAAAATTCGGGTGACATCAGCTTAACCGCCGCGGGGGTCTCGGCCTTTGCTAACGACTTTGAGCTTAACCCCAACGTGCACAACTTGGTGGTGACCGCGACTGAAGACGCGGGCCTTGGCAGCGTGCAAACCGCCACCGTCAATGTGGCGCTGACCGAGTTGAACCTCGATGACAACGCACCCGAATTTGGGCAAGCGAGTTACGCCTTTAGCTACAACGAGAACCGCGTTGACAGTGATGTGCTGGGCTCTGTCTCAGCCAGTGACGCCGATGGCGAAAACGTCACTTACAGCATCAGCACCAATGTTAGCAGCGGCGGTAACGCGCTGTTTGAGATTGATGAAAATTCGGGCGCCATCAGCTTAACCGCCGCGGGGGTCTCGGCCTTTGCTAACGACTTTGAGCTTAACCCCAATGTGCACAACTTAGTGGTGACCGCCACTGAAGACGCGGGCCTTGGCAGCGTGCAAACCGCCACCGTCAATGTGGCGTTGACCGAGTTGAACCTCGACGATAACGCGCCAGAGTTTGGGCAAGCGAGTTACGCCTTTAGCTATAACGAAAACCGCGTTGACAGCGATGTGCTGGGCTCTGTCTCAGCCAGTGACGCCGATGGCGAAAACGTCACCTACAGCATCAGCACCAACGTCAGCAGCGGCGGCAACGATCTGTTTGAGATTGATGAAAATTCGGGTGACATCAGTTTAACCGCCGCGGGGGTCTCGGCCTTTGCTAATGACTTTGAGCTTAACCCCAATGTGCACAATTTGGTGGTGACCGCGACTGAAGACGCGGGCCTTGGCAGTGTGCAAACCGCCACCGTCAATGTGGCGTTGACTGAACTCAATTTGGACGACAACGCGCCCGAGTTTGGGCAAGCCAGCTACGCCTTTAGTTACAATGAAAATTCAACCGACTCGGCGGTGATTGGTACCATTTCAGCCAGTGACGCCGATGGCGAAAACGTCACCTACAGCATCAGCACCAACGTCAGCAGTGGCGGCAACGATCTGTTTGAGATTGATGAAAATTCGGGTGACATCAGCTTAACCGCCGCGGGGGTCTCGGCCTTTGCTAACGACTTTGAGCTTAACCCCAACGTGCACAACTTGGTGGTGACCGCGACTGAAGACGCCGGCCTTGGCAGCGTGCAAACCGCCACCGTCAATGTGGCGCTGACTGAATTGAACCTCGATGATAACGCGCCCGAGTTTGGGCAAGCCAGCTACGCCTTTAGCTACAACGAAAACCGCGTTGACAGTGATGTACTGGGTACGGTGTCCGCCAGTGACGCCGATGGCGAAAACGTCACCTACAGCATCAGCACCAACGTCAGCAGCGGCGGCAACGATCTGTTTGAAATCGATGCAACCTCAGGCGCCATCAGTCTCACCGCGGCTGGCGTGAGCGCCTTTGCTAATGACTTTGAGCTTAACCCCAACGTGCACAACTTAGTCGTCACGGCCACTGAAGACGCGGGCCTTGGCAGCGTGCAAACCGCCACCGTCAATGTGGCGTTGACCGAGTTGAACCTCGACGATAACGCGCCCGAGTTTGGGCAAGCGAGTTACGCCTTTAGCTATAACGAAAACCGCGTTGACAACGATGTGCTGGGCACGGTGTCCGCCAGTGACGCCGATGGCGAGAATGTTACTTACAGCATCAGCACCAACGTCAGCAGTGGCGGCAACGATCTGTTTGAGATTGATGAAAATTCGGGTGACATCAGCTTAACCGCCGCGGGGGTCTCGGCCTTTGCTAACGACTTTGAGCTTAACCCCAACGTGCACAACTTGGTGGTGACCGCGACTGAAGACGCCGGCCTTGGCAGCGTGCAAACCGCCACCGTCAATGTGGCGCTGACCGAATTGAACCTCGATGATAACGCGCCCGAGTTTGGGCAAGCGAGCTACGCCTTTAGCTACAACGAAAACCGCGTTGACAGTGATGTGCTGGGCACGGTGTCCGCCAGTGACGCCGATGGCGAAAACGTCACCTACAGCATCAGCACCAACGTCAGCAGCGGCGGCAACGATCTGTTTGAAATCGATGCAACCTCAGGCGCCATCAGTCTCACCGCGGCTGGCGTGAGCGCCTTTGCTAATGACTTTGAGCTTAACCCCAACGTGCACAACTTAGTCGTCACGGCCACTGAAGACGCGGGCCTTGGCAGCGTGCAAACCGCCACCGTCAATGTGGCGTTGACCGAGTTGAACCTCGACGATAACGCGCCCGAGTTTGGGCAAGCGAGTTACGCCTTTAGCTATAACGAAAACCGCGTTGACAACGATGTGCTGGGCACGGTGTCCGCCAGTGACGCCGATGGCGAGAATGTTACTTACAGCATCAGCACCAACGTCAGCAGCGGCGGCAACGCGCTGTTTGAAATTAACCCCACCAGTGGCGCCATCAGCTTAACCGCCGCGGGGGTCTCGGCCTTTGCTAATGACTTTGAGCTTAACCCCAACGTGCACAACTTAGTCGTCACCGCGACTGAAGACGCGGGCCTTGGCAGCATGCAAACCGCCACCGTCAATGTGGCGCTGACCGAGTTGAACCTCGATAACAACGCACCCGAGTTTGGGCAAGCGAGTTACGCCTTTAGCTACAACGAGAACCGCGTTGACAGTGATGTGCTGGGCACGGTGTCCGCCAGTGACGCCGATGGCGAGAATGTTACTTACAGCATCAGCACCAACGTCAGCAGCGGCGGCAACGCGCTGTTTGAAATTAACCCCACCAGTGGCGCCATCAGCTTAACCGCCGCGGGGGTCTCGGCCTTTGCTAATGACTTTGAGCTTAACCCCAACGTGCACAACTTGGTGGTGACCGCGACTGAAGACGCCGGCCTTGGCAGCGTGCAAACCGCCACCGTCAATGTGGCGCTGACCGAATTAAACCTCGACGATAACGCGCCCGAGTTTGGGCAAGCGAGTTACGCCTTTAGTTACAATGAAAATTCAACCGACTCGGCGGTGATTGGTACCGTCTCAGCCAGTGACGCCGATGGTGAAAACGTCACCTACAGCATCAGCACCAACGTCAGCAGCGGCGGCAACGATCTGTTTGAAATCGATGCAACCTCAGGCGCCATCAGTCTCACCGCGGCTGGCGTGAGCGCCTTTGCCAACGACTTTGAGCTCAACCCCAACGTGCACAACTTAGTCGTCACCGCGACTGAAGACGCGGGCCTTGGCAGTGTGCAAACCGCCACCGTCAATGTGGCGTTGACCGAGTTGAACCTCGACGACAACGCGCCCGAGTTTGGGCAAGCGAGCTACGCCTTTAGTTACAATGAAAATTCAACCGACTCGGCGGTGATTGGTACCGTCTCAGCCAGTGACGCCGATGGCGAGAATGTCACCTACAGCATCAGCACCAATGTTAGCAGCGGCGGCAACGCGCTGTTTGAAATTAACCCCACCAGTGGCGCCATCAGTTTAACCGCCGCGGGGGTCTCGGCCTTTGCTAACGACTTTGAGCTTAACCCCAACGTGCACAACTTAGTGGTGACCGCGACTGAAGACGCGGGCCTTGGCAGCGTGCAAACCGCCACCGTCAATGTGGCGCTGACCGAATTGAACCTCGACGACAACGCGCCCGAGTTTAATCAGGCGAGCTACGCTTTTAGTTACAATGAAAACCGCGCAGCTACCGATGTGCTGGGCACGGTGTCCGCCAGTGACGCCGATGGCGAGAATGTTACTTACAGCATCAGCACCAATGTCAGCAGTGGCGGCAACGCGCTGTTTGAAATTAACCCCATCAGTGGCGCCATCAGTTTAACCGCCGCGGGGGTCTCGGCCTTTGCTAACGACTTTGAGCTTAACCCCAATGTGCACAACTTGGTGGTGACCGCGACTGAAGACGCGGGCCTTGGCAGCGTGCAAACCGCCACCGTCAATGTGGCGCTGATCGAATTGAATCTCGATGATAACGCGCCCGAGTTTGGGCAAGCGAGTTACGCCTTTAGTTACAACGAAAACCGCGTTGACAGTGATGTGCTGGGCACGGTGTCCGCCAGTGACGCCGATGGCGAAAACGTTACCTACAGCATCAGCACCAACGTCAGCAGCGGCGGCAACGATCTGTTTGAAATCGATGCAACCTCAGGCGCCATCAGTCTCACCGCGGCTGGCGTGAGCGCCTTTGCTAATGACTTTGAACTTAACCCCAATGTGCACAACTTGGTGGTGACCGCGACTGAAGACGCGGGCCTTGGCAGTGTGCAAACCGCCACCGTCAATGTGGCGCTGACCGAGTTGAACCTCGACGATAACGCGCCCGAGTTTGGGCAAGCGAGTTACGCCTTTAGTTACAATGAAAATTCAACCGACTCGGCGGTGATTGGTACCGTCTCGGCCAGTGACGCCGATGGCGAAAACGTCACTTACAGCATCAGCACCAACGTCAGCAGCGGCGGCAACGATCTGTTTGAAATCGATGCAACCTCAGGCGCCATCAGTCTCACCGCCGCGGGGGTCTCGGCCTTTGCTAACGACTTTGAGCTCAACCCCAACGTGCACAACTTAGTCGTCACGGCCACTGAAGACGCCGGCCTTGGCAGCGTGCAAACCGCCACCGTCAATGTGGCGCTGACTGAATTGAACCTCGACGACAACGCGCCCGAGTTTGGGCAAGCGAGCTACGCCTTTAGCTACAACGAAAACCGCGTTGACAGTGATGTGCTGGGCACGGTGTCCGCCAGTGACGCCGATGGCGAAAATGTCACCTACAGCATCAGCACCAACGTCAGCAGCGGCGGCAACGATCTGTTTGAAATCGATGCAACCTCAGGCGCCATCAGTCTCACCGCGGCTGGCGTGAGCGCCTTTGCTAATGACTTTGAACTTAACCCCAATGTGCACAACTTGGTGGTGACCGCGACTGAAGACGCGGGCCTTGGCAGCGTGCAAACCGCCACCGTCAATGTGGCGCTGACCGAATTAAACCTCGACGACAACGCGCCCGAGTTTGGGCAAGCGAGTTACGCCTTTAGCTACAACGAAAACCGCGTTGACAGCGATGTGCTGGGCACGGTGTCCGCCAGTGACGCCGATGGCGAGAATGTTACTTACAGCATCAGCACCAACGTCAGCAGCGGCGGCAACGCGCTGTTTGAAATTAACCCCACCAGTGGCGCCATCAGCTTAACCGCCGCGGGGGTCTCGGCCTTTGCTAATGACTTTGAGCTTAACCCCAACGTGCACAACTTGGTGGTGACCGCGACTGAAGACGCCGGCCTTGGCAGCGTGCAAACCGCCACCGTCAATGTGGCGCTGACCGAATTAAACCTCGACGACAACGCGCCCGAGTTTGGGCAAGCGAGCTACGCCTTTAGTTACAACGAAAACCGCGTTGACAGCGATGTGCTGGGCTCTGTCTCAGCCAGTGACGCCGATGGCGAAAACGTCACCTACAGCATCAGCACCAACGTCAGCAGCGGCGGCAACGATCTGTTTGAAATCGATGCAACCTCAGGCGCCATCAGTCTCACCGCGGCTGGCGTGAGCGCCTTTGCTAATGACTTTGAGCTTAACCCCAATGTGCACAACTTAGTCGTCACGGCCACTGAAGACGCGGGCCTTGACAGCGTGCAAACCGCCACCGTCAATGTGGCGCTGACTGAATTGAACCTCGACGACAACGCGCCCGAGTTTGGGCAAGCGAACTACGCCTTTAGTTACAATGAAAATTCAACCGACTCGGCGGTGATTGGTACCGTCTCGGCCAGTGACGCCGATGGCGAAAATGTCACCTACAGCATCAGCACCAACGTCAGCAGTGGCGGCAACGCGCTGTTTGAAATTAACCCCACCAGTGGCGCCATCAGTTTAACCGCCGCGGGGGTCTCGGCCTTTGCTAACGACTTTGAGCTTAACCCCAACGTGCACAACTTAGTGGTGACCGCGACTGAAGACGCGGGCCTTGGCAGCGTGCAAACCGCCACCGTCAATGTGGCGCTGACCGAATTGAACCTCGACGACAACGCGCCCGAGTTTAATCAGGCGAGCTACGCTTTTAGTTACAATGAAAACCGCGCAGCTACCGATGTGCTGGGCACGGTGTCCGCCAGTGACGCCGATGGCGAGAATGTTACTTACAGCATCAGCACCAATGTCAGCAGTGGCGGCAACGCGCTGTTTGAAATTAACCCCATCAGTGGCGCCATCAGTTTAACCGCCGCGGGGGTCTCGGCCTTTGCTAACGACTTTGAGCTCAACCCCAACGTGCACAACTTAGTGGTGACCGCGACTGAAGATGCGGGCCTTGGCAGCGTGCAAACCGCCACCGTCAATGTGGCGCTGACCGAGTTGAACCTCGACGACAACGCGCCCGAGTTTGGGCAAGCGAGCTACGCCTTTAGTTACAACGAAAACCGCGTTGACAGTGATGTGCTGGGCACGGTGTCCGCCAGTGACGCCGATGGCGAAAACGTCACCTACAGCATCAGCACCAACGTCAGCAGCGGCGGCAACGCGCTGTTTGAGATTGATGAAAATTCGGGTGACATCAGTTTAACCGCGGCTGGCGTGAGCGCCTTTGCCAACGACTTTGAGCTTAACCCCAACGTGCACAACTTAGTCGTCACGGCCACTGAAGACGCGGGCCTTGGCAGCGTGCAAACCGCCACCGTCAATGTGGCGTTGACCGAATTGAACCTCGACGATAACGCGCCCGAGTTTGCTCAGGCGAACTACGCCTTTAGTTACAACGAGAACCGCGTTGACAGCGATGTGCTGGGCACGGTGTCCGCCAGTGACGCCGATGGTGAAAACGTCACTTACAGCATCAGCACCAATGTTAGCAGCGGCGGCAACGCGCTGTTTGAAATTAACCCCACCAGTGGCGCCATCAGTTTAACCGCCGTGGGGGTCTCGGCCTTTGCTAATGACTTTGAGCTTAACCCCAATGTGCACAACTTAGTCGTCACGGCCACTGAAGACGCGGGCCTTGACAGCGTGCAAACCGCCACCGTCAATGTGGCGCTGACTGAATTGAACCTCGACGACAACGCGCCCGAGTTTGGGCAAGCGAACTACGCCTTTAGTTACAATGAAAATTCAACCGACTCGGCGGTGATTGGTACCGTCTCGGCCAGTGACGCCGATGGCGAAAATGTCACCTACAGCATCAGCACCAACGTCAGCAGTGGCGGCAACGCGCTGTTTGAAATTAACCCCACCAGTGGCGCCATCAGTTTAACCGCCGCGGGGGTCTCGGCCTTTGCTAACGACTTTGAGCTTAACCCCAACGTGCACAACTTAGTGGTGACCGCGACTGAAGACGCGGGCCTTGGCAGCGTGCAAACCGCCACCGTCAATGTGGCGCTGACCGAATTGAACCTCGACGACAACGCGCCCGAGTTTAATCAGGCGAGCTACGCTTTTAGTTACAATGAAAACCGCGCAGCTACCGATGTGCTGGGCACGGTGTCCGCCAGTGACGCCGATGGCGAGAATGTTACTTACAGCATCAGCACCAATGTCAGCAGTGGCGGCAACGCGCTGTTTGAAATTAACCCCATCAGTGGCGCCATCAGTTTAACCGCCGCGGGGGTCTCGGCCTTTGCTAACGACTTTGAGCTCAACCCCAACGTGCACAACTTAGTGGTGACCGCGACTGAAGATGCGGGCCTTGGCAGCGTGCAAACCGCCACCGTCAATGTGGCGCTGACCGAGTTGAACCTCGACGACAACGCGCCCGAGTTTGGGCAAGCGAGCTACGCCTTTAGTTACAACGAAAACCGCGTTGACAGTGATGTGCTGGGCACGGTGTCCGCCAGTGACGCCGATGGCGAAAACGTCACCTACAGCATCAGCACCAACGTCAGCAGCGGCGGCAACGATCTGTTTGAAATCGATGCAACCTCAGGCGCCATCAGTTTAACCGCGGCTGGCGTGAGCGCCTTTGCCAACGACTTTGAGCTTAACCCCAACGTGCACAACTTAGTGGTGACCGCGACTGAAGACGCGGGCCTTGGCAGCATGCAAACCGCCACCGTCAATGTGGCGCTGACCGAGTTGAACCTCGATGACAACGCGCCCGAGTTTGGGCAAGCGAGTTACGCCTTTAGCTACAACGAGAACCGCGTTGACAGTGATGTGCTGGGCACGGTGTCCGCCAGTGACGCCGATGGCGAAAACGTCACCTACAGCATCAGCACCAACGTCAGCAGCGGCGGCAACGCGCTGTTTGAGATTGATGAAAATTCGGGTGACATCAGTTTAACCGCGGCTGGCGTGAGCGCCTTTGCCAACGACTTTGAGCTTAACCCCAACGTGCACAACTTAGTGGTGACCGCGACTGAAGACGCGGGCCTTGGCAGCGTGCAAACCGCCACCGTCAATGTGGCGCTGACCGAGTTGAACCTCGATGACAACGCGCCCGAGTTTGGGCAAGCGAGCTACGCCTTTAGTTACAACGAAAACCGCGTTGACAGTGATGTGCTGGGCACGGTGTCCGCCAGTGACGCCGATGGCGAAAACGTCACCTACAGCATCAGCACCAACGTCAGCAGCGGCGGCAACGATCTGTTTGAAATCGATGCAACCTCAGGCGCCATCAGTTTAACCGCGGCTGGCGTGAGCGCCTTTGCCAACGACTTTGAGCTTAACCCCAACGTGCACAACTTAGTGGTGACCGCGACTGAAGACGCGGGCCTTGGCAGCATGCAAACCGCCACCGTCAATGTGGCGCTGACCGAGTTGAACCTCGATGACAACGCGCCCGAGTTTGGGCAAGCGAGCTACGCCTTTAGTTACAATGAAAATTCAACCGACTCGGCGGTGATTGGTACCGTCTCAGCCAGTGACGCCGATGGCGAGAATGTCACCTACAGCATCAGCACCAATGTTAGCAGCGGCGGCAACGCGCTGTTTGAAATTAACCCCACCAGTGGCGCCATCAGTTTAACCGCCGCGGGGGTCTCGGCCTTTGCTAACGACTTTGAGCTTAACCCCAACGTGCACAACTTAGTGGTGACCGCGACTGAAGACGCGGGCCTTGGCAGCGTGCAAACCGCCACCGTCAATGTGGCGCTGACCGAATTGAACCTCGACGACAACGCGCCCGAGTTTAATCAGGCGAGCTACGCTTTTAGTTACAATGAAAACCGCGCAGCTACCGATGTGCTGGGCACGGTGTCCGCCAGTGACGCCGATGGCGAGAATGTTACTTACAGCATCAGCACCAATGTCAGCAGTGGCGGCAACGCGCTGTTTGAAATTAACCCCATCAGTGGCGCCATCAGTTTAACC
Source organism: Vibrio pectenicida (assembly GCA_024347015.1). Lineage (GTDB taxonomy): Bacteria > Pseudomonadota > Gammaproteobacteria > Enterobacterales > Vibrionaceae > Vibrio > Vibrio pectenicida. Next base: position 1,846,818 of record AP024889.1, on the reverse strand, counting down.
GCCGCGGGGGTCTCGGCCTTTGCTAACGACTTTGAGCTTAACCCCAATGTGCACAACTTGGTGGTGACCGCGACTGAAGACGCGGGCCTTGGCAGCGTGCAAACCGCCACCGTCAATGTGGCGCTGATCGAATTGAATCTCGATGATAACGCGCCCGAGTTTGGGCAAGCGAGTTACGCCTTTAGTTACAACGAAAACCGCGTTGACAGTGATGTGCTGGGCACGGTGTCCGCCAGTGACGCCGATGGCGAAAACGTTACCTACAGCATCAGCACCAACGTCAGCAGCGGCGGCAACGATCTGTTTGAAATCGATGCAACCTCAGGCGCCATCAGTCTCACCGCGGCTGGCGTGAGCGCCTTTGCTAATGACTTTGAACTTAACCCCAATGTGCACAACTTGGTGGTGACCGCGACTGAAGACGCGGGCCTTGGCAGTGTGCAAACCGCCACCGTCAATGTGGCGCTGACCGAGTTGAACCTCGACGATAACGCGCCCGAGTTTGGGCAAGCGAGTTACGCCTTTAGTTACAATGAAAATTCAACCGACTCGGCGGTGATTGGTACCGTCTCGGCCAGTGACGCCGATGGCGAAAACGTCACTTACAGCATCAGCACCAACGTCAGCAGCGGCGGCAACGATCTGTTTGAAATCGATGCAACCTCAGGCGCCATCAGTCTCACCGCCGCGGGGGTCTCGGCCTTTGCTAACGACTTTGAGCTCAACCCCAACGTGCACAACTTAGTCGTCACGGCCACTGAAGACGCCGGCCTTGGCAGCGTGCAAACCGCCACCGTCAATGTGGCGCTGACTGAATTGAACCTCGACGACAACGCGCCCGAGTTTGGGCAAGCGAGCTACGCCTTTAGCTACAACGAAAACCGCGTTGACAGTGATGTGCTGGGCACGGTGTCCGCCAGTGACGCCGATGGCGAAAATGTCACCTACAGCATCAGCACCAACGTCAGCAGCGGCGGCAACGATCTGTTTGAAATCGATGCAACCTCAGGCGCCATCAGTCTCACCGCGGCTGGCGTGAGCGCCTTTGCTAATGACTTTGAACTTAACCCCAATGTGCACAACTTGGTGGTGACCGCGACTGAAGACGCGGGCCTTGGCAGCGTGCAAACCGCCACCGTCAATGTGGCGCTGACCGAATTAAACCTCGACGACAACGCGCCCGAGTTTGGGCAAGCGAGTTACGCCTTTAGCTACAACGAAAACCGCGTTGACAGCGATGTGCTGGGCACGGTGTCCGCCAGTGACGCCGATGGCGAGAATGTTACTTACAGCATCAGCACCAACGTCAGCAGCGGCGGCAACGCGCTGTTTGAAATTAACCCCACCAGTGGCGCCATCAGCTTAACCGCCGCGGGGGTCTCGGCCTTTGCTAATGACTTTGAGCTTAACCCCAACGTGCACAACTTGGTGGTGACCGCGACTGAAGACGCCGGCCTTGGCAGCGTGCAAACCGCCACCGTCAATGTGGCGCTGACCGAATTAAACCTCGACGACAACGCGCCCGAGTTTGGGCAAGCGAGCTACGCCTTTAGTTACAACGAAAACCGCGTTGACAGCGATGTGCTGGGCTCTGTCTCAGCCAGTGACGCCGATGGCGAAAACGTCACCTACAGCATCAGCACCAACGTCAGCAGCGGCGGCAACGATCTGTTTGAAATCGATGCAACCTCAGGCGCCATCAGTCTCACCGCGGCTGGCGTGAGCGCCTTTGCTAATGACTTTGAGCTTAACCCCAATGTGCACAACTTAGTCGTCACGGCCACTGAAGACGCGGGCCTTGACAGCGTGCAAACCGCCACCGTCAATGTGGCGCTGACTGAATTGAACCTCGACGACAACGCGCCCGAGTTTGGGCAAGCGAACTACGCCTTTAGTTACAATGAAAATTCAACCGACTCGGCGGTGATTGGTACCGTCTCGGCCAGTGACGCCGATGGCGAAAATGTCACCTACAGCATCAGCACCAACGTCAGCAGTGGCGGCAACGCGCTGTTTGAAATTAACCCCACCAGTGGCGCCATCAGTTTAACCGCCGCGGGGGTCTCGGCTTTTGCTAATGACTTTGAGCTTAACCCCAATGTGCACAATTTAGTGGTGACGGCCACTGAAGACGCCGGCCTTGGCAGCGTGCAAACCGCCACCGTCAGTGTGGCGCTGACCGAATTGAACCTCGATGACAACGCGCCCGAGTTTGGGCAAGCGAGTTACGCCTTTAGTTACAATGAAAATTCAACCGACTCGGCGGTGATTGGTACCGTCTCAGCCAGTGACGCCGATGGTGAAAACGTCACCTACAGCATCAGCACCAACGTCAGCAGCGGCGGCAACGATCTGTTTGAAATCGATGCAACCTCAGGCGCCATCAGTCTCACCGCGGCTGGCGTGAGCGCCTTTGCCAACGACTTTGAGCTCAACCCCAACGTGCACAACTTAGTCGTCACCGCGACTGAAGACGCGGGCCTTGGCAGTGTGCAAACCGCCACCGTCAATGTGGCGTTGACCGAGTTGAACCTCGACGACAACGCGCCCGAGTTTGGGCAAGCGAGCTACGCCTTTAGTTACAATGAAAATTCAACCGACTCGGCGGTGATTGGTACCGTCTCAGCCAGTGACGCCGATGGCGAGAATGTCACCTACAGCATCAGCACCAATGTTAGCAGCGGCGGCAACGCGCTGTTTGAAATTAACCCCACCAGTGGCGCCATCAGTTTAACCGCCGCGGGGGTCTCGGCCTTTGCTAACGACTTTGAGCTTAACCCCAACGTGCACAACTTAGTGGTGACCGCGACTGAAGACGCGGGCCTTGGCAGCGTGCAAACCGCCACCGTCAATGTGGCGCTGACCGAATTGAACCTCGACGACAACGCGCCCGAGTTTAATCAGGCGAGCTACGCTTTTAGTTACAATGAAAACCGCGCAGCTACCGATGTGCTGGGCACGGTGTCCGCCAGTGACGCCGATGGCGAGAATGTTACTTACAGCATCAGCACCAATGTCAGCAGTGGCGGCAACGCGCTGTTTGAAATTAACCCCATCAGTGGCGCCATCAGTTTAACCGCCGCGGGGGTCTCGGCCTTTGCTAACGACTTTGAGCTCAACCCCAACGTGCACAACTTAGTGGTGACCGCGACTGAAGATGCGGGCCTTGGCAGCGTGCAAACCGCCACCGTCAATGTGGCGCTGACCGAGTTGAACCTCGACGACAACGCGCCCGAGTTTGGGCAAGCGAGCTACGCCTTTAGTTACAACGAAAACCGCGTTGACAGTGATGTGCTGGGCACGGTGTCCGCCAGTGACGCCGATGGCGAAAACGTCACCTACAGCATCAGCACCAACGTCAGCAGCGGCGGCAACGCGCTGTTTGAGATTGATGAAAATTCGGGTGACATCAGTTTAACCGCGGCTGGCGTGAGCGCCTTTGCCAACGACTTTGAGCTTAACCCCAACGTGCACAACTTAGTGGTGACCGCGACTGAAGACGCGGGCCTTGGCAGCGTGCAAACCGCCACCGTCAATGTGGCGCTGACCGAGTTGAACCTCGATGACAACGCGCCCGAGTTTGGGCAAGCGAGCTACGCCTTTAGTTACAACGAAAACCGCGTTGACAGTGATGTGCTGGGCACGGTGTCCGCCAGTGACGCCGATGGCGAAAACGTCACCTACAGCATCAGCACCAACGTCAGCAGCGGCGGCAACGATCTGTTTGAAATCGATGCAACCTCAGGCGCCATCAGTTTAACCGCGGCTGGCGTGAGCGCCTTTGCCAACGACTTTGAGCTTAACCCCAACGTGCACAACTTAGTGGTGACCGCGACTGAAGACGCGGGCCTTGGCAGCATGCAAACCGCCACCGTCAATGTGGCGCTGACCGAGTTGAACCTCGATGACAACGCGCCCGAGTTTGGGCAAGCGAGTTACGCCTTTAGCTACAACGAGAACCGCGTTGACAGTGATGTGCTGGGCACGGTGTCCGCCAGTGACGCCGATGGCGAAAACGTCACCTACAGCATCAGCACCAACGTCAGCAGCGGCGGCAACGCGCTGTTTGAGATTGATGAAAATTCGGGTGACATCAGTTTAACCGCGGCTGGCGTGAGCGCCTTTGCCAACGACTTTGAGCTTAACCCCAACGTGCACAACTTAGTCGTCACGGCCACTGAAGACGCGGGCCTTGGCAGCGTGCAAACCGCCACCGTCAATGTGGCGTTGACCGAATTGAACCTCGACGATAACGCGCCCGAGTTTGCTCAGGCGAACTACGCCTTTAGTTACAACGAGAACCGCGTTGACAGTGATGTGCTGGGCACGGTGTCCGCCAGTGACGCCGATGGCGAAAACGTCACCTACAGCATCAGCACCAACGTCAGCAGCGGCGGCAACGCGCTGTTTGAGATTGATGAAAATTCGGGTGACATCAGTTTAACCGCGGCTGGCGTGAGCGCCTTTGCCAACGACTTTGAGCTTAACCCCAACGTGCACAACTTAGTCGTCACGGCCACTGAAGACGCGGGCCTTGGCAGCGTGCAAACCGCCACCGTCAATGTGGCGCTGACCGAGTTGAACCTCGACGATAACGCGCCCGAGTTTGGGCAAGCGAACTACGCCTTTAGCTACAACGAGAACCGCGTTGACAGTGATGTGCTGGGCTCTGTCTCAGCCAGTGACGCCGATGGCGAAAACGTCACTTACAGCATCAGCACCAATGTCAGCAGCGGCGGCAACGCGCTGTTTGAAATTAACCCCACCAGTGGCGCCATCAGTTTAACCGCCGCGGGGGTCACAGCGTTTACCAATAATTTTGAGGCTCTTTCAAATATCCATAATATTGTAGTGACAGCAACAGAAGCTACTGGGTTTGGTGCTCAAAAATCTACAGATGTTAACGTTATGTTGTCAGAGGACAACGTTAATGAGTTACCCATTGCCGAAAGTTTTAGTATTGATGCTGACAATTTAATAACAGTGCCTGTTATTTTCGATTCAAATGACGTTGCTTTGGACCGTATTTCGGACGAAGATGATGACTTTAACAGTGTTAAACTGAATGTGATGATCACATCGTTACCAACCTATGGTACTTTGCTTTACACAGAACAATCAGGTGATACTAGAGTGCTGACTGCGTCAGATCTTCACACAATTGGTCAGTCAGTTGATAATGCAAAATTATTGAATCCAGATAACATCAGCTATGTCCCCGGTGCTGGTCCTTCATTTGAAATAGGCTATAGTGGTGATACTGCTAATATTATGCTTAATAATGGTTTTTTCGGTTGGGGTGTTTATGTCAGTGATACAGAAAGACTGATAACTTTAGATAATGGTAATACTGTTGGAGTGAGTATTACTGGTAATAATGGCAAGCCGCTAAAACAGTACACAGGTAACGGTGGACATGTTGGTTGGGGGATTGGTGATACAGATGGTTCAGGTATGAATAAACAAGAAACCCTGATCGTTGATTTGTCAGGTAATCCTCTTGATGTTGTGACATTTGGCTTAGATGGGTTAGGCGGAGCATTTACGGCCAATAGTAACGTTTATGTCGAAGTGACTTATACTTTTGCTGATAATACGACTCACGTTGAGCAATACCAAAAAGATCCAGGCCATACGGGCAACAGTCAAATTTTGTATGATTTTACCTATTCATCACCAAACAACCCTATAGTGTCTATGGAGCTTACATCTACAGGTGGTAGTTGGGAGCTTAGGTATCTTTCAGGAAGCCAACAAATAACAGAAGATGTAACTTTTGATTACATAGCAGTAGATTCTAATTCTTCAGTGAGTAGTGAAGCTACAGTAACTATTGATGTTAATGATTCTCCTCAATACGGAGTGATACCAGCTGATAATGAGATAACTGCACAACTCGGGAATCAAATTTTGTTAGGTGATAGTAGTGATAATGTATTTAAGTGGCTAGACTCTACTTTAGATAGTGGTACTGACGTGATTAAAAACTTTGATCTTGGAACTGATTTGCTTGATTTTAGAGACATCTTAAATGATAACGATGTTGAAGTTGCAGACTTGATTAATAATATTGAACTTTCTGTTGATGAAAATGATGTAGTCTTAACAGTCAGTGATGACGGTACAGATCAAACTGTTATTCTAGAGGGGGTAATATCTTCATTTGAAGCTGCCGGTTTGATTGTCAATGATACTATTGTTAATGAACTCAATACGCTTACTCAAATTTTGAAAGTTGACAGTTGATTTAGCGTCTAGGGCTCTACACATTTACCATTTTTGAATAAAGCGCATAATTTTTTTGTTCGAATGTAACAAAAATCTTGCTTAGAGTTTTTAATATATGGTAGTTTCGCGCGCAATCTCGGATCTGTCTTAACTTTGATACACTGGGGGATACGCGTGGTAAATATTCAGGCTGAGTGTTTATCGCGTAGGGTAGGTATCGACAAGTTCTTTTGTCGATAGACGGGATACTATTGTCGCCAACGCGGCATGTTGATGGGAAACCCAACATTGAACACACATAAAAAACACGCACTAATCAGCTTTGTTCTTCCTCAATGCCCTGTATTACAAAACAGTAGCATTACTGAACCTTGATTGTCTCTCGATAAACTACAGCCCATCTAAACGATGGAATACATTCGCATTGTCGTCATTTGATGGATCTGATGCGAAGAGATCACTGTATCTGTTATTCCGCTCTATGATTATAGAGGATATACAGAATATCGAAGGAGCTAGTTATGAGCACTGCCTTTGAAGTCGATAATTCGTTGAATAATAACAATATCGCAACCCCATTTTTGTCACAAATTCCAGCTGTTAACGGAGTCTATGATCTCACTCTAGATACTATTTTACAGGAGCAAGAGGATCATGAATCTGCGGTACGTTCATATCCTCGTCGTCTGCCTATTGCAATTAGGCAAGCCTATGGCGCACTTGTTGAAGATACCCGAGGACAGATCTTCTTAGATTGTTTAGCGGGTGCTGGTACGCTTGCTCTTGGCTACAACCATCCAGAGATTAATCAAGCACTAAAACATCAGCTTGATTCAGGCCTTCCTTATCAGACTCTGGATATTACTACCCAAGTAAAGACACATTTTATCCAGTCAGTAAAACGCTTTCTTCCTCAAAAATTGGGAGAAAATTGTGTTATTCAGTTCTGTGGCCCTTCAGGTGCCGATGCTGTTGAAGCGGCGATTAAACTGGCTAAACAAACGACGGGTAGAAATACCATGTTTTCTTTCCGTGGTGCATATCATGGGATGACGAATGGTACTATGGGAATGATGGGCAATTTAGATACCAAAGCTCGCCGAACAGGTTTGATGTCTGATGTCCACTTTATGCCATTTCCATATGATTTGCGCTGCCCATTTGGCTTGGGAGGTGATGAGGGTGCGCGAGCTGGCATTCGTTATATTGAACGTTTATTGAGCGATGATGAGGCTGGGATTATGAAGCCTGCAGCTATAATTGTCGAACCTGTTCAAGGTGAAGGTGGCGTTATTCCAGCTCCTGTATTCTGGCTACAAGAGCTTCGTCGAGTTTGTGACGAGCATAATATTCTACTGATTTTTGATGAAATCCAATGTGGAGTTGGTAAATCTGGTTACAACTTTGCTTTTGAAGAGGCAGAGATAGTCCCTGATATTCTGTGTTTATCGAAAGCAATTGGTGGAGGTTTACCCATGTCTTTGCTTGTAATAAATAAAAAATATGATACTTGGCTGCCCGGTGAACATACGGGGACTTTCCGTGGCAATCAATTAGCTATGGTATCAGGATCTAAAGCGCTTGAAATTATTGAACGAGATAACCTTGTTGAGCATGCCAATATTGCAGGTCAATATTTACGTTTAGGCTTGGAACATATCCAAAAGCGTGTCAGTTGTATTGCCGATGTACGCGGTAAAGGTCTAATGTTGGGTGTTGAAATTTGCAAACCAAATCAAGAGCGAAACAAATTTGGTGAACCCGCATCAGATGGAGATCTCACTTTAGCTATTCAGCGAGCTGCACTTGAAAGAGGGTTAATGGTTGAAAAAGGTGGACGCGATGGCTCAGTCATCCGCTTCCTGCCTCCATTAATCATTACTTTTGAACAGATTGACTTTGCTTTGCGTGTTCTTGAGGAAGCTATTCTCGCATCTGGCGGTAAAAATCAGCATACGAAAGAGTTCAATCAAAGCTGGAAGAAATACTTTATTCAGACTGGTTCTGGCGAATTAGAGAATGACGAATTTACTAAAGTCATGAATCATACTAATGCGACGATGAAAAAAGTGTTTGAGAAGGTTAGTGCGCCATATTCTGGTATCGATCCCCAGCGACTTGAGCAAGAGATCAACGCTGTTGATCTTAATAACCAACAATCAACTTTGATTGATGTAATTGGCCATACTGCTGAACTTGTTGCTAAGAATTCAATTTTTACTCAGCACCCCAATTGTATTGCTCACCTTCATACTCCTCCATTAATGTCTTCAGTAGTGGCGGAAACGATCATTGCCTCATTGAATCAGTCTATGGACTCGTGGGATCAGGCTCCAGCTGCAACTTATGTCGAACAGAAAGTGATTAGCTGGCTTTGTGATAAATATGAATTGGGTGAAGAGTCTGATGGTGTTTTCACCAGTGGTGGGACTCAGAGTAATCAAATGGGCTTAATGTTGGCTCGTGACTGGATTGCGGACAAAGTATCTGGCCATTCAGTTCGTCAACTTGGGCTTCCTGATTATGCAGACAAACTGAGAATTATTTGTTCGGATAAATCGCATTTTACCGTACATAAGTCAGCATCTTGGATGGGGCTTGGCGAGCAATCTATTTTGACCGTAGTAACAACTCCAGATGGCACCATGGATATCACCCAACTAGAAAAAGTAGTTTTAGAGGCAAAATCGGATGGCCTGATCCCATTTGCTATTGTGGGTACGGCGGGTACGACTGATCATGGTGCAATTGATGATTTGAATGCTATTGCAGATATAGCTGAAAGTCACCAAATGTGGATGCATGTTGATGGCGCTTATGGAGGGGCTCTTATTTTAAGTAGTCACAAAGAGCGTTTATCGGGTATTGAACGAGCACATTCTGTAAGTGTTGATTTTCATAAACTATTCTATCAAACCATAAGTTGTGGTTCTTTATTGGTTAAAGATAAGGCTAATTTTAAGTACTTACTTCATCATGCTGACTACCTTAATCGAGAGCATGACGAGTTACCAAACTTGGTCGACAAATCAATTGCAACGACGAAACGATTTGATGCGCTGAAAGTATTTATGACTATGCAAAATGTTGGCCCTGACACGCTAGGAGCTATGTATGACCATCTTCTAGAGCAAACTCAGATGGTTGCAGAGTTAATTAACCGAGAAGAAAACTTAGAACTTCTATCTAAGCCATTATTGTCGACCGTGTTATTTAGAGTCAGCAATAAAAGCTCCGCAGATTTAAATGAGTTGAATAAAGTTGTACGACTAGAGGCTTTAACTCGTGGTGTCGCTGTATTAGGTGAAACTATTGTTGATGACAAAGTAGCACTCAAGTTTACGATTCTAAATCCGTGTTTAGTTATGTCCGACTTTGAATCTTTAATTTCAAAAATTAATAAACTAGCTAATGAACTAGTATAACTTAGGTAATAGAAAATTATGGCAATTTTACAGATTGGTGCAGGTGGTGTTGGCTGGGTAGTAGCACACAAAGCAGCGCAAAATAATAAGGTGTTGGGCGATATTACGATTGCCTCACGAACGGTGAGTAAGTGTGAAAAAATCATTGCTTCAATTGATAAGAAAAATAACTTACAAGATCCAAATAAAAAACTTACAGCGCGTACAGTCAATGCAGACGACGTAGATGCTCTCGTTACTTTAATTCAAGAAGTCAATCCAGACTTGGTTATTAATGCTGGTCCTCCTTGGGTTAATATGACGATTATGGAGGCTTGTTATCAAGCAAAGGTGTCTTACCTAGATACATCTGTTGCCGTAGATTTATGTTCTGAAGGGCAGCAAGTACCGCAAGCTTATGATTGGCAGTGGGGTTACCGTGAGAAGTTTGTTGAGGCAGGAATCACTGGGATTTTGGGGGCAGGTTTTGACCCAGGTGTTGTTTCGGTGTTTGCAGCATATGCAATGAAGCATTTGTTTGATGAGATCGATACGATTGATGTTATGGACGTAAATGCTGGCGATCATGGTAAAAAGTTTGCTACTAACTTCGATCCAGAAACTAACATGCTGGAAATTCAAGGTGACTCTTTCTATTGGGAAAATGAACAGTGGAAGCAAGTTCCTTGTCACTCTCGAATGTTAGAGTTTGATTTCCCATTAGTTGGTAAGCATAAAGTTTACTCTATGGCTCATGATGAAGTGAGATCAATGCAAGAGTTCATACCCGCTAAGCGGATTGAGTTCTGGATGGGCTTTGGTGATCAATACCTGAATTATTTTAACTGTATGCGAGATATTGGGTTGCTAAGCCCTGAGCCACTGACCTTACATGATGGAACTAGTGTTCAGCCGTTACATGTTCTAAAAGCACTGCTACCAGATCCGACATCTCTTGCTCCTGGATATATAGGAAAAACGTGTATCGGTACTTGGGTACAAGGCAATAAGGATGGTAAAGAACGTAGCGTGTTCATTTATAACAATGCTGACCACCAAGTAGCGTATGAGGATGTAGAACATCAGGCAATCTCTTATACGACAGGTGTGCCAGCGATTACAGCCGCATTACAGTTTTTCCGTGGTGAATGGGCAGATAAGGGCGTGTTTAATATGGAGCAACTTGATCCTGATCCATTTTTGGAATCCATGCCTGAGATTGGTCTTGATTGGCATGTTCAGGAATTGGAAGTTGGGCAGCCAGATATTCAAATTTTGAAATAATTCCAAGCCCCATTTATTTACCCCAAAGCCGGTAATTAGTTATCGGCTTTATTCGATTCTATGGTAATTAGAAATGCAAAAAAGTGAATTAAAAACACCTTATTTTATTATCAATGAAGCTAAATTGATTGAGAATTTAGAACATGCCAAGAAACTAAAAGAGATATCGGGCGTTAAATTGGTATTGGCTCTTAAATGTTTTTCAACTTGGGGTGTTTTTGACATCATTAAACCATATTTAGATGGCACTACCAGTTCTGGTCCTTATGAAGTAAAGCTCGGACATGAGACATTTGGTGGAGAAACGCATGCTTATAGTGTGGGTTACAGCGAGGATGATGTTCGTGAGGTGGTAGACATTTGTGATAAGCTGATTTTTAATTCGCATAGTCAGTTAGCTGCTTATCATCATATTGTTGAAAGTAAGACGTCAATTGGCCTTCGAATCAATCCAGGTGTTAGTTATGCAGGTCAGGATTTGGCGAATCCAGCAAGGCAGTTTTCTCGTTTAGGTGTGCAGTCGGATCATATAAACCCCGAAGTTTTTAAAAGTATAGATGGCGTAATGTTCCACATGAATTGTGAGAACAAAGACGTGGATGCTTTCATTGGTTTACTAGATTCAGTCTCTAAAACGTTTGGCCAATATCTAGATGAGCTATCTTGGGTTAGTTTAGGCGGGGGGGTATTCTTTACATGGCCGGGTTATGATATTGAAAAGCTAGGTCTAGCTCTTAAAGCTTTTGCACAAAGGCATGATATACAAGTTTATTTAGAGCCAGGTGAGGCGATAATTACCAATACAACTGATTTGGTCGTGACTGTGGTTGATGTTGTTGAGAATGGTATGAAAACGGCTATCGTTGACTCAGCAACAGAAGCACACCGCTTAGATACCCTGATTTACAATGAACCTGCATCTGTTCGGGAAGCTTCAAAGAGTGGTATTTATGAATATGTGATTGGGTCATGTTCATGTCTTGCAGGCGATCAGTTTTGTATTGCCAATTTTGATCAGCCACTTAATGTTGGCCAGCGGTTACACATTATAGATAGTGCTGGATACACCATGGTAAAGCTTAACTGGTTTAATGGCTTGAGAATGCCCTCTGTGTATTGTGAGCGTTCAAATGGTCAGCTCCAAACGCTTAATGAGTTTGATTACTCAGATTTTAAGCGCTCTCTATCACAGTGGAGTGTAAAATAAGCTTAAATATAATGGGTAGCAGTATAGAGCTACCCTAGTTATGATTCAACAATGACACGAATTTCGACACTAAGGGCTTCCAAATCTTTTACCACATCATCGATGATAATATTTTTAGGAATCCTAATAGTAATAGTAGAGGTGAACAAGCTTGAACTTACTCCACCGCCATCTGCAATAAAAACCCGTTGACAATCCATATCCAATATATTGATACCTTGTTTATCAAGCGTATGACTAATTTCGTTGACGATACCAGGTCGGTCGGTAGAGTCTAAACGTAGTTTATAGGTGGTTTCAATATTGTGGTCGTGGTTTTTAGATTCACTAAACTTAACAAGCAGGTCCTTGTTATTACAAAAAGCATTTTTAACTAACTCTTCGTTTTCCTGTGGTAATTCTACTTTTATTACAGCAGCAACTTGATTTTCAATAAAGTTCACTTTACTTACAAGCCACTTTCCGCCCTGTTCATGGGTAATACTAGCGAGCTGCCTGATTGTTGCAGGTGTTGCCTTCCCTGAAAAACTGACGATAAAGATACTGTTCATAAAACCACCTGAGTAACAACCTATCTTATCTATATAGTTTGATTGTAGAAGTCGCTCGCAAGTGGGGGTTGATTTAGATCAATATTTGAAGTCGAATTTATCTTATTTGACAAAAACGCCGTCTAATAAAGATATATATCACACCACTTAACTAGATAAATGATTGATCTGATTTTGGTAAGAATTTTCATGATTTTTCTGGTGATATTTACATTGGAATTGGCAATGTAAATTAATTGTTAAATTTCAATTAAGGATGATGATATGAAGTTGTCGGCACTAGGAAGAGTTTTTATTTCACCACTCTATAATAAGAACTTAGCTGAGAGAAAACTTGAGGTTTTGTCTGTTTCACAAGCATCGGAGCACGGTAAAAGCCGCTCTGCTTCTCTACCATCCTTTAAGTTAGAGATTTTGCCTGAGAGTAGCCATAAACCTATACAGCCAGAATTATTGAACATTACTTCGCCCGATAAATCAGCTTCAAAGAGCCAAGCGTATGAACTTGCGATACGTGATCATCAAGAAACAGCAGCGCTTAAAAAACACGCTGAAAGTAAATCATTAGATGGTATAAAGCGCTTAGTGGTTATCGGTGATAGCCTATCGGATTCACATGGACGTATGAAGTCAAAGACGTTGGGTATTATGCTGTCTTCGAGGCAGTACCATGAAGGGCGCTTTACGAATGGGTTTGTTTGGCCAGATTTTATATCCTCAGATGCCTACTTAAAAAAACATATCAAAGATAAAGATGTGCGCGATAACTTCAAATTATTCAATTATGCAGAGGGTGGGGCAGTCACGGCACGTTATTCAAAGCTGGACCCTACGTTTATTCTTATTTCCCATATGAGTCGGCAAATCCGAAAGCATGAAAAAAAGGAAGGATTTAAGGAAGGAGATATGGTGGTGCTATCGCTCAGTGCTAACGATTATATGACCTTTTCAAAAAGGGATATTAGAAAAGTGTTGAATTGCTACAGAAATCAAATAACAAAATTAGTTGAGCAGAAAGGGGTAAGACATATTCTAGTCACCGGGGTGCCTGATTTATCAAAGACCGCTTTAGCCCAGAGAAAAGGGCAAGATTATCAAGATACGATGTCTAATATTTCTTATGAACATAATACAGCAATGCAAGCTATGTTAAATGAGATGAACGAGAAATATGAAGAAAAGAGAGTAGCAATAAAGTTTTTTGACTTTGGTGGCGAGTTGAGCAAGCTTGTTACAGTGGCTCATAAAGTCGGATATAACACAGTAACAGAAGAGCAAGCTGGTTATGTTGATTTACGGCGCTACTTTGGATTTAAAGGGAGTAGCCAGACATTTGATCCGGCACATCGGCATGTATTTCATGATCAAGTTCATCCTAGCCAAGAAGTTCACCAAATCCTTGCTTCACGTATGTGTGACTTCATTGTCAAAGAATTTGGACAATGAAGTCACAGAGTTTTATCTAATGTTTTATTCTACCTGGTTTAAATGCTCAATGGTTATTTCTTAGATGAATTGAAGGGTAATTTACTATTCAGCTTAACTAGGATACATATCAAAGCTCGCAATATTGGTGGTTTTTATTGAGTCTAAATTGTTGTGGCGTGAGATCAAAATAGGACTTAAATGCTTTAATATAGGAAGAATCATTCTTGTATCCAATGTTGTCTGCAATAACTTGGATGGGTAGCTTTTCGTCTAATAATGGCAGAGAGTATATAAGTCTTAAGTGTTGTCGCCAGCGTGGAAATGAGGTGTTGAACTCCTTAAAAAATAGCCGAGACAAGGTTCGCTCTGAAGCGCCAACTTTATCTCCCCAAATTTTCAGGGACCAGTCTAACGTTGGTTTTTCTGAGAGTTGGTTAAAGATAAATCTTAGCCGTCTATCATGGGGCAATAGCAACTGAAACGTCATCACTTCATCTGTATAAACTTGATCGTGTAATACATCGAGTAATCGAAGTATCTTCTCGTGCATATTTGTATATGAGTATGTTCTACGTATTTTTTGTAGAAGCTCTTTGAGAAAGGGCGTTAGATATAAGGTCCTTAGCCTGTTTTTATAGTTTCTGCTAAACGCAGGGTTGATATAAATGCCAATGAAAGTCGTGTCAGATAAAGCAATAGATTCATGATCTAGAGTAGCCGGTACGAACAAAGCTGAAGTATGAGGCAGCAGGTATTGATAGTTATCGGACTGTGTTTGCAGTAACCCTTTAATCGGAAAAATGATTTGATGCCAATTGTGGCTATGCATTTTGTCTACATATCCTTTGGTCATTTGTATTGTTTTTACCAGCACTGGTGCGTCTGGCTGAGTAGCGATAATTTCGTTGGCCGATTGCTGATATGTCTGTGGCTCATTTTGGCGGTTTGGCATTATAAAATGTCTTTTTGTCTTTATCCCGTCATTGATGAGTGAGGTTAGCATAGTATCACTAACTATCACAGGAGAGGCTATGCATATTCATTTTGTTATCCATGAGTCATTTGAGGGGCCGGGTTATTTTGAGTATTGGTTGTTAAAAAATGGTTTCTCGATGGATTGATAGAAAAATATTTGCAGAAGGACTGTCATTGATATGAGATATCGGGTAGATATATACCAGCAAGAAAAACTACTTTTTAGTGTGAACATCGAACATATAGATAAAAACAAAAGAGAGAGACATTTAGAGTTACTGATAGTGAAGTTTCCTTCAGAAGAAGGGTATCAGTTAAAAGCTTTCTATTCAGATCATGAAATTCGTTATCTTAAAAGTACTGGAGACAGTGTTGAATTGCTTGCTGCATTGCCTGTCTACCAATTGGTTCCACATAGCTGAAATTAGGCAACTTCTTTCGAGGAGACTATGAAAAGTTCAGGGAAAGTAAAATCTGTGCTGACAGGTAAGGCAGTGTCGTTTGCTCATGGTTCAAAAAGCGCAATTGATAAGAAAGTTGTTGATGGGCGTCAATCCGTCTCGTTTTTGGGGCTTAATGGTGATGAGCAAGGAGACTTACGTTTCCACGGTGGAGTAGAAAAGGCTCTCCACATATACCCTACTGAGCATTATAACCAGTGGGTGGAAGAGCTCGGTGAGCGGGATGTTTTTCGCCATATTGGGGCGTTTGGTGAGAACATAAGTTCCGTCGGTGTTACCGAAGAAGACATGTGTCTAGGAGATATAGTACGTATTGGCTCAACGCTTTTAGAGGTTTCTCAGGGCAGAATGCCTTGTTGGAAATTGAACGTACGCTTTGACCAAAACGATATGGCAAAGCGGTTACAAGACTCATTACGAACAGGTTGGTACTTCAGAGTGCTGCAAGAGGGAGATATTGGGCAAGGTGACGACATCATATTGTGCGATAGACCCTATCCAGAATGGTCGCTTGCTAGGATTATGAGTGTAATTTTTGAGGGCTGTCTTGAAACGTCAGAGTTACAAAAATTGGCACAATTACCTTTGGTCGAATCATGGAAAAAATTAGTTGATCGAAGAATAAGTGATGGTGTTGTGGAGGATTGGTCACCTAGGATCGAAGGCCCCTGTGATAAAGATAAATAAAGGTGTTGGTGTAAGCCTGCTTGAAGCGCAACCAAGCTTACAAATAGAAGTTATTTCTAAAAAGTAATCTTCATTTCGACGCCATAAAAAAGATCGTCGTAGCTAGCGCCTGAATCTAGGGCAAATTTAGCAACATCTTGATTACCAAACCAAGGTTTAGTGTTGAATTGGAATTCAGCTGAGCCGCCCCATGCGTTGCTAACCCAACCATGGATGTGGCCAACAGGGTTAAGGAAGAACAAGGTAACGCCACCCATTGTTTCAGAGCCCCAGACTTCACCACCATTGGCGACAATGTCTTGCTCGGCACCAAACATCATCTCGCCTACAACGGCGCCAAAGAAAGGCGTGATAAAAATATCTTGCCATGAAGGTACTTCAGCAAATGCTTCAACGCCGTACTCCCAGAAGAAAGTGGATAATGTAGCAGAGTAGAGGAAAGATTCGAATTCATTAAAACCAGCATGACGAGCTGCTGTGTAGTAAACGCCGCCAAAGTAGGGATGCATGACATAGTTAAGAAAGTGGTCGTCTCTGTCCCATTTTGGCCCTGAAGTGACATTATCTTTCCATTTAGAACCTAGGCCACTTAAATCCCGATCCTCTTCATCCCACTTGGTAATGGATTCAGGGAGTAATGTCATTAAGCCTACTGTCGCAACACTGAGACCCAAAATAGTGTATGTTTGACCTTTAAGATAGCCCCAGTCTTTTTCACTTTGTACCGTGAGATATTTAGGTAATTCAGGCTCCTCAAGTTTTAAATTACTCTCAGTTAGGCCTAAGTTATAGGTGCTAAGGGAGTGGTATGAGTATGAGTTGTCGAAAAGGCTATAATCTTGTGCGTTTTCTGCCGTGTATGAGAGCTCGATAGTCTTAGGAGTTTCGTAGTTATTGGCATTTGTATAAGCAGAAGCCGATAACATCAAAATCGTGATGTATTTTTTGTACACGGATAAACTCCATAGTATCGTTCTTAATATGTCCTAGTTCGCGATTATCTAATAAAGTAACTGGAATGAAAACCGTAACTTGTGCTAATTAAGAAAGTAATACTCTTAGCTACACTCAAACTATGACGGCGGTCGTCTATTATTGTTGTCAACTATGAGTAGAGACTCTGAATTTCGATATCAAAGTCTGTTTGTCTTTAGAACTAACATCAACATCAATAAATGCTACACCGTGAAGTTGGTGGGTTACCAAAGTGATTCAGATTTCCTAAGAAGGAAAATAAATATGTTGAAAATAGCGATGTTAAGTACTGGTGAAGAGGTACTTCATGGGGATATCGTTGATACTAATGCGGCTTGGTTATCTGAGCAATTTTTCAAACATGGCTTTTCTTTGTCGAAGCGTTCCACTGTCGGTGACAGTAAGTCAGCAATGGTTGAAGAGTTGATGATGTTGAGTTTCAACTGTGACATAGTGGTGGTTAATGGTGGACTCGGCCCTACTACGGATGATGTGAGTTCTGAAGCAGCAGCACAGGCAGCAGGAGTCGAATTGGAACTTTATTCACAATGGATGGATAAATTAGAGATTTTTTTTGCAAATCGTGGTGTGGACATGCCTGAGAGTAATCGTAAACAGGCCATGCTACCTAAAGGGGCAGTTATTATCGACAATCCAATCGGTACTGCTTGTGGGTTCTCATTTACCTTTAATGACTGCGACTTTTATTTTACACCGGGCGTTCCAAGCGAGTTTCAACTGATGGTTGAGTCGCAAATTTTACCTCAACTGACTGAGCTTCATAGTGATGTTGTTGGTTATGATTGTAGTAAATTATATACGTTTGGCCTGTCAGAATCTTATTTGTCGGATACGCTAGATAAAATTGATTTGCCAGCAGGATATGTCTTAGGTTATCGCTCTCACTTACCCTATATCGAAGTAAAACTATTTGGGCCGAAAGGAGATGTTGATACTAGGGTTAAGCTTCTTCAAATAATCCATAACTTGATAGAAACTAATGTTGTCAGTGTTGATGAGTCGATGGAAGAGTATGTGGCTCACCTAATTGCCGATAGGGCTCAATCAATTTCTACAGCAGAACAATCTACTTATGGCCATCTTACAAGGTTGTTAAACACCAGTTACGAGGCGGCTTATTATTGTGAACATGGTTGGATTTTGGGAGAAAGTATGGATGTGGGGGACAGTAACAATGATTCTTTGGCGGCCATACTTGCTCTTGCAGGAGCCACTAAAGAGAAATGTCATACTGGTATTGCGCTTGCAACTGGAAAGGTAAAAGAACAAACATTTTCTGTTGCTATTGCCACCAAAGAAGGTGAGTGGGGACAGACATTAACCTTCAATCGTTCCTTCTCTCGAGATGATAAAGTGACATTTATCACCACAGTTGCTGCTGATATGCTTCGACGTTACTTTCTAGGTAAAGATATGTTTCCTAAGTACGGCTCTCTCGTTCGAAACAAAGAAATCTATGTCCCTAGAGAGTTTATCAATAATGTGGAGCCCGATAGCTAGGTCGATAGCTTAATCTGGTAATTCTGTCAAACTGCCACCGTGTAGTATGCAGTAATAAGTGAATGAATATGTTTCTTATTACATGAGTGCTTCGGTAAATCTTTCTTAGAAGAAAATCATCTAAAGCTTAAAGTGATGATTTTAAATAAATGGCAGAAGAGTCCAATAATTGAAACGTGCATTTGTTGTAATAGTGCTTAAAATGAAAGTTCGTCAGGGGTTTTACCTAGGGAGGTTAGCATGTACCAACATTCGAAAATTGTAGTGTGGTATCAAGTTGCAGGCCAAAAAGTTGTGCTAGGAGAATCAGTTAGTGAAGGTGGGCAAGATGTAATCTCGATTTGGCTCAGTGTTCCAGAAGAGGAAAATCAAGGGAATTCATTGGGCTATCGTATGTCTCTATTTGACGATGGTGGGAGAGAAATTGCAAACAAAGCCGTGTCTATGGTGACCGCGGACGAATTTTTAGCACGTATTAATGTTCGAGCTTAACCCAAATCCTTAAATAACTCAGCATGGTATACCGAGTTATTTAAGGGTGAATAACTATGCACTTTTGTCTTTTAGAGTATAAGTGACTTCTTCAATCTCTATATCAGATTTTGCTTTGCAAATACAAGGCAAAATCTCATTATCTTGAGTATATGCCATAGCAAAACCAACGTACTCTACCTCTCCTTTCACCAACTTGCAGCGGCAAGAGCCACAGTGACCATCTCGGCAGTTGTACTCAGGTATTATGCCTGCGTTTTCCATTGTTTCAAGAATGGTATTAGATGGGTTTGATTGGATAGAGGTAATATCGTTGATTTTAATATTGGGCATTAGAGTTCGAAGTCCTTAAAGTCATCAGCTTGAACATCGCTATCGATTTGACCGACTAGATAAGAAGAGATTTCGGCTTCTTGTGGTGCAACCTGCACATTGTCTGATGACAACCATGCATTAATCCATGGAATTGGGTTAGAAGTTGCTTCTGGGTAAGCTGCGCCTAAACCGACGGCTTGCATGCGAATATTAGTGATATACTCTACGTATTGGCAAAGGATGTCTTTATTAAGGCCTATCATAGAACCATCTTTAAACAAGTACTCAGCCCATTCTTTTTCTTGTTCAGCGGCTGCTTTAAACAAGTCGAAGCATTCTTGTCTACATTCTTCCGCGATCTGCATAAATGAGAAGTCATCTTGGCCATTACGCAAGATGTTGATCATATGCTGTGTCCCCGTAAGATGAAGGGCTTCATCACGAGCAATCAGCTTGATAATTTTTGCATTACCTTCCATAAGCTCACGTTCTGCAAAAGCAAAAGAACATGCAAAGCTAACGTAAAATCGAATCGCTTCTAGCGCGTTTACTGACATAAGACAGACGTAGAGCTTTTTCTTTAGATCGTGCAACCTAATTGTGACTTGTTCGCCATTCACAGAATGGGTACCTTCACCATAGCGATGGTAGTCACTCGTTAGTTGAATCAAGTCATCGTAATATTGCGAGATATCTTCAGCTCGCTTAAGGATATGCTCATTCTCAACGATGTCATCGAAAACAATCGCGGGATCGTTGATGATGTTACGGATAATATGAGTGTATGAGCGCGAGTGAATAGTTTCAGAAAACGACCAAGTTTCTATCCAGGTTTCGACTTCTGGCAATGAAACTAAGGGTAGTAAAGCTACATTTGGGCTACGCCCTTGAATCGAATCAAGCAGAGTCTGATATTTTAGATTAGAGATAAAAATATGCTTCTCGTGCTCAGGTAGTTTGTTGTAGTCAATACGGTCACTAGAAACATCCACCTCTTCTGGACGCCAGAAAAAAGAAAGCTGTTTCTCAATGAGTTTTTCAAATATTTCAAATTTTTGTTGGTCATAACGAGCAACGTTAACGGATTGACCTAAGAACATTGGTTCTTTTAATTGGTCATTTTTATTTCGGTTAAAAGTGCTGTAAGCCATGATGTCTCAATCCCTTTTAAGCCCCTCGTTAGAGAGGCAAATAATCTGTTAATTCTTTCTAATCACATAGGTGATTAGAGGTTAGATTTTACAACCACCGCCAGCGCAATCATCATCTTGCTCTTGGATAGCGTCTTTCTGGTCATCACTCGCACCATCACGCGTGTTGTGATAATAAAGTGTCTTTACACCGTATTTGTACGCTGTTAGCAGATCCTGTAGTAATTTTTTCATCGGGACCTTACCTTTATCAAAACGAGTCGGGTCATAGTTAGTGTTTGCAGAGATGGCTTGGTCAACAAACTTCTGCATAATCCCAACTAGGTGCAAATAGCCATCATTAGAACCGATGTCCCACAGCAGTTCATAGTTTTCCTTGTACTTGCTATATTCAGGCACTACTTGTTTTAGGATGCCGTCCTTAGATGCTTTAATGGATACATAGCCTCTAGGTGGCTCAATTCCATTGGTTGCGTTGGAAATCTGAGAAGAGGTTTCTGATGGCATTAAAGCTGTGAGTGTTGAGTTACGAAGTCCATGTAACATGATTTCTTCGCGTAATGTATCCCAATCGTAATGTAGCGGCTCATCACAGACAGAATCGATGTCTTTTTTGTAAGTATCTATTGGTAATAAGCCTTTGGCATAGTTTGTTTCATCAAATGCAGGACACTTACCTTGTTCTTTAGCTAGCTCCACAGAAGCTTTTAATAGGTAATATTGAATTGCTTCAAAAGTGCGGTGAGTCAAACCACTCGCACTACCATCAGAGTACTTGACCCCATTTTTAGCTAAATAGTATGCATAATTGATGACACCGACACCCAGGGTACGTCGATTCATGGTTGATCTTTTTGCTGCTGGCAGAGGATAATTTTGGTAATCAAGTAGGGCATCGAGTGCTCTTACTACCAAATCCGACAGTTCTTCAAAATCATCAAGAGACTGAATTGCGCCAAGGTTAAATGCAGAAAGAGTACACAATGCAATCTCGCCAGATTCATCTTCAACATTAGTTAGTGGCTTAGTCGGTAGTGCAATTTCTAAGCATAAATTAGATTGACGTACTGGAGCGACTTTAGGATCAAAAGGACTATGAGTATTACAGTGATCTACATTTTGGATATAGATACGGCCAGTAGAAGCTCTTTCTTGCATCAAAATAGAGAAGAGTTCAATAGCTTTCACAGTTTCTTTTTTAATCGATGAATCATTTTCATATTGAGTATATAAACGCTCAAATTCATCTTGATCTTCAAAGAATGCGTCGTACAAGTCCGGAACGTCTGAAGGTGAGAATAGGGTAATGTTTCCGCCTTCAACCAGACGCTGATACATGAGCCGGTTTAGTTGAACACCATAGTCCATGTGGCGTACACGGTTTTCTTCTACTCCTCGATTGTTTTTCAATACCATTAAGGCTTGAGATTCACCGTGCCATAGTGGGTAGAAAACAGTTGCTGCACCACCACGAACACCACCTTGAGAACAGCATTTAACCGCGGTTTGGAAGTATTTATAGAACGGAATACAGCCAGTGTGAAAAGCCTCTCCGCGGCGGATCTCTGAGCCTATAGCACGGATACGTCCAGCGTTAACACCGATACCTGCTCGTTGAGAGACATAGCGAACTATGGAGCTTGCTGTGGCATTGATAGAGTCTAAGCTATCGCCACATTCAATTAACACACAGGAGCTAAATTGACGCGTTGGTGTGCGGACACCTGACATAATTGGCGTTGGTAAGGAAATTTTAAATGTCGATGTTGCGTCGTAAAAACGTTTTATGTAGTTAAGACGTGTCGATTGAGGGTATTTTGCAAACAAACACGCCGCTACGAGAATGTAAAGAAACTGAGCACTCTCGTATATTTTACCTGAGACGCGATTTTGAACAAAGTACTTACCTTCAAGCTGTTTAACGGCAGCATAGGAAAAATTTAGGTCACGTTTGTGATCAATGTAAGTATTGAGTTCATCCAATTCTGCTTTGGTATAGTCTTGCAAAATATTCTGATCATATTTGCCCAAATCGACTAGACGAGCGACATGATCATAAAGCTTAGGTGGCTCGTATTGGCCGTAGGCTTTCTTGCGCAAGTGGAAAACAGCGAGTCGTGCGGCAAGATATTGATAATCTGGAGTGTCTTCTGAGATTAAGTCGGCTGCTGACTTGATGATAGTTTCATGAATATCTGAAGTCGTGATTCCATCATAGAACTGAATGTGAGCGCGAAGTTCCACTTGAGATACAGAGACATTGTCTAGGCCTTCTGCAGCCCAAGTTATTACTCTGTGGATCTTGTCCAGATCAATACTTTCTTTGCGTCCATCACGTTTAGTAACGGTGAGTTGTTGGTTCATTCTGCTTAATTTCCCTAACAAAACTGATAAAAGCCGTGTTTCTATGCAAATTGCTTCAAAAACGTTACAGCTTTGTGATCAAAGTCTATCTACATATTGTAGTACAAACACAACATATAGGGGTGCATTGCTATTCGACTTACAAGATAGTGCTATCTAGAAAGCTTTTCAAGTTGAAGAACTTGGATGACTTGTGGATAACTAACAAAATTAAAAATTTCAGTAAGTGGGTACTAACCGATGGAGATAGGAGCCAATTGATTGTAAAAAAATGCTATTTTAGGATTGGTTTATTAGTAACCATATTTAAAAAAAAATTCCTTGATCTTTCGAACATTCTGAGCGTGAATTCTAAGTGCTCATTTTGGAACCAAAACAGTAAAAATAACCTTGAAATAAAAACAAAAACGGTAGCATATGTGTGCTACCGCTTTGAGCATATCGTACTGGCGCTTGATGGAGAGTTGGTTAAAACTTACTGGTGTAGACTATGTAGTTGACGTCCACGTTTGTTCCAAGTTTGTAAGTGTCAGTGATGGGGTTGTACCCTAAGCCAGTTATTCCCATATCAGTTAAGTCAGTAGTATCGATCATTTTAAGCAGCTCAGCAGGTCGAATAAATCTATCGTGATCGTGAGTCCCTTCCGGCACAATACGCAACAACTTTTCAGCTCCCATTATCGCAAATAAATACGATTTAAAGTTGCGATTGAGCGTTGAAAAAAACACATGCCCGCCTTGTTTTACTAGGGCAGAGCAAGCAGTAATAACAGAGTGCGGGTCAGGTACATGTTCTAGCATTTCCATACAGGTAACAACATCATATTTACCTTGGTTTTCTTGTGCATGATCTTCAATAGTGCTTTGGATATAGGTGAGTTTTGTGCCAGTTTCGAGTGCATGCAACCTAGCCACCTCCAAAGGTTCTTTACCCATGTCTAAGCCCGTTACTATAGCGCCTTCTTTTGCCATACTTTCAGCCAAAATACCGCCACCGCACCCTACATCAAGAACTTTTTTACCAAACAAGCCACCAGCATTATCCAAGACATAATTCAAGCGTAGCGGATTGATTTGGTGAAGAGGTTTGAATTCTCCTTCTTTATCCCACCAGCGCGAGGCCATATCTTCAAATTTTTTAATTTCATTTGGATCGACATTTTTTGAAAGAGTCATAAGTGGTGTCTTTTCTCAGTAACTTCCATGAATAGGATAATATTATACTCTCTAACTGACTACACTCCATAGCTTGGGAGACTTTTCTGATGGAGTGGTGAAAATCTAGCCACTAAATCAGCGAGATAAAATAACAGTGTTTAATTTCTCAGCGTTTGATTCACTACCAAGCTCACAACCTGATAAAAGGTGAGGGAAAGTAATGCCGAACTTGGCATTTGTGTGTTATATTTTTGCGACTTAAACGTATTGTACATACGATCTACAAATAGAGGGATATTGGCTCTATGAGCGATCTAGCTAAAGAGATCACGCCCGTAAACATTGAAGATGAGCTAAGAGGTTCATACCTTGACTATGCGATGTCCGTTATCGTTGGTCGTGCTCTTCCAGATGTGCGTGATGGCCTAAAGCCTGTGCACCGTCGCGTATTGTTCGCGATGAATGTATTGGGCAATGACTGGAATAAACCATATAAAAAATCTGCCCGTGTTGTGGGTGACGTTATCGGTAAATATCACCCCCATGGTGATAGTGCAGTATATGATACGATTGTACGTATGGCTCAGCCGTTTTCACTGCGTTATATGCTTGTTGATGGTCAAGGTAACTTTGGTTCCATTGATGGTGATTCAGCAGCGGCAATGCGTTATACCGAAGTTCGAATGTCAAAAATTGCTCATGAGCTTTTGGCTGACCTCGAAAAGGAAACCGTTGATTACGTACCAAACTATGATGGCACTGAGCAAATCCCTGCGGTTTTGCCAACCAAGGTTCCTAATCTACTAGTCAATGGTGCTTCCGGTATCGCGGTAGGTATGGCAACCAACATCCCTCCACATAACCTTAGTGAAGTGATTGATGGCTGTTTTGCATATATCAATAATGAAGATATCACTATTGATGAGTTGATGGATTACATTCCAGGCCCTGACTTCCCAACGGCTGCGCTAATCAGCGGTCGTAAAGGTATAGTTGATGCGTATAAAACGGGTCGCGGTAAAGTTTACATGCGCTCCAAAGCCAGTGTTGAAGCTGACAAAAACGGTAAAGAAACGATCATCGTTACTGAGATCCCCTACCAAGTTAACAAAGCTCGACTGGTTGAAAAAATTGCTGAGTTAGTTAAAGACAAGAAAGTTGAAGGTATTAGTGCACTGCGTGATGAGTCTGACAAAGACGGTATGCGCATTGTTGTTGAATGTAAACGTGATGCTGTCGGTGAGGTTGTGCTAAACAACCTTTATACGCATACTCAATTGCAGACTACTTTTGGTATTAATATGGTTGCGCTGAACAATGGTCAGCCACAACTGTTTAATCTCAAAGAGATGATCAAGTGCTTTGTTGATCATCGCCGCGAAGTGGTGACTCGTCGTACTATCTTTGAACTGCGTAAAGCTCGTGATCGCGCCCATATCCTTGAAGGCCTTGCTCTTGCACTGGCAAATATTGACGAAATTATCGAGCTTATTCGCCGTGCACCTTCACCTGCTGAAGCGAAAGCAGGCTTAGTTGCCCGTGGTTGGGATTTAGGTAATGTTACGACCATGCTTGAGCGTGCTGGTACAGATGCCGCTCGTCCTGATTGGCTAGAGCCTCAATTCGGTATTCGTAACAACCAATATTTTTTAACTGAGCAGCAAGCACAAGCTATTTTAGATCTACGCCTTCAAAAATTGACAGGCCTAGAGCATGAGAAAATTCTTGATGAATACAAACAGCTTCTAGAAGAAATTGCTGAGTTGATGCATATTCTGGCGAGTACTGAACGCTTGATGGAAGTGATTCGTGAAGAACTAGAAGCGGTTCGCAATGCCTTTGGTGATACACGTCGTACTGAGATTACTACGGCTATCCATGATATCGATATGGAAGAGCTTATTGCTCGTGAAGATGTTGTTGTGACACTGTCTCATGAAGGCTACGTTAAGTATCAGCTGCTTCGTGACTATGAGTCTCAACGTCGTGGAGGAAAAGGTAAGAGTGCAACTAGGATGAAAGATGAAGACTACATTGAACGTCTTTTAGTTGCTAATACTCACGATAACATTTTATGTTTCTCCACTCGTGGTAAGACTTACCGTCTTAAAGTTTATCAACTGCCACAAGCATCGCGTACTGCTCGTGGTAAGCCCATTGTCAATGTGTTGCCTTTGGAAGAGAATGAACGCATTACGGCCATTTTGCCCGTTAGTGAGTTTTCCCCTGACAAGTTTATCTTTATGGCAACAGGTGATGGTACCGTTAAGAAAACCTCTTTAGATCAATTTTCTAATGTTCGTTCAAATGGCCTTATTGCAGTAAACTTGCGTGATGATGATTCGCTGATCGGCGTTGATATTACAAACGGTGAGAGTGATATCATGTTGTTCTCGAAAGCGGGTAAAGTGGTCCGCTTCACCGAAGACAAGGTTAGAGCAATGGGACGTACCGCTGCTGGTGTACGCGGTATGAAGTTAGCTAATGACGATCAAGTCGTATCACTGATTGTTCCTTCTAATGAAGGTGATATCTTGACGGTGACACAAAACGGCTATGGTAAACGTACTGAGTTGGCTGAATATCCAACTAAAGGACGTGCAACTCAAGGTGTTGTCTCGATTAAGGTTTCTGAGAGAAATGGCAGTGTTGTTGGTGCTGTTCAAGTCGAAGAAGGTGATGAGATGATGATGATCACTGACGCAGGAACCTTAGTCCGTACTCGAGTTGCAGAAGTGAGTCAAGTTGGACGTAATACCTTAGGTGTGACCTTGATTCGAACTGCTGCCGATGAAAATGTTGTTGGTCTTCAGCGAATTGATGAGATTGAAGAATCTGAATTGCTGCAGGATGAAGGAGAGGAGGCGAGTGCTAGCGTAGAGCTGACTGAGCCAGAATCAAATTCAGATAGTGAAGAACAGCAGTAATATATTTGCTTTATTAGAAAAAAGCCGAGCGTTAAGCTCGGCTTTTTGTTTTCTATCATTCAATAGATTAGTTAATATACCCCTTCCGCTGGCAATCAGAAAAAATATTTAAGTGATCAGGAAAATCGGTCGCTTATATATAAAAGTGGCTAAGAAATATAGCCATTATAGCGGCTCAAAAAATACTTTATTACAAATAGTTACAAGTAAGTGATATTTTAATAATATTACGTGCAACGAGAAAAGTTTGTCGATAAAATTAAAGACTTCAGTCTATTCCTATATGAATATAAAAATCATGAAATTGTCTCTAAAACAAAAACTCATAGGTGCCAGCTTATTAGCTGTATTGCTAATGGCTGGAGTACTTACTTGGCTTTCCGCTGATCAACTTTTTAAACAAACTCGTAATGGCGTTATTGCTAGGGCAGATAGCTTGACCAAAACCGCCTCAGAAGGTATTTCGGATTGGATTAAAATTCGTAAAGATATCGCCCAAGCATTTAATGGCAATGCCCAACAAAGTGATGTAGTACCTTTTTTACAACAAGCGCGCCAGGCTGGTGGGTTTGATGACATTTTCCTAGGCACGCCCAGGGGAGAGATGCTCCGTTCACATCCTGAGAGAAATCGTGCAGATTATGATCCTCGAGTTCGTCCTTGGTATCAAGATGCGAATAATGCCGGCCACCAGATTATTACTACAGCTTATCAAGACGCCATAACTAATGCATTGCTTGTCACTATTGCCGAACCCGTTCGTCAAAATGGCGCCTTTATTGGCGTAGTTGGGGCTGATGTGCTGATTGATCAGTTGATCAATGATGTGATTAATCTTGATGCAGGTGATAACGCTTATGCAATGCTTATTGATACCCAAGATGGAACATTTTTAGCGCACCCCAATAAAGAGCTGTTACTAAAACCCGTCTCAACTCTTGCAGGCGAGTTAACCATGGCTTCAATTACGCGATCGGCTAAAGAAGGTTCAATGAGCATTGTTGAACGTAATGGCCAAGACAAGTTTTACTTCTTCAAAAGGGTGCCAGGTACTGAATGGATTTTCGCTCTAGAAATGGACCGTCAAACAGAAGAAGCCAGTCATTCAGCATTACTTCAAGACTTGATACTAACAGCGCTTATCGTCACTCTTTTGGTTATTGCTGTTGTCTCTTGGTTAGTAAACTTCTTATTTCGCGATCTTGGGCGGGTATCTAAGGCTCTTGAAGAGATTGCTTCAGGTGAAGGGGATTTAACGCAACGTCTTGAACCGAGAAGTGATGATGAAGTGGGTCAATTGGCCGAAAACTTTAACACCTTCGTTGGTCACATGCATGCTATGGTCTCAAAATTGAGCAAGGTCTCAGCATCCCTGTCTGATCAGTCGAAGCAAACGGCTTCACAAGCAGAAGAACGTAGTGCGCGGATTCGTTTGCAACAGGATGAAATCAACATGGTTGCGACAGCTATCAATGAAATGGCTGCTGCGACTCAAGAAATTGCGGGCAATGCAGATAACACCGCTCAGAATTCGACAGAAGCTGTGACGGCGTGTGTTCATGGTGGACAGAAGGTGGTACAAACGCAGAGTTCGATTCAGAATCTAGCGCAGGAGGTCGAAGTTGCCACTGAAGTTATTCAGGAACTTGAAGTGCATGGCAATAGCATCAGCACCATTCTTTCTACCATCCAAAACATTGCTGAACAAACAAACTTACTCGCATTGAATGCAGCAATTGAAGCCGCACGTGCAGGAGAGCAAGGACGTGGATTCGCAGTGGTTGCCGATGAAGTTAGAGTACTGAGTCAACGCACTCATGCCTCAACCAAAGAAATCCAGCAAATGATTGAAACATTACAAAGTACAACAGGCAAAGCAGTCACTATCATGAGTGATAGCCGCCAGTTGGCTGATACTAGTGTTAGCGATGCGGACTCTGCGGCAATTAGTCTTAATCAAATTCAGTCGGCCGTAGAGCAAATTAGTGATATGGCGACGCAAATAGCCTCTGCCGCGGAAGAGCAAGCCTCTGTGACCTCGGAAGTTACTCGCAATACCGTTGGTATACGAGATGTTTCTGATGAGTTAGCAGGTGAAGCGCACGACGCTGCTGCGCAAGCAGCCCAGCTTTCTGAGCTTTCTTACCAATTGGAGCAAGAAATTGGTCGCTTTAAGCTTTAACAACTTAGCTAAATAAAGCGATTAACTCAGAGTGTCGATATAAAGTGGCTTAACTAAAGGTAAGTTATGCCACTTTAGTTTTAACCAAAAATGGACTATTAGTCTCTTTTTTCACATTGAACTAACACTATTGAAAGGGGTTGTACTGTATTGTTAGAGCGACCGTAAGAATGAATGAAGTTTATGTTTAAAATTACTTTAGCGTTTTTAAGTGCTGCTATCAGCTTTCATGCTTTTGCATCGGATGATGTAGTAAAACCTCTCCAATTTGAAAAAATTACTAATAATGTTTTTTTAGTAAAATCTTTCCGTGAATTTAAAAATCTACAGGATCCAGATAAACCTATTTTAATGGACGCTAACTCATTATTGTATGTTGATGGAAAGGATGCGTATTTAATTGATACACCATGGAATGCATCCAATATGCCCCAAATGATGATGTGGATTGAAAACAAAGGTCTAGAGCTAAAGAAAACAGTATTTTCTCACTTTCATGAAGATCGAACCGGTGGTTTAGAATACCTACAAGCGCATAACTTTGAGACATATGCTTCTGTATTAACGAATACATTTTTACGATCTGATCATAAAAAAGCCACTAATCATCAATTTTCAGATGATAACTTTGTGCTGCTAGAAAATAAGATTGAAGTATTTTACCCAGGGGCTGGCCATACCAAAGACAATACGGTTATTTGGCTGCCAAAAGAGCAGGTGTTACTTGGTGGGTGTTTAATTCGAGCCGGTGAAGTTAACACTATCGGATGGACTGGTGATGCTGTTAAAAAAGAATGGGCAAACTCGGCTAAAAAAGTACTAAGTAAGTACCCTGAGGCTCGATTCGTTGTTCCTGGGCATGGCAGTGTTGGTGAGGGGACAGACAGTATTACCCATACTATCGGTATCGCAGAAAGTTTATAATATGCTAGGTATAAATATTGGCAACAAATCATTTTCATTATGGTTCAGTTAGATTTGGGGTAAATCCTGCATTAAACAGTATTGAAGTAAGTAATTTCCGCAGATATAGTTTTTAGAAAGCACAATTACGACACATTGTCTCCGGTAGAATATTATCTCCGCAATCCTTACAAACCGAAGGGTGTAGTAAGGAATATCGTGAATGATTAATAAGGACGACCTTTATGCAGTTACTGACAGGTACTTTGACGCACTATGTTAACCCTAAAGCACATCCTGAACGGGAGTATTCAAGTAAGCAACGTGATATTCTTTGCGTCGCGACATCTGAGCAGGGAATTAAGGATATTTCTCAATGGCCGGGTTATTCTGTTACTCCTTTACATTCACTTAATGATATCGCTGATGCTGTGGGGGTTAGTCAGTTTTGGTACAAAGATGAATCGCAGCGTTTTGGCTTAAAGAGCTTTAAAGCATTAGGTGGCGCATATGCCGTAGCTCGACAGCTTCAGATTGAGATGATGAGTCGTTACGGTAAGAACGCGACGATAAATCAATTACTAAACGGTGAGTGGAAATCAGAAGTCGCTGAAATTGTCGTTAGTTGTGCGACAGATGGAAACCATGGTCGCTCTGTCGCATGGGGTGCGCAAATGTTTGGTTGTGGTTGTATTATTTACATTCATCGCGATGTATCAAAAGGACGTAAGCAAGCGATGGAAGCGTTTGGCGCTGAAGTCATACGTATTAGTGGTAATTATGACGAATCTGTTCGGTTAGCCGATTCAGAAGCAAGAGCAAATAACCGTGTGATTGTATCAGATACTTCTTATGAAGGTTATTTGGAGATTCCTAAAGACGTCGCTTTAGGTTATACCGCTATGTTGGCTGAAATTGTCGAGCAACTTGATGGCGAAATTCCCACACATGTCTTCGTGCAGGGCGGGGTAGGTGGTTTAGCATCAGCGGTATGCGGTTACTTCTGGGATCTTTGGGGAGTGCATCGTCCACGTTTTATTATTGTAGAGCCT
This sequence comes from Vibrio pectenicida, assembly GCA_024347015.1. Classification (GTDB taxonomy): domain Bacteria; phylum Pseudomonadota; class Gammaproteobacteria; order Enterobacterales; family Vibrionaceae; genus Vibrio; species Vibrio pectenicida. The sequence continues at coordinate 1,815,553 of AP024889.1, read as the reverse complement.
GAGCAAGCTAACTGTTTACAGAAAAGTGCTCAAGCAGGTGAACCTGTTGTGGTTACAGGTGATCTAGAGACGATTATGGCGGGCCTCGCATGTGGCGAAGTTTCAAGTTTAGCTTGGACTATTTTGCAAAATGGCGCTGATGATTTTATGACGCTGAGTGAAGATGCGATCCCACAAGCTATGCGAATGCTGGCGAGTGGCGAGCAAACGGCAGTGACGATAGAAGCTGGTGAGTCGGCAGTACCTGGTTTTGCTGCAGCGATTATCGCGAAGCAAGATGAGGTTTATGCTCAAAAGTTGAACTTAACCCAAGATAGCCAAATTTTAGTGATTGGTACTGAAGGCGCCACTGATCCAGAGTTGTACCAGCACATTATTGGCAATTAATTACACTAAGTTGACGGTATAGATGCTGCTTTATACGAGGTGGTATCATACCGTATTTCCTTTTTATTATTGTTAACCACGCTGATCATCAAGAGGAATTGTCAAGCCGACTTTAACGTTATCCATCACCACATTAGTTTGAAAACTCTTGATATTCGCGTTATCGAAGAAAGCCTCACGAGTAAAATTATCGTACCCTTCCATGTCTGCAGCTGTAACTATCAAAATAAAATCAGAGCTACCCGTTACGTAATAACATTGTTGTACTGAACGATTAGCACTCATCTCTTTTTTGAAGTTATGCATCAAGTCAACACGCTCGCGCTCTAGTGTTACTTGCACGATGAAAGTCATCGCCTGACCAACTGCTTTTGGGTTGATGATCGAGACATCTGCTTGTATCACTCCATGTGAGCGCATTCGTTTTAAACGGCGTTGAACAGCTGCGGGTGAAAGCCCGACTTTTTCCGCGATGTTGTCCGAGGTCGCTCGATTTGAGTTCTGAACGATGTTGAGGATATTTCTATCAAAGCTATCGATCAGCATTTCAGATTGTTGTGTCATACCTGTTTTCCCATATCTATTTATAAGTTACTTGTTGCTCTCTTTGAAGTCATGGTGTGACCAAGATAAGGTATTTTTCTCTTATCAATGAGAGGTCTGATGCTAAGAATAAAAAATCACTATAACGTAATAAAATGCGGAATTTCCACACAATGTGGTTGTTATTTAATGAAAATCCTTAAACTTATCGAGGCATTATTAATCTTGTAAAAAAAATGTAAAGAGTTAATTTGTGGGGGTGGCAATCTGCTCTCTACAGTTCAACAACATTTAATGAACTTAAGGGATCGGTGAGCATAGTATATTCAGGTGATCGTTATCTTTAGGTTCGAGTTGTAAAGCAATACCAAATATTTAATTTTTAGGAATAGCTATTATGTCATCTACTTTCTCGATACAACCGGATCAACTTAGCTCTCAGCTTATTCAAGATATGACGGAGTGGCGTCAACATTTACATCGTTTCCCAGAGTGTGGCTTTGATGTCAATCTGACCTCAGATTACATCGCTAGTAAGTTAGAAAGTTTTGGTATCGATGTGGTACGTAATATTGGCAAAACTGGGTTAGTCGGCATACTCCGTTCTGGTTACGGGGACGCGAGTATTGGCCTTAGGGCTGATATGGATGCGTTACACATTCATGAGCAGAACAACTTTGCCCACTGCTCGCAATATGATGGAAAGATGCATGCCTGTGGACATGATGGTCATTCGGCAATGTTGCTTGGTGCGGCAAGTTATTTAGCTAAACACCAAACCTTTGACGGGACTGTCTATTTCATTTTTCAACCAGATGAAGAGCATGGGTGTGGTGCTCAAGCGATGATAGATGATGGGCTATTTGAGTGTTTCTCAATTGATGAAGTGTATGGTGTTCACAACTTTCTCGGTTTAGCGGAAGGAGAATTGATGGTGCGCCCCGGTTCTTTTATGGCCAGTGAGAGCAGTTTTGAAATCACCATTCATGGTGTGGGCGGTCATGCAGCTCTGCCACATCAAGGTGTTGATCCGCTGGTGGTTGGTTCTCAGGTGATCCTTGGCATACAGACGATCGTTTCCCGAAATTTAAGTGCTATTTATGATACAGCGGTTGTATCTGCAACTGAATTTATTACCGATGGAACTGTCAATGTTATCCCGACTCAAGTTGTTATTAAGGGTGACTGTCGCAGCTTCACGGAAGTCACTCTAGACCAAATTAAGCAGAGTATGGAGCGAATTGTTGCGGGTATTTGCCAAGCTGCAGGCGCTACTTATGTCTTTGAATTCACTAATACCTTTTACCCGACCATCAATAGTGTTCAACAAACTCATTATGCTGTTGAAGCTGCCAAGCAGGTACTTGGAGAAGATAAGGTCAATGATGCCTGTGATCCGCTAACGATTTCAGAGGATTTCTCCAGTATGTTACGAGTTAGGCCGGGTTGTTATGTGTTGCTTGGTAATGGTATCGAATCGATTGGTGGCTGCGCTTTACATAACCCTAGATACGATTTCAATGACCGTATCTTGAAGTTTGGGACGAGCTACTGGATTCAATTGGTAAACGATCGATTAGCAAATATCGTTTGAACGAAAAATGTAAGTAAAACGGATGATTTTATTTACCAGGGTGTAATGAATATAATACAAAAGTAAAATTACTTAGTCTGGTTGCGAGATATTACACCAAGGGAGTGGAGATTAGTGCCGATCATTAATTAAATCTGTTCTTACCATAAATTGATAACAGAAAAATGACAATTACTGACAAGCACCATATATAAAACTAATCATTTTAAAAATAAGATGCTCCTAATAAGTATACATTGTGGAGTTACCTTGAAATCTTTATTCCCAGTCTTTATTTCTGCGATAGCTATGGCAGGCTGCCAGTCTAGCCCTGAATATCGTGCGCCTTATGTGTTTCAATCCGATTGTATTGAGGCGAGAGAAGGTAATGTGATGCCACTAACTTTTGTGGTTGATCAAAACTTATCGCAAGCGAAAGTCAATGGAGTGATTTGTTCAGGGTCTTATCAAGCATTTCAGTCAATGAATGAATTTTACCCTGATATCAAGTTACTTCGATTGCAAAATATACCGGGTTCATTGGATGATGAAACCAACATACGTTTGTCATCAATGGTACATGAGATGGGTATAAGCACTTTGCTTGAAAGTGGAGGTAAAGTGGAGTCTGGTGGAACGGACTTATTTTTGTCTGGTGTTGAACGCAAAACTGAGCAAGATGTTACAGTCGGGGTTCATTCGTGGGCAAGTGGCGATGATGATGGCAATATTGTCGAAGGTTCGGATGTGTCAGTTGATAACCTCCAACACCAAAAATACATCAACTATTACCAGAATATCAACTTAGACAAACCAGAAGAATTTTATTGGTTTACGGTGTATTCAGCCTCATCTGAAGGAATACACTACTTATCTGAAGATGAACTGAAATACTTTGGTTTTAATACACCCACTTTTGATTTCTAGATTTTCGTCTGTTGTCGAAAGCTTTAATATCAATATAAGAAGCATTATAAACAGCAGGGCGCACTCCATCATGGAGCGTGCCTTTTTGCGGTGGTAAATTGTTATGCTTAACATTTATATTAATTAAAATATTTGCTCGGTGTTATTCCAAAGCGAGCTTTGAATGCAGTGATATAACTGCTGGTATTGCTATAACCGCACGATAGGGCAGTTGATGTAACACTCATACCTTGGCTAAGCATAGTGAGCGAACTAATTAAACGAGCTTGCTGTCGCCAAAATCCAAAATTGATACCTGTTTCACTTTTAAACACTCGACTTAATGTTCTGCTACTGGTAGCAAAATCGGCTGCTAACTGACTCTGTGAGCGTGGGTCGTCTGGGTGGGACATTAACCAATAAGTAAGACGGCGTATGTTGTTTTTATTGGGTAGTGGTAGATAGAGGTTACAGGGTTTTGCTGCGTTGACTTCATCAATCAATACGTCAATTAATCTCTGCTGCGACAGGGTTAGGTGTGTAAAATCGAAACCTTTAATACGTTCAATCAAAGCCGCTATTAGAGCGTTAGACGCGATTACCTTGGCCTGGCTAGTAGGTGAGTACACATCATTAACTGGCAAATAAATGATAAAGGCTTCCATATCAGAAACTACGTTGGATTTGTGTTCTAGGCAGGCTGGGATCCAGCCAATGGATGCGGGTGTCATTGTCCACTGGTGGTCAAGGGTTTCTATGGTGGCAGTGCCTTGGTTAATCCAATACATTTGAGCCGTGTCGTGTTGATGCCACTCTGTTTCTGAACCTGAAGTGTGACGTATTGGATGTGATGTCAGGTTATTCATTCTGGCTTACACCATTTACCGTTGCGAATTTATTGTGTTACTGAACATACCCTCCCCTATAGAAAATACCGCGAATTCCCAAAATTGTTTTTATAAAAATTGAGGTAGACCTTAGAGCCTACATCAATTTTTATTTCTACACAGTACGGACTTTGAATCTAATACTGGTTATTTAGTCTATTAGTCCGTATGCGTTGCTTAGTATATTAATAATTTCTTGCTTTGGATTGTTAGATAAAGAAATGGCTTTGCCGGTTATTTTTTCTGCAATATTAATATAAGTTTTAGAGATATTCATCAGGGCTTCAGATGGTAGTTCGTTATTTCTTGCTAGAGCTTCTCTCTCAGTCATTCGTTCTTTGTTGAGCAAAATGTCTGGGTCAGGGAAGTAGTTTAGTAGAAATTGACGGAAATCTTCTTTGGAGTTTTCAACAATATGACCATTTTGATACTCGTATTCATCCCAGATACGTGATGAATCAGGAGTACCAACTTCATCCATGTAAATGAGTTTCTCATTACCTGACGCATCTTGAACATAACCAAATTCAAACTTGGTATCAACGAAGATTTGGTTAACTTCCGCAAGAGCTTGGTTGATCACGTTAAACCCTTCACTGAGTAGCTTTTCATAGAGTCTAATATCGCTAATACTAGAGAAGTTGAACGCAGCAAAGTTATCTTCGATGTTTTGCCTAGTAATATTTACATCGTCAGCTTCTGGTACTCCTGGGATGTTTTTCAGGATCCCCTTAGTTGAAGGTGTCATCAGTAGTTCAGGTAGGCGGGTATCTTTTTTCAGCCCCTCTGGCAACTCTATCCCACAGAAATGACGTTCGCCTTTCTCATATGCGCGCCACATTGATCCGGTAATGTATTGACGACAAATAGCTTCAATCTTAATGGGCTTAGCTTTTTGAACGATCCACACTAGCGGATGAGGGATATCTAGTATGTGGCTGTCGGCAAGGTTATTTTGTTTAAACAAACTAAACCAGTGATTTGATATAGCATTAAGTGCTGCACCTTTGCCCGGTATACCTTTTAAACCTTCTTGTCCGTGCCAAATGCAGTCAAATGCAGAAATGCGGTCGCTGATCACCATGATAGCAAGCGGGGCATCAGGTGCGACATCATAATCTTTCTCTTCAATCAGGCGGCGGCTGTCTTGTTCTGTTAACCAGTATACGGACCGAACTTTACCGTTGTGCACTGGTTGATTAGTACGAATTGGGAGGTCATCATTTATAGCAAGAACTTGATCAGCAAGCGTCATCTGGATAATCCTATCTGAGTCAGAAACCTGAGGCCGTAATAATAGATACAACCTTTTGGGATTGAATCATACCAGAAAAAATGCAAGCTGCCACAAAAAGCAAACGTTTGCATTGCAAGGGCAAATATTAGCAGGAGCGTTAAGAACTGGATAGGTTGCAGAACTTAGTGATAGTGGTCAGTTTCTTTTTCAATGAATAAGACTTCACAATGATACTCAACAGCTAAATGACGCAGTACGTTTTGATCAAATCGGCTGACTTTATTAGAAGCGACAATGGCACTTGCATTACGTGATTTGATCGCTTTTTCAACAATGTCACGTTCACACAAAGTCTTTGAAGGCTTCATCTGGATAATATTGTTACAGCTAACCTTATAAGCCATGAATAATTCTAGGCTTGGTCTGGGGCATTCAGAAGTAAACAAGATCCATTGTCTTTGGCTAGATAGCCCAGCTAACCGTTTAATAGATTCTTTCTGGTTTTGCCAATGAAAATGAGTAGTAGCCAAGATATTGGCTGTGTGTAAATGAAACATAAATACTGTCCTCACATGCATGCTGTATGTATGTACAGTAGTTGTTTTATTTACACTGATCAAGAAAAACCTCATGATATTGATTATGCTCTATCCAAAAGGTGTCATAAAAATAACTAAATCAACCATTTATAATAACCATATTGTTATGATGGGAAGATAATAAAAAGAATCAGCGATAATGTTATCTTACACAGTGCTTTATACTGTGTTAACTGATGAGGAAGTCACAAACGAATCATGACTTTACCTATTGCTCTAAAAAACGTGCGGGAAAATCACTGAAAATTCCATCCAAATAGTCAAGGTGCTGGATGTCTGAAGGTTGATTAACAGTATAACACCAGACTTGAAAACCTTGTTTTTGAAGAAGACTAACATCCCTTTGGCTTGCAAACTTGTAATTAAGATTACAGCCAAATGCCGAAATTGTTTGTAGCAATTGGGTATCTTTTGGGCTTAGTTTTTCAGTCAGTACAGCAATTCGATAGTTGGGTAATACGGCATGTAACTCAAGTAAAGTGTCGTGGTCAAAACTGGAGAGCAGGATTGACTGACAGCTGAGTTGAGAAGATTGTAGATCACGTTTTAAGAGCTGAGCCACGTGGGTTTTGTCATGTTGGTCGACTTTTAATTCCAAATTGAGTTTTAGGTTTAAATCACTAGCCAGCGATAGTAGCTCGGAAAGTGTCATAATGGATTGTGTATAGGTTTTATCACAAAATTTGGCAGCAAAGTTAAATTGACGGAGTTCTTCTAGTGTTTTTTCATCAATGCGTCCAGAGCCGTTACTGCATCGATCAATGGTATGATCATGACAAATAACAAGAATATTGTCTTTGGTGGGTTGTACATCGACCTCGACCCACTCAACTCCCAGTTTAGCCGCTGCTTCTATACTTACTCTGGTGTTTTCAGGGTAATTACCTGCTGCACCACGATGACCAATAATCTTCATTAATATACCTTTATTCAATCACATTCAAATCAGGCTTTTTCATCGCAATTACAAGCCAAATCTGACACTATCAGAAATCATAATTTAGCAGATTAGCTGTCAAAGAGTAGAGATATTGAACGCAGAGAATAAAGCGATTTGGATTTTAGTGGTGACGACTGCATTAGCGGGCTTAGGGTGGATTTTTTCTAAGCAGACAATTCAAGGTTTGCCGCCATTTGGTTTTGTTGGACTCAGGTTTTTAGTTGCGTCTGTTTGTCTGTTACCATTTTGCTACAAGTCACTATTACAATTTACTGCGAGACAAGTTTTACACGCGCTAGGTGCGGGCAGTATATTGGCAGCTGCGCTGCTAGCTTGGATCCACGCGATTACTGTAAGCGCTACTCTTGGTGAGGGAGCATTTATCGTAAGCTTGTCGATGATAATCGTGCCGATTGTTGCGTGGGCAATATACAAAGAACGACCCAAACGAGCATTCTGGATTTCTATGCCAATTGCTGTTTCAGGGCTGGCATTTTTATCTTTACAAGGTGGATGGAAGAGTTCACCCGGGCAGCTTTGGTTCTTAACTAATGCCTGTTTATTGGCTTTACATTTTAATGTTAACAGTCGCTTGGTTCAAAAACTTCCAGTACTCATGCTGACGTGTATACAACTATTTGCTACTGGGGTTATTGCTTTGCTGGTATCGGCTTGTGTGGAGACAATGCCTAAAAATGTTGATATTAATATTTGGGGATGGTTTGCAGCAAGTGCAATACTTGCAACCAGCCTCCGTTATGTTATGCAAACACTTGGTCAAAAGCACTGTAATCCAGCGAATGCCGCGCTGATTATGTTACTTGAACCGATCTGGACCGTTATACTGAGTATTCTTTGGTATGGTGAACAATTATCTATCAATAAATTATTAGGCTGTGGCCTTATCTTGCTCTCGTTGATCTTTTATCGGACCGACGGGCGATTATTCAGTTTTAAAGTCTCTAAGTACCGTAAGTAATAACTGGTCTGACTTCACGATATGGGCCTTACAAGCTTCTCAATTAAGCACGGGTTGCTAAATTGAATAGATTGATATTTGTTATCATCGTGTTAATAAAATGAAGTTACATGCCATTAATGGTTATATTCAAAAAATTTATCTTGTCGAATACTCGGGCAAACTCTTGTTACTTGATGGGGCGAGTAGGGCCGATATTCCTTATATAAAACACTATATCACAGAGGTAATTAAGCAGCCTTTTACTAACTTAAAAGTTGTTATCGTGACACACATGCACCCTGATCATGCTGGTGCGGCACATAAGCTGAGGGACTTAACTGGTTGTATTTTAGTGTCGGCAGATAAAAGCAAGCAATGGTATGGTGGACTTGATGGAATGCTAATGCATTTCACTGATTTGATTCTTGCAAGGTGGGTTGCAGGAAGGTTAAAAAAGCCCAAAAGGAGACTTTGGTATCCGAGATATTTGCAACCCGATGTGACCTTAAATGATGGACAGCCAATCCCTTACTTTGAAGATTGGGTAGTATTGGAAACGCCTGGGCATACAGACCGAGATTTATCTGTCTATCATAAGCAACAAGGTATTCTCTATGTTGCTGACTTGATTGTTGAAGTTAAACAGCGTCTCATCGCGCCTTTCCCTATTTTTCACCCCAATAAATACCGTCAATCACTGCAACGAGTTTACGATATGGCGCCCACTACTTTGTTACTTGCACACGGAGGTGAGGTGACTTTAGATGAAAGTGCATACCAACACCTTGTCAATATTGCTCCTTGCACGCCAACAACTCACTGGCGGGCCATTAAAGTAAAACTTCGTAGCTTGCTCAGTTCTGTTTGGTCATTTGGGCTGGTGGATAAGTGATGAACTTTTTATTACTGATGTAAACCGCTATTTTATATTTGCCATCATTTTGTCCTTAATTAAAAAATTGAGGTAAAATTGTCCATTTTTGTGCATTTGAACATTTATATTGAGTAGTAAGCAGATAGTTGATTGAATTTTTAGATAATCACGTTAATATGTCCTCAGATGTAAATGAGATTGCGTCTCAATAGTAAATTGGCAACCTTAAAAATAGACATACTATGAATTTAATAAAACCTTGCTTTGCGTTGCTCGTGGCATCATTTAGCACAAATACTGTCGCTACAAATTTTGATAATGCGCAGTCCATCCAACGTAGCACCAATGCTACTTCGGCTTCCAGTCAGAAACGTATAAATACGGTTGCAGAAAATTCATTAAACCTGCAAGCGCAAGTCGAACAACTTAAGGAAGAGATTAAAAATTTAGAGATTTATCAAGATCATCTTTTGGCATTGATGGACAGCCAGTCAAAAGAGGCATCAAATCTTGAATCTCAGATTGAAGAGATAAATAATACGCGTCAAGGTATCGTACCTTTGATGTACCAAATGATATCTGGGTTAAAAGTATTAGTAGAAGAAGATCTTCCCATAAAACATGAAGCTCGATTAGAGCGTATTGCTAAGCTCGATAACATGATTGTACGCGCAGACGTAAGTGATGCTGAGAAATATCGTCGTATTCTTGAAGCGTATCAGATAGAGCTTGATTACGGTGTCAAACTTGGGGTTTACCAAAGTAAAATCTCTATTGAAGAAAGTGTTCGTGAAGCGCAAGTTCTTCACCTTGGACGCGTCTCTTTAGTTGCACGTAGTTTAGACGGAAATAAGTCTTGGTCATGGGATCAGTCACAAAAACATTGGCAGTCTCTTGATAGTGCGCTAAAACCGGATCTGGATAGAGCATTTAATGTTGCTAATAAACAAGCAACACCAAGCTTACTTACTTTACCTCTTACGCTAAATGTAATGGAGGTAAAATAAATGAAATTCCCAATGATTATTTGTCTTTTAAGCCTATCGATTTTGCCTTTTACTGCTCATTCGAGCGATGACCTTATTACTAAAGCAAAAACTGAAAGTGTTCGACAAGGGCAGCATAACCTTGAACGTGAATCAGCTTTCCAACAAACAGAAAATGAGCTCAAATCAATTAAAGCCTCTCTTCTTAAACAGCGGAATGGTTTACAAGCTCGCAATGACCAGCTTGCTGCTCAATTTTCAGAAAATGAAAAAAAACTCGCCCAGTTAGAAGAAAAGCTTCGACTTGAAACGGGAAGTCTTGGAGAAGTATTTGGCGTAGTTCGGCAAAATGCCAAGCAGTTAGAATCTGAGTTAGATAGTTCAGTCACTTCCGCCGATGCGCAACATTATACAGAGCTTGTCAAAAATGTAGTAGCAGCAACTGAATTACCTTCAATGCAACAGCTCACAGGTTTGTGGAAAGCACTTGAAGAGCAAATACAAGCAAGTAGACAACTTGTGCCTACTATGGTGAATTTTGTTAATGGTGAAGGAATAATTAAAACTGAACCGGCTCTTAGAGTTGGTTCATTAGGTTTGATTTCAGAAGCAGGGTATTTAAAGTGGAATGCAATAAAGGCAGAGGCGCAGCTTTATTCAAAGCAACCTGAAAATACTCCGGCTCTATCTTTACTAAGCTCTGGTCAGATAAATAACATCGTACTTGATCCAACTCGTGGTGTGTTACTTGAGCAACTAGCTCATAGCCCAAGCTTCATGGACAGGCTTGCCTCGGCTGGTGTTGTAGGGCAAGTTATTCTTGGTTTACTTTTGGTTGGTCTTGTCATTGCTATTGTGCGTGGCGCGAGTTTATTGACCACTCGACAAAAGATTTGTGCTCAACTCAAATCCCCGCAAATACCGGGTAATAATCCACTTGGCCGTATTTTGTCTGTATACACAAAAGATCAACGCTTGACTGTTGAAGCTCTGGAGTTGCGTTTACTTGAGGCGGTGGTTGATGAGCAAGCTCGACTTGAAAAGGGTTTATCCATGCTCAAGTTGTTAGCTGCTTTAGCGCCTATGTTGGGGCTACTAGGTACTGTAATTGGTATGATTGAAACATTCCAGGTAATTACTCAATTTGGAAATGGTGACCCCAAAGTAATGGCTGGTGGAATTTCAATGGCTCTAATGACAACAGTCCTTGGTTTAATTGCCGCTATGCCACTTTTGCTTGCGCACAATATTCTTAGTTCACAGGCAGAGCTTATTCGCAACATTCTCGAAAAGCAGGGTATTTCTTTGGTTGCTCAGCAAGCCGAGAAAGACTCTGTGGCGAATGAGGCACCTCTGGAGAGAGTGGCTTAATGGATTCATTCATCACAATGCTGCCTGATTTAATCATTGAAAATCAGTGGACTATATCTTTGCAGGGCTTTATGCAGCAGGGAGGCCAATTACTGTGGTGGTTATTTTGGGTGGTTGCTTTGTGTTGGCTACTGATGATTGAGCGGGTGATTTACCTGTTTGTTGAGTTTCCCACCCAAAAATCAAATTGGATTAGAGCTTGGCACGAAAGGTCTGAGCAACATTCATGGTACGCACGGTCAATACGAGAAGGGTGGCTGGCTCAAGCACATACCAAACTCTATAAAAACTTAAATATAATTAAAGTGTTAGTTGCAATTTGTCCAATGCTAGGGCTTTTGGGAACCGTGACAGGAATGATTTCAGTATTTGATGTAATGGCAAACCAGGGAAGTAGTAATCCGAAGTTAATGGCTTCGGGGATTTCATTAGCGACTTTACCCACTATGGCAGGAATGGTGGCAGCCTTGTTTGGTATGTTTTTCCATGCTCGTTTACTTAAAGCCTGCCAAGTAAGAGAAATTAAATTAGAAAAGTCATTAAGGAGTCAGCGATGAGACTGGGCCGACGCCACCATAAACAGGAAGAAGCTCAAGTTGATCTGACTTCTATGCTTGATATCGTATTTATTATGCTGATTTTCTTTATTGTTACCAGTTCATTTGTCAGGGAATCTGGTGTTGAAGTTAACCGTCCGCAGGCAAGCAGCGCTGTTAGTCAAAAAGATGCTGGCATTTTTGCCGCAGTGACTTCGTCTAACGACATATACATTGATAAGCGAATTGTCGACGTGGAACGGGTTCAAGCTGTACTAGAACATTTGCTTTTGGATAAACCTGATGCGGCACTTGTCATTCAGGCTGATGAGCACGCTTTTAGTGGAACGGTAGTCAAAGTTATGGATGCTGCTAAAGAAGCAGGGGTTAAAAATATCGCACTGGCAGCGGAGAAAAAGTAATGCTGCGTTGGTTAATAGCTGTTCCAATGGCCGGAGTATGTACTTTAACCGTTTTCGCCTTAATGGCATGGATGGTTAATATTAGTGACAGACAGGCCTTAGGTGATGATGCACCGTTACGCTTTGATATGCTTGTTGTTGAAAACGATACAGATACTCAACGTCGCCAGCGCAGCATCCCAGAACAGCCTAAGATGCCCAAATTGCCGGAACAAATGCCAGTTTCGAGTGTGAATAACAATATCACTAGTGTCTCTGATACGTTGAAGCCAGCGCTTGGTCTTGATACTAGTATTGATGGTTTGGCAATTAGCGCGCCTGAATTTGGTGACTTTGGTATTCAGCAGCAAGCGATGCCTATATATCGTGTTGAACCTCGTTACCCTGCCAAAGCTGAAAAGCGCCAAGTGGAAGGTTATGTGTTAATTAGGTTCACTATAGACCCAACAGGTAAGCCCGTTGATATTCAAGTTCAAAAATCACAGCCTAAGTATATGTTCGATCGAGAGGCAATATATGCGATTAAAAAGTGGAAATATCAGCCAAAAATCGTTGACGGGAAATCGGTTTCTCAGCAAGGGCAGACGGTAAAATTGGAGTTCACACTATCAAAATGATTAAACAATTTGCTCTGATTGCTATGTTTTTGTTCTCATCGCTAGCTGTTGCTCGTGATCTTAGCCACTACACTGCTGGTCGTTTGCAGCAGGCAAACCAGCTAGCTCAGAACGATAAGCTCAAACAAGCAATTGAGGTCTTACGAGAGACCGAGACATCATTTGATTATGACAAAGCCTTTGTTGCACGAGTTATGGCTGTGTTTTATTGGCAAGAAGGAAAAACCAAGCAAGCGATTGAACAAATGAGGTACGCTGTTGCCAGTGGTTTATTGCAAGATGAGCAGGCATGGGTGAGTCAGCGTATGCTCGCAGACCTTTATCTTACGGAGCGTGATTTTACTCAAGCATTAAAGCATTATTACCAACTGGTTAAAGTCGTTCCACCAACTCAGCAGAAAGTCGACATTTGGCTGCGTATTGCTCAATCTCACTATCAGCTTGAGCAGTGGCGTGATGTAATAGTGGCAACTGATCGTTATTTGAGTGCTGATAGTAATGATCGCCTGCAACCGCTTTCTCTCAAGTTAGGGGCTCAATTAGCGCTAAAATTTTCACATGATGCGATCGGTACACTCGGGCAGCTCATTGCGATAGAACCTAATAAGCTCCAATGGTGGCGACAATTATTTGTGTTACAAATTCAAATAGGGCAAGGAAAACAGGCTCTTGGAACGCTTTCATTGGCTAAACTTAAAGGACTGCCTATTAGTCAATACGATCGCCGTATATTAGCTCAACTTTATTCCAAGCAAGGTATACCTGAAAAAGCTGCAATCGAAATTAGTGAGCTAGAAGAAGCTCAAACGGATATCAAACTACTTGTCGAGCAGGCAACATATTGGCAACTTGCGAAAGAGTGGGATTCAGCGATTTCAGTCTGGAAAAAAGCTGCGCGAATAGAACCAAAATATAATTGGAATCTTGCTCAGCTTCTTGTTCAGCAAGGGCACTATAAGGCATCCATCTCTGCTCTTGATAAGATTGAAGATAATAAGGCGGATGTCGCTCTAGTCAAAACTCGTGCTTTTTATAAGCTCAATCAGTTAGATAAAGCTTTATATCAAGCCAAGCAATCTGATAGTTTTGAACCTTCAATTCAGGCTAAAAACTGGATAAGGTTCTTATCTCAGATTCGTGCATCATCAAACCATGATCGAACTGCTGCGTAGAAAAGGAGAGCACGAGATGTGCTCCTTTTGTTTATCATTTTACTTGGCTTGGGCATATAAACTCAGCTCGCCACAACAAACTTCTAGAAGACTTAATAGTTGTAAGCAGCTCTTCTCCAGATAGCTGCGGGTACGAGCACATGACTTTTACACCATCACTGTATTTAGACTTTTTATAAGCTCTAACATGAGTGAAAGTGCTGGACAAGTTGTGCGATAGCATAGATTTAGACAGGCAAATACCGAACATATCCCGTTTCATTTTCCTTCCTTCTGACATTGTTTAAATATTATTTTTTAGTTTTATTCTTATAAGTTACTTGGTGCATATATATTATACATCAAAGATTGCATTTGATTAAATAATGAACAAAATGAAATTGATCTTGATCTAAAATATTACCAATTCTGATGTTTCACCAACCATGCACCATTTTTTATTTTTACTGTACTCAATATGTGGTTTTTCGATAAATATTATTTTATATGAATTTAGTATCGTAACTTTTGCTGTTTGGATCGTTTTGGTTTTCGAGAGAGAGGTTAAGGTAATGAAAAAATATCAGTTTTACTTGGACCAATAGCTTGCATAGTAATATGAATACTGTTTAGTATCTCCTCTGGAGTAAGGATCACACCGGATTTCCTAAATGTGGTATGGAATGTGCTTGGTTGCATTTATGTCATACCTTTGACTGGCTAGAGATTAGTAAGAATTGGAGGTGTCATGGATGTCAAGCCGTATCTAGCGACGAATAAATTGGCGGCAGGTCAGACAGTTATCATTGGTCGAGATGGTAATGTTCGTGTAGCAAGTACAACTGATGAAACGTCACCAGGTGAGGTATTCATATCTAGTTCTCAATTTGATTCTGAAATTAAAAATATTAACATTGGATTTGCTGACGATGATTCAAATATTTTGGATATCACTTCAGATATAGATGATATTATTGATGCTTTAGAGTCGGGAGAAGATCCTACTGAATTAGGTGATGAATTCGCTACTGCATCTGGGAGCCAGGTTGGCTCCAGTCCATCGGCAATTGGTTCTGTGGCGAGAACAGCAGATCAAACATCCCCCAGAACAGCGTTTGATACTGAAGGTTTATTCGGTGAGCTTGGTTTAAGCCGAACTCAGAGTTTATCAATTGTTGAGCAGTTTCGCGCATTTCAGCAATCTCCTACTTTAACAGATGCAAATCAATCTCCTTTAGCTGATAACCTCTCTGTTGTAACCGATGAAGACAATGCAGTTAGCGGTCAGATTTTTGCAACTGATCCAAATCCTCAAGATGCATTATCTTTCGTAATTTCAACGAGCCCCATAAATGGAGAAGTCTTCATCAACCCAATCAGTGGTATTTGGGTTTACACTCCAAATACAAATTTTGATGGTGCAGACTCATTTGAGATAACTGTTGATGATGGCAATGGTGGAGCAGATACAGCCATTGTGAATGTTGAGGTTACACCTATTCCGGAGGTTTCTCTTACGGGGCCGAGCCAAGTAAATGAAGGTGATTCTGCAATCTATGTAGCTACTTTTGATAAGCCATCCACGCAAGAGACACAGATAAACTTATCATTGTCGCTTAACTCTGCCGAAATAGGTGATCTTTCATCGATTACGGTCACAACAGCTGGTGGTTTAATACTTATTGTTGGATCTGACGGAACCGTAAATGTACCTGCAGGAGTGACTTCACTAAATATTACACTTGCTACCACAGCTGATGATGTATTTGAAGGCAGCGAAGACTTTCAGCTAGACCTAACGTCTGGATCTGGCACCGTAGGTGGCGGAGAACTAATAACGATCATCCAAGATGATGATACGCCAGAGTTAAGCGTCAGCTCAGACAGTGTGGTGGAAGGCGGCGGCGCGGTATTTGATGTTGAGCTTTCAAATGATGTCGATGGGGATGTGACGTATGAGTTTGCATTGAGCCTAGATGGTCAAAACGCGGAGTGGGACGACTTTGCCTCAAACCCACTTAGTGTGAGTTATCAGCTTGATGGTGTGACGTATTCGGCGGCGGCCAACAATGATGGCAGTTATACCATTGCTGGTAATGCGACCGATATTCAGGTGTCGGTTCAAACCCAAGACGACAGTATTTTTGAAGGGTCAGAAACCTTCACGCTAAGCGCCAATGCCAGCGCAACGGTGGGCGGTGACCGTTTTAATCTAGCCGATTCAGGTACTGGCACTATTACCGATGATAGAGATGGGGCTAATAATGCTGATACGCCAGCGTTAAGCGTCAGCTCGGACAGTGTGGTGGAAGGCGGCGGCGCGGTATTTGATGTTGAGCTTTCAAATGATGTCGATGGGGATGTGACGTATGAGTTTGCATTGAGCCTAGATGGTCAAAACGCGGAGTGGGACGACTTTGCCTCAAACCCACTTAGTGTGAGTTATCAGCTTGATGGTGTGACGTATTCGGCGGCGGCCAACAATGATGGCAGTTATACCATTGCTGGTAATGCGACCGATATTCAGGTGTCGGTTCAAACTCAAGACGACAGTATTTTTGAAGGGTCAGAAAGCTTCACATTAAGCGCTAATGCCAGCGCAACGGTGGGCGGTGACCGTTTTAATCTAACTGATACAGGTACCGGTACTATTACCGACGATAGAGATGGGGCTAATAATGCTGATACGCCAGAGTTAAGCGTCAGCTCGGACAGTGTGGTGGAAGGCGGCGCCGCGGTATTTAATGTTGAGCTTTCAAATGATGTCGATGGGGATGTGACGTATGAGTTTGCATTGAGCCTAGATGGTCAAAACGCGGAGTGGGACGACTTTGCCTCAAACCCACTCAGTGTGAGTTATCAGCTTGATGGTGTGACGTATTCGGCGACGGCCAACAATGATGGCAGTTATACCATTGCTGGTAATGCGACCGATATTCAGGTGTCGGTTCAAACTCAAGACGACAGTATTTTTGAAGGGTCAGAAAGCTTCACATTAAGCGCTAATGCCAGCGCAACGGTGGGCGGTGACCGTTTTAATCTAACTGATACAGGTACCGGTACTATTACCGACGATAGAGATCGCCCACAGGTATCCATTGTTGGTGGTGGTGATGTGGCAGAAGGTGATACCGCGAACTTTACTGTCCAGCTCTCCAATACGGCCACTTCCGCGGTGTCTTTCTTCTTAGCGTTGAATGCCGGTGATACCTCATCGCAAGATTTGTCTGCTTATCAATATCAAACGACGGATGGGACTTGGCAGGATGTCCCTGACTCTGGCGAGATTGTTGTTCCGGCGGGCTCTGATTCTGTGAATGTAAAAGTGGTTACCGAGCAAGACAGTGTCTATGAAGGTGATGAAAGCTTCAGCCTGTCGGTCAGCGCTGGTAACGGGACGGTATTAGCGCCAACCTCGACCAGTGCTAGTGCAACGATTTTAGATTTTGCTGATAATCCACCTCAAGCGGAAGACTTTACTGTCACATTGGATCCAAGCGGCAATGCAGACATCTTCTTCAACAGCAATGATGCTGCTCAAGATCATATCTCTGATAGTGAAGACGACTCAACTCATACCCCATTGGGTGTGGTGATCACTGAGCTGCCTCAGTCAGGACAGCTTTATTATGATAATCAGCTTATAAATACGGGCGATCTCACCACATTTTCGGCCAATGGCGAAGTGATTCATCAAGGGACGGTCTTCGCTGATCCTAATCTCATTCGATACGTTAATGACACTGAGTCTACAGGGTTTGTACTCGGCGTTAAGCAAGCGCCTGAAGGTATGGATGGGGCAACCAGCCAGAGCGACTTCCTCAATTGGGGGGAGCCCGTTCAAGGCAATAGTGCCCAGCGTGTTATGCAATTTGAAAATGGTGACACGATCACCATCACCTCATCGGGTCAGTCGCTTACTCAATACTTTGGTGACGCTAACCACATAGGTTACGGACTGGGTGTGGGTAATGATGGTGGTATACAGCAAGGTGAGATCATCACCCTCGATTTCAGTGACCGGCCATCCACTTCGGTTGAAGTGGGCTTGGATGGGTTGGGAGGCTGGTTTGAAGAAGGACATAATAAAGAAACGGCAGCAGTCATACAGGCGAGACTTGATGATGGCTCTCTTATTGAAGTCCCTGTGACTAAAGAGACGTCGGGTAATTCAAACTTATTCCATATTGCGACAATTGATGCTCCGGAAGGACGGCAAATCGATGCACTGATAGTGACAACCGATGGGCCAGGAAATTGGGAGCTGCGCTATTTGGAGGCGTCGTCCAACGATACGTTCGAGTATCGTGCGGTTGATAGTGACAATAATTACAGCGATGAGCACAGCGTCACCTTGGTTGAGAGTAACGATGCCCCTGTCGCAACGGATGATCCTGTGGCGTTTGATGTGGCATTAGGGACATTCAATTCGGACTCATGGTCTCATGATGGGGTTAGCGTCAGTGCCAGTTACCAAGGTCAAGATAAGTCGATTACGCAAAGTGGCGTAAAACGTGGCGTGTCAGGCGATGAAAATGGTGGTCCAGGTGCTCAAATCCAATACAATCGAGAGGAAGGTGAGTCAGAGCAGTTAAAAGTCTCGCTCGATAAACCCGCCACAGAATTCAGTTTTGCGATCTCGAACTTGTATAAAGATGAAGGTGGTAGTGGTAACCATGAGCAGGGTAAATGGGTCGCTTATTTAGGCGATAACCCAGTGGCCAGCGGAACCTTTGTGGCGAATGAGAGCAATAATCGAGGTTCTTACCATTTCGATGAGCAGGACTTAGGCGGGATTGCTTTTGATAGTGTTGTCTTTGAGGCGATAGATTTTACTCATATTCCCGCTCGCGGCAGTGATGCTTCAGATTATTTCTTAACGGGTTTTAAAGCGTCAGGTGAGGGGGCTTATGCTGCCAATCAAGGCGATGTTGTTGAGATACCGTTGACAGCGCTATTGGGTAATGATGTCGACCCTAATGGTGATAATATTCGTATTACCCATTTGTCAGAAGTAAACCATGCGGATGCACGGATTGAAAACGGCATTGTGTATATAGATTTAGACGATGACTTTGTTGGCGATACAAGCTTTGATTATGTGATTACTGATGATAAAGGTGGGTACGCCGAGGCGACGGTTTCGATGGTGGTCAATCCATTGCCCCAAGATGTGGCGGTCAATTCCATATCGATGTTTGAAGACTCGGTCATTGAAGGGGAAGATCTTGTTTATCAGGTGAGCTTAGACGAGGGTGTGCTGCAAGAAACGCGATACAGTGTGACGTTTGGTCAACTTGGATTTGACAGTGCAGATAATACGGATGTTGATTTGAGCAACGTGATGTTCACTCATGGTGTCACCTATGATGCGGCGGCTCAACAGGTGGTGGTTCCGGTTGGTGTTAATGCTTTCTCTGTAGTGATCCCTACGGTACTTGATGGTACGTATGAACACACCGAAGCGTACACATTGACACTTGGTGGGCAGCAAGCGACCGGTACGATTGAAAATGTGGATATCCCACAGGTATCTGTCTCAGAAGGAGGCAGTATTAGTGAAGGCTCTGCGGCAGAGTTTACGGTTTCATTAAGTAAAAATACAGCGGAAGCGGTCACAGTGAATGTGTCCTTGGCTCATTTGGATACCGATAGCGCGGATATCAGTGTGATGGAAGCGGCTTATCAAAATGGTGAAAGTTGGCAAGCCATATCGATTGCCCCCAATGGCGATGTTATTCTGCCCGCAGGAGTGACTCAGGTTCGCGTAATCGTCCAAACAATGGATGATAACGCACAGCCGGTATATGAAGGGCCAGAGCGATTCGAACTTACTGTGACGGGTGTGGATGGCGCCGAAGGCTCAGCCTCAAGTATTTCGACGATAGTTGATGATGGCAGTGTTGGCTCAGATGATGATCGCCCAATTATTGAAAGTGTCAGTGATGTAACTGTCGCTGAAGGTAATGATGCTATCTTTAATGTCACTTTGTCTAGTGAAAGTAACACAGATACACATGTTATATTAGAGCTAAAAGAAAGAAAGGCCTCATCACCTGAGGATTATGATGGTAGTCTCGTTACTGTAACCTACGGTGATCCACAGCAAGTCCAAACACTCCCTATTCTCAACGGATTGTTTGAGTTTGATTTACCTGCGGGAGAAACGGATTTCTCAGTGGCTGTTAAAACTGTCGATGATGAAGTTTCAGAGAATAACGAGACGTTTTTACTTGTTGCGAAAACGGAGTATCAATCAAATCAAGTAAGTGCCAAAGCAACAATTGAGGACAACGAAAAACCAGTAATTGATTTAGATGGTAGCCAATATCAAATTGAATTTGTCAGTGAAGATGCTGGCTATCGAAATGTATTTGGCTATTACGTTTACGATCCTGACTCAGAGACACAACAACTCCAAATTTTAATGTCAGATTCTCATGACTCTCGCCAAAGTAGTTTTGAACCAGTCCTTGCTACCCTAGGTAGCTTAGATAACGTTGAATATTTCCTCATTGCCGATGGAGCGGGCTTGGTTGATAGCGTAACGCCAGGGGCAAGTTTTGAGGTTGATGCTGATGGCAGGCTTATTATCAACGGCAATATTCAACCTAATACCAAGGTATTGCTAAGCCATGATGAAGCGTCACTAATGAGAACGTCTGTGAACGATAATGGCGATACCATCATCAATTTTGATGACCAAGTCGATCACGCACATGATGACAATGATTATGACGATCTTGTTATCAAAATTGCTAAGCAAGATACCAACATTGACTATAGTACTGATTTTGTTGAGGGGGATGGAGCAGTTTCTATTGTGGATACTGATGCCGATATCTTCGATGATAAAGACTCGATTCAGTCTATGCACGTTTTATTAAATAAAGTTTATGAGGGTGACCAACTTACGTGGTCAACTATGTCTGGTTTCAGTGTAAATCAAACTAATACTGCAACAGGGTTGAGTTTACTTATTACTAGTAATGTTTCCGGTGGCGTTTCTGCCGCAGAGTTTGAGGCTTTCCTTGAAGGAATTAAATATGAAAATATTAGCGAAAACCCTGATGAAACAGTGCGAGAAATAGATGTTTATGTGACAGACTCATATGGTCAAAGTTCAGAGACTGCAACAACGATTATTACTGTTAGTAAAGTCGCTGATTTAATAGTAGAGCAGAATTCTGTTGGTATAGAAGATGGCGATATTGTACTAAATGTTACGGTCCCACAGGGTAGCTCGGTAACTGACGTTGTACTCAATAACTTACCACAGGGTGTAGTTTTAAAGTCAGGTAATGATCTTGTCCCTATTAACAATGGAGAGGCAAGATTAACTTCGCAGCAGTTGTCACAACTCACTATAACACCACCCAATGACAGTGATGATAACTTCATAGTCAATGTGAATGGATACACTTCTTCCAATGAACTTATAGAAGAACATACAATAAATGTTCAAGTTGATGCGGTTACAGACATACCAACTATTACTGTATCCGACGCGGAAGTCATCTCACAGCAAGATTTTGATTCTATCGAATTGGGTAATAGTTCATGGCGTGGGAATGTTACGTCTAGCGAGTTGACCCAAGCTGATGGTGTTGAAGGTACATGGGGTACTGATAATAGTAATAATTACAATGAAGTTGGTAAAGAAACGGTTTACCGCGGTGGTGTTTTAGATAAGACTAATCATATATACGAGCTAGAAGGGCGTAATGGCGATGACCAACTGTTTACTCAGTTTAACGCTGAGGCTGGGCAATTTTATACGCTCTCATTTGATGTTGTTGCTCGTAGGGTCAATGACTCACCAATGACAGTTTTCCTTGAAGATGAGAGTGGTCATCGTGAAGTACTGTTTGAATACACCGACCAACAAAGTATTAATTGGCAAACCGAGAGCATAAATTTCCAAACATCGTCTGACGGCGACTATAAAGTTGTTTTTGAGTCAGAGACCTCTTCAAATAGTTATGGTGCCTTACTAGATGATATTAGGCTAGAAAAAGCAGATAACATTGGATTTGAAAATAGCTATATACCTCTGAGCGATATTTTAGTCAGTTTAAGTGATAGTGATGGTTCAGAAACGCTTTCTCTTATTTTAAACGGGCTGCCTGAAGATACGATAATTCGTGATGGCAATGGCAACTCTATGACTGTTGTAGCCACAGTTGATGGGAAAAACAGTACTGACCTTTCAGCATGGAGTGATGATCTAACTGAGCTAGAAGTGTATGTATCTAATGATGGAGTTTACCCGCTCGAATTTATTGTCTCGGCTCAGGATAATGTACCCGCAAATACAGAGTCGGTAAGTAAAGTAGTTAATCTTACGGTATTACCTTCATTTATAACTTATGAGTTTGAGTCAGGATCTCATGGTAATGATGTTATTACCGGTAATGATGATCATGAAGTCATTGTTGGTGATGTTCAGGGTATTCAGATTATCGCAGGCCAAGACTATAATATTGCGTTTGTGCTCGATACCTCTGGCAGTATGCGGAATACAGTTGGTCAAGCAAAATCTGAAATACTAGAGGTATTCGATCAATTACACAGTACAGTCAATTCTGGCCCTAACGCAGGCAAGGTAAATATACTCCTAACTGAGTTTTCAACAAGCACAGGTGTAACTATATCGGTTGATTTGAATTCGTCAACTGCACGTGAAGACTTCGTTGCTCAACTAAGTGATATTGAAGATTCAGGTAGCGGTTTCACAAACTATGAAGCGAGCTTTGATGCGACTATTGAGTGGTTCGATGCAAGTACCAATAGTCAGGCTGAGAACATCACCTATTTTATCACCGATGGAAACCCTAACTATATTCAAAGGAGTAAAATTGGTGAAAGTCAATTTGATGAGCTTGTTTTAGACTTTGATACGTCAACTAAAAATTTAGTAACACTAGAAGATATATTACCTCCTGATTATATTCTTGGATCATCTGTAACTTACAAAGGGCAAGAAATCATTTCTAATACAGGAATGGTTAAGTCTCCTTTGACAGGTGCTGGTTTAGGTAATCTTACCAATTCAAACGGCCTTAGATACAGTGATAGTAATTCAATAACTATTCAGACCCGCCATATGTACCAATTATTGGCACTGGTTTCTTCGATTGAAGCAATCGGTATCGGTAATGGAATAAATGCTGCGACTCTATCGCAGTACGATACGGATGGTGCAGTAGTATCAAATATAAACGTTGATAAATTAGCGGAGACAGTTCTTGGTCACGAGATCGCTTTAGAGCAAGGTGAAGATCAGATTCTTGGAGGACATGGTGACGATATATTATTCGGAGATCTTATCAACTTTGATAACATAGATGGACAAGGCGTTTCTGCACTTCAGAAATACGTTGCTACTGAGACTAGTAGCCCATTAGCAGAGGTGTCTGCCAAAGAAGTAAGTAATTTTGTTCGCCAAAACTACTCCGACTTTGATGTTTCACGTGATGGTGACCAAAACGATATTCTTTCAGGCGGTGTTGGTGATGATGTTCTGTTTGGTCAAGGTGGAAATGATATACTAGACGGTGGTTCTGGAAATGATATTCTTCTCGGAGGAGAAGGAGATGATATTTTGATCGGTGGTCTAGGCAGTGACATATTGTCTGGCGGTGCAGGTCATGACCAATTTGTTTGGCGAGATAATGAACTTGATGGAGGCACAGATGTTATCACAGACTTCCATGTTTCTGAAGATAAAATCGATATCTCTGATCTGCTTACCGCAGGGGAAACGATGGATGACCTTCTTCCTGATATATCAGCCGATGCTATAGATAATAATATTGAGTTGACTATTCATAGAGATAGTGGCCAGTATCAGTCCATTAAGCTAGAGAATGTTGCAGATCAACTCAGTGGTCTTAACATTAATCATGGTAATATAGTCGGTAATGATCTTACGGATCTCCTTAATGAAATAATTGTTATGTAAGCTTAATAAGGGCTGTAAGGCCCTTTACTACCTATCATTTTTAACGTTTTCTGTTATTTGCAAGAGCTGTTAACATGCTTACACCTTAGTTGATAATTTTACAAAATTAATACTTTACGAGTGTTTCCAACCTAGACGAATGATACATACGACTCTACAGTTTATTGATATACATAATCATTAATGAATGATGGTCGATATGAAATTGTTTAGATTTTTAATAACCATGCTACTCCCTTTTTCAACGGTTGCGGCGGAGCTGAATGAGCTGCGTTTTCTTACCGAAGAATACCCACCATACAATTATACCCAAGATGGAAAAAAAAAGGGTATCTCCATTGATTTGCTTATTGCGGCTGCAAAGTCTCAGGAAATCGATATTAAGTTGGAAGATATTGAGGTCCAGCCATGGGCAAGGGCTTATCGCACAACTTTGATTAAGCCTGATGTAGTCCTGTTTTCTACCACACGTACAAGGTTACGCGAACATTTATTTAAGTGGGTAGGCCCTCTTAGCAGTACAAGAATTGTTGCTATGGCGAAAAAATCACGTGGAATTAAAATTCAGGCAGCACTTGATTTTGTCAAATACCGTATTGGAGTAATACGGGATGATGTTGGTGAGCAATTGATGCTTGAACTGGGTGTTCCTAGAGATGGTATGCACGAAGCTATATTACCCGAGGACCTCGCTGACCAACTTGCGAAAGAGCGTATCGATATATGGGCTTATGAAGAGAATGTATCTAAATGGTGGTTGAAGAAAAAAGGCTACAATACGGATGACTATGAGCCAGTTTTTGTCCTTAGCGATGGAGAACTCTATTATGCTTTCAATAAGGAGGTAGATAATAAATTAATAGAGCAGTTACAACTTGGTATTGACGAAATTAAGAATACCAAGGGTGAGACGGGAGTTTCTAAATACCAAGAAATTATTGATAAGTATCGTTGATAGAATCTGAAGCTTTTCTTCAAGGAAATGAAATATGCATCTGCTAGCAATCCTTTTTTTCATATTGTGTTTGCCGTTATATGCACAAGATAATATGACGCTCATATTACCTTCACAAAAAGATGGAGGTCACCGTTTCTATCACGAATTATTATATGCATCCTTAACTAATTTAGGTTACGTTGTCACAATCGATGTTCCTAAAGAACATATACCACAAAAACGTGCGATAAAAATGGTTGAAAGTGAGCAGCTGACTTTGACATGGTTGATCGGGACAGAAGAAAGAAATCAAAAGTTCATTCCAGTAAAAGTGCCACTTACCGATGGTATGATAGGCAAACGAATTCTACTAATCCCTACTGAGCTTAAAAGTAGATTTAGTCAAATTAATAGCTTAGAGGGTCTTCGGCAGTCAGGGATGGTCGCGGGACTTGGTGTGAATTGGTATGACGTAAATGTGTGGCAAACCAATCAATTGCCTGTTTATTTGGAAGATGGAGAGTGGAGGACTTTGTATTCTAAGTTAACGACAGACGGTGAAGTGAATTATTTTCCAAGGGGAATGACGGAGGTTATTGGAGAAGCTAAGCAAAATCCTCACCTCTCAATTGAACAGCATTTAATGCTCGTCTATGATAAAGACTTTTATTTTTACCTTTCTAAAGCAGCAGCTAGCTATCAACCGGCCATAGAAAAAGCTCTAAAAGAGGCTAAAAAAAGCGGTTTACTCAATGAGCTTATCAAAAAACATTGGCAACATACCTTTGAACAAATCAAGCCTGAGCAAAGAGTAATCATAAATCTTAGTTTACCTCAAGCTAGCTCCCACAAATAATGTTGAATTCTTATAAAAACCTGACTTATTCACTAAGTTAGCGTATAAATTCAAAAACGTACAATATGTTTCCCCTACTAGCTAGAGTGATTATAACGGATTATGGAAAGTGTTTTTATCATTGTTGCTTTACTTGTTCTGTTCTTTTTCTTCGTTCAAAAACGTTATTCGAAACAGGATGAGTTAAAAGACAGTCAGTATAAGAAGAAGGGCGCTTTACTCAATATGCAAGAGACTGCGTTTTATAATGCTTTGCTAAGTGCTGTGGGGCAGCATGGTGTTGTTATGTCTAAGGTTAATATGACTAGTGTGTTGACGCCTATGGAAACGAATAAGAAGCAATGGTTTATAGCCAATAATCGAATCTCTAAGAGCTACTTTGATTATGTTGTGTGTGATCCTAGGACTTTACATGTCCGTGTTGCCATAGAGTTAGATGATGGTCGAGAGCTTGATAAAGGTAAGGTCGAGCGGCAAAAACTGCTTATGCATGTGTGTAAGTCTTCTGGTATTCCACTAATTGGTACATCAGTGAAGCATAGCTATCAAGTTAGTCGCCTGAGGCGTTTACTCGCAACACATATTGATTTAATTGAGCCGGATAAAGAGGTACGCTTTTGTAAGCGTTGCGGTAGCCCTATGGTGATAAAAACTGCCTCACAAGGAGAGTTTAAGGGACGACGTTTTTTTACGTGCAGTCGACAGCCTCAATGTACTTATACGGAAAACTACAATGTTATTTTTGATGAGGAAGACTTTGTTTAAGAACTATTGGCTAATGCTTGTTCTTGTTGATGACATACCATAACTTGATTGCGACCATTTTTCTTCGCTTTGTAGAGCTCTTTATCAGCATTTCTAAGCACACTGTCTAGGCCATTAAATAAATCACACTGATAAATCCCAATACTTGCCGTTAAAGCAATGGGCTGCTCATTAGTATTAAATTTGTAGCTTTCGATAGCGGCTCGAATTTCCTCAGCTTTAATCATGGCATCCTGAATAGCAGTATTGTGCAATGCAATGCAAAACTCTTCCCCACCAATTCTGTATACCAAGTGCTCATCACATAACTGATCGACTAGAGCAGCGGTTTGTATGAGTACTTTATCGCCAACATCATGGCCATATTTGTCATTAACTTGCTTAAAGTAATCAAGGTCTAGCACTAAGAGTGAAAGTGGAAGCTGTTTGCTTTCTTGCCGGTAGCGTTCAAAATTATGAACTAATGCATGCCTGTTATATACGCTAGTTAAAGCGTCACGGGAAGCAAGCTGACCTAGTGATGCTTCTGATGTTTTTCTTTTGACTTCTAGTACGTGGCTGGCCAACCAAACACTTAGATAGGCTGTTGCAAAGTTAAGTGGCAGCTCCCAGTTAATTTCATCACTATCTACCATGCACTTATCAATAATTAAACTCAACTGTATGATATAACCGACCATAGTAGCGATCACACCATACCTTTTACCCAAAATAAGGTAAGACAAAACGGGGTAGAGAAAGCTCCAAACAAATACCCCATTATCAATGGTATAAACAAAGGTATTAAAAGAAATTAAAGCTATAAAAGAATATATATAACAGTTTGATAGTAGAAGTGAGGTATTGCTGTTGTAAGTTCTGAAGGCTACATAGCAAGAGAAACCACAGAAAAAAGATTGTGCTATTGCCACTTGAGGGTAATCATCTAAAAATCCATTGATTGTAATACCTGTAAGGGAAAGAGATCCTAGTAAAGTACTTAGCCAAAACAAGACTGCACGACGTACGTGCCTTGAGGGGTTAAATATATCAAGCTCCATTTAATAAGCCTTGTATTAGTGTACGTTCATATTAATATCGAATAATAGTATGCTTTTCGTATGGGGAATCAAGCATGATATTGAACCAGTGTCACACATTTGTAACTCTCTATGATTTTATAAAGGTGTTTTCTATGATTTTATGAATATAAGTTATTTTAATTACTGAAGTTTCTTGATTTTTCCTAGCTGGGAACCTCACTCTATTCGGAAATAGATTTGTTCTGTATTGGAATTTGCTTCACGTTAATAATAATTTTGATATGTTTCTCTTTGATGCTCGCCTTTAGCTTTGAAGCAATGATAAGCTTTAGTAAATTTTATGCAGTAGGTTTACGGAGAATCCAGTGGAGAAAGTGGCTATTTTTGTTGATGTTCAGAATATTTACTACACAACGAGGGATAAATACCAAGCAAATTTTGACTACAATCAGTTTTGGTATGTGGCGACTCAAGGGCGAGAGGTATTAGAGGCCAATGCTTATGCTATTTCTTCTCAGGATCCAAAGCAAAGGCAGTTTCACCATATTCTTCGAGGTATTGGTTTCAACGTTAAACTGAAACCATTTATCCAAAGAAGGGATGGCAGTTCCAAAGGTGATTGGGATGTTGGTATTGCTTTAGATATCTATGAAGTGGCAAGTCAAGTTGATCGAGTGATACTCTTGTCTGGGGATGGCGACTTTGAAATCTTAGTGCAAAGGGTACAGCAACGATTTGGTACTAAAGTTGATGTGTTTGCCGTTCCTGGGCTTAGTGCACAATCACTCATTGATGCATGCGACAACTATATCCCGATTGAAAGAGATCTGCTACTCAGAGCTATCTAGATTAGGAACGACGGTGGTATTACTTTCGCAAGTTTCTGAAGTTTGGGTTTCAGCCTCAGCGCGATCTGCTTTTGATATATAGCGAGGCTGGTTCTTTTTGTGTAACTTAGAATTCATCTTCTTTTGCTTCGCTTTTAAGATTTGATTGATTTTTTTCTTACGGTTCATATCTAACCCCTTTCATTAGTCGAATGGATAATAACAAATCTCGCATTACTGTTCATCTAAAATAAAGTGTTTTTAGATATTCATACTAAGTGGTACAGATGGCATGGTTTAGTGAATCACAAGTACAGTTGATAGTTATGACACTTATAAATCTTAGTTTAATTGAATGGTGTTCAAAATATAGAGTCTACGTACATTATTCATACAGTATTTTGTCAGTGTTTACGCTATTATTAGGTCACTTCAAACTAAGAACTTTGGCTGAATGGTAGATGAGCCCTTTACAATCCTTATTTATCGTTGAAGATGACGCAAAACTACGTTCAATGCTTGCTGAATATTTCGTAAAGCATGATTTTGATGTAACGACATTCGAAGATGGAAATAGTGCGGTTGATGCTATTGTAGAGCAACAACCTAAAATTTTATTACTTGATCTTATGTTGCCCGGAACTGATGGCTTGACGATTTGTAGACAAATAAGAACTAAGTACTCTGGTCAAGTGTTAATGTTAACCGCAAGTGATGATGATTTTGATCATGTTGCTGCATTAGAAATAGGAGCTGATGACTTTGTTAGTAAGCCGATCAAGCCTCGGGTATTACTTGCTCGGATAAGAATGCTTTTGAGGCGATCTGTAAATAATGAGCTATCTTTCGATAGTGAATCAAAGACAGTAAACACCTTAAGCTATGGTGAACTTAGTTTGAATCGAGATCGTAAAATTTGCTTATTGAATGGTGAACAAATCAACATGCCAGATAGTGATTTTGATTTGCTTTGGCTATTGGCTAGCTCGCCAGATCAAGTGTTATCTCGTGATACCTTAACTAAGACATTAAGAGGAATTGAGTACGATGGTTTAGATCGTACCATTGATAACAAAATTGTCAGCCTACGCAAGAAGCTAGGCGATAGTTCAGCAACACCTAAGCGTATTATAACCGTAAGAGGTAAAGGTTATTTGTTTGTACCTGACAGCTGGTAACCTTGGGGATAGAGTGTTATGCGCCGGTTCTACATAGAAGCTTTTGCTGGGCTATTGTTACTATTTACGTTAAGCCTCATGGCATATGAAGTTCTAGTTTATCAAATTAATACCGATTACGACTATGTTCTTGAGGATCTTGAGGGGGCGGCATTCAGAGAGATTTTGATGTCTATTTCTGAGACGCAGGGGGAAAAGGAAGCATTGGGAATTCTGCGTGACTTCACCAATCAAACGGCAAAAACGCTAAAAGTCTTCCCCTTATCAAAGGTACCCACTGGTGTAAAAGAGTATTTTAGTCGTGAAAGGACTCACTTGTTTACTTTTTATGATGATGAGCGCGAATTTTGGTTTATGCTTTCATCCCCAGATGTCGTATATAGAGTAAAACCGGATGTTGAATCCAGTTTACGTAGGGCGATCGCTTTTGATGATGATTTATTGTGGGGGTTTATTGTCGGTGGTTTTTTCATTTATACCTCTGGGCTGATCTGGTTTCTAAGTCGAAGAGTTAGGGTACTTGAAGAAGTTACAGTAAAATTTGCTCAAGGCGATTTTAACTCACGAGCTCCAACAGGAAGCCGTCATCGAGTAGGTTCTTTGAATTATAGCTTTAATTACATGGCCGATAAGATTTCTGATCTTATTACAAGTAACCGTTCCTTAACGAACTCAATTGCTCATGATTTGAGAACGCCTATTTTCAGAATTCAGTGGCAAGCTGAGATGTTACAGGATGAAAACTTAACTCAAGCACAGCATGACAAGATAGCCAGTATCATAGAAGATACTGAAGAAATGGAACAAATGGCTGATGAATTGTTGTATTTTGCAAGAGTAGAGAGGCCAGATTCTGTCTTAAATATCGAATCTATTGAATTGTTGGCGTATATAACAGGGTTGGTCAGTAAACTTCCGAGTAATGATTACAATATTGTTGAAATTGATGTTCCTGATTCTATGGTAGTTGAAATAGACAGTGCGCTTATAAAGCGAGCTATTAATAACCTTGTTTCTAATGCTTTACGTTATGTGAATCGGAAAATTCGTGTGACTGCCCAGAAAGATATGGGTGATGTTTTAATTGTTGTAGAAGATGATGGCCCTGGTATTCCGGTGGAGCATTGGAGCGCTATCTTTGATCCATTCTATAGTGCGGATCCTTCCAGAAATAAATCAAATGCTGGGTTTGGTCTTGGTCTTGCAATCGTAAAACTTATAATTGACCGCCATGGTGGTAGCTCTCAGGTTGGCGTGAGTTCTCTAGGGGGAGCTAAATTCACCTTGCGGATCCCTTGCTTGTCAGTGTCACCTGACAATTCGTGACATTTGTGTGACAAAGTCGTCATATTTACAAATCTAATAATTTTGTACAGTGTTCACTATAAGTTAACACGAGGACAAAATAATGAAAAAGCTCACTCTGGTAATTACAGCATTGATAGCAGCCAATGCTGTATATGCAAATGACGCATATATTCGCAATGGTAATATTTATACCCAAGAAAACAGCTGGGTTGCTGAGCTTGGTGCTGCGGGTATGACAGATTTATACAAAGGTCAAAAGCATAACCTAGCTCCAGTTGCTAACTTTGGTTACCAAGGAGAAGACTTTAACGTTACTTTGCAAAGCATTAACTACCGTTTTCTCGGTAACACTGGTGATGTATTCAATCTAAGTGGCTACTTGGGTACTTCTGGTCTTATGTACGACAAAGATACTTCAGATTTCCTAAAAGGTATGGATAAACGCCGCCTTAGTTTAGATGTTGGTATTAATGCTGATTTCCACCTAACTCAAGGCACCATCTCAACTTATTATCAACATGATGTAGTAGATACATATGGCGGTTACCTAACTGGGGTGAAGTACTTCTTACCTTTGACTATCGGCAAGGCAGATTTTGTTCCATTTGCTGGTATTTCATACCAAAGCAAAGATTATGTTGACTACTACTTTGGTGTACAAGATAAAGAAGCGACCCAAAAACGCAACGCTTACAAAGGTAGTGGCGATGTATCTTACGATGTAGGTTACAAAGTTATTTTGCCACTCAGTGATAATTGGCAGTTGACTCAAACGACGAGTTATACACGCCTTGGCGACGAAATTGCTGACTCACCTATCGTAGATAGTGCCAATCAGTGGTTGGTTGGAGCGGCTGTTTCTTACAGCTTTTAATTTCTTCACCTCCTAGTTTTTAGCCTGGCCACTTGGTCAGGCTTCTTGCCTTGTGCCCAGTTTAGTCAAAGTGTCGCTATGTTTATCAATTACATTAATTTTATTCAGTCTTTACCTAAAGTGGCTAAGAGCGTATACCCAGATATTCGGGGCGCTAAAAAGCTACGTTATAACGCACGCTTTTGCATGTGGTCTATGTTTAAGCCCTCAGTGCTACAGTGCCTGCAGACATTGTTTGAGCAACCAGAATTTCGGCCGATAAGAGAACAAAATCCAAGAATTCTTGAAAAGCCTCTTAAGCCGTATGTTTGTTTAAACTGGCGTCCACACCAGAGAGCCATAAAGATTCATGAGCACTTCCATGCACTATATCAGATGTATGGTTCTGATACGGCCCGTTTTTACACCAATGATGGCTGGCGTTTACTTAGTGTACTCGATTGTTCGATCATATTATGTCCAGGCCCAGAGAGAGAAGGTTCCCTAGCTTTAAAATTGGTTGATCAAAATCAGCGTGATTTATTTACTCTCGCTTTCAATATCTCTACTACGCCAAAGCATGAAATTCATATTGGAGCATTGCAGGGTCCTAGTGATTGCATTACTGATCGTGGAGATATTATTAAGTCTCTCACCAAAGGAATGCATGGCTTGAGACCAAAAGCATTAATGCTTGAAATTCTTCTTATGTTGGCAAAGGAGTGGGGGATTAGTTCTATTTATGGTATTACCAACAGAGGGCATGTTTATCAAGCTTTGAGGTATATTGGTTCCAAGCGTTCAAGTATAAGCTATCAATACGCTGAGCTTTGGACCGAATACGGAGGCACTCAGGTATCAAAATATATGTACGATATTCCGTTAGTGCCTGTGCGCAAGGATCCTAGCAGCTTGAATAAAAACAAGCGTCGGTTATATACCAAGCGATATGCATGGCTAGATGAAGTAAGAGATAGTATTCATTCTCGGCTGGCAGATTTAAAACCAAATATATCAAAACCATAATGATAGGTCTGAAAATATCATCAGGGTTTATGTTTTTGCGAAAACTTTACACAGTTTTCACTTAAGATTGAATCGTCATGATACTGTCATTGACGTTATGCTCAAAAATGTTGTATGAGGTATGAGCGTTATGCAGGTTGGAACAAAATCAGGTTTGAAGGTCATTGCAATTTTGGAAGCATTAAAAGGCTTTCTTTCTTTTGCTGTGGTCTTAGGGATATATTTCTTTCCGAGTAAAGATTTGCGGCAATTGGCAGAGCTACTTGTTCAGCATTTTCATTTGAATCCTGTCCACCCCATTTCAGAGATGATGATTGATTTGTCGAAGCGAGTTCCTCAGTTAAATATGAATTTACTAATGGTGGTGGCCGCTGTATACACATTCGTTAGATGGATAGAGGCTTATGGTTTGTGGAATGGACTTCGTTGGACTGAGTGGCTAGCGCTAGTCAGTTGCGCAGTTTATGTGCCATTTGAGATCTATGCAGTTATTCATCATCCGGGGGGAATGTGTATAACGTTACTTGTAATTAACCTTGGGATCATTGCGTATATAGCCAGTACACTTTATAGTAAGCCCGAATCAAATTTTGCAGCACAAAATTAATCTGTGCTGAATGTCATATTTGTGTTGTAAAACCACTATAAAATACAGTGAATAGTGCAATCAGGTGTCAAAAATTGCAAACCTGAGTATGCTATGACTGGTTTGATAGTCAAAAGCAGTTAGAGTTTTAAAAGCAGGATTTTTGCTTGTATGTACAAGATAGACAACGTCAGGAGAGCGCCATGTATAAATATTGCCCGAACTGCGGAATAGAAATGATTGATAAAAATCAGGTTTCTATATGCCCGAGAAATGATATTGGAGAGTGTTCTTATGACGGGTATCAAAACTCCGTAGCAACAAAAAGTGAAGACTATTCAATCGTAGAGTTTGATAAAGTGACCAAAAAAGTGTGCTCTTCATCAGCTCAAGCATGATATATGTAAGGTAATACGATAAACAAAGCCCGCTTTTAAAAGCGGGCTTTGTTTTTCTCTGTTCAGAGGATAGAGAATTAATCAAAAATTTATACTTTATGCATCTAAACAACAAGAATGATTTCAAGCGTTTTTAGTTAAAATCTTGAGTCCAATATGACATCTTTGATGGTTTTGACCTGTCTACCCTGAATCCTATCCCCATTTTTGTACGGCGATGACCCATCACGTTTTGACAGTGACCTGCGTGACCTACCCAACTATTAAGACCTGCGTTATTAACTTGGCCGTCACTTCTCGGATTGGTATAACCGAAGATAGGGCTAACAGCTGTGTAAAAAGCAAGAACAAATGAATTTTGAGCTGCACTGTTGGCAATAAAATGACCTTGTTTGTTTGTTCGATGTTGTTCATTTGAGTTTAATTGAGCATTATTGGCAGTGGTTTCATCCCAAGCAATGGGTGAGACTGCCGGATAAATGCCAGCAGCAGATGACTTAGACATATCGCAATATCGCGGGGTAGATCTTGCACAATTAGTCGCAATGACTGACTGATACTTGATACTATTACGACTTGAGTCATCGGGGATGTTGACGATTCGACACCATCTCTCATCAGCGATGCCTTGACCTGGCATTCCCCAAATTGAACCACTGAGTATTTGGCTCTTATCCAATGATGCAAAGTCTACAATTACGTCAGTATTTATCTGGCTTAAATCCAATTTAACCTTTCCAGATGAGGCGTCTACCTGAAATATTGAAGCGCCAGCTTGTTGTAGAGCAGCGGCAATTTTGGGTCTCTGCATCTGCTCCCAAGCGTTACCGAAACTTGCTTGCGACTGATCAGCTTGCGCCAATGAGATAAATTGATAGGTGGGCAACGTTTGCTCAGAACCCTGCTGATTTCTGGATACAACGCTTCCAAGGGTTTCAAACGTTAAAGAGCTGTCGACCACGGCATTGTTAAATACATAGGTCGCTAAATGTTCATTAGAGCAGGAGTTAGTTACCATATCGTATCTATATTCAGAAAAAACACCATCAACAAGTAGTTGCTGGTTTTTCCTCTGTGCGCTTAATCCAACTGCTTGATAACAGTGCCAGTCATTAACGAAACGACTGTCGTTATCTATGATGATTGTTGGAACCGGGATAGTTATAGCAACCTTTTGGGTATCTCCGTCTTTGAATGCAGGAAGGGCTGGTTTAACAGCGATTGATGAATAGTTAGATACTACCCCTCCTTTTTCAATCAGCCCTTCTATGGCAAAGAGCACGTTGCCTGTGAGTTGCTTAGTTTTAGGCTGTATAGTAGTCAGGTTGGATTGCTGGCTAGAATTCTCATTATTCCCTGCCGATGAACCTTCTCCACCACACCCTGACATGGTGAGGGTAGTTAGTACTGCTGCTGATAAATTTTGGAGCCTCATAAGTTAATCCATAACTATATATTATTCTTTGGTTATATGATGTTGCCTCATAGTACTGATTCAAATTTCAGGTGAATGTCAAAGGTCTTAATTATTGACTGTGAATTTGCAAAGATACGACTTTTCTAACTGTATGAATACAATAGTCATTATTAATTTACAGAGCCATCAAATAGACCGTATTTGGCATGAAAGTGAGTTTAGGTGGTTTGTAGAGGTTTAGCTATTGTGTCATTCTCACCTTATGAAAGTGTTAAATGCAATTACTTAAACCCACTCTAGGAATAGCTCGATGGTCGGCTTGAGCTCATCAGCTTATCTAACTGCTTTTGTGCTTTGTTGAGGTTTTCTAGGTCTACGACCTCGATCATTTCACATTCGTCCCGAACCATTTCATTGATAAGGCTAGGGTAGTGGCGACAGTCTTCGGGCCTGTCGAGGTAAATACTGCATGTGTATTTATCTTTTTCATTTGGTTTTGCCTTGCGAGCTAACTCTAAAAATGGACAACGATTTAGTTGTTCTTTCGTGTCTGGGTCGAACCAAATCTTGCCATCTTTCACATATTCAAAGATATCAGGGTTAAATAGCTCCCATAGATCGATCTCTTCTTGTGTGGCTGCTAAATCACCATCTCCATATTTGATGCAGCATTTACCGCATTGGTTACAATCTTTCATTGTGTCTACATTGAATTATGGGCGTGGATTGAGTTTACCACTAATGGCTTAAAAGCTGAGAATTTGATATGGGAGTTCGCACACAAACAGCGATGGCATCAGTAGAGTAGGTTCTCACCTCACTGCATAGAAGAAATTGGTGGCCTCTTGTGGGGAAAGGTACTTTCTAAATCGAAAATGCCCCTTTTTGAGCTAGAGCATTTTTCTAGAACGTTTTAAGGTTGGATATTTTACATACTTTTTCTAATCAGATTAGTGTCCAGTGAAGTTGGTTCTTGCAAAGTTCTGGAGCCTCAGAAACCGAGACATAGCTATGTGTGAGGGCAACCTAGAGAGAATGATGTTATTGTTAACAAGGTGTTATAATCAGACAGTCCCTAGCTATGTTCTCAACGGTCTTTAAATTGGTCAACTGCGGAAGCCACATTTTCTGCACCTGTGTAAATCTCATCCATGGTAGAAGACACTTCTTCTATTTTGGTATTGGCTTCTTCTGCAATTTTATTGACCTCAATAATCGCTTTAGTCACTTCTGCCGTCAATGACATATTTTTTTCGACGACTTGTGTGATTTCTTCCGTAGATTCTGACGTTCTGGAAGCTAATTGACGTACCTCATCTGCCACAACCGCAAATCCTCGGCCTTGCTCACCCGCTCGGGCAGCTTCTATAGCGGCATTGAGTGCTAACAGATTGGTTTGATCGGCAATGCCACCAATGGTTTTTACTATTTCGGAAACATCGTTAGACAGCGACGCTAGCTCTTCGACCTTTGAAATTGAACCCGTAAGGTTGTCTACCATTTTTTGTGAGATACTGACTGTCCCTTTAAGTACTTGGTTACCCTCCTGAGCAACTTGAGAGGTTTCTACTGCCGTACTATAAGCAACGTTGGCGGCATCAGAGATGGCTTGCTCTCTTTCAACGTCTTGGGTGATGTCAGAGGCGAACTTAACAATCTTGTAGACCTCACCCTTGGCATTACGTATTGGACTATATGAAGCCTGTATCCATAAATTATCGCCATGCTGTGTTTTTCTCAAAAATCGCCCAGAGGAGGCTTGACCGCTACTCAGTTGCTTCCAGAAGTTTGGATTTGCTTGATAGAAGTCGTCAAAACAAAACATTTTGTGGTGTTGGCCGACTATTTGATCAGCATTATATCCTAGGCCCTGAAGAAAGTTTTCATTGGCATTGATAATGGTCCCATCAGTTTCAAACTCAATGACCGCAAAGTTTTGATTGAGCGCGGCGATGATGTCTTTTTGTGAACGAGCTTGAGTTACTTGTTCAGTGACATCGCTGGCAATTTTCATTACCCTTTCAATCTTTCCGTCACTATTCGTGATAGGGAAATAGGTGGCCTCGATGACTACTAAGTCTCCCGATTTGTTATAGCGTTCAAACGTCCCTGATTTAAACTGGCCCTGAGCAAGAGAGGCCCAAAATTGACGATACTCCTTGCTTTGTGCGTAACTTGATTCGCAGAATATTCGATGATGTTGGCCTTCTATCTCTTTTAATCCGTATCCCATGGCTTTTAAAAAGTGAGGGCTGGCTGATAATATATGCCCTTTCGGGTCAAACTCTATTGTTGCCAACGATTGTTTGAGCGAAGCAACAATGAAGTCATTAAGAGTGGGGGGCGGGTTGTTTGAGTTTTGAAGATTGGATGGAAATGGCCACATACGACACCTTACCTAATGATACAAATGTAACTATAAATATCTAGTATCATATGTGGTTTTCAAGGGAAAATTGAAATTTTCTTTAACAACCTAATTTTTAGACAGTTAATTTGATACTCAACGACTTTTACTCGTTTTAATGATCACTGAAGTTTGTTTCCTTTCGAGTCATGTGCACTGTTATGCACTTTTAATTAATAAAAATTGTTTGATTCATCTTATCCTGATAACTTTGTTATCCCGAATCCCATTGATGGGGCTCGTTAACTATCACTTGCCGTAATCTGAATTTAAAAAGCTTGATGTAATGAATCTGGCCCAAGCTCCGATTGTGTTTTCAGACATTGCTTTTAATCACAGTAGCTGTCACCACCAAACTGAGTGTAGAGGCTTCCATCATTAACCAAACCATCCTCTTTAGCGAACAAATACCAATTATTATTTAACCCCCAAGCGGGTCTTGGAATATTAACATCCGGTATTCCACCTAATTCAGCGGCATCACGACAAAGGATTGAAAACCTGTTGTAATCACTGTCTCTTATTTTGAAGTACTCAACAAAATTACCATTGAGTATAGGCACAGCACCTTTCAGCCCTCGTACTGTGTAAATTTCTTGATCAATGTATCTTAGGTATCCCCATGTGTCTCCAGTGGTATTGGTGCAATAGACTTTTACCGTGGATGGACTTGTCTCTTGACAGGCTAGTAGGAAACGAGAAAAAAGGAGTGATACGAGAAGTAAGCTGTAGGTAATACATTGTTTCATGTGTAGTGATATCGTGTTGATTTTTCGGCATTTAACACTTTTAACATGAAAAAGTATTTTTATTTCAATATTCCTTGAATAAGCATCACAATGGATATGATTAGTTGAGTCTACTTATAAGGTCAATCTAGATGCGTAATGAATCACTTATCTGTGAAACGCCGTTGTAAAATGCCTAAATAGTCCGCAATTTATCACCGCAGGCAGCCCCTCATACTATACTCTATTAACAACTTCTCCTTTGGCTAGGAATTGTATGTCTAATACCTCTTTCGGTCGTTTGCAATATTTTCCCATCATTGCTCTCACGCTCTCTATGATTGTTGGAGGGTACTACTACGACAGAATATTGGATAACTGGTTGACCAATATCGTCAGTAACTACATGTCTAATTTGGTTGATGACGTCGACCATCAGATTCATCAGCGTGGTCTGGTACTCAACGATATGGATCAATCAGAGATTGACAACTTCTTGGATAACTTATCTCAAGCAAAGGTAGAGCAACGTTTTTCCATCATAGACAGTCAGGGTCAAGTCTTGGGGGATTCACAGCTCACACATAAGCAAGTTCTCAAGCTGGAAGATCATAGCCTCAGACCCGAAGTCGTCAGTGCGTTTTCAACTGGGTGGGGACAGTCTAAACGGTTTAGCGCCTCGATGAATCAAGAGCTGTTATATATTGCCAAACGGTTAACACTGCGCGGTGAGGCTGATACGGGAGAAGAGTATGTGCTCAGATTGTCTATGCCGATGACGGCATTGTATGCCATGTCGTCGGATCTCAAACTGATTGAACATCTTCTGATGTTATTGTCTTTAGGTATTTTAGTGCTGTCGACTTGGGTAAGCCACCGCAAAATCTTTAACTCTGTCAGGGCAGAGCAAGACCTTCAGGAATACCGTATACAGAAAAGTATGAGGGAAATCGAACACCTTCACCAATTAGCGAATATGTTAGCCGCTTGTAGTAACCTTAAAGAAGCCCAAACGGTGATATCGGACATTATCCCGAGGCTACTTGGACCCATCAATGGCTGTGTCGCAGTCATGAAAGAATCACGCAATCAGTTGGAAGTGAGCTTAGATTGGGGAGGTACATGGCCGGCTGATAAAGTCTATGGGACCAATGAGTGTTGGGCCTTGCGGAAAGGGCGTTACCATTTGTCTAAAGATGACAGTCATCAACTGCCTTGCCCTCATATGGCGTGTTGTCAAAACGATTTAACCTTATGTATTCCTTTGACGGCTCATGGTAATACGGTGGGTATGTTTCATTTGTATCTCGACACCAGTACTGACACTCTATCAGAAGAAAGAAAGCAGCTGGCCTTTACAATTGCAGAGCATTTGGGGTTAGCGCTGGCGAACTTGAGTTTACAAGATAAATTACGCTCTCAAGCGATGCGAGATCCTCTAACGGGTTTGTACAACCGCCGATATTTTGAAGAAACGTTCGAAAAAGCCTGGTTGAATGCGTCCCAAAAAGATTTAGATATGTCATTGCTTATGCTGGATCTCGATCACTTTAAGCGCTTTAACGATAATTATGGTCACGATGCTGGCGATTACGTACTGAAAGAGGTGGCCAGCTTGCTGACGCATCAAATTGGTGAGCACAATACGGCCTGCCGGTTGGGGGGAGAAGAGTTGGCGATAATCTGTCCTCGCTGTTCAGTGGAGCCGGCAATGAAGTTAGCCGACCAGATTGTGGAGGCTGTTGGAAGCTTGCACCTGAGCATGCAGGGAATTTCCTTGGGTCAATTAGGGGTATCGATTGGGGTGGCGACGTATCCTGATTTACCCAGCTCTCCGACAGAGCTCATCAAAGCGGCAGATATTGCACTTTATGAAGCGAAAAATAACGGCCGTAATCAAGCGATTCACGAGAGGGGAGCGGTGGGGACATCGCTCTCTATTGTGCCGGATGTCGAACATCAGAAAACGCGCGTTCATGAAGAATCATAGGTCGATTCAAAAAGCTAAGCCTATTCCTAGCCTTTTGGACCTGAACCCTTACAGATTTTAAAGTTTATCTAAAGTGAACGAAAATAGTGGTTACTGGTGACCTGATTGGTTGTGATGGAATAGTAGGTTTTGTAGCCATCAATCAAATAACGGGATCCGTCTTGCCTTACGATTTCAAATATTTCCCAACGGGAAGTGCCACTTTCTGCAGGGTGAGGGATGTACCCAGCTGGACATCTGAATGCTTTTGACTGAAATTCTGCCTCACTGACACGGAACACATTGAAATATCGGTGGTTTACCTCCGTCATTCGTGCCCACTGTCCGTGAATCGTTTCGTAGTTGTCATAAGTGTCGAGAAGCCAATCCCAATCGCTCCCGTCGGGGCGGCCACAGTAAACAAAAGTTGAAGCATTGACAAACGTTGCGGATGTAATCAGTAGAGCGCCGAGAGTGATAATAGACTTATTTTTCATAATGTTATACGTATGTTGGAGAAAAGTTGGTTTATATCACAACCAATAGATAGGTAAAACTATTGAATTAAATATAATGTAAATGGTTAATAATATTGACACTATTTATGATGTTGATTCCGTTGATTGTTTTTGCTTGGCTTTACTCTTAAGTTAGTTAATAAGGTATGGTTGAATAGACGCTTAATTTAAAAATAACACGAATACAACGTACTGTTTGTAGGCGACCTTTAACTCAGCTTTCAAACAGCAGTGAGGAACATAATGCTTAAATCTTTCCCTTCTGTTACCGCATCGTCCTTGATTTTGTTCTCATCTATGGCCTTCGCGAGCCTAGATGAGGTACCCAAGCGCTGCAGCGATAAATTCCAACCATGGTGCAGTGATAGAAACTTGAAAACGAATATAGAAGCCATTCAATCGCCAATTGAAAAAATACGCACCATCCAAGGTGTTCGTTACCAATTAAAAGGCTCAGACCAAACAGAGTTTGGGTTCATAGCTCAAGACTTACAAGGTATCTATCCAGAAATGGTTCGAGATGACGGCCAGTCAGGATATCTCAGGGTAGACTATCGTTCTATGATCCCAATCTTACTAGAAGCCATCAAGGAGCAGCAGACACGTATCGATACGTTACAGTTGATGCTTGCTGAATCCTCAAATCCAAAGCTGAATGCTAAATAAACCGGTGAACTTGTTCAGAAAATTAAGGAAAAGGAAATGAATTTCAGATTGATAACCATTATTGGTGCTTTGTTGTATTCAGCCCATTCTGTCAGTGAAAGTCCACCAAACTTACCCACTCCCAGTAGTCAACAGTGTGACCGCACCTGTCACAAAGCATGGGAAGACTACTGGTCCAGAATGTAGGTGAAATAGAGGGTTTACATCTCTTTACATTAGGGTAATGAACATTTTTATTATGCTCCTTGCTAAAATGATGTGCATGTATGCACCTATAAAGGTAAAAAACCCTGCACTCTCAATAAAGGTCAGTTCAGTGAAAAATCAATCAATATTGTCGCTCGCTAAGCCAGTTGTTGCCATTCGCACAATGGCCCTGTTGAAGAGTGTTTCCTTGTTAGGATGATGCCGAATAAGTGGAGGAGAACATCATTTGACAAAGCAATATGGGGTTCACTTTGATTGAAATGATACCCGTTATCTTGTGTAGAGAATTTCTTTAATTGATGGTTTCTCCTTTGTTAGTCGACTAGGGGCATCGATACTATCAAGAAAAGAAGAAACCACCTTGCTATAGTTTATGCTAGAGGAATGAATCCACCATTTTAGAGGCAAGTTTTGAATTCAATGTCTCTGCGTTGTAACGGTACGTGAATAGTTCCATATTCACTCTATCGCCAGGTTTTTTTATAGCGACTATACTCTTGCTTACTCCGTAACCAAGTAATTTGAATGACGCCGTTTGGTTAGCTGCATAGCCTCCAATTAATACTGTCCAATCTGACTTTTTAATTTTATTAAGCACACCAGGATTGTCGTAGTTAACTGATGGGTTTAATGTATTGATTAGTAGTACTTCAACCTTGTCGTTGCCTTGACAATTAATTTCTACTTTGTTGCCACAATCGCCAACTATCATATTTTTATTGTGGTACTTCTTCAACTCATTAACAACTTGGTGCTCGGATCCATCCATCCCAATTGTTTTTACTTGAATTTTTGCACTATGAGCCCAGAGAGGACATACCATTAATAATGCGGTCATCGCCTTTACTATCTTCATAATCTAACTTCCTTATTAGTTGTATAAATTACCGAGTGCGACAGCTTTGACTGTTTGGTTTTCACTATCGGTTTCACAGACCATATTAATCAATGTACCGTAATCAAAGCGATAATTTACAGTCTGAGTATCATCTGAATCTATACTGCCATTATCTATATCGATTGTAGAACGTGCTAAGTTAAGAGTATGAGCAATGACAATAGGCTCATCAGTACAATTTGAGTTATTTACATTTTCTGTCCAAACATCGATAGATTCAAGGTCATGCTTTCTCCAAGTATTTGACCCGTATGCTTCATCTGCATTATCAACTCTGTAGTTCCACTCATCATCTTTATATGAAATCACATTGCTGTCTTCAACAGCTAACACGGCATTAGCTGATACTTGGTATTCTTTTACGCTAGAAACATCATTCTGACCAGCAAAATTACTTACGAAAAACATAGCTAGGTCTTGAGACTGCGACGTTGATGTTTCATAGCCTATATCGACGGACATCCCCGCTGTTAAACTTCCTGTTTCGTCAGCTTCAAAAGATCCTCCTATATTGAAACTCATACCTTGAGATGTTGCCACGTTAACGTATTTATCCTCATAGGTATCACCCGGATAGGACTCTTCATAAATAAGGTAGCCTGAATTACCCGAACCTCCTCCGGGAATACAGTTAGAGTTTCCTAAATTTGTACACTCATCTGACAAAAACTCTAATACTTTCGTATTGTATTCTTCTTCAGTTGGTGATTGACCTTGGAAAAAATCATCTGCATCTTCTTTGGCATTATTTAAAGCTATCTCTCCGGATATATAGCTCTTTTGGTTGGTACCGTGCCAATTGTTACCGAACCAATGATCTCGCTGGTAATGGAACGGTGCCATATCAATACCAGTCCAAGAATCCCAACCTGGCTCCAAAATATCCTGCTCAACTAAGTCTGCTCCACCATTGATGATCATCATGTAGTTGGTCTTTCCAGTACCTGAAAAAACTAGGATATCTATCGTCCTTGCCATATCTACAGAGTCAATAATGCTATAGTCGGGATAAGCTGCTACCCACGTAATGTAGTCTACCGAATCTTCAACTTGAATCTCATTGACACGAAAGCTAGTACACAACTGTTCGTACATTTGTGCTGAACCAGAAGGATAGTTTGCGGCAATGTGAGCATTTATCAAAGCAACGTTGTCGTTGAAAGATTGACACGCCGATATCGGATTACTGAGGATATAATCCTGATTTCCTTGGTACCATTGTGGCGGAGTATCAGGGATTGGTGTTGAGTTAGCCAAGTTCGGGATTAAAAAAGATTGAAATCCTATAATTGCCAACGTTGTTCTAGTTAACTTATACATAGATCTTCCTTTATTATTCAATGAAAGGCATCAGCCTTCAAAATAATAGAAGTGGATATGCATCAATATTCATATTTTTATATTCTATTTTGTTATAT
This sequence comes from Vibrio pectenicida, assembly GCA_024347015.1. Classification (GTDB taxonomy): domain Bacteria; phylum Pseudomonadota; class Gammaproteobacteria; order Enterobacterales; family Vibrionaceae; genus Vibrio; species Vibrio pectenicida. The sequence goes on along the minus strand of AP024889.1, from coordinate 1,771,615 downwards.
CATATTCCTTTATTGATTATTGATTATTGATTATTGATTATTGATTATTGATTATTGATTAGTGATCACTCTGATTGAAAAGCCAGTGATTGGTGTATTTTTGTACTTAAGTTGGGTACACAAGAATTTCCTAGTACACTTTGTCCCCGTTCAGTCTATATTAAACATTGCTCATAATGATAAGCCTGATCTTAGAAAGTTTGCTGACTAGTAAGATAAGGATTATAGATAGCGACTATCTAGCACTAGTGACTGTCGGCATGTTTAACAAAAGGATAATGCTATGTGGAATTTATCTCGTAGAAAATTTTTGAAAGTGTCTTCAGCCACCCTCTTTACGACTGCATTACCACTAAATTCACCTTCGGTATACGCTAAAAAATCATTGGGTATTGAACCCAGAGAGTTGCCGGGATTTGAGGGCAAGTTCCCTGCAGCGGTAGCAATATCTGGCGAAGGTAAAATATTTGGTTTGATCAAAGATGAAAATATTGGAATCATTGATTCAGAAGGGCAACTTTTATCAGGAATGGATAGAGCGGTTAGATGGAATGAAGATCTATCGTATGAGATTCTAGACGGGCCTAACAACTCAACCAATGCACAAATGTCTCAGGCTTTGGGAACGAGTCCTTTAGGAGTAGCGTGCGGTGTATATCAAAATAAAAAAGGTGTATTAAATGCCTCCCTCTGGACTGCCGGTAAACTAGAAGTTTTGTCAGGATTAAAAAACAATGAGCGCAGCAAAGCTTTAGGGTGCAATGATAAAGATTTAGTTGTTGGCGTATCTACGGAAAATAAATTTGACTTTCCTGTGTACTGGAATCTAAAAAATAGTGTGAAAGCTAAGAAACTTCTTACTCCAGAGGGGTTTTCTGGAAGCGCTAATGGTGTAAATGATACAGGAATAATTGTGGGGCAAATTACGCAAATTAATGGAGTATTTGGGCAAGCCGCTATCTGGGAAAATTTTGAAGATAGTCCAGTTGTGCTGACAGTTCCTAGAGGCGTCGAAGAATCTTTGGCCGTGGGCATGTCTGCTGGGGGGACTATTTTTGGAGCCGTAAAAAATAGCCAAGGAAGGTACCAAGCTTCATACTGGGACGGAGATAACTTTAATTTAGTTACAGGGCTGGGGAACTCTTTTTCTAAGTTTTTATCTGTCAATACTTTTGGTGTTGCCGTGGGCAACTATATTACAGGAGCAAGAGATATAGGGGCATTCGTGTACAAGGATGGCAGGGTGAGATTTTTAAAGGGACTTGGAGGCAATAAAGGATCAGTAATATCTATTAATGACAATAACATAGCTTGCGGGGTAAGTGAAAAATCTAATGGTGAAATTAGAGCAGCTACGTGGGATGTCAGCAATGTATAGGTAAACTAGGAGGTTTATCATGTCACATACAGTAAAAATTTATGATACTTGTATTGGGTGTACTCAATGTGTAAGAGCATGTCCGACGGATGTTTTGGAAATGGTAGTATGGGATAATAATGGTTCTGGTCAAATTGCTTCTGCACCTAGAGTGGAAGACTGCGTGGGGTGCAAACGCTGTGAGACCGCATGTCCAACTGATTTCTTGTCTGTTCGAGTATATCTAGGGGCAGAGACAACTCGTTCACTGGGATTGGCTTATTAAAGATGAAAGATTTGAACATTTGGAGAGTACCCAAAGCTCTGAGGCAAGATGAAAGTGTGGTAGTTCATCACGGTAGTTATGTTTCCTTGGAAACTCTATTCCCTGGTAAAGGCATTGGTTTTGCGTGGAAAAATGACCATTTAAGGCTTAAGCTACGCCATGCTCTTAAGTGTTTTTTTTTGAACGTAAACGCAATAAAAAAATTAAATATATCAGACCAGTTCTCTTTTATGGTGTATAAAGATGAGCTTAATAATGAAACACTCAATTCAATAACGAAAATATTTTATAGCTCTGGAGTTAATATCTCAGGAAAAGAGTTTTTATACAAAATATGGTCATTATGTGGAAATAATGTGACAGGCTCTGTGATGGAGATAACACAACCAAATAGAAGGTTAACTCACTCATGGCATCAAGACTCAGGTAAAGTGTCGAATATTGTTTTGTTAGGTTTTCCATTGGAAGGTAATTATATCGGTGAGGGTGTTTTTTCTCATCAAGTGATGCTTTCTCACAGAATTAAACAACGTCATTCAGATAAAAAACCTTCATCAGCAATTGTTATGGAAGAGTTTGGAGAATGGTACATTCCAATAAAAAACATATACAAACCTATTTATTCGGCTGGCTCTGAATTGTGGGTTAGTGACGACTCTACTCATTTTCATTCGGTTCCAGATGTACAAAATCGACAGTGTATTTGGCGTTTTATGTAAGAAAGAGGCTCTTCATCAATGGCAACACCCCAATCACGGTATAAGCATCACCATCAATAAGCCCACATCAATTTCATGCATGTGGGTAAAAATTATTCATTAGCTCGATTTGATAGTTTAATTTGCGGTGCTAAACCACGTAAAATCAGTAAATAGTTATAATTCAGTGAGGCTGTATTTGTAGCTCCGCTCATTCAATATAGACTCCTCGTTTATAGCAAACTTAAAAGAGGGTAATTAGTATAGAGAATCAAGCATCTCAAGCATCTCAAGCATTCTGGAGATGTCAATACCACAAAGCGTGGATACAATAGAAACCCTGATCAAGCGGAGTATGTACTTTGGTACAATTCACGTTCGGGCGTCGTCTCGACCACATCATCCTAGCAATGCCTGCTGCCATCAAATGCATCATCGACAATATCTAACTTTGCACGCTTTCTTAGAGCCGACTAAGCAATCTAGTCTTAATTAGACAGCAGTGGTATAAGTTCGCAGAATGAAAAAAGGCCACAGAGACAGTGGCCACTAAACATAAAGAGAGCATGCACTTACAGTATTAAGGAGACGTGTTGGCTCTCTTAATATGAGTCTAGCCAAAAAAACTAAATGTTGCTGAAGAAATGAGAGCTATCGCTGACTGGCGGGCTGCGTGCCTATTGAATAAAAAAAGCCCACATTCCGTTTCACTTCACTCCTGACCGACTATTTTTATTAAAGACTCAAAATAATAATGGCTAGGCTTTCTATGAAAAAGACACATCGGTACTTGAGTATTAACAAAAAACTATTGTTCACCGTAACCTTAATGAGTGTGCTGCTCGCCATCGCCACAACCAGTTATAACCTTCACCATCGGTTGCAACTGGATATTCAGTACATTAACGAAAAATTAAGCCATATCAAAACCAGTCAGCTATCGAGCATAATAGAGAGCTTGTGGGTTGAAGACAGGGATTTACTCGCTGCTCAACTGAAAGGACTGCTAACCTTACCGGGAGTAGATTATGTACACATTTCATCAAGTAACCAGTCGGTGATTGAACAAGGTAAACGGTTGTCTGATAATGCTGTGACTCAGGTGTGGCCCTTAAACTATGAGTTTGGCAACAAGCGTTATTCACTCGGAGACCTGACAGTTCAGTCAGACTTAACGCGCATTTATCACAACCTTTGGTCTCAGTTTCTCTATATACTCTCAGCCGAAAGCATTCGCATTGTCTTGCTTCTTTCTGCTGTACTCACCCTCACTTGGTTATTCATCATTAGACGCATCAACGTGATGAAACAAGCCGTGAGTGAACATAATGTCTTAGCAACGAATCGGATTTCTCTGCCATCTTCTTGGTTTCATGATGAAATCACGGTGCTTGCGGATAAGTTTAATGAGTTCAGTGACGCCAGTGATGCGCACTATACAGAGCTTAACCAAGCGAAAGACGAAGCCGAGAAAGCCAAAGAGTGGGCCATCAAGGCCAGTAAAGCCAAAAGTAGCTTTCTCGCAAATATGTCACATGAAATTCGAACTCCTCTTAATGGCGTCATTGGGATTTCAGAAATATTGTCTGACACAGCCCTTACCGCAACCCAGCGTGACTATGTCGACACCATCGAAACCTCATCACAACTTCTTCTGACTTTGATTAATGACATTTTAGACTTTTCCAAAATTGAGTCAGGGATGTTGGTCATTACCCCCCATTCCACCAATGTTCGAGAATCTATTTATGACATTGCTTCGATAGTCTCACCCAAAGCAAAAGAGAAACGTATTGACCTTCAGGTATCCATCAGCCCCAATACTCCGTATTGTGTCATGGTTGATGACCATCGTCTTCGCCAAATCATCATGAACTTTGTGTCCAACGCCGTGAAGTTCACTGACTCAGGAAGAGTTGAGCTCACGGTCACCACCACCCAAATCGAATCTTCTCAGGCCACTATCGAGTTCTCAGTGCAAGATTCAGGCATTGGTATTGATGAGCAGCAACAAAAAAATATTTTCGAGCCATTTGCCCAAGAAGATGACTCAACCACTCGTCAATTTGGAGGCACAGGTCTGGGGCTCGCCATTAGCACGCAGTTGGTTGAATTAATGGGAGGGAGAATTCAATTAGACTCGAAAAAAGGGCTAGGGAGTAGATTCTACTTTACCCTCTCTTTACCTATTTCTCAGCAAAATGTTGACGCCAGAAGTCCCTCAATGTTTAGCCAGTTGTATTTAGTGTGTGATGATAACAAACGAGAACATATCATTCGTGAAGCGCTGAGCTTCTACCATATCCCTGTTCACCAGTCTGTTGCTAGGTTGGACGACTTACCTCAGTGGGCGAAAAATCAGCGCAATGCCATCGTCGTGTATGTCGAAACTAAGCCAGATACCGCGCAGCATCATAATGAGCATTTTCGACATATCGTTTCCCAATCCATTCCTGTTTGTGTGATGAAGCACCTCTACAGCAGGGCTTACGATTTTGGTGATAATGTCAGTGCAATAATTACCCAACCACTTCTGGGCCAGCGCTTAATCAAAGTCATTGAACGGTTTGAGCAAGACTCTCACGAGCATTCTTCACAAACGATTGAAGAGGCAAACAGTGAGAGGTATTCGAAGAAGATACTGATAGTAGATGATAACGGTGTGAACCGAAAAGTGGCGAGCCTACATGTTGAAAAAACGGGCTTTTGTTTTGATGTGGCCGAAAATGGCCAAGTGGCCGTTGAGATGTATAGCAAAGAGCGTTATGGGCTTATCTTGATGGATTGCATGATGCCCATCATAAATGGCTTTGAAGCAACGCAATCCATTCGCCAAATCGAGCAGGAAGATACTGATAGAGGGCGTGTGCCTATCATTGCGCTCACCGCCAGTGTGGCTGATGACGACATTCAGAAGTGTTATAAGGTTGGGATGGACGACTATATGCCCAAGCCGTTCAAAGCCGATGTACTCAAAGAAAAGATAACAGCATGGATGGCTAAGGATGAAAAAGCGGCCCCGTCTCTATCTAGTGAGAACTCTTTGTGTCACATACCTAAACAAGCTCCAACTACTCAGGATAGTCATCGCAAAGCTGAACGCATTTTATTAGTGGAAGATAATAATGTGAATCAAAAAGTGGCATCACTCATGCTGGGTAAAGCGGGGTATCAATTTGATATTGCAGAAAATGGTCAAGTGGCCGTGGAGATGTATAAGCAAGATAACAGCTTTGACATCATTTTGATGGATTGCATGATGCCGATTATGGATGGCTTTGAAGCGACACAAAAGATACGAGCACATGAATGCGTGTCAGGACTGCCAAAAACCCCGATTATAGCGCTAACAGCGAGCGTACTTGATGATGATATCCAACGCTGCTTTGACTCTGGGATGGACGCTTATCTTCCTAAGCCACTTAAAACCGACACTTTACTTCAACAAATGGAGAAGATTGCTTGCTAGCCAGTAAGAGCGTGTTGATTAATACGAAATACGACAAAATAGACTACTGACTTATTTTTAAAATAAGCATTATAAATCATGTGATTATGATGAATGAGCCTGTGCATACAGACTCATGAAAGCGGAGAAGAGCCGTTGAAGTAATCCATAGATCACTAAATTAGCAAAAGCACTGGCAAACTTTTGTCCAGAGGCGTGCTGAAGTAGCATGACATTCGATAGTGGAAAACTGTGATCACCACAGCTCTTACTTTTATCTCTTTCTAGTTAACACACCATCGGTTCTGTGGTGGGTATGATGTTACTGATAACAATAATGCAAGCGACAGAATCCTTGTTCGATAAAAGGTCGATATCCTAAAGTTGGAACGCATGTATAAATAAGCCATTGTTATATAAGTATTATCATTATAAGTCAACAAATATGCATGTATGATGTATTAAACAAAGTTAATATGTTAAGGATATGTATAAGTGAAGTTGCTAATTAAACTTATTTTTTCAACTGCCATTGTCACATTTCTCACTATTTCATCGGCGAGTTTTGCTGGCCTGAAATATAACAAAGGATATTACTCGAAAGCAGAAATTAAGGATTTAATAGAAAAACTAGACAACCCTTTTACAAAAGAAAGTGTCGATGAGTATTACCAAATAATGTCAAGGCTTCAGCCTTCATCAATGCAGCAGCAATATTCTTTATCTTATGAATCCATTGATGCTCTTAATTATTATCAACAAAATGGGTATCAAGCTATTCGACGAGCAATACTCAATGGCGAAAATACCGAGGAAATAAACCCCATCATTGAGCATATTGATTCAGCGTTTGAACAAGGAATTAAATTTACAGGTGAAACCTACCGTGGTGAGTCGTTAATAAAGGCCTACAGTGATGGTTTAATTAAAGTGGGTGATATTGTTAGCCCTAGCACTTTTCTATCGACCTCTGTGTCTGCCAGATCAACCGAGGGTTTTTACGGTGGCCAAAGATCTATGTTTGAACTTAGCAATGGAGAAGCGTCCATAATTATGCCTGATATGAGAACAGACGAATTAGAAGTCTTAGTCAATAGAAACACTTTCTTTGAAGTGACAGCAATCGATGCCAACCCTGAAATGGGAATGAATAATGTGATCTATAGAGAAATAGCGGCAAGCGATATAGGAAATAGACCCATCAAAGATATGCACACCGGAGAGAATATATCAGCGCTTGAAGCGTGTGAATTTTAATAACTTTTTGATACGAACACATAGTTTAACACTTTCAGTAAACCTAAGAATAATCAAACAATATGAAGTTAAGACATTTAATACTATTTTTTGCCATACTATCAACAAACGTTTTGGCAGCCGGATTTTGTACTATTGGCGATGAGTTTACTATTCTCGATAAAGAAGCATTTAATCGCTTGAGTGAGAAGAGCTATACATCTTTTAGTGAAGGTATAACGCCGGAAGAGCTGTTTCCAACCGCACCGAACCATTTCTCAGCCGAGTCAACGAACTTAAGCGAAACAAAATACGTATACAATGAGACCTCCTCTTTGCTTGAAGCTGGTCCAGAAAGTTCTGTTGCTCTAGAAGCTGAAGAAGCTTCACGCCTGCTATCTTCTATTGGCCGCACTGCCTCTGAAGTGGGCGGTGCTGCACTTGAGGTATTAGGACCAATTGGAGGCGCGGTTGCTGTGGGCTTTTGGGCCCGTGATGTCGCCCAAGCCTTTGAGGATGAATCAAGAACATCCTATGACCGTTTTGCCACCGTTATGGAACTCGTCGATTGGTTTGGTGTTCTCAAGCTGCCTCAGCGCAGTATTGATCGACATATTCTGATTAACCGGTGGAATAATATGGCTGCTGGTGACCATTACAGCTTCACCATCCATGACGATATCGTTACTCGGCAAGATTTAAGAGACAAAAGACATTGGGCATCTTTGGCTGCTAACCAACATAAAACCATAGAAGCGATCGTAAAAAGTTACGCGTCTGATGTTGCTTTGAAATATCAAGCTTACTATCAAGAGTCGGTAAGAACCCAAACCGTTTTCTCAAACCAATTGATAACCAATGTTGATAAAGAACTTAATAAAACCTTATTTTTTCAGCTAGGCATTAATAAAGACAGAAATCGGTTGTTTTCATCGGATATAAGAAGTGTTTGCCAGCCTGAAGTTGATGCAGTTTATGCTCTTTATTCTCAGCAAAGAAGCAATAGCCTCACATCTGCATCTCCCTCTACTCGCGCAGCCGTTAATGCTTTATCAGCGCTGCAACACTGCCAAAACTCAGTGCTTGAGCAAATGATTACCAAACTTGATCAACTGCGCAGTAATAACTTAAGTGGTTTGGATCGCAACTCCCTCACGCAACTTTACGTTCGGACATTAAACGCAAAGAAAAAAATTGCTGAAACGGCCGATAATCATGTTCGCATTATCAGCACAAAACTGCAGAGTTTGATGAGAGGGGAAGGGTTGCAGTTAATCGATAAATTATTTGATTCAGGTGTAATCACAAACACCAATGATTTCTTCAAAGAGCAAGCAAGTCGGTATGCTGTCGATGAAATGGCAAGAAGCCTGCTTTATAGGCCTGCCACAGCAAGAGAGCTATCTTCTAAGGTTTTGGTGCTACAAGCCAGCTATCAGTCTTGTTCTCGCTTGGGAATTTTGGGAGGTGATCCTAACTTTCGTGGCTGTGTAGAATACACTCGAGTTCCAGCAGAAACTCGTCGTTTTGAACCATCACAAGATGAGGTTGTGCGTGAAATAAAAGTACCAGTGCGAGAGCACTATTACTCGATATTTAATGAAACACTAAACACATTAATACAAAATGGCTGGAATCCTGAAACCGAAGAACAGTGGCTAGAGCAGCAAATATTGTCTTATTCTGAGCACCAGCGCAATATCAAACAAAATGTGACGACCAAGGCACAAGTGTATCGTTGGCTGTTTGACTCTCGCCAGCAGCTTGGTAGTGATTGTATTGGTGAACAATCCTGTGCGGGATGGAGTGCATCATATTTAGCTAAAGAAAATCTATCTCGAACCAGTTCCCTTGATGACATTGCGCGTTGGTTGGCTAGTTATTCAGGTCGTGGCCAATATGTTCATCGTAAACGAGTCGAACAGCTGGATGAGTTGATTGAACCTGCGTTAGAAAGTGAATGGAAAGCGACACAGGGCCGTCAATTTTACAGTTATGTTTATCCGAACAGCTTTGATATAGAAAAATATGCACCTTTTATCGCATCAGCGTTACAAAATTCAACCCTTGATGTGGCGAATCTATCAGGTAATGCCCTTCCATTAGCGAAAGGCATAGTAAAATCTCATATGGCTGAGGCACTTGAGCTAAGTAAACAAAACGGAGCGAACTGGTTACATTCTCAGTTGGGTGATTTTCAACGTTATATGGCAATAGTTCATTCACAACGTACCAGTGTTGGCCGCCATGTTTCTGAAATGCAAGACAATGCACCTGTCTTGTTTTCTGAAATATTACCCGCTCATATTTTAAGATATCTAATTTCTGACTTAATTCCAGATAGTTATGATGCTAGATTGCTTAGTTCTATTGATGCACTTTATAACCCTTACTCAGAACTGGGTCAAAAAATCACAACACTTGTGAGTATGAGTCGAATGTTTAATGAAGTGTCTAATAGTGGCTGTGAGTCCAATTTCATTGCTTGGAAAGAGGCGTTACTGGCTATTTCTAAAGATCCTTCTCTATATTGGTTATCACCCATATCAACTTGGTTAAATAATGTTACGTATCAAAAACTAACCAATCAAGCTATCGTTGAATGGGGAATCATGAAACAAAGCGACTTAGGGCAAGGTATCCACTGCAATATGCTTTAGATAGGGTTTGAATGTGAAATAAAAAAGAAGATATGGTAGTCTTTCCCATATCTTCTTTTTTATCTTTGAGAAAAATAATATGGAAATAATATCGGACACACACCAATAAAGAGAAAATAAATTATCCACGTCACCTTGAATTTTGTTTTGATGAACCGCCAAATTTGAGAAATGTTGTTGTCGACTTAGACTAAAGGAAGGCATTTTTATTGAATATCGGTAAGTCTATTTCAAAGCCGTTTCAGCCATCAAGCTGTGGGTATCCATTTCCGGAAAGTCTTTGAGTGACTGCTATTCAAATGCGAATAAATGAAGCTTTTTCTTATTAAGAGCAGTTTTTGCAATCATCGCCTGTGCTGGGCTGCCTACCGCAGTGACGTGGAATTTCTCCAATTGTGTACAAACCTTTAGCCAGTTATTTATGTTTCCCCCAAGCCTGTCTAGTATGGGAGGCATGTTCGTATTCATAAATGCTTTATTCGGCCGAATTTGGCGGGCTGTCCAGTCAACTAATTCAATATAATCCATCAATCGAAAAGGAATGCCGTCTTGTTTTAAGTTGCTCCCGTTACCGATAAAAGGATGAAGACAAGGGGCTGTGGTAAGCTGTTTATCTAAGGCGTCGATTCGAGCTTTGATGGAGGTAAATTCGGAGTCTTCTGGCTTAGTGGCAATGCCTGCGCGAATAGGATTTAGGTCTACGTACGCCATTGCAGCGGCGAGGGCTTTTTCATCAAGCAGGGCTTGGCTTTTAAATCGGCTTTCCCAAAAATGGCCAGTACAGCTGTCTTCTTTGTTAGCTTTGCAAGCAATCTCGTAGTTAAGCTCTTTCATATACCAGCTCAAATTCCACAAACGTTCTCGCCAAACCTCAATGATCTCAATACATTTTTCGTGTTCAATTGGGTTTGTGAGTTGGGCACGAAGCCAGCGTTGAATAATAAGTGGTAACTTATGAGCCATTCTCCAGCGCTCAACTATCTGATGATGTGACAAGGCTAAAGCTTTCTCTCGATTGATATTGACGACTAAGTGGTAGTGATTACTCATGATGGCGTAAGCACAAATATCAATGCAGTAGAGCTTAGAAAGGGAGTGAATTTTATTGACGATCCATTCTCTGCGATGCTCATAACTCACTTGGTTTTGGCTGTCTTCACCACACAAAAAACTGCGCCTAACACAACGAGAAACGCAGTGGTAATAGGATGTCGCTTCAATCGAGATAAGTTGCTTGCGTGCAGTCGTCATGAATATGTCTCCTTATTGGAATAATAAGAAGTTAGCAATCATTCAAACAAGAGGTTGCTATCAGTCCCTCGAAAAGGAGTAAATCATACTTATTTAGTCCTTTTGGTGTGTGTCCTGAGTTTAAGTCCTTTTGGTGTGTGTCCCGAATTTATTGTTCATCGACGACTTGTTGAGCCACTTCGAGTCTAAATTCAGGGGAGTAAGTTGGACGAGTTCTTTTTTCATATTCACACCTAATTATTTACAGTGATTCTATCACCTCTAATCAGGTGGCACAAATTTATTGTGCCACTACAGTTGGCTGGTATGCGGAATTTACATATCAGCAATTGGAGTTATCTTTAAAAAATTAGTTTAGAAACCAAGGATAAATTAGCGAGCGTTCTAAATTAGTTTCACTATGATTTTCATCAATTACATCTTTCGTTTCGGGCTAAATTGGCTATGATAACCCTCTATTAAGTGGTTAGAAGTGTGAGGGTGATATGTTAGTAGAAAAATGGTTAGATATCGATGGTGATCAGCTTTATTGTTTGGCTACTGAGCGCAAAGAGTCTAAAGAAACGCTGGTGTTGATTCATGGTTTGGGTGAATCGCATCTCTGTTTTGCGGATGCATTCGACTGGCTGCCGAATTACAACCTGATCATGTTTGATCTATGTGGTTATGGCGCTTCTCCTGCTTCAGTTACTTCTCATTCAACGGAAACTCAAGCGAAGCGCATATTAAAAGCGCTTGAGCAATTAAAGATTGATGATTGCTTTCTCCTTGGGCACTCTTGGGGAGGCGATACGTCTACCTTGGTTTGCCAACACGATACAAAAGGTATTGTGCGTGGTTTTATTAATGCCGAAGGTGGCGTCCATGCAGAAAATATAATTTTGTCTCAGATAATTGCTGAACAATATTCTCAGTTAAGTCCTGATGAATTTTCCAAGTGGTTGAAAGGTAATGGTTTTTCGCAACTTTTTTCTATGTCTTGGGGCCACGGGGCTGGTATTAAGTATTTATGGTCTGTTCGGCGTTGTGACCCTGTCGTTCTTGGCAATACAGCAAGTGAAATTTATGCTCAGCACCCCACTCAAGATGTGCGGGGTGTTGTTAGTTGGGGAAAAATCTATGAAAGCTTGCAGATACCTAAAGTTTACTTTTGGGGTACACAGAGCTTAAGTGGTTGTGAACGCGCTGAAAAATTCATTTCGACATTAAATAATGTTTCGTTCGAAGGAGCCAATCATTGGGTTCAAAATGAACCATCTAAGTTTTACCAAGAAGTGGATAAATTCATTACTAAGGTTGCCAAAATATAACCAGTATTTAAGGCTTTCAGGGACTTTTTCTAATCAGGCAGAAGCTTGATATAGCTTTATTTTTGGCACCCGAAAATAGCTAATAGATTAAAAATATAAGATTTTTCAAAGGGGGAATGAAACCAGAAGATATAAAAAAGGCTTACAACCAAATTACTCACATTTGGGATAATGAAAAGGTTGATATGAATAATGGTATTGTTCAGCATAAGAAAGCAATAAGTTTTGTTAAAAATAGAGGTAATGCATTAGAAATTGGTTGCGGTTGTACGGGGCGTTTTATAGATTTTCTGGCTGAAGAAGGCTTCAAACCATCTGGTATAGATATTTCAGATGAAATGCTAAATATCGCTAGGAAAAAACACCCAAACATTCAGTTTATGAAAGGCGCTGACGGATCCCCTCATAATTTCCCCAGTCCTGCATTGTGTGTGAGCCTTTGATATTCGAACATCCCCCATCGGTATTGATAGGTCTCGGCGGTGTTTAATGCTGTTGGCTTTGAAGTCAAAATGCCATTTGGCTTGTACTGCAATTAGGCCATTCCACCACATCAAGATTTCAGCGAGCAACGCAATAAGAAGTAAGATATCTAACCGCTTAGTACAGCGAGTTCTGTTGTGACGAAGTGCGATCCCATAAGCGGTACTCTTTAGATCGCGGAATGCCTCTTCTCCGCTTTAATGAGTCTGTATTCACAGGCTCAATTATCATAATTACATGATTTATAATGCTTATTTTAAAAATAAGTCAGTAGTCTATTTTGTCGTCTTTGTCTTCCTCGTTATTTTGCTTTAAAGGCCAGTGTGTTGAATCTTGTTCAATAGAAGAAATGTCCCAAAGCGTATTCGTTAGCTGTCGTCGAGACCGTAGGTATAAAGTCAAAGAGCCAATATCAGGGGCTTCCTGTACCGTCGATCACTACGTTAAAAGGCGTCTTCAAGATTTACCTGTGAGTGGGCTACCTTGTACGATTGAAGTTGAGCTGGCTAAAACTAGAGACAAAGAAGGACGACGGTTGATCGAAGAGACTGAATATGTGGCTAAAGGTGGTCGTTATACCGCTCGCTTTTGCAAGTTCATCAGTGGCTTATGTCGCCATATGAGCATACATGCCGTCTCCCAACATTTAGGAATTCGCTGGGAAACAGTAAAAAATATCGATAGGGAATACTTGCATTCAAGCTTACCAGCATTAGACCCCGAGAAACTGAATAACTTGGTTCATATTGGCGTCGATGAAGTTGCCATAGCCAAGAGACACGATTATATGACGGTTGTTTATGACCTTGTCTCGGGGCATTTGATTTGGGTTGAACATGGCCGAAAAGCAGAAGTTCTGATCCCCTTCTTTGAGCAACTATCAGAAGAAACCAAATCAGGAATCAAAGCAGTATCAATGGATATGGGTCAGTCTTACCAGTCGGCGGTCAGGAAAATGCTTCCCAATGCTGATATTGTTTTTGACCTATTCCATGTCATGCAGAACTACTGCATCTTAATCAAAAAAGAGAGAACAAAAGCGTTTAGAAATGGCTCTCACGACGAGAAAAAGATGTTGAAAGGAACGCTCTTCCTCCTACTGAAAAACGCTCATAAATTGGATGATAGACAGTCTGACAGACTTGATGACTTACTTGAGAGCAACAAGACTTTGTGCGTTGTTTACATGCTCAAAGAGCAGCTACAAGCCATATGGGATGAAGCCGATTACGAAACAATGGTGGCAGCTCTAGAAGCTTGGTGCCGTCTTGCCAAATCGACCAGAATACTGTCCTTAATTAATTTTGCCGATGCTTTATTGGAAAGAAAAGTGGGTATTTGTAACTACGGAAAATACAAGCTGACTAACGCTCGGGTAGAAGCAGGTAATGTCTCGATTGGCTTACTCAGACGAAGAGCAAGAGGGGTGAGAGATACAGACTATTTCAAATTAAAGATCAGACAAACATCGGTTCCCGATACACACTCAACTTTTTACCCAAATATCAAGTTCACCTAAGCGGAGAAGAGCCGCAAAAAAAATTTATCCGAAAGTCCGACATTCACCAGAAATCGTAACGTGGAATTGTCCACTGTTGAGTTACATGCTTGATTATGGTTTGCCGAATTCTGGGGTAGGGAAGGGAATTTTAGGTACAAAAAATCCCAGTTTAACTGGGATTTTTCAAAATTTGGTGGGTCCGGGCGAACTCGAATCGCCGACCCCCGCCATGTCAAGGCGGTACTCTAACCAACTGAGCTACGGACCCAAATTTTTGTTTTTGGCAATTTAATGCTTTAAGGATTGGTGGGTCCGGGCGAACTCGAATCGCCGACCCCCGCCATGTCAAGGCGGTACTCTAACCAACTGAGCTACGGACCCAATCCTTAAGAACGAGACGGATATTACCGAGACTTTGGTTGGTGTGCAAGTCCAAATTATTGGTTTTCAAGTTGTTTGCTTCACAACTAGACAGTTTGGTGTTTTTTTACTCTTGAAAGGCCCGGAATTCTTGAAAGAAACTCCGGGTTATTGAAGGTTTTATCTACCGCGACCATCAACCATTACAATGAGAGTCTTAGTAATGATGCTAAAGTCCATCATTATCCATGATTTCAATGAACGAAGAGATAGGGCATAGCTGTGATCGTAGCCTACTTTTTTCCTAACATCATCGATACAAGTATCATAGCCTTGATTAACTTGAGCTAGTCCTGTGATACCTGGCATTACTCCATAGGTTCTATCCGCAAAGTAAGGGATTTCTGATTCAAGTTTGTTGTAGAAGCCAGGACGTTCAGGTCTAGGGCCGATGATAGACATTTCACCTCGAACAACATTAAACAGTTGAGGGATTTCGTCTAAGCGAGTTTTGCGGAGAAAACGTCCTACTTTGGTGATGCGAGGGTCATTTTCTGTTGCCCATACAGCGCCAGTTCGTGTCTCTGCATCAATATACATGGTGCGGAACTTTACGATTTCAAAGAACATCATTTGTTTGGGGGTCGACTTTCCTACGCGTAGCTGTTTGTAGAAAACAGGTCCTTTTGAATCAAGTTTTATGGCGAGTGCGATAACTGGCATCACAGGCGATAAAATGATAAGTCCAAGCAAAGCAGAGATAAAATCAAAGATACGCTTTGCTAACCAGATTGAATATAAAGAAGATACATTACTCATAAGATGCTCCTTTTATTGAACTCGTGTCCAGCGGGTGGACTCTAAGCCTAACAAATAACGTAGGCCACCGATTAGGTTGGCAGTATGGCCAGCAACAATGTATGTCACTAACCGAAAGTACTTGTGACAAAATATTCGTGGGAAAAGGTGTCCCAAAGCAGCAATGGTGTAAATTGAGGCTTGTGTAACTGTCCCCAGTAAAAATATTGGATTGTTGATAAGGGCTATGGACAGAGCCAAGCAAGCAATCATCAGATAAGGTGCGATGAGTCTTAGTCCTTTACCAGAGAAGAAAGCAAATGCAACGCCTTTGTATTTAGGCAAGAAGAGCTCAGCTAAAAGTAAAGTTTGCTGCATGTTGCCAGCAGAAATTCTTAGTCTGCGTTTGAAGTCGTTGTCAGTGGAGGTAGCTTCTAGCTCCAATGCAATCATGTTCTGGTCATAGTGAACCTTAAATCCTTTACGGATGATTTCCATAGGGATAATAAAGTCATCGTTAATTGTGTTGGCTTGTAGAGGCTCGAATAATTTAGTTCTGAATAGGTAGAGTGCTCCATGGGCACCTAAAGTACTGCCTAAACTTGCTTCACTATGTTTCATTTCACTCTGGTAATGCCAATATTTCTCTTCGCCTGCACTACCGCAGGTTAGTAACTGATAGTGTCCGTTGACTGCGCCAACACTAGCATCTTGAAAATGCTGGTTAGCGATAAGCAAAGTATCAATTGATATGAGTGCCGATACATCACTCATTGCTGTAATCTCAGAAGAAATAGTATTCATTTGGTCATTGACTAATGCCACTTTTCCTCGATTTTCTTCGAATACTCGTATTTCAAAATGAGTGTCACAGCAAATGGCCTCTTGAATTGTATCTTGAGCTATCTGTACTGTGCTGTCAGTACAACCGTCACAAGCAATGATAACTTGATAGTGTTTTTTGGGGTAATCAATCGAAGCTAGGTTACGAATCTTTTCAGCGATCCACTTTTCTTCATTGAAGGCAGGTACAAGTATTGTTACATCTAAACACTCAACATCATCTTGACCAATTTTGTATCCACGTTCGACATGCTTGACATCAGCAGCGGGGTGGCGTTTTGAGTACCATGAAAGAATCAATGGGTAACCTACATGATGATAAATAATCAAAGCGGCGCTTATGGTGAAACAAGCTGCGATAGTAAAGTCGATCATGCGAATTCCCCCTGTGAAAGTGCATTGTATGCTTCAACCATTTTCTTAATATCGTTATTGCTAGTGACAAAGTGGCGTGGTGAATGGCTAGATTCAAAATTTAATTGCTTGTTTATATTGATAGCAAGCTCTTGGTGATTTCCTGCTTTTGAAAGTAGCCCTGTGTCAGGGCATAGTGTTTCGTTAGCTCCGCCAACATCATGGGCGACGGTCGGAATACCGCAGGCTTGTGCTTCTAATGGCGCAAGTGGAAAACCTTCACAACGAGATGGAAGGCAAAACACATCAAGCGCACGGTAAAAGTTTGGCATATCATCAACCAGACCTAAGAAGCAGACTCTGTCAGTAATTGAAAGATCTTGAGCTAGTTTCATAAGGCAAGTACGCTGACTTCCGTTTCCTGCGATGACAAGTTTGGCACCTTGGTGAATAAATGGCATCGCTTTTAAAAGTAAATCATGTCCTTTAACTTCTTCTAAGCGGCCAGCTGAGCCAATAATCAGGTCACTCACAGGTAAGCCTAACTTAATTCTCGCGTGCTTCTTTTCGCCAGGGGAAAACTGCTCACAGTCGATGCCATTTTTAATCACCATAACGTTTTGGTAGTTAAGTTTTTCAGTAAACTGCTTTTTAACTACATCAGCATCAGCAACCACATAAGGGTTGGATAGTTTGAGGATCAAGTTTTGTACCAAGCGTCTTTTGGTATTGTTCAGGTGCCATGCATCATGCTCAGTGTGAATAATATTATTAATGCCTGCTAATCGTGCAGCGGTTGAACCATAGATTAGTGGGCCAATATGATGAGTATGAACAACTTTGGGATTTATCTGACGAATTAGGCGATATAGCTGAAAAATGGTGCTAGTACTAACCCCAGGTGGCTTACCTAGAAAAATGAGCTTATCGCTGATGTTTTGCAGTAATGGCCAGTTCTTAATTGCGCTTTCTTTGTTACCTTCAAGGCTTACAATGAAGACGTTGGAATCAGATGAAGAAAACTTAAGCATGTTAATCGCTAACGTTTCTAAGCCACCTGGTGATAGGTGCTGAACAATATGTATAATGGTGTTTGAATTGTTCTTCATTACTAATCCCTAAGTTGGCGAGTCTAGTAACGTAAAGCACATCCTGTGCCAATAAAAAAAGCACAATTAAACATATAGTTAACATTGCCTTTTCAGGTTATGTCATTTTGAGATTCTTTATGAATGAAATGGTTTTATTTTGGGAATGATGGCGATGACTTGAGTTCCTGTTAGTGCTTCTAATTCGATTGGGCTTCTGACCGCGGTGTTGAAAATCTCAATTAAAGTCGCAATACCACTACCTAGTGCTACACCAGCAAAAAGACCAGCCACAATAAAAATTATGATTGGAAGATTAGAAGGAGCGCTTGGTGTATATGGAAGATCGATAATTTTTACTCGCTTATTTTGCTCAAATATTCCAAGTGAGCCAGTAAGCTGGGCCATCTCATATCGTTGGATCAATTCATCATAGAGTTGCCTTTTAATTCTTACATCGCTCTGTAGTTGAAACATTTCTTTGGAGTTGTCGCCAAAATTATTAGCTTGTTGTTCTAGGTCAGCTATCATTTTTGTTAAGCTTTTTGTTTCTTCACTTAATGATTCAAATTTGCTTCGAACAACTTGTAAAGTGTGTAATTGCGTAACGAGTAAAGGTTGTATCTTACTAATGTCTGAGAGTGTGTTGCTACTAGCAATGTCCCAAAGTTGATCACTACTCATAATGGGCTGTTCAACTTTTAACAGCGCTGTGCGTTCTCTTTCAAGGCGAGTAAGCTCGCGTTGTTTTCCGAGCACCGAGCTGTGGCTATCTGTATATCTGGCTCTTAATAGAGTGAGTTCACTTCTTATTTCAATGATCTGTTCTTCAATTTTCCCAACCACGGGATTCGTTCTAGATAACTGTTGGTCCAAAGTTCCTAGACTACGTTCAACACCCGATAACTCGGCTTCTTTCTCAGCGAGACTTTGCTTTAGAGTGGCTAGACGAGTAAGGCTTTGATTTTGCATTTCAGGTGTGACGGATGCGTTTTCATTTTTGAAATTGGCGAGGGCATTTTCGGCTTCATTCAAGGCGTCTCGACGCTTTTCAATATGGAGGCTTAGAAATTCACTTGAGTCTTTTATTGATGAGCGTTCAGGTGCAAGCATTTGTTCAATAAAATGCTCACTGATTGATTCAAGTAACTCTTTCATCCCTTCCGGTTTAGATGCCTTTAATTGAATTTTAAGAAAGTCTTTTCCAGGTTGGCTCACGGTTAAATTGGCAGCAAGTCTAGCAATGATACTGTCTATTTGTTGAGGCGACATTGTGTCGTTAGTTAGGCCACGTTCACTGGCAACGGATCTAAGAATATGTCTACTTTTTAATAAGGTACGCAGGGCAGTTAAACGTTCTTTTAGCATGGTAGAGACAGCAATGTCTTCTAAAAAAGGATTCATTTTTGCTGTTTCTTGAATCAGCATACTGGTGTGCGAAACATATTTTTCAGGGGCCATTTTGCCAACAAAGTAACCTGCAAACGGCATGATTAAAATTGGTAACACGATAACATAGCGCTGACGCCAAGCAGCATTTAAAATGACGATGAAGCGGATTTTTAGCTTATTCATAGAGACTCCAGAAGCTGACTGACTGCTAAGGAACGAGCGTCCCAACTGTCGCAACGGACTATTTCTGAATTAACTTGCTGTTTTAGAACCACATCATTGAGGCTAAGGCTAAATTGCTCAGCGTTATGAACAAGGTTTATGTACTGCTTGTATGGTTCCATCGCTGGGAACGGAGTAGTTATAACAGGTGTACCAGTTGCTAGATATTCCATCAACTTTAATGGGCTGCATGCGAGAATCTGTTGGTTTAGTTTAAAAGGCAGTAAGCTTGCATCCCAATGCTGGCTGTAACCTGGTAATTCGTCGTGAGGTTTTGGGCCTAAATAATGAACATTGGATAAATTAGGAAGTGGATTGTAGTCTAACTCTACTGGCCCAATAAAAACAAAGTCCCAATCAGAATTATTAAGACATACTTTAGCGATAAGCTCATAATCTAACCAATTTGATATGCTGCCATAGAATCCTGCAACCGGGCGACCATTGTTAGGAAGATCTAGTGCTCGAATAGCTGGTTGACTGAATAATTCGTAATCGACGCCATGAGGGATCAATGTGGTTTTATGTGCGTCAAATTTACCGCAGATGGTTGGGCTTGCTCCCAAAATAAGATCGGCTAAAGTGGCAAGCTTATTCTCATGGGATACGATTGTATCATGATCAACACCTGCCAGAGATGCAAAGTCATCACCGCAGTAATATACTACAGCGGCTTCATTGAGGTGCCCACAAAGATCTGCAGCAGTTGGTAGTGAGGTCCAAAAAATAGGTTCAACCAAATTAAGCGTATCAATAATAGGTTTAAGTTGTCTGAGTAGCATGGTTTTAGCGACTTCTCTTGCCCATGATGATTTTGGAGCAGGGATTGTTTTTAAATTAACTACCGTAATATTGCTTGAAGGCGGCCGAGAGTTTGATGAGTAGCCTTTTTTACTCCGGCCAAGAAGTTTATTAAAAGTGCGCGTTATGTCGTTTTTGCTGAGCTTGGGTTGACGTAAGCCTATCGAGTTAACCCATAGTACCTTTCTATCAGCGGCTAGCCTGGATACTATATGTTGGGTACTAGAAGGTAATCCACCAAAATCTTCTCCAAATACGATTAAATCACGACTCATAAAGCCTCCTCGTTAGTTAACTTCCGTACTACTTTTGCTGGGTTACCCGCAGCTACAACAAACGGGGGTAAACTTTTAGTAACGACGCTTCCTGCACCAACTATTGTGCCTTGGCCGATAGTTACGTTGGGGCATACAGTGACATTGGTCCCTAACCAGACGTTGTTTTCAAGTATAATGTTGCCAACATCACTGTCATTGTCACCGACTCCAGCGGCTCGTTCCTGTGCGTTTAGCGAATGTCCAGAATAGCCAAATAAAAAAACTCGGCCGGCCATTCTTACGTTATCACCAATGACTACTCGTTTGCCTATCGCAATAGTTGTTTGCCAGCCTACGTCAACATTGTTGCCGATAATAAGTTCTGGTTGTGATGTTTGAGGCCGTCCACTGAATGTTGTATGCCCTGAAATTCGACAATCATTACCTACTACCAGGTTTAATGGGCCGGTGATTAATGGTACGCCTCCAAATAGATACAATCGTTTGCCAAGTTTAGTCACTCGTGCCTTGAACGCGGGTGTATAGACAAAAATCCTCATAAGAGTGCTAATGCATAATGTCAGAGTGGTGTAGATGAATGCAACAATTTTATTGAATATATAAGGTGTAGGAAGGTCGCACGCTCGAATGTATTTCAGAATGAAAAATAGTTTGCGACAAGTAGGGTTTGGGTTTTCTTTAAGCCATATTTTTATTTCATTGATGTGAGTAGCCAGCATGTGAATCTCCTAGTGTCTCTTTAATATAGGAGGTATTACATGTTGTGTGCCAAAATAAAAATCAATTTAAAACATAACTTTAAGTTTTTTTCTGTCCGGGTTTTGGGATATTCTCATTTTGAGAACTATTTTGAACAATATGATTTAGCGCTATGCATAGTGCTGCCAATATATAAATGGGCCAAGTAAAACCTTGGGTGAGGAAAGTACCAGACACAATCGTCCCCATTATGCCAGCATATACAGCGGTGGCAGTACCATGTAAGTAAGGAGAGTAATGTGTTGGATTGGAATCAAGTAACTGTAATGTATTTTTGCTGGTTTTAACCAGAGAATAAATGCAACCGATAAATACGAAAAGTCCGAGAAAGCCAGTTTCAGCAAGGACACCAAACCATGTGGAATGCACAGCATGATTGAGGCCATCCCAATGTGGGCTATAGAAGAAGTAATTAGAGTAAAAGTTGTTTATTCCTACACCAGTTAATGGATTATCTACAGCCATCCCAAATGCAGCTTCCCATGCATAAATACGGCCCATTGCAGAAGCGTCAATACCTTCTTCTTCTGCCCCTCCAGATTTTCGGTCTGAAATTCCAGCAGCTGCTGCTAGAACCATCAAGGCTAACGTCCCTATGATAGCCAATAAAGCTTTGGAGCGTATTATTCTCAAGCCAAAGATACCGAATACGGCAACAGAACCCAGCAAACCTCCACGGCTTTGAGTAGCAATTACGGCTGATAATGATAGAACTGTTCCGATTAGCCCTAAAACTCGCATACTTCCAAGGTTCTTAGTAACCATTAAGCTTATAGCGAAAGCGAGGGGAAACATAAGGACCAGAGATAGATCGTTTGGATCTCCGAGGACTGAACCTAAATGTCTGCCGATAGTCACTCGAGTTCCTTCAACTAATCCTATTCCATTAATTGAGTTAGAAAGTGCGACACATGCGATTAAGCCACCTGCGAGAACGATAAGTATACTGATGCGTTGTACGTTAAGTGCACTATTTACCAGCCAAGCGATGGCAAATGTCATTATGATAATTTTCCAGTAAATAGCTTTAAAGTATTTGATTGCTAGACCAGGGTTTGATGAAAATAGTATACCAATGAAGACAAGGAACCAAAAAACCGAAAACCATGTGAGACTTGGATGCCAGAAAGTATCTAGTTGTTTACTAATTAAACTATGCCAAAGGAGTGCACTCAGAGCACCCAGTGACAAGAGTAAGGGAATTTTTAACGAGTAGAGTGCAGGTAGCGCTTCATGGATGCGGAAAAATGAAAACAGTACAAATAAACTTACTAGCCAGAAAGTTTGATTCAGAACAAACAATACACCAAGCGGCAACATACAGAGCACAATTGCGACTAAGGGATGCGGGATAAATTTCCAAATCAGCGTTATGAGAAAGCAGACGCCTAGAGTGACAACCAATGGGTAAAGTGCCCGTGGTCCCGTCATAGTATCCGCCCTATATCCTTTTCTGAAGTGTTATCTTTAAGATAAATTTTATGGAATTTTATTAAGTTTAGTTTTTGCAGTAAGGCTAAAAATATAATTGGTTGGACGACTAGCATCAACCCCGCAATTTGAGTCGAATTATTGTACCAACCACTTGAGGTAAATAACAGACTGACAAGAACTATAGACAATAATGCTTTTACTTTATAGGGCATGGAATGAAGAGATTCACTAAAGTATGCTACCAAAATTAGCCGAATGAGTTGCCCTAAACATAGGCATAATAGTATGGCTGGTACTCCAGTGTCTTTGATAATCCATGCAAGGGAAAGAGCGATACTAGTGGCAAAAACATTGATATAAAAGAGATAATTGGTTTTTTTAGCGTACAATACACCAATATTCAATAGTTCGACCATTTCTTTTAGCAGCATAATGATTATGCAAATAACGACTAGCTGACTCGCCGCATGGTAGGTGCTAGGTAATGTCGCCATGATGAAACATTGGCTAATCCAAGTGACAAGAATACTTAATAGACAGAGTGCAGCAATACCTTGCTGTGTATGGTATACGACTTTATTCGTTCCTTGATTCTCCAATACCTCGAACCGCTTTGGCATCCACCACATATGGAAAGGTTGAATCAAAATACCGAGTGCCAGAGCAAACTTGGCTGCAACGGCATAAATGCCGAGTGTTTCGAGTGGATGTGATTCTGCGATTACCCATCGCTCTGCTCCGCTTAAGCCAAATGCAACAATAGAAGAAAGCATTAGGGGAGAGGAGTACCGAAGATATTTTTTATAGTCTGCATTCGATGGTAGTTTGAAAGAAAACTTGTTATGTAAATAAAGATATACCGTTTGCATTAAAGAACAGAGTGCACCCACCCCAAAAAGTAAAGTTACACTTGGGTTTGTGACTAAAATCCAGACAATGAGCGAAATTTGTATTATCAAAGTCACAAAGCTGACCTTAAAAAAAGTCAACGCTTTATTATTAAGCCTTAACCAAGCTAAACATATCGCCAATGGTGCTTCGAAAGAGATGACAATGGCTATTAAAATAGCTTGATGGTGACTGATCGAAGTGCTTGCTGAAAATAAAATAAAATAGCAAATAGCAAATAAAACAGCGAGTAACATAGATGTAATTAACGAGCCTGAACACAATTCACACACTCTTGTAAAACGTACACTAGGTTGCTTGATAGTGCCAATAAAACGATACAGATTTTCATGCATTGCCAGACCAACCAAGAGACTGAAAAATACAGTAGTGATTGATAAGAGTTCGAGATGACCAAACTGACTAGGGGTCAGGTAAGCTGCCATAAATGGCAACATTATCAGAGATGTTCCCTTCATCATCAGAAGGCTAGCCGCGTAAAGTGACATGCTTTTTACATTCTCTTGCTTCAACCATGCGTGTATTTTTTTTCGCATAATTATTCCTTATTGCCCTAACGGGTTTGGCGCACGAGATACCTTTAGATATGGATTACTGTCCATTGTTTTTACAAAATCGAGATAGCGAATTTCCGCTTTATACTTTTGTGCTACATTCAAGCCATTTTCGACACAGCGCTGAAAGTTAGCTGTATCCTTAGCTGCGTAGAGTAATGCGTCACAAAGAGAGTTTGAGTCATTGGGTAAGTATTTGATACAATTTTTGTTGTGAATTAGACGCTTATCCCAGTATGAACCATCTTGGGGGATTACAACACACATGCCAGCCGCAAGAGCTTCAAGAATTGAAAGACCAAAAGGCTCATTATGGCTTGTTGAGACAAAAATGCTTGATTGACTGCGTATAAGATCCAGTTCCTGGGGATCTTGATACCAATTAACATGTTGAATTGAAATAGGTGCCGTACTTGTTGGTATGGATGTATCAACCGGCCGGATATAACAGATATTCGCTGCTATTGGCCTGAGCTTTGCGGCATGCTGTAAAGCTTCAACAAACACATCTAGCCCTTTCCACTTTAATAAAGATGCAGCCCAATAAAAAATTGGGACATCTGCTTGCGAGCGTGTCGGCCAGTTTTCTTCTGCAAGACCATTAACAAATTCATGGTAAGCAGAAGATATCAAATAGGACTCTACCAAGGCTTGGCAGTCCTGAATGCCAGTTTTGTGTTTTAAATATGTCTCTAAAGCTTTGGCCAAAGTTGGCCTACATGAAGGCAAATGAAATACTTTGTCGGCGACAGTAAGACAGTATCCAATTGAGCGTGAATTACCTACTGGGCCATGAACAAATTGGATAATTTCAATATCCTTAACCATTTTAACAAGATAAAGAGCCATATCCATACCAGGGCCAGATGCGCCTATGGCTCTTGTAATACTTCGATGCTTCATAAGAATAAATAACAGGTATAAGCAAGTATAAAGCTGGTTTAACCAATAGAGAACGCCATAATGTACTTTTGCCAAAGCTTTTGATAAGGGGAGGGTGACTACTTCAGTGGAATGAAATTGGCTTAGCTTACCTTCTTTCCAAAAATCAGGTTGAACTGTTGCAATGATAAAGTGATTACTATCTTTTTTACACAGTCTCAAAGCTTCAGTAGTGGCGAGCTTTGAACCACCTTTAAAGGTAATAGGATCAAATATCAAAGTCTTGTTTACACTTGATTTACCCATGCTCACCTCCAAGAAAAAAGCGCTTTGTTAAGTAGGTTTTTAAAGGTACGAAAGTGCGCCAAAAAGATACAGAAGTTTGATGGTCAACTAATAATTTCTTATATACTCCAACAATGTGTTGGCTTGATAAGTTGATATTAAAATTGTCAGTAATGTCTTTTTGAGCCTCGGTGGAAAGCTGTTGGCCAAATTTTTTGTGCTCGATGAGTACAGCCATCATTTTGGTTAGGGGAGCTGTCCCATGATTTGGGTAAAGTAGCCCAGTTGTGCCGTGATGGATAAACTCTGGTATGCCACCCTCGCGTGGAGCAACAACAGGTATACCAGCTATCGCGGCTTCAGCAATAACAAGCCCAAAAGCTTCACTTCTTGCTCCACTAGCAAATGCGTCGCAGCCCTTAAGCCAGCCAATAACGTTATTCTGCTCTCCAATGAAATGGACTTTGTTTTCAACATAGAGTGTTTTGGCCATACGTTCTAATTCACATCGCAATGGACCATCGCCAATGATGAGTAAATGTGTGTTTGAATGCTCCGTATTGAGGCTCTGTATAGCGATAATGAGTCGATCTATCCCTTTGCGATGGATGAGTGAACCGACCGTTGCATATATAAAACTGCTTTCATTCAAACTCAGAATACTTCTGACATTGACTTTGCTCTGATTGCATAGCTTCGATACATCGAGCCCATTGTGAATGATTGATAAACGTTCTTTAGGGTATCCTTCTAGGGTCAATTGCTGTCCTACGTAACGGCTTACCGCGATAGTATGCGGGGACAAATGTAGTCCTAACGTAAGGCGGTCACGGGCAGGATAGGGGCTATGTAATTGAGTGACCAGAGGAATGTTCATTATCCTTGCCGCTAAAACCATCCACTGACAAGGTGCGCCGCTATTGACATGAACAATGTCAATTTTATGTTGCTTGATTATCCGGCAAGCTTTGACAATTAAACGCAGCCAGCCGACAACATTGAATCTAGGCTTTAGCCAGCCCAAAAGTATAGGGAAAGAATCTTTTTGAGTACTGATACCATGCTCTTTTGCATAGCTGTGAAGCGATGGATTGTTTGTCCATAAATGTGCTTCAAACCCTTGTTTGGGAGAGTGATGGATTAGGTCAAGTAAACAGTGTTCGCTTCCCCTAATCCAGTCGTTTCCATAGTGAACAAACAGTATCTTTTTTTTCATTTTAGCCTCTCCTGATGTCTGCTAAGTAATAACAACGCAAATGAGATGCCAATAAAATAAATGTCTTATATCACTGTTAAATAAAGGGAATAAAAAGTTATCTATTCAGAGGATGGATTTTTATCAAATTGAGAATCAGATTGCACATCAGAACCAAAATAAATGTTCAGTATTTTGGGAATGACTGAAGAGGTCGAGAAACCCTGCTGGATAGTGTCAGTAGCTTCTTTTTGTATTACTTGCTTTTCATTCTCACTTAATTGAGTGACGTTTTGTAAAGTATCTACAAGTGATTTTAAATTATTCACGATAAAACCATTTTTGCCATTACTAATGAGTTTAGGCAGATCACCAACGTCATAAGCGATAACAATACAACCTTTTGCCATGGCTTCGAGGACTGCCATTGGCATACCTTCAAAGCGGGAACAAATTACAAGGACGAAGACTTTTTCCCAAACCTTGTCCATATCTGTTTGATGGCCATGTAAAGTTATGTTGTTAGGCACACTTTGGATGATCTCGGTTTCCATCGGGCCCGATCCATAGATATGAAAGTCTAGTTTTGAGCAACATTCAGCACACTGAATAAATCTATCCGGAGCTTTTTCATAACTCAAACGGCCAACAAAAGCGATTTGATTACCTTGATTGGGTCTAACTTGGCTATCATGGATAAAGTTGTTTATTTTGTGTGTTTTCGCTGGGATCCTTGAGCTTACTTGTTCACTGACAGAGAGGGAAACAGAAGAAAAAAATGCAGTGTAACGGTCAATTAAATCGTAAAGCTTAACTTTACCTTTAGGTACCTCACCTGCATGATATGTGGATACTTGAGTAATTCCCGTAAAAATACGTGCGCACTTAGCGAGTAAACTGGATTTGTACCCATGCGCGTGAATTATATCACCACCTCGGTGGTTAATGCGTTTAAGCAAAGTCAGCAGTGGGAAACTGTTTGTAGAAGAAAGATAGCTAAACTTTATTTTATTTCCTTCAAGTTTTTCGACTATTGGCGACAAAGCTGCGTAGCGTTTTACCAACAGTACTTCAACATCCACATTATGCTGCTTGAGGCCTTTAGCAAGCTCAATTACATAAGCATCGATACCACCAAAGGCCAGGCTATCAATGAGCAGCCAGACTTTACTCGGCATATTGTTGTTCATCTTCTGCGGTTTCCCAAGCCTGTTTTTTTCTATAGACAGTTGATGGGCTAAGCTCTAGTAATACTGCTGCATTGAGTACATTACCATCACAATAGTCAATGGCTTGCTGAATAGTTTCACGTTCAACGATCCACATGGGACGTATGGTAATGTTTGTTGCTTGAGACTTAGATATATCCTCACTTGCTAAAGGCGTAGGTTCAGATTGTGCAGCCGCGATGTCCTGCATAACTGAATGAGAATGTTGTGAGGGTATAGATTGGAGCGGCTTTGATTTGGGCGCTTTAGGGCCGCGTGAAATTTGCTCGGGAAGGTGTTCTATCGATAACTTTGCATCATTGTTGAGCACGACAATATTTCTTATTACGTTTTGTAATTGACGAACATTACCAGGCCATGAATAGCGTTTGAGTAATGACTCAGCATCTCTGTTGATACCATTGAATTTTTTACTATCTTCTTTAGCAAATACTTTCAGAAAATGGGTCGCTAGGGTTGTGATATCGTTACCACGCTCTTTTAGAGGTGGCATTTCTATGGGAACAACGTGCACTCGATAATATAAGTCTTCTCTGAATCGTCCTTCCTCAACCTCAAGTAAAGGGTCACGATTAGTTGCGCAGATAATTCTTACATCAACCTTTAGCTCTCTTGAACCACCTAGAGGAGTGAAAGTGCCAGTTTGCAGGAAGCGCAGAAGCTTTTTCTGCATATCGAGTTCCATCTCACAAAGTTCATCTAAGAAAAGAGTCCCGCCGTTTGCAAGGGATGCTGCGCCTTTTCTGTCAGCTGTTGCACCTGTAAATGCTCCTTTGAGGTGACCAAATATTTCACTCTCCATGAGATCTTTCGGTATTGCACCGCAGTTGATGGCGACAAAAGGCTTATCTTTGCGCTTACTTTCTTGGTGAACGGCCTCTGCACAAACTTCCTTACCTGTGCCGCTCTCGCCAATAATAAATACACTTGCATTAGTTGGAGCGACTGAATCAATGATCTTATACACACCTTGCATTGGTAGACAAGAGCCAATAAAACCATGAAAGCGATTTCTGTCAAATTTAGCCTCAATATCTTCGACTAAGTTTTCAAGCTTAACTTGTTGTAGGTGTAAGTTTATTGAGGTTTTTAATCGGTCTGCCTGAATCGGCTTTTCTAGAAAGTCTTTTGCGCCTTTTTGCAGCAAGTTAACAGCAATATCGACTGAACCATGAGCTGTTGCTACAACTACTGAAGTGGGTACTTGGTTCTCGTTGACCCAGTCTAGAATATCTTCGCCATTCATATCGGGTAACTTGAGATCTAATATAACAAGCTGCGGCACATTTCTTTCGATAAAAGTAATGGCGTCTCGCCCAGTTTCGACATGAAAGAGATCGAATGACTCGTCTTTCACATATTGCTTATACAAAATAGCCAGAGATGTAGAGTCTTCAATTAGTAATACTTTTGCTCTCATTTGACGTTATCCTTTTTATATCTAGCCAGCAGGTTCTATAAAGCCCTGTGTTTTTCTATATGCTAATGCAGAGAGAGAGTTATCAGCCAGCTCCTTCAAATCATCACGTAGTTTATAGGCTTGTTCTTCCTGATTTTCTATGCATAAGTGTTCGATTTTCCGAGCAAGATTAGACAATACTCTATTACCAAGAGCTAGTGCTGAACTACCTAGTGTATGAGTTTCGAATTCAAGTGTATCCTTATCATGATCGTCCATCGCTTGATAGATTTTTTGTAAGCGTTGTTGAGATTCATCAAGGTAATGATCAATGAGCATGGGTAACACGTCGACACTTGTGTCTTCTATCATTTGTCCTAAGACAGTTTCATCAACCAATTCTAAATTCACCTGTGTATCCTGAATATCCATTTCTGCATCATTATTGTCTGGGTTAACTTGTGATTCAAGTGAAGAATCTATACGTTTGCTAGGGCACTCACGTGAGTCATCACTTAAGAATAGATTAATTTTTTCAATTAGTTGAGATAATCGAACAGGTTTTGCTAAATAGTCATCCATGCCAGCACTTAAGAACATTTCTTTATCGCCTGTTAATGAGTGAGCGGTGAGTGCGATAACAGGAATTTGGTTAATTGCTGGGTCTATGTTTGAGCGAATTTGTTTACAGGTTTGTATTCCATCAAGCTCTGGCATAGAAATATCCATAAAAATTAAATCATAGTGATATAGCTCAATCATTTCTAAAGCACGCTGCCCATTTTCAGCAATATCGACGTTTAAATTCAGCCTATTAAACATCTCTTGGATAACGAGCTGATTTGCTTTGTTATCCTCTGCTACCAGTATACTAACGTCTGATACTTTTAGTTCAGAGTTATTGTATGGTTTAAGAGGTACGCCTATGTATTTGTCTGCAAGTTCTAAACTGATCGAAAATGAGAAGGTACTGCCTATAGATGGGGTGCTTTCTACCTTAATATGTCCATCCATCAGCTTACATAGACGTTTGCAGATTGCCAGACCGAGCCCCGAACCTTCATGGCTGCGTGAGTATGTTTGGTCGGCCATGGTAAACTCTTCAAATAGGTAATCCATAGCGTTGCGATTAATTCCTATTCCAGTATCGATGACTTTACAGGTGATCTCAGATTTCCCGACATTTAAAGACTTAGCCTCGATTTGTAAGGCTACACTGCCATCTTTGGTAAATTTTATGGCATTACCAATTAGGTTATGTAGAACCTGTTTCACACGGTTTTCATCCCCGTAAACATCAGATGGCACGGAACCGTCAATAGTGCAACTTAAGTCTAACGATCGTGCTCTAGCGGTTGGCAAGAAAACTTCTACAATACTTTCAACACAACGACGGAATTGGAAAGGTTTGTGTTCCAGTCTTAATGTATTTGATTCCATTCTCGTAAAGTCTAAAATATCGTTAATAACACTGAGTAAAAACCGTCCAGATTCTGTTGCTGTATTGACTAACTTTTTTTGTTCAGGTGAGAGTTTTGATTCCTCAAGAATATCTAAAATACCCAGTACACCATTCATTGGTGTACGAATTTCATGTGACATTGAAGCCAAAAAGCGGCTCTTAGAATCATTGGCCTCATCTGCTTCACATCTTGCAGTTTTTAGATCTTTATAACTTTTCTCAAGTTTTTTAGACATATCATCGAATGCCCGAGCAACATCACCAAGCTCATCTTTTGAATTATCATTGATTTGAAAACCCGGGCCTTTTTCACTTACCGTATTTGCTGCTTGTATCAACTTGACTAAGCTTTTTGTTAGGTAGGTTCCTAAGAAAAAAGAAAATATGGAGACTAATAACACTTCTATAGAGGCAATACCTATGATTGAATGCTGGGCATTGGTAAGCATAGAGTTGATCTCTGAGACTTCGAATCCGATGTCTATCGTTCCATAATAAACTCCTGCGTTTTTTACTTCTCTACGAGTATCAAAAATACCGTCATTAACTGAACCTAAGGTAAAGTCTTCATTCATTGATCGATCGAGTAATGCCTTGTCGCCAGCACAGGAAAGCTCCTTATCGCCATGCATGACTTTTATATAAGAAATGTCTTCGACAGTCATAAACTCTTTTACTAAATTATCTAAGGTTGAAATATCCGTTGATATCATTGCATCCTTTGCTGCGAGAGCGAACATTTCAGCGGTAGAATGTGCTCGTTGCAGCAACTGCTTTTCATTCGATGCGGATAAAAAGCTCATGGCGCTATATGTCAGAGCAATAAGCATGACAGCTTCAATGAAAGCAATACCTAATATGGTTTTTACTCTAAAAGACATATAATAGCCTCCTAAGGGCAATCTAGTACCTACCTCATTTCTTTAAGCAGAATGAGCGAGGAATTCATTAGTGATCAGCCATCTACACCATTTTTCACGCCACGATTTTGGTAAAAATTTTAGTCGATTTAACTCTCTGGCCATCTCTTGACCGAGTGTTGCTTGATTTTTGAGATTTAGTACTGAGCCTAAAAAGGAAATTTTGGGGTTATCTAACATTTCTTGAGATTTCTCAATTTGTCCCGTTGAAGTTTTTCCACCCATAACAACTAAAACCGTTTGGTCACAGGCACTTGCTACAACCTGAGCTGGGATGTTGCCACGATTAATATGCAGTAATGGAGAAGTATCACAAATGACGCGATCATAATGTTGCAGCCACTGGTCAACAGTAGAACTGAGTACAGCAGGATCTTTGTACGCTAGTAAGGTTGATGTGGTTTTTGGTACAGGCATACCAGTGAATAATTGATGCGATGACTTGTGTTCTAATAGTACACCAACGTCACCTTCCAAATCGTTGTCATTAAGTACTGGTTCAAAGGCGGGGTGGAATAAGTTAAGGTCAACTAATAATGTTTTATGTCCACCCAACAAGTACCTTTCAGCAATAGCAGACGCAACAGATGTTACGCCGTCACCTGAATTGCAGCCTGTTATGCAAAGTGAGCGAGCTTCACTAAACTCTGCAGCTAAGTATATTTGTTCTACTTCAGTCAACGTTGCAGGAATAGTCATCACAGAGCTCCTATTACAACAATGGTTGTGGTAAGGCGTAAAATGTCCTCTAATCCAACGCGCAGTCTTTCTAATAGACCTTCGCTGCGGTCAGGAATATAGATAGTATCTCCAGCTCTAAGAACAGGCAGCGTATAGACATTGGCTGTTTTACTAAAATCAATCAAATCAAAAGTTCGTGCTTGACCTTGGCAACATGACATATTGACGATTGAAATTTTCTCGAGATAGGCCCGTTCTGAAGGACCTCCAGCTTCAGCAAGGATGTCTAGAATAGTCATGTTGTCATCGAATACGTACCGGCCAGGACTATTAATTGCTCCAAGTATACGTACTGTTGATTCTTTACTTCTATCCAACCAAATCTTGTCTTTTTCGGGGATATAAATGGTATCACCCATGGTAACATTTGGTAGTAAGCTTTCATCGCCAGTTTCAAAATAAAGTGACAAGTTCAACTTGCTGACTTTTGAATAGGTTTTATCACGGTGAGTGATTTTTATGTTGTGAATATCAGCATCTTTGGTTGGGCCGTCTGCCGCAGATAAAATATCTAAGAAATGCATTTCTTTAGTGAAACGATAACGCCCTGGAGAGTTGACTTGGCCGAAGACATAAATCGAGGCGTCCGAGCTTTGGCGTACCCATTGGGACTTGTTATCACTGGGATCTTGAGGGAGGTCGTGAATACGGATAATGGTCCCTGCTTTGATCACTGGAAGATCGGCCGAAGGAGCGCCATTTATAATGAATTCGTCGAGGTTAAAAGTATGCATTTGTCCATCGGGCTCGACTACTTCAATTTTTGAAGTGTCTGCTCTTAGCGTTGGTCCCCCAACATGTGCCAATAAGTGAATCATGTCCATCTCATCAGACCATTCTATACGCCCAGGCCTTACCACTTCTCCAATGACACTTACTGCTCTGTCAGGAGAGATTTTAAGCCATGACTTTTCATTCATGTCTGTTTTCTCAGGAACAAAGATTGCATCACCAGCAATAATTTCTGGAGGAGGAAGCGCAGTATTTAGTCCCTCAGTATATGCAGTCAAGTCAAACTTAACGACTTTGCCATCAGCTTTAATAATACGAATTTGACGAGATTCAGCATATCGTGTTGGACCACCTGCATTGGCAAGAATGTCCATAAATGAAGCGCCTTTTTTCCCTTCGTAAGCACCGGGTTGATCTACTTCCCCCATTATGTAAATAACATTAGAGCCAGCCCGAATTTCTTCTTCTTGTTTAGGGACAAAAATAGTAGTGCCAGGTTGAAGCTTGGGTAGCAGTGAAATATCGCCACTATCAAGATACTCTTTAAGATTGAAAATCTGAGGTTTGTTATTGCTGATCACACGGATTTGCTCAACCGATGCATAGCGGGTAACGCCACCTGCTCGCATTAGGATATCTACTAAGTCAGAGTTCTCTTTAAAACTAAAAGAGCCTGGGGCATTGACTTCACCAAAGACTTTGACAGCAGTACGACCATCAGCACTGTCACCTGAGTTTGCAAGTTTGCTGGCATCAAATTGCTGCTCTATGTTACCGACCAAAGGAGATGCAGGTACGAATATAGTATCGAGTGATTTGAGTTGTGGTAACAAATCTTCATCGCCTGTATCGAGAAAGCTTTTGTAATTGAATGGTAATTTTTCCTTACCACGTTTGAGCAGAAAATTGTTCAGTTGAGCACCAGAGCGTAAACCACCAGCGGCGTGTATGGCCATTTGCACGTCTGAAGTTTTAGATAGAGTGTATTCACCAGGTGAGTTCACGTAGCCTTGAATTGATATGAGAATTTGTTGTTCGGCGATATAAACCGATGCAGTTGAAAGATCTCGGTATACTTTGCTTAGTGTTTCTATGACGGTTTTTTCGAGCTGCTCCTCGGTGTAACCTGCCACATACAGTGCGCCAACTTCTGGCAGATTAATACGGCCTCTTTTGTCTACTTGGAATCCTTTGTTAAGTGTTTCTTCTCCTGGTAGGTTCACCTGAACCATATCACCCACTTGTACACGTTCTTGTTCAGAATATGCTGGGGCAGTAAGGCTAAAAAGCAATATAATGAGTATGAATCTATTCCATATCATAGTAGCCTCCATTCAACTTTTTCTCGGCAAGGTCTTTTGTTTCAATGATCTCAATACTAACTCTTCGGTTAGTGAGTTTGACTCCTTCAGAATTGCCTTCAAAAAGTGGCAGGCTTTCCCCTAAGGATTTTGCCTCTACTCGGTTTGGCTCCAAGCCGAATATCGTCAAATAGCGCTTAACCTGTTTTGCTCTAGCCATTGCGAGTTTTCTATTACTTAGTTCATTACCGACTGCGTCGGCGTGTCCTGTAACTATGAGGTTAAGAGTTTTATGTTCGCGTAAGATATTGGCTGCTTGAGCCAAATGCCCCATGTACTTTGGATTAACTTCACTTGATTTAAAGGCAAACTGGTTGTCTATATTTAAAAGGTTGTAAAGTTTATCTATGATAGCCAGTTGCTGCTGAAAACTGAATTGATCATGTGGAGGCACACATTTGGCTTGAGAAGTTACGTAGTCGAGCTGCCTTTCAAGTTCGTCTAGCCGCTTTCTTTGGATCACAATGTCATTAGCAGCATCGAGTAGCAAACCGCCTTCTAATTCACGAGCAATCCTATTTTGTTTCTCGATTGCCTGTACAACCGCTGCGGGAAAGCACCAACGAGCCCCTTCTCTGATCAGCGAGTCTAAGTGGAGTTTTGCGAGTTGCCAATCGAAGCGAAGTCCGTGTTCAGGACCAAGAGGTTCATCAGGCATGACGGGAGTAAAGCTTGACTGAATATACTGTTCAGCTAATCCTCCGCGACTTTCTTCAGGGTAGCTGCTGCAACCCACACACAGTAATGCTGTGGGTACAACTAGTGCTATGTGTTTAAAAAAGTTAACCATGCCAACGTCCTTTGTTAGTGTGCGAACTACCGCTTATAGATTTAATGAGTGCGGGAGTTCACAGGGATAGCCTTATCTATTCTTAAAAGATTAATGATTTCAAGTGGCTGTCCAGTTACATTTTCTATACGCATTTGACGTTCACGTTCTACCAAACGCTTATAGAGATAAACTAAAGCACCAACCCCAGAAGAATCTAAGAAACCGACATTGCGAAAATCAATCTCAACCTCTAAATGTTGATCTGCAATGATTTCATCAATGTGTTTTTGAGCATAGCGACTTCCGTCGGCATCAAGGTTTCCGTTAATTTCAAGAGTTAGCATTTCAGTAGTTTCAATTTTGCGTAATTCCATGGTCGTATCTCCTAACGTAGTTTAATTGTTTAGAGCAGTTTACGTGCCAAGAAATAAACGCTTAATTTTCAATATTATAATAAGAATTTAGGTGTAATTCTCACATTGACAACTGGATTTTCTCAATATGAGAGGCACTACGACGATTTAACCTTGTTATGTGAAAGTGAGTAAGTAAAAGTCAATTAATTGATAGTTTTGTTATATTTTAATGTTTTGGAAGGTATTCAAATCATAGACCTTTGAGATTGAATTTTGTGTCATTTAACCAACAATCAAGTTTGTTAAAATAATAGTGGATGAAACATATGCATATCAAACTGAGTTGTTTAGCTATCGTATTTTTATCAGTGTTTCCTTGTCGGGCTGAACTGACAGATAAAACAAGTAGACAATTTCCATTAATGTTGGCAGGCATGTACGATCACAATATTGATGTGAGTTTATATTGGAAAAGTGAAAAACTTGATGGGATTCGAGCGATATGGGACGGAAACAAGCTCATGACTCGAAGTGGCCGAAAAATATATGCACCAGTTTGGTTTATAAAAAAGTTACCTAATTATCCTTTGGAAGGCGAGCTATGGGCTGGTAGAGGTAATTTTCATCTAGTGCAAACCACTGTGCTAGATAAAACGCCGATAGAAGCATCTTGGTCGAAAATACACTTTATGTTGTTTGATATGCCATTGGCACCTGGTAGCTACCCCCAACGTTACGCACACATTGTTCAGTTGGTTGATTCACTCCAAGTTGAGCATATTAAATTTATTGAGCATACGTCTATCTCTTCTGAACAAGAACTCACTTCATACTTTGACCAAATTGATAAATCTAAAGGCGAAGGTGTGATGTTGAGGAAGCTTTACGGTGACTACCACCATGGGAGAGGAGAGCAATTACTTAAAATGAAGAAGCACCATGATGCTGAGGCTAAAGTTGTGGGTTACAAAGCTGGTAAAGGGCAACTAGAGGGCATGGTAGGATCTTTATTAGTTCAGACAGAGTCTGGCAGTCAATTCTATATAGGAAGTGGGTTGACTGAGCAACTCAGGAAGAGACCACCACAACTCGGTAGTACGATTACTTTTAGGTATAATGGCTATACGCATACTGGTATTCCTAAATTTGCCCGATTTTTACGAGAAAAGGTAGACCATGTTATTGAATAGGGCTTGTTCCACAGCGTTTAAAGAGATCTTGCCAATATTTTACGTGATCTAGGATGGCTTTTCTAAACACTCGGTGATATTCCCTTATTGGGTAGTGGTATTTAGGGTGGCCTGTATTGGTGAAGTCTAAATAGGGGTTTAAGTCATTATAGACACTATCTACTTTGGCCATATAAGGTTGTATTTTCCCGATGAAAAACTCGTTAAATACATTGCGTAGATAATTAAATTGAGTTCTGTCCCTATTGCTTTTGCACAATATGACATCGTCGTGCTCTCTAAGCTGTTTCGTTACTATTTGCAACTTTAAACTAGTATTAAGCATTGTATAGCTGAGCATACCTAATATAGGTTGTTTATCTAACACTTCTTGGTAGGGTGTCAGCGGAGATAAAACTACTAAGGATTTTTGGTTATTGCTAACAGAAAACGCACTATCGATTTGTTTGATCGCCTCTAGAATAATAGAACTTTCTTTTGGACCTTGAATAGACAGCTCATGAGATGACTGTAGCTGCCTTCTCATCGCATCACTGCTAAAGAGAAGGTTTGAGAAATGATTAGGCAGTTGTGAAAGTTTCTCTGCTTGGATCTCAATGAGTTGAGATCTTAATGATTCAGACAGGTTTGGGCTTTGTATACAACCATTAAGACCATAATTGAGCTTGATTTGGTAATCATAGTTACGAAATTGGTCCTGAACTTTTCCTAATATAGAGTTGCGTTCAGCAATAAGGGAAAACAGGCCACATTTTCTCAATTCATAGCTATCAATCAGGCTAATGCTTACTCTGGGAATATCTATAAAAAGCGCCTGTTTACTGGGTAAAGTGATACTTTGGTCATCGGGTAGAACAAAAGTTGAACGTTCTTGTACATTGGCAATTCGAGATAAATATGTTTGTAGAGTTTGCTCAATGTGATTTCTATTGAAATTACAAGATGTGAGCATAGTTATAGAAAGACAAATTAGCTGAATTCGCATAATTTTAAAATTAACTCAACTTTCCAACGGCTTAATGATAGATCTTAGCAAAATTTAATAAAGTTGAATTTAGTTCTGCTATTTATTCGCAAAATTTAGTTGAGTTTTGTCCGGTTGTTTATGCATCCATTGAAGGCGAATCCCAAGCATTAATGCCGCCGAGGATAGCCCAATGATAAAGCCAATCCAAAACCCCTTGGCTCCCATTGGTTCACAAAGCCAATCTGTCATCGCCAGAACATAGCCTATTGGTAGCCCTAATACCCAATAGGCTATAAAGGTACGGTTGAAGATCGCCGCCATATCTTTGTATCCGCGCAATGCACCTGCGGCGACCACTTGGATGGCATCTGTTACTTGATATAAAGCAGCAAATAATAGCAGTTGCTTCGCAATGCTTATAACAGCACGGTTGTCTGTATAAAGTAGAGCGATGAATTCTCTAAATGATACTGTAAATAGAGCTGTTACTAGAGCTAAAGCAACAGATATGCCGATAGCAACATGTGAGGCAATAGTGGCTCCTCGAACATTACCTTCGCCCAAACTATGGCCAATGCGGATACTAGTGGCAACACCGATACTCATTGGGAGCATAAAAATCAATGAAGAAAAATTCATGGTTACTTGATGAGCAGCAACTATCAGTGAACCAAGTGGAGCAATGAGTATTGAGACAACGGCAAATAAAGTGACTTCAAAAAAGAGTGCAGCAGCAACAGGGAAACCTAGCTTGAATAATCGTACTAGTGAATGAAGGTGAGGGCGATGAAAATGTCCAAACAAGTTAATATTAGCCACTCTTTTAGAGGTGACAACGTAAATCAGGAGTAAAATGAACATTAGCCAATATACAATTGCCGTTGCAACACCACAACCGACTCCCCCAAGAGCAGGCGCACCAAATTTGCCATATACAAATATCCAATTAAGCAGGATGTTGAATACTAACCCAATAAAGCCAATGACCATGGCGGGTTGTGTTAAGGACATACCATCGGTGAAACTGCGTAAAGTTTGGAAAAGTAAGAAGGCTGGAACAGCGTAAACAACAGCATACATGTAACCTGCTGTTTTATCGGCCATTAATGTCTCTACATTCATCCATTCCATTATTGTCGGTGTTTGCAGTAAGATAGCAATGATTGGAATAGAAATTAGCAAGGCCATTGCAGCACCTTGTTGAACTTCAAACGGAATTTTTACTTGTCTACCAGATCCGTTGAGTTGGGCAACGACTGGAATTAGGACCATCAGTAACCCGACTCCAAATAATATAGAAGGCAACCAAATACTGGATGCAATCGATACAGCCGCCATATCAATTGCACTTACACCACCTGCCATTACAGTATCAACAAAACCCATTCCCGTTTGCGCTACAGATGCAATTAATACAGGTGTTGAGAGTTTGACTAGCTTGATTACTTCTTGTCTGTAGAGGTGCACTTTAACTCCAAAAGTATTGGTCACGTGGTTTGTGCTAAGCCAGATAAAGAAATCAGCGGTAGAGATGATACTGATGAAATGTGTATGGCTGGGCAGTCATAAGGTTGTAATCTTGGATAATAATTAATTGTGATGCAATCTACCACTAAAACATGGTGGTTAATTAATGTTTTCAGTGGCGGGTGCTACGAATAAATGTTCCCAGAGTAGTTAAATTTGAGTCGCCATACAGATTGACACGTCAGAGGTCTTCAGTAATGTAAAAGAGTTTTTTGTTAGGTTTACCATACACAAATAAAGGTAATTACAGTTTAAAAATAAGAGCTATTGATAGTTAGGTTATTTTTAGTCAAGTCTGAGTAGTTTGTTAAACTAATATGTCAGGATATTATTAATTGCAGTCTCACATTGATCCAAGTAAGCACCACCAAACTGATTGTAATGGTTTAGTAAATGGTAAAGATTATATATATCTTTGCGCTGATGATAGCCAGCGTCGAGTGGGAATGCGTTTTCATATCCTTGGTAAAACTCAGGCAGAAATCTACCAAATAGCTCTGCCATCGCAAGATCGCATTCTCTATCCCCCCAATATGATGCAGGGTCGTAACATATTGGCCCAAAAACTGAGTTAGCAACGTTTCCATACCAAAGATCACCATGTAATAGAGATGCTTGAGGTTGATGATGAGCCAGTTTATCTTGGATTAGGTGAGTAAAGTCACCAATATCGACCAAGGTTATGCCTTTTTCTTTCATAAGTTGTAGTTGCCAACCTATGCGTTGCTCAGCAAAAAATCGTCCCCACCTTCTATCCCATTTGTTAGGCTGCAAAGTCGAACCAATATAATTGTCTTGATCGAAACCATATTCTTTTTGTTCGCCCCATTGGTGTAATATGGCAAGTTGTTGACCAAATTCGTAGCTATTTGGGGGGGCATCAAGAGGCTTGATTGGGAAATAATTAAGAATAAGAAATGCGTGGTCTTTAGTTTTTCCTGTAAGGATATGTTCAGGAACTGACACACTAGAACTCTGTCTCAGAATGTTAATATTTTCTGCTTCAATTTCAAATTTAGAGTAAAAGTCTCGTTGGTTTATTTTAACAAAATAGCGCTGCTCACCGTCATTTATCATATAACAATGGTTTATGTCACCTCCAGTGATAACATTTTTTTCGATAATATCAAAAGAAAACATAAGGGTTTCAGACAATTGATCAGCAATGGCTTGCCACATATTTTGTTCCATACTTATGAGGAGTTCAATATTGATATTGTAGATTAAGGCATTACTCAATTCTTAATCAGACAGCAAAAAATTCAATCGTTTAGCT
Source organism: Vibrio pectenicida (assembly GCA_024347015.1). Lineage (GTDB taxonomy): Bacteria > Pseudomonadota > Gammaproteobacteria > Enterobacterales > Vibrionaceae > Vibrio > Vibrio pectenicida. The sequence goes on along the minus strand of AP024889.1, from coordinate 1,731,299 downwards.
GAGCTTTTCGATAAAATAACTTTTATGTGATCTTCATCATGCTTGTGGGTAGCCAATTCACGATTATTGGGCGAAATGATCTAACAATGTAGGAGCCGCCGAGCTGGTCTTGATGTGTTGTAAAGTATAGTCTTATGGGACATGTATAAATTTTAGAATTTATACATGTATCTGAATCGAGTTGGGTTGTGAAAAATCAATCATATGTCTTAGTATTAGATAGTGACTCGTAAACATAAAAACGAATGGAGAACGACAGTGGTAGTTGAAACCGATGGCTATCTTGCACTTATTGAGCACTTGGCTTTTAATCTCGACATATTTTCATCAGATGATGGTGATGTAGGATCTGAGAGTGTTGAAGATGTTGTTACCGATATGGTGGCGAGTAATATCATGACCATTTTTGAGCAAAATCCAGAGCTACATTCCACTGTTCGTTTTCAGTTGTTAAAAGAAGTAGATGCTGTTGTTGAAGATTTGGGTGAAGTTCTTGCTGGAGTTTGGTCAAAACCTGCAACAAACGGACAGATTACTTTTCTCGATGAATTGATTGCTCTTCTCAAAAACTTATTTGATTCCGCAGTTGCAAAATACGATTAAAGTCAGTCCAAATCAGACGGGAGAGTAACCCGTCTAAAGTGCCAAAATTTTGAAGCCCAGTACGGATTATCTAACCTAGAAATGACCACACCTTCTGATGTTGAAGCGTTTGCAAACTGTTTATCTCCAATATAAATGCCTACATGTCTTACAGAAGGAGACGTTTTGAAAAACACTAAGTCTCCTATTTGGGCGTTCTGATAATTAACTTGATATCCTAGTTTTACTTGTAAGCTGGTGGTTCGGGGTAAACGTATATTAAGGACACCGAGATATACCAGCTGCACAAAAGCTGAGCAATCAACCCCGTATTGATTACTGCCTCCCAATCGGTATGGAACACCTTTCCAATCACGGTAGAAACTTAGCAATTTGTGTTTGAGTTCATTAGTACTTGGCGAAACTAATGTATTAGTACTTAGCTCTTCCTCTCCTACAAATTGATTTTCAGTGGGAGAAGAGCATCCAGTGATGATGAGGATTAAAAGTACTACTTGTACCTGTCGTATCAGCCTATCCATGGTATCAATTATTATTTATTCCTAAACGGTTGAGTGATCATCCTATCAATTCTTTGTTCACTTTCTGTTTGAAACAATGGGATGCCAATTTTTATATCCTGATGCCCAAATTCTGGTTGAGCGATGTAAGTGTTAAAACACCTATCCCAAATGGACAAAAAGAAGCCAAAATTCGAGTGTGTTTCTCGCGGCGTTTTAGAGTGATGTACTCGATGCATATCAGGTGTGACAATGACTTTACGTATCAATGAGTCGAATCTTAACGGTAAGCGAGCATTGCTGTGATTAAACATGGCGCTTGCATTGAGTAAGATTTCAAAAACAACCACTGCAATGGGGGAGATACCCAATGACATAACGGCAGCAATCTTTATACCCATTGAAATCATAATTTCAATGGGATGAAATCGAGTTCCTGTGGTGACATCAATGTCTTGATCGCTATGATGCATTCTATGTAACCTCCAAAGCCACGGTATTTTGTGAAAGGCAATATGTTGAACATAGATTACAAAATCAAGGAGTAGGATGCATAGGATAAACTCAGCAAGTTTTGGCAATTGAATAAAATTCAATAACCCAAAGTGATTTTGTTGCGCAATATGTGCAGCTTCAAAGGCGAGGATTGGCATGAATAAGCTAAGGCATATTGAGTTAAATGAGACCAAACCAAGGTTGTTTACCCAACGAAAGCTCTTGCTTTGGCTAAGTTGCCTTTTCGGCATCGTCCATTCCCATAATGCACATGCCAATAAAACGGCAATAAATATACTCAGCCGAATGATATCTAAATTATTCATAGAGTAATTTTCCTCCAGTCTTGCGTTTGCAACATGTCTATCACAGTGTAAACTTGTGCCTTTTCATCATTATCCACCAATATCAATGAGAATCCACGCGTATCATCGCTTGTATAAACAGCGCTTATTATGTTCAACTCGATCCTTTAAAGCTAGGGGCAGTAAAGTTAATCGGTGTCTATTTTGTCAAGTTGAACAAAACCTCTGCCTATGCCCATATCAACCTGAAGTTGATTCAGATATTGCAATCATACTACTATTTTCGAGTAACGAAGTGTTTAAACCCAGTAACACAGGGCGTTTAATTCTAGATACGATAAGGGAAGGGTATGCGTATCAGTGGAGTCGTACTAATCCAGACAAGCAAATGTTGGAGCTTTTGAACAAGCCACAGTACCAGCCGATTGTGGTTTTTCCAAAAGATAACGTCGAGTCTAAATTTCGTGTATTGGATTTAAATTGCACATGGCTTAATAATGGTAAAAAACCATTATTGATCTTTTTGGATGGAAGTTGGAGAGAAGCGAGACGAATGTTAAGACAATCCCCTTATCTAGATAGTTTACCGGTACTTTCAATTTCACCACAATCTCTTTCACAGTATGCTATGAGGCGTAGTAATAACACTCAGCACCTCGCAACAGCAGAAGTTGCGAGCATAGTGTTTAGTCAGTTGGGTGAGGAATTGGCGGCACAAACTTTGGCATTATGGTTTGATGTATTTAAAGAGACTTACCTGATGAGTAAAAGCCAGAGTAAATCAGATCTTCAAAGGCCAAAATTACACGACTATCTTAACCGCGGCAACCTAGCATAGGTTGTTCTTGGCTACAAAGTGGAACAGTTCAAGCTTATTTGTGGTGATACTCTAATCAATCAGACTTGGACGGTGTACAAATAGGTGTGGTGTCACGGATTGCAGGTCTATTGATGTAGATAATGAGGAAATTACAATGTTTTGTCTAAGTGTTAGGAGAAGTTAATGTATTACGGTTTTGATGTTGGAGGAACAAAGATTGAATTTGGCGCCTTTAATAATCAACTGGAACGCGTAGCGACTGAACGAGTTCCGACGCCAACGGATGATTACAGCTTGCTAGTCAGGACTATTACCGAATTGGTGGGAAAATATGACAAACAATTTGGATGTCAAGGAAGTATAGGGCTTGGACTACCTGGAATGGAAAATGCTGAGGTTCAGACGTTATTAACAGTAAATATTCCTGCTGCAAAAGATAAACCTTTACGTGCAGATTTGGAAGCGAGTATTGGCCGTCGAGTTAGAATTGAAAATGATGCGAATTGTTTTGCCTTATCTGAAGCATGGGATAAAAGTCTTGCAGAAGAAGAATCCGTACTTGGATTGATTCTTGGTACCGGATTTGGCGGTGGTATTGTTTACGACGGCAAGATCTTCTCTGGTCGAAACCATGTTGCTGGAGAGGTTGGGCATATGCGATTGCCGCTTGATGCTTGGCTTTATCTCGGAGAGAACGCACCTCTGCTAAGTTGTGGATGTGGTAAAAGCGGCTGCCTAGATAATTACCTTTCAGGTCGCGGCTTTGAATTGCTTTATCAGCACTATTATGGAGAAGTAAAAAAGGCTACAGATATCATTAGTGCATATCAGAGTGAAGAGTTCAAAGCAGTAGAGCATGTCGATCGCTTTATGGAATTGTTGGCAATTTGTTTAGCCAATATTTTTACCATTAATGATCCTCATACTGTGGTCTTAGGTGGTGGACTTTCAAATTTTGAGGTAATTTATGAAGAGATGCCTAAACGTATCCCAAAATATCTGCTTTCTGTTGCTAAGTGTCCAAGAATTATTAAAGCTCAACATGGAGATTCCGGCGGGGTGCGTGGCGCAGCATTTCTCAATATCAAGTAAAAAAGAGCTTGCCAAGGTAAGCTCTTATTAAGTATTTAAATGAAAATTGTAATTTACATTCGGTTGGTGATTATAAGTCGACTACGCAAGAAACATATTTAGCTTCGTCAGCTGTAGCTTTTTGCAGTGGAAAAAGTGAAGGGTCGAGTAGTTTAACTGTTTCAAACTGGTTACTAAATGATTGCCAAGATTGATATGAACGATTTACTGGCCAACCGAAACGTATAAACATAGAACCTGAAGCAGCATTGTACTTGTTCATATGATCAAGTTCTGTCCAAGTCGGTATATGCCAACCAACTTTACCGGCAAATTCTATTTCATTTAGTTTTTGACACCAACGGTATGCTTGTCCGTCTTTTCCTGCATCAATAGTGGTAGAATTTGTCTGTGAGGGTGGTGTAGCACCATCACCATCTTGACGAAATGCAGCAAAATCGGTTCCATTTATACTAACCTCACGTTCACTTTGTGCATAGCTATCGCCTGAGTTAGTTGGAAAGTCCTCAATTCCATAACCTAGTTGATGCATAAATTCCAATGAGGGAGTGCTTGTAAACCACTTACGTTTTAGGTCAGTGGAATCTAACACTTCTCTTATCTTCAAACATTCACCTGATGCAGAACTTCTGCTGTCGTCATCAACACCACCACCGGGGTTCTTGTCGAGAAGCTTCCCTGTAGTATGCCCACATACCAAAGTTGGTACGACATCAAGAGTTACCGGTGCACTTGTCACACCATTAAGAGTTGCAGTGACTTCAGTTGTGCCTAGTGTATTAGGTAATGCAACACCTTCATCATCAAACGATACTATGTTATTTGTGACTTCAAACTTGACCAGACTAGTAATATCTTGCTCACTGCCATCGTCGTATTTACCAGAAACTTGATATTGAAGAGAAGAATAAATTTCTCTATTTCCTGTCTTAATGGTGAGTTCATAGACTCGAGCTTCTGGATTCACGGTAACTTGATTAGAGCCTCCCGTATTTTGGTTATTAGAGCTCGCGGTTTCACCTTCGAAAGCGCCTCCGGAGCCGCAACCCACCAGTAGTATCATTGTTGCTGCTAAAGTGGTCAGTTGTATAGTGTGTTTTACTTTGTTCATTTTGGGCTCCTAATTACTCTGAAACAAAAACAGTGATATCAACACGTCGGTTTAAAGCTCGACCTTCAATGGTTTCGTTGCTCGCAATAGGCGCCATTTCTCCATATCCTTGTACTATAATGCGCTCTTTTTCTACACCGTTATGTTCGAGTTTCGTTGCGATATATTCTGCTCGTTTTTCAGAAAGCTTTTGGTTGTAGGCTTCAGAACCCGAAGAATCTGTGTGGCCTATTACTTTCACCTTGGATGTAGGGTTGTCAGCAAGTAGCAGAGCAATATGCTGAATTTCCTTTTGTTGAAGAGACAACTCTGCTTGATCTATCCCAAACGTTTTCATTTCTTTCGAAAGCTGAGTCGAGAAGTGATAAATCGTGCGAGGTTCTACAATTTCTGGCTCACATTCTTCTTCATGAGTTTTTATAGGCGTGGGAATTATTATTTGAGGTTCGTCAGCGCGACCAAAATGGTAAGTCAGTCCGACAAGAGCACCATGACTATCAAATTTACCAGTGCTCTGACTACCAATACTATCAACATATTGATAACCAATATCTAGATATAAGTTTTTGGCTACGGGAGTGGTGACACCAAACTTGTAAATAGGAGAGAATCCATCATCACTGACATTGGTATGAATAGATGATTTGTCAAGTGACCAATAAGCGGCTCCAGCGTATCCGTACACAGATAACTGCTTATAAACTGGGTAGGAATAGCGCAGGCCTGTACGTAGAAAAGAAGTATCCACAGTGATTGAATTATAAGCACTATCCATTTGGCCTAAATATTGATAACCCAAATCCCAACTTAGAGTGTCTGTTAGGTTAATACCTCCATAGATGCCTCCAATGGCACTGTGTGGGTCGCTTTGAGCATAGTTATTATCAGATGAAACCTGATAACCACCTTCAACACCAATATAATAATTAATATTACTATCGTTAGTGTTGTTATCAGTATTTTCTGCAAAACTTAGAGCAGGTATAACAAGCAATATACTTGATAGTGGATAGAATCTTGTAATAGAACGCATAATGTTTATGAATCTCACCTGTGTAAAACTGGTGCGGATGTTATCGTCGCTCTAAAAAAACACAAATGAAATATTAATGAACTTATCAATTAATTGTGAATTATTGCTTGATTTATTAATTCATTAAGATTCAAAAGATACCATAATTCTTATGTTATTGAATTTTAATGAATTATAATGTGTTTTTTTGTTTTTTATGATATTAGATTACTTGCCAATATTTAGCTTTATAGATATTTTTAATTGAAGCTGATTATTCTAGCCTAGGTGCATTGTGTATTTTTGTTTATAAGTGTCGGCGCTTTTAGCTAATAATAGGGCTAGATAAAGTATATTTTGAATGGTTAAACGATAAGCAACTAAGGTGATGTTTAGAAATTCTAGTTATAGGTATTTTAAACTTGGCCCTATTATGTTCCATAAGGAATGCTAAAATTAAGTAAATGTTAGGAGTTATTGCAAGGTGCTTCTTAACACCTCTAATCAGGTGGCTAAATTCACTATGACACTACAATAACCCATAAACTATTTTATTCGCTCTTAGAACCAATACCGCGATTTTCTTTTTGAGCAAGAGTTATTTTATCAAAACCTAACTTTCTAAAATGGTTATCTCGAAAGTTTCGTACAGCCTTTGTATCTGATACGGCTTCAATTTGTTGTTCCATTTTTAGATAGTCAGAGATATCGATGCCTTCTGCTTGTGCAACGGCTTCATGAATGTTGTGATATTGCTGATAAGAAAACGTCAGTGTTTTGTTTTTACCTTTGTATGTGTATTCGATTGTACGTGTCATAAGTATCTCTGCTGTCTGTAGAGCGGTAATAATTCACTCATAATAAGGAGTATTTTGCACTTATGGGAGCTAATTGTCACCTGCTGTTAAAGTCTGCTTAAACCCTATAGCCCATTTGTATTATTAGTGCCCAAATAACAGACCTATTCAACTGATGAACCATTAGTCGTAAAGTGAGTTAGTTCGCTTGGTGTATTTAGGTTAATAAAGCAGTCTGGTGTATCACTGAAGTCTACAAAGTGAGTGGTGCATTCTTGATAAAAACCTGCCATTCTTCTCTCCCCGCGTTCTAAATATGAAACTAATCTAGGCAGTACTTTTTTATGATAGAGGGAGAATACAGGTTGTGCGGATTGACCATCGTGAGCAACTAATATTTCTGATTTTTCCGTTACAGCTGAACAAAAGCGTTCAACTAACTTTGTTGTTAATTGAGGGCAGTCACAAGGGACAAACCCAACCCAATTTTTGTCTGATGTACATAAAGCGGCATGAACTCCCCCCATTGGGCCGGGGAAATCTTTAAAATGGTCTTTTATGACATTAGCAAACTGCGCATAAAATTCGTGATTTTGATTAGCGCTAATCGATATATCTTGGGCTTGAGCTGATAGTCGCTCAAAGACGTGTCCTATAAGTGGTTGGCCGTTTAGCATGACAAGACCTTTATCTTGCTTACCCATACGTTTACCTTGCCCGCCAGCTAAAATAACCCAGCAGGTGTCTTTTTGAAGAAGCATGATGATCCTTTTATTGTCATGAGTTTACTGGTATCAACTCAAAATTACTTCATAAAGCGCTCGGAAACCGAGTTTAACACCCATCAACCGATAATTTATTGATACTAATTAATAATAGCCTGATTATCATTAATGTTAGAGCGTGTAGATCTTTCGGGATGCATTTTTACGGTGTGTAAAAACGTTATAATTTGCTTCGACAAAAGTAAAAAGATAATCAATATCATGCCAAGAACTATGTTAACTGATATCTGATGGGGACTGCCACTATGAGTCCGATTGTAAAGGATTTATATGTATAACCAGCTGAAATTAAAGATAATTATCATTTTTTGTTAATTATTTACTTTCTTTCTGTCTACTTAAGATCTGCATAGTGTCTATCTTTTGTTACTTTTGCCAATAATTCAGGGTTTTACCTGATACAAGCCACACAATTATTACTATAGTCTTCAATTTATTCCTTATCTAACTATCTGATTTACAATCATTAAGAGTACTTATATTGCTATTCATGATTGTATGCTTCTTACGGTAAAACGGGGTTTAAAATGAGTATTGATATAGTTGTTCCAGTATTTAATCAGTTTGAGAAAACCAAGCTCTTTATCAATTCATTGTCGAGACAGATACCATATAGATTAATTATCATTGACAATGGAAGTGATACAGAGACCCAAAAATATATAAATAGCATTGGTGCAGAGGTGATAACAAATCGAAAGAATCTAGGATACACCAAAGCAATGAATCAGGGGCTTTCGATTTGCACTAGCGAATACGTCTTATTTAGTAATAATGACGTTATTATGCCCAATGGCTTACTTTCCAAGCTCAAATCACATCTTGAGTATTATGACATAGTTACCCCTCTTTCTAACTTAGACCCGAATGACTGTGAGAATAAAGACAACTCATTATTAGTTGCTTTTGATCCAAACAAAGATGATATCCAAAGTTTTAGTGATGCCTTATATAGAGAGAATAAGGGGGCACGCACTCCAATTTCAATGGCTTATGGCCATTGTATTTTGATGAAGCGAGAAGTGCTTGAAAAGGTGGGATTGTTAGATGAAACATTTGAATCCGGATATCACACGGATGATGACTTTTGTTACCGAGCAATTCAGTGCGGATTTGATATAGGCCTTGCTCTAGATAGCTTTATTTTTCATTTCTGTCATTCAACCTTTAAAAGTCTTGGTATTGACTCTAAGAAAGAAATTGAGTTGTCAAAGCAGCTCTTTGGGGAGAAATATCAATGATATTTATTGAAGGCTTGCCATGCGCAGGGAAAAGCTTATTGATTAAAGAAATGGAAGCTTCCGGTGACAAAGTAACTTATGAAATTGGGAAAGTCTTACACCGCAGCCAATTTCCTGGAAATGCTTTTTCTTTTGAGGAAGCAATGTCAATTAATCGATGGTTTATTGGTAAAGAACAAGAAAGAATGCACAAGTCTGATTCACTCTTTTTTGATCGTTCCTACTTGACTCATTTTTGCTACGCCTATGCGTATGAAAAACATAAAAATATTACCATATTCGAAAAAACAGTAGAAATGTACAGAAATGAGGTTGAGCAGGGTCGGCTAGAAGTTCCTAAAGGTATTGTTTATCTAAACATATCTAGTGAGGATTCGGTTAAAAGGCAGGGGGAAAAAATTGAGAAGAAGATATCAAAGGGGCTCCCAGAGTTCTGGAGAAACCAGCAATTTCTTGAAGATACAAGAGACGCGTACAAAGCATTATTTTCTTCAGTAGTAGATATCCCATGGATTGAAATCGATGCGACCCTGAGTACTTATGATAAATATAATCTTATAAAGAAATGGTCAAATAGAATAGAAAATACCAAGTATGGATACTTTTCTTTTGATGACTTTGTAAATACATGTCTGAAGGCCTAATATGTTAGAGATTATTATTTATATAGCTACTATGTTTTTTTTATTTCTGGTTGTAAGACAGTATTTAAACATAAAAAAAAGTTTAGAGTTTTTATCAAAACAAGAAACATATAAAAACTCCATATTAAATGGAAGTAAATTCACATTATTAATTCCTGTTCTTGATGAATCATCTATCATTATTGAGACAATAAAACACTTTGAAAAATTTATTGTTAATTATCCTGATATGAAACTTGTTTTAATTACAACAGATAAGGAAAATAGCATAGAAAACAACAAAACCTATCAAGCTATACTACCTTTTGTCTCACAGCAAATACAGTTAGTCAATTACCCTTATAAAACTGGGAATAAAGCTAGTCAAATAAACTATTTTATTGAACAAAGTAATAATTCTAGTTTAGAAGAGTCTAATTCATATTACGCAATATTCGATGCTGATTCTCGACCAGACTTTCGCGCATTTTACTACATTTATAACGATGATGAAAAATGTAGAATATACCAGATGCCACCAATGTACTCGTCTAACTTTGAACAATTAAATATGTTTTCAAAAGCGGCTGCTATTTTCCAAACTCGATGGATGTTAAGTTATGAGTTGCCGTCGTTAGTTAAAAACTATAATGCGAAGAAATCGATATGCTTGTCCTATTGTATAGGCCATGGGTTATTTATTCGTAAAGACTATTTAGAAAGACATCCGTTTTCAACTGAGACGGTAACAGAAGATCTACATTATGGTTATCAAGCTGTCGTTAATAGAGTGTACGCAAAACCGGTGCCTTATTTTGATACCTGCTCGATAGCATTGGGAAGAAAAAATGCGACTCGTCAATCTGCTCGTTGGTTTTCTGGTGACCTCTCATCTATCTTTATGGCATATTTGCACCATGAGCCCCAAGAAGAGAATTTCAAACTCATCTTTGTTAAGAGATTGTTTAGGATATTACTTTGGCTATTAGGAACTATTTTATCAGCCTCTATCATTCTTGCGACTGTGGTACTCAAAATGCCTTTTGCATTATTTTTATTTTTTACCACTGGATTGGCTTATATATTTTTAATTCATAAATCTACAATTGAAGAATATTTCTATGTTAATGAAAATAAAAAAATATATTGGTACATATTCTTAAAAAGCATATCTAACTGCTTAGGGCCACTTTATAGTTTTTATGCTAAATTGAAATCTAAGGGAGACCTTTGGTTTAAAACTCAGAGATAATATTAAATTATTTATTTCTCTATCTAATTCTATGTAATTAATTTTCACTAAATGGAATTTAACCTTAACTGATATACATGAGATGTATTCATGAATAAAATTGATACAAGTTATAAAGAGGTTATACTCTTTGTTTTTTATCACTGGTGTACGAAGCCTAAACATACGTTATTTCTAGTATCATTAGCAATTTTATCTTCCTTTAGTGATATTCTGATGCCTCTAATGGCAGCAAATTTTACCAAAGAATTATTATCTGACGGTTCAGTATATGAGGCATTCATACTGATTACTGTTGTTGGCCTGTTGGGAATTATATTACGTCAACGTTTAAGTATAAATTTAGCTAGATATACACTTCTAATGATGGATGAGCTTGGTAGGGGAGCTTTTCAGCGAGTACAAGCATTTACTTCAGATTGGCATGCGAGTGGCTTCTCTGGTACGACGGTGAGGAAGATTACCCGTGGTATGTGGGCATTAGTATCACTTAATGACACTGTTTTCGTTGGCTTAATACCAATAGTTGTCATGTTGGTTGGAAGTACAGTAACGGTATGGTTGCATTGGCCTATAGTAGGAACAGCACTTGGCGTTATTGCTTTGCTATTTTGTTGTGTTACTGCCTTATTAACCATTGCTTATGTTGCTCCAGTGGCCAAAGTTGGTAATGCCTCAGACAGTCGGTTATCTGGTGTTCTATCTGATTCCCTTTCTTGCAACTCAGTAGTTAAAGCGTTTGCGGCTGAGCAAAGGGAAGAGCAGCGTTTAAGTACAGCGATGGAATCATGGAAAAGATTGACATTTGAGTCTTGGCGTCGAAGCAATATTAATGGTGGTGTACAAGAAGGTCTTCTCTTGCTTCTACAAACAACTATATTTGGTTTGCTTATCTGGTTGTCTGCTAGTGGTGCACTCAGCATGACAGACATTACGTTTCTCATTACTACTTTATTTATGTTGCAAGGATATTTACGTCGAGTCGGGAGCAATATTCGTCATTTACAGCGAGCGGTGAGCGAGCTAGAAGCTATGGTTGAGTTTTCTAACTTACCGATTGAAAGTGGGCAGCTAAGTGAGGGGTCTCAGGTCATTCATTGCCAAGGAGACATTGTTTTTAAGCGGGTTAACTTTGGATACCTGAAGGAACCTACGGCCTTATTATTTCGAAACCTTAATCTTCATATCAAAGCTGGTGAACGTGTTGGCCTTGTCGGTTACTCAGGATCTGGAAAGTCAACTTTTATTAAGCTCATACAAAGGCTTTATCAAGTCAACAGTGGGTGCATTATGCTTGATGGTAATGATATCAATACACTAGACTTACAGTCACTCCGGAGCCAAATAGCTCTGGTTCCACAAGAACCTATATTGTTTCATCGAACATTGGCAGAGAATATTGCGTATTCTAAGCCTGAAGCTTCACAAGAATCGGTACAAGCTGCAGCAGAGTTTGCTGGAATTCATCAGCGGATTTGTAGCTTACCTGATGGATATTCAACCTTGGTCGGAGAAAGAGGAGTTAAGCTATCAGGAGGTGAAAGGCAGCGGGTAGCAATTGCTCGAGCATTTCTTCTTGATGCTCCTATTTTGATCTTGGATGAAGCGACTTCTAGCTTAGATAGCGAGAGTGAAATGCATATTCAGCAATCTATGGAAAAATTGATGGAGGGGCGTACAACATTAATTGTTGCACATCGCCTTTCAACTATTCAGTCAATGGATAGAATTCTTGTATTTGATAAAGGAGAAATCGTCGAACAAGGCACACATAAACAACTTATCAGCAATAGTGGGCTCTATTCAAGGCTGTGTCAAAGTCAGGTGCAGAAGAATACTCAATACCGAAATACTTAATTAATTTTCAGCTGTTTCTTCCCGTCGTTAGATTGAAATTGATTTTATTAACTAAAGTAGTGAATTGATATGAATATCGATGTATCCCCTTGCCTTATTCTTGGCAATAATGAATATCATCACCTTAAGAAAATGCTATTTTCCATATTGGATCAGGTGGAAAATATTAATACGTTATTTGTTGGTGTAGGTAGAACACCGATACCCTTGATGTCATTAATAGAGTGTTATTGTGGCAAAGAAAAGGTTATCCATTTACCTCTTAGTGGCTTTAGACATAATTACCCTGGGGAAAACCATGAGTTACTTAGATCACCGCTTAATAAGCAGCATATGCTCTCACTGGATGAGCACTTCAAAAATTTTGTTCCTGTTCATAGATTGAAAGATATTGACCAAATTCTATTGATTGACTTTGTGGACTCTGGCGCATCACTTGCTGCGGTTGCTAGGTACCTAAGCCAGTATATTAAGAACGCCAAATTGGATTGTCGAGTCCATCCAATAGCCTTATATAAATCAAAGATTTCCACTGATTTTCGACAAACGTTAGATGCGATAAATTTGTCATTTACTGCAGTTGAGATTCCTTCATTTTCAAATCATATAACTGACGGTGAATTCAAGTTTGGTAGAGGCAAGTATTATGATGTTATCTCTCCTTACAATCGAAGCTTCAGTATTGAAGCAGGTGACCAAACACATCAATTAGTCTCAGATTTTACTCAATACCATCACTATCAGGTACAGCTAATTCAGCGTATGTTGGTTGATGAAGAGATTGAAAACCCCTTAGTCGGTGAGATGAGTCTAGAGTTTGTTTCTAATGGAACTGTCATAAAGCATTGCAGCTCTTCTGTTGAAAGTAACCGACTGTGTCGCCTATTTAATAGTTTTCCTTATCACGTAAAAGCTAATCAGTTGGAAAAAGAAGTTCAGTACTCATTTGTTTCTGGAATGACTCTTGAGAAGCAAGTTTTCTCGGAGCAAAAAGGTGCATTCAAGTCAATCGCACAGTTGGCACATTATCTTGGTGAAATTCATTGGCATTCACCCATTTTATTTCCCGACTACGCTAATATTTGTCATCAGCGCGGAGCGACAGTCATTAAGAATAATCACTGTTATGGGTACTTTTCTCAGATTCATGGCGATTTGCATTTTCGCAACATGATTGTTGACGATAATAATAAACTTATTTTCATCGATAGGATGAGAGCTTGTGGTGATATCTACTACGATTTCCCGTTTGTCGTTTCTTTGTTAGGTCAAGCACGCCAAACCAAAAAAGCATTCTATGTCGATCTTGTCGAAGTCTTTTTCTGTAATTACGAGTTGTATGTTGATAAAAAAGATAATTTCTATCAGGCTTTTCTGGTTAATTTTATTCACTATTGCCATATCGCTAGCCGTACACATAAAAATATTATCCCCGCATTTCAAGAATGGTCTGATGCAGATAAAATTGCTGAAATAGCTTCAAAATATTCCTGTTTCAAGGAGTTTTTAAGGCAGGAATATAACCTATTTAGCCCACAAAAAATTGCTAAATTATCGTCTGTAAACAAGGATGATTTCCATGTGTAGAGATCTGCCCCTTGTCCTGATGAAATGCTGGCCCTTATTGAGGTGGCGTATTAGGAACATATCCTTGTATGAGCAGTAAGGCTTTATTTAATGTATCAACAGAGTTGAGTGGCTTTGTATTTTAACCAACCAAAATGGAAAATAAAATGAAAATACTGATTACAGGTGGAGCTGGGTTTATTGGTAGTGCGGTTATTCGTTATGTTCTAGCTCATCATCAGGACTATGTAATAAACGTCGATTCACTGACCTATGCCGCCAATAAAGAATGGGAAAATTACTCAAATAATAGTGGTCGATATTCGTTTGAGAATGTTGATATTTGTGATGTGGAAGCATTAAATAGAGTCTTTAAAACACATCAGCCAGATGTCGTGATGCATTTAGCTGCAGAGTCTCATGTTGACCGCTCGATAGACGTTCCTGATAAATTTATTCGTACCAATATTGTTGGGACATACCATTTATTGGAAGCTGCGAAACACTACTGGTTGTCACTACCAGAGGAAAGGAAGGCTTGTTTTCGTTTTCACCATATTTCTACTGATGAAGTCTATGGTGATCTTACCGCTGAAGATAATCCATTTACTGAAGAATGTCGTTATGTACCAAGTAGTCCTTACTCTGCGAGTAAAGCCAGTTCAGACCATCTGGTTCGTGCTTGGGCAAGAACCTATGGATTACCGACATTAATTAGTCACTGCTCGAATAACTATGGTCCTGGTCAATTTTCTGAGAAGTTTATTCCCCGTATGATTTCCAATGCTTATCAAGGCCTGCAATTGCCAGTATATGGCGATGGTCAACAAATAAGAGATTGGCTGTTTGTGGATGATCATGCAAGTGCATTGTACAAGGTGTTAACCCAAGGAAATCTGGGAGAAACTTACAATATTGGGGGGAGTAATCAACGATCAAACATTGATGTTGTGAAAAAAATATGCTTGCTTTTGGAAAAACGTTTACCTAATAAACCGGTAGGTATCCAAAGGTACGAAGATCTTATTACTCGAGTGGAAGATAGGCCAGGTCATGATCGGCGCTATGTAGTTGATGCATCCAAGATAGAGCGAGAGCTGAACTGGATACCAAAAGAAAGTTTTGAGTCAGGTTTGAATAAAACCCTAGACTGGTATCTAACCCAATTGCAGTCCGACCCTTTAAATGAAGAAAGTAACTTAAATAGCTTAGAGGTATCGAAATGAAAGGTATAGTTCTAGCAGGTGGAACTGGTTCTCGCCTATATCCATTAACCTACGGCACCTCCAAGCAAATGCTGCCGCTCTATGACAAGCCTATGATCTACTATCCGATATCGACTCTTATGCTGGCGGGCATAAGGGATATCCTGTTGATTGTTTGTCCTGAAGATCAAAATCGCTTTGAACGACTTCTAGGTGATGGCTCTCGATTCGGCATTCGCTTACATTATAAAGTTCAGCCTTACCCAGAAGGAATCGCACAAGCATTTACCATCGGTGAAGATTTCATCGGTGAAGATTCGGTTTGTTTGGTTCTAGGCGACAATATTTTCTATGGGAATGCATTTTCCGAAGTCTTGAAAAGAGCGGCACAGCAAACATTAGGTGCAACTGTGTTTGGGTCTAAAGTGAAGGACCCACAACGATTCGGCGTTATTGAATTTGATAGTAGCAACAGGGTATTATCAATAGAAGAAAAGCCAGAAGTGCCCAAATCTGATTATGCTGTGACTGGATTATATTTTTACGATAATCGAGTGGTTCAATGGGCGAAAGAAGTTGAACGATCTTATCGAGGTGAACTTGAAATCACTTCGATCAATCAACGTTATTTAGAGGATAAGTCACTCAATGTCGAGCTACTGGGGAGAGGATTTGCATGGTTGGATACAGGGACGCATGAAAGTCTTCATGAGGCATCATCCTTTGTTCAGACTCTTGAGCACGTTCAAGGAGTGAAGGTCGCGTGCCTTGAGGAAATTGCTTGGAGAAATGGTTGGTTGAGCTCACAAGATATTGAGTACATTGCGCAACCTTTGCTTAACAATGGCTATGGCCAATATTTAGTTTCACTTATTGGTTAGAAGGCTAGTTCAATGAAAAAAGTCATGATTACCGGATGTCGTGGACAGGTAGGTCGTTGTTTAGTTGAAGAATTAGAAGGCAAAGTTGAATTACTAGCGTTGGATTCAAGTCAGCTTGATATTACAGACAGTGACAAAATCAACGCCAGTGTTGAAGCCTTTGTTCCAGATTATATTATCAATACGGCTGCTTACACAGCTGTAGAACTAGCCGAAAATAACCCTGAACAAGCTTATGCTGTGAATTCAGATGGCCCGAATAACTTAGCACTAGCAGCTGAGCGGTATGGGTCGGTTTTGATACATCTTTCAACCGACTATGTCTTTAATGGGAAACAAGATGGAGAGAAATGCGAGTCTGATACTGTTGACCCATTGAATATCTACGGCGCATCAAAGTTAAAAGGTGAGCGTGCAGTCATGGACGCTTGCACGAAGCATATTATTTTGCGCACGAGTTGGGTTTTTAGCCAGCAAGAAAATAACTTCGTTAGCGCCATGCTGAACTTGCGTTCTCAGCTGAACATTAGCGTGGTTTCGGATCAGATAGGAGGGCCAACCTATGTAGGGTGTATAGCTAAGACTTTGGTCCAAATCATCAAGGGTATAGATGCAGGACTCATGGTTGAGTGGGGTATTTATCATTATTCGGGTCGACCTAATGTTAGCTGGTTCGAGTTTGCTCAAAGTATTTTTGCCCAAGCTAAACATGCCCGATGGATTGATTCTATTCCATGCTTACATCCAGTTTCATCAGCTCATTATTTAACAAATGTAGAACGTCCAAAGAATACGTGCTTAGCCAATTACAAAATCTATCAGGTGTTTGGTGTTAAGTCTTGCAATTGGGAACTTGGATTAAAAAGCATATTTAATAAGAGGTGAATTATGGTTGTCATTACAACAGACTTACCAGAGGTAAAAATCATCGAACCAACAATTTTTGGTGATGAACGAGGTTTTTTTATGGAAACATGGAACCATAAGCTTTTTGAACAGCAAGTTTCAGGTATATCAACTCAATTTGTACAAGATAATCATTCCAAATCGAAACAGGGTAGTCTTCGCGGCTTACATTATCAGAGTGAGAATGCTCAAGGAAAATTGGTGCGAGTAGTTAGTGGAGAAATCTTTGACGTTGCGGTAGATATTAGAAAGCACTCCCCAACATACAGCTGTTGGGTGGGTGTCAAATTATCACACAAGAATCGTCGCCAGTTATGGATACCAGAAGGTTTTGCACATGGTTTTTACGTACTGAGCGAGACTGCCGAAGTTGTGTATAAATGCACTGACTTTTATAACCCGGGCGCAGAAGTTTCCATTCATTGGCAAGACCCGATGCTTAATATTGATTGGCCGCTGATAGAAGGCGTACCAGTTATTTTATCAGATAAGGATAAGAACGCCCAAGGTTTTTAGTTAACATAGTTTTTGGCATGGTATTGGTTATCTTTTTACTTTTGGTGAAGCAAATTATAACGTTTTATCATACTGTTCAAAAGCATTACGAAAGGTAAAAACGCCTTAGTCAATTACATTTATATATGCAGATGTGTAAATTTTTTTTTAAAGTTGTATTTTTGATGCATCCAAAACTCACCCTAGCACGTCTCTTGTATGAAACCTTTTAAAACTAGGAGAATACATGAAGCGTCATATTAGAGTAGCCGCTTTAACATTGGCTGTTGTGAGTACATTTTCTACTGCATCGCCAAAACTTGACTCGACTATCAAGCACCAACCAAAAGATGGGGTTATTAATGTGTATGGTCCAGGTGGTCCTGATACTGCACTGCGTAATGCAGCGAAAGCATACAGTAAGAAAACGGGAGTACCTGTAGAGGTTATTGCTGGTCCAGAATCTAAATGGACTCGTGATGCACAGAAAAATGCTGATTTAATCTTTGGTTCGTCGGAGCAATCCATGAGCGCTTTTGTTGAAACCTATCCGTTTATCACTGATAAGGATGTCCAACCTGTATATCTGCGTAGGGCAGTCATTGCGGTACCGAAGGGAAACCCGAAAAAAATTACTGGCATTCAAGATTTGCTCGATCGCCCTTCGCGTATCGTGGTAACTGAAGGATTAGGGGTGTACAACACATCAGGTACAGGAGTATGGGAAGATATTGCCGGGCGTAAAGGTTCTTTGGCTGATGTACAAAACTTTCGCAGTAAAATTATTGCCTATGCCAAAGGCAGTGGTGCGAGCTTCAAAGCATTTCAATCGCAGAAGGCGGATGCTTGGATAACGTGGATACACTGGCCTCTTAACCATTTAGATAAAGTTGATTATGTTGAAATCGAACCTGAGAGACAGATATACCGCGATCTGAACTTGGCAAAAACACAGGGTGCAGAGCCTCAAACTCAGGACTTTATCAATTTTGTAAATAGTGAAGAAGGCAGGCCATTTTTTACACGCGAAGGCTGGACTCAATAGTAAAGGAAACTAAATAATGAAAAAATTAATTCTATCAACACTTATTCTTGCACCTATGGCTTATGCATCTACAAATATAACTGATACCTCAATCGGTGAAATTTACGTAGATGGAGCAGGGAAATCTCTTTATACCTTTACCAAAGACCCGGCTGGAAAATCTGTATGTACTGATGATTGCGAAACCCTTTGGCCACCTTTATTGAGCAGTGATAAAGTAAGCTCACAACTTTCGAGTAACTCAGAGTTTAGTCAAGTTACTCGTAATGATGGAAGTAAGCAATGGGCACTAAATGGTAAGCCGCTTTATAGATGGTTTAAAGATAAGAAAGAGGGAGACATTTATGGGGCTGGTGTTAAAGGTGTATGGCCACTAGCTCGTGCCGATGATGTTGCGGTTAAGCTTTATAATGATGGTTCTCGTCGATACTTGGTTGATGACAATAACTTGAGTCTTTACACTTTTGAAAAAGATAAAGAAAATCAATCTGTTTGCTACAGTGACTGTGAGGTTAAGTGGCCACCAGCTTATGTAAACTCGGATTTAACACAAAAGGGTATTGATAATATCAAGGTTACTGGTGGGTTTGGTGTGATACAACGCAAGGATGACACATATCAGTGGACTTTTGAGGGTAAACCGCTATATCGTTGGTTTAAAGACACCCAAGTTGGTGAAACGACTGGCGATGGTGTGAAAAACGTTTGGCACCTAATCACTCAATGAGGAAAAAGTGAGCAACGATAAACATCAGATAGGTTTACTGCTCTCCAAGATAGCGCTTCGAGACCGAGAGGCTTTCGAAGCGCTTTATCAGTTAACCAGTTCAAGGTTATTTAGTCTTATATGTAACGTGGTCAAAGATGAGCATATTGCAGCTGACATTTTGCAAGAAGGTTATATAAAACTTTGGTATAGCCACCAAGAGTGTGTTTTAGATTACCCATGGGCCTGGCTCTGTCAAACTATGAGAAATATGGCTATTGATGAGGTCAGAAAGCGAAATCGTCTAAGAGAAGAACAAACAGACAAGTTATTAGAAGAAGCGAGTGAAATTTCTGAATCTAATCCTGATTCTGGGCTAACACATTGTCTCGAATCTTTAGGGGAAGAGAAACGAAATGCAATCGTATTGGCGTATCAGCACGGAATGAGCCATCAAGAGATAGTGCAGCATGTAAAGACACCGCTTGGTACTGTTAAATCATGGATTCGCCGCGGGTTACAGGAATTGAAACGATGCTTAACACAATAAAGAGCCAGCGTTATCAAAACTCCGAGTTGAGAGACAGGCTCGCTGGTGAATATTTACTTGGTACACAAACACTCAGAGTACGCCGTAGGATGGAAGCTTTAATGAAAGCGGATCCCAGTTGGTGGGAACATATTGAGCAATGGCAGCAACACTTATCAGGATTAAATCCAAGCTCCGATCTTAATGTTTCTTCAACAGAGCTTAAAAATCCTCCCAAACGAATTTGGAAAAAGATTGCAAACAGTACTTTTGGCCTTAGAAAACGTGAAACAAGCGTACGCTGGTGGTGGCTACCTACAGGTATGGCCTTCTCAATGTTTGTTGGTATATTTCTTCAGCCCATACTTATGCATGGTTCCTCAGGGGTAAACATAGTAGAAGTGCGTCCGGCAAATTATCTTGCAATGATGTCTTCGGGTGCGCAAAAAAATCATTTTGCACTTGTTGCTTATCAAGGAGATAAGCCTGGGCAATCTAGTCTACGTATGCAAAGAAACTTGTCTATGGACAAAATAGCTGAAAGCAAAGCTATGGTATGGATGCGTGATGAAGTAACAGGTGAGTTAAAACTCATTGATAGTCTTAAAAATATTAACGATATTCGTTATATGTCTCCGAATGAATGGAAAATGTTGAAGAGTAGCTCAGAGCTGCTAGTAACTGCAAATAGAGATCCCGAAAGTGAAATTCTATACCGCGGGAGGTGTGTTGAGTTGAGTGATTGGAGAGCAATTTAAATCCAAATTTATGAGTAACAGAAATTTTAACTTCTTAGTCGGATTATAACTCATATCATGACATACAAATCATTACAGAATCAATAGCTAACGAATAGAGATGAACAATTGATGTAGTTCATAGTTCTAATTTGATACAATCCCTCGCAAATTTTTTTCAAACAAAATTTCTCTAGCAAAATGAGTTAGAGAGGGGGATAGTCTTATCATAAGTACCAATAATATTACGCAACAATTTGGGTCTAAACCGTTATTCGAAAATATTTCTGTCAAATTTGGTGATGGAAATCGTTACGGTTTGATAGGTGCAAATGGATGCGGTAAGTCTACCTTCATGAAAATTTTAAGTGGTGAACTCGAACCTTCGGGCGGCAACGTGAGCTACGATCCTAATGAACGTGTAGCAAAGCTGAATCAGAATCAGTTTGCGTATGAAGAGTTTTCTGTCATTGATACTGTCATCATGGGTTATAAGGAGTTATGGCAAATAAAGCAAGAACGTGATCGTATCTATTCACTACCTGAAATGACAGAAGAGGAAGGCATTAAAGTTGCTGAACTCGAAGTTGAGTTTGCTGAAATGGATGGCTATATGGCGGACGCGAAAGCGGGCGAATTATTATTAGCCGTGGGCATTCCTGTAGAGCAGCACTATGGATTGATGAGTGAGATTGCACCTGGTTGGAAACTTCGAGTTTTGTTGGCACAGGTTTTATTTGCTGACCCACACATTATGTTGCTTGATGAGCCAACCAACAACCTTGATATGGATACAATTCGCTGGTTAGAAGACACACTTAATCAGAAAAATTGTACCATGATTATTATATCTCACGATCGTCATTTTCTTAATTCAGTATGTACTCATATGGCAGATTTAGATTATGGTGAGTTACGAGTTTACCCTGGTAACTATGATGAGTATATGACAGCTGCTACTCAGGTTAGAGAGCGCTTATTGTCTGACAATGCAAAGAAAAAAGCACAAATAGCTGAACTGCAAACCTTCGTTGCTCGCTTCTCTGCTAATGCATCTAAGGCCAAACAAGCGACTTCACGAGCGAAGAAAATTGACAAAATTCAGCTTGATGAAGTCAAGGCTTCAAGCCGACAAAATCCGTTCATTAGATTTGAGCAGTCCAAAGAACTGTTCAGAAATTCTTTAACTGTAGAAAATTTATCTCAGGGATTTGACGAAGATTTATTTTCTGGATTTGATGCTATTTTTGAAGTTGGTGAGCGGGTTGCTATCATTGGTGAAAATGGCGTAGGTAAAACAACATTACTCAATACATTAGCTGGTGCTATTCAGGCACGTTCTGGTGAATTCAAATGGTCAGAGAATGCTAATATTGGTTACTACGCTCAAGATCATGCTGCTGACTTTGCACAAGATCTCAACTTGATGGAATGGATGGGCCAATGGCGTCAGGCTGGGGATGACGAACAAGTCATTCGCGGTTTCTTAGGGCGTATGTTGTTTGGCCAAGACGACATTAAAAAGTCTGTTAAAGTTCTTTCGGGTGGTGAGCAAGGGCGAATGCTTCTTGGAAAACTGATGATGCATCAGCCCAATATATTACTCATGGATGAGCCTACCAACCACATGGATATGGAATCTATTGAATCTCTCAATGCAGCTCTTGAACAATATAAGGGAACCTTATTTTTTGTTTCGCATGATCGTGTGTTTGTGGATTCACTAGCAACCAGAATCATAGAAATTAAAAATAATAAAATCACCGATTTTAAAGGGACCTATGCTGAGTTTCTTAAGTCTCGTGGTATAGCGGCATAGTACGACTTTATTATGCCCCTCATTGGGTTGTTCATATCGACCTCTGGGGCATAGTATTCTAGGTAGCAACTTTGTCCGCAATAAGCTGAGCCGTCTGAGCTAGAATTCGGCAGCATTGTGCAAGCGCTTCTTTTTCGTTTGTTGTGAGTTGATCACCATCGGAGGGGATTGCAGATCGTTGCACAATTTCAACCCAGCGTTTTAACTCATTTAAGTCATTCATAGTAAACTTCCTCACAGTGAAAGTCATAGGTGATTGATATAGTCGATGATCAATAATTCATGTTTGGCACATTTCATCTTAAATGCGAGAATATCCTCTAGATATCATCACAAAGAGAAACTAATAGTAGCCATTCAACCTATTTGACTTTTTTGTAAATATTATTGGTTTAGTTCTCAATCAATGTGATGAATACTTTGACAAAATATTCAGTAACATTATATATAAATATTGTAAAATTAATGCCTTGTCTAAAAAATGCGACAGACAATATTTGTCTAGATATTGTTCGATTTTTTAAGTGGAAGAGTTGAATGTTTATTATTAATGCTAATATATTGATTGATATGTAATAAGCAATAAGTTCTTATTTTTAATTGTGTTTATTGTATGTTTATTTTTTTAGATGTGTATTAAAGTAACTACATGGCATTACTAGTTATAGTAATAATATAGTAGTTAACGCATATTATTATCATTTTTATTAATAATTAAAGTTGTTAATTAAAATATAAGCTAATTGTATTGAATATCTTCTTTTTCTTAGCGGATTAAATCAGCTCTGTTGAATTAATTAAGTTGGTAATACGTTGAAGCATCTTTAATGAATACTGGTAAGTTTCTTCTGAGGAAGAAGCACAAAAATAGCTAAAATGTACATGTTATAGTCTCTGTCATGCCCATCTCTTACCGTCGTTTTAATTGCCCATTCAGTACTATTGGCACAACATTAGCGTTAAATGGTGTAAGTTTCTCTGTAAACTAGGGGTGTATTATTGTTATATTTGTTGGATGTAATGGAAAAATCACGTTGGAGATTTGATGATGTATAACATACCTGTTTTGAATGAGAAAGGTAAGGTATCTGAAATTGAATGGCAGACAAGAGTAGAGCTAGCAGCAGCTTATCGTCTTTTTGTGATACACGGTTGGGACGATCTTATTCATACACATATTTCTGCACGTATTCCCGGGACGGAGCTTTTACTAATTAATGCATTTGGACTTTCATTTGATGAGATCACAGCATCTAACTTAGTGAAGATAGACATTGATGGTAATATTGTTGACCCGGATACTCCATTCGATATTAATCCAGCGGGCTTTACTATTCATAGCGCGGTGCATGAAGCAAGGCCAGAGGATCAATGTGCTCTTCATGTACATACAGACGCAACTGTAGCGATTGCGAGTTTAAAGGAGGGACTACTTCCATTAAGTCAATATTCAATGTTTGCGCTTGCGTCCATGAGTTATCATGATTACGAAGGACTAGCGGTTAATCATGAAGAAAGAATCCGCCTTCAGGAAGATCTTGGACAAGCAAATTTTATGTTGTTACGAAATCATGGTGCCTTAACCATGGGAAAGACAATTGGTGACGCATTTATGCACATGTATGATTTAACAAGAGCGTGCCAAATACAATTGCAAATTCAATCGACAGGACAAAAATACCATCTAGTAGATCAATCCATTGTTGATGGAATTAAAGCTCAAGCAAATGTGGTTCATTCTGGTTTAACTGGCGGTCAAAAAGCTTGGCCTGCCATGATGAGAAGTGTAAAGCAGCTTTACCCTGACTTTGATGTATAGTTGTTTGGTTATTGATAATTGAGTGTGTTGCGATGAAAATCACTAAAGTAGAAATTTTTGATATCCACTGTCCTAAAAGACCGCCTTGGAATCCGGTATTTATTCGTATCCACACGGATGAAGGTATTTCTGGCGTAGGGGAGGCTGGTCTAGCTTATGATTGGGGACATAGTGCAGCGGCGGCTATGATTAAAGAGATAGCGGAAGCTGTTCTGATAGGTTTTGACCCTTTTAGTACTGAAAAGCTATGGTCAAGAATGCTCAGGGAGAGTTTCTGGGGACTTGGTGGTGGTCCTGTCTTGTATGCTGCGATGAGTGCTATTGACACTGCTTTATGGGATATTAAGGGCAAAGCACTAGGGTTACCTGTTTATCAGCTCTTAGGTGGTAAGACGAATGACAAACTTCGGACTTATGCTAGTCAGTTACAATTTGATTGGGACAAGGAGTGTAAAAAACTCATTCATCCTGCGGAGTATGCAGAAGCAGCTCTTAAAGCTGTGGCAGAAGGATATGATGCAGTTAAGGTTGATCCCATAGTTTACGATTACAATGGTGAGTCGTCTTTTGATAGAACGAAACTATTTACTCAACCTCAAATGCGCTTATTTGGTGATCGATTAAAGGCAATACGAGATGCCGTGGGACCAGATGTCGATATCATATTCGAGTCACATTCTTTGATGGGAGCGGCTTCGGCAATTCAAATGGGCGAAGTCGTTAAAGAAGTCGCTTGTATGATGTATGAGGAACCTGTCAATTACCTAAACTCTGCAATTCATAAAAAAGTGGCGGATAACGTCAATGTTCCGATAGCTGGTGGTGAACGGCTATATCATCGTTGGGATGTTAGGCCTTACTTTGAAGATCAAAGTATTGATGTATTACAGCCAGATGTTGGTCTATGTGGCGGGTTTACTGAAGCAAAAAAAGTTTGTGACTATGCTGATGTTTATGATATTCGAATACAGGCGCATGTTTGTGGAGGGCCTGTTGCTACAGCCGCTGCATTGCATTTAGAAACGGCAATTCCAAACTTTCTGATTCATGAACATCATACATATGCGATTAAAGAATGGAACCGAGAACTTTGTATTCAGGATCCACAACCTAAAGATGGCTTTTTTCAAGCCCCTGATACTCCGGGAATAGGCATTGAACTTAATGATGAGGTAATCAAACGATCACCCCATGTTTGCGTAAAGTAGTAAGCTAAAACTTATACCAGTAGCAGGCGTTGTCATAGAGAAGCGCCTGCATAGTATCTGGTGACATCTGCAAAAATTGCTCCCAAAAAGATTGGTAACTTTCTGAAAAAAGGCATAAAGGAAAGTTGCTAGCTAGCATCACTCTATCATGGCTGAAGGCTTTGATGCATTCATAGATAACGTCATTAACCCAATTTAAATTATAGTCTCTGCATTTCATTTCCCAACCCGAACATTTAATGGCCACATTAGGATACTTTGCAACAGAATTGATGCTAGAAAGCCATGTTTCCCAAGCGGGATCATTAGTCAGTGGAGGAAACCCTGCATGGTTAATGATAACTCTCAATTGTGATAACGAGCCCATGCAACTCAATAGACAGTTAGTGGCTTTTGAATCATTGAATGGCATCTGTAAATCGAAGGATAAGCTATTTGCTGCTAACTGTTCGAGGTTTTTAAGGACATAAGAGTTATTCAGTAAGCTTAACGTTTGTTCATCGAAAATATGTCTGACACCAGTAACAGAACGATATTGCTTTAGTTTGATGATATCTTTAGCAAACTTTTCGGGTGAGCGGGTAAGGTCAGCAGAGGCGACGGCTTTAAAGGGTAGAGTATTATTCTTTTCTAGCCATTCTATTTCACGCCAGAAGGCGTCATTATCATATCCAGCCTCAATATGCACATAACCACTTAGTTCAAATGTTGGGCTAAGTTGTAAATCACCTTGTGTAAAACTACGAGCTATGCAGCTTTTGTCCTGCCAGAATGGTGGATTATCAGGTTTGAGCCAGTGATAATCTCCATTTTCAAAATCAAAAAAATGCAGGTGAGAGTCTATTAATTTAAACATTACTTCAATTAACCTGTCGTGTATCCACCGTCAATGACTGGTGTGCTTCCCGTGATAAAGGACGCGTTTTTGCTTGCAAGAAAAAGCGCATAATGAGCAACTTCTTCAGGTTGCCCTAGTCGGCCTAGAGGTTGCAGTCGAGCTTCATTTTTGTGAGCTTCGTTAATATCACTACCTGAAATATCACAATAGCGCTCAATAGCTTTATGATATAGAGGTGTTTCAATTGTTCCCGGGCATAATGCATTTGCTCGAATATTATATTTTGCGTAATCTAAGGCGGTAGTTTTTGCTAGTGAAGCAAGCGCAGTTTTACTTAAGTTGTAAGCAAAAGAGTTTGGCTTAGCGACTAATGCCTGATCGGAGGATATGATTATAATTGCACCTGAGTTATGCTTTTTCATATTTGGTAAAACAGCTTGTACAGCTGAATAAGCACCTTTTACATTGATATCAAAAACTCGTTGTAGATCATGCTCAGAAGTATTTTCAATGTTTGCAGAAAAATGAATTCCTGCACTTGTTATTAAGACATCGATAGGACCTTCTTTACCTATATTATTAATATGCTGCTGTACATTATCATGATCTGTGATATCACAGTGAACATAGATGCCTAAGTCACTTCTGCTGATATCTAAGTTATAAACGCAGTATCCATTGTCTATAAAAAGAGCAGTGATTGCTCGACCAATACCGGAGCTTCCTCCAGTAATTACACAGGTTTTTTTCATTTGAATTTCTCCGTTCAAAGTTACAAACTGGGTCGATAACTTTTTTGATTGTTTGTAGTCAATACGGTGGTGGTTATGTGCCAATTGAAGTCGTAGATGTCAACGGAAAGAGCGTTATTGATGAACTCATTACTTTTGATAATTCTATCACATCCATTCGATAGGCCAATAATTAGGTGATTTGGTTTGTCGGTATTAACAGTTAGTTGAATTAGTACTCCATCATTGTACAGTGACTATGTGCTCTTGCTTACTGAGTTGTTATGACAAAATGTAAAATGTTCTAAAGATGTAACTTGGTAAGAGAATATAGTTGAAAAATATTTAGACGGCCTTCCTCATAGGAGAAAATACCCAATAATTTATATGAAATTACGGGCTCATCTAGCTCCTAGTAATTTTAAATGACAGATCTATTGGTTTTTAGTTGGTGAAATCAGAGTTACGACTCTCATCCTTAAACCAAATTAATTGGAAATAGTCGGCTATATTGAACAAATCAGCCGAACAAAATAGAAATATTAAAACTGATTGGAGCAGCAGGATGGGTGAGTTTTTTATCATAGGTATCGATTTGTTTTCAGGACTTTTTACTCTGGTCATAGGTGTGGGAGTCATTGGTATTATCTACATGTATATTGTCGATAAACGTCAACATACACATGCTATAAGGCATAACTACCCCGTTATTGGAAGGTTTCGTTATTTGTTTGAGAAGCAGGGTGAATTCTTTAGGCAGTATTTTTTTGCGATGGATAGAGAGGAGATGCCATTTAATCGAGCAGAAAGAAGCTGGGTGTATAAGGCAGCGAAAAATGTTGATCGGACTATCGCATTTGGTTCTACACGTAATTTAGACGCGACAGGCACGATCATGTTCATGAATTGTGCATTTCCAACTCTTGAAGAAGACGCTGTTGCCCCTGCACCAGTGACTATAGGGTCCGATTGTCGTATTCCTTATGTCACGTCATCAATTTTTAACATATCAGCAATGAGCTTTGGTGCCTTATCTAAACCTGCGGTGAGGGCATTGTCCAAAGGTGCCAAATTGGCAGGGTGTTGGTTGAATACAGGGGAAGGAGGTCTTAGTACTTACCATTTGGAAGGGGGGTGCGATATTGTCTTTCAAGTCGGTACAGCTAAATATGGTGTACGTGATGAACAAGGACACCTATCTGATGAGAAGTTGTTAGAAATTGCATTACATGACAACGTTAAGATGTTTGAGATCAAAATGAGCCAAGGTGCAAAGCCGGGAAAAGGAGGGATCTTGCCCGGTCGAAAAGTGACTGATGAAATTGCTAAAATACGAGGGATTCCTCAGGGACAGGATTCAATAAGCCCTAATGGGCATCCAGATGTTCGTAGTGTTGGCGATTTACTTGACATGATTAGTCGAATTCGCAACGTCACCGGTAAACCAGTTGGCTTCAAAGCAGTACTTGGCTCGCAAGCTTGGTTAAACGAACTTTTGAATGAAATCGACAAACGAGGCCATGATAGTGCCCCTGACTTTATAACTATCGATAGCGCTGATGGTGGTACAGGAGCTGCTCCACAGCCACTTATGGACTATGTTGGACTACCTCTCAAAGAAAGTTTACCTATTGTAGTTAATCTTCTAAACGAACACGGGCTTAAACCTAGAATAAAATTGATTGCATCCGGTAAGCTAATTACACCATCTAAGGTTGCATGGGCTATAGCATTAGGTGCTGATTTTGTTGTATCTGCACGAGGTCACATGTTTGCACTGGGGTGTATACAAGCTTTGCAATGTAATAAAGACACTTGTCCTACGGGAATAACGACTCACGACAAACGACTTCAGCAAGGGCTTCATGTCGAAGATAAAATGGTGCGTGTCGCGAACTATAACAAATATATCCACTACGGGATTGGTTTGATCGCACACTCATGTGGACTAAAGAATGCTAGAGGTTTAAAACGTGAACACATAAGAATTGTTAAAGAAGATGGGCTGTCAATTGCGCTAGATGAGTTATACAGGCATCACAGTTAAGCCTAAACACAAAATAATAATGCCCCTTATAGGCTTATGTTCTATCAAATTAGCCCATAAAAATAATATGGTTAATGTTTGCATCTCGTTTTGCTAAATACATTCAAGTTCTTGATGTGTGTGTTGTTTGATATTTGATTTGTGACATAATCCGCTTCCATTTTGATAGCGTGCCTTAAGAAAGGAAGGCTTAAGAAAAATCAACCATATACATATCAATGAAGGAGCATGTTTTGTTTTGTGTTGAAGAAAAGGATTTCTGTGTTAAAGGGGTAGAAGTTCATAGTGGTCTCGGTAAGCATTCATGTACCATTTCTGAAGTATTTAAGCCAAAAAATGATCTACAACTTAAGCGATTTATTGGACAAGCTTATATCGATAAACAGCCATTTTATCCAATAAGTAAAGGAAATAACTGGGGATATGGCTATAAATCCCCTGCGAGTGATGGCTGCATTTTGCTGGATATGAGTGAAATGAATCGCATTCTGAATTTTGACGAGGAACTCGGAGTTGTAGAAATTGAGCCAGGAGTGACGCAAGGCCAGTTAGCTGAGTACCTAAAACATTCAAAATGGATGTTGGATTGTACTGGTGCAGGGCCAGACACAAGCTTAGTAGGAAATATATTAGAACGAGGGTTCGGCCATGGCCCTGTTGGGAATAGAAGTCGACATTTCACCATAAGTGAACTGATCTTATCGACTGGGGAGGTATTTGGACTCAATCATAGTATTCGGTATTGTGGCAGAGCCGGTTTGTCGGCTAATCTGCATGAGTTATTCACTCAAAACAACATTGCAGTGATAAGTAAAATGAAGTTTGAATTGATGTTAAGACCTCAATCTAGCTTACGTTGCTTAGTCCGTCTTAATTCTCCAAACGATTTGTGTGAATACATTGAGATAATGCGCCAACTTAAATCGGAAGGTAGTATTGACGGTTTACCTCACCTAGCAAACAGTTATCGTATATTAACTATGATGGAACGTTTCAATTTTGATAAATGGGACCCATCAGTAGGCATTAGTGATCACCATATAGCCCCACTTTGCAAGAAACATGGAATTACACCTTGGTCTGGTGCATTTTTGATTGCTGGTACTAGAGAAGTGGCGAAAGCGAAAGCTAAGCGAGTTAAAAAGCTTTTGAAGCCCATAGCTCAAGTCAATATAGTTAGTTTTAATAACCTTAATAGGTCCAATATTTTAGTACAGGGTGCAGGTAAGTTATTTGGACGAATAGCTTTATATCGGCGTTTACAAAATAGCCTTAACGATTTTACGAAAATGATGGATATGTTCGAAGGTAACCCAAAAGATCTGGCGTTAAAAGGATGTTATTGGCGCTATGATGGAGAGATTCCAGAAAAAATGGACCCGGTTATTGATGGGGCAGGTTTTTTTTGGATAGCGCCTTCTCTACCAATGTTGGGTGATGAAGTTGAAAAGTGTATGCGCTTAACAAAACAAGCATTTGATAAAGCAGGTTTTGAGTTCGGTGTGACTATAACAGCAGTTAGCCCCCATATGTGTCAGGCAATTATAAGTATTTACTACAATGCAAATAACTCAGAAGAAACTGATAAAGCGGCAGAACTAAGGCAAAAGTTGAGTTCTCTATATCAACGTTATCAATGGCCTTGTTATCGACGCTCTGTTGATGAGATGCCTTTTGATAGTGAACACGAGCTGGAACCTGAAGCATTAATCCTGCGAAAGAGAATTAAGCTTGCACTGGACACTGATAATATTTTAGCTCCCGGACGGTATCAAATGTCAAATACATATCAAATTGGCGAGGCTAAATAATATGATTAATAAAGCTAAGCAAATCAAAATTGATACGGAGTTCAGTGAGTTTGCAATCAATTATCAAGCAATATCAGGAAATATTATAACTGTCCAAGAGTTACGACGACGGACCTATGTTGGGGCTCTTTTTGACCAAGATGGAGAAATGTGCGCTGGATTTACAGTTAATTGCGAACAGCCCTTGGTTTATTTATCTGATTTGCCACAAGCCATGACCACGCACACACTATGCAAGTCGAAAAACGACATGGTAGAAGGTGGAAGTATATGGGTTAAAGACAATCTATCTGATTTTACTCGTGGTTACGTTTTTTTAGTTGCAAGTTGGAGAGCATATGCAATGAAAAAACGTTATTACATGGCCGGAGCTCGAAACTCTAAAATTGCGAAGCGTCAGAAATTTTTGTTTCCTAATGTATTGTTTGAAGGTAAAACAGAAAAATTTGACTATTTGTGTGTTCTTTACTGCCGAAGAGAATATATATTCGTTCAGATTGGTTTAATCTTATTGAGGTATTGGTGTGTTCAACCATTTAAAAAATGGATGAGTGGGGTAAAAGGTATCGCAATGAACTTTGCTTCCAAGTTTTAAATCGCAAACCAACGAAAGAGTCTCCTTATTATGTCAGGAGACTCTTTCGAGTGAGTATGCTATGGATTATCTATACGAGACCAAAAACATTGTTTATTGTTGACTCGGCTATCCGTCATCCATGTATAACGGCAATTGTTATCATAACTATATCGCCCAACATCAATACGATAAGGGCCAAGGGATAAATCTTGTAATGATTTGAAGCGTCCGTTAAATAGTACTGAAAAATGCAAATGAGGGCCTGTTGAGGAGCCACCTTGACAAAGAGCTACGTTCTTTTGGCTTGCATATCTGCCAATCCTTTGGTTTTTATTAACCCATTCACCATCTTGGATGTCTATTCCATCCATATGATAGTAATTTGTCGCCCAGCCGTCAGGGTGAGTGACTCTTACCTGACATCGTGAAAATACCGAAACATAACCATCGTGTGCTGCAGTTACACTGTAAGTTTGCCCACCCCAACGAGGCCAATCATAAGAAACGTCAACGGATGAGAGAGGAAAACCTGAACCTGTGTGTGAATGTGGTCCGTTAGGTATCCAATTATAACCAGCTCTCCAAGGCCATTGCATATTGGGTTGTGCTGATTCGGCTTTACTTTGATTAGAAATTGGCTCACCGAACCATTCAATGTAAAAGCTTTGCCATTGAGACAATGATGTATTGGAATCAAGTGACGATAAAATGGAATAAGCTACCGTTTGGTTAATAGATAAATTTTGGTCTACGGCGTAATAAAAAAGCTGAGAAAGGAGATTTGCAAGATATTTTATGTCACGTTTGAAGTCTATAACAGTGGAATCAGTGGCTTCAGATTCTGGAGACCAACCAGATGTTGTGGCTAATGTAGTTAATATGATTCTTGGGTCTACTCCCATAGAGCCGCTCCAATGCAACAAGTCTTCTTCCAGTACTATCCAGTCAGAATAGTCTGAGAAATACGTTTGCATAGAAAAAGGGTGTTGAATTGGGCGATAGACAAAATTGTCTTCAGAAATGAAGGGGGCTTCAGCGTATGACTCTATGATGCTTTGATCGATTTTTACTATATCAATGGGCGGCATAAGTGATTGGGCAAAGCTATGTGTATTCCATAATAAAAATACTATTTGAAGTAGTGCTTTCATTGTTTTCTCCAAGCAACTGTGTTCGGCAAGTCCATATAACTATTTTCCGAGCGACAGCAAGCTTCGGTTTAATAACTGCCTTTAGTTTCTACTACCTCATGCATGACTTGCGCATCTCTACCGCTTTGTTTACGGCGGCTAACTAAGTCATCAGACTCTAGTACTTAAATTGTGCAACGATTTTTTCTAGTTTCTGACTGACATTAGATACTTGCTCACTGCAATATACTGAACTTGATACAATTTGGTGCGTGTTGCCGGCAAGGTGAGCTATTTCTGTAATATTTCGGTCGATTTCTGCTGAAACCATAGACTGTTGTTCTGATGCAGCTGCAATTTGCGTATTCATATCTGACATTTCATTAATACGGCTCACCATGGCTTCAATAGCGCTTACTACATCTCTTGTCGTATCTTTTGTGTGTTGAGCCAATTTTATGCTGGACGTCATTTTCGATACTGTATCTTGAATACCTGATGTTAACTCCTGAATGGTTGTCTCAATTTGATGAGTGGAGTTATTTGTCATTAAAGATAGCTGTCGAACTTCGTCTGCTACCACAGAAAAACCTCGCCCATACTCGCCAGCTCGTGCCGCTTCAATCGCTGCATTTAGCGCAAGAAGATTTGTTTGTTCGGCAATGTTTTGAATGGCTGTGATAACTTGGTTTATTTCTTTACTTTGCTCAGCTAAATCTATGGTAAGGGCTTGCGAGTCTGAAATATTTGAAGACAAGGACTGTATAGATTCGCTTGTAGAGTGTGTGACATTTAATGCGCTGCTAGCTTCGATTTTCATCTTTTCTGCATTACTTGCGGCACATTCTATATTGGAGGTAATTTCATTACTGGTCATGACCAGCTCATTTACAGCAGTTGCAACCGATTCAGATTGAATTTTTTGTTGTTCTGCATTGTTCATACTTTTTCGCGCACTGTCTTTTGAACTTTCGGAGCTTTCGCTGAGTACTGACATCACCTTTGCAACTTCTTGAATGTTGCAGTGTAATTTGGAAATAAATTGGTCAAAAGAGTTGGCTAGTTGAGCTAGTTCATCACTACCTTTTGCATTCATTCGCACAGTGAGATCACCATCTCCACTAGCAATTTCTTTCATCAGACTATTTATAGCTGATATACGACCTAGAATACTCCTACCTATAAAAAACAAAAGTATTGATAGTAATATGACAATAGCACTACCAAAGGTTAAAAGCTGGCTACGAATTTGATCTGACTTTATATTTATTGCGTGGCTGATTTCAGTTTGTAACGTTTTAATATCATTCTCGGCGTTTTGAACATTGTTTCTCAGATCTGCTCTTAATCCTTCAGTTGATGAATGGCCTAAGGTTACAGATGCATTGAGCAAATTTCCCACATCATTTCGATACTGATCAAGCACAGTTTTTAATGAACTTGGTACATGCTCACTTGACGAAAATTTAGAGACGGCTGAGAGTAAAGCGTTACTTGTATCTGAGGTCGAATTAGCTAGGTAACGATAATCCGTTTCCATAAGTTCTAAAAGCTCAACTTCTAGCTTAAAACTATCAAAGTTGGATACCTCATTTTTTAACACTTTTCTTGAAACTTCTAATTGACGCTTATAGTTGTTTGGATTTTGTTGCCCTTCAATGATATTTACTTTCTCAACGAGTAGGTGAAATTGTTCTTGGTACCTATTTAAAGTGTTAATGATATTTGTTGTTTGTTCTTCTAGGTGAAGGTTGTGAGATTTCAATAATATATTGAGCTTTAGTAACCTTTGAGAGAGCTCTTCAAATACTTGGTCGAATCGTTGTGGGTACTTCAAGTCTTTTCTCGCCAAGAAATCCTTTTCGTGGCGTCGTAACATTAATAAGTCTACTGATCCTTGGAGGTTTTCTGTTGCAGCATGTTCGAGAGACTCAAAATTAGAAAAGCTGGCATGTTCAAAAAATGCATACAAGCTGACGCATACTAATAAGGTAAGGTTGATCAAAACCAACTTAGCGTGTATTGACAAAGTAAAAGAGGATTGCTGTCGATTATATGATTCTTTCATCTGGATCTCTCCAAGGGCAATAGCATCATAATGCTTTTATGCAACTAGTTTGTTATGTGAATACAGACATAAAACATATAGCACTAAATAAGTATTTTGCAAGTTATAGATGAAAATACTCTAATCACATGGAGGTCGTATCTAGAGTGAAAGAATGAGATTGACTGCCAAGGTAGTCTTTATAAAGGCATTCAATAAAAATCTACTCATAAGGTATTTTTGCATTAGTTCACATAAAAGCATAATAAATTAATAACTTAGACCATGGTCTAATCAGGTTGTATTATGAAATTAGAGTGGCGATGTTAATCTAGGATAGAAAAATAAAGGAATGCTGGATGAATTTTCCCTATAGAAATATTGTTGTACTAACAGGAGCTGGCATATCAGCAGAATCAGGAATTCAAACTTTTAGGGCTCAAGATGGTTTGTGGGAGGACCACTGTATCGAAGATGTTGCTACTCCAGAGGGAT
This sequence comes from Vibrio pectenicida, assembly GCA_024347015.1. GTDB lineage: Bacteria > Pseudomonadota > Gammaproteobacteria > Enterobacterales > Vibrionaceae > Vibrio > Vibrio pectenicida. The sequence goes on along the minus strand of AP024889.1, from coordinate 1,696,214 downwards.
TTGAGCGTGCTCCCGAATTGGTTCAGAATTTTTATAACCAACGGCGGAAAAAACTTCAAGAAACCTGGGTTAAGCCTAATTCTGCGCACCTTGCTTTAGCACGCTTAGAAAAAGAATTGAAAGGCAAGGTGATGATTGTTACTCAAAATATAGATAATTTGCATGAGCTCGGTGGAAGCAAGGATGTAATTCATATGCACGGTGAGCTTTTGAAAGCAAGATGCAGTGAGTCTAATCAGACCATCGAAGAACATGGCAATATCCATACAGGAGATTTATGTCACTGTTGTCAGTTCCCTGCTCAGATGCGTCCCCATATTGTTTGGTTTGGTGAGATGCCATTAAGAATGGGCGAGATATACGAGTCGCTAGAGAAAGCAGATTTATTTATATCAATAGGTACTTCAGGGTTAGTTTATCCTGCGGCGGGATTCGTTCATGATGCGAAGTTAAGTGGAGCACATACTGTGGAAATAAACCTTGAACCGAGCGCAGTTGAAAGTGAGTTTGTTGAAAAGCGCTATGGTAAGGCGAGTATTGAGGTGCCTAAGTTGGTTGATGAGTTGCTTAAGGACGATTAACTTGATAAAAATAGCTCTATTAGTTTAAGGGACCAAAAAAGCGGCTAGAAGTTAGCCGCTTTTTTGGTATTAAGTGAAGCTGATTAAATGATGTATTAATTGCCTACTTTTAACTTTTGGAAGTATTCGTCATAAATAACACTTGCTTCACCGACGCCATCAGTCCACGTTCCACTTTCCATAACTGCTTGCGGGGGGAAGATGCTTGGGTCATTAGCAAACTTTTTCGGCAATAATTTATGAGCTGCTGCCACTGGCGTTGGGTAGCCAATTTTAAGCGCAATTTTGGCTGCATTTTCTGGTCGAATAAGGAAGTCTATCATCTTGTGCGCAGCTTCAATGTTTTTTGCACCGGATGGAATGGATAGGCTATCCATCCACAATACAGCCCCTTTTTCTGGCCAGATAATATCGATAGGAGCGCCTTCTTGGCGCGCCATGTATGCTGAGCCATTCCAAAGCATACCTAGCGATACTTCACCTGCTAAATATGGGTTAGCGGGGAAGTCTGAATTAAACACTAGCACATTCGGCATTAGTTTTTGCAGCTCTTGATAAGCTGCTTTTATTTCTTCTGGGTTGGTGGTATTGGGTGAGTAACCCAGCTTAGTAAGAGCAATATGGAAGACTTCTCTTGAGTCATCCATAAGCATTAGTTGGCCTTCCCATTTGCTGTCCCATAAATCATCCCATTTTGTGATAGATGATTTATCTAGCATTTCGGAATTGACTCCAATACCTGTCGCACCCCAGATATAAGGGATAGAATAACTGTTGTTAGGGTCGAAAGGTTTGTTTAAAAAGTTGTTATCGAGGCCATCATAATTGGGTATCTTTTTATGGTCGATTTGTTGTAGCATCCCTTCCTTGCGCATTTTAGATACAAAATAGGTAGAAGGAACTACCAAGTCATAGCCAGAAGCTTGTGTTTTAAGCTTGGCATACATACTCTCGTTTGACTCGTAAGTAGAATATATGACTTTGATGCCAGTTTCCTTGGTAAAGTCTTTAAGTACTTCATTAGGTATGTATTCAGACCAATTGTAAAAATAAAGTTCTTGGTCCGTAGCCATTACTGGAGATGCGATTAAAGACGCGGCGCATAAAACGCTAGTAAAAAGTTTATTTTTCATTGTTATAGGTGTTGCCTTTGAGTAATTAGCCAATGTGGCTTTATTGAACATTAAGCCTTCTTAAAGAGTCGATTGAATTCAATCGACTCTACTCGGCATTATATCAGTCAAACTGTTGAATAGGCATAAAATGATTCCAAATTATGAGAATTGACAGTGACTTTTTATGCATCAAAGTGATATTCATGGTATGGCTTTGTCAATATTGATATTCTAAGCTTTTTCGCTGAATGGAAACATTCAAATGTTCACACTTAATGACCATGTGGATACTAGAATTTAGCATTTACGCATAATATTATTCGTATGACTATTTCTGTCTAACTAATAATTGGGAGATCACGACTAAAATAAGTGACATTATCAGCATGATTGTAGCTAAGGCATTTACTTCTGGTGAAATACCAACTTTAACCATGGAATATATTTTTAGAGGCAAAATTTCATAAGTTGGACCAGTGACGAAGGAACTTATGATTACGTCGTCCAAAGAGAGAGTGAAACTGAGAAGCCAACCACCAGCTACTGCAGGCTTAGCTAAAGCCAGAATAATCTGTTTGAGTATTACCCATTCATTTGCTCCAAGATCTTTAGCAGCCTCAAGTATTTTGACATCAAAGCCATTCAATCGACTGTAAACGGTTACCACGACAAAAGGCAGGCAAAATGTTATGTGTGCTACCAACAGGGTAAAGAAGCCGAGTTGAGCCCCCAAAAATAAAAATAACGCCAATAATGATATTGCCATTACAATATCGGGGGACATCATGACAACAAACAATAACCCATTGACCAACGTTTTTCCTTTGAACGAATAGCGAAATAATGCAACTGCAGTCAAACTTCCAATAACGGTTGCGGCGGTAGCTGAAAATATGGCGACATTGAGTGAATGCCAAGCAGCTTGAACTAAGCTGTCATTGTGGATAAGCGCCTGGTACCATTGGGTTGTAAAACCACCCCATTTCATACCATATTTACTGGCATTAAAGGAGTTGACTATCAAGACAATAATCGGCAAATACAAGAAGGCGTAAACAAGACAGACAAAGCCGAATCTAATACTTTTTCTCATTAGTCTAGGTCCACTTTTTTATTTAATAGTTTACCGGCTCGGTAGTAGGCATAAAGCATTATTGCCATTGCTATAGTCAGTGAAATACTAGTTGCTGAACCAAACGGCCAGTCTCTAGCGTTGAGAACTTGGCTTTTGATTACATTGCCAATTAAAAGGTTTTTGGCACCACCAAGTAAGTCAGAAATATAGAACATACCTAAGGCTGGGAGGAGCACGAGCAAGCACCCCCCAATAATACCGGGCATAGTAAGAGGTAGTATGACCTTAGTAAAAATATAAAATTTATTCGCGCCAAGATCTCTTGCGGCCTCTATAAAGGTTGTATCCAATTTTTCAATTGCTGAATAAAGCGGAAGAATCATAAAAGGCAGCAGTATGTACACAAGGCCAATCATGACTGCGGTCTCTGTGTACATTAGACGGATAGGTTTATCTATGATGTCTAGAGTCAGCAACATTTTATTCAAAATCCCATGCGTGCCAAGTACTATCTTTAGTCCATAAGTGCGAATTAGAGAATTTGTCCAGAAAGGAACAATCACTAAAAACAACATAATAGGGCGTACTCTAGCAGGCATTTTGGCCATGATATAGGCAAATGGATAGCCGATAACTAGACACAATAAAGTTGCGGTGATTGCCATATAAAATGAATGCCAAACCACTTTAGCATAGAGAGGATCGATCAGGCGTGTATAATTGCCAAGGGTAAATGTCAGCTCAATAAGGTTTGTTTCATCCCTAGTAAGAAAGCTGGTACCTATGATCATTATGTTGGGAATTAGCACGAATAGCGCAAGCCATCCAACTACAAGAAAGATAATCGAATTTTGAAGGTTAAACTTCTTGCCTATCATCCAGGACGACCTCCCAATTCTCAACCCAAGTGACGGCAACTTTTTGTCCAAGCGAATGATCGACATCAGGATCGTCCTCATTAAAGAACTCGCTAACCATAACACGCATACCAGACGCAAGTTGTACGATCGAATCTAAAGTCATACCTTTGTATGTGCGCTCTGTAATATGGCCTACAATCCCTTTTTGTTCTGATTCACATATTTCTTCAAGCCTAAGATCTTCAGGGCGCAGAAGAACTTTGAGTTTATCTCCTTTATGTGCTGTTGGATTATCATGATAAACAATGGATTCAACACCTTCTATTGTGGCGAGAATACGCTTTTGATCTAAACGCTCAATCATAGTTGCTTCAAACACATTAATTTCACCAATAAACCTAGCAACAAAAAGATTTTTTGGTTCTTCATAGATCTCTTTTGGTGAGCCGTCTTGTTCGATAACACCATCACGTAGCACTAGTATACGATCCGACATTGATAGTGCTTCTTCTTGATCGTGTGTAACAAAGATGAATGTGATACCTAACTGGCGTTGAAGTTGTTTCAATTCAACTTGCATTTGCTTGCGTAGCTTATAGTCTAACGCCGATAGTGATTCATCTAGTAGAAGAACTTTAGGTTTATTGACGACAGCCCGAGCAATTGCGATACGCTGCTGTTGGCCACCTGAAAGTTGATGAGGCTTACGTTGTGCTAGGTTTTCTAAACGGACCATTTTTAATGCTTCGATGACTCTGAAATTGATGTCAGAGGAGGGCACTTTTTGCATGCGAAGGCCAAATCCAACATTATCGTAAACTGTCATATGAGGGAATAATGCATAACTTTGGAAAACAGTATTGACGTGCCTTTGCTCTGCAGGTATTCGGGTAACATCCTGTTTGTCTAAAATAATTGTTCCTTCATCTGCATCTTCAAACCCTGCAATCATTCTCAGAACAGTTGTTTTTCCACAACCGGATGGGCCTAATATTGTAAGGAATTCGCCATGATTAACATCAAGGTCTAGATTTTTGATGATTTGTTTACCATCGAAGCTTTTACTTACCCCGCGTAAGTGAATGACGGGTTGTGCTTCAAGCTGTTTATTGTTCAACGTCTGTTTTCCTCCCAATGGTCAACAGAAATTAGCCAGTAGTTACAAAGATAGAGGCGCGCATAATAATAAGCCACGGTATGAATTCAAAGTGTTTTCTCACATTCATGCGTTAAAATTTTGTAGGTATTAGTCAATATCTCTGACCATACTGTTGTAATGAAACATTAATCGTTAACTAATAGAACATGATTAAAACATGAGTTTTTGATATGCTTTGTGATTGATTATCAATCACTTGGTGGATAAATCAAGCAGATAAGCAAAATTGGGCTTTGGGCAAAGTGAGGTTTAGGTATAATGTTGGGATGTAGTAACGTAACTATATTTTTTAGCAAATTTGCTTAGTCAAACGTTAACCTAAGCACCGGAATTACAAATGAACGATGATATAGAAAAAGAATTTAATTTAGGTGGTAGTGTTGAGCAAGCACTTTCAGGAAACTATGAACTAAAAGTGAGTGCTGTTTTCAAGGAGGCTTGGGGACATACAATGCAACATTTTATTTCTTTTTCACCCAGCATAGTGTTGTTGATAATAGCTCAAGTATTGATTTTTTATGTGGCATTCAAGCTACAGATTGGCGATTTGTCCGTTATTGCTAATGCATTATCTAACCCTGAAGGTTTAGACCCACGAATTGTGCAGGCAGTTTTTGTCGCTAACTTTAGTTATGAAGTTATCAGTGCACCAGTTGTAGCTGGCGTGAGTTTAATGGCGATGAGTCATGCCGCTGGTTTACCGACTCACCCCCGTCACATAGGTAAAGGTCTGCAATTTACAGTACCTGTCATTATAGTCACAATAATTAGTTTACTAATGCAGCTCATTGCAGGGATGATTTTGCCTTTTATATCAATGTATTTGTCACTAGCATTTAGTAATGCCGTTCTACTCATATGTGAGAAGAAAATCTCGCCGTTGCAGTCCTTGTTACTATCTTTACGTGCGGTAAATAAGAAGTTTTTTGTCTTAGCCGGAATATACGCATTAATTGTGTTAATGTTTTTTTTGGGAGCCATGTTTTATGGGCTAGGTTTAATTTTAGTTATCCCTTTTTACTTTCATGTTAAAGGTATAATTTATCGAGAAATGTTTGGTATTAGGTTAAAGGTAGTGGCAAAAGATAAGCCAAACGATGAGGATGATAATGGCAACAATTCACAAATGTTCAATGCGTAAAAGCGAAGTCCTCGCAATCGCTGCAGCTAGTTTAATTGCTGGCTGTAGCCTTTATGATTATCAAAATCGTAAACAACCAACCGATAAGCAGCCGAAGCAGGTTTATCAGCCTGCATCTTCACCTTCACAATCATTTAGTGGTTATTCTATTGGTGAGGCTCCAGACTTTTCTGCTATTAACAATGTAACCACAAAAAAAAGAGCTTTTTTTAACTATTTACGACCTGGAATCGCGTTTGAAAATCAACGTGTTTTGAAAGAGCGCAGACGGCTTGACACTATCAGTGATGACTTTCTTGCGGGAGAAATTTCACTACAAGACCAAGAATATGCGGTCACTCTTTCAAATCGGTATAGAGTAAAACTGACATCATCAGGTATCAATCAACAATGGCTTGATCAAATGTTTCATCGTGTAGATGTTATCCCTGAAGCTTTAGTGCTGGTGCAAGGGGCGAATGAATCTGCATGGGGAACCTCCCGATTTGCAACCCAAGCGAATAATTATTTTGGGCAATGGTGCTACAGCAACGGTTGCGGTGTGATTCCTTTACAAAGAGGAGAGGGGATGACACACGAAGTTGCAAAATTTTCCTCGGTTCAACAGTCAATTGAAGGCTATTTTATGAATGTGAATCGTAATAAAGCGTATGAAGAATTACGTGAAATACGTTACCAGCGTCATTTACGGGGTGAAAGCTTAACTGATACAACTGCGGCCATCGCTCTAACACAAGGCTTACTCAAATATTCCGAAAGGGGCGAGGCATATGTCAAGGACTTACAAACAATGATCAGGCACAATAAGTCTTTCTGGAAAAACCACTAAAAATAAGTTATCCACTGAAATGAATAAACTATCTTTCGCCTTCTTTATAGGAGTTGCTCTATCGGTTTTGTCCTTATCAATAAAGGCTCAAGAGTACATGTTTACCTATTCGAAGCTGTTCAGCCACATGAAACAAAATGTTAAGGAAGGCCACGAGGACGTTAAAGTCGGCTTTTTTTTTCTTAATGCAGATACAAAAAAAAATTGTATTATTCAGAAAGCTTGGATGGAAAAAGAAAAGCATTATGAAGAGCTAAAGTCCACACATTATCATGAATTGTTAGTCCCTTTAGATGATAACCTTAAATCAGCAAATCCGTTAGTCTTTGTCAGGACACCACAAAACGAGCGATGTGATTTCTCTATGGTTGTTATGACCAAACAGCCACTTAGCGGAAAAGTCTCCTATGCTGAGATTGAAAAACTCATGCCTCAAATGCAAACCATACTCGAAGACTTAGGTGGCATGTTTGCTAGCTGGTTTACGCCAGATGTCGAAGGTGTCACCTTGGAATTTGCCAATGAGCTAGATGGCCAAGTTCATTTTTCGAATGGTCAAGCTAAGCCTATTATAGGTGGAAAAGTACAAGTTTCACTATCGGATATAGGTAAAGGGGGAACAATGACGCTTCCTCAAAAAACTAGTAGAGTCTTACCATACTTACCCAAAGCGAATTAATTTTGTCGCTGGTTCCTATTAGACGATGCGTCTGCTCCAGCAAGAATTAGATAAGCATTTCATACCGACAGAAAAGTGCGTATAATATTGCCCCCTAGCAACAGCATAGACATTTTATAGTTACGATAGCTATTTGTGAGTAGGTAATGAGTCAAGTAGATACAAGAAAAGAGAAGCTAGAATATAACAAACTTCAAAAACGTCTTAGACGTAATGTTGGTAATGCGATTATAGATTACAACATGGTAGAAGACGGTGACGTTGTAATGGCATGCATTAGTGGTGGAAAGGATTCTTTCGCAATGCTTGATATTCTTTTACAGTTGCAAAAATCAGCGCCTATCAAGTTTGAGGTCATTGCTGTAAACCTTGACCAAAAGCAACCTGGCTTTCCTGAGCATATTTTACCTGAATATTTTGAAACTCTAGACATCCCTTATTATATAGTTGACAAAGATACTTATTCAGTAGTGAAAGAAAAAATACCAGATGGCAAAACCACGTGTGGTCTCTGCTCTCGTTTACGTCGGGGTACTTTGTATTCATTTGCCGAGAAAATAGGTGCGACTAAAATAGCGCTTGGGCACCATATGGATGATATTGTTGAAACTCTTTTTCTCAACATGTTCCATGGTGCAAGGTTAAAAGCCATGCCTCCCAAATTGCGATCTGATGATGGGCGAAATGTCGTCATTCGCCCACTTACGTATTGCCGTGAAAATGATCTCATCGCGTATGCAGAACATAAAAGCTTTCCAATTATTCCTTGTAATTTATGTGGCTCTCAAGAAAAGCTAGAGCGCAAATCAGTTAAAGCTATGCTCATTGATTGGGATAAAAAAACTCCCGGAAGAGTAGAAAAGGTGTTTAAGTCTATTCAGAATGTGAGCCCAAGTCAGCTCGCTGATAGAGCTTTATTCGATTTTGTTAATCTTCCTTTGTCCCGTGAGGGAGACCGAAAAGAGTATGAGTTTACTGAAGCCAGTGTCTCCTCTACTAACATAGACGAATCGATGTTTATTGATATTACCAATATTTAGAATTTTTTATAGTCCACTTAGTCTAATATACTCTATGTGTAATTTTGTTTAGAGTATTGAATTGATTCTTAAGTTATAACAACAACGCCCTCAGCAATTGAGGGCGTTGTTGTTTATTATAGGGTCAATTTGTGAAGTTAAAATTATTATTTTGGGCAACGTGTTTGTGCTTACTCTTTCCTAGGCCGAAGAAAGGGTAAATTTTCCTGTCGTCATCATTACTTGTTTGTTAAAGGCCACTTTGGTGGCCTTTAACAATAGTGTTAGACAGCTGTTTTAGGGTCAAGTGGACTTATGTAACCTTTAGGCTTTAGTGCCAGTACATCACAGTTAATTTTATCTATAACGTGCTCAGCGGTATTACCAATAAATACTGCAGATAATCCTGTTCGACCTGTTGTTCCTACAATCACCATAGCAGCGTTTAATTTCTCAGCAGACTCGGGAATTACATCCTCAGGTAGCCCTTGTTCAACAATGGTTTGCTGTTCATCATATCCGTGTTTCTGACGTAAGGCTTTCATTGCTGTTAGATGATGCCCTCGTACTGCATCGGTATAGGTGTTTGGATCGAACTCTGGCAATTCAATAGTAATATTTGCTGGTGTTATAGGGTATGCATTAACCAGATAAGGTTTAGCTCCTAATCGTTCACTTAGGCTATTTAACTGTTCCACCATGTTGTCGTTTAAACCAAGATGAGTGTCATTCTCTGACCCAACATGAACAGATGCCAATATACTAGCGTTATCTGGCCAATTGGAGTTTTTTACCAGTAAGACAGGAGAAGGGCATTTACGCAATAAGTGCCAATCCGTAGGGGTAAATATTACGGATTCTAGAACGTCATGCTTGCGAGTCCCCTTGATCACGATATCGTGACTACCAGCAAATGTTTCAGCGATAATTGCTTCATATGGACGGTTGTGCCACACCACTTTTACTTCGAAGTCTATGCTTTGATCAAGGTAAGATTTGGCAACTTTGTGCATCCATTGCTCACGTTGTCCTATAACGCCTCTACGCATAGCATCACGTTCATCAACCGATAGCATCGAGGTCATGTCGTAAGAAAAATCATAAATAGACAAAAAGAAACACACTTTACTACGAGAACGACTTTGAGCCGCAAGTTGCATAGCGCGAGCTAAGGCTGGCTGTTCATCTTTATTAATGTCGGCAACGACAAGTATTTTGTTGTAGATACTCATAGTAACTCCTTAAGTGTAGGGAGAGTTATATGACTAATGTAGCTCAGCTAGATGAAGATTTTTAGCAAAATAAGAGGATAGTGCTCAAAAGTATGACGTAGCTCAGTTTTGAACTACGTCATTGAACTTATTAGGAATCTGATGAAACTCCAGCAAGTTCCATTAGAGTATTATGATCTAAGATAGTGATATATTTACCTTTTACACTTAACATTTCCGACTTTTGGAAACGACCAAGTAATCGAGAAATTGTTTCAACGGTAAGACCAAGGTAGTTACCGATATCACCTCTTGTCATGGTAAGACGAAATTCTCTTGGGCTAAAGCCGCGTTGGGAAAAGCGTGTCGATAGATTGTATAAGAAGGCGGCCAAGCGTTCTTCAGCATTTTTTTTAGAGAGTAGTAATATCATATCTTGATCACCTTTGATTTCGCTACTCATCAAACGCATAATTTGTTGTCGAAGTTTAGGCATTTTTCCCGATAGGTCATCAAGAGTTTCGTATGGAATTTCGCACACCATAGAGGTTTCCAAAGCTTGAGCAAAACTTGGGTGGGAGTCTTCCGTAATTGCATCAAATCCTACCAGATCGCCTGCTAAATGGAATGCGGTGATCTGCTCGTCACCTTGCTCAGTTATTGTGAAGCTCTTGATTGTCCCTGAGCGGATAGCATATAGAGACTTTAGAGCATCTCCAGCTTTAAACAGCTCTTGTCCTTTTTGGATTGGACGTTTTCGTTCAATTATTTGGTCCAGCTGATCGAGTTCGGTTTCATTTAGTGTGAAAGGGATACACAATTGACTGATACTGCAGTCTTGGCAGTGAATTGCACACCCACCAGATTGGATACGTTTTGTCGCAGGCTTTTCAGGAATCATAACAAACTTCACAAGTTGACATACCTCAAGATTTTAGCACTCATTGGTCTAAAAAGGTAGTATAAAAAGCCTAGCTAAAACAAGGTTATATCAAGTTAATGATAATAGTGTTACTGATTCGACGGCCGTATAGATCCCGTAGAATAAGATCAATATAGCGCCTATCTGGCGAAAAACGTTTGACTGTTTAAGTTTGTTTAAGTGAGTCGTCCCAAACCCGATGAATAACATAGCTGGAAGGGTCCCGATTCCAAATGATGCCATGATAAGAGCTCCATTTAACGCACTTCCAGAGACTGCAGCCCAAGTTAATGTAGAATACACTAGGCCACATGGAAGCCAGCCCCATATGAACCCAAACGGAAGTGCGTAAAGAGGCGCTTTAAGTGGTAGAAGTGAATGGCCAGCAGGGGCGATTAACTTCCATAGCTTTTGGCCGACAGTTTCAACATAGACTAAGCCATGCCACCAGCGGCCGATATAAAAAGCGAGTAATATCATGAAGAAAGCTGCGAAGATCCTCAACCAAATTAATGCGTTATTTACCAAGCTAAATTCGGCTACAGTCGCAATTGTGCCGCCGACTATAGCTCCGGTTATTGAGTAACTTAATATTCTTCCTAGGTTGTAAAAAACAGGTATCCATTTAGAGTGATAAGATGTATTTGAGCTCAGTAGAGATGCAATACCACCGCACATTCCCATACAATGACCAGCTCCTATTACACCAATCAAAAATGCGCCAAGCCAATCTGGTGTCATTTGGGATTATTCTCATTTTTGTCATCGTCTTCGAACAAAATATTATGGCCTTGTCGTTCTAAATCCTCAAACTGATCGCTCTTTACTGCCCAGATAAAAATTGCTATTGCAATACAGACTAGAACAATGGCAATTGGTATTAAAATATAAAGGCTTTCCATGCTTACGACCCTTATTCTTTCAGTAAACGAAGAGAATTAGATACTACAATAATCGAGCTTGCAGACATACCAATAACTGCAAAGTAGGGGGCAACAAGGCCAGTAACGGCTAGAGGAAGAATTAAGGCGTTGTAGCCGAGAGACCAAGCAAGGTTTTCACGAATAATATTACGTGTTTGTATCGCTAGTTCCCTAGCTGCTAATACTCTATCTAACTGATCGCCTAAAAGGACCATATCAGAAGAAGCCTTGGCGGTATCCGTCCCACCCCCCATGGCAACGGAAACGTGGGCACCCGCAAGAGTTGGCGCGTCATTAATACCATCACCGACCATCATTGTAATACTGCTATGATTAAGACCCTTTAGGTAGGCAAGTTTATCTTCTGGTTTTGCGCCTGCTATTACTTGTTCAATTCCAATTTCTTGTGCAACCGCATTGGCGTTTAGAGCAGAATCACCAGTGAGTAATGAGACAGATATACCGGCTTGTTTAAAGCGATTAATGAAAGCTTTTGATTCTGTTCGAATGGGGTCTTGATAGGAAAAAGTAGCGACATGTTCATCGTCGATAGATAAGTATATTTGGTTAGGCTTCGAACTAATATCTTTTCCCAGAACAAAGGCAGCACTGCCTATTTTAACGCTAGTATTAAGATAACTGCCAATCAGCCCCGAGCCTATAATGTTCTCCACATTTAATACCTGAATTTCAGGGTTGCTGTAGACATCAAATGCTCTTGCAAGAGGGTGATTTGCATATGACTCAAGTGATGAAGCAATGGCTGTAACCTCACTTTCACAATAGTGAGAAAATACTTTTATATTACCAATAGCAATATTGCCATGGGTTAAGGTACCTGTTTTATCTACGATGAGGTGGTTGATTTTACATAGGGTTTCGAATACATGCCCTTTACGAAGAAGGATACCCAGATTACCAAGTCGAGTTGTGGCACATGTTAGGGCGGTTGGTGTTGCGAGTGAAAGAGCGCATGGACAAGTTGCAACTAAAACCGATAGCATAATCCAAAATGCATCATCTGGCTTGGTTTGGTGCCAATAAAGCCAAGTTCCGCTAGCTATTATAAGGATAACTGCGACAAAATAGCGCGCAACAACGTCTGCAAGCTGTGCTATCTTAGGCTTGGAAAGCTGGGTCTCATCCTGAAGCTTTATAATTTTAGAAATCATCGAGTCTGCTTTTTTTGATCTTACTTCAAGTTCGAATGATTCTTCACCATTTAATGTTCCAGCGTAAACATAGTCATCAATGTTTTTCACCACTGGAATAGATTCTCCCGTCAGCATTGACTCATCAATATGAATTCTGCCTTGAATTATCACTCCATCCGATGGGACATGCTCTCCTGGCAGAACACGAATACGATCACCAACCTTAAGTGTTTTTACTGGAACTTGCTGACCGTCTTGTTTGGTCGCCATTGCTGGGATTAACTTGAGTAAGTTACCACTTGCAGCGGCAGCTTTACGCCTAGCTCGTATTTCAAGGAATCTACCAAGTAGAAGAAAAAAGGCAAACATGGAGATTGATTCGAAAAATACTTCTCCTGTTTCTGTCACGGTGGCAACTAAGCTGGCGATATAGGCAAATATCATCGCAAGTGACACAGGAACGTCCATACCTAGTGTCTTACTCCTTATGCTACGCCAAGCGTTAATATAAAAGGGCAGAGCTGAATAGAGCATTACCGGAGTGGCAAAAATTAAACTAACCCAGCGAAAGTAGTTTTTAAATTCAGGTTCTAGATCACCAAAGACTTCAAGATAAAGAGCTACAGCCAACATCATTACTTGCATAGTCGCAAGTCCAGCAATACCAAGCCGATTGAGATATTGTTTCATTTGTTTGTGATAAGCGGCTTCTTGTTTATCTGCTTCAAAGGGGGCGGCTTTATATCCAAGCTTGTGTATAACAGCGAGTAGCTTACTTAATTGAGTTTGAGTTTTATCCCAAACAAGAATAGCTCGATTAGTTGTGGTGTTAACTCGGATAGAGATAACTCCCTTCTGCCGAGCGGTTCTTTTTTCTATTAGCCATGCACAAGCCGCGCAGGAAACTCCTTCAAGTGACAGTGTCACTTCTGCAAAATTATCTTTATTCCGCACAAACTCTGATTGTACATCGTCATTATCGTAATGAGTTAATGCTTGAAGCTGCTCAGGTACTAAGTTGGCTTTTTCTGCAGTGGTGGTTCGATATTGATAGTAAGATACTAAGCCACTATCGATGATTGTCTGCGCCACACTCTCGCACCCTGGGCAACACATGGCCCTTTCTTTACCTAGAATTTCGACTTTAAATTCTATGTCGTTCGGTACTTCTTCTCCGCAGTGATAACATGATTTAGGCTTAAGTAAGCTATTTTTAGAGTTCAACATTGGCCTCGGTAGGGAAGGTCACACGGCCTTGAATAAGCCATTGTTGATCATGTGGCGTTAATTCAATAAACCAAGGGCCTTGAAGCTTGCTATCAAGCTTTAATTTATATTGTCCATTGGCATCTGAAGTTAACAGTTTAGTAAAATCTCTATCGGGCAATGTTCTATGAGCGAATAAAGCTGTGATTGCTGGAAAATGTTTTAACCGGCCTTTATCAAAGGTGATAATGATATCGCTACTAAACGAAGCTATGGTAGCGGATAATCCAAGGTCGTTGGCAATGTTTATTTTAGAGATATCGATGTTTATACCTTTGCCTTTTTTATAGTAATCCTCTGTTACAAGAGAAACCGAATTATTTGAAAAAATGATAACAGTAATAATGGTCCAAATTACGACAGTAAGCGGTAGTGCGATTAAGAACCAGGGCCAAAACTGCTTATACCAAGGTTTTACCATAAGAAATTCTCATATATTTAAAAAAACTAGGCTCAATCAATCGGAAAGGCAGCCCCTCAAAAAGGGGCTGTTATTGGATATTTACTCTTTTTCTGAATCTGAATTACTCAAGCTCCAAACATAGGATGCAACAAGCTGGATTTTATCTTCTCCCAGAATGTCTTTCCAAGCTGGCATAACACCGGAACGGCCATTCATTAGTGTTTCAGTGACGTCAGAACGAGAACCACCATATAACCAATTTTGGTCAGTTAGGTCAGGAGCTCCTACTGCAGGGTTCCCTTTACCATCGGTACCATGGCATGCTGCACATACAACAAAACGTGCTTTACCTGCTTCTGCTTCTCGAGCGTTCACTGAGCGACCTGACAGACTAAGCGTATAGCTAACTACCTCTTTTACTCCTTGCTCACCAAGGGCATCTTTCCAAGAAGGCATTTGACCAACACGACCATACATGAGTGTGGTCACTATAGCTTCAGGTTCACCTCCATAGAGCCAAGCATCATCTGTCAGGTTAGGGAAGCCTTTCTGACCTCTAGCGTCAGAGCCATGGCACTGAGAACAATTCTGCAAAAATAAGCGTTGGCCTACTTTGACAGCTTCACTGTCTGTAGCAATCTCTGGGATAGAACGCAATTCAGTTCCCCCATCAACATATGCTAGGCGCTTAAATGCTTTGCCAAAATAGGCATCAGCGTCATCCAATTCTTTTGCATACTGAACCAAGCGTTTATTTTTCTGAGCTTCTGTAATGGACGCTTTGGATTGCTCCAAAGTAGTAACCATTTGGTCAGAGCTTTCCCAGCCGAGTAAGCCTTTGAAGCTACCCATTCCAGGATAGAGAGCGAAATATACTGCAGCGAATACGAAAGTACCGATAAACAGATATGTCCACCACTTAGGTAGCGGGTTATTTAATTCACGGATACCATCGTACTCGTGCCCCATGTCTGCACCTTCTTCGATGCCTGTCTTATCTTTAAGACACCAAGACAGTATTGCGGCACAGCCTACTAATGTGCCGACTGTAATAATGATTATCCAAAGACTCCAAAATGTCGTCATTGCTTAGTCACTCCCTGTTCTTTTGAGGGTGCTTGCTCTTCATCAGCAAAAACAAGGTTTGCAGCTTCATCGAAGCGGGCTTTTCGACTTTTACCAAACGCCCACCACACTACACCTATAAAGCACACAAACAGCACTATGGTCCAAATACCATGAATAGTACCTATATCCATAACTTCCCCCTTTATTACTTCATTGCGTGGCCAAGAGACTGAAGGTAAGCAATGATGGCATCCATCTCTGTTTTACCTTCTACATCTTTAGACGCATTTGCAATTTGTTCGTCTGTGTAAGGAACACCAAACTGATCTCGGAAGATTGTTAGTTTCTTTTGTGTGTACTTACCGTCGAGAACGTTGTCAGCTAACCATGGAAACCCGGGCATATTTGATTCAGGGACCAATTCACGGGGATCAAGCAGATGAACTCTGTGCCACTCATCAGAGTAACGGCCACCCACACGCGCTAAATCTGGACCTGTACGCTTAGAGCCCCATAGGAAAGGGTGTTCCCAAACGCTTTCTCCAGCGATGGAATAGTGTCCATAGCGTTCGGTCTCAGAGCGAAATGGTCGAATCATCTGGCTATGACATACGTTACAACCTTCACGAATGTATATATCTCGACCTTCGAGTTGTAATGCCGTATATGGGCGCAAGTTCTCAACAGGTTCAGTAGTTTGTTTTTGAAAAATAAGCGGTGTGATCTCCACAAGAGCACCTAAGCTGATTGCAATCACTATAAGAATAGCGAGTAAGCCGACATTGCGTTCAACGATTTCGTGGCGATTGCTAGAATTAGAACTCATTCTTTTCATCTCCTTATGCCGGTTGAGGAACAGCTTTAAGGCTGTCTTTAGGGGCAGTCACAGTTTTGTACGTATTGTATGCCATCAGAAGCATCCCGGTCAGGAAAATAGCGCCTCCAAGGAAACGAACAAAATAGAATGGATAAGATGCCTGCACAGACTCAACAAAACTGTAAGTCAACGTTCCGTCTGAGTTTACTGCTCGCCACATCAAACCTTGCATAACACCTGAAATCCACATGGCAACTATATAGAGGACGGTACCAATTGTCGCTAACCAGAAATGTACATTAACCATGCTTACAGAATACATCCGTTCCTGATCAAACAGCTTTGGAACTAGGTGGTAGACAGAGCCAATAGTCACCATAGCAACCCAACCTAGAGCTCCGGAGTGTACGTGTCCTATCGTCCAGTCAGTGTAATGCGATAGAGCGTTTACAGTTTTGATAGACATCATAGGGCCTTCGAACGTTGACATACCGTAGAAGGACAGAGAAACAATTAGGAACCTAAGAATTGGATCATAACGAAGCTTATGCCAAGCCCCTGAAAGCGTCATGATACCATTTATCATACCACCCCAAGAAGGAGCAAACAGTACTAAAGACATTACCATACCAACAGACTGCGTCCAATCTGGAAGTGCCGTATAGTGTAAGTGGTGTGGCCCAGCCCATATGTATAAGGATATAAGTGCCCAAAAGTGAACGATAGAAAGACGGTAAGAATAAACAGGGCGCTCAGCTTGCTTAGGAACAAAGTAATACATCATGCCAAGGAAACCAGCAGTCAACAGGAAGCCTACGGCGTTGTGCCCATACCACCACTGTACCATGGCATCAACAGCACCAGAATAAATTGAATAAGATTTACCCATGGAGACAGGAATGACCATACTGTTAACAATATGAAGAACAGCGACTGTTATGATGAAGGCTCCAAAGAACCAGTTAGCAACATAGATGTGAGATGTCTTACGTTTAACGAGTGTTCCAAAGAACACCACAGCGTAAGAAACCCATACAAGTGTTATTGCTATGTCGATAGGCCATTCAAGTTCAGCATACTCTTTACCTGAAGTCATTCCTAAAGGCAAAGTTATCGCTGCGGATAAAATTATTGCTTGCCAACCCCAAAAGGTGAAGGCGACAAGAGGGCCACCGAATAAACGAGTTTGACACGTGCGCTGCACAACATAGTAAGATGCTGCGAACAATGCACTTGTACCAAACGCAAAAATAACCGCATTAGTATGCAGGGGACGTAAACGACTGTACGTCAGCCACGGCGTATCAAAGTTTAGCTGTGGCCAAACTAATTGAGCGGCAATCAAAACACCAACGCCCATACCGACAATACCCCACAAAATAGTTACGAGGGTAAATTGACGTACGACCGTATAGTTGTAGTTTTGTTCAAGCTGCTTTTCTTGGCTCATTTGCATGCTTCCAATTTTCTAATTAACTACACTTTACTTCCAACACGACTCATGTCGTAATGCCACCAAAATTATCTAGAAAGTTATGGCTAAACAAATGGTTAAACTTTCTTATAAATTTTTTAAAAAGTGGCATTTTCAGCCGGCAACTATACTGCATTTAATATACCAATGACAGTATAGTAACCTTACTCTTGGTCTGGTATTGACCTTTTATTTAAAAACTTTGAAGTTAGTTACACGGAGAACATTACCGCATGGCAGCCGAAAAACTTACCCCTACTCGTTTTGCTCAAATTATCATTATGTTAACTCTTTTAATTGTAGCGTTTACATGGCGTACATTGACCTATATTGAGCCAGATAAACTCGAGTGCAACTTAACCCCAAAGTGTACGGTTAATGTTAATGATAGTTCTCTAATCGCGTATTTAGAAGGTTCAATATTAATCGTTAATAAACCAGCGGGTAACTGGACGATGACAAGCACGGATCCATCTTTAATAGTGAAGGTCGATGATAACAGCTGGAAGGTCGAACATTTTTCTCTACAAGAGATTGATTTTTATTTCAAAAGTTCCAAACATGATGAACCAATTAAAGTTTCGTTTCGTCATTAGATAGTGGATAAAAACTCTATATTATTGAAATATGTTTTGTGGGTGTTTTTCTTTTTATTAATCTCAGGTCCTCACCTGATATTATCAAAGTGCCATATGTAGCAAACTCTCTCTGTAAGTGTAAAGGGAGGTGTATATGGCCTTATTGGATAACCCGATTCAACTCATCGTTGTTTTATTCTGTCTGTCTTTACTGCCTTTGTTTGCGGTAATGGGGACATCATTTTTAAAACTATCAATCGTTCTTTCGATGCTACGAAATGCTCTAGGGATTCAACAGATCCCACCTAACATGGCGATATATGGTCTGTCTTTAATTTTAACCATGTTTATCATGGCGCCTGTTGGCCTTGCGATTCGAGATAACCTATTAGCGCATCCTATTGATTGGGCTTCGCCTGATCTATTTACATTGGTTTCAGATCAGATTATTGCACCATATCATCAGTTTTTGAGCCATAACACCAGTGATACACAAATTCAGTTTTTCTCTGAAGTAGGGCATAAAATATGGCCAGAACAATACCAAAGCGAACTGTCGAAAGATTCACTCTTTGTTATGCTTCCTGCGTTCACTATGAGTCAGTTGATAGAAGCATTTAAAATTGGTTTTTTGCTTTATTTGCCTTTTGTTGCAATCGATTTAATCGTATCCAATATCTTGCTAGCAATGGGGATGATGATGGTGTCACCAATGACTATTGCGCTACCATTCAAGCTTTTAATTTTCATACTGATGGGAGGCTGGGATAAATTAATTGGTCAGCTTATGGGGTCTTTCTCATGAATGAAGCTGTCATCGTACACTTTACATCTGAGTTACTGTGGATAGTCCTTATATTGTCTATGCCAGTGGTATTAGTTGCATCTGTCGTAGGTATTTTAGTTAGCTTATTTCAAGCGTTGACTCAGATTCAAGACCAGTCATTACAGTTTCTTATTAAATTAGTTGCTGTTTGTATAACACTTGCCGTTAGTTACCATTGGATGGGTAGTACATTACTTAACTATGCAGGTTTGGCGTTTGACCAAATTGGCTATGTGGGAGGGTAAATGTCTGCCCTAGTAGAATACGTTCCTATTCTCGCTCTATGCATGATGCGTCCTCTAGGCATGATGTTGATGCTGCCGCTTTTTAAAGGCGGAGCCATGGGGAGTGGGTTAATTCGTAATTCCCTAGTGCTTATGTTTGCTCTCCCTATAATCCCTATGATGCAAGCACATCCGGTAGATTTCTCTTCTAAGCCACTGATAGAGTTAATTTTGATATACGGCGAGGAACTGTTGATCGGTATTATTGTAGGTTTTTGTGCCGCGATACCTTTTTGGGCGATTGATATGGCGGGATTTGTGATCGATACGATGCGTGGTGCTTCGATGTCGACAGTTTTAAACCCGTTAATGGGACTCCAGTCATCCGTTTTTGGGATGTTGTTTACTCAGATTCTAGGAGTACTTTTCTTAGTATCTGGAGGGTTCAATTCGCTATTAACGGCTTTGTATCAGTCTTATTCGTCACTACCGCCAGAGTCTGCTTTGTCCTTTGATAAGGAACTGCTAGTTTTTATTAGCCAACAATGGCAAATGATGTCCGACATGTGCCTAAGTTTTGCACTGCCATCGATGGTCGTTATGATCATGGTGGATGTAGCTCTTGGCTTAGTCAATCGATCAGTTGAACAACTCAACGTATTTTTCTTATCTATGCCGATTAAGAGTGTATTGGTTGTATTTCTTTTATTGGTGACTATGCATTTCGCTTTGTCTCATTATTTGGAGCAGATTAATCAATTTGAAGGGAAAATTTCTACTTTATTTCAATTGATGAAGGGCTAAATATGGCTGAGAAAACGGAAAAACCTACGCAGAAACGCTTAAGAGATGCGCGTAAAAAAGGACAGGTGGTTAAAAGTCCAGAAATTGTGACTGGTTTTCAAATGGCTGTCATTCTTGGCTACTTCATTGTTGAGGGGCAAGGGATGATGGAGGCAATCTGGAAAATGATCGATATTGCGATTAACTCGATAAACCTTCCAATCAAAGTCGCAGCGGAAACAGTTTTAGCAGCCTTCGTGTTTATTATGATACGCTTTATGGCTGGGCTAATCTTTATTCTTGTTATTACCATAGTTTTTAGTTGTATGGTGCAAACAGGGCCAGTTTGGGCTTCAGAAAGCCTGAATCCTAGCTTCAATAAAATCAATATAGTCAACAATGCAAAGAATATTTTTTCAATGAAAAGTGTGTTTTCGTTGTTAAAAAATATATTGAAGATTTTGGTTTTGAGTTTGGTCTTCTATTACCTGTTACATCAGCATGTTAATATGTTTCAATATTTACCGACTTGTGGAGCAGAGTGTGGTGTTGAAGTGACTTTCACTTTAGTGAAATGGCTGTGGGGCGCTTTTTTAATCTGCTATTTAATATTCTCTGTTGCTGATTATGCGTTTGTTCACTTCCAGACTATGAAAGAACTTAAAATGTCAAAGGATGATACTAAGCAAGAGTATAAGGAAACAGAAGGTAATCCAGAAGTAAAACAGAAACGTCGCGAGTTGCAAAGAGAAACAGCTAACGGCTCTCTTGCGTCGAATGTTAAAAAGTCAACCGTAATTGTTCGAAATCCGACTCATATTGCAGTGTGCTTGTACTATCAACCTGATGAAACTCCATTGCCAGTAGTGTTGGATAAAGCACAAGATCATATGGCGCTACATGTTGTCGAAATGGCAGAAAAACATACAATTCCTTTGGTTGAAAATATTCCTTTGGCTAGAGCTTTATTTAAGGATGTTGAATCTGGCCAGGCGATCCCTGAATCTTTATTCGAGCCTGTGGCAGAACTGCTTCGAGTAATCATGAGCGTATCTTACGATGGGAGTGATGACTAAAGTTTGTTTAATCCTACCTATCATTTATTAATGAGAGTCCATGCTGTTTGTAAAGTAAGTAGTGTTGTCTACACACAACCCAAATAGTCTAATCTCACCCACCCATACCTGTATTTATATTCGTATTTTATTTTCGCCGCTAAAACATACATTGATAAAAGTATATTGATGCACATAATCGACTAAACTTGTCTTATAGATTGTTTTTTGACCGTTATGGGTTGAATTTCATCACTTAGTCGAATCTACATCACTTAAATGAAAAACATTCTTGATAAGTTGCTGGTGGGTGATAAATTAATTATCAATATCATCAATAAATTTGTAGCCATTTGGTTATAGTAAATCTGATTCGTATCGGTTTATGATGTGGGGGAAGACAATGACATTTGGTGAATACTCACAGCTGAAAATTTTGGTTGTAGATGATCATGATCTTATATTTGACGGTTTACAAAGTTGTCTTGCACCTTATCCGAATTTAGAATTGGTTGGCTTTGTTAATGATGGATTGAGAGTCTATGAAGAGTGTTTGAAGCTTAAACCTGACATGGTTTTTATGGATCTTAATTTACCAGGTATGTCTGGTGTAGAGGCTATACGGCAATTACGTAAGCGTTGGCCTGAGATGATGGTTATTGTGTTAACTGCGTCGGAAGAGGAAAGGAAAGCGCGTGAGGCTTTAGATGCCGGGTCAAATGGATATGTGCTTAAAAATGGTTCAAAGAGCACTTTGTTAGCAGCGATTAAGAGTGTCACCAGAGGAAAAAATTTCCTTGATCCAGCTTTAGATGCGAAGCATATTGAAGCGTTAAGTCAAGTTGATGATGGCGATATTCCCGTATTAACGCCACGTGAAAAGCAAGTGCTTAAGCTAATTTTCGAAGGTAAGCGAAATCGTGATATTGCAGAAGCTCTGTTGATTGGACTGAAGACAGTAGAAACGCATCGAATGAATATAATGCGCAAACTGGATGCTCATAATGTGGCTGATTTGATGAAGTGGGCACATAGAATGGGTATATAATAGAGTTATACTTTTTAATCGCTTTATTATCAAAAAAAAAGCTACCAGTTATTTTGGTAGCTTTTTCATTATTAGAGTCTCAAGGTTTGTAATTTTTGAGAGCATTGATTAAAGTTTGCAACTCTTTGTTTTCAATTTTATCATTTTTTTCAAGCTGATGCTCTAGAGTGCTCACAACTTCATAAACATCTGTTGCACCGGCAAGCCCCGCACTACCTTTGACATTATGTAAAATATCCCTCAGTTCAGGCCAATTTTTATCCACCAAACTTTCCTTTGCCGCTTGTGCCATATCTTTAAAGTGGTTGGCTAATCGGTGGGTAAACTCGTCTTCACTAAAATCCATAATAGGAATATCAGAATTCAAATTTACATCTGGTTGCATATCTCTGTCAATTTGCATCTCTGCAGCGTTATCCAACACTTTAGCCAGTTCTTTCATAGACACAGGCTTAGTTAGATAACCGTTCATTAAGTGCATTGATTGGTCGTGTTCTGAAGGGTTGGCATTAGCAGTCAATGCCATTATTGTGCAGTCTGTATCGAGAATTGATTCACTTTCTCGCCATAACTTAGTGGTTTGATAGCCATCTAAGCCTGGCATACGTATATCCATCAGTACTAAGTCGAATACATGTTTTTCACCGGTTTGCAAAGCTTGTTGACCACTGCCAACGCAAATCACTTCTTGACCCAATTCAAGTAACATCTTACTTACAATATCTCGGTTCGTCTCTACATCATCAACTAATAAAACCTTCAGTTTCCATACAATCATTTCAATCGGCGGTACGTGAGCTTTTTGAGTAGAGATACCATGTTGCAACTCATAAAGGCGTTTCCATAAACGCCAAGGTAAATAGTTGAACTCTTCGTTTCTGAGAGATTCAACGTCTCTAGTTATACATTTACCACCCCAGTCATTAATTTGTTGATTAAGGGACGTGGGCGCTTCAATTGGTTCAGGATTAAGACGCAAGAGCATCCCAGGTTTAATCAAGGGCATATAAAATACAAATATTGAACCTTTACCTAATTGGCTTTTAAGCGTTAAATCACCGCCCATTTTATTAGCTAGCTTACGTGAAATAGGCAAACCTAAGCCGGTCCCAACTTGGTGCTGGGAAGATTGGCGAAATGGTTCAAAAACTTCATTTAACTTACTCTCTTCAATGCCAGGTCCGGTATCTTCGACAGAAATATAGATTTTATGGTCGAAAGTTTCAATTGATAGAGTAATTTGACCGTATTGGGTAAACTTTGCTGCATTACCTAATAAATTTACCAATATCTGACGAACACGGATAGGGTCGAATGCACATGTTTCGGGTATGGTGTTACTAACAATAGTTTTGAGCTTTATAGGTTTATCTATGACGTTTGACTGTATAGTCAGCATTGCTTCATCAACTACTTTAAGTAATGAACTGTCACTTATGTTCAGTTCAATTTGATCGGCTTCAATGCGAGAAAAGTCAAGCAGGTTATTGATAATACTTAGAAGTGACTTAGCACAAGTGTATGCCGTATTTCTCAGATCAGCTTGCTGTTCTGTCATTTGAGTGTTGCGTAGTAGCTCAAGAGAGCCTGTGATTCCGTTTAGTGGTGTCCTAATCTCATGGCTAATGTTAGTCAGATGCTCACTTTTCCTAGCTGTTGCTTTTTCAGCAATCTGTTTTGCATGAGCTAACTCAACCGTTCGTCGTTCTACTTTCGACTCGAGTTCATCATAGCTGGATTTAATCGTGTCGAGTAGCATGTTATATGCCCTAGCAATATCTCCAAGTTCATCTTTTCTCGATTCGGGGAGCCTTCTTGCAAAAGTTGGTTGCTGGTCACTATTAATAATGGCGACGAAATTACGAATTGTTTTAGCTAGTGATTTCCATAGTATACCTAACATAACAACCGACATAATGGCAAAAGATACTAAAGACCATTTCAGTTCATTATAAAATGGCGCATAAGCTAGCATTTCTATAGTTGATTTTGGGATAAGGGAAATTTGGATCCAATTTGGTCCATTAATATACTTACTTATAACATAGTAGTCATTTAGCTGGATGGACTCGTGGGTATTTGGGATATTACCGAAGTCTTTTGTACCAGAAAGGTATATATCTAACTGTTGCTTTGTTGGGGTATCAAGCTCTGATTGGTCATGCACAGGGATAATCCCGTCACGGGTAATGAATAAGTTTTTATCATCTTTTGCATAGACGCTGGAAACGGTAAGCACATCCTCTATATCAATGGCAAAGCCAACTTGACGTGCCATGCTGTTATCCGGTTCGAGAGAATAACTAAGTAGAATATATACGCTGTCGCGCGTACTATCATACTTTGGTCCACTCCAACGAAAACCATCTACTACTGGTAGCTTGGCAAGATCAACAATCTCTTTAACTCGCTGATCGAGATGTTCGCGCTCTAGCTCTGATGCCGCATATATTGATACATGCTTCTTTGGTTCAATGATGAAACTATCCACATAGCGTTGCTGGCCTGCAATGCCAAATGTTTGAAGAGCCCAAAGCTGCTTGTGTTGAGTTACTGACGCAGATTGTCCTATATTAAATTGATGAGCAACTAATTCTATATTTGGATCAATTTTCAGCATTTTAAACTGTTCGAGTTTTTGTTCAAACTGTTGAGTATCTTCCATGGCTTGCCGGAACAGGTTCCTGTTCATTTGTGCGCGAATTTCCCCCATTTCGTTATAACTCTTAAGCGTTTGCTTTAGAGTTCCATTATAGGTGTTATCAAATGCACTAATTTGTATTAGGACCCAGAGACCAATAAAAACGGAGATAAATGCAATAGTGAGTTTGGTCACTAGTGAGGAATTCCAGCGAGTTTTCATGTCTAGTCCTGTAGTCATATATACACGTTTACGAGAGCTCATGGCTCTATCTACCTTAGCCTGAATCATTATGTAAGATCCATCATTACCTTATGACGATATTAATACTTTTATGTCAACGTTAGACTAAGGTGTTCACCTGATAGCTAATAATAAGTTAACTATTGATAATGGCTTCATAATCGGAGAAAGAGGTTTTCAATGGTTGAACGTTTATTAGCATTAGGTTATTTGGACACAAATGGCTTACCCCCTAATAGTCAATGGCAAGGGTTTTGTGCAAGTCGACTGCTTCGCTGGCTGAAATCTGAACATTACGTCACGATCGGAATCAAGATGTCACCTCCAAACCATCCCAGTTGGTCGAAGCAAGCTACCCTTGTGTTGGCCGCATTTGAATACGGTTGGGACTGTTCTATAGAGCACTGTGGTGATGACTGGGTTTTATGGTATTGCTACTCGAATACAATAGATGATGAAGTTCTTGTGTCATCAATGAAGATGCAATTAGCTTTGGCTCATTACTTAGAACAGGAAATGTTGACATCATTCCCAGCTAATAGGCCTCGTATCTGGAGGAGTAAGTTATGAAAAAATTAATATGTTGGTTACTGCTTTTTACGATTAACTTTGCCCATGCAGCACCAATATCTGCAGTTCAGTGGCATGGTGAACCTTTTATATTCTATAGCCGTGGAACACCATTAAAATCTGTTATTGAACATGTTGGAAAAAACTATGGGATCCCAATTGAAGTCAGCGATCAAGTCACAGATACTTTCAGTGGACAGATTGATGGAAAAACACCAAAACAGATTTTAACTATGCTAGCTCAACAATACGGCTTAGTTTGGTACTACGATGGTGATTTATTGCATGTGTATAAAGCTCGTCAGGTCGCTAATGATATTGTGTCACTCTCTTCTCTGTCAAATGACCAAGCAATACGTTATATCGCAAAAGCCAACTTACTAGATAAAGTTGCATGTGAAGTGACCTCCATATCAGGGCTTCACGCGGTGCAAGTTAACGGAGTGCCAGCGTGTGTAAGCTCAGTTACTAAGTTTGTGCAGCAGCTAGACAGTGATTCTCAGGAGCATGCAAAGTCTCAAAAAGCAGTTCGTATATTTCCTCTTAAATACGCATCGGCTACTGATACGGTATATAGCTATAGAAGCCAAGATGTTACCGTACCTGGTGTTGTTTCTGTTCTAAAACAAATTGAGCAGGAAGATAATTCAGACCCCAAAAATAGCAGTACAACCAGTTTTTCAGCAGATTCAAGACAAAATGCAGTCATCATTCGCGCAAGTAAGTTAGACATGACAATGTATGCTTCTTTAATTAAACAACTTGATATCACTCCGACTATGATTGAAGTCTCTGTCACTATTATTGATGTTGATACGTCTAATTTTAATCAGTTAGGTATTGATTGGTCTGCCGCCGCTAAGATAGGAGGTGGAAGCGTGACATTCAACCAAGGTAGTTTGAGCAGCGATAATTTTTCGACTGTTATTGGTAATACTGGAAACTTTATGGTCCGATTAAATGCGTTAGAGCAAAACTCTAAAGCCAAAGTATTGTCCAGACCTTCAGTAGTCACCTTAAACAATATTCAAGCTGTATTAGACAAAAACGTTACTTTCTACACCAAAGTAGAAGGTGAAAAAGTGGCTAAACTCGAATCTGTCACAACGGGTTCTCTGCTTAGAGTGACACCAAGGTTAGTTGATGAAAAGAATCATAAGAAAGTGATGTTGTCACTTAACATTCAAGATGGACAACAATCTAAACCGCTTAGTAGTAAGGATCCTCTTCCACAGGTTGAAAACTCAGAGATTGCGACACAGGCTACTTTAAAAACTGGAGAAAGTTTATTGCTTGGCGGCTTTGTTCAAGATAAAGATCATACTATAGAGAATAAAATTCCGTTACTTGGTGATATTCCATTACTCGGTGGTTTATTCCGAAGTACCGACCACAGTAAACAAAGTGTGATGCGTTTGTTCCTAATCAAAGCAGAACCCGTTAATCAATAACGAGGAGTGACTATGGAACCTAGTATCAAACTCTTATGGCTTACAGGCCCGATGCAAGGGAGAGAACTAAAACTACCTCTGGGTCGACTTTCAATAGGGCCAAGTGGTGACATCATGATCCCTCTTGCTGAGCATGAAATAATAAACATCAATGTTGATGACAAAGGTGTTGTTGTAAAAGACGATATAAATATCTGGGTGAAAGGAAGATTGGTTAATTCATCTGAACCATTACCAATGGGGCAACCTATAGAGATGTGTGGTATTGGATTGATTCTTGGCAATTGCGACCAACAACTCGAATGGCAAAAGTTGCCAATACGTTCAAGTAACTTGAGTAAGAGCTGGAGTAATATAGCTTTACTCGGAACCACATTATTTGCCTTGGTTTTGATGGCGTTTGTGCTTATGTTACCTGCGAAAAGTCAACCTATATTTAACCCACAATTATGGCTTCAAAGTCAACTCAATGTACCAGCATTACATCAAGTAGATGCTAGTTGGGGGCAAGACGGTGTTGTGACTTTAACAGGATACTGTGATAACTCAACTTCGATGGCTAAGTTAAAAGAAGGACTAAAACAGCATTCGATTCGTTTTAACGCCCAAGCGATCTGTACAGATAAACTAGTAGGTAATATTGAATCTGTTTTAACGGCAAATGGCTATCAGGATGTTCACGTAATGCCAACTCGTCGAATGGGAGAGGTTAGGATTTCTGGTGCGATACAGTCCGGGGAACAGTGGGATAAGGTTACAACGGAGTTAGAACAAATCCAAGGGTTAAAACATTGGCAGGTTGCAAATGATTTGGGTGGATATGTTCATAAACTCATTAATGTACTGCGACAAAATGGTTTGTTAAAAGGGCTGATGGTAGAAAGGCGGCAAGAAAGCATAATGGTTACTGGCCAAACTTCCAATGAAATACGTAGTCAGATTCGTCAGGTGAATAAAGAACTCATATCCAGCACAGGTCAAATGGTTGATCTTAGGTTTGAAAATATTCCAGTTAGAGACAATTTAACGCGTTATTTGTCTGGTCAAATAGTCAGCTTCGGCGGTAATGCAACTCATCCGTTCGTTGAATTAAGTAATGGTACTAGGCTTCAGATGAATAGCAAACTTGAAAGTGGTTATATTGTTAGCCACATAGACTTAAAAGGATTGGACTTAAGCCGTGATGGTGAGGTCATCCACATACCATTCATTCTTTAGGAGGCACTATGGCACGTATTACGAACTTAGAGACATGTCTAAAAAATGATCCTCAAGTTAAAGATGTTCTGATTCGTCAGTTAGAGCGTACTAAAACGGAATTGAGTAATGAACCACATAAAGAGATCCAAGCACTCAATGGAGCAATTGATGCTGCTAAGGATGTAATTAGTATTCTAGCGAAACGCTATAAGTAAAAACGTAAGCATATTAATTTAAACAATTTGTTGAGGAGAAAATTATGAATGCATTTGATGATATCAAAGCAGTTATGGATGACTTGAACAACCGAAAAAGTATATTTTCTGAACACATGAAGGAATTCCAACAACTTCAAGGTGAAATTAAAGTTTTAGTTGAACAGTCAACGAATGATCCTAAAGCTCGTGCCAAACTTGAAAAGCTTAATCAAGCATTTCCTGAAGGAATTCAGAGTTCTCAGCAAGCTATTATGTCAAAGGTAGCTATACTTGAAGAAAACTTTAAGCAGTTACAAAATGGTTTTAAAACAATGGGTGATTCAGATGTAGTAAGTTCAGAAAATAACCCTAAACCAAAGACAAAAAAACTAAGAAATTATATGTAGATTATTATTTTTCACTTATCCATATTCATATTGATCTAAAAACCGATATAACAGATTTGTTATATCGGTTTTTTATTTTCAATAAACATTAAAGAAAACTGGTCATACCACATGATTGTGTTTGTTTTTAATATTAGAAATTAAAAGTCTAAAAACGGACGTAATATAAGAATACAAACTGAGATACTAAATAGTAAATTCTCATTTAGAGCCCAGCTTGTAGTAATAATCTAACAATTAGAGGAATATATTATGGCTGTAAATCTTAATGATACATCAGGTACTCAAGGTACTAGCATCATCAACACCCAACAAAGTGACGACATTAAAAATACTATAGCCTCAAGAGGTGACAGTGTACTTTCTGGAGGTATTGCTGTGCTTTATATGTTTATGAATCTTCTTTCAGAAATGGCTAATGCAAAATATACCCAAATGCAGCAAAAATCAGAAGTTTCACGTACCGCTCAAGATATGGCAAATCGGGTAGATGAAAAGGTTGCTGAAGCCGCAAAAGAAGGAGATAAGGCAACACGTGATCTGCCTGAAGATGTCGTTAACTATATGAGAAATAATGGTTTCAAGGTGGATGGAAAAACTATTGATCAATATTTAAAAGAAAATGGGAATCATCTTGATCAAGGTAAATTAAAAGCAGTTAAAGCATCCTTGGAAACCGTATCAAATCGTGCGTCTGACTTTGTATCGCAATCACAATTACAATTACAGAAATTAATGCAAACATACAATGTAACGGTGAGCTTATTAAATAGTATGCAAACTATGTTGGCTGAAATGAATAAATCAATAGCACAAAACATTCGATAGAAATTAATTATATATCTCATTATTGAATAATAGGGAGTTTATATGCTTCAAGTTGATCAAAAAGTTAATGCTCCTTTGTCTAAAAATAACGACAAAGTTGAGCTTGGAAATGCAATAAAAGGTGATAGCGTATTATCTGGCGGAGTAGCGGTACTGTATTTATTTATGAATCTACTGTCTGAGTTGGCGGAGGCAAAATATAGTCAAATGCAGGCTAAGGCAGACGTTTCACGCAATACTCAAGATATGGCAAACCGAGTGGATGAAGTAATAGCCCAGGTTGCCAAAGAAGGTGATAAATCTACAGGTAAACTTCCACCTGAAGTTGTTAAGTACATGAAAGATAATGGCTTTTCAGTCGATGGTATGTCGATAAGTGATTATTTGAAAGAAAATGACCCTTCATCTAAATACTTAGAAAAGCTTCAAGCCAAAATAAACGCTAGTGGTCCTGAAGGTATGCAGTCATACAGTTGGCAAGATGTGGTGACTTATATGGATCAGCATGGGATTAAAGTTGATGGTAAGAGAGCTTGTGATTACATATGGAGCTTACCTGAAGTGGGCTATATGTCAGGCCAGCAAGTCAGTAAGGAACATATGCAGCATATAGCGAATGCACTTCAAGCTGCAGGAGGTTTAGATCAGGGCAAACTTAAAGCAGTTAAAGCAGCACTTGAAACCGTATCAAACCGTGCTTCTGATTTTGTATCACAGTCACAGCTACAGTTGCAGAAAATTATGCAGACTTACAATGTTACAGTCAGCCTACTAAATAGTATGCAGACCATGCTAGCTGAAATGAACAAATCCATCGCACAGAACATACGTTAGGAGGATTTATGGAACAGAGAGATTTTGAAACATTGCAAACGTTCCTCCAGCAAGGTGGTTCTCTAAAAATGTTAGCGGATGTCGAACAAAAAGATTTAGATCTTCTATTCCGTTACGGTACACAGTTGATGAACTATGGCGACTATGAAGGGGCAAAAAAAATATTCTATTTATTGATGAAAATTGATCAATGGAGTTTTGACTACTTCTTTTCGTTAGGCACATGTTGCCATCAGCTTAAAGAGCATGAAGAAGCCATTTTTTGCTTCGGCCGCGCTGGCATAATAAAGATTGAGGATCCTCGCAGTCCTTACTATGCGGCGAGTAACTATCTCGCCGTCCACAATAAAGAATATGCAATTAAATCCTATAAAGCAGCATTAAGAGTGTGTGATTGCCATGTTGACGGGATATGGGATGAAATAGCAGAAAAGTCTAAACAGAGCTTATCTCAACTCATTCAGGAGGTGCATCATGACTAGTATTAATTTTAATACTCAAACAGCAGTGAGTCGTACATCTGAGACTGACCATCTTGACAATGTTCAGGGATCTAAAGCACGTTTACCTTTGTCTGGTTCTTCGGATGGCTTAGTTGATGTTATTGCTCCAGAAAGTAAAAGTGGGGTTGTCAACTCTGAAGCTGCAAGCCAGGCACTACAACGAGTTCTATTAGCATTTCATCAAGATGACAGCGCTACAGTAACTCAGCTTGAAAAGGCCTCGATGACTGACATGGTGTTGATGTCCGCTAATCTAGGACTCAAGACTTTTGGTGACACTGCTAATGCGGCAGCGAAAGCGGCTAGGCTGATGACGGATACACAAGCTGTTCTTCGTGATCAGCAAGTAAAAGAGTTTCAAGAACAGTTGAGTAAGCGTATTGAGCAATCAGACAAAGCTCAAAAAGGTGGAATTTTTGCCGCTATATTCGATTGGATTGTCGGAGCAGTTGAAGCTGTCATCGGAGTATTCAAACTTATTGAAGGGGCAGCACGAGTCGCTGTGGGCGATGTTGTTGGCGGTGCAATGGATATGGCAAGTGGTGCTGCATATCTCACTGCTGGTATAGCTGGTATGGTCAAAGCAGCGGCTGAGACGGCTATTTTATGTGGTGCTGACAAAGAAAAATGCCAACAAGTAATTGATGTGGCAGGTAAAGTTCAGCTTGGCGCAGAAGTCGTAGCAATGGCTTTGGATATTTTCCAAGCTGGTAGAGCCATTTCTGCGACACGTTCAATTGCCAAAGGCACTGAAACAGCAATGCAGGAGGCGGCGCCAAAGTTAGTTGAAAGCATTGCAAAAGGTTCGACTCAGGAAGTAACAAATATTGCTCAGCAAGTCGGTAAACAAGTTTCTGAGCAGGTTGCCGAACAAGTCAGCAAGCAGTTAATGAGCGGTGTGACTAAAGGTGTTGAACAAGTGGCTGAACGGGGTGGTCAAATCGCCAAATCGCTGACTAAAGCGTTCAGTGAAGAGGCTATTCAGCAATTAGTGACTAAATCCGTAGAAAAAGCTGCCACTGCTGCAATTGAAAAGGGTGTACAAGTAACAGCTCAAGAAATTACAAAGCAGGTTACTACTGCAGTACGAAATGAGGTGATTAAAACCATCATTAAAGCTTGCACATACACATCACTTGATTTGATACGAGCATCTGCAGGTTCTGGTAAAGCTATTACTAGTGGGATTGTTACCGAAGAAAAAGCCAAGCTTCAAAAACAGATTGAGGACTTGATCCTCAAACAAAATCTAATGGAATTTTGCTATGACTGGTACGACAAAGCCAAAGAGCAGCAATCAAAAACCATTAAAGATCTGGTAGACAAGCAAGGTGACTCACTAGATGGCGCGAATAAAGTTATTAATGAATCCGGTATGTTACAAGCTCGTATTGCGACTTCAGCAGTATAGCTAAGGGGAAAATTATGAATGATGTACAAGTTCAAAATAATACAACAGTCCAGCCTAATCATGACATAGGTTACGCTCACGATGTTTCTGGAAGCGAAGCAATGGATGCAATTTCTCAATTGAATGAGCTTATTGTTAAACTTGCAGAAATTTTTAAAAAACTCAGAAACATCTTGCAAGAATACAACCAAAAGCAGCAATTGCTTGGTTGGGATGTACAAAAAGCGTCAATGGACTCCAAACGAGATTCAATAGAGAGTGCCTTCGAATCTGCGGCATGGGCTGGCGGTTTACAAATACTATCTGGTGTTATTGGTATGGCCGGAGTTGGCGCAACTGGGAAGTTTGGCGAGGGGGCAACCCATTTGGGACAGGCTTTTGGTAAAGGTGTTGATGGCGTTGGTTCTACGGTTTCAGCTTCCATGACAAAAAACGCTGAAATGGAAAAAATGGACGGGGAATTTAAAGCAATGAATTCCCAGAATTATGCTAAAAACGTTAATGAATTGAGTGACAAAGCACGTCAGATATCTGATCAAATGCGTGCTCTTGTCAAAGAGTTAGTTGAACTACATGGACGCATTACCTCAGCTGTTCGAAATTAGAATTAAACCAAATTATGAGGGCACCAATCATACTGTGCCCTCGAAATGATGGAGATTTTTGATGGATAATGGTGATATTTCCGTTGATATTGGTCAAGTTATCAAATCGATAGATAAAGTGATTAATGGTCATCAAACATTGGCTCAGTTGAATAATGTCGATGATCAAACATTGGCTAATACCTATAAAAATGCTGTGGAAGAATATCAAAACGAACACATGAGTGTAGCTCTGACGCACTTTACATATTTAGTCATGAATAACCCTTGGCGTAGAGAATATCTGTTTGGATTGGCATCGACTTTACATGCATTAGAGCAATTTGAAAATGCGCTGATATTTTATGGCTACGTTACGCTAATGAATGCGTGTGATGCTGGTGTTACTTTTAGAATTGGCCAGTGCTATTTATCACTTGGTAAACAGACTGAAGCATTCGATGCGCTCCAAACAAGCATTACGCAGAGCTTTTTGTCCCCTGAGCAACCAGAAATACGACAACTTGCTCAGTCTTTGATTGACGAAAGTGTTAAATAAAACTTATAGGAGATAAGGTGATGGTTATGTCTTCAAATGTATTAAATTCAAGATTATCTCATGTAAGCAGTTACCTTGATGTTGAAGGGGCTAGGCCGACGTCTCATCGAACTGCAAAAGAATTTAATGTGTCACAAGTGCCTTTGCCAAAACCACATGATGTTGTTTCTAATTTGGATCTAGCGGTTAGTGCTAACCAAGAAAAGTATTTGTCCCATCATGATGATCGTAATTTAGATTCTAAGGAGCTTGTCGATAAGTCAGCCAAATTATATAAACAGGCTGAAAAATCTGGGGTCGATGTAGCTAAGAGTACTTTTTTTAAAGAATTGTTTAATGTTGCTATTGCGGGTGTCGGACTTGGACTTGCTATAGCGGCGACCGTTATCAGCGGCGGTCTAGGTATTCCGTTGACGGCCGCTGCGGGTGTGGCCTTCGCACTCGCCGTTTCTGATGCTGGATGTGCAGCGGCAAACTGGTACAAAGCCTCTCATGGTGGAGAAGGTCTCAGGATGGGCACAGATACGTTATCGAATGTAGTCTATGCACTGCTTGAAAAAATGGGAGTACAAGATGATCGTGCGGAGTTTTGGGCACGTGCAACATCATCAACACTTCGCTTGGGACTCACGATAGGAACACTGTTCGCAAGTACTGTATCTGTTCCTTCAACCCTAGGAGCTGCCACTAGTGCAATCTCAACAACTAAATTGGCAAAAGCAGGTGTTTCTGCCACCGGGAGTGAAATACTAGGCTTTAATTTAGGAAGTACTCACATTGCGTATGGAAAAGCTAAAAATGAACTAAATAACCATAAGAAGAAAGTGGTTGAAACTCTAGATAAATCACTTATGTCGATGAAAGAGGCTGCGTATAAAAGTGAAATAACAAAATTAAACGAATTTATGTCGAGTAAAGAGGCAGCGCATAAAAATGACATTACAAAATTTAGTGAAGGCCAGCGTGAGCTTTGGAATCAGAAAATAAGTGCTGTGCGAGAGCAATTCGACAGTAATTTTAAAAATGTGTCAGAGCAAATTGAACAACTTAGCAATAAACTCAAATCTGTAGAAGGCGGAAAAAAAGACGTTAGCGACAAGGTTAAACTGCTAATGGGTGAAAACGAGCGTCTTAAGAGGGAACTTGAGGTTTTGAAAGCGAGCCCCATCGTTCCTCAAGAAGCTTCCAAACCGAGCTTGGATACTACACGCTCTGGAGATTTACAAAGCCCCAAGATCGAAACATCTAGGGTTAATCCTATAAGCCTTGAGTATACTTTTGGTGGTAAAAATAAGGAAGTAAATAGGGAACACGGCTATCTACATGCGATAAGTGAGACAGGAAAAAAAGATTTTGCATTGGAAGCTAAGTTAAGTAAATACTGCGCGGGGGAGAAAGATCTTGAGGCTATAGTCTCATTACAAAAGCCAATTGCCGGCTTACCTGAAGATGTCCAATCTGATTACGCCCAATTTGATGTTTACGGTGAAGGTGTGAAGACTAATGAACTTCGTAAATACATGGAGTCAAATGATCTTCGTCTTGGTACAGAACAAAAACAACAACTGGCTAATCAGTTAATCGATATGTTAAAAATCATGTTCACTAGTAAGGTATCTCACCGTGACCTTCATATGGAGAACATTATCATTCGACAATTTGATTCTGAAGTACGTATGCAGTTTATAGACTTCGGTCGTACGGTTTTTGGGGACGACTTCAATAAACATAAATACGATGACATAAATTATCTATTTTGCAAAAAAGGGGCGCACCTCGGTGAAACAGTAGGAAGAAATCTATTTGCTCCAGTATTTTCTACACTGAGCCCCAAAAATGAGGAAATTCGAGCAAAACATTATCCGTTGCATAAACTTATTAAGCACGGTAATGGAACGAAAAGCGTTGCTGATGAGCTAGAGGAAATTGGTAATAGTATGATTAAAAAATTAGATAATGGTCAGGATGTGGGAGCTGTTTTTCATAGTGCTCAACAAGCGGTGTCTAATTTGATCAACGAGGCTGATCAGAAGTCTTAATTCTGCAGTTAGTAATATCAAGTTATTATGGTAAGCCCTCTCACCTATAGAGGGCTTTTTATATGGAAGTATTTTTCATACAGTAAGGTTTAAAAGATCTTTGTGACATACAAATACTATTCCCATCAATCTTATTTCTATTAATGAGTCACAACTCAGGTAAAGACCTGATACCACATATCACTTGATGTTGGCAAACTAATTCTATGCTCAGAAATAGAAGGTCATTGATATGAAAGCATTACAAGTTGTATTGTTCAATAAACAAGGTCATATCGATTATCAAGGTCAGCGCACAGAAGTTGGCGCTCATCAATTGGTTATTGTGACAGAAGAAGCCGAGATACATGCGGCGAGCCGCAATGACTGGATGAGTGTGTTCTTTTATCCTGGAGAGATATGCCAAATATATCATCTTCTTACAGATCTTATTAACCATAATTACGTCGACAACCATACTGTAAGTAAATCAGTAAAAGCAGTACCTATTTTTGATGAACTTGTTAACGTTATTATGCAACTGCACAAAGTAAGCAAAAGTATCATGCTTCGTTTTGTATTCACTTATTGCTTAGAAATGGATAAGCCATATTTTTCTAATCTGCTAAATCAGTACTCAGACCCTAATGAAAAAATATTTGAATTTGTTAATAAGCATCTTTATGAGCAATGGTCTGTGACACGTTATGCCGAATTGTTAGAGATGGATGTTACTAAACTAAACACCGCTTTTTATAAATATTATGGACAATCAACAAAGGCATGGATTACAGAACAAAGACTATGTTTTGCCAAGCAAACTATTCTGGAAACAGATCGAAAAATTGCGGATGTCGCTTTTGATGCCGGGTTTAGTAGTCACTCTCACTTTATTGGTGCATTTAAAAAACGTTATCACTGCAGTCCTTCTGATCTAAGAGTGGCAAGAAAATAGGAGTTTATTATGGATCTCAATGCAATTATTAATCATTTATCTCAAATGTCGGCTCAATCAGCACAAGACATAAAAACTAAAATGACCCAGGCTGACCCCAATAATCCTGATGAAATGCTAAAGGCCCAGTTTGCTGTACAGCAATATTCAAATTTTATGGGATATGAGAGTGCTTTAATCAAAGCGGTCAAGGACATGGTGCAGGGGATCATTTCGAAAATATGAAAAGTTCAGATAAACAACTTCTTGTTGAAGCTGCGCTAGCAGCAGCCAATCATCGGCTGGAGAAACATGCAGTAAGTATAATGACTGCTTTTCCTCATCTTATTACAGATGAAACCGATAGGCGTATTTGTGAAAGCTTGATTTATTTTGCTTTGGATAAAAGAGCGCAGGCAGTTCGTTCTCTTAATGGTTTGCATACAGCTCAAGCGGAAGGATTACGTTTTCTTTATACCTCGTCGGCTGAGAATGCGGACACGAAAACAATTTGTTCACTCATTACTGGAGGCCACGATGGAGATTAGTGCAATAGCTAGAGCGACATCCGCTGCATTGGAAAAACAGACAGAACCCGTTAACCCGGATAAGGGATTAGTGGATAAATTCAGTCAGCTGATGCAACAGGGAACACAAGAAACTTCAAAACTAAGTGAATTGGTTGGTCCTTCGCAAATGACGGGATCTTCGGTGGGTATTTCACCTGAGCAAGTGATCGAAAGTCAAAAGTTAGTGACACGTGCGTTAGTAGAAGTGGATTTAGCAGCCAAAACAGCAGGAAGCCTTTCTCAATCGATCAATAAACTGGTGACAATGCAATGAAGAAATTCAGATGGTTAACTCTAGTTTTAGCTCTTTTTTTGGCAGGCTGTAAGGTCGAGCTTTATCAAAACCTTCCTCAGTCAGAAGCAAACCAAATGGTTGCATTACTTATGCTCAACCATATTGAGGTTGGCTCAGATACGGATGCTAAAACAGGTAAAGTAACCCTAAAAATTGAAAAAGATCAATTCATTAATGCTGTCGAAATATTGAGACAAAATGGATATCCGAAAGCTGATTATGTGGGTATTGAGCAGTTATTTCCATCTGGGCAACTTGTTTCTTCTCCTGCACAGGAAGAAGCAAAAATGAGCTATCTAAAAGAGCAACAACTAGAACGAACTTTATCTAGTATGGATGGAGTTATCAGCGCTCGAGTTTCTATCGCTCAAAATATTAAAAGTGGTTCAAGTAACCATTCAACTAATACGGATAAGTCCGCTGCTATATATATAAAGTATTCGCCAGAAGCGAACTTAAGTAGCTCAGAAGCTCAAATACGTAATTTGATAAAAAATTCTGTACCAGATCTTCACTATGAAAATATTAGTTTGTTCTTACAACCAGCCGATTTTCGTTATCAACCTGTTGTTCAGCCAAACAATGGCTCTGATTGGGGTGATATTCAAAACTGGTTTGTCGCTAACAAAACGCCAGTTACGATTAGTCTTGGAAGTATATTTATTGCTGGTGTTGCTTGCTTGGCATTAAGCCGTAGAAGGGAAAGCTAAGTATGAATGTAGAAGTTATCCAACTTAATAAATCCTTGCGTCAAGTAAGTTCCAGGCTTCACTCTCAGTGGTGGACAAAGCTTGACCTTGAACCTTGGCAAGACATAGCAAAAAACAATGAATTAATTAGTCAAAGGTTGGATAACGTAATATTAAGCCGTTTAGGGCATGAGCAATTGTGGCTAACAGAGGACAGTGAAGTTGTCCTGAAGTCGTTGTCATTATTACATAGGTTACCTTTGCTATTAACCGCTGCTGGTTTGATAGTCCAAAACTGCCCAGACTACATCTGGGATAATCACTATCGTAAGGTAATGCAAAGCATATTTAGCCAATCTCAGATAGAACAGCTAATTGCATTATGGCCATTTACTAATGAGCCGCCAGTATGGACACCAAATAATATGTTGGAAAAAGCCGAATATTTTTCAGCTAGTGCGCTATATCATTCTTGGAGTTCACATCCATTTTGGCCAATGTTATCACTTAGCTTGCCAGTATTAGAAAAGCCTATTGAATTGTCTGAGATTGAGAGTGCAAATGTTGTGAGTTGGATATTCAGATTGGAGAAATTTCTATGAATCCGTTTTGTATCTCTGTAACGCACTGTGATCTTGAAAAAACAGCAGAGACAGTATCAAAACATAGTATTGAATCAGCTATTCGTACTGTAAAAAAT
Organism: Vibrio pectenicida; assembly: GCA_024347015.1. Taxonomy (GTDB): domain Bacteria; phylum Pseudomonadota; class Gammaproteobacteria; order Enterobacterales; family Vibrionaceae; genus Vibrio; species Vibrio pectenicida. Next base: position 1,657,371 of record AP024889.1, on the reverse strand, counting down.
GAAAGTAAAGCGCGTCGTCGTATAGCAGCGAGTATTCTTCATGCGCGAATTAAGCGAGATCAGGCTTATCAACGAGCAGAACAAATACTTGAGGAAGCTAACCAAAAAGCAGAACAATTGGAAAATACATGGAAAGAAGATGCTCAGCGACAAGCAATTAATGAGTCTCTTACTTGGTATGTTGAGCAAGCTGATTTAGAACGAAGTCTAATTGATAACATGAAAGATAGGATACGTCAGCAAGTACGCAATGTTATCGAGAAGTGGTCAACTGAACAGGATATTAGCCAGTTTATGATTAAACGACTTAGTGATCAGATTGCGCTACAAAGCTGTCAACAAAGTTTAATCTTGTTCGTTTCTCACGAGCATTATTCAGCGATGCAGCAAACATTTGGTGAGTATCTAACTGTTAAAATAAAAACTGAATTAAACCACAGCCAAGCACAGTTAGTGTCAGAACATTTGATTGTTCGACTTGACCTCGAGCAGCACTTACAAACCCTGCTTGACTCTTTTTCACACAGTAATAGCTTGCAATCTACAGTATGCGGGGAGTAATTAATGAGAGTTGATGGAAACATGCATGCGGAATTTCAGACTTTTTCTCACAACACAACTAGTACAGGCGTTACCAACGAATCGACAGCTGCTTTAGCAAGTGAAGCACTGGCTGAAGTGAGAGAAGAAGCATTAGAAGAAACGATGGAAGGATTAAGCCTTGGGCTAAGTAGCATAATGAAAAAGCTTAATCTGGCAGATAAGGCCCAGGATTCTATGCTCAATGGTATGGAGAAACTTCTCCAGCAAATGGACAAAATGGCACTTCAATCGATCAATCGTATGTGCGAGCAACTGTCTCAGTTAAAAAATGCCAATCAAGTTTTCACTGCATTAGAACAGTCAGGGTTAGATAAAGGAAAAATCGCGCTGATTTTAACGTCTTTGATGAGCTTTAAAGGCTTAGACCCGACAATGAAGAAAGAGCTGAAGAAGCGTTTGAATGAAATATTGGCTGAGGAAGGCATTGAGCTTGAAATTATAGCGGCAGCGCAAGGTATGAATGTTGATAAAGAAGGATTACGGGCACTTCGTCAATTATATCAGCATGCTAAACGCGGCGAGCAAGGGCTAGCGCATTGGTTTGAATTATTAAAACAGCATCAGGATAGATGCCAATATATCCGTATTCTTATTCGGTCAATGTCTGAACCACTTGACGAAGGCCAAAAACGTGATGATATGGTAATGATTGCTGCTGCAATAGTCGACTTAAAAAGATTATTGCTTTTTCTGACATTTGAAGATCATTGTAGTGCACTTTCCCGGTCTATGGGCTTAGATATTTCCCTCGTCATGTCTAAAACAATTGAACTACTTGAGCAGTCATGGGTTTATCCTGATGCTTTGTCACTCATGATTAGTCAATTAAATTTACCTGATGAGCGCAAAGTTGTTTTTTTACGCCGCTGGAAAGACTTAATGGCAGTAATGTCGGAAATATGTTACCGCGATCCAGAACAAAAAGAGCACGTACAAGAAGCCATGCTTGAACTTCTAGACCAATGGAACGAATGATAAAAGGTTGGGAGAGAACAAAAATGAATCATGAATTACTGCTTCGTCGGCTATTTGATGAGTGCCAAACTACCGCGCCAAATAGCGATTTAGATAAAGTTGACTCTGCATTAACACTTGTTGAAGAATATAAAAATGATTGGAAGGTTAATTCGAATGAGTATAAGGCATTTCAACAGTTTTATTCATCATCATCAGTAGCACTTAAATCATCGATGACACTAGAGATGGCAAGGCTATGCTTTGACTTAATTATTGAGTGTCCAGAATTGAATAGTGAAAACCTAGCCAATTGTTTATCTGAAAAGCTTGTTCAGTATGCCTCGGATATGTCGATGGCAAATATGCGAATACTCTCAGAAATATTGGCTGAAAAAATTCCTACACTTGGCGATAGTGTGGAAGTTTCATTCCCAAAATCAGAGCAAAAAGCGCAGCTTGGTGCAATTCAACTTATCACACAAGCATTGAGAAAAAGCCAAGTACAATTAAGTGATGAACAAAATGGTATAGATGAACGTTTAGATTTCTCTAGGAAGATGAGTAATCTTCATTTTGGTGCAGCTGTATTTAAGGACTATTTTCAGCAATTAATGGATTCGGATGCTAACCAAGAAGATCAGTTTGAAGCAACTATATGGGCTATTACTGGGCAGGAATGGAAAGTATCAAAAAATGATAAATTGGTACCAAGCGACTATAAAGATTACGATGATCTTAACTTCAACACTATTGTTAAAAAAGAATTGCAAGAATATCAACCGATTAACGATATTCAACAAATAGCTCAAAATGTTGTCCAAGCGCAGCATCGTGTATTTTGGCTTGACCAACGAAATACCGTTAGTTATGAATTAAACAATAATGCTGGGGTTGATATTTACTCTGATGTTGAAAGCAATCGACTAGTAGATAGTATTATCCAAAATCTTCCAAGTTATTCGGATTACATAGAAGAAAAAAAATCTGCACTATTAGCTTATGTCACTGCCTTAGAAGTACTACTAAATCAGATCAAGGCTGTAGGTCATGAGGTAACAAATCAGGTCGTATCGATAAGTCGTAAAGCAAAGCAGCAATTAGAGTGCTTCACTGAGCTACAGAGGCACTGTTACGCTGTGCAGCAAGTACTGGATACCAAAGTACTATTGGGTAATAAGTTAATCCGAATAGAAACCATGTTAGATCATACTATAGTTTCTATTGCTAAGCGTATAAATTTAAAGGGTTTCCTGTCGTTTCTACCTCCTTTGCGAACAAACAATGAGAGGGTTAGAGAGTTAGTCAAAGAGCGAACGGACCTTCAAAGCAAACTAAAAAAGCAAGAGTGCAGTCATATTAAATCGAGCATAGAGTTAATTAATGAAGAGATTAATTTTCTCGATGATGATTATCAAAGACGATTACTACAGTTGACTCAGTTTGATCGACAGGTAAAACAGAAAAAAGGTTATCCGGATGTTAGTGGGAACAGTCTTGAATCATGGGCTGCATGGGTCAAACAGAATGTCTCAGGTAGTTTGTCAGGGGATTATCGTCCTGACAAGAGCATACTACTTTTAGATCGTCAGATGGCCAAGTCTGGTATAAATAGTTATACGGAAGCGTACAAAAAACTCTTTGTAAGGTTATCGTCTAGTCAGGAAACGAGTAGCTATAGTGGTGTTAAAAAAGTTTTTGTTGATTTACACTACTGGGCTACATCTCACTCAATTGAGTCACAAGTTTTTGCTGGTAATCTAACCCATGCATTTCAAATAATTGGCACAAACAGTTGCTGGTTTGGTAACGACTTAGCTACGACGGCTTCAACCATATGGAGTGCTGGGACGGTTGAAAAACAGGTCAAGGATATCCTTCAAGGACACCGAGAGTATTTACCTAGCCAAGGGACTTTATTCATGACTCCAGAGATGATTGCATTACTGCACCTTGCTCAGAGTGCACCCTATATGGCTGCTGCAATGAAAGGGCTTACTGGAGGAAGCGTCATGGCTAATGGTGCAGGATTACTTGTATCCGCTTTAATGCCAGCAGTCGCTATTGCTCAACCAATGGAAAAAATGTTGGATAGCATGGTGCAATCATGGTCTGAAAATAAAGTGGCGAATATTGTTACTCAACAAAGAACTACTGAAGTCATGGTTAATGCACTGATGAAAGGAATAATAAAACCAGAATGTTATAAAAATTGTGCGCAGCTGATCGAATGTTATTCGATACAACGTCAGGCGTTACAAAATATTGAAGAGCTCTCAAAAGGTTGTTTTAAAAATAATAAGTTAGGAATAATACGTCGCATTTGGCAGAGTGTGAGTAATACATGGTCTGAGATGGATTGGAAAGCAAAATTTTTTGCTGTGATAACTACTACCGCACTATCCATCGGTACAGCTACAATTTCAGCACTTGTTGTTATCTCCATTGTCGGTACTGCAGGCATTTCTTTTGCAGTAGCAGTTCTTGCCGGGTTTGGATCAATGTGTATGGGGGGCTACTTTGCTAGAAGAGTGATAAATATCATAGTAGCCAGTGATTTTCTGGGAATGAATAATGCTAATGAAATAGCCAGACAGAAAATGACTCAACAACGTATTGACCAAGCACTTAAACGGTTGGGATCTAAGTCAAATAGTAAGCACTTGATTGAGTTGCTTAGAAGTTCACTTAAAGATACTGGAAAGTCACTTGATCTCAATGCTGTACCGGTTGAACAACAAGAACAATCGCTGCGTGATGAGTTTATTAAAGCTGCTAAGGAGATAGATACAGGTTTAGCGAGTCAATATAAAAAAATACGTGAAAAAGATGTCGCGTCTGCACAAGCTATTACGCCACAAACTATCGACCGAGCCAAATGGTACGAGTGTTATGATGATATTATGAAATTCATAGCAAAGTATGCCGTTACCTAGCGATCTCTGCCCCAACATAGTCTGGGGCTATTTTCAGGTGTAGACCTGATATTTTTCTAATCCAAATCACGACATCATATGGTTATAGGCTAGATAGGAGTGATTATGGACCTACAAGTGTTAAGAAACGTAGAGCAACTGGTTTCTTTACTTCGGCTTCCTCAAACAGAGGTAGCCGAAATCCTCGAGATACATCAATCACCTTATGGTTTGAGACTTGAAGTGATAGGTGAGCGCTTGATGCTAACCTCATGGCTACTTGAAATTGATAGCCTGGAATTAGATTACGCCCTTAAACAAAATCAACCAGAACGCTTTAAGGGCTTACCTCAACGCTTATTCATTATTAAAAATAAACTTTTTATAAGCGCATTGTGTCCATCTCAATTTGATGCACGTCAGTGGTTTTGGGTATGTAAGAAACAACGTGAGTTTCTTATACAGCTTGTGGGAGGAAAGAACGTATGTCAGTAGCAACTCGTTGGCTGGCTAAAGCTGCTGGTAGGCAAGATATTGTTTTAAGTGCGATGTTAATTATTGCGGTTTTCATGATGATTCTACCGCTACCGACTACATTGGTCGACGTATTGATTGCTCTTAATCTTGGTATGTCGATTATCTTACTGATGATAGCAATCTATATTCGAGATCCACTCGAGTTTTCCGCATTTCCTTCAATGTTATTGATAACAACTCTGTATCGTTTAGCATTGACTATTAGCACTAGTCGATTAATTTTGCTGCAGCATGATGCTGGTGAAATCGTCTACACCTTTGGTGACTTTGTGGTAGGAGGCAATCTCGCAGTTGGTATCATTGTCTTTGCCATCATTACCATAGTTCAGTTTATTGTAATTACTAAAGGCTCAGAGCGTGTAGCTGAGGTAAGTGCAAGATTCTCTCTCGATGGGATGCCAGGCAAACAGATGAGTATCGACGGTGATATGCGTGCTGGAATCATCGATGCCAAAGAAGCGAAACGTCAGCGTTCTGTGGTTCAAAAAGAAAGTCAACTTTATGGTGCAATGGATGGTGCGATGAAGTTTGTTAAAGGTGATGCGATTGCAAGTGTTATCGTTATTTTAACAAATATTTTTGGTGGTATTGCAGTAGGTGTATTACAACATAATATGTCTGCATCTGAGGCAATTAGTACGTATGCTATTTTATCTGTGGGCGATGGACTTATAGCTCAAATTCCTTCGCTTCTTATCTCAATTACAGCAGGCTTAATTGTCACGCGTGTTCCTGGTGAAACAAAAAATAACCTTGCTAATGAGCTTGTCGAACAAATTTGCCGCCAACCTTCTTCACTTCAAATGGCAGCTGCAGTAATGTTTGTATTTGCCATTATTCCAGGATTTCCTTGGTTTGTATTTGCGCCACTAGGCATGGCTGTTATGGGAGCTTCGTTTTGGATTACACGGGAAAATAAGAGCAAAGAAAATAACCAAGGATTTTCATCTCCGGCGGCAAAAGATGAAGGTAATGATCAAGAGATGACACCAGGCGCTGTGCCCTTAATGCTAGCGATAGGTAGTAAGGTTATGGAAGATAATCTCGCCAAATCGTTACAGACTCTTAGATGGAAATTATTCGAAAAGCTTGGATTGCCACTACCGGAAATTCAGCTCCAGATCTTACGAAATGAAAAAAGTGATGAATTTGAATTGTTCCTATACCAAGAGCCAATCGTCAAGCTCAATATTCCAGAACAAACACTGTTAGTTTTGACAAAGATTGATGGAATAGAAGGTCAACAAAGCAAATTGGCTTTTAACCAGCAAATATTGCATTGGTATTCATTCGATTCTATGGCGAATATTGAGCAGTCTGGGGTCGAATATTATCAAGGTAATGAAATAGCTAACTATCTTGTTGAAGCTGCTACACAGCACTATGCAAAAGAATTCCTTGGTGTACAGGAAACTCGTTATCTTATGGATTCTATGGAGATGCGTTACTCTGAGCTGGTAAAGGAGTTACAGCGGTTATTGCCAGTAAGCAAAATAACAGAAATATTACAACGTCTTGTAGAAGAGAATATATCTATTCGAGATCTGCGAACAATATTTGAAACACTAGTTGAATGGGCATCTAAAGAAAAAGACACGATTATGTTAACAGAGTATGTGCGCGTAGCTTTAAGAAGACATATCAGGCGTAAGTTCACTGCCAAAGAAGGTTGGATACCAATGATTTTAATTGGTGATGCAATAGAAAATCAGATTCGTGAATCGATACGCCAGTCTGCGGTTGGGTCATATAGTGCTCTTGATCCTGAAGATGAACAAAAAATCATTGCTTTGATTAAAGATAAGTTACCCAATCATATCCCATGCGTTGTATCTACATCTTTAGATGTAAGACGATTCCTGAGAAAGATTATTGAACCATCAATGCCAATGACGCCTGTACTTTCATTTCAAGAAATTGGTGAAGATGCAAGCATTAAAGTTATTGCACAGGTTGATATTTTAGCGGAGGTCCCAAATGCAATTGCCGGATAGCACTCAATTGACAGAAACACTTGAGAAAGAGCTTTTTCCCGCGTTACCTGATGCGAAGCCTTTTCGTCGTTTCGGTAAAATCCTCGAAGTTACATCGACTTTAATTCGTTCGACCTTACCTGAAGCTAAATTGGGAGAGCTTTGTTTAATAGGTAGTCATCTTCAAGCTGAAGTAGTCGCAATTAAAGGGGAGGAAGCGTGGCTTTCTCCATTTCAAAGTACAACAGGTATTGGTATTGAAATGCATGTTGAACCTCTGGGGCACGGACACAGAGTGAAAGTTAGTTCAGAGCTCTTAGGACGAGTTGTGGATGGGCTAGGTCGACCAATGGAGCAAGAAGATTGGTTAGGTCAATGGCGTGATAATCAAGGAGAAGCACCAGATCCGCTTAAACGTAAACTCATTAGCAAAGTGATGCGAACAGGAGTTAGAGCAATAGACTCGACACTAACTTTGGGTGTCGGACAGCGGATGGGTATTTTTGCCGCCGCTGGTGGAGGAAAAAGTACCCTTTTAGGAATGCTTGCCGGAAACTGTGAAGCTGATGTCATCGTTTTAGCATTGGTTGGAGAACGAGGCAGAGAAGTTCGTGAATTTATTGAATATTGTTTACCCCCTGAAGTAAGAAAAAAGACAGTGCTTGTAGTAGCAACGTCTGACAAACCACCTCTTGAGCGCATGAAAGCAGCATTAACAGCAACAACAATTGCTGAATTTTTTAGGGATCGGGGTGGCAATGTATTACTAATGGTTGACTCGGTGACTCGTTTTGCACGAGCAGGAAGAGAGATAGGCCTGGCTGCGGGAGAACCTCCTGTAGCAAATGGCTTTCCGCCTAGTGTATTTGTTCAATTAGCTTCACTACTTGAACGTGCAGGTCCTTCCCCAGTAGGGAGTATTACAGGGATATACACAGTATTGGTTGAAGGTGACAATATGAATGAACCTGTTGCTGATGAAGTGCGTTCTATTTTAGATGGTCATATTGTCTTATCACGTAAACTTGCTGGTGCTGGCCATTACCCAGCAATTGATGTTAACGCAAGTGTAAGCCGGGTTATGGATCAGATTGTAACTGCGCAGCACAAAAATGACGCAAAACATGTAAGACATCTGCTTGCTTTGTATCAAGATGTTCAGCTGTTAATTCGAGTTGGAGAATATCAACGTGGCCAAGATCCGATGACAGATGAAGCTGTGGATAAATTTTCTGAAATAGAACGGTTTCTGTGTCAAGAAACTACTGAGGTGGCACAGTTTAAAGATACGTTAAATAATTTGAATTATTTATGTGCGAGTTAACGAGTTATGTTACTCACTCCCGAAGAAAATACGTTTATAAAGCAGCTTATTGCTCTTCGTAAACGTAAAGAAGAAAGGCTACAAATCCGGTGGAATAAACTAGATGAAGAACAAATTAACTGTAAAAATGAGCGTCAAATCGCTTATCAATTATGGTCTGAGTCTCGAGAGTTACTTGTTATTTCAGAGCACCCTCAACAGCCACTAAGCCGTAATGAGCTTAATCAGTTGCTTAGTGATAGGCGTAGCCAATATGCACAGGAAAGGGCGAGAGCCGAGAAAATAGATTATTGGGATCGACGTGTTGAGCAACTTGATACTGAAAAAGCTGAATTAGTCCGTCAGAAATCAGTGTTAATTAAGGGGCAAGAAAAGCTAAAAGGGGTCCTAAATGAGTAATAAAATTGAACCATGTTCTTCACGAAGTTGGCGTATTGAAGGTGTAACTTCTAGGCGAGATTCTGATCCTGAATTACGACAAAAGTTTTTTTCTTTATTTGCCAGTAGAGATGGAATAGATAAACGCGATGGTAAAAATGAACTTTCTACTAGTTTGACTCAGTCAGTTGTGAATCAACTGTCTGAAGTTAATCACATAGTGAGATGGCGAAATACTGAGATACTAAGGGGCGAAAATAGCCTTACATTTCGTTTGTTGAATGGACCAATGATGGGGTTAACTATTACTGCTTCATGGGAAAACCAGATTGTTATACTGAGACTAAAGCCTAAAAATAACAAACAAAATGAAGCCATTACACGTATGACGCCCAAGATTTCCGCTCGTTTATCTCAATCAAAAATCCCATTTAAAATGGAGATAATAAATTATGAATAACTTAATTGATTTGGCAAAAGTCATAGGCTCGGGTTTGACCAATCAGAATTGTTACTTGTCCCTTCAGAAAGTTAATCAGCAAGAAGGAACGTTTTGGCCATATCGTGGGGATGCTAAAAGTGGAATTTGGTGTAGCCACTCTGACTGGGCTGCGGCTGTCATGCAAATTTCATCATTGAGTACAGTTCCTGATGACTTAATGCCAGCAATGATTGCAGGCGTTTTTTCTATAGTGAGTGTTCCATTTGTCAGAGACATTAATACTCAAGGAGAGGCTACTAGTTTACCAAGTGATATATATCCGGTGGTTCAGTGTGACGGTTATCAATTTGTCCTGGTGGGCTTTTCGTCAGCGTGGATAAAACGCCTTACAGTCAGCTGGACTACCTATTCTGCTCCCCCTATTAAAGTCAAGGTACCATTAATATCTGGTTATATGCTTGATCCTAAACCAGCGTTGGAAGGTGAGGGGATATGGTTGAAAGATGGCCACAACCCAGATACAGGCACAGCAATTTTGTGGTGGGGAAAGCCCGTTGCAAGTGTTCAATATCATGAAGAAAAGAGTTGGTTTGTGCGTAACATATATGCTCCTTATTCTCTATCAGAGCAAGTCAGCTACGTTCAGATCGCGACTCTTGATATGGACTTACAAGATATAATGTTACTTGATACTAATCAGGAATTCGAAGCAGATTTAATTTGTGAAGCAGAAAGTAAACTTATTTCAAATGGTCAATGTGTTGCCAGAGGAGAGTTACTAGTTAGTCAAGATGGAATCGTATTCTACACTAATGAGTTATTTGAAAATGTAGCTTAGTATCCTCTAATGTTTGGCTTATATACTACTTATATTTCAGGTTATACATTTATGTAGGAGAAGCGGAAAGCATACTTTCCGCTGTCTGCTCTATGGTTTAATTAGGTAGTGCGTCACAATAAAATGGACCACTGAATTCCAATAACGCTTGGTCCATAGAAATAGACTCTTCTAATTGGCCGAATTCGTAAAGAGAGAATTGAACATTTGCCATCATTGATTTCATATATTTTTGTTCCCCACCAAAGATGATGACTGAAGGAAACTCCAAAGGATAAAAACTCTCAAATGGCGATGTTATTTCCATAATCATCTTATACCGTATTTTATTCATCTCGAGTTTGAAATAGCCTGTACAAGAATCATACTCGCGCTTCACCGATAGGTTGCCAACTGCAGGATAGAAGATGAGGTCATACTTGTCAGAAATATACCTACCAGCCCAAAGTTCAATGTTAGATGTACCGACCTTAGCACCTGTAAACATATAGTAGAGCTCATCAGATAGTCCCATGCTGTATATCATACCCGCGCTTGATTCCTTGTCATACCAACCTTTATCAACTTGCGCATGACCTGAACCAAATAGTGAACGTATACCATCAGAAAAAGTGTATTGAATCGGCGTCCCAACAGTGTAAAGGAACCACTTTCCTCCAACCCCAGGTATTTCTGGGATGATACCAAATGGTGTCTGCCCAGGGTTTGAACCTCGCCAGTAGTAAGCATGTTCACCATCCCATCTCATGGTAAAATTAAAATCATTATAAGTAACTTCTAGCTGATCTTGGTTGGCCATCACTACTCCGGGAATTTCATAGTGAAACTGCTCAACATCATTAAATCCCTTTAAGATAAGATCATCTCGAAAAATATCGTATTTTACAGTTTTGCCATTGAGTGGGGTGAAAGCTAAATGAACATAAGCCTTAGGAGTGGGAGTATTAAAATTTGGAGCAATGTATGTTTGCAAACTTATTTTAAAATAGCCGACATCTGGTACCGCAATATTGTAAAACCATTGCTCTGCCCATGTTTTATCCGAGCTTGGGGCATGTGGTCTAAGATCATCCAATGTAGTGGCATGCAACGTTGAGCAAAATAAGGTGAAAATAGTTATAAAAATAGTCGGTATGACTTTAAAACTCATAATCAAATGTTCCGTTAATTTCATTAAAAGTTGACGAACTAGGAATCAGCCGTACATCCACTACGGCTGATCATTAAATCCTACTTGCGACATATACGCGCTTGGTTGAAATAAAGTCCTTCTTGGCATTGACTACCTGACTGGCAGTGCTCATCTTCCTGACAGTAACATTCGCCGCGAACATTACATTCTGGTGTCAAATAGTCCTCCATTGGTATATCACCACTAACTCGCTCCCAGAATGGATTGGTGAACACATTGTGAGGGTCCAACTCAGCTTTGGCCTGTAAAAACTCGGGCCACATTGGAAATCGAGAAGGCATATCCTCAAATATCGCGATTGAGTTTTTCCCCCAGTGAGGACGAGCATTATATTTTCGTAGTGACATCTGCTCGATTTCAAGGTTGACGAAGTAATTTTTGGGCTCTTTTTTACCTTCTTGTCTCAGCGTATATTCAATACCGACAAAAGCACTTTCACGCCCAGAGCTCATTCCTAGATAGCTGTTCGATGCTTTTCCAAATCGAAAATAAATACCATTTAGCGGAAAACAAGTCCTAGGGTGCTCCGCAACAATCTTTCTTACGTCACTTATCCAATCAGGTAGTCGCTCAATATCAATTGCCACTTCTTGAAGGGCAATAGGGAGTCTATCCCAGATACACTTATTAGGATCTTTACATTTGAAATATTGCATTTGATCCGAAAAGCCTACAGGATTGTCAACTTTTTTACCTGTGATACTATCTTTGAAATAGGATTTGGCTCGGGCGTTATAGCGAGCGGTGGCTGCAAGACATTGCAAGCCTGCTCCTGGGAATTCATGCGCCGCGTTGAACAATAAGCCAAAGAAAAATTCTTCTGCGTCCGAGACATCGGCCTGAGCATTGTATGCTTGTCCTTGAGTTTCAAGTGGCACGGGATTGTAGAGAGTCGTGGTATATCTGCCAAGGCCTGGGAACCAAGCAATGTTAGCAGAATAATTATTTCGAGCGATATCTATTACGTTATCCTCTAGTCCACTGTCGTCACGGTATCCTGTTACTTCCGCTTTAACTTTGAACGCATCTTCTATCGCTAGAGTTACTTCAACGACCACACCTAATACACCCAAATTGACTCGTGCGGCATCAAGTAAATCTCCGTTCAAAATACGGACATTACCTTCACCGTCGACAATTTTAATTTGTGTTACATAGTCAGCGAGCATGTTGCTTGGTTTTTCCAAAGTAGAGCCATGAGTACCACTACCAAGCATTCCGCCTATGGTGAAAATAGCCAGCTCCGTGACCATGTTGATAGCATAACCTTGCTCACGAAGAAAATAATTTAAATCATTAAATCTCATTCCGGCTTCAACAGTAACGCGGTGACTATTCGCATCGAAATGAACGATTTTATCCATATTTTTAAGGGTTAATTGTACCTGTCCATTACCCGCGCAAGCTGCATCAATTTGACTAGCAAACTTACGATTCCCCGTCATGACTTTCTTTCCTCGCATTAGGGCATCTTTAACAACCTCTTGTACTCCCTCAATTGAATGAGGGTCATAGATAACCTCCGGATAACAGGTATGAGTTCCTTGGTAGTTAGAAATCTCATTTTCAGGTTCTTCGCTTTGTAGAGCATATGCTGTTCCAAAAGCGGCTAATATTAACGTTGTACTTAACGCTAAAGTTTTAACTTTCATCAAATATTCCTTTTTAAGCTTAGTTCCATTGGGCATTTACAATTTCAAACTTAACGTTATAAATACATCAGCCAAATCTGGGTAGGATTTGCTGCTCAATCACTTGACGAACAGCACGACGATGCTTGGGAGCTCGACGAGTAAAAAATTCTGCGATGTCAGCTTTATAAGCATTCATCGGCCTTGGGCCAATACTGGGGACCCAAAGTGCATGATTAGTGGTAGCAAAGTTCAATTCTGGGTGACCTAATATAGCTAAAGGTCCTTGGGCGAGATTTTGCGCATCAAACAGCCATATCTCTTTGCCGTTACCAGTATTATTGCTTGGGTTCTTACGCACCACAGCAGTAAAAACATACCCTTGATCTTGTCCATGGCTATTAGGTTTGGCCATAAACTGTGGAGTTCTCATTACACAGTCAGCAGGAAACTGGTAGGCGTCGGTTACAGACATCTGACGACAATCCATATGTATTAATGCTGAAGGCTGATCCTGTTGTGGTAATGAGCTATTAGTGAAAAACCGATTAGGGTAATCCTCATAAGCGTCTGCAACACGTTCTATGACATGCCCCTTTCTGTAGCCGACCGCAGCCCAATAAATATGGTCAAATTGCTCTGGAAACTGAAAATGCCCTCGATAGGCAGGGTCATTCATATCCCAAAAAAGTTGGTCATCTCTAATAAGCCTGAAATCACTCTTGATTTCATTTACAGAGTTACCTCTAACCTGAATTCTTGCCCGCACAAGCCCTCCAACATCGACAGGAGCAGCTGGATAACCCGCTAGATTATTAGCTACTCGTCCACCAAACAATAACTTATCTCTAATATATTGGGGCTCTGATTTATCCATCGCTCCTAGGTATTGGCCGTAAATAGTGATTTCATTTTCATGATCATCGTAATTACACATTACATCTGAGGTATCAAAATCGAGCTCAATATAATCAGCCGTGACAATGTCACGTCTTTCCTGTAAGTCTTTTTTACGGATTACCCAAACAGGCGTTCGATGCTGCTGAGCGTAGACGGAGCGAATACCAATCATTCTTAGTGGCTCAACTTGAGCGGCTGTTTCGAAAATAAGTACGTGGTTACGTGTCACTCCCAACGAGTGTGCTGTTGAGGCAATAAATGCTGGTCGGCCATCACGGCCGACAACTCTCCAACCACGTAGCTTACTTTGTTTATCCCATTTTAACAGACGGATGAAGCCATCCTTTGTACCTGTATTTGAGACATTTCCACCATAATTAATGGTATAGCATTCATCTGAATCGAGATCGAAGTAGGGGTGCCCTGTGGTACGTACTTGTGGAAATAGCCATTTATCAGGTGTCAAAGCGTCCATCCACGGAGGTAGGCTACTTTGCCACTCATCGTAATGACCAATTGGTGTAATAAGATCTAGAGTCATGGCATCAAACTCATAAGGAACACCGCCCTCATAACTGAGTGCAAATCTATTGTCACCAAGGTAGTTAGGCGCAGTATTGCAATAATTTACAAACCCCATAGTAGGGCTATGGTAAGCCATACCTCCGAGGAGGCTGAATTTATCGGGCCAGTAATCAATATGATTTTGCATAATTGCTGAAGGAGTATCGATCATTTTGCGAATAAACGACGATTTCTCTGGTGAAAAATCAATTCGACTCAACGCACCTCTACCGCTAGGAGTTAGATGATCTTGCTCAAGAGGAATGCCTTCAGCAAAAAAAACATGGCCTGTAATGTCATCAGGCAGTTGCCCATATAATAAATGCAGCTCCCCGTTAGAAGGGGTGAAGTTAGCGTGCATAATAGATTCAGGAAACAGAAAGCTTTCAGGCCCTGTAGAAGCAAACAATTGACTGGGTACAAACGCAGCTCCAGCCAAGCTTTTAAGAAATGTACGTCTTTGCATATTGTGGGTTTACATGTTTTAGAGTGAATACATTTGACAGTAGGAGAAATTTATAGACCTTATCGGGAAAAGTAGGGAACTATGAATTGTGGCAGATAAACACTGAAATATGCCCTTTAATTACACAGGTTTAAGTCAATAAAAAGATGTTTTTTTGAGGGGATATTGGCAGTGCTTTATGTCATCTACTAACTAAAGAATAAATGCAAATATACAGAAGATTCGCTATCCATACTACCATTGCTTATCTTTGTTGAGTGTTTGATTAATATTGAGTGCGATTAACCTCACTCAATATTAGGTTGTAAGAGTACGCTTCAGGATCTTCGCTTTAAGGATAAAAGCACCTGAACAAGGTAAGTAACTTATGTATATCAAAAACCTTTCAATTGGTAAAAAAATCGCGTTTTCGTTTGGGATCATTGCTGCTATGAATCTTGGGTTTGGTCTCATGATTTTGAGCGAGCTAAAAAATAATAGGGCCGAGCTTCTCAACTATACCGGCTCTTGAGCAAGTAGCCTTTGTTCGAGGCATAATGTCTCTTTGGCTGCGAGCCCAGTTCGCTGTATTTTCTATGAGCGATCAGAATAAGGTCCAGTCTACGATTGCCTCTAATTAAAAAATCCTAGATCAAATCAACACAGAGCTTGCCTCTACGGTAAAACCGTTTGGCCTGGTGAAGAAGAGCAGACATACAATCGCTTACAAAAGAAATTGTAATTTTTAACATTAATATCTAAGTTGAGCATCGTTAGATGAACTAATTAGATATTAGGTATTTTATGGTAAATATGATTATATTGAATGTCGTTATAAAAACCACTCATAAAACCAGAATAGAGCAAGGGTGCAGTCGAACTCTTTAATGTCAACTACGTAATTTAACATAACATACATAATGCGCACTTATAGAGGCAAAAAATAAAGGCATCTTTTCTAATTAAATCAATTAGATACCTTTACTTTTGGTCTCAAATAATTATGCTATTTTTTGGTTGTCTTCTAAACGTCTTAACGCTTCAATTGCACGGTTGTTTTTAGAACGTTCGGCAATGATTGCTAGCAATGTTAAATCTACATCTAACCTAAGCATATCTGCTATTTCACAAGCTATATCATCACTCATTGTGCCGCCTGTGCGCCACTTTTGAACTGAAGCTTGGCTAATATCTAAGTATCTAGCAACTTGGCGGTCACTAAGTAATTGTTTTTCAACTCTTAATCGGTTCAACAAGTCTAATGTTGTTATCATGTTTTCAACCTCCTAAGGCGAGTATATTGCACCCTGCGTGCGACATCCAAACAGTTGTCATGTGTCGAGTTAAAGTATTTAATATATTTCGTTCAAGTTGAAGTGGATTTTGTGAAGGCCGGTGATATTTGAACAAGTCAAGTCGGGAGACTTTACGATCCTTTTACAGCCCCCAAAGTGATTCGAAGCGCTACGGGGGCTATCTGATTAAAAGGATTTGAACAGCTTCTAAGTATTGACCAGAGAAAAAAAATAGGATCAAGATTATGTCAGTTACACGTCAAACCAAGCGCCAACAAGAAAAAGTAAGAACCCTCTCACTCGATATCATGCATCGTGCAATGGAAATCTCACAAACAACACAACACAACGAGTTCTTGGAACGCGCTAATAAGGCCGCTTAGTCCATGATGAAGCGCGAGCAGCATACAAACAAGCTAGATTATATTTGTGCCACATCCGGTTGTGATGAGTTGGCCGATGAAATAGGTGCTGTTTGTCAAAGCTGCGAGTCCTCATATCAACAAGTGGTTAGTTGTCCGTTAACCAAACTACTCGATCCCCTACTCGGCTACTCTGACGCACAAGAAAGCCCAGAACAAGCCCAAAGCCGGAAAGGTCGTGCTCATCGTGGCTTCTGTCAGTACCACAGAAAAATCATGTACCGTACCGCGGTGCATCCTAGTTCTAATGTAGCGTTCCTGACAGAGAACGGACGAGCGACTCAAGAAAGCATGGTCAAAGACGCATGCCTGTTTATGGCCGCGGTTGTCAATGAAATGTGCTTAGTTTCGCGCAAACTGGGAATCCGTACTCAGCAAGGCTTTTTGTTGGATACTTGGAAGCACTTTGAACAGATGACAGGCCTTCCTGATTGGCGGATTAAGCAGTGCCATAAGTGGGTTCAAAAACGCGGGTGGTTATCTTCCAAGCAACCCCGCGAAAGTTACACAGGTAAAGACAACATCCAGAAATGGCGTGGGCTTGCGTCTATTAAGCGTGTTGAGCTGAAATACTTTGAAGACCTAGGTATCTTGGATAAGTTCTTAGACGTCCAAAAAAAGGCTAAGAGCCGCCTTAAAAAGCAATCCACTGAATGGAAGATGCCGATTAAGTACATCCTAACCCCTATTACACTTCTACGTCGCCGACGTAAAGAGGCCGCAGAACGTAAAGCCGCGGCTAATGCTCAGCCAGACTTTGCATTTGGGTTCGATTCGAATCCGCCCCCTATCCCTATATAGTGACACTTTATCTGTATGCCCCTTAGTTGGGGTTTTCTGCGTTGGTTTAAGCTCAGGATGAGCTACACAGCGCGATAATCATCCCTGTTTTTACCACTGTGACACGTCAGTGTGACCAGTTTTCTATCCGTAACTCCTCATTTTTGCCTTGAAAATTAGAAGTGTGCATTTTTTAACCCGTGAAGTGCTCCATACTTTACTCTATAGCTCTACTCCATAGTCTGACTCCATACCCTTACTTCTCCTAGTCTTCGACTAGAACGCCTTCGGTTAGAGATAGTAAAGATCTTAAAGAATACTGCCTGAAGGCAGTTGAGAATGAAGCGGCTCTTCTTGTCAGCAAGCTGACTGGAGCCTAAGAACTGCACCACTCCAACACAGTCGATTGACACCATACACGCGGTAAGTATGACCTTCATTTATCGCTTCGCGATGGTCTAGTAAGGTGAAGGGAAAACTTTAAGGTTTAACGTTAAATAAGCTTCTATGAAGATTGACGAGTTCTAAAGAGCCAGTTTTACTCAAATCGTTTCTCATGGCCTGTATAATCTCTGTAAAGGCGAGCTCTGCCTCTGTTGAAGATAAAACTCCGTATCTAGTAAAAAACACTTCCAGTTTTGATACCACGGATTGGCTACCTATCAAAATTACTCTAGTTTTAGCTTGATTAAGATTCTCTAACTTAACTGCATGTTCGGATGGCTCACATACTGCGATACTAGATACGGAATCAACGAATTTGCAATATGCGTCTGTTCTTAGCTCCATGACCCTCTTTGTGACAGCGGCTTTTCCAGCAAGAACGTATTGCACTAAAGCCCCAAGAAAAACACCGGATATGCCGATTAGCGCAGCGATTAGATTTAATTCCATTTAAATCACCTGATATCTTATAACTAAACGTTACCTAAATTCGATTTCAGCTGAGCCGACACCATCACTTTTTGTATTTTGAAATAATTGATGGTGGTCATCAAAATATAAGTTCGCAACAGCTCTTCCAGTAAAGTGACCATCAACTTTTAGTGCTTCTAGGACCACTTTGTATTCGTAGTTATTTTTTCCGGATCGAATGTTGTACTTTTCCCCATTGGATACAAGATCCGATATGACTAAATTTTTTGAATTGAGTCTTATTTTACCCTTATAAGAGGGGTCCTTATGGTAATATATTTCTATTGCCAATTTACCCTCTAACTTGGCTTCTAGTAGCTTGATAGAGCTTTTTAGGCGTTTATACTTAGACTCAATTAGTTTAAGGTCACCAGATAGTTTAGTTATTTTATTTTGGGTGCGACCTTGAGCAGTTTTTGAGTGAGATTCAATATCTTCTTTCACTGTATCGAGATTAGATTGCAATACGTATTCTTTATTCTTGAGATGAATTAATATCTCTGAATCCACCGTATGATTTGAGTTGAACGCATTTTTGTTTGTGCTTACGTATCTTCCAGATTTCAAGTCATCGTTTAGATAACCTTCACTTTCTAGCTGTTCAATAACAGAAGGTACAATGAAGTTATTAATCAAAGCATCACTAAAGAAAAATTGTCCTGACACTAAGACTAAAGCGGTTGCGACACTAATGAATATTTCTTTTTTCATTTTGATCCTCAGGGTTAGGGATATAATGAGCACCTAGTTTAATATATACTCGCTCTCGATGATTCCGTAAACCCTTCCGGCTTGTATCCCAACGTCAGTATAAGGATATAAGCCAATGAATATTGTTATTCAGCAATTTACAAAACTAGAAACGTCACTCAGTGACTACCTGAAAGAGCTGAACCAAACCCCGCCTTTTGGGGTTGGACAGTGTTTGAAACCTCTAAACCAATCTTTTCAATTTTGATTTATGTTACAATTTTCATAAAGCCTACATGCCAGTATGGTTGCGGTTAAAACAAAGTCGAGATATACACAATCGGCAATAATCGCGTACAATAAAAATATGAATAGCTCTCTCATTGGAGGAAGTATGAGCACAAGCACATTAAAAAAAGAATTCGATAAAGCTGTAGAGGCTCGAAAAAACCAAGAAGTTGTATTTGAACGTGCTCCGAAAAAGGCACTTCGTAAAGCAGTGAAAACCATTATGGAAAAGCACAGACAGACCATTGAAGAGCTTGCTCATCGATGAGTAAATTGTATTTTTTAGAGCCCGAGGATGTAATAGAAATTCATGAGGACATTTTAGCCCAAGAGCCGGGGCTTCATGGTGTACATCATGACAAGGTGGATGCTGTTGTTGGAAGAATAAAGAACATTTCTATCTACGGAAACGACTGCAATACAGCGGTAGAGCTGGCCGCACATTATTGTGTAGCGCTAGCCAGAGGCCACGCGTTTAATGATGCAAATAAGCGAACAGCCTTTGTTTGTATGATGACAGTTCTAGACGTAAATGATTTCTCAACTCCAGATCAATTTACGGCAGAACTCATTGGGAATAATACATGGGCTGATATCATGGTAACGGTTGCCGAAGGTTTAATTCAAGCCAATGAGCTTTCAAAAATTATTGCTATCTCTATTATGCTAGTTGGATCAGGTTTGAGCCTTACTCAGTTAGCCTCTATACTTGCTGAACAAAAGCTGATTTAGAATTTTGCATCAACGTCTTTAACGAAACCAAATCATTGTGAAATTGATCTTTAGACTTCTCATCTAACCGCTTGTACATTTCTACAATTTGCGCGAAATCTTCGGCTATTGTTCCAGGGACTCTGACAACCTTACTTGGCTTTTTCGCCTTCTTTCGTCCGGACCCAGCCCTTTTACCACCGTGACCTAGCGCTAAATCACCAAAGAGTGCTAGTTGATGCTCTTTTTTCTTAATTGGGGCTGTAGGGTGTTCAATCTCTTTGATATTTGTTACAGATTTCATGTTGCGGCATTCGTTATATATGGTAAGTGGTGTCCCCCATCCCTCTATACAACAAAAATCAGGGTGCCTATCCATATATGATTTAGCGATACGGCTAGAAACATCGGGATTATCTTGATAGTTATAGCCTTCGTTAAATAGCCCTACCTGGTGCTGGAATTCTGAAAGAAGGGCTTTAACGTCCTTACTCAATGCCACTTTGCATGATGTGCTCATTTTAACGTCCTTAGCGTATTTCACAACTTGAATATTGTAACGAATTTCAACTTATGAATAGGTGATGGCATTCAAGATTTATATAAAATCAGTGCCTTATTGTTATGAAATGGGTATAATTGCTATCGGATTCGTAAATTTCTTCGGCTTGTTCCTATTAACGTCAGTTAAGGTAACGAGCTATATGCCATATAAACATAAAAAATTAGTTGTCCTTCCCCTATTCCTATCTGTATTGCTTATCTGCCTCTATCTCTTCATACCGATAGAGTTCATTGATTTAATCATTTCCTCTATATCGAAAGGGGTTTATCTCCTACTCCTCGCCATTATGTTTTTCTTGGGTTGTTGGGCTAATAACAGTCCACGGCCGCCTAAAACAGAAAAGCAGAAGCTTGACGTCATCGTTTACGCTTGGGCTTTTGTCGGTCTGTTCTCTGTCATGATTGAGTGGTGATTGCATGGAACAGAAAACACTCCAAAGCGAAACCACACGCTTGCTCAACGAAATGGACACCGAATCACAAGCCTATAAACCGCCTATGGGGTTTGGGTTTGTTAAGCCTTGGCTAACCAAAACGATTTGGCTATTTAAGGCTTTCAATCGCCGATTAAATGCATTGGAAAAGGAACGCGGATAATGGAAAAGGAAATCTTAGGCTATGTCACTTGCCGCACTTGTATGACGCCCAAAGCCATTATGCAAGGCTCAGGTAAGCGCAAAGAGTATGTATATGGCCGCTGTGAATGTGGTCCTGACAATCGTTGTGGTAAGCCAGCACAGCTAGAAATGAAAGGCTTTAAAACTCTTGAAGAGATTCAAGCAGATATTGAAGCCCTCACCCACCCTACGCCGGAACCCCAATCAGAGCCTAAGCCCGTTGTGAATGAGCCACAACAGGATAGTGAATCAAAGCCAATGGGAACGGCAGCATGTATGGGTATTGGTGCGGTAACAGGGTTTGTATTAGGTGGAATGTTTAAATTCTTAAAGGCGGTGGCGTAATGGATGAGCA
The DNA here is from genome assembly GCA_024347015.1 of Vibrio pectenicida. Classification (GTDB taxonomy): domain Bacteria; phylum Pseudomonadota; class Gammaproteobacteria; order Enterobacterales; family Vibrionaceae; genus Vibrio; species Vibrio pectenicida. The sequence goes on along the minus strand of AP024889.1, from coordinate 1,636,038 downwards.
AGTATTAGAAAACAATCAAATTGACGTGGAAGACATCGAGCAGTTAGAACAGCACAGCGAGCTAGACGAAAAAGCATTACTGGCCGAGCTTAACGGCGACGACTTCGATCCAGATAGCGTTATTAAGCGCAAAGATCCCAAACAAGCGGCAGCACTCGAAGCAGGGAAACAAACTGCAAGCGTTGTACTTGGTGTATTTGAGCAAGGGCTTAAAATGTTTGGTCATCAGTCGTTTGAGTTTGATCCTGATGGCGCGGAAGGTGTCGCGCAAGCGGCCGCCCCTCTTTTTGTGAAATATAACGGCGAGCTTCCACCTTGGCTAGCCGAGTACAAAGAGGAAATTGCATTTATTGGCGCTGCAGGAGCACTTGGCTTTAGCTCATTCCAGCAAATCAAAGCCCTTAAAGCCTTTGATAAAGCCAAAGAGATAGAGCAAATGGAAAGTGAATCAGAGGCATCGGAGGAAGCGCAATAAATGCAACCTATTAACCCGAATAATGCCCTAAAAAATGGTCATGTGTTTGCGGTTGGGATGAGTGGCAGCGGCAAAACGTCCGCTGCTAAGAAACTCTTTATCAAGGCGACGGATCAAGTCGCCATTTTTGACCCAATGGGCGACTACACCGGAAAGCTGGCGGGACGTGTGGTGCGTGGCTATAGCGATATCAAAGAGTTCGCCGCCGCATTGATTGCTGGGCGTAAGACTATGCAAGGCTTTAAGATTGCCTATCAGCCCACGTTTGAAACCACAACAAAGGACTTTGACAAGTTTTGTCAGGTGGCATGGGCGATGGGGAACGGAAAGCACACTAAGGCGCTTAACATCATTTGTGAGGAAGTAGCAGAGCACAGCGACAATGCGGGTAAGGCGACAGGTTACCACGGAAAAATATTGCGCCTAGGCCGTAAGTTTAACTTACATACCATTAATCTATTCCAACGTGGCCAAGAGGTGTCAAAGACCATCATTGATAACTGTCAGTATGCGTGTGTGATGATGCAAAAGACTAAAGCCAGTGCCCAATATTTGGAAAAAATGACCGGAATACCCGCTGATGAGATTGACCAACTCGACAGACTTGAGTACTTGCTGCAGGACGGTAAGCAATTCAAAAAGGGAGTGATTCGCTGGTAATATGTGAACCAAATCAAACTTATTGCCAACCCATTCACAATAACTATTAGGTATCGATTGTGAATCCCTTGCTTAAGTGAAAGCCGTCCAATGTTGGGCGGTTTTTTATTTGGAGCAAACAATGAAATTAGATGCTAAGAACATCGGCATTATTGCGGGCATTGCGGCACTGGTCGCGGCTGGCGTGGTTTGGGCATCAAACAACGTTGATGCCGTTGAAGACACAATCGGTTAAGGGGTTGTGACATGAATTCAGTAATGAAAATCAATTCCTTTACGGGTATTAAATGGGGTGAGAAAGCAATCGTGACCCTATCGACGGGGCCAGTCTATGAAGAAATCTTTCTGGAAACGAACCTAACACCTGAGCAAATCAAGCGTGTCTCTATCACGCTCAATGCTGATGAAATTATCACGCTAGATGGTCAGCTTATGAAATCTCTAGAAGCGTACAAAGGTATGCCGTCTATTGAAGGTTTCTATCATATCCCATTGGCTGACATTACGGCCAAAACCAAAAACGGTATGCGCTATACAGCCCTTGTGACAGAGACAGGCGATAACATCACGTTAGAAGTCGAAATCGTGGATAAACCCGCTGACGATTCGCCGGATGTACAATTGAAAGGTCATGCGACGGTCTCCCCTGCGCAACCTGCAAGAATCGTTGTTCCCATGATCCAAAAGCAGACCATGCAAGCGGGTTCAACGGAAAACGAGTTTCTAGATCTAAAAAGTGGTCCGTTGGTGCACGTTCGCCGCATGCACTTTTTGAGCGCTGAAATTAACGGGCTGGAAATTCACAAAGACTATGTAAAGCTTTACGACTCAACGCGAGCGGTGGAAACCATGCGTGCAAAACGTAATCGCCGTTTTTGGCAAGCGGGCGTGTTTCATTTTGACCCTATCATGCGCGGTTATTATCTAGATGAACTGTTCCCCACCTACCACAGTAATGAACTCAAGCTCACTGTAAAAACAGATTCAGCGGTTGGTACGATCCCAATCTTGGTTGAGTCGGTCAAAGTGGTGCGTCCTGATCTCATTCAATAAGGGGGCGTTATGTCTTTATGGGATGACTTGAGCGACTTTGGTTCTGGTGCGCTTGATAGTGTTGGTGAAGGGTTTGACAGCCTCGTTAAAACCGCCACGACCTCAGAGCAACAAACTGTGAATTCAGGCACCACGGCGCAGACAGTCAAACAAGCTGACAACCACGGCAATAAGGTGACACCTGTATCGCAGAAAGAAGATAAAACACTTCTCTATGCGGGTATTGGATTCGCGGCGTTATTGGGTGTGGGTTTGCTTGTCGTGTTGGCCAAAAAATAGGGAGAGACGATGCCATTAATATGGGTTGCTCTTGCCGCTGGCGGGGCGGGGTTTGGGGGCGGATTCTTTGCGGGATCGGCTGCAACGAAAGTGATTAAGTTAGCCGCTCTTGGGGGCGGCGGTTATATCGCCTACAAGGTAATTAAGGGGGGCAAATGATACCGAATGGGCTAACTAATAGCGGTTCGATGCCTATCAGTGCGGGAGGTGGTGCTGCGGGTCCTAGCCAAGCCGACGCGAGAAACTCGATTGGCGGTATCCGAAACGGTGCGATCAACTTTGGTGGCAGTGCTTGGCAAAGCTTAGCGAGCAATGCCCCGCTTATTTTACTTGGGATTGGTGCGGTGATATGGGCGGTGAAAAGAAAATGAAATTCAATTTGATTCGCCCTAACCGCCCTGACCTATCGGCGCAATTTAAGCTGATTAAACGTGCGTTTAATGGAGTGGATAACGCTAAGGCTGAGTTTGAGTTTTGCTGTGATGCGGTCATCGATAAACGAGCGAGCTTGTATCACCTAGTTAGCCGCAAGCAAGGCGTATCATTGCGGTTTGTCGGTTACGTCACCAGTGACAATGACTATTTGATTTTAGCGATGACGGGCAAAGGCTTACAACAAGGTGCGCCCGCGATCATTGATGCAGTTAAATCTCAAGGTTATCGCGCTATCAAATATCACACGGTGCGCACGGGCATGACTCGAATTCTTAAAGGGTTTGGGTTCGTGTTAACGGGCCAGTCAGAACGTGATGCTGTGTTGTCTTTGAATTTGGGGGGGTGCTAATGGGCGGCGGCGGTTCAAGTTCAAGTAAAAACACCACGCAAACCACCAACACCAACGGCACAAGCGCGGTTAGCGGTGACAACCTTGGTGTAATGATTTCAGGTGTTAATGGCAACATTGGCAGTGTCACCATGACTGACCACGGCGCTATGAAAGCAGCCGAGAATATGGCTAAGGCGGCAATGGCAAGCAATACGGAAGCCATGAAGCAAGCGGGTAATCTCAGCTCAGAAGCGATAAAAAGCAATGAGCGGGTCATTGATAAGTCCTTTGACTTTGGCGAGAAGTCATTGAATGCCGTATCAAAAACTAACTCAGAAGCCATTGATGCAATGAAAGTGCTGGCCGCGCAAAGCAGTGAAAACACACGCACGGCGCTAAAAGTGGCAGAAAAGGCGAAAACTCATGAGCAAACAGGCACGGCCCCGCAAATGACGAAAATTGCACTGGGTGTGTCGGGTGCGCTTGCTGTGGGTATGGTGGCGTTAGCATGGAGTAAGAAATAATGGAATTACAACCAGGGACACAGACGCCAATTTCCGTTGGTGGCAAAGGCAAATATTTGATTGTGCGCTCGACCAGTGCCCCTGTATTTATCAGTGCTGACAACCTGAGACCGCAGCGGCTGGAATCGGGCGACCGGATCAATGTGTCTGAGTTCGATAAGATGTTTTTAGAGCACAAAGCGCCGCAGACCGTGGCCTTTGATTATCAAATTTCAGATCTTGAGGTACGGCCCGCCTCAACCAGTGGCTTAGTGGTCCAGCGCATTATTGAGCCAATCGAGTTTTCGGCAACGGTGCACGTTGGTGATGGGCTGAAAGTCGAACCGCTTTCACCTGACGCCATGACCACTAAGCCAGATGTTGAAATTGCGCCCAATGCGAAGGTAAAAATCTGCAATAGCGGTTTTCGTCAAGTGTCGATCCAAGTCATTAGTGACAAGGTAACGAGTTTGCGTATTGGTGATTTTAATATTGCCTCAAATCGCGGGCTTATGGTGATGGGGAGCAAGCACGCGACAGGCTCCCTATCGTTGGACTACACAGGTGAGCTTTATGCCGTCAATACCAGCGCATCAACTGCTCGCCTATCGATTGTGGGGGTGAAATAATGCACGTCTATAACCCATTTTTTAACACGAAAACAACGATTTCAGACGTTGACCAACTGGCCGACCGCTTGCTGGCGTTGTCTGATACAGATGCTCAGGTGATTAACGATTTGCTGAATCTAACTCAGCAAGATGCTTCACTACTGAGTAAGTTAAATCAACAAGCGTCATTGATTGACCAACAGGCAAGCTTACTGACTCAGCAAAGCAAAGATATTGCGGAACTGAAAACGGATGTAAACCACGCGCAAGCCCTAGCCAATGCAAGCAGTGAGAACCTATTGATTAACCCTCGCGGCAAAATTAATCAAGCGGATGAATCAGCCGGCGTATTATCAGCGGGTGTGTATTTCTGTGACGGTTGGAAAGCGGGCGAAAACGGTGCCGAAGTGTATCGAGATGCCGACGGTTTTCGTTTGCTCAGTGGCTCAATTATTCAGCTTGTGCCAAACATCGGCGAACCCAATCAAACCCTACGCGGCAACATGACCATTGTTAGCGGCGCACCACAAATCAAAGTTAACGGTGAGATGGATACAGCACAAAGTGACAGTGCCGAGTACATTCAGTTTGAAGTCAGTGGCGACAACTCAAAATTTACTAAGTTGGTGCTGGCGCAAAGTGAATCTTTGCCTTTCTATCGACAAGTAGCCGATGAGCTTACACCGTGTTTACGGTTTTATGAGATAACCACTTTTGGCATGGGTTATGAACTTCGAGGGGGGAAAGGCGCAGACGGTACAGGCCCTTACGCGATTCGAAATATCTATTTTACTCATAAACATAGGGATCCTGCTATCTCAATTAAATCTGCAAATCATGCGGGTACGGGTACTTACTTTGCAAATGCTCAAATGGTAAGCAAAACGAGCCTATCAGCGTTATTTCGTTCATCCGGAGGCTTTTATATAACGGCTGAATTTGTTGTTGATGCAAGGCCATAAGAGGACATTATGAAATATTCTAATCCAGAAAAAACAATGGTGAGTTGTCATCATCCAGTCAATGGCCAGTTGTATATCGTGCCTCGTGGAAACCGACTATGGTCTGAATTTGGTATTGATATTGCCGAGCAGGAACACCGAATTGACGAAGCCGATCCGCAACCAGAGCTAGCGCAGTAATGCGCCCGCTCTATCTATCTCTCACACTAGGAGCCGTTGGAGGGCTTATTTATATGGCATACAAACAAACATTGCCTCGCGGCGTTCGGAACAATAACCCATTAAACATCCGCGAAAGCAAAGGTGATACCACACAGTGGCAAGGTGAATCACTGTTAGACACTGACAAATCATTTGAAGAGTTCACTAATCCCGCTTATGGATTTCGTGCCGGTGCGCGGGTACTTCGCTCTTATGAGCGACAAGGCTTCAGCACGTTAAAAGAGATGATCAATCGATTCGCTCCCTCTCATGAGAATGACACGGACAACTACACCAAGTTCGTGAGCAAGGAAACAGGCATAGCGCCCAATCAGCGTGTTGACGTGAATGACAATGACCAATTAGCGAAATTGCTGCATACCATGTCACGTATGGAAGTGGGTGATTATTATTCGCTGAAAATGGCGCAAAAAGGAGTGTCATTGGCATGACAAAAGAAGACTGGAAAAAACTTGGAATAACCATTGTGGGTGGCGTTGCGGCGGCCTACACCATTAAATTTTTAAAAGCGAGTAAATTACTATGAAAAAACTATTAGAGAAAATGGGTATCAATTTAGATGAGCCTTCCACACAAAAAGGTCTCGCGTTAGTTGGGGCGGGTGCGGCATTAGCCATCGGTCATCCAGAGTTATTAACGGCAAGCGTGACGCCTGAAGGCGTCCAATACGGCGGCATTATTGGTGTTGCCATGCCCGTAGCTATTGGTCTTTGGGAAACCATCCGTAAAGAGTTTCAATAATGGATTACCAAGCACTAGTTATTTTCGCGATCAGCTCTTTGTGCTCAGGTATTGGTGTTGGGGTGACACTCAAAACAGATGTGAAGTGGTTGCGGCTCATGCTTGAAAAGATAGATGAGCGTGTTACAAGGCTTGAAAATGGGAATTCGTGATGAGGACAAATCAGCGTTGGCCCTTGGTTGTGCTTCCTACTCTATTGCTGATGTCTTGGTATGCTTATGCACGAACGAGCAAAGAGAAAGATAGGTTAACACCGGTTCCCCCACCCACCCGGTCAAAGATTGCGAACTTGGGTAATTTAATTGACCAGTTCTAAAGCTTATGAAGAGTTAACAGGGCGTTTTACGCCCTGTTTAGTTTTTAATCTATAACGTTTCTTTTTTTTGCGCCTAAATTGGATGACGTTTGAGGTTGTTTTAAGACACACTCTGATATCCAGTTCCATCAAGTCATAAGCGGTTAATTCCCTACCGCCTGGCGTAAATAATTTATCCCCACGAATTTTAAAGCCTCTCCACTCTTTAGACGTTGGTAAATAACCACGATGCATGATGAGCAGTAGACGCACGACTGATAGTGGCCATGTGCCTTTTTTCTTCCAGTTTTTGATTGTTTGGGGAGTGACGCCGAAATAGTCGGCCGCTTCTTTAATCGAATCAAAATGCCAAAGCATTAAGTCTGATATTTGGTTGCCATACAGATTATTTTGGAATAGTTCTTCTTTTATTTGTCTTTTCATATGATCCATGTCTCATTATTATTAATGAAGCAAAAATCATATTTTTCATAGTGCTCAGCCACAAATGCTAATAAACTAGGCATTAATAAAACTTTCCTAATCTGTGATAATAGTTCAGCGATACCTCTTTTATTAATATAACTATATATTAATCAGTGACTTATTTTTACATAAGACAGCATAATGCGCACCAAGGTTGTAGGAGCAAAGTTGTAATGTCTTATGGAAAAGCCCGCTCAATGTCGGGCTGGAAAATAAGTATGTACAATTAGCTTAGCTTCATAAAACTAGGAGATTGAAGAGTCGTTCTGTCGCCCCAACCTGTAATCGCTCTGCTCAATCGCGCAACCTCATTATAATTATAATTATTTTGATAAACACTACGTACTGGCGTAGGTTGCTGATGTTGGTTACTTTTTTGCACCAATTTTTTTATTTCTGTCATGTTGTAATCATTGCGATAGGCACAATTACGGATTCGTTTAGCCGGTAACTGATCATCTCTTCTTGTAGAAGCAGCCTTGTTATTAGCTACTGATAAATCATTAAACATTGCAATTTTGTTGGATACACTCATCATTAAGTTTCTCATATGAAGTTATTAATAAGTTAAAATTATTCAACAGATTAAACTGCCATGTCACAAGATTATTGTTGAAATATTCTGTGGAATTCTTCCTTCAACTAGAAAACAATATAGAACTTGTTTCTGGTCAAGACCTGATAAATGAATCTGGGGTTAACATACTAAATAAGTATAATACTTCTGATATCAACGATTTGAAGTCATAAATCACATAATTCGCATTAAGGTGTGGGCCAGTTAAATTTTATCAAAGTCGTCTGAGAACTGGCAAAGCCAAGGTTTATTCCAAGGATACGTTTTAGACCAATTTGATTTAGTGTTCGTTATCTTAACTGCCCCTCCCTCGTTGTCAAAATCCTCACCGTCCGAAATATAATAGGCTTCAATTGAAAAGTCAGTCTTGTTAAAACCTTTTTCGATGATGATTTTATTGAAGTCTTCCTGTTCAGTGTTACCTATGTTGACACGCATTAGTTCATTCATGACGCTTCCTTTTAGTGATGGATTATTAATCAATAATTAGGATGCATTTAAATATTAACTTTGTAAAGTAGAGCCAACTACGACCTGAAAGGCTTCCCCAATCCTTATAGATTAAACCTTTGTAACATAATCAGTTGGTACCACATTGGGACTATAAGCCACTATTAAAGAATGTGGCTTCCGCCATCCCCTGCTCCCTGCTAGTCTCGCGACTCTCAGGGTCAGGGCTGGAGAAGCTATTTGAAAGCAGTCAGGTTATTTGGGCTATTTAATAGGGTAATGGTATTCTAAGGATGCTAAATAAGCTTTCTCAAAATCCTCTTGAATAACAAATGTTTTAGAGCCTACTTGGTCCACCCAGTCAGTATTGGGCTCACAAAGTCGGTCTTTAGGTATGAAGTAGTTGGTATATGAACCAGTATAAAGCAAACCATCGTTAGTCACTGCCCACTCAAAGAACTGATGAACAATTTCCCTAGACATCCTATGACCCTCTTATCCTTCTCAGATAAGTAAATAATAGTCCACAGTTCAGAAAAACCTTAATGCGCATTATCCGACATTATATTACGGGCTTGCATTGTAAAGCGGTGCTTACTCAGAGCATGTACGCCGCAAGCGGCGACAATGAGCCATTCGCTCACTCTGCCTTTGCTGCTTCAAGGGCGTCTGTGCTGGCGCAATGGTACTGACCCCAAACCACTCAACATAATGACGTGCCACATAATGTGCACCAAGATATGGCCCAGATAGAAATGTCCTGTTATCTTGCTGGACACTTGAAACTATCAAGAAAATGCTATAGCTTTTTGCTTTTTAATTAGGCTAAGCTAGAACTCCAACAGGAGGTTTAGCTGGCCTTAGAGGAAATGTTACGTAATATATTTTTCTTTCTTTGTCCCCGACGAAAGCTCCCGCAAAATCTTTAATCTGTTCTTGGCATACAGACATGTAGTTACGAGCCTCTTCGAGACATTCAAACTCTACGGACTCTTGCTTTCTTGATTTCCTAACGACGACCAATCTATACAATGTGTTCATGGTACACCTAGCTAATTAATATTATTATACAGTATGATTATAGTTGCTTATTGCGTTAGTGATAATCCGAATGTTCAACCTGCAATCCATAAAGGGACCAAGTTTCATCCTTGGTCTCTAGCCTTTAACCAGGTGTTGAGTGGTAGTGATTCCTATCATTTACAATTAAATCAGACAGATATTTTTTAGTCTCGAATAATCAGACTAACTTTTATTATGTGTAACTCGCTCAACCCCCTTCTGTCAGATGAAACGCAACACCCTTGAGGAAGTTCATTCTTAACGTAAACTCTTCCTCGTTTCGTTTCATCTTTGATAGAGAGTGATTTTGTGGGAAAGCCTAAATTAACCAGTGAGCAGCGTTTTTACATTGAAAAAAGATTGGGTGAGGATATCTCTAAAAGAAAGATTGCTAGAGAACTTAATGTCTCACCCAGTACGATCTCAAGGGAAACAAACAACAATACTCTGGATGATTTCAAGGGTATTTATTGTTGGAGGATCGCCGACAATATAGCGAAAGAAAGATGCGCTCAGGCTAAATCAGAGCACACCTTTAGCCCCTCCGTCGCCTGAAACGCAACACCTGTTATAAACTAAGCAGCCATCAAATGCTCTAAAAAAACATCATTCGGTGACCGGTACCCTAACGAAGCTCGGCCTCGAGTATTTAATATATGTTCCAGCTCCGCAATTTCCTCTTCACTCACCTTATTAAAATCAGTGCCCTTTGGATAGAAACGCCGGATTAAACCGTTCGTATGTTCGTTTAATCCACGCTCCCAAGAATGATAAGGCCGTGCAAAAAAGAAATCGGACCCTGTGATATCTGCAATATCTTCATGGGCTGCAAACTCAGAGCCGTTATCAGACGTGAGGGTTTTGAAATCATAAAATGTCGAACCGTGGACGTCTTTAAATGCTTCTACCACCGTATTCGCTTGTTTATTGGCGAGTTTCCGAATGACAACAGACTTCGACATTTTATCGACCAATGTCAGTAAAAATGATTTCTGACCTGCACCAAAGATGGTGTCTATTTCAAAGTGACCGAGCTCAGTTTTTTCATCCGCAATCTCAGGTCTATTTTCAATACCAACACGATTTTTAATATTGACGCGATCACCAGAGCCACTGTGCGTTTTATACGGTTTACCTCGATGAGGGAGAAGCTGATAAAGCAGGCCTCCTTGCTCTCTATCTCTTTGAATATAGCGATAAATTGTACTTTCACTGATTTGAATATCATGTTTCAGATTCAGTTCACCACTGATGACATCTGGAGGGGCACAGGAAATTGAAAAGAGCCGAGAAAAGGCGGCCGTAGCCGCCGATATTTATATCCAGCCACGCTCAGAAAACCATTACAATATGATTTCACCTGATGTAAGGTCAAAGACATTGCTTCCAGCAGGTATTGTAGACTCCTCAGATAAGCCAACTTCTATAAATGGCTGTAATTTACCACCAAAGTTAGTCGTGGAATCATTAACATAATCTATATGAAACTTTTGATTAGGTGTATACAACGACTCAGCTTCACCAACATTATTTCTCCATGAATAAGGAGCAAAGACTCTCGCAGACTTGGGATCAGTAATTTTAAAAATTACTGTTGATTCGTCAAAAACCTCTTCGAATTCCCCAGCCAATATAGGGTTTTTAACCACAGCAAAATTCTTAAGTACCCCTGGATTTTCAGTAAAAGATAGAAAGTCTCTATTAGTCAAATAATCCCCTGCTTCTATCTCTCCATTTCGAAATGAGATACCGGAAGTCCCTCGAGATGAGCTTCCTCCTCTATACAGAGTTACTTCTCCGGTATTAGGAAGCTTATTGACCGCAGTGGTTATTTTTTGAACTCTAATAGGTGCAGTGTCAGGAAACTCTCCAGATAGACCCATTGGTAAAGGTTTATCCTCCCCGTATCTTAAGAAATCATTTGCTAAAGCATTAGAGTCGTATGAATACAAATTTAAATACTTCTCCTCCTCCTCTGTTAGATTCACCTCACTGGAGTTTACAATTAGGCTTTGTCGTTCAAGTGCTTTAGGTCCCAAAGTAGCATTATCATATTCAACACCTTCACTTAGAAGCTCTTCAAGTGGCCGTTCTAGTAAAGGAAGGGCACAGGCACCATCTTTCAAGCCGGACCATGCAGCCATAGAGTTGACGAGCAAAATTGCTAGAAAACTGGATAAAAAAAGTTTATTATTATTCATAATGAAGTACCATAGCTCAATATATACATTTTATTATGTTGATGTTTATTAACAGGTGTTGCGTTTCAGGCGACGGAGGGGCAACAGCTTCAATTACTCGCTTATTCTTGGAGCGTTCAACAATATTAGTTTTGTGGGTTATCTAATAAGAAAACTCCTACCGATGATGAATAACTATCGTCAAAGTGCCACTGAGTATCTAATTGGCCTAACATTCCATCTAAGTAATAAGTTCTATTGCCATAAAACTCACTTAGACAAGCTTCGTCAAAAGCAAAGTTATCCGGCTTGTAACACGATGACCTAGACTTTGTCTGTTTTACACCTGAGGCAAATCCAGAGCTATTATAATTAGGCGCAAAACTTCCGTATTCACCCTGATTAAACTTAACCACATTAAAGCGAATTTCATACGATTGATTTAAAAAAATTGTATTACAATTGATATTGTGTGAGCCTAAATAGCTGCTATCAAGCATTTCAATTACTTCAAAGCGAACTGCTTTTTCAAGTAGGTTGCCAGAAAATTGATGATTTCCCACAGTGCAGTGTACCTGCATTGTTTTGTCTAATTCTCCGTTGATTGTTGGGTAGATAAAATCAATGCTAGTACCTGAATGAGCTACGATTGAAATGGTTAAAAATGGTAAAGCCATTAACGTCGAAATATTCATTTTTATTCTCACATATGTTATCAATAGACGAGTTCTTGTATGCGCTTTATTTTATATCATTAATTGATCGCTTTTGTCTCGAAAGTAATATGACAATAATTTTGATGAAGTTGCATGAATTAAACTCTGATTATTAATTAAGGAAAAATAGAATAACGAGGCCCCCTACTCTAATTACATCTTTATTCCTTTCTATTAAACATAAAATTGAGACAATGTCTTTTCTATTAGCCCTTAGATAGATAAGTTCTTAAGCCAGTAATTTAAGGTTTGATGGAGTGTTGCTAATTGTTCAATAATTGAATTAACTTCGTCTAGTTCTTTATCTGTTAGAACTCTAGAGATAGTATCTACTAAAATACTGTTTAAGAATTCAGGTGATACCTGTGTCCCAATATCAAAGTCAAGTATTCCGTCAGACTGCATACTTTCCAATTTTTTAGATAAATTTTTAATGCATTTAGCCAGAGCGAGCGCGATAGAATCATTTGGAATATTACTGAGTATAGTCAGTATAACCTGCGTTTTAAGCTTAGCTAGAAGCATAAGTAAAGTCAGCAAATTAGCATTTTTTTCCAGTCCGTTTATAAAAGCAATAATTATATCGATTTGTTCAAGATCGTTTTCAACTTGTTGAATTATTGTAATATTTGCTTTGGTGTTTACTGACTCAAAATCATTGGATATCGAGTTAGTCCAAGTAGTTGGTATTGTGGAAATGCTATTGGCCATAGGTCTTTGATTATTAACAACGTGGTGATGTGGCCATGATAAAGATGTGAGGCAGATTTTCAAGTAGATTGAATGTTAGGTCTTGTTTAATCAAGAAATTTCACAATTTACTTCCTTGAAAGGAAGAATGAAAAGACCGCTTATTTGACGATCTTTTTCATACTATAACATTACTTATTTAACAGATTGGCTCGCTAAACTGTTTAATACACCACTTATCTTAGTGAGTATTTTGTCACACCCTTCTATATCGTGACGTTTTTTTAGATACATTGGATTATTGTATGCAATCCAAGTTTTTCCTTTATCATCCTCATAAATGAGTGCTTTTTGTGGGAGATCGATTGCTACCTCTTGAGCACATTGCATAAGTTCAGTACCAACTTTTGGCTTGCCAAAAATTACCACTTCTGTTGGCCTTAGTGACATATTTACTTTTTCAGCATTTTCTTGATGGTCTACACGAGCAAAAACGTTAAACCCTTTTTCTTGGATATTAGCAACGAATTGATTGGTAGTGTGAGTTACTGAGTGTGGGCTAGATAGTTTAATGACACTATCTTCAGCCCATGTGTAAAAGGAGAGCATGGAAACACTTAATATGGCCGTTGCAGTTTTGAACATACATTGTCTCACTTAATGTTTTGGCTATAATTCATCATTTTCGCTTTGATTTGAAACGAAAGCAATACTCAGCTTTTAACTTCTTCAGAAAGGTAACGTTTTTCAGCTGATTCTATCCCAAGGTCCAGCCGAGAAAGATGAGGTGTTATTTTTAATGATATCGACTCCATAGCCAATACTGGGTTGAACAAAAGAATTAGAGCTCGACAGTATTGCGGCAATCGATAGTATTTTTATTATTTTCATAGGGATAGAACCTTAATTATTGGTATGAATAAGAAAAACACTAATAACATTAATCTCAAATACTCAAAATATGTATCATCATCGCTCTGAAGAAAGATCACTGAATAAACAGTAAAAGCCTACTGGGTTGACTGTAAAATACTGATTTTAAAATGCGTTATTTCTTTGGTTTACAATTGGTAATCAAAAACTAAAACACCAACATAATCGCTGCCATCTACATTCTTTCCAACTTTCAACAAAGGTCCGACAAAGTCTTTAAATTTTTGATGGTTATTGTCAAAATAATCAGAGTCAGAAATTGCGGGTGTACCAACATAATAATTAAGATTTCCCTTAGATGTGAAGCTCACGATAAATGCAAGATCATAACCTTTACCCTGCCCTTCTTTGCTGATGTTTTTAGCACCGACTTCTATGTTTTCTATATAAAACTCACCATTGCGCTTAGAATTTTTCAAGGCTAAGAATCGGTTAACAATCTCCTGTTTCTGTTGTTGCGTTACGCCTTCTTTTAAGTCAAAAAGAACAATGTGTCTTGTTATGCCTTTTTCAAAATCAGGTTGAGTTTTTTGTACATAGCTTTCAGTTAAAATGGTTTTAGGGCTACTGGCATATCCATTTTGATTATCATTCATATGAGCCAAACTAGAAAAAGAAATCGAACCTATAATGGCTATAGTTAAAGCAGTTTTCATTAATGTTTTCCTGAACTTATTGCAACATAAACTGATAAGACCTGATGTTTTTGTTATTAATTTCAAACTATGACAAAAAAGATTTTGATGGGCTGCATGAAGGATCAACGTTTATCTCAACTAACAACATAACCCACATTAAAAGTAAGAGTTAACTTGAGCAATATTTCATAAACAAAAGTCCGTTTATAAATGCGTTGGTAGTCATGAATGAAAGTGTTTAAATGATTTCATTGATTGTATTTTCAGTATTTCTAGGGAATAGGAATTATGTTATTACTCGTTTGTATCATCATCGTGTCAGCCATCATCTTTATCGTATCGTTGTTTACTCGGTCAAAAAAAACACCTGCAGAGATTTTGTCATCTAGTGAACAAAATATTTATCAGTATGACTCTCATACATTGTTTGCATGCCCTGAAGAGCTTGAATTTTATCGTGCATTAACAATAGCTGTAAAAGGTAGAGAAATAATTTTTGTCAAAGTCAGAGCTGTTGATTTGTTGAAACCTAAAAAAGGACTATACAGTGGTGGTGACTTGCAGCGAGCTTATAATAAACTGTTACGCAAGAATGTCGATTTTGTGCTTTGTGACCCAATGACACTTGAAGTACAAACTCTTATTCAATTGGCTAATGACAAACACAAAACTGGCATAAAAGAAGAAAATTATGTAAAAAAAGCAGCTAAAACTGCTGGTATAAAGGTGAAACGATTCTCGAGTGAAGAGTCTTATAATTATGCCGAAATAGAACAAAAACTATATGGTGAGCAAGTAGAAATTAAAAGCTTGTACGCCACACGATAGGCTCTGTTCTAACTCTATACCTTGCTGATAGTTAATTTTTGGTACAGGTTTGATAGTTTTCTTGGGTGCAATATGTCATAGGTATATATTGTATCTCATCAATATCTTGTTTGTTTGCCAGCTTATAAAGAGTCAATATTGCTTGCCTGCCCATTTCATAGGGGTTTTGGCCTATATTGGCATTAGCAAGCCCGTCTTTTAAGTACACCAATTGTTCATCTGCTGTATCTGCGGTAATTATAAGTATTTCTTTGTCATTTATTGCCTGCTTATATGGTCCAGCTACATTTCTGTACTCAGACAAGTATTGACTCCACCCTCCGACAGCGACTACTGCGTGTATGTTTCTTTCTTTATACGAGTTGAGAACATTTTGAAGATCTTCTAATGCCTGCTCAAATGAACCCAAGTTATAAAGTGGTTTCCCTGATTCTTTCCAACCGTTTTCTCCCATCAAACGTTTGCCTGGTGAAGTATCGTATTTTTTCCCAGATAATGCAGAGCGTATACCCATAACTCTTAAATTGAGATTTGGAGAATCTGAGCGTCCGCTTTGGATAATAATGGTACCACCACTTGGTCTTTGAGCTTTTAAGGCTTCTCCAAGAGATTTACCTAGTTCAAAATTATTAGTACCTATATAAGCGGCTCTCAGATTAGGGTTTCTAATAATAGCTTCTGAAGGAAAGTCAGAGTCATATGTTATTATCGGAATACCAGCAGAAAGCGCCCTTTTTATACTGTTTTCTAAGATAAATTTTGATTGAACTACGGCTATCGCTATTCCATCTACCCCTTCAGATATAAGTTCTGTAATTATTCTATCTTGTTTACGGACATCGACCCCTTTGGTACCGCGAAAAACGCATTCAACATTACCCAACTCTTTGGCGGCGGCTTCACATCCTTCCCTACTTGCTTGAAAAAATGGATTGTTTTCTTCTTTGGGTACCACTGCAAATTTGTATTGTTTTGCCACAGCAAGATCTACAGTAAAGAAGGTAAGAATTAAAACAACGCTAGATTTTACCCAGGACATAATGCGGGCCTCTTCCATTAGTTTGTAAACAAGTTTGTCTTTAATTGTATAAACAATAGCCTAAAATTTGTGCCTTTGGAACTAAGTTCAAATTCTACGTCAGGGTAATGTCATGAATGCAAAAATGCCAAATGATCACTTTTTGATATTCAATTATTTTGATAGAGTTTCATCACAGATCAATCTTACTTTCTGTATGGCTACAATTATCCATATCGCTACCTAAAAAGGTTAACTCTAAATGGACACTGAAAACCTTCCAAGTAGTAAAACAATCGCTTGTGAAGATCACTTGATTATTTGGTTCTGGGAAACCTATATGCATAATAAGGGACTAGAACAAAGTGCTATTTTAGTTGAATTAATGAATCTTGGTGATTTACTTGTTAAAGTTCGACAAACGCAGCCGGGTTTTCTACTAAAAAGTTCTAGTTCTGAACTCGTTTGTGAGGCGGTTAGTCAGACGGTAATTACTGGGGATGTTTTTTATCATAAAAACAAGCATTTTATTAATGAAATAAAAATGCTTATAAAAAATAACATAGCTTCCACTGTGTTAAAACGATGTTTGTAATTAAAAACTTAATTGTTCCAATAACCTAAGTTCATTATAAACAACTATATGTCAGTTACTCTGTTGTTATTTTTTCTATATTATTTAACGAGCATGACTCTGTGCCAGAAGGAGAAGTAACCACCATTTTTTGAAAACCAATAACTAGGTTATGCTGAACAGTTCCACTTTTATAGGTAATAATTTCCGCACTGTTGATGCCCTGTGCTTTTACATTACTTTTGCCATCTGAGGTTGTACAAACCATTTTACAGCCTCCAATCTTGCATGAAGCTTTACTAATAAACTCAATATTTGGATTTGTTGCTGCTACGGCAGAGCTCATGAGTAATATCATACTTACCATAGTCGTAATAATGACTGGGTTCATCTATGTCCTCCTTTGAATATTAGGGATTATATTGTTGTAGAGTTTACTTTTCGAGTAAAAAATTAGCAATAGCACAACAGTAAGTGAACTTCAATTTTATCTATAATTGAAGTAGTTAGGACCTTGATTTTGAACAATATCTTCTCTGGTATCTTCAATTTTTTGCCAAATATTTTGTGCTATCTGTGAATTATTCTCTATGAATTTATGACTCAAAACTAAAAAATAGTCCTTTGTTTTTATGGCTGGCTGAATTTGCTTTATGGTCAAAATTTCGTGATTAAGTAAAAACTGTTGAGCAGTAGTATCTTGTAGTGCAATAACAGGTAAACGTTTAAGTTCTAACATACTAAATAATTGCTCTGTGGTTTTCACTTCATGAACCTTTAGCTGTTTTTCTTGCAGATCTTTTACTATTGAATATCCAAGGTGTGCACCAATTTTGTAGTTTGAATTAGCAAGTTTTTCGCCATCCCAATTCACTGGTTGTTCATTTAATGCATAGAAGTAATAGCCAATAGTTGCAATACGTTTACTACTGTCTGGCTTATCTTCATTCATTGGGTATTGAGCATATTGGGCACGTTGTTGGTTATAAGAAAAAATAAAACCGCCATCTACTTTACCGGCAGCGATTTCTTGTAAAACTCGTTTACCAGGTAAACGCAAATATTCAATCTCCAGTTTTAGTTTTGCGGCAACATGGTTGAGTATATCTATTGCTAGGCCTGGAGGGCTAGCGATCTCTGCACCGTTACCCATCTGAAACGGATACGATTCAATGTCAGAATATGCTAATTTTATAGTTAGACACCATGCCTTCATGGGAACAATTAACATGAAAAAAATGTATACACTGGATGTTAATCTCGTCATATCATTATCTCCTGCTGTACTCTTGAAAGAATAGGAAGACTTTTACTGATAGATCGAAATTATGATGATATTTATTGTGATTAGTGAAAATAAAAAGAACCGACTCTATTAGAGTCGGCCTGTTACCCGAAACAGCAAACGTAAGACATTGGGACATGTTCCCAAAGCGCGGCTAAGGTAACAAATTATAAATTTTATGAAACCTAGATTGCTCGTGTATGTGATGCATTACCAATAATTAGCATCACTTATGGATACTTGAGTATATATACAACATTAAACAGCTTTTTTTATGAGCATAACTGGGTTTTTATTTGGTTTAACTACTCTTAAGTTTATTTAAAAAAATTCATGATGCCAAAAAATTCAATGACTTACAATGTTAATTTATTTTGAGATGCGTTTTTTCTTTTTTATTCTCACAATCTATTTATGTTGATAGTTCATGGTTTTGTGAAGTGTGTAATTTTTAGCATAAAGCTATTCTCGTGCCACAGATAAGTATTAACGACGATAATCTTAGGTTTCAGTTTTAGTAGGTGCACAACATGATCTATATCAGTATTGTTAAAGATAGGTTCACAAGTCATTGACAAGAGAGGTCGAGATGAAAGTACTTATTCAATATACTCAGACTGGTAAATATCGAGATCAAGCGTGGGAAGCTTACACATTAAGAGCAAAAGGCGACCTACATGCAGTCACGCCCTCTTATGCAGCTCAGCTAATTAAACAAAACAAAGCTAATCTATTTACAACGGAAGATTCTGATATTGTAATAGAGTCATAAACATACTTATTTGAGCTCTCTGTACGATCAGAGAGCTATTTTATCGATTAGCGACAAGAAAATCTCAAACATTCATATAATGGTTATTTCAATAGAATTGAAACTAGTACTATTTTTCAATTCCAATTCTACCGGGATGGCAATCTCTAATACTTTTAGTTTGCTGTAGCTTACCGACTAAGAGCGTTAACTTATCTTTTTTTTACCTTTGGAGCGAAAGCTTTGATGTGGGAATACATTTCGAATGCGTTGCTGTACTGGTTTAGGTGTGTGCTTAGAGAATACCAGTTTTGCCCCACTACGTTGCTGGTAAACTTTGAATTCGCCGTCAAAAGGGTTTTGCTTGGCTATTTCAATCACGTTATGGCGAAAAGTCGCTGGTAAGTGCCCTTTTTGTTTAACGACTTGACCAGACTTAAATTTAATAAGTAAAACGGGCCTATCTATTGCTACAAGCCAAAAGATAAGCGATGCTGCAACCAAAATAGCATAGAACATATCGTCTCCTTAATCTAGAAGTTTACTCAAATCCTCTTTTAAACTACTCACAGCTTTACTAGCCTTCTCACTTCGTGAAGCTTCTGAGAGTAGATATTCGATAGCGTCTGACAAAGTACATCCTAGTTCGTTAGAACGAGTGGATAATTTCTCCCAAACGCGATAATCAAGATCTATGGATTTCTTCTTAGTGTGAAGCTGCTCCGCGTTAAAGTGACGTTTACGCTTTGCTCGAATTGCTTGTTTGAGCTTATTATCTAGCTCTTGTGACATGTGCTGTTCTATCCAACCCTGTATTTTTGTAGGCTCAGATTCAAGCTTTTTTAGCTCATTAACTGCACTTTGTGCTTCACTTGAATCTAGATGACAAGTAATGGGTTCACCATTTTTCCATTTACTTATCAAATAGCTCCATTTCCAGCCACATTCTAAATTTTCAAGCTGTTGGTATTTCATAATTAAATCAATTCCACTTCAACTATGGTTACAGCGTAACTCAGCTTAATTAGAGTTACAACATCAATTATAGAATTAATCGACTTGGATCATTAGATAAATTTGCAGTGTCATCCTTAACAGATTTTTTATATAATCTAAAACCTTACCAAGCATATGAATACTATTGATGAAGCAAGAAAACTGGCAAGCACTCACCCCACAATATACCGAGTTTGACGACACAATATCTAATTTTGAGAATTTATCCGAAGTCAGTTTTTTAGACATACAGCCTCGTCTTAAACAAGCACTCTCTACATTGGTAGCCGTTGAGGGTTTTACTAAAATGCTTGTTGTTAATTCTCCTGATAATGCCTTCTATCGGTCAAGTATTCAGCGTGCTTTATCAAGCTTAACCGACAAGCCAGTGCTTGGGACTGAAAGTATTAATATGAATGAGTTGCTGGGTTGTTACTCATGTAATAAAGCTGGACAAATTACAGTGCAGAGAACTGGCTTAGTCGAAAGAATCAATGACGGATTTCTTATTGTTTCAGCAAATATGTTACTAGCAAACCCAAGTAGCTGGCCGATATTTAAAGCTATTTTCTTGGGGGAACCAATCAGCCCCATTTCCACAACACCTAAATATCTAGCTGACGATGTACCAAGATCCTCCTTTTCTGTAAAGCTCGTAGTAGTAGGAAATAGAGATCAAATTGCAGATTTGGAATATATGGATGGCGATCTCTACAGTGGTATTGCGAACTACACTGAGATTGAAGATGATATGAATGTTACCAAGAATTCTGTAGAGCACTATTTAGGTTTTTTATCGTCTTTGATCAAAGCGTTTAACCTACCGAGTCTATCTTTTGATGCCATACATAGGGTAATGGTTGCAGGTGCTCGTTATAGTGAAGATCAGCGTTATATGCCAATTGAACCACTGTGGTATTTGTCTATCTTTCAGGAGGCTAGTTTATACACTGATGGTAAAATAATCGATGAGCAGGCAATTGACCAAGCACTTAATGCTAAATACCAGCGTGAATCTTATCTGCCAGAAAGAGCCCTCTCTGATATTTTAGATGGGCAAGTCATTATCGAGACTCAGGGTGAGTGTATTGGTCAGGTTAATGGACTGACCGTAATTGATGTGTCAGGACACCCTTTATCTTATGGAGAGCCCGCTCGTATATCTTGTGTTATCCATTTTGGTGATGGTGATATATCTGATGTAGAGCGTAAAGCAGAACTTGGAGGCAATCTCCATGCTAAAGGCATGATGATAATGCAGGCGTTTGTTTCAAGTGCGTTAAAGTTAGATGAGCCACTCCCTTATTCAGCTTCCGTAGTTTTTGAACAGTCATATTGCGAAGTGGATGGAGATAGCGCAACCCTTGCAGAGCTTTGTTCATTTGTTAGTGCATTATCTGATTATCCAATAAATCAGCAGATCGCAGTCACTGGGGCTGTAGACCAGTTTGGCCGTGTTCAAGCTGTAGGCGGGCTAAATGAAAAAATAGAAGGTTTTTATCGTGTTTGTAAACATCAAGGTTTGACTGGTAAGCAAGGTGTCATTATTCCCAAAACAAATTTGAAGCACCTCGCATTAAACAAGGAAGTAGTCACTAGTATTAAAAGTAATGAGTTTCATATCTGGTCTGTTGAGACAGTTGATGAGACGATACCAATTATCATGGGTAAACCCTTTCGTGGTGATGATGAAACAAGCGTGATTCATAAGATTGCCCAACGGATAGAAAGTTATGAAAAACATGAACATCCATTGGGAATTGTGGAACGCATCAAAAACTGGTTCTTATAGTGCAAACATTGTGCACATTGCAACTCATCGGAGTTGTTTAGCGTACACCTGTTCACTAACATGCAGCTATCAAAATTTGGAGTGATTGATGATGCAAAACAAACGTGATTCTTATAACCGTGATGATCTACTAGCCTCTAGCCAAGGCGAGCTTTTTGGCCCAGGCTACCCACAGTTGCCAGCACCCAATATGCTGATGATGGACCGCGTAGCTAAAATGTCTGAAACTGAAGGCGATTTCGGAAAAGGCTTGATTCTGGCAGAGCTTGATATTACTCCAGATCTTTGGTTCTTCGATTGTCATTTTCCTGGTGACCCTGTAATGCCAGGCTGTCTTGGTCTTGATGCTATGTGGCAATTGGTCGGTTTCTTCCTCGGCTGGGTTGGTGGGAAAGGGAAAGGTCGTGCATTAGGTGTTGGCGAAGTTAAGTTTACAGGTCAAATTTTGCCAACAGCAAAGAAAGTTACTTATGAAATACATATGAAAAGAGTTGTCAACCGCAAGTTGGTTATGGGTCTCGCCGATGGTCGAGTGCTGGTTGATGGTAAAGAAATTTACGTTGCCAAGGATCTAAAAGTAGGATTATTCCAAGATACTTCTTCTTTCTAAGTGCAGTGACTTTAGACCTTAAATAAAATAATAAAAGCCCCAATAATTGGGGCTTTGTTTCGTATGTGGATTGTGTATTTTATTTGTAGAGACCAGAGTGTCTATCTTCTCTGGCATCGCGCCAACCACCAAGCCAATGAGATCGAGCATCCATCTGTTGGTAAGGACATGAGTCCGTAGAGCGGCCATTTAAGCCTGCTTTATACCCTTGTGATTGAGCTCTTTCCATGCGGTCACGCTTTTGTCTCTTCATAGTGTCGTCCTCATACATATCGTTTTTCTAACGTACTACTATTAACTTTTTGTGGAGCTTTTGTTACTCCACAATTAAGGATCGTTCAAAATCTCACCTTTCTCAAGGTGAAAAAAAACACAGATCCAAAAATTTGAACCTGTGCCTAAGATTGAAATTTACCTTATTTTCTACGGAACCTTAGCAACCCTATGAGTGCTAAAGCAAACCAGGAAAGAGAACCACCTTTGCGATCAACTGGCGCAGGTGATAAGCCTCGTGTTTGAATATTTGATGAAGTAGCATTTTCGATAGGTACCAGCTTAACAGCAACAATTTTTTCTGCCCCTTGAGTACCACCATCGCATTTGGAATCAAGGTAGGTAGTATCATAGCCGCCAGCACAATAGTAAGCTGTTGCAGATATTACGCCTGCATCATTAATATCCGTAGCATCAATAATGCGGAATTGATTATTATTGGAGTCTGTATTTCCATCATTGGTCAAATCATCCAAATACCAACCTCTACCATTCAAAGGAGCCTTAGTTCTTGATGAATTCAAAGGTGTAATAAAACCCCTCTGACCTCTTTGATTACCATTACTACCTGTTTCCGTATGGGTTTGGTAATCAATAGAACCAACTGCTTCATCGTAATTATTGATTGCACCTGCTTTTCCGTTTGCACCTGTGAAGAAAATCGTTCCAGAGAATTCTTTAAAACTACCATTGGGATTTGTAGGATCAGTGATATAGAACAAGCTATTTGCGTAAGTACCATTGATTCGTGTTGCATATTTGGCTTCACCAATAGCGTACCCATTATTATTGATGGAAGTGAGAAGCGAATTTAAATAATCAGTGGACGAATATCGATTAATTATTGATGATGTTGCTGTTAGGTTAGTTCGGTCTACATTAAATACGGTAGCCACCGGTCTCTCTTCGGAATCTGAGTTATACCCTACCGCATATGTTATCCCCCCTACAATAGCGACATCCCTTGCACTACCTTGAGGCGCTCTTCGGTTCTCTTCCGCAGCTCCTTGCCAGGTTACTATTTTAGCGCTAGTTCCGTCATCTCTCCAAATAGTGGCATAAGAAATATAGTCGTTTCCATTCTGCGTAGATTGCTTACTAACACTGCCGACAATTATATCGTCTGAACCGCTCGATGTTTTGGCCCAAACTTTATTTTGATTGAAAGTTTGGCTGGAAGCAGTAAGAATTGGTGAGTTACCACCAGAGTATGCGACTGTTCTGTTTAATAAACTCCCACCGTAGTAGGTGCCAATTACATCGGCGGTAGACGTGAAGTTATTTATGATAACATTAGGCTGTGTATTTTGTACTTGATTAGTAGAGCTTTCTATATACGCATAAGAAGTATTACTACTTTCCTGTGCGTATCCTTTGTTATAGGCTTCATCAGCCCACCGAGAACACCCGCCATCGTTATAACCTAGAAAACTATTACAATAGCTTTTAAAACCATCGTAACCTTCTTCTAGCAAATCGTAGCCTAATGCGTATCGAAATGGAGCTTCATCTCTGTACTCAAACCCCTCATTATACAATTTTTCTTCGAATGCTATCTCATAATCCGCTTGGGAACAGTTTGTGCCATTCCAACAGTTAACTGTGCCATTTTCTGGTTTGATCGCAACTCCATAAGTCTTGGCACTCGAGTTAACGACGGGTTGGTAGTCATAAACGTTGTAAATAGCAGCATTTGCAGACAAAGAACCTACAAGTGATAAGGTAACAGATGATAGCTTTAAAATAGTCTTGCTCATATAATATTAACTTTCCTGTTGCATTGCTTCTAACGTTTCCCAACGCTCAAAAGCAATCTCAAGCTCCTGCTCTAAAGCAGCAAGCGTATCTATAATTGGTTGTGTTTCATCTATTGACTTAGAGAAAAAGTCTGGAGAATTTACCTTTTCCTGAGTTAACTCTATATCGACCTCTAGCTGTTCCAATTTTGCTGGTAACTCTTCAAGTTCGCGCTGAAGTTTATAAGATAACTTCTTCGTTTTACTTGATACTGGTTTAGTTTTAATAGATTGTTCAACGCACCTTTCAGATTGCATTTGCTCTTCCGTGTTGCGAACTTTTCGGCTTTGCTCACGTTGCTGCTGCGCATCATGGTAACCACCGACAAACTCTTCCACTTCACCTTCACCTTCAAAAATCCAACTCGTCATTACTGTGTTATCAACAAACTGGCGATCGTGGCTAACCAAAAGTAAGGTGCCCTGATAATTGGCAAGTAAATCTTCCAAAAGTTCCAATGTTTCAATATCAAGATCGTTGGTTGGTTCATCCAATATGAGTAAGTTATTGGGTTTTAATAAAATACGAGCGAGTAATAGTCTATTTTTTTCGCCACCTGATAATGCTTTAACAGGTGTCCTTGCTCTTTTAGGGGCAAATAAAAAATCTTGAAGGTAGCTCAAAGCATGTCGTTGACGACCACCAACCATTACTTCTTGTTTACCATCTGCCAAGTTATCAATAACCGATTTTTCAGGATCTAATAGTTCTCTATACTGATCAAAGTAGGCAGCTTCCAACTTAGTACCACAATGTAGCCTACCAGAGTCAACTTGGAGATCACCCAATAATAACTTTAGTAATGTGCTTTTTCCGCAACCATTTGGACCGATAAGAGCAATACGGTCACCACGCATAATGTTGAATGAAAAGTTGCTAACAATTTGTTTGCCATCGATGCTAAAGGAAATATTTTCAGCCTCAAATACAATTTTGCCAGAACGAGATCCATCATCTATTTGTATCTGAGCTTTTCCTAGAACTTCACGGCGATCATTACGTTCTTCTCGCAATTTTTTTAGCGCCCGGACCCGACCTTCGTTACGAGTTCGTCGTGCTTTAATTCCTTGTCGTATCCATACCTCTTCCTGAGCCAGTTTTTTATCAAACTCTGCATTTTGCATTTCTTCAACACGCAGCATTTCATCTTTTTCTACCAAGTAATTTTCATAATCACCAGGGAATGAAACCAGCTTACCTCGATCTAGATCAACAATACGAGTTGCCATAGACTTAATGAATGCTCGATCATGGGAAATAAAAATTATCGAGCCTCTAAAGTCTTTTAAAAAATTCTCAAGCCATTCAATGGTTGTTACATCAAGGTGGTTAGTTGGTTCATCAAGTAGTAAGACATCAGGCTCTCGAACTAAAGCTCTTGCTAATGCAGCCTTGCGCTGCCACCCTCCAGATAACTCAGTAAGCTTTGTGTTGCCATCAAGTTTAAGTGCTGCAAGCACATTTTTGATTCGGTCCTCAAAACGCCAACCTCCTGAATGCTCAAGTTGCTCCTGGATCCGAGCAAGTTTATTAATGTTTTTATCTGTTGGCGCACTCGATACCAGATCAAGCAAATCTTGATAGAGTTTTAATTGTTTACCAGCTTCAGCTAAGCCACCGGCGACATAGTCAAATACTGTACCATCTTCATTTCGAGGTGGATCTTGTTCAAGACGTGAAATTATGACGTCTTGTGTGATGTTAAGCTTGCCATCATCAAGAAATACTTCACTGGCTAAAATCTTCATCAAAGTCGATTTTCCAGCACCATTTCTGCCTACCAAGCAGACTCGCTCGTTTTCTTGAAGTGTAAAGTCAGTATGATCAAGTAAAGGATGATCGCCGTAAGCCAGCAGCCCATTATTTATGGTAAGTAATGCCATTTTTTTCTAACCACATTTGTAATTGTTGTAAATCGAACGGCCATTTAAGTTCACTACCGTTGATGCTTAATACTGGGATTGTGACGCTGTAACGTTCAAATAACTTGTCATCGGTTGCGATATCTACAATGTCGAGCATATGCTCGATATTAAGCTGTTGACAAAGATTATTCGCTAATTCACAGAGGTGACATCCTTCGGTGCTGTATAGTGTGACCATCTTTAATTCCATTAATCGCTATGAGAGACAATCCAGCAATTGTGGATATTCTTGTTGCGAGAAAAATCGAGCGGCAGTGTCAGCGAAGAGATATTTTGTGCGTCTAGATTAAGCTCTTTCATTGAATCCATATCCATTTTAAATTGCCGCTTATTATTAGAAAAAACAATCTGACCTTCAGGACGCAAAAGCCTTTTGAGATTTTTCATCAAATGGATGTGGTCTCGCTGCACGTCAAAGGTTTGTTGCATTCTTTTTGAATTGGAAAATGTTGGTGGATCAATAAATATCAAATCAAACTGAGAAGTTGTTGTTTCCAGCCATTGTAAGCAATCAGCTTGTTCAAATCTGTGTTGACGCCCTATCTGACCATTAAGTTTCATATTCTCTTGAGCCCATTCGAGATAAGTGTTCGACATGTCGATTGTCGTTGTAGATTTCGCTCCCCCACAAGCAGCATGAACTGTCGCAGAACCAGTATAAGCAAACAGATTTAAAAAATCTTTACCTGTAGCCCATTGACCAATTTTTTGACGTGTCAGCTTATGGTCGAGAAACAAGCCAGTATCTAAATAATCATGCAAGTTAACAATAAGCTTCACTCCATATTCAGATACGTTCATAATTTGTGATTGTTGTGATAATTTTTGATACTGTGAACGTCCTTTCTGCTTCTCACGTACTTTTAGGACAACCTTATTTGCTTCAGTACCAGTAACTTGAATTGATGCTCGAATGATGTCGGTAAGACGAAGTTTTGCTTTTTCCTCAGGAATATTTTTTGGTGCAGCGTATTCCTGTATAACTAGATGATCTAGGTAAACGTCAATGGCCACATTGTATTCTGGAAGATCGGCGTCATAGATTCGGTAACAATCTAATTGTTCTTTTTTTGCCCACTTTGAAATCTTGGCAATATTTTTTTTAAGGCGGTTTGAGAAATCAGGCGCTATTTTAGTTTTTGTTACAGCGTCACCATCGACAGTTCTCACCTTGCTGGAAATGGAGTAATTTTTCTGGTGACAGGGTAACGAGCCATTATCAAGCTTGTATTGTTTTTCTGCCCTCATACGTAAACAGCTGAGTAGCTCTTCGGAGCTTGAAAAAATGGAAGCCTTACAGCCTCTAAACTCTGACTTTAGTTGAGCACCGAATGCAGTATAAAGTGCTATTAAACCAGGGTGGGTACCAAGTCTTTCACCATAAGGAGGGTTGGATAAAATAGTACCTGAGTCGAAACCGGATGGTCGCTTTAAATCAGCGGCATCTTTGTGCTCGAAAGTAATTAATGAATCAACTCCAGCCCTACGTGCATTGTCTTTAGCAGTTTGAACTATGCTCGCATCACTATCGAAGCCATAAAACTTAGTGTCATTTTTTTTGACACCCTTTCTTCCTTGAACTGAGGCCTCAGTTTTAATTTCTGCCCAAGTCTGCGCTTCAAAGTCTTCTAAAGCTTCAAAGCCAAATTTATCACGTTTGATTCCTGGCGCAATGTTAGAGGCTAACATTGCAGCTTCAATAAGAAGTGTTCCTGAACCACACATGGGGTCTAAAAGAGGCTGCTGTATATCCCAACCAGAACGAAGAACAAGAGCTGCTGCAAGGGTTTCTCTTAAGGGAGCTTTACCTGATTCTAGGCGATAACCCCGTTGATGAAGGCCACCACCAACCATATCTATGCCCAGCAATGCTTTATCTTTATGAAGCCTTAGGTGAATCCTAAGATCTGGTTGATCTTTACTGATCGATGGTCTTGGTAAATCCCTTTTATTAAAGCAATCTACTATTGCATCTTTTACCTTCATTGCCCCATATTGGCTATTGCGAATTTCTCGGTTAGTCCCCTTAAAGTCGACAATAAACTTATTTGAACTATGAAATTGTTTGACCCAATTTACTGCTGAACTCGCAAGGTACAAGTCCATATCATTATTACAGGTAAACTCGGATAGGACTCGAACAAATCTCGACGCCAAACGGCTCCATAGACAACAGCGATAGACTTGTTCGTTAGAAGCATTAAATTTTACTCCAGCTTGAACAGGTTTAGCGTTTTCTATCCCTAGTTTACTTAATTCTTCAACTAACAGGTTTTCTAGTCCGTTGGATGTAACCGCAAGATATTGGTGCATAGTGTTCTTAAATAAATGGTAAACGACGAATGATTATACCTGTATCGTGTCCATTTGGTTAGCCTATTCCTTTCTATTCTTATAATGAAGCTCCCTAGTTGAGTGAAAATCATCCACCAATTAACTTAGACAGCCAATATGTTTGCAATAGATTGCTAGTGTAATTTTATTTCAATCAATATTGACTCGTTATCAAGTAGCAAACAAAAAATGCTTACTGTCACGATAGTGAATACTTATTTAATGCCAATCTGGTATATACCAGAGAGTTATTATATGGTTATTTAATTACAGAAATGGGTTAATAGAGGAATATTTAGCTTTTATGACGTTAAGGTAGGCTATTTTTGTATCAATTATTGATAAAAATAGTGATTATTTTTTACTGATTTGTTAAGTAAGGGATCTAAAATTAAAATATATCGGCACTTAGGCCCACCTAGAAGATAAAAAAGGAACGGAAAGAATTAACTCACTAATGCTATTGAATGTGAGTGTTGGTTTAAAATTTTATTTGCTGCAGACATTCGGTCATGCATCACTTTAATAGCTTGACCAAATTGAAGGAACTTAATGCCATCTAGAACAAAAGGGGCTACATCTACTGACGCACATAAGCTGGCGTTATCCCCTACTTCCAGCACAATAAAATAGCCTTCACTATGACTGTTTAAAAGCTGTACAAAATCGCCTTCTTCAGGGGAATACTCACCACAGGCGACAGGGTTAAAAAACCAGCTTTTGGGTTGAACAGGCTTGTGAAAGCGCTTAGCCGCTACGCAGTATAGTGTTAACTCTGCTTGTCTGGGTTCTGAAAGGTTAAGATGGGAGATTTGTTCTTTATATGTTTGGAAAGCAGAAGCGTCGTCAACTGAAAATTCATTAATTCCAATTGCGCAGTCTACAACCAATTTTTTTGACATATTCGTTCTGAATATGATGTCGTCACCAAGGTCCAGCATCAAGTGCTGTTCTGTGTCATCGTAATACCAAATCCACTTATCGCTCGGTTTGAGCATCATTTCAATCTCGTATAAAATTCAACTTAAGGTAAGAAAAATCCTACCCCAAAATACTACTAGTCAAATTTTATGTACTATTCAATGAAAAAAAAGAGGAAATGAATAATCATTTCCTCTTAAAAAAGCCAAGTAAATACGTTTATTTTATAGTGACATTGTCACACTTGATCGACTAAATATTTTTGACAATATCTCGAACAAGTTTAGGGCCATGGTATATAAATCCAGAATAAACCTGGATCAGCTGAGCTCCTGCCATCATTTTTTCTTTAGCTGCTACATAAGAGTCAATGCCACCCACTCCAATTACTGGAATTTGATCTTTTAGTTTGTTGTGTAATAGGCGAACAACCTCTGTACTCCTAGATTGTACAGGTCGTCCACTTAAGCCCCCTGCCTCATTTGCATACTTCATCCCCTCGACAATACTACGATCAAGTGTAGTATTGGTTGCAATTACTCCATCAATTTTATTCTTTAGCAAGGAATCACAAACCTGGTTAACTTCGTCATCACTTAAATCAGGAGCTATTTTTAGTGCGAGTGGGACATATTTTTGGTGCTTAGTGGCTAGTTCTGACTGCTTTTGTTTTAAATCGGATAGAAGTTCGTCTAATGCCTTTCCGTATTGGAGCGATCTTAACCCTGGGGTGTTAGGTGAAGATATGTTTACAGCTATATATCCAGCATACTGATATACCTTATCCATACAAATAAGGTAGTCTTCAGCTCCATTCTGAATTGGAGTGTCTTTATTCTTACCAATATTAATGCCAAGAATACAGTTAAAGTTAGCCTTCTTTACATTCTCAACCAAGTTATCAACACCCTGGTTATTAAAGCCCATTCGGTTAATAATGCCTTCTGCTTCTACTAGGCGAAAAAGTCGCGGCTTTTCATTCCCAGGTTGAGGTTTGGGTGTCACAGTTCCAACTTCAACAAATCCAAAACCCATAGCATCAAAAGCTTCTATACACTCCCCATTTTTATCTAAACCAGCAGCGAGTCCAACAGGGTTGCGAAAAGTGATTCCCATACATTCCACTGAGCGGCCAGGAAGTTGTTGGCGATACAGAAGATCGAGAGGTGTGCCGGTAAAACGTTTAAAGTTTTCAATTGCAAGATCATGTGCCTTTTCGGCATCAAGTTGAAAAAAGCCAGTTCTGGCTAGACGGTAAAGCATTGTGCCTCCGATAGAAAAAAGCCCCGTACAAACGGGGCTATATTATTTACTGTTTTACCGCATAATTCAATGAAAGATAAATACTACTCGTTAGCTGCGCAATTTAAGTTGAGTAACATCAATTCACGTAATGCAACTGAGAACTTAGCAAATTCATGTACTGATCCAACTTTGAACTCGTTAAGAATGTTTTCCCATCTGT
Source organism: Vibrio pectenicida (assembly GCA_024347015.1). Lineage (GTDB taxonomy): Bacteria > Pseudomonadota > Gammaproteobacteria > Enterobacterales > Vibrionaceae > Vibrio > Vibrio pectenicida. Next base: position 1,605,170 of record AP024889.1, on the reverse strand, counting down.
GTAATGATACTTCGTTGCTTGAGATCCATTCGTCAAGAGCTTTCATTACATTTAAATCATCAGGGACACAATTACAACTTAGCACTTGGCCAGTTAGCTGGCGTTGCTGCCAATCCAGATCTTCTCTGAAAGCTGCTCGAGCGAGTGCTTGCCAATTGTTATCTACCGCTTGAGCATTGATTTGGTTTAGGAACCAGTGTAATGACAGCCTATCACCTAAGTTAAAGTAAAGTTTAGCCACCTGTTCAACCGAAATGCCTTTCTCACGAGATACTGTTGAGATATCCAATACAGAATAAAGGCTAGATAAACGAGATACGTAAATCGCTGTTTCTGGAGTGACTCCTTGATCAATCCAAGATTGTGCCATCTGCTTATGTTCTTCAACTTCAGCAGGGACAAGTATACTGTCCAACTTAGCATTGATATTTTCTACATCACCTTGATAAAGCTCTACAAGAGCTTTCACACATTGACGCCCTGTTCGATTTCGCAACACCCAACGGGACAGACGTCGCATGGTTCTGCGTACATAAAACATCATGTCATACTGAGCATCAGTAGAAGCCTTGTTATCAAGAGCACGTAATGATGTTAGAACTTTCTCTAAACCAAAAATCTCGCGACAAGCCGCGTAGGCATTGGCAATATCAACTATATGCGCACCTGTTTCCTCTTGCATGCGAGTTACATAGTTACAACCCATTTCATTAACCATTTGGTTTGCTAATGCAGTAGCTATGATTTCTGCGCGCAGTGGGTGATTATCCATTTGCTGAACATAGTCACGGCGTAACTTAGTTGGAAAATAGTTAACTAATTGTTGAGCATGGTAGTCATCATTGGAAATATCATCATGAACTAGATCCTCTTTCAAAACCATCTTGCCGTAGGCTACGAGAACAGCAAGTTCAGGCCGCGTAAGAGCTTGGCCTAGTTTCTCCCGTTCTAATAAAGTCTCGTCGTCTGGGATATGCTCTAAAGCGCGATCAAGATGGCCTGCTTTTTCCATATCGTGAATGAAGCGAATTTGTTCTTTAACTAGTCCCGTACCACGTTGCTCAGTTACTGAAACAGATTCTGATTGACAATAAGCATCATCTAAAACAATTTCGCCAACTTCATCTTCCATTGACTCTAGGATCTTATTGCGTTGTTTTACGGTCAAATCACCATTCGCAACAAGCCCATTGAGGAAGATTTTGATGTTCACTTCATTATCTGAACAGTCTACCCCACCAACATTATCGACAAAGTCGGTATTTACCCGGCCACCAGTTAGTGCATACTCAACTCTACCTAATTGAGTCATACCAAGGTTACCGCCTTCACCCACAACTTTGGCGCGTAAATCTCGGCCATCTATGCGTAATACGTCGTTTGCACGATCCCCTACATCAGTGTGAGTCTCGGTTGCAGACTTCACATAAGTTCCTATCCCACCGTTCCACAAAAGATCTACTTCCATTTTTAGAAGCATCTTGATCAGATCATTCGGCGCTAAAGACGTTTTTTTAGTTCCGATCATCTTTTGGATTTCAGGAGTTAGAGAAATAGATTTAGCACGACGGGGGAATATACCACCACCTTTTGAAATCAATTTGGTATTGTAGTCTTCCCAACTTGAGCGAGGAAGTTTGAATAAGCGATCACGCTCTTTCCAACTTTTCGCAGAATCAGGATTTGGGTCAATAAAAATGTGCAGATGGTTAAATGCGACTTGGAGACGGATATGCTTAGATAGTAGCATTCCATTGCCAAATACATCACCCGCCATATCACCTACACCGATTACTGTGAAATCAGTTGTCTGACAATCGATCCCCATTTCTCTAAAGTGACGTTTTACAGACTCCCATCCTCCTTTAGCTGTAATACCCATAGCCTTATGGTCATAACCATTAGAACCACCGGACGCAAAGGCATCTCCAAGCCAGAAATTATACTCATCAGAAACTGAGTTCGCCAAATCAGAGAAGGTTGCAGTGCCTTTATCAGCTGCAACAACCAAATATGGATCATCTTCATCATGTCGAATAACATTTTTGGGTGGGCTTACTTCACCTTCAACAATGTTGTCCGAAACATCAAGTAGTGCGCGTATAAAGCGCTTATAACATCGTTTGCCTTCGGCAAAAATCTCATCTCGACCGCTCAGAGTGTGTTGACGTTTACAAACAAAGCCACCTTTTGCACCTACAGGTACAATAACGGTATTTTTAACTTGTTGAGCTTTAACTAAGCCAAGAATCTCGGTTCGAAAATCTTCTTGGCGATCTGACCATCTCAATCCACCACGAGCAACTTTACCACCTCGCAGGTGTACACCCTCAATATCAGGTGCATAAACAAAAATCTCAAAAGCTGGGACTGGCTGTGGAATCTCGGGGATTTCACTTGGTTTCATCTTCAAGGAAAGCCAAGGTTTTGGTTGCTTGTTCTCATCCAATTGATAATAGTTTGTTCTCAAGGTAGCAGTGATCATTTCCATATATCGACGAATAATACGATCGTCATCAAGACTTTCAACATGATCGAGCTGTTCTGTCATGGAGTTGATCAATTCTGTCTGACCTTTTTGACTACCTTTATATTTAGGATCAAAACGTTTCACAAATAAAGCAACTAAGCATCTTGCTAATTCAGGATAATGGCTGAGGGTTTCCTCAATATATTGTTGACTAAATGGGAAACCGACCTGACGCATATATCGCGCATAAGCACGAAGGATAGAAATTTCACGACCAGTGAGTGATGCTCCTAAAACGAGTCGATTGAAACCATCACTTTCTAGATTCCCAGCCCAAATTGCGGCAAATGCTTGCTGAAAGCGATCTCTAGCTTCCCGAAGATCAACGGTTTTCTCGCTTTTGTGTAGCATTGAAAAGTCAAGAATCCAATAAATATGGCCGTCTGCTTTACGGACTTCATATGGTGATTCACCAATAACACGTAGCCCTAAGTTTTCAAGCATTGGCATAACATCGGAGAGATGAATAGGTTCATCACGATGATAAAGTTTGAATCGTACGGACTTTGAGTCTGAAGCTAGCTCTTGAGGACGGTAAAACAGCATTCCTAGCCTATTATCGTCACTCAGTGATTCTATACGTTCAATATCTGCTACTGCCGAGCCGGGTAAAACATCTTCCTTGTACGAACGCGGGAAAGCATGTAAGTATTCTTTTGCTAAAGGAAGTCCTTTGCTTTCACCAAAATTCGCTATAATCGAATCAGATAGACGATCGTCCCAAGTTGAAGATGCTTCCATTAAATTTTGCTCGATCATTTTCACGTCTACATCCATGTTGTTGTTATCAACACGGACAATGTAATGTGTCCTAGCAAGCGGACTCTCCGAGAAGTAAGTGGTAAACTCTACTTCGTTATTACAGCCAAAATATTGTTTGAGAATTTGTTGAGTTTTACGTCTTAGTTCAGTGTTATAGCGATCTTTGGTTACGTAAACCATACAGCTAAAGAAACGACCAAACGGGTCTTTACGAATAAACAAACGTAGCATATCACGATCTTGCATCTGAACTACGCCCATACCCACTTCTAACAGCTCTTCCTCATTTGCCTGAAGTAACTCATCACGTGGGTAATTTTCGAGTATATTATGTAAAGCTTTAAATGCATAAGAACCTTCACGGTATCGACTCGCTACCAATATACGTTCTACTTTTTCACGAATAAGAGGTATGCTTTCAACGCTCTGGTTATAGACCGCTGATGTGTAAAGACCTGTAAATCTGTGTTCGCCAACAACCTTACCATTTTTGTCAATTTTTTTGATACCAATGTAATCGGTATAGGCTGGTCGGTGAATGCGTGAAGGTGTGTTCCCTTTAGTCATTATCAGCAGGAAGGGTTTTTTCGCTTCAAGGCGTGCTGAATCTGGGAATTCAGATAACTTAACGCTGCGCACACGGTGGCGGTTCGCAAATAAACCTAAACCTTTATCAGCAGTCGGCCTGAGTTCTGTATCACCGTCAACGTGTACAAGGTCATATTCTTTATAACCCATAAATGTAAAGTTATGATCGCCTAACCAACGAAGAAACTTAACTGTCTCTTCATAACGGTTGTGTTCAGTTTTTATATAATCTTTCTGAGCTTCAACTTGGTTTGTAACTTCTTCAACCTTTTCTACCATGAGTAGCCAATCATGCACTACTAGAGCTGTATCTGTTATGATTTTCTCAAGCTCTTCACGTAAAGACGTCATGGTTTCTTTTGCACTGAGTCGATCAACTTCCATATGGAACAAAGATTGAAGTGTCCCTTTGCCCTTATTAATGCCAGTAATATCACCTACTTTATTACGCTCAATTTGTGTTGGACCATGAAGCATTAAGTGAGAAGCTAAATCTAATCTACTCAAGGCCATTTTCACAGAATCAACTAAGAAAGGGCTGTCCGGAACAACAATTTCTACAATGGTGTGGGTGGATTGCCATCCTTGACGACTAACAGTTGGGTTAAACACTCTCACAGAAACTTCGTCAGCTTTCTTTTCATTTATATGGTGCCAAAGGCTAATTATCGCACCGTAAAGATCAGATTCATTCCTTTCGACAAGGTCGTCATGAGAGATATTGCTAAATAAATGCTGAGCAAGTTGAGTGACAAGGGGTTGATGAGCAAGCTCGAGTTTGTCTTGAATCAGTTTGTAGACCTTTTCAAGCAGAACCGGCATCAGAGTTTCACGCGCGGTCATAATCACACTCCACAATTAGAATTTTATGTATTTTGAGGGCTGTTGTAAGCATAGTGCTTAACACGGGTAATGCCGCTTTATTGTAAAAGCATTATTGACAAATAGTTAATTCTTTTAGGAGTAGTAGGTGGTGAAATGTTTGATAATGTGACTAAGGTTCTATTTAAAGTCTTATAGAATCAAGTGCTCACAGCATTTCCAACTTTATAAACTTATTATTTTGGTCAGTTGTCAGACGAAAACGCCCACTGAGACCGATTTGGCTAAGGAATGGTCTGAACCTAGTAGCAGGTAATTGTAAACGCAAACCTTCATCTGTAACAACCAGAACATTACTCGCAGCCCCATTATAGTGTGCTAAGAAGGATTGATATGAGATGTTGAGTGAAAAATAATACTGATTCATTCTATTTATATATATGTTACAACCTGTTTCGGTTACGCCTCTATTATGGATACAAAGCAGCAACAAAAATATGCCACTGCTTTGTGATAAAACTCAAGAATCCAATGCTTTATTTACCTTTTCATAAAGATCATTGGCTAGATTATCCATGGCTTTAAGCTTTTCAAGTTCTGCTTTTATAAGGTTTTGACGCGTCTCATCAAATTTGCGGTACTTAAGTAGTGGATCAATTAGGCGAGATGCGACTTGAGGGTTACTACCGTTCAACTCTTTAAGGATCTCACCAGCAAACTGGTACCCTTCACCCGATTTAGAATGGAAACGAACAGGGTTCATATTGAGAAACGAACCTATGAGGCTTCTTATTCTGTTTGGGTTTTTGAGGCTAAATGCTTCATGATGCATGGTTGACTTAATAACCTCTAACGCATTCTTTTCAGGGTTACTTCCTTGCAGTGCAAACCATTTGTCCATGACAAGGCCATCATGCTTCCATTTTTCACTGTAGTCATCCATCAGTTTTTCACGACATTCAAGTTGAGCACTATTTGCTGAACTTATAGCTGCAATCGTATCTGTCATGTTATTGGCTGAAAAATATTGCTTCTCTATTAAAGTATTTCCTTGCTGCGTGTACGCTAGGTACGATAGAGCTGTATTACTCAAAGAACGTTTACCGATAGACTCATGTGAAATTGTATATTGTTCTTCTTTTAAACTGTGGTATAGCGCGCTAAATTCGTCCTCAAGAGCTTTAGCAAACTTAATTTTGATAGCTTTTAATACTTGTGCGATGGCGTCTACGTCAACTTGGCTGTACCAACCAGAAACTTCGTTATGGCTTGGAAGTGCCATAATTTCAGCGATGAGTGCAGGTTCTAATGTATCTGAAAGTAGTACTCCACGAAATGCATCTATTAAAGACGGCGGTAACTCAGTAATGTTGCCCGCTTGAACCGCATTAACATTACGACGAATATACTTAGCCAGCAGCATTTGTCCTGCATCCCAACGTGAAAATTCGTTATTAGCGTGTACCATTAAAAAAGCTAGTTCTTGATCGCTATAGTCATATTCCAAAATAATTGGAGCAGAAAACTCGCGCAATAAAGAAGGGATTGGTCTTTCTTTTACTTTTTCAAAAACAAAGGTTTGGCTTGATTCAGTAATATTTAAAACATTATCGGTTAGACTTCCGTTACAGTGTAACTCAATGGCTTCTCCATTTTCATTATATAACTCTACATCTAATGGAATATGTAATGGCTGTTTATTTTGCTGATCAAATGTTGCTTCAGTGCGTTGAGTCACTGTTAAAGAATATGTTTTTTTAGTCGCATCATATTCACTTTCTACCGTTACCTTTGGAGTTCCTGATTGACTATACCACAATCGAAATTGCTGTAAGTTAACAGCAGATGCATCTTCCATAGCAGTCACAAAATCTTCACATGTTGCTGCTGTACCATCATGACGGCTAAAGTACAACTTCATTCCTTTCTGAAAATGTTCTTCACCAAGCAAAGTATGTATCATTCGTATTACCTCACTACCTTTCTCATAGACAGTGAGAGTATAGAAATTATTCATTTCAATAACTTTTTCAGGACGAATTGGATGCGACATTGGGCTGGCATCTTCAGCAAACTGTGGACCACGGATAATACGAACGTTGTTTATTCTATTTACAGCACGAGAGCCCAGATCTGAGGAAAATTCCTGATCTCTAAATACAGTTAATCCTTCTTTCAGGCTCAGTTGGAACCAATCTCGGCAGGTGACACGATTCCCCGTCCAGTTGTGAAAATATTCATGACCTATAACTGCTTCTATACCTAGATAATCATTATCAGTTGCAGTTTTCTCATTGGCTAGAACAAACTTCGAGTTAAAGACATTTAGACCTTTATTCTCCATTGCACCCATATTGAAAAAATCAACAGCAACGATCATATAAATGTCCAAGTCATATTCAAGATCAAACCTTTCTTCATCCCACCTCATAGAATTTATCAAAGATGTCATGGCATGAGATGCCCTATTGAGGTTACCTTCATCCACGAAGATTTCGAGTTCGACTTTACGTCCTGATTTAGTCACATATGTATCTCGAAGAACATCAAAATTTCCTGCCACTAAAGCAAACAGGTAGGCAGGTTTAGGATGAGGATCTTGCCACTGTACCCAGTGTCGACCATTTTCTAGTGATCCCTTGGCTATTCGGTTACCATTACTTAATAAAAATGGATATTGCTCTTCATCGGCGATAACTTTAGTTGTGTACTTGGCGAGGATATCTGGACGATCTAAATAATAGGTAATTCTACGAAAACCTTCTGCTTCACACTGAGTACAAAATGCGCCATCTGACTTATACAAGCCTTCCAAAGCTGTGTTTCCTTCAGGATTTAACTCAGTAACAATTTTTAACTCAAACTCTTGCGGGAGAGATGAAATATGAAGGCCACCCTCTACTTCTTCATACCTAGTCCATATTTCTCCATTTATATCAATGCTTACTAACTTGAGATGTTCACCATCAAGGTGGAGGATATTATCTTCTTTTAGTTGTTTTACCTTAGAGGTTGCTGTAACCAAGGTGTTATTGTCATAAAGATCAAAAACCAGATCGAGTTCGGTAACTGTATGAGATGGGGATTTATAATCTTTACGGTATTTGGCTTGTGGCTTTTGAGACATATCTAAGTCCTTCTGAATAATTTGCACATAATACCAGTTTTTTTTACAAAAACGTTTGCAGAGTTTATGCTCTTCCGCTGAACATCTATTTTTTGAAACTATATTTCTGCTACCTAGCTAATTGGGAGAAAGAAAGTCTAGTCAGGAATACCATTATAAATATAGTTTCATATTTGATGCTAGAATTTGCTTCTTTCAATGAGATCTAGCTTAACCTGAGAATAAAAAAAAGACGAGGTATTATATGTCAATACATCGCCCATTATTCATGTAAAAATTTCGTATATTAGTAACTTACCTTATACGATTGAGTATCGCATAAAGCGCTCCTTCTTCCATTTCTAACGTCAGTATATCGCTATTTAGACTGTATCTAGTTTCATGTTCACCGTTTTCGTATAGTAATACTAAATGTTCACCTTCAGTGTAATATACACCTTTATGAATCGCTTCGGCCCCATCTTCATTGCTGACCCTAAACATGAATACAAAATCAGGTTGTAAAATCAAATCCACTTGCTCTACTTCACTCGCTAGAAACTCATGCCCACTCAGTTTCGCGCTAGACCACATACCTGCCAGTGCATTTGATAGTGCTTTGGTAAAAACAACCCCGTTCAAGTTAAGCATGTTATGGTTGCTCGAGTAATTATATATTTGTGGCTCCTCAGTATTGAGTCCAAGAATAAGAGTATCTTCATTCGCCGTGTATAGTCCTTCCCAATGGTCTACAGAATAATCACGCTTTTGAATATCAATTTTGAAGCTGTAGTTAGAATCTAAACTCAGCTTAATAGCCAAAAAATTTTCTTCTGATTGCTCTGGGTTAGGGTTAACAAGATACCAATCACCTAATAAAAAAGGTTGGTCAAACTGTGTTAAGTCACTATTATCGCGGACTTCATTGGCAAAACAAGACAGACTAAAACATGTAAGTAAAACGCCAATCCATCTCATAGTGCACCTCGCTCTTTTCTTTAAGCTTAGGCACTGAAGACCAAATATGCGAAAATCACGATCTAGCTCACGTTAGTCGCAAAAAAAAGCGAGCCTATAATAAGCTCGCTTTTGATGGATTTTGAATTTAATCAGATAGTTTTGTTTGGTGAAAACTTAAGCATATCAACCATTATCGCAACTGACTCATCGAGATAAACATCTGGTGCCTCATAATCTTTCGGAATATCTTCCAGTGACTTGAATGATTTCTCACCATGAGTTTTTTGCCTTTGATTTATACGTGCTAGGCGCTCATCATCGGCTTTATCACTTTCTTGTTTACGGCTTTTTTCACTAAGTGACAGAGTCTTGTCATCCTTCTCCGCTTTATATTTTGCAATATCTTCTGAAATAAATTTGAATTCAGGTTCATTCGAAACGCGAGTTTGGTGGGTAGTATTAAGCTTTTTAATTAACTTTTCGTTACGCTGTAACACCTTATAGTTTGCTTTGTCAATGCTATCCCAAGGCAAGGCATTATCTTCAACACTTTCTCCCGTTTCACTGTGAACGATAGGTGTTGGATACGCAATATCAGGTATGACACCTTTATTCTGAGTACTTCCGCCATCAATACGGTAAAATTTTTGGATCGTGTACTGAACGTAGCCTAACTCCTTATCAAACAAATCGTAAATATGATTGAGAGAACGATGTTGCTGAACAGTCCCTTTACCAAAAGAGTTCTCACCTAGAATGATTGCTCGTCCATAATCTTGCATTGCCGCTGCAAAAATCTCTGAAGCCGATGCACTGTAGCGATTAATCAGAACAGTCATTGGGCCGTCATAACTGATTTTACCGTCTGTATCGCTATTGACGTTGACTCTTCCGTAGCTATCTCGAACCTGTACAACAGGACCGCTGCTAATAAAAAGACCAGATAATGAAGTCGCTTCAGTAAGTGCTCCGCCTCCATTGTTGCGCAAATCGACAATAAGGCCATCAATGCCCTTTTCTTTCATCTCGGTAATTAGCTTATCGGTGTCTTTAGCAAGACCGACATAAAAACTTGGTACTTCCAAAATACCAATATTTTTACCATCTTTTTCTACTATATCCGACTTAACGGCTCGATCTTCTAGCCGAATTTTATCCCTTACTATGATGACAGTTTTAGCTTTTGCATCTTTCCCTTGTGGCAAAACTTGTAGGTTGACTTTACTACCTTTTGGACCTTTGATGAGCTGTACAACATCATCCAAACGCCAGCCTATAACATCAACAACATCTTCGCCATCTTGGCCAACACCGATAATACGATCACCTTCATCAAGCTGTTTACTCTTCGATGCAGGTCCGCCGGCAACCAGAGAACGAATTACAGTATAATCATCGGTCATTTGTAATACTGCACCAATACCTTCCAATGATAGGTTCATTTCAGTTTGAAATTGCTCTGCATTGCGCGGTGAAAGGTAACTTGTATGAGGATCAACCTCTCTTGCGAACGCATTCATATACAGCTGGAAGGCATCTTCATTATGAGTCTGGCTAAGGCGTTTCAAGGCATTATTATAACGCTTACCTAAAACATCTTTAATTTCATCCCAATCTTTACCTGCCAGTTTTAAATTTAATGCGTCATACTTAACCCGCTTTCTCCAAAGGTCATCTAACTCTTTAGTATCTTTAGGCCAAGCGGCTTTACTCCGATCCAACTCGATACTTTCATCAATATCAAACTTCATCTCTTTATCGAGGAGAGAAAGGGCGTAAACGAAACGTTCATAACGACGCTTCATAGACATATTGTAAACATCAAAAGCTATCTGATTGTCTCCAGACTTCAACTGATCATCTATATTAACGGCCCATTTCTTAAACGAATCCACATCTGCTTGATTGAATATGTTGCGGTTAAAATCTAGAGACTCAACATATCTCTGGAAGATAGCCTCAGAAAACCCATCATTTAAGGTAAAGTGCTTATAATGAGAACGAGTAAAACGAGATGTAACACGTTTACTTGCTGTAGAGTGTTGAGCTTCAGGGGCTAACACTGGAAGATCCTCTAAAGCAACATTTGCTTTGAGAGCATATGCTGAAGATGCTGCTAGCCATAAGCTAGCAGCAATCAGCGACATTTTTGAACGGCATTTCATGCGTAGGAGTATCTCCTTTATGCGCGTAGGTGCTCCGCTTTTACGACCATTTGTAGGCCGTTAGGCAGTTGAACACGCACATCTTCCTTATTGACTTCAACAATGGTCGCAGCCATATTCCCTTTGCCCATATTAACATTGACTTGATTACCAATGGTAATTTCTTCTACTGTCAGAGCACGTGTTTCTTGGGGGCTATTAACCTTGTTGTTCGTTTTATTTTGTTGTGGCCGACGGCTTTGTGGCTTTTTATTTGCCGGTTTTGCCTTCGTTTTACCTTCTTCTCTTACTTTCTGAGCTTGCTCTTTACGACGAGCTTGCACTTTAGCCTTGCTTTCGGCTAGAGCTGTTTTTGCATGCTCAACGTGCTCTTCCTCTAACTCACCAGCTGGATTACCATCAAGATCAACACGAATAGCACCGGCTTTAACACCATGTAGATAACGCCATGAAGAAGTATACTGTCTCAATGCTGCGCGAATCTGAGTTTTACTCACCTTTTGGTCGTCGGTAAGACGTTCCGCAAGATCTTGAAAAATACCAATTTTGAGCGGCTTTGCTTCACCTTCTAAAGTAAAGCACTTAGGGAAACATTCAGCAATATACGCAATCACTTCTTTGCTATTTTTTAACTTTTCAGTGTTTTCCATGAGGGGTCCTGGTTAAATGCGGTATCGTCCGCGAGCATTCAGATAAATATTTCAGGTATTATAGTGACCTGAAAACGAAAAACCACACTCAATATTGAATTTATGCACTGATAGCGTGTGAATTAAGCAGCTTTTCTACTTCATTCATCAAAAATGTTAAGCCATGTTCATCAATTACACCAAAGCGACCTAGTTTAGGGCTATCTATATCTAGAACCCCAGCAATACAATCACCTAGCTTAAACGTCTGAGTTACTTGCTGAATCACAGGCGATATGACCTTTAAAATGATGTACATTACCCACTCTCTGTACTTGTTTTTTTCTACCGCTGTCCCACATACACCATGCCCTACAGAAATCCTTACACATGCTGGTAAACCTTGAAATGGTCCTAAAACTAACTCTTGGCCTTGTACAAAGTAAAAACCGACCCAGTTTATTTCATCAAGCTCCATATTCAAAAGAGCGCCCAGGTTGGATAGATTAGCGATGAGATTTTTTTCTGATTCCATAAGTGCTAATGCTTGTTTGGTTAACCTTTCATATTGTTCTATTCTCATACTAGCTTTCGATTTAATAAGACTTGATTGATGAATCCACGTACAATTAATCAAACATCATAAAGAATAAACAGCCACACTATAATGTCTGAAAGAGCAAATACTATTAGCCGTCCTTGGCTGATAACTCAAGTAAAAAAACACAAGTCTCGGCTTGCTTTGGCGAATGTTATAGCAATTTTAGCTACCTTGTTGAGTGTGCCCATTCCTCTATTAATGCCACTGATGGTAGATGAAGTATTGCTAAATCAACCTGCCAAAGGTATAGAGGTAATGAATTCTATATTACCCAGTTCTCTACAAACCCCTACAGGCTATATTTTTCTGACTCTAGGACTGGTTATCCTAATGCGAACTATGAGTCAGGCACTCAATATTCTTCAAGGCCGTCAGTTCACACTGGTTTCGAAAAGCATCACCTATCAGATGCGCAGCAAAATGCTTGATAAACTTGGTCGTATAAGTATGAAGCAATACGAAACCAGAGGCAGCGGTGGTATTAATGCACATTTGGTCACTGATGTAGAAACAATAGATAAGTTTATTGGAGCTACATTGAGCAAGTTCCTCATTGGTTTGTTAACTGTACTTGGGACAGCAAGTGTGCTCCTTTGGCTTGAATGGCACCTCGGTCTCTTTATTCTTTTAGTCAATCCAATTGTCATATATTTCTCACGAAAGCTCGGTAACAAAGTTAAACACCTTAAAAAGAAAGAAAATCAATCTTTCGAACGATTTCAAAATCGATTAGTTGAGACCTTAGATGGAATCTACCAATTACGTGCAGCAAACAGGGAACGTGAATTTCTTACCGAACTAAAACAGCATGCAAACCAAATTCGTCTAGATGCTGACAAATATATGTGGCAATCAGAAGCTGCAGGACGTCTTTCTTTCCTTCTTTTTCTACTAGGATTCGAATTATTTCGCGCTGTCGCAATGCTTATGGTCTTGTTTAGCGACTTAACTATCGGACAAATTTTCGCTGTTTTCGGTTATCTTTGGTTTATGTTAGGCCCAGTCCAAGAGTTACTTGGAATTCAGTTCTCATGGTACAGTGCGAAAGCAGCCCTACAAAGAATTAATAACTTACTCACTTTAGAAGAAGAACAGCGACCTCAAAGTACTGTCAACCCATTTATTAACAACAAGCAAGTAGAAATTAACATTGAAAATGTCGATTTCTCCTACAATGATGAAGTAACTATATTTAACCACCTTAACCTCCACATTCCGGCAGGAAAAAAAGTTGCTTTGGTAGGAGCTAGTGGTGGTGGAAAGTCAACATTAATTCAATTGCTTATTGGAGTTTATCGCCAAGACTCTGGTATTATTAGGTTTAATGGTGAACCAACCAATTCTATAGGCTTTGACCTAATAAGGCAGAATATTGCTGTTGTATTACAACAACCTATATTATTTAATGACACTTTAAGGCATAATCTCACTCTTGGATCCGAGTATGAGGATGCTAAACTGTGGCATGCTCTGGAAGTTGCGCAGTTGGGTGATGTAGCCTGTCAACTCAGAGAAGGGCTTGATACACCTATCGGACGCAACGGAATTCGGTTATCTGGAGGTCAGAGGCAAAGGTTAGCAATTGCACGCATGGTCTTGACCAATCCTAAATTTGTTATTTTAGATGAAGCAACATCAGCCCTAGATACATCAACGGAATCTGCCATCCATAAAGCCCTGAATGAGTTTTTGGATGGTCGTACTACTTTGATAGTTGCACATCGTTTGTCTGCAGTTAAGCAGGCTGATTTGATCTATGTTTTAGAAGATGGCCAAGTAACACAGGCAGGAACACATGTTGAGTTGGTTAAACAAGAAGGCTTATACCAAACCTTGTATGGGAGTGCTCAATCTCACGCGTAGATGTAGTTTGTATAAGTATTATAGGTCGAACTAATGAACCCTCCCTACTCAGACTCTAAAAATATACCACAGTCGATCTCACACACTCACTTATGCCATGGTTGTGATCTTCCGATAAATTCTATCTCTTTAGGAAAAGGGAAAAGTGCCTATTGCCCGCGTTGTGGTATACATCTTTATAGAGGTGGCTCCCCTTCTCTTTCTGGTAATCTTGCTATTGCTGTCGCGTGCCTTCTATTGTATGTGCCCTCACACTTTTTTGCCTTCATTAGCATCCGCTTATTCGGTGTAATGATACCAGCAACCTTACCTTCTGGCATAATGACCCTGTATAATGAAGGATTTATTTTTCTATCACTACTAATTCTTTTTTGTAGCTCGATTGCGCCTTTTTTACTCTGTTTTTCTGTAATGGCTGCTCATATAGCACTACAATTTAATAACATACAAATCTTAAAATATGCTCTTTACACCATTAAACACTTGAAAGTGTGGGTCATGATTGATGTTTTTCTTGTTAGTATTGCGATTTCTTGTTTTAAACTTCAAGACTATTCAGACATCCATATGGGTATTGGTTTGTATGGTTTTGTCTTACTTCAGTTCATGACTGTACTTTTGGTTACTCGCGTGAGTGTTTATGGTTACTGGGAAAAATATAGAACTGAGTTTAGTTATCATTTTAATAAGAAAGAGTTACATTGCCTTCATTGCCACCTCTCACAGCCTAAAAATCATTTATGTGTTCGCTGTAAAAAACCTATTTCTCGTCGTAAACCCCGCTCGATACAGAAAACTTGGGCGTATATAACTGCTGCGACAATTGTGATCTTTCCAGCAAACTTAGTTCCAATATCAATACTGATAACCAATGGGCGGCGCATTGAAGACACTATCTTTTCAGGTGTCGTATCATTGGTCAAAAGTAATATGTGGGGTATTGCACTGATTATTTTTATAGCTAGTATTGTCGTCCCCGTTGCTAAAATTTTAGGGTTGGCCTATCTACTGCTTTCAATCAAGTTCAAACGTAGAATATTTTGTCGCCAAAGAATGACCATTTATTTCATCATTAAGTGGATAGGCCGCTGGTCGATGATGGACTTGTTCGTGATTTGTATAATGATGACGGTGATTGACCGTGGTCAAATACTAGATTTTACTCCAGGTTTTGGTGCAGTAGCATTTGGCCTTGTAGTATTACTAACTATGTTCGCAGCGGAAAGTATTGATCCTAGGCATATATGGGATGACCATTCCATAGAGCACAAAACAGAGCAAAGAGAAGAAACATCAAATGGCTAACTCAACTCCAAATCAACCCTCTTACTCACCTGATGTAAAGCCCAATAAAGGAATATCCCCTTTGTGGTTACTTCCAATATTAGCCTTGGTATTGGCAGGCTGGTTAGTTCTAAAAGCGGTTGAGGATGCAGGTGAACGTATTCAAATACATTTCTCTGATGCACAGGGGCTAGTCGCAGGTAGAACAACCATACGTTATCACGGACTTGAGGTTGGTATGGTCCGTGACATCAATTTATCCGATGACTTGGCTAGTATTTACGTTGAGGCCGAAATATATCCAGAAGCGACAAAACTTCTTTCTAAAAGAACTTTATTTTGGATGGTAAAACCAACAGCTAGTCTTTCTGGTATATCTGGTCTTGATGCTCTTGTATCTGGTAATTACATTGCAATTCAACCAAGCGACTCCCCTGCTAAGCCAGAAACAAAATTCACCGCCCTTGAGCGTCCTCCCTCTGATATTCGAGCTCCTGATGGGCTAAACATTACTCTAAGGGCCGATGAACTTGGTGGAATTTCGATAGGTTCACAGATCGTTTACAGAAAAATACCAATCGGTGAAGTTTACAGTTACCAACTTGATAAGGCAGAGAAAAATGTTCTTATTCACGCAACAATTCATGATGAATATAGGAATATTATCACCGATGAAAGCCGTTTTTGGAATGTTAGCGGTTTAGGTGCCAGTGTGGGGATTCATGGAATTGATCTCAAGTTAGACAGTCTTAGTTCATTAATTGGCGGCTCCATTGCTGTAGATTCTCCTGATGGAGGTGAACCTGTAGTCGATGATAGCCGATTTAGATTGTATCCCGATTTACAAACAGCAGGTCGAGGGATCCCCATAAAGATCACACTTCCTGAGAACAATCAAATAAGTCCTTCTGGCGCACCAATCATGTATCGTGGTATCAAAATTGGACAAATTAGTGACTTACAATTTAGTAATGGTCGAAAAGAGATAGTCGCACTAGCTGCTATTGAGCCAGCATTTTCTGATATTCTAACCAGTGGAAGTCATTTTATTCTTGAAGAAGCAAAAGTCTCACTTTCCGGCGTTAAAAATATCACGAATTTGATCAGAGGAAATTACCTAACTTTAATAGCAGGAAAAGGTGAACGCTCTCGTTACTTTACGGCAATTAGAAAAGAGCAATTTAATAAGCAACAAGCCAACTCTATTGTTATCACTTTAGTAGCAGAAAATTCTTTTGGCCTTGAGGCTGGTGCTAATGTTCTATATAGAGGTATCACTGTTGGAGAAGTGACTAGTGTGTCTTTAGTTGAGGATAAAGTTCATTTTGATTTGCTCATTAATACTAGCTATTCCTCTCTCATAAAAGCTGAAAATCGCTTCTTTGTGACTGGTAGTGCGACTGCAGAGTTGACTCAGTCAGGGCTTAATATCAACGTCCCTCCTGCTAAACAATTGCTAACCGGTTCAATCAGCTTTATCAGTGATGGTGAAAACTCTCCCCAAAGAAAGTATGTTCTATATCCCAGTCAATCACTGGCTGAATTAGCTCAGTATAATATATCAGGCTTTGAAAGCATCACACTATTAGCAGACCAGTTACCTTCTGTAAGTAAAGGCAGCCCTCTACTTTATAAGAATCTTAAGGTAGGCCACATCTCAGACTATCACCTAGTTGAAAGTGGTGTTGTGATAACGGCGAGTATAGAAAAGCAGTATAAGCATTTACTGAACAAGCAAACAGTATTTTGGAATTATTCCGGTATTGATATAGATGCGAGTCTCAATGGTATCAATGTAAAAACCGCCCCTTTAAAATCGTTAATCCAAGGCAGTATTGCTTTTGACTCACTGCCAGGGGTCGAAAACAAACGCGGTGAACAATGGTTATTATATAAAGACTTTAAAACAGCTCGAAAATATGGGCAAACTATCACATTGGTAGCCAAAGGAGAGAATCATATCTCTAATGGCACTAGCGTAAAATATAATGGCATCAAAGTTGGAGAAGCGATATCGGTTACTCCAGATTTTAACCATGATAGAGTCACTATTGAGCTTCGCCTGCTCCCCAAATATGCAGATATACTCGCTAAAGAAAATAGCTACTTTTGGATAGCTCAACCGACCTTAGGGTTAAGCGGTGTAAAGAACTTGCAAAATTTTTGGGCACCAGCGATTAATGTAAAACCGGGTAAAGGAAAGGCTACTTTTGAATTTAGTTTACATAAACAGCAACCGGATACAGACGGTATTCCGTTTACATTACAAAGTGAAACCCTTGGCTCAGTAACTATAGGCACGCCTGTTCTCTTTAGAGAAATGCAAGTTGGGCGAGTCATTAAAGTTGGTCTTGGTGAACTAGCTGACCGCGTAGTTTCAACTATCTCTATAGACCCAGAATACGCTTATCTTATAAGAGCAAACAGCATATTTTGGAATACCTCGGGTGTTGATGTTTCGATTGGGCTTGGAGGTGCCAATATCAAAGCAGGTACAATTGACAGTATCATCAAAGGAGGAATTACTTTTTCTACTCCTGATAATGTTCCACTTCAACCTATTGCAAAGCATGAACAATCTTTCTTTTTGTATTCAACACCTGAAGATACATGGAAAAAGTGGCGCACCCCAATCCCCAAGCCATAGAAATAAAAACGCAGTATTAACACTGCGTTTTGTCTTTTAATCCGTTATAATCTTTCACCTTTACGTGCACGAGACATAACTTTGCATCAAAACGTCTATTTGCCTGAAGAATTTCTGCAAGAAATACAGGCCATCATGCCCAATGGTCTAGATATTTCTGGCTTTATTGCTGCTTGCCAACGCCCACTTCGTAAAAGTATCCGTGTCAATACGCTTAAAATTTCTATTAGTGATTTTACTCAGCGTGCATCGGAAAAAAATTGGCGACTATCACCTATTCCTTGGTGTAAGGAAGGTTTTTGGATTGAAGCTGATGAATCCATCACTCCGCTCGGTAATACCGCTGAACATATGTGTGGTCTATTTTACATTCAAGAAGCCAGTTCTATGATGCCAGTATCAGCATTGTTCGATAACCTACACAATGAGTTTAATACTGTTCTCGATATGGCAGCCGCTCCTGGCTCCAAGACATCTCAAATTGCGGCACTAATGAATAACAGTGGCGTAATTGTAGCCAATGAGTTTTCATCCACTCGTGTTAAGGCGCTGCATGCCAACATACAACGATGTGGAATACGAAACACAGCACTAAGCAACTTTGATGGAAGAGTTTTTGGTGGTTGGCTACCAGAAAGTTTTGACGCTGTGCTTATCGATGCGCCATGCTCTGGAGAAGGAACAGTACGTAAAGATCCTGACGCAATGAAAAATTGGAGCAAAGAAACTGTTCTGGCTATCTCTGAGACTCAAAAAGATCTTATTGATAGTGCTTTTCATGCACTCAAAACAGGTGGAGTGATGGTTTATTCAACCTGCACTTTAAGTGTTGAAGAAAACCAGCAAGTTTGTTTGTATTTGAAAAAAAAATATCAAGATTTAATCGCTTTTGAACCACTCGATTCATTATTCGAGGGCGCAGGTAAAGCGATCACAGAACACGGCTTCCTACACATATTCCCTCAAGTTTATGACAGTGAAGGCTTTTTCGTAGCAAAGATTAAAAAATTAGGGCCAATGAAAGCACCTAAGGTTAATAAACGCCTTGGAAAATTCCCGTTCGAAAAAGCATCTGATAAAGTTCAACAACACATTGCCTACAATCTAAATGCGAGCTTAAATATTGAGTTACCAATGAATTCATGTATATGGCTCAGAGATAACGATGTGTGGTT
The DNA here is from genome assembly GCA_024347015.1 of Vibrio pectenicida. Lineage (GTDB taxonomy): Bacteria > Pseudomonadota > Gammaproteobacteria > Enterobacterales > Vibrionaceae > Vibrio > Vibrio pectenicida. The sequence continues at coordinate 1,586,038 of AP024889.1, read as the reverse complement.
ATTCCCAAGTGCTTTGGAACCACTCTTAGGATCATTTCGATTTTCTAGAATGGGGATCAAGATAGCCGAATCCCACAAAAATGGCTATCGCTGGCAACATCAAGTTGCGACGGCTCTTGCATCAGGGCAAGAGCCTAATTGTATTGGACTCACCATTGTTGAAGCTCGAGAATGGTTCATGGGAAGAGATATTAGACCAGAAAATCAATCTGGAAAAGGTGAAGTGATTGTTAAGCTTGGTGATGACGTGATAGGTCTGGGTAAGTGGGTGGGAAATCGTTTAAAAAATGGTTTACCTAGAGAGTTGGTTAGAGACAAAAACCTATTTTAAATTAATTGCCCACTAGATTCCTAGTGGGCGGCATAACAAAAAGCTTAAGGGTTCAACCGAATCCCTTGCTCTTCTATCGTGATCTTGCCTTGTTTATACAATCCCCCGATTGTTTTTTTGAAGGTACCTTTACTGGTTCTAAAAGTAGAAAAAATACTTTCTGGAGAAGACTTATCATTTAAAGGTAAGTAACCCCCTTTCTTTTCTAGTAAATCAAGAACCTTTTGGCTTAGATCATCCATCTTAGCTGCTCCTACTTTTTGCAAAGTCAGGTCAATTTTTCCATCCTCACGAACAGCTTTAATATAACCTTTGAGCTTCTTACCAATGAATAGCTTACCGAATACATCAGACTTAAAAATCATACCCCAGTGTTGACCTTCAACTATGGCTTTGAAACCAAGATCACTACGCTCTGCAATAATTAAGTCAACTTGTTGGTTACATTGATAGTTTGACGGTGTTTTATCTAGCCATTTGTTAAATTTTGTTGTGCCAACAATACGGCCCGAAGCCTTATCTGTATATACATATACTAAAACGTTTTGCCCCGCGATAAAGCGAGTACGCTGTTCACTGAATGGAATAAGCAAATCTTTGCCTTTTATCCCCCAATCCGCAAATGCTCCAATACTATTGACACCGTCAATCCTCATTACTCCCCATTCTCCAACTTGAGCAACAGGCGTTTCTGTTGTAGCAACAAGTTGGTTGTCAGAATCAAAATATAAAAATACATCTAAGAATTGACCAATTTCAGCACTTGGTGGAACAAATCTATTTGGCAATAAGCTTGAGCCATAATCACCTGCATCAAGGAAAATACCGAAATCGGCTTTCTTAACTATTTCCAAGTGGTTTATCTGTCCAACTTTAATCATTTCAACGGTCTCTTACTAAATTTTAGGTTATTATACCGAAACTCTGTTATGCTTTCGCCAGGTAAAAAGAATTTTTTCAGGAGTATTCTTTGATCACCGTTGATAAGCAGGACGGCATCACACTTAAGATTTCCCATTCAATGGCCACATCAAAAAAGTCTGACCTTGACCTTTATTTTTTTGTCCCAGGTGAGATTGGCCTAACTCCCAACGTATTAAAAGAAACTGAATTTTATTATGAATCTATAGTACAAGAACGGGCTTATTTCAGTGATAAGACTCTTCTTCCTTTGGTCCACAGCCGATTAGCTAAGCGTGGTCGACTTTCCTCAACTCAATACCGTGTAAGTATCAGCTTATTTGCGTATCAATATGTCATTGCTTTAGATAAAGCCGTTAATGAATTGAACAAACATAACAGTGACATTATTACTAGCGAAGAAGTTGATGAAGTTATTGAACTCGCACTTGATATTTTAAAAAAGCTCAGGCGAGGTATTCCATATGAAGAAAGCTTAAAACGCTACTATGCCAATATCGATAACTACCTTTCTTGGTATACAGGACAACGCTTCATGTCATTAATCGCTCATATGCCAAGGGATAATGACTATAAGACTATCAAAGAAAGATTGCTTGCAATAGTGGAGAAAGAAGCGGCACATCGCAAGTTAAATAACTATAACTCGAAGAGTGTACGTGACGATGTAACAAGGTTGAGTAACAAAATGCGCTTACTGCGTCGATTAATTGAACATCCTGTAGTTCTAAAGGTAAAAACCCAATCTCTTGGCAAAAATATGAAACGCGTGGTAAAAGGCTCAGCAACTGGTTTTGTCATGGTTTTTGTTACCATTACGGCAATTCTTGCGCGAGATTATTGGGGTGAAATTACAGTCTCCTTCATCATATGGATGTCTTTTGTCTATGCTCTTCGTGAAATTTTCAAAGATGATCTTCGAGATGTTATGTGGCGATGGATTCGTAAGGGGCGGCCTAAATGGAGAAAGTACTACCTTGACCCCACTACAAATAAAGCCGTAGGACAAAAGCTGGAGTGGTTGGATTACAAAAGCTTACAAAAGCTCCCAGATCGTATACAAATGATTCGAAAAAAACGCGTCGTGCAAAGAGAAGAGCAAGTTCTTCATTATCGCTGTGAAACAGAGATGTCAACCTCAAAATTCATGAGTGGCTATGAAGAGACTCGCGAATCCATGATGCTTAGTATGCGTCCTCTAATGCGACTGATGGATAAAGGATCAAATAAAGTTTACACATTAAATAACAACCAAGTAAGTCAGGAGGCGGTCGAAAAACGGCATTTAGTTAATTTAATTGCTAAAGAATATAATCACAGCGGTGAACCCATCTACTACCGTTGGAAAATTGTGTTGAACAGAAACAAGATCGTAGCTATTGAGCAAGTTGAACTCGATACATCTACACAGCCACTTTCTTTAGCGACAGAGTAAGAAGAAATTCAGCCATCGGATCACTTCCGTGTAATTTGGGGCAAGTAGCGGTTATTTTTACTTGTTTATTGACTCGTTGTCCTGTGGCGATAGTTTCATCCAACATGGCATCGATTAACTCACCGTCATGACATGAAAAATGTACGTCACTTTCGGGTCTTTTATGAAACTGTCCATCTACCGCTTTAAAAGCCAAAGAGACAGTGTGCCCTCTTGATTTTGCTTTGTTCATCGCCATAAAACCTCCTGCAACGTCAGCTCCTATTGCTAAAACACCAAAGTACATGCTATTAAGATGATTCTTAGTTTTCCTTTTTAGCGGTATTTTAATTTCTACAATCTGTTCATCCAATCGCAAAATTTGGGGCCTACATAACCAAATGAGTGGAACTTTGAAAAAACCAAACAGTTTTAGGTATATATTTGCTTTGGCAAGAGTTGAAATCATAACTGGTCCGATATCTGGTTGCGTAACCCTAGTTGATAATGAATCAAAGGCAATGTCAATGGTTTGTTAACAATAATAATCTGAAATCATTATGTAAAAGTAGACAATAACTGTATTCGACATTTTAAATTAGAATAACATCAAGAATGTTATGCTAGAGGTTTATTAGTCATGAGCTTTCCGCTATCTTTACCGACTCGCGATAAAAACAACAGGCGCTTGTATGCCAATTAAAACCGATGAACTAAGAACTCAGCCATTAGGCCCAATGCCAACACCCGCAGAACTTGGGAATGCCCATCCAATAACTGAAGATGTTGCACAGCATGTCGCTGAATCCCGTCGTCAAGTAGAAAAAATGCTAATTGGTGAAGATAAACGCTTGTTAGTTATTGTCGGCCCTTGCTCCGTCCATGATACTCATGCTGCTCTCGACTACGCACAACGTTTAGTTGGTATAAAGGAAAAGTACCAAGATGAGTTATTCATCGTTATGCGTACGTACTTTGAAAAACCACGCACAGTTGTAGGTTGGAAAGGCTTAATTACTGACCCAAACCTCGATGGTTCTTACGCTCTAGAGACTGGTTTGAACAAAGCACGTAAGCTTTTGTTAGACATCAATAAACTTGGTTTAGCAACTGCGACAGAATTTCTTGATATGATTACAGGCCAGTACATTGCTGACCTCATTTCTTGGGGAGCGATTGGTGCCCGTACCACAGAATCTCAGATTCACAGAGAAATGGCATCAGCATTATCTTGCCCTGTTGGTTTTAAAAATGCTACCAATGGCAATGTGAAAATTGCTATTGATGCAACTCGTGCCTCACAAGCCTCACATTACTTTTACTCACCCGATAAAAATGGACGCATGACAGTATACCGAACAAGCGGCAATCCATACGGGCACGTCATTCTTCGAGGTGGTGACAAAGGACCAAACTATGATAGCGAGTCAGTGAACTCTGCATGTCAACAATTGGCGAATTTCGATCTTCCTGAACGACTTGTTGTCGATTTTAGTCATGCAAACTGTCTAAAACAACATAAAAAACAATTGGATGTCGCGCAAGATATTTGTGATCAAATAATATCTGGAAAGAATCAAATCGCTGGTATTATGGCAGAAAGTTTTATTGTTGAAGGTAATCAACCTATGCATGATATTGATAATTTGGCATATGGCCAATCGATTACCGATCCATGCCTTAGTTGGGAAGATACGGTCAAGATGTTAGATTTGCTATCTAATGCAATAAAATTAAGCGTTTAAATATAGGAGAAATGAGCAATGCCATCTTTTGATATTGTATCTGAAATTGATACTGTTGAGCTTCGTAATTCGGTAGACAACGCATCTCGCGAGTTATCAACTCGTTTTGATTTTCGTGGCGTCGAAGCCTCATTCGAAATGCTAAAAGATGAATCGGTCAAGCTTAATGCAGAAGGCGATTTTCAACTAAAACAAATGCGTGATATTTTGCGTTCACACCTTACTAAAAGGGGTGTTGATGTTAATGCAATGGAAGCAAAAGACGAAGAAGCATCAGGCAGAAAATGGCAACAAATAGTCATATTTAAACAAGGTATCGATACCCCTACTGCTAAAAAAGTCGTTAAAGCTATTAAAGATGCGAAACTTAAGGTTCAAGCGTCAATCCAAGGTGAAAAAGTAAGAGTGGTAGGCAAAAAACGAGATGATCTTCAAGCTACAATTGCAATGATTCGTAATGCAGAATTAGGCCAACCTTTTCAATACGAAAATTTCCGTGATTAAAGTCTATATATACATATCCCAAGCCCTAAATATGGGCTTGGGATCTTAATTTCAAATACTTCCTAAGCGGATATGCAAATCACGATTTATCAGTAGGTTATATTTGGTAGAAGTTGATGAAACAAGTACAATAACGCGTAAATTCTTTTGTCTTGCTCTGGCCAGTTTATCTGATAAATCAACATCATTAACATACTCTTGCCTTTCAGAATCTCTTCGTGTGATATCGATAAATTCAAAAGGACACTTTGAATCAAATAAAATCAATTCTGCTTGCTGCATTAATCTAAGTGCTTTCATTGGGAGCAGCTCTATATCTGGACCGAAATCAACCCAGGTTATACCAGCACCTTGATCAATTCCCTGTGATAATAACTTAGAGTATTCCATTTCTAATTGTGAACGTTCGGTTGCATTGTTAACCGCAGGGATACTAAAGAACATTTCCCAAAACTTACGACGCTCATCTACAGAAGGTAGTTGCTGTTTAATATCACTTCGTTTAGACAAACCAAAATCTGCTAATATAGATATATTAAAAGCTAAGCCTGCCTCTAACTGCTCTCTAATGTTACGTACAAGAACTGGAGATGCTCCCCCACTAGAGATAGCAATCTGAATTCTGCCGCGAGTAATCATTGAAGGTGTAATGAAATCACAATAGGGCTGGTCATCGACTACATTTACTAGGATTCCCACAGCTTTAGCATCATCATAAACGCGATGATTCAACTCTGGGTTATCTGTTGTCGCCCAAACCTGCACATATTTACTATCAAGTAACTCCTTGGAATAAAAATTTTGAATCCAGTCACATTCATTGTACTCAACTAAATTCTGTAAGAAGGGAGCTATTTGAGGTGAAACGATAGAAACTCTTGCTCCAGCTCGGACCAAACTATCGACCTTACGACAAGCGACCTCTCCCCCTCCAACGACTAAAATAAGCCGGTCTCTAAGATTCATGAACAGTGGAAAATATTGCATTTCTATCCTTAAGCAAACTTACTAACTATTACACAAGATTCTATCAAAAGTGTGATACACAAATACAGCTAGAATTGATAGCCGCAAAATTTACCACCAGATAATACACTAATAACAACATTATATCTTACCAATAAGTCGAACGATAAGTGTTACCGCTGTAAAACTAGACTTTGTGGGTATAGTTCTCCTTTGAACCATTAATGTGAAGTCTAACACTACCTCAAGGTGATTAATATTCAATCATTCTATGGTTAGAGGTAATGGCTGATTCACAAAATATCCGTTGATAAATGATATATTTGAGAATTTAGTGATCTTTTCCTACTCTTATAAATGTCTGATTTATATACAAGTCATTTTTTGAGTGATTTACCAATAAATATTGATAAAAACCACTTTTCCATTCGTTGCAACAGGTAGTACCTAATTTAACACGGATCATACAGGAAGGATTCAAATGGCAAACAAACTCATATTTATAGCTTCATTTGTAGCGGCTTCGACTGCTCTGATGTCTACGGGCGTATCTGCAGCAGATAGTACCTTAGCCAAAGTGACTAAACAGGGTTTCCTAACTTGTGGTGTCAGTACAGGTTTACCCGGGTTTTCTAACCCTAACTCCAAAGGCGAATGGGAAGGTATTGACGTCGAATATTGCCAAGCTCTTGCTGCGGCCATATTTGGTGACAAAACTAAAGTTAAATATGTACCTTTAACCGCGAAAGAGCGCTTTACTGCACTTCAGTCTGGTGAAATTGACGTTTTGTCTCGCAACACAACATGGACATTACATCGAGACACTGCACTTGGTCTGAATTTTGTCGGCGTAAGTTATTACGATGGTCAAGGTTTCATGGTCAAAAAAGAGCTTGGCCTGAAAAGTGCTAAGGAACTTAACGGCGCTTCAGTCTGTGTTCAGTCCGGTACCACTACAGAGCTCAATCTTGCTGATTATTTCAGGAACAGTGGTATGTCGTATAAACCTGTGGTTTTTGACACGGCAGCTCAAACTTCAAAAGGTTTTGACGCCGGTCGTTGTGATGTGTTGACCACGGACCAATCTGGACTTTATGCCTTGCGCCTAAACCTGCAAGATCCAGCTTCTGCTGTAGTATTACCAGAAATTATCTCTAAAGAGCCACTAGGGCCTGTGGTTCGCCAAGGAGATGACCAATGGTTCAATATTGGTAAGTGGACATTAGCAGCAATGGTGAATGCTGAAGAATATGGCATTACCTCCAAGAACGCTGAAGCGATGTTAAAATCTAAAGACCCAAATGTGAAGCGAATCTTAGGCGTTGAAGGCCCGAAAGGTAAAGGTTTAGGTATACGTGATGATTGGGGCTACCAAATACTGAAACAGGTAGGCAATTACGGAGAAAGCTTTGAGCGTACCGTCGGTAGTGGTTCGCCATTGCAAATTTCCCGTGGTGTTAATGCACTTTGGAATGATGGTGGTTTTATGTACGCTCCACCAATTCGTTAACAGGCTAAAATATAAATGGGCGGGTGTTTTCCGCCCTTTTTATAACCCAGAACCCGAGGTTATAGCGGTATGAAACCCAATAATACTACTGAACCGAATATGCAACCCAGCCACGAATCGAAAACTAGCCTTTTCTACAATCCCACGTTTAGATCAGTTGTGTTTCAGATCATTGCTATACTCGCGTTAGTTTTTTTCTTTTACACTATAGTCAACAATGCCTTAACGAATCTTGAAGCTCGAGGGATCGCCACAGGATTTGGCTTTCTTACTCAAGAGGCTGGATTTGGCATTGGATTATCACTGATTGAATATAACGAAACATTTTCTTATGGTCGCACTTTTGTTGTAGGCTTTTTGAATACAGCTTTGGTATCAGTATTAGGTATTATTTTAGCGACACTAATAGGTTTTGTTGTGGGGATAGCACGTCTATCTTCAAACTGGTTAGTTAGTAGACTAGCCGCCGTTTATATTGAGATCTTTCGCAACGTCCCCTTACTTTTACAAATATTTTTTTGGTATTTTGCTGTTCTTCAAGCTTTACCCTCAACAAGACAAAGCTTGAGTCTTGGTGAAGCTATTTTTTTAAATGTACGTGGTTTATATTTCCCTTCACCAGTCTTCGAAGATGGATCATTTATTGTTGGTTTATGTTTTGCTCTAGGTGTAATAATTACTGTATTCATTAATATCTGGGCTAAAAACAAGCAACGTTTAACTGGACAACAAACACCCATGGGGCGTGTTGTATTTAGTTTGGTGCTGGTTTTGCCTTTAGTCGTATACTTACTCATGGGTTCTCCTATCTCAGCAGAATATCCAAAGCTGCAGGGATTTAATTTCCAAGGTGGAATCAGTATTATCCCTGAGTTAGCAGCGCTCTTACTTGCTTTGAGTATCTATACTGCTTCATTTATCGCAGAAATAGTACGCTCTGGCATTAATGCAGTGAGTCATGGCCAAACAGAAGCGGCAATGTCTCTTGGGCTGCCACGCTCTAGAACATTGAAACTTGTTATTGTTCCACAGGCATTAAGAATAATTATTCCACCACTCACCAGCCAATATCTCAATTTAACCAAAAACTCATCATTAGCCATGGCAATTGGTTATCCAGATTTAGTTTCGGTATTTGCTGGAACAACTCTTAATCAAACAGGGCAAGCAATTGAGATTATTGCCATGACGATGGCAGTATATCTATCACTAAGTTTAATTACATCTGCCCTTATGAATGTCTATAACCGCAAAGTTGCTTTGGTGGAGAGATGAAATGAAAACACATCAATTTCAACCCGATTTACCCCCACCTGCCAATACCATTGGTCTTATAGGATGGATGCGAAAAAATTTATTCAATGGCCCTATCAACTCGATTGTTACGCTTATCTTGGCCTATTTAGCTATATCACTCATTTGGAGCATATTTGATTGGGCGGTTCTACGAGCTGATTGGATTGGAACAACAAAAGAAGATTGTTCACGAGAAGGGGCTTGTTGGGTCTTTATTAGTGTGCGTTGGGAACAATTCATGTACGGTTTCTATCCACAAGAAGAGCTGTGGCGCCCTCGCATATTTTATTTTACTTTAGCAATTTTTACAGCTTTACTCGCCTATGAGAAAACACCAAAACGCATTTGGATATGGTTGTTTTTTGTTACCATCTATCCTTTTATTATTGGAGCTTTACTCTATGGTGGTGTATTCGGGCTTGAAGTAGTTGATACTCACAAGTGGGGAGGACTTCTCGTCACTTTAATCATTGCTCTAGTCGGAATTGTAGTATCTCTTCCAATTGGTGTTGCACTGGCGCTTGGACGTCGTTCAGAGATGCCAATCATTCGGAGCATTTGTACCGTTTACATCGAGATTTGGCGTGGTGTCCCTCTTATTACTGTCCTTTTCATGGCATCCGTGATGTTGCCCCTCTTCCTTGCTCAAGGCTCTGAAACAGACAAACTTATTCGTGCGCTGATAGGTGTAATAATGTTCAGTGCGGCATACATGGCTGAAGTTGTTAGAGGTGGCTTACAAGCCATCTCAAAAGGTCAGTACGAAGCAGCTGATGCACTAGGGCTCAGTTATTGGAAAAAAATGGGCTTGATAGTACTACCCCAAGCATTAAAAATTACTATTCCATCAATCGTGAACACCTTCATTGGTCTTTTTAAAGATACTAGCTTAGTTCTCATTATTGGAATGTTTGATGTATTAGGTATAGGACAAGCGGCAAACACTGATCCAAAATGGTTGGGATTCGCGACCGAAAGTTATGTATTCGTTGCGTTGGTATTCTGGGTATTTTGTTTTGGAATGTCTCGATACTCCATATGGCTCGAAAACCGGCTTCACACTGGCCATAAACGATAATTTAAAACTCAAGGATATGTTATGACACAGCAAGAGTTGATGATCGAGATTAAGGATATGAACAAGTGGTACGGTGAGTTTCATGTACTGAAAAATATTAATCTCAGTGTTAAGAAAAGTGAAAGAATCGTCATTTGTGGTCCTTCAGGTTCTGGTAAATCGACCATGATCCGTTGTATTAATAGACTTGAAGAACATCAGAAAGGTCAAATCATAGTATCGGGAAATGAGCTTACTGAAGACCTAAAAAATATTGAAGCTGTCCGAAAAGAAGTCGGTATGTGTTTCCAACACTTTAATCTATTCCCACACCTCACTGTATTAGAAAATTGTACACTAGCGCCTATCTGGGTCAAAAAGTTACCCAAAAATGAAGCTAAAGAAATTGCGATGAAGTACCTAGAGCGAGTGAAAATTCCAGACCAAGCCGAGAAGTTTCCAGGTCAATTATCAGGAGGTCAACAGCAACGGGTAGCGATTGCTCGCTCCTTGTGCATGAGCCCGCAAGTTATGCTTTTTGATGAACCTACCTCCGCACTAGACCCAGAGATGGTAAGAGAAGTTCTTGACGTTATGGTAGAGTTAGCAGACGAAGGAATGACCATGCTGTGTGTAACTCATGAAATGGGATTTGCCAAAGAAGTAGCAGATCGTGTCATATTTATGGATGCTGGTGAGATTATTGAGGAAAACAACCCTGTTGATTTCTTCGAAAACCCTCAATCAGATAGGACACAAAACTTCCTTGCTCAAATTTTAAGCCATTAATTTTTAATTATAAAACCTGGCACAACGGTTCTTCATAATGAATTCAGAAATTTTGTTATATTATGTTACAACTTTATTGATACATTATTTTGCAATTCATTTATGATCTACTGTAATACATATAGCATTAAGGCTTGATTTTTTCATAGCTAGCCCCCATAAATGTAGCTATAAGCATAAACCTTACGAGGAATATTATGAACAGCCCTATGTTTACACGTTCTTCAAATGCAACTAATGCACTTGAGATCAACAAAACACTTAAGAACACCTACTTTCTTCTATCTATGACATTAGTAACTAGCGCAATTGCTGCTCTAGCGACAATGGCTATAGGTATTTCATCTATGATGGCTTTGGTAATGCAAATTGCTGCCATAGGAATTCTTTTCTTTGCACTACCAAGAAGCATTAACTCTTCGATGGGTATCGTATGGACTTTTGTCTTCACGACTCTTATGGGGGGGGCTCTAGGGCCAATGTTAACCCACTATGCATCAATAACAAACGGTCCGTCCATTATTGCTCAAGCTCTTGGATTAACTGGTATGGTGTTTCTTGGTTTATCTGCCTATACAATCAGCACTAAGAAAGATTTCTCTTTCATGCGCAGCTTCCTGATTGCAGGTCTGATCATTGTTATCGTCGCTGCTATCATCAATATTTTTGTAGGCTCGACAATTGGTCAATTGGCAATAAGCAGCATGTCAGCACTTGTATTCTCAGGGTTCATACTGTATGACACAAGCCGTATTGTACGTGGTGAGGAAACTAACTATGTTAGTGCCACGATTTCAATGTACCTAAACATTCTCAACTTGTTTACTAGCCTACTTACTATCTTAGGTATTATGAATGATGACTAATTTTTAGTCTTAATTGTTCAGATATAGCCCAGAAGATCATCCTTCTGGGCTTTTTATTTTCAGATGTATTGCGATGTTCAACCAAGCTAAGCTACTCTATTCAGCATACTAATTTAAGATAATAAATATATGTTTGAGTACAAGGGTAAAACTATCCAAACCGATGCACAGGGGTATCTTCTAGATCATACTCAATGGGAAGAAGGTATGATTACACTGCTTGCAGAGCAAGAAAACATCGAGCTTACTGAAGCTCATCTAGAAGTTATTCATTTTGTGCGTGATTTTTATGAAGAATTTAATACATCCCCTGCAGTAAGAATGCTGGTGAAGGCGATAGAAAAGGCCCATGGGCCTGAGAAAGGAAACAGCAAGTATTTATTTAAGTTATTCAAACAAGGACCTGCCAAACAAGCCACTAAACTAGCAGGTTTACCAAAACCCGCAAAATGCCTTTAGGTACTTATAAAATTTTAAAGCCCGCTATTGGCTCATAGGACACAAGCTCTGATTTGACTGATTCAACCAAAGACGTCTTAGGGCCGACTTGCAGCCATTTTTCCATTTCAACTATTTGCTGGCTAAGCCCACAAACAGCAACCTCAACATCCCCATTTTCGCGGTTCTTTGCATAGCCAGTTAATCCAAGTTTCATTCCTTGGTGAGAATTGTGGTAGTGGCAGCGGAATCCAACACCTTTTACAACACCGCTGATAATAAATTTTTTACACTGAACATTCATATTGTTGTTTCCACATAATGAATTCAAGTTATTCTTCATAAAAATGAGTAATTTGAACAAAGTATAACGGCACCAATTCCAAAAATCACATAAGGATCCTAACTTGTCGTTTTGTTTGATTTTCTCATAGACTTCCACGACAATACCCGACCTTTGATATTCGAGTGAACAATATAATGACCCCAGCTATTTATCTTGAGAAAGGCCGTGAAAAGTCTCTAAAACGAAGACATCCTTGGATTTTCTCTCGTGGTATAAAAAAAATAGAGGGTGAACCGTCATTAGGCGAAACTATGGATGTGTTTGCTCACGATGGTACTTGGCTAGCAAAAGCCGCCTACTCCCCACATTCACAAATCCGTGCAAGAATTTGGAGCTTCGATAAACAAAATATTGACTTGGACTTTTTTGTAAAACGTATCCAGCAAGCTCTGCTCTTACGTCAAGAAATTATTGAGCGTGATGGTCTTACGGGATATCGCTTAATCGCAGCTGAGTCAGATGGCTTGCCCGGAATTACAGTCGATAAATATCAGAACTACTTGGTGTGCCAACTATTAAGTGCAGGTGCAGAATACCAAAAAGAGAAACTCATTAAAGCCCTTTTAGAAGTGTTTCCCGATAACAACATTTATGAACGCTCTGATGTATCAGTAAGAAAGAAAGAAGGCTTGACTGAACGTACAGGTGTTTTGCACGGTGAAGTGCCACCACAATCGTTAGTGATAGAAGAAAATGAGATCAAAATTAGCGTTGATATTATGGGGGGTCATAAAACGGGCTTTTATCTTGATCAGCGTGACAGTCGTTACCAGGCAGTAAAATATTGTAAAGACAAAGACGTCTTAAACTGTTTTTCTTATACTGGAGGCTTCGGCTTATATGCATTAAAAGGTGAAGCCAAACGCGTTATCAACGCAGATGTATCTCAGCCCGCGCTGGATATGGCAAAACAAAACGCCGAAATTAACCAATTTGATATTACGAAAAAGCGTGCCGTATTTCTTAATGCGGACGTATTTAAGTTACTGCGTGAATATAGAGATCAGGGAACCAAATTCGATGTCGTGATCATGGACCCGCCCAAATTTGCGGAGAGCAAAGCTCAACTAAACGGTGCATGTAGAGGCTATAAAGACATTAATATGTTAGCTATGCAAATCCTAAGACCAGGTGGAACCCTTTTAACCTATTCATGTTCTGGTTTAATGGAGCAAGCTTTATTTCAGAAGATTATTGCTGATGCAGCACTCGATGCAGGCCGCCAAGTGAAATTTATTGAGCGTTTTGAGCAAGCAGCTGATCACCCAACTGATACAGCCTATCCTGAAGGTTTTTATCTAAAAGGATTTGCTTGCAAAGTCATCTAATAGAATATCTGGTTTTTTATTTAGCTTTAACGATAACAGTGCTACCCTATTCCATAATTACCATGAAGAGAAAAACGCGATGAGCAACTTAACTTCTGACATTCAAGCTAACCTAGAGCTTTTTGTGGCGGACACTAAACAAAACAATTTAGTGTGGGGACTACGTAATGACGAGGGTTGGCTATCTTGTGACTCTACCGAGTTTGAGAATAGTGAAGTTATGCCTTTTTGGTCTTCTAAAGAAGACGCACAAGCACATAATGTGGAAGAATGGGCGGATTTTGAAGTATTGGAGATTCCATTAGATATTTTTGTCGAAGACTGGCTGCTAACATTATCGGAAGATGGTGTTTTGGTGGGCACTAACTGGAACTCACAACTCGAAGGAAAAGAAATAGAACCTGCAGAGTTAGCTAAAATGTATCTGGACTAATTGAAGATCGTTTATATGCCCTCTTAGACATTCAGAGGGCATATTCATATTTTTCTTATAGTGGGTTATTGTTTGCTAACCAAAGAAGTTATCACTGCTTCACGGTTATTGAGGTAATCCTCTAAACCTGCTTTTCTAAGCCCGCATGCAGGACAATCTCCACAGCCGTCACCAATGACACCATTATAACAAGTTAATGTTTTATATTTCACCAGAGATAGAGCTTGGTATTGATCTGCAAGTGCCCAAGTTTCCGCTTTATTAAGCCACATCAAAGGAGTCGATATCTCTAACTGGTATTCCATACCTTGTACGAGGGCGGTATTCATGGATTTAACAAAACTATCACGACAATCTGGATATCCCGAAAAATCCGTTTCACATACCCCTGTAATAATGGTTGTGGCGCCAATTTGATATGCGTATATACCCGCGAGTGTTAAAAATAAAATATTGCGACCGGGGACGAAGGAGTTCGGTAAACCATTGTCCTGCAGCTCGTGAGAGACTGGAATGTCATCTCGAGTTAGAGAGCTAATCGCCAATTCATTGAGCAGGCCAACATCCATAACTTTATGAGCCGCGACCCCTAAGTCTTTTGCTAAATTTTGAGCGACTTCGATTTCTAGTCTGTGTCTTTGTCCATAATCGAAAGTAATAGCATGAACTTCATCAAAATCATTGAGGGCTTGAACTAAGCAAGTTGTAGAATCCTGTCCCCCACTAAATACTACCACGGCTTTTTTCATCGTTTTTAATTCCCTTTATGCTATGTTCAAATATTTATGAGATTGAATTGACAGTCGCCAGTTGCGTTCAATACAGGTGGTAATACAAAGTTGAGTTGCCCGAGACTTCTGGCTAATTGGCTGAAGTGCGATGACTGTTGTTTCAGGAATATCCGCGCGCTTTATCAGTTCATCTAGCTGTTCAATGTCTTTCATCGTACCAACTGGATGTTTTATTTCATTTGCACGCAATAGTGCACTATCCAATATCGGCAGTTTACCTTTCATCGCCACTTTGGGTGACACTGTCACCCAAGTGTCTTCACTAGCTAAAATAGGAGATGTACCACTAGTTTCAATTTGGCATTGGCAGCCAATTGATTCAAATGCCTCTGTCAGTGGACGTAAATCATAAATACATGGCTCACCGCCAGTTATTACAACATGCTGAGCTTGATACCCTAATTGATGATACTGTTCGATGATGTCGACGCATGACGCACTACACCAAGTTGGCAAATCTTGGGTTTTCGTCAGGATTTCTTTAAGAGAGCGCTCATCTTGAGGTGTGGCATCCCAAGTATGCTTAGTATCACACCAAGAACAACCTACAGCACACTCCTGAAGGCGGATAAACACCGAGGGGATTCCAGTAAAAACACCCTCACCCTGTATGGTTTCAAACATTTCGTTAATTTTGTACAACTTAATCTCAGCCTAAATCGTCATCTGTCTAATGCCGGACCGAGACCATAAATGACTGCAACACGAAGGTCAACTAAATCAGAAATAGATCAACCACAATATTTTCAAGTACTGTTTATTGAGCAAGCAAATATCTGACAAGGCTGTATTAGATTAGGTATGAAAAACTTAAGTTAGTTTATAGGTTTACGCAACCAATGGATATGATGTACAAACCCCAAATCTTGGTATAACTCAAGAGCGGCTTGATTAAAACCCCAAACTTCAACGAAAACTTGCTTAACACCATATTCATCAAAGCGTTTCTCAACATCACGATATAGCTGTGTCGCGATACCAAGTTTTCTTGTTTCTGGTACTACATAAAGCTCATCCACGCTCCCCATTTGAATTGGTTTACTCACGCTCGAAGTTAACTCGCAAAAATGGGCTGTAATAAATCCAACAACATTATTATCAATACAAGCAACCAATACAAAACAATCAGGGGCATTTATGTAGCGAGCGATACTTTTATCCTGCTCAATTTCTTGGGCTGTTTTAAAGTGATCCGGACATTGGTCATGATGCTCATCATGAAGCTTAAACATTAATTCATTGAGTTGTTCCAAATCATGGCTATGCGCGACTCTAATTATGACATTTTTCATAGTAAACCTTTTACAACACAATGGCGTGGTAATCGCGACTTTATGTCACTAAGTAGCCCCATATACTAGAGACTACTTATTTGATATTCAATCATTTAGCGTTCTAAAACTTTTTCGATCTCGTGTATAGTTGCAGGATCATCAATAGTAGATGGTAAAGTATACTCTTCACCATCAGCTATCTGGCGAATAGTTTTGCGCAAAATTTTACCAGATCGAGTTTTGGGCAAACGCTCCACAACTATTGCTTGTTTAAAACAAGCAACTGCTCCAATCTTCTCACGAACGACACCAACAATTTCTTCTTCTAGTTCGCTATCGCTCACCTTAATTCCATCTTTTAAAACCACAAGACCTAGTGGCAGCTGTCCTTTAATTTCATCACTTATTCCAACTACCGCACATTCTGCAATTGCAGGGTGCGCTGCCACGACTTCTTCCATTTCTCCTGTTGATAGCCTGTGGCCCGCAACATTAATTACATCGTCAATTCGACCCATAATAAACAGGTATCCATCACTGTCGAAGTATCCACCATCACCACATATATAGTAACCCGGAAATTGATTTAGATAACCAGACTCAAACCTATCATGATTGCGCCATATCGTGGGCAAACAGCTTGGTGGTAAAGGACGTTTAATGGCAATAAAGCCCTGCTGATTAGGACCTAAAATCTCACCTTGTTCATTAAGTATCTCAATGTTGTAGCTAGGTACAGGTTTTGTTGATGATCCAGCTTTAACAAGCATGGGTTCTAGTCCCATAGGATTTGCTACTATGGGCCAACCCGTCTCGGTTTGCCACCAATTGTCGATAATGGGTTTACGTGTCTTTTCCTGTGCCCAAGCTAAAGTTGGTGGATCAAGCCGCTCACCAGCCATAAAGATCGCTTGTAATTGAGATAAGTCATATTTTCCAATTTGGACGCCATCAAAGTCTTCTTTTTTTATTGCACGAAAAGCTGTGGGGGCAGCAAACAACACACTCACTTGATGCTCTGAACAAACACGCCAAAATGCGCCAGAATCTGGCGTTTTAACTGGCTTACCTTCATACAAAACACTTTTACAGCCATGGATCAAAGGTGCGTAAACAATATAAGAATGACCTAAGACCCAACCCACATCAGAGACGGCCCAGTACACACCATCTTCAGCAACATTATAAATTGCACCCATAGAGTATTTGAGTGCAACAGCATGACCACCATTGTCTCTCACCACACCTTTAGGTTTGCCTGTTGTTCCTGATGTATAGAGAATGTATAAGGGATCAGTAGCCAAAACGGGAACGCATGAATGAGGTTGGGCCTTCTCAACCTCTTGTTGCCAATCTAAATCATAAGTTTGATCTAATTCTGCTTGACACTCAAAACGCTGAAAAACAATAACTTTCTTAGGTTTCCAGTTACTTTTTTCGATAGCTTTGTCGACAAGAGGCTTATATGGAAGCACTGTTGTGAACTCAATACCACAAGATGCAGTCATAATGATTTTGGGCTGTGCATCATCTATTCGAACCGCAAGTTCATGGGGAGAAAAGCCACCAAATACCACGGAATGGATGGCACCTAGCCTTGCACATGCCAGCATAGCCATAGCGGCTTGAGGGATCATTGGCATGTAAATAATCACGCGATCGCCTTTTTCAACCCCTTTGCTAGCAAGCATTCCAGCTACTTTCGACACTTGTTCTCGTAATTGGTTATAAGTGTATCGGCTTTTGTTTCCTGTAACCGGAGAATCATAAATTAGAGCCACATTGTCACCTCGACCCTGCTCACAATGATAATCTAGCGCCAACCAACATGTATTAAGAACACCATCGGGAAACCAGCGTTCAATGCCATTGTTATCAAACTCTAAGATTTTGGTCGGTTTTTGAAACCAATCGATATTCTCAGCTTGCCTTTGCCAAAACTGTTTAGGATCTACCTTAGCCAATAAATATTCTTTCTGATAAGCAGACATATCGCTTCCTCCAGTATGCCCAGATAAGTTTGAGGCCTGTATTTGTTCACAGACTTACTCTAAAAAATATCGGAAGGGACACGAACAAAACCTTCCATAATTATTCGCGCACTTCGGCTCATCACCGCTTTTTCAACAGCCCAGCCTTTCTCACTATGGCTGGCAATAGCACCAACTTTTAATACACCAGACGGGTGTCCAAATGTGATCGAGTGTTTTTCACCTCCACCAGCCGCTAGATTCACTAGTGTTCCGGGGACGCATGAGGCAGCAGCAATAGCCACCGCAGCTGTCCCCATCATGGCATGGTGTAGTTTCCCCATAGATAGGGCCCTGACGAGTAGATCAACATCGCTTTCAGAAATGTATTTACCATTAGATGCATGGTAATTTTTAGGCTTAGATATAAACGCTATTTTGGGCGTATGCTGATGACTTTCAGCTTCTTCAATATCGCTTATGAGACCCATCTTTAACGCCCCATAAGCTCGAAGTTTCTCAAACTTATCCAAGGCATTTTGATCATTATTGATGTCATCTTGAAGTTCAGTACCCGAATAACCAAGCGAGTCTGCTTGTATAAATATGGTCGGTATGCCTGCATTTATAAACGTGGCATTGAATATCCCAACCTCTGGAACATCGAGATCATCAATTAAGTTACCGGTTGGGAACATGCAGTTATCCCCATCTGCAGGCGAAATAAAATCAACCGGTATTTCTGCCGCAGGAAAAGTAACCCCATCTAACTTAAAATCACCGGTTTCTTGCACAGCGCCATCTTTGATAGGAACATGAATAACGATAGTTTTTTTGATATTTGCTTGCCATACTCTAACTATGGCAGTGCCGTTTTGAGGAATGCGTTCTAGTGGCAATAACCCAGCGTGTATTGCAAAAGGCCCTACCGCCGCAGAGAGGTTACCACAATTACCGCTCCAATCAACGAGAGCCTTTTCAATCGAAACCTGTCCAAATAAGTAATCAACATCATGCTCAGCTTGAGTGCTTTGAGAAAGAATAACGACTTTACTGGTACTTGACGTTGCTCCTCCCATTCCATCGATATGCTTTGAGTAAGGATCAGGGCTGCCTACTACTCGTAATAAAAATGCATCACGATTTTTTCCAGCTTGCTGCACTTCAATTGGCAGATCATTTAAGTTGAAAAAAACTCCTTTACTGGTTCCACCTCGCATATAAGTTGCTGCAACCCTTATTTGGCTTGTTTGATGATTGGTCATGAGTCCCCCTACTTTGCAAGAAAGTCTTGTGCAAAACGTTGTAAGACACCACCAGCTTCGTAAACGGAGACTTCATCTTCCGTATCTAACCGGCATTTCACTGGCACTTCTATACGCTCACCATTTTTACGCGTGATGATTAAAATGAGTTCGGCTCCAGCTTTAGCATTTCCAGCCACGTCGTAAACCTCGCTGCCATCAAGCTTGAGGGATTGTCGATTTACTCCAGGCTTAAATTCGATAGGTAACACTCCCATGCCAACAAGATTGGTTCTGTGGATTCGTTCAAACCCTTCTGCAACTATGACTTCAACACCAGCCAAACGTACACCTTTTGCCGCCCAATCTCGTGACGAGCCTTGGCCATAATCTGCACCTGCAATAATGATCAAAGGTTGTTTACGCTCCATATAAGTTTCAATCGCTTCCCACATACGAGAAACTTTTCCTTCGGGCTCAATGCGAGTAAAAGATCCCTGTACCAGCTCTCCCTTGTCTTTTACCATTTCGTTGAAAAGTTTGGGGTTAGCAAATGTAGCGCGCTGCGCAGTAAGATGATCGCCGCGATGTGTCGCATAAGAGTTGAAGTCTTGCTCAGGAACGCCCATAAGAGAAAGATATTCACCCGCAGCACTGGACGCGAGTATGGCATTTGAGGGGGACAAATGGTCAGTAGTGATATTATCGCCTAGGACAGCTAACGGCCTCATTGAAGATAACGTACGTATACCAGCAAGGGCACCTTCCCAATAAGGAGGCCGGCGTATATAGGTACTCATCTTGCGCCAACTATAAAGTGGATTAGCACTAGTTTCCTGATTTCCGAGCTTAAACATTTGTATATAAACTTGTTTAAATTGTTCTGGCTTAACATAATCAGCCACAGCTTGATCAATTTCTTCATCGGTGGGCCAGAGATCTCGCAGGTAAACCGGATGACCATCTGGGTTTTGACCTAATACATCACGCTCAATATCAAATCGAATCGTACCAGCAATAGCATAAGCGACCACGAGAGGAGGAGAAGCTAAAAAGGCTTGTTTAGCATAAGGATGGATACGGCCATCGAAATTGCGATTACCTGACAGAACCGCGGTAGAATACAAATCTCTTTCTATAATTTCTTGTTGAATTTTTGGGTCCAAAGACCCACTCATACCATTACAGGTTGTACAAGCGTAACCAACAATTCCAAAACCAAGCTTTTCCATTTCTGACAGTAACCCAGCTTCTTCAAGATAGAGTTTGGCAACTTTAGAACCCGGCGCAAAAGACGATTTGACCCAAGACTTTCGCTCTAGACCTAATTGATTTGCCTTTTTGGCCACAAGTCCAGCAGCAATAACATTTCTTGGATTACTTGTATTGGTGCAAGATGTAATAGCAGCGATGATAACTGCTCCATCAGGTAAGCGCCCTTCTGTATTATCCCACTTGCCAGCAATCCCCTTTGCTGTAAGTTCTGAAGTGGGTAAACGACGATGCGGGTTAGACGGACCAGCTAAATTTCGAGTGACAGATGAGAGGTCAAATTCCAACACTCGCTCGTACTCAACTTGTTTTAAATCACTCGCCCAAAGTCCAGTTTGTTTCGCGTATTTTTCAACTAATGCTACCTGCTGTGAATCCCGCCCAGTCAATTGCAGATAACGTATCGTTTGTTCATCGATATAAAACATTCCGGCGGTGGCACCATACTCTGGCGTCATATTAGAGATAGTCGCTCTATCACCTATCGTAAGACTACTGGCACCTTCACCAAAAAATTCAAGATAAGAAGAAACGACTTTCGATTTACGTAAGAATTCGGTAATTGCTAATACTATATCCGTCGCTGTCACTCCAGGACTGCGCCTACCAATCAGCTTCACGCCTATGATCTCCGGGAGTCTCATCATAGAAGGACGCCCTAACATAACAGTTTCAGCCTCTAGCCCACCGACACCAATTGCAATTACACCAAGAGCATCAACATGGGGAGTGTGACTGTCGGTGCCGACACACGTATCTGGGTAAGCTATATCATCTTTAACTTGTACTACTGGGGACATCTTTTCAAGATTAATTTGATGCATAATGCCATTCCCAGCAGGAATGACGCTGACATTCTCAAATGCGGTTTTACACCATTCAATGAAATGAAAACGATCTTCATTTCTGCGTTCTTCAATAGCTCGGTTTTTTTCGAAAGCATCGGGGTCGTATCCACCATGCTCAACAGCTAAAGAGTGATCAACAATCAGTTGAGTTTCAACAACAGGGTTTACTTTTGAGGGATCTCCACCTTGTTCAGCAATGGCATCTCTTAAACCAGCAAGATCTACTAAAGCGGTTTGACCCAAAATATCGTGACATACAACTCGTGCCGGATACCATGGAAAATCCAAGTCTCTCTTACGCTCAATTAACTGCTTAAGTGATGCGTTTAAAGTCTGTGGATTACACCTTCGAACCAGTTGTTCGGCAAGGATTCGAGAAGTGTAAGGCAAGCGATTATATGCTCCGGGAGAGATATCATTGATGGCTTGACGAGCATCAAAAAAATCTAAATCAGATTCCGGAAGTGATTTGCGGTAGTTTGTGTTCACTGTACAACTCATAGTGTTGTTTCCATCTAAATATCGCACTGGATCGAATTTTTTTGCCACGTCAGAACGATATAGATTTGGGTAGATAAAGGAAATATTTTGGTAATGGCTAGCTTAAAAGCAGCTTTATCAAAGAGGGCCGTTGGAAGAATAAAAGCCGAAAGTAGTCTCGACTTATGGCTCAACTTGGTCTTTTACAGACAAAGAGGCTTAGTCTTCAACTCTAAACCTCTACAAAACAACCACTCTAGCTCTTACCTCTTCTCAATAGGTAACCAATCCTGAGCATCTGGCCCTGTATAATCCGCACATGGGCGAATTATTCGATTATTAGAACGCTGTTCAAAGACATGAGCAGCCCAGCCAGTAAGACGACTCATAACAAATATAGGGGTAAATAATTTAGTAGGGATATCCATAAAGTGGTATGCGGATGCGTGGAAAAAGTCAGCATTACAAAACAAACCTTTTTCACGTTTCATAACAGCTTCTACACGTTCTGAAACAGCATAAAGATGTTTATCACCAACTTGCTCAGATAACTCTTTTGACCAACGTTTAATCAATGCATTCCTAGGATCGCTTTCACGATATATAGCATGACCAAAGCCCATAATTTTGTCTTTGTTAGCTAGCATTCGCATGATATTAGACTCAGCGTCTTCAGGCGTCTGCCAATCCTGAATCATATCCATTGCCGCTTCATTCGCTCCACCATGCAAAGGGCCTCTCAGAGTACCAATCGCAGCAGTAATGCAAGAATGTATGTCAGACAAAGTTGAAGCGCAGACTCTTGCTGCAAATGTAGATGCATTAAACTCATGCTCAGCATACAAAATAAGGGAACAATGCATAACTTGTTTGTGCAGTTTGCTGGGTTCTTTATCAGTCAACATTTTTAGAAAATAACCACCAATACAGTTCTGAGATTGGTCTTCTGTATCTATTCTCACACCATCATGACTATAACGATACCAATAACAAATCATTGCTGGGAATAAAGCCAACATTCTCTCTGTTGCATTGAGCTGCTCAACGAAATTAAGTTCTTGTTCTATGTTTCCCAAAACCGAACAGCCCGTACGCATAACGTCCATTGGATGTGCGTGACATGGCAATAATTCAAGCGCTTGTTTTACCTCATTAGGTAAGCCACGTAGACTTATTATTCTTGTTTTGTAGGCATCCAACTCTTGATGAGTTGGTAAGTGACCACGTAACAAAAGGTGCGCCACTTCTTCAAACTGAGCGTTGTTTGCTAAATCTGCAATATCATATCCTCGATATGTCAGGCCTGTGCCCGTCTTTCCGACTGTACATAAAGCAGTACTTCCAGCACTTTGGCCTCTTAGACCAGCCCCAGCTAACTCTTTGGTCGACATATAGAACTCCTTTTCTGTCTGGCTTGTTCTCTTTACTGGAACCTAATGGTTACCAAAAAAATTACATTAATAAATCATTTAATAGATACATTTTTGCTTACGATCAGCTATTTCCCTGTGAAAAAAGTTGATCTAGTTTTTGTTCGTAGTCATGATAATTTAGATGCTCATATAATTCGTTTCTAGTCTGCATGGACTCAATAAGCTCTTCTTGGTTTCCCTCTTTCAATAGGTGTGCATATACGTTTTCTGCGGCCTTATTCATAGCACGAAATGCACTTAATGGATAAAGCACCATACCAACGCCTACTTCCACCAGTTGCTGTGTACTAAAGAGAGGTGTTTGACCAAATTCAGTAATGTTGGCCAATATAGGAACATCTTTACCCGTGGCTTGTTTCAGTGCTTTGGAGAATTGAGAATACTGTTCCAGCTTATTCATCGCTTCAGGAAAGACCATATCAGCTCCTGCTTCAATGCAAGCTATTGCCCTATCTATAGCTTTATCCATGCCTTCTATCGCAAGAGCATCAGTTCGTGCCATGATCACAAAACTTGGATCATGGCGAGCATCTACGGCTGCTTTGATACGATCAACCATTTCTTGTTGGCTCACTATGGCTTTATTGGGCCTATGCCCACATCGTTTTTGTGCAACCTGATCTTCCATATGCACTGCTGCAGCGCCCGCTTTTTCCATTGCCTTTATCGTACGTGCGATATTGAATGCACCTCCAAAACCGGTGTCAATATCGACTAACAGCGGGAGATCGCAAGCGTTACAAATGCGTTCAACATCGACTAAGACATCATTAAGCGAGGTTATGCCGAGATCGGGTAAACCATATGAAGCGTTTGCAACGCCTCCGCCAGATAAATAAATAGCTTGATGTCCGAGGTTTTTCGCCATCATTGCACAGTAGGGGTTTATTGTGCCGACAATCTGTAATGGACTGCTTTGCTCTATAGCAATCCTGAATTTTGCACCTTGAGATAAACTCATGACAATGTCCTTCTAATCATTGTGAGTTATTGAAATACGTTGCTCAATTAATTTTCTACTGTCTGATATATGTCGCCTCATAAGAAGTTCTGCTAATTCTTCATCACGATTTCCTATCGCTTTCAATATCAATTTGTGTTCGTTTAATGCATCTATAGGCCTTGATTGAGACCGTGGAGACTGATATCGGTACATACGCAGTAAGTGGTATAATTCATCGCATAGTAAAGATATAAGTTTGCTATTTCGACTTGCTAAAATAACGCGATAGTGGAAATCAAAGTCTCCCTGTTGATGAAAATAAGATCCGCCATCAACCTCGTCAATATGTCTAGAATGTTTTGCAAGTAAGGCTTCCAAACTTAAGACTTCATTATCCGATATATGTCTAGCGGCTAGTCTAGCAGCCATTCCTTCCAAAGCCTCCCTAACCGAATACACTTCTATCAATTTCTGAGTAGAAAGCTTAACTACTCTCGCACCGACATGCGGGATGCGCTCGATAAGCCCTAAACCTTCAATTCGCATCAAAGCTTCTCTTAATGGGCCTCTACTCACTTTTAAACGCTTGGCTAATTCTGGTTCAGAAATTTTGCTACCAGGCTCAAGCGTTCCAGCAACGATAACGTCAATCAAAAGCTCCGTTAAATTTTCAGATTTGGTACTCTCTCTTTCTTTGAGCTTAGTTTCCATACGGTAAGCGAGTTCATCGTCCATATTTACTTATGATCTTTAACTTAATTGTCTACAATAATAAGACTAAAACACAAAATATCCATAATAATTGTCAACAATCAAGATCATTGTCGACAACCAAATTAAACTGATAGCATATATCATTAATAGATCATACTTTTAAGAAACTGAACCCTTTTCGTTCAATCATTTTTGTGAACTAACTGCGCAGTAATCGAACCAAAGTTATGAATTAACACAAGTATCTGGCTACTATCTTATCTGGGATCAGTAGGGAAATTGATAGTCGAATGAATGCACTTTTTGTAACAACGATAGCTCTATCGCTGCTGGTACTAAATCTTACCGCATGCTCTTTGTTCCCTTTTACGGACCGAGAACCATACTATCCCTTATTCAGAGACAGTGTGTATACGGATGATAGTGTGACAATTATCGACACAAACAATGTTGTGAAGAAGGCAATTAAATCGAACGATTATGTTAATGTTTGGGACTACGAAGCCGTTAATGATAACGCGTCTAAAATATTTTCAGAAGCCATTGCAAGCTCAGCAACTTCAATAAAAGATATTCAAAATACATACTTTCACAGCGGATTAGAGTCAATCATAAAACAATTCACTTGTGAAATGTATGCAAGTCAACAGCCAGCTAATTCTATTCAGCTTTGCCCACTTTCATCTCAAATCATTGACAATAATCTGCAATATCTCCCCTTCACCAAAGGGCTGAGAGTAAATCACCGCTTAAGCATTACAGTACATGGTGATTCAGGAGATCTGGAATTAGAGTTTTTTTTGAAAAGTACACAAGAAAGATCTCTAAATACACTCTGGGGAGCAGTACATGAATTGGGGAAAATCCTTAATTCGAACCTTGCTGAAGATAGTTTAGTGCTCACCATTAACATGAGTGTCCATAAAAAAAACCATTTGGATACTCTCTGGCGCGCTCTTCATCATGAACCTTTGGTATTCTTTGTGATTCTCCCATCGGTCGATTCAATTTTGCAGAGTAAAAATGAAGTTGAGAGTATGGACTTTGCTTATAGAAAGGCGAAATTGTTAGTGGTAGATAGCCGTTAAATTAAAAAATATATAAAGGTAGCTCACACATTAAGCACACTTCGAATATAAATCTCATGTTCTCCCAACTAGTGGGATTTATTTACGCTTGATTTACTGCTACTTTTTATTGGTTCGCTATGTTCTATACGTATCAGCATAATTTGTAAGACTTTTATTCTGCATTAAAATTACAAGGATATTCTATGACTGATAAATATTCAGCATCGGCTAGCTTAATATCTGCAAAAGATTACAAAAACCAAGAACACTTAGTCAGTGATTTTATCGTCAATCAAGCTTTATCGGTATCTTTTGAAATCACTGCCACTATTGTGTCCTCAGCTTTTAGCGCTCAAGACCAACTTGGGCAGCTGTTAACGATCAACCGTTATAGTAATGAATCAGGCAACAACAAATTGCAACGGACCTTTAATGGTGTAATCGCGCGTATAGAGCAAATGGGATTAGATGCTAATCTAAAGTTCATGCAATATCAGGTAACACTTAGGCCTTGGTTCTGGTTACTTACCCACACTCACTCATTTCGAGTCTACCAAACACAATCTACAAAGGACATTATTAGCGATATTTTCGATACTGCTGGCTTCAAAGGCAAATATAAACTTTCTAGCCTACCTTCAACAAAAAGAGAATATTGCCTTCAGTATAACGAGTCTGACCATGATTTCGTCGCTCGATTACTTGCGGAAGAAGGACTGCATTACTATTTTGAACACCAAACTGGCGACCATACCATGGTTATTCAAGATGCAACATCTCCTTTTGATAAGGCTGATGCCGCAAAATTTGATATGCAAGAAACGCCGTCTGGTAGCCTACCATTGATACATTCTTGGATTCCAATTATGTCGTTTCATGGGGCAAGTATCGAATTAACTTCATATGATTATTCACAATCCAAGCTCATTACCAGCAAAGCCAAAAATAGCAGTCATACTATCGCTAACAATACAAAATTGACGTCCGCATTTTATCCTGAATTAGGAATTAGTCGTGACATGACAGACCTATCTAGTAACCTTGCTAAAAGACGTATTGAACACCTTGAGCAAGAATATCAGTCAGTTGTAGCGCATGCGAAACATGACATGTTCGATATTGCGACTTGGTTTAGTCTAAATAGCCATTTAGACAAAAACCAATTGGGTGATTTCTCGGTGATTGGTATCTCAACTGACTACAAAAATGATGTTCAATGTACAACAGAAGTTAAGCTTACTCCTAAATCAACACCAACCTACCCCAAACCAAGGGGAAAGCAGATAGTCAAAGGTCTGCAAAGTGCAACTGTTGCAGGATCCACTGCTGGGGAAATAAATCAAGACGAACAAGGCCGAGTTAGGATTCAATTCCACTGGGACACTGAGTCAAGTGGAGACAAAACAAGTTGCTACGTCAGAGTTGCTCAAATGATGGCAGGCAGTGGCTACGGATCACAATTTGTTCCTAGGGTTGGACAAGAAGTTTTGGTGTCCTTTATCGATGGAGATCCAGATCAACCTATTATTACAGGAAGTGTATATAACAGCGAGAATGCACCACCTTACAAAGAAGCAAATACGACTAAGAGTGGTATAAAAACAAAATTAACAGCTGAAGCAAACGAACTGTACTTTGATGACAAAAAAGATAATGAACTTATCTACCTCCATGCTGCTAAAGATATCTCCCAAGAAATTGAAAATAATCATACAGAAACCGTCAAAGGAGAACTTAATCAAACTGTGACTAAAGCTATGACAATTAAAACAGAGGATAATTACAGTTTAGATGTTACCAAAGCAATAAGTGGTTCTGCTAAGTCTATTACACTAGAAGCGGATGACTCTATTGACCTTAAAGTTGGCTCAAGCACAATATCAATATCCTCTTCTTCGATATCAATAGAAGCTACCGATATAGACATCAAAGCAAGTAGTTCCCTTAACCTAGAGGGAACCAATGTGACGAGTAAAGCCACGTCAGCAAATAAGCTATCAGGCACAACAACTGCACTTGAAGCCACAAGTTCAAACAGCATTAAGGGACTCAGCGTGGAGATAAAAGCGAATACAACGTTAAGCGCTGAAGGTTCATTAAGCGCAGAGTTTAAATCTGGCCTCAAAGGAACATTCGATGGCGGTGTATTAGGTGAGTTAAAAGGCGCAATTGTTAAGGTCAATTAAACTATGTATAAGAAAATCCCCTATCAAAGTAGTACTCAAATTATGCCAAGATTCCAAGCCTCCGATGATGCAAAGGAAATCATTGGCGAAGATCTTTCAATAGACCAAGTAATCATCCGCCTACAAGAAGCTGAGCTTAATTATGACTTAGTACAATTTCTTGCCCATGCTTTACCTGTTCGAGAAAGTATTTGGTGGGCCTTATGTTGCTTATTATCACGCAACGATATATGGAATGATGTTCAAAAAATGTCATTAAATACAGCAAAAAACTGGGCACTGGCCCCTTCAGAGGAACTTCGAAGAAAATCGGAATTACTCGCTAACAGGCTGGAGCTAAATTGTGGACCATCTTGGGCAAGTCAGGCGGTATTTTGGAATGGTTCAGGGAGTATAGTTGCACCAGACTTACCAGTAGTGTTACCTGACCCATTTTTATATTCCAAAGCCGTAGCTGGAGCCATAAACCATGCTGCTGCATTACCAAACTGGGATCAAACAACAATCTATTATGAAAATGCTATTACATCAGCGATTAATATTGCTAATGGTGGAAATGGAGGACTAGAATGACATTGCCTGCTGCCCGACTTACCGATATGCATATATGCCCAATGCAGACTCCTGCTGTCCCACCGATACCGCATGTTGGAGGGCCTATAAGTGGGCCAGGGGCGCCAACTGTATTGATTGGAAGCATGCCAGCAGCAACACTTGGGGATATATGTGTATGTGTCGGCCCCCCTGATTCAATTGTAAAAGGAAGTGCAACTGTGCTAATCAATAGTAAGCCTGCCGCAAGAATGGGCGATACTACTGCACATGGCGGTTCAATTGTATTAGGTATGCCTACTGTGCTTATTGGAGGTTAACTATATTAAAATGCCACTATTTCAATCTATCAAAAAATAGACCATTTAGGTGTTAATTGATTCTAACTTACTCTAATCAAAGATTAAGTTGACTAAATTAACATGAAACAATGCTACTTTTCTCGACAGTAATCACCCTTTTAATAAAATAATAAATTTAATAATTTTTCTCTGCTAAAACAGACTAAACTCTGATATGCGTAACTATGTTCATAATTGATAAATGATTGAATATACGGTGAATTATTTCAGCAGCTAAAGACGGACAATGTATGGTTGATATTGAAGCATTATTGAAACCTATATCTGAAGAACAACCATCAGGTACCTATCTCAAATTGGATCGAAGCGTCTATCGTACTCTACGAAATCATTACAATACAGCGCAATCATCATTTCGTCAGTTAATAGAAACTCCCGATGCTTCCAGCAACGAATCCTTAATCGAGGCGAATGACACAAACTGGAATTTAGTGCGCAGCACCACATTTGATGCTCTAACTTCGCAAACAAAAGATACTGAATTATTAGGGTGGTTCATTACCAGTCAGCTTTTCACTTCGTCTCCTTATACCAATCTAGCAAAATCTACTAAAGTCCTAGTCGAATTTATCGAATCATTTTGGCAAACTCTTAATCCTCAACTACCTTTGGATAAGATAAAAAGTGAAGACGAATTAGGCCGTAATAAAGAGTTGATTGAGTTTCGTATCAAGCCCTTACTCCAACTCGTTGGTGAAAGCCAAGACTCGACGGCACTTTTTATGCCGTTGCAAATGATCGATCTAATAGGACATATAACATTTGGTAATTTCTTGCAGGCTGAACGGAGTGGTACGCTATCTGAACTTAAAGAAACGGCTTACTCATTATACTCAAGCGAAATAGAAGATGTTGTACGAGATCTTGCTACTGCATATCAAAATTTTAATGCTGCCGAAAAGCATATCGCGCAAGAATGCCAAAAAGTGAACCTGCCACCCGTTAGTTTTAAGTTTGCAAAAGCGAATCTATCCGAACTACTCAAAGCAATACAATATTTAGTTGGCGATAGATTTGCACCTTGGCCATTAGATAGTAACTTCAATCTGATTAGTCACGAAAATTTGCAAGATCAAACCACCTCTGACTCAGAGGTACCTAGTGTGAATACTACTGCACAATCACCACAACCAAGTGCTGAAAATACCATATCAGGACAAGCTAATCATAATCAATCTACTTCAATAGCAAGCATAATAACGAGTCGCGATCAGGCGTTTCATGAACTGCGCAAAATTTCACAATTTTTTCAGCAAACCGAACCTCATAGTCCTATCCCATTTTTGTTAGAACGAGCAATTCGATGGGGTTATATGAGCTTACCTGAACTCTTAAACGAGATGACTGGCGGTAACTCAGGTGCTATTACCCATATTAATCAGGTCTCTGGTATGGATAATTTAGAACCAGCTAAGTTAAGCCGTATAACTGCAGCATCAAATAGAGTACTTACACAACCATCTGGGCTTGTACAGACGGATGAAAACACACCGCCACTACAGACTTCAGCTTCTCCTGAACCTGTCACATATCGCGAAAGTCCCTCTAAAACTGAGACAAATACGACTCAGCCTGATAGTGGGCTTAGTACTTTCGAGTGGTAAAACATTACATACTAATTAGTAAAGGAAATCATAATGGCTTCTATTTTCATGAGAATTGATGGTACTACCCCAAAAGGTGCAGCAACTGTAGAAAAAATCGGTGGTAAAGACGGCTTTTTTGCTATTGATACTGTAACTTGGAATGCAGTACGTGGTGTGGGTATTGATGTCGGTAATGCAAACAACTCAGACCAAGGAATGGTGGCATTGGGCGAAATTAATGTTACTCGTGGATGTGACGGTGCGACTCCACATCTGACAACATTTCTTTATGCGCCAGGTGCAGAAGGCAAAACAATCGAAATAGTCATGACCAAGCCAAATAGAGAAGGTTCTGGTGCTGATCCATATCTTATCCTAACTCTGAACGCTGCTCGTATGTCTAGTTATAATATGGCTGGCTCTGACGGAAGCTTACCCAATGAGTCTTTCTCTCTAACCTATACAGAAATTTCTAAAGCTTATTATATAGAAGGCGAAGGCGGGAAAATCGAAAAAGGACCAGAAGTTGGTTTCGATGCAACTACAGCTAAAGTTACCTCAACAGCAAGTTAATTAAGTAAGGAGGCCCACGGTGGCACTTAATTCCCAGCACAAGCGTGTAAGCAAAAACCGCGTGAGTATTACTTACGATGTGGAAACTAATGGCGCGGTAGAAACCAAAGAACTCCCATTTGTGGTTGGGGTAATTGGTGATTATTCTGGTCATAAACAAGATAAAGAAGACGTTGAAGATCGCACCTTTTATAACGTTGATAAAGACAATTTTGATACTGTAATGAAGCGTGTAGGCCCTGAACTGTCTCTAAAAGTTGATAACGTACTTGCTGATGATGACAGTCAATTTGAAGCTGGATTAAAGTTTAAATCAATGAAAGACTTTGAACCTGAGGCTATCGTCGAGCAAGTAGAACCTCTCAAAAAACTTGTAGAAACCCGTAACCAGCTCAAAGTGCTTCTTTCCAAAGCAGACCGATCACGTGATCTCGAAAAGTTGCTCAAAGAAGTCTTACAAAGCGCAGACACAATCACTGCATTGTCTGAAGAGCTAGGTGTAAGTAAAGAAGGAGGTGAATAATGAGCACAGAAGCTGAAAACCAACCACAAGCTGAAGCCACCGAGGGTTCGCTGAGTTTTCTTGATAGAGCAATAGAAGCAACCACTCAGACTCCAGCTGACACAACTAAAGAGCTCTTCTCCGTTCTTGCTGAGCAAGCACTTTCTGGAACTGTAACATGGGATAAAAATGTTACTAAAACCATTGAGAATGCAATATCTGAAATCGACAAGCAGTTATCTAAACAGCTGTCTGAAGTGATGCAACAAAAAGACTTTCAGAAGCTTGAGGGCTCTTGGCGCGGTCTACAAAAGCTAGTAAAAGAAAGCGAACTTGGTCGTGATTTGAAAATCAAAATGGTTGATTTCACTCAAGAAGAGCTTCTTGACCAGTTTGAAGACGCACCAGCAATAGATCGTAGCCCACTTTTTAATGCTGTTTACCAGGGTGAGTTTGGTACCGCAGGTGGCGAACCTTACGGTACTTTCATCGGAGACTATGAATTTAGTTCCAAAGACGAAGATGTCGCTCTACTACGCTATATGGGTGAGGTCGCAGCAGCATGCCACGCTCCCTTTGTCGCAGCGGCAAATGCACAAATGTTTGAATTTAACGATTTCACAACATTTGATGAAGGTAAACCCATCGCAGCTGGTTTTGATTCGCCAGCCTATGCCGCATGGAATGCATTTCGCGAGAGTGATGATGCAAGGTACGTTACCCTAACTTTACCAAGAACTTTGGCGCGTTTACCATACGGTGAAAAAGGTCTTGGTACTGAGCTATTTAATTATGAAGAGCTTGGAACAGACATGGATGGCAACCCTAATCCATCGGGTAATGACCAACTGGTTTGGTCTAATGCCTCGTATGAACTTGGACTTAAGATGACTCAAGCATATACGGCATCGGGTTGGTGTACATCAATCAGAGGATTAGATAACGGCGGTAAAGTCGAGAATCTTCCTAACCTTACCTACAAAACCGAAGCAGGAGATCTTGTTCAGCAATGCCCAACCGAAGTCAACCTGACTGATGAACGAGAAAAAGAACTCAGTGACTTAGGCTTCTTGCCTCTTGTGCACTATAAAAACTCAAATTATGGTGTTTTTATCGGTGGTCAAACGGCACAAAAACCGAAAACTTATACCGATCCCGATGCAACTGCAAATGCTTCAATTTCTGCTCGCCTACCCTATATCATGGCTAGTAGTCGTATTGCGCATTATTTAAAAGTCATGGGACGAGATAAGCTAGGCTCGAACTTAGAAGCACCTGACATACAGCGAGAGCTGCAACTTTGGATAGACCAATATACCAATGCTGGTGCGATTGGTAATGAGCAACGAGCTAAAACACCGCTGTGTGAATCAAGAATCGAGGTTGTTGAACAACCAGGTCGTCCTGGTTCATATTCTGCGGTTGCTCACCTGAGACCTTGGTTACAATTAGAAGAACTGACAACGTCGGTACGCATGGTTGCCAAAATCCCAGGCTAATCGAATCTGAGGCCGGCTAATCCCGGCCTTAATTCATTTTTTGATTTAGTTCTAAGGGTAGTATGCGAGTAAATTTCAATATTGATTGGCAGCAACAGTTTTCGAAACTAGACAGCACAAACAGCGACTTTCTCAAAGAGGCGCTCTCTATGTTGTCTGAAATAAACTCAGATGCTTTAGCCGACAAACCTTCTCTAATCAATTTCATAGCTAAATTGATCGCTTTCTTAGATAAAAAACTGTCTCATCAAATGGACAATATTATACATCACAAAGACTTTGAACAACTTCACAGTAGTTGGTTAGGCTTGCAGGGATTAGCAAGTTTACCTGTAAATAATCAACGCGTTCGAGTTAAAGTACTTGATATGCAGTGGAAAGAAGTCTCTGCTGATGTCAATCAAGCATATAATATTAAAGCATCGAATCTATTTAACAAAATTGGCAACAAAGAGCTTAATACTTTGGGTGGCCATCCATTTGGTTGTATTTTATTTACCCACCCTGTCAATGTCGATATGGATTTTGATGCTGACTATGACGATTTATTTACCGTCGAATTAATCAGTAAACTTGGCGAGTCCACATTATGTCCCATGATTTTCTCAACAAATGATAAGTTTTTTGTTGAATCTGGTGCCGATTGGATTTCTGACATAAGCAGGATTGAAAAAATCATTTCGGGCCCAGATTTTCAAGCATGGCAATCACTTCGTAACAAGCAGAGCTGTCGTTTTGTTGGGTTTGTTATGCCATCAATACGTATGCGGTATCGATACCAAAATACAAAAGTAGGCTTTATTTACAATGAACTTGGAACCGGGCTGTGGGGGAATGCAGGTTTTGCTTTTATTTCAACTATTATGCGTGAATACCATAGAGTTAATTGGTTTGGCTTTCTCAAATCTCGCTGGAATGACAAATCTCAAGGTGCAGTAATCAATATTGACGAACATGAATGCTTGTTTATCCGTGAACCTCAAACCAATGTGGTATTATTTGGTAAAATATCAACATTTTATGCTCAACATGGTTTTATTCCCCTAACTAAAAGCCCTCTAACTGATAAATATTTTTTCAATGGTAATAACTCTATATGGCAAAGCGGAAAATCCGATAATGACAAGGTTTTAACCCAGATCCAAACCAGCCTAATGTCTTGTCGTATTGCTCATTACCTAAAAGTACAAGTACGTGAAATGCTGGGAAGCTTTAATACAGCATCTGAATGCGAGCTTTTTTTAACTCAATGGATTGAAAAGTTCTCCAGTAATGTAACCTATGCTAACGAAGAGACACTTGCAAAATACCCGCTTAGCTTCGCCAAGATATCTGTGGCTGAATCAGAGGCTCAACCTGGGAGCTTTGTCTGCACATTGAGGATCGCACCTCAATATCAATACGACCACTTTACTGGTGAAGTCATACTCACCACAGAGCTAGATGAGGTGGCCTAGTGGGGTTTTGGAAAGCATTTATAGAAACAAAAGGATACGCTCAGAAAGAAGAGATAGACGATATAAAATATCATTTAATCAAACTACTTGAGTCAGAGTCACCGCTATTGAATATCGATGATAGATTCATTCAACTACAGCGCTCCAACCTACGTTTTGGAATTGAGGACGTACAGTTACTCAGTGCTAGCCTGGATCAAGCACAACTTTCGATTCGCTTAGAGAGTTATATTCGTCACTTTGAGCCCCGTCTTTCGCAGGTCATGGTCGAACTTTTAGAACGTAACGATAATGAAAACGCATTAGTATTTAATATTATTGCCAGAGCCAATACGTCGAAAGGAGAGCAAGAACTGATCTTTGACTCCAAAATTTCTCTTAACGATCTAACCACTATAATGATGGAGGATAGCTATGACTGATCCTTTAATGCGTTATTTTGAACAAGAGCTAACATTTGTACGCCGGGCACTCGGGCAGTTTGGTCAACAACATCCCGAGCATGCAGAACGACTTAATATTCATCAAGGACAGATTGAAGACCCAAGCCTTGCGCGTCTTCTAGATGGTGTCGCTCTTTTAAACGCAACTATAGAAAAACAACTCTCTGAACAATTGCCTGAAGTGGTCGAAGGATTACTTAATGTTATCTACCCAAGTTATACTCAAACCATACCCAGCGTTGCCTACATACATTTGTCTCCGCAAGGTGACTCACCTGAATCGACAATTATTCCAAAAGGATCTCATTTTACCTCTGATGCCAAAGGTAGAATGTGTCAATTCACTACAGTAGATACTTTAGAAACTGCACCTTTTAGGTTAGTTGATACTACGGCTTCGAGCGCTCCTTTCAAGTTTAATCGGCCAGCAGGAACAGAACAATCAACTGCGGTCATTCAGCTTTCACTTTCAACAGGTGACCCAAGCATTCGTTTCTCACAGCTAAACCATCAAGATTTAGATTTATTCGTACAAGGGTTCGAAAATAATGCTGACTCTATCATTGAGTTACTACTCGGCCAAACAAAAGCAATATCAATTTCAGATATAAGCTGCGAGAAACATATAGTGTTATTAGCAGATAAATTGAAAAGTCGTATTAGCGATCTTAAATTTCTCTTCTTACCACAAAAAGGGAATCAATTTTCTGGCTTCCAGCTCATCAGTGAGTTTTTTTTCTTCAAAGAAAAACGTCAATTTTTTCGTCTGAAAGATTTTGGTCAAGCTGCAAAAAAAATTGACAGTTCTGAAATTAAGATCAATTTATTTATGAATGCGATTCCAGCAGAGTTCATGAGATTGTTCGACAATCACGTCTTTAAACTCGATGTAATCCCTGCTGTCAATCTATTTGAACAAACTGGCGAGCCAACAAGCTATGATCAACGATGCCTTACCATACCTGTCAATGCAGATGCTCACAGTGATAGTGACATAGAAATTGTTGAAGTAAAAAGTGTGTTTGAAATAACACCGCAAGGAGAAAAACCTTTAACACCACTATTTCGAGATAGTTACCAATCTGACCCCACCACTGACTACTGGCAAAGTGCCAGAAATTTATCTGGGCAATTTAGGCTTGCCATTAGCCTAAAGCCTACTCACGAATTGGAATTTAGTAAGTTATACGGTACTAACCTACTCTGTACAAATGGAAAACAATCTTGCGGTATTGACGGAGAAATGGAATGTTCAGAGAATATAGATGTACTCGGTACTTTCACCGCCATATACCCACCAACTGCACCGATTGAGCGAGAGCAGAATTTAAACCTTCATTGGCAGTTCGTCGGCCTTTTAAATGGTAACTTTTCATCTTTGTTACACGCTGAAAACCCTACCGAGAAGTTCAAGCAGATGCTGCTGCTATGTAGTAGAGAGCAAGTAGCAGCAGAAGAAGTCCAAACAATTCATCATGTGTCTGTTAAGTCGCAGGTTTCCGCGATACGCATTATGGGGAAAAATGTATTTTCACCTGGGAGTGAAATCGAATTGACACTTGATACACAAAACGGCTTTCTTGCTTTTAGCGATGTACTCAATCGTTTTTTCCAACAGTTTTGTAGCTTCGACAGGTATATTCAACTATCTGTAAAAATTTATGGTAGGGATGGCATCGCTAAACGCTACCCTAAAATACATGGGAGTCAGTTAGCAATGTAATTGCTAACTGGGAATTCTATGTCTTTGATAAGCGATCTAAGCCAATACCCGCAACAATATGACTTCGCTCAAGCGATGAGACTGCTAACACACTGGATAAATCAGAGTCCAACTAGAGTTAAGCTTGAATTAAAAGCTGAGGCTATGCCTACAGGTGATGCTAGTGAGATTCAATACTTTTCGCTAAAAAACAATCGCTTTAAGCTTCGGCTAGCAAAACAGGCTTTATCTGGAGTAAAAGGTGTCATTCCAAATTACATTTATGAAGAGCTGCTATCCGCTCTCCATCGAGATGAGCACGCTTTAAAAAATTTCCTTGATGTATTCAATCAACGCTATTTTGAATTAATTAGTCATTTAGAAGCACGAGCTTGGCTAGTGGTTCAAAATGAAATTCAGCCCGACAAAACATCATTACTCAACAATCTTGCAGCACTAAGCAAAGCACATGCGAAGTACTTCCAATACTCGATGCTTCTCAATCAAGGACAAAGAAACTTAAGTACGCTTTCGCAGATACTTAATGATTATTTTTCTTTTGACGTAAACGTCTCAACAAAGGTAAATGAAAGACGCCAATTACCTTATGACTCTTTAACTCGGATAGGCAAAGATGCGCATTTTAATAGTCGAGTGGGCCATGGTTTTTTACTCGGAAAAACATGCTTAACGCATTTTAGCCACCTTCTGGTGTATATCACCCCTAAAACAGAAAGCGAGCTTGTCACAATACAATCTGATCCATTACTCGCAAAGCATATGAAAGAACTTATCCAACATTATCTTGGCGATAATACCCCAACCTCTGTTTACCTTAATGTTAAGCGAGAATATTTAAATCGACCAAGGCTCTCTAGTAACAAATACAATGCGGCGAAATTGGGTGAAGTGGACTGCCTTGCGCCAGAAAGAAAACCTCAACAAATAGTAAGTATTCTTCTGAAGTAAACCACTTCAGGATAAACGATGAGCTAGGTATTAACTGCCTTTGAGATACAAGGAAAACGGTATGACACAAGTTACACTAACAAATTTAGTCGCTAAACTGTCACCTGAGTTGAAACAAGCACTTGAAGTTTCAGCCGGCGCAGCCATGAATCAAAATGTCCCTTCAATTGAGATAGAACACTGGTTATTACAGCTTCTCTCTCAACAAGACAAGCACCTAGCTAATCTTATCCAGTCACAAAACTTATCCCAAGATAATTTGATAAACGAGTTATCTTCTAAAATTTCTCGCTTGCCTAAAGGAAATGAAAGCCAACCAACCCTAAGCCAAGCACTTACAGAAATTGTCAAAGATGCTTGGATGATTGCTTCTGTCAATTATGGTCATGGTGAGATTATCAGTCTGCATCTTATCCAGGCACTACTGCAGCAAAATGTACTCGGTATGAACACACTTCAACTCGAAAGTCTGCAAAATGTTTCTTTAGAATCACTGCAAGGACTCACCAACAAAGCAACTGTCACCAAAGCGAAAAATAGCCCCCAAAGTACTGGTGGTAGCGCTACCTCTCCTATCGGTAATGATGCTCTAAGTAAATACACAACCAACCTTACCCAGCAAGCTTTAGATGGTAAAATTGATCCCATATCTGGTCGTAATGCCGAAGTTCGCAAAGCCATAGATATTCTTTGCAGAAAAAGACAAAACAATCCAATTATGGTCGGGGAACCTGGCGTTGGAAAAACTGCGGTTGTTGAAGGTTTAGCTCTAAGAATCGCTGAAAATGAAGTTCCTGGGGCGCTTCAAGGTGTACAAATTCACTCTTTAGATCTAGGACTGATCCAGGCTGGAGCGAGTGTTAAAGGTGAATTTGAAAACCGTCTAAAAGATGTCATTAATGAAGTGAAAAATAGCGAAGTCCCTATTATCGTGTTTATCGATGAAGCTCACACCCTAATTGGTGCAGGTGGCACCGCTGGTCAAAATGATGCGGCAAATTTACTTAAACCTGCATTAGCTCGTGGAGAGTTTAAGACAATTGCCGCAACCACTTGGGCTGAGTATAAAAAATATTTTGAAAAAGACCCAGCTCTCACAAGACGCTTTCAAGTCGTGTCCATTGAAGAACCAAATGCAGAAGATGCGAAACAAATGCTTAGAGGGATTGCTGCATCTTTGCAGGAACACCATGGTGCCTTTATCGCTGAATCAGCGATTGCTGCTGCCGTCCATTTATCCATTCGTTATCTACCTAGCCGTCAGCTCCCAGATAAAGCCATCAGTCTTTTAGATACGGCTAGTGCACGTATTGCTTTAACACAGGGGGCAAAGCCAGAAATTATCGAATCCCTTGAGCAAAATATTCGTTACCAAAATAATGAAAGAACTGCTCTCGAAAAAGAAAATGCTCTA
Source organism: Vibrio pectenicida (assembly GCA_024347015.1). Classification (GTDB taxonomy): domain Bacteria; phylum Pseudomonadota; class Gammaproteobacteria; order Enterobacterales; family Vibrionaceae; genus Vibrio; species Vibrio pectenicida. The sequence goes on along the minus strand of AP024889.1, from coordinate 1,546,810 downwards.
TTTGGAGCCGCTGAAGACGAAATAGAGCAACTGATCTTACAGATTACGGCTAATGAAAAAAAATTAACCGATTACCAGTCAAGATGGAAACAAGAAGTTGAGATTGTTAACGACATTAAGCAACTCCAGCAAGGAATCAGTGATGCTCAAGCTAGTGAAAAAATCGATAAAGCACAACAAGATAAACTCAATCAATTGATCGATAAACTCACGGCATTGCAAGGAGATGAACCTCTTGTTAATGCAATGGTTGATGACAATACAATCGCTCAAGTGATTGCTAATTGGACAGGAATTCCAGTTGGTAACATGATGAGTGATGAAATAGCCCGCCTTTTGTCTTTAGAAGAAGAACTCGACAAACGCGTTATTGGACAGAATGTTGCCAAACAGGAACTAGCTAAAGCGATTCGTATATCACGTGCAGGGTTAACAGATAATCGTAAACCTATTGGCGTATTTCTAATGTGTGGTCCAAGTGGGGTTGGTAAAACAGAAACCGCTATGGCTCTTGCTGAGCAGTTATACGGTGGTAACAGTGATCTGACAGTAATCAATATGACTGAGTTTAAGGAAGAACATAAGATATCTATGCTCCTCGGTTCACCCGCAGGTTACGTTGGCTTTGGCGAAGGTGGTGTTTTAACAGAAGCTATTCGTCGTAATCCATATTCTGTACTTCTACTGGATGAAATGGAGAAAGCTCACCCAGGAGTGCACGACTTGTTTTATCAGATTTTTGATAAGGGACATATCAAAGACAGTGAAGGCCGCACCGTTGACTTCAAAAATACCATTATCATTATGACGTCCAACGCCGCTGATCAAGCAATTTGCGATGTATGTGCCAACAATAGCGAACGCTTAAATAACGACGAGTTGCTCGAAGCTATACGCCCAGACCTGCAACACTATTTTAAGCCTGCATTCTTAGGTCGGACTACCATTGTCCCCTATTACCCACTCAACGATGACGAGTTATCTAAAATCACAGAGATATCTCTAAACCGGATAAAGAAAAAATTAGCCGAGCAATATCAGGCTTCTTTTACATGGGATAAAGGGTTTATTAACTATGTTGTTGCCAAAAATACTGACCCAACCACAGGTGGACGGGCTGTTGAACAGATCATAAACCGCTCCTTAATGCCAAAACTCGCGGAAGAATGTATTAATAGGCTTAGTTTACAACAACCTATTTCTCAGGTGTCGGTCATAGCGGCAAACAATGCAACAGGTTTTGAGTTAACCATTCAATAGGTATGAGATTGAACAGCAAGATGGATACTGGATATATAAATAGCTCAAAACGATTTATCTCTCTACGATTCAAATTGATTTTTGCTATCGTCGTTGTCTTGCTGTTCTCTAATGGCCTAAATACAACGTTAAACTATCTCAACTTTGATAAAAGGCTGACTCAAACTAGTGACTCGACCTTCCAAGTAGTGGTAGACGAAACAGATAATGATATCCGTCAAACCATGGGGCTTGGGTTACCCTTGTCTTCCATTTCAAATATTCAAGCCCTTATAGAAAGGCGCTCTGAACTGGTTGATGGGATTAACAATATACAAGTGGTCAACAATGATGGTGAGGTATTGTTTTCGACCGGCGTTGCTAAATTTGACTCTGACCGACTGATCACTTCGGACATTACTAATACATTTAATGTTAAAGAAGGAGAGCTAAGACTCTATTACTCCCCACATTACTTAGATGAAATAAAAAGTAGTTTACTTTCTCAGCAGATTCTATACACCTTATTATGGGTCTTAGTTGCTTCAGTTTTAGGGTATTTAATACTTAATGCCTTACTTGACTTCCTACTAAGTAAAATTCAATCGGCAACAGACCTAACCAATGTTGAAGACTTACCTGACAGACAAATCCTTCGGTCAATAAAGGATCTTATTATACTCAATAAAGCTCGATCAGGTTGGGAGCGTATTCGAGCCAAATACTTCCCACTACTAATCATTATTTTGGCGATCCTTTTAACTGTCGCTTCAAATCTTGGTAGTTCGCATCAATCATTAACCATGTTTTCTGCCATATATCAAGAGCAGTTAGAACAAAAGTCTAACCTTATTGGGGATACTCTATCTACCATGGTTAGTCGCTTAGTTGAAAAAGGTATACCTCTAGGCAGATTAACGGGTTTGGAACAAGAGTTTTCTTCCTATATAAGCAATCATCCAGAGCTATTGTCTATTCGTATCGAAAAGGAAATGGATGCTATCTATCAATATCCGGATGTTTTTCCAAACTACGAAGATGCAAGTCTGTTGTCTATCCCAATAGGTAATACAGGTACAATTCAGCTCCAAATGATGGCAGATACTAATATCATTCCACAAATGATTAAAGATAGTATTATGGACATGTTGACGGTCCTAATAGCGTCTGGCCTGTTTGTTATCGAAATCATTTTGTTTGTCTGTAACGCGATGATTATTAAACCATGGAAACAAATAAAGCAGCTAATCAATATCGATGAAGGTCATCAACATCCGCATCTCGTTCGTGTCCAGTCAAATGATGAGCTCAGCATATTATTAAACAAACTGAATCAGTTAGTACAAAGAACGTTCGATGAAAAAACGTTTTCAAGTAAAAATATTCAGGATTATCGTTTTGTTAGATTACCACTATTCATATTGATATTTGCTGAAGCAACATCGCTGGCTTTTTTCCCAGATTTTGTTAATAACATACCGAGTGTATTTCATCTGATACCTAAAGAGCTAGTTACTGGTATATCTATTTCTCTCTTCATGCTTTTCTGGGCAATCTCTTTACCTTTTGCAGGGCATTGGTCTGATAAAGTTGGTAGACGAAAGTCACTTATTGTAGGCGGAATGATTATTTCTGGAGGCCTAATTGCAACGGCGGTAAGCCCAAACTTAGAAATCTTGCTCATTACCAGAATAATCACAGCTATCGGCTATGGCATTGTGTTTATCTCAGCTCAAGGGTATATCACTGATACAACTGCTTCTCATAATAGGACCAAAGGGATGTCGACATTTTCTTCGGCATTTTTCTCTGGATCACTGTGCGGTGCTGCTATCGGTGGAATTTTAGCTGACAAGCTTGGTTATTCAATGACATTTGCGTTAGCATCAATTTTAGCCATGGTAGGAGTGATACTTGTTTTTAGCGTATTCGACCGCAGTAAGCCTAATTCTACAAGTAGACCTGTCAAGCTATCTGACTTTAAAAAACTACTGACTAATAAATACTTTGCTCTTATTGCCTTCTTCAGTGCTATACCTGCTAAAATTATCTTAACTGGCTTTTTATACTATATATGTCCTGTTTACCTGCAATCTCTTGGAGAAAATAACGCCGTATCAGGACGCATTATGATGACATACGGCTTAGCAATTGTATTTTTTGCTCCGCTTTCAGCCATATTGATAGATAGGTGGAACAACAAAATCACCTTCATCTTTGTTGGTGGTATTTTGTCGGCAGTTGCACTGATCAGCATCGTTGTATTCCCGGGCTCTCTTGGCTTACTCTTGATTGTAATTTTAGTTGGTATCGCTCACGGAGTTGGAGTTTCACCTCAAGTGCCACTTGTTATAGAGCTTTTAGGTGAGTCCAATTTAGATAAAGGGAAAACAATCGGTATATTCCGGTTAATCGAACGAATCGGGAATATTTCCGGGCCTATTTTAGCGGGCTTATGCCTAAGCATTTTAGGTTTTCAAAGCACCATTATGCTGTTCGGTGTTACGTTACTTATAAGCTCTATATTTTTTCTGAGTTGTTACAACATCTTCGTCCGTCAAGACAAAAAACAAATGGAGGTAGTGGAATGAGAATTTTACTTTTAGCTATACTGGCTATCCTGCCGTTTGAAGCACCAGCAGAACCATCAAAAGACGATAAACATATTGTCATGGTGCTTTGGAGAGGAATCACTGACGCCGAGCGAGGGTTCATGGATTACCTATCAGACAAAATACCAGCCCACTATACCATTTTGGATGCAAAGCGAGATAAGACATTATTAGCAAATCACTTAAAAAGTGCTGATAGATTAAGCCCAGATTTAATCTATACCTTTGGTACAACAATTACACTAGGTTTGCTCGGTACTGAAAACTACCCAAGTTCTTTTAGAGAACAGAGCAATACACCTGTCGTCTTTAGTATTGTAACAGATCCCGTTGGGTCAAAGATTGTTAACTCTCTTCAAGGCCCCCATCGTAATTTTACAGGTGTTAGCCATATCGTTCCTCACAATGTTCAATTGAAAGCAATTAGCCAACTAACAGGACTAGAAACTATCGGCATCATATTCAACCCTTTGGAAAATAACTCAGTGGTAACGGCACGAAATATTCAAGCACTCTCGTCAGAATTCAAAAAAGATGTATTCCTATACCCTCTTCGAACACGAAATGATAAACCAGATTCCGATTCAATAGATAAAGTCGTAAACATGATGCAAGAAGATGGCGTACAATTGGCCTACCTACCGCCCGATTCGTACATTATCAGCCAGGGTAAAAACATCGTAGATAACCTCCATCAACACGGTATTGCCACTTTTTCAGCTACAGAGTCACCGATAAGAAATAATGACGCTCTCTTTGGTATCGTCAGTCGTTACTATAATGCAGGTCAATTTGCAGGTTATAAAGCAGAACAAATCCTAACAGGACAATTCCCTGCTAGTGAAATTCCAATCGAATCCTTGACTCAATACTCGTACATAGTCAACGTGGGGGCTGCTCAGAAACTTGACTATTATCCACCCGTTTCAATTTTAAAAATCTCCGAACTAATTGGAGGAAATGAATGAAAAAAACTATGCAGTATTTTACTTTATTCATACTATTTTCACTCAGTACTACTCTTATCACTGCTGTATCGGCGCAGCCGGTATTTGGTCCTGCTCGCCTGCAGTTAACCACACAGAACTGGCCACCTTATCAAGGCTATATCAATGAGGAAATGCAAGGATTAGCACTCGACAAGGTCAAATGTGCTTTAAATAGTATGGGGCAACCTTATCAGATTACGATGACCTCTTGGGCTGATGCACAGTTACGAGTCCAAAGCGGGCTACAACACGGATTTTTTATAGCAACACAAACTGCTGAGCGTGATGAGTATGCAACACTATCAACGGCTATAGCCCAACAGGAACTACGTTGGTATTTTGGGCGAGGAATTAAGCCAATTATTAACGAACTCACCAAAGTAAACCTCAATTTTTCAGCCAAATTTGGGTCCAGTAAATGGTTTTGGCTAAAACGTAATGGCTTTAATGTCGTTAAACAACCTAGAGATGCTAAAGTACTATTAAAACTACTGAAACAAAGAGAAATAGACGTAGTATTAGAAGATGAAAAAGTGTTTCAGCGAGAGTTGGAAACAGCCACTCTCCCTCTGGATTTCTTTCAATCTCAACTCAAGGACTCAAAGCCTATGGGAGTCTATTTCTCCAAATATTTTCTCAAAAAATATTCAGGATTTTTAGCGGTATTTAATTCAGCAATTTTAAAATGTGAGGGGTAAACAAATGACCATTAGTATTCATTTGATCTCTGTACCCTCTGATGAGGTAGTCACTTCTAGAGTCGTGTACCTACCTGAAACAGGGGGCGATTTTGGGCGTTCTTCTTCATGTGACATATCCTTGCCAGACCAAAGCAAGCGTATTTCAAGAGTCCATGGTAGTGTTCGTTATACAGACAGTGGTTACTGTGTAAAAAGTACTGGTCAGAATTCAATTTCACTCAACGATAAGACCATGGTGAAGGAAAAAGAGTATCCTCTCAATGATGGAGATATTCTCAAAGTAGAACGTTATACCATGCTGGTTTCCACTTTAGTTTCATCTAAGCAACCTAAAGAAACAATCGAGGACGAACCATTGTTTTCTGAACCTTTTTCACTACAACTTGATAATGATGAAACTGACTTTCTTGAAGAGAACCCGCCGTCAATATTGAATGAAAAAGCAAATAACTTTGCTCAAGAAAGTGTGCTTAGTGACGACCCTTTTGCTGCAGATCCATTCAAAGACTTAGATGATGAACTCATCTCTCAACATATTGAAGATGACAGCTCCGACTCTACCATAGTTCATCAAGCGAATGGTTCTGAATTACTGCCAGTCAGTTCAAAAACTGACACCCCAATAGAGACTTCATTGGAAAAAATACTATCGATAACTGAGAAAAACCAAAAATACTTAGCCAACCCGGCGTTACATCATGAAGTTCTATTTAAAGCGCTTGATCAAACCGTTGACCAGTTTTTGAATGAGTTTGCACCCAGCCAGTTAGAAAGACAATTTAATGATTATATTTCTGGTGGGCTTTTTACAAGTAAAGAGAAGAAGTACTGGAGAATCTATCGGAAACACTTCCAACATCGCCAAGAAAATGGTGATTTTAGACGCCAATTTAAAGCCCTCTTTATGGAAAACATGCAAAAAAATAGAGAGGAAAAGTAATGGCTAAGTGGTGTTTTGTTTGGGCCTTATTTCTGCTTGGATGCTCATCAGATCCAACGCCCGTAGTTACACAATACTCATTAGCAATACAGTCTGATAAATCTACTAACCCGTCCGAATCGAACACCTCGAATCCCGTAGTAGTAAGGTTATATCAATTGACTGATGCACAAATGTTTAAGCAACAACCATTTATAGATTTGTATAGTAATGATGTTCAATTACTTAGTGCTAATCTAATATCCAAGCAAATATTACCCGTGGTTATCCCGGGCAGCGACGTCAAGCTCACTCTAGATATCAATAGCCAGACTCAGTATGTAGCAATATTAGTCGAATTCATCGACTATCAAAACAGTGAGCCTAAGTCGGTTTCAGTGCTACCCCAAAATTCTGATGAGTATCTACAATTGAGCATTTCAGGCGATAAAACCAAATTAGAAGTGATCAAGCCAGACTCACCCTGGTGGAAACTGTTTTAATCATATTTGAGGGAATTACGTGGACGCATTCAAAAAAGTGGTATGGCAAGAAGGCATGTTTATTGCCCCACAGCATTTTCAGCAGCAGGATCGTTATGTTCAAAACTACATCCGCCAAAACATTGAGACACTGGCAGGATTTTCTCCTTTTTATGGTGTGACTGAGTTAACCATTAATCATAGTTTGCTCAAAATTGGTAAGCTATCAGTATCTTCTTCATCAGGTGTTTTTCCGGACGGAACACAATTTGACCTCAAAGAAGAAATTGCACGGGACATACCTCAAGGAACTATTGAAACAATTGCTTATTTAGCATTGCCAATTTCTCTACAAGGGAACAACGATTACGGCCATGATGAATCAGAACAAAGTCGGTACATAACTCAATCAATAAATGTATTTGATACCTCAACGTCTGAGAATGCTAGTGTTGAAATAGATGTTGCCCAATTAAATGTTTCAATAAAAATTGAAGGCGAAGATACCTCTGGATTTACTCTTATACCAATTGCAAAAATACTGGAATGTATTGAATCTGGCGAAGTGGTTCTGGATCGATCTTTCATTCCTGCATGCCTTCATTATGGAGCATCCATGTTATTGGTTGAAAGAATGAAGGAGATACACGCACTATCTGCAAACAGAGCCAATAGTTTACTTAAGCGTATTGAAGCAGGACAAGGTCAAAAGAGCCCGCAGTCAATGATGCAGGATTATTTATGGTTACAAACATTAAATACATGGCTACCTTGGTTCGATCTCACGATTAACAACCCGAAGTTTCAAACTCATGAGATTTACTTAGAACTGAGGAAATTTGAGGCTCAGATTATGGCTTTAACACCTGCGATACCAGAATCTTGTAGTAGTCTGCAATACCAAAAACTGTATGAGAGCTTTAATCCTCTGTTTGCAAACCTTCGAAATATGCTAACAATGGTTCAACAAGATTCTGTTGTAGAATTTAGTTGGGATTCTTCATTGTTTGAAAGACGCCGCTTGTTAAGAACACTCATCAAAGATACTGCCAGCGTATCAAATCGTCGATTTGTTCTGGCAGTTAAATCCAATATTAGTAGCTCAGAGCTAAATGAACTATTTCCAATTGCTGCCAAGTTAGGCAACAATGCAAGAATAGTTGAACTGGTGCGAAACAGCTTATCAGGTATCAAACTTGCTCCCCTTCCTGTCGCACCAAGTGAACTCAAACCAATGCAAGGCGTAGCTTATTTTGAGGTCGACACTTCAGATAGAATGTGGTTAGAGATGTTAGAGAATCGTGATGCTATTGCTTTGCATGTTGACACTCGCATAAACGAACTAGACGTTATGCTATATGCGTTGAGGTAATGCCATGGATTACTTAGACGAAGAAACCTTAGTTTGGAACACTGACAAGTCTGAATTTACAGAAAAGGTTAATGAAGATAGCACTTCATCTTGGACGCCTGTCAATGCGTCCAAAAATCAACATAACTTTCTCAATGGCTTCAATAAGGCAGAGAATCAATTACTCAACATTAGTAGCGAATTACTTGCCACAACACTGAAGGTATCGACCCTTCCCGAACCACAAGATGTGACAACTCTGAGGCATCAACTCGCCAACAGTATCAATGATATCAAGGCCAAAGGTTCAGAACTCACTTACCCTGTAGCCGTCATTGATAAGCTATGCTTTTTATACGCTGTCGTATTAGACGAACTCATTATTTATAGCGAATGGGGAGAAAAACGCTGTTGGGAAAATAAGACTCTACTCAGTGAGTTATTCGGCATGCGTAATGGCGGTGAGCTATTTTTTACCGTTGCAGAAAAAGCAATACGTCAGCCTCATAAACTAATCGATTTACTGGAAGTTATTTATATATTTCTGAACATTGGTTTCAAAGGTCAATATCGAGAAACGGGTAGCGAACAACTCAAAATTTTCACCCATCAACTTGAACAAGTCATTGCTCAATATCGCACTAGTAACAGTATTCATTGTCGAACTCGAGTAAAGCAGCCAAAAGCACGCAAACCGATTCGGCGTAAACATTATCTATTAACTACTTTATTTTTCAGTACTTTAATTGCGTTGAGTATCGGCCTCACTCATTTTTGGTATAAAGAGACTCTTCCTCCCAGAGCTCGAGATTTTGCCACTCTACCATCATTTAGCGACCGATATATTTTATCTGGAGAGGTAAAAGATATTGTATTTATCAGCCAAGATGACGACCTTATAGCTCCACCAAAAAAAGCAAGTAAAGTCGAAATGATAGACGCTATACCACCGCCAAGTATTAAAACCAGTAAGTCTGGTTGGTTAGTCCAACTAGCAACATTTTCTTCACAAAAAAATGCCAACTCATTCATCAAAAGCTTATCGCCGTCAGCGTACATGCCTTCCATAGAACAGGTACGTTCTTACTATCGTGTCATTATACGCAGCGATTCTCCTCGTCAAGCAGAAGAGATCAAAGACTGGTACTACGACAAAGATTCAATCAAAGCAATCATAGTACAAAGCAAAACAACAAGTGATACCAAGAATACTTCAGAGGCTCCTTAGCAATGGTAGAATCAAACTCATCTCAATCACAGAATAGCAAGCTAAGCACCCTACTTTGGACATTCCTTTTTGTCGCAACAATTTGTGCATTAGGTGGACTATTAACCTGGAGGTTCGCTTACCCTACCCATATTTTAGCTGGTGTTTTGATAACCTTATTGACTTCTTTGGTATTGGGTTTATTTCTTTATTGGCTACTCTCAAAAAGAAAGTCACAACCTAAAACACCTGATCAAGAAAAAGCAGTGATTAACAAGCGCTGTATGTTATTAACAAAGCATTTTAAATCAATGCTAAGCATCCAAAAAAGAAAAAAACGCCTGTCTAGTCGCTACGATCTTCCCTTTTACATTCTGCTCAGTGATAACCCAATAAAAGACAAAAGTACCATTACACAAATGGGCTATGAAGCCTATAAAGTTGATGATTTTGGCAATGATATTGAATTCCCAATTTTATTTTGGCTCAGTGAGCATTCCATTCTTATCTCGGTGAGCTTAGGGGAAGAACAGCATACCTCTTATGTTAAAACACTATGTCAAAACCTAAATAAATGGCGTCCACGTCAAGCTATCAATGGTATTATACTGACGACAGACGTAAAAGAGTTCTTAGAATCAACAGAAACAATTACGCAAAAGGCCGATCAGATCAAGTCACAGATTAAGGGGTTCAATCGTGTTTTTGGCTTGAATCTTCCTATTTATAATATTATTACCCAAATGGGACAAATCAACGACTTCTGCCAATTCTTCTCAGGGTTTGATGAAGCAAAAAGGAATGACGTATTTGGTGCGACCTCACCAATATTGAAACATGGCGGGATTGAAGCAGATTGGTTTAATACAGAATACGATAACCTTATTACCCAATTACTCTCAAATATGAGCGCTGCACTAGTGTCCCAGTTAAATCAAGATTATCGTAATGCGATTTGTTCTGCTCCATACCAATTCGCTTTACTTAAAGAAAGTCTATGGGAGTTCCTATATCGTTTATATCGTGGTGAACAATTACAAGATGGTCTCAACTTTAGAGGTTTCTATTTCACGCATAGTGGCGCTATTCAAAAACAACATGACGTCTTAGCGAATGTTGTAAATCAAAACTTGGGTTATGAGCAATTTCAGCAACATCAACAGATCCCTGTACAACAAACTTTATTTGCTCAATATTTGATGACACATACCATCATCAACGAACATGAGCTTGTAGGCGTCAACCGACGTAAAGAAAATTTACTACTGGCGATGCAAACGGCCTATACCCTGTTTTGGTTGAGTTTGTTTTCTTTTGTTCTCATCGACATAAAACTAGATTTCGATTATCAAAGTAAAATAGAAACAAAAGCAGACTCCATGCTTGAACGATATAAAGAAGCAATTTCTGCACAACCTTACAATATTGAAAGCATGGCTGATAACATACCCAACCTATATTCTCTCAACCGAATTTATACACTCTATCTAGAGCCCAAGCCTTGGTATACATTACCCTTCATGCCGACTTCAAGTATTGTGCATGACGTACGAACCGCATATTACGACGAGTTGCAAAGAGTCCTGATCCCTTCAATGGAAAATACATTGGAAAAAGATTTGTTTGTCTATGTGAACTTAGAAGACCAAGCCAAAACATTATCTTTATTAAACAACTATCGTTTACTATTTAATGTTGATCGAAGTAATATCGCTGCGCTCAAGAAATACTTTATTACTACTTTGGAAGAACAGGGTGAGGCTGACAGTGTCAATATTACCCAATTAGAAATGCTACTTGATGATGTCTTTGCTCAAGGTCTCGTCCCTATGAAAGCAAATTTAGGACTGGAACACTTGGCAAAAAAAGTGATCAGTCAAACTGGGGTCGAAACCCTGCTGTATCAGCATATTCTCAATTCAGCAACTTATTCAAAACGCATTGATATCCGCCAGGAGCTCGGTAGTAACTTTCAAAGTCTGATGTCTTTTTCACCAAACTATGCAGGCTACATGGTACCTTATTTGTATACACCTTCTGGGTTTAATGAATTAGATTTATCTGTCGACTCACCAATTATAAAAGAAGCACTTAAAGCATACGAAGGGGTTGCTGGTGCATCTCCTAGTGCCTCAGAAATGTATCGTATTAGTCGAGATTTAAAACAAAGATACCAAAATGACTATATTAATTATTGGCGTGATTTTATTTCTCATATCAAAATAGCCAGTGTATCCAATGCTGACGAGCTAAAACAAACCTTGGCATTATTGACAACTGCGTCGAATAACCCCTTAGCCTTACTTTATAATACAATCAGTAAGTACACCTCCGTAGAGTTACCACAATCACCCACTGAAGATAAAAACGCTCAACCAGAAGAACAAGACATTGACAAAAAAGAATCTGCACGACAAATTCAACTAGCTTTCGAACGATTCCACGAGCAAGTCACTGCGGACGAACAAGGAAACAAGCCCATTGACTCTTTACTTGGTAAAGTGACTCAAGCTGAAACATGGTTAGACAAGTTCTACCAAGCAGAAGAACCACAAAAAGTCGCTTATCAAGCACTCACAGCAACGATAAAGACTAGCAATCCAATCTCCATTTTGGCTCAACAGGAAGCAACACAACCTTCATTCTCGCAACAAATTCTGACTCAAGTAACACGACAATCCAATGAGTTAGTGATGAGCCTAGCCCATGATTATCTCAATAACACTTGGAAAACAGAAGTTTATCAACCATACAAAACCACAATTGCATCCTATTACCCATTTAACAAAAGTGCTAGTTCAGATGCCAGTACAGCCGACGTTGCAACTTTCTTCAAGTTGGATGGAACCTTAGATCAATACTACCAAACCAAGTTAAAAAATTTCTCTACAGAAGAGCGTTCTCCTTATCTTTATGGATTGTTACCAAATACCGGCTTTGCTTTAGATCCCTCAGTATGGCAAATGTTGGCTAAAGCACGCGATATTCGCAGTGCTCTGTTTTTGGCTGATCCACAAAGTATGTCACTTCAGTTCCAACTGAAAGCTAAAGAAATGAGCCCTGATGTTACTGAATTTATTATCCAAGGGGAGAAACCTCTTTTTACTTACCAGCACGGGCCGCGTTTGTGGACTAAACAAAACTGGAGTGCTGCCGCCATCGAACAAGATTCTGTTGGTTTTCAACTCAAAGCTCAAACTAACAATATCGCCACTGAAAAATTTCAAGGCAATTGGGCATGGTTTAGGCTTATAGAACCAAGAGTCGCATCAGCCACTTCTCAGCAGACAGAAGTAGCAATTAAGTACGGTGACAGCCAAGTTCAGTTGAGTATAAAGACCCAAGGACAAAATAACCCATTTGTACCCAATTTTTTCTCGGCTTTCTCATTACCATCGAGTATTTGATATGAATGAGCAAACTGGACTTGGCGATAAAGTAACAACCGTATTTAGAGTATTGGGCATCTCCCAATACTCATTACTCTATCAACAAACTTATCTCACAACTCACCCCTGTCATGGCCCCAGCATAATTAAATTTGCGCATAGCATACAAACCAAGCAGCAGCTAAAAATTGAAGCTGAGTTTCTTCATCGATATGGATCGCACTATTGGCCCAAGTACTTGGATTATGGCTCGAGTATGGGAGTCGACTGGCTTATTTTGCAGTTTTTTGACTCATTTTTCGATGGTTTTTTTAATCTCGATTTTGAGGAAAAACAAATGATCACTAATAGCGCAGAACAAGCCCTAAGTGCTTTGCATGCCACTGGTTATATACATGGAGATATCAAACCCTCAAATCTAATCATCACACCTAATCGTCAGGTCAAATTGGTCGATTTTGGCAGTATCATGGAAATTGGTTTGCACTACAAGCACCACTGCAACTCTTCTCTAACTCCTAAATTTTGTGCCTTAAGTCCATATTTACGTACTGGCAAGGCTTCACCACAACACGACTTTTTCTCTCTGGCTATTTCTCTACAAACTATGTGGCAAGCTCACCCCTTCGCTGAGCTCTCTTTGATTGATTTTGTCAAAACAAACAAGCCTGCCATGTTAGAATGTCTTTTCAGCCGCTACCAAATATTAATATCTAAACAGATCAAGCACGCTAAACAACTCATCTGTTTTCCTCTACAAGATTAAAACTCAGGTTAATACCGGATAAAAATCCTATCAGCAATCGTTTATGATAGCGAAGGCGGGTTTTTATAAAGGCTCAATACCCGTCAATAATTTTGAGCCCAAGGTCTTTGTTCATAGAGATGGATATGAAAAAAATTCAAATTTTACTATTTTTGCTTATGTTTAGTCATATAGGGTTTGCCTTCTCAGAAACCATACCCAACGAAACCCCTTCAAAGATATCCGATGATACAAATGGTATATCAGAAGATCGTAATCCTTTAATTATTGCCCATCGAGGTGGGGCTGCAGATGGTCCAGAAAATACCATACCAACTATAGAGTCATCTATTCAACGCGGTGCACACATTATTTGGATCACAGTGCAATTATCGAAAGATAGTATTCCAGTACTTTATAGACCGAGTGATCTAGCTGCTTTAACTGAACTAACCAAACCGACAAAAGTGTCTTCTATGAAAGCTAAACATTTAGCAACTTTGGATGCCGGCTATGAGTTTTATAAAGGTAAAACATCTGACAATGACAACTTGTACAAGATTCCAACATTAAAGGATGTATTAGTAAAGTTTCCTCATACAGAATTCTTCATTGATTTAAAATCACCAGATGCTGACGCTAAAAAATATATTGAAAGTGTCGCAGATGTTATTGAACAAACCGACTCAGTCGACCGAACTCGAATCTATTCGACATCGGAAGCTTATACAGATGCAGTCAATACATATTCATCTCTTAATGTTTTCAAAAGTCGCGCTGAAACAAGGGATATTTTATTTGGTAATAAACTCTCCAATCAATGTAAAGCTACAGATGATCAGCCTGGTTGGCATGCGTTTGAGTTAACCCGAAATGTAGAAGTGGTTGAACATTTTATGCTAGGAGAAGGACGAACGAAGACCACCTTCAAGTGGTCTAAGAAAGACCTCTCATGTTTTGATGCCGCCGATAACACCATAGTATTGATTGGAGTCAATAATTTAGAAGATTACCAGTATGCTAAATCACTAGGTGTATACGCCGTTATGGTCGATTCTCCTAAAGCAGCTCAGTGCTATGGAAATGAGACACAAAAGCTCAGTATATGTGAATAAATTCTCAATATCGTTGGTGTATATTAACCTTTCGTAGTTAAATTTATTGATATAAAAATGTTCTAATCTCGGGGAGGTTTGTTGCCTAGTCATTGCATAAGCACAAACCTCTCAAAAATAATCAAACAGGCTTACTATTCACAAGCCTTTGGCCTGAGGTACCACTAATACATAATTAAACTTTATGTAAATAATTTAACTTCGGCCGTTACTTTCTTAACAAATACACCATTGACAAATCGGTTGCATATAAATAGTGTTACGCCCTTATTCAGTTTTAAACAAACTAGTACCATGAGTAAATAATATATGAATTGCTCAATTTTTGGTAAAATAACACATAAGGAACGTGAGCTATGTTTAAAAAACTCAAGCTACCCCTCATTGCATTTATTATTGCAGGTCCTTTAACTAGCCAATCTATTGCTGCAGATATTGATAAACTGCATTTTCTCATACCTGGATGGGCCGGTGGTGGCTGGGATATGACAGCTAGAGGCATTGGTGATGTATTAGTCAAAGAAGAGATTGTTGACCAAGTCTCATTTCAAAATTTATCAGGAGGTGGTGGCGGTAAAGCCATTTCTCATCTGATTGAGACCGCCAAACGTCAACCAAACACCTTAATGGTAAACTCGACACCCATTGTAGTCAGATCGCTCAACGGGATATTTCCTCAATCTTTTCGAGACTTAACCCCTGTCGCCGCTACTATCGCTGATTACGGTGCCATAGTCACTTCCGCTAACTCCCAATACACAAGTTGGGTAGATGTTGTTAAAGACTTTATTGACAACCCTCGTAAAATCAAAATTGCTGGCGGTTCTGCACGAGGAAGCATGGACCATCTGGTAATCGCTGCAGCATTTAAAAATGAAGGTTTTGATCCACGAAAAGTACGCTATATCTCCTACAATGCGGGAGCAAAAGCGACAGCGGCCCTTCTCTCAGGTGAAACAACACTTTTATCTACTGGACTTGGTGAAGTGCTTGAGTTATCAAAATCAGGGCAAGTGAAAATCCTCGCGATCACCGCACCAAAGCGTCTCGAAGTCGCACCTGACACTCCAACTCTAACTGAGTATGGTAACAATACCATTTTCGCCAATTGGCGAGGTTTTTTTGCAGCACCGGGGACCAGCCAAGAGCAAGTCGACAAATGGAATCATGCACTGCAAAAAATGTACAAAACTGATGAATGGCAAAAAATTAAGAGCCGTAATGGTTGGATTGACAACTACAAAGCAGATAAGGATTTCTATACCTTTCTTGAAGGTCAAGAAAAGCAAATCGGCCGTTTGATGAGTGAGCTCGGTTTTCTAAAATAGGTAAGCTACTCCCTATTCATTCCACCCGCGTATGAGATAGAAAGTCATTACTGCTTAGCCTTATACAGCCAAGGAAAATGACTTTTTAGCTAACCTTACTCATTGCTTAGCTCCTCCTGTACGAATTCTTCTTTTTTAATTGACGAGCATTGAATATGTCAAACTTACCATCAGGCAGTACTAAGACACATCAGAAGCACCCCATTAATAATCTCCTAAATCGAGATCGCATTAGCGCGCTAATTTTTCTTGTTTTCTGTCTTAGCTATGGGTA
Source organism: Vibrio pectenicida (assembly GCA_024347015.1). Classification (GTDB taxonomy): domain Bacteria; phylum Pseudomonadota; class Gammaproteobacteria; order Enterobacterales; family Vibrionaceae; genus Vibrio; species Vibrio pectenicida. The sequence continues at coordinate 1,530,459 of AP024889.1, read as the reverse complement.
CCAAACCTCACAGATCCCTCTTTTCCCTAGTGACGATTATGAACCCTTCACTGCCAGAACCCTTCCCACATTACTAACCTATGTTGGGATTATTTTATCTTTGCTACTTCTAGCAACAGCTAAGCAGAGCAACCATACCGTCAGTAAAGGTAAATTTAACTACAAGCTTCTACTTGGTTTTTTAATTTTAATGGCTTTATATGGTATAGGATTGACTTATGTGGGCTTTGTAATTGCGACTGGTATATTTCTTTTGACTGGTTTTTATTTGCTGGGAGAACGGAGGAAACAGCTGCTACTTGGCGCATCCTTTCCATTTGCAATAGCATTTTACCTCTTGCTCACACAAGGCCTAGATATCTATTTAGAGCCTGGTGTAATTTTTTCTATGATGTCATAAAGGAATAGCACTATGTTAGATGGAATCTTACAAGGCCTTTCCACCGCCGTCATGCCGATGAACATCATGATGGTAATCCTCGGCTGCTTTGCCGGCACTTTTATTGGTATGCTTCCTGGGCTTGGTCCCATTTCTGCTATTGCCTTGATCATCCCGATAACTTACGGCCTTGAACCCTCATCAGGCCTAATTCTTATGGCTGGAGTATATTATGGCGCCGTATTTGGCGGTTCGACCTCTTCAATTTTAATCAATGCACCAGGCTGTTCGTCCACCGTAGTCACTGCCTTTGATGGTTACCCACTGGCACAAAAAGGTCAAGCTGGCAAAGCGCTTGCACTTGCAGCTTATTCCTCATTTACTGGTGGCACTTTATCCGCTGTAATGTTGCTATTTGCGGCGCCTTATTTAGCCAGTGTTTCTCTCAGTTTTCAATCGTCCGACTACTTTGCTCTTATGCTACTTGGTCTGTCAGCAGTTGCCGCTTTTTCGGGGAAAGGGCAAATACTCAAGGCTTGGATGATGTCAATAATTGGGCTTATGCTTTCAACTGTCGGTATTGACGACGGTGTGGGAGTTGAACGTTTTACTTTTGGCCTAACCGATCTTATGGATGGACTTAGTTTTTTGTTACTGGCAATGGCTACATTCGCCTTAGGTGAAACCTTAATGGGTATACTAAAACCTGAACACAAAGATAGTCGCAATCAAGAAAAAAGCAGATTAAATGATATCGGCAGTATGCAAATCACCAGAGAGGAAATAAAAGAGGTAGCACCTGTATCAATTCGCTCTTCCATTTTGGGTTTCTTTACTGGAATCTTACCCGGAGCAGGCGCAACCATAGCTGCATTTCTTAGCTACGGAATGGAACGCAATTTAGCGCCTAAGGATAAAAAAGAGGAATTTGGTAAAGGGAGTATACGCGGTCTAGTTGCACCCGAGTCAGCCAATAATGCCGCATCAAGTGGCTCATTCGTGCCTTTACTGACTCTCGGCATTCCGGGGTCAGGCACCACGGCGATTATGCTTGGGGCACTTATCGCTTATGGAATTCAACCTGGCCCTCGATTATTTGTTGAGCACCCTGACGTGTTCTGGTCTGTAATCATTTCTATGTATTTTGGTAACCTAGTATTGATGATTTTAAACTTACCTTTAATCCCTTATATATCAAAACTACTTGCCATACCACGTACTATACTATTAACCATGATATTGTTTTTCTCTATTACAGGTGTATATCTGGTTTCATTCAATACTATCGATATCTTTATCATGCTGTTTATCGCAATCGGAGCCATCTTATTAAGATTAGCAAACTACCCGTTAGCACCTCTACTACTTGGGTTTGTTCTTGGTGGATTGATGGAAGAAAACTTGCGTAGAACACTAATGCTCAGCGACGGTAAACTAAACTTCCTATGGGAGCGACCCATTACTCTCATTTTCACTATGCTTGCAATCCTTGTTCTGATCAGTCCTATATTCAAAAATTTACTAATTAGGCTTAAAGCTGAACCAAAACAAGTCGAGCAGTAAAGCACAATTATTTAAATGTAGAACCATCTCTCACCATCAATAATCGCAATGATTGGGTTAATAACCACAAAGCAGATAAAAAAAGAAATACCAGCTTAGCTGGTATTTCTTTTGAGGTAGGAAAGTCAAACTATATCCCTACTATTTTAAGCGTTTGTTTCTTCTTTAACTGGTACCGTTAATTTATTGCCATTGGCAATAAATTCGACGCGATCGTAGTTACCGCGTGATACCATCAAAATTTCACTAAAGCGATACTCAGTTCCAGGTGTCTTAGTGTCTTCAGTATGGTAATCAATCACTAACATATCATTCTTAATGAATGGCTTCGCCTCTAGTCGATATTCAGTGGTAGCATCTTTTTGTGGCTCTACCACGGCTAAAACCATATTCTTCTTGAAGTCTTGTTTAGTCAACCAAACCTGACGTCCCATGGTTGCCGCCGGAGAAAATACCTGCTGAAATTCTTCCAAAGAGCTAAACACATAGTATTTCTGCTCATTTTTGGGAATATGCCCACTGTAGAAGTAGTTATTGACTACTTGGTAAGGTAAATCTGTGTCACACTCACTAACTGTTATGCTATAGCTCATCACTTTCATATCTTTTAAGTCTTCACTCCGTATCCGCATATTCACAAACTCTAGAACTTCTTCAACTTGTGTATTCTCTACGGCTTTTAAAAAGAATACTTGCGTATCACCATAACCAACCATATGCGGTAGATGAAGATCTGCTTGTTGATCTTCACCTACCAATATGAAACTTTTCGGAAGTGTTTTTAAACACCAACGGTAACCCGTAGACTGGTTTCCTTTAAGTTCAATTTTAAATATACTGCCTTTTTGTACATGCTTTTTTTGCAATGAGTTCATCGCTTTTCTCCTAACTTAATATTCAATTGAAAAAAATGTTTAGCTGTACTGTACGCTTTTAAGCCAAGCCGCATTAAAAACCTAGTTTTTAGCACGGCTATAAACTACTTAACTATTTTGCGCCTAGCGCGACTCTTGATGCTTTGACTGAGGTTTTCTGTACGTATTGGAGCTTAAAACAAGCGGCCTCAACTAAATCAACAGCACCGCAAGCCGCCTCTTTGTCAAAAGAAACTCTTGCTTTGTATTCCTTATCAGAATTTTGAATACCACGAATTTGTTGCTCAAGCTTTATCACTGCATCAGCATAGTTCTGGATCAGTATACTAACCATATCTCTGCTAATGCCCTCTTTAACCACCATACGCATAACCGCAATAGCTGGTACATCCTGATTCGCAGGCTTGATGACATTATCGTTTTCGTCTTTGATGGGTGGTGTTTTTTCAAGCGGCATCGTAAAAGCGGGGACCACCCAATTAGACTGCTTAAGCTTGTCTGAAATATCGTGAACAGAGTATAGGTAATTTTCAATATCATCATCTGTTAATGGCTTATCTTGCCCATCATATTTCAAATTAAGCCTTACAACGGAAGCTGGAAAGTATTCGGCATCATTGATGACTGTAAATATAGGTTTGTCTTTAAATAAAATTTTACTTGATTCCTTATCATCCGCATTTTTGTCATGTTCAGTCACCGTCAAACGCAATGAGCCTAGACCATTGGATAAGTCATGCGCTAATGACATCAAGTTTTGTACAACCGCACTGTAGCCCCTTTTACCAAGTCGTAAAAAGTTGTAATACTGAGCGAGTACCATAGCACTACCGCGTGAGAAGTTAAGGCTGTAAGTGGATTCATCGAAGCCAAGAACATTGGTGGTTATGAACAGTTTGTCTGGGATTTCACGGAAGTTTTTCCATAATGCCCAACCGACTCCAGGATAGACCAAACCAAATTTATGTCCGGAAACGTTGATAGTTTTCACTTGTTCTAACTGGAAATCCCAATTTAATCTCGGCACTTGACTATCATCACGGAAGGGTTCGATAAAGCCGCCACTCGCTCCATCAACATGAAGAGGCACATCCCAACCTTTTTGCGTGTCATTTTTTATGTCAACCAGAACATCATTGATCGCTTCTACTGGGTCATTTTGCCCAGTGTAAGATGTCCCCATAACGGCGACAACACAGGTCGTATGCTCATCAACAGCATTCCTAACCTTTTCGGCAGAGATAACGAAATTGTTTTCTTCAGTAATTGGAATCCATTTAATATCGACATCAAAATATTGAGCGTATTTGACCCAAGTGATGTGAACATCAGAACCAATAACAATGTTTGGTCTATCGAAGTTTTTACCTTGTTTTTTACGCTTCTTTTTCCACTGTTCTTTGTGGGAAAGCGCGCAAAGCATCAGTGCTTCAGAAGAACCAATGGCAACCGTTCCCCAACCACTTGGGATACTTTTATCGTGAGCAAGCTCTTCTGCGGTTTTCATATTATGTGGTGCATTGAAAAGATCGAGCAGCATTCTTACGCAGCGTTGCTCTATCTCTAATGTCCGATTGTAGACTTCACCATCAATGTAATTTTTACCAAGATTATCGCGAATAAGCTGATTCGCCTCTTCATCCATGACAGTGGTTACAAATGAAGCCATGTTCAGAGTTGGGTTGCCATCCAATTGAAGTTCGTCTCGTATAAATCGGTATACAGCTTGTGGATCATGCTCAATATCCGGGATTTGTTGTGTCGGAGCCTCTTCTCGGAACAAGCTACGCCCATAAGTCGGCGTACTTGATGTTTGAAGCTCAATATCGTTTATGTTTCCCATTTTTGCCCTCTAACTTTATTTAGTTAAAACCAATTGAGCATAGAAAGCAAAATATATGAATACAAGCTCATAATAAAATTAAGGCATTTGAGAGCAATCGACTTAGAATTTCAAACGAGCAAATGTTTCTTTACCACTTTTGCCAGCACTTTTTCATCTCCGCAATCGTATTTGAATCAACGCCATGGATATTGCCGTAATCTCCTTGGCATTCGATGACTTCAAACTCAGCACCATATTGCCTAGCCATTTTATAATAAGGGATGATTTCCCATTTCATAACAAAGGTATTGGCGACAACAACACTCTCTCGATTCTTTAAGCTCTGAAGAACTCTCTTTTTACACCAAGCGTGCGCCTTTGAAATCGCATTTGAGTCGAATTGATATTCACCTATTTCGTTAATGAAATACATATCCGCTTCGAAGTGATTTACACCCAGCGTCTTTGCGAAGGTACTTTTTCCAGATCCTGGTAATCCACGAATAATTGTTAATTTAAGTGTCATAAGTAACTAATTCGAATAATAAGGTGCTAACTTTAGCGTAAATCGGCATAAGAATACTATCGACATTTTAGTGGACTTACGTTATTTTGGATGTATAGACGTCCAAATAGCTAAGGGAGCAAGCTGTGCCAATAAAGATCCCCGATCAACTACCTGCGAGTGATGTATTACGTCAAGAAAATATTTTCGTCATGCTAGAGTCGCGAGCCTCAACTCAAGGAATCAGGCCTCTTAAGGTATTAATTCTTAATCTTATGCCCAAAAAGATTGAAACTGAGACTCAATTTCTTCGTCTACTTTCAAATAGCCCGCTGCAAATAGACATCGAACTGCTTCGTATTGACGATAGACCGAGTAAGAATACGCCTACTGAGCACCTGAATAACTTTTACCGACAGTTTGAATCCGTTAAAGGCCGTAACTTCGATGGATTGATTATTACCGGTGCGCCACTTGGATTAGTACAATTTGAAAATGTGATTTATTGGGAGCATTTACAAGCCATTATGGCCTGGGCAAAAGAGCACGTCACCTCAACATTATATGTATGCTGGGCAGCACAAGCTGGACTGAAACTACTTTATGACCTGCCTAAACGTACACGTAAAGAAAAATTGTCTGGTGTGTATCATCACCAAACTCATCAAGCCTTTCATCCTTTGTTACGCGGTTTTGATGACACCTTTCTTGCGCCGCATTCTCGTTACGCTGACTTTTCACCGCAATATTTAGAACAACATACCAACTTAGATGTTTTAGCTACATCCGATATGGCTGGTGTGTACCTTGCTTCAACTAAAGACAAACGTAATGTCTTTGTTACCGGGCATCCTGAATACGACGCTCTAACGCTACATCATGAATATGTTCGTGATTTAGGTGAAGGAATGGAACCAGCGATCCCAGTCAATTACTACCCCAACGATAATCCAGACAACCCGCCAGTTGCTAGCTGGAGAAGTCATGGACATTTGTTGTTTTCTAACTGGCTCAATTATTGTGTTTATCAGCAAACACCTTATGATTTGGACCAATTTAGCGAAGAGAACTTTACTAAAGACGACTAGTGCTGTTTAGATAAGCATTAAACATCATTACCGTAGATTAATGGCATTTGAAACGGCTGGATTATTCCAGCCGTTTTTATATCAATATGTTAATTACGGCGCCCAGAAGTTGCAGTAGATCTTACTGCAAATCCACGAATAACAGATTTAACAACATGCCAACGCTCTGTATCTGCCGGATCAGGTCTAGACTCTATTGGCCCAGAGAACTTTGCTGCCAAATAGTAAACTTTATCATCCTCACTGTGAAAACGGGTACAAATCTGTCCCTTCTCAATATGTTCACCTAGTCCACGTATTGGGTTTTCCATAGACCCTCTTCCGCGACTAGGAGGCGGTGGCAAGGGTAAAGACTCTTCGCTCTGTGGTTCCGGATAGGTGGTCTCTTGCGTATCGCCTTCCAATACTTCTGTTTCTAGAGTTTCAATGGTTATTTCATAGCTATGAGCAGACACTCTAACAATCCTGACAAAGGATGCTGGATTTGCCCCAATATAACCGGTGGCTTCATCATATTGCTGCAAAAGACCACTATCCATCTGTTTTACTACCTCTTCTACATTCAGGGGCTTACGGGGAGAAGATAGAAAAACATCAGTATTTGGGGTATCACTGGAATTCGTACTATTTTCCCATACTGTGTGCCTTGCTTCCCTTCTTGATTGCCTGCTTTCTGCCTCAGCAAAGTAGACTTTTTTACTTGGCTCTCCACCTTGAGCTTGTATAAGAGCACGGCCGCTTTGACGTGTTACTTCAGGTTTTACATCTTGATGGTTTGCCTTCAATTCACCACGATCAATTGTCGGCATTTCTGAAGATAGATCCTGTGGACCATGCCTCCCCAACATTGGGTTTGGATCGTAAAAGCGACCACGCATCATGTCACTTCTTCGAAAGTTTATGACTGGCTTATTACCGCTACTAAAACCAAAGAATTCCGCTCGTTTCTTCTGCTGCGGAGCAAAAACCAGTTGCCCATTTTCAATCTTCCCGATTACCGTCTCGGTCTTAGCCCAAGTGATATTTCCGAGATAGCCATAGACTTTTCCGGGCTCTCTTTCTGAGGATAAAACGATCAATTTGTTTTCCAAGTCTCCTGCAAACGAATCGTCAAAAGGCCCCATCCTTGTTGGATTAGTCACATAAGCATATGCTTGGGCAGCATCTAATGATTCTGGAACCCTAATAGGCTCTGGATTTCCAACAGCACTGTTACAGGTCGCGACTTTAACCGTCGTAACATCTGGAAGTTTCATGCGATGCAGCTCTCTAGCCACATAAGAAGTATCTGACGAAAACAACTGCCCATCGATTTCTTTACTCCCCGGTTGACCATGACCACTCACATACAGAGTACTGGTTTCATCCAGATCACTTAAATCCGTTTTATCTACTTTATACAAATAACGTAGTTCCGGCTCTAAAGCCGAAAACTCTTCAGGGCCATATTTCCTATTCAGAATTCTCCTGAATTCGACAATTTGCCCCTGATCTCTAAATACAGGGGTGATTGCAGCGCCTCCTTTTATCCGGAGATCTCGGAGTAAAGGAATAAGCCTTCCCGATACCCGCTGATGATCCACAACAGGGAAATAGATATATTTCTCACCACCAGGCCGATCATAAGGAACAAAGCCACTTGTGGACTGAGTATTACTTGCTCCAACATCATCATGGTCAACACCTGATGTCTGTCTTGAGCTAGGGCCATCAAAGGCCATAAGTCCTTCTGCTGCCATCTCTTTTCTTTCAGCGACTCCAGCAAAATCTTGCTTTGAAACTACATCTGAGAGTGTTTCTCCATTCAGTTTCAGCGTTGCTATGTCATTATCGGCAAACTTCAACTGTACAATATTGACATCGCCCTTAAAGTCTGAGTATCCAAATTTTTCAGACTTAAGATGGACTCCTATAAAGCTTTTCATCTTATCAAAGCTCTTAAATGAAACCACACCATAGTTGGGTTCAAAGAAGTAATACTTCGAACCAAATTTACTCATAGACATAGAATGCCCCGTTATGTCTATTCGCGCCGAATTACATCCATCGAGGAAAACACTGCTCTCTGAAAGCTGATTTAACTTGAACTGTACCCCAGCGTCCTGCCCGTTAGGTTGCATATTTTTTATCAATTCATTGAATTGTTTGGTACTTTGGGTTCCCCCGCCATGAAGATCTGTGAGGAGTTTGTACAAAGAAGATTCTTGTGTTCCTATATTCTTTAGTCTCGATGCAAAATTACGCACATTACCTGTTTCAATCGCATAGGCCATCAGCATTGACGTCGGCCGACACTCTCCCCCAGAAAGTTTCAAGTACTGACCCTGAGGTATAATCTCAAAGTCATCTCCACCTGATTTTTTAGCGCTTTTAGCCCAATCTGATGCTTTTTCTATATGCCTTTCTGCCACTATCTCACCAAGCTCGGATTTGGCTTTTTGGTGCAAGGCTCCCGCTGTCTTTGAGTCTAGCTCTCGACCATCAAGGAGCTGATTCGAGTCAAGCGCCTCCATTTTTTGTTTCAAAGAATACTGATCCAGAAAACGATACTCTCCGCTGGTTGTTTGGCTACTACCCTGATGGAATGCCTCTTTCCCCTTCACAACTCTCGAACTGTCCGACGGAACTTTTTTCTTGGTTATTTCAATAGTTTCCAATTTTTGACGATATGACTTCAAGTCTTGAGCAGAAAAATCCCCACTGTTACTCCCTTTGCCAAAGAGTCCTTCCGTTTCATGCGTCGTCCCCGAAACCTCAGCAGGTTTATAAGGAACTTGCTGAGCTCCAGTACCGTAATAAGGTCTATAAACTGTTGTTTGGCCTAAGTTTTGTGCGTGTTCTCTTCGAAACATATTTTCTGTCAGGTAGTGCCCCCCCTCAGGTAGGTGGGACTCAACAAACTCGCTTGAACTAAAGTCATAACTATCCCCATTGGGATGCCTGAACTCGATGCCGACTATCCGGCTTTCCTCCGCAAGAGAGCTCGCGCCACCGACTTTCAGAAATCCTCCCTGAGCTTTAGGAAGCCGTAAGGGATAAGCGTCGTTATATATGTGCAGCAATTCATGAAATAGCCCTATCGATGGATCACGCTCCAAATGTGGCAAGCCCTCAGCCGCCGAGGCATCGCGGCCCAGGATTCGGTTTTCAGGATCAAAAGAAACCATTTTCCCCGCAGCGGAATTTTTTGCATAGATCTGTCCATCAGCACCGACACGATTAACATCCCCCATTGAGGGCAGTTGTACTTTAACTCCCTTGTCTGCCAGCCCCTGAAGTAATCGCACCCCTGAGCCTGTATTACTAATTTCGTCCAAAGCAGCCATCGTCTTATCAATGGACTTTCGCGTACCACTGATTTCAATGGTACCAATCCGATTTCCATGAGCGTCTGTTACCCTGTAGTCTTGCTTTATCGATTGACCATCGCCATATCTGCTTAGCCTTGCAGTTGGTAATTCGTCCAGTGCATTTTTCACTTTCTGTAAAGCCGCAGTGTCAGATACGTCAAGCTTCCTCAATAAACGCGCAAAATCTTTCCTTAAATCGGTAATTTGCTCCGGTGTCATTCTCAAGTTGTTCTGTAAGGGTATGTCTATTTCTTTCAACCACTTCGTTTGTATATCACCGTGGCTCATCCTCCCAATATTAGTTCCTATAATATTTTCCTCACCTCCGATAAACTTATTGAAGTACACATCAAGAAGCCTATTTAATTGCCTTGCTTCTGAAAGAGAAGGAGGCTGGTGCATTTTTTTACTTAAAGAGACGATATTCTCCATCGCTGTATGAGGCTGATTACTTTCGATCGCTGAATAAGCCCTACTCTCGATCATTGTCTTGGTTCGTAAAGCACTCAGTGGGTGATACTGTTGATCTAACCTAGACCAGTAATACTTACCTATGTCCCAATGGTTAGTACCAGTACTTCCCTTTAAGCTCCCTTCTAGAGGGGTCGGTAAATTCATACTGTTACGATCTGGCAGACTATAGCTCTGTTGAATACGGTGCCCAACACTTCTCAGCGGTTTTGAACTCAACACTCCAGGGACACTCATCACGGTATTGTTAATAAAAGCGTTACGAGCCTGTAACCTGTAAAGTTCTTTTTCCGCTGGAGAACTGGCGTTCTCCGCTTGCAGCAGCCCTGCACCCACCTCTATAGCCGTTGATACGACGTAACTCTTTATAGCACCAAAAGGAAGGAAAAAATCAGCGACTCCAACAAGCTGCTTAACAACCTCTAAAGCGAAGTCTATATCCCGCTCTCCGCTGGTATAAGTTACTTGGTCAAGCCTTTCTATAAGAGTGTCAAGGATACCTATAATGTCTCTTTTTTCGTCACCCGTTTGTTGATGTACCAGCTCAAGGTAACGGTCCATATCATTGGCATCGTTGTTTTTAATATTTCCAATGTAAGACTTATAATCATTTAACATCTCTCCTTGACGCTCACATAAACGTGCAAGTCGCTCATTACGAGGCCACTTGGGCGTGATATCCGACAGTCTATATTGCTTAAGTGTGTTTTGAGCCTGACCGGTTACTACCTCGTAGACAGTGAAATGGTAAGTTTTAGGCGGTTTTTTATCATATTCCGCTCGATATTGAGGGTTATTGGCATACAGACTAGGATTCGCTCGTGCTTTCACCGTCACAGTTATGATTTCGTCAGGACGTAAATTTGACTTATCACGTATCCAGTTTCTAATATATTCATCTGGCCCTTGTATGTTTGAGATTGTTTGTTGCTGCTCTCTACAGAAGGTATCCAGTTTTTCAGCGTCAATATCCTGCTGCTTGATTGCTTGTTTTATCTCATTGTATAGCTCACCATTTTGTGCCTTTTGCCAAGTCTCATCATCCAGACCGTTCGGTTTTATAAGTTGGCCCTTTAGAGACTCAGGAACATCCCCTCGCACCACTGCTAACAAAGGTACTTGCACGTCATCACTTCCTTGTATGGAAACTAAATCCGTAGCCCGAGGCCCTTGATTTGATCGTGTTAATTCTGCGTTTTTCCCATCAAAATATCGGATAATGCCATCGTTATAACGAAGATTTTGCACTCGTGCTTTTTGGTTGGCACTCATGTCTTTTTCCATTTCAATGATGGATTTGCGTTGAGACGGTAGTGCCTCCTGCTCTTGAAGAAAAGCTGATTCTTCCTCCATATCAACCGATGTCATAATATGCAAGAGTTCTTGTTTAAAGACGCGAGGGAACTTATCGACAATCTCACCCGCCCACACATATTTCTTGTCTTCCGAACTAATTGAAGCTAAATAACCGTCTATATCGTACATTGCTGCAACAAAAGGGACGCTGAGGGTTTGTATCTGTTGACTACCTTCAACGCGCACCTTGACTGTAATATTGAAGTCATATGCCTCATCTTCATCCACATCTTTGTGGACAGATAAATACTTTCCGATGTTCATAGCGTCTAGAACCGGCACGGTTTGCGTTGTCTTCAAAGCAAGGTTTTCTTCGTATAATGTCACCAGTTCATCCAGTTCACCCTTGTTTAGAGACATTTTTTCTGGCGTATACACAACACCTGATTGAAAACGTTCACGCAGCTCTTTCGATGAAACCAGTTCTTGAATCGTTGTCGGGGAATACTTATCCCCATCTGATACCCATACGATCTTGTCATAAATGTCATGACCTGAGGCAGCAAGAGCCTTGGAGAGGCTTTCTCTGTCTAGGTTAAAAGCGTTGCGATAGTTATTGAGCCAAAGGCGCAATGAGGATTTTTCTTCATGACTCAAATTTGTTTGATTAAACCTACCTTCAATATTAGAAATAAAGTCGCGGAAGTTTAGCTTACCAAGCCTAAATCTAATGGACAGATCAATGAGTTCTCTATCTGATGAAGGTGATATTTGACTTTCTTCTGTATAGACAGATTCGAGCTTATCATCATGATAAGCTCTTCTCAGATACTCTATGCGCTCTTTACTTTCAAAGATACCTTCCGAATTATACCTGGATGGTATTCTATTCCCGTCAGAATTAAGAATGAAAAGAGCAGAGACATGGGATAAATCAAAATCAGGTGAAATCAAACCTGAAAAACTTACACTTCCTTCGAGAACTTTAGAATGATATATCTCAACCTGAACTCGGGTATCAGCAGTATAATGAGTACCCCTCATTTCGCTTGTCCCTGCCTTTTTCAAAATTTCATTAAGAAAGTCAGGGTCTATATCATTAACCGATGACGCAATAAGATTTGGATAGTCACTATCACCAAAAATTCTCACCTCTCCATTTTCTAACCCCATACGACCGTTTCTTAATGTCAGCAAGGTGTACTCTATCACTTGAGTATCATCACTATGATTAAGCTTGGCCTTTTTCAGTTCAGACTTCAGAAATGCCTCTAATACTTGCTGATTTACAGGGCTGGGAAGAAAGTCGGCGACCAAGGTCAAATACTCAACTGCCTTAGGCTCTATATTTCGAGGGTCAATCGAGGCGGTGCTCGTAACACCTAGCAACTCATCCGCACTTTCAACCTCGAACAAAGGACGAATATCAGGCAAGAGCGAAGAACTGTAGGCAAAAAGTGCGACTTCTGCTTGCTCTAGTACTTGCTTTTGCTTATTTAGATGTTGTCGTTCTTCTGGAGTTATATCTGCCTCAGCAAGCCTTGCTTTCACTGATTCTAATTTGGATAAAATAACGGTATACACGTTGCGCAGCTTACCTGACTCATAAGCACTATCTAGCTCAGCCTTAGTACCCTGTTTGAACTTACTAAGCGTTTGATACGGCCGGAATGGAAATAAACCTGACTCCAATTGTGAGTTACGACCGTTTTTAATATCACCTTCAACTTTTTTTAAATATTGCTCGGCATTAGAAGATTCTTCTACTGCACGATGAATCAAGTTCGGTTTATTGTGATATTTTTCTTTAACTTCTGCTCGCCAGAGTTTTGCATACACCAATCTTTCCTGATTAGGCACGACACTTCTAAACTGTCTTTCTTGAGTACGAAGTCGAGATAATTGACCATTAGCGACAAATATCTTATGGCGACTACCGTTCATTTTTGATGTTCTTTCCGTGTTCACTACGTAAGAAGGTATTAGTGACCCCGGCATTAGCGGCTGGAGAATATACCTTGGCAATTTTTTTGCGTCGTCAAATTCTTTTTGGGCCTTATTGACCTTATTCAGAGCCTCTCTTTCATCTTCAAAGAAGTCTTTATAAAATTGAACTTCTTCTGACATGTTCGGATTTTCTTGATATTGAGCAAGTGATGATTCTTCTTCAACAGACGAAGATGGGTTGAAGAACCTCGCTTGATTAGCCCCCGTATTTCGTGCATCAAAGTAATAGTTCTCACGTATGGGTTGGCCTAACTCTTTTCGAAGGTCGTTCTCATTTACATACTGCCCAGCCGTTAAGTGTTGTTTGACCCACTCAGGATCAGAAAAACGGAACTCAACCCCTTGCTCACTAACATAGTCCGCCCCTGCCACCATGTGCTCTGAGATAGGATCGCCCTTACCACTAAATTGATAAGTTTGTCCTGATATGTCAAATTGAATCGGATTCTCACTGTAGTAGAGGTGCAGCATTTCATGGAATAAAACGACAGAAGAATCGCAATCAAGCCAAGGGCGGGATTTGATATCTTCAGTGCTCGGCTTATAGTGAGGATCAAAGAAAACCATATTTTTATCAGGATTGGCATGGTTAGCCACTGATGGCTCATGATCATGCTTACCCTCTATGGTATGGACACTATCATTTGGCATAGTGATGCGTATCTGCTGCTGGTTCATCGATTCAAGCAGGTCACGCCCGAAAGACGTACCGGCTATTTTCTCAAGCGACGCATCGACCGCCTCTTTATATTCCCCTTTACCTCGAGCAATTGCTGGATAGGTGTCAGAGGGTGCGTTTGACTCATCAAAAGCATTGGAAAGTTCTTCTGTTGGCTGAATATCTTCTGATAGTGTTTTTCCTTTCAGCACTTCTCCAATAACTTCATCAGCTACAGCTCTCGCTCCCATAAAACCAGTCACGTATGCGGTATCAAGAATAAAATGACTTTTAACCGTTTTACCTAGGTTGCTATTCCCAGTTGCTAACCCGCCAAGAGTAATGGCAGCACCTAAGGCACTCTTAGCCCCACGAGGCATAAGCCCAGTTGCCAAACGAAAAGCCGCTTTTAAGGACTCCTCACGCACATATTGATTGATCTCTTCAAACGGTAAATCTTGCCCTGGCTTGACTGAGTTTTTAAGTTTTCGAATGCCAATTTCCATAGTGAGGGGAGCCAAAGCTACCTTTAAAAGGCCCATTTTAGGCTTAAGACTCGGATCGAAATCAGCAAGATATTCTAAGGCGGCTACTCCTTCACCTACCGCACCACCGATAAGACTTACTGCCGCCGCATAAGAAACATTTTTCTCTCCCCAGCGAAAAAAGTAATCCTTTAAGTCGCCCCTTTCTTTCATGATTTCAGCAGCACTTTTCCCCCAAAGTAACATCTTTTCTGCCGCTTCAGATTCTGCGTTTTTTACCCGTTCACCACCAAGTATAGCTAACGGGTCCCCTCGTTTACTCAGCAACGTATCTATACCATCGTGTTCAAAACCCTGAAGCACATGATCAATAATCTCTACCACTTCTTTTGGTTCGTCAGAAAACTCTACTTTGGTATTATTGATCCATTCACCTATTGATTTGGCTAATCGCCCATGGCGTGAGTAGCTGTGAAGAGATTCTCCTGTGAGTTCGGTACTCTTTGTTTTAATCTCTTGCTTAACTATCTCCGCATCTTTTTTCGCAGCAAGTGTAATTTTCCTAGCACCTTCAAAATCACCACGCCCAGACAAACTTACCACCGTTTTTAGTGCTTTAACTGACTTCTCTAACTGAGTTCTGTAATCCACAATTTGAGAAGTCAGCCCTGCTAGGCATTTCGTCACCTCAGGCTTTAATTCCACAGGTACACGATCGAGTATCCTTTTTTGAACGAGTTGAAGATTACTATCAGACATCATACTCACAGCTCGATCTATAGACGGGTTTACTGAGCCAACACTTTGTTTGAGGTTTTCATGGCTCTTAAACCAACTTCGACTCTCCTTGCTTTCCTGAGTTCGGCTCATCCTTAAACTCTCATCTAGAACAGCATGCAATGCAGCCCTTTCTCGGCTCTCTCCTTCCTTACTTTGCAAAGCTTTCTGTATAGTTTTGGTAGAGATATCGCCGTTCAAAGCAAAATCTTCTAGGTAATCCAAACCTAATTTTTCTTTTAACTTCTCATCTTCTTTTATCATTGTCGTTAATGTAGAGAGAAGTGGTTCGACCGAACGCGTTATATGTTCTTGCGCTCCTAACATCTGATTTAGAAATGCACGGGCAGTGGAATCCACGATTTGCTCAGCAGTTTCTAAGTGATTAATTTTCGTTGTGTTCGCTGCCTGTGTGGTTTTATGCGTGCCATAGATAGCAGTAGACTTGAGTGTATTCGCTCCCTCAACAAAAGACTTTCCCCCCTTTTCCACCTTAGAAGCAGCGGACTCTAACGCATAATCAGGGTTATCAAAGGCAACTAGGGCTTTTATCAACGAATTCCCAACGGAGGTGCCCACCTTACTGATAGTCGATTTTTGAGGGGAAAGTGCTTGAGCACTGTCACTAATATCTTTACTCAGCCCCTTTAACAAGCTCGAAGACTCTGCTAAAAACTCCTCAGCTTTAGCTCGATTATCAATAGATGCGGGCGACTTATGTACATTTCCTAGAAACCCTTTTACCTTAATCATCGATCGAGATACCCGCGTCGCTGTTTCCTGCAAACTTTGTGCTTTTTCTCTAAATTTCTCAGCTTCGCTGGTACAAGTTGCCTCAAATTCAGACGATTGCGCCTTGGTTAGTTTTTTAGCTAACGCCCCTTTATCCTCATCTAATATTGTCTGCAACGATAATTTCAGCGCTTCTTGATTCTCTTTTCCTTGAGAGAGATACATCAATGCTTCAGCTATCACTGCGTCGCGAGTCTTTTCCTTTACCTTTACTGCTAAATTCTGGGAAAGTTTTTTTTGACGACTATGAGCAAGCATTTCCAAGCCATCCTGTAACATAGTGATAGAGGCATTAACATGTGCAACCATCACGACCGCTTTTCCTCGCTCCTTTTCAGTATGATGAGTCAACTTCCGAGACACCAGTGTATTGATATCTCTTTGAGGGAAGCTTTTTATAAGTCTCAATACTTCCCTTGCCCTGTAAATCACTTGTCGATCTTCATGTTGGCATAATTTATTTGCTATTTTCTTTAGCTCAGCAATCGCTTCTTGATTGACTTGTGGGGATTTTCTGTTGTAGCCAAGTAATTTAAACTCTTCCCAATCGCTGTGGATACTCTCGAAGTTTTGTAAGAAGCTTTCTATACGTTCATGAGTTTCATTTTCCAATACATCACTATTTGCCTGGAATTCCTGCTCAATAACTAATGTCGTACCCTTTGTTCGATCAAATGTCTTATCTGGGGTAACAGGCTTTTTATCAACTTCATTTCCTTGAGTGCTATCATGAAATGCAACTTTGACATGCTTATCCTTGCTTTTGATTTGATCTTTTTGAGCCTGACTAAGAATATTGTCCAGCGATGAGCCACTTTCCCTTTTACCGACTCGAGAGCTAACGCCTTTTACTTCTATGATAGGTGAAGGATGTGATCGGTTAGCTTCGCTCCTGTGAGCATTTGTTTGTTCGCGGTTCACTCTCTGTTGATCTAGGGGAAGTGTTTTCATGACTTGTATCCATAAAGTTAGGATTGATGTATCAATTCAACAGTCTGGCAAAGCCTGATTGTAATGCTGATCATTCAAAAAATATTATTGATACAATCATCATGATGGGCGTAAGGAAAGTGAAATGGCTATTTATGAGTCATTATGACGAGATATAAAAAGGTATAAAAATTAAGATAACGGCCTAAACGTTTCTCGCATCTGTACGCCTTACTTGGTGTAAAAATTAAAGGCCAAATGTTTAGAAATTGATTGCTTTGGTTTTAAATGTGAAATTCAATACCAAGATAAAAACATTGACATCAGCGGCTTATCCTTGGGCTTACACATTTTTTCAACATTTTTATCAATAATGACGCAATTGTGTTAAACACCAATCAGACAAGATGAATTACGTGGACTAAAAAAGCTCTAAAATGACTCGCTTATCTTCTACTACTTCCCCATTTAACCTTCAATTTGGCACTTCACTCTTACATTTAAGGTATGATTTCGATCATTTTTCTGATTTCATCAATGATCTTGGTAGGGTTCTTCCACAAAATAAAATGTCCTTCACCTTCAACTTTGACCAATTTCTTTAAATTGCCAGTTAAATGCCGCATGGCAAACTCTGAGTTGTCTGGGTCGGCAATAGTGTCTTCGTCACCATGGATCAAAGTCACTGGTATGTTGTCTAAACTTTGCCAATCTTTAGCACTCAATAGTGCTAATTCATCGGCAAGCGACATCATTTCTCCATTAGACATCGACCAGTTGTGGTTCAGAAACAAGCTCACTAACCAGGTATCAGCGAGTATGTTGTACCACTTTGGTGTTTCTAATTCTGGATCAAACGCAGGTGCAACAAACACCAAACCACTGACTGACTGAGGCATTTGAAGGGCTAACGACAATGCTATTGGTCCACCAAGAGAATGACCAATCACAATATTCATTTTGTCTTTGGCAAGCAATGGTTGAAGAAGTGTTGATTGCTGGCTAATTTTCGCTTCAAGGTGATTAGGCGATTGACCGTAGCCAATTCGATCAACAGACACTAATTGAGCATGCTGCAACAGCCAAGAGTCTGCCAAATAGTCCTGATACCCTTCCTTACTGCCCGGTGAGCCATGGATAAAAATCAAACGATAATCACTCGATGGATTACCGAGTTCAAGATAAGCAATACCCTCATCGGTATAGTGAGTTTTCGTATCTAATTCTGAAGCCAGTGAAGATTTAATAGACAACCCAGCCAGAAAACTCACAATAGTCGCGCAAACCACCTGTTTTCTCACACTTTGTTTCCTTATGTTGCTTTTATTCTTGCCATTCAACACGCACAAATGTGTCGATAATGATGAGACCGGAGCTTAAGCGTAATACATTCAAACTAATCTAAAAAATACTGAATTAGAATGCGCGTTTTTATCGTCTTTACTATTGTTTTCCTCACTGCCTGTGTCACCACCTTAAATGCTCCTACTGTTGATTCAAACCAACGGCTTAAAGCCGATGCTAGAATTGCACTTGGTATGCGTTACCTGCAACAAAAAAATACGGTCAAAGCCAAGAAAAACCTTCAAATGGCACTTGAGCATGCGCCCAAGTACTATCGCTCGCAACTCGCGATGGCACATTACCTAGAAACCGTTTTAGAATTTGAACAAGCGCAAAAGATGTATGAGAATGCCCAGCGAAGTGAGCCCAACAATGGGAAAACTCTGAACGATTACGGCAGTTTCCTCTGCAAACGGTCAAGGTATCAGCTTGCTCAAAAACAGTTTGCCAAGGCTGTTACTCAGCCCGATTATTATCGCATTGCCGATTCTTACGAAAACGCAGCTTTATGCTGGTTAAAAGAGGGCAAGCCTTCACAGGCAATTGTCAATTTACGCCTAGCCATGGCACATGATCCAAATCGGCCACAAACCCTGTTAAACTTAGCCCAATTAGAAATAGAGCGCGGCCATTTTGATGCGGCGCTTGCTCATATTAACCAGTTTGAGCATAGATTTGGTCAACACCCTCTTTCGCTCACACTTTTAGCCGACATAGAAAAGAAAAAATTGCCGCTAAAAACACAGCCGAAATAGCTCCCTATTGTTTTTTTCGTTGCTGTAAGGGCGTTTTACGACGTTTCCTCACTTGCGAAGATCGTTGAATTTTTAAGTACTCATTGCGAACAATAAAAGCAAAACCAATAAGCCCCATAAGAAAAAGTGCTGCAAATAGTACGAGCAATGCGTCACAGAACCACTCAGGATCACATGGCAGATAAATTTCGATTTCCATGAGCCTAGTATCCTCTTTATCGTGTGCACTGACACCAATGCATTATTGATCAGAATAGCTTTATAAACGCACTTAAGCCGCTATGATTCACGCCTAGTTCAAATCACTTATCTGCTGCACTATCATAAATAATCGAGCATCGAGTTCAAGTTGGTGATAATCCGGCTCCATATGGCAGCAAAGCTGATAAAACGCCTTGTTGTGTTTCTTTTCTTTTAAATGGGCTAACTCATGCACAACCAACATCCTTAACAGCGGCTCGGGCGCGTTTTTAAAAACGCTGGCAATTTTGATTTCATTGTTGGATTTTATTTTTCCGCCGTGCACTTTCGCCACATACGTGTGCAAACCTAACGCATTGTTGATCACGTGTATTTTATTATCGTAGGTTACTTTTCTAAGCGGCACCGTTTTCTTCATATAGCGATTTTTAATCGCCATTGTGTACTCAAATAACGCTTTCTCACTTTTGATATGGTGATTATCTGGATAGCGTTTTTTAAACCAAGTTAGCAAACGCTTAGCCTCAAACATCTGCGTCACTGGGGCAATAATATGCTCTGGGTAGCCTTGTATATACCGAAGCGCAGGATCCATTTCTTATACTCATTTTGCCCATTAATCACCAAATTCTACTGGATTCAAGCTTGCCATTCATCCCCTTTTGATTACACTCAGCAGTTAATCAATTAGTAGGAACACCTCATGAAACGACTTGTCCTATATGTCGCAGACAAGTGCCTTCACTGTAAAGATGCACAACGATACTTGGACTCTAAAGGCCTGAAGTACCGCCTTACAAATGCGAAAATGCAGCGCGGCCGTAAAGAACTTGATGCGATTGGCGCTCGCTCTCTTCCCGTGATTAAGATTGGTGACCGTTATATGATTGGCTGGAACCAGAGTAATTTTGAGAAGATGTATCGAGGTTAATGTCCTAAGCCTGTTTTGCTGAGTTGGTGTTATTTGGGGTAAATGTGGCGTGGAACACTTTATCCAGTTGAGCAGAGCTGATGGGCTTTGTTATCACTTCGGCGCAGCCTTCTGAGATCATTCGCTGGCGCGTTTGTTCAAATGCGTCAGCAGTACAGCCGATGATGATAGGCGAATCGTCCAAAGCAAGATCTGTAATGGCTTTAGTCGCTTCAACTCCGTCCATTTCTGGCATATGGTTATCCATTAGCACACAGTCAAAGTGACGTTGCTGAACTCGCTCAACGGCTAGCTGGCCATTTTCAACTACTTCATATTCAAATCCTTTGTTGGCGAGAAACTTGCCTAATACTAATGCATTTACGCGAGTATCTTCAGCAATAAGCGCGCTTAAACCCGTTCCATCAAATTCAGATACGACTTTGTCTTGAACTTCCCCATTCTTCATTTCAGTTAAGATCACGGGTAAAGCTATAGTAAACTGACTTCCTTCACCTAGTACGCTAGTAAGCTCAATGGTCCCCTTCATCTCTTTTACCAAATCTCGCGTGATTGAAAGCCCCAGCCCTGTACCACCAAATCGCCTGGTGGTATCGGCTTCAGCTTGTGAAAAAGGGTCAAAAATAGTTGAATGTTTATCTTCGCTAATACCAATCCCCGTATCTGAAATTCGTATCGTCAACTTACCTTGATTATCTTTCTCAAGCAGTTCAATTGACAAACCAATAGAGCCTTCACTGGTAAATTTAACCGCATTACTTAACAGGTTTTGCAAAATTTGCGATATACGCGTTTCATCTGCTTTAAGTTCTTTTTGGCAGGGCTGAAAATATTCGCAAGTAAACTCAAGCTGTTTGTCGGTACATAATGGCTGATACAACCTTTCTAATCGGTCCACTAAATCTTTGAGCTGAAAGTCAGCCAGTTCTAGCTCAAACTTGCCTGCTTCGATCTTTGAAAAATCTAGAATATCATTCAACACATTGAGCATATGTTGACCAGACCCAACTAAAGTATCAGCATAATCTTGCTGCTCAGTATTTAAAGACGTATTACTCAGCAGCTCACCTACACCTAAAATACCATTCATAGGTGTTCTCAATTCATGGCTCATTGCAGCAAGGAATTGTGACTTTGCTATGTTTGCCGCCTGAGCTTCAACTGCTTTGATTTTTAAAGAAGATTCTAATTCTACACGTTGAGTAATATCTCGCTCTACTGCCATAAATCCTTCAATTTCACCATCTGTTGCATATATTGGTGTTAAGGCAATTTCAATCCAATATGCTTGGCCATTTTTAGTGTAATTAAGTAACTCAAAAAAACCTGATGCTCTGCGATCTATGGCTTCACGTATTTTACGAGTAGTTTCTTTGTCCGTATCTTCACCTTGCAACATTTTACTTGGTTTCTTACCCATCACTTCAGCTTGTGAATAACCCGTTAAGCGTTCAAAGGCACCATTAACCCAAGTGATTTTGGTGTCTAAATCAGTAAAGACCACAGCATCTCGCATGTATTTAACCACTCTTGCTAATTGCGCCGATTCCGCTTCCTTCACTTTAAGCTCTTCAGATTGCTGGTATAATTGATGTTCTGATTCTGCCAGAGCTCTAAAAGGTGAAACTAACACCTGTCTGCCAAAGATAAACATCACGAATAACGAGATGCTTGTCGCAATGGCCATCCCTAGCAAAAGACTTTGAATGAGATTTGATTCAGCATTGCTCACTAGTTTAGGAGAGACAGAATAAAGCAGAGAGAGCTCCGTACCCTCAATCGGAAACATATCCACCTGCCAAGTATTGGGTGGCTCCATGTTCCAATCAAACCGGTCTTGAGCAATACCAAACCAATGCATCTGATCGGTGCCAAGGCTTTCAAAGAAATTACTTTCATCGAGTGGTGTTACGTACGTGCCCAACCCTTCTGCATAACCATTATATAAAATAGGCGAAGTCAGTAGTAAAAAATTGCGTCCATTAGTTTTAAAAAATGAGTACGAAACGCCTTTCATTAATGCTTCCGTTTCAACACCAGATATTACATATTCATCAACTACTTTAGGCAATGTTCTTTCTTGGTAAATTACCCCACCAGAAAAATCATAAATATTAATATAAGAGCTTGCACCTGTTCCTTTTAACTGCGTTAATTGGTCAGTAAAAGCGTCTGCGCTCGAAATGCCCTCTAACGTTCCTCCTTTAATAACTGAATGTGATGTTACTCTATCTAGCCGTTGTTCATGGAGCTTAAAAAATTCAAATACGTAGCGTTCTATTGCGACAAACTTCACTTTCAAACTTTCAGTGATAATAATTTGGGCCGTCTCGCGCGCTTGGTGTTGAACGAATGCAAAACTGGCAAGCATAAACACACAGGCACCGACAATGAGAAACACACTGAATAGGTGCATTCCGTTTCTCTTATCAAACCTGAACATAGTGTGAAATAACCTTAAGATTAAATAGATTTAGGTAAAAGTTTGACAGCATCTTTAGCATCGTACATAGCCATACAATAGTCATCACTGCCTAACGCCTCATGAGCGTCAAAGTTATCTTCACTAAAAGGGGAGAAAGGCTTTTGGTATTTTTTAACCAAACCTTGAGTTGGTTCGCTGATAGATTCCAATGCCGCTTTTATCGCCGTTCTATTGGCTTCGGGATCTTGGGTTAACTTTATGTTGTTTGTCGCTGTGATTAATACGCTAGCAATATCATATCCATGAATAAAACCAGCAGGTGCCTTAATGTTTGTGTCCTCAAAATAGGCAGGGAACATTGCCTTTGCTTTTGCAAATACCGCTTGGTTAAAGCTATTACTTTCTGAACTGTAGAAATTAAAACAAGATTGAATAAAACGCAGCTTGGCCTTTTCCCTTATTTCATAAGATACATTTTGCGCAAACTGTCCACCTGTGATGCCCCAATGGCTGTATATTGGTAGTTCAATGTTAATCTCTGAGACACTCTCTACAATGAGCTTGCCTTCACGGCTATTCGCCACCAACAATACACAATCTCCACCACTCGATTGCGCTTCCCTGACTAATATACGTGCATCAACATCTTTGATGCCCCAGTTAAACCAACTAGTTTTGACTTTATCCTGGAGTGACTCTGGTAAGGCAGCCATCATAGCTTTGTGATTAGATTTACCCCAACCTGTATTTTCCAGCAATAAATGCGGTTGTTTACAGTCTTGCGCTAACGCGTAGTTAACTAGTATTTTACCCACTTTAGAATCATCAACAGATAATCTAAATACGTAGTTGTCTTCAGCCACGGGATAACGTGTAATTGGTGTGCCTGCTGCCCATGGAACTAAAGTCAATATTTTAGACTTGTTAATATACTCTCGATATTTAATTAGTGGTGGTGAATGCAGACCTGCAACATAGACGAGCCCTTGACTGTCTTCCAAAAAACGTTGCATATTTTTTTTGCTTCTCAACACATTACCTCTATGGTCAGTGGTAACAAATTCTACTGGAAGCCCTGCAATTTGATCGCCATGCTGAGAAAAAGCGACTTTAATACCATGCTCTATCGACAAAGCCGACTCTAAATGCCCCGTTCTGTCTGCGTCAAGGTAGATCCTCATCACATCTGGTTTAGTTGCCTGCGCAACTGATGTAGATAACACGAAAAATAGCGTCCAAAACAGTCTAGCCATAGTTTACATCCATGTTTATTAGAATTTGCTTCTATATCTAGACTAGGAAAGTACAGCCATTTTTCCAGTAATTTATTGACTTTCAACTATAAAAATTAGCCGATTTACAGCCCAAATCTCGACCTCATTTAGGCATATTGTTTAACAAATTCAATAAAAGTCCTATCGGCAATTGATAAATAGCCATTTCTTCGCCAAGCAAGCGAAAGCCGAATAAAAACTGGGGTGTCAAAAGGTATAGCAACAACATCAGTCTCATTATCTGTAACAAGTTTTAGTAGCGCGGTAATTGCAAATTCATGTTTTACAACACTCAGAATTAATGGCAGTAAATTGGTTTCAAATGAAAACTTTATATCTCGTTTGTGAAGCCGAGCTTTGTCTTCCAAAAAGTCACGATGAAAATAACCCGGTTTGAACATAACCAACTCATGATCAAAGAACTCTTCAAAACTTATTACTTTTCGATTCGCAATACCATGCTCTGATCCAACAACAGCCACCATTTCCTCTTCAGATAAGTAATCCGTCTCAAGATCTTCTGGTACATTCTGTCCATCAATAACACCGATATCTAATTCACCTTCAAGCAACATTTGTCGAATGGAGCGAGTACCGGCGTCAACCAGAGTAATTTTAAGGTTGGGGTAATGTGTTTTAAAAGCCATTAGCACTTGAGGAAAAAAGTAAGAGCCCATCATACTTGGTGCTCCAAGTCTTACTTCTCCTTTCTCAAGACCTTTTAATTCATTGATAGCCAACTTCGCATCATCAATTTGCTGCAACACGCGCTTGGCATGTTGGTACAATACCCTGCCTTCATTAGTTAACGACACATGGCGATCGTCTCTACGAAACAGCTCTACTCCCAACTGCTGTTCGAATTTCTTTATTGACATACTAAGAGCTGGTTGAGCAATATGGAGCTCTCTTGCTGCCTGTGTAAAATGCTTCAATTCAGCCACTGCCACAAAATGCTTTAAATGTCTGGTATCCACTACAATCTCATAAATAAAATTTATCAATATAATATAGTTAATATATTATATTAATCATGTTTTGAGTGATATTTTGATCACAATACTGGTTGTTTTTAGTGAGGCAGTTAATTAAATGATTGAGCTTAGAACTAATGAATATCGGCGGGTCATCTTCACTCTTGCTCTTGGTTCTTTTGTTGTTTTCTGTAACCTCTACCTATTCCAACCCATGCTTCCTTATATGGCTGCGCATTTCGCGGTAACAGAAACTCAAATAAACTGGCTCTTTGCCGCCACAACACTGGTGCTTTCATTCAGTTTGGTTCCTTGGGCAGTAGTATCTGAAACCATTGGACGCAAGCAAGTCATGGTCTTAGGGTTGTTCGCTATGCCTATCATCTCAATTGGTATGTTGTGGTCCCCTTCTTTAATCAATCTAATCGTGATGAGAGCAATGATGGGAATCGCGATTGCGGCATTTGCTTCAGTAGCTGTTGCTTATATGGCTGAAGAGCTGTCTCCAAAAGCTTTTAATCAAGCCATTGGAGGTTATATTGCAGCAAATTCATTAGGCGGGATCAGTGGCCGAGTTATTGGTGGAACGCTTACAGATGCCTTTGGCTGGGAGCAAGCGGTGATCGCCATGGCAATAATCACCTGCTTTGGCGCGCTGATTGTTATTACTATGTTGCCCAAACAAAGCCATTTTTTACCTCAACGTGGTATGTTGCGGTTTCACAATCGTGCAGTGATCAAACACTTTAAAAATAAAACCATCATGTTGGCAATGTTGATTGGTGGGGTTAACTTCGCACTATTTGTTAACCTTTTTTCAGTGATGGGGTTTCGTTTGGTAGAGGCTCCACACTCACTTCCCATTGGACTTGCTTCACTGATTTTCTTTTGTTACTTACCTGGAACGATCAGCTCCAAGTTGACTTCTATTTGGAATCGTCATTACCAGCCCATTTTGGGGATAGTTGTAGCTACATCAATAAGTTTGATTGGAATGCTAATCGCCTATATAGATCGTATGCCTTGGATGGTTCTGGGGCTATGCTTAATCAGCTTTGGAGCTTTTTTTACCCATACACTCGCTTACGCTTGGGTGAGCCAAAAATCTATTAATGCCAAAGCCACTGCCACCGCTCTGTATCTCGTTCACTACTATGTTGGCGGTAGTCTAGGAGGCTTTTTACTTATCTTCTGCTGGCAGCACGGCGGATGGCTCTTTGTCATGAGTGGAGGTTTTATACTTTATCTAATCATTTTTGTTCTTTGCTATCAACTCAAACAAGATTCAATAGATGGCACTAAATTAACCAAATTTAATCGCTTACAGCAATGAATCGATTCTGCTATCCTTGGCTACCAAAGAAAAAATATCAGCAATAAATACAAATAATATGATTGTTCAACAAGTCAACCAATGGCTCAATGACGTAGTCATTGGTCTTAACCTATGCCCATTTGCAGCAAAGCCAAAGCGCAATAATCTGATCAAAATATTCGTCAGTAATGCAGAAAATGAGCACGCTCTATTAGAAGACATACTCAATCAGCTATTGGAGTTAGAACAAAAGCCAGCTGAAGAATTAGAAACAACACTTGTTGTTGTGCCTAAGATGCTTAATGACTTTGATGAATATAATTTGTTTATTGATTGGGTTGAAGCACTGATACGACAGCAAAATTGGCAAGGTATATTCCAATTGGCCACCTTCCATCCAGAGTATTGTTTCGCAGGCACAGCTCCGCAAGATGCTGAGAATCTAACCAATCGCTCACCTTACCCAGTTTTTCATTTGATTCGAGAAGACAGTATGGAAAAAGTGCTCAAGCACTACCCAAACCCTGAGTCTATTCCAGATACAAACATAGAAAGAGTGGAAAACCTATCTCACAAAGAACTGGTTAAGTTATTCCCGTATTTGTTTAAGTAAAATAGAAAAGACCACAGCGAAAGCGAGTGTTACTGAAGAAGATTAAACTAATGTCTTTTAATTTAGCTGGTTACCGTTATAACGCGATCGCGTCCCTGTTTCTTCGCTTCATACAAAGCGGTATCAGCACGGTCTATTAGATGCTCAAGAACAGTTCTTTTGCACTCTAAGTCCTTTCGTTTGCCAAAATCAAAGTGGCAAACACCAATAGATATAGTAATTGGGTCTCTATCTAAAACCACTTCTGATACAGATTCACGCAGCTTTTCAAATATTTTTTCGCGCTCATCAACACCACGCTCAGGCAGCCAAACCACAAACTCTTCTCCACCAAAGCGAGCGATAAAATCCATATTTCCAAGCCTTGACTTCAGCGCTTGAGCGGTTTTTTTAAGCACATCGTCGCCTACCTGATGACCATACTTGTCATTGACCTTCTTAAAGTGATCAATATCTAATACGGCTATTGATCCTTTACCCTCTGCTAAAAGCATTCGTTCAATATCCGAATCAATGGTCTTAAACATACAACGGCGATTTGCAACACCTGTGAGAGCATCATGAAAAGCTTGATATTCCAGTTGACTATTAAGCTCTCGCAAGCGATCTTCTTGTTTGCGTCGAATCAACTCTACTTCAATCCAAGAAGCCATTAACTTCAATGCATCAATGTCTATATCTTCAAAAGATCTCGAACGAGGCCTTGCGGACGAATAATTAAGCGTACCAAAGACCTCATCATCAATAAATATTGGTACGCCGATATATGACTCAAGTCCAAAAGCTTCGTAGGCAGGATGTTTGGCGTATTTATCATTTTTTCCCATATGCTCAATAGCCACTGGACCGAACGAGCTACAAGTGATTTGACAATAGGTTGAACGGTAATCAAATACGTCCCCGGGATTTAATTCCACTTCCTCCGGAGTAATACAATACAGCACAGTATAAACATCTTTCTCTACACGTGACAAAATACCAATATCAAGGTTGAAGCGCTCTAAACCCAGCATAATCAGTTGAGTGATTTGTATGTCAAAGCCTTTCTGATAATCATTAGTGATCTGATATAAACGACGTATCACTGTTTCGCTTGTTGCAACCATCTCATTTCCTATTCAGATGTCATTAGACACATAAAAAATATTAATGTCATTATCAATAGATTAGCATATGTCTATAATCTTCGAGGGCTCATGCGCTATTTATTTTGTTGCTGTAATAGAACCTAGACATTGGCTTTGGTAGTATAGGGCAACTATTATCGAATTCTGGTTTTATTCATGTTCTTATCTAAGCTCACTCAAGAAGTTTTCGACCACCTTTACCGCGATATTACCGAGTTTCGCACCACGTTTGATTTGCCCGTTGCTGATCCTGAAACGTTAGATACTAAAGCCGACACATTGCATACCTCTTTAGCAATAGAAGAACTGACAGAGCTTGCTGAAGCAGATAATAAAACTGAACAGGCCGATGCCATTGTCGATAGCGTATATGTGCTAATGGGCCGTTTGGTACACTTGGGTGATCAAACGCTAGAATCAAATCTCTCTATTACCTATCTCATCGACTTACTATTGAATGTTGCAGTAAACAGAGGTATTGACTTTATATCATGTTGGGATGAAGTACATTCAAGTAATATGAGTAAAGTATGCCGTAGTGAACAACAGTATACAGATACAGAAGCCCATTACGCCAAACAAGGCATCAAGCTCATGGCTGTCCAGAAAGGTGGTTACATTATTGCAAAATGTGCTGAAGACTTTATCTCTGAAGCGAAAACCATACGCCAAGGTAAGGTACTTAAATCTGTTTACTATCGTCCCGCAGATCTCTCTCCTATTATAGGATAAACAGCTTTTTAACCACCTTAGTTTCATCATTACAAGATATCTCTGAGGTGGCCAAAGCCACATTTTTAACCTAGTTAAAAATCAACACAGGCTGCTCATTGACCTGAACTTTTTCAACACTGGTTTTAAATACCCGAGACAATTCTTCAGCAACGCAGACCTTTTTTACTGAACCATAGGACTGCATCACCCCATTATCTAACAGCAAAGCATTATCAGCATATTTGAGTGTTCGGTTCAAATCATGATTGGACATAATCACCGAAATTCCCATATCTGCTACCTTACGAATTAACCGATATAAAAAGACTTCTTGTCCTATATCTAATGACGCGGCGGGCTCATCTAAAATAAGCAGTTGAGCGTTAGGGTTGAGCGATGGCCAAATCTGCAAACATATCGCGCACAGCCTCACCCTTTGCCATTCTCCACCAGACAATTGGTGTATTGAACGATGAAGTTTATCTGCAATTTCAAGCAGCTCTGTTAACTCTTTCAATGCTTGCTCTGCGTCAGCGGTTAATTTCTGCTGCGGGAGAGACAACGATAAGTAAAAAAAAACATCGAGATTAAACGCAGGCTGATCGCTTTGGCTTAAAAATGCTCGATTCATTGCCAATACTTCAAGTGAACTTGCACCTACATTTAAATCATCAATTATCACATCACCTTCAAAATCTAGCAAGCCAGCAACAGATGTCAGTAAAGTGCTTTTCCCACTTCCATTTGGTCCTATTACATGCAGTACTTCACCCCTATCAAGACTAAAAGACAGCGGTAGTAATCGTGAGCCTAAAGATAAGTTATCAACGCGAATCATGATGTTTTATTAGCATCCAAATAAAAATTGGAGCTCCTATACTAGTAGTTACCACACCCAGTGGAAGCTCTGCTGAGTCTAATGTGATTCGGGCGATAATATCTGCGCACACAACTAAAGTAGCTCCCATTAACGCAGATACAGGTAATAGGTAACGATTTCCTGCCCCCAAAGTTAACCTAACTATATGTGGAACAATTAAACCGACAAAGCCAATCACCCCACCTAATGCAACGGCACCACCAACTAAAATAGAAACGGCAACAATCAGTTTCCATCGAATTGAATTCACATCCACACCAAGCTGCTTGGCATGCTGTTCACCCATCATTAGTTTATCGAGCACTCGACCTTTTAAACATATCCAAGCCAAAACTGGTAACAAAAACAAAGTGAGCACATGATGATACCAACTAGAACCACCAATACCGCCCATTAGCCAATACATGAGTTGTCTCAAACTCAAGTCATCACTAAAATAAAATGCCCACGTCACAATAGCCCCAGTGAGGATACCCAAAGTAAAACCCACTAATAGTAAACGAGTCGTAGTCAGTTTCATCATTGTCGCTACACAAACTAAAATCAGAGTAAATAGCAAAGCGCCAATAATGGCAGCAACCATAAAACCAACAGGTGTGGCCCATGTCGGCCACAAAAATAAAAGCATTACCATGACAACGCTAGCACCACCTGACACCCCCAGTACTCCAGGTTCAGCAAGGACATTGCCCAGTAACACCTGCAGCACTCCCCCTGAAACCGCCAGTGCACTACCAATGACCATTGCAGCAAATAATCTAGGTAGCCTTAATTCAATAACAAGTTTTTTTTGGATCTCCGTCAATTGGGCAAACGGTGAAATAAAAATATCACCGACCATGAGATGAAGCGCTGAAACAAAAATAAGAATGGAGCAGATCGCCAAAACATAGCGCTTCCAGCGGATATGTTGGCGATCAAGTAGTTGACTTAAATACATTCGGTTCGAGCTTTATAAGCTAGTATGGCTGAGTATATACAATAATCGCTCAACAATACCTTGAAGCGGCATAAATAGAAAGCATCTGTTGGATAGATGTATTAATCGTAGACGAGTTGATCGGCTTCAAAACGTATTTTAACTGGGCATACCATAAGCGCTGCTCTCTGACCAATTGCTACATCTCGATTTGGAAAAACAATCGCTTCACCTTCATTTTTTGCCATCAATGGCTTATCACCATCATGGCCAAAAACTTCACCATGCTTAAACGCCGTGAAATTCGCCACGTCATCGTCAAAGAGAAAATCAAAATCATCATTAAGTCGAACGATAGTGCGACTTACACGATACATTACCGGGAGACGCGGTAGATGTTCTGATTCACTCGAAGCAATCAAATCTCTCGTTGCCAACTCAAATGCAGCAAGTTTATCGAGAGCATTTTCTCCAATTTTAGCAACTTTACCTAGCTCTACAGTAAGCGCCTGTGCCGCATAATTCTCGGCACTATACCAGCTAAATGTACTAGACGGCGCATTAGAAAACATCATCGCATCTAGATGAGCACTTGCTGAAAAATCCATCAATTCTTTACTTCGAACAGGATGACGTGTTTTGGGGCTAACCCCAAATGTATAATGTTGCGAAGAACGAATCGCGCAGTGTAAGTCTAAATGCCAACGTTTATCTTGCGGTGTATTGTAATAAAAAGAGCTAACAACACGTTTAAGGTTCTGCGCAATAACTAATTCTTTTGTTGGCTGATATTCTTTTTCGTCAAATAAACGATTTAAGTTCATTTCAATAAAACGGGTATGAGCATTTGTCGATTCAGGATGAGCAATAATAAATAACAAACGCTCTTTTACGGGCTGAAATCCTGTTTGGATATCTAAAATGACTTTATCAATTAGCTCCATAGGTGCAGTTTCATTACCATGGATACCTGAGGAAAAGATAATATGTTTGCTGTTCCCATCCAATTTAGACGGAATGATTTCCAAAATTCCACGCTCATGAAGCTTAAATAGGGTCCCATTAGCAACGGTCATTTCACCGGCTAACATAGGTTGTTCTATATCTAGGCTGTCAAAAAGAAAAGATTGGCGAAAGAGGGTTTTCGTCATGCGCTACTCCTTTATTGCACAGCGAGCATGTTAATAAATTGTGTAATTAAAGTATGTTGACATGATCTCAGTTATTAAAGAGAACAGTCATGTTTATCTATAAAATTTAGCTTTAACACTCTAAACGAACTAGGTATAGAAAAACTCACTGTCCATACATAATTTTTTCAATTTAGGTAGCAAACTAGCTTATTGTCAATCATATCATATTTCTAGTGAATTGAACTTTGAACATAACAAGATTGAGAATATTAATTTGAAGGCAACTCAAGTTATCTAAACTTCGCTTAAACAACGAAAAGATGACGCTTTTATCATTATGATAATCAAATTGACAGAAAACATAAGTCATTATTCAATTTTTTGCTATCTTATTAATTGGATACAAGTTAGTAACGTTGTAACCTGTTGAAATATATAATACGACTAATTTGATGGCACGAAGGCTGCTTTAAATCTAGGGCAAAGTTTGATAGAGCATGGAGGTTTGTATGTTTGCCAATCAAAGATCTAAGAAACAGAAACACCCTAAATCCACTCCGAAAACGCTTAAACGCGTTCCGTTTTCACTCACATAGCGACTGTCGTATTCAAAGGCCTCGATGGTCGAGGCCTAACAAAACTCGCAACCTCAAAGATGGATCACAGATTTTTATAACTTGATAGTAGATTCTCTACCCATCTATGATGGTTATTGAGGACATGGTCATTGTCTGAAAAAAACGAGCGTGCAATTATGATTGCCGGAGCAACAGGCTTAATCGGTACCGAGCTTGTAAAACAGATGCTAGAAGCGCAACCTATCACACATTTATACGCATTGAGTCGTAGCTCTATACCCTTTTTTCATCCAAAGCTCGAAGTCATAAAAGATTCCCAACTACAAGTGAAAAACTGGCAAGCTGAAAAGTCTTCGCCAAAATACGGCTTCATCTGCCTTGGCACGACTATCAAGCAAGCTGGATCTAAGCAAGAACTAGAGCGCGTTGACTATCACTTAGTCTGTGAAGTAGCTCAAACGATGAAACTTTTAGGTGTCACACATATTGCTATCGCTTCAAGTTATGGCGCTTCTACTCATGCCCTTTCTCATTATTTACGATGTAAGGGAAAAATGGAGATGGCGATAGAACGTATGGGTTTTGAACATATCACGTTTGTTAGACCTGGACCTCTTGTGGGTTTAAGAGATACACCACGTAAAGATGAAGCAGTGGTTCAACTGGTGCTTAAATCCGTCCGTCCATTGATGCTTGGTAAGCTGGCCAAACTTATCCCCATTCAAGCGAGCGAAGTGGCAAAAGCAATGCAGTACAGCCTGTTCTCTGACTCTAAATATAGAATCCGAACGTTAGATAGTATTCAAATGAGAAATTTAATCAACCAATACCAATAGACGAGTTATTATTTAACTCTGTGACGAATGTCCAATTCTAACCGCCTAATAACTAATGGTTATATTTTATATCCAATTTTCATTTCATTGCTACTTGGCAAATCATTATCGTTCATTACAGAATCACATGCTGTCATAAAATTTTTTAATATAGGTTATCTGCTATGTCACTCATATCTATCGCTTCTTTGGCGATATTTTTCGCAATTTTGTTTTTTATTATGCGGCAACAAAACAAAGAAAACAGTTTGTCTCGGTTGGTTCTCCTCGGCTTAGTTTCAGGGAGTACCTTTGGACTTATAATGCAACTAGTGTTTCACCAAAATTCTCAGGTTATCAATGAAACGCTTGAATGGATAAATATTGTTGGTAGCGGGTATGTTAGCCTACTGAAGATGGTAGTCATGCCTCTAGTTTTAGTTTCGATGATTTCTGCTGTCGTGAAATTAGAAAAAGGAGGCTCACTGGGTAAAATCTCCGGCTTAACCATATCAATATTATTGGCGACAACCGCAATATCTGCGCTAGTCGGTATCATGATTACTCAAGCCTTTGGTCTAACTGCACAAGGCCTAGTAGAAGGTACTAGAGAAACAGCCCGTATTGCAATTCTAGAAAATAGGGTTGGAGCCGTCAGCGAGCTAACTATTCCACAGATGCTAGTCAGCTTCATCCCGACCAATCCATTTGCAGATCTCACAGGGGCACGTTCAACATCAATTATTGCCGTGGTAATTTTCGGCGTCCTCACTGGTATTGCAGCCCGTAAAGTAATGATGGAAAAACAAGAGCTAGAACGACCGATAAGCATATTTGTCGATGCTACTCAATCTATCATCATGCGTCTTGTTAAAATGATTATGGCCTTAACACCTTATGGTATCGCTGCACTGATGGCAAAAGTCGTCGCAACCTCTAGTGCCAATGATATTCTTAACCTACTCGGTTTTATCATTGCTTCTTATGTCGCTATCGCTCTTATGTTTGTTGTGCATGGTATTCTGGTTTCCTTTGTCGGCGTCAGCCCCAAGAGCTACTTTCAAAAAATTTGGCCAGTCCTTACGTTTGCGTTTACTTCTAGAAGCTCTGCGGCAACAATCCCACTCAGCGTAGAAGCTCAAATCAATAAACTGAACGTTCCACCAGCGATTGCTAACCTATCGGCATCATTTGGTGCAACAATTGGTCAAAACGGTTGTGCGGGTATCTACCCTGCCATGCTTGCTGTAATGGTCGCACCATCTGTAGGTATTGACCCTACAGATATTCATTTTATCTTATCTCTAGTCTCGATAATCGTTGTGAGTTCATTCGGTATCGCTGGCGTTGGTGGAGGCGCAACTTTCGCAGCACTAATCGTGTTGCCAGCAATGGGCCTTCCAGTCACTATAGCTGCATTGCTCATTTCGATTGAGCCTTTAATTGATATGGCTCGAACCGCCCTGAATGTCTCAGGTGCAATAACAGCAGGCACTATTACCAGCCGACTACTAATTGGTAAGGGATTGCCTGACGAAAAGCTAGAAACACAAAAAGCTTAAGGTGAATTTAGCCATTTCTGAGCCTCGAACCTAACTTTCGAGGACTTTGTTTTCAAGATTATATATGGCTTGTTTACCCTAGATACAATGCTGATTGTTCAAATTTGGCCTATCCTCGATTATAGAACCTTTACTTCGCCCTTAACGATACTGTGTATTATGCTCCGAACGCTTTTTGTAACAGCATTAGTATTACTGTCCTTTGTCTCGAGAGCTGGTCTGCCATTGTATGACCCGTGGGGAGAACTCAAGTTTATGACCGAAGAATACCCTCCCCTAAACTTTATC
Organism: Vibrio pectenicida; assembly: GCA_024347015.1. Lineage (GTDB taxonomy): Bacteria > Pseudomonadota > Gammaproteobacteria > Enterobacterales > Vibrionaceae > Vibrio > Vibrio pectenicida. The sequence continues at coordinate 1,495,610 of AP024889.1, read as the reverse complement.
GATGCTAATGGGAATTTAACAGGGCTGTCTGTTGAAGTTTTATTGGGTACAGCCAAACATGCCAAGTCGGGGCTCAGCCGCGAAGATATCCTCGTATTACCTTGGGCTAGAGCTTATAAAGCCACACTTAAAAGAAAAGGCAGAGTGCTATTTGCTACATCTAGAAAGCCTGAACGAGAGAGTTTGTTTTTGTGGGTAGGTCCTATATCCGAAGGCACTCCTTCTTTCCTGATTGCCAGAAAGACCAGTAATATTAACATTATTTCAAGTAAGGATTTAATGAAATATCGCATCGGTGTAATAAGGGGAGATAGCTTAGAAAAACGTGTCGAGAAATTAAAAATCCCAAGCGAAAATATCATACGCTCACACGACCCAGAGCTACTTGCTCAGCAACTTATCAAAGGTCGTATCGATTTGTGGGCAACAAACTGGACAGGAGCTAAAACTCTGTTAGAAGAACTTAATGTATCTACGACGTTAATAGAACCAGTATATAAATTCAAATTCAATGACAACTACTTCGCGGTAAACAAAACCACACCAATAGAGATCGTCAACAAGATGCAAGCCGCGCTAGATGCCTTTAAGAAAACCCCAGAATATAAATTGCTAGTTGAAAAGTTTAAGTAACCCACCCTTTTTTCAATAGTGAAAAGTAAAGTACGAGTGCTTCCCCCATAACTTTAATCAGCCATACATTAAGAAAACAGCGGCCTTAGCTGACCAACTGATATACAATACTCGTGGTGAAGAATCACAAATATAGAGCAACAAGCGAATGAGCAATAAAGAACAACCTACATTCTTCTTCTTCGATTATGAGACCTGGGGAACGAGTCCAGCCCTCGATAGGCCATGTCAGTTCGCAGGCGTACGCACTGATATGGACTTTAATATTATTGGTGAACCTCTAGTTATCTATTGTCAACCACCTTCTGATTACCTCCCTTCGCCAGAAGCAGCTTTAATCACTGGGATTACCCCACAAACTGCGGTTAACCATGGCCTAACTGAACCAGAATTTATTGCTCAGATCCACCAACAATTTTCTGTACCAAATACCACCAGTTTGGGCTATAACAATATACGCTTTGACGATGAAGTCACACGCTATACCTGTTACCGCAACTTTATTGATCCTTACGCTTGGAGTTGGCAAAATGGTAACTCACGTTGGGATTTACTAGACGTTATGCGTGCCTGCCACGCTCTTCGCCCTGAAGGTATTAATTGGCCAGAAAATGAAGAAGGTTTCACTAGCTTTAAGCTGGAGCACCTCTCTGTTGCCAATGGCATAGAACACGCTAACGCGCACGATGCGATGGCCGATGTTATAGCCACAATTGAAATGACGAAAAAGCTTAAAGCGGCTCAGCCTAAGCTGTTTGATTACTTTTTAAGTATGCGCCATAAACGAAAACTCAACGATTTGGTGGATATCGTCAATATGACACCATTGATGCACGTCTCTGGTATGTTGGGCCGCGATTGTCAGTATACTAGCTGGGTTGTACCACTGGCATGGCACCCGACGAATCAAAATGCTGTGATTGTGGTGGATTTGGCCAAAGATCCTCAACCACTTCTTGACCTTGATGTAGAGCAGCTTAATCAACGACTATATACTAAACGCTCTCAACTAGGACCAGACGAGCTTCCTGTACCAATTAAGCTGATACACTTAAATAAATGCCCGATCCTAGCAAAAGCGAAAACACTCACTGCTGAAAATGCGGCAACAATTGGCATCAATCGAGAGCAATGTCTTCAGAATCTCGATATAATTAAACAAAATCCTGAAATACGTGAAAAGCTTGTCTCGCTCTACTCAATAGAACGAGAATATGTCAATAACAAAGATATTGATTCGCAATTATATGACGGTTTTTTCTCACCTGCTGATAGAACCTCAATGAATATTATTAGAGAAACGGATCCAGAAAACCTAGGTTCATTGGACATCTCTTTTCATGACCAACGCATTGCGCCACTTTTATTTCGATACCGAGCAAGAAACTTCCCATCAACATTGAACGATATTGAACAACACCAATGGGCTAATCACTGCCAAGACTATTTTGGCAGTCGTATTCAAGACTATATCCTCAATTTGGAAAACTTAGTTCATGAATATGAAAGTGACGAAAGTAAGGTTGTTATTTTAAAATCAGTCTACAAATACGTTGAGAAGTTAGTCTCTTAAACAGCTTATTACCTGCACCCTAACCAAAGCAGCGCTTATGCAATGACGTCATAACAATAATTTAGTCATGCGAAGTCGGAGAATACACTAGGCAACACCACCTAGTGTGTTTGTGTTTATAGTTAAGTTGTAATTGTACAATAGGACTAACCATGACAAAAAAACTACTCAAATATGTCATTTCTATGGGGCTAATCTTCATATGTTTATTGATAGGTAATGCAATTCAATCATTGCTTGGCACTTCAATACCAAGCAGTATTATAGGTATGTTAACCCTGTTTATCCTTCTTGTTAGTGGAATAGTATCTTCAAAATGGGTCCGTCCCAGCTCAACGCTTTTTATTCGCTACATGGTGCTGTTATTTGTTCCGGTTAGCGTTGGCTTAATGGAACACTTTGGTATGCTTTATACCAACGCATTACCTGTGCTAACAAGTGTTATCGGAGGCAGTTTTATTGTCATTATTACATTAGGGTTGATGCTCGATCGCCTACTAAAAGAGGGCAAAAAATAATGTGGTTAACCTTTACCATAATCGTTTTTTTCTCTGCTCGATGGCTTAGTCAGAAAGTGAGAAACCCTTTAATGAATCCGCTTTTAATCAGTTTAGCGGTCATCATACCTTGTCTTAGTTATCTTAAAGTGCCTTTCGACACCTATTATCAAGACAACCAGTGGATAAACTACCTACTTCAACCAGCAGTCGTAGCGCTCGCCTACCCTCTATATGAGCAGCTTCCGCAGATACGTTCAAACTGGCGTATCATTATCCTTTCATGCACAGTGGGCAGTATCATGTCTATGCTTACTACCACACTAATTGCCTCCTATATGCATGCTGATCTAAGCTTGATTGCCAGTCTACTTGGTAAATCCGTAACAACACCTATTGCTATGGAAATTTCAAGCCACCTTGGAGGAGAACCCTCTATCGCGGCCATTTTAGTGATGTTAGCAGGATTATTTGGTGCTATTTTTGCCTACCCAATATATGCCTTACTTAATATTACTCACCCCATTGCAAAAGGTTTAACTATGGGGGCTGTATCTCACGCCCTTGGTACAGCTACATGTGCGGAAAAAAATGGCCAAGATGCCGCATTTAGTTCTCTTTCACTAGTTCTATGCGGTGTCATCACATCCGTTATTTCACCTATTTTCTTTACGCTTGCAGTATGGCTAGCAGCATAAGCATGTTGGATTATATTTATCTAATTTGATTCAGTTCGCTATCCGTAGTTATGCAATCGTTAATATGTGTGAGATCACCCATAATGTGCAAAAATTATTTCCGTTACATTAATAATGCAGATCAAAATCACAGTAAAAATTTCTTTGTACCATAAAATGGACTGCCACATCAGATTGCGCCACGCTGATAACCAAAGTTTAGTGGTCTGCAGATGTTTAATAATATCAATACAAGGATTTATAATGAGAAGCCGCCTTGAACTCGTACTCGCTGAAGCACCAACAAACATTGCCGACTTCCTATCTCCTATTGTGCTTACTGATGACTTTGATGCCACACTATCAAAAGAGCAATACTCTCGGTTGCTACAAATATCTGGTATTGCCGATAAAGATCTAAGAGTCACTCTACTTCCGTTCGCAGCTGCATATGCTCATGCAAGCATTTCAAATTTTTATGTTGGCGCCATTGCTCGAGGATTATCTGGACGTTTGTATTTTGGGGCAAACCTTGAAATGGTAGGAACTCAATTAGGACAAACTGTTCACGCGGAACAGTCTGCTATTAGTCATGCGTGGATGAAAGGGGAGCAAGGCATTTCAGATATCACCATCAATTTCAGTCCATGTGGCCATTGCCGTCAGTTTATGAACGAGCTGACAACCGCCGATAAACTTGTGGTGCAGCTGCCAAAAATAGAAGAGAAAACACTCCAAAGCTACCTACCAGATTCTTTTGGCCCAGCAGATCTCGGAGTGACATCTGGTCTAATGGCACAAGCTAACCATGGCAATGTAACTACAGAAAATGATGAAATGATCGCTTCAGCTCTTAATGCTCTCAACAAAAGCTATGCCCCCTACACTAAAAACCACAGTGGCGTAAGTATTAAGGTCAAGGATGGCAAAATTTATCAAGGTTCTTATGCTGAAAATGCTGCATTTAACCCTAGTCTACCCCCACTACAAGTTGCACTTAGTCAGATCCTTCTCAATGGTAAAACATTCGACGAAATAGAAGCAATTGCATTAGTTGAAAAGTATGAAGGAAGTTGTAGCCACTTAGAAACCACTCAATCTACGTTGGAAACAATTAATCCCGATATTCCACTCAGCTATTTAGCCCTTTAATCGTACTTAGTGAAATAAAGACATCGTAAACAACGCCTTTATTTCACTAGTCACAAGTCGAAAAATGGCGTGGGATCTATCTCTAAGTCACACGGTGCTATTGCCTTTTCAATCTTGTAGCGTTTATCTTTCAAGTCCATGAACTTAACATCGATAAATCTTTTGTATTTACGAGAGTAAAAGCACTTCACCTCAGGCTTAAGTGGCTCGCTAATATTGGAGGTCCAAACAATACCAATTTTCCCGTCATTAAGCTCAACAATTGCTCCAACCGGGTACATGCCTACGCAATTAATAAACTGATACACTAGATCTTTATCAAGATGAAAAGGTGTCAACGTTAGTAGAACTTTAAATGCATCAGCAGAGCTCATTCCATCTTTATAACAGCGGTTTGCAGTAAGTGCATCATATATATCGACAATACAACTCATACGACCATGTAATGGGATATCATCTCCTTTAAGGCCATTTGGATACCCCTTCCCATCAAGTTTCTCATGATGCATCAAACATACATCTCGACTTATCTGACTAATACCTGATACTTCAGAGATAATTTGCTCAGCATATACTTGGTGTAACTTCATATGCTCAAATTCTTCAGCTGTCAGTTTTCCTTGCTTATGTAACACCTTATCATCGACTTTTATTTTTCCGACATCATGAATAATTCCACCTATCGCCATATTTTTTAGAGTATCACTCGGCAACCCAAGAAATTTGCCAAATGTAACCAGCAAAGTCGCCACATTAACCGAGTGTTCAAGCAGATACTCATCTTTATTTCGTAAAGCAGATACACAGTGAAGTGCATCCGTGTCATCCAATGCCTCACTTATAAGATCTTCCGCCCAACGTTCAAGATTTGGGACTATGAGCTCAGTATCATCGAAAGTTTCATTTAAAAGTTTATTGGCTAACTCTTTTGCATCACGGATTATCTTCGCTGCCGTCGATTGCCTTATTTTTCGGTTAGGCAGCTGGCGTTTGACTGTTGTCACTAGACGTGGAGTAGTATCTAACACGCTATCGGTAACAGGATTAAACACACTACCCTTAGTAGATAGACTCTGATCCACCCAAGCGAATTTAATTCCACTTTTTTCTAACTGTTTGATCGCTTTCTCTGAAGAAACTCTACCAGCATTGGCAAGATGGACACGCTCACTATCTTCAATGGCAGTAACAAACATCCCGACTGTCAGTGTGTTAATGGGTATCTTTATAGAATTATTTGGATCAAACTTCATCTAATCACTTCGTCAGCCAATGATAATGGCATAAATGTAATTTAAATTATAAACTCAATTTATTCAGGTCATTGGAAAGTTATTGCAATTAAAGAGAAGATTGTTGTTCAGTACGAAGCAATTCTGATACAAAACAATTACATCGGCTTAGTATTTAATTTTTAGCAATGTAGATATAGGGTGATCATATAAAAACCCAACAGATGCTGGTTCTGTCGGGTTTTGATTCATTATTTTTTGCTTTTCAGCTAACAGCTGTTATTCGATGCTACTGCACAAACATGTTGCCATACCAAAGTCTGCAAACCGGCTAGTAAATTGTGTCCCATTAGGTTTAGATTCATCATATCCAACCTTTAATATTTTAGGCTGGTTGGTTGAAGCATCGATTAAACTGATTGATTGATCTGAATTGATAGTAAACAAAACATCATTAGTGAAACGGTCTGGCTCTTCCCAATACCAAACTTGAGTATTAGAAGCATAGTCATCATTACATTCATCACTAAGTTTAAGTTGTTGATTTGAAGAATCCAAACAATGATTTAAATTGGCGACACTTCTGTAGCGTTTCTCTTGGTCATAAACAAATGCTTGTGCCTTACTACCTTCGACACACTCCCTAAATGACAGTTGATGATTGGCTTCGGCTGTTAAACACATCGCATTATCTTGGCTTAGATAAACAGACTTTATTGTTACGGCGTCACTCCCGAGAAACCAAGGACTATCCCAATCAACTAAGATGGTAAATTCATCTGCATACTCGTGTTTCTCATAATTTCTATCTTTACGCCAATTTGAGTTATTTCCTGACGAGAAAAGCTCATTAGAAATGATATATCTTCTACCTAAAAACATTCTATTTTGACCAAATAGAGATAACGTGTTCACTTTTGAGTGAATACTTATGGTGGAAAAGCCTGAAACTTGAGGTTTAGCAGCTATTTTGGCTACAAAGTCTGGTCTAAGACCTTGCAAAGAAAGTGGATTCCTGTCTCTTAATTTAGAAAAATTCCAAGGTTGATCCTCTGATGTTGCCCAGTCCCAGCACCAGCCATCTGCCGTTCCTAAACTGCAAAAACCTGCTTCTGGTTCTTTATGGGAACCATAAGTATTATTAAGATATTTAAGCTGATATCCATTTTTATGTGCTTCAGTTTTTAAACCAAATTGCTTACTACTATTAATTTGATATTTATTGGTAAGTCGATATTCTATATTTTGTATCGGAAGCTTAGGAGCAAGCCCAAGGCCAAGTTTTATCGATGAGGTGGTTTCTTTTTCAATCCTCGTATCTGTTTGGTCCTGCATCTTAGGCTCTAGATCATTGAGATAAATATCACCGTTTTCTAGCCTTTCGCTTTCATTAACATTTATGCCAATACTGGTCGAATCTATATATTCTCGATAAACATAACTGGTATGACTATTTTTTTTCCAAGATGCATATATATCTTCTTCGTCTCCCATATTAAGACCAGCTCCTTCATCAAGGATAATCTCTACAAATTTATCCTTGTCACCAAATTTATAAAAATATGGTGATTTTCTGTAGTATCTCACCTTAAACTTTAGATTTGTGTTTCCTTTCCCTTCTCTACCAATAGTAAATCTGCGGTGAAAAGCAAATTCTATAATTTGTGAATTATTAACATTTGGCACACTCCCTACATCAATCGAAGATTTGTTTGATTTATTATGAATATTGTGATCATCACTGATGACTTTAGTAATGTAATCTAGTTCTCTTTCTTCCATAATATATATTTGTCGGCGGACTACATTTTTTGGAGAAGTAATTAACGTATATGGAGATGAAAATCCAATACCTATGACCTTATTTGTAAAATCTTCCCTCTCATTAATTGAAATATTGGCTAGGTCTAAAAAATAATATTTACATCTAGCAGGGTATTTTGTTTCATAACCAAATAAAGTACATCTATCTATATCGAGAGTAGTAGTATTATCCTCAGCACATACTATATGTGTAAAAAAAACCAACACAACTAATAAAAACAGTCGGGAAGAGTATTTAGTCATCATGATTTCTCTAATTTTAATTATTATTACATTATGAAATATACTGGCAACAAAAATATCCATCAACAATTATTTAACATCTAAGATCACATTAAAATAAAATGATACTATTATTAAAATATGACCATGACGGTAAAGAAAAAATTCATTTAAATATGGGATTTAGAGTAAATATTTTAAAATTACAGCACGATTTTTTGAATTTAATCGATAAGGAAATAAATAATTGGTTTATAAATAATGATTTCTATCTACAACATTAACATCAAGTGAGTCATAAAAATATTGACTCACTTGATGTAAAAAGTAGAACTTAGCTTTCAATTAAGTAAACTTCCTCAGCAAATCTTGAAAGTCCGTGCTTTATAACTCTGGGATGCGTTTGTTCCGCATCTTCACGGTATAGCTTAGAAATTTTATACTCTGAAAACAGTTTATTGACTTCTTGTTCAGTTACAGAGAACGGTGGGCCTGCCATTTCTTCTTGCTGATACTCAGTAGTGATCAGTAATATTCTTCCACCAGCTTTGAGCAAGCTTTTAACACGTTCAACATACCCACCCCGCATAGATTCTGGTAAAGCAACTAATGCTGCACGATCGTAGATAATATCAGCAGGTTCGAGCGGTGCAGTAAAAATATCTCCAGTGTAGATAGATAGCTCATCAAACTGATACAAGTCATGTTGGCCATTAACTGTAATCACCGTTGGAATATAAAAATGCTCCGCGAAAAAAGAACGAACCGCTATTTCGCTCAACTCAACACCTTGAATATGTTCGTGCTTAGTTGCGAGCCAGACCAAATCTTCTGTTTTACCACATAAGGGAACAAACACCTTATCCTTACTACTAGGTTTGGTCTCAGGCCAGTACTGAACAAGTAGCGAATTTACGTCTTCAAGGTGAAAGCCAATTTTATTTGCCGCCCAGCGACTGTGCCAAAACTCTGCATCTTTCATTATACCTACCCTTCGTCATTTCTGTGCTTCATAGCCTATATGAAACACTGGATTAGTGGTATCCCTTAAACTGTATTAATCGTTCAGATTAGGTTCAGGTTATATGGCTATAATTGTTTGTACTTAGTATGCAGCATGTGGATGTAAGTAATTCAAACTTAATGAGGCTTACTTCAAATAATTGCATTGATGATTTTTGAATAGGTTGTTTTTGTCCAAAACCTCCCACATGTAGATAAAAGAGATAAGTACCTCTTGGCGGCCAGAGCCTTTAATATTCCCTTTGTCCAAGTAGCTACAAATCTAAGGAGAGTAAATGAGCTTATTTTTGCGAACAACTGCACTGATGCTTTTAATGCTCAGTCGTGCACCTGCTTTCGCCTCCGTTCAGACCACACAAGACACTGAGCAGAAATGCTCTATCGACCAAAATCAAGTTTGTTCTAAAGCATTCAAACATAATCTCAGTGGCTTATACAGTGTTCAAACCATGTCCACAACTCCAATTCAACCCTATACTGATTTTGATGTGCTCTACAGCAAAGCGCATCAAGCTCAAGCTGAACTTGAAATGATCTGTAAAAGTGCGGCTATGTTGACATCAACCAATGCGAGCTTTTCTGGTATCAAATCTGCCCAACGAGCAAGTGAAAAAATCATCCATGAACTTAATGGTCAGACAGAACGTATCACTGATCTTGCTCGTGCAACCATAGTTGCAAATGATATTGAAAGCCTGATGTCTGTGTATGAAGTTCTTAATCGTGAAACTACTTTAGTGAAAGTTAAAAATCGTTTCAAAAAACCAGCAGCTTCAGGTTACCGCGATCTTAATTTGCTTGTTCAGTTGCCTAAAACTAATCTTGTCGCGGAAGTGCAATTACACCTTAAAGCTATTGCTGATGTTAAGAATGGGCCAGAGCATGATCTTTATGAAAGTATCCAAACGATTGAACGTCAGGCAGCATTGCAAAACCGTATCCTAAGTGAATTTGAACTAGCGCAAATTCGCTCAATGAGAACAGAATCTAAAGCTCTTTATCAAAACGCTTGGCAGCCATACATCACTACTCATCTAAGTGCTGCCTGATTCACAAATAAATAGCCAATCCAAATGGCTATTTATAAAAAACCAATTAAGCAAACGTCAATAACCTAAGCTAACCTTATAGCAGTCATATAAGAATTAGAATAGGCATTATGAATGGCATAAAGACGTTTTGCTTTTTTTATCTTGCAGTACTGACAATTGCTGGAAATGCATCAACGCATAATGATTATGGTCCGGTACAAAGTTATACCCAGTCACCCTTTCATACTAACAGTTTGTCTCCTCAACTCCGGTCTGGATTCTCATTGAACGAAAACCAAGTTGAGGCTTATGGAACAGGAACAATTTCCAGTATCTGGGCAGTGACTCCAGACTATGAACTCGATTACTATCAAAACCAAATAGCAATTGGTGGGAAATGGCAACTGCATCAAGACTGGCAGCTTGAAATGAATTATCGATGGAACTATGCCGGTAATAATCACTTGGACCGACTAACAACTTCTTTCCATGATTGGTTTAACATCGATCAAAATGGGCGTGAAGACGTAAACAATGACCGCTTCATTATCGATATTCCAGCATATGGTATTGAACTTGAAAATTTTCGCAGTGAAAGTCTCAGTCACGCTCTTACCAGCTATTTGCAATACCAATTGATGACAAAAAAACACCATGGTCTGTCTGCTGGTCTATCTCTATATTATAACAATACTCATCACGGTATCTTTTCATCTTCTGAGTTTGAACAAGGTATCCAAGTCAACTATGGTTATCGCAGAGATAAACATTCACTAGACGCTATATTAGCTTTAACTTTCCGAAATACACCAACTGTGTTTAAAAGTATGCCATATCGTTCTAGTACTTGGACTATTGGCAGTAGCTACCGATACCAATTTTCTGAAAAACACCACCTTATAGGACAACTTGCTGTACATGAAGGTGTCTCAGGTGGTGACGATGAGTTTTCCAAACCTTCGACTGAGTTTACCTTCGGATATCGATACCAAATGGAAAACTCAGCGATAGAGTTGACAGCAATAGAAAATATGTTTAACGCTGATAACAGTACCGATATCGCATTTGGCATTGGATACCGATACCTTTTTGGTTCAGTAGATAACCTTGAACCAGAAACTCCTTAAACCGATAGTATCCGACTTAATGCAGAGCGTATTTCTGCATCTGTTGCGTTTCTATTTAACGAGAACGAAATGTATTGGTCTCCTCGAAAACTCAACGAGCGATCAACCTCAGCGAGGCAGTGAATGACATCAGCATCGAGAATAAAAGATAATTCAATCTCTTTTTTATTAATCAGACCATTATTTCTAAATTCAATTTCTTGATAACAACCCGACTTTGACGAAAAGTTACTGCCTTTTAGATAACCTTTTTCAACATCGGCTTTCACCATTGTAAAACCTGAATCTTCAACGCCAGTAATAAGTTTAGCAACTGCTGGCAAAGGTTTGATTTCCAAAAAATCTCGATCTTTAGGGTCAATAGCGAAATCAATATCAAGACTCGTTTCTAGCCAAACCTGACATTGATTTTTTAAGGCGCTCAGGGCTGTTATGGGCGTTTCTGGTTCAAGTTTAAATTGAAATGGTACTTGCTTATTTTGATTGGCTTGAATAGTAAAAGGTTGGACGGCCTGAAGTGTTCCAAGAGTAAAATGTTGGTAACTTGTTCCATCTTCACTTTCTACTTTAACTTCAGTACAAAGTTTTAAATTAATAGCATCAACCTGCTGATCAACGTCGCCACCATAGATATTCATCGAACCTTGTAGCGTATCTCCTTGAACATAAGAAATGCTATTTAGAATAGTATCGACTTTTGCAGCACCAATACCCAATGACGCTTTTAACTGACCAAACATAGTTTTCCCTTTTTATGATAATAATTAATGCTTTACTAGCATGCATTACAGTTCAACCGCAAGTAATTTCTACCAATGTATCAGTAATCGTTAAATAACTAGAGTTGCAATTTTTTCCAAAATCAATCAACATTTGTATAGTCAAATAATAATTAGATAAATCACGATGAATCAAGCACCTTTATACCTTCAAATAAAGCAGTATATTGCGAATAAGATTGAGTCAGCACAATGGCCTGTTGGGCACCGTATTCCTACAGAACTGGAGCTTACTAAATACTTTAAAGTCAGCCGAATGACTGTTAACAAGGCAGTGCGTGATCTGGTAGCAGAAGGAAAACTTCAAAGAAGACCCAGACTGGGCACCTTTGTATGTGTCGCAGATGATAAAGCAGAATCTCCTTTAATAGATATTCAAAACATCGCTGATGAAGTCAAGCTTCGTGGAAAACATTATTCGAGTAAAGTGATTAAGCAAATAGCTTTACTGGCCGATGACTCGATTGCTACTAAGCTGGGAGTAATGCTAAATAGTCATGTTTTTTATAGTGAAATCATACACTTAGAAGATAAATCTCCAATACAGTATGAACTTCGATGGATCAATAGCCTTTATGCTCCAGATTATCTCAGTCAAGATTTTACCCAAATGACACCTAATCAATATCTATCGGATAACTGTCCGCTAAGTGCAATAGAACACACGGTTGAAGCCATTGCTGCATGCGATCATGTCCGAGCTGCATTAAAATTAGGATTGAATGAGCCTTGCCTATTACTCAATCGCAGAACATGGAGTGATGACAAGCTAGTCAGTTCGGCTCTATTATACCATCCAGGAACACGTTACAAACTAAGCTCTAAAGTACTACTCATCTAGTTGTTAACATTCTTCTTGGCGATCACATTTTTTCAACAATTATCTTGATCAAATTCTAGACTTGAATGATTATTTGTATATACATTTTAATTAATGGATGAACATAAGATGCATGGTAGTACCATCTCCCCCCCTCATACAAAGAATCAAGAGTTGTTATTAACCAATGCCCGATTAGTTACCATGGTATCTGGTGAACATGGGTACACAATTTCTAATCCGACTGATTTATACATTAAATCGGGAAAAGTAGAAGCGCTACCTTCTCAAATTCCAATGCATACCAGAACTTATGATTGCCAAAACAAACTTGTTACGCCTGGCTTTATAGATTGCCACACTCACCTTATCTATGCTGGCAATCGAGCTAATGAATTTGAGATGCGCCTAAATGGTGTACCTTATTCAGATATTGCAAAACAAGGGGGTGGTATTCTTTCCACAGTAAGGGCAACGAGACTAACATCTGAAAATCAATTAATTGATCTTGCACTTCCTCGCCTCGATGGCTTGATTCGATCCGGTGTCACCACGGTTGAAGTCAAATCCGGTTATGGTTTAACGGTAAAAGATGAAGTTAAAATGTTACGCGCTGCAAAAGCATTGCAGGATCATCGCAAAGTTAATGTTGTAACAACTTTGCTCGCTGCGCATGCCGTTCCGCCTGAATATCAAGGTAAGCCTAATGACTATATTCAGCTTATATGTCAAGAGATTATCCCATTGGTAGCTGAAGAAAATCTCGCTTCTTGTGTCGACGTTTTCTGTGAATCTATTGGGTTTAGCCTAGAGCAAACTGAAAAAGTATTTAGTACCGCAAAGCAGTATGGCCTAAATGTTAAAGGTCATACAGAGCAGCTATCAAACTTAGGTGGAACTATGCTAACTGCGCAATATGGAGGCTTATCGGCTGACCATATCGAGTACCTTGATCAACAAGGTGTCAAAGCATTAGCAAAGTCTGGCACTGTTGCAACCTTATTGCCTGGTGCTTTCTATTTCCTTCGAGAAACCCAACTCCCTCCAATCGAACTGTTACGCCAGCATAACATTCCAATGGCAATCGCAACTGATATGAACCCAGGCACTTCACCTTTCTCAGATTTGACTATGATGATGAATATGGGGTGTACACTTTTTGGCTTAACACCTGAAGAAACATTACGTGGAGTGACCTCTAATGCAGCCAAAGCCCTAGGGTTTGGCTGTACGAAAGGGCAACTCAAAGCTGGATTTGATGCTGATATTGCGATTTGGGATGTCGAACATCCAGCAGATTTTAGCTATCAGCAGGGAATAAAACGGCTGTCAGCTCGAGTGGTAAATGGAGAAGTTGATCATGTCTAAACTACCGACAACGAACCAAGAGTTCCATTGGCAAGGGCGCCATGATCAAGAAGATGGCGCTTTGGGAAAGCGTGTTCACCACATAATTAAACAATTGCAAGTCAAAGATCTAGAACCATATCATAATGCGGTGAGTATATTAGGTTTTGCTTGTGATGCCGGAGTTGCTCGGAATAAGGGTAGAATTGGAGCACGAAAAGCTCCGGATTTAATTCGACGCGCACTAGCAAATATGGCTTGGCACAAAGAAAGTACAGTGATTGATCTTGGTAACATAATCTGTGAAGACGATCTACTCGAACAGTACCAGTCAGAATGCGCTGATGTCATTGCAGCAGCACTTCACTCTACCCCTGTGATCACTTTGGGTGGAGGTCATGAAGTCGCATGGGCCTCATTTTTGGGACTCGCACGCCATTTTGAATACCTCAACCCAGTTAAAGCACCTAAGATTGGTATTATTAATTTCGATGCTCACTTCGATCTTCGAACATTTGAAAGCAACAACACAGAAGTCAAACCTAGTTCAGGAACACCATTTAATCAGATTCATGACTACTGCATAAAGCATGATTGGCCATTCCACTATGCATGCTTAGGCGTCAGTCGAGCAAGTAATACCCAGGCTCTTTTTGAACGAGCTAAAGAGCTCAATGTTTGGTTTGTGGAAGATAAAGATCTCGCACATCTAAATCACATATATCATCTTACTCAACTACAACATTTTATCGATAACTGTGATTATATCTACCTCACGATCGACCTTGACGTATTCCCAGCTTCTACTGCACCTGGTGTGAGTGCACCAGCTGCGAGAGGAGTCAGTATGGATACAATGGCACTGTTTCTGGATAGGGTCTTACATTACAAAGAAAAGTTAGTTATCGCTGATATTGCTGAATACAACCCAACTTACGATGTCGACAGCCAAACCGCACGCCTTGCAGCAAGGCTTTGTTGGGATATAGCTAACGCCTTTTCTGAAAAATAACCAATAACGATTTAGCGGCCCTTTTACACAAAAGTCATGCTTTTGTGTCGGCTGTTTTCAAACCAAATAACTGGAAATAAAAGGAGTTTACTAATGACGGAACGTCAAGTTGAAGATATGCGCCTCGATACTAGCCGTACTATACGCGCCCCTCAAGGAACCAAACTTAGAGCGAAATCATGGTTGACTGAAGCACCACTTCGTATGCTGATGAATAACCTAGATCCTGACGTTGCAGAACATCCACACTCACTAGTTGTGTATGGTGGCATAGGACGTGCTGCGCGAAATTGGGAATGCTTCGACAAAATCGTAGAAGTGCTTGAGAGACTTGAAGAAGACCAAACATTATTAATTCAATCCGGTAAACCAGTTGGCGTTTTCCCAACACATAGCAATGCCCCAAGGGTTCTAATTGCTAACTCCAACATTGTACCTCATTGGGCTAACTGGGAGCATTTCAACGAATTAGATAGACAAGGTCTAATGATGTACGGCCAGATGACGGCAGGAAGCTGGATCTATATTGGTTCACAAGGTATTGTCCAAGGCACCTATGAAACTTTTGTCTCTGTTGCCAAAAAACACTTCGGCGGAAACGCTAAAGGACGCTGGGTAATCACTGGTGGCCTCGGTGGTATGGGCGGAGCACAACCTCTTGCCGCTACCATGGCAGGATTTTCCATGATAGCTGTTGAATGTGATGAATCACGTATCGACTATCGTTTACGTACTGGTTATGTTGATAAAAAAGCCACTAGCCTTGATGAAGCACTCGCCATTATTTATGAATCAGAATGTCCAATTTCAGTGGGATTATATGCTAATTCAGCTGATGTATTCCCTGAACTTGTTGAACGGAACATCACCCCTGACGTAGTTACTGATCAGACCTCTGCTCATGATCCACTTAATGGGTATCTACCTATTGGGTGGTCCATGAATCACGCTTCAGAAATGCGCCAAAAAGATCAAGCGGCTGTAGTAAAAGCTGCTAAGGAGTCCATGGCGATTCAAGTAAGAGCCATGCTTGAACTGCAAGAAAGGGGGGCGGCAACGCTTGACTATGGCAATAATATTCGCCAAATGGCACTTGAAGAAGGTGTCGATAATGCTTTTGATTTCCCAGGTTTTGTCCCTGCTTATATAAGACCCCTATTTTGTGAAGGTATTGGACCTTTCCGCTGGGCTGCGTTATCCGGAGACCCTGAGGATATATATAAAACCGATCAAAAAGTGAAAGAGCTGATCCCCGATAATCCACATCTACATAATTGGCTAGATATGGCGCGTGAACGTATTCAATTTCAAGGTTTGCCAGCACGAATTTGTTGGGTGGGCCTCAAGGATAGAGAACGCTTAGGCCAAGCATTCAATCAAATGGTTAAAAATGGAGAACTTAAAGCGCCGATCGTCATTGGTAGAGACCATCTAGACTCAGGTTCCGTTGCCAGCCCCAACCGAGAAACTGAAGGCATGATGGATGGTTCAGATGCTGTATCAGACTGGCCTTTACTCAATGCTCTACTTAATACAGCGGGAGGTGCAACCTGGGTTTCACTCCATCATGGTGGAGGCGTTGGTATGGGCTTTTCACAGCATTCAGGAATGGTAATTTGTTGCGATGGTAGTGATGATGCTTCGCAACGTATCTCACGCGTTCTACACAATGATCCAGCAACAGGAGTCATGCGTCATGCTGATGCTGGTTATGATATAGCTAAGCAATGCGCCGCAAATCAAAAGTTAGACCTGCCTATGCTCAATGAAGAATTGAGCAAACTTAAATAATCAAGGTTGAAGCAAGGAAGTATAAAAATGTTTAATTTAACGCTAAAACCAGGCTGTATTAGCTTAAAACAACTACGTCATATAACTCGTTCGTCGTTCAAACTATCTCTCGACCCAGAAGCGATACCTGCTATTGACGAAAGTACCAAAATTGTTGAACAGGTCATTGCAGAAAACAGAACTGTTTATGGTATTAACACTGGTTTTGGCCTACTCGCCAACACTCGTATTGAACCCCAAGATTTAGAAACACTGCAAAAAAGTATCGTTCTCTCCCATGCTGCTGGTATTGGTGAATATATGACGGATGAAACCGTATGCTTAATGATGGTACTAAAAATCAACAGTCTTGCTCGGGGGTTCTCCGGAATCAGACTTTCTGTCATACAAGCGTTGATAGACTTGGTCAATTCTGAGGTCTATCCCTGTGTGCCTAAAAAAGGTTCCGTTGGTGCATCTGGCGATCTCGCTCCCCTAGCACATATGAGCACTGTATTGCTTGGCGAAGGTCAAGCACGCCACAATGGCAAAATCATTTCAGGGCTTGAAGCACTCAAAATTGCGGGGCTTGAGCCCATCACATTAGCCCCTAAAGAAGGTTTAGCATTACTGAATGGCACTCAAGCCTCAACCGCTTTTGCCTTGCAGGGACTCTTTGCAGCTGAAGACTTATTTGCATCAGCAATTACATGCGGTGCCATGTCTGTAGAAGCGGCGCTAGGAAGTCGTCGTCCCTTTGATCCCCGAATTCATAGAGTCCGTGGGCATCGTGGACAAATGGATGCCGCTTTCGCCTACCGAGAACTTCTGGACGCGAAAAGCGATATTGGTGATTCACACACCAGCTGTGAAAAAGTACAAGATCCTTATTCACTTCGCTGCCAACCACAAGTCATGGGAGCTTGCCTGCAACAAATCCGCAACTCTGCTGATATTCTAGAAGTTGAAGCAAATGCTGTTTCTGACAACCCTCTGGTTTTTGCTGACGATGGGGATATTATTTCAGGAGGAAATTTCCATGCAGAGCCTGTCGCTATGGCTGCAGATAATCTTGCCCTTGCCATTGCAGAAATAGGCAGTTTATCGGAAAGGCGCATGGCCTTGCTCATCGATAGTGCGCTGAGTAAACTGCCTCCTTTCTTAGTTGATAACGGGGGAGTCAACTCTGGTTTTATGATCGCTCAGGTAACATCAGCGGCTTTAGCAAGCGAAAATAAAACCTTTGCTCACCCAGCATCGGTAGATAGCTTACCAACCTCAGCAAATCAAGAAGACCACGTATCAATGGCAACCTTTGCTGCTAGGCGGTTAAGTGACATGGCTGAAAATACACGCGGCATATTAGCAGTAGAATATCTCGCGGCTGCTCAGGGTCTTGATTTCAGAGCTCCCAATAAATCATCCACCAAAGTCGAGCAAGCAAAACACATTCTGCGTGAAAAAGTACCTTTCTACGATAAAGACCGCTATTTTGCACCAGATATTGAACAAGCGAATAATCTGCTTCTACTTGCTGTTCATAATCATCTCTTGCCCGAAAAGCTCTTACCTAGTATGTAAAAAACGCCTTACGAGCTAATTTGTCGGCTACGCAAGCGCTCAGCCGACATTTTTATCATAGGCAGCGCAATGCTGAACGTGAACGAACCGAGACCTCCTCACCACTATAACTATCATAAACATGAATATCTGGTTCAGCACTAACGTATTTTACTGGATTTTTTACTTCTCTTATTTTGATGTAATTTTTATTGGTAGACACTCGCTCTATTGCCTCAACACGAAAATAGGTGTTCGGTTTAGCTAAAATTTCAGCTTCATAGTCTTTAAACGTATAACCATTTATCGCCCGCCCAGATGATTTTAGTTCAATCTTAAATTGAGCAATAGAGCGGTCTTGAGTAACGCCTGTCGAAGCAAAATCACGAGCAACACTTGGAATAGTGGATGTGGATAAAAATGCTTTTTCGTAGAGGATATCTCCAACATTCAGTTTTTCCAATAAGCCGTTTCTAATTGACGATCCGCGATACACAGTTCCTTTGTAATTTGGAAGTTTGTTCAGTGCACTACGTATATTAGACACACTTGACTTGATTGAGTTATCAAACATTGGCCCTAAATACCGCTCAGGCTCACCCGCTCTCATATATTCATTAATCACATCGTAATCAACTCGGCCATAGCGCTCAATGGCCTTGTATTCACTAGGCAACATTTTTTTTTCCGCTCTCGCATTATGAGCAGTAGACCATTGCATTAGATCTCGAGCTTGCTGTTCTTCCTCTATACTAGTTAGGTGGCGGTCTTTAAACTCGGCAAAATCTTCTGCATTAACATAACTTTGTACAGAAAAACATAGTAAAGAAGTTATTAAGATAGTTTTAATGTTTACCCACTGCCAATTATTATATTGACGAGATAGTGTGCTGGACATATTGAAATCCTTTATTGCATTCATATCGATATTCATCCTTTATTTAACGCCAATATTCAGGGTTATTAGGGCTAAGATCACAGCCAATATTGAGTTCATTTTGCTTCATTACCGCAAATCGAATCGTGCTAAACAGCTTAAATTGCTGACGAGTAAGACTATCAAACCACTCCGAAACAGGTGCTAGCCAATATAGACTTTCATTTGCAGACACTGACATTAATGCGTCTTTAAGCCGCAAATAAACAATCGCACAATTCTGGCCGGGCATATTGGTATATATTGAGTTGACTTGCGTTAACTGCTGAATATCACCTGCTATAACTGAGTTTGAACCAAATAAAGCATCAATAGAAAAATGCAAACGAGTATCGTAGCTCATCTCGGCATAATTGTTAGTAGAGTAATAATAGCTGGGCTCCTCTTCATTAATATTCTGGTACTGGTCTAATATCATGTAACGTAAAAGATGTGCAGGTAAGGGCTCAGAAAAAATGCCCGTTGCACCTGGTTCTCCAGAAGCATAATGTCCAGTTGAAGTATTTTGGGCGTGGACAATGGATATATAGCGATGAAAGTCACCAATCTGCTGATTAAGCCAACCTTCATTTTTCTGCTCAGCTGTATTCACTGCTTCAGCAATATGTGTTTTAACAATACCTTTAGCCAAAGCTAGTGTTGCAGCCAAGTCTGTTACGTCAAGATTTGAATCTTTAAGTGCAGAAGAAATAAACGGCGCAAATTTATCTAAATCAAAGCTACCAGGGTAAATATAGCTATAAAAACCTTTGATATGATTGGCTTGCCATTCGCTTTCCAAAGCTTGTGGGATAAGACTCTCTAGCTTCTTCCTTCGTTTAGAGTGTACGTAATAGCCTGAATTTTTAGTTCTTGCATACCAATTGGCAATATGGTGTAGAGAGGAATCACGAGAAAGATGCTCTTTATTCAGATACTCAGTTGACCATCCAGCACAGCCATTACCTCCTCCGCATTCAGAATCTATTGCTTGTGAAGAGTCAAACAACCAACGCATGACAATAGATTTATCTTGTTCAGCTTTAAGAATAATTCTTTGTTTCTCGGAGAAATTTAAGATCTGTTTTTCAAGCCAATGCTCTTCTTGATGAGCGTTCCAGCCAGAATCAATTAAGTTTTCCAAAGATTGCTCAAACACTTGCTTAATAACTTCTGGATTAGGCATCACCATTTGTGAAATCACAGCATCTTTTGAAGAATCATACTTTTCAATTTCAGCTGGTATCCAAGTATATTGAGTGCACCCTCTAAAATTAGGGTCTCCGCCTAAGATACCTATCTTGGTACATTTTCGATAACCTTCCTGTACCACAAAGTATTTTTGGCGAAGTTCAGTCGCCGTAGCTTGTCGGCCAAAGATACTTCGAGACATTTCGTCGATGGCTAAATAGTCAGCTTGGTTTGTAAAATAATGGTGGGCCGATTCTACCGCACCTGATTCAAATAATTGTTCAATAACTGAATGACCTTCAGAGCGCATTTCAGCAATAAGTTTTGTTTTGATTTGTTCCAGCTGCAGAGCCGCCGTTTCAACAATAATAATTTTTGCGTTGAGAGTCTGTTGATACAGTCGGTGCATCGATTGGCCATCTAGCCCTTCAACTGAACCACTTCTCACCCTATTAAGTAAAGAGAGTGCAGAGTCTAGCTGGCCTTGTTGGCAGTGCTGTAAATTAGCAAGTGCGCGGCTGGCTTGCCGCTTAGAGGGTATAAGTGGTGGACGATTATTATTGATTTCTTGCTCGGGATATAGTGCAAGCAATGCATCGACCTCAGCCTGACAAGATGAAGAAAAATCAGATGAAAAGACACGTTTTCCTGACTCTTCAAGTGATAGTTTGTTATAGATTGCCTTGTATTTTTCTTCCTCAATTGCACTGACTAATGCCTCAGTTAATCTTGTTTGAGCTAACACCGCCTCTTGGTAATACTGCTGATATTTTAGCGCAACATCTGCAGCAAAACCTCTTACTAAATCCTCTAGCATAGCTTGTTGACCTTTTGATAAGTCTGCCCAGTGTTGTTTGTCTTTCTTATCTTGCTGCGTCACAATGTCATTGTGAACTGTAAAACTATAATGTTCTCCCGCAGCTACTTTATTCCAGCGTGAAACCAATATTTGGCGATCAATTTCTCTTTCTGGTAACCTCAATACACCAAACCAGTCAACAAGACTCATTACTGTCGCAAAACGGTCATAGCCAGTGTTTGTCTCATTTTTGAAAGACTGAGCTACCTCATTAGCCCACAAACCAACCATTACAGCATCACCAACAGGGCCTAATACTTCTATCGCACCTTTTGCAGCCCCCATGGCCGAATGTCCTATTGTCTTTAACATGCTTGCAGCCTCTTCGGCTTCAAGAGTCACAACGCTAGTAGGACCAACATCAAGTAAGGACGATGTCTCAGGGAAGATTTCTTCTGTTTCAATTAAAGAAGGTTTGGTTTCGGACTGATGAATAGGGTTTGAACCAAATAAGTTATTTGGGGTTAGGTCTTCACTAAAAGTTTGATAATTAGATTTGCGTATTTGATGCAAACCTTCACCTTCAAGCACTCGATATTCGTCTCCTATAGTGCAAACCTGCAGCGCATTTGCATAGGGAGACGTCATGGCACAAATCAGTGCCAGCTGTCGAAACTTCATATTAGATTCCTATTTAGATTGAAATTAATCTCTTCGCTAGAGCGATCAAATCAATCAGATTTCAACCTGATCTAATCCAATGCTCTTTACAATTCCCAACCAAAAAACAAATATGTGTAAAGCTGAAAAGGAGAATCGGTGAGACATTCCTAGATATATAAAAAATCTAGAAAAATCAAAGCTATGTGATTCCTGTTCAAATAAAATGTTATTTTGATTAAAAGTCAGTAATTTAAATAGTATCTATGCATTACCCACTCCTAATAAAACAAATATTAAGAATTTAGAAAATATTGTTTCTGACTCAAACTTCAACCTATCACGACTATAATTTCATGACATTATCTATTAAAAATATAAACCATTAATTTAAAATAAGATATTTTGAAATCATATATATTTATCTTACTAATTATTTTTATGGTAATAAAAACCAGTCAATTACCTGGATAAAAATTCAAGATTCATATCAAGACCAGAACCAATTTATAAATTGGTAAACATAGGAAAATGTAAGTAAGTGTTGATATATAATTATCGATTAATTTACGAACTTTCTATTTTCATACTATTAAATCAGTTGGCTTATAACATATTAAACTAACCAATATAAATCTTCTTGCAATACAATTTGCTACTATTCCATCAAATACTGTGAAATAAATCACATAATCATATGGTTTAGTATGAATTGGCAAGTTCTAAGTGAGTTACTCTCTTCATTCGGCAAACTAAGACCTAACTAATGCAACTTGTCACTGGATGGACCATTGAAAAGAAAACCTCATATATAATTCAACTCAGTTTTGGCTAATTAGCGTAAGTTATGTTTTTAAAACCCTATTTTTCTAGCAATGACAAGAAGTTCGATTTTACCCGTCAACAGGCAAGTTACTTTGCCAAACTAGTCGCAGGTGACTTCAACCCTATCCATGATGAAGATAACAAGCGCTTCTGTGTACCAGGGGATCTTCTGTTCGCTGTACTGCTGAAAAAGAAAGGCGTCAGCCAAAAAATGCGTTTTGATTTTTCTGGGATGGTTAGTGAGGGCATTGCACTACATATTGAGGACAAATGTGATAAGCAAGCAAGCGTTGTCGATTGTAATGGTAAAGAATATCTGCAAATGACGCGTGAGGGTGATATAAACAACAATCCAGCTTTTATTGAGCACATTATCACTAGTTATGTTAAATTTTCAGGTATGAACTTCCCTCATATCATGGTTCCACTGATGCTAGAGCAGCAAATGATGATTAATTGCCAACGTCCATTGGTTATCTACGAAAGTATGGAAGTGGAATTCTCACGATTGGATATAACTAACCCCGAAGTTGAATTTAACGGTGCAAGCTTCAACGTTGAAGGAAAACGCGGTGTTGTCACTCTCAACTTTGACTTTAGGCAAGGAAGTGAAATTGTTGGAAATGGTATCAAACGGATGGTAGCTAGTGGTCTCAGACAATATCACCAAGATGATATTGATGATTTGGTCACTCGCTTCAACGAGCGCAAAAAATCTTTTTTAGCGCAGCTGAACCAAGCAGCTTAAAACAATAATTTCAGCGACTCAGCCCTGCTATGGTATGTAGGGCTATTTTATAGCCAGCGTCTAACACGTTGCTTGTAATCAAGATAAGTCGCTCCAAATAATCCCTCTAACGCATTCTCTTCCGGCTCAATCTGAAACCGATTAATATACAAGACAAAACTAAATGCTATAAGCATACTAAGTATGTTTTGTTGCCAGTATGCAAAACCAAATAGTAAAATAAACATGCTCAGGTACATGGGATTTCTAGTATGTGCAAATATTCCACTATCGACAACCATTGATGCCTGCTCAACATTAATCGGATTAATCGTTGTATTTGCTTTTCTAAATTCATACACACCAGCAAATCCAATTAACATTGACACTATTAGGCATATGCATAAAACAATAGGTGCCAGCGGAACTTGTAATGACAAATTGCTAAATTCATCGCCAATAAATTTGATTATTAGACCCAAAACAATAAACACGATAGGTGGAGGAAGCTTTCTTTCAAGATTCTTCATAACCCAAGACCAACCAAACTGACATAACTAAAAAATAGCCCAGCCTCACGAACTGAGCCAAGATTATTCACACAATTTTTAGTAGTGCCTGTAACGGATGCCTCATTTTTATATTATCGAATCGCTTAACTTGGCTTCGACATGAATAACCTGTAATCAGACATCTATCTTTCGGTAGTTGTCCTATCTGCTGCTTCCAACTCAAATTATAAATATTCTTAGAAATTTCAAGCTTATCAACCTCGTGGCCAAAAGTACCTGCCATACCACAACAGCCTACAGCAACCGTATTAATATTCGCACCGAAATGGGTAAAAATCTTGCCCCATTCTTTTTCAGCATTCGGCATTTTTGTTTTTTCCGTACAGTGAACAAACAAATACCATGCTTCATTTGAAGTGGAAACAATAGGATCAAATTCACCTAAGCGGGGCTCAAACCACTCATGAACATTAAGTACTGCAAAGTCTCCTCGCTTATCACCCAAGACTTCTTGATATTCATCTCGATAACAAAGTACTAATGCTGGATCAACCCCTACCATGGCAATGTTGATATCTGAAATTTGCTGTAAAAAACTTGCGGTAGTTTTAGCACTATTGGCAAACCGTTTCAAAAAGCCCTTCACATGTTGAGCTTTACCATTAGGCTTAAAGGGCAACAAAATGGGGGTTTTACCTAATTTTATTAATAACTTAGCAAAATCTTCGACAACATCAGCATCATAATAGCTGGTAAAGGGGTCTTGTACGATAACAACATGGTTAGCTTTATCATCGTCTGACAAATACCGCAGTTCATCCAAATTAAATTGCTTATAACTCTGCAATCGTGAACACAGAGTCGGGACTGACATCAATGGAAGATCGGTATAACCTATCACTGAGGAAGTCAGTTTCTGTACCCAAACTTGTTTCAAAATACCATTTATAAGCTTTGGTGTTTTAGCCATGATAGGCAGCAGAGATTCGATATCTGCGACAAGATAATCTTTTGCTGGACGTTGATAACGGGAATAATAGATATTCAGAAATCTTGAGCGGAAGCTTGGGACATCGACTTTAATGGGGCATTGGCTGGCACATGCCTTACATGCCAAACAACCATTCATTGCCTCTAATACTTCGTGAGAAAAATCATATTCCTTATGCTTTTTCAATGAATTTCCAACTCTACCAATCATGGTTTTGATAGACACATTACCAGTAAGCACTTTATTTTCTAGATCAAGAATATCAACACCTTGTTCGGTAAGTTGCCGCAACCATTCTCTCACTAACCCTGCTCTGCCTTTCGGAGAATGGCGACGGTCAGCAGTAACCTTCATTGACGGGCACATTGGCGAAGCCGTATCGTAGTTAAAACACAGGCCGTTGCCATTGCACTCTATAGCTTGCTTGAAGCTATCTCGAACTTTGACATCTATCTGGCGGTCATAAAAGCCCCGCTTAGTACCCGAGACCTTAACCAGCTGTGATTGGCTATCCAACGGTGTACAGATTTTTCCTGGGTTCATCTTATTGAGAGGATCAAAAGCGGTCTTAACTCTCCTTAGCTCAGTAAAAAGTTCATCACCAAAGAACTCAGGGCCGTATTCAGAACGAAATCCTTTCCCATGCTCTCCCCACATTAAACCACCGTATTTAGATACCAGTTTCACCACTTGATCAGAGATTTCATGCATCAGGGACTCTTGCTTGGGATCGCATAAGTCGAGTGCAGGACGAACATGTAGGACCCCTGCATCAACATGACCAAACATCCCATAGGAAAGCGACTTAGAATCAAGCAACTGACGAAACTCAACGATAAAGTCAGCTAAATTTTCTGGGGGTACACATGTGTCTTCAGCAAAGGCAACTGGCTTTGCTCGACCTTTTGCTGCACCAAGCAGACCAACGGCTTTTTTACGCATGTTATAAATACGGCCAATACTTGCTAAGTCACGGCATACTTGATATCCAATCACGCCAGCTTCATCTGTTTCTATCATAGTATCAAGCTTTTGAGTCAGCGTGTTTAATTGCCGGTCGACTTCCTCAACATCATGGCCTGCGTACTCCACCATGTTAATGCCTTGCATCACTTTGCCTGGAACATCCGTCAACAGGTCACTCACCGTATGCCAAACAATATCTTGCTTAGCTAAATTCAATACATTGGAGTCGATAGTTTCTACCGATAATGCACTCGCCTTAACCATGAAAGGGGCATTACGCAAAGCCGAATCAAAGCTATTGTATTTAACGTTAACTAAAATTCTTACTTTAGGAATTAGAGTAAGGTTTAACTTAGCTTCTGTAATGAAAGCCAAAGACCCTTCGGCCCCACAAAGTACTCGAGTAATATCAAACTGATCACTTTTCTCGTTAATAGCATTGTTTAGGTCATAACCCGTTAAAAACCGATTGAGTGGTGGAAATTTCGCTTTAATCTGTTTACGTTTCTCACGGCAAACTCGCTCTGTTACTTGTAACGCTTGATGGACATAATTATTGTTACTTGGTTTTTGAGAAGTGTCAGATTCGAGTAGAGAGCCGTCAGCAAGTACAGCTTGTACAGATAAAACATGATCCGATGTTTTGCCATACTTTAATGACCCCTGCCCAGAAGCATCGGTATTAATCATTCCGCCGATTGTTGCTCGATTACTGGTTGAAAGATCTGGTGAGAAAAAGTAACCATAGGGTCTTATTACATCATTGAGCTGGTCTTTTATCACACCACTTTGGACCCTAACCCAACCTTCCTCTTGATTAATTTCGAGCACTTTATTCATGTGACGTGATAGATCAACCACAATTCCATGAGTGAGAGATTGACCGTTAGTGCCAGTACCGCCACCGCGTGGTGAGAAAGTAATTCTCTCATATTTCTCTTGACTACTTATCTTACCAATTAAAATAACATCTTGAGTAGATTTAGGGTGAACAACAGACTGAGGCAGTTGTTGGTAAACGCTATTATCGGTAGCAACGGCCAGCCGACTAGAGTATTGGCTTTCTATATCTCCCTCAAAGCCTGAGTTTTTCAGTACTTCGAGAAAATTGAGTACAACTGGATCGACATCAGATTGTATGTGTAATCTTGGTAACATTTGCTTCCTGCCCCTACCTCACTATTCCTAACAGTAACGGGTCCTAATAAAAGGATAAAATTTTATGATTTCCGTCACTTTACAACATTTGAAACGGTGAATAAAACAGAAATACGATTTGAAAATGGCACTTATCTAATTTCTTATCCACACTTAGTTATTATGCATTAGTTAGAACGTATCTTTTACAAGAGAGCCCTCAATGAAAAAGAATCAGATCATCACTACAGAAGATATTCTATTAAAACTCTGTCAATCCGTATCAAGTATACTTAGCGAAGCAACAGGCTCAGAGATCCATTATTCTGCAATGGTACAAAAAATCACCAAAACAGGCCTTAAACCCGACTTTGGCTGCTTTGTCTTGTTTGATGGAGGATTTTCTGGGTTAGTTGTCATCAATTTCGCATCAAAAGCAGCATTAGAGCTTTATACGAACTATATGCGTCATATGGGCATGCCAGAAGAAGAATTAGCTACATTACATACCTCAGATGAGGTAGCAGATGTATTAGGTGAGCTCATGAACCAGATCGTGGGGGGGTTTACTAACCAAATTCGTAAAGATTTACAAACTCATATCACTCAAAACCAGCCGAAAATGCTTACTTTAAATAAACAAGTGATCTTATCAGTCGACACGAACCTTGATCGACCTCAAGCTCGTCGAGTAACGTTTTCTACCGAGACTGGCAATATTTTCTATTTAGAGCTTGCCATGGATAAAACGGAGTTTATTCAGCTTGAGGAGTTTGAGACTCATGAAGAAGAAAGCGCTGACTCGATTTTAGAACAAGCCTTAATGGATATGGATACAAAAGAAGATAAAAAAAGTAAAGGGGAATCAAATGCACAAGCCTCTGATCTGTTAGATGATCTTGGTATTTAAGCTTAATATTTACATTTTGTCTCAAGCCGCTCTTTGATGCAGCGGCTTCTTGTTGTTATTTAATGAATGTTTTTTACCTCAGTTTCTTACTTCAAGAGTTCCGTTTTAATGTCAGAAGAGTTAAAATAATCGACTTCTTTAGAAAGCAGTGAGATTTTCTGTTGTCGATGGATAAACAAAAAGCCTTAAAAAAGATTGCTAAATGTCTTGAGCTTGGTAACTCTGCCAATGTCAATGAAGCCGCCAATGCGATAAAAATGGCGCATAGTCTAATGCTCAAATATGGCTTAGACAAAGATGATATTGAATTTATCAAGATGGGTAAAACCCAATCGACACATCTCTTACCTTCTAGCATAAGCTCCACCCTGCTTCGAATAATTCGTGGTATCAATACCAAATTTGGTGTTGAAGCAGTCTTAACAAACCACAAAGGGCTAAAGAGAGCCGAGTTTATTGGAGAAGCAGATCGCGCAATATTTGCTGCATTTGCATTTGATATCGTTTATCGTGAACTCAATGAACAGACAGGAAAGTTTCGCAACAGCTTCGCGGGAACTGGCACCTCAAACACAGAAGTCACTCGCCGAGTTAATTCTTTCGTTTCTGGTTGGGTGGAAGGTGCACTTGAAAAGCTACCTATGATTAATCCAGATGAAGACTCCTGTAAAAAAATCGATGATTATATAGATAAAGAGTTC
Source organism: Vibrio pectenicida (assembly GCA_024347015.1). Taxonomy (GTDB): domain Bacteria; phylum Pseudomonadota; class Gammaproteobacteria; order Enterobacterales; family Vibrionaceae; genus Vibrio; species Vibrio pectenicida. The sequence continues at coordinate 1,466,996 of AP024889.1, read as the reverse complement.
AAGAACATCGATCGTGAAACCTTCAAAAAACAGTTGCAAGAAGCCATGAAAAACCTAACCGAGGACTACGAAGTCGGTTTAAAAAAAGGTCGTTCAGTCTCTGTCAACCGCCCTATTGATGGTGCACAATCTCCTAAAATGCTACGTAAACAGTCACAATAACAAGTATAACATGGCTAAATATCAGCCAGTTATGTCTGATATCAGTAAATATTTAGCAAACTAGTGTTTATATAATTGACACAAATATCATCTATGGCATTAATTGGGTTTGGTACTATGGCTTACACATAGGCACCTCTCAACAATGAGCACATATGGAGATATACTTGTGAACAAATTAGCTTTAGCAGTAGTGATAACTGCTGCACTTTCAGGTTGCCAAGCAACTCAGCGAGAAAATGCCACCACAGGCGAAAGCGAGACGAACTCAGCAACCAAAGGTGCTTTATTAGGCGCACTTGCAGGTGTTGCCGTCGGCCTAGCTACTGGTGATGATGCGACAGAGCGCCGTCAACACGCATTGATTGGTGCTGCTGGCGGTGCTGCTATAGGCGGTGGCGTGGGTTATTACTTCGATCAACAAGAAACCGCTTTACGAAAAGAACTATTAAATTCTGGTGTACAAGTTGAGCGTGTGGGTGAAAATCAGCTATTACTTCGAATGGAGAACGGTATTGGATTTCAGAGTAGTGCTTATAATCTCGACCCTAGTATCCATAATACACTGAACGGCGTAGCAAAAATCCTGGTTCAGTACCCTGATACAAGCCTTGTTATCGAAGGGCATACCGATAGTACAGGCAGCAATAAGACCAACCAAGTACTGTCTGAGCGAAGAGCTGAGTCTGTGCGATCCTATCTTATTTCTAAGGGTGTTGTCTCTGGCCGTGCAGTTGCTCGTGGTAATGGTGAACGCGTTCCCATTTGCACTAACACTACCAGTGAAGGTCGTGCCTGTAATCGTCGCGTAGAAATTAAAATATTACCTCTTAAATAGACAATCTTGACCTGACTTATTGTAGTATTTTTCTCATTATCAAGATAAATACATTACACTATAGGTCAGGTCCATTAGCTTACTTCGTAAAGGAATACATTGAAATTTGTTAGCCTTTCACTGTTATTGTTCTGCTCTTTTTGTATGGCGGAGTCCATTGACGCTTTAACAGAAAAAGCGCAAAATAATGACGTTCAGGCTCAAATACAACTTGCTGAGCAATTTTTGACAACTTCTTCACCAACTTCACGTGTCGATGCACTTTACTGGTTTGAACAAGCAGCAAATAACGGTAGTTCACAAGCAGCTGCTCGCTTAGCGGCTCTTTACTTAGAGGAAGGGGCTTCAAAACGCGATATCCAAGAAGCCATCTACTGGTTAACTCGTTTGGCACTCGAAGGCAGTACTGATGCTCAAATCAATTTAGGCAAAGTTTACGAAAGTTTGTCCCAATTTCCAAAGACACTAGACTTAGCGGAGGTATGGTATCGAACCGCATCAGCTGGAAATACGCAGGCCGAAGAAGCCTATTCTGGTGTGTTAGAAAAAAAGTTTAACGCCCAAAGGGCAAAGCAAATCTCATCAATAGAAAAGTTGGAAATTCAGTTTAACGATCTTAGCCTTAAACTTGATCCCATTGCCAAAAAAGTACTAGGTTCGTCAGTCAATAACGATAGTTTAATCTATGTCCTGTTGGGATTCACCTTCCTGCTCATCCTAGTTATTGTTTGGTATCATATAAAAATGCGCAACCTATCCCTTAAATCTGGGACCTCAGAAATTGATTTTGGTTTAGAAAAGCATCAATTCCAATCCCAGCTTAATGAGAAAAACCAACAACTTAAACAGCAGAAAAAACAACTAGAAACTCTTTATCGACAGTTTAAAAAAATTCAATCATCACAGCAACAAAGTGCGGCAAAGCCTACTCCCCCCCCAGCCAAAGATCAAAAACTTCCCCTTGCTTGTGCTTTGTTTGGCTTTCAGATCAATGCTATTCCAAATGAAAAAAATATAAAGATTCGATATAAGCAGCTATGCAAAATTTATCATCCTGATCTAAAAGGCAGCGATGATGAAATGAAACGCCTCAATGGTGCACTCAAGATTATCCTTCACCATGTTAGCGCTCAACTACAAAGATAACGTGCTTTCATTAACCATTAACCATTAACCAAAGCCTACAACCCTTTTTCTAAACACTCACTGACGTAATCGATTCCACTCGCATTTCAAATAACAAATAGTTAACTTTTATTTATTAGACATGTAATAATTCGCGCCGAAAATAACACCGAAGAATAGCTCTAGGAGAAAAGGATGTTTACTATTGAAGGTGTTTGCGACTGGTGCAAAAAGCTAAGCCTAGTTGCTAAACATGAGTATATTGATGGGTTATGCCATCAATCATGTGCAGAGTGTAATGACATAGCAAAATTAGACGTTCGCCAATTCAATGCAGACGAGCGCCAGCAGCAAGCAAAAAACATTCAGCCTTAGGTACTCAACATTTTTATAAAGAAGACCTAGTCGCGTACATACTGAACAGCAATATGTACGCTTACTATTGCTTTGCTATTTAAGCAACAGGTCAGTAATAACCCTTTGTAAACGTCGTGTTAGGTAAAGGCGATGCTATTAAGTTTAACTCGCTAATATCTATTGGATAAATATAGGACTCACTGGTATTTGCTTCTGCTCGTTCCCACATCTGTATATAAGCTTCTGCTGAACTCATGATTCCTTCATAAACTCGCTCTGAACCTTGCTCGCGCATATCTTGAATATGATCGGCCAGCATACCGTAGTGCGCCATCCCTTCCTGATTAAAATCAAACACCCGATTTCCTGATACTTGCTTGTCAAACACTAAGCCAAATTCAGACACAAAAGGATATTTGAGAGGATTGCTAGACGAATCAAACCTCGGACCCGGCTGAGTACCCAAGCCATTCATATCGGTGCCGACTCCAACTCCGGCAAGATAAGGTGTTTTTTCTAACTCATCGAGATACCTAGACACCTTGCCTTGCATTTGATACGCATCCCCATTGTAAGGTCCAACAAAGCCGCCAGCATGAATTAAGCGCTTAGTATTGTTATGTAGCCCACCTATTCTTGATGTATTCATCCAGCTGTGAGATGAAATTACACCGCTGTATTGCCTCTGCTCAACGATATCCATTACAGTTGTTGCCGTATCAGGACTCATGTGGTCCATCTCAATCATCATCTTTTTATCAATCATTCGGTTTACTAAGTACTCACCCAGTGTACTTAAACCATGCTGATTACAATGCAAAATACTTTCATCATATTGAGGGTTTAAGTCAACAGCATCAAGGATAGTCTTAATAAAAGGCAGCTGACCAATCAAAGGAAAACCAGGGTAAAAATGTTTGTCTGTACCCGTTTGCAAATCACACTCTTTGGTTTCAAAAAAGTACCCTGTCGAGAGCAGTTGGCCAATATTAATAAACTCATGTTCAACTCGAGAACCTGCGATTTGGTTATCAAACTTATGAGTAGGAAAAACCACTCTCACCCCAAAATCATAAATTTCATTGAGCCCTGCTTCAATGGTTGCACGATTACAGACATCCTTTTTACCACAATTGAAGGTTTCAGAAGCTTCCACTCCCATCAAGACTGCCATTTTCCCTTCAGAAATAACCTGTCTAGCTTGACTAGGCGAACTCACCAAGCGGAAAAAAACCTTCCCTTTGCCACCCGCTTGAGCATCGATATAGTCCTGCATTTCATTTAATCTTTGGATTTGTAACCGAATACTGTCCATTGTGTTGCAGCTATTAGGGTTTATCCAACTACCTGGATTCACTGTTGACTGGACATGACAAAGCACTTCATTTTCCACCAAATGACTGACCATTAACCTCAATCCAGATAAATATGCCCGCTCTATCCACTTGTAGTAATAACCCATATGACTCATTTCTTTATGGTTGGGCCAAAAAGGAAAATCAGGCCAACCGCGAGTATCGTATCTATGTTTAATATCATTAAAGGCGAGTAAGTTACCAATGATATCAAGTGAACCATTTGGACCGTGGGCTTCGGCGCTATCTTTTAACGCTTCTTCAACCCCCCACGGATGAAACGGCTTACCATGCATCATTTTTCCGCCCATAAACTCGTATGACGTAATATGAGTATGCGGATCCGCATACCCCCTAATTGGCTGTGTCATATCTCCAACTAATGCCAAGTGATTTCCTGTCACGTTTACTTCAACTTCAGGAAAGGGCTTACAACCTGATTGCTCAACCAATTGGAATTCTCTCTCGCTGTTTTTATATCTTGGATTTAGTAAGTCAAAAAAGTACAACCCACCATCTTGCCAGTTATGCCTTAAACCCATGTTCAGCGCCTTGTTATATAGCCCAAAACGCTGCTCACCTTCAGTCACAGTTGACGACACTACCCACTCAGTAAATGTGCCTACATAACGCCCAGCACTTAGCTGTGCTGGCAAATGACTGGCTAGAAACCGCCCTTCTCTGTCGGTCAGTAAGTAGTTTGAAAATGATGTCGGCTTAAAATAAAACCGCTCTGCTTGGCTTTCAGGGACCGGTTCAAACCGATAGCTCAGACCATCATTAACTGGCCCTCCTTGATCGTATTTGGTTAGAAAAGTTCCATTATGGGGAGATTGGATGGAGTAGCACCCTTGTGCTAGTTGGTTTACAACTTCGTTCATTGGTTCGGCATGAGTATTTGCAGAAACAGCAACAGCGCAGATCACCAAGCCAGAGCAGAAAGTATTTTTCATTGTGCTCTTTTCCTTGTTATTTGCATTAAGCCTTACTACTGACGTTTGAGTTGATATTAAGCAACAAAAAAATGTGACTCGATACATATCAACATTAACAAAATAGTCAGAAAAAGAGGCGAATGCCAGAACAAGATCACAAAGAGTTTCACTTTAAATGATAGAAGAAATCTTATATTTGTCTGAGTTGGCAGTAGTGAGGTTTACGTAAGGTTTAATACTTCTCACCAACGTATAAGTGAAGTGGTTCTTCTCGATGTGAAAAAAACCACCTTGCTTAGCTGGATCATTTGGTTGTATGCACTTGGGCTATAAATCCGTCAAAGTATGCTCTTACCCTGATGACGCCCTAAGATATATTCTAATGCTTTATCAGCATCGACCAATCCTAATCCTGTATTGAATGAACCTAAGCCAGAAGGACGTGTATTTATTTTGAGTGCTTGGACTACATTGTTGACTACATTTGGTGCTTGTTGAGGATGGTGTTCTAAATAAGCTTGCCACAATAATGCACTTATAGCGGCTAATTGCGGGGCAGCAAAAGAACTCCCTGATTCGAAATTACCAGTAGACCAAGTGTATACCGCATCAGCTGGTGTGCTTAAACTTCTTGAAATTGCCATAGCGTTATGACCAGGAATAGTTGCACTTAATGCTATTTGACGAGCAAAAGTGTCTAGATTGATCGCCAGTAATAGGTTATCGGTATTGGTGGTAATCGTTGGCAAAAATTCTTTAATTAATGTTAAGTCATAGGAAAATAAATTTCCGGTAGCTTCTAAGCCAAGACTTTGCCTTAATGGTGTCACGTTAGCATCCAAATCTGTCCCTGTATTACCAAGAGATTTGGTGACGATTGTCCGGCTGAGTATATTGCTTAATTGTTGTGAAAATTGTGGATCTAACTCGTTATCTACAGCAGAAAATGCGCGACTCATATTGATGATGTTAACGTCAGTTCTACTCTGAAGGTAAGCCATGGCTTGATGGTAGGTATTGGATTCCGCGCTTATGGGTATAATTGTGGCATAAGGAGCAATTGAGAGAATAATATCAATAACAGAATTGCCATGGTTAAGTTGTACAGGATCGCCGAAATTCTGTATTGCTTGTATATTAGCATTAGAATAGTGTTCAATTTGCTTTGCAAGTAACACAGGGTCAAATAAATCAAATACAGCTATTTTTATATTTAACCCTTTATAATCATTTGTAAGAGTATGGTGATTTAAATTAAAATTCGGATGTATACTGAGTACGATCTGATTGATATTGTATCTAAGGTTATTTATGGTGAATTTAGCTTGATCGAATTCAAGTTTTACGCTTTTCTGGTACTGTTCTGATTGAAATGATAATAACAATGTGGCCAAGTCTAAAAAATTTGTTATGTCTTGCCCCCAACGATGCATATTAAGCTCATTAATAACATAATTAGAATTTATTCTGCTATAGTCAATATTGTTATAATTTTTCAACAATACCGACACCTCCTCTTCCCATGTCCAAAACGAAATACGCTTTAATGTATTTAATGCAGATTGATGCTCAAGTTTATTATTTGAATATAGATATTCACTTGCTGATAATGGGAATGTGTAAAATAATATGGTTGCTATTAAAAGCTTCATGAAATTATTGATCTTATTATATTTAAACTTATAGTACATACACTTCATCCTTGCGTGTTTATTGTATTTAATATGTTATACACTTATGTTTAGGTGTCAAAATAAAATAATAAAACCATGATAAAAAACACCTTAACACTATTATTTCTGATTAACATAAATCAGGAACGTCTATCTAAACCACATATCGATTTATCTGCATTTTTGATAACTTACGCTAACGCTGAACCTATTCAGTTAGCCACAACAAATCGCTTAAGCAAAGTAACAACGGGTAGAAATTGTAGTAGTGTGATGGTGAATCCTAGGAGGAAAGTGCCTGTCCTCGTAAACCCTCCTAGCTGTAATGATTTTACAAGGACTAAGTAACAGCGACCCTGTAAATAGACCTATATAGGTCTTCCATTTTGATTGGTTTGGGTAGAACGTCTTCAAACCCTTTACTAAGGTAGTCCTTGATTTCACTCTCTTGTACGTTCGCGGTAACCGCTATAATAGGGATATCTGGTCGTGATAGCTTAATCTTTTGGCAAGCGGTCACTCCATCCATGATCGGCATTTGGATATCCATAAGAATTAGATGAATTTCATCAGAAACCATGTCCATAGCTTCTTGCCCATCACTAGCAATAACTGGTGAAATACCAATATTATTAAGGAATTTAGTGATAACAATTTTATTAACTCTATTATCCTCTGCCACAAGGACACCTAAGCCTTTAAGTGCAGAGTAATACTCAGGATCTTTTGTAGCATCTACCTTTACTACCCCATCATCAATAAACGGAAAATTGAGATGTAAAATAACCGTAGTTCCAGTACCTAGCTCACTTAATACTTCTATTTTTCCGTCCATTACGTCCATTAGTGATTTAACAATGGACATTCCCAAACCAGTACCACCATACGTACGTGAAATAGAGCTATCACCCTGTTCAAATTCATTGAAAAGTTTTGCTTGAGAGGTAGGGCTCATCCCGATTCCAGTGTCAGTAATATCAACCCGAAGATCTCCTGCCACACCTAACTCTTGAACGGTTAAAGTCACAGACCCGTTTGCGGTAAACTTTATTGCATTATTTAGTACATTAAATATAACTTGTTTAAAGCGTAAGCCATCACAGAGGCGAATTGGCGAGTCGATATTATTAGATAAATGAAAATCTACGCCTTTATTTTCGCATACCGTTGTATAAATCTTCTCAACGGAAGTTAACAAATCTGTTATATTATATTCTTCTATATTAAGGGTGTATTTATTTGAGTTAAGTTTAGCGAAATCAAGAATATCATCAACTAGCTTCACTAGCATGTCACTACATAAAATTGCATTCCTCACCAGTACCTGAGTTTCTTTGCCTACTTCATTAGAATCAATCAGTTGTAAACTGCCATGAATACCATTAATAGGCGTTTTAAGCTCGTGAGATATTTTCGCCAGTAAGTCAGACTTGGCATGGTTTGCATCTTCTAACTCTGATGTTAATGCTTCGAGATCTTGCACTTTGCTTTCCAGTTCTTCAACGTTTGAGCTGATAATACTCTCTGTTTTTTTGTTATAACGATAGAAATAGATTAATAATGATAAAAATAAGACAAATAATAAAAAGACTGAGCTGAGGAGCCAGTTTTTTGTTGCCGTTATTTCTTGTAGGAGCAAGACTTCGTTGTGATGTATGGACTTTCTCAGTGCTTGAAGCACGTACTTTTCGTACTCTGCTTTGATAACTGAGTATTTATTATTTAACAATAAAGATTGTGCATCAGAATAGCGCTGCTTTTTGACTAGATCAATCGCCCTCATTTCTATCGCTATAAGCTGCTCATTAGTGTGTGCAGTAGCTTCAATGACCTCTTTTATTTTAGGCTCTAAAGATTTAGCCATCTGTAACGCGTTATCTAGCCTATGCGCTGTTTCTAAGTAACGTTCTTGCCATAGAGGATTTTGAGTGAATGCATACATTCGAGCAGACATGGTTAATACTTCATCAAAATATATAATGTCTTGAGTAACTTGCTTAATCGCTGATAGGTGCTTTTCTATAGCGTTTCTCTCGTGAAGATTATTGAACAAAAATGGAGTGAGCAATAAAACACCTCCACCAAAAACACAAATCAAGATGATGATATTGATTTTGAGAGTATTCATTTTGTTCAGGTCTTGTGGCATAAATAGCTCTATAAAATATTGTATATTTTCATTTATTATAGAATATCTACAAATCTCTTATGTAATGTGGATTAGAGAAAAGAATGGGGGTTACATGACAAAATCACTCAGTAGTTAAAATACGTGAGAATAGCTTCGTGAAGACAGACAGGAAAGTCGGGAATTACGGGGACACACACCATATCGACACTGAGTTGATAAATAGTGAAAAGAACTGCGTGACGAACCAAGTGATGGGAGCCAATGTGTTATTGGCCGGCTTACTTGGTTTGTTAGCTGCTCTTCGCCAATGCCAATTTAGTGCCGAACCCAATAAATACAACACCCGTAATTGAGTTTAAACAAACTTTGAATCTAGGATGGCTCGTTGCGCTTTTCACCTTGATTAGAGTAAAGACCATAGCCGAAAACCAAACCCAAGTTTGCAACTAGATAACAGTTGTATAGGTGCTGGCAAATACATCAAAATAAGCAGCACTTCTAGGTTACTGAAGCCAATATGCCTAATATTGTTAATTTCATAAATTTAAGTGGCAATTTCATCGCCTAGCGTTAAAACTTTAACAACACGGAGGTGGCTATGAAAAAATTCAATAATATACTGTTCTTGAGTAAAGGTGTGATGAATCATAATGATTCTCTTGCTCAGTCAATTCATCTAGCTAGTAGGAACAAAGCTAAATTGACAGGCCTTGTGGTTTGCCCTCACCTTCCCGACGATATGATCGAATATGAAGAACATTATGAAGGTTCACTTATAGAATCGCTACAAAGTCAAATCCAAAGTAGCTTATTGATATCTATAGATGATATGGATATCGCAGTAGAACTGATTGTAGCCGAAAAGCCGGATATAGAAACCATTCGGTATATCCAAAAACACAAGATTGATTTAGTCATCAAAGAGGCCGAATCTAGCAAAAATCATAGTTACGGCTTACGTGCGATTGATATGAACTTACTACGTAAATGTCCATGTCCAGTCTGGCTTAACCGTCCAAACAATCAGCCAAGTGGGAAGCAAAGAGTTGCCGTTGCCATTGATGCAAATGTAACCACAGAAGAAGAGCGAGCCCTATCTATTGATCTTCTTCAGCTAAGCCGCACAATTACCGACAATTGTGATGGTCAGCTTCTTATTATTTCTTGCTGGGAATATGTGCTAGAAAGTTATTTGAAAGATAATGTGTGGCTTAAACCTTCTGAGGAAGAGCTAGAAAACCACATAAAGTCAGCTAAACAGAAACATTCAGTTGCATTAAAAGCGCTAATCGATGATTCAGGTATTGGGGGAGATATTAGTGTTCATCAACTTCATGGCACACCAGATGATGAAATTCCCACTTGTGTTGAGCAGAACAAGGTAGATATTCTAGTTATGGGTACTTTAGCTCGTACAGGAATAGAAGGTGTCATTATAGGCAATACCGCCGAGAATATTGTACAAAATGTCAGTTGCTCACTTGTAGCATTGAAATCAAAACAATTCAGCTCTTCGATAGAGTAGCCAGATTTTGCTGATATAGATTTTTAAACACTGTAATTTAAATACTATGTAAAAATTGATGCCATCTTGCAGGCTAACCCACAAGGTGGCATTTTTATTTATGATAAAGAGAAGAACGAACTTACGATATAGCAATTTTAAACAACAACAGCATCAGGCTGTTGTTCTGGCGCTGCATCAATAAAAGCGGGTAACTCTCTTAATGCAGCTGTGACATCTTTTATCATTGGAAATCGGTTTAAATCAACGTCAAAACGCTCGGCGTTATATACTTGTGGGACAAGGCAAACATCAACCAAACTTACATCGTTACCAACGCAATATGAACCTCTGGTGCTAGCCAATTTTAGTTCCAAACCTTCAAAACCAAGAGAGATCCAGTGCCTGTACCAACTCGATTTATCAGATTCTCCAACCGACAATTTGCCCGTCAAGTATTGCAATACTCTAAGGTTATTAAGCGGATGAATATCTACAGCAATATCCTGAGCCATGGCTTTGACCAAGTAGCGTTTCTGCTTATCCAAAGGGGTCAATAAAGCATTTGGATAAGCTTCATCAAGATAATCAATAATCGCCAGAGACTGGTTAAGCTGCATATTGCCATCAATCAACACGGGTACAAGCTGACTTGCATTTAGAGACTTGAATTCACTCGCATGTTGTTCACCACCATTTTTAACTAAATGAACAGACTTTTGTTGATACTCAAGCCCCTTATGATTTAATGCGATCCTGACTCGATAAGCCGCCGACGAACGCCAATAGCCATAAAGGATGATATCCGACATTAGTATTTCACCACTTTCTGTTCGATTGAACCAAAAATAGAGTCACCAGCTTTATTCTTCATTTCAATCTTTATCGTGTCACCAAACTTCATAAATTGCGTCGAAGGTTTGCTGTCTCGAATAGTTTCAATCATTCGCACTTCTGCAATACAAGAGTAACCCACTCCACCTTCTTTTATTGAGGTACCAAACTCAGTACCCTGTTTATTTGATACTGTGCCAGAGCCAACAACCGCACCAGCTGAAAGAGGCCTAGTCAAAGCCGCATGTGCCACCAGATGAGGAAACTCAAACGTCATATCAACACCCGCATTTGGGCAGCCAAATGCTTCACCATTGTAGTAAGTCAACAAAGGTAAACTTACCTTACCACCGTCCCATGCATCCCCTAATTCATCAGGCGTAACGGCAACAGGTGAAAATACCGATGAAGGTTTAGATTGAAAAAAACCAAATCCTTTTGCCAATTCATTAGGGATCAACCCCCTTAAAGAAACATCGTTAACCAACATGATTAGGCGAATAGAGTTGGCCGCTTGTTTAAGACTTGCGCCCATAGGTACATCATCAGTAATCACCGCGACTTCACCTTCAAAGTCGATTCCCCATTCCTCACTTGCTACCGGAATATCGTCACGTGGGCCAATAAAAGCATCAGACCCACCTTGATACATCAAGGCATCATTCCAAAAACTTGGTGGCATCTCAGCACCACGAGCTTTACGCACTAACTCAACATGATTCACATATGCACTGCCGTCTGCCCATTGATAAGCTCTTGGCAATGGTGATTCGCACGCCTCTTGCTTAAAAGGCATAGAGTCGGCAACATGCCCATCGTTTAACGCGATATAAACCTCATTGAGTTGATATTCCACTTTCGACCAATTATCAAGTGCGGACTGTAATGTTGGCGCAATATCTTTCACTACCGAGCAGAGAGTAAGGTTTTTACTTACCACGACAAGTTGCCCATCACGAGTTCCATTTTTTAGGGTAGCTAACTTCATTCTGATTCCCTTTTTTATTTCTCTGGTTGCGATTTCCAGCTGTAAACGTATTCCTGATTTTCAACCGAATGAGCTTCATCACTAAAGCTGAGCGCATGACGAGTATCTACCATTACCGCTACTTCATCGGTAAACTTCTTCTTATATTCTCGACCAGCCTTGAACGCTTTCGGATGAGGCCCGTGTGTAAAGCCTGCTGGGTGGAAAGTCACCATACCTGCTTCGATGTTATCTCGGCTGAAAAAGTCTCCTGCATGATAGAAAAGCACTTCATCATAATCATCATTATTATGATAAAAAGGCACTTTTAATGCGCCCGGATCGCTTTCAATTGGACGAGGTACAAAGGTACATACAACAAACCCTGTCCCGACAAAAGTGGTATGGGCAGAAGGCGGCAAATGATATCGATGCGACATCAATGGCCTGATATCACGCCAGTTCAGTTTTACAACCGCTAAATCACCATGCCAACCGACAGCATCAAGCGGGTTGAACGGATAAGTAATAACACTCACCTGACCATGCCTTTTAATTTGCACTTGAGTATGTTGCTCTGAATATTGGTCTTTGAATTGCTGGTTGATTGACGGGACTTCTAATACCGCTGGGTCAAAAACAGCATGGTTACCCACCATGCCTTTCTCCGGTAGCGAGTATGCCGCATCAGTGTTTTCAATCATTAATATGAACATCGGCGCTAATGGTTCAATGCGCCAATTAGTCGAACGTGGAATGACTACATAATCACCCTCACCGACTTCTAAATGACCGTAATCACTATATAGGTTTGCTTTACCTTGGTGAATAAAAAGTAATTCATCACCATCTGCATTTCGTACTAAAAAATCCATCCTTTCTTCAAGACGCCAAGTACGGATCTTACAGTCATTATTAAACAACAGATCAGGTACAGCCCATGGCGAGATCTGCGCCGCTTTCTCAACCAGATTAAAGTTGAACGCTCTTGGCCGCAGATCGCCCTCCCATTCAATCCAACCTGTGGGAGCATGTTGGTGATGGAAATGTGAGGCAGGTCCGAAGAAACCGCTTCGGCCTGTTTCACGCTCATATATGGCCTCATCCGGAAAGTCTGCGTGTGCCTGTTTTGAACACACTCCCTCCCGGTGAGGGAATGTAATCCACTTATGCATCGCTCAGAACTCCTCGGCGAATTTGATCTTCTTCGATTGATTCAAACAGTGCTTTAAAATTACCTTCTCCAAAACCTTCATTGCCTTTACGTTGAATGATTTCAAAGAACACTGGTCCTATCACTGTTTGGGTGAAAATTTGCAATAAGATGCCATCTTTCATCGGCGCACCGTCAATTAAGATTTGCAGCTCCTTTAGCTTGTCGACATCTTCCGTATGCCCTTCAACTCTGGAGTTTACCTTCTCGTAATAAGTATCAGGTGTTGGCATGAAATCCATGCCTCTGTCACGCAGTGTCTTAACCGTTTGGTAGATATCATCAGTTGACATCGCAATATGTTGAATTCCCTCACCATTGTACTCACGAATAAATTCTTCAATTTGTGATTTATCGTCAGACGACTCATTAATAGGGATACGGATTTTTCCACATGGCGCGGTCATAGCACGACTGACTAGCCCTGTTAATTTACCTTCGATGTCAAAATAGCGGATTTCACGGAAGTTACCGATTCGCTCATAAAAACCTGACCAAGTATCCATATTGCCTTGCTTAACATTATGCGTAAGATGATCAATTTCAAACATACCCACATTGGCTTTTTTCAAACGTTCTGCGGCGTCATCATAAAATTTGAAGTCCACATCATAGATGCTCTTCTTACCATAGCGATCAACAAAATAAAGCAGGCTTTGACCAATTCCATATACTGCTGGAATACTTAATTCCATTGGCCCTACTTCCGTTTTAAACTCCTCTGCTCCATTTTCAAGTGCATGTTCGAGTGCAACTGCCGCATCTTTGACGCGAAATGCCATACCGCAGACTGACGGGCCATGTATTTTAGCAAACTCTTCTGCTTGACTATGCGGTTGGGCGTTGATGATAAAACTAATATCACCTTGGCGATATAACCATGCTTCTTTAGAGCGGTGTTTGGCTATTTCTGCAAAACCCAAAGAAACAAACAACGCTTTTAATTGACCAATACCCTCTTCTGACGCGGCCGTATACTCGACAAATTCAAATCCATCTGTTCCAAGTGGGTTATATTCTTGAGTCATTGCTTTTTCCTCTGTGATTTATTGATGTCCTTTCCTATTAACTTGTACTAACTTTTACGTTAAGGGAATAAGAGACACTTAAATTATCAGCTCAGGAAAATGCTTGGTTTTTGTAAATAAAACGTAACATCCTACGATTGGGCCATAGAGGGTCTGTCGGATAAGGAAAAACTCACATATATATGTAACATTTTCTTTACAAATTGTATCCTTATATCTCAAGATTATACTTATTCACATGGATATTGATAAACTTACACTGCTGCTGGCGTCCACTCCTTTTACATTTGGGGTGTATTCATAATTGTTGCTCCATAGCAAAATTTGTCAGCCATTGGCCTCGCATTTCTACCTGTTGTTCTCGTACAAGTTTAAACCCCATACGTTCATAGAAAGGCCGGGCTGTTATACTGACTTCAGAATAAAGCCTTGAGATACCGCGCTGAATTGCCTCTCGCTTGATATGCTCCATCAATGTTCGTCCAACACCTTTACCTTGAAATTGATAATGACAAAAGAAATGGTCAATTAAGCCAGAATCTTGCAGATCTGTGTACCCTGCTATTTGACCATTAATTTCCGCGATATAGGGATTGATTTGCAGCATTTTCTCATGCCAGATGTCTTGATTCCAACTATCCTGTGCCCATGCTTCAACTTGTTGCTGGGAATAGTGCTGACGATTAATCTTACGTACCGTGAAGAAAAACACCTCCCACAAGGCCTGCGTATCTTCAATTTGATATCGGCGAATTGTGATCATAAAATACTCCCTAACACTCAAAATAGACTCACACATTCTGAGCTATAAGTATTTACAAATCAAAGAAATAGTATAGTCATCAAGTACATATTGAGTGATAATAACGAATTAAAAATATTAGGATAATAAATCTAATCAACAGACTCATGACAAATACTTTCACTAAACCACTGTGCAATCGTAGCAGCTCGTAATACGTCATTTTCCTGATTAACGGGAAGGTAGCCAAAGCCTCTGAATATCAGTTGCATGTATTTGGCTGTCAATTCAAATGGCTCAATAAAACAATCTGGTAGCTCTTGTTCATAACCCGTAGAGAGGACAGAAATTTCTTTGCCCTGTAACTTGCGTCCAAGTGGTTTTTCTATAGTCAACAAATCGGATAGACGATCAAAAAAGATTTTGAGCTGTGCTGACATTGAATACCAATAAACAGGGGATGCGAAGACAATATGATCATAATTTTTTAGCATACGAATCAATGGAATAAAATCATCATTTCGATTTTCATGAAAATAATCGTAATACGAAAGCTTGTAATCTGATAAGTCAAAGACTTCAGCTTGGGTCAGTTCAACAAACTGATTAACCAAATAACGAGTATTACCATCTGCTTTCGACGTACCTACCACTACTGCTATCTTCATTGGAACCCTCCAATAATTTAGCTATTCCACATTTTCACAAAAATGCTCACATTCACTACATCGATAACCATGCTTATAGAAAAACAGTGGAAATCCGAGCAATATAAACACCAAAAAAGCTGACCGTTTTCCTTTGGTAAATGGTTCAATATTTACACTACCACATTCTGGACAACAATCTTGTGAAGTGGCGCTTTTTTCAGCACTTAATGCTGTAGAAAAGTCGGTATCTAGAATGAGCGAAGCTTGTTCTAAATCCTGTTCAGCGATCATTAGGCGTACCCCGCCGATCGCATTTGAATACAACCATTGCGTATTCACAGTGTGCTCATCGGCAATGTAGCTTTCAATACCAGCAGCCTCAAGGCTTGTTTTAGCAATATGAGCTTCGTGTGGAAACGAAAAACGCGCAACAACAATCATACTTCACCCTCCGGTCCTAGACCTTTAGAACAAAAGATAGCATTAATAACTATTAAAATTATTCATACTAACCAAATCAATACTAAAGCAGCCGAGAGTAAAGATTTTTACATGCTTCTAACATAAAGACTCAACAAAGAGCTAGTTTTGTAAATCATACGCCGTTTTTTGATCAATAGAGAATGTAATGAGTTCATCGCAATCCTGATAGATATTTAAATTTGGTTCTGGTGTCATCCCAAGTTTTCTAAGAACTGAAACCGATGGTAAGTTTTCTATCATGGATACGCCATATATCCGTTTGTGCTTGTTCAAACCGAATGTTTCTCTAATAACTGCTACTGATGCTTCTAGAACATAGCCTTTACATTGATACTCTTGCAGCATACCATATCTGATATCACTAAAGTTTGGATCTTCACATAGCTCAACGCCAACATAACCAATTTTTTTGTCTGGGTGAGACTTTAAGTTTATAACGTACGATCCAAAGCCATGGACCCAGTGTGCAATTCTATTTCTATGTGTACATTGGATTTCAGTCTCAGTATAAGCCTTACCTTTAGGTAAAAACTTGGTCAGATGAATTGAACTAAGTATTTTGCGATAAATATCTATATCAATCTCTTTGACTTGGCTCATCACTAGCCTCTCTGTCTCAATCGTCTTCATATTCCCTCTATATATCCCCCACTTTTCTCAGCACTTAACTAATAACAAAGGTTATAATAATGTTCGAACTTAGCACAAAAGAGCCGAATGAAACAGGTCAACTTTAAATTTGAAGAAGCCATAGAATTGAGTAAGTTAAACCCTCTTTATTTGCTCGCCATGTATCTATAAAATAGCGGCATTTATTTATTAATAATGGAAACACCATGGCAAAGCTATCGCTGCAAGAACAAATGTTGAAAGCTGGTTTAGTTAATGAAAAAAAACTAAAAAAGGTCAAAAAAAGCTCCAAAAAATCGCGAGTTCAGGCGCGTGAAGTTAAAGCGGCTGTTGAAGAACAAAAACTTCAGCAACTAGAACGCGACAAAGCGCTCAGCACTGAACAAAATGAACAACGCCTTAGCAAAGAGATCCAATTCCAAATCAGACAACTGATTGAAATGAACAAGCTCAACCTGAGTAATGGTGATATCAAATACAATTTCACCGATGGGACTCTGGTTAAGTCATTGTACGTAGATACTCTAATGCGTGAGCAGCTCATAAAAGGAATTCTCGCCATTGCACGTTGTGGTGAAGGATATGCCGTAATCCCTAGTGTTGTTGCAAACAAAATCACTCAACGCGATAACCAGACCATTATTGAGCTAAAAGAGCCTGAATCTGACATCCCGGCAGAAGACGATCCGTACGCAGACTTTGCCGTACCTGATGACCTTATGTGGTAATTCAAACAGCCACTCAATATTGAGTGGCTGTTTTAAACATTAAAACCACGCAAGCCTATAAGATTGCCAAACGGGTCTTCCATCTGGCATATAGAAATACCTCCCTTTATCTCCATAGGACCGCGGTATAAGGTTGCTCCGATAGAGTGCAGAAAATCCATCGACTCCCTAAGATTTTCTACCGACCAATAAAGAACGATTCCTGATTTCCCAGACGGGACCTTGTCATCTGCTTGGACAAGCTCTAATGAAAAGCCTTCGATATCGAGCACAGTAAAATCAAACTCTGGCAAATACCGAGAAGAAGCAAAAGGAAATGCTTTTTGGTACCATTTAAAGCCTTGAGATACATCAGGCACATGCACAAGAAGTGCAACTGGTTTGTGCAAAATACTCTATTCCTTATAGGTTAAATAATGGTATTCACCAAATTCATCCATGTGTTGTGATTGGCTAATAAAGCCCTGAGATTGATAGAACTTTAACGCTGGTGTATTGGGCTGCATGCATTTTAGGCTTAATCTAGCGTAACGGGATTTAACAAACTCAAGTAACTTGAAACCAACTCCTTTTCTCAAATATTCAGGCGAAACATAAAAATGATGTATAAAGTATTCTGGCTCCCAGATAGAAACAAATCCAATTGGTTTACCTTTATATAGGGCTACCCATATCTGCTCGCCTTCCACATCTTCATCATAGTCAGAAATACAAAACTGATCGGCATTCAACCACTCGAAAGTCGCTTTTCTTGAAGCCAAATATATCTGTCTAAGCGTTGGCAAAAATGTATTTTCATTAGAAGTGATTATAACGTCATTTAGCAATCTATTTTCCTTATACCTCACAATAAATATTTTGGCCTTAAATAAAGTGGGACGTTATTGGCATCCCATTTGTTCAATCTACCAATAAAAACGATTATAATTCGTGACAAGAGCCACTTATGAAAACTATATGTTAGTTTGAAACGGATGGAATAGATTCTACATAACTACAAAGAAAATTATTGCTTAGTTGACTGACTGTTCAACCCATTGTAGTTTCCGATACCAAGTGCAACATCGCCTGAGTCCGTTTTCTGGGTCTTATTTTTGCTCTTTAATACCATACGATAAGACTCCGTTATATAATGCTTCAGCTCGTCATCTCGATACCAAGTCGTATCAAGTTGCTGGATCCATTTCCCGCCACGGCTCCCCGCATGAGGGGCTGGAGAATAGCCTTTATGGCCTTTCAAAAATTCGTAATTTGAATCTGACGTTTTGAAACTAAAAGAAGGTTTACCACTGCGGCCTCTACCACCAATAGCAAAAATTTTTTCGTTAATTTTCCATATGTGGCTATTACCACCTTGAACGGCATATGATGTATCCGGGAGCGAACGACAAAATGCATTAAACTGCTCATAATTCAAAGTAAATTCCTCTTCACTTAATAACTCACTCTAAGAAAAAGGTGCAGCAAAAGCATTAAAGTGGCACAAAGAGCTAAGAACGATAAATACTTAAACTATTCCCCTGACGGACAATTGATTAATGATAAACTCTGCTCGCTCGACAACTGAAGTTTTGGGTACCTCAATCAATTTATAGCCAAAATTTCTGTATGCTTTTACCATCTCATAATACGTCGCAACCGCTTGACTAAAATCTTGCCTGCGCTCAGCATCATTTTCATAAATTTCCTCCCAAGGAGGAAATATAAAAACCTTTGGGTTATACATGAGTTCATTACATCGATTTATCAGATCTGTAGATAGGAAGATTTGCTCAAGTTGACTGTATCCATAACAATCTATGATGCTTCGATCATAAAACATTATGTCTGAGCCGGTGTATTGTTTGTGGTTAAGAATCTCCTGCATAGCCATTTGGTCGCGAAATGCTGTCTTGTCTTTCCATGGAAGCGCCATGCCACCTGATGCCGTCTGATCTTGGATCACTCGCCGCCCTGATTCTGGTGCGCACTCATAACCCAAGCGATGTAAATACGTTAATACTGATGTTTTACCGCCACCTGGACCACCTGTAAAAACAATTCGTTTATTCAAAATAATTTCCTCCAAAAATATTTACGATCAATTATTTTTAAAGAATGGAATGCACCACTAAGTTGAGAGAATTAGACTTTAGAGAAAAATACCGTGACCAAAGCTTAGCTTTCAATAATGACAATATCTGTTACTAAAAAAAAATTACATACACTACAAGTTGAATTGCATACAATAAAACTTCTCTTCTTCCTTCTCGACAATAAAACCTAATCGCTGATATAAATGATATGCAGGACTAGTTTTAAACACTCTCAATCTAACTATGTTTGCACCTGCGGAAATAGCTAAACGTTTAACTTCTTCGAAAGCTGCCGCACCAATGCCCCTATTTTGGTGGCTTTCACTAACTTGTAAATCTCGCAGATAAAAGCTTTCAGAATCTTTCTCTAAACGAATAACCCCAACCACTATTCTGTCAAACAAAATATCAATATTCTTTAACGTTGAGATCTTCTGCTTTATGGTATTCAGATCCCAATCTGCTCCATAACCCAGGTAGTATGGTTGCATATTGCTGTAGGTTATCTCAGCGGATTTACTCAAATCAGACGTATTCTGGAATGTAATCACTTGATGTCCTTATTAGTGCATATGGGTTAACTGTATAATATCTACTTTTGGTAAAATGCAGAACCTCTATCATATCGTTAGATTAGTGCTCAGAAGCAATATCGATAAAAATAAAGATTGTAAACAGCCCTTAAAATAACAATTAACTTTAAGTGAGGAGTGTAATAATTTTTATTGTGGGAGTGTGAAACAATTGATTACTGCATCATTCTGTTTAAGAAGCCACACGAACAAAATGCGTCGGATATTCTTGGCGGATATGTCGTTGCTCTTCTACCATATTCTTGAAAGTAGGACCTTGCTTCAACTTGACAACTACTTCTCCATTGTCAAAACGCAACACAGCACCTTCAACATCTATTTTTGTACTACTATTCAGCTCAAGGGTACCCGACATTGAAAGACCTTTATACCAGTCAGTAAACATGTTCATGACTACACGTATCCCACCCTCAGAAACCTCGGTTACATAGAAAATCTGATTATATAAACGTACACAAGGCCTAGCTTTCTTAGGATACTTTAAGCGATAAAATTCTCGTTTTTGCTCTAACTCATTCATCAACTACCTCCTATCACTCCAGTTAATCAAGCTTATGACCTTATCTTCCTAACAATATAGTCTCTTCAACCTACATTAGTATTATCGACTGTTATAAGAATAAGTTTAGTGCTTTCTATAGTTTCAAATTCTCAAAAATAAGAAATTAATTGCATTTAAATCATAATGCATTACCAATATCATATCACGATTTTTTATAATATTTAATTAAAACAGATGTATCCATTCGGCCCAGACCTTGCTCCTGAAGAGAAGCATACTTAGCATCTGTCTCTTTTGTCATTGGTAAGGTCAAATTCTTACTTTGTGCTTCATTTAAACAGATTCCGAGATCTTTTCGCATCCAATCAATGGCAAAACCAAAATCAAACTTTCCTTGTGACATAGTCACAGCACGGTTTTCCATCTGCCATGAGCCTGCTGCTCCATGCTTTAAGACATTAACTACTTTTTCTATATCTAAACCAGCAGACTGTGCAAGTTGTAGCCCTTCACTCAGTCCCTGTAAGACACCTGCGATACAGATCTGATTAACCATTTTGCAGCGTTGACCTTGTCCATTATCACCCAGTAAAACCGCTTGTTTTGCATATACCTCAAATATTGGAGACACTATGTCAAATGCTTCGGGGGCTCCACCGCACATAATCGTCAAAGTACCACTTTCTGCACCTGCTTGACCTCCGGATACGGGAGCATCAATAAAATATACACCTTTATTGTCACAGGCTTCAGCCAGTTCCAGAGCTAGTTCTGCTGAAGTAGTAGTGTGATCGACTAAAATAGCCCCTTGTTTCATTGCTGCAAGTACACCTTCCTCACCCAAAACGACGCTACGAACATCATCGTCATTACCAACACAGACCGCAACAAGATCACAACCTTGAGCTGCCGTGTTAGGTTTTGAAGAGAACTCACCTTGATACTGTGCAACCCACTGCTCGGCTTTTGCTTGAGTACGATTGTATACTCGCGTTTCAAAACCTGCATTAGCAAGATGACCCGCCATAGGATACCCCATCACACCTAAGCCAATAAACGCCACCTTTTTTGCAATCATGAACTTACATCCTAATTCATTAGACAATTCAACTAATTGAGTATGATATCACATACATTAATGCTTCAACTAGGTTGGCGGTAAGAAAATTTTTTATCTCATATGAGCTCATACATTAGAAATGCCAGCTTTACGAGTCATTTTTTAAACCAAGTTGAAACTACTAAAGGGAGTATATCAATATTGCCGATACTGCTGGTTGCACTATCTAGTAAAGGTAAAATACAAGGGATAAGCAGTAGTAACACCGCAAGTTGGATGGTTGCTCTATTCGGCAGAAATGATGAAGCAAAAGCTACAGTAACTTCAATAATTTCTTCAAAGTCCCACTGCGATAAAAAACTTGCAACAGACGCAACAATGAAGGCCTATTTTTACACGTCATAGACAGGAAAAGCAGGGCTTAGCCTGCTTCTTCTAATTAATGAGGTGAATCACATGGGTCATATCCAAACTCTGACTGCTGGTAAATATCTGATAGAGCCTTTTCTTTTCTTGATTTAGCTGAACATTTTAAAGCCTTAGCATTATCAGTTTCCTGCGAATCTAGCGCTTTTTCATGTGCTTTAGCCGAACGAATAAATTCTGGGTTATTTAACGCCACTTGACGTAGGCGATTAACGCGTTCAAGGGTATCCCACAACATAATTCACCTCCAGTAACTGGTCATATACACAGTATATGTATCCTTACCAATAACTCAAGAAATAACTGATCATTTAACCAAATACATATTAGTTCATATATGCATTAAACATCCACATTAATTTTTCTTGTTCACGAATATAATCACCCATTAAAGCTGAAGTTCCTTCGTCATCTGCATCTTCTGCTTGAACTAAAATTTGGCGCTGTTGGGTTAGTAGCGTGCTAAACCCCTCGACAAGCCCGTGAATACACTCTTTACCAGTTGTCGCATTTTGATGTTCTTGAATCTTACTTCTTGATAAATATTGGCTAAAACTATGATCTGGCGTAGAGCCAATAGTTAAAATACGTTCTGCTAGCTCATCAATTTTAGTTTGAAGATCAACATAGATTTCCTCAAATTTTTCGTGAAGTTCGAAAAACTGTTGGCCTTTAATATTCCAGTGATAGCCACGTGTATTCATATAAAGCACCTGATAATGGGCCAACAAACCATTTAATTCGTTTGCCAGTGCTTGTGATTTTTCGTTGTTTAGGCCGATTAAGTTTACTTGATTTGTCATAACCTATTCCTCATCAATCTATTTAATTACTCAGGCATTTGCCTTTCTTTAAGTTCAATATACGCACTTCTTTTTGATTGATGAAAACATTCTTATCTATAAAATCAATAGGTTTAAACTATCAAGTATAAAGGTCGTTCATTAAGAAAAGTTAAGGGCCGTAAGATCAAGTTCAACCTCTTTTCCCAGCCAATAGGCAAAGTCTGTATGATCTTTAAAGTCATCACCCGTAAGAGCATGAACCAAGACTGAAAGCTTGCCACGAGCACTATCTAGCCATGGGACCAATACCTCAAAGTCTTCTTTCTTAAAAGTGATGGAAAAGCTCCACATTGTGTGTGGCCCCACAAGTTTTCGATTGAAACGCCCCACCGATAACGTGAATTTTTGAGTAACTTGTGATCTTAACTGGGCTGCAAAATCACTACTCTTATCGTTAAAATAAACGTGGGCATGATACGACTGATGGATATTAGTTGGAAAAGCCATAGAGATACTCTTTCAATGGATATATTTTCTACTGTATCACAGTATTATTACGCCAGACCATGAGCCAAATTATCGCGTATTTTCACTTGACGCAAAAAAAGAGCCTCGACATTATCGAAGCTCTTTTTGCAAAATACACAATGTAGCAAACAAAACCGATTTACTACATTACGCTTTATACTGTGTAAATCAAATAGGCTTGTAAATAACTTTGTTTCCCGCAAGTTGTTCTTTTGCTACTAAGTTTTCTTCTAATAGTTTTTTAAGTGCAGTGGACGCCCAAGAAGCGGCTTTGGCTTCTTCCTGACCAGCAGCAAGGCCAATACCTTTAGGGTTGATGCCATCAGCATTTTCAGCAACAATTTCTAATACTTGTTTCTGTTTTGGTGTCAATGAAGCGTTCGTATCTTTAGCTGCACCTACTTTCTTTTTTGCAGGAGCGGCTCCAATTTTTTTCTCGACCAGCGGTTTATCTTCTATAGGGGTTTCGACTTTTGCAACCGTTTCTTTAATTCGTTTTTGCAATTTCATCTGCACTTTACGCTTGTGAGCTAATCTCATTGAGTATCTCTCCATTTCACTGCATCAGGCGCAGTGGTGAAAATTTTAATGGCGTTTTATAGCAAAAATCTGACTCAATTTACAGTATATAGGAAGGTTAATAGCGTAAAAATACGTGATACGCTGTGTTAAGACTACAATTTAATCAATACTAATTGTGATCCTTATAGACCCTATTGAATATATAATAGAAGTTAAGGTTCTTCGCTCTGGAACGGTTTATGAAAACATTACATATAACTCATCAACCCATCCAACTCTCTTCTCCTGGGGCTAGGTTTATAGTAGCGGTCATTATAATTAGTCTAATTTGTCTGGTCGTACTATCTCCTAATTTACAGCTAGCAATTCTTACATTAATTGCTGTTTTAGTATTGCTTGGATTCGCTCAATGGCTCGTATTAAAAAGTACGGTGTCTTTTACCCTAACCGCCTCTCATTTCCAGCAGCATTTATTCAAGGGAGGGTGGGTCGTAAAATGGAATAATATTCACAAGATCGGCATTTGCCATTATGACAATCAAGGTTGGCAACAGCCACTACCTTGGATTGGTATCAAACTTAAGAACTACTCTCCTTATCTAGACAGTATATGCCCAAGAATAGCAACTGATATTCTTTTAAATCAACGTGCTTTGCTTTATGTAGGTATGAAGCAAAGCTTAGTCAATGCTCATTTTGAAGATATTGTATTGGATTCACAGCCTTATAGAAATGAGCAAGGAAATGAATATCGAGGATTACAGGCAATGTTAGCTAACCGTATGAATTACCAGAGGAGCTATTTTGATTATGATATCTTTATTTCGGCTCAAGACTTAGACCGAACAGCTGAAGAGTTCATTGGCTTAGCAAGGCGTTACATTGCATCAGCAGAATCTGAAACAGAAAATACGCCAACACCTTCTTAAATAGCATAAGGCGATTTAACCTCAAACCAAAGCTCTCCAACAATTAAAGCTAATATCTAATATGGTAAATCGTCTGCAACGAATGGGTTGGATAAACGCTCATGTCCAAAGGTTGACTCTGGTCCATGACCTGGAACAAACCGAACATCCTTACCTAATGGCCATAGTTTAGTTTTAATCGAGTTGATTAAAGTATCAAAATCACCTTTAGGAAAATCTGTACGCCCTACCGAACCATTAAATAGAACATCTCCAACAAACGCTAATTTAGCGGTTTCACTATGTAATACAACATGCCCCGGAGTGTGCCCCGGCGTATGGTAAACATTCAATGATTCATGACCAAAACGTATTACATCACCGCCATCAAGCCATCGGTTTGGCTCAAAAGCTTGGGTTGGAGGGAAACCAAACATCTGACTTTGCTCTGAAAGCCCCTGAAGCCAGAAACTATCATCTTTATGCGGTCCAACAATATCAACCGTATCCAACAATTTTGAAAGTGATTGAGTACCACCGACATGATCTAAGTGCCCATGAGTTAAAACAAGTTGAGTTACCTTAATGGCACGATCTTTTATCACCAACAATAACTGTTCTACATCTCCTCCGGGATCCACAACAATGCCTTCCATTGTCTCGTCACACCAGACAATAGAACAATTTTGTGAGAAAGAAGTAACAGGAACAACTTGGTACTGGAGGGACATATGGTAGCCTTAATCAATATCGAAACTGGCAAGACTATGACATTTGGTAAGGTTTTTGACAACCTTATGGCTAAAATCTATGGTCTACCAGTAGCGAACAGGCCCCGTGTCTATATGAATAAAATCACTTTGGGGATAATAACCAACACCACCTACTTTAAAATCCATTGCCACATCACGCACTTGTTTCAAATTGACACCATCTAAGCGAAAATCAATTGCTTGGCCTAACATGTGGTAGCTTTTCTTAGCAACACCAATTGATGAAGAACGTAAAGCTTGGTTAGTTTCAGGTGAACGATAACCGGAGATAATTTGGACTTCAGTTTTAACACCTAATTCAGATTGGATCGAAGAAATTAAATCGAATAGATTCTTATCCATCTGATGGACTTCATTTTGACGAAAGTCACGACAGATATTATCAAGCCGTGCTAACTCATGATTAACATAATTGTTACCATCAAAATAACAGGCTTCTAAAGCTTCACCGGTGTGAAGATTGTTAAGTGCCAGAGTTCTAGGTTGATTGACACAAGCTGCCAAAGTAAGAGACGGTGTGCAACTTGTCACAACAACGCTACTACCAACAAATTTAATAAAATCTCTGCGAGATAACTTCACAGGAAGGCCCCATAACATCTTTAAGTGAGTTAATTTTGAGCGGCGACCTTACCTAACAATAAATCGAAGTGCAAACTAACAAAGTAACTATTCAAGAGGATCACAAAATCAGCCAGGGCTTAGTTCCTGACTTGATTAAAAAAATACAGAAATATGAAGAAATCTTATTTTTTGTTAACTTCAGATTTTTCCATGGATTCGTCTATCAAAACGGTAGATATCGTCCCTATACTGAATTTTGCCACCTTCTGACCACGCAGTTTGATAAATAATGTGTACTGGAACCTTTCGCTTAAGAGGGATAGATTGATTTGCAGCTAGTTCGTCCTCTCCAACAAAAGACATGTCTGCTCCCTGGCTTTTAAGGAGGACTGATGCAAACTGCTCAGCGTTCTCGACTCGAACACAACCTGAACTAAACGCCCTACTCACTTCTTCAAACAATTCTTTACTCGGTGTGTCATGCAAAAAAATAGCCCGTCGATTTGGGGTGTTAAACTTGTATAAGCCTAAGGCATTGTTGTCACCTGAAAGTTGCGTCATTTTATATGGAAAAGAGCTTGGGCGAAGATTTTGCCAATCGATTTCTTCTGGATTTATTAATTCTTTAGAGCCCCATCTAGGGACGATGGTAATATTTTCTTTTACTAAATATTCCGGATCTTTTTTAATTCTAGGGATGATGTCACGCACCATTATTCTCCATGGAACATTCCATGTAGGATTTAATATCAGCGATTCAAGTTCAATCGTCATTAGAGGCGTGGGTCTTCCTCTTCGCCCGACCACTACTTTGGATTCAAAGACTTCTTTTCCCGATGACCAATATTTCATTTCAAAACCGGGAACATTAACAATGATAATATTGTCAAAATTGATTGGCCACAAGCGGCTTCGCTCTGCGTTAAGCGCAAGAATGGAGAGCCTTTTTTCAGGCGTTATATTTAGCCAACGGAGAGTCTTTGACCCAATCACACCATCATCTTTAAGCCCATGAAGCCTTTGAAATTCCTTCACAGCGGATTCTAATGTTACATCATACCAATCGATATCACGACGTACTTTAGATAAATCAACATCAACCATTTCCATTCGAACAAGCAGTATCTCTCGATCGTCCAATGGCTCACCAACTCCTCTCAAGCCTTCTTGCGTATAAACTGGCAAATCTAGTTTTGTAAACTTGACTACGTGCAAGTAGCTATCGAGCAATTTTTGGTAATCAGAACTATCTGGGGTGTAAGCTTCTATTAGTTCGCTCAGTTGTTTTTGTGTGATAGATTGAGTCACAATCTGCAAGAGAGAGCTGCTCAACCTGGGAAGAGGTTTATAGAGCATGGATTTGAAAAACCAATCATACCCTAACAGCTTGGCCTGCTCAGCATAACTAATGTAAAGAAGAAGAGTATCAGTTGCGAGCACATCATATTCATGCCAGCGATTACTCTTGCGGTAGTATTCCAAGTATCTTAGTTGCCGAGAAAAAAGAGGACTAAACCCAGCACTTGCTATAACTTCCAACTGAAATTCAAGCCGAGTACTTTGCTGAAGATCAAACCAGATAAAACGATTATTGTGTCCATGATATATATTTTCAACATCTTTCGAAAACTGTAGAACTCGGAGAACATGGCTATCTTTTTCCAACCAGCCAATACGTTCAAAATAGTTAGCTGACAAAGCTTGAAATGGCATCAATATTAGCAGTAGTAATAAGGGGTACAGCCTAGCCATCTTACTCTCCGATTCCTTCATTTAGAATGAAAGTATGGCAGAGAAATATAAGGCCAGTATGAAATGTTGATAAGAAAGTTAATTTCTTTTGGCGATACAATAAGCTAGGTTAAAAAATTAATGACCAGTGGTTATCCCATTGAATTTTAGAATAAATTTTCTCCTTATCACCTGGGGAAGATTGAGTCACAACCCCGCCAGTACCAGAGCTTACTTGGAAATAGCCTTCTTTGGCTATCACGCCTGAAGCATCAGGTAAAACATTCAACTCCTCTAGTTGCCCTGTGTGCTTAGACCAAATGCCGTAACAATTTCCTCTTGGAGATGTCGCAAGAATCCATTGGTCGGTCGCTGCAATGCTTGCAATATAATGGTTAAACCTTGCCCATTGCTCTGGTGCTGCTATAAGAGGCCTCATTTGTCCTCCTGCCGTATGCATAGCTAATAGTGACGGGGATTCATCTGGCTCACCTCTATATTGCTGCCCACAAAGAACCGTTTTGTCTCCATCGTGAGCAAGATGGCGGATGCTCAAATGATGATCTGGCAAAGAAACTTGTTCAACCAGTTCACCATTAGAATCTAGATAACTCAAACTGGGCTTCATTGATGACAGGTTTAGCGGGTTTCGTCCATCGGTATGAACACCTCCCACACCTATAGCAATTTTATCATCAGGCATAACTATCACTTCATGAGGACCAAGGCCAAAGCCCGTGAACTCAGCAACCTTATCATAGCCCGCTAGTACATCATAAACCCCAATAATACCTCGACTAGTATCTCGCTCCCCTTCGGTTGCATATAACCACTTGCCATCATTCGAATACACCCCATGGCCATAATAGTGGCGTTGAGGGCTTGCATTTAAATGTGCAACCACTTCACCAGTCATATAATCAAAAACAACAAAGTATTCACCGGGACGGCGGGCAAAAGCAACCGCATGGTTCAGTGTTTTATGGGTAGCAACGCCATGTCCACGAGAAGGAAGTGGCAGTTGTTTGAGCGGTAAGCCTTGCTGATCTGCCACCACTAGTGAATATTTTCCTCTGCCACGCAAAGCACAGCCAATAAGTGCTGGCTGAGCAGGTGAAGTCCCTTTGCTGACGCACCCAAATGGTAATATAGGTGTCGCAATACCCAATAATGCCGCTTTTAGTAGAGTTCGCCTCGTATTATCAGTCACCATCTGTTGCGTTAAACCCTATCACTACACCCAGTTTAATGGCCACTTCTTCGTGGATCAGATATTGAAGCTGTTCTAGCTTATTGTATTGTGCATAAGCTCTGCGATAGCCTTCTTTAGTCTGGAGTAAATCAAACAAACTGCTATCAACTGGCCATGTTTCCAAAGCTGTTGAAAATTGACGGGTGATACTGTCAGCTAGTTGAACATGCCCTTGCTCACGCAGCATATGGTCTAAGCCATGGCCGTAGGACAGATACAATGCTTGCATCGCAGTTATGTTCGCTTTTAAATTTACCATCGAAGTACCAGAGCGCCATGACTCTGCAAAGTAAGGCCTGGGATTGCCAAAACTTGCAAGAGGGCGGCTCATTTTTTTCAGGCTGTATTCCAATTGGTTGGATAGCAAGGATATATACTCTGACGTCCAAGCCTGTTTATCCAACTCATACCAAGGGTTTACATCCCATTCAGAAGCAATAACCTCAGCGTTGGTAGAAATGTTATTGGCAATCGCTATCGCGACTTCGCAACTCTTAGATGAAGAACCAAGGGTGGAGTGCTTGTCATATAAAAGCCATTCGATTGAACCTAGTCCTTGTACAGTAACACTTTGCTTAGCAATATTTTCTTGAGTCCAGCTTTCTTCGCTGTTAAGCAATGTCATCATTTTACGACCAGTTGTATTTTTTTTATCAGGCCAAAACTGGATACTCCAACTTTTCTCGAGTGCGCGCTCAGGTCCCCTTTCTTGCCCTTGCAACGCCATCCACGACAGCATAGTTTTATGCCACTGGTCTTGAACCTCATTTATTTCAGCACCTCGGCAAAAAGCCAATATTTCACTCTGTAACTGATTAGCTTGGTTCATAAAATTTTGTGCGGCAGCATACTCAACCTGGTAAACCTCTTTACTTGGATGTTCAACCTGAGATGCCCCTGACATCATTTCACATCCAGACAGACCCGTTAGCGAAATGGCGATAGCTAATAATGATAAAGGCTTCATTCCTCTTCCTTACAATGAATTTAAAAATGCTATCAAAGCATCACGTTGCTTTTGGTTAAATGTAAGTACGACCTGTTTTGACGATTCAGCTTCGCCACCATGCCAAAGCACTGCTTCCATCAAGCTGCGAGCTCTTCCATCATGAAGAAAATATGTATGCCCATTAACTTCACGCGTATAACCAATCCCCCATAGAGGTGCCGTTCGCCATTCTCTTCCATTAGCTCGATACTCAGGTCGATTATCGGCTAAGCCCTCTCCCATATCGTGAAGTAGTAAATCTGTATATGGGTGGATGGTCTGATTAGACAAAGCAGGCAAACCTTCACGCATTGTGGTGGTGACTTGGCTTTTATGACAACTATCACAACCCGCTTTAACAAATAGATTTTGTCCAAGTTTGACATTAGATTGCTTCATATTCCTTCGAACTGGCACCGCAAGATGTTGCGTGTAAAACTCAACAAAATCAAGTATGTTATCACTTACTTCCGGAGTGCCTCCACTGGGAAGCTCCGTACAAATAGTTTGCTTTGAAGTACAGTTTTCATTTGGAAATAAGCGACTAGTTAAACCGACATCACCATTAAACGCTGCTGCATTTTGCTGCATCAAAGTAGGCTGACCTGACTTCCAGCCAAACCTTCCTATTGAAAAGTCATTTTTCTCTATATCCCAAACTTTGTTAGCTTTACCTGAAATACCATCATTATTTGCATCATGTTCATCTGCCCATGATATGAGAGTTTGTTCGGAAATACTCTCTAATAAACCCAACCCAATCATTGGTGGTGCAACACGAGCAGAAAACTGCGTATCTGGATGCATCTCACCATAGCCAAGCTGTGTAATTTCTAAATTCGGTTTACGTAGAATGAGTTCTGTACTATCAGAAAAACTCACAGGAACATCGCTATAAGTAATTTTAATCTGACCTTCAGGCACTTGGTTTTGCAATGCAAAATCTTGAAGCTGTCCCCCATAAGTGGGCTCAGGGATAATGCCATTCTTAATTAACGCTGTTTTCTGTTTTGCTGATATTGCAGGGACACTTAGTCTAACCAGCATTGAAACTGCATGGATGTCTTCTTTCTCAGGAGGATGACCTCTGCCATCTTTTATATGGCAATTCTGACAACCATTTGTATTGAATAAAGGGCCTAAGCCATCTCTTGCATCTGTTGTCGCTGGCGCTTGAATCCAAGGGTTGCGGAAAAAACTATTACCTACACTGAAATCGAGTCGTTTCTTAAGGGGGAGATTGGATGCAGGAAGAGAAAATGCGTTAGAGCCATTTTTTGAAACACTTGTTGCACCACCAGATTCTAATTCGTAAGCTGACACGCTCGCACTGATGATAGCCAAAGTGGTTAACAAGAACTGTTTATACAACTTCATACCAAAGCTTCTTAGGTAAATAACACCACATACTTGAGAAAGGTTCTCATTAATATGGCGATTTATAAAACAACAAAAGGGCCCTTAAAGAGCCCTTGGATTAGAATTTTTCTTTTTAGAATTCGTGGTCTGCGGTATCAGGGTTCAAACTGCTGATTCCGACAATTTTTGCAGCACGCTCAATTGATGCTGTTTGATCAACAAGAGACATAATCGTCTTATTGACTAATGCATTGCCTTTGACGTTATTAGCTGCGATCAATTGATCAAAATACTGAGCATTCTTTTCTGCAGACGTTACCAGCTCACCGACTTGTTTTCGGGTCGTATCAAACTGTTGTTGTATTTCCTTCGCGGCCTTAACGCTTTTCTGAGCAATAAGCTGTGCAATACTTGCTCCTGATAACTGAGAACCATCTATGCGCTTGTATGAACCAGTGTAAACATTGTAGATACCTTGCTCATTGTAGAAGTGTGAGTTATGAGTATTATCTGAAAAACAATCATGCTCATCTTCAGTCGAGTTAGCCTCTAATGCCACTTTCATCCGTTCACCAGCAAGTTCCCCCAAAGATAGTGAACCCATACCAAATAGCATTTTACGTAAGCCATTGTCAGCGGATTCTTTCAAAAGCTGTTCACGATAGTTCCCTTTGACTTCAGCGGACCACTGCTTTTCCATCCACTGTAAGTCTTGTACCAGAAGGTCAGCCGTTGCTTTCAAATACTCACCACGGCGATCACAGTTGCTGTTAGTACAACCTTTACCAACAACAAAATCTGTATATGCACGTTCACCAGCCCCGGCGTTGTTGCCATTGAGATCTTGCCCCCAAAGAAGGAATTCAATCGCATGATAACCACTGGCAACATTTGCTTCGGAGCCACCGATCTCATTAAGATCGGCAATCATTTCTGGTGTTAGCTTATTGATATCTAACTGAGTTGCTCCAATTTTAAGTTTTTTATTGGCAACGATATTTGCACTCGCACCTTCATTACCTAGTTCATATTGATAATCAGTTGAGACATAGTCGATAAGACCTTCGTCGAGAGGCCAAGCATTTAGCTGCCCTTCCCAATCATCAACAATCGCATTACCAAAGCGGTACACTTCTGATTGCTGATAGGGAACACGGGAGTCAACCCATGCTTGTTTGACTTGATCTAGTTTTTTTTGTGAAGGCGCTGCTAAAAAGGATTCGATAGACTTATCAAGCGCCTGAGCTGTTGTCAGTGCATCAGAAAAAACGGCATGGGCAACATTCGCATATTGCTCAACTACCTGCTCTTTTGTTACATCTGCTGCAAAGACTGAGCTACTAGCAACAACAAGCGAAGTGACCACGGAACGAGCTAAAAGTGATTTTACATTCATTGAAAAGCGTCCTTGTTGAACTTAAAATTATTTTCAAACTGCAAGTGCTAATTATTCTCATTTGCACTCATTGACGCAAATAATACAAACTTAGTTTTTTTTTGCAAGTCATATACAAAAAAGCCCCATTAAAATGAGGCTTTTATCAGGAAAAACTTAGGGTAATTACAATTTTAAATCATGGTTCCCATGAGCAATTTTTGCCTTCAGATAGTGCTTGTTACCATCTTTAACATGTGCTGACGTATTAATTGACTGAGTCACATCTATTCCATGTTCTTTTAGCTCGCGAATTTTTTTGGGGTTATTAGTTATCAATTGAATACTAGAAATACCTAGTGCTTTAAGCATTTGCGCCGCTTCTGAAAAATCACGTAAGTCATCACCAAAGCCTAAATGATTATTTGCCTCATACGTATTCATACCTTTACTTTGCAACTTGTAGGCATCTATCTTATTGTACAGGCCAATTCCTCGTCCTTCCTGACGTAGGTAAAGAATTATACCGCCTTGTTTCCCAAGTTTATTAATCGTTTCATCTAGTTGCTCACCACAATCACACCTAGAAGAATGGAATACATCGCCAGTCAAACACTCAGAATGTATACGAACAATAGGAGTGGTTTGGGTTTTGTCGGCTTGTTTAAATATGATTGCTACGTGTTCTTTATCGGTCTTAAGCCCTTCAAAGGATAAGAGTTCGGCCTCTATATCACTATTACTGCCAACTTTAAAATCTACTCTGGCTCTAACTTCCGCCATAACCCTACTCACTTGATTCATTATTATTTTCTATTTCTATGATGATAGAAACCTTACAGGTGACTAACTATGGGGATTCATCTGGTATAAATCAATGGTCAGCACTCTTTTGTTATAATATAACAATTTTAATTTTAGGCAACAAAAACCCCCAGTGGATTTTATCACTGGGGTTGAAATTTTAATTACAAAACTGTCTACGACTTATAGTGGTTATTGGCTTTCTTCCATACGGACAACTCTACCCACATATCTTCAAGTAGTTGTAGTTCTTCTTCGGTTAACAAAGAAAGTGTTGGTTTAGTCTGAGGTAAAGAATAAGCCTGTAAAGCACTAATCTGGGCATAAAACTCTTTGCGTAACTGAGATATGTTTGTATCCACTATGGTTCTCTAGCTCTCTTAGCAACAAATTTATATAAATTAATCACTGACACAATGTGTATGAAAAATGATAACAAACATGTTAAACGCATCAAATGAACAAGCTTTATTTTGCTATAAACATCACATTAGAGGGTGATTTTATACCTTTACAATTCAATAGATTACTTAATCAAAAGAAAATTCTCATAGCCAAACTTTTGCTAGGAAATTCTTAGCATTCACTATCACTTCGATATTGAAAAATTTAAAAATGACAATAACAGAACCTTATTAAAACTGAATACGGAAAATCAAAATTTCACAACAAAGTGAATCTTATTGCATATAATGATAGCAGAAACAGTTCACCACTAAGATAAAATGGAGTGCAAAATGTTCCTAGTAAAATTGGTCTACACAAGTTCAATTTCTGAAGGTGTAACAGAGTCAGACATCCAACATATT
Source organism: Vibrio pectenicida (assembly GCA_024347015.1). Lineage (GTDB taxonomy): Bacteria > Pseudomonadota > Gammaproteobacteria > Enterobacterales > Vibrionaceae > Vibrio > Vibrio pectenicida. The sequence continues at coordinate 1,432,587 of AP024889.1, read as the reverse complement.
CTTGATACAGCCCGCAAAAATAACGTAGCTACTGATGTCACTGGAGTATTACTTTTTAACAGAAATTACTTTCTTCAATGCTTAGAAGGTTCGAGAACACAAGTAAGTAAGGTGTATCACCAGATTATCAATGACAATAGGCATGATAATATTGTGCTACTGGATTATTCAGAAATTTCCGAACGTGAATTTGCTGACTGGAGCATGGGTTATATACCTGAGATGGCAACAACAAGACCGCTCACTCTAAAATACTCAGGCAGTTCAAGTTTCGAGCCATACAAAATGTCAGGTTCCAGCGCACATAAACTACTATCAAGCTTAACTAAAGTCGTCACAGTAGTTTAAGTATTTACGCTTATATCAGCCTTAAATGCTTCCAGTAGAAAGTTGATGAACACTTTTTTACGTTTAGGCATCAACTGGCGATCAGTGTAGACAAGACTCACAGACACCTCTGGCATTGTGTATTCTGGAAGCAACTGAACAAGTTTGCCGCTAGAGAAATGTTCCCGGCAGATGAATTCTGGTAGTACTGCGATACCAAGTCCATCAAGGCAGGCTTTAAGGCAAGCGGTAATCGTATTGACACGTAAGCGATATGGTAAATCAATTTGTATAGACTCTTTGCCTTCTGGAGGGATAAGGTGCCACTTGGGTAGTTTTACTGCACGATTGAATACATCAACCATTTGATGTGGCGAACAGAGAGCTTGGTGTGACTTTATATACCCATATTCTTCTAAATAGTCAGGGCTTGCAGCCAATACGCGTTGAGATTTAGTTAAAGATCGTGAAATTAAAGAAGAATCTTGCAGTTCACCAACTTGAGCATAGAGGTCTATGCTCTCAGATATCATATCTACTTCCCTATTAGACAGTTCTAGATTAATGGTTACATTAGGGTAGTGTTTCAGAAAAGAATTGATATAAGTACCCAGAACCTGATGACCGAGCTCTACAGGTAAAACAACTTTCAAGGGACCACGAATTAAGTTTTGATGAGCCGAAACCTCCAGCTCAGCTTGGTTCAATATTTCTAGCATCTGCAAACTTGATCGATAAAAGCGCTCACCTTCTGGGGTTAAAATTAAGCTTCTAGTAGAGCGCGTAACTAATCGGACCCCCAAATGCTTTTCTAATTCAGCCAATTTTCTGCTCACGGTCGACTTTGTCATATCTAATGCATCAGCCGCATGCGTAAAGCTTCCACAATCAACCACTTGAGCAAAAACAGTTATGGCATTTAAGTCCATTTACCCTACCTCTCATATTAATTGGTTAAATTTATGCAACAGTGTTTCCTTTTTTTCCTATGTTATCAATCAATCTTTTTCATTTACAATTCAAAACCGAACAAACAACTAAAAAGGTATAGCATGGCAAGCCCAAATAGCACCAAAGTTCAAATAAAAAGTAACAGGGTAATGCTTATTACAACTGCTATTATGCTCATTATTGGATTACTCTGCGCTAGTTATTGGTTTGGGTATGCTCGGTATTTTGAATCAACCAATAATGCTTACCTTCAAGGAGACATAACGACAATTCGGCCGAAAGTATCCGGGTATATTGCAAAGTCTTTCGTGAGTGATAATCAAAAAGTCAAAAAGGGTGATTTATTAGTTGAACTTGATGCACGTGATTATGTTACTGAGCTTGAACAGGCAAAAGCGCATCTAGCAGTCTCCAAATCAAGTATTGATAACCTTGTGGCTCAAAAAACATTACAAAAAAGTCATATCCTTCAAGCTGATAGCCGTGTAGATTCTGCCAAGGCTGAGTATCAGCGTTCAACACAACAAGTTAGACGCTCACGTAGCTTACTAACCAAAAATTATGCCTCGCAAGATGAAGTCGATGACATGCTAGCTCAGCAAAAGGTCGCACTTGCTGAACTTAATGAAGCTAATGCAAGCTTAGTTTCAGCCCATGATCAACTCTTAGTCATTGACAGTGATATACACCAAGCTGAAGCATCAGTTGTTGAATCTGAAGTGGACGTTGACCAAGCCAAGCTAAATCTTAGCTATACAAAAGTCTATGCCCCGGTCGATGGCATAGTAGGAAAAAGAAGTGTACGCCAAGGGCTTCTTGTTCAAGCAGGCTCTCCTTTGCTAAGTCTCGTACCTACAGGAAATATATGGGTAGAAGCTAATTTTAAAGAAACCCAATTAGTCGGTATACATCAAGGACAAAAGGTTACCATAGAATTCGATGCATTCCCTGACCAACGTCTTATTGGCATTGTAGATAGCTTCTCTCCCGCAACTGGGGCAAAGTTTGCTCTGCTTCCACCTGAAAATGCCACAGGAAACTTTACGAAAATTGTTCAACGAGTACCGGTAAAAATCGCCATCCCAGATCAACAAACACTAAAAGGACGTCTGCTACCCGGTTTGTCTGTTGTGACTACAATAGACACTAGAGGCTAATGTATGTCTGAAGCTATATCAGAAGCTCATCCAAGCACCGAGAATGAAATTCCACTAAGAAATTGGATTGCTTTAATTGGCGGCTTGATCGGCGCTTTTATGGCTATTCTCGATATTCAAATTACTAATTCATCGCTAAAAGACATTCAAGGGGCTCTTTCTGCAACATTAGATGAAAGTTCTTGGATATCAACTTCCTATCTAGTTGCTGAAATGATTGCTATCCCCCTTAGTGGATGGTTATCTCAGGTTTTGGGTAAACGTAGATATCTCACTTGGACGACAAGTATCTTTACTTTGTCATCACTGTTGTGTTCACTTTCTTGGAACATGACGTCTATGATCACTTTTCGCGCTATACAAGGCTTTAGTGGTGGAGCTCTTATCCCATTAGCTTTCTCGCTGGTAGTTCAATTGCTCCCTCTTAATAAACGTGCCGTTGGCATGGCTTTATTCGGGGTTACTGCGACATTTGCGCCGGCCATTGGGCCAACATTTGGTGGCTGGTTAACAGAAAATCTTTCTTGGCATTACATTTTCTACATTAACGTTCCACCAGCACTCATTCTTATATTAATGATACGTTATGGCTTGGATGATGAAACATGTAGCTTTTCAGCTTTTAAGAAAGCAGATTGGTTTGGTATTGCATCAATGGGAATTGGCTTAGGCTGCCTCGAAATTGTGCTCGAAGAAGGTAATCGAGAAGAATGGTTCAGTTCTCAGTTTATTATTGTCTTGAGTGCTATCTCTGCTGTCAGTCTCATCTATTTTGTGATCAACGAACTTCAACATGAAAAGCCGCTTGTTAACCTGAGACTACTGCGAGAGCGTCAGTTTGCAATGTCATGCATTGCCTATCTAATTTTAGGGATGGCGCTACTTGGATCAATTTATGTTTTGCCACTCTATTTGACTCAAATTCAGCAATATAACGCTATGGAAATCGGCCAAGTTCTTATGTGGATGGGGTTCCCACAACTGCTATTTTTCCCATTAGTGCCAAAACTCACACAAATTATTAAGCCCAAATTTTTGGTTGCATTTGGCTTTATTATGTTTGGCTTAAGTTGCTACGTTAACACCCATATGACTATCGACTTTGGTGGCCAGAAACTTATCCTATCCATGCTTCTGAGAGCTATAGGAAGCCCATTTATTATGGTCCCTCTCTCATTGGTCGCGATGAAGAACATCGGTCATCATAATACCGCTAATGCATCAACATTAACCAATGTCATGCGTAACCTTGGAGGTGCTTTTAGCATTGCTATCATCGCCACTCTGTTAGATAACAAAACTCGAGAACACTTATCCCATATAAAAGAATCCCTACCCTATGTAAGTTCTACAGCATGGGATACACTTCGCGAGCAGCAAGCATATTTCATTCAATCTGGAAGTGACACCGTAACATCTCTTCAGCAAGCAGAAGCTGTTCTACTCAACACCATGCAGCGTGATGCCGCTATTATGGCGTATAATGATGTGTTTTTAATGATGAGCGTTTTTTTAGCTCTAGCGGCCGTGCTAATTTTTTGCATAAAAGATTAACTTGGAAAATTTGAACCAAGCCATAATCTTATATTGTACTTCTATAACTCTAGTAAGGAGAAATGATGGCTAGCTATGTTAAATCCATTACTTAGATAAAACTATGATTAGTAAAAAAGATTAATTATTGGTTAGGTTGGCAAACATTATATGTTGAGGCCCTGCTTCACCGCCTAAGTAGAGCTGCTGTGGATCAAGAAAACCACCTTTTTGATAACATGATTTGGCTGCTGGGTTTTTGCAGTTTACAGTCAAATAAACACTTTTATATTCAGGATAATTGGCTTCAAGATACGGCAATAACTTTTTAACTACTTGAGTACCTATACCTTGCCCTTGAGAGTCGATATCAATAGCAAACGCCTTTAAGCCTAAGCTATTCTTGGGACAAAATGGAAAGCTTTCAGAATAAGCAGTATCAATTTTAAAAAAGCCTATAATTTTATCATCATTCTTTATGACATGAAGATATGTGGTGTCGTTACCTCCAACAAGAAAGCCTTCAGCCGTTCCTGCATACTGAATTTGTTCATCAGTTAGAGTGATCTTTTTAATTTCATTATTCTGACAAATATAATGCTTATCGACCGATATATTGCTCTTTAATATGTTTCTTGCCATTTTTAAGGGCATTCCTTTTTACTGCGCATTTAAATCATAATTCATTATGCAACACAAACCATTTTAGACTCAATATATAATAAATATTTCATCCAGTAGAAATAATACATATTTGATATTAAGATCGAATAAAGTGCAGAAGACCTAACTTATTAACTTCGTATATTTTTATTATAATTATCAACTAAAGATATGAATTCACTCGATGTGAGAGGTTGAGAGTACAAATAACCCTGATAAGAATCGCAATTTTCTTGACGCAAAACCTCAAGTTGCTGCTCGTTTTCTACCCCTTCCGCAATTACACTAATGTTCAAGCTATGCCCCATTTGGACTATGGTTCTAAGCAGGATTCGGTCAGCTTCATGTATCGCGCATTCATTAACAAAATATTTATCTATCTTCAGAACATCAACAGGCAGGTGTTTTAAGTATTTCAAACAAGAATATTCTACTCCAAAATCATCCACTGCGATTGAAACCCCTAAAGCCCTTAATTGACCGCATATCTCAGTTACACCTTCTGGGTCTTTCATTAACGTTGATTCAGTAATTTCAATCTGTAACAGATGAGAAGGTAGCTGAACTTCTCTAAGGATTTCACAGATTGCCCTAAAAAGATCGGCGTCATCAAACTGAACAGTAGATACATTAACCGAAACACAAACATCAATACCTTCATCATGCCAAGCCTTTGCTTGCTCGCACGCTCTATTAAGAATCCACTGGCCCAAAGGAACAATTTGTGCGGTCTTTTCAGCGATAGGGATAAATTCAGCAGGTGAGATCACGCCTAATTGAGGATGTTTCCATCGAATCAAAGCCTCAGCCCCAATTATTTTAGCGTCAACTATCGAAACTTTTGGTTGGTAATACAAAACAAACTGATCACTCAATAAAGCCGCTTTTATTTCAGTTTCTATCTGGTGCTGACGAATTGTTTCATTTAATAACTCTTCGTCAAACCAACATACAAATCCAGAGCCCTGTGAAAGGGCTTTGTAAAGGGCAAAATCAGCATTTTTTATCCAAACTTCTACATTATCAGCAGCGTCTTTTGCCAAAGCAACACCAATACTAAAACCGAGCCTGTGGCTAGTATTTTCCATATTGAATAGTGTTTTCTCATGCTGGCGCAGAACATCAACAGCTTCGACCAATTTGGGTCGAAGTTCAGAGCTTTCAACCACTAATACAAACTCATCCCCCCCAAGTCGATAAAACTTACCATACTCTCCCACCAAACGATTGATATGTTTGGCAAAGGCAATCATTAACATATCACCATATCGATACCCGAGACGATCATTTATATTTTTAAAACCATCCAGTCCTATATGGAGTATTCCAAAGCGCTCAGCGTTGTGTATATCAACAATTTTTATATCTTCATAAAAAGCTTGTAAATTAGGCAGTTTTGTTAAATAGTCTGTTACGCTTTGCAGCTGATAAATCTGAGCTTGTTTACGACTCTCCATGTAGAAATAAGTCATCATAGTCGCGAAGATCGTAATGGCACTAGCCTCAGACGCTATCTCTATGAATAGACCAACATCCACAAGACTCAATTGGTATAAGTAACCATTAATTAGCCCGGTTGCCACAGCTATAGACCAAAGAGAACCAGGAAAAAGGACAACATAGCATAGTGGGAGAAGAATCAAGCCGCTTCTAACAACCCCTATGTCTAACGGTTCAACTAATCCACTAAGTAAAAAAAGTGCGACTGCACTAAAGGAAAATAGATGTTTGAGACGGTAATCCGATACCAACAACGCAGTGACCATTAATATTGGCAGCAGAAGAAATACTTTACCCCAAACATGAGCTTGAGCTACCAAACCATATGATACAACCATCACTGAACATAAATAAGCGAGGTAAGCAATAATTGTCACCCACTCTACACGAACATTTTTGCTCACCTTATTACCCTATGATTGCTGAACACACCTTCCTACACAACTTTAAAGCTAGTCGTAAATTACTCCCTTGCCCAATCTGCCACAAAAAAACCTCCTAGCGCGGAGGTTTGGTGTGTTAGTCAGACCAAATTATTTATAAACCTAGATCATCGGCCAACCTCTGGATTTGTTTTAAATCCATTTGATGCACACTGATCATTTGATTGACATGACTCAGGCGAGAGTTTGCTGCGTCTTGCTTATCACACGCATCAGATTTGGCTTCCCATGATGTACCAGCCAAATATAAATCGCAGTCAGCTTTTAATTGCTTTAATTTAGGTTGGAGGCCATCACGCTCTTTTTCCAAAGCCTCAAGCTCTTGCTTCACTTTCAATTCTTGCTGAAATAGCTCACGTGAACGCTCAAGCATAGTCACTTGTATATCTGCCTGCCGATTAAGCTTACGATTTTCTTGGGTCGCTTGTGCAATACTTTGCTTTTGTTGATTAAGCTGTTCTTCAAGAGACATATTGACTTTTTCAAGTTCCGCTACCTGTGAATGTAACGTCTCCAATGTCTCATCATAGGCTAGCTTTTTTTCTTCCATCGCTTGAGATAACTTGGTTTGAATTTCAACATCGACCTGATCAACTTTATCTTTTACTTCATCAAGCAGCTGCTTTTTCTCTTCCACTATTAACTGGTATTTCTTCTCCAAGCCATGATAAGCCTCTTGCCATTTCGACGACGTCAAAGATGAGCCTATAAGGCCACCTAAAGCTGCGCCAAGTATGCCAGCAATGATTATGTATAAATAGCTACGTTTATCCCTCTCTTCAATAACTACCACATCATCATTTTCAACATCAGACTCGTTGTTCACTATTTTGCTCCTACTGATTTAACGCATAAGTTCAGTTACGACCAAGGTGGTGGTATAAACTAAAAAACCTGAAACCAAGGTAATAACGACATATTTTTGCAATTTTTCATTAGTCCTATATCGAATCAACACGAAGGCTAACGCCACTAAAAATACAATAGCAATTAATCTCGTCATACACTCTCCTTAGCCAACCCCAAAATACTCGGACTTTTCTGTCTCTAACTTATACCATTTTTCGACAGCAGTTGGTCAGCATTACGTTCGTTTTACGCGCTTATGACCCAATTATATACATTAATGTATCGGCATCGCCCAAAACAACAGCACACACATCAATTCTTACGCATAAGACAACTTACAGATTTGGGTAGACGCTTAAAATGAGGTATAAATAACTATTTTTTGCCCGAGGTACAATAATGAAACCATTCAAGTTAGATAACAAAAAACGTCGTATTCAAAAGAAACTATTTCTTGGTGAATTTGCAATGCTGGGATTTGAAGTTAGTTGTGATACAAAAATTCAAGATTTCGAAAATTACGACACCTTTGTTGATGAGTTTATCGATTATATTGACGCACTAGACCTAAGTTTTGGTGGCGGCGGCTTAGAGCTTTTTGAAGGTTTTATATGCCATGCACAAAGATATGAAAGTGTAACCAAACAGCAACAAGCAGAAATCGTTACTTGGCTGGAAAAGCGCAATGATGTTAAAGCAGTTCGAGTCGGTGAGTTGGTCGATGCAAACTATTTTTAAATATTAGTGTAGCGCCTTAAACAAGGCGCTACACGTTTTCTTATCTTACTTCCAAACCAAGATTGTATTGCGCTAGACATCGAGTGACATAACTCACCTTTAAAAACGCTGCAATAATAATTGTACTGATATGTGCGGCTATCTGCGCCTCTAGACTGAAGGCATGTGCATACGGATAAGCAATTATCACGCTCACAACCAGCGCTAAAAATGTGATCACTAGACCGATATTTGAAACAGCTAATAGTGTATTAAAAGTATTTCGAGTTGGTTGATTAAGCATAATGACCTCAGTAATTAAGATTGTTTCCAATACATACTGCACTTTCCCTGCCAACTTTAAATTCCATTATTTATCAGAATATTATAAATATTAAATTTACATTGAAGTCAAAATGACCACACAAAATAGTGAGTCATAAAGACTTTATCATGTTAATAACTATTAGTTTAAAATCATTGTTGGATGTAATAAAAATATTGAATTGCATCATAAACATGATATGGTTCTCACGTCGACCACAAGCAGTGGTATCGACTTACTTTTGTTCAATATTTGAACAATCGTTCCGATGAAGATGGCAGGAGAGTGGTTTTTAGCCAGTTTATGTAATTTTGGCCAAATAACCTACCGAAGAAGTAAATCTTTCAGGTGCTGTATACAGCGTGGACTGTCATCGGAGGAACCTCTGGAGAGAACCGTTTAATCGGTCGCCGAAGGAGCAAACTCGCCGCTACATAAGCTGTGAGTGAAACTTTCAGGCAAAAGGACAGAGGAGTGTAAAGAATAAAGCAGCGATTATAACTTTCTGTCCACAATACTTGTAGACCCATTGTTTCTGCCCTTTCACTCTTCTCCTTAGTAACGTTTTATCACTTTGGGGAAATAATGAATAACCTTCAATCTTTACTTAACACTGTCGACAGCTTTGTCTGGGGCCCGCCACTACTTATTTTACTTGTAGGTACAGGTATTTACTTTACCTTTCGTTTAGGATTGCTCCAATTTCGATACCTCCCTACAGCGCTAACAATGTTATTTAGTAAAAATGATTCAAATAAACAGGGAGATGTGTCAAGTTTTGCCGCATTGTGTACAGCCCTTTCCGCGACGATTGGCACAGGTAACATCGTCGGTGTTGCAACCGCAATTAAACTAGGTGGTCCAGGCGCACTATTTTGGATGTGGCTTGCGGCTTTATTTGGCATGGCAACAAAATATGCAGAATGCCTGCTAGCAGTTAAATATCGCAGAGTTGATGCTAATGGCCAAATGATAGGCGGGCCTATGTACTACCTCCAGTACGGCGTCGGTTCAAAATTCCTTGCGATCATGTTCGCTATTTTTGCTCTACTTGTTGCTTGTTTTGGTATTGGGACCTTTCCACAAGTCAATGCCATTTTAGATGCGAGCGAAATTTCATTTGGTGTACCACGAAATGTTTCAGCGATAATTGTTACTGTTTTGGTCGCTTTTGTTACTTTGGGTGGCATCAAATCAATTGCTAAAGTTGCAGGTAAGGTGGTCCCTGCAATGGCTGTATTTTATGTATTAGCATGCCTAAGCGTCATTGTTATCAATGCCGAACACTTGATGAGCGCCCTTAAACTTGTTGTGGTTTCAGCTTTTAATTCTAGTGCTGCAACGGGTGGTTTTTTGGGAGCCAGCATCATGCTCGCCATTCAGTCTGGGATTGCTAGAGGTGTATTCTCTAATGAGTCTGGTCTTGGTAGTGCTCCAATGGCGGCCGCGGCGGCAAAAACAGACTCCTGTGTCAGGCAGGGGCTAATTTCAATGACTGGAACCTTCTTTGATACCATCATCATTTGTACCATGACTGGATTAGCGTTAATTCTAACCGGAGCTTGGCAAAGTGATTTTTCCGGAGCAGCAATGACTACCCATGCATTTGCTGTCGGACTGAATGCAGAGACTCTTGGCCCTGTACTTGTTTCTACTGGACTCATTTTCTTTGCTTTCACAACAATTCTTGGATGGAATTATTATGGTGAGCGCTGTGTGGTGTTTCTATTAGGTACCAAAGCTGTTCTGCCCTACAAGATAATTTTTGTTGTACTCGTTGCATCAGGTGCATTCTTGCATCTGGATATGATTTGGATTATTGCCGATATTGTTAATGGACTGATGGCAATCCCTAACCTTATTGGCTTGCTTGCCTTGCGTCATGTGGTTGCTGAAGAAACGAAACTCTATTTTAATCAAGTAACTGAAATAACAAAAAGTAAAGTCCTTACCTAAATAATTTGTTTTTACTTCCAGCAATGCGAAGCTCTTCAGCTTCGCATTCTTTGCTCACTAAGCTGTTATTCGCTGATTATATATTCAGAGCTTTGAACCAAACGTACTCCCTTAGTAACAAAATCTTGAGCTAATGTATCTGTGTTTTTTGGAAATACGGCACGCGTTGAGGCTAAGTTTAAAATTACGTTAAAACCAGCGCCAATAAGTTGGTCAATCGATTTCTTAACACAAAAGTCTAAAGCCAAGCCACCAACAATCACCGTTTCAATCTTCTTTGAACGTAAATACTCTATACCACCTGTAGACAAAGCTTCAGCCTGATCATGATAGAAAGCTCCATAAGGGTGTGCATCAGGATCCATACCTTTATTTATCTGAAAATCATAATCTCGAATTTTTGGTAGACCTGGCAGTAATTCAGCACCTAACGTCCCTACTATACAATGTGGGTTCCACTTAATATCAACCTCTGGGAGTCCAACGGGTTCAAGCATGTTCTCAGGCTTTTCTGCTTCCCATGCGGCCCCCGAAGGATGCATATCTCTAGAAACTAGGCAAACATGAGCCTTGCTGTGGTTTTCTATTAACTCACTTACTATATCGATAGCCCCCATCACGGGAAGCTCACCTGGACACAAGTCACTGAATCCTTTTTGTGGATCGACATCAATCGATGCTGTTTTATTTTTATCAACTTTTACTGCTTGCAAATACATTTCTTACTCCTAGCATTCCTAACGCAGACAGGTTTGAAAATAAGTCACTCTATTTTCCGCCAGACTAAATACTTGAGCAGGCTTTCCGCCTTTTCCTCGATTGGTCGAAGCCACTTTGTTAGCACTGACAATAACGCCCGTATCAATTAAACGACGTTTGACTGTCATTCTGTTCACCTCAACACCAAATTTTTCATAGGCATTGATAATATCTGACACTAAAAACTCCTTGTCCAAGGTAAATAGGGCTACAGAAGTGTACTCAACGGCTGCTCGAAACTTTTTCCATGCCAGTTTAATCAAATCAACATGATCAAAAGCAAGCATAATTTGATCGTCTAAGATTGTGTTTAGTGGAAACCATTTGAGTTGCTCTTGATCAAGTCCACAATTCTCTATCTGTTCAATATTGGCCATATTAACCAAAGCATAGTGAGCAATAGTGACACTCCAACCCTCAGGATCACGTTTCGGGTTCCCCTCAACCATCGGCTCGCTGATATAATTTGGGTACGTATGAATTTTTTGGCGACAAATACGTTTTCGCGCAGCCTCAAAATCTTTATCTGCCTGTTGACCTCCATCGTGGGACATATCTTGCTCGAAAACAAACCCGCCAGGAATCGCCCACAAACCTTGTTGTGGACGATCAGGGTTAGTTCTTTTAATCAACAAGGTTTCTAATCCTTTTCCACCGAGCCTAAGGCATATCATGTCAATAGTGACAATCATCATAGATTCTCTCAGTACTTTACTGGCAAGTACATTACCACTGAAAAGTAGCAGGTCAATAAGAAAGTAACAATTGGTGATTAACCTCATTTAAATCGTATCTTCATACGATTAGATATGTAGATTAGCTTTTAATTCTACCTACAAATTATTCTTTGGAATATTGATCCATAGTTAATAACAAAATTTGACAAACTATATATGCATTGATTAAAGTTCCCTAGATCGAGAATATAACTGACATAATTAGGATGGCTTAATGAGCGCCGCATTGTTTAAAGATACTATCATCCAAAGTGCATTAGACCTTGATGTATACAAGATCAATATGATGTTCGCTGCTCGAAAGTACTACCCTAATACCCAAGTTCGCTACGAACTCATCGTTCGCTCAAGTGAAGACCTTTCAGATATAGAAATCGATGTTGCAAGAGAAATTAACAAGCTTGCGAGCTATCAATTTACGAAACAAGAAATAGGCTACTTAAGACAACAAGCTTCTTATCTGGACGATGGTTTTTTTTCCTATCTTAGTAAATTCAAGTTCAAGCCAAAGCAGCAAATTTCAGTGACAACAGTTGGTGGCCAGTTACGTGTTTCCATCGGTGGTATTTGGCATGAAACCATTCTCTATGAAACACTTGTGATGAGTATCATTTCCGAAGTACGCAATAAAACTCACTGGAGCAACATTCCATATCAACAGTTTATTCATGTTCTCGAGAGCAAAATAACCTTCTTGCGATCTGAATTGAAAAAAAAAGGGATAAAGAACTTCCAATTTTCAGAGATGGGAAGCCGCCGCCGCTTCAGTTCAAAAGTACATTATGATTTAGTCCATTACCTCCACCACAATGTGCCCGATTTAATGTCTGGCACAAGTAATTATCACCTAGCAAAACAATTAGACTTAAAACCAATAGGTACCGTCGCTCACGAATGGTTTATGGCACACCAGCAACTCGGTGATCCTCTTCTTTCACAAAAAATCGCCTTAGATATTTGGCATCAGGCTTTTAACGGTATGCTTGGTATCGCCTTAACAGATACCATAGGTATTGATGCATTCTTAAAAGATTTTACTTACGAGTACGCTACAGCTTATGCCGGTGTCCGCCATGACTCTGGTTGCCCATTTAAATGGGGTGATAAAATCCTGGCCCATTATCAATCACTAGGTATTGACCCCAAGTCAAAGGCTTTGATATTTACTGATGGACTTAACTTTGAACGCGCACTCGAAATATGCGAGTACTTCAATGGTCGCGCAACGATTAGCTTTGGTATAGGTACATTCCTAGCCAATGACATGGGTGATTGGTCTGACTCACATGATACTTATCAACCTTTATCTATGGTGATTAAGATGACGGAATGTAACGGAGCTGCTGTTGCAAAAATCAGTGATGAACCAGAAAAAGCCATGTGTGAGGACCCCGTATTTCTCACAGATCTAAAGCAATATTTCGGTCTTCCCAATACACTCGATAAAGCGAGCTAACACTAAAAACGTTTGAAGTGCCTTAGGTGAATCGCTAAGTCATACTTGATTCAGTCTTCGCTCATTAACTTAATACCTAACCCCACCAAAACCGCACCTGTTGTTGCCTCCATCCTACGCAAGAAGTTGGCATTACTGATAATGTTTTTAGCACAACTTAGCGACACAGCTAAACCACTTTGCCAAACCATGGCAATTACAAAATGAATACTTGCCATCGCCATTGTTTGGCCGATTACAGAACCCTCGGGGTTTATGAACTGGGGTAAAAAAGCCAAGTAGAATACGGCCGTTTTAGGGTTAAGCACATTCGACAAAAAGCCTTCTCTTACCGAGCGTTTTATGTTGCTTTTGTGTTGAACTCTTGACCAACCGATGGCATCAGACTTGCCCTTGTATATATCTTTGATTGTGCTTACTCCTAGCCAAATGAGGTAAACAGCACCTATCATTTTGACCATGCTAAACACCTCTGCTGATTGTGCTAAAATTGCGGAGATTCCCACAGCAGACAAGGTCGCATGCACAAATAGACCAAAACAGATGCCAAGACTGGCAGCTATCCCATCTTTAGCCCCTCCTCGTGAAGCGTTTCGTATCACTAATGCCGTATCTAGACCAGGCGTTAAGGTCAAAATGGTAATGGCAATTAAAAAGGCTTCTGCATTGGCGATCATCCTGACTCCTAAACAAAGATTTCTACGGTACTCTCACTTTTCACAACTCTTTTTAACATCAAATTGTATTGTTGGAAAACACTAATATTTATTTTGAGTTAATGAATATGATTCCAAAACGTGAGATATAAAAGATATTTAATCGCATTATTAACTCGTGGGCACTTGGTCTCAGCGATTGAGATTGATACACTTTTAACCTTATAAATAGTCAAGGAAGAACTCTAATGAGCGCATTCGAAAAACTAAAGCAACACTCCCATAAGATCTCTCATTTCAATCACCTTGCAGCTATCTGCGGCTGGGACCAAGCGGCAGTTATGCCAAGTGGTGGAAACCAGGCTCGTTCCAAGGCCATGGCTGAATTATCTGTCCACATCCATAATCTGCACACTCTGCCACAACTAGAAGATTGGTTTAATCAAGCGGAAAATGAACCTCTTGAATCATCAGATAAAGCAACATTACAAGAGCTAAAGCGCCAATGGCAACAAGCCAACGTATTACCAGAGACCTTAGTCCAAGCCAAGTCTTTAGCCGGCTCAAAGTGCGAACATGCATGGCGTACCCAGCGAAAAGACAATGACTGGGCTGGCTTTGAAAAAAATTGGGCTGAAGTCGTTCAATTTTCTCAAGAAGAAGCACAGATCAGAGCAGAGGCAAATGGCACAACACCTTATGACGCCATGTTGGATATTTATGAGCCGGGCACCAATTCTGCATCTCTTGATAAGCTTTTTTCCGATGTAAAAAGTTGGCTACCCGATCTTATCAACCAAGTGATCGAACAACAGTCAAGTGATCAATACCTAATTCCTGAGGGAAAGTTTTCATCGGCGAAACAAAAAGCGTTAGGTTTAGAAGTCATGAAGATGCTTCAATTTGACTTCAACCACGGGCGTTTAGACGAAAGCATGCACCCTTTTTGTGGTGGTATTCCTTCAGATGTTCGCATCACAACTCGCTATGATGAGAATGAATTCGCTCAGTCATTAATGGGGATTATTCATGAAACAGGCCATGCCCGCTACGAGCAAGGATTGCCCAAATCATTATCTGGCCTTCCTTCCGGCCAAGCTCGTTCTATGGGTATTCATGAATCACAGTCACTATTTTTTGAAATGCAAATAGGCCGAAGTAATAGTTTCATCGCTCATTTAGCGGATTATGCCGCAAAACATTTTGATGGGCATAATCCTGAGCTTTTCTCACAACAAAACTTTCATAAGTTATACACTCGCGTGAAAAAAGATTTTATCCGCGTAGACGCCGATGAACTCACCTACCCTGCTCATGTGATACTTCGCTATGAAATTGAGCGTGATTTGATCAACGGAAAGATTAAGCATACCGATGTACCAGAATTGTGGAATGATAAAATGCAAATCTATCTTGGCCTTTCAACCGAAGGCAACTACCGCAATGGGTGCATGCAAGATATCCACTGGACCGACGGAGCATTTGGTTACTTCCCTTCCTACACTTTAGGTGCTATGTATGCCGCTCAGTTTATGGCATCAATGCAAAACAGTGTCGATGTGGATGCTGCTATTCGATCGGGTGATCTCACTCCTATCTTTAACTGGCTATCAGATAACATTTGGAGCAAGGGAAGCTTGTTGACCACAGATGAGTTGGTCAAACAAGCGACAGGTGAAACACTCAATGCGGCACATTTCCAAAACCATTTGAGAAATCGTTATCTCTGATAATTTTGATTAGGTGGGTGCCATGCACTCACCTTTCTGGCACGCTTCTGGACAAAAGTCATTTACGCAAAATCAGTGATACATCAAAGAAAACCTCAAAATGACGTGGATAATTTATCTTTTTCTTTACTGGTGTATGTCCAATATTAAACGCCAAAAATTAACTATTGACGCCATAGTCTCGTGTTAGATGCCAGTTCGCTGAACCTGATTTTAGTAGTGGTAACGACACGAAATTATCGTTATCGCTTGATCATCGACTGCGTAAAAGAGTCTATTAGTATCGTCAATACGACGAGACCAAAAACCAGATAAGTTCTCTTTTAACGGTTCAGGTTTACCAATGCCCTCAAAAGGAGAACGCTTAACATCATTAATGAGTTTGTTTATGCGCCTGAGTGTTTTCTTGTCTTGAGTTTGCCAATACATGTAATCATCCCAAGCGTCATCAGTCCACGCCAGTAAACGTTGACTACTCATCAATCAACTCTCGTGCTGTTGTTTTACCAGCGCGATACTGTGCTATTGAACGGTTTAAGTGCTCAGCATTTTGAGGAGAGCGTAGTAAGTGAACTGTCTCCATAAGGCTATTGTAATAGTCTAAAGACATAACCACAGCATCTTCAGAGTCACGGCGAGTAATGACGGTTGTATCAGCGTCATTAACTACACCGTCCAAAATAGCTTTCAGACTATTTCTAGCTTCAGTAAAAGATACGATTCTCATAAGAACCTCCACATGTACGTTTAATGGAACAAGTATAGTATTCACCATTCTACTTGTACAGTAAATTGAACATGTTATATTGATAAGGCAACTAACATTGTGAATAATCGGCCGACTCGTTTTCCGGCATGTACACTTTCATCTAATCTAACATAAGCCACTAAAAAACCAGTATATACATCATATTTCACATTCTGGCATCACATAAAAACGAGCAGACGCGTTATCACTTTTCAATAGTGCATGCTATCTAAAGATAAAATAACGATAATCCACTTACTTAACAATGACTTATAACTACCCTTATCGACAAAACAAGCCATTTTTATACTTAAATTCAATAAACTGTCTAAAAGCAGGGATGGGAGGCAAGAGATGGCAAGCAAATTTTTAGAAGACATTCGACTACATATGCGAATGCGAGGATACAGTCTCAAAACTGAAAAGGCTTATTTATATTGGATTATAGGCTAGTAAACCACAGCGAGGTTCTAACCCGCTTATTCTCACAGAGTACCCCCACTCAATCTGGTACGACCAGTTAATGATACAATTAACAATAAAAAGATGATAGTCTGCCCAACTGTTCAAAAATTAATCAGGCCATATCTATGGAATCAGTGTTAAAAAGATCTAATAAATGTTTTTCTGATACTTCAGATTTTATCGAAACCCACGAAGACTCAAAAAGAACACGCGTGATGGCCATGGATGATGTGAATAACATTATAAGACAAAAGCTATTCAATCATAGACTGGCTATATTAAGCGGTTTTTGGTTACCTTTACATACTCTAAGCCATAAACTTGAAACAATAAGAGATACTCAAGATCCCAATATACCCGCATTGATTCCACTAGGACTTAAAGAAAGAGGGCATTTCAGAACATGTGACCACATCGTCCTCGGTATTATCCAAAATGGACATATGTATGTTTTAGATTCAAAGTTGAACCCATTACATAACTTCGATTATAGTGCAAAAATCAAAGCGTTGAGCACTGGATTTCAAGACATTTCTGATAGAACCAACTGCGGTAGGTATGCCGTAAATACCGCCATACAACTTGGACAAGCGCTTGACCATAACCCGAACTCAGATCTAAATCAGCTAGTAGAAACCATGCAAAGGCCTAATCTCATGAAGATTCAGCGCGAGTATGCGAAATACATGTGGTGATCTGCTCTAAAGCCGAATTCTGAATCAGTCTCTGAGCATTTTATCTTCCCTCAATAACGCGACGATTCTTTACCCAACAATTTAATGTAAGTAGGAATAATTATGAACTCAATCTCATTAAGTTCTATTGGACGCATCACAGAACATAGCAATGAGTTGAAGAACAACTCACCAACAACAATCCTACTAAATGGACGTTCATATACGGCAACAACCTTGGAAAATGGAGAAATAGGAGTAAACCGAAACTATTCTGGGTTAATGAGCAACTTACTTAGGCCTTTGACCGCAATCTATGATTTTTTTGCACGGGGGGGCACCACTGAAACTCGGGCAAATACTCTAGAAAATTTGATTAGGCAAGCTGGATTTAGCCAGAATAATTTAGGCAATGATTCTCTTGTTAGCAGACAGAATTCAATTGAAGAATTTGAAGATCTTGAGATTGATGATGAGGATCTCTCGTTGATGAATCAAGATGCCATAGCTCGTAAAGAAATGAATAAAACCGAAATGCTCTCACCAACCAATATTTCTCTGGCAATCAAAGGTGAATTGGGCGAAACGTTTTATCAAGAGAGTAAGATAGGCATCATAGACTGCCAGCAATCGACTCTCAATGACCTCGATAACACCATTAATGAGATTAAAGTTGCTAATTCACCCCATAACACACTACTCATACCCATTGGATTGACAGAAAGACCGAGTAGACCTACAGGGCATGCTGTATTAGGAGTGGTTCAAGGTGAAAATACTTACATCATTGACCCAAAAAGAAACCTTTTCTACTTGACTGATTACAAGGGCACTAATATCACTGCGCTTAGTACTTACTTCCAAGGTTTGACAGATGGAAAGAACTGCGGGCGTTACACCGCTTATACCGCTATTCAACTGGCTCATAGACTTCAGCTCGAACCTGATACGGATATACCAGAGTTCGTAGAAGCAATGGCTAAGACCAAACCGAATCTTAGCGATATACAAGAGAAATACGCAGAGTTTATGCTTTAAAGATATCTTTAAAGCTCTCTAAACTACCTAACGATTAGTGCTAATAGCTAAAGCACTAGTCCTATCAGATATAGATATTGTTTATCTATATGTTCGACCTCGGTGATAATGAATGATTGTCAAAGAGTACATCATTGTTTTTATATAAAACAATATAATATATAAGGGTATAATAATGAATGTATTAGTAGAGACTTTTGAAGAGTTAGGTATTGATGCCAAGTTTGATTCTACAGGAAAATTTAGCTGCATACTGCAAAGTCAAGAAAGTGATCCGCTTCTTCTTGTCGCATACCTAGATCATGATAATCGAGTACTTAAACTTTCGGTTACCACTCACAATGAAGTGCCAAACACCATACACTCAGAATTTTTCTCTGACTTTGCTTCAAAGGCAATGGAGCCCTTTCGCGATGGCATCGGAATAGGTGTACTAGAAGGTGCAAAAAACATCACTGTTTATCAGTCCATTAAAACTACGGATATCCGAAAAGAATTCATCGTTATAACGCTAGAGTCCCTAGTTAAAGAAGCTGAGAACTGGAATAAAAAGTTAGCCCATTATCCTGACGAAATACCCTCTAAGCGTACTGATAGCCCATTGCTGAAACCTCAAATACGACCATTTTCTAGATTCTGAGTTGTCTCAGCTAAACCAAATCGCTATCAAGCTGTTAAATTAATCAATATAAACCTAAACTACTGATAAATACACAAACTGAATCTGCATAATAATGTTACTGTACTTTGTGCTGGAGGCTGACATGAAGATGAATCTACTAAAGCGGTTTATCAAAGATAAAATATTTGGTAAAACCTCAAATTCTGCCACTGGCATTCAGGTCGCAGAAATGGCCGATGCTCGCATGGGCGCCATGTATATGTTAGCCAGCACTGAAATCACCAAAGTAGCAACAATATCCAATGCCCATTTTTTTAGTGCGTTTGTCGTAGGTACTGAACCTCTTTCTGATTTTAAGCAAGCTGCCGATAGCTTGCTTAGTAATACTGAAACAATGGCAAAATTAAAGAGAACTAAAGCGGCGAAAAAATTATCCAAAGCCGCTAATAAAGTCTCTGAAGTTACCACCGCCATGAAAAATAACATCAAGGAGCTATTCGCAAAATTTTTCCGTACTTTGCTTGATAAAGTACAACACATTTATGGTGATTTACTCCACGGGATAGAATGGCTAGCAGAAATGGGGTCTTGGCTTATTAGCAAATTCGCTGGTAATTTGGCGGATGTAGTTCCTGGCTGGGGGCACGTAAGAGGTGCTTCAGCACTATATTCAGATGTAAAAAAATCTGTATTGAAATCTCAAGACCTCATCACCCAAATTTATAAGGGAAGAGGTGTAGAACTGCTAAGTGGTCATCCTAGTATTATTTCTAAAGCTCTTGCTCGCCACTCTGCTGCAGGCGCTCTAGGTGGCATAAAAGACTTTACCTTCACTGTAGCAGGTATTGCTGGTGCTACTGCCGTTGGTGTAGGTACACTCGTCAGTTTTGTCATCAGTGTTTTAGAGCGCATTATTAAGCTGGTCGATTTTTTTGTTCAGCGTTCGCTACTACAAAAAACACTCAGCCGCGCAAAAAAAGAGTGGTTAAACCGTACTTCTAACGCCAGCATGATCAATAATCACAAAATGTTTTCCGAATGGTTCCAGAGCGCTGTTATTACTACCCCTATCATCGCAGCACTTGTGATGGGTAGCGGATTTGTCGGCCACCCATATAGATTTGCTCGGCTACTCACGCCCAAACTAGAAGCGATATCACAGGGTGAATTTGATAAATCCGTCGTTTATATTGATAAACTAAAATCGCTATCAACAAAATATGTCCAAGAATATATAGGCAGCTATAAGATAGACTTTTCCAGCTCAGATGGCGTAGTTAATGCGAGACTTAATGAGCTTAAAAAAGGAAAAGGATTACTCGATGGTCATGAGTATGCGGTTCAATCATCACCTCAGTATCAAACCACATCTGTCTAGAAGATAAAAACCAAGGTAAAAACCTTGGTTTTAACTCGGTAACAGCCTGAGTTTGCTAAAGGTAAATAGTTACCCAATTTACTTTCTACATATCAATTTGATCAGCTCACAACACTCTCGCCAGCTCCCCTTGCCGAATGTTCACTTTTCTCAACTAAGTACAAGGTCGCTTGTCGCTTGAGTTGTTCCCATTCCGCATCTTCCACAAAAACTCCATCTCGCCAAGCAATCTCTTTAGTAAAAAGCAACTTATCTGAACTTATATGGCGTGTATACTCTGGCGTATACCTTGGTATATCAAAATCATTCGTAGACAACTCGATTTCAACAGTACCACCGAGGTTTGTAGAGAGATTAGAGCTATGTGAATACCATATTTCTGGTGCTATTTTACCCAAATTTAAAATATAAGTGACTTGCTTGGGTTCTGAATAATCAGTCCAAACAGCTCGACAAGCTTTTCCCTTCTCAGCCAATTTAAGTAACTCACCATGAATGAACCAAGGGTTGTGACACCGTTGAAGAGTAATAGAAATAGACTTATTGACAGCCATTTTATCAATAGCAAAATCAAGCACGGTAGGAAAGTGGCAAGCAACACTACTCGAATGAAGATTAACGTTAAGACAGCATTCATCATGGTTAGTAACGGTCACAGCACGATCCGTCCCCCAACTATTGCGTTGGTTCGCATTGTTAAAATGGCGAATTCCATCTAGGCCAAACATCTGTAAATCCGCTACCATCGCTGCTATAACATCAGCTTCTCCACATACACGTCGTGCTCCTAGAAAAGCCTTCTCCACGGTAGAAACCAACTCATTGTGCGATACAATCATAATTTTGGCTCCTTAGCTGGATTACTGCTTGGCATCAGTGGAAATAGCCAATTTTCATTCATTTCAGCTAACTCAAGATCACTAAATAGAGGAGCGCCCTGATAAAAAGTGACTCGCACCCAACGATCAGAACGTGGATCAAATTTAGTTGCACCGAGAATTGCCAATTTGCAACGTAGTAAATGAATAGGCAATGCGTCTTGCCTAAGGATATTGACTTGAATCTCTCCCATTTCTCCTTGCGCCATTGTCCAAACTCTGCGCGCTATGGTTCGATATTGTGGATAATGCAATAGAAACTGGGCGATGGTAGAATTAGCAGCGTATTTACGTAGCTCGATATAAAGTCGATTAACTTGGCGACCAATATCTAGTGGCAACTCTTTCTCTTCGCCATATTCTTGACCACGAACTCCTAATCTTGGCTCTTCCTTATCTTGAGAACGGTACCAGAACCAATAATTATTCTCTGGTAAAGAATAGTCTTCATCGATAGCCCAGCGATACTTTTCTTTTAGAAGCACAATTAAGTCATCGACGGAGCTCTGAGCACTAATCGTCAGAGTCTCCTCAGCATTCATCTGCTCTTCTAACTCATCTACTAGTGTTGGATACATTTCTATCAAACAAGAAAGAATCACCTCCTGTGTTTCGACACTAAACTGATTAAAGTACTTAAGGTTATCCCGCCATGGCCGTTCTTGAATAACTTTGCCTGTAAGGTGTTGGATGATGTTACTGAGTTCAGCCATCGTTTGATGATTAGACGCAGCTTGGCCTGAATTAATGGTCTTTGCCTGCTTTAAGTGCTTGACTGCTTGATCAAGTAGTTTACAAAATCTTGGCTGGGAGCCTATGTCACATCTCATAGACAAAACCCTTGATATCGCTTTTTCTCGGGCTGTCATCCATTGATCCACAATACAAGGGTGGTTAACCAGATAAGGTGCCATACCAAGACCGGTCGCATTGCCAATACCTAAATAACGTCTTAGTCCTTTTTCAAGTTTTACCGCTTTATCTCCACCAACCTGCTTTGCAAGATAATTGACCCAATCTAAGCTAAATTCTCTTAAGAGGTACACCGCACACATTTGAGCACTGAAGGAATATCGAAAGTCAGTATTGGTCTCGAGTAGTTTGAAGTCAGCAATTCCAAATTTCCCATTGCCATATACCGCCGTTGTGCGTAATACATAGCCAACCTCTGCAAGTGAATCTGGCAGAGGTTGCTCACCTTTAGCTAATTTAGCAACAAGATGACCAAACACTCGCACACTTTTATTCGCCCGACCAAGTACTAGCACTTTATTTCTGAACCTTCCGGCTTCCTGCAATGGGACATTAGCACGCAACTGTGCCATAAGTTGTTCGTCAAGCTCTCCAATAATAAGGGCGAATGTCACATCCCATTTTTCAGCAATAACTCTATCATTTCGTTCTGTATCACTGATCTGGTCACAAAAGACTACCAAGTGATAAGTGTTTTCAACTGTCGTTAATCGATAAACAACATGCCCAAACCCTAATTGATCAAGCTGCCACTGTGTGTGAGTTAACTGCCATTTTTGACGTGCCATTTTACGAATCAGACTACGTGAGAAACTGATTCTATTTTGGTGCATAGCGCCTAGCCTTTCTGGTGCCATTACAATATCTGCATCGCGCAGTGACGTATTTATATCAGTAGTTTCATGTGCATCCATTTTACTCACTACCTCTTGTTGTTATAGAAAAGATTGTAATTTTTAAATTGCGTGGCCTTATAGGCCCTGCTCTTTGGCCATACGTAATGCAAACTGAGGGGCATTCCATAATGAAGGAAGTAATATGAGCGAAACTGGTACTGCTGTAATAACGATAAAAGACTGCAATGCAGAGATTCCACCTGAACCTAATGAAATCAATATTAATGCCGTTACACCCATCATGACTCCCCAAAATGTTCTAACCAAAGCATTGGGTTCAGTATCACCACTGATTACCACGCTGATGGTGTAAGTCATCGAGTCTCCCGTTGTGACAATAAAAATCGTAGTAAGGATTAGAAATAAGACAGAAACCAACATGGGAAAAGGCAGTTGTTGCGTCAAGGCTAGTAAAGCCCCAGGCAAATTAAATCCTTCAAACGCATTACTAATACTTCCAGGTTGTGCAATCTCGAAAGCTAACCCTGAACCACCGACTATGGTGAACCAAAAGCAAGTTGTTAGTGGTGCAATAATACTAATGGTGACAATAACTTTTCTAATGCTTCTTCCTCGTGAAATTCTCGCAATAAAAATTGCCATCATAGGCCCATATCCAAGAAACCAACCCCAGAAAAACACCGTCCACCAACTAAGCCAATCCTCGTCACCTCGGTAAGTCGCCATTGGAATAAAGGTATCAATCATGGTACCAACGCCTTGGATATAAACATTAAAAATAAAATTAGTCGGACCAAACACTAAGATGTAAATCATTAAGGCGATAGCTAACATCACGTTATATCGACTCAGTATTTGCATACCTCGATGTAACCCACTTAATGCAGATAAGGTATAAAGCGTAATTGCGGACAAAACGATAATCAGTTGCGTAACAAACCCATCAGGAATATCAAAAAGTGAATTTAACGCATAGCTAACCTGTAAGCCGAGAAAGCCAATTGGTCCAATAGTGCCTGCGGCCACAGCGACAATACAGCAAGCATCAATAAGCGCTCCCGTATGACCATTTAATGCTCTTTTGCCTAAAATTGGATAAAGTAAAATCCGTGGCTTAAGTGGATAACCTTTGTCATAGTGAAGGTGCATGACCACAATCGATGTCAAACTGCCTACGATTGACCAAGCAAGAAACCCCCAATGCATAAAAGATTGTGACAGTGCATTAATAGCAAGTTGATGAGGGTTATTTTCCGCAGAATAGATGGGAGGAGGGTTAACAAAATGCGCTATAGGTTCAGCTGCTGCCCAAAAGACACCACCACCAGCCAACAAAGTGCAGAAAATGATTGCTGTCCAGCGAAAAGCATCCATATCAGGCTTTCTGGTTCCGCCCAAAATTACATTGCCCGTTTTTCCTGCTGCGAGTACCAAGGCAATAAGAAATGTTAATAGCAATAACAGTTGCCAATATGGGCCAAAGACCTTGACCGACCATGCGAAACCAGTAGTCACTATTGAGGTAAGTAATTGATCATCGTATAACGCCAAGCAAACAAATAAAGCAATAAACCCACCGCTATACCAAAACGCGGGGTTCTTTAACCCAAGTTTGTCCGGAGAAGAAGTTCTGCGAGTAACATAGTGTTGATCAGGTGCCGAAACACTTATGCCATGAGGTAAATTAGACATACACTGACTCCAAAGAGTTTTACTAATTGTGTTGTCGTAGAATGCCTACCAACGAAGAACTCAATGGTAGGCAATGCTACGTTTTATTTTTGGGCTGGGTTAGAAATGGGCTTCAAGTCCCTGCTCTAGGAAAGAAAACCAATTTTCACCGAGTATTTTTGCTGTTTCATATGTACTAAAACCGGAATCGAGTAATCCGTTGTAGATATTTTCCATGCCTTGACTACCACTAAACCAAGGTAGAGCATCTGGCCATCCGGCATTCGCAGAGGATCCTTCACCATAATCCATCAGCTTTGACCAACGGCCATTGCGCATCCACTCCAATACATGTTGGGGCTGATTTAGACATAAATCACTGCCAATACCGAGGTGTTCCACACCACATAATTCAGCGGTTTCAGCGACCATTTGACAGAAATCTTCCAACGAACATTGACTCCCATTAGGCAGATGAAACGGGTATAAACTAAAGCCGATCAAGCCACCACGCTCAGTAAGCGCTTTAATAACAGTTTTTGATTTGTTGCGTCGCGCATCATAGGCAAAGCTTGGGTTCGCATGGCTAATACAGATTGGGCGAGATGAGAGATCAATCGCTTCAAGTGTTGAACGCTCGGCACTGTGAGACATGTCAATAATCATCCCTACTCGGTTCATTTCTTCAATGGCCTGTCGACCAAAACGAGTGACTCCAGCATCATCTTGTTCATAACACCCTGTCGCAAGTAAGCTTTGATTGTTATATGTGAGTTGCATAACCAGCAAACCCTGACGTCGCATTACCTCAATCAGACCAATTTCATCCTCAATAGGTGAACAGTTTTGTGCTCCAAAAAAGATACCAACTTTACCTTGCCGCTTTGCATCTTCTACATCTGCCATTGAAAGAACCGGCATAATCAGATCTGAGTTTTGCTCAAAGTGCATATTCCACTGCGCAAAACGTGTTAATGTCTGGCGGGCATCCTCGTGGTAAGCAATCGTCGCATGCACTGCGGTGATCCCGCTTGCTAGCAAAGTTTGAAAATACTCTCTGTTCCAATGACAATATTGCAGTCCATCGATGATAATTCGCTCTTGGTACATAACCACCCCTCAATAATTTGTATCATTTTCATACTTAAAGCAGCCTTGTCACTGCTTGAGAAAAATTAGTAAGGACGCTGATAAGCGGTTTTAACAACGGTGTAAAATTCCTTAGCATATTGTCCTTGCTCGCGGGGACCAAAACTGGACTCCTTCCGTCCACCAAACGGAACATGGTAATCTGTTCCAGCGGTTGGAAGATTGACCATCACGCATCCTGTTTGAGCCTGTTGCTTAAAGATGGCGCTGGTTCGTAAACTTTGTGTGATAATGCCTCCAGTTAACCCAAAACGAGTGTCATTGGTAACCTGAATGGCTTCTTCCAAATCTTTTACCCGTATTACGCTTGCCATTGGCGCGAAAACTTCTTCCTGATTCACTTCCCAAGCATTTTCAGTGTTGATAAATAGAGTTGGAGACATGTAGTATCCTTGATGCTTTAGCGCTAAGCGTTCTCCACCAAAAGCTAACTCGGCACCACTTTGGCGAGCCTTTTCTACCCAACTTAAATTAGCTGCTAATTGCTCACCATCGACCACTGGCCCCATGAAAATGCCCTCTTCCAAAGCATGACCAACCTTAATTTCACTCATACGTTTAATCAGTGCTTCAACAAAGGTGTCGTGGATATCATTCATTACAACAATGCGAGATGAAGCCGTACATTTCTGTCCTGCCCCAGAAAACGATCCTGCAATGGTCGCTTCGACGGCAATTTGAATATCTGCATCATCAGCAATCACTAATGCATTCTTACTGCCCATTTCTAACTGACAACGAACAAAGTTTGAGGCTGTCGCCGCTGCAACTTTTCGCCCAGTATCTACCGATCCAGTAAAGCTGACACCATTCACATCAGATGAATGAATTAAAGCATTCCCAACTTCGGATCCGGTACCTAATACCAAGTTGAACGTACCTGCAGGCATTCCTTGACGATGAATTATTTCAGTCAATGCAACGGCACTCGCTGGAGTTAGGTTTGCAGGCTTCCACACCACGCTATTACCAAATGCTAGCGCAGGTGCAATTTTCCAAGCGGCGGTAGCGGTGGGGAAATTCCAAGGAGAAATAATTGCCACTACACCTAATGCCTCACGCGTAACTTCAACCGATACTCCTGGACGCACAGACAACGCGCTATCACCGATTTGGCGTAATACTTCAGCAGCAAAGTACTGGAAAAACTGCCCAGCTCGATATATTTCGCCACGCCCCTCCACAAACGGCTTACCCTCTTCACGAGAAAGTATCTCGCCAAGTTCATCACAGCGAGTTATAAGTTCATCGCCAATCGCTTGTAGAATGGACTGCTTATGTTCAATCGGTGTTTTTTCCCATGTCGGTTGAGCTTGCTTCGCCGCCTGAATAGCTTGTTGTACTTGCCATTCACTGGCTTGGGAAAACTCCCCTAAATTTTCGCTTATATCAGAAGGGTTAATATTAGATACTGTGCTTTCACCTGCTTGCCACTCCCCTTGAATGTAGAGTGACTGCTCTGGTTTAACTTTATCAAATAAGCTCATATATATTTCCTTTGAAAATTTCTTAACTGTTAAATAGGTTATTTAGTCGATATTGATAGGCTGTTTGGGTTGGCAGCTGCATAAACCACAAATTCGACATGCATTTCTTCTCTTGCCAAGCCCGACACTATGACTGCGGCTCGATTTGGATATGGTGCACGAAAATATTGTGCGTAAATCCGATTAACACTCTCCAAGTACTGTCGGTCAGTCACATAAATCATGACTTGGAGTACCGAATCCAGAGATTCACCTGCACATTCTAAGGTATGAACTAGGTTACTAAATACTTGGTGAGTTTGTGCTTCAATACCACCACTGACGACAATCCCATCAGCATCAATGGGAATTTGTGCGGTATATAAAGTGCCATCTCCAACAACTGCCCACTCTAGAGGTGCCTTTGATGCAAATAACGAGGTTTTGATTGGGTGCTTTGGTATTTTACTATTCATGGGCCTTTAACCTTTGTTACATCATTGTTTTACAAAGGTTAAATCCTGCACTTTGACATTCGATAAATCTAACGGTAAATTCATTACACTTGATAAATAAAACTTATCATTGTATCCCTAAGTCAATAACTACAATGCACTTGGAGACAAACTCGTGAGTATTAAACTACAACAATTAAAGCATTTTGTGATGGTCGTCGAGGAAGGCGGTTTTCGTGCAGCTTCCCATCGAGCTAATCGCTCTCAAGCTGCGTTATCGACATCAATAAAAGAGTTGGAAAAAATCCTTGGGCAGTCGTTATTCGAGCCGGGAAATAAATCAAGATTAACTCCTTTTGGAAAAATCTGCTTACCCAAGATTGAACGATTTATAAACATATATATTGCATTAGATAATGATTTACGTGCCGCTGCTGCTGGCCAACAAGGAAGAGTCAGTATTGCTAGCGTCCCATCTGTAGCAGCAAAACTTATTCCAAACATATTGGGTGAGTTTAATCAAAAATACCCCAATGTAGAAGTGAGTTTGATTGACGATAATGCTGCTGGGGTTGAATCAAGGTTGTTATCAGGAGAGGTCGATCTCGCAATAGGTAATCACTCTAGTGTTAATGAACATAATATTGATTTAACACCATTGATGTCTGATCCCGTGGGGGTCGTATGCAAGCATGACAATCCTCTTGCGAGTACTCACCAAGGCGTTGATTGGCAGACCATACAAAAACAGCCCTTTATTCGTAATGGTACCTGCAGCTTACTTGATTCAACCCCAGCTAGAACGTTAAGCCAGAAAGCGCTGTATTCAGTTGAAAATATTACTTCACTCTTTTCTGTTCTGGAATTAGGTATAGGGATAACGACCCTGCCTAAACTTGCATTTCCAACCAAGCAAACCTCTCTCGTTTGGCTACCATTAGTAGAACCAAAAATAGAAAGAAAAATTGGGGTGTTCACCCTTAAAGACACAACCATGTCTCCACAAGCGCAAGCATTTCATGAACTATGCATTAAGCATTTAAGTGGTAGATAAATTAATTAAATCGTGCAATACAAGTTAAAACGTAATGAGTGACGCCTGTTTAACGAGTTGACCTATCTCTTGCCAACGGCCGCGGTCAATCAGCTGTTCCGGCACCAACCACGTTCCACCACAAGCAACAACTGAATGTATAGCAAGATAATCATCTACATTGTTGATGTCTATCCCCCCTGTCGGCAGAAACTTAACTGGGTAGACTGCCGATAACGCTTTGAGCATCGCGAGGCCACCTGATGGCTCTGCTGGGAAAAATTTTAACGTTTTAACCCCCATATCCATCGCCTGTTCAACCAAACTCGGATTATTGACGCCTGGAATAATCGGCACATGTTTATCCAAACAATATTGCACCGTTTTGGGGTTAAAACCTGGGCTAACAATAAAATCGACTCCAGCCTCGACTGCTTCATCAACTTGATCAGTTGTCAGTACTGTCCCCGCACCGATCAGCATATCGGGGTAAGTATCCCGCAATAGCCGTATCGCTTGAGCTGCACAATGCGTACGGAAGGTAATTTCAGCGCTTGGGATACCATTTTCGATCAGGGTGTGCCCTAAAGGCACGACATCATCTATCTTATTGATGGTAACAACAGGAATTATTTTTAGTTGTGTTAACTTCTTATCAATGGATGTCATAGCGTCATTCTCATACATATGTTCTTAGAAAGGTCATACATTCGTTTTCACATATACTGCAAATCTGAGTTTAAAGTCTCGATGTAATATTTCACTATAATAACGGATTAAGTTTTATTTTTCAGAAGTCGGCGCAGCTTAGTAAGCGAACAAAAAAATGGCACCATGTATTCATTCAAATGTTAATGAGATCACACGTTTGATAACTGAAAATATCAGGTTATGGACATAATATTATATTCTTTTTGGAAAAATACTTTGCTTTAAAATCCAGCAATCAACCCAATGGTAAATCTTAAGAAATTGAAATTATTGAACTTTTCTAAACTATACATTCATCCTTTTCCGAATGTATATACAGACTTTCGAAATAAAGTGGTGTCGTTTAAATTTCAAAATTAAACTATCTCTCATTACAAATCGTTTACTAAGAAAGTAAAGAACACTATGGATAATCACACGATAATTCAAGCTTTCATCGATATCGTTGGCAGAAAAAACGTTTTAACCGCTGAGAAAAAAACTGAATACTATCGATCCGGTTTTCGTTCTGGAAAAGGTAAAGCGCTTGCGATACTGTTTCCCGGTTCACTTGTTGAACAGTGGCGCCTCTTAGAAACAGCGGTCAAATCTAATTGTATTATTATCATGCAAGCCGCCAAAACCGGACTTACCGAGGGCTCCACACCCAGTGGTAAAGACTACGATCGCGATGTCGTGATTATCAATATAATGCGCATCAATACCTTACACCTTATCGATGGTGGTAAACAAGTCGTGAGTTTGCCCGGTGTTAGCCTTCACCAATTGGAAAAAAAACTCAAAACGGTCAATCGTGCTCCCCATTCGGTTATTGGTTCTTCTTCAATTGGTGCAACTGTTATCGGTGGCATTGCCAATAACTCAGGAGGTGCACTTGTTAAGCGCGGCCCTGCCTACACTGAGCTTTCACTATTTGGTCAAGTAACAAAGGATGGCAAGTTAGAGCTGGTAAACCACCTTGGAATTGAAGGATTAGGTAATACACCAGAAGAAATTCTCACTAATATCGAGCAAGGTAATTTTACACCCGACAATATACTTAACAGTGATGCTATGGCTTCAGATAAAGAATATGAGGCTCGAGTACGCAATATAGATTCAGATAGCCCATCTCGTTTCAATGCGGATCCTAGACGTCTATTTGAAGCAAGTGGCTGCGCTGGTAAGCTTGCGGTGTTTGCGGTTCGAGTCGACACCAATACTGTCCCTGAAAATGAACAACTTTTCTATATAGGATGCAATGACTCTGCAATGCTTAGTCAACTTAGGCGCGATATGCTGAGCCAGTTTACGCATCTTCCTGAAATGGGCGAGTATATGCATCGAGATATATTCAACTTAGCTGAAAATTATGGCAAGGATGTATTCTTATCAATTCACCATTTAGGTACAGATCGACTGCCAAAGTTCTTCGCTCTTAAGGCAAAAGTAGAAGCCATACTAAAACGTATTCCCTTTGTTTCAAATGAACTTCCAGATATCCTTATGTATTGGCTTAGTCAGGTGTTCCCGCAACATTTACCACAGCGTATGTTACAATTTAGGGACAAATATCAGCACCATTTGATTCTTAAAATGAGTGATGGTGGTATTGTTGAAGCCAAAAAATATCTCGAAGACATCTGGGCTAAAAACGAAGACTGTGAATATTTTATTTGTAGTGAGGATGAAGGCAAAAAAGCGTTACTTCATCGTTTTGCTGCAGCTGGTGCCGCTATACGTTACGAAACCATACATTCTAACGATGTCGAAGAAATTCTAGCTCTAGATATCGCATTGCGCCGTAATGACATTGAATGGGTTGAGCAATTACCAAAAGAAATAACGAAAGACTTAGTTGTTGGGCTTTATTATGGGCACTTTATGTGTCATGTATTTCACCAGGATTATATCTTTAGAAAAGGGGCTGACACGAAGAAAATCAAAAAGGAGATGCTTGAGCTCCTGACTCAAAAAGGTGCCAAATACCCTGCCGAACATAATGTGGGTCACCTTTATGAAGCCGAAAAACAGTTGCAGGCATTTTACCACGCACTAGACCCAACCAATACCTTTAACCCTGGTATAGGAAAAATGAGTAAGTATAAGCGCAACTGCAATTGCTGTTAAAATGAACCAAAATTCACTTGTTGGCTATCCCAGCCAAAACTTTCACACATCGCTTTGAGCTGACCCAACTCACTTTGGGTTTGCTCAACAATCCAGTTGTGTATTTCATCAATAACCAAATTTCGACTAGGTTTATAGCAAAAATATTGCCATTGGCTATGTTGCAAAATTACATCATCTGGGCATTTAAGAAACTCACGCTTAAGCTCTGGCAATACTAGTAATAGATCGGTAACCGTCACTCCTTGACCAGCTAAACACGCACTTAGTGCTAAATCTAAACTATAAAAAACGGTGTCTCTGCTTTTTTTTATTCCTTGCAAATTAGCCTGATTTAACCAATTCTTCCAGTCTTGGTGGTCGAGTGTGGCATGTAAATGAGGTAGTGTAAGTACATCTTGGAGCGGCACATTTTGATCTGATAGGGATTTAGCATACACTGGCGCCATATACTCCTCACGCAAAAAAGTCACATCTTTCCTGCCTTTGTATTTATCTCTTCGGCAAGTATTTACAATCAACAAATCACAGTCTTCCGAGTCTAAGTCTGGATCTTCTTCGATTGAAGGAATAATAACGATTTCGTGTTCAGGGTATTTTTCATTAAGGATAACAACTTGAGGTAAAAGAATACGAGTTGCGTAACCTAGCGCACTTTTTAT
The DNA here is from genome assembly GCA_024347015.1 of Vibrio pectenicida. Lineage (GTDB taxonomy): Bacteria > Pseudomonadota > Gammaproteobacteria > Enterobacterales > Vibrionaceae > Vibrio > Vibrio pectenicida. The sequence goes on along the minus strand of AP024889.1, from coordinate 1,400,159 downwards.
CACAATCCTTTGCTTATGAGATGAAGACCAATCACCTATTAATTTATCCAATGCATGATAGCTTGCACTCAAGCTCTGGTATAACTCATAACCTTTTGCCGTAAGCTCAATCGCTCGATGCTTACGTAACACCAATGGAGCACTTAATGCTTCTTCAAGCTGTTTAACTTGTCGACTCACAGCACTTTGAGTCACATTTAATTCATCGGCAGCTTTAGTAAAACTCATCAAGCGTGCGACAGACTCAAATACTTTAAGCCCATTGTGCGAATAAGGAAGAAAATTATAACCAGACATTGCTTTCTCACATGATTTTAACTCATGTAAGGGTGACATAAATATCATTTGAAGGCCAGAGGCCAAAAGCGTAGTTTATGCTGGTAAACTACCCGAGGCATATAATGAAAACAATTCTCTCATTAGCATTCCCATTAATCATTTCACAGCTCATCACCATGGCATTAGTTTTAACCGATGTTTGGATGATGTCACAACTAAGTGTGTCTGCACTAGCAGCTGGCGGATTAGGGGCATCGGTTTACAGCTTTGTGTTTATTATTGCGAGCAGCTGTGTCGGCTGTGTCGCAAACCTTATTGCTATCGCTTATGGCCAGCGAATTGCAAGACCAGCATTTGGAAATCAACAAATTCGCCATGCCGTTAAAGGCGCTATATTACTGTCCTTCATTTTAACTTTAGTTCTCACTTTAAGCTTTAATTACGTTCCAAATTTACTCATTCTTTCCGATCAGCCTGAACAGTTAATTAATCCCGCAATGAGTTACCTCAATACCTTAAAGTGGGCAATGCTCCCTTCACTCATTTTGCTTGTCTTACGTGGCCTAACCAGTGCACTAGGAAGCGCTCGTTCAATTATGGCTATGTCGCTGTTGACCGTTGTATTAAATGTCCCGCTAAGTTACCTATTTGCATTTACATTTGAACAAGGTTTATCAGGCCTTGGGGCAGGTACGGCACTAGCATCTTTTATCGTTATGTTAGGTTATGGTTGTTGGGTCTTTAAACGATCAGAATATCGCTCATTTTCACCATGGACAAACATCGATGAATACTCATTTTCATTACTCAGACCCCTATTGTCTCTTGGATTACCAATCACAATGGCAGCATTACTTGAACATGGTTTGATTTATGGGGGAACTCTAATGGCTGGAGCTATTAGTGTCGCAGCCCTTGCATTGCACCAGATCCTGATTCAATGCCTAAGCTTTACTTGGAATATAAATTTTGGCTTCTCACAAGCAGCAGCAATTCTGGTTGGTCGAGATTTCGGCGCAGGAAACGCTGAAGGAATCAAACGCACAGTCAAGCGAAGCTTTATAATAACAACAATACTCAGTTCAGTACTCGCAGGACTCTTTATATATTATCCTGAAGCTATCAGCACACTATTTAACCTCGATACTCAAATGTCTGATTTATTAATAGCTGTGATCTGGGTCGTAGCCTTATCATTTATTGTTGATGCATGGCAGCTACTTGCAATCAACTTACTGCGTGGGATGAAAATAGTTTTAGCCCCCACTTTTGTCACAGCCATTGGCTACTGGTTATTTGGCTTGCCTGCTGCTTGGTTCCTAATGCAGGACTATGGTTTAGCAGGTATCTGGGGTGGTATAGGCATCGGGCTTGGTGTCTCTGGTATTTTATTACTCGCACAGCTTTTATCTGCGATCTACACACATAGAGCTATAAAACCTGATGCCAAAAAACCAAGTTATGCGTCTTAATGACTCTAAAAAGTGCAACGCTAAAAACCTGAACTCAGTAAATCAACGGTTACTCGTGAATCAAATACTTCAACAAATAGAAATACAAATTTCAACCGATTTTTCGTCAAGATAACACTCATAATCTGAAGTATAACTTCGCTCATGTGGACAATCTTCATCACTAAAATAAGACCAAATTTGTCCCCATAAACCAATCACTGAATCAGGCATTTCACCTTTAGCCACAAAAACTAAATATTTACCAGAAGCTACCGCTACTTCTCGAGTATTCTCCACCCCCTTAGAAAGCATACAAGTAGTAGCAAGTGTAAGATCATAATGTCCATTTACATCAGATTCATAATTACTATATATACCATACACACTCGTCTCTGGGCTTAAGTTTGGGGCCGTATGTTGGTAGAAATACTGCCAAAGACCTGCTATTTTTGCTGTCGATGGGGTTTTTTCGGCGAAATTACTAGTACGAATCGTAAAACCGGCTAGTGTAAAACCTTCTAAATATCGAATTTCCATTATGAACCTTTCATCATGTAGCTATGTATATTAGTTACTTAACGCTATTCTATATTACACTAATATACCTACAAAACTCTATCAATATAAAAACTCATTAAAAACGACCTTCAAATAATTTAAAATAAACACTGGAAAAATTGTAAAAAAACATTTAGATTCTCAAAAAATAATAATAAATACACGTAACATCAAGACGAGTTTAATACTTGTCTGAAATAGCTTTTAAACATGAAAACAATCACAGTTTGGCAAATTTAAAATGATAGATAAAATAATAAGACTAATTACTGATAGTAAGCATGATACCGGCGGGGTTAAGTTTCTAGCTCAAGAAATGGGAATAAAGTATAGTACTTTATATAGCTTGTATTCAGGTAAAAATAGTAATCCGACGATAGAAACGGTTGGAAAAATTTGTGATTACTATAATATTAATTTTTCAGATCTTTCAGATGATGCAGTTCCTCCATATCACTTTGATAGACTAAATACTGACATTATAGAGTTATGTAAAAAAAGAGACACTGACATCTACATTAAAAACAACCTATTAATTGACACTTTGCCTAAAAGCAGTCAGCTAATATTTGAACAATTTGTCCCTCCATTAAAAAACAAAAACCATTATATTTGTATATCAAAATCAGGAGAAGTTGTGCTTAGAAAAGTAATAGAAGAAGACAATAATTTTATTTTTATATCTTCCAATAGGATAATTCACGAAGATAACTACCCAATCATGCAACTTAAAAATGTCAAAATTTAACTTATTTAAAATAAGAAAAAAACGCTCTAACTTATATTCTATCGACGGATTAGTAGGATTTATTGATAAGGAGATGTTTAAATATGCTTATATTGATAAGCATGATATCGAGCTTCATAAGGGAATATACTCAATTTCTGATGAACGCATTCGTTCTATTAACGTAAAAGACAAAACCATTGAGATGGAGATATCCGATATTCCGGTAACCGTCTCAATGAAAAGTCTCCTAACACCTTCAATTAGAAAAAAGCTAAGGATAAGTAATGAAAACTTTATAGCTATTTATCACCTTATGGAGCAATGACTCTTGAAGCTGCTTGAAACCTCGACTATGGTGGCAACTCTTGGTATTTTTTGCTTTCTTACAGCATCAAACTTAGCGTCAGAAAAAGCTATAGAAGTATTTGGTATTTACTTAACTGCTGGATTCTTTACCTACCCGTTTGTTTATTTCTTTTCATCAATCATTATCGCTACACGATCACCAAAAACTTATTTTAGATGTATAACTATGGCGTATTTAGGCTATCTTTTTTTTATAAGCTTAATGTATATGGCCGCGATTATTCCAGGAATCAATACTGAATCAAACTACAACCATAGTTTTAACTCAGTTTACAGTTTAGGTAACTATCGTGTTTACTTATCATCGTTATGTGCCTACTTTGTTTCTATGTCTATGTTTGGAGTTTTATTTACTGCAATTAGGATTAAAAATATTGCCTTGCGCATTACACTTTCTACATTTTTTGTTGCTTTAGTCGATGTTAAGTTATTCCTAGTTTTGGCTTTCTTGGGTGTAAAAGAAAACAACTTACTGCTCAATATTATTTTTTGGTCCAGTGTTGTGAAGTTAGTTGCGCAATTAATCCTGCTCCCACCAGCTATTTGGGTCATTAATCTGATCCGTGATAGAGATGAATACTGCTTTTCAAATTAGTGATCTGTACTTACAAAAAAACCTGCCTAGTGGCAGGTTTTTACTATACATTTATTGCTGATTAGTCGCGAAGAGAGGCACCAAATTTTTCAGATACATGGGCAACAATTGCATCAACTGCACCCGCTATATCTGCATCTTCCAAGGTACGCTCTACCGACTGAAGTGTTAGCGCAATGGCTAGGCTCTTCTTACCTTCTTCAACACCTTTACCTACATACACATCGAAAAGGCGCGCATCTTTTAAGAACTCACCACCTTTTTCTACGCACGCGGCAACTATGCCACCTGAAGCGATGGTATCATCAACAACAAGTGCGATATCACGACGATTTGAAGGAAATTTAGAAAGCTGCACAGCTTCTGGAATAACTTTGGTATTGATGGTAGACCACTCGATTTCAAACACAATCGTGCGACCGTTTAGGCCAAGCCTACGCTCAAGCTCTGGGTGAACGGTACCAATTACGCCGACTTCTTTTCCATCAACCATGATTGCAGCAGATTGTCCCGGGTGCAATGCCGGATGCTTGACCGTAGCAAAAGAGTACGCTTTTTCATTGGCAGACAATTCCAAAATCGCTTCAAGATCGCCTTTCAAATCGAAAAAATCAACCGTGTTGGTTTCTATATCCCAATGCTCTTCACTACGAGCACCTGCTATCACACCAGCCAGCATTGGTTCTTGGCGCATGCCGTTTTCTGCAGACTCGCAAGGAATAAAGCGCAGCCCATATTCGAACAAACGAACACGCGGCTGTTGACGTTTTTGGTTGTGAACTACTGTGTTGAGTAGACCTTGGATTAAACCTAGACGCATTGCTGACATATCAGCAGAAATTGGGAAAGGTAGGATCAGAGGCTCAGCATCTGGCACAATCAGTTTTTGCTGCTCTGGCTCAACAAAGCTATATGTGATGGCTTCTTGGAAGCCACGATCCACGAGCAAGTTACGAACGCGTTTCAGCGGAATATTCGCTTCAACATGATCGTGCATTTTCAGATCAGCGGCTGGGCTCTGATTTGGGATATTATCATAACCGTAGATTCGACCAACTTCTTCGATCAAATCTTGCTCGATGGCAATATCAAAGCGCCACGTTGGTGCAGTCGATGCCCAACCGGCTTCGGTTGTCACTACTTGCATACCCAAACGCTCTAAAATCTCAACGACATCTGCGTCGGTAATATGATGGCCAAGTAGACGATCAAGCTTAGTACGTCGCAATGCAACGGTGTTAGGTTTTGGCAAATCGCTGGCTGATTCAACAGCAACAATGGGAGCGACTTCACCGCCACAGATTTCAACCAAAAGCTCTGTTGCACGTTCCATAGCACTTGCTTGCAGTGCGTAATCGACACCGCGTTCAAAGCGCATTGATGAATCTGTGTGTAAACCATAACTGCGAGCACGACCGCGAATATGATCAGGCGCGAAGAAGGCACACTCTAGTAACACATCTTGGGTTTCAGACGTTACACCAGAATCCTGACCGCCAAAAACCCCTGCAATACCTAGTGCTTTATTATGATCCGCGATAACCAGTGTATCAGCATTCAATTCCGCTTCACTGCCATCGAGCAGCGTGAGCTTTTCACCCTGCTCAGCCATACGAACTACAATACCACCCTCGATTTTGTTCAAATCGAAAGCATGCATTGGTTGGCCTTGCTCTAGCAAAATGTAATTCGTAATATCAACTACTGGATCAATAGAACGAATACCGCAACGGCGTAACTTCTCTTGCATCCAAAGCGGTGTTTGAGCCTTAACGTTAACATTTTTAACCACGCGACCAAGATAACGAGGACAAGCTATAGACGCTTTTACCTCAATTGAAACCGTATCATCAATAACGGGAGCAATTGAGTTTATAGAAGGCTCAATCACATCCGAACGATTTAAAACACCAACTTCACGAGCAAGACCACGAATGCTAAAACAATCAGCGCGGTTTGCAGTAAGATCGACATCAACAGTTACGTCGTCTAAGCCTAAAAACTCACGAAAATCAGTACCAATCACTGCATTTTCAGCGAGTTCCATGATGCCATCAGATTCAACATCAATGCCTAGCTCAGTAAACGAGCACAACATACCATGAGAAGGCTGACCACGTAGTTTAGCCTTCTTAATTTTGAAATCACCGGGAAGGACAGCGCCTACTGTCGCAACCGCCACTTTAATTCCTAGTCGACAATTTGATGCACCGCATACGATATCAAGCAGTTCATCTTCACCAACGTCAACTTTAGTCACACGAAGTTTGTCCGCATCAGGATGCTGACCACATTCGACAACATGGCCAACCTTAACACCTTTAAAAGAACCAGCTACAGGAAGAACATCGTCAACCTCTAAGCCAGCCATAGTAATTTGGTGAGTCAACTCATCAGTTGAAACCGAAGGGTTTACCCACTCACGAAGCCAAGTTTCGCTAAATTTCATAGTGATGTATCCCCTAGTTTACTTGAACTGTTTTAGGAAGCGCAGATCGTTCTCGAAAAACGCTCGTAGGTCGTTGACGCCATAACGAAGCATAGTTAGGCGCTCTACGCCCATGCCAAATGCAAAGCCAGAGTATTTTTCTGCATCAATGCCAACACTGCTAAGAACATTAGGGTGCACCATGCCACAGCCCAAGACTTCTAGCCATTTACCATTCTTACCTTTAACATCCACTTCTGCTGAAGGCTCTGTGAACGGGAAATAAGAAGGACGAAAACGAACTTCAACTTCTTCTTCAAAAAAGTTACATAAGAAATCATGCAAAATACCTTTTAGCTGCGCAAAGTTGACATTCTCATCGACTAACATACCTTCCACTTGGTGGAACATTGGTGTGTGTGTTTGATCGTAATCGTTGCGATACACACGGCCCGGAGCAATGAAACGAAACGGTGGCTTTCCATTTTCCATTGTGCGGATCTGAACACCCGAAGTGTGCGTACGCAACATAAGGTTTGGATTAAAAAAGAAAGTATCATGATCAGTGCGTGCTGGATGATCTTCTGCAATATTCAGTGCATCAAAGTTATGAAATGCATCTTCAATCTCAGGACCAGACTCTGTATTAAAACCTAACTCACCAAAGAACTGCTCAATACGCTCAACAGTGCGAGTAACAGGGTGTAGACCGCCATTTTCTATGCGGCGACCTGGTAGAGTGACGTCAATGGTTTCTGCTGCCAATTTTGTTTCTAATTCAGCACGTTGTAGTGCATCTTTTCGAGCCGCAATAGCTTGCTGAACAACACCTTTGGCTTTGTTGATCTCTTGGCCAGCACTGCGGCGTTCTTCTGGTGGTAGTTTTCCTAGGCTTTGAAGCTGAGCGGTCAGCTCACCTTTTTTACCTAGATACTGAACGCGCACTTCATCAAGTGCGACTAACAAATCTGCTGCATCAATAGCAGCGTTAGCGTTAGCAATAATCTCTTCTAGATGTTGCATCGTTTCCTCATCTACCTTTTGGTAGTTTCCATAAGGTTTCCCGATAGGGATTTCAGGCTTCGTAAATAGCCCCACATAGTAACCAAAGCGCTGTCTAAAGCCAATCTGAAATACACATTGAGCTGCAATTTAATGCAAGTTTTTTCCTTGCGGCCCAAGCTCTGGCTCCACACCATATGCTGAGAGCAGAAAAACATGTTTCTAGGGACGAGAGTTAATCACACAGTTGAATAACAGGTTGTATAAAGCAAAAAGCTGTCTAGAGTTGGTTAGAGGTTGATGCTTAGAATGAATAGGGAGGAGCAGCCAGTGATAAGAGCAGCGTTATTGTCGATTTTGGCCACATGGATAAGTTTTGCACATAGCCAAGATTACCAAACTCAGAAAATTGCATCAGGCCTTAAAGTTCCTTGGGGAATGGCGTTTTTTGATGATATTACATTGCTTGTCACTGAAAGAAATGGCCATATACTTACCCTTAATACCAAAACAGGAAGCACATCTAAGTTGATGGAGAACCCAACTAAACTGTATGCGTCAGGCCAAGGTGGCTGGATGGATATTGCCCTATCTCCATTTGAAAAAAATAAGTTCTATGTCACTTATAGCCAGAAAACTCAAACGGGATCAGACACAGCATTAGCAAGTTTTCTCTATCAATCTGGAAAACTTTCTCAGTTCGAAACCATTTTTACCTCAACCTCTAATTCCAACACAAGCCGACATTACGGAAGTCGCTTAGCCTTTGATAAAGATCATGTGTTTATGAGTATTGGTGACAGAGGAGAAAGGCCAAACGGGCAAGATTTTAGCACTCATGCTGGCTCTATCTTAAGGCTTAATCCAGATGGCAGCGCCGCAAAAGATAACCCTTTTATCACTCTACCAAACGCGCAAAAAGAGTTGTGGAGCATTGGCCATCGCAACCCACAAGGTTTGTATTATGATGGCGAGTCAGAAACCCTTTGGTCAATCGAGCATGGGCCAAGAGGCGGTGATGAAATAAACCTCATCAAGAGAGGCGCCAATTATGGTTGGCCAATAACCTCACACGGTAAGGAATATTGGGGACCGATTAATGTTGCTGATGCCACAGAAAAAGAAGGCATTGAATCACCAGTTAAGGTTTACGTTCCATCAATTGCTCCTGCAAGCCTATTATTATACCGAGGTAGAAACTACCCAGAGTTGAATGGCAAACTTCTCGCCCCAGCGCTAAAGCTCAAGCATATCAATGTTATCACTATCAATAATACCCAGTCAGCAACTGAAGAAACTCGCATTCTTGATAACCTAAAAGAACGAATTAGACATGTTATCGTGAGCCCAAAAGGTGAAATTATTTTTAGTACCGATCAGGGCAATATATACCGTCTTATTAAAAGCAGCTAACTTGTAAGATAGTGAATCAGTTCTTGCTTTAACTCTTTCAACACACCCGGTTTAGGTTGGGTATGTGAAAGGGTGCGCATGCCGTAAATACCCATGACGACAAACTGAGTCAGTTGCCCAGCAGATTTATTTTTGTTCACGTACCCCACATCTTGAGCCTGAGAAATTTTATTTTCAATAGAACGATGCCAATCCTGTAACATAGAGCTAATGAGTTGCTCAACTTCTAAGTCTTGCTGCGCCAATTCACTCAAGGACTTTTGCAATAAACAGTCTTTGATCGCTTCTTTCTCACACTCATCCACAACAGAATCTAGGTAACGATTTAAGCCATAGAAAACGTTTTCTTGCTCTTTGAACAAGGTTTCAAATTCACGAGATTTGTCATCACGATACTGACCAAGCGCCGCGATCAAGAGTCCACGCTTGTTTTCAAACGCGCAATAAATTGAGCCAGGATGTAGCCCTGTTGCTGCTTTTAGGTCCTGCATACTGGTTTTGGAATACCCTTTACTTACAAAGGCTTCCATTGCAGAACGTAGCACGGTTTCACGATCAAATTCTGCGCTGCGCATTATCATTCATTATTTAAATTATCAGTAATGGTCTATTTTATCTGATTTTGAACAGACATTCAAAAAACATGTTGAATGTTCATTCAAACTAGACTAATTTGAATGAACATTCAAAAATCAATCAAGGAATACCCATGGAACATTTATTTGAAGCTATTACGCTTAACGACGCCATTACACTCAATAATCGCATCATCATGGCACCACTCACTCGTTGCATGGCAGATGCTAATCTTGTACCAACCGATGACATGGTTAAGTATTATGCTCGCCGCGCAGATACTGGGCTTATCATCAGCGAAGCAACCATAATAAGGCCCGATGCACAGGGCCATCCCAATACTCCTGGAATCTATACTCAAGCACAAATCGCTGGCTGGCGAAAAGTCACTGACGCTGTTCACCAAAATGGGGGCAAAATTTTCCTTCAGTTATGGCACACAGGTCGAGTAGCACACCCATATTTCTATAACGGTGATTATGTGCTTGCACCTTCCGCTATCGGCGTTGAAGGCACGGTTCCGCGCATGCGAGCGCTTGAATACATCACACCAAAACCCGTAAGCCAAGAAGATATAAAAGAGCTGGTTGAAGATTATCGCCAAGCAGCGATTAATGCTCTAGAAGCTGGGTTTGATGGCGTTGAAATCCACGGGGCCAATGGCTACTTAATTGATCAATTCTTACATTTTACCAGCAACCAGCGCGAGGATGAATTTGGTGGAAATGCCGAAAATATGGCTCGATTTGCTTTGCAAGTGGTTGACGCAGTATCCGATGCTATCGGCCCGCAAAGAACCGCGCTTCGCCTCTCACCTGGCGCGTATTTTAATATGGAATCCGATCCAAGAGACAAACAGGTTTTTGACTACCTATTACATGCTTTGGAAAGCAGAGAATTATGCTATCTGCATGTTGGTATATTCGACGATAATATGACTTTTGATTACTTAGGCGGCAAGGTGTCTGATTATATGCGTGCTCATTATAGTAACACCTTAATGGGCGTTGGTGGCTTTACACCTGAAACTGGCAATGCCGCTTTAGTCGCCGGGAAATTTGATTTATTAGCCATAGGGCGCCCATTAATTGCTAACCCAGACTATGTTGCTAAAGTCAAAGCTGGCGAAGCACTCATCGACTACTCGAATGAAATGCTCGCAAAGCTTGTGTAATAAAACATAAATAATAGGCCATATAACAACATGGCCTTCAATTTTGGTAATCTCTATAGTCCATTTTTTTCACCGCATAGATCCTCAATATGTTCGCCATTCCTAGAAATAACGAACCCCTTGTCGCTTTTAAATATCTTACTATATTTAAAGTTAGTAAGGTTAGTAAGGTTAGTATATGAAGGTATCATTTAACCCAGTTTTATTATTTTTATTACTAATATCCGACACAGCTTGGGCAACTTCTAAACCTTTAAGCCCATCTGAACAAAAGGTAACCATTTATTACTACGACCGAGAACCACTTCGTTTCAAAAATGACGACGGTAATGTAACTGGAATATTGATTGATATTAATAGATTAGTGTTCGAGAATGCTAAGATATCCTTTGAATTCAATAAACGACCTTTCAAAAGAATAATGGAGGAACTTAAAAAACCTGATGTAAAAGGATGTGTTTCTGGAGTCTACAAAACAACTCAAAGATTAGAAGGGTATTGGTATAGTGATGAGCCTCTGTTAATAGAGAAGCCTTTTGTTATCGTTATAAATAATGAAAAACGTCCTAGAATATCAGAAACAGTAACTGTAGCTGAAGTTTTTACCTCAGATCTAAAATTAGGCACATATAGTGGTTTTTCATATGGGGCATGGTTTGATAAGAAAATGAATGAATACAATGCTAATAGACGTAATGTCAGTTACGTTAAAGACATAAAACTAACCAAAAGTGCACACTTACTCCATCTGTTGGCAGAGGGACGTGTGGATTACGTGTTAATGCCCTATCTAGAAGCAAAATGGATCTTAAACCACAACGACGAGATATCTAAATACGTTAGTATCGTTAACGTCTCTGATGCGCCTGAGGAACATTCACGCTACCTTGTCTGCAGTAAATCAATATCTAAAGCTGAAGCTACGATGATCAATAAATCCCTTGGCCAAGCAGTAGAATCAATGGAATATAAGAAAATTCTAGATAAATATTATTAAGATATAGGAACTCGATTTTAAAGGCATAAAAAAACCGCCTAAAAGGCGGTTTTTTTATTTTTGGAGCGACACATGAGGCTCGAACTCATGACCTCAACCTTGGCAAGGTTGCGCTCTACCAACTGAGCTAGTGTCGCGTATTTGGTTAGATGGTGCCCCGGGCCGGACTTGAACCGGCACAGCGCGAACGCCGAGGGATTTTAAATCCCTTGTGTCTACCAATTCCACCACCAGGGCACGCAAATCTAAAACTTGCGATGGAGACACCATCTTGATAATGATTTTTGGTCATCACTATCATAAAATTTGGAGCGACACATGAGGTTCGAACTCATGACCTCAACCTTGGCAAGGTTGCGCTCTACCAACTGAGCTAGTGTCGCAAATGGAGGCGCGTCCCGGAGTCGAACCGAGGTCCACGGATTTGCAATCCGCTGCATAGCCACTCTGCCAACGCGCCTTTGTAACTCCAATCGTTTCGCTTTTTTGTTGCGTTCCTCTTGGGTACGGGATGCATTTTACGGATTCGAACTAATGAGTCAACACTATTTTTTATTTTTTGAATCGTTTGACTAATTATGCGCCAAAAAGGGCTAATTTGATTAATAAAGTCGCACAAATTCTTTGAATTTAGCTAAGTTAGCTGTTGTAAAGTCGATGCGATAACAAAAAAACGGGCATAAGCCCGTTTTTCAGTGGTGTTCGTCATTGAGGAGGTCATCTTTGGCAGCAATTAGATACTGGGCCATAGACCAATATGTCAGAAAAGTCGCCACATAGAGGCTGATATAACCTAGCCAAACCATCCAATCATCATAACGCCAGATAAGCACCCACAGTGCAAACATCTGACTGAGCGTTTTGACCTTACCAACCCAAGAAACGGCAACGCTCGCGCGTTTACCAATTTCAGCCATCCACTCACGTAGAGCCGAAATAATAATTTCACGGGCAATCATAGTAACCGCAGGAATGGTTACCCAAATACTATGATAGTGATCAGTAATCAAAATCAATGCACTTGCGACTAAGACTTTATCAGCCACTGGATCAATAAAAGCACCAAAACGAGACATTTGGCCCAATTTTCGCGCCAACATCCCATCCAGCCAATCGGTAAAGCCCGCAACCCAAAAAACCATCGCAGCGGCAAAAGGGGACCAGCTATAAGGAAGATAATACACCACAACAAACACTGGTATCAGAAGAAGTCGTAGTAATGATAAAATATTAGGGATAGTTAAACGCATATTTATTGAGACTCTTATTGTTTGCGTATTGCTCTATTCACTGCTTAACAACAGGGCCCTATGGTGCGGGATTTTTCCTATTGTTTCAATGCTTGATAAATGTTTTCTGCCAAAGAAGCACTAATCCCCGGAACTTTGCTAATTTCTTCTACATTAGCTCGGCGAAGTTCTTGCAGCCCCCCCATGTATTTAAGTAAAGCTTGGCGACGTTTTGGCCCAATACCTTCTATCTCCTCTAAAGCGCTTGTTCTTCGAGTTTTACCTCTCTTCGCTCTATGGCCAGTAATAGCATGGTTATGGCTTTCATCGCGTATATGCTGCATTAAATGTAGTGCTGGAGCATCGCTTGGCAAATGAAATTCATCTCCACTAGGTGTAACTAATGTTTCCAACCCAGGTTTACGAGTAACTCCCTTAGCAATTCCAATCAAGCGAGGACGTTTTGGCCAGTCATTCCAGTAGTTGGAAATAATCTCGACCGCACGGTTGAGCTGCCCTTTTCCACCATCAATGAATATAATATCTGGGATCTTGTCCACATCCATTTGCTTAGAATAGCGACGCTCAAGGACTTGCCCCATCGCGGCATAATCATCGCCACCCGTAATGCCATTAATGTTATAGCGGCGATACTCTTGCTTCAACGGGCCTTCTTGATTGAACACCACGCAGGACGCAATAGTACTTTCACCTTGGGTATGAGAAATATCAAAACACTCCATCCGCACAATACTATCGATATTTAGCAATTCACGCAGTGCTTTAAAACGTTGAGATATGGTCATCTTGTGATTAATTTTACTGGTTACCGCTGTTAATGCATTGGTATTGGCAAGTTTTAGGTAACGTGAACGCGCTCCAGTAGGTTTCAAATGGAAATGAACTTTACGGCCTGCGATATCGCTAAGAACTTGCTGCAATGGTTTAGCGTCATCAATCAAACCTGGATTTACAATAATTCCGACTGGAATAGTACGCGCCTCATTATGGCTTAAGTAATACTGGCTCAAAAAGCTGTAAAACACTTCTTGCTGGGTCGTGTCATTCGGGATTTTGGGGAAGTGACTACGACTACCCAGCACCTTACCCTGACGAATCATCAAAATATGAATACACGCAACACCATTTTCTTGTGCAAAGCCAAGCACATCCATATCTTCTTGAGAATCATGAGAGACAAACTGCTGTTCTTGAACTCGACGTATTGCCTGTATTTGATCGCGCAGCTTTGCGGCATCTTCAAACCTCAATTGCTGGCTGGCCATTTCCATGTTTTCTACCAATGTTGACAGTACCTTTTGGTCTTTACCTTGTAAAAATAAACGCACGAGGTTAACCAATGCTGAGTAATCTTGGTCTGAAATGATGTCGCTAACACAAGGACCGGAACAGCGACCAATTTGGTACATAAGACATGGGCGCGTCCGGTTACTGTATACCGTATCTTCACACTGCCTAACAGGAAGAATTTTTTGAATTAAATGTAGGGTCTCACGTACAGCCCCCGCATCTGGGTATGGTCCAAAGTACTCCCCCTTACGCTTTTTGGCACCTCGATGCATAGATAATCTAGGGTGTTTGTGACCACTGATGAAAACATAAGGATAAGATTTATCATCACGAAGCAGCACATTGTACTTGGGCAAATACTGCTTAATGTAATTATGCTCTAGGATGAGGGCTTCAGTTTCAGTATGTGTAATAGTGACATCGATCTGAGTAATATTACTCACTAATGCTCGGGTTTTTTCACTATCAACTTTGGTGCGAAAATAACTAGAGAGGCGTTTTTTAAGATCTTTGGCTTTTCCAACATAAATAACAACAGCCTCGGCGTTATACATTCTGTAAACGCCAGGCTGGTGAGTGACCGTCTTTAAAAAAGAAGCCGAGTCAAAAGGATCGGTCACTACAAGGTCTCTGTATCTAACATTCCATGGCGAATGGCCAAATGGGTCAGCTCTACATCACCATTGATACCAAGCTTATTAAACAACCTATAACGATAACTATTCACCGTTTTGGGGCTTAAATTGAGCTGTTCTGAGATATCGGTGACTTTCTGCCCTTTGGTAATCATCATCATAATTTGCAGTTCACGCTCAGAAAGCTCCGCAAACGGATTCTCTGAAGCAGAAGAAAACTGGCTTAGTGCCATCTGCTGCGCGATTTCAGGCGAAATATAACGCTGACCACTATTAACGATACGTATTGCGTTGACCATTTCATCTGGCCCCGCCCCTTTCGTCAGGTACCCTGCAGCACCTGCTTGCATCACTTTGGTTGGAAACGGATTTTCCGTATGAACAGTTAAAACGATGATTTTCACATCAGGATTAAAACGCAGGATTTTCTTGGTCGATTCTAAACCACCAATACCCGGCATATTCATATCCATCAAAATAACATCGGTATGATTCGACCGACACCATTTTACTGCGTCTTCACCGCTCTCAGCTTCCCCTGCTACGTTCATTCCACGGACGTCTTCAATAATACGTCGTATCCCTGTGCGAACCAGCTCGTGATCATCTACAAGGAAAACATTTATCAAACTTGTATCTCCACACTTTTTGATTGGCTCTGCACCCACTTCAATGTAGTGGATAACAGCATGGCTGCTTATTCTAACCTAATTATGGTTTGTAACTTACTCTGAATATGTGCTCAAACGCAAACTTTAGCAAGTACTTATTTTCATATCTGCTTCTAGTAGGCTAACCATACGACTATTGATAATAATAGCCGTATAATACTGTTATAACTACAAATTAAGCTTATACACTCATTCACTTATCATAGTAATTGCAAGATAGAAGGATTTAATCTATTAATACTCGGTGCGGCACACATTAGCGCATATTATATCAAAAATTTTAATTATGACTTCTAAGGATATGTTATGAAAAAGCTTCTAGCAGCGACAGTACTGGCATCTACATTACCTATGTCTGGTCTTGTGATGGCAGACAATGACGTTGGCTGTGGATTAGGAACTATGGTCTTTGATGGTAATGAAGGAAAAGTATCTAAAATCCTTGCGGCAACAACAAACGGTACATCTGGCAACCAAACTTTTGGTATCACTTTTGGTACTCTCGGCTGTGACGGTACAGGTAAAGTGACTTCTTCACAGAAATTAGCCATGTTTATCGATGGAAACATCGACAACTTAGCTCGTGACATGGCCAAAGGTCAAGGTGAAACTTTAGCGACACTTTCTGAAGTCTGGGGCATAAACGAAGCTGACAAAGCAACATTCAACTCAATGGTGCAAGAAAACTTTGCACAAGTTTTCGTTTCAGAAAATGTGACATCTCAACAAGTGTTTACCAACCTAAATCAAATGGTTGCTAGCGATACAAAGCTTGCTAACTACGCAATTTAAAATCGCTAAATTCTAGGTGCCACTTCGGTGGCATTTTTCTTTTATCAGTTACAAATACCGATAAATCACGAGCCATTCGCTGTTAGCTAATACAAGAACATCTCTTTTATGAAGTCCTTCCGAATCAAGATTTCCCAATTACTTAGCTTAAGCTTGATAGTGCCTAGTACCTACGCTACCACCCAATTGGAGGTGAGAGAGCTATCGCAGGATGCATACTGGCTAAAATTAGGCCATTATCTTCCCGGTCTATTATCCGGTTATAACAGTACTATCGACAATGAGTCGTTTTTCCTTTCTCCAGATGGTATGAATTCACCGATAGCCGAGTTACAAGCGACCATAGACCTACTCTATTCATCTGATAAAGAACTTGCCAAGCAGACACAGTGTCGTTATCCAGCACGCTACACCTGGCTTGAAAGCCAACAAGGTAGAAGTGCTGAGCTATCATGTCCAGAGCTAGATACTTGGCGAGAAGTCATTGACCCTGAAGGGCTAACACTCGTTTTCCCAACAGCATTTATGAACAATCCTTCTTCCATGTTCGGTCACACATTACTGCGTATTGATGCTAAGGATCAAACAAGGAACAAAGAGTTAGTTGCTTTCGCTGTTAATTTTGCCGCAGAGCCTGAAACCCAAGATAACCCCGCCCTATTTGCAATAAAAGGGCTTATTGGTCGTTATCCTGGCCGCTACGCTGTTATGCCCTATTACAAAAAAGTTCGTGAGTATAATGATATTGAGTCAAGAGACATATGGGAATATAAGCTCAAATTCACACCACAGGAAGTTAAACGCATTCTGCTTCATTTATGGGAGATGCAATATGCCGAATTTGATTATTATTTCCTCGATGAAAATTGTTCTTACCAATTGCTATCATTGCTAGAGCTGGCACGTGAGGATCTCTCGCTAACCAAACACTTTTCAGTGCAAGCTATACCTTCAGACACGGTTCGCGCCCTTGCTGAATCGGACTTGTTGGAAGCGCCTCAATACCGAGCCGCATTTGGTACTCGATTACTGCATCTTGCGAATGAAGTAGATGAAAGGCTTTTCATCGCGGCTAAAAATGCAACTGAAGGGATTTTTCCGAACCCAGCGGACTATTCAGACACAGAGCACGCAGCAATCTTAGAACTTGCATATGAGTGGCTCAATTTCCAATTATACGATCAAGGTTTAGAGCGTGATCCAACAGCCAAGCGCCTGACCCAACTACTTTACCAAAGAAGTAGAATAAAAGTCGACTCTCCTTTTTCAGCCGTTGAGATGCCTTCAGTATCACCTGAACAAGGCCATGCTTCTGCTCGTTTCGGTTTAAGTTATCAATATTGGAATGCCAAAAATAATCAAGCCACATTAGAATGGCGAGCCGCTTATCATGATTTACTCGATTCACAAGATGGCTTTGTGGCAGGCGCACAAATCAATTTTCTCGATACACAATTAAGCATCGACAAGGAAGGCACAACAAGGCTTGAGCGATTTTATTTCCTCGATACTATGGCTCTTGCTCCTAGCAATAGAATCTTTGATAGCTGGTCATGGAATATGCGTACTGGATTTGATCGCCAGCCGATTTCACAAGCTATGTCAGGTCGTTGGTTCGCACAAGGAGGTTATGGTAAGGCATGGGGAGCATCAGATCAGACTCATTTCTACTCTCTGCTTTCAGGTGAATTGAATGGTGGAGAACTGACCGACTACAGCTTAGTCCCAGGTTTGGGGGTTGAGGCAGGAGCGCTTTTTCAAATCAGCAGTAAGCACAGATTCGGAGTACAAGCTCAGTATCTTGCACTCATTGATTCTGACCAACACAATCATTCCAACATCAACATCAATTGGAATTGGTCATTTAACAGTAATTTCGCTCTTAGAACTCAACTCACATACCAGAAATGGCAGTCAGATGATATTGGCGCAAAACTCACTGGTTTTATTTATTATTAGGCACTATTGAGCTTATGTTAAACTAGTTCCGAATTTCTTGTAGAGCACTGTCCATGTCTGTCCAGCACGGTTTTTTACTCACTCGCCAAGCCAGAGATATTTCTGGTCACACTCAGATTGAACTCTGGCTTACCACTGATAATGGCCCTGTTCAGTTGCTAGTAGACGGAGAAAAACCTGTCTTCTTCATTCCACAAAAATCCATCCTTCAATGTCAGGTGCTCATCGAAAAACTCAACCTAAGCGTCACCATTAAACCACTTTCACTCACTAGCTTTGATGCTATTGAACTTGCTGCATGCTACTGCTCAGGCATTAAACAAGCACAGCAACTAAGCCAAGCACTTAAACAGACGGATACCTTAGTACTAGAAGATGATATTCGTCTTGCTGACCGCTATCTAATGGAGCGTTTTATTCAAGGGAGCCTCGAGTTTACAGGTGAGCCTCAAGTCAGACACGGCCATACACGATTTAATAACGTCAAATGTCGCCAATTTGATTATATTCCTCACTTAAAAGTGGTTTCATTAGATATCGAGTGTTCTGAGAAAGGCATATTGTATTCAGTCGGTCTCGACAGTCCAATGGATAGCCGTGTCATTATGATTGGCGATGACCAACAAGCGGAAACTGCTATTGAGTGGGTATCAGATGAAAAACAACTTCTGCATGCATTGATCCGCTGGTTCACACAATTTGATCCTGACGTTGTTATTGGCTGGAACGTCATCGACTTTGATTTTCGGCTATTACACAAACGTTCTGAGTGGCATAAAATCCGACTGCAAATAGGTCGAGCTAATCAAAATAGTTTTTTCCGAACATCAGCAAATACTCAGCAAGCCTTCGTTTCAATTCCTGGCAGAGTTGTAATGGATGGTATTGATACACTCAAAACGGCCACATATCACTTTCGCAGCTGGTCACTTGAGTCCGTATCACAAGAACTACTAGGCGAAGGCAAAAAAATTCATAATGTACATGACAGAATGGATGAAATTAACCAGATGTTTCTAAAAGATAAACCTTCTCTAGCGAAGTATAATCTCCATGACTGCATCCTGGTTAATAAAATATTCTCCCAAACCCATTTGCTAGAGTTTGCCATCGAACGGGCAAAACTGACAGGTGTTGAGCTTGATCGTGTAGGAGGCTCCGTTGCCGCGTTCACTAATCTTTATTTGCCTCAGCTCCATCGATCAGGCTATGTCGCACCAAACTTACACCCTGAGAACTGGCTAGCGAGCCCAGGTGGTTATGTCATGGACTCGATACCCAATTTATATGACTCAGTCCTAGTGCTGGACTTTAAAAGCCTCTATCCGTCTATTATTCGCTCGTTTCTTATCGATCCCATGGGATTAATCGAGGGTCTCAAGTTAGCTATTGGTAAACATAAGCACCAAGCAGTAGAAGGTTTTCGCGGTGGTCAGTTCCATCGTAGTAAACATTTTCTACCTGCCATGATAGAAAAGCTATGGGCAGCGCGAGATCAAGCCAAGAGCAAAAACGAAAAAACATTTTCTCAAGCTATAAAAATTATCATGAACTCGTTTTACGGTGTATTAGGTTCTTCTGGTTGCCGATTTTTTGATACGCGTTTGGCTTCAAGTATAACCATGCGTGGGCACGAAATAATGAAACAAACCAAACAACTGATCGAAGATAAGGGGTATAAAGTTATCTATGGCGATACGGATTCAACATTTGTTTCATTAAATGGCAAATTTTCACAAGCGCAAGCCGACAAAATTGGACAAGAACTTGTAGAAGATATAAATCATTGGTGGACGAAACGACTTAGAGAACAATACAACCTGACATCGATTCTCGAGTTGGAATACGAAACGCATTATAGGAAATTTTTAATGCCGACGATCCGAGGTCAGGAAACAGGGTCAAAAAAGCGATATGCTGGACTTATTGGTGAAGGTGAGTCAGAAAAGATCATCTTTAAGGGATTAGAAAGTGCACGTACTGATTGGACTCGCCTTTCTCAACGTTTTCAGTACCAGCTCTATTCAATGGTTTTTCAAGAACAAGATCCTACGGAGTTTATCCAAGAATTTGTTGAGCAAACACTCGCTGGAAAATTTGATTCAGAACTTGTTTATCAAAAACGCTTACGTCGAAAATTACATGAATATCAAAAAAACATCCCTCCCCAGGTAAAAGCTGCCCGTTTAGCAGACAATATTAATGCCCAACTAGGAAGACCTCTGCAATATCAAAATAAAGGCAGGATTGAATACCTCATTACCCTTACCGGCCCTGAGCCGCTGGAATATCAAAAGAGCCCAATTGATTACCAACACTATATCGATAAACAACTCAAACCTGTCGCGGAAGCTATTCTTCCATTTGTCGGTATCAATTTCGCAAGCCTTTGTGAACCCCAACTTGGCTTGTTCTAAGTCTCAATAAGCTCAACCAATACGAAACTCTGTTTTTTGGTACTGCTTAACTAACCACTCTCCAAAACCATCAAAGATGCCTATAACAGACCGCTTGGCAATAAACCGACCAGACAATAAAATTCCAAGCCTTTCAATTTCAATTTTTTTCTCTGGGAAATAACGCAAAAACTGGTTTCCACATTCAATCGGATCATCGAACCAATTTTTATCTTTGTACATCACAAGAGAATAACTGGCACGAAGTAATTTTTTCGCGATAATAATTTGTGATTTCACCTGTTCTTCTGGAGTGGCTGAACGGGCAATTCGATTCCGATAAACAGCAACCCAGTTTTCAACATCCATGTTCCAATGTTTTGCAACCTCCCAACTGGGTTCATAATCACCAAAGCACTCAGCTAAATTTTCACCATACACGCACACTGAACAGTGACGCAATTGAAACCCCCAAGAAAATATACTGTCTAGACTCGCTATATCTTGCGCTAAGGTATTTGTTAAAGATACCCCATTGATAAATGGATATGACTTCTGAAAACGCCATTTTATCGAGTTAAACAAAGTTGTTCTCATATCACTAAAGCTCTCATGGGAGACCACTAGAACATCAAGATTTGATAGATTAGGCTCAGCTCGTTTACGTGCAACACTGCCATAGATATAGACACTATGGAGGTTTTCTCCCAATCCACTCTTAAGAAAAATGACAAGCTCATCAATAGCAGGTTGGTACGTTTCCTGAAATGGCTGTTTAGGATCAATAATTGAAAGATGCATATAACTGATTACAATATTTTTTAAATACTCTGTCTTCTAATGTTCGCCCACACATTGGCACGAATCAAGATATTCCTTCGTTTTAACTCTATGTATATAATACGACAACTCTATTCCATGCTGAGGATACACATTTATGCCAAGGGCAAGTGAGCTTAAAAAAGGTTTTGCTATAGAATCTAATAGTAAAACATTACTTATCAAAGATATCGAAGTGACTACACCTGGAGGGAGAGGCGGAGCAAAAATTTATAAATTGCGCTGTATAGATCTATCCACTGGTGGCCGCGTCGACGAAAGGTTTAAATCTGATGACGTTGTTGATACTGTCGATATGTTCAAACGTGCCGTTGCCTTTTCATATATTGATAATGATGAATACATTTTTATGGATAACGAAGACTATACCCAGTTTACGTTCAAAAAATCTGATATTGAAGATGATTTGTTATTTATCACAGAAGAAATTCAAGGGCTGCACGTCATTGTAGTGGATCAAAACGCTGTTGGTCTTGAGCTTCCTGCTTCCGTTGAGCTTGTCATCGAAGAAACCGACCCATCAATCAAAGGAGCCTCGGCTTCAGCGAGAACGAAGCCAGCTCGTTTTACAACAGGCTTAACAGTTCAAGTACCAGAGTATATTGCAACTGGCGATCGTATCGTCATTAATACCACTGAGCGCAAATATATGAGTCGTGCCTAAGATGTCTGAACTTATCTCCTACGACGACACCATAGAAACGGCCTATGATATATTCCTAGAAATGGCAGCAGATAACCTTGAAGCAGCAGACGTGATTATTTTTGTGGCTCAATTTGACGACAGAGGTGCCGCAGAATTGGTTGAGACTAGTGATGATTGGCCGCAACACGTTGGTTTTGATGTTGACAAAAACATCTACGCTGAAGTACGGGTAGGGTTAGTTAACGAGGACAGCGATGTTCTCGATGATGTTTTTGCTCGTCTACTGGTTAGCCGAGACCCTGACAACAAGTTCTGCCATGTCCTTTGGAAAAGGGATTAACTAATATAAGGCTATCAAAAAATAACTAGAAGACGTATGGCAAGCAACTCCGTCTTCTAGAATTTTGATGTCCTTACTACTAGGCAGTCAACGTGTTAGCCATTAATCTTGGTATTTTCCACGCGAGCTTTCAGTTTTTGCCCGGGACGGAAGGTGACAACGCGGCGAGCACTGATTGGAATATCTTCACCCGTCTTTGGGTTTCGACCCGGCCGTTCATTCTTCTCTCGAAGATCAAAATTCCCGAACCCAGACAGTTTTACCTGTTCGCCACTTTCTAGTGCCTTACGAATTTCTTCGAAAAACGCTTCAACCGTTTCCTTGGCATCCCGTTTACTATATCCAAGCTTTTCAAACAGGTTCTCAGCCAAATCGGCCTTTGTGAGCGCCATAAAACTTTCCTCAAAGCTGTGTTTAACATTGCTGCTTAAATCAGCAGCGCCAAAGCATTTTGCCCAGCCAATCAACAACATATCGGCTTTACTTGGGAAAGTGTATGCCAACCTTCTGATTTTCGCCAACTTTTTTATTAGCTGAACATGCCTTTAGTGTTAATTTTATCATGAATAAGATGTTAGATCATCACATAAGATTTTATTAAAAGCTTGTTTTTCAATACATTAAAATGAATATCAAGGTCAATTACTAACACTCAAATAATATTATCCGCTACAACAAAAATTGTTCTTACTGGCCTCAATTTCAAAACGACTTGCAATTTGCATAGTAAATGTCATATAGCGAAAGGTGTAGTTCTACTTTACTTTTTGCCTGAGATTTATAATGCGCTATGTGTAACTAACCAATTAATATCCTGAACAATATTCATACAAACCTCAATCAGGTATTAGTATGGCATTCATTATGCTTTGTCTCAGTTATCATCCAAAAGTGGCAATATTCTGTCTAAGTCACTTCTTGGTCTGGGTCGTTATTCAGACTGACATAGCTAGGAGATACGAATTATGGAACTTCATCGTCATACATACTATCGACTTATTCATCACGGTATCAAATGTTTGTTAGTAGACCGGATAGGACATTTCACTGAACATGAATACCATGACTATCTAAACCATATGACTGGGAAATCAAGCTGTTTTGCGATGAGTAATGAAGAATTAAGAGTTGCTGTCTCGAACCTGAAAGAAGAAGGCTACCTAGAAGACATCAAGCCTATGATATCCTCACTTGAAATTTATTCATAACAGACACTTACTGCGCTGCCTAACAGTCTGTAGATGTATGGAACGCCTTATAGTATTAAGCCAGTTATTCTTAACTGGCTTAAATTATTCCAACAAGTTAGGTCCTTAGTAACTTTAGATCTATGTTCATCGCTCATATTTCGTTAAACTGTGCTCAATATTGAAACTTTAGATTTTTGCAATGAAACAACTATTAGATTTTATTCCTCTCGTCATCTTTTTTGTCCTGTATAAAGCTCAGGACATTTATGTTGCAACTGGTGCCCTGATTATCGCGACTGCGATTCAGGTTATACTCACTTATCTTTTATACAAAAAAGTAGAGAAGATGCAATTGGTGACCTTCATCATGGTCGCTTTTTTTGGGGGTATGACAATTTTTCTCCATGATGAAAATTTTATAAAATGGAAAGTAACCATTGTATACGTTGTCTTTGCGCTTGGCCTCGCAATAAGCCATCTGATAGGTAAATCAGCCATCAAAAGCATGCTGGGTAAAGAGATTCATTTACCTGATAATGTGTGGACTAAAGTGACATGGGCATGGGTTGTGTTCTTTTCATTTTGTGCAGGGCTAAACATATACGTTGCTTATGAACTTCCACTCGACACATGGGTGAACTTCAAAGTGTTTGGTCTATTAGCAGCAACATTTGGTTTCACCTTGATAACTGGCATTTATATCTATAAACACTTATCAAAAGAAAAATCTGAACCTAATTCTGGCGGAAAAATAGATTAGATCACTATAATTCGGTCTTGGTGAGTTTCCTAGATTAAATTTTATTTTAAAGAGTCTATAGATAACACATATTTTGTCCTTTTAGCTCAGCGGCCACACATACTGGCCGTTGACACAACCTGTAATCTTTAGCTAGGTTGCAATTAAAATGCAGGGAAAACCTAGCACTATTAATCAATACAGATCTCACAGTTTATTGTCAAAGTCTCTTTAAAAAGCTGTTATATTCTGTAGTGTTAGGGATCAAAAAATCTAGACAATGCCTCTCGACATATCTAAATATGAGGATAGCAATATGTGGTATGTAATTTTTTCTCAAGACGTTAAAAATTCACTCAAAAAGCGAATGAATACTCGCCCGGCTCATTTAGCTCGTTTACAACAATTACAAGATGAAGGACGCCTGCTAACTGCAGGCCCTATGCCAGCAATAGATTCAAATGATCCAGGTGAAGCAGGGTTCTCCGGCTCAACCGTTATCGCTGAGTTCGACTCTCTGCAACAAGCTCAGCACTGGGCCGACAATGACCCATATGTCGAAGCTGGTGTCTATGAGAAAGTAATAATTAAGCCTTACAAAAAAGTGTTCTAAAATGAAGCTGAAATTTATCCTAGGTATACTTGCTACTACCTTAATTACAGGCTGCTCTTCTTCAGGAGAGCAACGCCAGCTTGAAATGCTGGCGCATAGTCGAGCTAGTGTGATTGCAGCAGAGCTCCCAATGGAGGTAGGTCCTCTTTCCATTATGAGAGCAAGCTCTAAAGGAACTATGATAGAAATAATGATGGTCTACAACCAAGATGCTCCTGGCGCTAAGCCAATTCAGCAAGTTATCCAGACCAGCATTAAGAGTTACTGTACCGACAAAGAGACGAAAAACAACTTAGACGTTGGACTAAACTACAGGATAAAAATGCGCAATGCTCGAGGCCAATTAATGGTTGATGAAATCGTTACCAAGCAGAGCTGTCAATCGAAACAATAAGCTTATTTCTGTCATTATTTATGGGCCCCCCAGGGCCCTTACTGTTTAAATTAAACAACTCAGTCTTCTCTATACACCCTGCGACCTTTAAGGTGTTTTAATCCTAAACAAAACTAATGGTAGAAAACGAGCAAATCCATTCAAATCATGTTCAAATTTATTTGAGACCTGCAATTAATTTACTTTTTTAACAATTAAATTGTGAAGTTTTTATTACAACCTAAACCTCTCACATTTAGGCAAATTAACTAAGTGTAAGTCAGCCAACAACATTATTTATCTAAACAGAATTTACCCTTCACGCATCCACAGTCAATAACGCTATGACCCTTTGCCTCTATGTTGACGTTCAACATTTCCACATCTAAATTTTGATCGTTAGAGTCACTACAAAGAGGTCCCCATGAAGCGCGCAAGCAATTCCTATCGTTTGCAATTAATTAAAGAGATTGCAACAAAAAAGGAACGACTAGACTGTAATGACCCTATGGCTAGCTATATTCATCAGCTTCTTGAATCAGGATCTGACTCCGAACATCAAAAAGAACAAACTCAGCGTTTCAATGGTAACCACTTTGATGAACATATTGATGGGTGATAAGTGACGAATGGGAATGATAGTGAACAAGATACAATGCACAGCGCAAAAAACTCTAAAATAACTCTTGCTGTGCGCTAGATTGTGACCCCGTAACATCACCTTCGTTGTGGCTACCTTTGTGTTTCCTGTAATATCTCTGACGACATAATTTTATAATATGGATCTGTTCTGATGGAGAAAAAGTTAGCCAATTAAAGCGCTCTTCTCGCTTACGCATGCATCCCTTACAATACCCTTTTTCATCCACAGTACAGACTCCTATACAAGGGCTAGGGACAACAAAAAATTCTAGCTGCTCCATATTAACTTCTCTCTGTACTGATAATATAAACTTAAATTTATACCTAATTGTAAGCTCGACAACTCAACTAGCTTCACTATCGAATGACGAATAAACCATGACTCTAGACTGACAAAAACTACGTTTTTTCACCTATACTTGGTAACATAAAAATCGTCTAAATGTCGATATAGGTTTTTATATTCCGGAGTTTATTACTATGAAGTTTAGTCCAAAAACATTACTTGCAGCTGTCGCACTCCCCTTTTTAATGACAGCATGTGCAAGCAATGGTGGTGACGCAAAACAAATAACAGCCCAAGATCTTCAACATCATAATTGGGAACTGGTTAGTATCGATGGTGAAAATATATCCTCTACTGAGCAGCAAAAGAACCCACGTCTTGAAATCGGTGAAAAATTGAAGGCAAATGGAAATGCAGGCTGCAACAATTTCTTCGGTCAAGCTGAACTTAAAAATAATCAGTTTCGTATCGAAAAAATGGGGATGACGATGAAAATGTGTATCGGAGAAGCGATGAATCTTGAGCAAACGTTTTCCAAGACATTATCACAATGGAGTGATATCACCTTAACTAAAGATAATTTCATACTAGTGAACGATTCCCATACATTGATTTTTAAGCTTCAAGATTGGAAAAAATAACTAAAACTAATCCCCCCAACTATTTGCCCTTACTTCCTCATCGGTTAGTAAGGGCTTTTTTGTATGCTACATACCAAAGCTGTTTACTTTCCCCAAGATATACCTCAAATATATAAAACAAATAAATTTTTTCCGTCATAATGAATGAAAGCTGCTGATAGTACGGTCTATCAGAATGTCGGTAATTCAGATTTTTAAAAGGGCTCTCATGACTAAGCTGATTACATTTTTTACTGGTTTACTTTTATCGCTCAATGTCATAGCTGAAAATAGCTGGAACGAAATCATAGAAAAGGCGAAAGGACAAACTGTCTACTTTCATGCTTGGGGAGGCAGCCAAGAAATTAACAACTATCTTCGCTGGGCCAATCAATCATTACAAAAGCAATATGGCATAACCCTTAAACATGTAAAGGTTACTGATATAGCTGAAACGACAGCACGCTTAATCGCTGAAAAAGCAGCTTCTAAAGATGCTCAAGGAAGCATAGATCTGGTGTGGATAAATGGTGAGAATTTTAAGTCAATGAAACACAATCAATTACTATTTGGCCCTTTCGTTGAAGGTTTACCGAACTGGGGAAAAATAAACAAGTCCCTACCTGTCACCAGTGATTTTTCAGAGCCAACTGAAGGACTTGAAGCACCTTGGGGAGTAGGCCAACTTGTTTTTATTCATGATAAAGTGAAATTGAACAACCCCCCTGCTTCATTTAATGAATTCCTCAGCTATGCCAAAGCATTCCCCAACAAATTGAGTTACCCTCGTCCACCGGCATTCCATGGTACTAGCTTTCTAAAAGCTTTACTCATTGAATTAACCAATAATGATCCTTCTCTAACTAAACCTGTTAATGAAGTCGACTTTTCTGCGGTTACAAGCCCGTTATGGACATATTTGGCTGAATTCCATAAAGTGGCTTGGCGTCAAGGGAAACAATTTCCAGCGAGTGCTGCAGAAACAGTACAATTACTGGATGACGGGCAGCTTGATCTTGCCATCACTTTTAACCCCAATTCCGTCTATTCGGCTCAGATAAATGGCAATTTAGCCAAGAGTACAACCGTATATGCGATGGATGCAGGTGCCCTTTCAAATATACACTTTTTGGCAATTCCATGGAACGCTAGTGCTAAAGAAGGTGCTCTTGTTGCAATCAATTTTTTATTAGGCACTGAAGCTCAATCCCGTAAAGGTGACATTTTAATCTGGGGAGATCCTTCTGTACTCGACAACCAATACCTTACTGGTAGTGCAAAAAAGACCACTTTATTCAAGTCAATTGTCGAACCACACCCTAGCTGGCAAGCTGCATTAGAGGCAGAGTGGCATAAGCGCTACGGTAACTAAGAAAACCAGATGTTTAGAGCTACATACTTAATATTAATACTTATTTGTATTGCACCAACAATTCCAGGATTGCTCGGAGTACTCCTTTCCTCATTAGGGTATGTTCCTCCCGTCGGTCTGTTCGAATTGTCTTTATCAAATTATAAAGTGTTTTTTTCTTGGCCAGGGATTAACCACTCCATAGTACTGACCTTATTTAGTTCCATAGCCAGTACTTATCTTGCTTGTTTTATTTGCTTTGCCGTTTTACAAAAACTTTGGTTAGGAAAGCATTGGTCAAAGCTAGAGGTATTACTTGCACCTCTATTGGCGATGCCACACGTCGCCTTTGCCATTGGCTTTGCATTTCTTTTTGCACCTACGGGCATGATCGCGCGCATCTTAGCCGAAACATCTGACCTCATCCCTGACACACAAAATGTAACTTGGTTTGTACATGACCCCCATGCCATTGGGCTGACGGTTGCTTTAACCTTGAAAGAAATCCCATTTTTACTTTTAATGAGCATACCCATATTACAGCAACTAAAGATAGATAAAATTCATAAGGTAAGCACTTCACTTGGTTATTCACTTGTTGAAATGTGGTGGAAAGCCATCTTCCCGTTGTGGCTGGTTAAAATGCGTTTTGCTCTGTTTGCCGTTATTGCTTATGGGGTTTCAGTTGTCGATCTAAGCTTAATTTTGGGACCAACAAACCCTCCTACTCTCGCTGTTTTGGTGTGGCAATGGTTTAACGACCCTGATTTATCTTTACTACCTCGAGCGGCATCTGGCGCTGTTATGCTGTTCCTTATAGCCAGTTCCTTACTCATTTTCGTTGTTATAACTGAGAAAACATTAGTTGGACCATTAGGCCGTTGGCAGTTTTCCGGCCGTCATGGTATTAGCCTACCAGGCAAGACTTTATTCACTTTTTCAGTGCTAGTATCGGGTATTATGCTGCCCTTGATGATGATTTGGAGCATGGCCCATCGATGGCGTTTTCCTGATATATTACCAAGCCGCTATAGCCTACGTTTTTGGAATAATGAATGGGATAATATTTGGCCAACCATTAATCACAGCCTCATTATCTCAATGGCCACTGCATGCATTAGCCTGCTGCTCGCCGTTCTCGCTCATGAATACCGGCTACGATTTAAAGTGTGTTTGCCCAAATACATCATTGCACTGCCTATGCTAATCCCACAGCTTTCTATCCTGTTTGGTATTCAGATAACCAGCCTGTATTTACTGGATAGTAGCTACTATCTTTGGGTGATCTGGTCACATATATTCTTTGCATTTCCTCTGGTTTATTTGGCATTAGATGGGCCATGGCAAAGCTATAACCGTAAATACAGTAAAGTGGGGCTCAGTCTAGGCAAAACGCCTCTATCCGTTTTCTTTAAAATCAAATTAAAGCTGCTAATGCCAGCTTTATGGTACGCATGGGCAGTAGGTGCCAGCGTAAGCTTGGCACAATATCTTCCTACCTTAATGTTAGGTGGTGGACGAATAACAACTGTCACCACAGAAGCTGTAGCATTATCGAGTGGCTTTGATAGGCGTGTCACTGCAATCTATGCACTATGGCAAGCTTTATTACCATTTATTTTTTTTACTACCGCCGTAATTATGAGCATGCTCTCTCGGCGTCGCAAATGTTATCAAAGCACTAATAAGGAAACACTTTCACGTGACACTGTCGCTAGAAAACATCACCATTTATAAAAATAGTGGCGAAACTTTAATGTCTGATTTAACTCTCTCAGCTTCCTCTGACGAAGTGATCTGTCTAATGGGGCCAAGTGGTTGTGGAAAGTCTACATTACTAAGCCTAATTGCAGGTCACATGAGCCCAGAGTTTCAGTACTCAGGAAGTATCGAGCTAAACGGTATCAATCTGACTCAACTAGAGCCACACCTTAGGAGGGTTGGGATTCTTTTTCAAGATGACCTCTTGTTTCCTCACTTAAATGTCTGGCAAAACTTAGCCTTTGCCTTACCAAATAAAATCAAAGGTGAGCAACGATACCAGGAAGCAATGTCCGCACTTAACAAGGTCGAACTCTCACCGCTAGCGGAGTCTTTCCCCGATCAGATATCAGGAGGACAGCGTGCCCGTATTAGTTTAGTTAGAATGCTTCTCGCTCAACCCAAGTTAGCCCTACTAGACGAACCATTTAGTAAGTTAGATAAAGAGCTTAGGATGCAGTTTCGTGATTGGGTCATGGCGCAGTTATCTCAAGCCAATATTCCAACAATCATGGTCACTCATGACTTTGATGATATACCTAAACATGGGCGAGTATTTAACTGGCCATGGAGCCACTCACATGCTGGATAGATTCAGTATTAAAATCATCCGTTCACCATTAGCATTAGTAGCTGTTGGTTTAGACAAGCTGGGGATCACCGCAAACCAAACTACGCTTTTCGGCTTTGCTTTAGGCGTACTAGCCTTCCCTACTTTGTATTTCACTCGGTACGATTTGGCTTTGATGTTTATCCTTCTTAACCGATTATGTGATGGACTAGACGGTGCATTAGCTAGGCGTCAAGGTATAAGTGATGCGGGTGGGTTTCTCGATATCAGCTTAGATTTCTTGTTCTATTCCCTGATCCCATTTGGCTTTGTGGTCGCTAACCCTGATCAAAATGCGGTAGCAGGTGCTTTTCTCATTTTTTCTTTTGTTGGCACCGGCTCTAGCTTTCTCGCATTTGCGGTCATGGCAAGTAAACGAGACATTGAGAATCCAGTGTATAAAAACAAGTCGCTCTATTACATGAGTGGCCTGACAGAAGGAACTGAAACTATCGCTTGTTTGGTAGCTATGTGTCTGTTACCACAATATTTTCCCATTATTGCCATTATATTTGGCGTTGCTTGCTGGTTTACAACGTTGACGCGAATATACTCTGGCTTCCAGACACTTAAGTAATCAATATTTTACTCAAATAGCATCACCTTGAGGGCGGTATCATTGTCTATATCAGCAAACTCAGTTGGATTATCCAACCTGCATTTATACGTTAGCTGAGGAGCTGCATCTTGCATGCACTCTATCAAAAATTGCCCACTCACCTGGGGAGAGTTTACACACGCAAGTACCTGACCTTTTTCGGCAAGTAGTTCAGGTAGACGGCGTATGATTTTTATATAGTCTTTACTCAAGGCGAAACTGCCCTTTTGGAAAGAAGGTGGGTCAATAATTACTAAATCATAAGGGCCTAACTTCTTAATTTTACCCCATGATTTGAATATATCGTACGCTAGAAATTTTACTTGGTCGAGATTGTGGCCATTGAGCCTATGGTTATCTCGACCCTTGGTTAAAGAGGCTCTTGCCATATCCACATTCACCACCTGTTTTGCTCCACCTTCAATAGCAGCCACAGAAAAACCACAGGTGTAAGCAAATAAATTAAGTACTCTTTTATTTTTGGTCCTACTTTTAACCCAGTCTCGTCCCAAACGCATATCAAGAAACAAACCAAAATTTTGATTTCGTCCAATATTCAGCTGATATTTTATCCCTGATTCAACCACAATAGGTCGGTCATTCAGTTCCCCGATAACTATTTCTAACGGGGAACCATCAAGGTAACGGTGTTGAATAGCCGCACAAGTGACACCTTTATCACGCCATAATTCAGTTTGAGATAGCGAATACAGACCGTTTTTTAGCTCTTCAATAAACGGGTTATCCACCTGCTTAAATATGTTAATCAAAAGCTGATTATCAACCCAATCACAGGTTAACTGTTCAAGACCCGAATAAACCCGACCTCTACCATGGAACAAACGCCTAATTTCATCAGGTACATTAGACAGTTCATGGCGAATATGGGAAAAGAAGGTGGTAATTTGTGAAGCGTCCATCGTTAGTTCCTATTATTGTTTTATCGGCGGCCAGGGTAGTGTCCAAGGACTAAGCCAAGCCTGTATCCCTAAGCTGGTGGTTGTTTGACACCATCTGTCTCCTTCGTACTCGCACTCTCTAGGATCACAAACAAATCGATAACTTTGACCTTGAAAATCAAAAATGATTGCAAATGCATGCAAATACCCTCTATCAGCATCACTTGTCGGGTTATAGATCCTGTCGCCCACAATCGGTGAACCGATTGACTTCAACGCTACACGAATTTGATGTGTTTTCCCGGTGTGAGGTTTACATATAAACAAGCGTTCGCTAGGTTCAGTACCCACGGAGAAAAACTGAGTAACGGCTGGATTGGATTGAGTGTTCAACAGCTTCCATGAACTGCGACGCGACCGTTCCATATCGCCTCTAATAAGACCCTGCTTTTTTTTAGGCTTTTTACTACCAATTGCTAAGTAGTATTTTTCCACCCTTCGCTGGGAAAACAATTTAGATAACTCACTGGCAGCTCGACGATTGCGCCCCAAAAGAAGAAGGCCTGACGTCATTTTATCCAATCGATGTACTAGGTATAACTGCTTTTCATCTATAGATGCAGCAACGTCTTGCAGCAGCATTGAATCACCCTCATCTTTATGGACAGATACATTAGGGTGCTTATTAATGACAATAAAATCTGAATGGCAAAAAATGATATCAAACATAAAACAGGACATGCTATTTGGGAAGCATGAGTATACCTGTTACATCACCTAATACCATAGCTTGATAGGCGGGATATAAAATAGGGAGCATTAATGCTCCCTATTTGGGGTTGTCATAGTCTTGGACAGAGACTACATTTTCTTTGAAAACAAGCCCGCAATAGCAATAATTCCAATTCCAAGTAGCATTACAGCTCCCTTACCGCTATCAAAGCCTGATTTTATGCCCATGAAAGCAACAACGGCGATAGCAACTGGAATAATATATTTGATTAAGTTGTACCATAAGCCAAACAGAGGAAAAGACACTTCGCCATCATTGGTAATTTCTTTTTCAAGATCAGCTCGGTTTAAACGCCACCCAGCAAAGATACAAACCAACATACCACCAACAGCAAGGAAAATTTTATCCGTTAACAAATCGAATATATCGAAAGAACCCGTGCCAAATAGTGTTGGGCCTACACCACCTAACGATAAAGAAGCGAAGACACATAATACCGACATAACCGCACTTGCAGATAGTACAGCCGTAGAGCGCTTCATTCCTTTTTCGTCAATAAGGTACGATACGACAACTTCTAACAGAGAAACCGATGAAGTCAAAGCGGCAACCGTTAAACCGATAAAGAAAAGCAAAGCAAGAAGAATTCCAATTGCACCGCCCATTTCAGCAAACAGCTGTGGAACAACAACGAACACCAATCCAGGTCCAGCAGCAGGTTCCATACCAAACGCAAACATTGCTGGGAACATTGCAATACCAGCCAAAATAGCGACACCAGTATCCATTGCAGTAACCAGCCCTGTCGTTTGAACTAGGTTTTCTTTTTTCTTTAGGTAAGAGCCATAAGTCATCATACAACCCATACCAAGGCTAAGAGAGAAAAATGCCTGCCCCAAAGCAGCCAGTACAACTCCGCTATCTACTTTTGAAAAATCCGGCGTGAACAAAAACTCGAGCCCAGCGCTTGCACCCGGCAACATTAAACCTTTTACCGACACAATAATCAGAATCAAGAAAAGCAAAGGCATTAATATTTTACCGGCTTTCTCAATTCCACCTGAAATGCCTTTCATGACGATGAGGACATTCATTAATAAGTAAACACCCATCCACATTATCGGCTGGAGAGGATCAGAGATAAAGTTGCCAAAGCTATCACCAATCGCACTCGGCGCACTAAGCAATCCATCTCCCACTTTAAAGATATAAGCCAGTGCCCAGCCACCCACTACAGGATAAAACCCCATAATGAGCAATCCACTGACAACGCCCATCACACCTGTAAATGTCCAGCGTCGGTCAGTAGACTTAAATGCGCCAACAGCAGACAAACCTGTTTTTCGGCCGATGGCGAATTCTGTCAGCATGACACTAAAGCCAATAAAAATAACAAAAATAAGGTATATGGCAACAAAAGCACCACCCCCACTTTCACCTGCGGTATAAGGAAACTTCCATATATTGCCTAAGCCAACCGCAGAACCTGCAGCAGCCATCACGAAGCCTAATTTAGAACCCCAAGTATCACGGGGTTGGGTATTTGTAGTCGTAGCCACGATTACTCCATTTAAATTCGTTAAGTTGCGTTTACAGACGTTAGCGCGCCAAAAAGGTTTGTACAAAAAATTTTACACACATAACAATCTTATGTGACGCTAACAACATGGTAAGTAGACCAGTTTAAGATTATAATTGGAAGACCATTATTTATAAATTAATGCGTAATTAACATTAAGCACAGTTAACTGATGCTTTTTTAATCACAACTCGTTTTCACCTGAAGACCATTAACACCTTTTTAACACTTTAATCGAATTATGCCAGTTGATGCGTAATGTAGCTCACATTATGTAAAGCAAATCTCTATAAATAAATGTTTATTGCCGTAGGTGTTAACTCACTTTATGATTTACCCTGTTATCTCATTTACCTAATTGATTGATTTAAGTAGAAGTCGAATGGAAAAGTTTTATCACTTCCTCACCCTAGCTGGCGTAGCAGTATACTGGCTACTTGTCGTAGGCGTGACTCTACGTGTTGTATTTCAGCGGCGGGCGGTCAGTGTTTCTCTTGCCTGGCTAATGATCATTTATATTATTCCTATCGTGGGTGTATTTTTTTATTTCCTATTCGGAGAACTCAACTTAGGTCATAAAAGGGCAGAAAGAGCCAGAGATATGCTTACTCCTTTTGCTAACTGGTTTACCAAACTCAATAACTGTCGCGCCCATGACCCAAAAAACTTTGGCCAGCATATCTATCGGATTGATGAGCTCTGCAATAATCGTCTCGGATTACCAGCTCTCTGCGGCAACACATTATCGTTACAAAGTTCACCTGAACAAATACTTCAATCGATCATTAATGATATCGAAAATGCACAAATAAGTGTTCGACTAGTGTTCTATATCTGGCATCCTGGGGGCTTAGCGGACGCTGTCTCTTCTGCTTTAATACAAGCTGCAAAACGCGGTGTTAAAGTAAAATTACTTCTCGATTCTGCCGGAAGCCCGAGGTTTTTCCGAAGTCACTGGGTAAAGATGATGAAATCTGCTGGCGTAGAGATAGTTCAAGCGCTTGAAGTGAGCCCTTGGAGGATATTTCTTCGACGTTTGGATTTACGTCAACACCGAAAAATCATTGTGATTGACGATCGAGTTGCCTACACAGGTTCGATGAATTTAGTCGACCCAGCCTATTTTAAGCAGGGGTCAGGTGTCGGCCAATGGATTGATATCATGGTGCGTATCACAGGCCCGACGGTCAATGTATTATCTGCCATACACTGTTGGGATTGGGAAGTAGAAACCGGTTCTCGTTCCCTCCCCCAATTACCTGTATCCCATGTGGATAAAGATAATCCGCTTCACCCAATACAAGTTGTACCTTCAGGCCCCGGGATGCCCGACCACCTTATTTCTCAGGTACTCAACTTGGCGATTAACCAGTCTAATCAATCGGTAAGAATTACTACTCCGTACTTCGTTCCAAGTGCAGGTTTACTCGAAACATTAAAATTGACAGCGCAACGTGGGGTCCGGGTTGAATTGATCATCCCACAAAAAAATGACTCCTTAATGGTTCAGTGGGCATCACGTGCATTTTATGCTGAGCTATTAAAAACTGGAGTTAAAATATTTGAATTCTATGGAGGTTTGCTGCATACCAAGTCCGTTGTTATCGATCAACAGTTTTGTTTGGTGGGAACCGTCAACATGGATATGCGCAGCCTTTGGCTTAACTTTGAACTAACACTGGCGATAGACGATCAAACGTTCACCCATCAAATGTACAGCTTACAGCAAAGCTACATTGACTCATCGCATGAGGTGATGCTGAAAGAGTGGGAGAATCGTTCCTTATATTCGCGTTTGCTTGAACATGTGTATTATCAATTTAGCCCTTTACTCTAAACTCCACCCCCTACTAACAATAAAAAACACGATAATAAAAAGAAACACACCTTAGTTGCTTGATATTCGTGTTTTGCCATGTTTTAAATAAAGCAATGCATTTTTCGATAAGGACTTCCAATGCCAAAAGGCAAACAAACACAATTAATCACGGCTGGGCGAAAACAAAAATGGACCAAAGGTGTGGTAAATCCACCCGTTCAACGTGCATCAACCATCGTCTTCGAAACTGTCGCAGACAAACGTCACGCCACAATCAATCGCGGTAACAAAGAGCTTTTCTATGGGCGCAGAGGCACCCACACGCATTTCGCGTTTCAAGATGCCATGGCCGAAGTGGAAGGTGGTGCAGGTTGCGCACTTTACCCATGTGGTACAGCAGCTATTGCCAATGCCATACTGTCTTTTATTGAAACTGGCGATCATATTTTGATGGTGGATACCTGCTATGAGCCAACCAGAGATTTCTGTGACAAGGTGATGAAAAAAATGGGCGTAGCCACTACCTACTACGATCCTGTCATAGGCGAAGGTATAGAAGCCCTCATTCAACCCAATACAAAAATACTCTTTCTTGAATCGCCTGGTTCAATCACGATGGAGATTCAAGATGTCCCCACTCTCGCCAAAATAGCCCACAAGAACAATATTATCGTCATGCTAGATAATACATGGGCAGCTGGTGTACTTTTCAACCCATTTGAACATGGCGTTGATATCTCAATACAAGCTGCGACTAAATATATTGTTGGCCACTCTGATGTGATGCTTGGCACCGCTGTAGCGAGTGAGCAGTACTGGGAACAACTCAGAGAGCAAAGCTACTTAATGGGCCAATGTGTCTCACCCGATGATGTTTACTTAGGTCTACGCGGTTTACGTACTTTGGACGTTCGTTTAAAACAACATGCTGAAAATAGCCTCAAGATCGCTCAATGGCTTCAAACAAGACCAGAAGTCGATCATGTTCGCCACCCCGCACTAGATAGCTGCCCCGGGCACGAGTTTTTCAAGCGAGACTTTAGTGGAGGAAATGGCTTATTCTCCTTTGTTCTTAAGCGCAGTATTCCTCAAGCAACCACAGAACTTCTAGATGGCATGACTCATTTTAAAATGGGCTACTCATGGGGTGGGTTCGAGAGCCTTATATTAGCCAATGAACCCAATAGCTTTAGTAAACTGAGAAGTGTTACTAACCCAAACTTTAAAGGTACTCTCATCCGGCTGCATATTGGCCTAGAAAATGTTGATGATCTGATAGAAGATCTTGAACAAGGTCTAGGATGTTACAATGCTGCCATTCAAGGGCAATGATCCGCCATTTAAAATCTGAAAATCGCAAGATGTATGTTTAAATACATCTTGCATCTCCCGAACCTCTGCTCTAAAAGCTTTCTACCCTCAACAGTACCA
Organism: Vibrio pectenicida; assembly: GCA_024347015.1. Lineage (GTDB taxonomy): Bacteria > Pseudomonadota > Gammaproteobacteria > Enterobacterales > Vibrionaceae > Vibrio > Vibrio pectenicida. The sequence goes on along the minus strand of AP024889.1, from coordinate 1,362,524 downwards.
AACTCCACCATCACAGTTTGCTCTTAAGCTCATGAATTTACTGAATGTATTATCAATTACACCAAGGTTAAATTAGTGTTAAATATTTGTGTTGTTTTTGTTTCATCATTCGCAATTACAAAGGTAGAATAGAATCCAAACTTCGCATACCGGACTGCCTCTTCTAATGTTTATTTACTCATCAGAGGTCAAACCAGAAGGGATTCATTTTGAAACACAAACTTATACTTATTTTGCTCAGTTTTTTATGTGTAGGGCTAGCCGCTACTGCTAACGCCAGTGGTTATACCCAGACGAAGTATCCAATTGTTCTGGTGCATGGCCTGTTTGGTTTTGATACTTTGGCGGGTGTCGATTACTTTTATGGTATTCCACATGCCCTTGCTCGAAGTGGAGCCACTGTGTATGTCGCTCAAGTCTCAGCAACTAATAGTTCCGAAGTTCGTGGTGAGCAGCTTCTTGAGCAAGTTGAACTGTTACTCGCAGCAACTGGAGCACAAAAAGTTAACTTATTTGGTCATAGCCATGGCAGCCCAACAGTCCGCTATGTAGCTTCAGTTCGCCCTGATCTGGTGGCTTCAGTAACCAGTATTGGTGGTGTTAATAAGGGCTCAAAAGTAGCCGATTTAGTTCGTAGTACAGTTCCTAGAGATTCACGACTTGAAGCGTTGGCTGTTAAGCTCTCGATAAGCTTGACAACCATCCTTGGCCTGTTGTCAGGAGGCTCCGATCTAGAGCAAGACCCTCTTGCGACACTTGATGCATTAACGACCAAGGGTCTAGCAGCTTTTAACCAACATCACCCTCAAGCGATTCCGGCGACTCGGTGTGGCTCTGGTGAGCGACTAAACGACAATGGTGTCTATTATTACTCTTGGACAGGTGCGTCTTCTTTTACCAATCTCTTTGATCCAGCAGATGCCGCTTTGGGTGTCTTAGGCCTTGCTTTTGATGAACCCAATGATGGCTTAGTTGATGTGTGCAGTACTCATTTAGGTCAAGTCATTCGTGACGATTACCGAATGAACCATCTCGATGAGACAAACGGTCTATTGGGTATTCACCACTTGTTTGAAACCGACCCCGTCTCTCTATATCGTCAACAAGCAAACCGCTTGAAATTGCAAGGCTTATAGAGGAATATAAAGTGAAAAGCATCACTCTTACCACGTTTGGATTCGTCTCAATATTGACAGGAGTGGTGTATTTTCTTTATCACTCGCAAGCAGCTCGAGTTCAGGTTATTCAATCGCCCTCACAAAGCGATACTCTCGTAGATAGTTCTTCTAGCCGAGATCTCCTCAACTATACCCTAACCAGTATGGGTGAGCGAAATTTAGACCAAATTAGAGAAAATCTATTTTCGGCCTCCGATCATAAAGAAGATCTTTCTATTGACGAAACCTTGTTTGAAGCTTTCGTTCTTTATAAAACCACACTCGCTGATTTAGAGCCAAGTTCGCTTAAGACACTGGATTTATCGGCACTAGAGCAAATCAACCAACAAATACTCGCATTACAACACCGGCATTTTACTGTACAGCAAATCGCTCTTTTGTTTGATGAAGAAAATCGACTGCGCCAACTGGCCATCGACAAGCTAAGCATCAACCGCAGCGACTTAGATGAGGAATCAAAAGCGCAATTACGGCAAGAGAAAATAGCCAATCAACCGGCTTATATTCAACGTGCCGAGCGAAATAACTTGTTAATGGGGCAACTTAGCCAGTCACTTGAACAAAGCAATCAAAACAGATACTTAACTCGAGTCAACTTAGTCGGGGAAGAAGGTGCAAGAAGGCTTGAAGAAATTGACCAGCAACGTGAAGTGTTTAATCAAAACATGGAGCACTATTTACAAAAGAGGCAAGACATCCTCTCTACTCCAAGCTTATCAGACGATCTTAAACACACCCAAATCGCCGACTTAAGGCAGCAAAGCTTTGATGCTAAACAATGGAAAAGAATTGAAGCGCTGGAACGTATTTATGATAAAATGTGATAACCTAAAGCAACGTCTAACCAGTACTAAGAGCAAAGTGATATTATGCCAAACAATGTTAGCTTCAGAGCCTACACTTTTCATGATAAAGCGGCTTGCCTGACAATTTTTGACACAAACTGCCCAGATTATTTCGCGACCAATGAAAGACAAGATTATGCCGAATATTTAGATAGCAACCCAGAAGGGTATGAAGTTTGTCTACTCAACGGTGATATTGTTGGTGCTTTCGGTTTGTGTGGTAACACAAGTGACTGTCAAAGATTAAATTGGATTTTAATTTCCTCCAACACTCAAGGTATGGGTATTGGACATCAATTTATGCTGAGAGTAGTTCAAAAAGCAAAGCAACTAGAGTGTCAACAAATAAACATCTCAGCCAGCCATTTATCGGCTCCATTTTTCGCGAGGTATGGGGCAATCGAAGTCTCATATTTACTTGATGGTTGGGGGTTGGGTATGCACAAAGTTGACATGGAGCTTCTCGTTGACAATTAATCTCCTTGGGTTGGTTTGATTGAGCTAACCATTAGCAAATGGTGTCAGTGCAAGCGCAACAATGCGACCAATTGTTGGCCGCATTAAAATAGAGATTTTAAAGGGCTAGTATACCTTCACACCTCCCCAAAATAGTTTTGATCTTATTCGAGAATTCGAACACTATCTACATCGACTTTCACTCCGCCGATATTTTTATCAATTTCTCCTGTTACTCGCAATTCGAAGGCAAGGTTGTTGAAACTAGATCAGGACATAAAATCTCTCAGGCCGCATTGCAGTATCATTGGCTTTATTTTATAGAACAACAAGGTTAAAGCGAAAGAAAGGGCTGAAGAACAACCCCTTTTTTTTGCAGTGTAAATTTACATATTTAATAGAGACCGTTCTGAATTCTGTGTCAGCTAATTTGTAATGATCTAATGACGAGCTGGATATGGCAGTTTGCCGTACCCCACCTAATTTACACCTTGCTAATGTAGCAGAATATGTAACTCAGAATTGTCCAGAGACGTTTCAGCACAATTATGGCTAGCAAGTTTCTGCCCTCAATATGTCAGTTACGATAAGAGAGAAAGAACTATGAATAAAAAAATTACAATTGGTGTAACAGACCTGTCGTTTCATCGTACAACAGCGTCATTGGTTACCAACGTATTGAAAAACATGAAATTCGAAGTTGAGCGAATCTTCTCTCCTCATCAAGAAAATTTTGAAAAACTGAAAACTGGTGAAATAGACATGCTATCTTCTGCTTGGTTACCATCGAGTCATGATATCTATAAATCAGATGTTGAAGAGGTTGAGCAATTAATCGAACTTGGACTTCACTATGAGCCATACGCATTGTGGGGTGTACCGGATTACGTGCCTAAAGATATGGTCTCGGAAGTGGTGGATTTATTGAAGCCTGAAGTGGTCGAGCAAATGATACCTAAGATTCAAGGTATTAACCCAGGAGCTGGTATCACACGCTTCTCAATTCGTATGATGGAAGAGTACGGTTTAAGTAAAGCAGGGTATGAATTTTTTACGGGCAGTGAAGACGATTGCTTAAGTGCCTTTGAAGATGCAGTCGCGAATAAAAAATGGGTTATTGTGCCACTGTGGAAGCCGCAATTTCTTCACTACCGTTATGATATTCGTGAGCTTAAAGAGCCTAAAGGACTGCTTGGAATTGTAGATAGAGCCTTGCTTTTACTTCGAGATGACAAAAAAAATCTTTTCACTGAAAAGGAGCTTAAGACCTTAGATTCATTACGCTTCTCCAATGATATTATTGCAGAACTTGATTATAAAGTGTGCCGTGAAGGTAAACCACAAGATGAAGTTACGCATGAGTGGTTGATTGCACAAGATGTTCTCTCACTGAGCTAGCAGAGAAATGTTTCTACATTACGCGCTCGATCAGTGCGATTGTCAAAAATAAATTGAATGTCTTTTTGGTGTGTGTCCTGAATGAGAAAGTGAATGAGCCATTTTCTAGATGCTATCATTTAGTGGCTCACACAAATTCCCTAATGCAGTATAGCGTATTCATTAAGTGTCTGGGCAGTAAGCGGGGGTGAAGAGATTGACCAAGGATTTAACTTGCTTTCTAAATAACCTTGTTTTGAAAAAACCTTCAATGCAGCTTTATTGAACTTTTCAACAAACTCTATATCTGTTGTAGCCTTAGGGAATGCCACAAAATACAAAAGACGTTTATCTTCCCAAGTATATCTAATACCTTCAATGCCAAACTGTTTTGCACGAAATTCCCCTAACGAACGGTTGCTATAATAGGCATCAATCCTATTTGAGTCTAACATTCTAATTAAATTACCACTCTCATCTCTTTGTATCATGATTTTCATTGGTTTCAAGCCTTTAGAGATTAATGTTTCATTTAGCCTTTCCAATGAATTAGAGGTGTTTGATGGGCCAAAGACACCCACATGCAAACCTTGAAGATCCTCTACATTTGCAATGGTGGTTTTGTTATCTACTGAAAGGAAAATACCATATTCAGTCATCATGAAAGGAACTGAGAAATAAAACTTTTCCGCCCGATTCTCATACCAAGCGAATGGGTATATCCCATCTGCTTTCCCTTCTGATATCATAAGCTTAGCTCTTCTTGTGGGAAATGTTTTAAAACTACACTCATTACCCAATTCCAAACATACGTCATTGATCATATCCGTGAATGGACCTGAGGGTTGTCCTTTAATCTTGTGGCTAAATGGTGGAAATTCAAAAGTAAGAAAGCTTGTATTAGATGCATAAACCTGGAATGACACCAACATTAGAGCAAGAATTGTCGCAATTATTTTTTCCATCAACCTTCCACCAACCTTGAACTGAACACTATGCAAGTTTAGCCTCTTTACATAACTGGGGTGTGACAATTCGGAAAAAAATTGGACATTTAAAATGGCGGTTCTTCAATACTCACAATGAGGTTCATGTCAGTGCCAAGCTGAGTTGAGAGTCAATGAACCAATATAGAGGCGCTTACGCACCGCCAAATTATTTGGTAGAGCCATCGCGAAAAAACGATTAGCTACTCTTGATGGGATTGCACAGAACAAGTGAGCATTAGCTTTTTTGTATCACAAGCATTTGCACTATAAGCTTGGTGATTTAGGTTTTTGCTTTACCACTAAACAGAGACATTTACCGACAATGTTATCCACATTGGAACTTCTATAGTTAATTTCTTCAACTTACGAAATATCAATGTCAAATATGATATTCAAGTCCGGTCTTCTTATCTCCAGCGTCGGGAGCAACCTTTGGTAAAGTCACTTTAAAGCTTATACCCTCGCCTAACTTAGACTCAAACTCAAGTTGTCCCTTTAGCTTTTGCTTAACCATGTTAAATACAAAGTTTAGCCCTAAACCTGAGTTTCCCTTACCCCTGTTACTCGTATAAAACGGTTCAAAGATTCTCTTATGGTTTTCCTCATCAACACCACAACCGTTATCTTTATAATCAAGTACAACTGATTCTTCCAACTCATAAATATTTATAGAAATTTCTGGGACTGGTTGCGACTTAAACGCATGAGCTAAACTATTTAATATTAAATTCGAAATAATTTGAGTTACGCAATCGGGATAGCTATTCATTACAATATCTTCATCGACATAGACCTGCACTTTTACAGAAAGCTTGTTGATTTCTGAATCAAGACTTGAAAGTAGAGTTCGAAGAATATCAGCTAGATTAAAATTAGTCTTAATCTCTGTAGTTTGATCGACAGCTGTACGCCGAAAATCTTTAACCAATTGAGATGCACGGTTTAAGTTACTTTGTAGAAGCTCGCCTCCATTCAGCACTTTATCTATGATTTTAGACAACTTCTGACTTGTTAATGTCTGGTCAGAAAATGCCAATTGAAGAGAATAAGTCGCCTCTTGGATAATCGATGCTGATGTGACTGCGATCCCCAACGGCGTGTTAACTTCATGTGCAACACCGGCAACCAACCCTCCCAAAGAAGCAAGTTTTTCAGACTCTATAAGCTGCTCTTGTGTTGCTTTAAGTTCTGCCATATTCTTCTCTAGTGCTTTCGTTCTATCGGTAACTTTCTTCTCCAAATTTTGATTCAATTGCTCTAATTCGATTTGTGCTAATTTAAGAGCAGAAATGTCAATTGCTGTCCCTCTATAACCAACAAATTTATCAGCTTCATATTTCGCAATAGCTTGCATCATCAAGTATGATGTGTTGTCGTTGATTTCTATGCTAACCTCGCATTGATGAAAGTCACTCTCACTTTCTAGAGACTGATGCAAAGATTTGGATTGGATAAGTTGGGGAAAGGTCAGCAACCCACTGTTCGATAACGTGTCGAGCTGCATATTTTCTTTCATCGATTCTGAGCAATAAACAATATTTCCGCTATTATCCGTTTCCCAAAGCCAATCGGAAGCAACCACAGAAAAATCTGAAAGACGTTCTTTTTCTTGCTTAACATTGTTATACAGTAATGTTATATCATCTCTGACCTTGTTAACGCCTTGACTTAACAAATCTAGCTCGTCTTTATCTTTAGCGAACACCCAGTGTTTTTTCACTAATTTAAGTGGCTTTCCTGGATGACGAGGATTAAATTTCCTCAGATAATGTGTGATCTGCACTAATCGTCGATTAACGTTGTAGTGGAATAAAATCAAAACAAAAAAACAAACTAACAAGGTTTTAATTCCATTCGCTAACATTATTAAGATAAATTGCTTAACAACATAACTTTGTACTTCGCCAATATCTGACTTAACAAGCACTTTACCAATGACCTGCTCACCAATTCCAACATCTCTATAAATAATGGGAAACTCCGACGCTACTGCATTGCTATTTAAGTTCTTTCCCGCTGTGAAAATTTCATCACCATAATTCACTTCAATATAATCAAGCTTAGAGAGTTTAGTAAGGCTATCTAATCTTTTTTGGAGCAAAATGAAGTCGAACGTCCAAAGGGAAGAAGCTATAGAGCCCGTGTGAACTTCACCAATCTCATTATGACGTTCGGTAACATGGTCAATTTGCGAGCGATACTCACCGAGCGTCTGCACCGATGTAATGAAAAGAGTAAAAATGCCGCTCAAAATAACCATAGATATAATGATATGGCGACCAATAGTACTCGACAGAGGGTTGATCATCCCCCGCTCTAGCTTTCTCTTTAAAGTCATGAAATATACTCGCACATAAACTACTAGGAGTATAAGAACAGACCAGCTACGCTGCAACGATACTCATTATAAGTTTAGGCGCTCACCATTCAGGTTTCTATAACCTTTACTGACTATGGGTGCTCGCTCTTCCATCAATATTACTAAACCTAATCCGCTTAACTTTCTCTTTGAGTACAACAAAACCCAGCGACATATTGTATCCAACAACTCTAATCTTCTCGACCTTAAAATTAGTTATATCTCGAAAGCGATCGACTTCGCATGAAGAAAATCACGGCATAGTATGACCCGAACAATGACCGCAGTTGGGGGGAACTTAAAATCGATTAGCTACTTTTGAGGGGATTACACGGAACAAGTGAGCATTAGCTGAAGGCAACGTTGTGAGTCGCGCAAAAGCCAACAACCGATTGTCAAAATGTTACGCTAGCTAGGCTTTACCATTAACAGCCCTTTTCGGACACTTCACCAAATGGTCGTTGACCATACCGACGGCTTGCATAAAGGCGTAGCAGATGGTTTCGCCGACAAACTTAAAACCGTGCTTTTTTAAAAATTTACTCATCGCTTTTGATTGCTCTGTAAAAGCCGGAACTTGATCCATGGCCATCCAGTGATTGACTACTGGTTTGCCATCGACAAACTGCCATAACGCATTCGACAGGCTACCATATTCTTTAATCAGAGCCTTTGCGGCGCGCGCATTTCTAAATACCGAGTTGATTTTACCTCTGTGCTTAACTACATCAAATTGACCAATAATGGGCTCGACCGCTTGTTCATCACACTTGGCCAGTTTGTCGATATCATAATTTTGAAACGCGGCGCGGTAGCCTTCTCGCTTTTTCAAAATAGTTATCCAACTTAAGCCCGCTTGAGCGCCTTCCAGCGTGATAAACTCAAACAACACTCGGTCGTCATAAACAGGTATACCCCATTCGTTGTCGTGATAGTCACGTTCAAGCTGATGATTCAATGCCCAAGCGCACCTCGTATCCATATTCTTTCCTACATCAGTTGTTATTATTAGCGCCTCCCTAAAAAGGCGCTGTTTACATTAATTAATTTGGCACTTGTACTTTATGGAAAATTCGATAAAGCACAGGCACCACAATCAGGGTTAATACGGTTGCAAACCCTAACCCAAACATTATGGTCACGGCCATGGGTTTGAAGAAAATATCAGGTAGCAAGGGAAGCATGCCCAATATTGTGGTGATCGCTGCCATACAAACAGGGCGTACACGGCTTAAAGACGCATCGACCACCGCAAGGTAAGGGTCTTTGCCTGACCTCATTTCAATCTCTATTTGGTCTAGCAAGACAATACCATTTTTTAGCAACATCCCAGATAGGCTCAAAAAGCCCAGTAATGCCATAAAGCCAAACGGTGTATTTAATACCAGTAACCCTGTTGTAACCCCAATAATCGCCAGTGGCACAGTCAGCCAGACAATTAATGGCTCTTTAACCGTATTGAACAAAAATACCGTGATCAAAAACATGAAGAGGTAGCCCATCGGCATAGTAGTAAAGAGCGAGGCCTGAGCATCCCCCGAAGATTCATATTCACCGCCCCACTCAAGAGCATACCCAGGTGGAAGTTCAATCGCTTCAATCTGTGGTTGCAATCTCTTTTGTAGGGTTGCAGCAGTTTCTTCACCTAACAAATCTGGGTCTGCCATCACGGTCAACATACGCTTGCGGTTTTTACGCACTATGATGGGATCTTCCCAACGCATGTCATAGCCTAGCGTGACTTGCTGAAGTGGAATATATTCACTTAGCGCTGGGCTCCAAATTTTCATCCCTTCAATATTTCGAATATCAATACGCTCTTCTTCTGGTAGCCGAGCAACAATTGGCATTAAGGTCGTTCCGTCACGGTATACACCGACAGATTTCCCTGAAAAAGACATCGCAAGGAACTCATCTACATCGGCTTTAGTAATGCCGTAGCGCCTTGCTTGACCTTCGTTAAATTGTGGCTCTAGTACTTTCGTCCTCTCTCGCCAATCATGGCGTATGTTATTCGCGCCAGGATCTGCATGCATAATATCTTCAATCTGCCTTGCGACACTCCGCAGCACTGTAGGGTCGGAGCCAATCACACGCGCTTCAATTTTTGCACCACCACCAGGGCCAAGCTCAATTTGCTTGAGCTTGTAGTTAATTTCAGGGAAATTATCCTCAACATAAGCTCTGAAATTCGACATTAATGTTGCTAACTGCTCGTAACTTTCTACCCGTGTTGTAATTTCACCATACGCTGCATAACTTTTCTCAGGCGAGTAAGTCAGCATAAAACGCTGCAAACCTTTCCCCGCAGTGGTGGTGATATGTTCAACTCCCTCTTGATCAGAGAGCCACGTTTCCAATGCTTTTAGCTTAGTATTAGTCGCACGAATGTCTGTCCCCTCAGGCAACCAGATATCAGCCTGGAACATAGGTGTTGTTGATGATGGAAAAAAGGACTGTTTGACAAAAGTAAACCCATAGATACTAGAAGCAAGACCAACAATCATAACAATAACCGTTAGCCAAGCACGCTGCATACAAAACTCTAGAAACCCTTTGTAGAGGGTAAAAACCATGCCTTTATAGGGGTCATTATCTTCACCATCATTGCTAATTTTTTGCCCTTTAAAAAACATATCGGCAAAAAATGGGGTCAAGGATATGGCGGTAAACCAACTTAACATCAAAGAAATAAGCAAGACAGTAAACAAGGTTCCACAGTACTCACCCGTTGAATCTTCAGACAAACCGATAGGAGCAAATGCAGTCACAGCAATTACTGTCGCACCAAGCAATGGCCACTTAGTTTGCGTGACAATATCGGTTGCAGCCTGCATTCGCGAACGCCCTTTCTGCGTTCCTATCAATATGCCTTCGACGACTACAATCGCATTATCGACCAACATACCAAGAGCAATAACTAGAGCCCCAAGCGAGATACGTTGTAGATCGATAGCAAAGTACTTCATAAAAATGAAAGTACCAAACACGGTCAGCAATAGGATTAAACCAATAAGAAGCCCCGAGCGAATACCCATAAAAAACAGCAATACGATTATCACGATTGCGACTGCTTGGCCAAGACTAACAACAAAACCGCTCACCGACTTATCGACTTCTTTCGGCTGGCTGTAGACTTCGGCAATATCAATACCAACCGGTTGTTGATACTTTAACTCGGCAAGCCGACGATCAAAGCGCTCGCCCACTTCAACCACATTCACACCTTGCGCAAAGGAAACGCCCACGTTAAGCGCAAGATGGCCGTTAAAGGTAATGATGTTATCGGGAACATCGACATAACCGCGTTTAATTTCGGCGACATCTCGTAAGTAAATCAGGCCTTGGGCACCACTTTCTGTGATGATCAAGTCACCAAGCTGATCAACATTTTCAAATTCACCGGTAGGTTGGATGCGTATGTATTCGTCACCGACTCGGATTGCGCCAGCATCGGAAACCACGTTTTGAGTAGATAATAAATTGAAGAATGTATTCGGTGCTAAACCAAGGCTACTTAAGCGCTTCATCGAGACCTCGATAAACACCTGTTCCTGTTGCTGGCCTGAAACCGACACTTTACTGACACCATCAACCAGCTCCAGCTCACGTCTTAAATAGTCAACATAATCAAGCAACTCTTTATACGAATACCCATCGCCTGTGATCGCGAGTAAAATACCGTACACATCACCAAAATCATCTATAACTTTGGGTTCATTGACCCCTGGAGGTAGCTGAACTTTAAGATCGCTCACCTTGCGACGTAATTCGTCCCATATTTGCGGCAAGTCATCTGGGCCATAGTTGTTTTTCATCGAGACAGTGATCTGGGATAAACCACGACTGGAAATTGAATTCACCTCATCAACATAAGTCAATTGCTGGATGGCTTTCTCTATAGGATAAGTCACCTCTTCTTCTACCTGCTGAGGCGTTGCACCTGGATATGAAGTGACTACCATGGCATCTTTTATCGTAAATGCTGGGTCTTCTAAACGTCCCAAACCAAAAAAAGCTGAAATACCACCAATAAGGAAAATCAACGAGATCATCCAACTAATAACGCGGTTTCTAATGAAATATGCAGCTACACCAGTGACATTTTCATCTTGAGAAGACTGACTGCTATCGTACTCACTCATTACCAGTCTCCTGCTTAATCACTTCCACTTTCATTCCCTCTTTTAGCCTTGAAATCCCAGCCACGACTACTTGCTGTTGGCCTGTCAATCCACTTACTACTTGTAGATCTTTCTTAGTGACTTTACTGACTCGAATTTTTTGCCGAGTCACTGTACTGTCTTCATTTAGCAGCCAAACAAATTTGTTACTTCTATTTATATCATCACCATCTGCATTAAATACGGCTTCAATAGGCACCAATACTCCACTACTCCTGTTCAAGCCAATTTGGTAACTATCAGTGGTGACTTCTACCGCCATACCATCCAATATGTATTCTTTCTCAGGCATGGGTAGAGCCAAGGTAACAGTAAAAGTTCCAGTTTTAGGATCAGGCTCAGTAGTAAACTCCTTGATGGATGCTCGGTACTCATTGCCGCTCGGCACTTTAACTAAGGCTTCGATACGAGAAAGAGTCTCCGGTTCAGGTTGGTTGGTATAAAGGCTATCAGGCAACTGAATCAACACTTCAACGTTGTCAATACTATGAATATTTACAACCTGTTGCCCAACCTGCACGTTTTCATATTGATCAACATTTACCCGTGAAATAATGCCATCAACCGGCGCCAAAAGTTGAGTGAAGGACAACCTCAATTGGGCTAATTCTAATTCGCTCAAAGCTATCTGCCTATTGGCGGCGATCTCATCGAACTGAGATCTCGCAAGCAGCCCTTTCGCTACAAGAGGTTTGGAACGCTTGTATTGGCTATCAATAACGGTGAACTTGGCACTAGCATTATCGACATCCAGTTGATAATCCGTCGGGTCTAACTCGGCTAGCACATCATCTTTTTTAACCTTATCTCCTTCTTTAACATTGAGCTTACTGACTTCACCAGACACACGAAAGCTCAAAGGGGCGCGCTCGGCGGCATTGGCTACCGCTGGAAAATAAAGATTATCTTGCTCGACATCTTTGCTTACTTGAACGGCTTTCACTTTTGGCATACCAAAATCAACGTATTGGTTTTCCTTGCCACATCCAGTCAAAACAATCGCTGAAGTGAGCAAACTAAGACCTATAAATAACTTCATGTTACAGTCCTCTCTCCTTAACCCACTCTCTCACTTTGATGCCAGACTCGATGCCATTCACACCAGAAATAATGATACGATCGCCATCCTCAAGGCCACTTTTGACTTGACGTTTTTCATCCAGCTCGATGCTCACCTTCTCAACCGTACCGGATGAATCAACTCGCCACACACAGGTCTTTTCATTTTGTTCAAAAATAGCGGCACTCGGGATCCGTGTAGCACCTAAAGAATCCACTTTTACATTCACCTCCCCCGCCATTCCAGGCAAGATACCCACATCCAGAGGGCGCTCCATAACCATAGTCACTTTATATGAGCCAGTTTTAGGATCCGCTTCTGTATCGACTTCTTGGAAAGTCAGTACGTAATCGTTGTCCGAAAACGCATCGAATTTCATTGTAGCGGTAAGGTTTACCCCTGATGCAAATCGATTGAGTAAGTGGTCAGGTAACTGAAATTGGATTTTCATCAGTTGATTGGTCTGAATATTCATCACACCTTGCTTGGCTGCAATATATTGATAGGTTTCTGCTGGTACAATGGAAACGGTCCCGTTGTAAGGGGCGACTAACTTTGTATATCCCAAATTGGCCTGCGCTTGTTCTAAGGTTGCTTTCGCAGAATTATGGTTCGCTTTAGCCTGATCAAAATCTTGTTCAGAAACGACTTTATCAATACGCAGTTTTTTGTAGCGCTCATATTGGACGTCCGCTAAACGGAACTGAGCTTCTGCTTGCTTAGCAAGCAAAGAATATTCATCTGGGTTTAAAGAAGCGAGTACTTGCCCTTTAGTAACAGGCTGACCAGATAATACATCTATTGATTGTAACTGCCCAGGCACTCGAAAAGCTAAAACAGCTCTGTCTCCTGCTTCAGATGTAGCAGGGAAATGTCTTTCAAATTGTGCGTTGCCGACTGAAACGGTGAAAAGTTTTGCGGGCCTAGATTCTGGCTCAGGAACAGGAGGTAACTCTTTACCACAACCGCTTAATAAAGTGGCAGCAGTAAGAAGCAAAAACTTTGATTGCATAATCAGTCATCCAATAGTCACTTAGAGATATTAGGGCCTGTTTCCTGTTCAAGATTGATTTTTGTAAAAAATTAAAACCAACCCTAAAAGTCAACAAACCCAAAGATAGATGAATGATTATATGACTGCCAGCCAGTTACCAGTAAATTATTATAATAATTGGCTATTTTCTGGGAAGTGTCACCTTAGTTCCCATTATTGACTTACAAACGGCTAAATTCTCTGTCGACTTTAAACGTTTCGGAAGTAACATACGCTTCTAACTCACGAACTTGTCCCTCCAAAATATCAAAGTCTTTTTCAAGTGTGTTAAGTAACACGTCAGGTGTTTGTCCTTGCTGCCAAGGTTTGCTTTTTAGCTTATGTTCCTGCTCGGCTTTCAACGACATCACATAATTTTCTGGCTGCTTCTCCAACATTAGTGTCATGGCTATATATGCGAGCAATACAAGAAAGCTACCACCTAATAAAGCTGCAGAGATCACCAAAATCCTTATCAGCCAAACTTCACAGCCAAAGTAATTGGCAAGCCCTGCACATACCCCAGAAAGTTTGCCATTGTAAGTATCTCGATACAGCTCTCTATTATTCATAACGACGTCTCCAGCTAGGTGTTTCTGTGTCTAAAATTCGCTCGAGGGTTTCAACACGTTTTTGCATCTGATCCGCTTTTTCTGACAGGGTCTGTAGCCGGTTAAAATCATCTTCTGAAAGGCCACCTGCGGCTTTTTTCTTGCTGCGATAATGTAATATCAACCAGAGTGGCGCCACAAATATCAAGAAAACAATTAAAGGCCCAGCAATAAAAAATGATGACATATGGAACTCCTAAATAATGGTTGCTTAGCGTGAGACTTTGCCGTCAACCAAGCAACAATGAACTTTATCAGTATGCTGTTTTATAAATAAAAAATATCAGGTTACGAATCTCTATTTGACTATAAATACTTCACTTAGCGGTAGCCAATCATTTTTTGGCTTTTACCTGCTGCTTCAGAGTCTCGAGTTCTTTTTCAATATCATCTTGCGCTTTAAGTTCAGCAAATTCCTGATCTAACGACTTAGCGTTACCAGACTGAGCATAAACATCCGCTTCAGCTTCAAGCTCATCAATTTTTCTAGAATACTGCTCAAACTTAGCCATCGCCTCAGAGCTTCGAGCTGTATGCAAATGTTTTTGTACATCACGACGTCCTGAAGCCGTCTGTGAACGAATTGCCAATGCCTGTTGCTTAGATCTAGTTTCTGTGATTTTACTTTCCAGCTTAGCAATCTCGCCAGTTAACTTTTCTATCGTTTCTTCCACTAAAGTTTGTTCGGTATGCATTCCTTTGAGCATATCTTGTAGTTTCTGCTTTTCTATTAATGCCGACCTTGCTAAATCATCACGCTGCTTAGTCAAGGCTAAGGTTGCTTTGTTTTGCCATTCACTGATCTGTTGATCGATAACACCCACTTTACGCGCTAATTCTTTTTGATCAGCAATGGCTTTTGCTGAATTAGTGCGAACTTCTACCAGTGTATCCTCCATCTCTTGAATAATAAGGCGTATCATTTTTTCTGGATCTTCTGCCTTATCCAATAGTGCACTAATATTTGAATTTATGATGTCTGCAAAACGCGAGAAAATACCCATAACTTAGCTCCTTATCCGATGCCCTAGCGATCGTATCCCTAGGTTATCTTGAATTATCAGTTTAAATGTGACCAACTTCTATTAACCAAGATATGTGCCAACTTATTAATTCTTATAAAACAATTAGTTAATAAAGCAAGCATTAAAAGCACTATCAATCTTTGATGAATTTAGCCAATATTAGGTAAATTTCACCTACGGAATGCGTTAATGCAGCAAAACCTCATCGGCGAGTCTCCCAATTTCCTAGAAGTGCTAGACAAGGTATCAAAACTCGCCTCTATACATCGCCCAGTTCTTATCATTGGTGAACGTGGAACGGGTAAAGAACTTATCGCTCAACGTTTGCATTACCTTTCAAAACGTTGGGAACAACCCCTTATTTCACTGAATTGCTCAACATTAAGTGAGGGTTTAATTGATTCTGAATTATTTGGCCATGAACAAGGTTCATTTACGGGGTCAAAAGGGCTACATAAAGGACGCTTTGAACGAGCCGAAAATGGCACTCTTTTTCTGGATGAACTTGCCACTGCACCTCTTTTAGTTCAAGAAAAGCTGCTTCGAGTGATTGAATACGGTCAATACGAAAGAGTCGGTGGGCATCAACTACTCAATGCCAATGTTCGTCTTATCTGCGCGACCAACACCGATCTACCCGAAATGGCAGCTCACGGTCATTTCAGAGCAGATCTTCTAGACAGGCTGGCTTTTGATGTCATCCACCTTCCCCCACTTCGCGAACGAAAAGCAGACATCCTCTTACTAGCAGAATATTACGCCATTAAAATGTGCCGTGAACTCGAACTTGAATATTTTGTTGGTTTTTCTAAAGATATTCAGCAGGCACTCATTGATTATCAATGGCCCGGAAACATACGTGAATTAAAAAATGTCGTTGAACGAGGCGTCTATCAAAACGGACACCAATATGAGCCCATCGAAGACCTAATATTCAACCCCTTTTTAAGTCAATGGAAAGCAGAAGAACAAGACACTCACGGCACCAATCCTGACATCAAATCGAGCATTAACAATTTTACTTTCCCTATAGATTATAAAACTTGGCAACAAGAGCAAGACATCGCTTTGCTAAAAGCTGCGTTAAAACAAAGTAAGTTTAACCAACGTAAAGCTGCCGATATGCTGGGTCTGAGCTATCATCAGCTTAGAGGTATGATAAGAAAGTATGACCTCTCGTCTATTACCTAACTTATTTGGTAGAGCTGAAACTATTATTGGTAAATTACTGAACTATTAGGGCATAATGACAAGTTATATTGTGATTTGTCCATGGCAGTCGTTCTCGCTATGAAAGCATTTATTCAACTGACATTAAGTCTATGTGGTCTTACCTTACTTGCCGGATGTGGCGAGGGACTTGATCACAGTAAAATTCGTCAAACTGGCTTCGTCTATTGCGGTCAGGGTGGACCCGACAGTTTTAATCCGCAATTGGTCGATAGTGGTATCACTTCGGAAACATTAAGCCCACAAGTTTTCGACACACTTTTAACCCTTGACCCTGATAATTTCAAACCAGTTGCAAACCTTGCTACTAGTTGGTCAGTAAATAAAGAAGGGACAGTGTATATTTTTAACTTACGTAAGAATGTCTCCTTTCAAACAACCCCTTGGTTTTCTCCAACACGACCATTAAACGCACAAGATGTAGTATTCAGCTTTCAACGTATAATTGATGATTCTCATCCTTACCATAATGTAGGGGGCGGCTTTTATCCTTGGTTTAGTGGTATTGATTTCCAAAACCTGCTGACAGATGTCCAAGCAATCTCACCGTACCAAGTTCGCTTCACGTTAAGCCGCCCAGATAATACCTTCTTATCAAATATTGCCACCAGCCACGCTGTTATTCATTCAGCAGAATATGCCAGAGGGCTAACTATAGCAGATGATAAAACGAGGATAGACAGCCATCCAGTAGGAACTGGTCCTTTCTATTTGTACGATTATCAGGTTAATGACCTCATACGGCTCAAGCGACACAAAAGCTACTGGCGAGGTCAACCCAAAATGAGTCAGATCGTGTTTGATATTTCTCATCGAGGCACTGGTACATTAGCAAAACTGCTACGAAACGAATGCGATGTGTTAAATTCCCCTCTTTCTAGTCAGATCCCTACTATCAAACAACAAAAAAATATCAAATTGATGGTAAAACCGGCAATGAACATCTCCTTTATCGCTGTCAACACAACTAATCCTGCACTCAACGATCCTCGTGTAAGAAAAGCACTGAACTATGCAATTAACCGCCAAAATATCCTTGAATCAGTCTATTACGGAACTGGCAGCCAAGCTTATTCAGTATTGCCACCAAACTCTTGGGCTTATCTAAAAGACAACGTTCAAATTCGCTATGACAGGAATTATGCTATCGCCTTGATGAAAGCAGCTGGATTTGATAAAGGGCTAGAGTTAACTATGTCGGTACCATTAGAACCAAGAGCCTACAACCCTAGCCCAAGAAAAACCGCCGAATTAATTCAAGCAAATTTTGCCAATATAGGTATAACTTTGAATTTACTGACAGACGATCGCTTCGACCGTTCTAACGTCGCAAACAACCAACATGTTGACTTATACCTCACTGGTTGGATTGCTAATACAGGCGATCCAGACAATTTTCTGCGACCTTTGTTGTCCTGCGACTCCAAAAAAGTTGGCTTGAATGTGTCCAGTTGGTGCAACGCAGATTTCGATTTTCTACTTGATCTTGCCCTTGAGGTCGATAAACCGCGCTATCGACTCAATTTATACAAACAAGCTCAAAATATTCTCAACGAAGAATTTCCTGTTATTCCACTTAGCCATGGAATGCAGTTTCAAGCTTTCGATTCTTCTTTAAAGGGGTTTAAAGTTAGCCCATTTAACGTACAACCTTTCGATACGGTGGAGAGGATAAAATAATGTTTCTCTACACACTTAAGCGTATCAACTTATTTATTATTACTTTGTTAATACTGTCTATGGTCGGCTTTAGCCTACTTAGGTTAGATCCCGACTCTCCATGGCTTGTTGAAAGCTTTTGGCAAGGTTGGATGACATACATAGGCGAATTAATGCACCTAAATTTTGGCGTGACTAAAAATGGTGTTCCTATATCAAGTGAGCTAGCAGTCGTATTTCCAGCCACATTAGAACTTTGCCTTATTGCTTTTGTTTTCTCTCTCTTAGTCGGTATTCCGATTGGTACACTGGCTGGAATGAAACAGGGGAAATGGATTGATACCGCTATTTCATTCACTTCAATGTCCGGTTATTCCGCTCCTATTTTCTGGGTTGCACTATTGATGATCATGGCATTTTCATTTCATTTTGAGATGTTCCCAGTAGCAGGACGGTATGATCTTTTATACGAAATCGACCATTTCACGGGATTTGCCATCCTCGATGCTTCTTTGACTCAAGGAGAATATCGAGCACATGCACTTCAAAGCGTGCTTGAGCATCTAATTTTACCTTGCTTAGTACTCGCACTCACACCGACAACACAAGTGATTGGCTTAATGCGAGCTTCTGTCGCTGAAGTGATGAGTCAAAACTATATCCGTGCTGCAAAAATAAAAGGTCTCGCCACTCATGAAATCGTTACCCAGCACGTATTAAGGAATGCAATCCCTCCTATCATACCTAAGATCGGTGTACAGCTATCGAGCATGTTAACATTGGCAATTATTACAGAGTCAATATTCAACTGGCCGGGGATTGGTCGATGGCTGCTGGATGCGTTATCCAACGAAGATTATGTCTCAATTCAAGCTGGGGTAATGGTAGTTGCTACATTGGTACTTACTGCAAATATACTTTCGGATTTATTAGGCGCTATGGTGAATCCATTAGTAAGGAAGGAATGGTATGCTAACCGATAATATTTATCAGGAAGAGCGCGTACCTACTCAATTTGAGCGCTTTTGGCGTAGCTATCGCTCAAATGGCCTTGCTATGTTTGGCCTCTGGTGTTTAGGTATAGTTATCGTTATAACATTAACATCACCTTGGATCACTCCTCACGACCCACAAGCTCAGACTGGGGAGCTGCTTATTCCGCCATCATGGAATCAAGCAGGGACGGTTGATTATTTCCTTGGTACTGACGATTTAGGGCGAGATATTTTATCACGCCTGATAGTAGGGTCTCAGTTAACATTTGGGGCGGCTGTGATCATTGCGTTTGTCGCAACAATAGTAGGCTGTTTAATCGGTATCCTAGCGGGGATGACAAAGGGTTTATTATCCAGTGTACTCAACCACCTGCTCGACACCATAATGTCAATTCCTTCGCTCCTTCTAGCAATCATATTTGTCGCTTTCCTCGGTTTTGGTGAATTCAATATCTTACTCGCGATAGGTTTGGCCTTAATCCCTCGATTTGTTCGTTCCATATATATTGCTGTACACACAGAAGTTGAAAAAGATTACATCATTGCCGCACGCCTCGATGGTGCAAATGATTTTTATCTTCTTTGGAACTCTATTCTACCCAACATCCTTGTCGTCATTGCAGCAGAGGTAACCCTCGCACTTTCTATTGCTGTTTTAGATATTACTGCACTAGGTTTTCTTGGGTTAGGAGCCCAAGCCCCTAGCACTGAATGGGGTGCCGTTCTCGGTGACTCTGTAGAACTTATTTACCTTGCACCTTGGACTGTCACTTTACCAGGGCTAGCAATTATGTTTACCGTCATCGTGATTAACCTTGTCGGCGAAGGAGTTCGTCAAGCCCTCAATGCGGGGATAGAATAATGCCACTACTGGATATTCGTCACTTAACTATTGAAATCGAGACACCACAGGGGTTAATGAAAGCGGTAGATCGAATGAGCCTAACGATGAATGAAGGTGAGATTCGTGGTTTGGTTGGTGAATCAGGCTCTGGTAAAAGTCTCGTTGCCAAAGCTATTGTAGGTGTCTGTAAAGAAAATTGGAAAGTGACGGCTGACAGAATGCGTTTGGGCAATATTGATTTGTTGCAACTCACACCAAAAGAACGTCGCCGTGTCATTGCGAGAGATATCGCAATGATATTCCAAGAACCCTCAACCTGTTTAGATCCCTCAGAGCAAGTAGGTAGCCAGCTAATTGAATCCATACCCTCTCACTCATTCTCAGGTAAATGGTGGGAACGCTTTAAGTGGCGTAAAAAACAAGCCATTACTCTGCTTCATAAAGTCGGCATAAAAAATCATGTTGAAATTATGTCGAGCTACCCGTACGAACTGACTGACGGTGAATGCCAAATGATCATGATTGCAATGGCAATAGCTGCAAAGCCCAAATTACTGATTGCTGATGAGCCAACAAATGATCTCGATCCTATAACGCAATCACAAATCTTACGCTTACTCAGCCGTATGAATCAAATCAACAACACTTCAATCATGCTGATAGGCCATGATCTCACGACGATAACGCAATGGGCGACCAGAATTACCGTCATGTACTGCGGGCAGTCTGTTGAATCAGCAGACACAAAAAAAATTCTCGGCCAACCCAAACATCCATATACTGTCGCTCTGCTTAAAGCTATGCCAGATTTCAGCGAAAAAATTCCCCATAAACAAAAGTTGGAATCTTTACCTGGAACGATTCCACCACTTCAGCACTTACCTATTGGATGTAGGCTTGGACCTCGCTGCCCATACGCACAACGCCAATGCGTCGAAATGCCCAAAACGAACCGAGTAAAAACTCACAAATTCGCCTGCCATTTCCCTCTAAATATGGAGAAGAATAAAGTATGAGTTCATTGCTGGAAGTCAACGAGTTAAGCAAAACTTTTGCCACTAGGTCAGGGTTATTTCATAAAAAAGTCTACCAAGCTGTTAAGCCAGTCAGTTTTACATTAGAAGCTGGGCAAACCCTAGGTTTAATTGGTCAAAATAGCTCAGGTAAGTCGACTCTGGCGCGAATGTTGGCTGGTGTAATCGAACCAACAAAAGGTGAGATAAAAGTAAATGGCGAACGATTAGAGCACCAAGATTACTCCACCCGGTGTAAGTTGATTCGAATGATTTTTCAGGACCCTAATACTTCACTCAATCCACGCCTCCAAATTGGGCGCATTCTTGAAGGGCCGCTTAAACGAAATACAGAAATGACGCCAGAGGCACGGATGTCAAGAGTGAAAAATGTATTGCTTAAAGTTGGCTTACTTCCCGAGCACGCTTATTTTTATCCTCAAATGTTGGCTGCCGGACAAAAGCAACGAATATGCCTCGCACGTGCATTAATTTTACAACCTTCCGTTATTGTGGCTGATGAGGCACTTAATGGCTTAGATATGGCAATGCGTTCCCAGATCATTAACCTCTTCTTAGAACTGCAAGAAGAAATGGGAGTATCATTTATTTATGTATCACAACATTTAGGTGTGGTGAAACATATTACCGATAAAGTCATGGTGATGCACGATGGTCAAGTAGTAGAAGCTGGAGAGACTCAACAAATCTTAACCTGTCCAGCCAATGTGATTACTCAACGACTGGTTGAAAGCCACTTTAATAAAGCAACCTGCTTCAGGTAGCAAGATTAAGCACATGAAAAACCGTATGCTATGGATAGCGACAGGCCTCCTACTCAATTTTAGTATGGCTAAAAGTAGTTCTGCTTCAACACAAACTTGGCTAGACCCGAACTTTGTCAAACAGGCTTTTTTAGAAGTTGCGCTAAAAAATGAGTATTCTCAAGAAACTCGGCATCTCACTAAATGGGAGAAACCGATTAAAGTTTGGATACAGCATAAAGTTGCTGACCAAGCTCTGCATGATCAATTAACCAATACCCACCTGAGAGATTTATCTACCATCACTGGACATTCAATCAAACGAGTCACAAAACGAGAAAATGCAAATATTGTGTGGATCTATACCCAAAAATCAAAATGGGAAGCTGAGATTGAAAAAGAACTCGGGGCAAGTGCTCTAAAATACACTCATGGGGCAATATGTAAGGCTGGCTATCAAACAAATAAAGTAACCAATGAAATTGATTCTGCAGTCATCATCATCCCTGTTGACCAAGCAAGGGAACATGGGAAGCTACTTGCATGTATTGTAGAAGAAATCACACAAACAATGGGACTTCCAAATGATACAAATGCGGCTTACCCATCCATTTTTAATGATGAAACACCTGAGAATTTGCTCTCACCCCTAGATGTTATTTTATTAAAAATGCTCTACGAGCCGGAATTAAAGTCTGGCATGGACCTAGCTCAAACTCAACAAGCCGTCGATGCCATACTTAGCCGCTATCAGCTCCAAGGTGTGTTAACTCAAGCGATTACTATAGCTAAGTCGACAGAATTATTTCAACTTGTTGGGTATTGATATTTATCCAGTATTTAGAGCAAGCTAACGCTTTTGCTTTTTATCGGCCTTTTTTAACTCTAACTCAAATTCTTCTGGAAAAAGCACCAACCCTTCTTCATTGTGGTTTGGAAAGACCACAACTGACAACTCATCATCTTCAAGGCCATGAGTCCAACGGCTAAACCACTTTGCGGTGGAAATACATTCGGCTTTACAGTGTTCCCAATCCCCGTTAGCCCATTGATTAGCAAACTCTTGATGCGGCCAGATTGGTACACAATCTTCATCTTCTGTATTTAGCATTACACACCCATGCTCGTCGGTGAGAATCCAAACATTTTTGTGAGTAGCGATTTCGTTTACTGTGTAATTAAATCGTTCATCTTCACGCATTTTCAGCACAGATTCTATCTCTTGCTGTGAGAGTGGTTGCGACATTTACTTATTCCTTCAATAAAACACCCACGTTAAAGTGGGTGTTATGACCAATGACCGAATCGCTTAAACTAGCTCAGTTTGAAGCCAAGGCCAGCCTTGCTTCTTACGACTCAGAGTATTTTCCATCATAAGCATACCGTCACGCTCATGCTTGGTCAGCTTTTCTGCCCACTCGCCTCTGTATAATAGACGGGTTTTTGCCGTTGTAATATCTGTCAACATAACGGCTGCAAAGGCTAGATTCTCTTCAGCACATCGACGTTCTAGATCCAATTCCAATGCAGCAATCATATCGTCAACTTGCTCTAGTGTAGCGAGTTCAACCTGGCCAACAACAACGTCACGACCATTAAATGGGTAGCCCTTGAGATCTTTCTCTACCAATTGTGCAGCAGAGAGTCCTTCAATATTGGTTTTCGCAACCAGCAAGTCTTTAATGAAAGCATCGATATCATATACATCGGCGATTTTAGCCAGCTCTTCGATTGCATCTTTGTCTTTTTGTGTACATGTTGGTGAAGCAAAACCAACAGTATCAGACAAAATAGCCGACATCATCAGCTTAGCTATTTTTGGTGAAATCTCATGGCCTTCAATTTTAAACATGTTGAACAGGATAGTGTTGGTACAACCAACAGGCCAAATCCAAGCTTCCATTGGGTTAATGGTCATCACATCACCCAATCTATGGTGATCAACTATACCCAAGATTTCTGCTTCAGCCACATCATCCGGTGCTTGAGCAAGATCAGAATAATCAACTAACCAGATTTTTTCTCCTGCTACAGAGGTGCGAAGCTCTGGCAGCTCTGCTCCAGCAACATCAAGAATATGCTGAGTTTCGCGGTTGATTTCACCTTGACGAATCGGCATGGCTTCAACACCACGCGCGTTAAGTAATTCGGTTGCCACTAAGGCACTACAAATACTGTCACTATCAGGGTTCTTGTGACCTACAACTAGAATCATCTTTTTTCCTATACGACTTCAATAAACCCATACTGGGCAATTACTCACAAAGCCAGATACTTTACCTGAATTTTGAAATTTGTCATGGGTTAGAAAAAATAAATAGCTAAATCACAAATTTTGGTTGCAAATAGTGGCACACAAAACTAAATTGATAACCATTATCATTTAGATTTAGTAAATAATGAATTCGATTCGACTCTCCTTCTCTATACCCAGCTGGCTTAAATTCTCTCAGTTTCGTCCTGCATACAAAAGACTCCTGTTACCTGCCACTCTCATCGCATTAATACTTAATGAATCTTCTCGAGCCTTAACAGTAACAACGCTTTCTGATGCCTTTTGGGCTGTTTCTGCCTATGTCGCTTTTACTCTTGCTATCTATCATTACCTTTCTCTTTGGATGAATAAAGACAACAAGATAGTCAACCTCTATCAAAGCTCTCGTAATTACCAAGTTTTGTTTGCATCACTGCTCGGTGCCCTTCCCGGATGCGGAGGCGCTATTATAGTGACAACTCAATTTGTCAGTGGCAGAGTTGGGTTTGGAGCTATAGTCGCCGTATTAACTTCAACAATGGGCGATGCTGCCTTTTTGCTTCTCGCAAGTAAGCCCGATGTGGGCGTACTCGTCGTCGCAACTGGTATTGTCATAGGGTGTATAACAGGCTGGGCAGTCAATGCTATCCATCCAGACAGTTTTTTACGCCCCAAAACCAGAGATGCGTCTGAAAATAAGTATACTTGTCAGTCAGATCCCAACCCACAGAGTAACTTCGAGAAAAAGGCCATTAACCTCCAAGGTGCATTTTGGAAATGGCTTATCATTCCCGCCACAATAGTCGCTTTCTTAGGATCCTTTCAAGTTGATATCAACCAATTGCTGGTGCTTCCTGCTGAAACTGTAGAATGGATTGGGGCCGTGTTAATCGTGATTAGTATGCTCCTATGGTCATTAACAAAAGAAATAAAAGATTACCGTTCTACCGTTTCTGAGGATGCAAAAAACATCACTTCACACCCATTGCAGAAAGCTGCTCAAGACACCAACTTTGTTACAGCCTGGGTAATCTTAGCATTCATGTCCTTTGAGCTATTAACAGCCATTGGCGATATTGATCTTGTCAGCGCTTTTTCTGGCTGGGGGGTATGGATGCCTTTAGTTGGGCTTGCCGTGGGGATCCTTCCTGGGTGTGGCCCTCAAATACTTGTCACTAGCTTGTATATATCAGGGGCTGTGCCACTTTCAACCCAATTAGCTAATGCGATTTCAAATGATGGTGATGCTCTATTCCCTGCAATTGCACTAGCACCAAAGGCTGCGCTGGTAGCAACTCTGTATTCCGCAATTCCAGCACTAGTGGTTGGTTATACATACTACTTTGTATTTGAAATGTAATAGTACACCTGTTTACGATTGCTTGGATATTGAATCGATAAACTCTTTAATTGGCATAGGCTTAGCAAAATAATAACCTTGAAGGAAGTGAACTTTATGCTGAGCAAGATATTCGACCTGCTCAAGTGTTTCTACCCCTTCGGCCACTGTGTTCATTCCAAGTCGAGAGGCTAAATCCAACAAGTTTTCAACGATATGGGCAGATACAGAGTCGTTACCAATCATACGAATGAAACTTTGATCGATTTTCAACACATCAAAGCGAAACTGATGCAAATATCGCAAGCTCGAATGCCCGGTACCAAAATCGTCAATTGCTAACTGAATATTGTTTTCATGTAATGCCGTAAATAAATTTTGAGCTTCCTTGGTATTTTCTATTAGCTCTCTTTCTGTAAGCTCTAAGCACAAGCGAACTTTACCCGGTGAAAAAGCTTTGAGAAAGCTCAGGCTATCTTCAAGTAGGTCGGAGTTAATACAATGCTTTGCCGAAATATTAAATGAGACAGTAAACCCTTCTCCCAACAAATCTTGGTGTAACGATAGTTGTTCCCCTACCTGAGCCATAATCAATTTAGTCATGGGGATAATCAATCCCGACTCTTCCGCTAATGGGATAAAAAGATCAGGTCGTACGAGGCCTTCCTGAGGATCATTCCAACGCATTAGTACTTCCGCGCCAACAATATTGTAATCACTATCGACGTATGGCTGAACGTAGGGAACGAACTCTTTGTTGTAAATGGCTCGGTTAATTTTGTCTTTCATTGATTCAGGCTTACCAGTGATCCAGTACGTATACCAAGCCATTACCGCACAAAACCCAATCAAAATAATCATTGCCGATTGCTTATGAGAGACCATAAAATCTACATATTCATCTCCTGAAAGCCACACACTCAAAGAATAAGCATAATGCTTAGAATTAACTCTTAAGGTACTCTTGATTGGGCTAGTACTAACATGGCCTGTTTTATCTATCCATGTTTCACCAATTTGTAAGTGAATCATTTTTTCCTGACTAGTCAAGGTCAAAATGTTTTTTAAATAATATCCAGAGATGGAAGACGCAACGCTAATCTCTCCATTCGTCATGACAAAACTCAGAGCCGATTCTTTAGGCGTTATCGGAGAACTTGGCATAAGAACCAGGGAATTATCCACTAACTTATAGTCTGGTAATGGAGTATCGACCTTTCCAAGTAAAGAACTGCAATATATTCTCCCATCTTTAATAAGAGTGATCATCCTGACATCTGGAATGATCACCACTAAATCTCGAATGTATGGTAAAACCTCATCACATTGCCCTTGAGTATATGGATACGCGCGCTGAGCAGCGGCATCTGCATTCCAAAGAAGTCTATCAAGTAATACCACTCCAGATTCAAGAGAACGATTCATTTCACGCTGTAAGCTATTCTGAGCCAAAACAAACAGAAGAATAGTGCCAAGCACTACAGGTAGAACAAATGAAATAGACGTGAGAACAAGTCTTGTCAAAAGTGGAGCTGCCTTTAAGTAGTTTCTCATTATCTCTTTCTCGATAAACGCTTAAGGCAATTATAGGCTCTGATTTATTAGTATTATAAGTGTCAGTTAGTAGAAAATATTAAATAATCACTATTTACCTTCCATTCGACAATACTATGTACAGAAGGTAAATAGCCTAAAATCAGTGATCTTGTCACCACATAAGTAGATTAGGTAACGAATTTAGCTAGTTATGTCGCTGTTTTAATTTGTTGATAACATCATTCAGCGAAAGTCCCTGATCTTGAAGTAACACCAGCAAATGGTACACCAAATCTGCCGACTCACAGACTAACTCAGCCTTATCCCCCGATGTTGCCGCAAGTGCAACTTCAACACCTTCTTCACCCACTTTTTGTGAAATACGCTTGGTACCACGAGCATAAAGGCTAGCAGTATAGGATGATTCTGGGTCGGCTTTTTTTCTCGAAGCAAGCAACTGTTCTAGTTGGCTAAGCCACACCATTTGCGACTGCTCTTTAGGATCGTCATTCCAACAAGAGGTATTTCCCAAATGACATGTAGGACCAATCGGATTAACTTTGATAAGTAAGGTATCATTATCGCAATCCAGAGACATATTAACGAGCTGTAATACATTGCCTGAGGACTCTCCTTTAGTCCACAGACGTTCTTTGGTGCGAGAGAAAAACGTCACTTGACCAGTTTCGTAAGTTTTTTCCAATGCATCGTGGTTCATGTATCCCATCATCAGCACTTGGCTCGATTGGAAATCTTGCACAATAGCAGGCACTAGACCATCCACTTTTTCCCAGTTAATTCGCTCAGCCAGCAACCTGACTTCGCCTGCTTTGAAGTTCATAATCGCACCTCGATACCCTGTTGTGTTAAATATTGTTTCAATTTACCAATATTGATGACCTGTTTATGGAATACGGATGCAGCCAAAGCACCATCAACATTTGCTCGCTGATACGCTTGTGCAAAATGTTCCATTGCACCAGCACCACCTGACGCGATAAGCGGTACTTTAGATATTTTTCGTACCATATTTAGTTGTTCGATATCGTACCCATTACGAACTCCATCTTGGTTCATCATATTTAATACAATTTCCCCTGCACCGCGGTTCTGCACTTCTTGCACCCAATCACACGTTTGCCATTTGGTCGCTTTGGTACGTTCCTCATCGCCAGTAAACTGATAAACCTGATACTTTCCTGTGTCTTTGTCGTAGTATGAGTCAACTCCAACGACAATACATTGAACGCC
Organism: Vibrio pectenicida; assembly: GCA_024347015.1. GTDB lineage: Bacteria > Pseudomonadota > Gammaproteobacteria > Enterobacterales > Vibrionaceae > Vibrio > Vibrio pectenicida. The sequence goes on along the minus strand of AP024889.1, from coordinate 1,334,522 downwards.
AAATTTATCCGCAAGTTCAGTGATCAATTCTGGGTTTGCTAATGCCGGAGAATTAATAGAGACTTTGTCAGCCCCAAACTTAAGGATACGTGCTGCATCCTGTACTGATTTAATACCTCCAGCGACGCAGAATGGGATATCAATCACCTCAGCAACTCTCTCCACCCAGCTCTTATCTACCACACGACCATCACTTGATGCGGTAATGTCGTAAAAAACCAGTTCATCGGCTCCTTCTTCAGCATACCGTTTAGCCAAGGGTACGATATCACCAATAATTTCGTGATTGCGAAATTGAACACCTTTCACTACTTGTCCATCGCGTACATCAAGGCATGGAATTATTCGCTTTGCCAGCATACCAATGCCTCCTTCGCTGTAAACTTACCATCAAGAAGCGCTCTACCAACAATCACGCCAGCAACCCCACTACCTTTTAATGCTTCAATATCTGCTAATGAACCAATACCGCCAGAAGACTGGAACTGTACCTGTGGATACTGCTGGCATAGATCAACATAAAGCTCAACGTTTGAGCCTTCTAACGTGCCATCACGTGAGATGTCAGTACAGAGCACATGTTTTAGCCCAACGGTTAAGAAATCGTTGATCAAAGCTTCAATGGTAATACCAGAATCTTCTTGCCAGCCAGAAATTGCAACATTACGTATTCCGTCTTGATCAATGTTGATGTCTAGCGCTAGAACGATTTTTTCAGCGCCATATTTTTCCATCCAGCCTTTTACTAGATCTGGTTGTTTTACCGCAGTAGAGCCAACAGCAACGCGCTGCGCTCCCGCTTCTAGTAAATCAATCACATCTTGTTCCGTCCTCACCCCACCACCAATTTGAATATTGGCTGGCGTACTTGCGAGTAATTTTGCAATAAGATCAAGCTGCCGGGCAGCCGTATCCTTCGCACCAGTCAAATCGACTAAGTGAAGCCAGTTTGCACCAGCTTGGTGGTATACGTTGAACTGCTCTACTGGATCGACTTTGTATTCGGTTACTTGGCCGTAATCACCTTGATAAAGGCGAACCACTTGGCCTTCAATTAAATCAAGAGCTGGAATAATCACACTAAATCCTTTTATAGTTCTAAGAAGTTTTGAATAAGCTTGGCACCCGCTCTTGACGAACGCTCCGGATGAAACTGCACACCGTAGTAGTTACCACTTTGAACCGCTGCCGTAAACGGATTCCCGTAAGTAGATTGCGCGATAGTGTCTTCACCGACTGGCATTGCAAAGCTGTGCACAAAGTAAAAATATTCCCCCTCTTCAATACCTTTAAACAGCGGGTTGCCTATTTCTGCGGACACCGTATTCCAACCCATATGAGGTAGCGGTAAATCGCCCGCTTGAAGTCGTTCTACCTCACCATCACAAAGCCCGAGGCACTCGACTCGATCATCTGCTTTGTTACCTTTCTCTTGCGACACCTTACCCAAAAGCTGCATACCCAGACAAATACCTAGTAACGGTTGCTCTACTTGTTTAACCAAACAGATAAGATCGCGTTCTGCTAAGTTTTTCATCGCTTCACTTGCGGTACCAACGCCTGGTAGAAATAGCTTATCCGCTGATAACACCATTTGTGGGTCTTTTGAAATAGTTACTTTATAACCCAAACGCTCAATAGCAAATTTCACCGAAGACACATTGGCACAGCCTGTATCTATAATGACGACTTTCTGTTCAGTCACTGCAATACTCTCCTTTAAAGAACGCCTTTACTGCTTGGTAGCTCAGTACCTTCAACTTTCACGGCTTGGCGTAATGCTCGACCAAAGGCTTTAAAAAGACTTTCAATAATGTGGTGATCATTATCGCCACAAGAAGAAAGATGCAGCGTGCATGCTAATGTGTCAGTTAAAGATCTGAAGAAGTGCACAACCATCTCAGTGGATAGGTCACCGACTTGTTCGCGGCTAAATTTGGCATCAAACTTTAGGTAAGGGCGGCCAGATAAGTCAAGCGCACATTGTGCTAAACATTCATCCATCGGTAGGCTAAAACCAAAACGGCCGATCCCACGCTTATCACCTAACGCCTCTTTTAGCGCCTGACCGAGTGCTAAAGCAGTATCTTCAACTGTGTGGTGATCATCAATGTGCAAATCGCCTTCAACTTTACACACCATCTGAAAACCAGCATGCGTCGCGATTTGATCCAGCATATGATCAAAAAAACCTAAGCCAGTTGAGATATCATTACCACCTTGCTGATCAAGATTGACCGTGACTGTAATGTCCGTTTCTTTGGTGGTACGCAGCACATTTGAAATGCGTGCTTTTACAGTCAAATCTTTTAAAATCTGCTTCCAACACATGGTCTCTGGATTGTATTGAATACCTCGAATGGCCATATTTTCCGCCAATTGAAGATCCGTGTGACGGTCACCAATGACCGCAGAGTTTTGAAAGTCGACTCTACCTGCTTGCAGGTATTTTTTTACCAACCCAAGCATAGGCTTGCGGCATGAGCAGTTATCTTCTTCAAAATGCGGGCAAATCAGTATATCATCAAACATCACACCCTGAGACTCGAAAATTTCCATCATCATATTGTGTGGCGCATCGAAATCTTTTTGTGGGTAACTGTCTGTACCTAAACCATCTTGGTTCGTCACCATAACAAGTCTATACCCTGCGTCTTGCAAGGATAATAAGCTTGGTATGACGAATGGCTCTAGTTTTAATTTATCTAAACGATCGACTTGAAAATCACTTGGCGGCTCCACAATTAAAGTACCATCACGGTCAATAAAAAGAATTTTTTGCTGTTTGCTCACTCGAACTTCCTTATTACAATTTTTAGCACTCACTCTTGTGTGAGTGCAATGAATTCATGACTACTTATGAGTAGTAATTTCTTATAAAACCAAGTGTTTTCTCGCACTCTTCACGATTACCTACACTAATTCGTACACAATTCTTAATTGGTGAATTACGCAAGACGATACCAGTGTCCCAAGCTGCTTTGAAAAAAGCATCACCATCAGGGAATTTAACCAATAAATAGTTACCCCAACCTTCAAAAACCTCTAAGTCAGGGATCATCGAAAGCCCTACCTGCATATAAGCACGGTTGGCGTTCAAATCGAGCACTTGGAACTTAGCTCGGGCTAAACCAGCTTGTGATAACGCTTGTATAGCAATATCTGCAACTGGAATGGGTACTGGATACGGTGCGATAACTTTAAGTAAAATATTAATTATCTCTTCATTCGCAAGCGTAAATCCGCAACGCAGACCAGCAAGCGCAAAAGCTTTCGACAAAGTACGTAAAATTGCCAAATTAGGGTATTGACCAAGCAAATCAACCGTTGATGATTCTGGACAAAAATCGATGTAAGCTTCATCCATGACTACAATTGCACGATCTTTCGTTAGCTTGAGTAAAGAGACTATATCTTCACGCTTAATTAGATTCCCCGTGGGGTTATTTGGTGAACACACAAAAACGAGTTTAACCTTATCAAGATTGGCTTCAATACCTGACAAATCAAGCTGCCAATCAGACGTTAGTGGTACCATTTTTTGCTCAACACCATTAGTTTCAGCACTAATTGAGTACATGCCATAAGTAGGTGGGCAGTATAAAATTGCATCCTCGCTCGGCTCACAAAATGCTCGTATCAACAACTCAATGCCTTCATCTGCACCACGGGAAACTAAAGTTTGCTCCTTTCCTACACCGGCATAAGCTGCGTAGGAAGATATCAACTCATGTGGCTGACATTCACTATAACGGTTAAGGCGGGTGAAATTAGTTCTGTATTCATTATCGAATGGTGATTCATTGGCATTTAACCACATGTCTCCAGTGCCTCCAATCCGGCGAGCCGATAAATATGGTGTAAGCGTTTGGACTCGTTTTCTTGCTAACTTTTCCACTGTCTTTATCCTTTCAAATTTAACTTGTCGACTCGAATAGTCACTGCACGCTTATGCGCATCTAACCCTTCAGCTTCTGCCATTGTTACCACAGTCGAAGCTAGGTTTTGTAAACCCTCGGCAGACAACTCTTGAACCGTCATTCGCTTAGAAAAATCGGCCAAACTGAGGCTTGAGTGTGTACGCGTATAACCATAAGTTGGCAGAACGTGATTTGTTCCTGATGCATAATCTCCTGCGGACTCTGGAGACCACTCGCCTAAAAAGATTGAACCTGCGTTATCTAGTAAAGGAAGGAGCTCGCGCGGGTTCTTTGTTTGGACAATTAAGTGCTCAGGGCCGTAGTAATTTGAAATTGAAACTGCTTGAGTTAAAGATTCTGAGATAATGACTAGACTTGAAGCTAGAGCTTGCTCAGCAATAGTTGCGCGCGATAGTTGTTTGAGTTGACGTTTAATCGCATCGGTAACTTGATCTGCAATGATAGGTGAAGGTGTTACGAGTATCACTTGAGAATCTGGGCCATGCTCCGCCTGACTTAACAAGTCGGCTGCGATAAAATCGGAATCCGCTGTTTCGTCTGCAATAACAAGCACCTCTGATGGACCCGCAGGCATATCAATCGCAGCACCACGAAAATCATTACTCACCTGACGCTTTGCTTCAGTTACATAGGCATTTCCAGGGCCAAAGACCTTATCGACTTTAGACACTGTTTCTGTCCCGTAAGCCATCGCAGCCACAGCTTGACCACCTCCTATATTGTATACTTCATCAATACCACAAAGTTTGGCAACATAAAGGATCTCATCTGCAATAGGTGGGGGAGAACAAAGAACAACTTTACGACAACCTGCAATTTTAGCCGGTACACCAAGCATCAAAACTGTTGATGGTAACGGTGCACTACCACCTGGAATATATAAACCCACTGTTTGAATTGGGCGTGTTACCTGTTCACAAACAACACCAACTTGAGTTTCAACTTTAATCGGCTGAGGCTTTTGTGCTTTATGAAACTTAGAGATATTTTCATAAGCTTGCATAAGCGCCACTTTCATATTTGTCGAAAGTCGCTCTGAAGCTTGGTCAATATCAGTAGAACAAACACGTATTGATTTTGGTTTAATACGATCAAATTGCTCGGTAAGTGATAACAAAGCCGCATCACCACCCTTTCTAACTTGTACAATTACGTCAGAAACTGTCGCGGTGATGTTTGCACCTTCAAGCATTGCAGGACGTTTCAAAATGGAGTCTTGCTGCGACTCACTCAAAGATTGCCAAACGACGGTTTTCATTATACCTACCCCATCATTTTTTCAATTGGTAGAACTAGAATCGAGCTGGCCCCTAATTCCTTGAGCTGTTCCATGGTCTCCCAGAACAGGTTTTCAGTACTAACGAGGTGTATCGCTACTTTTTCTTTGTCCGACGATAGTGGAAGAACCGTGGGATCCTCCGCACCAGGAAGTAATGCTTTCACCTGTTCAAGCTGACCTATAGGTGCATGTAGCATAATATATTTGGATTCTTTTGCTTGCTGTACACCTTGCATCCGAGTGAGCAGCTTTTCTATTAATGCCATTTTATCCAGGTCAAAATCACCAGTCCGTTGAATCAGTGTCGCTTTTGACTGAAAAATTACGGCTACTTCTTTCAAGCCATTCGCTTCTAGAGTCGCTCCTGTGGAAACAAGATCTGCAATTGCATCTGCTAATCCAGCACGTGGCGCAACTTCTACTGAACCAGTCAACATACAGGTGGAAAATGTAACCCCTTGTTCATCCATGTAAGCCTTAAGAAGTTGAGGATAGGTGGTGGCTATTCGTTTTCCTGCAAGATCCTGAGGGCCGTTATATTCCTCATCTTTATCTAGTGCAATAGATAGGCGACAGCCACCAAAATCAAGTCGTCGAAGTGGAATAAACTCACAAGGCTCACCAAGTGCTTTGCGATCTAAACGTACTTCTTCAAGTTCATTTTCACCAATAAACCCAAGGTCCACAACACCATCCATAATAAGGCCGGGTATATCGTCATCACGAACGAGAAGAAGATCAATCGGCATGTTCAAAGAATGAACGACTAGTCGTTCACCCATGATATTAAAGTTCACCCCGCACTTTTTTAGTAACTCTTGGCATTCTTTACTTAAACGGCCTTTTTTTTGAATCGCAATTCTCAAACGCTGTGTTGTCATTACTTGTCTCCCTGTATAAAACTAATCTCAAATCATTAAAATCAAAAAACCCTCGGAAGTATTACTCTCCCGAGGGTTAAAATCTTGTTTTAGCGATTTATTCCACCGGGAGCGTCTCGTCTCCCGGATATGCGTACATCTCCCGAAAGACTATATTGGGTGATGATGGTGATGAATGTTCATTACAAAATTACGCATACTTATATATTATTCAATTGGCTTGCTTGGTAACCACATTAACCAAGGATAAATTATTTTTCAACTAAAAAATAAAGATTTTTCAAATTTGTATAGGACAAATAAAAAGGGAGCATTTGCTCCCTTTAAAACTGAGTATGCTTAAGAATCAGCACAACTCGCCATCTTAGATTTAGACAGTGAGGAGAGCAAGACACATACTGCAAGGAAAGCTACAGAGGAAATGGCAAGTGAGATACCGATGGATGACGTCATTCCTAATGATATAAAGCCAACACTTGAAACTGCAGCGACAGACAAAGCATATGGTAACTGAGTAGATACATGATCGATATGATCACAACGTGCACCAGTAGACGATAGGATAGTTGTGTCTGATATCGGTGAACAATGATCACCGAACACTGAACCAGCTAGCACTGCACTTAACATAGGTAACATTAAACTTATCTCTGTCGCCGCAGCCATATCTCCTGCAATCGGTAACATAATACCGAATGTTCCCCAAGACGTTCCTGTAGAGAAGGCCATCAGTCCAGCGAGAAGGAAAAGAATTACCGGTAACCAGTGAGCAGCAATATTGCCCTGTGCGAGTGTCGATAGATACTTACCAGTATTCATATCTCCGATAATTGAACCTATCGTCCAAGCAAATATCAGTATCAGAATCGCACCAAACATGGATTTAGCGCCTATCCATAAGGTACGAGATACTTCTCCCAAAGCAATACCTTGTTTGAAAACCGTGAATAGAGCAAAAGTTAACCCAGCCAGGCCACCATAAACTAATGACGCTCCAACATCTGTGTTTTCAAATGCGCCAAGAACAGTAAATTCTTTACCATCAGCACTTAGAGATTGCCCACCCGTATACAACATTGATGCGACTGTAGAGATGATAAGAAAAATGATTGGCAGGACTAAATCAGTAACCTTACCTTTCTCACTTTGGGCTATATCCAATTCTTCATTTATTTCATGAGCCTGTTGCAAATCTTCAACTTGTCCTTGACCGAACCCACGACCTTGCGACGCTGCAATTTCATGTTTACGCATTTTACCAACATCGAGCCCAAACCAAGCAACGGCAAAAACCATTAGCAACGCAAATACCGCATAAAAATTCATTGGTATCAAACGGACATACGCACCTAACGCTGAATACTCAGTAATACCATGTGAAACTAAGATGCCACCAATAATCGTTATTATATAAGCACCCCAACTTGATGCTGGCATAATTACGCACATAGGTGCCGCAGTAGAGTCAAGTATATAAGCTAGTTTTGCACGAGAAACATAAAAGCGATCGGTAACGGGACGAGAAATAGCACCAACAGCCAGACTGTTGAAATAGTCGTCAACGAAAATAAAAACGCCTAGAAAGGCAGCAAGTAGTTTTGAGCCACGCTTACTTTTTACTCTCGACTGAGCCCATTCAGCAAAGGCTAAAGTCCCTCCAGACAGGGTAAGTAAAGCGGTCATCATGCCTAATAAGACTAAGAAAGCTAGAATACTCATATTCCAAGTATTTATACCACCATCTTCAACAAATACGTTAGAAACCGTTGAGATCATGTAACTTATTGTATTAGTTATTGAGTAGTCGTTTAGAACAGTAGCACCGAGAACAATGCCAACCCCCAATGATAAAAGTACATGTCGGGTAATGATAGCCAAGCTCAAAGCCACTAAAGGTGGCAATAGCGATATAGGAGATGATGCAAAATCAATTAAATTCATGATCTTCAAAAACCAGTAATGGATTGGTTAGAGATCTACTGCAAACAAATTGAAGGAAGTATTCCTGACCAATTAGTGTTGAACAAAGCGAAAGGCGAAAGAATACTACGCCTTGGCCCTACAGTAGCGCTCCATAGTGTTAAAAAAATATAGACTATGGCAGTGTTAACCCTTATCAGGCATAACCCCAGCAAGCACTTTTGATATAGAAACTTACTTCGGCAAAACAACCTTTCATACTTGTCCATTGGCATCACCCCAACAAGTCTTACTGATTTATTTTGCGCCTCTACCGCGATGCCTGAAGTTTAAAACCAAAATCAACAAAAAAATTAACGTTAATTATGTCAAACACCGCATTAGGTAGAGCTATTGTACTTATCTAAGCGTTGATTTCAACACATTCAGTTGAATGACTGTCGAGATTAACATTAGAATTTTAATAAATATTGAATATATCTACCAATTTATACATTGATGCTATAATAAGCTGTTTGATAAAATCATGAAGAAAACATCTTTGTTAATTATGCAATCAGTATCTATTTCATGTTTTTTCAGACAAAAATATGAATAATAGACGGTAAAAAAGTAATTTGCTGAAGATTTGTGGCTATAATGATATTCTCAGCGAAGTAGCTAGCACTAAATAACACATTTATGTAAATAAGTGTCAGCCTCTGATGAAACTTATTGGCAATAAGTATTGTCATAATCACAAAATTTTCGATATTTTATGTAACAAACTTTAATCAGTTAATATGAAAGGGCTCATTATTCTAATGTTAAGACATTAAATAATAACTTTTTATAAGAATTTAACTGGAAAATATTGTATTGAAGATAATACAGGTTTAATATTTATTCCATCGGCTCCTTAATTAAGTGAGAAACTATATGTCGGAACTAACAAAAACTTTATTAAACATTCGTAGCCTACGTGCATTTGCTCGTGAGCTAACACTGGAACAACTAGAAGAAGCATTTGATAAACTATCAACAGTAGTCACTGAGCGTAAAGATGCTGAAGAAGTAGAGCTTGCTGAAAAAGCAGCGCAAGAAGCTAAGCTGGCAGATATTGCAGATCAAATTAAACAGCTTGGACTAGATAAGAACATGGTTATTTCTGCTCTAGCTGGAGAATCGGCAGGTAAGCAAAAATCCAAGCGTGCCCCTCGTCCTGCAAAATATAAGTATGTAGATAATAACGGTGAACAAAAAACTTGGACTGGTCAAGGTCGTACACCTTCTGCAATCCAAGAAAAATTAGATGCAGGTAAATCATTAGATCAGTTCCTAATCTAATTAAATTAAATTTATAAATACATTTTAAATATGTAATTATATAATATAAAAAAGCCTCATTATTTGAGGCTTTTTTATTATCATCAATAAGTTAACGTTCCCAGTAAGCTTCTTCTAAGCTATCTTCACGCTCTGGCAATCCTCTTGATAAACGTGGGGAGTGTTGAACTAATACTTCATAACTAGCACGATTAGAATATTTACATACCTGTGAAAATGATGAATATGTCAAAAAAGTATGGGCATGCTTACTAGAATTAGGCACATTTTCTTTATGGTGTTTATTTGCCGCCATATCATGCAGTAATGCAGAAAGAGCTGCATCCCCTGCTCCATTGGTGTTTTTAATTTTTTCTGGTCCACCCATATAAGGCGATATATGAGAGTAAACCTTAATTGGATTTTCACAAGCTGACTTTTCTGCCGGACGACTAAATTCATAACGGTTAAATTCCGCAATACTGCCTGGGAGTAAAGGTAAAGAAGTTACTCGTTTGGCTGCATCCTCGGTGTAACCTGCCATGAATAAACCTACTGGTCCTGCAGTACATAGTACCAAATCAACCCACTCCAACGTTTTATCCGATGCAATAAGTGGATCTGATTCACCAGTCAATGCCTCTGCTTCATCTTCATTCATCGCCACCACACTCACATGGTCACGTAAAAATTCCTGCCAAAAGATAGGGTCGTTTTGAATAACAAATTTCGTACCTAAAGTTAAAACAACAGGAACGCTATACTTTTTAGCATACTTAATGGCTTGCATCGTAGCCTTTGGCATCGGGTCACCATTTTTACAACGAACCAAATAAGCGGTGAGCACCAATGCAGATGCAGTTCTGAAGATAGACTCCGGAATGTTGCTTGCGTGAAGTTGATTCATCTGTCCTTCACTAATTGCAAATGTCCGTTCACCGTCATCTGAAATTAAGGCAAAACATCTTCCGATAGCGCCATCAACTCCCTGCAAATAGTTTAAATCCATACGACTTGATGTATTGCACAAATAACGAAAGCCATAGCTACCAATTCTAATATCTTGACTCATCACACCCAAAAGTGTTGAACGATCATCAGCAAGCACTGAGTAATTATGTAATGTATTGCCAATAGTGCCACCTGCGTGCTCATTGGTAATTAAATGATTTTCTTTCAGTTCATTATATAAAGCTTCGGCTGTATTATCATCGATAACCAGTGAATGGCCTTTACTCAGTATATATCTATCGATAAGCTCCGAGTTAACTTTTGCTTCAATATCAACCAAAGTCTGATCAATACCTATGATATGAGTGCTCGACACTTTCTTATTTTGTTGAGACTGGCTAACCAAAGGATCTCGGGCATGCACAGGAAAATAGTGCTTAGATTTTCGTTGACCTGGGAACTTCATAACAAACTTATTCTGAGTAAGAGGTAAAAAGGGTTTGGATTCTACCGCGCACTATCAAACACGGCAACTACTGCAATCGTAGCAAACGTTTGCTTTTGTAATTCAGAGATAATCAATTAATATCCTCTCCATTTTTGAGCCATTTGTTCAAAAGCTTTACTAAATATCGAAATGATTTGTGAATTGATTCGAGAACCTGTCACCTTCAAACGCTTTCTGTTAAGATTTGCCTCCAGCTAATTTATGTGGTGTTTAGTAATGTCTCAGAACTGTACTGATAACAGTAAAAAGAAAGTCATCGTTGGCATGTCTGGCGGAGTCGACTCGTCAGTTTCCGCTTACCTTCTAAAGCAGCAGGGCTATCAAGTCGAAGGTCTGTTTATGAAAAATTGGGAAGAGGATGACAATGAAGAATACTGTACTGCCGCTGAAGACTTAGCAGATGCGCAAGCAGTTTGTGACAAACTAAACATCCACCTACACAAAATAAACTTTGCTGCAGAATATTGGGACAACGTCTTTGAGTATTTTCTGGCAGAATATAAGGCTGGCCGTACTCCAAACCCGGATATCCTTTGTAATAAGGAAATAAAATTCAAAGCTTTTCTTGAGTTTGCTGATGAAGTGCTTGACGCTGACTACATTGCTATGGGCCATTATGTGCGTCGGACTTTTTCAGACAAACTAGAAGAAATACAAATGCTGCGGGGCTTAGACGACAATAAAGATCAAAGTTATTTTTTGTATACCTTAAGCTGCGAGCAAATAGCTCGAAGCCTGTTCCCTGTAGGTGAACTAGAAAAACTTGAAGTAAGAAAAATAGCAGAAGAACAAGGCCTCATTACGGCCAAGAAAAAAGACTCCACAGGGATTTGTTTTATTGGTGAGCGCAAATTTACTGACTTTTTGTCACGTTACCTCCCTGCGCAACCAGGTAAGATTGAAACTCCCGAAGGTAATGTTATCGGGGAACATCAAGGCCTAATGTACCACACCCTTGGTCAGAGAAAGGGGTTACATATAGGAGGCCAAAAAGGTGGTGATGGTAACGAAGAGCCTTGGTATGTTGCAGATAAAGATCTGAAACGGAATGTTCTTATTGCTGTCCAAGGCGCCGATCACCCTTTGTTAAAGTCTCAAGGCTTAATTGCTTCACAGCTCCATTGGGTTAACCGCCAATCTATCATATCACCCCAACAATGTTCCGTGAAAACACGCTATCGCCAGACTGATATCTCGTGCACCATAATTCCAATCGATGACACTACAATTAAAGTCATCTTTGATGAACCTCAAATTGCTGTCACACCCGGTCAATCAGCAGTATTTTACCAAGGAGATGTGTGTCTCGGCGGTGGCATCATTAAAGAACGTATTTAAGCAACGTATTTGAGGAGTAATATCTGTGACTAATGCACTTTACGACCGAACTATTGCATTTGCTGGAATTTGCCAAGCTGTGGCGCTTGTCCAGCAAGTAGCGCAAAATGGTCACTGCGACTCTGACGCGTTTGAAGCATCTTTAAAAGCTATCTTAAACACTAACCCAGTTAATACTTTGGGCGTTTATGGTGAAGAATCAAACTTAAAAATAGGCCTTGAATACTTAGTAAAAGGTATAGACAGCACGCCATCCGGCAGTGAAATTACTCGCTACATCATCAGTTTGATGGCTCTTGAGCGTAAGTTAAGAGCACGTAAAGATGCGATGTTTCAACTGGGAGATCGCATCCAAATGATCGAAAGGCAGCTCAGCCATTTTGAGTTACTCGATGTCCAAATGCTTAGCAATTTAGCAAGTATATACCTAGATGTAATCAGCCCTATAGGCCCTAGAATACAAGTGACTGGTACTCCCTCTGTTTTACAACAAACAAGCAATCAGGATAAAGTTAGAGCTCTGTTGCTATCGGGTATTCGCAGCACAGTTTTGTGGCACCAAGTCGGTGGTAAAAGACGGCAGCTTATCTTTGGAAGAAAGAAAATGGTCGAGCAAGCTCAAATACTATTGGCAAGATTATAAAAAAAACAGCTCAGCTCAAGCAAAAATGAGCTGAATATTTCTATAAAAAACCTCTCTAGGCAAACGTTTGCGCAATATACGTGACAATTGCATTAGTTATTGGTATAAACCTCACGACATTTAGACATTCAATTCAGGAGAACATCATGGAACTGTCAGCATTGACTGCTGTTTCACCAGTAGACGGCCGCTACGGAAGCAAGACTATTGCGCTACGCGAAATTTTTAGTGAATACGGTCTACTCAAATACCGCACTATCGTAGAAATTCGTTGGCTCCAAAAACTTGCTATTACTACTGAAATTACTGAAGTACCAGCTTTCAGCGCAGAGGCAAATCAATTCCTAAACGAGCTCGCTACAAACTTCTCTGAAGCAGATGCTCGTCGTATCAAGGATATTGAACGTACGACTAACCATGATGTAAAAGCCGTTGAATATTTCCTGAAAGAAAAAGTCGCTGACATTCCTGAACTACATGCTGTTAATGAGTTTATTCACTTCGCATGTACTTCTGAAGACATCAACAATACTTCTCATGCCCTGATGCTAAAAGAAGCACGTGAAACTGTTATTCTTCCAGAAATACGCAACATCATCGACGCAATTAAGGCACTTGCGGTTGAATACCGTGATATTCCCCTACTTTCACGAACACATGGCCAACCTGCCTCACCATCTACTGTGGGTAAAGAAATGGCCAATGTTGCCTACCGAATGGAGCGTCAGTACAAACAAATTGCTAATGTCGAAATACTAGCAAAAATTAATGGAGCAGTGGGTAACTACAATGCCCACTTGTCAGCCTACCCAGAATTAAACTGGCACCAATTTTCTGAGAAGTTCGTTACTGAATCTCTTGGCGTTAGCTGGAACCCATACACAACACAGATTGAGCCACACGATTATATTGCAGAACTATTTGATGCTATTGCACGATTCAACACCATATTGATTGATTTTGACCGCGATATCTGGGGCTATATTGCTCTTGGTCACTTTAAGCAAAAAACAATCGCAGGTGAAATTGGCTCGTCAACCATGCCACACAAAGTTAACCCGATCGACTTTGAAAATTCTGAAGGTAACCTAGGGCTAGCAAATGCAGTCTTTGCTCACCTAGCACAAAAACTACCAATTTCTCGTTGGCAGCGTGATCTTACTGACTCAACTGTCTTGCGTAATTTGGGCGTTGGTGTTGGCTACGCGATCATTGCTTATACGTCGACACTCAAGGGTATCAGTAAACTAGAAGTTAACCGTGAAGCGCTTCTTTCTGAACTCGATAAAAACTGGGAAGTTCTTGCTGAACCAATCCAAACTGTAATGCGCCGTTATGGCATTGAAAAGCCATACGAAAAGCTTAAAGAATTGACTCGCGGTAAGCGTGTTGACGGTGAAGCTATGCGAGTATTCATCAATGGGTTAGCCTTACCAGAAGAGGAAAAAGAGCGTCTTAAGCAAATGACGCCAGCAAACTACATTGGTCAAGCGATTGAACTAACAGATCAGCTTTAAGCACTCTGAAGAACCAACATAAAAGGATGGCTGCTACGCCATCCTTTTTCTTTGTTACTGAAAAGGAATCTTCTATTGAGATATTTTTTGAAAAAATAATGTTATTTGCCCAACTTCAATACCAAATTTCTTGATTTTGGTTAAATTGAATACATGACCTTCATCTTGGCGATATAACCAATCATCAAAAGCAACCACGACGCTAGAATCTTCAAGTTGAAGTTCAAAATCATACTGCCAACGTAGTGCATTACCTACTTCAACACCTGTAGCTATACCAACAATATCATCGGCCCTGCCCTGGTATTGACCGGTGCCAAGACGCTCAATATGCCAAATTCGTTGCGACTCTTCACCATCATCGAACACAAAGTCCTCAACAAGGGTTAGTGTATCCCCATCAACTGTCCCAATGATTGATACTTCGAAGCGTCGAGTTTGAAATTTGGTATAATCTTGAATCATACCCCATGCTATTGATTTTCCATTAAAATATTCAAACAATTCAAAATTAGGCTTGGTATCCCTATAATCTTCTATGTCAGCGGTACAGGCTACTATCATCAGGCAAGTAAAAAATGCAGCAAGAGCACGCCTTATCTGCTTAAACATTAATATCTCCCAATTAAATTCTTCCTCAAGTTCGGGAACTCAGTTTCAGGCGACAACCAAATTGCAAGGAAAGCATCATTGAAGTCTTCCTCTTCAATATACCCAATCAATTCCGCACCGTCGTCTCGGTGAGAATAATAAAACTGTCCCTGAAAACCATCTGTAACGTATGTGAGGTTGCTTCCCTCTTTAATGTCTGGAAATATTGTAGCTAACCTCTGTGCCCATTGACTTGTTAAACTTTGCTTATAACCAAGCTTCTCCCACTGCTCAACTGTGGCATCAAGCAACTGCTTTTGAGATATGTCTCTTTGATAAGTAATAGATAATGCAAGAGGGTGTGGGGTAATATCTTTACCAATAACATAACCACCATCAGGGCTATAAAGCTGTGATCGATACACATCAAAGAAAAACATTGTCAACTGCGCTTGTCCTACGCTAGACCAAGTATCCCAGCCTTTAGTAATATTTGCTGAAGCAACGGAGGCGAATACGTTACCTGTCAACGTCAGGTATACTCCCATCATTATTACGAACTTCATACCCATATATCCTTAGTATCAATGCGATAATAAGGAACCACTCGACTAACAACACGCATACAACAGTAAAGAAAGGCATACCAAAAGTAACTGCGCCAAATCTCTCTCCAGCCATATAACTAAGTGCTCCAGCGATCCCTCCAAGTATTGATACGATTAATACTGGGTACTGGCTCACTAGTGGATATAAAAAATACCCATACCAAGCAAAGATCATCCATAAAGCGATAAGCCACAAGGGAAATCCTTCAAACTGAAACTGAAAAAGGCCCACGGCCTTGTTGGCAAAATCAACAATAACACCAACAGCAACGATGCCTGTCCACTTAAACCAATTTATCTTCGTTTTTACAACAGAAATTGCTATTGTTCCCACAACAAATAATAAGCTCAGGTACTGCCACTCATAATTTCCGAGAACAGCACATAACCATACCACTTGGAACCAAGTAGAAATAATTAGCAAACGTTTCATAAACTCACCTCAAGCTTATAATCGTTATGGGCGCTGAAACGTCATGTGGACGGTACTAATAGATCTGGCTTGAAAGCCCCCCTCACAATAACAAAAGTAGTAATTCCACATCCGGACAAACCTTTCATCAAACCCCAATTTTAACACCTGTTTTTCTGCTTGGTTGAAACGTATATACCAATCTTTAAGCGTACGAGCATAGTCTTGACCGATGTCAAACAAATCTCTTAGTACTAAGTCTGTATGTTTTGTTGTCGCTTGAGTAATTGCGGTTATAGAGGGTAAGAAACCACCAGGAAAGATATACTTTTGAATAAAGTCTACACCGCTACTGTATTCAGCATAACGTTGATCGACAATAGTAATTGCCTGAATAGCCATTAAACCACCAGATTTAAGTAATGACTGGCACTTTTCAACATATGAATTCAAAAATTGTTTACCCACAGCTTCTATCATCTCAATTGATACTAGCTTGTCATACTTACCTTCAAGTAAGCGATAATCTTTCTGTAGCAGTGTAATCCTATCTTCAAGACCCCTATTCTCAATCTGTTCCTTTGCATATTGATACTGCTGATTTGAAATAGTAGTAGTAGTAACATGACAGCCGTATTGTTCAGCCATGTATATAGCCATCGCACCCCACCCTGTTCCTATCTCAATAACTGAGTCGTTCGCACTAAGATTGAGTTGTTGACACAAACGTTCCATTTTATTAACTTGGGCTTCTTCTAGGCTATCCGTATTCTTATGGTAAACACCTGAAGAATATAACATTCTCCCATCTAAAAATGTCTGGTATAGATCATTACTCAGGTCATAGTGAGCTTGTATGTTTTTGGCAGAGTTTGCTAGCGTATTGCGATTCAGCCAATGTCCTAGCTGATAAATAACATTTGATAAAAAGCTGCTTTTCTTTTCTATCGCATCTAATGCTGATAAATTCATGGCCATTAGTTTCATCAAAACAGTAAGGTCTGGGCTTTCCCACCACCCATCCATATAGGCTTCACCTGCGGCAATGCTCCCTCCCTTCAGCAGTCGAGCGTAAAAAGCTGGATGCTTTACCTTAATAACAGCATTATTCCTTTCATCGACATTATTGCCAAAATAAGTCGTTGCATCTTCAGACACCTGCGAGTCAAATGATTCAATCACAGTTAATGAGCCATGTTGAAGCCGGTTTAGGCAAGTAAACGCGATATTTCTCGCCGTTTTCTGCATTGATGTCAATGGCTTTGGCAAAGGTAGCGTTTGTGAATTAATCATTTAGTCAGCTCCTAATTATTTTTCAACTTTTGCACTTCTATTGGATTGAGCTTCATCGCTCTGCTTATATTTGGGATGAGAATAAAATGGGGCACCTTTTATCCATAGCTTTAGCGCATGCCAGTAAATACCAACAAGCATTTTCACTGCAAGTACAGGAGTTATAACCAAATGCTTTAGTAGAACACGAGAGCTAAAGGCTTGTTTTGTCATTTTCATAGTAGCATCGAATTGCTTGCCTTCGCGGTGACATTCTAGGTGTATCGATAAATTCGGATTTATCGGTTTAAATTTCCATCGATACTCTTGATCAATTGGATTAAATGGAGAAACATGAAATGCTTTTGAATGCACCCATGTCGCTTCGTTGCAAGCATCCAGCAAATAGTAATATCTCTCATTCCATGGCGTGTTACTCACTTCAGCAAGCAGATAGCGCCAACAATTTTCATTATCATAAATGTAGTAGAAATTGACAGGGCTGAAGTAGATACCAAAGTATCTGAGGTGAATGACAGCTTTTACCTTACCTTCAAGTCGTTCACCGCCAAGTTCGAAAACTTTATTTAATACCGAGTGTTTTAGGTCTCCAGAACCTAAATAGTCACTACGCTTGAGCCTTACCAAGTGCCACCACCGATCACCAAAACCCCAAACTTTATTTTTCAGTGTCTCAAGTTCATCAAGGTCTATGCATGGCATGAACAATTTGTAGTTCAGTGAATGCTCTATCGGGCTAAAACGCCGATGCCTCACATTACCTACAAACAGACAACTTTTAAGCTGCGACGACATATTAAGCAGCCCCCTTAGCACGATGGCTTGAACTGTAAGCCTTAACTCCTCGCACTACATCTAGTGCGCTTTTCACACCATCTTCATGAAAGCCGTTGTACCAGTATGCACCACAAAACCAAGTATTACAGACACCATTAATTTCCTCTTTCCTCGACTGGGCCTTTATTGATTGATGATTAAATACCGGGTGATGATAAACAAAGCGTCGTAAGACTTTCTCTTGATCTATTTGCTCGTTGCTGTTTAGAGACACGCAAAACGTTTTAGGCGCCTCTATGTGCTGCAATATATTCATGTTATAGGTTAACGTTGGAGCTCGATCTTGCTCTTCATTACTACCAGATAGCCTGTAATTCCATGCAGCCCAAGCTGCTTTGCGTTTCGGAAGTAAGCTCTCATCAGTGTGAATAATAACCTCGTTAGCTTGGTACGCTAATTTAGACAGCACAGCATATTCAGCCGAGTTTGAGTCTTTTATTAGGCTTAATGCTTGGTCACTATGGCAAGCAAAAATCACATGATCAAAGCGCTCACTTTGCCCATTAACATAGATAGTAACGCCAGCTTGATCTCGACTCACACCATCTATTGATGTATTCAATCTTATCCTATCTGCAAACCCTTTAGTCAGCGGCTTAATATATTCCCTAGATCCGCCTTTGATTACATACCACTGCGGCCGATTAGTAATATCGAGAAGCCCGTGATTTAAAAAAAACCGAGCAAAGAACGTTAACGGGAAAGCTCTCATATCTGCCAAGGTTGATGACCATATCGCCGCCCCCATAGGTAATATGTAGTTATCGCAAAAAAAACGGCTAAACTTCCGAGAAGAAATAAACTCACCTAAGGTAAGGTCTAGACTCACGTCTTGTTTTGCAATTTCTTTCACTTCTTTGTTAAAGCGCAGTATTTCAAAAATAAAGGAATAAAATTTAGGATTCAGCCAGTTACGTTTTTGAGCAAATAGTGTTGCTAATGTATGACCATTGTATTCAAGCCCATTAGCATCATTTCTAACACTGAAACTCATTTGGCTTTCAACTCCCTCCACCCCTATTTCTTGCATAAGAGCCATGAAGTTCGGATAAGTCCTATCGTTAAATACAATAAACCCTGAATCTACTGCATAATGTTGCCCGTCAAAATTAATGTCTATTGTAGCAGTATGCCCTCCAACATAGTCATTAGATTCAAAAACTGTCACATCATGATCTTGATGCAAATAGTAACCACATGTTAAGCCCGAAATCCCAGAACCTATTATCGCAATATTCATTAGCCTATTCCTATTATTGGGCGAGGAGCTTGGCAGTAATTGCATTCTGCCAACGGTATGGAAGAGCACCTATCAAACGCAAAATAGATGTAAATTTCTTGGGGAAATATATGTGGCTACTTCCCTTGGCTAGACCTTCTCTTATTTCTTTGGATGCTCGTTCAGAGGAAATCAACATCGGCATTTCAAAAGAGTTTTTGTCTGTGAGCGGTGTCTTAACAAAACCAGGGTAAATAATCGACACATCAATTCCTTGAGGCTTGAGATCGAGTTGTAGAGCCCTTGCCAAATAGCTCACCGCAGCCTTTGATGCCCCATACGCCTCTGCTCGTGGTAAAGCTACTTCGCTGGCTATAGAGCCGACAATAGCAAGTCTTTGACCTTGCTGGAAATATGGTTGGCAAGCCTCGATGGCATTAGTTAAACCAATAACGTTAATATCAAAAACACGCTTTACTAACATAGCGTCAAGTTGACCATTATTAATGTATTCACAATCGCCTGCGTTCAAAACCCATAAATCAGGCACTTTGCCTAAACCGCTCAACGCATTTTTGGTTGCTTCAAGATCAGTAAGGTCAAAGGCTAAAGCATAAAGGTTTGAAAACTGGCTGCTCAACTCAGTCAAACACTCTTGGTTTCGACCACACGCATAAACATTTACACCACTTTTAGCATAATCTTTAGCAAGTTGAAGGCCAATTCCCGATGTCGCTCCAGTAATCAGAACTGTGTTCATTTACCCAACCTCACTTTGATAGCCTTAATTAAAGACCCAAGTAATGGCAAGTTCTCATATAACATTTCACCAAGATCAAAATAGTCACGATGATAAATGACTCGACCTTGGGAGAATTTTAAGTGGCTGACTCCATTTACATATACTGTCGAGCCATTGGAAAGCTTGGAATGCTCAAGTGACATTTGCCAAGTCAGAAATCCGCTATCACCTGATTGCTGGTGTTCAATAATATCAAAATCACAGCGCTTTACGTTGCTGTATAAAGCTTGGAAATAGTTTTCTAATTCACTCCAGCCCTCTAGCTTGTGAGCTGCATCTTCAAACACGACTTCTTGATGATAGACATCAGATAGTAGGTGCAGATTAGATTTATTTAGTTGCTGATATACTTCGCCAACTGATTGCACATCCATTCAGGGACCTCTCACTATGTTATACATTAATTTATATTGTACAACATAGAAACATTAGCTGATTTCGAACAGTTGTACAAATTTTATTTTGTATAACTTGTACGTCTAACGCATCAAAGAGATCAAAAAAAGGCTTAGTTATAAACCAAGCCTTTTCAATTTATTAGGACGAGACAAGACATTATAGAGTCCGAAGTACGCCCTATAAGTTACGTAATGCAGAAATACGCTTATCCAGTGGAGGATGACTCATTAGAAGTTCTGTCATTGAACGCTTTCCATTAATACCAAACGCCATCATTGATCCTTCAAGTTGAGATTCATGACTAAGTTTCAAGCGTTCCAATGCCGCAATCATTTTATGTTTCCCTACTAATTTAGCAGCGCCAGCATCAGCATAAAACTCACGACGACGGCTGTACCACATAGTGATAAAACTGGCTAGGAACCCAAACACCAATTCCAAAACAATCGATACACCAAAATATACCATCATGCTACTGCCGCCCTCTTTATCATCATTTGAAGAGACTATATTGGCAATAAAGCGCGATAGGAAAATCACGAATGTATTAACAACGCCTTGCATTAGAGTCATAGTAACCATGTCTCCATTTGCAATGTGGCTGACTTCATGCGCCAGAACGGCCTCGGCTTCATCTCGTGTCATATTATGTAATAGACCCGAAGACACAGCGACCAAAGATTTGTCACGCTTTGCTCCCGTGGCAAAAGCGTTTATATCAGCTGAATTATAAACAGCTACACTTGGTATTCCAATACCCACTTGTTGAGACTGACGATGCACAGTTTCAAGCAGCCAGTGTTCGGTTTCATTACGAGGACTTTCAATAACCACACCGCCGACAGAACGAAGCGCCATACTTTTTGACATCATCAAAGAAATAAACGCACCGCCAAAGCCAAACACTGCCGCCATAACAAGCAAACCAGACAAACTGCCAGGCTGCATTCCCGTGACGGAATAAACAATATTTAGTACAACACCCAAGACCAATATTACGGCCAAGTTGGTTGCCAAAAACAACATTACACGCTTCATTACATTTCTCCGACACTGAACTCTTTATTATATTCCAAACTAGGAACTGATTATCTCTCTATTAGATATAGTCTATCCCTTTTAATTACAAGTGCTAGGCACAAATTGAAACATTTGTTTTCACCACAAAAATTCATCGTTCAGATGCTTACATCAACATCCATAAGCAAGAATTTCAGAGATTAGACTTTTGTCTTATTGCGACTAACTGCAAGCATGTTAGATTGGGGCAGTATTTAAATACCCATGTGCTAAAAGGACAACATCATGGCTGAGACACACAACTATCAGATGGCTATTGATCTACTATGCTGCCACCTTGGCATTTCAGAGGAAGAAGCAAAGAAACAACTCGGTATTTGCTCCCAACAGCAGGTACAAAAGCATATTGCGGATGCGCACCAGGTTTTAATGAGTGTCAACCAAGACGCCTAAGACAAAAATTTAAAAGGCTGACTCAGTTGAGTCAGCCTTTTTGTTGCTAATGCAAACGATAAAAATCATGAAACATTTAGAATTGCGGAAATATCGATGTATTTAGCGAGGTTTTTTTGTTTAATACTTGGCACATATGGTATTTCACCCAATTTTGGTGCGCTAATTTTATTCTCTAACATAGAGATGATATCGGCATAGTGTTCGGTGCCTGGGTTTATCCTATTGGCTACCCACCCGACAATCTTCAACCCATCAGCTTCGATGGCATCAACTGTCAACATGGCATGACTTAAACAGCCAAGTTTAATCCCGACGACTAGAATCACCGCAAGCTTTTCCTGTTGCACCCAGCTAGAAAGGCATTCATTGTCGTTGACTGGCACCCGCCAACCACCAGCCCCTTCAACTAACACAATATCTGCTCTTTTTTTGTGTTGCGAAAGCTTGCTGCTGAGCACAGTATATTCAATATTGACCTTTTCACGTTGAGCCGCAATGTGCGGAGAAGTGGCAAGTTCAAGCGGATATGGATTGATATCCTCATATTCCACTTCAAGTGTCGACGCCATTTGTAGATATAGTGCATCAGAGTTTCGGTATCCATGCTCCGTTTTTTCACAGCCCGCTGCAACGGGTTTATATCCTATGGTTCTTATTTCCTTCTGCGCGAGCGCATTAAGAATCGCAGTAGAGGCAACCGTTTTGCCTACATCCGTATCCGTACCAGCAACAAAAAATGCGTTAGTCATATATGAATCACCCCTAAACAAACCTGATATGTAGCAGGAACCAAACCCTTATGGTTTCTAAAACTTTGATAAGCCTGCTCGACTTGTAGCAACATACTACGGCTAGTCAATCCCTGAGATCGTCCCTGCACATAGCTAGCACCAATCCCTTTTAGGTCCCGCATTAGTGAAAATGCAGAGTTATACCAAACCGTAATAGTGGGTAAGTCTAACTGAGGGTTATGGCAACCAGATTGCGCTAACGCAATTTTTATCTCATCTAGGCTACAAAAATCATTAACATGTTGATATTCATTAATGTTGTTCCATGACTCTTTAAGTTCATACAAAGAGCCATCCAGTAAGGTGGAGAAATAAATGCCGCCGTTTGGCTTCAAAATTCTGCGCATTTCACGCAAAGGTACTGATAAGTCACCACACCACTGCAATGCAAGACTAGAGAATACCAAATCTACTGATTGAGAAGCTAAAGGCAAAGACTCAGCATCACCTTGCTGATAGCGCATTTTTGTAATACCACAACGCTGTTTGGCTTTCTCCAGCATTTTCTTCGATAGATCGCAACATATTACATATGCCCCTCGGTGGCGCAATAATGCCGCGAAGTAGCCAGTACCACATCCTAAATCCAACACGGTTTTTCCACGCATATCACTAGGCAAATACTTAAGTAATCGTGTACCAACCTCTCTTTGAAAAGCCGCATGTGAGTCATAATTATCTGCTGCTTTACTAAACGCCTCAGCAATTGCTGATTTATTCATAGGCGATAATGGGTAGTCTAGAATCGTTTGTTCCATTAATTCACCTTTTCTATCGCCATTTTCATTGCTTTTGCCAGCTCTCTGAGCTGAGATATGCTGTGTTTTGCTGTCAATGTCACTCTAAGCCGCGCTGAATCTGGGGCTACCGTTGGCGGCCTTATCGCCGTCAGCCAAAAACCTAAGCGGCTAAGCTCTTTCACAACGTGAACCGAATAACCGCTATCACCAAGCAACAAAGGTTTGATTGGTGTAAAAGTTTCAACATAGCCATCAAATAAAGAAAAGCATTGGTGATACTCATTTTGTAGCTCTTCAAGCTTGTCACGCCGCCACTGCTGAGTACGAACCATCTCAATACTATGGGATATAGCATAAGCGAGAGACGGGGGAATAGCGGTCGAATACACATGATGTTTGGCAAACTGAGTAAGATAATCACCTAATCCTTGGCTACACATGATGGCGGCACCGGATAAGCCTAACGCTTTACCAAAGGTCACAACCAACGCATCTGGTTTTATGCTGGCTAACTCGCAACTTCCTCGTCCTTCATTACCAAGCACGCCAATGCCATGCGCATCATCAACCATTAACCAAGAATCGGAACCAGTTATCTTATGGATATCAGCCAGGGGTGCCAAATCACCATCCATGCTAAACACGCCCTCTGTTACCACTAAGCCACCTTTAGTAAGGATACTTTTAAGATGACTAACATCGTTATGACGAAAGCGCTTCATTATTGCAGAAGAAAGGACCCCAGCCTCCATAAGCGAAGCGTGATTAAGCTTATCTTGCACCAACAAGTCATCTTTTTTAAGTAGGCTGAACAATAATGCTTGGTTCGCAGAAAAGCCTGAACCAAACAAAATAGCACATTCAAACCCCAACCAATCACAAAGTGACGCTTGCAAATTTGCATGCGCTTTTGAAAACCCAGTAACTAATGGTGAGGCGCCACTACCATTTCCATATAAGTCGATCCCTTGCTGCCAAGCAAACGATAGCTGCTTGTCTGCTGCTAACCCTAAATAATCATTATTTGAGAAGTTGGTATGAGCCTTAGTTTGGTATAATATCCGTGCAGTATTTCCAGCATCAACTGTGCGTATATTACGCGTTACCCCCAAGCGCTGCCGTTCGGCCAATTTATCTTTTATCCGGGCATCAAATGGCTGCATCATAGAACAGATCATTTTTTTCAGGCCGCGCCGCTACGCGCTCAACAACGCGATCAAGTAAATCATTTTCTTCAATTTCATCTGGTCGCTGTAAAACTTCAAATCGATTAATTCCCAGCTTTTCAAATAGCTGCACATCTTTATCTTCTGAAGGGTTTGGTGTAGTCAGTAGCTTGCAGCCGTAAAAGATAGAATTGGCACCGGCCATAAAACACAGCGCTTGCATTTGCTCATTCATATCCTCACGTCCAGCGGATAGTCGAACCGCCGCTTTAGGCATTAAGATACGAGCTATAGCAATCAAACGGACAAAATCGAACGGTTCAACATCGTCCACCTCTTCCAATGGTGTGCCTTTAACTTTGACCAGCATATTAATTGGCACACTTTCAGGGTGAGTTGGCAAATTTGCCAGTTCAACCAATAAACCAGCTCTGTCATTGGCACTTTCTCCCATACCAATAATGCCTCCAGAACAAATCTTCATCCCTGAATCTCGCACATGTGACAAGGTATCTAATCTGTCTTGGTAAGTCCGCGTAGTAATGATATTGCCGTAAAATTCAGGTGAAGTATCTAGATTGTGGTTATAGTAGTCGAGACCTGCATCGGATAGTTGATTAGCTTGCTCTGGAGTAAGCATGCCAAGAGTCATGCAGGTTTCTAGCCCCATGTCTTTGACGCCTTTAATCATCTCGGTTAAATGAGGCATATCGCGCGCTTTAGGGTTTTTCCAAGCCGCCCCCATACAAAAACGTGTTGAGCCAGCACTTTTTGCTTTTTGTGCCGCATCTAACACTCGCTCGACTTCCATCAAGCGCTCTTTTTCGATATCAGTTTGGTAGCGTGCACTTTGTGGACAATATTTGCAGTCTTCAGGACACGCGCCAGTTTTAATAGAAAGCAGTGTACTGACTTGTACATAGTTATGCTGCTGGAACTGGCGATGGACAACTTGCGCTTCAAACAAAAGATCCATAAAGGGCTTGGCCATTAATGATCTTACTTCAGCGACAGTCCAGTTATGACGTGCTTCCACATGACTTCCTTATACGTTAGTTGGAATGAATGACTTGGCTAGTCTAACCACACGGAGTACACTGTCAACAACTTTTAAAATCAAAAGTTTACATTTGATTATTTTTTGAGCAAAAGGACAATCATGGATCTTGAATTTGATCGTCGCCATATTTGGCACCCTTATACTTCAACACTCGCGCCTTTAACTTGCTACCCTATCACTTCTGCTAATGGTGTTTATATAGAGTTAGAGGATGGCCGGCAACTTGTCGATGGCATGTCGTCATGGTGGGCCGCTATTCATGGCTACAATCACCCACAACTCAATCAGGCTGCACATGATCAGCTCGATAAAATGTCGCATGTTATGTTCGGCGGCATCACCCATGAACCTGCGATCAACTTGTGTAAAAAGCTGCTTTCCATGGTGCCTAATAATCTAGAACAGGTCTTTTTGGCAGATTCAGGCTCAGTTGCCGTTGAAGTGAGTTTAAAAATGGCCCTTCAATATTGGCACAGTAAAGGTGAAAGACGTTCCAAATTTTTAACGCTGCGCGATGGCTACCATGGTGACACCTTTGCTGCCATGTCAGTCACTGATCCTGACAACTCTATGCACTCTCTTTACAAAGGCTTCTTACCCGAACATATTTTTGCTGCATCGCCTAAAACAGGCTTTCACCAAGAGTGGAATGATAGCGATCTTGATGACTTTAGGGCTAAAATTAGCCAGCACCACCAAGAGATCGCCGCGGTTATTCTTGAGCCAATCGTTCAAGGTGCGGGGGGCATGCGAATCTATCACCCAAGCTTTTTACAGGGTGTACGCGCCTTATGTGATGAGTTTGGTGTGTTGCTTATTCTTGATGAGATCGCAACTGGGTTTGGCCGAACCGGTAAGTTGTTTGCTTGCGAGCACGCTAACATCCAACCTGATATCTTGTGTGTGGGTAAAGCACTAACAAGCGGCTATATGACGCTCTCGGCAACGTTAACCTCAAAAGAAGTCGCCGATACTGTTTGCTCGGGTGAGGCTGGCTGCTTTATGCATGGGCCTACCTTTATGGCTAACCCTCTGGCCTGCGCAGTCGCCAACACGAATCTGGAAATCTTAAAACAAGGAGACTGGCAAGCACAAACCGAAATGATTGAGTCCAGTTTTGCGGCGCATTTACCCACACTACTGAAATATGACTTAGTAAACAATGTGCGCTGGCTAGGCGCCATTGGTGTGGTGGAAACCAAACGACCAGTCAATATGGAAAGCATTCAAGCTTTGTTTGTGGACCAAGGAGTTTGGATACGGCCATTTGGCAAGCTTATCTATATGATGCCACCTTTTATCAGCCAAGAGCATCATATTAAAGCTCTGATCAATGCCATCGAAAAAGCACTTCAGCAAGTTTCGTGCTTTGAATAACGCTGATTTTGTTGAACGTGACCAATCAAAAGGCCTCGTAATGAGGCCTTTTTAAATACTAATCTTGTTCAATCATCCAGCGTTTGAAGTTTTTACGCTCTTCGCCACTGGCTTTTAAATACCAAAGCTTTAACTGCAAAGTGCTTTCTGTTTCGGTAACGCCTGCAATGGTGGTAGTTTTACGTTCACCAGAAACAACTGGCTCACCATGTTCTAGCTTAGCTAGCTCAGCTTTAAGCTCAATGACTTTCCCAGAATCAAATACCAAACCACGCTCTTTATTATAGTTTTCTACTAATAGTAGGACATTGTAATACGGAAAAGCGCCATCAGCAGGTGGCAACATTTGTTGTGAATCTTGTACACGCTTGCCATCAATGGTGAATTCAAAAATTGGCTGCTTCTTATTTACGCTAGTTTCAATTTTACTTAATTTATTTGAAACAAGTTCAACTTTAAGCGTTTTAGCATCTTTAACATCAAGAGTGACAATATAAGGACGTGAAGAGTAATACTCACGCTTATGACCATCTTTTAACTTACCAGCAAATTCAAACACAAACTGGTTTTCACCAGCCACTAACTCAAGGTTATCATCTTTAACTTTTTTACCGTTTAGAACCGGCGCTGAAATACCACTGGCTAAATCCAATTCAACCGCTAAAGCCGAATAAGAAACAACAGATGCTAATACAGTGAGAATAAGAGGTTTTATCATGTTCAATGTGGTATCCCTTTTAAAATAACAAAAGCCAACGCATAAGCGTTGGCTTAGATAGTACCCTAATTAACAAGTAATTAGAATGTGTAGTATGCGCCTAGGATAAATGTGTCCGCATCCTGTTTCTCACCAGCAGAAAAGTCGTTAGACGTTTCTGCCGTTTGGTACTCACCAAAGATGTTTACATTTTCAAGAATAGCGTATTCAACACCAACAACTAGGTTAGTTAAATCACCTTTAGCATTTACATTAGAACCCGTACTAGATTGCTCTTCATCTAGCTCTAACACATCATAAGTTGTATAAAGACGAGTTTTTTCAATTGTGTATTGAGCAGCTACGCCGTAAGCATCACCATCAAAGTATCTTGTAGGAGTTTTGTTAAATAGGCCCCACTCGTTTACACCTTCAAACTGAGCAAATGTTGCGGAAAAATAGAAACCTTCAAGCTCAACGGACGCTGCAACACCAGCTACTGTATAGTCGATATTCTCTGCTGACTCGCCGCTATTAAATGCAGCACCTACAGTGAACATATCGTTAATAGACCAGTCTAGAGACGTACCGTAAGTATTGTCCTGCTTATCGCTAGACTCAGTATTAACATCAGCAACAAATACTAGACTCTCACCAATCTTTGACTTAAATACGATCCCTTGACCATTAGACTCTGAACGGTGACCACCAGCACTACCAAAGTACTTACCTTCGTTAGTGATGTCTCCTTTCTCAATCGCATCTTGAGAGTCAACTACATCACCAACTTCACCGATAGCAACACCCCATACGTCAGTCTTAATACCAACATAAAGGTCATCAAAAGAAGCGTTATTTGTGTTATTACCATCGTAAACATCCGTGCCAGACTCAATCTCGAACGAGGCAAAACTTGTTAGTGTGTCATTAATCTTACGCTCTGCATCAAGTTGGATCTTACCCCAAACTGCCACATACGGATCTTTTTTAGTGTCATTAACATCGGTTGTTGCAACATATGCATCAACTTCACCAGATAGCGATACTTTAGAAGTATCGGTAGAGTAAATCTCAGCTGCGTTCACGCTTGCTGCCGCTGCTAGAACTGAAAGAGCTACTAGAGTCTTTTTCATAATAATATCCACTGCCTTTTCTATAGAATGAGGGAAATCCTTATCCGGTTCCCTTTATGTTTTTTGATGACAACTCAGAACTCTAACTGGTCAGATGTTGCCGTCATTAAATTGCGGGACTAGATTGCAAAATAATCATCTCAGTGTCAAATACTATAAATAAAAAGCTAAAAAAAGATAAAACAATGCAAAAACAGTTACTTAAATTAACAACAAACCCCTATAAGCATGTATTTTGAACAAAAAAACCAAATTATCATTATTGAGAAGCACCATTAAAATCCAGATATATAACCAAAATTTGTTTTTAAAATGTTAATAAACAGAATATATAACTATCAAAAAAACACTTATAAAGAGATATCTTTTTAAGTCCCACAATTAACGCTAAGTTTATGAAGGTTCAGTTTTTTTTTGTGAAGAAGATCCATATTTGAAACGAAAGTACCCCATTTAACCTACTACTTGCCCTCTAGACAATGTGCTAATATCGCATTTCGCAATCTAAGGCTTCTCTATGACCTCCAGTAAAATCCAAAAAACCATCCGTACTAGCTACCAAAATTTACAGTCACAACTGGATAATTTTATTCCTCGCCGAGCGCAAAATTATTTAACAGCAGAAATCACTAAATCTTTATGCGGCGAATACCATAAAAAAACCCGTATGATCGTTGCCGAAGCTGGCACAGGTATTGGAAAATCTCTTTCCTATTTAATGGCAAGTATTCCAGTTGCACTATATAACAACCGAAAAGTGGTCATATCCACTGCCACCGTTGCGCTACAAGAACAACTGATTAATAAAGATTTACCTTTATATCGCAGGTTAATAAATAGAGAGTTTTCGTTCATCCTTGCTAAAGGTAGGCAACGTTACTGCTGCGCAGAGAAGCTTGCAGCAGCCAGTGGTGTCGATGGAGGTCAGTTGGCCATGTTTGAATCTAAGCCAAAAGCCAAAGATATCGAACAGTTACAATTGATGTATCAAAAATTGGCGCAAAACAAATGGGATGGAGATAGAGACTCTTGGCCAAAACCCATCGATGATGGAATTTGGCAGTCAATCGTTAGTGACAAACACAGTTGTAATCTTAGTCTGCCTGCTCACAGAAACTGCCCTTTTCAAAAAGCTCGCTCAGAGCTGGATAAAGTCGATGTGGTAATCGCTAACCATAGCTTGATCATGGCTGACGCGGACTTAGGCGGCGGGGTGATACTACCTGAGCCAGAAAATACCATCTATGTCTTCGATGAAGCTCATCACCTACCTCATGTAGCAAGAGATCATGCCTCTGCTGCAGCAAGTTTGAAAGGCGCAGCAAGTTGGTTGGAGAAACTTAATCAATCAGTGACTAAATTTACCAATCTCGCTGATGAAAAACGAGTCGCACGATTTCGTAACGATCTACAAGCTTCTATCCAAGAACTTATCCCCTCTTTCACCCAGCTTGCCACTCGGTTTGATAGCACACAATTTGAAGATGGGTATTATCGGTTTGAAAATGGTGAACTGCCAAGTTGGCTTGAAGACGAATCAAAACAGCTCAAAACGCTAAGTCAAAAAGGCGCGCAGTCGGTGTCGAAGGTAGCCGATTTGATTGCAGAGCGAGTAAGAGATGGAGAACTCGCCAACCGGTTAGCTGAGCCGGCTCTAGCTGAACTTGGTTTCTTTATACAACGTATGGATAATCTTGCTCAAGTCTGGCACTTAATGGCCCAGCCACAAAGGGAAAATGGAG
Source organism: Vibrio pectenicida (assembly GCA_024347015.1). Taxonomy (GTDB): domain Bacteria; phylum Pseudomonadota; class Gammaproteobacteria; order Enterobacterales; family Vibrionaceae; genus Vibrio; species Vibrio pectenicida. Next base: position 1,303,896 of record AP024889.1, on the reverse strand, counting down.
CACCGCTTGCACGCTGGTTAGAGTTAACGCCCGAGAAGGAAGGTGACTTTGTAGTTAATGTGTCGCCTCTAGAAGTAGGATGGCAACTAGACCAGAAAATTTGGAGCAGATGTATAGGTGCGGTGCTAGTTTCTGCTACTCTTCGCGCTTTAAATTCATTTAGTTTTTTTTGTCGTCAAGCGGGTATCAGTGAGAAACCGGATGACGGTGTAAAATTCTTAGCCTTAGCGTCTCCCTTTGATTATCAAAATCAAGCTGAGTTACTGATACCAAAAATGCCTTGCGAGCCACAAGCTCACCAGTACACTGATGCCTTAGTCGAAAACTTACCTAAGCTTATTATCAAGGATAAAGCCAATCTGGTACTTTTTTCTTCCTACTGGCAAATGAATCAAGTCTATGACGCCGTCAGCCAGCACTTTGCTAAAATTGGCTGGTCACTACAGGTTCAAGGTAAAAATTCGCGCTCAGAAATTCTAAAAAAGCATAAAACATTAGTTCAATGCCAGAAAACAAGCATCATATTTGGAACCGGTAGCTTTTCCGAAGGTCTAGACTTACCCGGAGAGCTATTAGAGAACCTCATTATTACTAAAATACCTTTTGCTGTACCTACTTCGCCTGTCGAGCAAGCTCATGCTGAGTATATTGAAAGTAAGGGAGGCAACCCTTTTATGCAGATAGCAGTGCCAGAAGCGAGTAAAAAATTGATTCAATCTGTCGGTCGGCTACTGCGAAAAGAGCGTGATTCTGGTAGAGTTGTCATCCTTGATCGACGCATCGTCACAAAGCGTTATGGGCAGGCGCTGATCGATGCTCTGCCGCCGTTTAAACTTATCATCGAGTAAATAAATTAAGATATTGTATGGAATTTTTTGAACCAACATTACTGTTGGTATTAGCGCTAGTGGCCTTTACGGCTGGGTTTATCGACGCTGTTGCTGGCGGTGGTGGCATGCTCACGGTTCCGGCGCTTCTTTCGTTGGGTTTACCGCCACATATTGCCCTTGGTACCAATAAATTAGCGGCAAGCTTTGCCTCCTCAACAGCCGCCTTTACTTACTACAAGAAACGCTTGTTTAAGCCCGAGTGTTGGAAACGAGCATTCGTTGCCACCCTCATAGGTGCAACCATTGGAACTTTAGTCGTCGATCTCATCAGCACAGAGTGGCTGGAGAAAGTCTTACCGCTTATTATTTTGGTTGCCGCTATATATACTATCTGTCATAAGACTCCGACAAGCATGAGCAATGAAATGCCCGAACCATGCCCCAAGTTTAATAAAAAGCAATATGTACAAGGATTTAGCATCGGCTTTTACGATGGTCTAGCCGGCCCGGGCACAGGCGCATTCTGGACTGTCAGCTCAATGGCGCTATATCGTCTTAACATTTTACTGGCATCTGGTTTATCAAAAGCGATGAACTTTACCAGTAACTTCACGTCTTTAGTTACCTTCGCATTACTCGGTCACATTGATTGGGTATTAGGACTCACTATGGGGATATGTTTAATGGCTGGCGCCTTCGTTGGTGCCCACTCAGCAATCCGTTTTGGTGCTAATTTTATTCGCCCTGTATTTGTCATCGTGGTGAGCATATTGGCCGTTAAACTGGCTTATGAAGCATGGTTTGTTTCAGTATGAAACCACTAAGCGAGCTATCTAGTCTTTTGCTGCAACTTGAGTCCCAAGCCAGACTTAGGGATCAAAAATATGGAGAGCACCATCAGGCGCTTTTTGATCAAAGCCTATTTCGCTGCCAAGCTAAGCAATTACACCCTTATGTAAATGAAGCTCAAGCTACCCTAGCAAGACTCACTACCCAATTAAGGGCAGCAGCAGATACGATACATCAGGCCCAATACCTATCCGAAAGGCTGATTTGTCAGATTGATGCAATCAAAAAAGAACTGAGTTCATTTCAAGTTAGGCAACAAGAACATCAAACTAAGTCTTCAAAACAAAGTGATCTAAATCGATTGTATCAAAATCTAGCTCAGCACCAACAATGGGAACTGACACTAAAAACCATGGTATCTCAATCTGAGCAAGAGCATCGCCAAACTACTGGTAGAGAGAAGGTCTTAGCATCTCAGAAACTAACTGCAACTCGAAGACGCTTGCAGCGCTGCCAACAAGCTAAACTCAAAATAGAAAAACACATTATTTACAAAGAGCGAAACCAGTAATATGTCATCTCCCGAACTGGAAAAAGCACCCGACGAAATTAAACTTGCCGTAGACCTTATTTACCTCATAGAAAGCCATCAGATAGACACTAAAATCGCCCTCGAAGCGATCAATATTGTTAAGGCTGATTTGGAAAAAAACTGGAGTCCGAACAGTGAGCTATTCGCTTAAAATCAATATGGCCGATTTTTTAGCTAATTATTGGCATAAAAAACCTATCGTGATCAAAGCTGGGTTTGCTAACTTTATCGATCCTATCACACCTGAGGAACTGGCAGGTTTGACGATGGAAGCAGAAATCGACTCACGCTTTATTAGCAATGAAGATGAAAAGTGGTCCGTACAGCATGGTCCGTTTGAAGATTCCTTGTTTGCAAGTTTGCCTGAATCTCATTGGCAGCTCGTCGTTCAGGCTTGTAACCACTGGCATGAAGGTGCGGCTGAACTAATAGAGCCATTTCAATCTCTTCCTCAGTGGATGCTCGATGATTTAATGGTTTGTTATTCAGCCCCTCAAGGCGGTGTGGGGCCACATATAGACCAGTATGATGTCTTTATTGTTCAAGGAAATGGTAAACGACATTGGCGTGTTGGAGCCAAAGATAAAGGGCAATATCAAGAGTCTATTCAAGCCGGAGCCCTACGCCAAATAACGGGCTTTAATGCCATCATAGATCAAGTTTTAATGCCTGGTGACATACTATACATTCCGCCAGGTTTTCCACATGAAGGTAATACTCTAGAACCAAGCATGAGCTACTCTATTGGCTTTCGCTCACCCAAAGAACGAGAACTACTAAGTAACTTCGCCGATTATGTGATAGCCAATGATAAGGGGGATGTTCACCTACATAATCCAAATATACGCCCTCAAACCCATCATGGTGAAGTGCAAATCAGTGATTTAGATAAGCTTACTGCTATGCTTCGTTCTGCCCTAGAATCTGAAAGCGATGTTCATAGTAGTATTGGAGTCATACTCAGTCAGCCTCGCCATCAACTCAATATTATCGAGCTTGATCCCCCTGTGACTGCAATTGAAATCGAAAGTCACTTAAGAGACTGTGGCATATTACGTAAAATATCTGGACTTAAGGCACTTTATCTGCAAAGCAATGCGTTATGTGTTTACATCAATGGTGAAGTATACCCAACAGAATCTGACTATCTAAAACTCCTTTTGTGTAATCAGTCGGAGATTAACTATCAAGATATTGAAAGTAAACTCTCCCAGCCCGATATAGAACTGCTCGTTTCCCTAGTCAATGCCGGTTTGTGGTATTTGGACTAGAGCAAGTGGAGCAGATAATCTAATAACTACCCAAATGAATAAGTAATTACTGTTTCCAAGGACTTTAATCAAATGAAAGTTATATCATTTAATATCAATGGCCTAAGGGCTAGACTTCATCAACTTCAAGCGATTATTGACAAGCATCAACCCGATGTTATCGGCCTGCAAGAAATCAAAGTACACGATGAGGTTTTTCCATTGCAAGAAGTCGAAGCAATGGGTTATCACGTGTATTTTCATGGTCAGAAGGCGCATTATGGCGTCGCTATGTTGTGTAAAAAAGAGCCTATTTCAATTCGTAAGGGATTCCCGACGGACAATGAAGATCATCAAAAGCGTATGATTATGGCGACAGTAGAAGATGCCAACGGAGAAAAAGTAACTATTTTAAATGGTTACTTTCCTCAAGGTGAGAGTATCGACCATGAAACTAAGTTTCCATATAAACGTCAGTTCTATAAAGATCTGATGACTTATTTGAATGAGCATCACGATAACAAAGAGCAGCTGATTGTGATGGGTGATATTAACATCAGCCCAATGGATTCTGATATCGGCATTGGTGAACCAAATAGAAAGCGTTGGCTAAAAACTGGCAAATGTTCATTCCAACCTATCGAGCGAGAGTGGCTACAAACTCTTTTGGATTGGGGATTAGTTGATACTTTCCGTACTATTAACCCTGAGGTTACCGAGCGCTTCTCATGGTTTGACTACCGTTCACGAGGGTTTGATGATAACCGTGGCTTACGTATTGATGTCATTTTAGTAACACCATCTCTGGCAAGTAAATGTATTGAGTCTGATATTGATTATGAATTACGAGGTATCGAGAAACCTTCCGACCACGCGCCAATATGGTCAAGTTTTGAATAAGCCAAACTACATAAGCAAGAACTGAATTATAGAAGGGCTGGCACAAAGTTATGTGCCAGCCCTTCTACTTCTAGACTGTTGTCAGGGTTTATTAAATCGCGGTAAAATCAGCCTCAACCATAGGATTGATATCAGCGTCGTAATCTACTCCGGCAATACCAAAACCAAATAATTTGAGGAATTCTTCCTTATATTCAACATAATCTGCCAAGTCTTGAAGATTATCACTGGTAATTTGTGGCCATAAATCACGACAATGCTGCTGAATATCATCACGCAGTTCCCAATCATCTAGACGTAGGCGATTTTTATCATCAACTTCAGCTACACTACCATCTGCTCTGTACAAACGTTCATTAAACATACGGAAGATCTGCTCCATACAGCCTTCATGTACGCCCTCTGCGCGCATTTTCTTAAATACCATAGCAATATAGAGCGGCATAACAGGAATAGCAGAGCTCGCTTGAGTCACAACCGACTTGAGTACCGCTACATTGGCGCTTCCACCTGTAGTAGCAAGTTTTTCATTTAATGCATTAGCGGCGCGGTCTAAATCCATCTTTGCTTTACCCAAAGCACCATCCCAATAGATTGGCCAGGTCAGCTCAGTACCAATATAGCTATAGGCTACTGTCTTACAACCCTGCGCTAATACACCAGCATCCGATAGAGCATTCATCCATAGCTCCCAGTCTTCCCCGCCCATCACGGTAACTGTATCTTGAATTTCTTGCTCGCTAGCTGGCTCAACACTCACTTCGATAATCATATCTTTATTCGTGTCTACTGCCGTTGAAGTGTAAGTCTCACCGATTGGCTTCAAAGACGAACGAATAACTTCACCCGTTTCTGGCATTTTACGAACTGGCGATGCCAATGAATAAACCACCATATCAATCTGACCTAAGTCTTGTTTGATAAGCTCAATTGTTTTTTGCTTCGCTTCATTAGAGAAAGCATCACCATTAAGACTTTTTGCATACAGACCTTCTTCACGAGCCAATTTTTCAAATGCTGCTGCATTATAAAAACCCGCTGTACCTGGCTTTTTCTCTGTACCTTCTTTCTCGAAGAAAACACCAATAGTCGAAGCACCGCCACCAAATGTCGCCGCGATACGAGAAGACAGGCCGTAACCACTAGAAGCTCCAACAACTAATACGCGCTTAGGAGCGTTTGCAATTGTACCTTGCGCTTTTGTGTAAGCGATCTGTTCTTTTACGTTAGCTTCACAACCCACTGGGTGTGTTGTTGTACAGATAAATCCACGAATTCTAGGTTTGATGATCATATTCAGCTTCCTTTAAAAAACCCCGCTAGGATAAAAGGTTCAGCGTTTATTCGCATCTAATTTCTGTAAAAATGTAACTAAAATGCAAGTGGTTGGAGGTCTTTCATCCAAGTTTTAGATTTCGAGCAAAAACAAAGGCACCATTGAGGTGCCTTCAGCTTAGAGGTTAAATGGTACTAAGCAACACTATCGAGCTTCGCTTTACCTTTCTTTGCTTTACCTCCAGTCAATACTTGGCTCAGATCATGGCTAAAGTCATCAACTTGAATTGCTCGGTAACGCAGCGCTTCAGCAGCCATGATTTGTTCCACTTCATCTTCACTAAATACATCAGCTTCCAAAGCCTGAGCAAGTCTATCTTTCAGTAATCCTTTGCGATCAACTTTACCTTCTTGAGCCGCTCGCATTAGTTTTCTCTCCAAGCCTTTAATGCCATACATGGCTAAGAATGCCTCATCCATCAAACCAACAGCATCATCTTGTTCCTTACCTACATAGCAAAGATGAGTCAAGCGATCACGATGAACTCCTGGTGTCATTAGGCTCTCAGCCAATTTCACGGTCAGGTCGTCATTTGGTTTAGCAAAATGATTGCCAAGAGGGAATATCAACCCTTTGAGTAAAACACCAACCATTTTCTGTGGGAAATTACTAAATACTTCTGTTAACGCTTGGGCAGCATTGTGTAAACAGTGTTGAAGTGAGTAATGGACATAATCTAGGTCTTGCTGCTGCCGTCCTTCATCTTCATATTTCTTCAGTGCCGAAGAACCCATGTAAAGATACGCCAGCGCATCACCAAGACGAGCTGAAATCATCTCTTTACGCTTAAGATCTCCACCAAGCGTTGCCATTGCTATATCTGCACTTACCGCAAGTGCACGACTAAGACGAGTTAAATCTTTATAATACACCTGAGTTGGGCCACTCATATCCGCCTTAACAAAGTAAGACCCTGTCAGAGCTGCGCCAAATGCACCAAAGGTATTTTTGGCTGCATGACCTATGTGTTTAAACAATAACTTATCAAAATCTTTCGCACCCTGCTCTTGATCTTCATTGGCTGCGGCTTCCATTTCTTTGAGTACAAATGGATGACAACGAGTTGCACCCTGACCAAAAATCATCAGATTACGGGTTAATATATTTGCACCTTCCACCGTGATCGCAACAGGAATACCAAGGTAGTGCGTAGCAAGGTAGTTCATTGGGCCGTCTTGAATCGCTCGCCCTGCATGAATATCCATTGAATCATTGAGAATAGTGCGTGCCATTTCTGTCATATGGTATTTAGCAATAGCAGTCACTATTCCGGGTTTCTCTTTCAAGTCGAGTGACGTGGTTGTCAATGTTCGACTTGCTTCAAGTAGATAAGTTAGACCGCCAATTCGGCCCAAAGCTTCAGCGACACCTTCAAACTTACCAATCGACATACCAAACTGTTTACGGACATATGCATAAGCACCCGTGGTACGCGCCGTAAGATGGCCAATTGCTGTACCCAGTGCAGGCAAAGAAATTCCTCTCCCAGCAGACAAGCATTCAACCAGCATGCGCCAGCCTCTCCCCGCATATTCTTGACCGCCAATTAGCCACTCCATAGGAATGAAGACATCATTACCTCGGGTTGGACCATTCATAAAGGCAAGGCCCATAGGGTCGTGGCGCTCACCAATTTCGACTCCTTTGTGATCGGCAGGGATGAGTGCACAGGTAATACCAAGATCTTTTTTATCACCAATCAAACCTTCTGGGTCATACATCTTAAATGCAAGACCTAATACAGTTGCCACAGGAGCCAAGGTAATATAGCGCTTGTTCCAGTTGAGGCGAATACCAAGTACTTTTTTATTCTTGTATCTGCCATAACAAACAACCCCTTCATCAGGGATACCACCAGCATCCGACCCTGCTTCAGGGCCCGTGAGAGCAAAACATGGAATATCGGTACCATCTGCTAAACGCGGTAGCCAGTAATCTTTTTGTTCTTGAGTTCCATAATGAGACAATAGCTCACCAGGCCCAAGAGAATTGGGCACCATAACTGAAACAGCAGTACTTATACTGCGGGTGGCGATACGGGTAACGATTGTTGAGTTAGCTAATGCAGAAAACTCTCGTCCGCCGTACTCTTTCGAAATAATTAACGACAAGAAACGCTCTTTACGCAAATATTGCCAAACTTCCTCTGGAAGGTCTCGATCATGCTTAACCATCTTGTGATCGTCTAACATTGCGAGTAGGGTTTCCAGCTCGTTATCGATAAATGATTGCTCTTCTGTCGATAACGTTGGCGCCGGGTATTTGTGCAGCTTTGCAAAGTCTGGTTGCCCTGAAAATAGTTCACCATCCCACCAAACACTACCCGCTTCCATCGCTTCTTTTTCCGTAATGGAAAGAGGTGGTAGTACTTTTTTAAACATTTTAAAAGCGGGGTCACTGACCCATTTTCTACGTAGAGAGCACATAATCAGTTCCTTTTGTTCATAGCTGGTGGTCCAACTTATTTTTATGTTCCAGTTTCTACTCGGCAGCTACACCAGCTGCTAAGTAAGGGATAAGCTGATCGACGATATACTTTGAGTCCATCTGCTTGTCATAATCGTTTTCTGCAATTTCCATCAGTGCCTGACTAGAAGCCATAGTAAAAACACTGGTTCCGAGCGTAAAATGCAGTCGCCAGAATAATGTTTCCTGAGTCAGGTTCGGATTGGCTTTAAGTACCGACTGAGTGAATAAAGACAACGTATCTTGATATCGAGTAGTGATAAACCACCGCAAATGACCCTGTACATCTGTGTATCCACGTCCAATTAATAACATGAAACGGCTAGTTCCATTGGGCCGTATATCATTTAGCGCACGTAACGGCCCTCTTATCGACTCAAACACATCTTGCATGGAATAGGTTTGGTTTAAATTAAGTGTAATCAATGCATCCTGAACCGCTGGCATAAAAGCTTCTAAATAACGATTCAGCACCGCTCGTACTAAAGTTTTTTTATCACCAAAATGGTAATTGACTGAAGCAAGGTTGACTCCAGCTTTGCTGGTAATTGCACGCAGTGAAGTGTCATTAAAGCCATGCTCTGCAAATAAGGCTTCAGCGACATCTAGGATTTTGCCTTTGGTGGTTACTCTCATCGAGATTTCAATCGCTCGTATTAAACATCTGTTTGAAATATACAACCGAAACAAGTATCCAACAAGTTATTAACATCACATTTTTAATAAAATGGTCGGACCAGACCGCATAATGAGCAGTTTTGTTACACTAAAAATTTAAATAAATTTGCGAAATGATGGAACCGATAGAAAAAAGTAGAGTCTGACTTTATGTAGTTAGCCAATCTTTACTGAGTTTGCAGGCTGATAAACCTGCAAACCTAACTTACGTGACTAATTTACGCTGCTTTTTCTTATATAACTCCTATGTTTTGTATCAGCCCAGAGCCAGATTGCCCTGGGCTTTTTTTATTCACGAAAACAACATATTCATCGGCAGTGTCTTATCAAAATCAGGTAAACTCTTTTGTGTTGAACCCAAAAAGAAATCCCAATGAAGCTTAGCAATTCCCCCATAACCACGCATACATTTGAAGGTATTCAATTTTTTCTAAAGCGGGATGATTTGCTCCACCCTCAATTTAGTGGCAATAAAGCACGTAAGTTTATATCGCTGCTACAAAGTGAGCTGCCACAGATTAAGACTTTGATTAGTTACGGCAGTCCACAAGCTAACTCGCTCTATTCACTCGCGGCATTGTGCGCCCTTAAGGGCTGGACACTAGAGTTTTATGTTGATCGCATTCCTAGCTGGCTGCATAACAAACCGATGGGCAACTATCGTGGCGCTCTAGAACTTGGGGCAAAAGTGATTGCGGTTAATAATCAAGCCTCTCACCCTACCCAATTCATCCAACATATTCGTTGCCCCGACTCTAGTTGTTTAGTATTAGAAGAAGGCGGAAGAGAGCAACAAGCACAGCTCGGGATAGAAGAACTAGCAGAAGAAATTCGTAGTTGGGTTTACTCGCAAGCCAATAAAAACATCGTTGTCGCTTTACCTTCAGGCACAGGCACTACAAGTGCTTACCTTCAGCATTTTTTGAAGCCTGATGGAATAGATGTCATCACCTGCCCTTGTGTAGGAGGTCGCGATTACTTAGTTAAACAAATCGGGTCGCTCGATGTTCAGTACCTGCCTCAAATTCTGCAGCTAGAAAACAAACACCACTTTGGCAAGCTGTATTACAACGACTATCAAATATGGGGAGCACTGCTCAAACAAACCAAAATAGAGTTTGATTTGTTATACGATCCTATGATGTGGCAATGTTTGCTTGATTGGTGCCCACGTAATACAGATAAAACCTTGCTATACATTCATCAAGGAGGCGTACTTGGCAACGAAAGTATGCAACCTAGATATCAAAGGAAATTTGGTCCAACCAAAACCTAATAAAATGGTGTATTAGCTTCTATTGCACTACGTACTATTTACTTTTTCCGCTCTGAGCGTCGCCTTTATCGGTAAAACTGATTACTCTTTATTGTTGTTGCATTAAACTTACTCGTACAACAATAAATAGCCTCTTATTACTAAGGAGAATCTATGCGTTCACCTCTATTGACGTTATTACTATTGATCTCAGGGCCAACATCAGCCTATATCATTACCACTCCTGGTAAGCCGGTGGTTGCAATCGATGCTAGCAATACAGGTAAGAGAGTCTGTTACTACCAAGATCAGGCATATTCTCTGGGCGCTATTTTGCAGGTTGGCGACCACTATATGACCTGCGATAGAGCCAATGATTTTGAAACTAATGGTGCTCTCAAATGGCTGCCTTTAGACAAACAAAATCAGGCTGAATCTATCAACCAAGAACATGATCCAAGTGTTAAAACGTATTCGGTAAAATAGGGGGGATTAAAAACAAGTCCTCGTTAAATACGACTATGGAGCACCCAATGATTAAGCCCATCGCTACAAGATTAACCAAAGGGCAAGATTTAAAAACGCAAATTCAGTCTTTAGTTATAAGGCATGGTATACAAGCGGGGTCGATTGCATCCTGTGTCGGAAGTATAGAACAAGTCAGCCTGCGTCTTGCTGGCGCTACACAATCAATGACTTTGAGTCAACCCTTTGAGATTGTCTCTATGATGGGAACACTCACGCCAACTCATCAACATATACACCTATCGGTTGCCGACGAAACGGGAAAGGTCATTGGTGGGCATTTACTGGACAATACGATCATTGATACCACTGCCGAACTGATTATTCATCACTACCCAAACCTGAGCTTTTCACGGCAGCACGATAACACAACTGGCTACAGTGAATTGGTAATAGATACAAACAAATAAAAAAATAGGAGCCAAACTGGCTCCTTGTGGATTAGCTATGACTAAAGCTATCTAGGGCAAATATTTAGTCCGATACGCTGTGAAATTAGCAATAACGTCTTCTATATAATTTCCGAATATATCCACCTCAAAAGGCGTCATCATTCCTTTAGCAATATGCTCCGGAATACGTTCAAACACAGTATCCGCGCCCTGCGATGATATGTCGCGTAACCAAAGCCGAAGTGATTGCATATCCGCAGGATTCTGCGCCGCATATAGACCCACGTAGTTTTCAAGATTTTCTCGTAAAAAATAAGGCAACCCACCCAAGCCATCACCTTCATTAACAACACGGTGGGGAGCCGCAAAAGATGCATCTAGCTGATATGCTTTTATTGATTCTTCGAGCTGAGCCACCTCTGCTTCCAAAGTCCGCTTATTAACTTCAAGCTTTTCAATGTTTTTTTCGATACCAGCAATACCGCGTTGGTTGTTTGGATCCGTTGCTCGTATTTTAGATAACTTGTCTTTATTCTTTAAAATATCATCGTTAGACTTTTGTATTTGCTTTGTCTTTTGAGCTATTTTATTAACATCATCTTTTACTTTTTGGCTTTCATCAACTTTTCTTGCACCTTCTCCACCTCTGGTAACGGGTAGTAAACGGGCACTACCTTTGGCTGCATTATGTTCTTCAAGATAGAGAGTCGGGATCCCCATATAAGCCCCTTTTTCCATCTCACCAGAGCGTAACCCTACTTGTTGCAGTGGTATACCATCTTCACTCAATTTTTTGAAAAGCCTCTGCAGGAATACACCTTGGTTAAACTTTCCGTGGTTTGCGTCCCTTAGCCCACTCGATTTGTTCCAATACTGAATTAGATTTAATGCATCAGAAACATCACTATTTAAATAGTATTGCTTAGCTGCCCCCGTAAGCGCTGAATGATACGGAGAATATTCAATAGGATCTCCAATAGGGATAGTGAGCATTTTTTTCTTGGTATTTACCTCCTTCAGCGTTTCGTATAGCTGTGGCGTCATTAAGTGGTGGGGGTTTCTCTTTTGCTCATCAAGCAATTTAAACGATTTAATCTCTTCAACTTGATCAATTGGTGAAGAAACCGATAGACTGTTCTTTTCGCCCAAGCTTCGTAATTTACTATACTCTTCGCCATTCAATCCCCTTGACCATACTAGAGAGACACCTTCCCACCCTTCTCGAGTTATACTGTCCTTGATCTGTCTGTAAACCTCATCAACTTTTCGAGAAACCTCAGCATTCGCTGCTTGGTTTTGATAAGCATTCCAAGTTCGCGTAAAGAAATTTTTTGTAGCCTGTGAATCACCACCCGCGATATCTTCAGCAATATGTCTAGTACTTTGGCCAACATCACTGGGTTCATCGACACCAAAAGCCTTCAGCTCTTGTTCAACCTCTTTATAACTCGTCAGTTTGTCTGTAAATTGGGACTTCTTTTTCCCTAAGGAGCCAGTCAGAGCGTGATAGACTTGATTAGGCTCTAAGCTAGGCGGTCCGTTTAGAATGATTACCTTACCAAGAGCTTGGATATCACCTGGGAGTTGTTCGTCCCTTGGGTTGATATTGATCACACAGATTTGTTCTCGTTCGACGCCCATGTCAAGATAATAACGCAACGTCTTATGTCCCCTGTAATCACGAGGACTTGTCAAATATAAGAGCTTCCTTTCTCGGTTGTCTCGTAAAGCAAGTGCAACACCATTAGAGTCACCACTTTGATTTGAATTTTGTGCAATGACATTCTTTGCTCTTCCACGCTGCTCCAACCCAATGATGTTCCATTCTTCTCGAGTTCGATTCAGCGGAAATTTTAGCTTTCCATCTCTTACCCGAGTATGTGAGTAGCCCGCATTTTCCATCGCAGTTGCTAATGCTTCAGATGGGGTTGCCTTGATATCTGTACCATCAACAATAACCAAGTGTGGGCTACTGGATTGGCGAGTAAGGTGATTCATCGACTCAGAATCGTTTGCTGCACGGCGGGCATCGAGGTAGCGAATATCGATATAACCTTTTGGTAGCGCGCTAAGATCAGTAACAATATTTGATGCAGGTACATCACTTTGTCCAACCACAGTAAGGGCACTATTTTCTATTGATAAGGCTGACAATCGATTAAGCTGTAGCTCTTCGATTTCAAGACTATCAAGCAAAGGCTTTAGCTTTGGCTGTACCGCTGCTAGTGTCACAATCTCGGCTTGCAGCGCTGCTTTTGCTGCTGAGTCCTTAACCATAATCGGCTCGATGAGCCTACCTTGTGAAATATCCAAATCCAGCTGGTTAACGGCAGCCATCAATGACTCCATTCCAGCTTTGGGTACATATATGTGACGGGACTCAGGCCTCTTGGTTAACACAGTCAATGACAGTGGATTATCGCCAAGTTGTCTTGACACACCCTTATCATAATTGGACGCAACATAATTGAGTATATCAGCGACATGTTGCTTTTCATTGCCGAGTGGCCATTCAAAAAGCTGGTCTGCCGCTGAGTCAAATAGAGTTAGTTTAGCATTCGCTCCTAATCCAGATTTAGAAAAGGAGACTGCATGAGTACGAGTGCCGATTACCATACTCAGCTCATCATGTTTAGCTAATTGAACCAAGATCTCCGCATTCGCTCGTGAGAATGTCATTTCTTCATCTAGGCTAACGGAATTACCTCCCCTCTCTGATGCTCCCACAGCCTTTCTTGTTGCGAGCCTTGCTTCTCGACTACTCAGTACTTGCGAGCGATTTAACACGACAGGTTGAGTATGATGTAAAACTTGAACATCATCTGCTAAGGATAAGTTTTGAGAAAACTCTGTGGTTAGGTTATCAATAGGCGAACCATTTAATCGGCTGATAGCATCTTTGAATGCTAACCCTCGACACATCCCTTCTGAAGGGACATTTGGAGTGAGTGTCGCGGACGCAAAACTTGGATAATCAGAGTTATCACCAATACGACCTACGATACCCACTATCTTATCATTCACTCTCTTAGGCTGTTTTATCAACTCAACTTGCGCAAGCTCTATAAGCTTTCGCGTAAAAGCTGGAGAGTTTGCTCCGGAGGTCTGGGTAATATCAGTCAACATTTTCGTTGCTTTCTTGGACAAAGTTAAGATGTCTCCTACTGCACCAAGTGGTTCCAAGACTAAGTCGGCAATAGCCCAAGCTCTATCTCCTGTACTTGAGGTGCGATCTGCAAGAGTAACAATAGCTATGGTGATGTTGCTTGCAATCAATGCAAGACCAAGATAGGGGAAAGGTATTGCAGCGATATTTAGAATGCTGACAGCTAGCATCAAGTGATCTCTTATCTCATCCCATCTATCTTGTAATGACACATGAGAAGCTGAAAACACCTCATCAAAGTACTCAGAAATAGAATTGGTTAGATAGAGGGGCGTTGTACTGTAATTGAACGTCAAATGTTCGCTATCCACTTGACCGTCAAAATACCGCAAAAGTCCCTCTGAAATTGGAGGGGTCTGAACATATCCACCCATCCCCATGTAACCCGGATATATCATACCTGTTGTGGGCAGACTTTTTACATCCATAGCGGCATCAAGCTCAGTCTTGCCTTGTATGCTCAGTCCATTTCTTATTGCCACATATTGAGTATCCGTAAAGCGGTCGGTTTCAAGCCAAACAAAACCATTGTATGGAGAATACAGAAGACCGTTTTTACCTAAATCCGAACCGTATTTCGTTTGACTGTCGTCATCTAAATATGGAATAAATACTGACCCATAAACCGTGTGGCCTTTAAAAGCACATTTATATGCCTGTTTCTGACCATCTCTAAATTTTTCAACTAACTCTCTTTGATGTGCTGGATTTGCTTCATTATTAACAAACTGGTTGGCATGGAGTTCTAACGCACTTCCCAGCACACGAATATAGTCTGCTTGTTTTGAACGAAGAACTTGGTCAAAGCGAAATGGAATTTCTGTGTCCATGTCATATCTGGTTTTAGTAATCTCATCCACAATACAAGCCTTGTCCCCATTAGAAACTGACCGTCCATCTGGGTAATACCATTCACCACTTGGTATTGGCTTCATCAACATATCAGAAAGTGACATTCTCTCCGTTGTATATGGATTCGATCCAATTGGGTAAGACGCTGCCCCCATTGGTCCCACCGGAGCTATAAGGGGAACCGACAAACTTCTAATCAAAAACGTCGAACCTTCCGTAAGAGGGATGCGGGGATACTTAGTCGAAAATTTAGCGACAGACTTTCTTACTTCTGCGTCTAGTAAGTTTTTCATATTCGCATTAACAGTATCTAATAGAGTGCCCGCAGTTAACGCTTGGGCTTTGACTTCCGACATATTTGATTTTGATGTAGCCAAATACCGCCTCAAACCTGCTAATAAAGCGGTAAACATGTTACGCAGATTCATATACCCCGCATAGCCCTCTCCTGCTGGATCTAGTCGAGGGTTGCTACCCATAAGCACGGCATGATCATAAGCTAGGTATGCCACCGCACCTTGTAACCGAATTAGAGTGCTCAATATTTCTGGATCTTGAGGTGTACGCTCAAATTCTCCCTGTGAGAAGCCAAAGCGAGCTTGCATATCTCGCTCCAATTGTTCATAGCGTTCAGTGGCAGTAATACTGCGTATCGTTTTGTCCGTGCCCTCTGATCGTATTTGGTTATATGCCCACAGTAATGAACCTTTTATAGAGTCCACCTTTGACGGTAAACCAGTGGAACCTGACGCATACCCTCGACGATACTTATCCGATTTTTGATAGAGAGGTCGACAAGTCACTTGTCCCCATGCGGCTTCAAGTCTCATTCCATCAGAGGCTCCAAATATCTTTCCCAAAGGGAGTACATGGAATGCATCCCATGTGCGTGTTCCACCGTCATTGATCCGACTAACTAAGATCGCAGTGCTTTTCGCACTCACGCCATCAGTCAATCCGGGGAACCCAACTTCCAACAGATCATTGAGTAAAATAGAATCTGTGTCACTGTGTACGTTCCACTGCAAACATAAACATCGAGCTCTCAAGTCACCATCTATATATCTCAATGCTTCTGGGTCAGAACTAAAATAACAACGAAGCCAGTTAAGCTCATCCATCATAAAGACTTCAGATGACAAGGAATTAAGATCTGACGTTGACATACTCGCTAGCCTACGAGTTAACCTACCATGAACTTCCGATATTGTATCAAGCCGAACTGGGCTCGATGCTGGATTAAATGCATAGGTATCTCGACGTGTTCTCTTTGAACGGCTTGAAGTCCCATCCTCTGAAATACCATTCCAAGGTAAGATAAGCGGTGTGGTTAAATGATCGATACTAGGGGAAACGGACAAATTAGTATTACTCACTTCCCCAAAAACATAAGGGGGTAGTGAATTAAGGGGATTGATTTCTTCGGTCATAAACTGAAGCTCCTCATTATATAAATTAATGTGAGCTTTCAGCCTATCGAAAATATAAATATCTAGATTGTAAATAGCTATGGATAATGTATTTAGTTTCTATTAAAACACTTACATATAATTAATAAAAAATTAAATATGGATGATTTATCAATAAAGCTTCTAATTTTTCTTTTTGAAAAATCCACTATTTCTATTTGGATTTTCTTACGTTCAATCAGATTATTACCATCTAAATACATCAAAAGCATTATTTAAGGAGTAAACACTACTCTCAACGCGCTTATCCAGTTGGTAATCATTCACTTTCTCTGTGACATCCGTCATAGCAGAATCCACCTGTTTTGAAATCTCTTCTGGAATAGACTCTATCGTCTGTTTAACTTCTTGAAACTCTGTTTCCACTTGGTCATGAATATCAAGATACTGTTGGCTTACCTCCTGCTTCAACAAGTCCGCAGAGTGTCCAAAAGTATCTTGCAAGGAATGCCAAAAGCTTTTCCCTTGCCACTTGATACGATTGGTATCAATCGATGTAAGACCAGACTCAGAAAACACCAATGGTGTTGCAAGAGAAGTTAAAGATTTGATTGCATTTGGTGATGAAGGTTCTGGAGACTCATCAGACACGTTAAATTCCCCTTAATTTAAGACTTGTGAAACGACACCGAATATAGGCAATATAAACGATGATAGAAAGTATAAAATAGGCAATTTATACATAGTAATGCTGGTTCGATAAATAAAACCTAATTTGACTCGATACTTAATTCCGTTGTTTTTCCTGATGAGTCTGTCACTCAGGACTACTTAGATAAAGTTACGACAAGTATCTAAATACGCAGGGATAGGCATGTTCTACGTCAATCTAGGAAGCCTCGCAAGAAATGGCAAGATTGTAAGCGAGAAAAAATCCAGTACGAGTGTTAACTGAATGACATTGATGGGTACAAGTTCCATTTCAGATGACGGAGAGTGTAGTCCCACAGGTTAACTGGTTATGTCCGTTCTTGAAAATGTGCTACAAATGCAACGAGAACAAACACTTGAAAAGCCAGAATAGGCATTGAAAGAGCGAAATCTGAGGATAGATTTAAAGCCAAGCAAGTGAGCCATAAGACTTTAAAAGCGGTTGAGCAAGCTAAGCTATTTATTGAACCAAGCTTCAAGCAGCTAAACCGGCTTGTGTTGGTGAACGATTATAAAAATTAAATCATTTTCAAACCTTCAAATGTATTATAAGGAATACACATTCCAGCTCCAAACTCACTATTTGGTCTAATTGTAAGCCCCATTTTTTCATACAAGGGTTCAACTCCTAAGGCCGACATAGCATAGATATCGCTATGCTCATTAGCGTTTGTCTTAAGGTATTTAAATACTTGACCCATTAATTTAGGAGCAACCCCAAGGGTTGTACCTTGGAATGATGAAATAACAAGTAAATCTTGAACTGAGAAGCAAAGAACACCGTCGCCAACAACTCTTATATAACCTATCGCTTCACCTTGATAGATTGCAGTACACTGAAACAAAGTATTTTCAAGAGCTAACTCAGATTGTTTTATTGACGGCACACTCCAACCAACGGACTTTCTAAGTTCATTGTATGTTTTGGGATGAATTGGCGACATTTCAAATTTTAGCTTCATATAGTATCCTCCTTTTTTGCTAATGCTTGCCTATCCACTTTACCAGATGATGTTTTAGGTAGTTCATAATGATTAAACCAAATATTAGGTATCATGTAATTTGGAATATGGTTGCTAACGAAGTCAACCAAAGTGCTTTCGTTGTGTTTGCATCCAGATTTTGATGAATAATGACAGACAAGGCTATTAGCCTTAAATATTACGCAAACTTCTGAGATATCGGGATGACGAGAAATCGCAGACTCAACTTCACCGATTTCAATGCGGTAACCATTAGCTTTAATCATATGGTCTTTTCTTCCCCGGTAATAAAGCAATCCATCTGACCCAAGATAACCATAATCACCTGTCCGCCAATACTTTGCCGGATAGAGGTGAAATGGGCTATCAATGAGGCAAACATCAGTTAATTCCTTTTGTCCAACATATCCAGAGGTAACAGTTCCTCCCCTGCACCATAATTCCCCCACCTCATTTAACTCGCAAATGCGATTGCTATCGTCTGAAACTACAATGATTTCTGTATCATCAACAACATCACCGAGTGGTATTGAATCCCAAGACTCATCAATCTCGTCTACCCAGAAACAAGTTATTATATTTGTTTCAGTCGGACCGTAAATATTTGCTACACGCACATTATTTAGTGTTTGTTTCAAGGAAATAAGTTGAGTTATTGGGAAGGGCTCACCTGCATACATAATTTGTCTTAAATTGTTGATATTTTTACCTAAACCTGCTTTATCCTTTAATGTAATGAATGTTGATGGGGTTGAGTACATTATAGTGGCTTTTGATCTTTCTAATAATTCCACATAATCAACATGTCTTTGCTCTCTGGATCTCTTTTTATTCCAATCAAAACACACGATTGTGGCCCCGACGGATAACGTGTTGAAAATATCGAAAACAGATAGATCAAATTTTAAAGGTGCTCTAGCCATTACTTTATCATTTGGTTCGAGAATAAATTCTTTTTGCATCCAATCTACGAATGTTTTCGCATTTCTGTGTGATAGCATGATACCCTTTGGGTTACCAGTTGAGCCTGAGGTATGTAGAACGTAAGCAAGGTCATCGCTGACTTGATTGTGCGTAGTTACAGAGTCATCAATCACATTAACGGACTCGATATTAATAAAATTAGATGGTAACGAGTCATCGATTTGTGTTGTTCCAAAATATAGAACGCTTTTAATTGTTGGGTGTTTTAATAACTCCAAGTTATCTAAAATTAAAGAGTTATCAACAATAATTGTTTGTATTTCTAAATTTTCTATTATTTTCTTTAGTCTTTTGTGTGGAGATTGTACATCTAAAGGAACATATGTTTTTTTTGATTTCAAGACTCCTAAAATCGAAGCAATGCTGTCACTGTTAACTTCTGACAAGATCGCAACATAAGGACTTAAAATAGATGTGTCTAATAAAAAACCCTTATATTTATTTGCAAGTCTATTAAGTTCTGCATAAGAAATTATTACGCCATTCTCCTCTTCAATAGCAATGTTATCGGGGAATAGAGCTGTAGATTCGTGAAAATCAAAATGTAGCAATTGTTTCATATTAGTTACTCTGTTTTTACTTCTATAGAATAGTAAACTCTATATTGTTAACACTATTGCAAATTTGGTAATAAAAACTTTTATTAAATAAAAAGTCTTTAATTGACCTTTGCTTATTTAGTATTTTCTTACACGATGCATTATAGTTGCCATCAAAGCTTTTGTAGTATTTTTCTAAAATCTGCTCCGATTTTGGAGTATTACTCCAAGTTGAATTGATGATAACATCACCCGGTAAAAACACTTTTGACTCAAGTACTTTATTTAAGTCTATATGACTAATTACATTAAACCAAAATAAATATATACGATTCTTAACAGGTTTTAATAAATATGCATAATCTTCAAAACTAAGATTTATCGTTTTTTCTGAAATGTTGTATGGATCAATTCCAATATAGTTAAAGCCATGCTCATTTATAATATCATAATATTTATAATTGCCGCTGCCTACAACTACAACATCTTCATATTCTTGTAATTCACATAATATTGATTTCAAAAATTCAAACTCAAATTTTAGGAATTCGGACGCATGCTCTAAAGGTCCATTTTCAAGCATTAATTTATAAGATTCTTTTTTTAAACCAAACATAATGAAAACAAGGAATGGTTACCCATCCCTGTTCCTCTATATACCCAATGAACTTCAAAAAGCAGGTAATAAGGCGGAGAAAATTGCTGAAAATAAAATAAATTTAATATTTTCAACCACGTAAATCAAATGATAATGAATATAAAACCTAATCACTGCTCAAAAGAAAATCGACATTATCTTCGAAAGCTTGAACTATCTTATCAATTTGTTCTGGAGTGTTCGCATCTGTAACTGTTATTCTGATGCACTCCTCGCCTTTAGCCATTGTAGGGTAAGGGCAAGATGTAACATATAGACCGTATTTATCAAACAACATCCTCGAAAAACTGACTAGAGCTTCTGGATTTGGGATCTTAACAGAAACAATTGGGAAATTATTCTTACTAAATGTTGAGAAGCCAAGGTTGTGCATTTTCTCAATAAGATTCATGGTCATCGATGATATACGTTGCTTAATTTGGTCCCCTTCTTTTTCGAGAAGGTCAAGACCAGAATTTAAAATACCAAACGCAAATGGAATAGGCTGTTGTGAGTAATCAAGAGGTCTAGAGAAAGCTAAAAGTGTTTCTTTTAGTTTCTTTGATACGCCTGCGAATGCCATTGCTGAAGACATATTTTTGGCCGTTCCAGCAATATATAGGATATTATCGTATTCTAAATCCAAGTGATTAACAATTCCTGAACCGTCACCATACGGATTAATGTCATTCGTATTTTTCCCAACCATACCAAAACCATGCGCATCATCGACAAATAATATTGCATTATACTTATGCGCTAGTTGTTGGATCTCCATTAGCCTAAGGTAGTTGCCAGTTATGCTGTATACAGCGTCAAGACAAATCAATTTATGTCGTGCGCCTTTGTGTGTTTTTAATAAACTTTCTAGTGCATCAAGGTCGTCATGAGGGTAGCTTTTTAACATTGCTCCCTTATCTCTTGCTAATTGTGCTCCATGAAACATTATTGCGTGAGCTTGTTTATCCATGATAACCAAATCATCTTTCTCAATAAGTGCAGGTATAATTCCAATCGAGCCAAGAAATGTGTTAGTTACAATTAAAGAGTCTTCAGAGCCAATGAAACTTGATAGCCTATCTTCAAGATTTCGACAAATATCAAAGTGTCCTGTGAGTCTTGCTCGGCCTGTATGAAGGCCAAAATCCTCAACTGCCTTTATTGCACCCGGCAAAAGATCATTCTGACGTTTGTCAAAGCCTAAGTAGTTTCCTGATGCAAAATCAATGATATCTCTACCTTGCTCATCTTTAAATACGCGGTTTGAAGATTTTGAAATTCTAACATCATATTGATTACTTCTTTGTAGCATTTCGTAAATATCTTTTCTGCTACCTGACTTAATATTGTCTGCCATTTCATTAAGTAGTTTATACATGTCGACTCCCACTATAGATACATAGCATTATAGTATGCTGCATTTTAAATCATGAATTCGTTAAATTTGTGTATTTTTATTTTCTACCGTAATCCGACAGTCATTGGTTAACGGTTTTTAATAGTTTTCGTGTAAGTTTTTGCTTTTTAAACAAGAATGACCTTTACATATATTAATAAATTAAATATTAATCCTACTAGAAAATAAGACACTTTAATAATTGATAATTTTTATAATTAACATATAAATATAAATTTTTTTGGTTTTGTTTCATCTGGCCGCTGATATTCTAGTCCTGATAATGTTTCGTATTGATTTTCTAAATTATCAATTGCTAATCTCAATACAAGCTTCGTCTGAGCTTCTTCTTTCAACCTTTGCTGCTGAAAAAGTGGGCAATTTGTGGAGATAAGTCTCTGAGCTTTACTTCTACTCGATGGGTTTCAATCGATGTCAGAGTTGGTAGGCACGGGTTATCCTTAATCTACAATTGATAAAACCACCAGAAGATAACCAATTAAAACGACGATTGAGCGTACGAAACACGCAAAAAAACACCGCCCATTGGCGGTGTCAATCTGCTGAACAAGGCCTGTCTGCATAACTAAATCTATGATTTAGTTAAATATTACAATTACGTACTCCTAGTAACTGCAAAAACCTTCTCCACTGCAGTACGGGCTAGAATTGGCCGACCTCTAACGAGCGATACCAATTATTAGAAAATGACTTTTCCTTAACTTAACCTTAATCTCGTGCCATCCCTGTTTTGTATATTCTACTGAAATGACACAGATTTATGAGCACTGCTGCTTAGCCTTGTCTGTTCCCCAATACTAAAACTATTCTATTAGGACCACAAATATGTATTTCAACAATCTCACGATCAAATTGAAGACCAGCACCAAAATCAGTATTTAGCATTCTAGCGGTGGGTTGCACATTATCAGAGTTCAACATCATGATAAAAGCATCATGGGTATCGCCCTCGCGTTTAAGGACAATCGGATCACTTTCACTTTTCTTTAATGCTTTGAAGTCAT
This sequence comes from Vibrio pectenicida, assembly GCA_024347015.1. Lineage (GTDB taxonomy): Bacteria > Pseudomonadota > Gammaproteobacteria > Enterobacterales > Vibrionaceae > Vibrio > Vibrio pectenicida. Next base: position 1,281,181 of record AP024889.1, on the reverse strand, counting down.
ACCCCGCCTGCTTGAGGAGGTGCCGGTTTTTAGTATCTCCTGCTAGTCCTTCTTGAACCACATATTTAAGCTTGTCCATTAACTTAGGTTCGGAAGCAATAAAGTACCCTTGCACCTCATTTGCGTTCAAACGTTCAGAACCAGTAACGTCACTACTTTTCTTGTCTACAGAGGCAAACATTTCGTCAACTAAGAGTACTTCTCCATCCGTAGACACTCTAAATACATAAGGCGGTTGTGAATTTTCTGGATTGCTCCTCACTTGCAAACGCACTTTTCTTCCCTGTTTAATCTCGGCATCCGTGCCAAAAGGCACCTCACACTCACCTTTTTCCACTTTTTCATATCTCTCGTTATAATCGAGCTGCGTTTTTCTCAAAGGACATGGACTTTGATTATAAAAAAGATGTTCTTTTTTCTTCCCTGCTTCAATCAATTCATTCTTCATTTTTGTATTTAGTAGCTCAATCGCTAAATCTTGCTCTTCGCGAATCTTCAAATTACGCCTGAGCTCTTCCATAGATTCATTATAATCTGCCAGTGTCTTAACTTTTGCAGAGCTCACCATTGACCGCAATTCAGCTTTCCTATCATCACTAACCCTCGGCCTTGGCCTTACCTGCACGACTGGCCTTACTGATTGTTGTCCCTGAGATACCAGTGGTGGCGGAGGTGGCGGTGGCGCTAGCTGATGAACTTCAGCTTGAACTTGCATTTGATGCCCGTTTCTCATCGCCCTCGTCTCTTCTGGCGTAAGGTCATCACGAGCTCTATTAGCAACGTCCCGGTCATCAAGAAGCCTCATTATGCGGTTTGCTTCATCGCTCCAATTATCTTCGGGATAATAATCCACCTCTTGACTACTCCTTCCATCCGGCACGATCAATTCTCTTGTCGAGCTCACAACTGGGTCTGTGGAGTCCATTGCAGCCATAGCATCTTGAACCTGAGGATCGTCTAGCAGTCTTTGTTTGCTTATCCTTTCATCTCTGACTTTTTGAAGAAACTCAATTCGTTTCTGTGGCGGAACGTCTAACTTAGTCATTGCCTCTTCAAGAAGATCATCTGCCGTTTTTATGTTTAGCACTTCTCCTGAAGCCCCTGCAAGGGAATATACAAACCACATCTTAGCAATTTGGTAAAAAGCATTTCCTGAAATATTAGGATCCAAAGCTTTGTCTACTTCTACCATCAACTCATTAATTACCCCGAGAATAGCCGCCGCCTTTAAAACATCTCTAATCTTCACAGTATTATCGACAATCGACTCAAACGTACTGTACTTTCTTAGTGTGTCAGACATCTGATTTTCAAGCAGTTCATTTCGTTGCTCCTCAGTCAGCTCTCGAGTGATTGGTGACTTTCTAGCCCTAACTGTCGGGCTTTCAGCTTTCACGCGACTTCTAATCCGTCCCCAACGTGTCTCGATAACATTTTGAGATGACACTCCTCTTCCAATATCAATCTTTTCCTGTATGGTACGAAGATCAATATTATCAATCATCTGCATGACTTCTTCAGTGGATTCTCTGAGTACCTTTTTAGACACCGTTTTCGTCATCCACTTGACCAATTTGCCTGCGGCAGGTCCAAATACTGCACCTCCCAATTCTGCCCCCAGTGAGGTATAACACTTCGCTATAATCCCCTCGAGTAGCTGCTGTCTCTTTTCAAGGTTGTCTTCTGTTTCAAGCTGAGCAATATCTAACACTGTATCGGTGAGAAACGTCGTCACCATCCCTCCAATGACACCAGCAGTAAAACCTGGGAACGCAACACCAAGCCCAACAGCTAGCACATAACTCGACCACCGTAGCGGGTCTCGCAAACTTTCTATAATTCGCTGAGTCTTTTCCTCAGACGCCGACGTCACATGGTAGTCAAAGTCTTTGTCTAATTTGTCCTCAAGGAAATCTGTTAGTTTATCGGGGAGCTGACCCAGGTAATGCTCTCTACTCCTAACAGTAAGAGGTTGTAGGTGCATAGTCGCTACAAAATTATTCATTTTCGACTCATAGCGGAGCGCCTCTTCCTCTGACCTTGACACATCACTTATAACTTTCCCCCCCCAATCAGGCCTCACAAACGCAAATAAATCTAGAAGTGCTTGAATTTCATCATCATTAGGAGTCTTTTTTCCCACAGCCATCATAGCCACATAATCTAAGCACATATCCAATACTTGGATCTTTTCATCCTTATCAAGAGGGGAGGCACCGCTGAGTTCACTTAAATACCCAGAAATGTCATCCATCTTGCCCCATAAGCCATATTGACCAGTTCTTATTAGCAACCTGTCTATACTCGATTGTGATAAGCTTTCAGTAAAATTTGACCTAAATTGTGGAGTTTTAAATAAAGTTAAGCGTTGTTTAAGATCTCTAGGAATTGGAATAACTTCACCACGAACCCAGTTCATCATCAGGCCATCATATTTAGATGAATCATCCTGTGATAAGGGGATATAAAAGACATCTGGATTCTGTACCCATTTAGTAATTTTAAAAGTACTAGCTCGTTTGCAATCATGGCTTCCGAATATCCCTCCTCTTGTACCTGAGCTAAACTCATTCAACCATTGCCTTATATCTTCTTTGTCACTGTTCGATTCACAATTGATCCTCATTAATGGCGCATATTTAAGCTGGTATCCAATGTCTTCCTCTATTTCCCGCCTATTATTGCCTTCAAAGCGAGCACCTAGCCGTTCATCAAACACAGTCTGAACATCGGAGTTTTGTACTGTTTGGAAATTTTCATCGGTGGTTATATAGAGATAATCTGCCGTATCTCTCCTAGTCGCCACAGTCATCAAGGTTTCCATTTTCTTTCTCGGAAGAATCAATTTGGCATCTACCCCCATTATCGCGACAGGCCCACTCAAAGAGTTAAATACTTTCTGTGGCATATCAATTTCAGTATTTGGCTTTCCATCAACTCTTTCGACTTCTAGTATTTCGCCTGAAACATAAATAAGATCTTTATCTTCTGCACCTCGATATACGTAGACACGATCGGCACGCTGTATACAACCGCGATGGTCATTTCTAGCAAGGTCGTAAGCATCATAATAATCCCGTAAGTGCTGTCCCTCGTACCAATAAAAAGTTTCTTCAAAATCAACTTCTTTAAAAGGGCCTGTATACCCAGCTGATTCAAGCGCATTTGTAAATGTTTGTATTCCTGATTGAAAACTTGGTGCTGTTGCAAGCTGCCCATGAGGGTGAACATTATCTTGCCTAAAACGCCCTTCTGAATGATGCCCAACCACAGGTGTGGAGGCATTTATATTGCGCCTAATGAAATAGTCAGTGATAAAACCTCGGTAGTAGAAATCCTCATAAACTGTGGCTATAGAGTTTTGGCCAGTACGAATATCATCAATTCGCTGAGCCACCATACCTACCACCCGAGCCTCTTTCTCCCCCTTCCCTGAATCAATATTATCGTCAGAAAATTTCTCTGGGCCGCCATAGAATTCAAGGTAGACTTGTATATCTTCGGACTCGATGGCATGTCCATTGTCTAACGTTACATCAGATAGCCTCTGATAAAAGTCTCTATCTAAATCCGCACTATTGTCATACCAGGGCGTTAAGTTATTACGGTGGAAATATTCGATGGTCTGTGCCAATTTTTCAGCTTGGTATTGACCAGAATAATCTCTAATAAATCGACACTCTGATAGAGAAAAGCCAATATAATTGGTCGCGCTTTTTACAGGTAAGTTATAAGAAAGCTTGCGCCAAACCTCTCGTTCTTTATTGCTGAAATCCCCCAGTCGGGTTGGGCTTCGAGCACCAGGATAGCTCGTTACTGCTTCTGGTAAAGGCTTAAGTCTAGTCCCCTGTGTAAATGGATCATGGTTTAAACCATCTGGGTCATTAAAATCTGGCTCAGAACCAAATCCGTTGTTATAGAACCGCGCTTGATTCGCGCCCGTATTTCGTGCATCAAAGTAGTAGTCTTCACGTATGGGTTGGCCTAACTCTCTTCGAAGGTCATTCTCGTTCACATACTTACCCATCTTTAGGTGCTGTTTGACCCATTCTTGATCGGAAAAACGGAACTCAACCTTTTGTTCATTAACATAGTCCGCCCCAGCCACCATATGCTCTGAAATAGGATCGCCCAAGCCACCGACTTGATAAGTTTGTCCTGCCACCTCAAATTGAATCGGATTCTCACTGTAGTAAAGGTGAAGCATCTCATGGAATAAAACGACAGAGGGGTCGCAATCTAACCATGGACGGCCTTTGACATCTTCAGCACTCGGCTTATAAGAAGGGTCAAAGAAAACCGTATCTTTGTCAGGGTTCGCGTAGTTACCCATCGATGGCTCATGATCGTGGTCACCACCTGATGTATTGGCACCATCACTTGGCATTGTGATATGAATCCCCTGCTGGTCCATTGACTCAATCAAGTCACGCCCAAAAGGGGTACTGGCGATTTTCTCAAGCGATGCATCGACCGCCTCTTTGTACTCTCCTTTACCTCGGTCAACGCTTGGGTAGGCGTCAAAGATTGGGCTCGACTCATCCAAAGCATCCAACTCTTCAGACGCTGATTCACCTGCCAGTGCCTGTTTAATTTGTTCGACGACTTGCTGCTCTTCTGTGGTTAACTTCGGTGAGGGAACCATCACTAAATTCGCCGCGGTTTTCGCGCCAAGAGTAACCGGTACTGATCCTCCGGTAAGCAAAGCTTCCGTGCCCAGCACCTTAGTCCAAGAGCTAATTTTGACCTTATCTTCTTTCTCCACCATGGCGTTATGCGCATGCGCCGCCGCAGACACCCCAGCCGCAAACACAGTTTTCACCGTGCTTCCAACTGGGATCATCACCATCTTAAAGCCCAGCTGCTCTAGCCTGTGGGTAATTCGTGCTTTAATTACCTTGTACGGTTTATCTTCGCCTGGCATCACCCCTTGCTTGATTTTATGCACGTCATACGCAATACGGAGCAGAGAAATTGACACCTTAATACCCGCCCGAATGCCGATTTTAAGTGGCGTCACCGTCAGGCCGCCAACCACGTCCATACCTCTTTCAATAAAACTGACCACCACACCGCGAGCCAAACGCTTTTGTGACCAACTGACAATAAACTCTGCCAGTGTTTTCTCCTGCGCGGCGTACTCTGCTGGGCTCATGGGTTTAATGGTTTCATCGCGATACGCATAGCGCCACTCGCCCGCAATTCGGGTTGAGAAGAATATCCCTAAGGGATCTTTCTCCGATACCAAGCCGGTCAGCATATCGCGCTCGGTCAATGCATGACGGATCACTTCTGTGTCTGGAATTAGCTCCGCCTCCGTATGCCCAGCTTCACGCAGTACCTCATTGGCACATATACCCCAGTCTTTGGCGACTCTCGATCTTCGCGAGAAAGGGCCAAGCGGTTGACCAGTGTGTTTGAGCGCCAGTGAATCCAGTTCATCGTAGGCATCTTGGGCGGCTAACCCAGCAAAGCGGGCTTTGTGTATGATGCTATCTAGGCTGCTGTCACTATAGTCTGATGCTTTCGTCGCTCGGGCTCGCAGTCTAAGCACCATTGCCCTGATCTTTTTGTACGCTTCCCCTTTGCGCAGCGCATCTTCAATTTCCACCACGGCCTTACCAAGACTCTCCTGTCCTTGTTCAGATAATACTTCTTGACCAACACCAAGGAAGTAATCGACCGTCTTGTTAAACCTTTGCTCAGACAGTCCCATATCCTTAATGGTGGCTAAGATGTTCACCAGACGCTCACGTTCTGAGACTGAAACTTGGTTCAATTCGGATCCGCGATTCGAAGGCTCCTGCGCCAATAGGTTTTTCAGTGTTTGTACGTCTTTGCCAAGTGAAGGGCGAATATTTGTGTCGGGGGTTTCTTCACTGAGTGACAGGCTTTGGAGCTGCTCGGAGAGCTTGGTTAAATCGCTAAGCTGATAGTGTTTAAGCACATCTCTGAGCGCCCCGTTGCCACCCAGTGACACTTGCGCCAGCAGTAACTCTGATGCTTGCTGCGCTTTCTTAAGACTTGGCTCAAGCACGTCTTGGCGAGATTTTTCTGCCTCACCAGATCCCTGATCCGATTGAGAGCTCGCTGCTTTATTGATGCCCGAGGTCGCAACACTGCTCTCAGTCACGGTTTCCAATACATCAGCACTATCAGCGACACCATGTTTACTCTTGGCTAATGATTGTGCAGCGCCAAGCAAAGGCGAGTAGTCATACTGCATACGAAACGCTGGTTGGATAAGGGTCCAACACAAACTGCGCACAATAGAGCGGATGATTTGATCTTCGTCTGAAAGATTGTAGTTGAGGGCTTTGTTCACGCCCTTAGCCATGGGTGAGCGCGCTTTATGCAATAAGTGCAGCGCGGTTGGCGCCACAAAGGTTGGCGTACGGGCCACTTGCATCGCCACTTTGGCCATCTTGTTTTTGGCCCCTTCTCCCATTTTGGCCACCGTGCTTTTGGTGGCTTTAACCGCTGCACCCTCAAACTTGAGGATCTGCTCACCCATGGCCACTTCTAAGTCGGCAAGTTTAATGCTTTTACTTTCCTTGTCTTGTTCATGCTCTCCGCGCTGACGTTTTTCTTCTTTGCTTTGGCCCGCTTTTGAGACAAACATAGAAGCCGCGCTGTCTTTAAAACTCGGATCAAACTGTTTTTGCTTGCTTTTAAGATGGTTAATCACCACCTCAAGTGCATTCATCACCTGAGTAAAGTAGTCTTTAACCTCGTCTTCACGTTTGAAGGTGTTTCTCCACCCTTTACGCTGCATTTTACCTTTACTCGACTCAAGCTCATGACGTACGTCTTGAAGGCGGTTTCTCACTGCGTGTCTACGCAGCGTGATATGATGGCGCAGGTTATCCGTATCTTCTGTAAGCCCATGCTTTGCTTTGTACCGCGCTGAAACTTTCTTTTTCCAAGTGTCCAGAGATAAATCTTGGTCGTGTTTAAACGCGTTTAGCGCCTCAGTCACCACCTTTAAGCTGCCATCGATGTGCCTTGCAAGCTGATACGCATAGGCCCTATCAGATTTGGCTAGCTCATCAATCCAGCCTTTCGACTTGCTGTTGGCATCACTTATCATGGCATTAACTGGTGACGACAACTCTGCGGGGATGTTAACGATATCCTCTTTGGCCTGTTTAAGCTCTGTGATTAAGTCACGCTGAATATCAATCTCTTGCTCATTGTATCCCTGCTCAATAAAGGCCTTGGCCTGCTCGTATTTGCCTTGCCACGCTTGCCATACCAACTCAAGCGGATCATCATTAGCATTTACTTTTGCTTCGAGCATGTCCTGCACGTTAAGCCGCTCTTTAGAAACTGAGGCTGCTTGCTCATCCTTAACCGGCAAAGTTGGCGGTTGACACTCATCTATACGCTGAGCCGTGGCTCGATTGGTTTCAACAGAACTCAGGCTTGAGCCAGCATACACCAATGGGGTGGCATCATGAGAAGGTCTGCTAAGAACGTTGTAGGGCACAAGCACTTTAGAGTCGGTAGGCACAGTGGATTATCCTTAATTGGCAATTGAGAAAACCAACAAAAGATACCCAATCAAAACGACGATCGAGCGTATAAAACGCGCAAGTAACAAAGTGGGGGCAGCATAAGATTTACTGGGAAAATAAATGACTGATAGGAAATGATTTTTTAACAAAAAAGCCGAGTGAATAATAAACTCTAATCTGGTTTGACCAATAACTTATATTTATCCTTTCTTAATCCTTATTAGAATAAATAACATTACTCTTATTAAAAAAACTTAAAGTATCAACTCTTGAATCGTCTCACATGGCTTTTTACTCTAACTGAGCTGCAAATTAATGACAGGCATTGCTATGAATATAACCAAGCTATCTTCTTTAGTCGCGATATTTTTGACCTCCTCAGCGCTAGCTGAGAGCACTTTTGTAGTTGATGCAGGAAGCTCAGGTTCTCGATTATTTGAATATCACTACCACTACGATGAGTCAGCTAAACATGACTTAGCTGTAATAGACCGCGAAGTCACCTACACAAACATAAAAGGCGGCGTACAAGACATAGCGCCTTCCAAGTTAGAGCCATATCTTGAACAATTATTTGGACAAACTACTACTACCCCAGATCATATTTACTTTTATTCCACCGCAGGCATGCGCACTATTTCATCGAATGATAGAAATAAAATCAACCAAAGCGTTCTCGCTACGCTGACTCAGCGTTTCCCAAAGGCTGATGTTAAAGTTAAAACCATTACTGGCCAAGTTGAGGGCACATACGCATGGCTCACCGCCAACTATATTAATGGTGCATTCAGTAATAATGAAATAACGAAAGGTATTATAGATTTAGGCGGCGCTTCTACCCAAATTTCCTTTGAAAGTAAAATTGGCGATAATTTAATTGATGTGGCTGTTGGCGATCTAAAGTTTACTCTTTCCTCAACCAGCTTCCTTGGTTTGGGCCAAGATTTAGCACTTAAACAGTATATTAACGAGCCTGCCTGCTTCCCAATCGATTATGTATTACCGAACGGTCTGCAAGGCACAGGAATATTTTCTGAATGCGTAAATAAAGTCGAACCTCTGATTAACGGCGTTCATCAAGTGAACCAAAAACAGTTAAAACCAGAAAACAACACAGGTTTCTATGCTATCAGCGGGTACTTTTTTACCAGCAAAGATCTGGGCATTACTCAATCTTTTAACCTCTCTAATCTAGAGTCCAAAGGTAAAGATGTTTGCTCACAAAAATGGCAACCCACTGATCAAAATGGAGACGATTCTCAACCTAACTCATACCTTTACACCAACTGTTTTAACGCCGCTTACCAACACACCTTAATCACCCAAGGCTATCAGCTCGCCGATGACAAAACTGACATCAAGGCAGTAGAAGAGCTAAATGGCAATACCATCAGCTGGACACTCGGCCCAATACTCGCACCAGATTTGTGATGGGTTCGGGAGCAACGATTACCTGAGGTTTGGAGTGAAATTCACAATCACTCAGTGGCTAACATAATCACATGAGTCATCTTTTAAACCCTACCAAATATCATCTGTTATAAAGTATTCTTTAGCCCGAACCTTATGATTGGGCTAAAGATATTGACCACGCGCACAATGTTAAATTTAGTTTTACCTTTCATCAAATAATCACTTGGATGCATATTGATTGCTTAATATATTGGGGGAAATAATTAAACTAGACATTGATATGGCTGAACCTATCCCATCACTTAATACCTGCCTTTCTAAAATGGAAAATGGTGAAAAGCGATTCGCTCGTCGACTGGAATCTCTTTTGGATAGCGATTATCTATGCTGGTTTGATATTCCCGTTGGAAGGCAGCGCCGCTATCCTGATTTTATTGTGCTTCACCCACTGCGGGGGCTGCTATTTCTTGAGGTAAAAGATTGGAAAATCGACAAGATTAAGTCCATCACGGCTAAAACTGTTGAGCTTTGACGAGTGACGGGCTCAAAACCGTCTCCAACCCTCTTGAACAGGTTCGCCAGTGTGCTTACACAGTGATCAATAAGCTTTCATCAGACAAGCAACTTCACAGTAATAATCTTCAATACAAAGGCAAATTGTGTTTCCCGTATGGTTATGGTGTTGTCTTACCCTTCATATCTCGCAAACAGCTCAATCAAGCCATTCCATTTGATGCCCAAGAGAGTGTATTACAAAGCCATTTGGTTATTTGCTGTGATGAAATGACAGAATCAGTTGACCCAGAGCAATTTCAATCAAGGCTGTGGGAAATGTTTAACTACAACTTTGACTATAAACTTACCCTACCTCAGATCGATCGTATTCGTTGGCATCTCTACCCTGAAATTAGGATTAGCCAAGAGCAAGGTTCATTATTTGATGATGATACCGACGACATTCCACTTTCAGACACAGTACCAGATATCATCAAGATCATGGATATTCAGCAAGAACAGCTTGCAAGGAGTTTGGGCGAAGGCCACCGCGTGATTCATGGCGTGGCAGGCTCAAGAAAAACCTTAATTCTAGGATATCGCTGCTTGCATCTAGCCGATGCACTCAATAAACCAATATTGGTACTTTGCTATAACATCACCTTGGCCGCAAAACTTCGCACCTTCATCAATGAAAAAGAGATTACGGATAAAGTGCAAATCTACCACTTTCACGACTGGTGTGGTCAGCAACTCAAAACCTATCATGTCACCCCCATAGAGGATAAAACCAGAGAGCATTATGAACTCAATGTTGAGTCTGTGATTAAAGCGGTGGAGTTTGGGCAGATCCCATCGGGCCAATATGGCGCAATCCTAATTGATGAAGGGCATGATTTTGTTGATAAGGGGAGTCGTTATACCAAGAGATTCTGTCACTTTATTAGTGGACTATGCCGCTATATGAGCATCCACGCAGTGTCTAAGCATTTAGATATACGCTGGGAAACCGTAAAAAATATCGATAAAGCATTTCTTCTCTCTACCTTGCCTGCTTTAGAGCCTAAGAAGTTGACCAACCTTGTTCATATCGGTGTTGATGAAGTCGCTAGGGCTAAAGGCCATGACTATATGACCGTCGTTTATGATTTCGTTTCAGGACAACTTATTTGGGTTGACCATGGGCGGACTTCAAACGTACTCATCAACTTTTTTGAACAATTATCACCGCAAACGAAAGACGGCATCCAAGCGGTGTCAATGGATATGGGGCAATCTTATCAATCAGCAGTGAGAAACGCTCTTCCGAATGCAGACATCGTTTTTGACCGGTTTCATGTTATGCAGAACTACTCTCTTTTGATAAGGAAAGAGCGTAATAAAGCGTTTAGGAAAGGCACGAATGACGAGAAAAAAATGCTCAAGGGGACGCTATTTTTACTCCTCAAGAATGCGCCTAATCTAAGCGATAAGCAGTCGGATAGGCTAGATGATTTACTTGAAAGCAATAAGACTCTTTGTACGATTTATATGCTCAAAGAGCAGCTTCAAGCCTTATGGGATGAGCGTAATTTTGATTCAATGCTCGCAGCGCTTGATGCGTGGTGCCAACTTGCTAAAAAGACGAGGACCTTGTCTCTCATCAACTTTGCAGACGCGCTTTGGGAGAGAAGAGTTGGGAGCTGCAATTATGCAAAATATAAGCTGACGAATGCCCGAGTGGAAGCTGGGAATGTATCGATAGGCCTTCTTAGACGGAAAGCTCGAGGAGTCAGGGATACGAATTACTTTAAATTGAAGATTAGACAAACCTCAATCCTAGAAACTCACTCTACCATTTACCCAGAAATCAAGCTCATCTAAGCGGAGAAGAGCCGAGTAACTTTTCGTACCATTGAACCTCGAACCCCACTAACCTCTGTGGCAATCCCCGTCATGTCAGATGTCTAAACACCGCTAAATGATCTGATATGCAAACCATAATTGACATGTTTATAAGACAACAATAATGTGTAAACCGCCAATTCCGTAAGCTGCTCAAAACCAAAGGTGGGTTCCCGACTGAAAACAGCCTGCTAAAACTGCTTTATGCTGGGATATTGAATGTTTATAAGAAATGGACAATGCCAATCCAGAACTGGAATATGACATTGCCTCAACTGGCGATGCACTTTGAGGGGCGCTTAGATGACGTCTTAGATATCTAACAAAAATTAGCTGACACAGAATCCTGAACGCCCTGTGATTTTACGCCCTTGCAGGATAGTTACGTCTTGAGATGATTGCCTGTGCATCATGAATAAACTTTACGACAGAACAGAGGGACGACACTTGGTAACAGGTGTCGTCTACTCGACATCTTCTGATAAACAGTTACACAAAATCAGTTACAGTCGATATCCCAGCATTTATTTTTAAATGATTCAAATGTTCTTTAGCGGATTCAGGGGTGCTTAACTTTCTAACATCACAATCCTTGTTGTTCATTAGATAATTATATATTAGAACTGTATCCCTAGAAAATGTATAACACACCATCCCATGATGCCTGAAATATTTATCGCTCTCGTGAGCATTGCTTGCGATAATCAAACTTAAAGCAAGAGTTTCTGAATCGTACTTTTCATTTTTGTTATAGTGGACAATGCTTTTATTTTCAAAAATTGGTCTTTTAAATAAACCCAGATAGGTTCCTATTTTTGTGTTGGGTATTACATCATCTTTAACAATAAGATCAACACTAATTACTGACTCACCTCCTCGATAATCTCTTCCTATCATGGAGTGTTTACTGATTTCGACATGATTTTTTCTTGCTACCTGACGAAAACTGATAGGTTCATCAAATAAAAAGCCCACATGGGTATCACCACTAACTCTATACATTGTCGCTCCAGTACCTTTGGCTGTAGGTATAAAATTATTTTGGGATCGCCCTCCTGCTGTCTTAAAAAAGTCAGGGTCTATGACTGTATCAGGGTATTTATTCTCCGAGTGATAATCCCCTGTAAAAAATGGGAACCCATCCTCAGATCTTATAGACTCCAGAGAGTCCCTTCTTTCTCTTGATATAACCTTGTTCGGCGGAACGTCTGATGTGTTAGAGATAGATGCGAAAGCGTTATCGACTGAGGCTTGTATTTTTTTAATGGATTTAGGCTTAGTGAGGTAAATCGGAATTAGACCGTGCCCTAAGCGGTCTGATTTACTCGGTGCAATCTCGGTGTTTGGAAGCGGAACGCTGCCTACCCCTGTAAAGTTAAGCCCATTAATGACCATGTCTGAGGTTGATAAAATGTAATCACTGTTCGGACTAAGAGTGGGTGAAGCGGGAGCGATATGAATGACACGAATGTTATCGGCACCGTAGCCAGGTTGAGATATCACATATTTGTATGATTCATTCGCCCATAAGTTCCCTTGCGAATGAGCGATATAGATGAGTTTTTTCCCTTTCCACGTATGAGAGTCGTTGATAAGATTATGTTGCATTCTCGTTTGGTTGGTGTCGGGGGCATCAACTAATAATGTCAGTGCCTCGAGGAATTCTCGGATTTGTGCGTTTAGAGTTCGACTGAAGGAATCCTTAACAAACTTTTTGAACCAAGAAAAAGTCGCACTGATTTTTTTGATGATAGGACTGTTTTGTCTACCACTTACTATGTCCCAAAATGCCTCCCACCGATCAAATTGTTTCTGCTCTAGCTCGTAAGTTCTTTGGTCAAAGCTTTCAGCGACATCGGCCAATACGTTAAGGCCACTATCTTCAATGTAGGAATCGTTGTAGAAAAGTTGGTATTCGACAGACTCTCCGTTGTATTGGTTAATATCAAGGGTGGATTTTATTTTTTTAAGACCGAGTTTTGCTTTAGTCTCAGTTGTTGCGACCCCGTTAAAAAAACCTATGGTGTAACCTTCAATTTTGCATGAGTTGGCAATGGCATTGAATGGCAGTAAAGCCGTAATCATGAGTGATAGTGTTAGCTTATTCACAGTACTGCTCCTCTGCAGCAAGAAGAGTGCTTACAGAACCATCAAGTAAATGATTGTAAGCTAGGTAGGCCATAGTGCGGGCTTTGGTGTTATAGGTTAGAGCTGTAATTGTGTTCGAGGTGTTTATTATGTCATCAATATCAATGCCAACAAATTCTTCGCAAGCGAGGACTTTATCGAATTTGTATGAAATATCGAGAGCTTTTCTGATGTTCTCATCGGTCTTTTGTGAAAAATCATGATAGAGATTTTCTTGTGTGAAACGGGCATTTTGTTTTAAGGCGTTGCGAACGGACTCACTCACCTCTAACGCATCGATAAAGGCTTCAATGTCATCGCGGATACCACTTTGGTTTGTGTCAGTACCGGTGAGCGAATCACTGCGATCGAGCATGGGTTCAAAACGTTCATAGATCAGCCTAAGCTGGCCATCAATGGTCTTTTGTGCCTTTAACTTTGCGCTTAGCTTAGGGGTTTTCTCTATGCTTAATATGACAGCCGGAGGCTCCACTGCCATTGTGTTTGGATCTTTTGACTCTTTCCCACCCATGATTGCCACCATAGATAAAGTGCAAACCAACAAATTATTCATTTTTGTTTCTCTGGTATTTTATACAGTCGAAAGAGTGTACTTATAAATTATCCCATTGAATAATAAATAAGTTTTATATCAAAATAAGTGGAAAGGCCCATCCTACAGATGAAACGCAACACTTGAGGGGCTCTGTCGCAACATTTATTCATGACTTGCACACACTAACTTCCGGACACAATTACTCTGCGAGAGCGTAAAATCTAACTACCGCGCTCTCGCCCTCCACGTCAATTTGTCCTCGTTTTAACATCATCCACATTTCTCGACCATGCAGTGACGCCATTGCCCCTTCGACAGATTTCCAACTCAAGGCTTGCCGCGTTTTCTGTTTCACCCAACGATGACTCTGCTCCACGATATTATTCAGGTATTTGACATTGCAAATTTCTATCAAACACAGCATGAAGTAACCCGTTAGCCAAAGCTGAACATTCATCGCGTCCAGTGCTGCGTGATTCGCATTGCTCCCATCAACCACCACTTTTTCAGGTAAGCCATTTTGAGCAATGGCCTTATTCAGAAAGGCTTTAGCAGCAGCTTCATCTCAATGTTTACTCAGGTAGTAATCAATGACATCGCCATGGCTCGGTAATAATACCAATACCTGCCCTTGATTTTGATGTCGGTCTCGTCCATTCGCCAAGACCCTGACAATGGCTTTTTCTTTCGTCTCGCACAGCCCTTTAATAATGGGAGTGAATATCACTACCCAGCGATGAATGGTGGCGTGATCAACCTTAATCCCTCGTTCAGTTTGGATCTCTTCAATGTCACGGTAGCTGAGTTGATACGCCAGATAATAACGGACGGTTTCAAGAATGATGTCTTGGGGAAATTGATAGCCTTTGAGCTTATTCTGGACTTCGCTGATAGGGATAACCCCACTTCAAGGGTAATTGAGATACAAAAGCCACAAGGTAGTCCACCTAAAGTCATTCCCTTAAGTGAATGGAAAGGCACCGGAGAAATCAACCCTGAGCTTTTCCCTAAAGCTGCCAACAATGAGGAGTTCGAGGTTGGCGATCTAGAAGAAGCAATCCTAGAGTTTGAATTTGACCAAGCCTTATAAGAAATAAAGACGCATACAAAAATGCCCCAGTATTTCTGCTAGGGCGATTAATGTTTTTTGTGACACATTATTGTGACAGTTTTTGCACCCAACCATCATTATACGATTGATTACAAAAGAAATGTGGCGGTGAGTGAGAGATTCGAACTCTCGATACGTTGCCGTATACACACTTTCCAGGCGTGCTCCTTCAGCCACTCGGACAACTCACCGAATTTTTTGGTTGATTCTCTGAACCAACGAAGCGCTAATTTAATGATTCTATTGGAGTAGGTCAAGCCTATTAGCTAAAAAAAGTCTCACTCAATGATCGTTTGATTATTTAATAGCTGATTAGAGCGGATTTTCTCCGCTCTAGCACCTTCTATATATGATTAAAAGCTAGTCAAAGTGGTTATTAAGTGAGACGGTAAGTACGTCCAAATCTGACTGGGTAGGTGTTTCTCCGTGAGATAACTTTTCCTGTACAGCATTAAGCGTTTGCTCAAGTAAATCATCTTTTAGGTCAGCAAGTTCCGTTCTTAACCGCTGGAAATACTCTTCAGCAAGGGGAATATCCTTATCTTCTAATGCCATAAATAAGTTGACCAGTAAGGGTTCCATTTGTTGTGGTTGCACGTCTTTGCGCACCAACAGGCCGGGCTTATATTGATAAAGTCTGTCGGAAAAGCGATATAAAGCATCATCGAGCTCAGTTTCATCAATAGGTTTTGAAATGACATAATCTACCCCTGAGCCAAGCATACGTTCGCGCGTCTCTTTAAAGACATCGGCGGTACAACCCAGTATAACAATTTTTGCTTTAGAGCTGGTGAGCGCCCGAATAGCAATCGTTGCTTCAACACCATCCATAATTGGCATATGGTTGTCCATGAGGATAAGATCGTAATTATTGCTCACTAACTTCTCAACACAAATCTCTCCATTTTCAGCCACCTCACACTCAAACCCTTTACTGGCCATAAAGGTATTCATAATAATCGCATTGGTTCGATTGTCTTCTACGATAAGTGCTTTGAGGCCTTGATAATTGAGTTCTGCATGTTCTTTGATATCAAGTAAATGAGACTCACATTGCTCCATCGCTAGTGAGACTCTAAAACTTGTACCAATCCCCACTTCACTAGTGACCGTTATCTCTCCATTCATGAGCTCACATATTTGCTTTACTATGGCAAGACCAAGGCCAGTTCCACCAAAGCGTCTTGTGGTTGATGATTCAGCCTGTTCAAATGGGTTAAAAATTTTGTTATGCGCGTCTTTAGCAATACCTATTCCCGTATCTCGTACTTTTATTTCTAGGAAATTGCGGCCTTGCTGCTTAATTTCACGAAAATAGACTTCTACGTAGCCACGTGAAGTAAATTTCACGGCATTATTGAGTAGGTTAAACAACACTTGGCGTAAACGTGCTTTGTCAGATAAATACCACCGCCCCTTAAAAACCTCAGAGTACACTTTAAACTGAAGACCTTTTTCAGAGCACAAAGTAAAGTACACACTGTTAACACTACCTAAAATAGATTCAAGCGGAAATGGATGGTTTTCAAGTTCTAAATAGCCTTGCTCGATTTTTGAAAAGTCCAAAATCTCATTTAATAACGTCATCATATGGTCGCCCGAGTCATACAAGGTTTTCATATGTTTAAGCTGCTCTTGGCTCAAGTTTGTTTTCATTAATATTTGCGCCGTACCGAGTACACCGTTCATAGGGGTTCGTATTTCATGCGATAGCGTCGCTAAAAAAGCACTCTTAGCCTTGGTCGATGTTTGAGCTTTTTGTTTTTCTTGCTCTAAGAATTTGGTCTTTTGATTGAAAGTATCTATCAGCTGACGTATTTCATCTTGGCTATTGTAACGAATATTAATTGACCCTCCGGCACGAGAGTTATTTACTTTTTCGGCAATAAGTACAATCGGAGAGATCAAGAAGCGGTTAATCAGCACATAACCCATCATGACGCATACCAGCATGATGGGGATAATACCCGCTTCTACCTTTGTTACCACACCGAAGGCTTCTTCATCAACGAATCGATTGGAGTTGACGACATCAATGTACCACTTAAAATCGCCAAACTCCGTACTGCTGACATAGATATCCTTAATAACCTGAAAGTTGTAATCTGTTATCACATCACCGTAGGAGTCTTTAAGTACAACTCCTAATTCATATTCTTGAGCATGTTTATTGATAAAGTCGATAAGGCTTTCTAGCGACACATCAATTGTCGCTACTCCAGCTGGTTCTCCATCAACAAAGTATGACGACGACGCCGTAATCATTTGAACATGAGTAAATGGGTCAATATAAACTTGCGACCAAATAACGGTTCCTGCAGGCTCATCGACCACAGAGGTATACCAAGATTCTTTATCGTAGCCACCAGATTCTGGGTTATCCCAAGAGAAAACCTGATCTACCTGACCATCACTGGCTCGGTTAAAGAATAAGCTCTTGTAAGCTTTATTTTGGTTAATCGAATACGGAATTGGCCATAACCCACCACTCACGACTACTCCATCAAGCACTGAAAATAACTCAAATAGCATTTCTGCTTGATGCTCCTGAGAGTCAGCAGTATTTCCAATGCTAACAACACTCTGCAGTATGCCAACAGAGCTATTGAGCGGCTCTTCAATCTCTGCCGCTATTAGCTCTGTTCTTAAGTCGAGATTCTTTTCCAATTGCTCTCGAATTGGAGGCTCAACAACCAGGTAACTCACTGATCCTATAATGGCAATCACTATGACCAAATAGACCGTGAGGGCTAAAAAACTTTTTCTTTTTAGCGAAGAACGTATTTCCATAAGCCTTTGAATTTTTACTGTTTCGCTTAAATTATAGCGAATATACGCAAGCTGTGGCCTTTTTATGTCTAGTTTGGGCTGTTAGAATTACCCCAAATTGACACGACCGTTTGGTATTTATTTTGACATTAAATGAAATACTCGCCCAACCAGAGCTAAAAGATAGGCTGATCAACGAAGCTAAAACCCAAGGTTTTGTCACTGCGATGGCCGCCGCACCTAACATTCTTCCTCCTCAAGAATGGATTCCTCTTTTATGGGGAGGCGAAGAAGTTGCCCCGTTTAGCGATGGTGAACAACTAGAAAGCTATATTGAATTAATTATCGCAATGTGGAATCAATGTCGCCCAGATTTACTTGAAGATCAATGGGTATGGCCACCACAATGCAAGCTTGATGACGCCGATATTGTTAATCAAGAGGCTCGTGATTTCTGTGAAGGCTTGCTGCAAGGCTGGCAACTAACCAAAGATGACTGGCAATCGATAATGCCTGAAGACAGTGAAGATAACGCATTACTGGGTGGCGTGCTGTTATCTATTAGTATGTTGTATGATCCTGAGACCTGCTTAGCTACCCTCGCTGAACAAGGGGTTGAAGGGCTAGAGCAATTTGAAGAAATCTTCAATGCGATTCCAGCCATGCTATGTGGGCTCACAGGTCGCGGTGCCCTTCTCATTGAACAATGATATATAATCAATAAAGCTGGCGCTTTGAATGCACCAGCTTTTTATTTTCATCCATGAACAACAGCTGAAAACTTCAGATTATGCCTTGTCGCGCTTTCTAGCCCTAAGAGCAAAGCCAAACAGTGCTAATAGCATCATACCAAGAGTGGTTGAACCACCTCCTTTACCACCATTATTTAACGTTTGCGCATTTCTATCTTCATAGGAATATACGATTGAAATTGGTAATTCACTCGAAGTTTGGTGATCGGTCATTATTCTAACTATTGCTTTATCTGAGTTAGCATAGACAGTGGATGCGTCGATATTGATGTCTATCGTACAGGCGTCACCATTCCGCAGGTTCGCAGTACAATTATTGGCAATCAAAGTAACACCTGATGGAACTTGGACCGATGTAACATTAAAAGTAGTATCATTAGGGGTATTAGGGTCAATCAAGTTTTTAACTTCCAGTGTGCGAGAATGCTCACCACTTTTAGCCTGCAATAAAATGTCAGGAGAATGACTCACGCCTGAAGTGTTTTTCTCAATCCAGCCATTAGTTTTAAAATAACCAACGTTGGAATACACACCGTAGGAATTAGCCTTCGCGCATCCATACCCCCAACTAACAATACCGACCTGTTTGATTTCTGTACCATCTTTTAATACAAGCGGTCCACCACTATCTCCTTGACAAGTGTCTTTTCCTATTTGACCAGAACAAATTGAATAAGAGCCAACTGTTGAATAATTACCACCAATATTTTGGCAGGTTCCCCTGTCTACGTAGGGTAAAGCTACTTGCAGCAGTGAATCGGAAGAAGCCCCACCAAATGAAGTAGTCCCCCACCCCGCCGCCGTCAATGTGCTAGCTGTATTTAAGGCACTAACTTCTACTTCAGTAGCAAGTGCTACTTTGGGTGTGTTAACTGTATTTTCTAATTCAATAATCGCAATGTCATTAGCAAAGGTGGTACCATTGTAGTTACTGTGGATATAATAGGAACGAACATACTCAGGTGTAGCAAGATACCTCTCGATTGAATTCTTAGGCCCTACATATACTTTCAAATCGTTAGGGCTTTTTTCCTCAACGCAGTGTGCTGCGGTTAAAACATACCTATCGCCAATAAGACTACCGCCACAAAATCCACCGCCGATATCAACATAAGTTATAAAAGGCCAATCCGACTCAGTTGCTGGTTTACCACCAACAATTTTTGCACTTGCCATTCTTTCTGTATTTGTTGGCCCTTGAGCTAATGCGGTAAAAGAAGTGACTAAACCTACCACCAAGACTATTTTCTGCATCCTAATATCGTTCCATTTTATTTATAATAAGAAAAATTGGGATGATAATGAACCAGAAAAACATTGCAAGAACAAATATATAAATTGCATAACTTCGTTATATATATCACCTTTAATCTTTAGCAAGGCTGATGTGAATACATCTCTTCCAGAATGGTTTACTCATACAAAATAACGAGATAGATCAATAAAAAAAGGCGCTCATAAAGCGCCTACTCATTTATTGGGTGATAGCTTCGCCCATAGGGTTGTTCACCGTGATTTTTTTGCTAGCCAAAACACGCTCTAGGGGGAGCTCGAAGCTTTGATAGGCCAACATTTTTCTGCAATGATCTGCTTTTAACCGAATGATAGAAATGTTGACGATTCTTTTCGTCTCACTATCAACTCTAATTACAAAGTCTTGATTATGACTGCATCCACTGGCAAGTGCCTCAAACACAATTGAGTCAGTGTTAATATTGTAGCTAAAAAGAGGAACTACACCAGTTTCATCTAATTGTATTTCGCTCTTTGAATGACATGCAGCGAGAACTAAACCACATATTGCAACAAATAAGCTAAACCAAAGCTTACGCATTACGTTGCTCTCTTGCTCTCAGAGCAAAGCCAAACAATGCTAGAAACGCCATAGCCAAAGAAACCGAACCACCTTTACCTCCACCGGAACTTTGAGATTTTGGTTCTGCATATACAATATTCATCGACAAATCACCAGCAATCGGATGATCTGTGCTCACTTCTATTGTGGTACGATCTGAGTTTCCAAGCGCGACGGAAGCATCAACCTTAACATCAATGGAGCAATCATCACTAGTATTCAGAGTTGCTGTACAATTATTAGTGACCAAAGTAACACCAGCAGGTACGGTAATATTTGTCACATTAAAGGCTTCAGTACTAAAGTTTCTAATTGGTAAATTAATATCATACTCACCAATTCGAGTTTCAAATATCGTATTTTGCGTATAGCTCACGCCAGTAGTATTTCTTTCAATCCAGCCATTGGTTTCAAAGTGACCAACGTTAGCATAAACACCAAGCGCATTAGGCTCTCCACAGCCAGCGCCCCAGCTCACGACACCCACTTGCTTATAGTTAGTACCATCTTTAACCACTAGAGGACCACCACTATCTCCTTGACAAGAGTCTTTGCCTCCCGCTAGGTCACCTGCGCAGATAGCATCATCACCAATAGAGGAATAACTTCCCCCTAAATTTTGACATGTACCTCTGTCAACATAAGGCAGATCAACTTTATAAAGAGTATTAGGGAAAGACCCAAAAAAACTTGAAGTATCTTGGTTACCCCAGCCGGTAACGGTAAGCGTATCACCTGAGTTCAGGTTATTCACCTCAATTTCTGATACTAAACCAACTTGAGGTGCTACAATTTCGCGCTCCAATTCGACGATCGCGATATCATTAGCATAGTTAGAATAGCCTTGATGAATATAATAGGAGCGAACTCCAACACGTTGTCCTTCACTGGAAATATGGGTGAGATCATGTGTACCCACAGCTACATCAAAATTAGTCGATTTTTGACCCTCAACACAGTGAGCTGCTGTTAAAATATACCTTCCACCAATATAGCTTGCCCCACAAAACTGTCCTCTGTGTGAATCAGTGGTTGACTTAGTCACCAGAGCAGCCATAAAAGGCCAGTCGTTTTTGCCAGTAGTCGTCCCTCCAATAATTCTTGAAGCGGTACCATTCTCAGATATTTTCAGCTCATCAGCCACAGATACAAGCGGTAAGCATGAACTTACAGCTAGGACCATTAGATTTTTGTACATTTTACTTCCTATTCAATCGATAATTAAAGGTAGTTACTACTAAATTCTCGGAAGTATTTTGCTTTGGATAGGCTTTAGGTGGTATCAGGTAAACACCTGAAATTAGAGTTAATGAACTAAAATACTTGATGTATAAGCGATAAATTTTTAGAGCTGTGTATTGGAGATCAAATACAGAGTCATTTCATCAGATAACATGGGATGTTCACAGATAAAAAAGGGCCATAATTAGCCCTTTTAAAACAATAACATGGGGATCTAACCTGCCATTATTCGCTTAACAACTTCCAATTAAAAGTTTCAATACGCTCGTCAGCGATATAAAATAAACGACTTCCCGCAGATACTTGGAAACTCAACTTAGGATTAAGCTTGATACCAGAGCCAGTATCAACCGCAATTAGTGTAGCCTGATACTCTTTTTTAATAAACGAAAACAAAGATTCTACCTTAGTGTCATTAGCATCTTGTGGGTACAATGTAGAATATTGAGTCATACCCCGAGTCGAGGCCAATAGCTCTTGATGAAGCGCACTTGAACCCGGATCAACTGCAGCTTTGGCAAGCATTTCAGCACCCACAGCTGGAATACATTCTGCTTTAGGACAGTGCTGACTGAGAAGATGACCTAATGCTTCATCTTTAAAATATGCCAATAGGTGGGCATTGGGGTTAACGCTAGAACAATAAAGCGCGGCAGAAAGGGTAATATCATCTTCTAGATTGTCAACGATGATACAACTTGCTTGTGTCACATTCGAGAGCGCCATCTCCTGTGTATCGGTGTAACTGGTTACTTTTACAAAACCAATTTCTCCCGGCAATGGGTTTTCGATTTCTGAACGACAGCACAAAACGATTGGCCTCTTTCCTTCTTCTTCATGTTGTAGCATACGAATCAGATGTATTGTCCGTTGGCCGTTCCAACCTAAAAGTAATATATGATTTTCCATCCTAACCTTCCGCTTACCTAATATGCCCGCTCGCCAATACTCAATTGCCCCAGATGCAGCTCTACCCAAAACAGCAGCAAATAAACTTAAACCACCAGGAATAACAAACAGAGCAACTACCCATTTTCCTGTATCTGATGCTGGTGATAGATCGCCATAACCAACCGTTGAGGCTGTCACCATCAAATAATAAATAAACTGTGCTCGGTTTTCTATCAATTCTGTCTCACCAGCAAACCAGAGTAGCCACCAAGAAAGCAGCAAATATAAGACACTTAAAATAAGGATATTTTTATTACTGATATGAAAGACATGCGACTTAAACCATTTTTTGACAACTAACCATATACCCATGAGTGCACCATAGATTTAATAAGGTGAACGAATATAAAACACACTATGATTAATCAAAGCTAAACGACAGTATCAAAGCTATAAATGTGACTTATATCTAGATATTAGGATTGGGGTATAGTCAGTTATCCAAGGTTGCCCCACCATCCACTCTTAAGTCGTGCATGGTAATATGTCCGGCAGCGTCAGAAAGTAAAAATAGGATAGCATTGGCAATATCTTGAGGCTGGGCGAGTTTTGCGAGCGGAATACCCAAACGAAACTGGCTTAAATCTCCAGCAATGACTTCAGACTCACCATAACTCTCCGTCCATAGCTGTCTTTGCATTGGCGTGTCTGTCGAACCAGGGCTTACTATATTGCAGCGAATACCAAATGGCGAGAGCTCAATACCCATACATTTTACCATCATGTGCAAAGCGGCTTTTGATGCACCATAGGCACCAATTGATTGCCTTGGCGTATTGGCTGCATTGGAACCAACAATAACCATGCTACCTAAACCTTTAAACTTCATAGATTTTGCTACTGTCTGCATTAATGCCAACACACCAAAAGTATTCACATCAAAGGTATGTTTCACTGCTGCTATCGGTAGCTCATGTAAAGAGCCAACATGCAACAAACCCACGCAACAAACTAAATGATCAAATGTACCTTGTTGTTGCCAAGCTTCGACAATTTCGGCCACTTGAGTGTGTTCGGCTAAGTCTAACCAATGACATTCAAATTTGTTGGAGTACATTTTTAATAAAAACTGAGTATTTTTTATTAGTAAGTCTATTTGTTTGTCCGCAACTGTTACTATTGCGCCTTCGCGAAGCAAGCTTTCTAATACTGATAAGCCAATTCCTGTTGCTGCCCCAACTAATAACACTTTTTTATTGTCAAGTGACATCGTAATTTCCATTCTACGAGAAGATACCTACCACCAATAAGCCGAATTCACCGAATCATATAGATAGGAATTTAAACATTAAGTAAATGGCCAATGATAATACATTGACCATATAAACAACTTTCTCAGTTCAATTATTTAGACTATCTCTGGTTGAAAAACCGTTTGGCATGTCAGAATAGATTTCATTTGCTGACCAAGCGCTATAATTTGCTCTTTGCTGTAGCGCGCGGTTTGATAAGTCACAATCAGACGCAAAGATCGTTTGTCACCAATAAGGTTTTCCATAATTTCAAAGTGTAAACCAAACAATGATTCTGTCTTATTAGGCAAAATTTGCTGATATGACACTGACTCATTTTGCGGTTTTTGCAATGAACCATATAGAGCATTGTCAGCGTGGATCTGTGCATAAACATCAAATAATAAGCCATTTTTTGGATCTAGCCCTAGCTCACGTTGCACTAGGTCAATGGGCACGGTCGCACGAGACATAGAATCGTTAATTGTTTGGGTCACTTCACCAACCAACTCAGTAAAAGATTGTTCTGGCTTGAATACCACACGATGGGCGACCATAGTAGTAAAATACCCGACCGAGTCAAAATACTTGGCATCATCACGACCTGATGCAGAAGTACCAATCACTAAATCTTTTATATTTCCTGCATGATGCAAGGCTTGTGCGATTGCTGAGTACACAACACTAAAGGTCGATGAATTGCACTCTCTTGCAAGTGATGACACTACTCGATGCGCATTCGTACCTAAATCGATTTCTACCCAATTAGCCGCAATTGAATTAACTAGAGAACCGTCCTGCTCTGGCTGAGAACCAATAAGGTTAAGGCCGGCAGTAGCACCTTGTAAATGCTCAACCCAATAGCGGATATCTTCTTGGCGTGGACCATGATATCGCTGTGCAATCGCATACTCGTGAATACTATTGGCAGGTCTATCCCATACCGGCTGCTGGTCTTGAATTCGAGCCAAATAGGCATGTGACAGCTCTGGCATCAAGTTGTTCAATGACCATTCATCGATAATCATATGGTGAATTAGAAAAGATAGGATTTGCTGGCCCGATTGTTTATCTCTAAAAAAACGAATGCGCAGTGGTAGTTCTTTCGACAAGTCAAAAACATACCCTGCTTCTGACTTTAAACTTGCGTCTTCTGACTCTTCACTGCCCCAAAACCAAGAACATTGCGCCAAGTCATTCTCGTCAATAATTCTTTGCTCAGTGGTGCCATTCACGTCGATAAATACCGTCCTCAAGCCTGTATGGCGAATTAAAAGATCGTTAAACGCGAGTTTAAATATCTCTTCATCAACCTCCGCATCAAAGCGTATTGCAAATGGCAGATTGAATATTGCGCATTTACCAGTAGCGATATGAGCATCCCATAAAAAAGTTTGCGCGAGCGACAGTGGTCGCTCGTTGGCTAACAAAAATTCATTAGGTGGCGCAGGCTCTTGGGGATCAACTGGTGAAGATTGGTTAACACAGAGAGCGAGTGCTTGAGCACTAGGTGACTTAAAAAAGTCATTAAAGCTAATCTCGATACCATGGTTATTCATTAGGTTGCCAATGATTCTTGTCGCTAAAAGCGAATGACCACCAATTTCAAAAAAGTCATCGTCTAATTCAACATCAAGATCATCAAGACTAGACTTAAATTCAGTTAATATGATTTGTTCAATGTCCCCATTCGAACCATTTGAATTGCCAACTTGTGTTAAATCTAATGCTGTGGGACTTAATTTTCCTTCTGGGTTTTGATTATTTAATTCTTCATAGTTTGCTTCAACCAAGCTGATGATTTGTTTTCTATTAATGTGTTCATCTAATATAGGGTGTATCGACATACATAAATATTGCTCTTGCTCTGTTTGTAATACAGTTATCTCAAATGGTGGTTGAGATTCAGCCTCCCAAGAGCGTGTTTTCATTGCAACAGTTAAATCATAAATCTCTTCATATGTGACCTGTTTTACTTCCAAGAACCGTAGCGCATCAGGCAAGTGCCATTTTTCTAATTCAAAATCTTCCGAGAAGCCAAAGCGTAGATTTAGCTGCATGTCATTTAAGACCAGTTTCTCAATACTCTGGTCTATAAGATCTATTTTACTTTTTTTATCAATAGTATAAATCACTACCCGCCATTCAATACTCTGAGGGTCTTGAAGTTGCTGCATCCATACCTTTTCTTCGTGTTCACTAATCGGCAGTAGGGTTTTGGGTTCTATATTGAGGTTATACATGGGCATCCTGATTCTTATGTGAGCACTTGTCATGCCATTGATCTAATTTTTAAACTATGTGTTAATTTGCTTACACATCAACGATAATAATGATAGTATTGATTATCATTTAGATTGACAATTTACGTCAAGCAAATAATTTTATTAATATAAAAATTATAATTTTATTCATAAGAACCATGATAATTGTTAGCTAGAATCGTTAATTTTTACATTTATAGTAGATTCTTGAGAGTTTAAACGTGACTTTTTTCCATATTAAAAATACACAAAAATATCATTTGTTAAAATTTTGCGATTGTTTTATTCCCACTTTAAAATCATGGTATTTATTACTATTGTCAGGTCACTTTGTAAATAAATATAATAGGCACCTATATCATAGCGGGGTTAATATTCAATGACACTGCGTATATTTTGCACATTCTCTACATTGTGCTTTATTTCTATTTTTGTTGGTGCCAGCCAAATAGATTGGTCATTATTAATCAGCTTAAATGAACAAGCTTGGTTGCCTATTACGGCAAGCCGATTACCTAGGCTAGCTGCACTTATTCTCACTGGAGCTGGACTAGCTATGTGCGGCGTTATTCTCCAGCATATTGTCAGAAATCGTTTCGTCGAGCCAGGCACTACTGGTGGGCTTGATGCCGCTAAGCTGGGTATTTTGGTTTCTATTGTTTTGCTCCCTTCATCCGACAAAATCGAGCGTATGATCTTTGCTGTTATACTTTGCTTCACCGCGAGCCTTATTTACATAGCAATCGTACGTAAAATCAAGTTCAGTAACTCGGCCTTAGTACCAGTAATTGGCCTTATGTTTGGCAGTGTTCTAAGTGCACTGGCAGAGTTTTATGCCTATCAAAATAATATTTTACAAAGTATGTCCGGTTGGCTAATAGGTGACTTCTCGAAAGTCGTACAAGGCCATTATGAAATCATCTATTTGATTTTACCCATCACCCTACTGACCTACCTTTATGCCCACCGATTTACAGTCATGGGAATGGGTGAAGATATGGCATCTAATTTAGGCGTAAACTACGGTGCAACCGCTGCGTTGGGGTTAATCCTAGTATCCATAACGGTTGCAATTACGGTTGTAACCGTAGGTGCTATCCATTTTGTCGGTCTAGTCATCCCAAATCTTGTTGCCCTAAAATACGGTGACCACCTAAAAAATACTCTACCTATCGTTGCCTTAGGTGGGGCTTCTCTGCTCATTGTCTGTGACATTGTTAGCCGACTAGTGATTTTTCCTTTTGAGGTACCAATTGGTTTAACCGCAAGTGCGCTCGGTGGCGTGATGTTCCTTGTATTACTGATAAAAGGAGCAAACCGGTGATATCACGTTACTCAAGTTTGATTATGTGCTTTACACTTGTCAGTACCTTGTCTATTGCCTTTGTCTTTGCAAGCTCAGGATTAGACTTTAATTACATCATCCCCAAAAGGTTAATAAAGCTTGGCGCTATCGTAGTTGGTGGCAGCTGCGTTGCCATATCAGCCGTTATTTTTCAAACATTGGCCGGAAATCGTATTTTGACACCATCCATAATGGGTTATGAGTCGATTTATCTTGTATGGCAAGCCTTGCTTTTACTCCTCGCTGGAACTGCGGGCAGCGCAGCCTTGGGTATTGTGGGTAATTTTGTCATTTCAGCCATACTTATCCTGCTGTACTCATTTGCCATTCAATACTGGATTCTCAAAAAGTTTCAACGTGATATGCACCAAGTACTACTGATTGGCTTTGTTCTCACTATGGTACTAACTACTTTTGCTCAGTTTATTCAGCTCCGGATAAGTCCTGGGGAGTTCTCTATTTTTCAGGGACTAAGCTACACCTCATTTGAAAGGGCTAAACCGTCAACCCTGTTATTTGCAGGAGCCGTTCTAAGTATATTCGCCTTCTTTGCCAGTAAATGGATACGTATGTTAGATGTGATTGGCCTTGGCCGAGATCAAGCGATGTCACTTGGGCTAGACGATGCTCATTATATTCCAAGGTATTTTGCTGTTATTGCTATTTTGGTGGCGATTTCTACCAGCTTAATTGGACCAACCTCATTTATGGGTATTTTCATTGCAAACATAGCGTATAGCGTCGCTGGATCGACTCAACATAGACAAACACTACCCATTGCCTGTGCTATTGCCATTGTAATGTTTTTAGCCGCTCAGCTGATGGTTGAGCACCTGTTTAACTATAAAACGACTGTCTCTATTTTGGTTAACGTTCTCTGTGGAGGGTATTTCCTTTTCATCACTATGAGAACAAGAAGCCAAATATAAAGACGGCCAATAAACTATGTATTGGCCATTCACTGACAACAAAAGGAATTCATCCATGTTAAAGAGTACCCTTAGTCTAGCTGTTGCGCTGGCATCTAGTTCACTTGTTGCCCTTATAGGATGTGAACAGCAAGTGACTCAATCTCAAACTGTCCAACCGTTGGAAACACCGATTGTGATTGAACACAACCTAGGGGAAACCGTAATTACCAATCGTCCCCAACGCGTCGCCGCACTTGATATGAACGAGGTTGATTTTTTAGATCAGTTAAATGTCCCTGTGGCTGGCATGGTGAAAGATTTTGTGCCGCATTTTTTAGCCAAGTACAAAGATGATGTCAACATTGCTGACCTCGGCGCTATCGTGCAACCCAACATGGAAAAAGTCTACGCACTGAAGCCCGATTTAGTGTTAATTACACCGCTGCACGCAAATCAATACGAAGAGCTTTCTCAGCTCGCACCTACTGTGCATTTTGATATCGATTATCGGAACAGTAAGGGACACCACGTAGATGTGATCAAGCACCACCTTGTTGAACTCGGTGAAATTTTTGATAAACAAGAGCTCGCAAAGCAAAAAGTCGCCGAAATTGATGCCAAAGTGGCAACAGTAAGAGCAGTAACCGCTGAAAGACCAGAAAAAGCCTTAGTCGTGATGCACAATAATGGAGCCTTCAGCTCATTTGGTATTGAGTCGCGCTATGGGTTTGTTTTTGACGTACTCGGCGTCAAACCTGCAAGTATGGAAGTAGAAGCGAGCTTGCATGGGCAGCCCATATCCAGTGAGTTCATCAACCAAACTGACCCTGATATTCTCTACATCATTGACCGCACCGCCGTAATGGAAGGTAAACCTATTATAGATGCGCAACATTTGGCAAATCCTTTACTGCGTCAAACCAAAGCATGGAAGAACGGTAAGGTGGTCTTTGTCGATGCAGATGCTTGGTATATTACCTCAGCGAGTGTTACCTCTCTGCAAATTGTGATTGATGACATCCTTAAAGGTTACCAAAGCTAACACCAAATTTTATAACAAGCTGGGTCTTAAGTAGCCCAGCAAACAACAATCCGCAGTTGGTGCGGATGTGAGCTAAGTTACACCAAGAAAGAAAGGAAACAACAAATGACTTATCACTATCATAAGATAGCGACTTACCCACAAGGCAATACATCTAATAACAAACCTAGCCCAAGCCGAATTGCACTTTTGGTCGCGCTTCAGCTTAGCGCTTCAGTACTGCCAGTAAGCTTTGCTCACGCTGAAGAGCAGACTGACGAATCGATGACAGTATACGGCCAAGCCAAAAAAGCCTATGCCTCAGGACAAATCTCTACCACAAGCAACATGGGAATGCTGGGGGATAAAGATTTTTTAGATACACCATTTAACACTATCGGCTATACCGAAAAACAAATACAAGATCAGCACGCACAAGATATCTCAGATGTAATTTCAGCATCGGACCCGTCGGTTTTTACTAGTGGTGACACTGGCGTCAATATTGAAAGTATTAAAATACGCGGCTTTCAGTCCCAAATTGGTGATGTAATGTTTAATGGCCTGTATGGTATTGGCCCCTACTACCGCAGTACACCTGAAATGTATCAGCGTATTGATGTACTAAAAGGACCTTCTTCACTGCTTAATGGAATGCCGCCAAATGGCTCTGTCGGCGGCGCTATTAACCTAGTGACTAAGCGCCCCCAAGAAACGCCCACCACCTCTTTTACTGGCACTTATATGTCGGACTCACAATTTGGTGGCCATATTGATATTGGCCGACGAT
This sequence comes from Vibrio pectenicida, assembly GCA_024347015.1. GTDB lineage: Bacteria > Pseudomonadota > Gammaproteobacteria > Enterobacterales > Vibrionaceae > Vibrio > Vibrio pectenicida. The sequence goes on along the minus strand of AP024889.1, from coordinate 1,250,946 downwards.
TCGGGGCCAATGACCAATTGGGTCTGCGTTTTAACGGCGTATTTCGAGATGGTAATGCCTCAATAGACAATCAAGATAAACAGGCTCAGCTTGTCTCTTTAGGTTTTGATTGGCGAGGTAATAATGCCATGATAGAAGCGGATATATACATCAGTAAAGAACATGTTGATGGCCCTGCTCGCGGTCTTAGTGTCGCGAACAGCGTAACACACCTCCCGCCTCCCCCTTCTTCTGGTACAGCCCTAGCTCCAGACTGGGCCTATAATGATAGCCAAGATAAAGGTGCCATGATTCGTGGTGAGCTGGATATTAACTCCTATATCACAACCTATGCAGCATTGGGTGCCAGTCGTACTGATTTTGACTCTAATATCCCTTCAATTATTGAGCTTGGAGACTCCAATGGAAACCTTAATATAACTCAAGGTTCCGTTGACCTTGAGAGTAAGCGTACTTCTGGAGAAATTGGCGTTCGTGGCAACTTTAGTACAGGTCCTGTTGAGCATCAGTTAGTAATCAACAGCACCTATTTCAATGAAAACAAGGATGACTCACCAACCAGAGCAACTAGCGTTAACACCTGGCAGCCAAATATCTACAACCCAACATGGACAAGAGAAAATCAAAATTATAACTCTTACGAGCTTCCTGTTGATTCTACTCAGGTGAGTTACGGTATCGCTGATACCTTGTCCTTTGCAGAAGATAGCATCCAATTAACTCTTGGGATTAGGCATCAAAGCGTCGATTACAGCTCTGGCTTTGGTAGTAATGGAAGTGCACCATCCATGACTCAACAAAAAGAGAGTGCCTATACGCCAGCCATAGCTGCACTGTATAAACTGTCGCCAACCATTTCTTTATATGCCAACTATGCCGAAGGACTAACTAATGGCAAGACCGTAACAAATTCAAAATACACTAACGTAGGTGAAAGTTTCGCTCCTCAAAAAACTAAGCAAACTGAGGCTGGGGTGAAACTGGATTTCAACAGTTTTGCTCACACACTAAGTTTATTTGAAACCAAGCAACCAAACGAATACGATAAAAACAGCACCATCTCATACGATGGTGAACAACGTAATAGAGGGGTTGAATGGGGGTTCTTTGGCACCGTATGGGAGAACTATTCGCTAGCAGGTGGAATAGCCTATACCGATGCGGAAATCACTAAATCCGATGATGAAACCATACAAGGTAAACAGGCTACCAAGATGCCAAAAGTACAAGCTAAACTGGCAGTGGAATGGAATATACCTGCCATGCGAGAGCTGACTTTAATTGGCCAAACAAAATATATGTCTAAGCAATATATTAACTCTCAAAACACCCTTTCAGTGTCTGGTCAAACTATCTTTGACCTTGGCGCACGTTATCAATCTAAGATTGCTGAACAAGATGTGACTTGGCGTCTTGCAGTCAATAACGTCACCGATGAAGCCTATTGGACGACAACACATTACGCTTCCCTTGCACTTGGTGCGCCGCGCACTGTCATGTTATCGGCCAGCGTCGATTTCTAACCTGACCACTTCTGCTCTTAGTCTTTTAATTAAGGGCAGATTTCCCTGTTATTTTTTGCTTTTTATGAGATCCCATCATGAACCAGAGCGAGCACTCATCTTCAATACCAGTGGCAAAATTATCTTTAACGTCTAACCAAAACTGGCTCCTAACCACCCAGAGGCAACGCGCCGAACAGCAATCTATTGCTAACTTTATTTATCAAGAACTTGATTTCCAAGATATAGCCAGCAACCGGCTAGAAAAAGCTATCAAAGTACTTATCGCACAACATCCAATGTTACATGCGGTGCTCAGTGATGACTTCTACCTTCATCTGACAAAGAGTAATCAGATAGATGTCATTACTATCAATGACTTAAGTCAGCATTCAGATCAAAATGTAAACGAGCAGATTGCCTACGTCCGCGCGACCTTAACAAAAAAGCCTACCAAAAACACCATTTCAGTCGTGTTGAATATCCTACCTGCGAGTAAAATTAGGCTGCATGTACGTTTCAACTCGGTAATTGTCGACCAACCAAGCGCCGTACTATTTTTTGAACAGCTCAATCAAATCTTAATGGGGAGTGCGCAAGAATGTAAAGACTTAGAACTGGTGGTTAACACGCATAACCAGTTTTTAGAAGATGCTATACATAATACCAATAGCGATTCTGCTTACTGGAACGAACAAATTCTATCTCTGCCTCGTTCGGCGAACCTTCCTACAGTTTGCGAACCTGAAAAAATCACAGATACTGGCATAACTCGACACACACTGAAGTTATCTTCTGACAAATGGCAGCATTTAGTCACACACAGCGAGCAACATAACATTCAACCTGAACTTGTTCTTGCTAGTGTGTTTAGTAGTGTATTGTCACTCTGGGGCCAACAAGACAATCTCATGCTGCGTTTAGATCTTAATGCCAAACGAGACAGTCGCTATGTAATTGGCCAATATATCCAGCCTTTGCTAGTCAGTTTTACAGGGTATGAGCAAAGCTTTTTATCGCTTGCAAAAACCAACCAGCAAAACTTTGAGCAAGCTTATCCGCATAGGCAAACCTCCATTTTTCAGCTTGTCCGCCAACTCGCTAAATTGTCTGAAGGACACAGATACCCAGCCAATATCGCTTTTTCTAGTGAACTTTCACAAAATAATGTACTTGATAGACTTGGTTGGGGATGCCGTCAATCAGCCAATACTTGGCTATCTTTACACGCATTAATCGAGCAAGGTCAACTTATCTTGCAATGGGACAGCCAAGATTCTCTTTTCCCCCAAGATATGGTTCAGGATATGGTGTCTAGCTACAGCCACCTGCTGGAATCACTGTGTAAACCCGATAGTGACTGGAAGCAGTCACTTGCAGTAAAACTTCCCGATCATCAAGCAAGAGTACGCAGCTTAATCAATCATGATGCAGGAAAACACGAACTTCCTCATGGACTGCTTCATGACAGATTTTGGCAACATGCAACGTCTTCACCAAATGCACTTGCGTTGATCCATGGTCAACAATCACTCGATTATAAAACATTAGCCCTCTACGCCCAAAGCTGTGCAGGTGCACTCATTACCGCAGGTATTAAACCTGGGGACCGCGTCGCAATAAGCATGAATAAAGGTATAGGGCAAATCGTATCTGTACTCGGTATTTTGTATGCTGGCGCTATTTATGTGCCAGTGTCTCTCGATCAACCACAAGAAAGGCGCGAAGGAATCTATCAAGGCGCTGGAATTCAAGTAATTCTTATCGACAAAACTGAGCTTCAAAACTCAGCGATAAGCCATGATTTTAACTATTTAGATTGGCAAGTTGCCCAAAAACATCAACCCATAAAAATACCTCAAATAGTTAAACCTAGTGAACCTGCTTATATTATTTATACTTCTGGCTCCACTGGTACTCCGAAAGGAGTCGTGATCTCGCACCAAGGTGCGCTTAATACTTGTGTCTCGCTCAATCAAAAATATACCGTTAGCGCCGAAGATCGAATACTTGCACTTTCTGCGTTGCATTTTGATTTATCTGTCTATGATATTTTTGGCTTACTTTCTGCCGGTGGGGCTATTGTACTGGTCGATGAAGCCCAAAGGCGCGACCCAAGTGCTTGGGCCCAGTCTATTGAACATCACCAAGTAACCATGTGGAATAGCGTACCTGCACTGTTTGATATGCTGCTTACTTACGCCAGTTCGTTTAAATCTACTGCCCCCGAAAAGCTGCGTTTGGCTATGCTTTCAGGTGATTGGATCGGGTTAGATTTACCGCAGCGCTATCGTTTACATCGCGTTGATGGACAGTTTATTGCAATGGGTGGTGCAACTGAAGCCTCTATTTGGTCAAACGTATATGATGTTAAGCAAGTACCAACTGAATGGCGCTCTATTCCTTACGGCTACCCTCTTGCTAGGCAGCAATATCGCGTCGTTGATGACTTAGGTCGAGATTGCCCAAATTGGGTCTCAGGTGAGCTTTGGATCGGTGGTGACGGTGTGGCACTTGGCTATTTTAACGATGAGCAAAGAACCCGAGCTCAATTTATAGCTATTGATGATCATGTTTGGTATCGCACCGGTGATATGGGCTGCTATTGGCCTGATGGAACTCTTGAATTTTTGGGTCGCAAAGATAAGCAAGTCAAAATTGGCGGCTATCGTATTGAGCTCGGTGAAATTGAATTGGCACTCAACAGTATTCAAGGTGTACAGCGCGCTATTACTATAGCCGTGGGTAACAAAGACAAAACTCTAGCAGCCTTTGTAGTCACCGAACTTGTGCAAAATCTCTTAGATGCAGAAAAAGTGCAACATTTATTGAACGAGCAACTGCCTAGCTATATGATCCCCCAGCGCATCATATTCCTAGATGCATTACCTCTTACTAGCAACGGCAAAGTTGATCATAAGGCATTAACCCATATGACAAGCCGTAAAAGAAAAAACAGTGCTCCAATAAATACACCTCTTATGACAGAAAGTGAGATGAAAATAGGTGAGATTTGGATTGATATACTAAGTGAATCTGAGCTTAATAAGTCAAGTAACTTTTTCCAATTAGGCGGTGATGCTTATAGTGCCATTGAGTTTATCAGACGCTGCCATCAGGCAGGGTATCCAGCCAAGTTCTCGATGTTGTATCGGTATCCTTCTATTGAATCCCTCGCGATGGTGCTCGATAGATACCGATTAACTAGCTTACAAGGAGCTTAATAATGAGCCCTCTAATTAAACTTGCTACCTCTTCAGGATCACATCATGACACTCACTATATTGTGTGTCCTTTTGCCGGAGGTGCTAGCGGGGCATTTCGAACTTGGCGCGACCTTTCTCTCGATAATGAGACTATTTCTGTCATGGTTTATCCTGGCAGAGAGTTTAGAATTGACGAACCTGCTGCACCCAATATCGATGTATTGGCTCAAGATGTAGTTCAAAACTTGCTCAACAGCAATCAGCCGATCGAAAGAATGGTCATCGTCGGTCATAGCATGGGAACACAGGTTGCTTATGAAGTCTGTAAAACACTCATTTTTCGTGGCTACTCGCCCAAAGGACTTGTCATATCAGCATGCCATGCGCCACATATAGAGGGGCGGCGCTTGATTGGAGAGTGCGATGATAGGGTCTTTATTGAACACTTAGTCGACATGGGGGGCTGTGACCCAAGTTTGTCTGAAAACCCACAGTGGTGGCCAATATTTTTACCTGCACTTCGCGCTGACTTTGACGCTACCGAACAATATTTTTTTGCCTCACCCCCAAGTAAAGAAGAACGCCTTTCGATCCCAACCTTACTCATTTCAGGCGATGAGGATCAAGAAGCGTATTTCTCTGAAGTCGAGGCTTGGAAGCTTTGGTTTAATAATGTTATTAACCACAAAGTTATTAAAGGTAATCACTTCTATGTTACGTCACAACCACAAATTATGCTGGAGAGCCTAAGATCTTTCTCTTCCCAAGCCATTAATCAATAGTACTCAACAAAAGGTCATTATAATAATGATGGCTTTTTGTATATTCTCTATAAATCTATCCATTGATGATCTATTTATGATGATGTAGGTTATTTAAAACAACAGGTAATATCATTTAAAGAGAACTCGATGGAGCTTCGGACATTTAATCCCAGTGATCATAACCTGCTTATTCGCTGGATTGACTCAGAGAAATTGAATTATCAATGGGGAGGACCGAGTTTTAGCTTTCCTCTCAATAGTATTCAAATCAATAAGCACTGCACTCAACCCAGCGTTTTTCCATTTATATTTATTGTAGAGGAAAGAGAGGCAGGTTATGTTGAATTAGTTAAGGTCTCAGATGAACATTTTCGTATATGCCGTGTATTTTTATCAAACCATGTTCGCGGTCAAGGTCTCGCCAAAGTAATGTTAATACAATTAATCACACTCGCGAAGGAACAACTCCAAGCTAAAACTCTATCACTGGCAGTTTTCAAAACAAATACGGTTGCAAGATGCTGTTATGAATCATTGGGCTTTGTCGTGACATATTATCAAACCGGAACACAATCATGGGATGGTGAAGTTTGGGACCTGCTTACCATGGCAAAGTCACTATAAAACCTCATTATTAATGATTAACTCAACATTATAACGAACAATAGATGGGCAGCTACGATATGGTAATCGTGCGTGCCCTGTCTTATATCAATTACCTAAGGTTAGGGGCTCCATAACTCTGAAAAGCTGACTTAGCAGGCAATCGATATACTTCTTTACCCAATACTTGATTGATAATCGAAGCGTTTCGATAAGCACATATACCAAGATCAGGCCCACCAACGCCATGTTGGAATATTTCCGCATTTTGAATAAAGACACGGCCAGCACCTTGATCACAACGCTGGGCAACAAAGTCGTTTTCAACAATACAATCTCCGTGTTCATCGGTTGCGAGAACCGCGCCTTTTAGCGCCTCTAACCATTGAGGCCACTGATGAACATAACCTGTGGCGCAAATCACCGCATTTGTATTGAGAGAAAAAGATTGCTCTTGTTGCAATTGGTGGCATATAACTTCCATTATCTGAGAATTGTCATTTACGACAACTTCATTGACCTGACTATTGGAATACAAGTTGAGACCTGCCTCACGACCACCAATAGAACGCTCGTACAATAAATCGAAAATCTCAGCGATCGTGTATCCACTAATCCCTTTGTAAAGTAGACCTTGCCCCTTAACGATATTACGACGCTTTTCACGCGGCAAAGTATGGAAGTACTGCATATACGCAGGCGTAAAGCATTCTTGGCCAAGCTTGGAGGCTTCCATCGGGTGAAAGCCAGCAGAACGCGTGACCCAGTTCACCTTTGCTCCAGCATCAATTTGCTCAGGCGTTAAGTCACGATATAAGTTGAGTACACATTCGGCAGCACTTTGGCCAGAACCAATAACGGTGACATTGCTGCACTTAGCAAGTTGATCACGCATATGAGCAAACTGAGCAGAATGTTGTATTAAAGAGTGATTCGCATTTTGTGCCCATTCAGGTAACCAAGGCATTGTTCCCACACCAACTGAGATGTCTCGGCTATACCGTGTATTGAGTTCACCCTCAGCCTGACTCTTAATCATAAAGCACTCCAGCTCCTCAAGATATCTGACATCCACAACAGTTTCACCATAAGTGCAGTTTTTTAGTTGCCCCGCAGCCCATTGGCAATAGTGGTTGTATTCACTTCTTGGGACAAGAAAAGTTTCATAGTAGTAGAATTGATACAAGCGGTCATGATGCTTGAGATAATTTAAATAGCTTAGCGGGTGAGTTGGGTCAGCCATAGTAACCAAATCGGCTAAAAATGGAACTTGCAATGTTGCGCCAGGAAGTAACATCCCACTGTGCCAACTAAATTCTTGTTTGCGCTCAATAAACTCAACATCCAGTTTAGGATGATGAGACGTCAGTGCTGCAAGCCCTAAATTAAATGGTCCTACACCAACACCGACGATATCTTTTATTGTTATGTTCACTTTTCTTCCTCGATACGAGATTAAAACATTGAAATAATTAGGTGACCTAAAGCTAAGGAAATATGTAGACCACCTTACCTAGGCAAAACTTTGGGCTATTTTATCGGGTAATTTGCTCTGATGAGATTAAGCAATCACTTTCTCTATAACCAATGCTTTTACTTCACTGGCATTTTTACACCGTATAAGTTGCATAACAGGCAAGTCAAATTGCAGATCATTACTAAGTTCAGCGCTAATGCGCTTGAGGTGGTTAGGTCTCAACCCTAATTGAACAAAAGGTAAACTATCATTAAAACTACTGTCTTGCTCTACCCCAATTACCCGGCAATAAATCTCAAAAATAGCACGCTGTGTTAAATCAATATCACTTGGCGGAAAATCAAATAACTCAATAACGCGAGACTCATTTTGTAGTAGCTGTTCAAGCAATGGGGCTTCAAACTCGAAACCTTCCACCATATGGTTTAAAAGAGCATCAATATGAACCAGTACCGATTTGACCAAATCATTGCTTACAGCCTCAGTAGCATAATCAATACTAAACGTAACCGCACCGCCAGCTTGCGCAACAAAGCGAACATCTATTGCAACTTGTGGAGTTTGGGTTAATCCGCGCTGCAATGTCATTTCGGCACTATCACTTAAAACAGGCCAGGACAAACCATTCGTGATTACTATGGGTAGCGTTGGGGCTGGTCCACACCTATCATATAAAATACGGGCCAAGTCCACCCCAGAAAATTCCAAATGTTCAAGACCTTCGAAAGTATCAGCTTGTAAGTTCTTAGCTCGCTGACAAAAGTCTTGTAAACTAGTATCCCACTGCAAAGCAATAAAGCTTGACTGACTGGCGTAGCTTGTACTCATCATGGGTAGAACTGGTACCGCCACACACAGTTTACCATCACTCACATGAGCCGATAATGATTCCATTGCAGCCGCCATCATAACAGTGTTTTTATATAGGCCCTGTTTTCCTCCGACTCGAATCAACTTTTTCACTGTCTCTTTACCAATTTCTAGACTCTGACGCTGATAACGAGAATGTGAAATTGATTCAAGCGGTTTCTGCCAAGGGAAGCGCATCGCACTTTCAACACAGGACAATTTATTTAACCAATAGACCTCATCCTTAATACGTTTTTCTTGAATATTTACTTTATCAGCATATGTCTCAATATTGGGCACCATTGGCACTTGCCCTTCAAATAGTTCCACCAATAAAGACGCAATAGAACGGGCATCAAGAATCAAGGCATCAAAACGTGCAAAAACATAAGTCTCACTGTTTGCTAAAGAGAATGTTGTTATATTCCACAATGGCTGCTCAATCTCAAATATTGTGTGACTATACTCATAACGAAAACGGGCTAACTCTTTATTTATACTTTCGTTCTCTAAATGACTCAAATTAATATGGGTCATGTTAACTTGTGGGCATTGGCTAACGTGTAGTTTGAGTAATTGGCTATCAACAAAAGTTCGGAGACAAGGATATTTGACAACCATTTCAGACAACCTACGACGAATGCAGGCAGGCGATAAACTACCTCGATATTCCAAAACCTCTTGCATCGCAACGCCACCAAGTGGCATTTGTGTGGTTCTACCCAACAAGTAAGCCTGCTGCATTGGATTTAATTTAGAGGTTAAGCCTGTCTGGCAAACCAACTTTGTTTGCACACTATCTAGAGAAACGCTTAACAAACTTGGGTTGGAAATAACATTTTGGGTAAGCGCAACAAAATGCTCAAACATCGCTGATGCCCAATCCCTAGGCAAAGCTTCCTGGCGAACATCCCAATTGATCATAATACCACCATCAATACTCACAACCTGTGAGTCAAGCGCCACTTGAGATCCTTGCGAAATTGTCCAATTCATCTTGCCAAATTGTTTGTGGACGCGAGGAGAGAAAAGGTCACCACTAGGTAAATCAATCGCTGAGGTAAAGACAATCGGTGCTAATTGAGCATGGCCATGATGCAAAGAAAGATCTCTCATCACGTTAACTCCATCATATCGGCTGTGCCCCAATGCAGATGCCATATTGCCAGCCAATGCGTGACAAAACTCCATCAATGTCTTGGGCCGATGCATATTAACACTCAGAACAACAAAATTGACAAAGTCCCCTACTATATTCTCTGTTCCTGTCGCGATAGGCGGACGCCAAAACGTGGGAACATTAATTCTAAAAAATTCATCTCCCGTTGCTTTACCCAATACTCTAGCGAATAACCCAAGCATAAGATTGGCTGGTGTAATAGCATGCTGTCTCGCTATCGTGATAAGGGCTTTGCGCTGCTCAGAGTCCAACCAATATGAATAATGCTGACTGTCAACCTGACTAGAAATAGGGTCTAAAAATGGCAATGACGGAGCTGGAGCAATGTTCTCTAACTGAGACTTCCACCATGTTTTATCTGCCTTTCGCTGTAGCTTAAGTTCAGGATCCAATTTTGCTTTTTCGTGCCAAGAAAAAAACGTCAACTTATCTTCAATATTAGGCGTCATTCCCTCATAAAACATCGCAAAGTCTTCAATCAATATTCTGCAGCTATCTGGGTCTATAGCAATCATATCGGTATCAATATGTAACCGATATGCACCACTAGGTAGTATGCTAACTGAGAATCGAGCGGCTTGGCCTTGCGTCAAATCAAGAACCTGATGAGTCCATGTTTTTCGTTTTTCACTCAATGCATTGTGGATACCATCAGCATCTAGATGGGTAAAGTCATCAACTTCCAAAAGGCTGTAGCTAGGGGTCTGAACAATAGAACAAGCACCTGAGGTTTCAACCTTTAATCGCAACATTTCATGCCTATGATACAAACTCATTAATGCCAAGTTTAGCTGCTCAAGGTTGATATTCTCGCCATCGAATTCGGTATATAGGTGTGATGCCACACCGCCAAGTTTAGCGTCCGCCACTCTGCCAAACCAACATGCGGCCTGCATTGGTGTTAATTCACTCATCATGCTTTCTCTTTGTTGACAATTCATTTGTTAAGCGCCATTATTTTGCAAATGATAATTATTTTCAATAAAAACTTAATTATTATTAGCTAGATAAGGGAAATACGTCACTCATGTACATTCAATAGTTCAGCTAAAAGTAGTAAGTGGCAGCTTTGCTGTACATCAAGATGGAATAGGAACCCGTATGCATTTGGATACGTTGACACACAAAATCGGTAGAGTGCACTAGAATGAAACTTGTTGCATTAACCTCTTTATCAATTTGCCTTGTTGAAGGCCAAAGAAAATTTTAAGGAATAAGGCCATGCCACTACCGACAAATGTCAGCTACCCAATGCCGAGCAAAACATCTTTTTTAAATAAAACCGACTGGCAACTTGATGCCAATAGAACTGTGCTACTTATCCATGATATGCAGCGCTATTTTGTTGATATATACAGCTCAGACTCGATTTTATTGCCCACTCTTTTGGGGAATATCGCCAAAATTAAAGAATGGGCAAAGCAAAACAATATACCTGTTATTTATACTCAAATAACATTCAATGCAATCAGCCACACCCATGCTTTAATTGAGGATTTTTGGGGCTTTGAAGACATACCCCCATGTTCAAAAATGATCGCGCCGTTTGTTGCTCCTGAAGAAGGAGATATCGTAATTAACAAATCACACTACAGCGCAATGCAATCTGATGACCTTGCACAATATTTACAACAATTGGGACGAGATCAACTGCTTATCACAGGTTTATATGCCAACTTAGGCTGCCGAATCACAATCACAGACGCACTTAAGAAAAACATCCAGGCTTTTCTAGTCAGTGATGCCATTGCAGATTTGTCTTATCAAGATCATCTTAATGCACTTAGTTACGTTGCCAACTACACAGGTTATGTGATTAATACACAAACTGTGTTGGAACCTAAGACAGTAGTCAGCTACCAATGGCTATATGATAAAGTGCAGGCGTTGCTTGAAGATCCAAAGGGGTTAGACCCAGAAAAGAACCTGCTGATGTATGGTTTTGATTCACTTCGTATGATAAGAATTGCGTCAGAACTTAATCAGCTTGGAATAAATATCAACTTTCAAGAATTGAGCCATGAGCCAAGCATTGTTAATTGGTGGGCTTTATTAGAAGAAAAGCGAAAAGCCATACTAATCGGATAATTTACAAAATAAAAAATCAATTTCAGCGCACGCAACATTAGTGTGCGCTTTAGCCCATTTAGACCATGAATTACAGGCAAAATAATGAAACTATCTCATGAGGATCTCAGTAGAATTAATGAATTTTGGCTATATTGTAAAAAAAACCAATATTTTAATGTGGGTTATCCTGAATCTGCAGATTTCGATTATTCTATTCTTGAAAAGTTTATGAAATTCTCTCTAAATAATTGTGGAGATTGGAGAGAAGAAAGTAATTACAAGCTAAATACTTTCGAATTTGAGAGAGAAGTTATGGAATTCTTCTCTCAATTATTTAAAATACCTCATCAAGAAAGCTGGGGTTATATATCTAATGGTGGTACTGAAGGAAACTTATTTTCATGCTACTTAGCTAGAGAGTTATTTCCCAAAGGGATTATTTATTACTCTGAAGAAACTCATTACTCTGTCGATAAAATAGTTAGATTACTAAATATTCCCGCACGGAAAATATGTTCATTATCTAACGGAGAGATAAATTACTACCATTTAATAGAACAAATTAAATACGACAAGCAAAATAACCCTATTATTTTTGCCAATATTGGGACAACAATGCGCGGAGCAATAGATAATATAGCTCGAATCCAGTATGACCTTGCTTTATTAGGGCTAGAACGAAAGGATTATTATATTCATGCTGATGCAGCGCTCAGTGGGATGATTATGCCATTTGTTAATGATCCTCACCCTTATTCTTTTGAAGATGGTATTGATTCAATTAGTGTCTCTGGGCACAAGATGATTGGCTCACCAATTCCGAGCGGGATTGTGCTGGCCAAACGTCATATGGTTGACCAGATTTCGGTTGAGATCGACTATATATCATCACGCGATCAGACAATTAGTGGTTCAAGAAATGGGCATAATGCACTATTCATGTGGGCAGCAATAAAAAGCCACTCATTTTCAGACTGGAAAGAGAAAGTGGAATTATGCATGAACATGGCAGATTATACTATTGAACGGCTCCAACGAGCTGGAATTAATGCATGGCGCAATAAAAACTCTAATACTGTTGTGTTTCCTTGTCCTTCGGAGAGTGTTTGGCGCAAACACTCTTTAGCCAAATCAGGCAATGTTGCGCACATTATTACTATGCCGCACCTCGATAGTACAAAAAAATTAGATCCACTGATCGAAGACGTTATATTCGACTTACAACCTAACTACTGCATACCCAGTGCCAGCGGTCAAAACTAACAAGTATCATCTACCAATGTCAGATAAATAGGCTTTATATGAAATCTAGTGAGAGTACTACACACTCAACAATCGAAACTTTACCTCTACTTGCTTCATTATGGAGGATCAGGAATGATAAATAAGATCAGTCAGCATTATGTCACTCCGGAATTAATGCCTGCTCTTCTGCCTTCTCTGGGTAAACTTACTCTAGGTACTTTAGCTGAAGTGTTGTCGGCACTTACAAAAGTTGGTGCACTACTTTGTTTAATACAACTAATCAATGATCTCTCCAGCCAATGGGTTTATGCCGCTATCGGGCTTTGGATCCTTAGTGCATTAATCTCTTCTAGCGCCTCTTGGTTAGTTCATGATGCTGAATCTCAATTCTCAGCCAGAGTGCGTCGTCAAGTTGCTCAGCATTTAGCTCGGCTTCCAAGCAAAACCCTATCTCAATTTGGCGATAATCAACTGCGTCGTTTAGCTTCAGAAGACATTAATACTTTGCACCATATGATTGCCCATTTACCCGGAGAGCTTGTCACTTTCCTCGTAGTCCCTATTGCATCAGTAGCCATTATGTTAAATCTGGCCGGTCCCGTTGCACTCGTGACTCTTCTCCCAGGCATTGCTGCTTCATTATATTATCTCGTGTTTCTACCTAAATTCGCAGCTAAGTATGGTTCAGAGCGTATGAGCATAATGGGAGATATAGTTACCGCAGTAAACGACTATACGAGAGGCGTTCGAGTCAACCGAATTTATGGTACTCAATCGGGTGCAATAGCCAGTTATAATGATGCGACTCAACGTTTTACACATGGTATTGTCAAATGGGTTGCAAGTGTCGCTCTTCCTGCAGCCGTTGCCATTGCTTTGCTTCAAGCAGTCTCAACATTCGCACTTGCTTACACGGTTACCTACCAATTAAGTCCATCCGCAATGGCTTCGGTTTTCTTTTTTGGCCTTGCTGTCGTAACTCCAGTACTCAAGCTCGGACACGGGCTAGATTATGTCTCAGCAGGTAAGAATGCCGCTAAAAATATTGGTCAGCTTTTGCAACAAACACCTATTGAGTGTGGTGAAATTAACTTAGATACCCACACTTTTTCTCTAAAAGCAGCAAGTATCACGATAGTTCATGACACCAAGATCATCTTAGATGATCTCAGTTATTCCTTCCCAATTGGTTCAGTGACTTCCATTATGGGCCCAAGCGGTGTAGGAAAGAGTACCTTACTACGGGGTTTAGCTGGCCAAGAAAAGTTAAAGTCAGGACTGATCACATTCGGTAGCAATGATATTTCTCAACTTACTGAAGCATCACGCCATAGTGCTATACGCTATGTCCCTCAGAATGTAGGCGTGCTAAAAACAACGGTAAGAGAAAACTTACAACTTGCTTCACCGAATACAACGGATGATGTTTTTCGTGAGGCGCTGAACCATGCCCAATTGGATGTAGACCTTGATTCTGATGCCAATATACTTTCTGGTGGTCAACAACAACGAATCACTTTAGCTAACGTATTTTTGAGCAATGCCAGTATCTTTTTATTGGACGAACCAACCAGTGCTCTTGATAAACAAACCGCTTTAGCCATCATGCAAAATTTAATCGAATTCGCTCACCAAAAAGATAAGATCATTATCATGGTAACTCATGACTCAGAAATCGCTCAGCTAACCGATTCTACGCTGACATTAACCAGCAATGCTCACTTATAGGATGAAGAAGTATGACAACTTATAGTACACACTCTTCCGGCCATACGCTTCCCTCACAGGCAAAATATCGATTATATCGAGTTAGCGCAGGTTGGGGACTTGTTGCCGTATTCGAAGCTATCGCATACATTGTTCTGGCAATAGCAATTGTTAACCGGGAAGCTCCTGTAAACGTTTTAGTGGCAGCAGCTATTGCCATTTTAATCACGGTTTTGGTCACCCGTTCTGGCTTTCTGTCTGGAGCACGATTAGCGGGAGATTTATACTCAGCTCTTGGTCAATCGATTAGTAAAGCTAAACTTGCTTGGTTTAACGAGCAACACCGAACTCAAGTTACTCAACTTGCTGAACGTGGTATACCTGGCTTTATGGCAATCCCAGCACACCAGTTGCAAACCTTTTTACACGCACCCTTGCTCCCCTTTTTTTTGGTCGTAGGGATTGGTATAATCGGTGGACTCGATGTAGCCTTACTTAGTGCAGCATTACTCAGCATAGCTTTGCTAGTGCAATACAAAGCTCAGCACCATCTTAGTAGTTCTGACAGCGATAGACATCATGCGGATGTTCAAGCAACTAAGTCTACCCTTGAACTCATTGATCACCTTGATTTACTTCGCTCGACAGCAGGTCCCGTGCGAGCGATAGAACGAATTGAACAAAGCTGGAATGCACAAGAAAAAGTGTATTCCAAAATAAACCGTGCAGCATCTATTGCAACACTAGTATCTACTTTCGCTACTCTTTTACCTCTGAGCGGTATTGCCACTTACCTTGTTTATACAGGTGTTACTCAGCCATTATTAATCTTGGCTTTACTAATATTAATTACTAGAGCAGCTGCACCATTAGGAGAACTAGCGTTAGCTGGATTCGCAATTAATGACGTAAAATCTTCGATTAAAGACTACCAACATTTAACTAAGGTACCTGTATTACCAGAACCTAATGACGAACAAGCAAAAAAACCCAGCAACAACACTCTACAGCTTGATAATGCAGGCTATCTAGACATTTTTATTGATGCAAATGCTAAAATAGACCAAGGAGAAAAAGTCGTTATTAATGGTACAAGTGGTAGTGGAAAGAGCACCTTACTTGGTCTGTTAATGAGATTTGATGACCCTAGTCAAGGCCATGTATCGATCGGAAACATAAGTCTTAAAAATATTCCATATGAGGTTCTAATAGAACACCTTGCATATGTGGCACAAGACCCCATCGTTTTCACTGGCACACTAGCCGAAAATATTCGTTTAGGTAACCCAAATGCCACTGATTCCGAAGTAGATCGCTTTGCTAGGCAAGCTCAATTAAACGAAGTTATCGATCGCTCAGATGAAGGCATTTATCAAACGTTAGGGCAGAAAGGATCACAGCTCTCTGGTGGAGAAAAACAAAGGGTCGCTATTGCCAGAGCGCTAATCAAACAAGCACCCATATTGATTTTCGATGAGGCGACCTCAGCCCTCGATGAAACCACTGAGCAATATATCGCACAACATGTACACACATTAGATTCTACGGTTATTATAGTGACACATAGAGATGCAAAAATTTGGCAACCTACACTAGAGCTAACCATTGATAACCAAAAGGTTAGGGTTAAACGTCATAACTATGAAAAGCAAGAGGATTTAGGTGAGTTAACCACTCAGCCTGCTTAAGTTTGATTAGGGTCTGCTACTTTTACTTTTTATATACCACCAATGTAAAACTTAGCGGACCCAACCTAACAATAATGTTCAGGGTGTAAATATAAAAACAATCAATATAACAATATATTATGGCTTTTCTGGCTATATATTAACCCCAGCTTCCTTTTTATTAGTCACTATAAAAAATAATGCCTTTATAAGTGACTTAAATTTTACGGATAATGTCCATGAATGCTTTACAAAACGTCATCAATACTAAGTCACTGATGACTTTACCTAGCCTACAAAATATTTTAAATCAAATTGATATTAGTCAAGATCTTCAAGGGTTCATTTTTAAACAAAGACAAGAAATTGCCAATATACTTTCAGGCGATGACTCTAGATTACTCGTAATTATCGGTCCATGCTCAATACATGATCCCAACGCCGCTATTGAATACGCAACTCGATTAGCTAAAATGCAAAAGCGCTACAATGGTACTTTAAAGCTGGTCATGCGAACGTACTTTGAAAAGCCTCGTACACGTGGAGGTTGGAAAGGGTTTATTGTCGACCCAGAACTTAATGGTGAATTTAATTTACTCAGTGGCATTGCTCGTAGCCGGCAACTGATGCATGCAATTTTAGAACTGGGTGTACCAACAGCCAATGAATTTCTAGATCCCAACTTAGCATTATACATTGCAGATTTAGTTTGCTGGGGAGCAATTGGAGCACGCACAACCGAATCACAGCCTCATCGTCAGTTAGCTTCTGGCCTGCACTGCCCTATCGGCTTCAAGAACGGTACCGATGGTAATATTGATATTTCTATCGACGCGATACACGCGGCAAAAGATTGTCACCTAATGCTAGGACAAACCGCTAATAATCAAACTGTCGCAATACAAACACAAGGCAACGATAATTGCCATGTAATATTACGCGGTGGAGTGACTCCAAACTATTCTTCACAACACGTAAAAAATACTTCATATCAACTTATATGTAATGACTTATCGCCACGAATAGTGGTTGATTGTAGCCATGGTAACAGCGGTAAAATCGCAAAAAACCAACTATCTGTTGTCGAAAATATAGCTCGGCAAATTTCTTTGGCTGAGGAAAATATTGCTGGTGTAATGTGCGAAAGTTTTTTGCTTGGTGGTAACCAAAAAATAAACCATGGAGTACTTAATTACGGGCAATCGATTACTGATGAATGCTTAAGTTGGGAGGATACTTTAGTGTTTCTTGAACGCTTAAATCAAGCTATGTTAGAGCAAGTAGACTCTAAGTTTGCTCAGACTGAACGAGCATAGAACTATTTATATCATTTGCTCGGTAATTAAGGCACTGAGCAAATGGCTACATACAATTTTAAATATCGATTCTTCTTTGTTAAGTTCTGTTTTAGCAACACCAACCTCAAACTTAAATTACAAAATTATTATAAAAACATAAGTTTAGTGTTATGCATATCACTAGATGATATTGATTATCAATTGCTATTGATAATCAATATAATTTATAATCCACTCAGTTCAATCAACTAGAGACCTGTTTCCTCAATCATGTAACTAGGGTTAATCCAAATTTCAATTAAGACTATGCGTAGCATCTAATCCACAATTCTTAGATTCGTGCTCATATATGTCTAATTTGAGTCAACGGAAACCCTATTTTTATGAATGCGGGTAAAATAGCGTATTAATAAGGACAGTCTATGAAACGAGAAGTTGTCGGTTTTTCCAAAATGGCCAATGAAATGTTTACCAACAAGCTGCTCGACTCACCATTTTTCTTCGCCTCACCCAACAATTCTATGCTGGGCGTGGGAACTAAAATACGGTTGAATCAGTCCATTCCTTTTTCGCAATTGGCAAGTACTGCTCAAGAGCTTCTAGAAAAAGCCAAAACAAAGGATAATGATAATCCGTTATTATTTGCTACCGTTCCATTTAATGAAAATACACCCACACAATTTTGTATTCCTGAAACCCTTTATGTATCTAGTAGCACCCGTAGCCAACGTAACTATCAAAACTTATCGCAAACAGCCAAGGTAGTGTCACCTCCAAGTGGTAATGAATACAAAAATGGAGTTTCAAGATTACTAAATCTTTTTGATACCACCGAACTATCAAAGGTTGTGTTGTCTCGTTCGATAAAGATTGCTACCGATAAGAAAATCGACCAATGTTCCCTGCTACGTAATCTGTTATCCATAAACACCAATGGGTACACTTATTGTTCGCAAATATCGGAGCACTCTAAGCTTATGGGTGCAAGTCCCGAGCTACTTCTGTCTAAAAAAGGCAGTCATGTCTTATCCAACCCGCTTGCAGGTTCTCGCCCTAAGTCAACTTGTGAAATTGAAAACCAAAGTGCATGCATTTCCTTACTAGATACACAAAAAGATTTAAATGAGCATAGTTTTGTGGTGGAAGATGTCGAAAAAGTGCTCAGCCGATATTGCCATAACCTCTATACCCCCATGGTTCCATCTGTGATTGAAACAGAAACCATGCTCCACTTGTCTACTGTATTAAAAGGTGAAATTGACAATCCACATACCAACTCATTGCAAATTGCAGCAGATCTTCATCCAACTCCTGCAGTATGCGGCTTTCCACGCCAATCGGCTTATGCTGCGATAAAAGAAATTGAACGTTTTGAACGTGGCTATTTTACAGGAATGGTTGGTTGGTGTGATGCACGCGGCAACGGCGAATGGGTAGTCACCATTCGATGCGCTGAAGTTAGCCAAAAAGCTATGTCTATCTATGCTGGTGCGGGGATCGTCAATGAGTCTTCACCACAAAGTGAACTCGAAGAAACTGGAGCTAAAATGAATACTATTCTACGCGCCGCTGGAATCCAAGTTGATGAATTACTCACCGCCTGAAAGATGAAAGTAATGACTAATTATGATTTTACACCTTGGCCTGAACACATCAGCCAAAAATATAAAGATTTAGGATACTGGCAAGACAAAACCTTATTTGATTACCTTCACCAAACCGCTACGTGTACACCTGATGCCATCGCAATATGCTGTGGTGAAAAAAGATACAACTATCAAAATTTGTTAGAACGTATCTATCAGCTTTCAGCAGGATTTATCCAGTTAGGCCTCAGAGCTGGTGATAATGTGGTTTTACAGATGAGTAACTGCGCTGAATTTTATATCTCATTTTTCGCTCTTACTCTGAAAGGTATTAAGCCTGTCCTCGCCTTGCCTGCTCATCGTGATATGGAGTTGAGTTATTTTTGTAATCACACGGACGCAAAAGCTTACATTTTTTCGGATAATATCTCTGGATTAAATGCACAATACACAGTATCCAAACTACTCGAAGACTGTAAAACACTCGACTATGCCATCACTACAGGTAAACCAAAGCAAAGTAACGTCCTATCACTGGCAGAATTATTTGTTAAACCCTGTATTCTTCAGTACACCACAGCCGATAATATTGCCTTTTTCCAATTATCTGGTGGAACGACTGGAGTACCTAAACTTATCCCTAGAACGCACAACGATTACGCCTATAGTATTATCGCAAGTAATCTCATCTGCCAATTTAGTCATCAGACGCGGTACTTGTGTACTCTTCCAGCCGCTCATAACTTTCCGTTGAGCTCTCCTGGAGCTTTGGGTACTTTTTTTGCGGGTGGGCGTGTTGTGCTTAGCCCTGATAGTTCACCTGAACTTAATTTCTCATTGATTGAGAAACATAAGGTTAATACTTGTGCTCTTGTCCCTCCACTGGCATTACTTTGGATGCAATATGCACCAAGTTCAACCCAAGATATTTCAAGCTTAGAACTGGTTCAAGTCGGTGGGGCAAAGTTTAGTGAAAGCGCAGCAACTACGCTCCCCACTATTTTAAACTGTAAATTACAACAGGTCTTTGGAATGGCCGAAGGGTTGGTCAATTACACACGCTTGGACGACCCAATTGAGGTCATAACCACAACACAGGGTCGCCCTATTTCAAAGCATGATGAAATATTGATAGTGACTGAAGAAGGTTTACCTGTAAATCTTGGCGAAGAAGGTCAGCTCATGACCCGAGGGCCTTACACTATCAGAGGTTATTACAAAGCACCAGATCACAACCATCGCTCATTCAACCAACACGGATATTACGCGACAGGAGACCTTGTACGTCAAACACCTGAAGGCAACCTCATTGTTACGGGTAGAGATAAAGATCAAATAAATCGAGGCGGAGAAAAGATTGCTGCTGAAGAGATTGAGAATATATTATTAAAACATGAAGACATCCATGACGTTGCTCTGATTGCAGTAGCTGATGATTTTTTAGGAGAAAAAAGTTGTGCGGTAATCGTGTGTAACAAAAATACTAACCTCAAACCAATCGCAATAAAGAAATTTCTATATGCTCAGGGGATCGCCGAATATAAGATCCCAGATCATGTCAAATTTTGCCAACAACTGCCTAAAACACCCGTTGGTAAGATCAATAAAAAAGCGTTACGAGCCGAATATAGTGCTTAATCCTTTAGTCATGCTCCCCTGCCAAGTACAGGGGAGCATGACTAAAGACAACCGTTAGACTGATACCTGTGCAGCCGAGATATTCCACCAATCCTTAATAGTATTTTGTGCTACCATTTCAGCCAGCTCGACATCGAATCCCATCTTCTTCCAGCAACTATGCAATGTCATCACACGAATCGAATCAAGACCAAGAAAAATTAAGTTTTCATCAACATCGACTTCATCGAGATCCACTTCTAAGATATCTGCAACATCCTGCCTCATCCTCTCCAAACTCAATTCCTTTTCAGGTGAGCCAGATTCAATACTTTTGACAAATTGGTCGACAGATTTAACATTGCCGCTTCTACCCGCGACATATTTTAAAGTAAATAAATGGTCCTCAGCTGAAAAATCGGCGATTGCATCACCAATGACAAAAGGCTTAATATCCAACATAAAGGCATCAAGAGCTGTTGATAAAATCCCAATATGTCCATAGACACCTACAATGATCAATTGGTCCCTTTGTTCTTCTCTCATCCATTCGAGTAAGGGGGTTTTCTTAAACGCACTGTAGCGCCATTTGGTGTATTGAATATCACCAGCCAGGGGAGCAACTTCAGGTACTATCTCTGTGTCTTGTGTAAGCCCTGCCCCCCAAAAATCTGTCAATAGTGCCCTTTCATTAGGATCCTGATTAGCAGGCTGTGCGGTATATACTACAGGTATACCAGCCACTCTTGCACTTTGCGTTACCTTGTTCACATTTCTTAACAACTCTGGTATTGGAGACAAGTTTTTATCAAAAAAATTGAGAAAATAAGCTTGTAAATCATGGACCAAAACAACCGCTTTCTTAGGATCTATTGCCCAGTCAACTTTATTGGCTGGAAATGATTCTGATTGAAGTGCCTGGTATGACGCTATCTTGGGAATGGCCATTTAATTATCCTTATTGAGAATTATCACTGAAAGCTAATAAAAATGAAAATCATTTGTGTTTATCTTAAAACAAACAAGAATATGAAATCAATTGATAATCATAGAAATAGGTTTATTTGTTAGGCATTGTGATAAGTAATAAATACTAACCAGTCCTCTAAGTTCAGTGGTAAGTACACATTCGCTTTCCATTCACATCGATAATGTTAAATGGCGTTTCATAAATACTACTCAGCGTATCCACCTGAATGACATCCTCAACTATACCGCTAGCCACAACTCTGCCTTGTTTCAACGCAACGATCACATCCGAATAACAGGCTGCAAAGTTTATATCATGGATGACAACCACAACGGCTTTATTCATCTCTTTTGCTAAACGTTGCATATTTTTCATAATTTGTAGCGAATGTTTAATGTCTAAGTTATTAAGTGGTTCATCCAGAAAGATATAATCGGTATCTTGTGCTATCACCATGGCAATATAGGCAAGTTGACGCTGCCCTCCACTGAGTTCATCAAGAAATTTATTCTGAATATCATGTAGCCCTAAGTAGTTAATTGACTGCTCAACCACTGTGTAATCATGTGGAGTCAGTTTCCCTTGAGAATATGGGAAACGCCCAAATGAAACCATTTCTTTAACCGTAAACCGCATATTTACTGAATTCGCCTGGCGCAAAACAGCTAAATGTTTTGCCAATTCTTGACAGCTCCAATCACTTAGTTCTCGACAGTCGATAAGCACGCTACCGCTGTCTCGGTCTGCCAAGCGTGAAGCCATAGATAAAAGCGTACTCTTCCCTGCTCCATTTGGACCTATAATAGACGTAACCTTGCCCTTTTCAAACTTAGCATTGGCTTGATCGACGACTCTACTTTTTCCATAAGCTTTGGAGAGGTTTTTAATAACAATCATACTGGTACACCTTATCAGATCAGACTCTTGCTGCTAAAGTCAATGCGTATTTACTTAGTCAACTTTACGCTAAGAAACAATAACTCTTCCTAGCTAAGCTCAATGCAGCAAATCTTTAATATTACAGTCAGCAGTATCAGCATACAAATTTAAGATAATTATTTTCAATGGTTTAGGCATATTGAACCTATTAGTCTATGTTTTGTTCTATCTAGTAATTGTATTCGCGGGTTTTATTCTGTTTACTGTAATCTTAGGTTATGCGTTTAGCTATCGAAATAGCTACTCTATGGCCCTATGTTAATGATAAACATAGGCAACCATCAAAATTATTGGTAACGAAATCTTAGTAAGGGCTTCATATGATGTCATTCATTCTTCTCACACTCTTTATAGCAATGCTTTGTGCATTCACAGGTAAGAAATCTTTGGGCTATGGGGTATTTACCGTCTCTGTAGTTTTAAGTTTGTTCTGGTTTCACCATCATGCAAATGATGCGCTTTCAATATTGTTGTGAGGATAGACGCTATGAATCGTAATCATATTAGCTTATTCAACACCTTGGGCTTATTCGGTATGACTTTAGTGCTTCTGATTGGCTTTGTTCTCCAATTTGCTCTCAACGAGTTACCATGCCCACTTTGCCTACTTCAACGCATCGGGTTTATCATGGTGATGTTCGGTTTTCTACTCAACGTAAAGTATGGCCCTGAGCAGAGGCATTATGGTGTCGTGTTAATTGGTGCACTATTTGGCGCAGCAACTTCACTGCGCCAAATTTCCTTACACGTTATACCGGGAACGCCGGGTTACGGCAGCCCTGTATTGGGTATACACTACTATACATGGGCATTTGTCTTATTTGCTGCAACCATTTTAGCCGTCGCAATACTGTTGATGATGTGGCGTCAAGAATGGAACTCAGAGCCATATACTATGAGTATGCTTGGACGCTGGGTTTGTCTCATTGCTCTGGCAGTTGTAGCGCTCAACATACTATCCACTTTTGCTGAGTGTGGACCGTACCAATGTCCAGATAACCCATTAAACTATTGGCTGTTTAGCTAGCCTCTAGCTAAGCTCGAAAACTTGAAAAGCCAGCTATTTTCGAACTGGCCTTTCAATGACACAATTATACATTACTTTTTACTTTCATATTGAGTTGCTCAGCAAAATCGAGCATGCGATTGAGTGGAATAAGCGATTTAACACGTATAGCCTCATCGACAAAGATTTCATGCTTCTTCCCACCAGAACTCAACGCTTGCTCTATGGCATGTAGTCCATTCATCGCCATCCAAGGGCAATGAGCACAGCTACGACAGGTCGCCCCTGCACCTGCTGTTGGCGCCTCGATTAATTCCTTCTCAGGTACTAACTGCTGCATCTTAAAAAAGATACCTTTATCAGTTGCAACAATCAGTTTTTGGTTTGGTAACTCTTTTGCCGCTTTTATCAGCTGACTTGTCGAACCGACTGAATCAGCTAAAGCAACCACACTTGCAGGTGATTCGGGGTGTACTAAAACAGCAGCGTCAGGGTAAACTCCTTTCATTTTACGTAAAGCATCTGCAGAGAACTCATCATGAACAACACACTCACCATTCCATAGCAACATGTCCGCACCAGTTTTATTCGCAATATATGAACCTAAATGGCGGTCTGGCCCCCAAATAATTGGCTTTCCTTCAGAATCGAGGTGTTCAACGATGTCCAGTGCGATACTTGATGTTACCACCCAGTCAGCCCGAGCTTTAACCGCCGCAGAGGTATTGGCGTATACAACCACAGTATGATCTGGATGTGCATCACAAAATTCTGAGAACTTATCCGCAGGACAACCTAAATCAAGCGAACACTCTGCTTCAAGTGTTGGCATGAGAATATTTTTTTCTGGTGTTAGAATCTTTGCAGACTCACCCATAAAGCGCACGCCACCTATAACTAATGTGTTCGCAGGGTGACGATTACCAAACTTAGCCATCTCTAAGGAATCGCCAACAAAACCACCGCTTTCTTCTGCTAAAGCCTGAATTTCTGGATCAGTATAATAATGGGCAATCAGTACGGCATCTTTTTCTTTTAACAGAGTTTTAATTTTCTTTATATGTGCCTGCTTTTGTTCGTCAGACAATGGGTTTGGCTTAGGGGGAAATGGATATACAGTTTCAATAGTTTCTAAAACGTGACTCATTGCTCTTGCTCTGGGCAACTTTTAATAATCCGCATATTCTAACCTTAAGCGAGTTCGAAATACTAGTATCGAGCAGAATTACTTGTTAGAAGCATAGTAAAAAAGGAGCAACTCTCGCTCCTTTATCACTATTTTATTCGATCTTCGGCAAGCTTAGCCGAAGCACTACTTGGATACTCATCAATAACTTGCTGGTAGTACTTAGTCGCTTGCGCAGTATTATCGTTACGCTTAGAAATGTCACCGAGCTTAACTAACGCATCAGCACGCTTATTAGACTTAGGGTAAGCAGCTACAGCGGCAAAACTTTTAACGGCTTCTTTGTCTTGTTTCTTGGCAAAATAAAGCTGTCCAAGCCAGTAGTGTGCATTGGGGGAAAACGTAGAATTGGGATAGTCTTTTTGGAACTTTTGGAACGCCGAAATGGCACCAGCGTAATCACGCTTCTTTAAGATAAGATCGACTGCATTCTGATAAGCGGTTTGCTCATCAACATTAGAGCTGAACTTACCTTGAGCTGTGGCAGCATCTTTAGTTACCTCAGCAACAGGGGTAGCTGCCACTTGACCACGAAGTTTATCAAGTTCAATGAAAAGTTCACGTTGGCGCTCAAGCATTTGCTGCATATCGTAACTATTTTTCTCAAGCTGACCGCGAAGATCGTTAATCTCCAGTGCCATATCGTCAAGCTGCTGCTGCATTTGTAGCTGTACACGATTACGATTTTCGAGCAAGCGCTCAAGGCGTTGAACTTCTGATTCATTTGCCAAACCGGCAGAGGACGATACAGAAGTACTATTGCCACTTACATCTGATACTGGGGCTGGTGCAGCGAACACTGAGCTCGCTGCACTTGCCAGTAACATAAGCATAATGACGTGCTTAAGGTTACTGAACATAAGACCTACCTTTGATTAATATACTAAAACCGCACGACGATTCTTTGCATACACATCTTCAGATTGACCCATAAGAAGAGGTTTCTCTTCACCGTAGCTTACTATTGATATTTGATCTGCTTGAACACCAAGTGCTTGTAAGTATTTAGCAACTGCACTTGCACGACGTTCACCCAGAGCGATGTTGTATTCAGGTGTACCACGCTCATCAGCATGACCTTCAACAGTTACCTTAAGTGATGGATTTTTACTTAGGTAAGCAGCGTGAGCAGCTAAAATTTCTTCGTAATCGCGAGCAATAGTAGAGTTATCAAATGCAAAGTAGATAGTTTGAGACTCACGAAGCGCCTGCTCTTTCAGCTCGTCCTCAGAAAGTTGACCATTTTCACCAATTGGTGAAACTACTGTAGTATCAACTCCATTTGCTGAACCTGAAGTTGATTGGTTCGTTTCAGAACCAGTAGAGTTTGCTGCATCATCGCTTGAACTACATGCTGTAACCGCAAGAACTGGCAGCGCAATTAATAGTCCTTTAAGAACTTTGTTTAGTTGCATTTTTATATTTTCCTTAGTTTTGATACATATTACTGGCTACAAATAGGGTGACCATGCCGGTGCACGGACACGACCATTTGTCGCGGGTAATCGAGCTTTAAAGCGCCCATCTATCGAGACCATAGAGAGTACATTAGTCTGATTAAAGATAGAGCTGTAAATTACCATACCACCGTTTGGTGAGATACTCGGTGACTCATCTAGCAAGGTTTTAGTCAATACCTGTACAGACCCTGTTTCTAAATCCTGTTTTGCTAAGTGGAAACCTGAATTGGTACGATTGACCATGACCAAGAACCGCCCATCAGGTGTAATTTGCCCACCTAAATTCTGACGCCCTTGCCAAGTCAAACGATTTGTTGAACCATTTGCCAAATCTACTTTATATATTTGCGGTTTACCACCCCGATCTGACGTAAAGATCAATGATTTACCATCAGGATGCCAAAAAGGTTCCGTATTATTTGATCTGCCACGTGTAATTTGAGTCAACTTACGAGTATTTAAGTCGAGCGTATATACGTGCAAACTACCCGTTTTAGAAAGAACAAGCGCAAGTGTATTACCATCTGGAGAAAAACGAGGAGCACCATTGTGACGTGGATAAGACGTTACCTTCTCACGCTTACCGGTGTAGATATTCATTATGAATATTTCGGCCTGACCATTTTGAAAACTTACATAAGCCAGTTTTTTACCATCAGGGGACCAAGCTGGAGACATTAGCGGCTGCTTGGAACGCAATACAAGTTTCTCATTGTAGCCGTCATAGTCAGCAACCCTAAGCTGGTATGCGTAGGTATCTTTGTCATTAACAACCACATAAGCGATACGAGTCAAAAAAGCCCCTCTCTCACCAGTTAGTTCTTCGTAGACTAAATCAGAAATACGATGCGCATATTCGCGTAATCTCTCACCAGGTACAGTTGCTCGTTTGCTAAAGAGAACATGATCGTTTGAAAGCACTAATTGCCCATCAGAGCTCAGCGCTTTACTTTGACCTTGAGTCAATTGACCACGGACTACATCAATCAACTGATATTGAATAACATAATCACCTTCCGCATTGAGCGAAATGGTTCCAGTGAGTAAGGAATCAACACCTAAACCAGTCCACTTTTCAAAATTAACTTCACTTTCAGTGTATGGAGTTTGAGGCATTTTCCCGGTTGGCACTGGGCTAAATTTACCACTGCGCTGCAAATCTGAGGCAATAATTGCCGACACGTCATGTGGTAACTGAGTTGGCCCTTGCCATTTAAATGGCACAATAGCAATCGGTCGAGCTAAATCAATACCATCAGTAATAACCAGCTCTAACGCAGCATTAGCTACCTGAAATATGCTCATTACAATGAGCAACCACCCTAATACTAGTCGCTTAAACACAAGCTCTTCCTTATGACTCAGGTTCTACAGTTAAATTAATATTTTTCAATTTGTTGATAACATCCTGCTCTTTGGGTAATGGAAAACTACCCACTTGAGCAATGGCACGTTTGGTTGCCGAGCACAAGCGACTATCTCCATCGAGTATACTTAGATTACCAACTATAGCGCCAGTACCCGTTGGGATAAGGCGTAAATTAACCTTGCAGGACTTTCCCCTATAACTGTCCTCCAAGAGTAAGTTTTGCTCTATCAGCGATTTAATCATAGCGCCATACCGCTGCGCCTCACTGTCAACGTGCTGCTGCCGAGCTGCGCTATTACGCTCAACTTCAGTCTCTAAACCCGAAAAAATATTATCCAGTGCCGCTTCTTGCTCTTTACGCTCTCGCTCAATTTGTTTTAGGCGTTGTTTTTCCTTGCGCGCTTTTTCTGCCGCTTCTTTGGCTGCTTTTTCCTTAGCAACGCGTTCTTGTTCAGCTTTTTGAGCGGCTTTTTCTCGTGTGATTCGCTCTTTTTCCGCTTTGGCAATTGCAGCCTCTTTGGCTTTACGCTCAACTTCTAACTTAGCCACGCGTTCCTTCTCTTGGCGAGCACGCAGCTCTTCTGCCTTACGCTCTTTTTCTTTTTGCTGTCTAACTTTCTCAGCTTCACGAGTTGCTTTAGCTTCACGGGTTTGTTGTTCTTTTAATTTACGAATACGTTCTTCTTCAGCTTTGCGATTCTTTTCCAATTGCTCACTTTCCCGACGCAGCTTATCTAACCTATCTTGCTCTTTTTTAGCCGCAGCCTCTCGCTGGGTTCTGATTTGCTGAGCTTGCTGGCGAACTAAACTTGGGTCAATGACAACCGCCTGGACCATTTTTCCAGAGGGCTCAGGTTTAGACATAGTAAAGTCTGCACCCCATATTAGAGCAATGAACAATAGTGCGTGCAGCGCCGCAGAGATAGCTAGAGGCTTAACGTAATCACTCTTTTTCTTCGGTTTACTATCTTTCATAACCAGAGAGCGCTTATTCCTTTATCTCGGTAAGAAGCCCAACTTTAGGGATTCCAGCTCGACTTAATTCATCTAAAACCAAAACGACTTCTGCATAGGGAGTCGCGGCGTCCCCACCAACGGCAACGGGTGAGTCAGGTTTAAGTGATAGCTCTGCTTTTATTCGAACAGTCACCTCCTGCAACGAGAGGCCACGAGTGACTTCTTCATCATTGACACTCACGCCGAGATTACCATCTCGATCAATTTCAACGATGATAAAACTCGCATCGCTGTCACCTGCAAGTTCAGACGACGTCTTGGCAGTCGAGGTTTTAGGCAGTTCAACATCGACGCCCTGAGTAACAAAAGGAGAAGTCACCATAAAAATGATCAGCAGAACTAACATAACGTCAATATAAGGAACAACGTTAATCTCTGCGGTCAATTTTCTTTTTTTAGGTTGATAACCAGCCATGACTTTAGCCCCTGCTGGCAGAATCACGACCAGCCATCGCCTGGCGGTGCAATATACTGTGAAACTCTTCTGAGAAAGTAGCATAACTATGCTCTAGCTTACCTACTTTGTTGCTTAACCGGTTATAGGCCATTACAGCCGGAATCGCGGCAAATAGACCCATTGCAGTTGCAATAAGGGCTTCGGCGATACCAGGAGCAACCATAGCTAAGGTTGCTTGCTTCACTTCACCCAAAGCAATAAATGCATGCATAATCCCCCAGACCGTTCCAAACAAGCCAATATACGGACTAATGGAACCAACTGTAGCGAGAAAAGGTAAGTGCATCTCTAGCTCATCAACTTCACGCGCAACAGCAACACGCATTGCTCTTCCGGTTCCTTCCATAATAAAGTCAGGCGACTCGGCATTCGATTTCCTTAAACGTGCAAACTCGGTAAATCCTGAATAAAAAATTTCCTCTGTTCCGCTAAGATCCTCTTTACGCTTTTTAGCACTTTGATAAAGGGCTGAAAGATCGGCACCTGACCAAAATGTGTCTTCAAAAGTTTCAGCACCTTTTGTAGCTTGGGATAAGACTTTGCTGCGTTTAATGATCATTGACCAAGAAACGATAGACATCCCCAGTAGAGTTAACATCACTATTTTTACTAACAGGCTTGCTTGAAGAAACAAATCAAACATTGAAATATCAGCGGTCACTTTGAGTAAACTCCATAATAATTTTCTGCGGGAACGCTCTAGGCTTCATTTTTTTACTATCGATGCATGCTACCTTAATCATTGCTTTACACAATATATCTCCATCAGGATTGACGATCTCTTGACAGAAAGTAAGGGAAGCTTTCTTCGCTATTGCAATAGAGGCTCTAACGAGTAAATGGTCTTCTAAATAAGCACCTCGTAGAAAATCCATATCCACATGTCGGACTACAAAACTAATGTTTTGTTCCCTCAGGCTTGAATGCGACATTCCCATTTGAATTAACCATTCAGATCGGCAACGCTCAAAATACCTAAGATAATTGGCATGGTAAACCATGCCACCTGCATCAGTGTCTTCAAAATAGACAGTAATAGGAAACTCGAATACCGGTTGGCTTATATCCACTCTCTTCTCTACATCTGCATGAGTTACCTTACTATACCTCACTTCAATAGTGTTTAGGCAAGGATTAGTAGCGTATTTTCATCGAGTGAAACAAAAATAGCATCGCTCACCAAGTAACGATGCTATTTATTGAATAAGGGGTTTAGCCCAATCAAATAAAATCAGACGAATCTTATAATAGTCAAGTAGAGTAGAATGGTGATTGAGAAATATGGGCTAAACAATACTTGCCAATACCAATTTCTCGGCTTGAAGCCCAAACCAAATACCATACTAGAACACATCGCCCAGATTAGCAGTGGTGAAATAACCACATTAAACCCACCGATAGCTTCACCGTATGACTTAGGATCCCACATAACCAATGCTACATGATAAAATCCAATAATGAGAGATAAGACTTTTAAAACAGCCTTATCTATTGGCGCATGCAACCTTTCTACCCGCTCAGTGATACTAGTCACTGTCTTTATCCATCATTTCACTGTGCTCTAGCCAAAGTGCATTAATGATGCCGAATGCGCAAGCCAGTAGAACACCTAAAATCCACGCGAAATACCACATAGTCTTTGCTCCTTAGTACAATGAATCTTTGTTGTCTTCAATGAACTTATTATCTAGACGGCCAAACATCTTGTAATATGTCCAAGTGGTATAGCAGAGGATCACTGGTACCATAATGAAAGCAACACCTGTCATTAAGTTCAGTGTTAGCTCAGATGATGTAGCATCCCACATAGTCAAACTATGATTTGGCACCAAATCCGATGGCATGATAAATGGAAACATAGCTAAACCCGCAGTGAAAATAATACCAGCATTACCAACACTTGATGCAAAAAAGGCAATACCACCTCGGTCGAAACGCGAAGCAACAACAGCAACTAAAGACATCATCACCCCTAGCACCGGAGCTATCCACATAAGCGGATATTGCTCAAAGTTATTCATCCACGCACCAACTTCGCGTACCACTTCTTTTGTCAACGGGTTAGAAGCTGCACTATGATCCATCGTACTCGTGATTACATAACCTTCAATAGTTTGAATCCAGAAGCCTGCTCCTACGAACGCTGCAACCGTAAGTAAGCCCATAATCTGCGCAACATTTCGAGAACGCGTATGAACATCATCAGTCGTTTTCAATTGAAGCCATGTAGCCCCTTGCATGATGATCATAAACAAACTCACCAAACCACACAAAAGAGCAAATGGATTAAGTAACTCAAAAAATGAACCATGGTACGTCGGCATCAAAAATTCAGTCAGCTGAAAAGGTACTCCTTGAAGCAAGTTACCAAACGCAACACCGAAGATCACAGGAGGAACAAAGCCACTTATACAAATGCAAATGTCCCATGTCGAGCGCCATTTCTCATCTTCAATTTTTGAACGATAAGCCAACCCAAGTGGGCGTAACCACAAGGCTGCTAACGTGAGGATCATAGCTAGATAGAATCCTGAGAATGAGGTGGCATAGACCAAAGGCCATGCTGCAAATAAACCTCCACCTGCTGTCACTAGCCAAACTTGATTGCCTTCCCAGTGAGGACCTATTGAGTTAATCATCACTCGACGCTCATTGTCATTTTTTCCAATGATAGGAATAAGAGCGCCTACACCCATATCAAACCCATCTGTTACTGCAAAGCCGACTAGAAGAACACCAATCAAAACCCACCAGATAAGTCGTAAGATTTCATAATCAAACATATGTTTTTCTCCGTGCTTTATGCGTCTACTTGGCGGCTAACTTTATCTTCAGCAGAAACGTCTTCCTGCTCAAAGTGATAGCGTCCTGTTTTCAAACTGCTTGGGCCTTTACGGGCGAATTTAAGCATGAGGTAGACTTCTGCAATAAGGAAGACAGTATACAATGCCAAAATAGCAAACAATGAAGTCAATATTTCTCCGGCAGTCAAAGCAGAAGCCGCCACATTTACAGGGAGAATCTCACCCACAGCCCATGGCTGGCGACCAAACTCAGCAACAAACCAGCCTGCTTCAATAGCAATCCACGGCAGAGGAATACTTAGCAGTGCAGCTTTAAGAACCCATGGTTTCTGCTCAATTTTCTGACGACACGTCTGAATGAAAGATGCACCAAACACAAACAACATAATGAAACCACACGCTACCATGATCCGAAACGACCAGAAAAGTGGCCATACGGTTGGAATAGAGTCATCCGCTGCTGCTTGAATCTGCTCTTCAGAAGCATCAACAACATTTTCGGTATAACGCTTAAGTAAAAGCCCGTAACCTAAGTCGCCTTTTACTTCATCAAAGGCCGCTTTGTTTTCATCTGACTTGTCACCTTCACGCAATTTTTCCAGTAAGCCATAGGCGTACATGCCATTACGAATTCGATCAACATGTTCATCTCGAAGATCGCGGAGGCCGGTCACTTGTTCATCTATTGAGCGAGTGGCGATAATACCCATTAAATAAGGAATTTTAATCGCGTAGTCAGTATGCATTGTTTCTTGATTCGGTACCCCAAACAAAGTGAATGAGGCTGGCGCAGGTTCAGTGTGCCACTCAGCTTCTACAGCAGCCAATTTGACTTTCTGGACTTCACCTAACTCGTAGCCTGACTCGTCTCCAAGTACAATAACCGACAAAATCGAGGCCATACCGAATGAAGCTGCAATAGCAAAAGAACGACGAGCAAATGCAATGTCACGCCCTTTAAGTAGATAGTAGGCACTAATACCAAGTATGAACATAGCACCTGTTGTATACCCAGAAGCAACAGTGTGAACAAACTTAACCTGAGCTACAGGATTGAGAACAACTTCAGCGAAACTCACCATTTCCATGCGCATGGTTTCAAAATTAAATTCTGCTCCAACTGGGTTTTGCATCCAGCCGTTTGCAACCAAGATCCATAGCGCTGAGAAGTTTGAGCCAAGAGCAACCAGCCAAGTAACACCTAGGTGCTGCCGCTTCGTCAGTCGATCCCAACCAAAAAAGAACAAACCAACAAAAGTAGACTCAAGAAAGAAAGCAACCAGTGCTTCAATAGCGAGCGGGGCACCAAAAATATCACCGACATAATGAGAATAGTAAGACCAGTTAGTACCGAACTGGAACTCCATAGTCAAACCAGTGGCAACACCAAGGACAAAGTTAATACCAAAAAGCTTGCCCCAGAACTTAGTCATATCCTTATAGATTTGTTTGTCCGTCATTACGTACAGAGATTCCATGATGGCAAGCAGAAAGGCCATACCTAGAGTCAATGGTACGAAGAGGAAGTGGTACATTGCAGTAAGTGCAAACTGCAACCGCGACAGTTCGACTACATCAAACATGTTTACTCCTATGTGTCACCTGATGACACTTTTTACATTTATGCTCCACAGTAAACATTGTGACGAATAAGACAATGTTGCTAAAAAACAGCATGTTGTTGCAAAAATGTACTCTAATGGTTAGTTAATTGTTAAGCACTAGCTAATATAGCTTGTGCTAATACTACTGCTAAAAATTGCTGCGTTCAAAAAGTTTATATTCGGACTTCGCTTTGATTTACATCAAATTTTGCATGACCTTTCCGTTCAAAAAATCATCAACTTGATCTACATCAATAGTTTATATGAGCTTTTGTTAATTTGCGGTTATTTTGCGGGAGATTAAGACAATCATGTAAAACAAGTAGTTAACATCTTGTATATTTAAATTACTTTATTACCAGTATCAATATTTCATTATTGTGATATCTATCACCATTGGTTA
This sequence comes from Vibrio pectenicida, assembly GCA_024347015.1. Taxonomy (GTDB): domain Bacteria; phylum Pseudomonadota; class Gammaproteobacteria; order Enterobacterales; family Vibrionaceae; genus Vibrio; species Vibrio pectenicida. The sequence continues at coordinate 1,216,960 of AP024889.1, read as the reverse complement.
AGGCCAGACAATCAATTGCTGGCCATGAAAACTTATTTTTCAATACCGAAATGCAAATATGCTCTATCGGTAGCAATACGACCTCTTGGTGTTCTCTGTAAATATCCTTGCTGTATAAGGTAAGGCTCTAAAACATCTTCAATCGTATCTTTTTCTTCGCCAATAGCCGCTGCCATATTATCTAAACCCACAGGCCCACCAGAGAATTTTTCCATAATAGCTAGCAGTAACTTTCGATCCATGTAGTCAAAACCTTGCACATCAACATCAAGCATATTTAGTGCTTTATCAGCAACATCTGGACAAATGTGTCCGTTACCCTTTACTTCAGCATAATCTCGAACGCGGCGGAGTAATCGATTAGCAATACGAGGCGTCCCTCTTGCTCGCCTTGCAATTTCAAGTGCTCCTTCTTTTTCCATAGAAAGACCAAGACAGTCAGCGCTTCTCTGAACAATATGCTGTAAATCAGCAATTTTATAGTATTCAAGACGCTGAGTAATACCGAAACGATCGCGTAGTGGAGAAGTAAGAGAACCAGCACGTGTCGTCGCCCCGATTAAGGTAAAAGGCGGTAAATCAATCTTAATTGACCGAGCAGCTGGTCCCTCCCCAATCATAATATCAAGTTGGTAGTCTTCCATCGCTGGGTACAGCACCTCTTCTACCATTGGGCTTAATCGGTGAATTTCATCAATAAAAAGGACATCATTTTCCTCTAAATTGGTCAACAACGCGGCCAAATCTCCAGCCTTTTCCAGTACTGGCCCAGAAGTAGTACGTATACTGACGCCCATTTCATTGGCAACAATGTTTGCTAAAGTGGTCTTCCCTAATCCAGGTGGGCCAAAGATCAATAAATGATCTAAAGCTTCTTGTCTTAAATTTGCAGCTTGTATAAATATTTCCATTTGATCACGAACGTGATCTTGACCTCGGTAGTCTGACAGCTTTTTGGGGCGAATAGCCCTGTCAATTACATCTTCGTCTTTATAAACTTTGTTATCGGGGGCAATTAAACGATCAGCTTCAATCATTAACGGTTCCTAATCATGATCTAAACCATGGATTTCAGTGCTTCACGGATAAGTTCTTCACTGCTCATATCCTGCGATTTAACTTGAGATATTACTTTAGAAGCTTGAGTTGGTTTATATCCAAGTGCAAGTAATGCACTGACAGCTTCTTCTTCGGCATTGTTGATATTTGAATGCTCGAGAGCATCTTTAGGAGCAGCATCGTTATGGGGAGTAAACAAATCGCCGGCTCCCCAGCCTTTGAGCCTATCCTTCATCTCAACCACCAAGCGTTCTGCCGTTTTCTTACCAACACCGGGCAGCTTAACAAGAGTGGAGATATCTTCACGTTCAACACTAGAAACAAATTGGCTTGCAGTCATACCTGACAAAATACCTAGTCCTAATTTGGGCCCTACACCATTTGCTTTGATAACTTCTCTAAATAACGCTCTCTCTTTAACAGTATTAAACCCATACAGCAATTGTGCATCTTCACGCACAACAAAATGTGTATAGATGATCGCTTCTTCACCTACATTAGCCAGTTCGTAAAAACAGCTCATCGGCATTTGGACTTCATAACCAATACCATTGACTTCAATTAATAGCTCTGGGGGCTGCTTTTCAAGTAAAATTCCACGTAAACGTCCAATCACACTCAATACTCTTTACCGATGAATTTATGACAGAATAATAAAGAACTGGATAAACATCCAGTTCTTTATATGGTGAATACTACAGAGTTAACGGTACCGCCCTTTGCGCGCACCCACAGCCTGACCTGCAAGAGCAACCATCGTTTTGTTAGTATTTGCATGACATATTGCAACACCTAGTGCATCTGCCGCATCGGCTTGGGGTTTTGCCGATAACTTTAGGATAGATTGTACCATGTGCTGTACTTGCTCTTTATCCGCTCCACCAGTTCCAACAACAGCCTGCTTTATAAGACGAGCTGCGTACTCATAGACGGGTAAATCAGCATTCACAGCTGCCACAATAGCACTGCCTCTTGCCTGACCAAGCTTCAAAGCAGAATCAGCATTCCTAGCCATAAAGACCTGCTCAATAGCAAAAACATCGGGTTGAAATTGAGTGATGATTTCAGTCACGCCAGCATAGATTTGTTTAAGGCGTCCGGGTAGTTCATTTTCCGAGGTGCGGATACAGCCACTACCAAGATAGTGCAAGTGACGTCCAACTTGCCTAATCACACCATAGCCAGTAATTCTAGAACCTGGGTCAATACCCAAGATAATTGACATAATATTAGCAAAGCCTAATTGTTACAACAGTTGGTATCTTAGCTCAGAGCAAAAACATAAGCGAGGCTCTCTGCTACCTATCGCTTAGTGAGAACGGCCCGGCTAGTCATTGACTCAAGACTCACTTTCAGCAAATCAGTACGTTGATCTGTCAGTTTTTCACCAGTCCAATAGTCATACCAGTTCACTGGCACATCAGACATCAAACAAATCGTTTGTATTTGCTGCTGAAAATTGAATACACAGTGTAAATCATTTTTTTTATTCATTCTTAAATAGGCATGATCAAGGGATAAGGAAGAAAATCGAGCTGAGTTTTGATTATGCTTATGACGAACAAAAAGCCGTGCTAGGGTACTTTTTGCAAAAGGTGTCATTTGAGATAATGGGTCCCCTGACATTAAAAAACCACCGCAAGTCAGTAACACATTGCGATGAAATTCAAAGTTAGATTGTTCTGTTGCCTGATCAGGTAAGGACAATAAAGTGGCACAGTCAGGGTCAATTAGCCAAAGTTTTCTATGCTGCCAACTACGGAAAAATGCTTCCTGTGCTATCTGTATAAATCTTGTTTTATCACGCTCTACGTCATCTGACACTCGCATACCATCGACAAAACCAAGTGATGGCCACATAGGTGCATTACAACCTAAAATTAGCGCATTACCCGCCCCTTCATTAATCGCTTCCATACCCAAGCGGAAAGCTTCTACCCCTGTAATACCACTTTGTGCACGACTGCCTTTTAAAGCTCCCCAATACAGAGCATCTAACTTGAAAAGCTCAATTCCCCATTCCTTACGCATAGTATTAATAATATTGGTCAAGTGCTCTTGAACATTCGGATTTGATGCATCCAAAATATACCAAGGTGTACAACGCCAGCCATCATACGTAATATCTTCAGCTTTTAATAAAGAACCATCTTGATGAGTGACCAACCAATCTTTGTGATTGCAAAAAATTTCAGACTCAGCCTGAACAATAAAGGGAGCTAACCAAATTGCAGGTTTTTTTCCACAGCGTTTAATCTCTTGTGCCAGTGATTTTATTCCTGAAGGAAATTGGCTAGAAGGGGCTAGCCAATCCCCCATAAACATTTGATAGCCATCATCAATCATCACATACTCAATGGCTTCAAGACTTCCTTCCATATACTTGAGATTGTCTCTAACTAGTTGTTCTGAGACATTAGAATAATGGGCATACCATGAGCACCAACCAATCGGGGAATTTCTTTTTACACCTTGCCTTGGAGGGTGATTATGTGAAACAAGGTGTGCATATTCGCAATAGAGTTGAGCTAATGAATCTCCCTTGAGGATAACTATCGACTCAAGTTGAGTTGATGACCAGTCGCGCGGACATGTATCTTCTCCGTCAAGACAAATTTTAACCCAATGATGATTCTCCAGCTCCACTAATTCAAAATAACCCGCAAAACGATAGCAAGAGGTAAACCCAAACAGGGTGTAATCTGAATCTTCTTCTACTAGCAAATAGTTATAATATCGTTTTGGAGCTGACGACGAGTAAATACGGTAGTGTTGTGACTGTTCAGAGTGCCGTCCAATATCTTCCGCAGTTTCAATAGTTCCCGTTGTTTGTGTACACATCTGAAAACCATCCGCCAAGAGAATAGCATCGTGAGCAAATGTAAATTCAGTAATCGCCAAAACATAGCCACAGCTTATTGGATCATTACTTAACCCCTGATAACTAAACCGTACCTCATTACTGTTAAGATCAGCCTGCAAGTTAATATCTCGTACTCTTAAGCTGTGGCCATTCTTCAATTCTACGGAAAACGACATACAAGCAGCTCTCCATAAGTTTTGATGTCATCCTATTCAACTTAGGTTAATCGAAATTTAATGTCTATTCTTGGCCGCTGACAATTCCGCTTCTCATCACGAACATAGATAGATTGAGCTAAACTGTTTATAGACAATAATCAAATTACCGCTGGACTAGATGAGTGAATAAATTTAAAACAGTAGGATTGCGCATCCTGATAACATTGAGCATTGTATGGAGTAGTTTGAGTCAATCGGCACCTCTGAGGCTATCTCAAGATTTGTGGCCTCCTTACATAATGAATTCAGCATATGGTAGTGGCATAGCATACGATTTGGTCACAAATGCGCTCGACTCCGCAGGATTTGAATTTGAATATACAGTAAAACCTTGGTCACGTGTCCTTAAGGAGACCTTAGGTGGGCAAAATGATGTCATTATTGCCATCTGGAAATCGGAACAGCGAGATAAAGACTACTTACTAACTGATATGTATATGCATAACAACATAGTGTTTATTTCTCGTACTGATACTAACTTTGAATATGAATCCCTAGAGAGTTTAAAGGGCATAAGGATGGCACTCATCCATAATTACGCCTATGGGGGAAATTTACGCCAAGCTCCAGACATGATCCCCATTAACTCAATTGATTTACCTAATAGTATTCGCCAAGTGTTAACTCAACGTGCTGACGTACTTGTGGCAGATGAGGCTGTTGGAAGGTGGACGGTAAAAGAGATGAGAGTAAAAAAAGATAAGCTCTATTTTAGTCGTAGCTATCTTGATTCAACTCCACTACACGCCGCTGTGAGGCGAGACCATCCACAGGCCAAAGAGATTGTTTCAGCCCTCAATCAATATTTTAAAACCCATGGACCAGAAAGACTAAAAGACCTAAAAACTAAATACGGTCTCAGTGAATAAAGTAAAGCAAGCGCCAGACCAAAGCCTAACTCTTGCTGTTTAGTGCTAATTACTACACCGCTTCTATTGGCCCACCGAAGGATGTGATCTGCTTTAATCCAACAGGACACTTTGATAAAGGAATATAATCCTACTATTGAGGTGACTATGACAAAACGAAAAAACAGAAGTTATACCGATGAATTTCGGCGAGAAGCGGTGGCGTTGATCACTGAACAAGGCTACAGCGTTTCAAAGGCAGCGGCATCTTTGGGTGTCACAGACAAGCTTCTTTACAACTGGAAAGCGAAATTTGAAGCTGAAAAATCCGGCTCAGCGCTCTCTGCTGACGAACGAGCAGAGTTAATGCGACTACGTAAAGAAAACAAAGAGTTAAGGATGGAAAAGGACATCCTAAAAAAGGACAGCGCCCTGTTGCTAAAGGAAACCAAATAGCCTTTGAGACGATTAAACGACTGACTTCTGATTATCCTGTTACTCGTTTATGTAACAGCTTGAATGTGAGTCGCTTAGCCTATTATGCGTGGTTGAAAAGGCCACCTCAGCGAATAACACAAGAGCAGTTACATCTATATCGTAGAGCGAAGGTGATATTCAAAGAAAGTCGACGTAGTTTGGGTTATCGAGAGCTGCGAAAACGGTTATGCAATGAGGGCTTTAAAGTCAGTGACTATGTCACACAAGAGCTGATGAACCAACTGGGCCCTGTCGTCACACAACGTATGGCGTACAAATTGACCACAAAACGCAAGCATAGTGATACGGTCGCCGATAATTTGCTTAACCAAAACTTTAATCCAGTAGCACCAAACCAAGTTTGGGCTGGCGATGTGACGTATTTAAAGATGGGCGAAGGTTGGATATATCTAGCTATCGTTATGGATTTATATTCACGGCGCATTGTGGGATGGCGCCTTGATAAACGTATGACCACGGATTTGATGAGCAAAGCGATGATGAAAGCCTATAACCTACGCCAACCACGTAAAGGCTTGGTGTTTCACTCAGACAGAGGGTCGCAATAGACCAGTAAACGATATCGCAATTTACTGGCCAACTATGGAATAAGAGCCAGCATGGGTGATGTTGGAGCGTGTTGGGACAATGCGGTAGTTGAACGGTTCTTTGGTAGTCTGAAGCATGACTGGTTGTTAAAAGTACCGCAACCAACGCGAGAGAACATGAAAAATGATGTGTCAGATTATATGCGATATTACAATTTAGATCGGTTACATACGACTAACGGCGATAAGTCACCGATCGATTATGAAAAGTCCTTTAGAAAAGTGTCCTGAAAAAGTTGCGCAGAACATGAGTAGGATTATGAAAAACTATGAACAAATAGAATAGACTGCCTACCTGCCGGTACAGTCTTTTAACTGAGGATATGTAATGAGTGATGGGGTTATAGATATATCATGGTCACTACTAGTACTATTCTGTTTAACACTATCAATTCCCCTCTCCATTAGCCGTTATTTCAAGCTCAATATCGAGCGAGAGGCCATAGTTAGCGTAGGAAGGATGAGCATTCAGCTTTTACTAGTAGGTGTCTACCTTGAGTATTTATTTGATATAAATAACCCATTAGTGAATTCGATTTGGTTACTGATCATGATCTTGGTTGGGGCAAGTTCAATCATAAATAAAGCTAAGCTTCCCTATAAACGGTTAATATACCCTGTAACAGCAAGCTTACTCCTAAGTTTACTGCCAATGTTGATAGTTTTATGTGCTGCCATTATAAAACCAATCCCATTGCTCAACGCTCAATACGTCATTCCTTTGGCCGGAATGTTACTCGGGAATTCACTGAGTGGAAATATAGTGGCGCTACAAAACTTATTTACAGCAATCGACACTCGTCGCGGAGAGTACGAAGCAGCAATTGCTTTGGGAGCTTCTGCACAATTCGCAACCCAACTTTTTGTCAGCGATTCTATGAGGAAATCAATGGCCCCAACTCTTGCTTCAATGGCCACAACAGGTCTAGTTACATTACCGGGAATGATGACAGGGCAGATACTGGGAGGCGCGAGTCCTATAGTCGCCATTAAATATCAACTATTGATTATGATTGCCATATTCGTTGTTTTGTCGATATCTTTGAGCCTAACTCTGTCTTTAACCATCCGCAATTGCATAACTAAGGAAGGCAAGATATTGGTCGTTTTCACGCAACAATAACAAGTTTTGATTTTATCCACAGAATCTGTGGATAACCGTGTCATCGTCTTCAGGATAAGTCGAGTTTCTATACAATAATAAATCTATATAAGAAACGACTTAACCCCTTCTTCGCATTGATAAACCATTTACAGCACAACAATCTGCCTTAACTGGGCTTTTAATATTATGTGATAGATAACATTTCTTTCTTCATGCCGTTGCCCGCTACCTAGACAAAGATTAAGGTTGTTCTGTAACACTTTTATGGAGCGAACAATAATGAAATACACTACAGAAAAAATAGCCGAACTTAACCTACTACTTCAGTTTGATATCAACAGTGCCGCAACAGGTATTAAAGTGCACAATGATGCATCAGAGGATATTCAATCTGCTATAGGAAGACTATTTGATAAGGGGTTGTGCACTCTTCCAGATGGTGGCTATTTAACAGACGAAGGTATTGAAGTCGCTGAACATGCAGATAAAGTACTTCGGGTACTCTCCAGCGAAATCATCTAGCTCACTGACCCATGTTACCCTCATCATCGGTTGGCTTGCTCAACCGATGGATAATCGACTCGATATCAATCTTTTCCAAGCCTTGATTGAAAATCATCTTCAGATCAATTCCTTTCGGTTCGTTACGAAAAGCAACATGGATTTGTTTGTTGTCTAATAGCTTAGTGTTCATTTGCAAATGCTGTCTCAAGAAAGCTTCCTGAGTGTCCTCGCTTATCAAATGTTCTAGCACATTCGAATCTATTACCGCAGCATCTAGCCGCCTTTTCGCTACCTTGTGAATATTCATAGTATCATTACTAGATGCCTCTATATTGATCTCTCCATCAGCAACCATGTCATCGAACTCTTTAGTATTGACGTACCCTTGAACGACACCAATACGCAGCGTTTTTAGATCAACTAATTTAGTCCACTTTACTGGAGAGTTTGAATTTTCAACTAGTCCCAGTGGGCCGCTACCAATCGAATCAGAAAAAACAAAGTCTTGTGTGTCAAAGATATATTCGGGGAAATAGCCTATATACTTTTCTGATTTCGTGGCCAATGAAACCGCCCTCACCCAAGGTTCGAAGTCAACGCCTAAGTCATAGCCCATAACGGAGAAAGCCTCACGTGCAATAGCAATGGAATAGCCATTTTCACGTAAATTCTCTCCCGAGTAAGGAGGCCAGTCTAAAGACGTCATATATACTTTGTTGCTCGCCAAGACCAGAGAAGGGATGACCCCGAGCGAACACAACAAAAGCCACTTCATCCAATTCCAACTATTTATACCTAGTTATACATCTATTAATAGTAGAGTTAATGGTATGGAGACGCAGAAAAGCCATGTCTCACTAGTGAGACATTAAGCCTAAAAAACTATGGTTGATTATTTATTGGATCTCTTAGATAGTAACCAATCTAGGCCAAAGCTATAACGAGATAAGTATGAAAGACATACTAATTATTGGTGGTGGGTGGCTCGGAAAACCGCTAGCTCATTACCTAGAATCAATAGGCAATAATGTCATAGTTACCCGAACTAGTAATGACGGTGTCTCTTTGCTAAAAGCAGAGTCCCTTCAAGCAAAATGTCTGGACCTATGTGGTGACTTGTCACATATAGCACAAACAGTCAAAAGTACTAAAACCAATATAGTCATTGGCTGTTTCCCGCCTGGGTTTCGTTCTGCTTTGGGTGATCAATATATTCGTTGTTGGGAGACACTGACTAAAGCATGCCTTTTAGCTCAAGTTAAAAGAATAGTCATGGTTAGCTCAACTAGTGTTTATCCCAACCTAGCCAAGCCTATGCTAGAAGACGATGCATCTTGGTCTAAAGCAGCTCAGGATAATAATTTTAGCCAGAAGGCTACAGCGATGCTGCAAGCTGAACAACATGTAATCGATTCAGGAATCAATTACGCCATTGTTCGCTGCAGCGGTCTTGTGGGCCCCGATCGACATCCAAGTCGATTTGTAAGTAAAATGAAACAAATCAGCACAAAGGCTCCGGCAAATATGTTGCATCTTAAAGATGCTATTGGCGTCATCAGTTTTATCACTGCATTCAAACAAAACGTTATCATCAACGCGACGACTCCAAATACAGTGAGTAAAGCTGAATTTTATCAAGCAGCTCTCGATAGTATCGGATCTGAAGAAATATTGCCGCCGTTTGTGCAACAAGAAGATAAACGAATTCTGTCTGACCACTTAGAGGAATTGGGGTATCGATTTCACTACAGGCATACACTGGAACTGGTTTGAATAATAAAAAACCAGAGTAAAGCGATACTCTGGTTTTTATCTGTTGTGTAAGACTTTTAAAAAAGCTGACACTAACCGTTATAAAGGATATTAATGTACTGCAACGGCTTTTTGGCTCAAGTATTTAAATTTAAGTTCATCTTTCCTCAAATCAACTTTTACTGTACCACCATCGACTAACGACCCAAACAGTAGCTCATTAGCAAGTGGTTTTTTAAGCTGTTCTTGAATAACTCGTCCCATTGGGCGCGCACCCATCGCTTTATCATAACCCTTCAATGCTAACCAATGGCGAGCTTTATCTGAAACCTCGAGTGAAACACCTCTAGCATCCAATTGTGCTTGAAGCTCAACAATGAACTTATCGACAACTTGATGGATAACATTCTCATCTAAGCTATTGAACCAAATGATATTATCTAGACGATTACGGAACTCAGGTGTAAAGACTTTCTTAATTTCTGACATCGCATCATGGCTATGGTCTTGCTGGATTAAGCCAATGGAATTCTTAACAGTTTCCTGAACACCTGCATTGGTTGTCATGACAAGAATAACATTTCGAAAATCGGCTTTACGGCCATTATTATCAGTCAAAGTACCATTATCCATCACCTGAAGGAGAAGATTGAAAATATCTGTATGAGCTTTTTCAATTTCATCAAGTAATACCACGGAGTGTGGATGTTTAATCACCGCATCCGTTAATAAACCACCCTGATCGTAACCAACATAACCTGGAGGAGCACCAATCAAACGGCTCACTGAATGCCTTTCTCCATATTCAGACATATCGAAGCGCAGTAATTCTATACCCATTAATTTAGATAGCTGTACTGTCACTTCTGTTTTACCGACACCAGTTGGGCCTGCAAATAGGAAAGATCCAACTGGCTTGTTATCAGCTCCAAGACCCGCACGAGTCAATTTAATGGCTTCACTCAACACATCAATTGCATCATTTTGGCCAAAGACCAACATCTTCATCTTTTCATCTAGATTCTGAAGAACCTCTTTATCTGAAGAAGAGACAGACTTCTCTGGTATTCGTGCCATTTTAGCGACCATTGATTCTATATCCGCGACACCAACTGTTTTTTTGCGGCGGCTAGCTGGTGCAAGACGGTGACGAGCCCCAGCTTCATCTATCACATCAATCGCTTTATCAGGTAAATGACGCTCATTGATGTATTTAGCAGAAAGCTCTACAGCTGCACGAAGTGCCTTATTGGTATAACGAACTTCATGATGCGCTTCATATTTAGGTTTGAGGCCCATTAAGATTTTTGTCGTATCATCAAGCGATGGCTCAACAATATCTATCTTCTGGAATCGACGAGAAAGAGCACGCTCTTTGTCAAAGATGTTGCTGTACTCCTGATAGGTCGTTGAGCCTATGCAACGAAGCTTACCACTGCTCAGCAGAGGTTTAATCAGGTTTGCAGCATCCACTTGCCCACCAGAAGCAGCCCCTGCGCCTATGATAGTATGGATCTCATCAATGAATAATATCGCGTCTTCTTCCTTCTCTAATTGCTTGAGAATCGCTTTAAAACGCTTTTCAAAGTCACCGCGGTACTTAGTACCAGCCAACAGCGAGCCAATATCCAAAGAATAAATAACACTATCTTTAATGATATCAGGGACCTGGCCTTCAACTATTCTCCACGCTAATCCTTCAGCAATTGCCGTTTTACCGACCCCTGCTTCTCCAACTAACAAGGGGTTGTTTTTACGACGACGGCATAGCACCTGAACAGTACGCTCCAGCTCTTTATCTCGACCAATCAAGGGGTCAATTTGTCCTTGTTTAGCCAATAAGTTAAGGTTAGATGCAAAACTTTCTAACCGCTCTTCAGAGCCAGATTCCTCCGGACTATCATTACTGCTAAATGAATCTGAAGAAGCAGAATCGTCACCTGAACTAGACGCCTTAGTAATTCCGTGAGAGATGAAGTTAACGATATCTAAACGGCTAATATCGTTTTTCTTCATCAGATAAGCTGCATGAGACTCTTGCTCACTAAATATGGCAACGAGTACATTCGCCCCTGTCACTTCACTACGCCCAGATGACTGAACATGAAATACTGCTCGCTGTAATACTCGCTGAAAACTTAAAGTAGGCTGAGTCTCACGCGTTTCATCATTCTCTGGGATTAGCGGGGTTGTTTGATCAATAAAGATATCTAACTCATTTCTTAACGAGTCAATATCGGCTTGACAGGCAAGCAAGGCCTCCCTCGCCGCATCATTTTCCAATAACGCTAGCAGGAGGTGCTCGACAGTCATGAATTCATGTCGTTTGTCTCTGGCACGAGAGAATGCGCCGTTCAGACTCGACTCTAACTCTTTATTCAACATAAGTACCTCCTTAGCAGCAACTTAGATTGCTTGGTTAAGCTTTACACTTGCTCCATGGTACAAAGCAAGGGATGCTCGTTTTCCTGAGAATACATTGTAACTTGCGCTACTTTCGTTTCAGCAACTTCTGCAGTATACGTGCCACAAATCGCTTTACCTTCGTAATGCACCTTAAGCATCACTTGTGTTGCCTTTTCAATATCCATAGAGAAAAACCGTTCTAGGATTTCGATTACAAAGTCCATCGGCGTGTAATCGTCATTATTCAAAACAACGTTGTACCTCGATGGCAACATCACCTTAGTCTTTTCTAGCTCCAGTAAATCCTGGTCTGGAGAAACCCATTTAATTTGCTTGCTCATGACTCTTCGTGTTGAAAACAACGTCCTTAAATATAATTTTAACACTTCACTGTGTGGAAGTTTTAGATCTAGCTCCAGTTAGTAAGGCCAAGTTGAGCCAAGCGAATTTTTGCCCTTACTTAGAGACTAATGCAGCAATTGTATCGCTGCAAATAAAAGATTTCTATCTAGTGATATTATCTATCTAATTGATTAAAAAGAAACCAAAAACCAATATTACCATTATAAAATAACAAAGCCGGAGTGAAAATAGTTGCAAAAAGGCAAACGATAAAGGTGACTTGTTTACAAATATGCACAGCCTAACCAGTTTTCACTATTGACTGCTCCCTAGCATTGACTACATTGGTCAAATAGTGACTTAAAATTTAGCAGCGGCTGAATGAACATTCACTGTTATGTTTACACACGGATTAATTGTGTAATCACACAACTTCAGTAACAATATGCATGAGGGATGTATAGCATGGCTACAGGTACAGTAAAATGGTTTAACAATGCCAAGGGGTTTGGTTTTATCTGTCCAGAAGGAGAAGATGGTGATGTATTCGCCCATTACTCAACAATAGAAATGGATGGTTATCGTACACTGAAAGCGGGCCAACAAGTAACATTTGAAGTGGAGGAAGGCCCTAAAGGATACCACGCCAGATCGGTAGTTCCGGTTGAAGCTCAAGCCATAAAATAATTCGCTGCTAGATTTCACCCATCAAAACAATGTGTCATACGAAATAAATAAAAAACCGCCAAGAAAAACTTGGCGGTTTTAATCTATAATCAATTAAGTACATTAACCCAGCTGAAGTTAGCCATTGATAATGCTGTTTAGCGTATCACTAGGGCGCATAAGCCTTGAAGCTTTTTCAAACTCTAGCGCATAGTAACCGCCAAGTTCACCAGCAACACCTTGAGCCCCATTTAGTTCTGCAATAATCTCGCTTTCTTTCGCAGATAAAGCTTGTGCTATTGGGGTAAATTCTTTAGCTAAAGATACATCTGAAGTTTGAGTTGCAAGTGCTTGCGCCCAATATGTAGCTAGGTAGTAATGACTACCACGGTTATCCAACTCTCCTACTTTACGGGAAGGTGATTTATTCTTGTCTAAGAATTCGCCTGTCGCTTTATCTAAGGTATCTGCAAGTACCTGGGCCTTAGCATTACCAGTTACTGCACTTAAATGCTCCAAAGATGCCGCCAATGCGAGGAATTCACCTAACGAATCCCACCTAAGGTGGTTCTCTTTCTCAACTTGCTGTACGTGTTTAGGAGCTGAACCACCCGCACCCGTTTCAAACAGACCACCCCCATTCATCAACGGTACAATAGATAGCATCTTCGCAGACGTACCTAGCTCCAAAATCGGGAATAAGTCAGTTAGGTAGTCGCGCAGCACATTACCAGTTACAGAAATAGTATCTAAGCCCAACTTGATTCGTTCTAAGGAGAACTTACACGCTTCAAGAGGTGCTAATATTTTGATTTCCAAACCAGATGTATCATGTTGCGGCAAGTATGCATTCACCTTTTTAATAAGCTGAGCATCATGTGCACGGTTGTCATCTAACCAAAATACCGCAGGTACACCTGTGGCGCGCGCGCGCGTCACGGCTAATTTAACCCAGTCCTGAATCGGTGCGTCTTTAACCTGACACATACGGAAAATATCACCTTCCTCAACCGTTTGTTCCAGTAGAACAGAACCAGATGCGTCCACAACACGTATCTTACCTGCTTGGTCAACAATAAATGTCTTATCATGCGAACCATACTCTTCTGCCTTTTGAGCCATCAAGCCTACATTTGGCACACTGCCCATAGCCGTTGGATCAAAGGCACCATTTTCCTTACAGAAATCAATAACCGCCTGGTAAATACTCGCATAGCTGCGATCTGGGATCATAGCTTTAGTGTCGCTTTGTTTTCCATCTGGTCCCCACATCTGACCTGATGATCGCAACATGGCGGGCATTGAGGCATCAACAATAATATCACTAGGGACATGCAAATTAGTGATGCCGCGATCTGAATCAACCATAGCCAATGGTGGCTGGGTGCGATATACATCTTGAATTGCGGCTTCAATTTCTGCCTTTTGACCAGCAGGAAGAGTAGTGATTTTTGCGTATACATCGCCAAGGCCGTTATTTACATCAACACCTAATTGCTCAAGCACATCTCCATATTTGGTAAAAACATCTTTGTAATACACTTTAACGGCATGTCCAAAGATCACAGGGTCAGATACTTTCATCATCGTCGCTTTCATGTGTAGAGAAAGCAGTACACCTTGCTGTTTTGCTGCATCAATTTCTTTTTCAAAAAATTCAACTAAAGCACGCTTGTTCATAACGGAACAATCAATAATTTCTTTATCTTGCAACGCAAACGAAGATTTCAACTCTTTTGCCACGCCATCCGCTGCCATAAACTCGATTTTTACTTGAGTTGCACCAGCCACAGTGTGTGACTTCTCACTACCAAAGAAATCATTGCCAGACATACTTGATACATGAGATTTGGAGTCTTTTGACCACGATCCCATTGAATGAGGGTTTTTCTTGGCGTAATTCTTAACTGACAGAGGAGCACGACGATCTGAGTTACCTTCACGAAGTACCGGGTTTACAGCACTACCCTTGATTTTGTCATAGCTTGCTTTAACCTCTTTTTCTTCTTGCGTACTGGGTTCTTCAGGATAGTTAGGTAAATTGTAACCTTTTGCCTGCAGTTCCTTAATTACGGCTTGTAACTGAGGAATAGAGGCAGAGATATTAGGCAGCTTAATAATATTTGCCTCTGGCGTTTTGGCCAGTTCACCAAGTTCCAACAAAGCATCATTTGTGCGTTGTTGTTCGGTCAAGTACCCCGGGAAGTTTGCAAGAACACGCCCAGCGAGAGAGATATCACGAGTCTCGAATTCAATACCTGAGGAAGCGGTAAATGCTTGAATAATTGGCAATAGAGAATAGGTTGCTAATGCTGGAGCTTCGTCTGTGATAGTGTATATAATTGTAGGTTTTTCTGTAGGCATGAAATTTCCCTATCTATTCTTGCAAAGCTCGTCGATAGACGGCTTTGGTTGATGTATCCGTATACAAGCTTGTATAGTATCTACTTACCTATTTACGGCTTTGTTGTTTCTGTTGTCTTTTCCTTACGTCTCTTTTTAGCGTAAGATCCGTGAGAACTGTACTCTTATAATTAAACAATATTGGCACAATAGTCTATTATTTTGCAGATCCAATCCTGTTCTCGGGCGCGCACATGATAGCCTAAAGCCATTGAGTTTAGAATTTTCAACCACACTTCATTTACAATTTTGCAAGGTAGTTAACATGTCATCTCGCTCGCAACGTGAGCCGTCTAAACCCTCAACCCGTTTGCGTAAATCAGGTTTTAAGTGCTCAAAGAACTGCCTCCAATCAAAATCAAGTTCAATATCTCTAGAACGAAAAACTAGCAATAGAAAGCGACAAAGATCACCTGAGAACTGCACTGTTATTATCTTTAATAAGCCTTTTGATACCCTAAGCCAGTTTACCGATGGAGACGGTAGGCAAACACTCGCCGACTTCATCCCAATCAAAGATGTCTACGCTGCAGGCAGACTTGATAGAGATAGTGAAGGGCTTATGGTGCTGACGAATGATGGGATACTTCAAGCCAAGCTTACCCAGCCTAAATCTAAATCCCCAAAAACCTATTGGGTTCAAGTCGATGGACAACCTGGAGAAAAAGATTTAGAAAAGCTACGTAATGGAGTAGAACTTAAAGACGGTATAACGCTACCTGCCACAGTCGAAGTAATATCCGAACCTGAAATCTGGTCACGTAATCCGCCTGTGCGCTTTCGCGCTAATATACCCACCACATGGCTTGCAATTACCATTATAGAGGGCCGTAACCGTCAGGTGAGACGAATGACTGCTCATATTGGTTACCCTACTTTACGTCTTATTCGGTACTCGCTGGGCCAATTCACTCTTGGAGAACTGCAACCAGGAGAATGGAAAGAGGTTAAACTCTAACGGCAAAGGGTGCGATTCTTTCAAATACACATATTTTTCTCGTAAAATCAAAATGGCGCTTCATTTGAAGCGCCATTTCTCATTAAGAAACTCATCACTACTTAGGGCATGTAAGCCTAGTTTTCATTTTTCTCTTTTGCAACCGTCACTGCAATCGCTAACTCTTCAAGTGCGGCAGGGTTAGCAACGCTTGGTGCATCTGTGAGTAGGCATGCAGCCGCAGTTGTTTTAGGGAATGCAATTACATCACGGATATTATCTGTACCGCATAATAACATCACAAGGCGGTCTAAACCGAATGCCAAGCCTGCATGTGGTGGTGTACCAAACTTTAGCGCATTAAGTAAGAAACCAAACTTTTGTTGTTGCTCCTCGGCATCAATTCCCAAGATATCAAATACCGCAGCCTGCATTTCGGCACTATGGATACGGACTGAACCACCACCCACTTCATAACCGTTAATCACCATATCATAAGCATTTGAATTGGCTGATGCTGGGTTAGCTTTTAGCTCCTGTGCATTAACCCCTAATGGTGACGTGAATGGGTGATGCATAGCATGTAAATTACCCTCACTGTCTTCTTCAAACATAGGGAAATCCACCACCCATAGTGGAGCCCAAGCAGACTCATCTGTCAGTTCAAGATCTTTACCAATCTTGAGTCGAAGTGCACCCATAGCTTCCGCCACTGTATTGGCTTTATCTGCACCGAATAAGATAATATCGCCAGATTGTGCTTGAGTACGATCGAGAATACCGTTTATCACATCTTCGTTTAAGAACTTAGCCACCGGAGACTGTATACCTTCAACTCCAGCCGCGCGGTCATTGACTTTCATCCAGGCAAGGCCTTTAGCTCCATATATTCCGACAAACTCGCCATAACCATCAATTTGTTTACGAGTCAAAGCTGCTCCACCTGGAACTCGAATAACGGCTACACGACCTTTTTCGTCATTCGCAGGGCCAGAGAATACTTTAAATTCGACATCCTTAACCAGATCAGCAACATCAACTAGTTCCAAAGGGTTACGTAGGTCAGGTTTATCTGAACCAAAACGACGAATAGCTTCAGCAAAAGGCATAGTTGGAAATACACCCAAATCAACATCCAATAGTTCTTGCCACATATTTCGAACCATTTTTTCTGTAGTGGCTCTAACTTCGTCAGCTGTCATAAACGAAGTTTCTATATCGATCTGGGTAAATTCTGGCTGCCGGTCAGCACGTAGGTCTTCATCACGAAAGCATTTTACGATTTGGTAGTAACGATCAAAACCCGACATCATTAGCAGCTGTTTAAATAGCTGTGGAGACTGAGGTAATGCATAAAAGCTACCTTTATGCACACGACTTGGAACCAAGTAATCCCGAGCACCTTCAGGTGTTGCTTTAGTCAAAACCGGCGTTTCGATATCAAGAAACCCATTTTCATCGAGGAATCGACGAACAAAACTGGATGCCTTTGCGCGTAGTTTAATCCGATCACTCATTTCAGGACGACGTAAATCGAGGTAGCGATATTTAAGTCGCTGTTCTTCTGTATTTTTCTGGTTGAAGTCTAGAGGGAGAATGTCCGCTCGGTTAATGATTTCTAGACTTTTGGCAATAATTTCAACTTCTCCAGTTGCCATATCTTTATTGATCTGACTGTCTGGACGAACACGGACTTCCCCCGAGAGCTTGATACAGAATTCATTACGAAGTGTATTCGCCACTTCGTACGCGTCTGCCATATCTGGATCTACTACTACCTGAACAATGCCTTCACGATCTCGCATATCAATGAAAATAAGTCCACCTAAATCGCGGCGACGATTAACCCAACCGCAAAGTTCTACAGTTTGTCCTGCAAGGGACTTGTTCAAGTGACCACAGTAATGGGTACGCATAATGAATTTCCCAATCTCTTTTAGTATGTTAATTACTACCCATCGGTGATAAATTTACCGATAGGGCAAAGGTCCATTTATACGCTGAAAGTGTTTCAAGATCGACCACTCAACGCACAACTTATTGTGATTTATCATCTACTGCTGCTTTTTAAACCAACAAAGGCCTAAAACAGCAGCAATACGAAAATTGGCGCTGATTATAGCCTTAATCAGGGTGATTCGGCAAAACTCTCATCCACTAGTACTAAAAATGGTAAATATGAAAGCTCTCCCAATCAGACTCGGACTCACTATGTGGTCTCACAACAATTGGCAGCAAACTTTTTACGGTAGCGGTACAAAGCCCAATGAAAGATTAGAAAAATATGCCAGTGTTTTTCACACCGTTGAGGGCAACACAACCTTCTATGCAACTCCAAGTGCCGTTACAGTAAAGAATTGGCGTAATTCAACACATGACGAGTTTCGCTTTACGTTTAAACTACCCAAAAGTATTACGCATCAGCAAATGTTGCGTGGTTGCCAAACTGAGTTAAATAGCTTTATGTCTATCATGGCTCCTTTACACGAGCGTATCGGTCAATGGACAATTCAGTTGCCAGCAACTTTCGGTCCTGAACACTTAGAACAGCTTAAACGGTTTTGCGCTCTTTTCCCTACCGATTTTCCAATCGGAATAGAAGTCCGCCATCCTGCTTTTTTCTCCAAAGGTGACCCAGAACGTGAGCTCAATGCTTGGCTTATGGAACAAGAGTACAATCGAATCATAATGGATAGTCGACCTATCTTTTCAGCCAAACCTGATAATGACGCCATTGTTGATGCCCAGCAAAAAAAGCCTAAATTACCAGTTCATGCCATCGCAACCGCTAATAATCCAATGATCCGATTCATCGGTCAGCCACAAAAAGAGCAAAACTATGACTTTTTCACTCCTTGGTTAATCAAGATAACTGAGTGGGTTAAGCAGGGTAAACAGCCTTATTTAATGATTCACACTGCAGATAACATCATGGCCCCAGAACTGGCATTAAACCTCTATCAACAATTGAAGTCGCAACTACCTTTACCTGATCTAAATATCTTCCCAATGGCAAAAGGAAATACACAGATACACATGTTTTAAATCGATTTTTATCACCCAATATAATTGAGTTAATAAGCAAATTCTTTTGCCATTAAGCGGGTTGAATACTCGAGCCAATTTGGCCCATGTGTTCAATACATGACAGATGCGTAAAATTCACATAAAATATGCTGTTTTTCAAATCTGCAGGACTACAAGGCGTAAATGCCTTGTGTTGAGAGAACCCGTTATGAACCCTAAGAGTAACCCTGATACCATTTTTTCGGCACCCATCGATAAAATTGGGGACTTTACCTTCGATGAACGTGTCGCAGAAGTCTTCCCTGATATGATTCAGCGCTCTGTGCCCGGTTATAGCAATATTATCTCAGCAATCGGGATGCTGGCTGAACGGTTTGTACAACCTCACTCCAAAATCTATGATTTAGGCTGCTCTCTAGGTGCCGCCACACTCTCTATGCGTCGGCATATCAATCAAGAAGGATGTCAAATTATTGCTGTGGATAATTCCTCCGCTATGGTGGAACGTTGCAAACTCCATATCAATGCCTATCGCAGTGATACTCCTGTCGATATTGTCGAAGCCGATATTCGTGATATTGATATTGATAATGCTTCTGTTGTGGTTCTTAATTTCACACTTCAATTTCTTTCATCACAAGATCGCTATACACTTTTGGAAAAGATATATAAGGGCTTGCGCCCTGGCGGAATATTGATAATTTCAGAGAAATTTATCTTTGAAGATACAATAGCTAACGAACTGCTTGTAGACTTACATCATGACTTCAAGCGTGCAAACGGTTACAGCGAACTCGAAATTAGCCAAAAACGCAACGCGATTGAAAATGTGATGTGTCCAGATTCAAAGAAAACACACAAAGAACGTTTTGCTCAAATTGGTTTTAGCAGTTTCGATGTTTGGTTTCAGTGCTTCAACTTTGGTTCTATGTTTGCAATAAAGTAACCAAAGCCCGTTGTACATTCTTTCTCCAAAACTAACACTCAACTCCAAAATCAGTGAAAACTATGTTTAATTTCGCCAATTTTTATAAGCTCATTGCAACCGATACTCGCCTTCAACCTTGGCTTAATGTTTTACCTCAGCAGCTAACCGATTGGCAAAATGCAGAACACGGAGACTTTGGCCGCTGGCTTAAAGCACTCAATAAAATTTCGCCCGGATCTCCTGATAACATTGACCTAAAAAATTCAGTATCCTTATTCAACGATAATCCAATAGCTCTTGGTGAACTCAAAAAATTAGAAAACCTCTTACGTACTTTTCATCCATGGCGTAAAGGCCCGTATCACTTACATGGCATCCATATTGATACAGAATGGCGAAGTGACTGGAAATGGGACCGTGTTCTACCCCATATATCACCCCTAAAAAATCGTAGTGTGCTCGATGTGGGCTGTGGTAACGGCTATCATATGTGGCGAATGCTAGGCGAAGGGGCTCGTCTATGTGTCGGCATCGATCCATCTCATTTATTTCTTATCCAATTTGAAGCAGTGCGTAAACTCATGGGGGATCATCAAGGAGCACACCTTTTACCACTTGGAATTGAGCAACTGCCTAAGTTAGAGGCATTCGATACTGTATTCAGTATGGGGGTCCTGTACCATCGCTGCTCACCACTCGATCACCTAATCCAGTTGAGAGATCAGTTAGTTCCTGGCGGTGAATTAGTGCTTGAGACTCTTGTAATTGAAGGAGACGAAACCTCAGTACTTGTGCCGACCGAACGCTATGCTCAAATGCGTAATGTATACTTCTTCCCTTCCGCGAAAGCACTTAAAGTTTGGCTAGAACAAGTTGGCTTTGAGGATGTGATTATCGCCGAGGAGAACACCACAACAACAGACGAGCAACGAACCACTAAATGGATGACACACAATTCATTGCTAGATTATCTAGACCCAACAGACTCAACCAAGACAATAGAAGGTCACCCTGCCCCTCGTCGTGCTACTCTTGTTGCAAAAAAACCGTACTAAGACAATTTTTGACAGACTCCTAACCTTTCTAGTCTGTCATGCCCTTAATCTGAACACCAAAAAGATTTATAATTCTCTTATGAGTACTCGGCATTTTATATAAGAAATAGCACAACTGGTCACACTGCAACCATGCCTGTTCGCACATTCTGGTGAAGGGCAGCTGTACTAGCTTCTTTCAGCACATATTTTAATCTATTATTGGGATTTTCAATGTTTACCAAACTGGCTCCGGTGATTGTAATAACCCTAGTTTCCGGCTGTACCCTCACTAACAGCACGCAATATCATAAAGAAACACTCGCTGCTATCCAGACTTCGGAAACAAACTCGGCACAAAGGTTCGACCGAATAGAAACGCAGTTGACTGATAAAGATGTTCAGATTGCCAGTCTAAATACCAAAATCGACTCACTAAGTTCTGAGTTACGCAGATTAAGACAACAGGCAACCCGTCAAATAAGCAAACCACGCCAAGAAGCCATAAGATCTATCCCCATTAAAACCTCACCCTCCCCTTCAAAGGCGTTAACACTCGGTGAAATTGAAAAAGTTACCATAGACTCCGTAGAACAGAAATTCGATGCTCGCATAGATACTGGTGCAGAAACCTCATCACTTAACGCTGTTGATATTGAAGAGTTTGAACGTAATGGGAAAAACTGGATACGCTTTCATCTATCCGATGGCACTGCTTCACTGGATGAAAGTAATTGGATTGAGGCTCCAATTCTTCGTTTTGTAAAAATACGTCAATCAACAAATTGCCAACTAGAACGACGTCCTGTAGTAGAATTGTGGGTTAGGTTGGGCAAGATTCACGAAAAGACACAGTTTACTTTGGCAGATCGCTCCCAAATGATCCATCCTGTGTTACTAGGTCGGGATTTCATCCGTGACATTGCAGTGGTGGATGTAAGTAAAAAATACATTCAAACGGAAATTGAACAAAAATAATAAGGTAGGTTATGACCTCTAAAGTCCCCTTTTACATATCTGTCGCTCTACTCATAGTTGCAGGTCTTGCTCTAAGCATGTTCCGTCACCAGACATACGGTGTGCCATGGACTCCTGGTGAAACTCGGCAGGTATGGGATATAGAAGCCCGTATTGAGTTTAACGCTCAAGCTAAACCAGCCAAGGCTTCTTTTGCAGTTCCTCACACACAAAATGGCTTTACACTAATTAATGAATCATCTTCATCATCAGGTTATGGTGTATCGTATATTAATTCAGAATCAGGCCGCAGAGCAGAATGGTCCATTCGACAGGCTGATGGCGCACAGACTATATACTATAAGGCTCAATTTCTTGTTGATCCCCAAGCAAAAGTAAAACCACAACAGCCAACCAAGAAAATTATGGCTCCAACTTTTGATGGCCCAACAGAAGCGGCAGCTGTATCAATAATTGAACGAGCCAACAAAAGCTCAGCGGATGATGTTACTTTCACTCGAGAACTTATCAAAATACTTAACGACTCTGATAGCCAAAATGCAGGCCTTCTGCTGAATAAAATGTCCAAGGTAGCGGCTGTTGACAAAGTACTCGCCTATTCAAAAATCCCTAGTAAAGTCGTTGGCGTTATCGAATTAGAAGATGGTAGACGCCGTCAAACTATCGAGCTAATGAACCAGGTTTGGGATGGAAATGAATGGATACTGTTTAACCCTAAAAACGCTACTCAATCCATAGATAAAAACATCCTAATTTGGGATGAATCAAACGTATCACTCCTTGACATCGTCGGCGGCCAAAACAGTCAAGTTCATTTTTCCATGATTGCTCAAGATGTCTCACCTAAACAAGCGACCATAGATAAAGTCCAAGCAGATGGCTTACTCAATTTTTCCATTCATAGTCTACCTCTTGAAGAACAGGCTATGTTTAAGACCATTATGCTTATTCCAATTGGTGCACTAATTGTCGTCTTCTTAAGAGTGATCATCGGCCTTAAGACTTCCGGTACTTTTATGCCTATCTTGATCGCAGTCGCTTTCGTACAAACCCAATTACTAACAGGAATAGTAGGTTTTCTGCTGATCGTAGGCACTGGATTAATTATCAGAAGTTACTTGTCTAGGCTCAACTTACTGCTCGTCGCTAGGATATCTGCTGTCATTATTAGTGTAATTATGATTATTTCCTTGTTCACGGTTGTTGCATTTAAGATCGGTTTAACAGAAGGTCTTTCTATTACCTTCTTCCCTATGATCATTTTGTCATGGACGATTGAGCGTATGTCAATTTTGTGGGAAGAAGAAGGAGCTAAGGAAGTCGTTCTTCAAGGTGGAGGCTCACTAGCAACAGCTACTCTCGTTTATCTTGTAATGACAAACTCCTATATTCAACATCTGACGTTTAATTTTATTGGTCTTCAACTGATAGTGTTAGCTTGCATTTTATTACTTGGTACTTATACAGGTTATCGTCTAACCGAGTTAAGACGCTTCAAGCCATTAGCGGAGGACTGAGTAATGTTTTCACGTTTAACTTCGCAGTTTACATCGCCAAATAAGCTACGTCATAACGGTATTATGGGCATGAATCAGCGTAACCATAGTTACATTGGTCGCTACAACGATCGTTCTAAATATCCTTTAGTGGACGATAAACTTAAAACTAAGATCATCGCTCAGCAACATGGTGCCACAACACCTGAGCTAATCGGTGTCATTAGCCATCAAGCAGAAGTTAAGAACATCCATAACATGGTCAAAGGTTGGCCAGGTTTTGTTATCAAGCCAGCTCAAGGGAGTGGCGGTAAAGGTATTTTGGTTGTCACCTCACACCAAAATGGTGTTTACACAAAACCTTCGGGTGCAACGTCCAGTAAGGAAGATGTAGAAAGACACATCAGTAATGCATTAGCGGGCCTATTTTCACTAGGTGGTAAAAATGATGTTGCTGTTGTCGAAAACTTAATTAAATTCGATGACTGTTTCAGTGGTTTTAGCTATGAAGGTGTGCCAGATGTTCGGATTATCGTCTTTAAAGGCTACCCTGTCATGGCTATGATGCGTTGCTCTACAGCTGCTTCTGATGGCAAAGCTAACCTTCATCAAGGTGCCGTTGGCGTGGGTATTGATATTGCGACAGGTCAAGCGATTAGAGCAGTTCAGTTTGATCAACCTATCACTCACCATCCTGATACCAACAAAGAGCTGTCGACCTTACAAGTACCACATTGGGAACGCTTATTGACTTTAGCATCCAGTGCATGGGAGATGACTGGGCTTGGTTACATGGGGACAGATATGGTGCTTGATAAAGAGGAAGGGCCGATGGTACTCGAACTAAATGCTAGACCAGGGCTTGCAATTCAAATAGCAAATGGAGCGGGATTATTACCACGCTTACATCACATTGAAAGTCTGGGTACTCCAAGAGTCTATCCAGATGCCCAAGAACGAGTGGCTTATGCTGCCAAGCAATTTGGTTCCTCAACACAGTTCTAAATTCCCTAGCAATAAGTCAATTACCAAAAAGCTGCTCACAAGAGCAGCTTTTTTATTGGGAAATAATCAAAGTTACTCGCTAAGTTCCTCTGCTTCCTTACCTACGTCTTCTGGCTGGCCAAAACCACGCAAACCAACGACATGTACATGTTCGTGATCCTTAAACACCTTACGGACCAGTTTATATGTCGTCCCTTTCTCGGGGCTAATATTCTCTGGCGCAGCAATCAGTAATTGCATATCTAATCGGTCACATAACTCAAACAAGGTTGAAATTGACTTAGCATCCAGACGTGCTGCTTCGTCCAAGAATAGAAGGCGACATGGGACAATATCTTTATTTCGTAAGCGTCTTGATTCCTCTTCCCAACTCTGAACAACCATTAACAATATAGATTGACCTGTACCTATCGCTTCACCTGTAGACAAGGCGCCCGATTCAGCCTGTAGCCAACCATCAGAACCGCGGCAAACCTCAACACTCAGTTCTAGGTAGTTACGATAGTCCAGTAGTTCCTCACCCAATATTTGTGGGCTTCGCTGGCCCATATCGATATGTGGATTAACTCGCTGGAACAGTTTCGCCATAGCCTCAGAAAACGTATGACGTGTCGTTTCAAATAGGTCTTTGTGCTGATCTTGTTGTGATGCTAAACCCTTGAGTAAAACCTCATGACTTTCACGGATCTTTACATTCAGGCGAACACCTTTGACTTGACCGAAAGCGATATTTGATAAGCCTTGGTTAAGCATCCGAATTCGGTTTTGTTCACGCTGAATAGTTTTCTTAATTATACTAGCTACCGATTCCGAGCTGATAGCCAGACGATTTTCTCGCTGAGTCAGTTCTTCAGTTAATCGAGCTAGCTCGACTTCCATTTCTTCAATCGCTTCAACAGGATCATCGGTACGAATGATATCTTGACGAATGCGCTCTCGCAGATGTTGGTATACCGATATGTAGAAGAGGACTTTTCGCTCGGGACGTGCGTTATCTTCAGACAAACGAAGCGCATCCCGCAGATCATCATTATCCGAAACTGCGAGACGTAAAGCACCGAGTGATTTATCTGACATCGAACGTAATTCATCCGCTGACAAATAGGCCAGTTCACGTTTATGCAATCGACGTTCAACATCATTTTCCCGTGCTAAACGTAATACTGAGCACCAACCCGACTTAGCCGCAACAACAAAGATACGAAACTCAATATAGTCCTTCTGGACCTTCTTGAGGCGCTTCGCCAAGCCTTTCATTTCCAGTTCAGTCGACGTAATAGTGCGTTCATATTCACTCTTTCGACCGCGAGATGTGTACAGGCGATCTTGCAGTTCTTGTCGACGACGTATAGCGCGATCCTGAGCCCCCTCATCAGCGTTAACACCAAACTCTTGTAGTTCTTGCTTAAACTCCTGAACTGTTTCCTGTTTAGCTTGATGAGAACTTTTTAGCGAAGCCAAGACTTGATTGAACTGGTTCATCTGGCTCTGTGATTGCTTTAATTCATTACGAGAACGCGAGCGTAACCTCTCTGCCTCAACAAGCTTAGCTTTAAGTTGATCATTTAATTCGCTGCTTCTATCAAGTAATTCAATCGAATCTGAATACGCAAAATAGTGCCTGCGTTCAACAAGATCGGATAAGGCAAATATGCGCTTTTTCAATTCTTGTAGTTGAGAATCCGCAGCAAGGTAATCAGCTTCAAGAGCATCAAATTGTTCAGGGTCAACCTCAAGAGCAGATACAATTTTTTCCAAGTCAGCAATTGGCTTTGCTTGACTGCTTAAGAAAGTTTTTGCCTCTGATAATTGAGATATTTTGTTCTCTAATTCTTCAAAACGCGAGGTTAGAAACTCATCTTCAATTAACATCATGGCTGGTGCTAGCTTATCAAGTAACGTCAATGCTTGTTTACTAGATACTAACTGCGATCTGTATTGCTGCTCTTTAGAATTTAAGTCTGCTAAATCACGCATGATTTGGTTACGTTTATCACGAGCTAGCATCAAAGTTTGTTCTGGGTCCGCTTCAAAGGCAACCTGAATATGCTTTGCCACAAAACTATTGAACGCTTGGTAGAGACGCTGAAGTTTTTGCGAATCAAACGCAGCTTTTGCATGTTGTTCAACCACTTCTTCACGTTCATCACGCAGTGATTCTAGACGCTGTTCACGAGCCGCTCGACCAAATAAAGGGATCTCTGGAAAGCGCGAATAACGCATCTGGCGAGCATTCATGCGGACACAAACAGCTCCTTGTAACTCTTCCACATCAAAAGAACTATCATCAAAGGCATCAATATCACCCTCAATAATATAAAGATCTTCGGGACAGTCATCCAACTCAACAAGTTTCTCTTCAATACCTGAGAGATCAGACACAACAATTGCATGACGAGATGGACCATACATAGCACTAAAATATGGGGCATCATTAATAGTGATATCGTCATAAATTTCAGATAGCAGCACTCCTCCTAATGTGTCAGCTAAACCTTTAAGACGAGGATCATTTGAACCGCCGGGTGATACTAGTCGCTCTATTTCATTTTCTAGTTGAGCACGTCGCTCAGCTAACTTTTCTTTTGCTAGTGACTGCTGCTTTTCCTGTTCAAGAACAACTTGCATATGAGACATGACCGCTTGGCTATCATACAACTCTACAGCACTTTGCTCTGTCAAAGTTTCTAATGCGTCATGTGCAGCAATCCATGATGGAGCAATACCCTCAAGTTTTTTAATCTCGGCCGAAATATCCTGCTCAGATCGGCGTTGCTCACTGCGTAACTCACGCACCGTATCGCGTTCAACTTCAAGTGATTCAACTTGCGTCTGGTGTCGTTCTCTTTCCTGTTCGAGTGCGAGTTCATCAGCTAAATGAACATGGTGTTCCTTATGGTAACTAGCAACCCATTCTTGTGCTTGTTTCTGTTGGCTTAGGCGGCGTTCTAAATCTCGATGCTGCGCATGCCATTGCTGCTCATTGTTGACAACTTGTTCAGAATTTCGAGCTTGAATAATCAATTTTTTCGCAAATTCAGAAGCATTCCTGCGCTCTACGTTAAATCCAGTAATATTTCTAACGAGTTGCAGTGCTAATTCAAATTGTTCTGCCGCGGCAGAAGAGATGTCTAACTTATGCTTAACAGCCAACAAAGACGCAGTACTGTCTGACTCTTGAGCTTTTAGCTGCAGCACCAAGACATGAGCACTTTCAGCCGTTAGGCTATCATCACCAAGTAACGTTTTAGCTTTATCTAACGCTTGAACTGCTTGCTGATATTGGAGTGCCCTTGTTTGCTGAACATCTAACGCTTGCTGATAGTCAGCTAGCTGACTTTGTAGGCTATCAACTTCTTCTTCTGCAACCAATGCTTGCTCTTCTAGAATCAGGACATGATCCTGCAGTTCTTCCACAACCATTACCTGTTCTTCAAGACGTTCATTTAGCTCTGCCAGATCTTCTTGATAGCGCTCAATTTTTTCTTGCTGGCGAAGAGCATTTTGTACAAGCTGAAGATGATCGGAAGCAGCTTGGTGGTCTTGCTCTAAGGCAGACTCTGTTTCCACCAGCAGTTCAAGCTCTTGCTGAACTCTATTCAGTACGTTATTTTGCTCAACTAAGGTTTGACGAGAACTAAAAAGTTCTGCTCGTAACGATAAGGTTTGCTCTAATTTGCTTCGACGATCATTTGCATGACGCATATAATCTGCCGCTACATAATTTGTCGATTCTGTAATCAGATGCTTGAATAAATCACGATCAGCTTGAGTCGTCTTGATCGCCTCAAGCGTCATTCGATTCTCACGCAGTGCAGACTCCATGTCTTGGAATGCTTTTTTAACACCACCATTTTGAGGTAATAAATAGTCACGCAGTGAACGTGTAATAGCGCTGGAAATACCGCCATATAATGATGCTTCAATCAAACGGTAAAACTTCGAACGGTCTCCAGAGTTACGTAATTTCTTTGGAATAACGCCAAACTCAAACATTTGTGCATGGTAGTCAACGATCGAGTTGAATACTTTGAGCTGAACACCTTCATACTCTGCCACACATTGCTTTATCTCATTAATTTGACGAACACGAGCCTGAGTATCAGACACGCTTTCAATCAAGATATCGGTTGGTTTGACACTAGCAGGCAACCCTTGGATAACAAAGGGTTTTATATCTACTTTTTTATCTCTACCAGCTACCTGCTGCAACTTAACTACAAACAACAAACGCTGGTTACGTGAGTTAACAACATCTAATGCAGCATAACATGCCCCTGGTTGTAACTTCCCGTAGAGACCTTTATCACGCGAGGACTGGCTACTGCCTGCTTCGGTAGTATTTCGAAAGTGAAGTAAAGTTTGGTCTGGAATCAAAGCTGTAATAAAAGCTGCCATTGTGGTTGATTTACCAGCACCATTACCACCGGATAAAGTAGTAACCAAGCCATCAATATCAAAAGTTCGGGCAAAAAAACCGTTCCAATTGATCATGGTTAATGATTGATATTTACCTCTTTCAATCATGCATCACCTTCTTCTAAATTTTCTGATTGAAACAAATCTTGATCTTGCTCGTCTACTAATAGGCTGACTTGACTCGGTTCTTTAGCATGAACCACAGCCTCACCATCACGAATAAGACGCAGTTGGGCTTCACGAATATCATCCCCAACTCGAACATCCGCTCCGAAGCGAAAGACAGATTCACTGATACTGAATTTACCCGTTTCACCGATGTTAATGATCATACCAAGGCGCCTTAAACGACGAAGAGAGGTCCGTACTTTTTCAAACAACTTCTCTTTATCTAAATCGGAGCCCGTAGCTCGGTTAGTGACCAACTTCATGAGCTTTTTTTCATCAGATAAAGCCAGTAACTCTTCGTAAAGCTCTTGATTGGTAAAAACTCCCTCATGCGCTAAACGCTCAGGACTCAAATATAAGAAACACAATACCTTACCGACTAGCATATCAAGTTCAGATAACACACTTCGATTAATTAGAGACGTAGAACGAGGGCGAAGATAGAAAAAACCTTCAGGCGCTTTAACCAATTCTGTGTTGTAACGTTGATAAAACGAAGACAGCTCAACTTCAAAATCTGACAATAAAGCATGATTGTCGAGATCCTCAATTGAAATATGTCTTCCTGATCGAAGCATACTATCTAGCATTGGAAATAATGGATTTGAAATCGCTTTAGCCAGTTTCTCTGGCATATAGTCATTAGTATCTGTCGATAACATTTGCTTGTACCTTTGCTCCATATTGATTGATAGCATGCCAATCGGGTTGAATCGCCTGATAATCCGATTCTGAATACCCAAGGCGTACAGCTTGGTCAATAACAATTCGAGCTAAATCAAAATGATGGGTTCGTGGGTGCTGAGCTAAGTAGTCACGTAACACAACGCCAAGATGAATTGGAGTCCCCTGCTCTTTGTGTATTTTAAGCATATTTCTAATACGTTCAGACAGGTCATCGTTTACTTTCTGATACTCCTCATACTCAACCTCCAGAGGTACCTGCCCAGTTACTTCGTCATCACGAAGGACCAGTGCTTCATCCCTTAGGTCAATGAGCCTTTCTGTATCGGCATAAATGAGGTACCAAGGTGAATCATAATAATCTTTAATTGACTGGCGTAGACGTGTGCTAAATGCTCGATTCTTATCCATATCGATAGCAGTCCGGATAAATTTATGCACATGCCTGTCGTAACCAATCCATAAGTCAATTGCCTGCTGGCCCCAGCTTGTAATTCGGTCTAATTTCATCTGTAAACTGAACAAAGCTTCTTCAATAAACTCCAACGACTCTTGGCCATAAACAATTTGCTGAATGTCTAGGATCTGTGTTTGTAACTGGTCACTAGCTGCTTGGAGAGTATCTTGCAGCTCGCGCAAAGTACTGGAAGTTTCAGAAAGCAGGGCTTCACAGTTATTAATCGCTTCCCGCCAATCTTTATTAAGTAGCTCAGCGATTTGTATTTTTACAGACTGCTGCTGCTCATCCATCACTCGCTGGTTAAGATCAATTTGATCAAATATTTCACCGACAGAGTATTTCAATACTCCAAAGACATTTTTCTTCCAGTGGGCTGGTGTCCCTCCTTGCTGCGCAGATTCAATGACTTTCGACATTTCGTCTGCCACCATGGATAACTGGATTGAAAGACGTAGTTTAGAAAATTCTCGATGACGGATATAATAATCAGTAATACCGATAGCAAGCGGTGATAGTCTGTAAATACTGGCACCATCGTTAATTTCACTGGTAAAACGGCTAATTAATCTCTGCTTTACCATATCATTAATGGCATTATTGGCTCGAAAGGTTATTGCTTCACTAGTCGTATCAAAGAGTCGAGTCACAATAGCAAATGCATCGTGCAATTCACCTTCACCCAGCTCTTCATCAAACCTTTCATTACTCAGCACCGCCATTGCTATCAAGAAAGATAAGCGCTCAGTAGTCAAGTTTAATGAGAAGTCGTGCTGTTTTACCCATCCAACCAGTTCATCAATTGGCTGCTCAGCAGCATTGGCAAGTATCTCACCCATTGTTGTTCCTGTTCTTTTTTGCCCATACATGTATGTAGCGACCTAATGAGAGGTAAGGCTCCTGACGGCACAGCTCTCTTTCAAGTGCCACTACATGCTCTGTTTGATAGTCCCCAATATATTCCCTATTTCCAATATAATCATTGAAACAGCGAATACCGGCTTTGCCACAAATCTCAAAACCAGACTCCTCAATCCACTGATAAACCTCTTCTGGTTTGAGTCCTTTTTGCGGCTGTAACTTAAATCTCTTACGGTGAGGCATTCCGGCTAATATATGTGGAATATTGCCACACACGACGTTCTTATAAACTAACCCATAGTGGTTATAGAACATGATTGAGGCTGCTCCACCGGGTTTAATTTCATCCAATAAGGCTTGCAATACAGCTTTTGGATCTACCAGCCATTCCATCACTGCGTGGAGCATCAAAACATCAACTGGTTCACTAAGATGCTCTGCTATATTTTGAGCGGGTGAATGAACCAAGCGATACTGCTTAAGCAATCCATTTTTTTCAATATCCTGACGTGCTAGTTGCAACATTTCCGAAGATAGATCACATAAAGTAATTCGATGTCCGAGTTTAGCTAGCTTTTGGGAAATTTGTGCTAGCCCGCCACCAGCATCAAGCACATGGAGACTTTTCCTGCTACCATTAACAGCAGAAAGTAATTGTTCAAGTTCTTCCCAAACAATCACTTGGCGTATGCCACCTTTGTCAGAGTCGTAGATGTTTTTTGCGAATTTGTGGGCGATATCGTCGAAATTGCGATCTTCAGTCACAGTAAGTTGAGTTATCATGTCGAGTCATACTGCTATTCTGTCACATAGAAAGCAGATATAAAGAAAGATTCTCTTAAATTAAAACCAATTGGTGTTTTTTCGGACTATTTAAGTATGTTTGAGCTGAAAAAAATAGTGTCATCACTTTTAATGCCCTTGCCAGCTATGCTGATCATTGGTGTTGTAGGTTTGATGTTTATTATGTTCACAAGAAAACAAAAAACAGGCTGTTTTGTTGTTTTATTCTCCTTCATAGGCATTTTTCTTATTGCTTTTCAGCCTGTCACCTCGCGCCTTCTCCTCCCTCTTGAACGTCAATATTCCGCCTTCTTCCCTGTAGATGAAACCATAGATTACGTTATGGTTTTAGGCAGCGGTCATGTTGTCGATGATAAAATCCCACCAACATCTGAGCTTAGCCGTACTGGCTTAATGAGACTGTCTGAGGGAATAAGAATCATGAGAATGTATCCAGGCTCTAAGTTAATCTTATCTGGATACGCCGGAGGTTCAGATGTGAGTAATGCTCGCATGATGGCAAAAGTGGCGCTAGCTTTGGGAGTCACCAAATCAGATATTATCTTACTAGAAACTGCCAGAGATACTTGGGAAGAAGCTCGCCAGGCCGCAGCATTTGTTAAATTGAAAAAACTAGTCGTCGTGACCTCTGCTAGCCACATGAAACGAGCCCTCAACGAGTTCTATTCGGCAGGGCTTAAACCTTACCCTGCACCAACAAATTATCTAGCGCAACTTAATGTAGACCAAGTTTGGGCCAAATATTCTCCTAAAGCAGTTTACCTTGAACAGACTGAGCGGTATTGGCATGAAACGCTTGGATTGATTTGGCAATCTCTACGTAATTGGGCTTCTAATAACGATCATAAAGCAGGTATCGCGTCAGACAATAATGTGTCAGATGGTGACGTTTGATACTATTTCGTATACCGAGGTAAGCTCGGTATACAATTTAAATCAATCTCCTGCAAACATATAACCTTCGCCATGTACGGTGACAAATAACTGTGGATTCTTCGGATCACATTCCATCTTAGCTCTCATACGCCGAATAAGGACATCTATGGTTCTATCGTTTGGCTCTTCAACTCTATGGCTAATCATAGCTAAGATTCTCTCACGACTTAGTACCTGATTTGGATAAGTACATAAGGCCACTAACAGCTCATACTCGGCTTTTGTTAGTTTGACTGGCTCACCATTTTTACTTAATGAACGCCGCGCTATATCAAATGTCCATTGGGAAAAACGCACTAAACTACCATTTTTTTGTTGCCGTACGCTGTCACCATGGATACAACGCGCTGCCCCTATTCGCCATAATAAGTTTTTTACTCGAACCAACAACTCTCTTAATTCGAAAGGTTTAGTGACATAGTCATCGGCCCCCATCTCAAGACCAATAATCTTATCAATATTATGTATTCGTCCAGTCACTAGAATAATACCTATATCCGATTGACTGCGAAGCTCACGCGTTAATAGCAGCCCATCTTCACCTGGTAAGTTGATGTCCAATAACACTAAATCAATGATGTTTGTTTTTAATAACTCACGCATTTGTCGACCATTTTCAGCCTCACACACTTGATAACCTTCATGCTGAAAATAACCGACCAGCTTACTGCGAGTTACTGCATCGTCTTCGACTACTAATACGTGATAGCTCATTTACACCACTAACATACATTGGACTGACTTGTTCGACATTCTATTCATAATAATTAACAACTCTAGTATTTATCGATTTTTCAAATGAAAACAAGATTTTTATTGATTAAAAACAAACTAAATCTACTTATGCAGTGTAGTTTTTAACTATCATATTTTTCTATACACTAAATGACTAGCCATGACTTGTTAAGCAGAGTTACTGTTTAAAAGCCTGAGATAGACATTTGAACTATTTAAATTGCTGGAGAAAATTACCTGATGCAAGAAATTAAGACTTTCAATGAACAACGTGCCGAAGTCTATTGGTGGTTATCTAGCCTATTAGCTCAAGAACTATCTCAAGAAAAGCTTGAACAATATCATTCTACACAAATCCGTTCTTTTCTGGCTGGACTGGGTGAAACTCCTCATCTATAACCAAGGATACAAAGATTTGTCGATGCACTTAATCGCCTATTAGATAGAAACGATGCACAACTTGAACTTGCAGCAGACTTTTGTAATCTATTCCTTAAATCCGATAAAGACTCGGCTCTACAATACGCCTCAATATATATTGGCCAGTCAGGCTTACTCAATGACAAACCAGCCAAAGATATGGAAAATCTAATGGTTAAACACGGTATAAACGTAAGCAAGAACATTAATGAGCCTGCTGACCATATTGCAATAGAGTTAGACTTTCTCGGTCACCTCATTATTTGCTCCAATCAGCTTGGAAAACAACAGGATATGGAAGCATCACTATTAGAACAAGGACAATTTATTCAGCAGCATCTTCTCACTTGGGTACCATTATTTAACAATAAATGTCAGATTCTTGATACATTTGGTTTTTATGCGTCTATATCAGCATTATTATTAGCCTTCATTGAACTAGACCACTCATACCTTATTGGTGACTAATTAAGTCTAAATCTGTGATAGCGAACTTACTGTACATCGGGTTTTTGTTTGCTCTCATCACTTTTGCGATATAAAATCGAGAACGAAAACGATAAAAATTGACAGAACTAGAGATAAACCGCTGAATAGAGCGGTTTTTGCGTTTCTGATACTAACTGCCAACCGACACGACTTTTAAATGACGTTTTTGGCAGTCATCGACTGGACAGAACCATATGGCAACGATCAAAGATGTTGCACGCTTAGCTGGCGTGTCAACAACTACAGTTTCTCACGTAATCAATAAAACCCGCTTTGTCGCAGAAGCGACACAAGAAAAAGTGAATGAAGCAGTCACTGAGCTGAACTATGCTCCTAGTGCTGTAGCAAGAAGCCTCAAATGCAACAGTACTCGCACTATTGGCATGCTTGTAACTCAATCTACTAACCTTTTCTTTTCTGAAGTAATCGATGGCGTCGAGAGTTACTGTTATCGTCAAGGTTACACACTCATTTTATGTAACACAGGCGGCATCTACGAGAAGCAGCGTGACTATATCCGCATGCTCGCGGAAAAACGAGTTGATGGCATTCTAGTAATGTGTTCTGACCTAACGGAAGAACTCAGTGAAATGCTAGATCGCCATAAAGATATTCCGAAAGTTATCATGGATTGGGGACCCGAAAGTTCACAAGCAGATAAGATCATCGATAATTCAGAAGAAGGAGGGTACTTAGCAACTAAGTATCTGATTGAGCATGGACATAAAGATATTGCTTGTCTCAGTGGACATTTTGAAAAAGCAGCATGTCAAGAGCGTATACAAGGCTATCGTCGTGCAATGAAAGAAGCTCATCTTAATATTAACGAAGACTGGATTCTAGAAGGTAACTTTGAGTGCGATACCGCTGTTTTAGCTGCAGATAAGATTGTAGTAATGGACAACAAGCCCACTGCAGTATTTTGCTTCAATGATACTATGGCATTAGGTCTAATGAGCCGACTACAACAAAAAGGTATAAAAATACCTCAAGATATTTCAGTCATCGGTTACGACAACATAGAACTTGCTGAATACTTCTCTCCGCCACTGACTACCGTCCACCAGCCTAAACGTCGTGTTGGTAAGAATGCGTTTGAAATTCTTTTAGAACGTATTAAAGATAAAGAGCATGAAAAACGTGTTTTCGAAATGCATCCAGAGATTGTCGTTCGAAATACAGTACGCCATTTAGAAAAATAACACCAAAACGAGTCCGGCTGATAAGTTAAACTATTAGCCAGACCTATCATTTTAGGACGAAACATTTGAACCAGGATCACAGTTTATCAATCGTGATGTGATACTTACCTCAAATCTTATTTATTCTTAATAATGTTCGACTAATGCCACGAACAGGGCAAACCATATCGAAAGAATGGGACGCAAAGCTTCCGGCCTGAATCAGGGAACTGAAAGGTAGCGGAGTTGCCGATGGGCAAAAATGCAAACAACCATACTGTTTAAAACAAAACATGGGCTGGTGATTTAAAGCTTAGTTAGATAGCCAAACCTATTTGTTCTAGCTTAAGTATGACACCTTGTTTAACACTTTATCTGCATTATTTTGCTAATCTCTCGGACCTGATTTTGGTGGCGTATTATTATATATACACCGAGATAATACAGCATGGATAAACCAATACTTAAACAATCGATGCGACTTTTCGATCAGCTTGGTCACATAAAATCGCGCTCGATGTTCGGCGGATTCGGTATCTTCGCAGACGACACTATGTTCGCATTGGTCGTTAACGATAAACTACACATCCGCGCCGATGATAAACTAGCCAACCAATTCCAATATGAAGGTTTAACTCCCTACGTCTACAAAAAACGTGGTTTCCCAGTCGTAACCAAATATTTTGCGTTAACCAAAGATGTAGCTTCTTGCCCAGATCGAGCTCTTTCTCTAGCACAAAGTGCCTTAGAAGTAGCTAAAAAAGAAAAAACATCTCAGGAGAAAGCCCGGCCAACTCGACTTAAAGACCTACCAAACCTTCGGCTCGCAACAGAACGAATGCTAAAGAAAGCTGGAATTGATAGTGTCGATAATTTAGAGCAAACAGGGTCTGTAGAAGCTTTTAAGGCTATTAAAGCCACTCACTCCACAGAAGTGTCTATTGAACTGTTGTGGGCTCTAGAAGGAGCGATTAAAGGGAAGCACTGGTCTGTTATACCTTCTGCTCGCCGCACGGAACTGGAAAGCCTACTCAATAGTTAAACACTCCTTTAAACTTTAGAAGCCAGCCGATCCGGTTGGCTTCTTTGTCTTTTTTGAAATTTTTACTTTATTAAGCTGTTCTTATCTTCTAAGCCCCATTTATTCACATCCAGGAAATCAGTATGAATAAGAAACTTGTGTTAGGTGTCCTTTTAGTTGGATTGATTGTATTTCTTGGCATCAACTTTGGCCAATATCTAACTCTAGAAAACGCGAAAGCCCAGCAAGCATCGCTCTCAGAGATTATAAATAACAACTTCGTATTAGCGGCAATCACTTATTTTCTCGCATATATCACGATAACAGCATTTTCAATTCCTGGCGCTGCAGTCGTCACATTGCTCGGTGCAGCTTTATTCGGCTTTTGGACCAGTCTGTTACTTGTATCCTTCGCAAGCACTATAGGGGCTACTCTAGCTTTTCTTAGTAGCCGTTTTTTACTCCGAGATTGGGTACAAAACAAATTCGGAGAAAAGTTGAAAGCTATCAACGAAGGTGTTGCAAAAGATGGCGCATTTTATTTGTTCTCCCTACGCCTTATTCCGGTATTCCCTTTTTTCCTAATTAACCTTCTAATGGGATTAACACCAATATCAACTGCTCGATTCTATTTAGTAAGTCAATTAGGTATGTTACCGGGAACCGCAGTATACCTAAACGCTGGTACACAGCTTGCGAAAATTGAAAGTCTATCAGGTATAGTTTCAGCCCCAGTTCTGCTCTCATTCGCATTGCTTGGGTTATTTCCTGTTGTAACTAAGTGGATAATGAGTAAATTCAAAGCTACTGCACAAGAACAAAATGGAAGCACATCTTGAAGATATATGCTGCCCCCACAGCACCAGAAGTTCACATAGTATGTGAACTTCTCAGATCACAGTGTATAGATTGCCAAGTTATAGGGGAAGGGATTGCAGGGCTACAAGGTGAATTACCCTTTGACGATAGTACCCAGCCATTTATTTGGTTATTAAATATTAATCAGCTAAATCAAGCATGTGAAACAATTCAACAATTTGAGCTGCGAGGTCAATCCACTTCGAGGTGGCAATGTGAACAGTGCGGTGAATCAAACGAGATACAATTTGGGTTATGTTGGAAATGCAACACCACTAGTGACTAGTTTTTTTTGAAAATGAGCATTTTAAGCCTTCGAGTAAATAACTTGCGAGAAGATTATTTGAGATAATTATACAATCAAAGCCTCTACTATAAGAGGCTCGGTGCATTTGTTTTCTTTTATGTTTTATCTATATTCAACCTTACGGTTACAGAGCGATGATCACTACCAAATGAAGAGCCGATAATAGATTTTCCCTCTGGTAAAATCATAGTTGAGCAGTTGCTAGTATTTATTTTCTCTTTAGGAGTTAGTATAGCGACTCCATCTAGATAACCACTCTGCATTTCACCATTTTCCCGCCTTTTAGAGCCTTTTTTAGCTTTAGCATTAGTATCCGCTTCCCATTTATACGTATTTTCTTGTTGGAAAATAACCGGTAATTTAATTTCGTATTTCTCTGGTACTCCTAACTCAGATCTAAAGCTTTCTGTATCTTGTAAAGCCCTTACTAGCTGGCCATGTAACTTTCTATTTCTAGTATTAAAGTCGCCGGAAAGAACAATATGATTCACATCAGGGTGCTTAGTTGTAATTTTGCATAATATGGCATTTATTTCTTTTTTCCTTTCATCTTGGTCTCTTGAATCAAGATGGATATTTACCATTGCAATTTTCATGTCACCGATTTTTTGTATAGTAATCGTTCCACCCTTATTAGGGTTATTTAATATATCCCTATAAGTAAAACTATCGATGATATTAGGCGCAGTTATTCCTTTTTTAACCAGAGTGATTTGAGCCGTTGTTGAAGGATTACTAACCAAAGACAGCAGTTCTTTTGGTTTCGTCACTGTCACCATTTTTTGTGCACTATTAAGAACAATTACATACTGTGAACGGCCAATAAACTCTTTCATCGCTCCTGAAAGGTTCTTCATCTCTTCTGTAGAGATAAAAATAATATCAGAAGTACTGTTATTTACGATGGATTCGCACATGGATTTACTCATTTTCTTATTTGCATTATTATGAGTAAATACTTGGATGGTTCTGGCAGATAAAGGCCTACCAGTTAAAGGTGGTACTAAACCCTCTAGGCTATTACTATAAAAATCATTATTAGTACTTGATTTTTGAGTTGGTATGCAGCAATTAACAACTTTCCTAACACTAGATGAAAATTTATTTGATTGAGATCTATTCGTTTCTATACCATAACTTGCTAACTGATCACTTCCTGTGCTTATTTTCATTCTATATATCCATAATTAATACTCGTATGTAAACATATAGATAAATATTCGTTAAAACTGTGCGCTATTCGCTTAATTAAATTATTTCAATCCATAAAATAAAATTATACTTGTAAAGTTAAACTAAAAAATAGCTCCTACAGTCTAGGAGCTATTCTGTGTAGAGTATGAATATCAGGTCTTAAGGAACACTCTTCTATTACAGCCAGTTTTGCGATTTTCACTCCAACTACAAGTAGGTTGGCCTTGACCTAAAGCATGTTCGACAAATTGATAATCGCTAGTCAGATGATTTTTCAAATATTCTGTGACTTGCTTAGCCCTTCTTTGTGAAAGTAAATGGTTATAATCTGGTTTACCGGTACTATCGGCATGACCTTCAACTACTATCTTATTGCTCGAATCAATTTGCTGAATGAATTGCTTTAGTTGACTCTTATGAGCAGATGTTAATAGGTATTTATCGTGCCCATAGACAAGAGAAAGATTAGGATTATTGCAATTACAAGCAACATCACTTTCTATTACCTCAACCTGTGTATCAATAATGTGCTCGTAATCGTTAACTTGTTTTTCTAACAGATGGCCTGTAATCTGCGTGGTTAGCTTATATGAAGATATCAGTTTCGTTGTGGTAGTAATTTGAGCAGGAGTTTGTTGATTATTTTTACAACAATCAGCCATTAGTTGTTGAGTAAAGAAAAGTGCCATAATTGTTATTAAATATTTCATATCAACCTCTTAAACTCCCCGATTCTTCATTAATAAGATTAAGTATATATTTATAAATCTCGTCTCCATCCTCAGCTTTTACAATGTTATTACCAAAACATTCAGTAAAGCCACTGTTATCTACAGGTTGAAAATCGACCCCAATAACGGCCATCCTTACTTTTGTGGGTTCCATATTCTGAGAAGTATTTCTCGTAAAACGATTCGGCTTATTTGAAATTTTACTTTTCAGCTTCTTACACAATCCATTATCAACATAATATTTAAGGTTATTTCTCCCATACCCCATATCTTTACCATCTGATAAAACAATAAAAACTTGTTCTGGGTTTCGCTCATCATCTTTTACCTGATACGCTTCTTGGGCTGCAGCAATAATTCCTTGCCATGATTGCGTAGAACCTTTGACCGGTATGCCTTTAAGCCGCCTTTTAAACTCATTATATTGATCTGTTAATGGTATATCATAAAAAGGATATTTTTCTTCTATCTTGTTATTTTCATTAATTTGAGCATCGATATCATGGGGAGACATATTTCGGTTTACTCCCTTAATTTCTTTAACTATTTTGAAGTAAGAAAACATGGATTCTACAGTTTTCTGTGCATCTTCATTATCATACTCGTATACAATTTTTTTTTGCCAGTGAAGATTTTGACTACCATTTCTTATCACTACTGGTGGCCCAAGACTTTCTTTAACGTGCACATGACCGTAGGCTAATAATGCGACACGACTTTTTTTCTCGGTAGGCAGTTTTCTAAGATAATCCACAAACCGTTCAATTGTTAACTTAACAGTATCTATTCTTTTCTTACCGTCTTTCATAAGCAAATTCATTGAATCACTCACATCCAATATAAAGTACACGTCCATCGGCTGAGGTATATATCTATGAGATACAGATTTACCAGCCACATTGAATTCTGGCTTTAAATTGAATGGCTCATAGGACAGCCATGAATCATGGTATGAACTTGCGCTAAGGTTTACTTGTTTATACGGCGCTATCTCCCCACTTTTTTGCACACAACCATCACTGTAATCACACTTTTTTTCATCAATATCAATGTCTATTTTCTTAGCGGTTTTATCAATATATTGAGTAACAATGCGTTCAGCATATTCTTTATTTGTTGCTATGCTACCTTCAGTACGTGCCGCTAGTGCTAGACTTGCAACTTCCGTCGCTTCCGTCAGCTTACTATGAGCTTGTAACTGCTGAGCGACCTGTACACAAAATACTAATAGGCCAATCATAAGAGGTAAGACGCACAAAAAAAGCGCACCTGCTGCCCCCTTCTGGTGTAGATACCCTTTCATACTAAAGTCTTCCAAATGTATAGGCACTACTCACCACTTGATTCATCTCACCATTTATCGCACCGATTAGGTCAAATGGTATTTGGTATGTGAGTGAAACTCTATAGAGTGGCAGATATCGTCCTAAGTTAGTGAATGGTAGAAAATTCTCGGCTTGCTCTTGAGTTAATTTAAACTTGTCAGGAAATAGACGCGGATCGGAAGTTGAGATAACTTTATGCCCAAGTTTAAATTTTTTTTGGCCCCTGTCTAATTGTTCATCTAGATAATAGACATCTACTCGCATAGCCAGTTTATCTGGGTTAAAACTTTGATTCATGCGTTTCATTGAAGAAGAAACGATGTTTTTCATATCATTCTTTGCGTTCATACTCCCAACATTGAGTGAGAGTTTTCCATCAAATAGCTGTTTCCGTTCTGCCACGATCGTTGCTAATGAATAAGCTGCACGATCAAGTTGACCTTTATAATTAATCGCTATCATATGACTCACAGCCATAGCAAAAATACCTGATAATGAAACTAAAACAATACAAAATTCAATGATAAACGACCCCTGTTGTCTATCCCTCATACTCATCACCTCAACGAATTCTATATTTGCTTCGCTCATGTTCTTGAATAACTATAATCTCACGTTTGATAGTCAACTCAGGAAACCACACCGATACAACGGGAGAATAATCAAAGCCTAAACTATATATTGCAATTGCCTTATCATGTGATTTTTGGCTAAAGTTTGAGCAGGCACTGCCGCTTGATTTTTTCTTGATATCAATTGCACTGCAATTAACCAAATCACTATATGAAGGAAGATATTCAACCTCTAACTTGTATGTACCTGGTTTCATTACATGAGACCACAAAAAGCCAGCCTGTTCTTTTAGCTTATTTTCAACTAATTGATTATATTTCACTGACGAACCATCACTTATCGTTTTCTTGGTTGCCGATACAGCTTGAGTTAATGCATGATCAGACATACTAATTGAATAGATAGCAACACAAATTTCTATCCAAGTTAAAACAACAAGTATGAATATTGGTATACCCATAGCAGCTTCAACAGTAAAGCTGCCAATTTGATATTTTCTCATAAAGTTTCGTAGCGTTTATTTTTATAATCAACGATAAAAGCACCTTTTATCTGTAAATCTCTTAAAAAAGCCTTAGCTAGCCGTAAATTACTAAACTCACCAATACAATATCGTTTCCAAAACCCATGGTTATATAAATATACTGGACCATAATTAACCTTAAGGTAATTGAGAAGGTCTTCAGAAATAAGATCATCCGTAGCCAAAACTTGTATTTTATAATTCTTCTTTATTGTTGAAGAGGAAGGTTTAGGATAGATGACCTTATCCTGGATACATTGTTTACTCTGAGGCATAGCAGATATAGGCAATGGATCTTGAGGCTTTTTATATGATTGTGGTATTGTCATATTACTTTGTTTACTCGCTTCATTTTTGCTTTTGTCTTTAGATACCAACTTGATCAAATCTAACATACATTGCTGTGACGCCTCATCAGTATGGGAGCCCTTTAATACCTCTAATATAATGTCAGTTCTTTCCTGGTGTGCAGCTGATAAGATCAAATTTGCTTTAACTTTTTCATCATTAGGACTTTCTAAGTATAGGTTATAAAGAATATCTATCGCACTCAGATAATCTTTCTGCATCATTTTCACAACAGCAATATTATTATCCGTTTCTTTATCCAACGCACCCAGCTTCCGACTTTCTTCGAAGTTCTCAATAGCTTCTTGATACCCTCCACTAGCCGAGTTTATTTTTCCTAACAATATAAAATATTTACATTTGTCTCCTTTTTTTTTCAGATACTTATCAAGCTCTTGTTTTGCTTGGTTATATTTCTTTTTCTGATAAGAAATTCTGGCCAGACTGTAGATAAATTCTGATTTTTCTAACTCTGATGAGCTATATGTTTTCGCATAAAGTTCGGCAGAATCCAAATCATTAATATCCAAATAAATATTAACTAGACGAACCTTATAAGTAGAATTTAAATTAATGTTTTCTTTATAGAATTCAATTACTTTATTTCTATCATTTGAATTCAACAATAAATTTTCTTTGACTTCAAGATCATCATTATGAGTTGCACAACCTAAAATAAGGAAAAATGAATATATTATTATAAAGAATATTTTCATTGCATTAACATCCTCATAATTCCTGGAGCAGTTATTAGTATAACGATAGGAGCCATAATAAATACAATAAGAGGAATAGACATCTTAGATCCCATCTTTCCTATTTTTTCTTCCATAGTCATAATATTTATTTCTCTTATATCTTTAGACAAAGTCGATAGAACAGCACCTATAGAGGAACCAAACTGTAAACTCTGTATTAATGTCATAACAAAACTCTGTGATTCACTAGTGGGCACTAATTTATAAAACTCTTCGAGCGATTTCTGTAAGCCGACTAATTTTGATCGCTCAGCCGTTATAGAAACAACTCTAGCTAAATGAATATCAACAGTTTTTAATTCCTTTGATAGATATTCCAAACTAGATTCTATTGTCATTCCAGTCTGGACACAGACATTCATTAAATCAAGTAAAAATGGCAGTCTAGAACTGATATGATTAATATTTTTCTTTGCACGACGATCAATATACATGTCAGGATATATAACAAAAACAAATAATGATGCTAGTAAATACAATAAAGATGATAAAGAACTAGAATAATCTAATAATAGAAGCATTGATATAATTATAAGGGATAAAACAAAAAGTACGACCTTTACTATATAGTAACACTGAGCAACCCATTCATAGTATATTCCAGCAGAGTTAAGTTTTCCTTCAATTTCTTCCCTATTGTAGTAAAACTTAGAAAGAAATTTAATTATGTAATATTTAATATTATTTTCTTTAAAATTAATATCGATAATTTTGTTTACAATAATTTTAATCTTGACATTTTCTAAGAAACTAATAATTACAAATGAAATTACAACACATATAATGAAAAAAAACATTAAAAACGTATATCTTTGCATCATTCAACCGTTTTTAATATAAGCCATATTATAAAGAAACCAATAGATTCACTTATTAAAACATAATAGAATATTGGTTTCCCTCCATCTTGAAACATTACAAAATCGTAATTTTCTGGGCTAGTAAACTTTAGAATTATAATAAATATAACTGGTAGACAGGCAACAATTTTTGCTGATGAACGAGCTTCAGATGTTAAGGCATTCTTCTTTTTTTCCATTGCGCGCGATTCAAACATTATTCGATTAATCTTATTAATAACCTCTTTAAGCTGCCCGCCTCTACTCAAATTTATACGAATCGTTGATATAAAAAAGAAATACTCCAAATATGGAAAGCTGTTACTGCTTCTTTCAAGTACATCGTCGGCATCTTCTCCTATAAGTAATCTTTCCGACATAGTCTTAAATTCCATTCCAACTTCATTATCTAGTTGATTACCCACATATTCAAAAGCATGTACAATACTTTGACCTGCAGACATTGCACCGCCCAATATCGTGAGAGCATCAGGAAAGTTCTGTTTAAAGCTCTGTTCTTGTAATTGTTTAAGCTTTAGATAAAATAAGACAAATAGAATGGGAGTAATTATTATCAAACTAGATAAATAACTTAGACTAAGAATTAAACTTTTTATTAAAAATGTAACAATAAAGCTTGCCACAATAAAGATAACTATTTTTTTA
Source organism: Vibrio pectenicida (assembly GCA_024347015.1). Classification (GTDB taxonomy): domain Bacteria; phylum Pseudomonadota; class Gammaproteobacteria; order Enterobacterales; family Vibrionaceae; genus Vibrio; species Vibrio pectenicida. Next base: position 1,172,007 of record AP024889.1, on the reverse strand, counting down.
TATATATTAGGTCTAAATACTGATATAAACCGCTTAAATTTTTGCCTAGTACGTCCTTTAAAAGTTTGGTCAAAATGATATGAATCAATAATTGACTTTACATCCTCTACACTCTCCTCATCTAAGCCAAATTCAATGATCTCATCTATTAATCTATTATTCTTCCTATAAACAATAATAATAAAAACAATAACTAAAGCCCAAATTAATGCTAAAGAAAAAATCATACAAAGATCTCTTTTACTGTATCTTCCAATCCGTAAAATCTTGCTCTTTCATATATAACAGAACGAGTTGAAAGCCCTGGAGAATAAAACTTACCTTGTACTTTCCCTTTATCTAGAGCTGATTCTGTATGAAAACGAAAAATATCCTCCATAACAACATTATCACCTTCCATTCCCAGAACTTCCGAAATATACATTACTTTTCGGCTACCATCGTGTAGCCTTCTTACTTGAACAATAAGGTCTACAGCACTAACAATCGTTCGCCTTATTGCGGCTAAAGGCAGACTTGCCGTAGCCATCATGACCATACTTTCTGTACGAGCTATAGCGTCGCGAGGAGTATTAGCGTGCAGTGTCGACATTGAGCCATCATGGCCAGTATTCATAGCTTGCAACATTTCAAAAGCTTCACCTCCGCGACATTCACCAACAATAATCCTGTCGGGCCGCATACGAAGTGAATTAATAACTAAATCTCGAGCAGAAACCTCCCCTGTGCCTTCAACACTTGCTTGTCTTGTTTCCAAACGCACAATATGAGGCTGCTGGAGCTGAAGCTCTGCTGCATCTTCGATAGTTACCACACGTTCGCCCTCACCGATAAAACCCGAAAGAGCATTAAGCAGCGTAGTTTTACCCGAGCCTGTACCACCAGAAATTAATATATTACACTTGCAGTGACTTGCAATCGAAAGGAGTTTGGCCATTTCAGCAGACAAGGCACCAAACTCAACCAGGTGTTCAAGTTTTATTTTTTGTTGTTTAAACTTGCGTATTGAAATTGAAGTACCATCTAACGCTAGTGGCGGCATAACAATATTGACGCGGCTACCATCAGCCAACCGCGCATCACATAGTGGTTTAGATTCATCAATTCTTCGCCCGACCTCAGATGCAATTCGCTTAGCTATATTATTCAGCTGCTTTTCATTTACAAATTGGATTGGAGATTTGGCAACTTTACCATTTACTTCAATAAAGACATCAGATGGACCATTAACCATGATGTCTGAGATATCATCATTATTTAGTAGGGCTTGTAACGGACCTAGCCCTTTCAATTCATCAACTAGGGCTTGAACGAGTTCATTGCGTCGTTGAACACTAACTTGGAGGTCACGACTACTAATAAGAATATTAACTGAATGCATTAATTGGGAAGCAAGTTCTTCGCTGCTTACTTCGCCAAGCGTGCTAGCATCCAACGCATCAAATATTTCATCGCGTAATTGTATGTATATGTCTTTAATATAATTCATATTTTAAAGATTGATTTTTTTGATTTATTATTTATATTTTTTCCAGTCAACTCTAGAATAGCTAAAGAAGTTGAATCAAATATTTTCGATTTCTCTAAGTATCCAATACCATACTGAATTATTTTTTTCTCCATTCCCTGCTCGTAGGGTATATCGACTGTATCAATCACTTTTAACTTATCTTTGACTTGGCCAACTGATAACATATACTCTTTTAATGGTCGGATTAAATTTATTATTATTTTATAGCTTACTTTTGACATTTTTTTCTTTAAGTTGTTACATGAACGTAATGAACCAATAGATGGCTCACAAACTATATATATATGATGATATCTTTCAAAAAAACAATCATCATATATTTCTCCAAACATATTTGCAGGAACTGAATCAATAATAAAGTTATACTTTCCACTTAGTTCTGAAGAAATTTTTAATAATGCCGATGTATGACTATTAAAATCTCCACTATTTCTTTCCAACATTAAATAATCTAGTTTCTCAGAAACCTTATTAATATAAGATTCTGCCACAACAGAATCTATTTCTATCTGATTGACATTTTTATTATTTTGACCAGGTTTAAAGCCTTTAATACCAGAATAAATATCACTATTAATTGCAGTGGAATCATAGTCAACTAAGAGAGTTTTTAAATATGCTTTTGACGATAAAGAGTAGGAGAGTAAAGAGCTTATCAAAGATACACCTACCCCTCCTTTGGAACCTAGAACTAATATTCTCTTCGCAACACGAGTCTGTTTAATATTAGAAGATGCTTTATTGTGATCGGATCTAATTGAATATAGTAAATTATCTAAGTTATCATCCCACAGTACATAAACTCCACCTAAAGAACACACTTTATTCTGGAGCAAAATTGAATCAACATCACTTATTATTAATAATGAAACGCTGACATCTAATACCGTTATTACTTCTGAAGTAATCTTTTCAATATCAGCTGTATTTCTCATGTCAAATATAATGTTTCTTATTTTTTTTGAGTATGATTCCAAATAGTCATGATAGCTTGACTTAGATAAAAAAACAGGTTGAGAAAATCCTTCTATAGTATAAAGTTCTTTTACTGAATTTAAAAAAACCTCATCTTCAGATACTACTACATCACTGATATTATTTTTTACATCAGCGATAGTATTAAATTTAAAAATACTATTAAGATCCATAAGTAAATATACTCTATATAGGGTTAACTAAGCTAGTGACTCTGTTATACTCAACAATACAGCCAAATTTATAACTTTCTCCTTGCAAAAAACCAATGTCTTTACAGTCTTTATTTCTTATTACAAAATATTTTGCAGAAATAATTATCTTTTTAGAATCCAAATCATCTATCAAGCTGAATTTGTATGAATAATATTTCAACCCTAAATCATTAAATATTTGACGAATGTCGTTGATAGCCTCACTAGAGTCAGAGTTATATTTAATATCAAATTTAGCATCTTTCTCACTCAACTCTTTTACAAATTTCCTCACGTTAAGATTAACATCATCATTTCCAACTTGTACAAATTCTATGGTCTTTTCTACAACATCAATATCAACAGTGTTTTGATCATTAGAATTGATATTACTACAACCCGATAAGATAATAATAAGGCTGATCTTAAGCAATATTTTCATTAATTGAATCCACCCTGGCTAATTGTTTTTTCCAGCATAGGATCTTTAATATCAGCTAAGTTAATTCCTAATAGACGCTCTAAGTCACTAGTTCTATGAAAACCCGGTAATTTTATTTTTTCGGCTTCAACTGGGTTAACCAAATTAACTGTCGCAACTATTACCAGTTCTGTTTTATTACGATTAGTTCTACTTTGACTAAAAAGTGCCCCCAAAATAGGAATATCTCCTAATAAAGGGACCTTACTCAACGATTCCTGTTCTTCCGTACGCAAAAGACCAGCTAGAACAAAACTTTGTCCATTTTTTAGTTGAACCGTTGTTTCCGCTTTACGGGTGTGTAAAGCAGGAACAGATAATAGACCGTTAAATGTTTTATTTGATTGATCTATAGTACTAACTTCTGGGTATAGAGATAGACGTATATTTTCCGAATCAGTTACTTTAGCAATCATTGATAGCCTAACTCCATATTCCTTGTAGCTGATAGATACACCCTTGTCATCACGTATCGCAATTGGTATCTCACCACCGACGAGAAAACTTGCCTTTTCACCGGAAATAACAGATAGATTTGGTTCAGCTAGTATCTGTCCTATACTTTCATTACCAATAGCCGAAATAACTGCGACTATATCTTTAGAACTAAAGTTAGTTAGCTTGTTAATAAACGTGCCTGACTCACCTAAGCTATCACTATAGCTAACTCCCAAAGTGGATAAAAACGAACTTGATACTTCCGCTACAGTGATTTTGACATTAATTTGTTCGGTAGCGAGTACTTTAAGGTTATTAATTATCTGCTCATAAATATATTCGGCAGTAAACTCCAACTCTCCATCGTCACTTCCATCTTGAGATAGTCTTTTTGTTACCTGTCGTCGTCTATCCTTATTAAGCATTTCACCTACCAAGCGATATACTTTCTTTTTTACCTCTTCACTTCCAACTATACCGTCTAAAACGACTTGGTCTCCAATATTTGAAACCGTGATTTTCTCTCCTGGGAAACGAGCAAGTAACGTTTGCTTTAGCAACCTTAGGCTCTGATTAATTACAAGCTCAGAATTATGAATTTCATGGCCAGATCTATCATAAACAATGAATGATGTAGTCCCTACTCCAATGCCATAAACCACAACTTTGTTTGCATCAATAATCTTATAATCTGCTACTTCTGGATTGGCTACAAATACAGTTGATATCTCACGTTTAACATTTATTGTCTTAGCACTACCTTGATCAAGGTTCATAATTTCGGATGAAAAGCCATTTGATGATAATGCAGTCATAAAAAATATAAACATATACCTAATAGCTATTTTCATTCTTACTCCCACCACGTAACTCTCTTACACCAAACTGATTTTCTAAAAGATGACTACTCCTTACACTCATATCTACACTACTAAAGGTAGAAGGTATAATACTTATATCACCAATTTTTCGAGCCATTTCTAACGATAAAATTTGTTTTGGGCTTAGAGCTACAACAACACTGGTATTATATTCATCAGTATTTTCTTTCTTTTCCTTTAGTACTTGTATCACTCGAGAATTTTTTATAATCACTTTACTAACTAGATGACTAATATCATCATAACCTGATAATAATATATTCGATTTTGAAGATGTAGTAGAGACAAAGCTTATCTTATCACCAGTGTTTAGGTTTAATGACTTGGCTGAGAAATTGGAAATGTCATCATATAAATATGGAATTTCATTCTCCTGTAATACTAGATCAATATAATCATTTTCACCTGGCATAGAAAACATATCTCGAGTTAGTAGAGAACCACGATCAACTCCAGTTCTGAATATTAGATTATTATTTAAAGCTGAATCATTCACTTCTATGTACTGTTTCAATTCAAAATCTTTAAGGCTGATTTTAGTTATAGTTAATAAATTTTTTTCAACTATATCCCTTTTATTTACATCATTCTCAACTTGATAAACTGAAACCAATATCTCTGGTTCTAATTCATCTTCAATAACAACATCAGAATTTATATTCTCAGTCAAAAAGAATACCAAAGTGAATATTGTTAATGCAACCACAAAAACAATAATAGTCCGATTCATATTTTACCTAGAAAATTATATAGGGGCTAAAGCCCCTCAAAGTATATATTAATACAACTCCATCAATATATTAACTTGTACCCTTCGCTTTTGATATATTGTCTGTTATGTTTTTCATTGCATCATTCATGGCACCTTTTAATGTTCCTTCTTGAAATACCAATAAAATTATTCCTGACATGACTACTGCTATAATTGCATATTCAACTGCAGTGACTCCACGAATGTCATCTGTAAGCTTTAACTTAAGTTCAATACAATTTCTTAAAAATTTATTAAACATATTTTCCTCGATTTTAAATAACGGCCTAAGAACCAATGTAATCCCCGTCAATATACAGTAATATCAACAAGGTATAAAATAATTTTTATTTATACCTATATAATAAAATAATTATTAACTAATTAAGATATATAATTTACCATCTCCGAATGAACATAATAACAATTATTATTTTAACTTTTATATCTTCATTTTCAGTTTGTTTAACTGACATATCACGAAGAGAAATACCAAATAAAATAAATATAGCTTTGCTTGCTTTAAACTCGATACTGTCGATTTATTTAGGGTACTTTAACTGCTCTGTGATCGTTTTTTTTATGTTTTTAATTTTATTTTCACCACTTTGGTTTCTTGGCTATTTTGGTGGTGGCGATTTAAAGCTACTTTGCGTTTTTAGCTTAGCAATACACCCTATTTTCTCTTTACTGTACATAGCCTTAATTGGTCTAATTGGAGGAGTTCAAATCATAATAATGGCCATATACTATAAAATGATGAATAAAAACATGTTTGAGAATGGTATCCCCTATGGAATCCCAATAAGTATCTCTGGGTTTTCATTCTGTGTTATTTCAGCTTTATATATAGGCTTCTAATAAGCTTCATTGATGAATTTTTTTATATTTGTAGATATGTCAAATGTCTTAAACTTAGTTGCGGCATCATCACAACTCCATACATACATATTCACTAACTGTGAAAAAGGCGTTTTTACATAGCTACTACTGGCCACAGACCAGTCTGGGCAAACAACGATAGTTCTAGGCACCTCAAGTTCGTTCTTCATCAATGTCGAAGAGCTAGTCATGTGCCAATAGACTATATCGTCCTGAGAAATATCGTGTTCTCTGAGTACATTTCTAACATAAGATTTTGTTAATGTATTCGAGAATACAACTCTCGCTGGTGTCTTATAATTTGTGTTATGTCTTACTATAACGTAACTTGCCGTATCTAAATGGTGTGAAGTCCCTTTGCTTTTAGGAAGTCTCTTAGTGGTAAATATCATGTCATAGTCCTTTAAAGGGGGGTTATTTTCTAGACTAAAACTTGTAAAAGAAAGCTCACGATAATTTAGTTCTTTGAATTTGTTCACAACAAATTCAATAACTCTAGGACAAAATATATCTTCTATCGCAATATTAAGCCTACTTCCTAGATTGACATTTTTGAGTTGCTCAAACAAATCTTCATTCATGCTCAAGGTTTTTTTTGCGTGTTCAAAAACTACCCTACCATGCTGAGTCAAGTCAAACCCACCTTTTCTATCAAATACTTCAACTCCTACTGTATTCTCAATTTTTTTAATATGTTGTGAAACGGCTGGCTGAGTCATAAATAACGATTCAGATGCAGCCGTGACACTCCGATACTTTGCTACTTCAGTCAGCGTCAGGAGATACTTTGAATCAATAAAACACTTAGACCTTCTCATGATATTGGTTACCTTAAAATATGAAACTTGGTGAGCAACGAACGCATACTATCGTTTAAAAAAATTAAAATTGGAAAGCACTTTGGCTATAAGCCTATAGCTATATGACAGCTCTATTTTTCATAGGTACATAGAATATATGGAAAAATTTATAATACGAGAAATAAATATTAAAATTATTAAAGGAACAAACACTCTTCACATAAGTTATTGATAAACATCATAAAAAAGGATATTATTTTAATTATAAAATGAAAGCTATTTAGTTTAAAGTATTCAGAATCAAATATATAGTGAAATTTATAAATATAAAAAAAATAAAAATAAACATGAATATAAAGATACATTTATAATTTAAACGTTTAAATTGTATGAGTAACATAAAATCATCAATTGTAGGTCTAATACCTACGTATTTATGAGATTAAATATTGATAGAAAAGATAAAATACCAGGGTTTTATATTTTATCTAATATAAATATAGGATTGCCTAATATCAAATTATATCTTTAAAATGAAGAGTTATTCCCATACCCTGAGAAAATGGAAATTATTTTCTAAAGAGCAATTTTATCTCTATTGGCAAAGTGACTAATAAACTCAATCGAATGCTGGTTGAATGTCTCTGAACATTCAATATTACAGACGTGACCACAATTAGGAATTTCTAACAAAGTGCTACTGCAATGTGCAGCGACCATTTCTTTTACGGGCGGTAAAAACATGTAATCCCGTTCTCCCATAAGATATAAAGTAGGAATCGGCAACTCTTTCTCTTTAAAATACCGCATTAGTGGGTTGACTTCTGTAGTAAGGATAAACCAACGTTTAAACTCTTTCTGGCAAAGTTTTTTCGCCTCTCTAATAAATAGATGACGAGATTCTTTCTGGGCCTTTTGAGGCATTACAATATAAGCGAACAGACTGTATAACCACATATATGGAACAACATGCTTACATAAATTACCTATTTTTGCTAAAATCTGTGAACGAGTATTAAGCCTTGTGACAGCCCCACCCAACACCATAGACTTGACCCTATCGGCAGACATTTCTGCTAGATTTCTTACGATAATCGTTCCCAAAGACATACCGACAAAATGCGCAGAACTAATCTTTAGGTGGTCCAACACTTTGAGAATATCGGCAGTTACTTCCTTGAAGGTGTACCGATTTGAGATAAGCTCTTTAATAAATTGGCGAGACTGACCATGTCCACGTAAGTCAACCAATAGTAGATTAAAGTGTTGACGATAAGCTTTAATTTGCTTGAACCAGATTGAGGAACTACCGCCAGCTCCATGAACAAAAACAACCCATTCATCACTTGTAGGATGTAAATACGTTTTATGAAAAAGTATCTCTTGACTCATCGTTTAGGGCAAAGTCCGCTTAAACAGTTAATTTCGTGCAATATATCACAAATAAATCCATCCATAACTCTCAAACAGTCAAGTAATTGATTAAAACTAAGCCATCCTATACTAATCCGTCACAATATAAGCTAGGTTTATCAAACTATCACACTATGATATAAGCTCAAATATTCGTCAGCAGCAATACTCCAACTAAAATTTTGTTCCATAGCATTGAGTTGGATACGTATAAATTCATCAAAGCGTTGTTCATACAGCAATAAAGAGTGCTGCAGTGAGATTAATAGCTCGCTAGGTTTTGGCTGATTAAACACAAAGCCCGTCGCTCTATCTGGGTCAGTACCATGATCTATCACCGTATCTTTTAGCCCACCAACACCCCGCACTATCGGTAAAGTTCCATATGCCATACTGTAGATTTGATTTAATCCACAAGGCTCAAATTCTGATGGCATCACGAAAAAATCCGCACCGGCCTCAACCAAGTGTGCAAGTTCATTACTGTAAGCCTCTATAAATTTAAGCTTTGTACCATAATTAACTTCAATATTTTTCAGTTTAGAAGCCAAGTGGGGATCACCTGTTCCTACAATAACAAATTGCACTTGATAACCCAAAAATCGCTCAAGTATTGGCAGCAAATACTGAATGCCTTTTTGGTTTGTCAAACGACATACCACACCATACACAGCAACATCTTTTTGCTCAAAGCCTAGCTTGGCTTGTAAAGCACGTTTACACGCTCGCTTTCCTTTATCTAGACTTTGCTGAGTAGATTGATAATTTTCTACTAAATAAGGATCCGTTTTAGGATTCCATGTAGAGTAATCACAGCCATTTAAAATGCCTATGAAATCATCTTGTCGTGCTTTAAATTCTTCAGCCATACCGTGGCTACCCAGCTCGGTTTTAAGCTCCTCTGCATAAGTCGGGCTGACTGTATTAATTTTGTCGGCAGTCATAACTCCTGCCTTTAGCATAGTGACATGAGTTGGGCTTACTGCCGCATCAGGGGCATATCTAGTTTGCATCTCTGGTAAACAAAGAAGGTCGTCATAGCTGAAAACACCTTTAAATACCGCATTATGCACTGTTATTATGCTTTTTATTCTTGCATAGAACTCGGTTTCTCTATAGCGATGCTTTAAAAGATATGGGACCAATCCCGTGTGCCAATCATTCGCATGGACAATATCTGGCTGGAAACCTAATTTTGGCAACATATCCAGACAGGCAACGCTAAAAAAGGCAAAACGTTCACCATTATCATTGTATGCTTGATTGTTAACAGCATACATTTCTGAGCGATTAAAATATCTTGGGCAATCAATAGCATAGACAGTCACATTAGACACTTTCAGCTTTAACACTCTATATTCCGTACGAGGCCAATGCTCAAGTTGAGTGTCCAATATTACGGTCGAATCTTCAATTTGAGATATTTGTTGGTATGCTGGCAAGGCAATACGAACATCTTGTTTTAAAGCAACAAGCGCTTCAGGAAGTGCCCTAGCTACATCTGCCAAACCACCACTTTTTACTAAGCCTTCAACTTCAGATGCAACAAATAAAACAGATAAGCTCTTAGTAACCAATACGTGCTCCTTTTGGAATAACTACAATACCGTCATCAGAAACATGGAAAAGCTTTTTATCATTCTCTGGATCTACACCAATTTTTGTTCTAGGTGCAATATCAGCATTTTTATCTATGATTACGCGCCGTAAAACACAACCCTCACCAACCTTAACATCACCAAGTAGGATACTCTCACTGATATCACAAGCTGAAGCAATATTACTTCTAAATCCCAATACAGATTTTTCAATTCTTGAGCAGCGAACATAGCTCCCATTACACACTAAACTATCGATTATCTGTACTCTTCTATTATCAGAATCACTGAAAGTAGCAGGTGGTAAGGCGGGGTAGAACGTATGTAACGGCCAACTCCGGTTATATAAAGAGAAAGGTGCATCTTTCTCGAGGAGGTCCATGTGGGCTTGCCAATAGGAATCAATGGTGCCGACATCTCGCCAGTAAACTACCTCCTTTTCACCAGGGATTCGATTTTGACTAAAATCGTAAACAAAGACGTCGCCACGCGGAAACATTTTAGGAATAATATCCTTACCAAAATCATGGTCAGAATCCGGATTGTCAGCATCTTCGATAAGTTCAGCAAAGAGAGGTTGAGCTTCGAATATGTAATTTCCCATCGAAACCAGCGCATGTTGTGGATCGCCTGGGATACATCTAGGTTCATTGGGTTTTTCTTCAAAACCAACCATTCGGCCATCTTTATCAACTTCAATAACACCAAATTTTGATGCTTCAGACAGAGGCATACGCAATGCGGAAACGGTCAATGAAGCTTGTTTTTGCTTATGGAAGTCTAGCGCCTGCTTAATATCCATTTTGTATATGTGGTCCGATCCAAAAATGCATACTTGCTCAGGCTCTGCCAATTCCATAAAGCGCAGATTTTGGTATATCGCGTCAGCAGTACCTTCATACCAACGTTTTCCTGTTCTCATTTGAGCTGGAATAGGATCAATAAATCGGTCTGTGATCCCACTAATATTCCAGCCTTTTTTGAGATGATGAAAAAGAGATTGAGATTTGAATTGTGTCAAAACATAGATACGCATTAGATCGGCATTGACAAAATTATTTAATGCAAAGTCAATTAGACGGTAGCTTCCACCAAAGGGAACTGCTGGCTTACTACGAGATTCGGTTAAAGGGCGAAGACGTGAACCTTCTCCACCTGCGAGGATCATTCCTAAAACACCAGCCATTCTATACTCTCCATACTCATTTATTTTGGAAAATTACCAATTCCAACATTTGCCGCTACCTTCCAAGTTGCGAACTTGTCATCACAAAAACATTTAAAATGTATAGTGAACGTCTATCATGCAAGCCTACTGAGTATTGTTTAAGTGCCATCAGAATATGCACATGATTTACTATAAGTTACCCTATTTTAGTAAATTTACAATTCAAAAGATGTAATACCAATCGCGTTCCAGTACGGAGTATGACCCAGCTCAAGATCCAATTAAGCGGTTATCAATTTTGTGGTAATAAAAAAGCAGCTACATAGGCAGCTGCTTTTATCATCATATATTTTAGAATCAGGCAAGCCTGATCAACTGTAGAGAACTACTTCGTCGCTTTTTTGCGCTTGTCGGTAATTTCCCAACTACCATCTGCATAAAGTGCTGTATATCCAGATGGTTTTCCGTCAATCTCTGAACGCACATAATTCTCTTTCGATTTACGACTAAATCGAATCACCATAGGACGTCCGTCAGGATCTTTTTCAGGAGCTGTTGCCAAATAGTGGAACTTTGGAGAAATGCGATCTTTAAATCTAACCAACTCCTCCACAAGTGGTGCCCGAGTTTCGCGAGATTTAGGAAAAGTATTCGCCGCAAGAAATAGCCCCGAAGCACCATCTCTTAACACAAAATAAGCATCTGAGTTTTCGCACAGCAGTTCTGGAAAATGAACAGGATCTTCTTTGGGAGGTGCAACCTCACCATTTTTCAGGATCTTACGGGTATTTTTACACGACTCACTGGTACAATCCATATACTTACCAAATCGGCCGTTTTTCAACACCATATCCGTGCCACACTTGTCGCACTCAACAACTGGCCCATCATAACCCTTAACCATAAACTCACCATGTTCGACAACGTACCCCTCGCAATTGGGGTTGTTACCACAAACATGCAGCTTCCGTTTATCATCAATTAAGTAAGCATCCATGGCGGTTTCACAGATAGAACAGCGCTTTTTAGCACGTAAAGCCGCCGTCTCAACGTCTTCTTCTAGTACGTTGATGATACCGTCTTCATCACCAAGGTTAATGGTAGTCTTGCAACGCTCTTTGGGAGGAAGTGCGTAACCTGAGCAACCTAAGAACACACCTGTAGACGCAGTTCGAATTCCCATGGCTCGATCACATGTTGGGCATTGGATATCTGTATAAACAATATGGTTAGGCTTCATGCCGCCATCTTCTTCATCCAACTCAGCTTTTTCCAAATCGCCAGTAAAATCACCAAAGAAATTGTCTAGGACTTTTTTCCAATTCGCCTCACCATCAGCAATCTGATCAAGCTTTTCTTCCATACGGGAAGTAAACTCATAATTCATCAGCTCATGGAAACTGTCATCTAAACGATCGGTAACAATTTCACCCATCTTTTCAGCATAAAATCGGCGCTGATCGACCTTCACATATCCACGGTCTTGAATTGTAGAAATAATAGACGCATAAGTTGAAGGGCGGCCAATACCACATTTCTCAAGCTCTTTAACTAGAGCAGCTTCAGTAAAGCGCGCAGGTGGTTTCGTAAAATGTTGCTTTGGTTCTAAATTCACCAAGTCAATTTTTTCGCCCACTTTTACAGTTGGTAGAATCTGGTCTTCGTTTTTGCCTAATGGCCGCTGAACACGTGTCCAACCATCAAACTTTAGAATCCTGCCTTTCGCCTTAAGGGTGTACTCGGCCGCTTTAACACTTACCGTTGTAGAGTCATATTTTGCTTGAGTCATTTGACAAGCAACAAACTGATTCCAAACTAGCGCATATAATTTATGCGCATCTGCTTCCATTCCAGCTAAGTCATCTGCTTTAACTAATACATCAGAAGGTCTTATCGCTTCATGCGCTTCCTGAGCCCCCTGCTTACTTCCGTAAACGTTAGGCTTAGCTGGTAGATAAGGGGCGCCAAATTCATCACTAATAAACTGACGAGCAGCATCCACAGCTTCAGAGCTTAAATTTGTCGAGTCAGTACGCATATAAGTAATATAACCAGCCTCATATAAGCGCTGAGCCAACATCATGGTTTTTTTAACACCATACCCAAGGCGTGTACTAGCCGCCTGTTGTAACGTTGATGTAATGAAAGGCGCTGACGGCTTGCTCGACGTAGGCCTATCCTCTCGTTTACAGACTTCATAGTCTGATTTTTCGAGTACTTTAATCGCAGATAGTGTTTGCGCTTCGTTTTCCGGCTTAAAAACCACACCATCTTTTTGCGCGACTTGGAGGCGGAAATCTGCTTTATCTGCCGTTTTAGTATTGGCATGAATATCCCAAAACTCTTCCGGGATAAAAGCATTAATTTCTCGTTCACGCTCGACGAGTAGCTTTACCGCCACAGATTGTACTCGGCCAGCAGAGAGTCCGCGCGCAACCTTTTTCCACAGCAGTGGAGATACCATAAAGCCAACAACCCGATCCATAAACCGCCGAGCTTGCTGTGCATTAACGCCATCCATATTAAGTTCACCAGGTGTTTCGAAAGCCTGCTGAATCGCATTCTTAGTGATCTCGTTAAAGACAACTCGTTTGTATCGCCCTTCATCACCACCGATGATCTCTCGAAGGTGCCAAGCGATGGCTTCTCCTTCACGATCCAAATCGGTCGCAAGGTAAACGCTATCAGCATCTTTGGCTAACTTTTGAAGCTCAGCAACGACTTTTTCTTTTCCAGGCAAAACCTGATAATTGGGCTCCCAGCTATTAAAAGGGTCAATGCCCATTTTCTTTATTAGTGCCTTACGATCTTTTTCCTTCTTGATCCGAGTTTTTTCTTCTGTACTCAAACCTTTGGTGGAGATCGCCGCAGCTTTTTGGCCGGTACTTTGCCCGGCGGTTGGTAGGTCGCGCACATGACCTACGCTGGACTTTACAATAAAGTCCTTACCTAAATACTTATTGATGGTTTTAGCCTTAGCCGGCGACTCCACAATAACGAGTGACTTACCCATATTGACTCAAGTGTCCTTTATATGACCCGGCGATATAACGCACGGCATACTTAAAATGTTACTTCTTTTTTACTATCGAGCGAGAAAGCCAGAAGATCAATATCTTTTTTTAAATCTGCCGCTAACTGGTCGACAATTCAACGAATCGCGACTCGCCTCTTTAAAAGGCTCCACATACTAGCCGTCACAAGGTTATTTCTGCTAATACAAGAAGAAAAATTTTGCCACCGCTCACAAAATAATAGCCATTACACTACCAAGTCTTGTGAGCAGTCAATTGATCTACCTCAAAGGCTAGAAATACGATCCACTTTACAATTACATCCATCTTTATCTGCAACAAAGCATGAGTAATAATAGATGAAACGCAAGAACATCATTTCAAAATTCGAACTTTTGTTGATTGCCAATCATATGATCCAAGAACACCACGATTACGTTATCGGAATGCGAGTAGATCAGGTCAATGAAAAAGACGACGTTCTGATTTTTAAAGGTCACCACTTTCTCGACGACAACGGAATACCAACAGAAAAAACACCAAAAGCCTTTAATATGTTGAAATACCTAGCGCTTCATTTGTCCAATGAGTTCACATTAAATCATAGCTAGATTCTTGTTTTTTATAGAATATCAATTCGTAGTAAAAGTATAAGCTACTAAATTAAGTTAACTCTTTTACCCCCTGATATTCTAGGAGCAGGGAGGTAACTTTTAACAACCGAGTGATGAAAGCTTGTTAAAATAATCCGGAAAAGTCTTGGATGTACACTTCGGATCATTAATCGTAACAGGAGTATCACTCAATGCAATAAGTGAAAAACACATCGCCATTCGGTGATCATCGTACGTATCGATTGTCGCATGAATAAGCTTTTTAGGTGGTGTCACGACTATATAGTCTTTGCCTTCTTCAACTTCTGCACCAACTTTACGTAATTCTGTTGCCATTGCGGCTAAGCGATCGGTTTCCTTAACACGCCAATTGTAAACATTACGAATTGCTGTCGTCCCCTTTGCAAACAGAGCAGTTGTCGCGATGGTCATCGCCGCATCCGGAATATGGTTAAAATCCATATCAACTGCCTTAAGCTCGCCCACTCGTGAGATAACATAATCGTTACCCCATTCAATGTCTGCACCCATTTTTTCTAACGCATCAGCAAATTGAATATCGCCTTGAATACTGTTACGACCGATACCTGTCACTTTTATCTCACCACCTTTAATTGCAGCGGCGGCTAAAAAATATGAAGCGGATGAAGCGTCACCCTCTACTAAAAACTCACCAGGTGAAGAGTATGATTGCCCATGCCGAATGACAAACTCTTGATAACCATGATTCTCTACCTGAACACCAAACTGTGACATAATGTGTAAGGTAATATCAATATATGGTTTAGACACCAACTCACCAATAATTTTGATTGTTACATCTTCTTGAGCCATTGGCGCTGACATTAAAAATGCCGTTAGAAATTGACTTGAAATTGAACCATCAATTTCTATTACGCCACCTTTTAGGCCTGTTCCTTTAATCTTAAGTGGAGGAAAGTTTTTATTCTCTAAATACTCTACATTCGCACCAGCTTGACGAAGCGCCTCAACTAGATGACCAATAGGCCTCTCCTTCATTCGAGGCTCGCCAGTCAAAATATATTCACCTTCACCTAAACATAAAGCAGCGGCAAGTGGGCGCATTGCTGTTCCAGCATTCCCCAGGAATAACTCCAAAACTTCTTGAGAATCGAATGGCTTACCTCTACCTTCTATTTCACAGATAGTATTATCTGGAGAGAGCGAATAAGTCACTCCGAGTTTGTTCAGCGCATTCAACATATGTCGGATATCATCGCTATCCAAAAGGTTAGTCAAACGAGTCGTGCCTTGAGCTAAAGCTGCAAGCAATAACGCCCGATTTGAAACACTTTTTGAGCCTGGCAAGTTCACCTCGCCGTGGACTTTACTGATGGGTTGTAACGTAAGGCTTTCCATTAAATTCTAATGTTCCTTGATTAAGCAAACGCTGAAAAATTCTTAGTAATGGCAGCGTAACTAAAATTTACATCTAAAACCAGACAAAAGTCACAATTTATAGCGATCTTTTTTTGAGCGAATAGAATAGCCATGTGTACTGTATTCAATACTCTTTATCAACTCTTACACCGTTGTCAAAATACAATATGCGAACTTTATCACCGCGCTCAAATAGCATACTGTTATCCACATCTTGGATAACATCGATAAGTTTCCCTTTGTCTGTTTTAATCAACAGTTCGACTAACTTGTATTCCACTTTATACTCTTGATTTGCAATGTTATGTGCGACTCCAGCCCCAGCAACTGCACCAACCGCTGTCGCGACTTGTCTTCCGGTACCTCCACCAAATTGGTTACCAACAACCCCACCAACAACAGCCCCCAGTATGGTTTCCCAACCAGATGATTCTGCCTTAATAACATCCTGCTGAGTTAAATACCGTACAGAGTCTATACTACCAAATATAATCTCATTGACAGGTTTAGCCTTATTTCTCTCATAAGTAGCATTGGCAAAGAGTGGTAAAATGAATAGAATCCAAAGCCATTTTTTCATCGTGATTCTCCTATATTATGGCGATTTATCTAACTGAACTCGATAGCGATAAGCTCTGGTTTCCCTCTCCATATGAAGCGTTGAACGACCCTAATGGTTTACTCGCCTATGGAGGCGATTTATCACCCGATCGTTTACTGCTGGCTTATCAAAATGGAATCTTTCCATGGTATGGTCTAGATGACCCTATATTATGGTGGAGCCCATCGCCACGAGCCGTCTTTAATCCTAAGACATTCAAACCCTCTAAAAGTCTTAAAAAATTTCAGAGAAAGCATCAATATCAAGTCAGCATCAATATGGCAACTAAAACTGTCATTGAACATTGTGCTTCTACACGGGATGCTGAAGAAACATGGCTAACCAGTGAAATGCGTTGTGCATACAAAACACTCGCTGACATTGGCCACTGTCACTCTGTCGAAGTATGGCAGAACAACAAAATAATAGGCGGACTGTACGGTATATCAGTCGGGCAAGTATTTTGTGGAGAATCCATGTTTAGCCTTAAAACTAACGCCTCAAAAGTCGCGTTATGGTATTTTTGCGATCATTTTAAGTCTATGAGGGGACAGCTTATTGATTGCCAAGTTATGAACAGGCACCTGAATTCTTTAGGGGCTGAAGAGTTGGAACGAAAGGAATTTATACAAAGACTGCTATCATTAAAACAGGAAAAACTTGTTGCGGGTAGTTTTAAGCCGCAGTGGATTAAGCTGTCTTCAGAGGAGAATCCATGAGTTCTGACCTGCAACAAATTCGTATAGGATTAACCGATAGCCACCAATGCAGCTACCTTGCTGACAAACAGGAACGCGTGGCGGTTGCTCTTGAACCTGCCATGCATACCGCTTCTGGCTATGAAGTTCTATTAGCCAATGGTTTTCGTCGTAGTGGTGACACCATTTACAAACCACATTGTGACCAATGTAAGGCATGCCAACCCATTCGTTTGTCCATCCCAGAAATTGAGCTATCAAAAAGCCAAAAGCGACTACTAGCTAAAGCCAAGCACCTCAACTGGGAACTGCGAGATGAAATGGTACCAGGTTGGTTCGAGTTATATTCTCAATATATTGAAACTCGTCATAAAAATGGAACCATGTATCCGCCCAAAGAAAATGAATTTGTTCACTTTTCTCACTGCAAATGGCTCAACACACAATATTTACATATCTACGATCAAGATAAGTTAATTGCTATTGCCGTAACCGATATTTTATCCAACTCGGTAAGCGCATTTTATACATTTTTCGACCCTCACTTCCCATTATCTCTGGGAACATTAGCCATTTTATTTCAAATCAAAGACTGCCAACAACAAGGGAAACAATGGCTTTATCTTGGCTATCAAATTGATGAATGCCCTGCGATGAATTATAAAGTCCGTTTTCAACGTAATCAAAGGCTAGTAAATCAGCGTTGGCAAGGGTAGAATACGCCCTAAATTTAATGATTTCATTTTAGTCAGCACTTTGCTGGCAGAAATTATCCATTTCTAAAAGAGGATTAAATGGCTAAAGAAGACGTAATTGAGATGCAAGGCACCGTCCTTGATACTCTTCCAAACACAATGTTCCGTGTTGAGCTAGAAAACGGCCACGTAGTTACTGCTCACATCTCTGGTAAAATGCGTAAAAACTACATCCGTATCCTTACTGGTGATAAAGTTACTGTTGAGATGACTCCTTACGACCTATCAAAGGGTCGTATCGTCTTCCGTGCTCGTTAATCTCAGATTATCGAATACAACAAAAAACGGAGCCTAGTGCTCCGTTTTTTGTTGTCACATTAACTTATTATTTTCCTAACGCATCTTTGTAGTGCTGGCGGCAAACAGAAACATATCGCTCATTACCACCAATCGCTACCTGTTCGCCCTGGGCAATTGCATTCCCAAACTCATCAGTTCGAATAACCATATTCGCTTTACGCCCACAATGACAAATGGTTTTGAGTTCAATTAGCTTGTCTGCCCAAGATAACAGATACCTACTACCTTCAAATAACTCTCCTAAAAAATCGGTTCTTAATCCATAACAAAGCACTGGAATATGCAATCTATCAACAACTTCTGTCAGCTGATAAACCTGTTGCTTAGACAAAAACTGACATTCATCAACTAAAACACAATGGCGCTTTTCCACTTCGTTCAAAGCCGTGATTTCTTGGTAGAGATTGGTTTCATTTCTGAATAATTGTGCATCAGATTGTAAGCCGATACGAGAACTCACCTTACCAACGGTATATCTATCATCTAAAGCCGCCGTGTATATTAATGGCGTCATTCCTCGCTCTTGATAGTTAAAGGATGACTGAAGAAGTGTGGTGGATTTACCCGCATTCATTGCTGAGTAGTAGAAATACATCTGAGCCACTGGTTGCTTACCCATTTTAAACTGTAAGTAGAAAGAAAAAGGGCTGAATCAACAGCCCTAAATAAATTTGCATATCAGCTATTTTCGACGCCATATGGTCCCTTCAGGACCGTCTTCAAGTACAATACCCATTGCAGTTAGCTTGTCACGCGCAACATCTGCATTCGTCCAATCCTTTGCTGCACGAGAATCATTACGCAGCTTAATAAGTGCTTCAATCTCAACAACTTCACTGTCGTCTTCTGCTTGCCCCTTTAAAAAATCTTCAGGATCTTGATGCAAAATACCAATCACATCAGCAAGCTCACGCATTAATGAGCCTAGTGCACTGGCCTGGACAATATTATCGGCTTTGATTCGGTTGATATCACGCGCCATATCAAACAAAACTGAGTATGCTTCCGGCGTATTGAAATCATCATTCATCGCACCAATATAGCGCTTAACATATTCTTCACCGCCAGATGCCGGTACTGTTAGATCTAGTCCACGTAAAGAAGTGTACAAACGCTCTAAAGATGCTCTTGCCTGATTTAGGTTATCTTCACTGTAGTTGAGTTGGCTACGATAATGCCCTGACATCAAAAAGTAACGTACCGTTTCAGCATCATAATGGTTCAGTACATCACGAATAGTGAAAAAGTTACCAAGCGATTTCGACATTTTCTCTCTATCAACCATCACCATGCCGCTATGCATCCACGTATTTACATATTGAGTATCATGAGCGCAGCATGACTGAGCAATCTCATTTTCATGGTGTGGGAATTGAAGGTCTGAACCTCCACCATGAATATCGAAATGGTTTCCTAGTACAGCAGAGTTCATTGCAGAACACTCAATATGCCAACCTGGTCGACCCGCACCCCATGGCGACTCCCAAGTAGGCTCACCCGGTTTGGACATTTTCCAAACGACAAAATCAAGTGGACTACGCTTGGCCCTATCCACATCAACCCTTGCGCCTGCTTGAAGCTGATCAAGGTCTTGCTTTGACAGCTTACCGTATTCATTAAATTGAGCGACTTCAAACATTACATCACCGTTATCAGCCACATAAGCAAAGCCGCGTTTAATCAGTTTTTCAACTAATTCAATAATCTCATTAATGTATTCTGTGGCACGCGGTTCAATATCCGGACGTTTCATATTCAGCGCATCAAAATCAGCGTGCATTTCACCAATAAGTCGCTCTGTCAGCGACTGACAAGTTTCACCATTTTCATTCGCGCGTTTGATGATCTTATCATCAATATCAGTTATATTACGAACAAAGGTCAGGTCATAGCCTAGGTAGCGTAAATAGCGAGAAACAACATCAAAAGAAACAAACGTTCGCCCATGGCCGATATGACAGAGATCGTATATGGTGACTCCACAGACATACATGCCGATTTTATTGGCATTGATTGGTTTAAATTCCTCTTTTTGTCTTGTGAGTGTGTTATATATCTTTAACATGATCTCTATCTAATTATTTGTCAGTACAAAATAGTGGTTCAGTATAACAAGATGCGAGGCTAGAGGTCATCCCTCAAATGTTGAAAAAAACACGATTAAATCCACTAATCCTTTAATACCTTCATTATTCACATACAAAATTGGCAAAAGTTAATATAGAATTCAGACTTTAAGTCAAAAAAGAAAACTAAGGACATCATCATGATCACCCTTCACACCAATTTTGGTGACATCAAAATTGAACTAAACGAAGCTAAAGCACCGGAAACATGCGCTAACTTTTTACAATATTGCCGTGACGGTTTCTATGATAATACGCTGTTTCACCGTGTTATTGATGGCTTTATGATCCAAGGTGGTGGTATGGAGTCCGGTCTGCGTGAAAAAGAAACCCGTGCTCCGATTAAGAATGAAGCGAATAATGGCTTGAGTAACAAAGTAGGAACTTTGGCTATGGCTCGTACCATGGAGCCACACTCTGCTAGCTCTCAATTTTTTATCAATGTAAACCCTAATACTTTCTTAGATTTTCGTAGTGAAAGTATGGATGGCTGGGGCTACTGTGTTTTTGCTGAAGTAACAGAAGGCATGGACATCGTCAACCAGATTAAAGAAGTCAGTACAGGCTCACACGGTATGCACCAAGATGTACCGCTTGAAGACGTGCTTATTACCGGCACCACTATCGAAGAATAATGATGGCAAGGGAGAGTATTAAGCTCTCCCTTATCAAGCCTTCAGGTTAACAAATAATTATGACCACACTATTTATCTCTGATCTCCACCTCTCACCAGCTCTACCTGAAATTACTGATTGTTTTGTTCGATTTATGCGTGAAGAGGCCATCCATGCTGACGCGCTGTATGTCTTAGGTGACTTATTCGATTTTTGGATAGGTGATGACGACCGTTCAGATTTTGCGAATCAAATTCGTAGTGAATTCCAATTCCTAACATCTTGTGGGGTGTCTTGTTACTTCACTCAAGGCAATAGAGACTTTCTTGTTGGTAAACGTTTTGCCAAAGAAACAGGAGTGACACTATTAGGTGATGAGACTGTCATTGAACTGTATGATAAAAAAGCGGTAATATTACATGGGGATACCCTTTGTACCGACGACCTAGAATATCTCAAGTTTCGCCAAACAGTTCATCAACCTTGGCTGCAAAAGATATTTAATCGTATACCACTTTTTATCAAGAAAAAAATAATCAACAAAGTGCAGACAGATATACGTTCAGATAAACAACACAAGTCGCTAGATATCATGGATGTTACCCAATCAGAAGTAGAAAGTGTCATGGAAAAACATCATGTCGAGCTCATGATTCATGGCCATACCCATAGGCCAAACATCCACACATTCCAACCTAGTGATAAACAAAAAACGCGCATCGTGCTCGGTGATTGGTACACTCAGGGCTCAGTTCTTGTTTTTACTAAAGACAGTTTCACGCTCGAAGTTAGACAATTTAACCAACTTTCGTGATTAATTACTGTCATTTTTGATCATATGTGGCTTAACGCTATGTTTAATAACATCATTATTAAACACTAAGGCTTATCTATCGGTTTCACTGTTGGTGAAATAGGATAAGTCTTGCTCCTCATTCAAATATTACCAGGCAAAACCGGAGTTAAAATGCAACCTTGTCCTTGTGGCACAAATAAATCTTACAATGACTGCTGTAAACCTGTTCATAATGATCACTCCAAGGCAAAGACTCCTGAGCAATTAATGCGGTCTCGTTATAGCGCTCACGTTAAAGCCTTGGTGAACTATATTATTAAGACCTACCACCCCAGCTGCAACGCAGAAATGCAAAAAGAAGCTATCCAACAGTCTATTGAGAGTGACTGGAATCAGCTCGAAGTGATTAATGCTGAAGATGGGACAAATAAGCAAGAAGGCTTTGTGACCTTCAAAGCTTACTACACAGAACAAGGAATCCAATATTGCCTTGAAGAACGCTCACGCTTTATTAGAGAAGATGGCCTTTGGTATTATATTGATGGTACTTTCCCTGATAACGGGTCTGAGTCCAATCCGAAAAACACTAAATTGGGGCGAAACGAGCCATGTGTTTGTGGCAGTGGTAAGAAATATAAAAAGTGCTGTGGGTAGTTAGCTGGGTCGATTGATAGGAGAAAATCAACCTAAGATAGAAGGTATAATCCCTTCTATCTTATTAGGTCAGCTACGGCTAAGATTGATTAGGATTAACCCTCATAATATCATCTTGCTCATTAGAAAATTGCTTTTTCAACTCAGATTTTGACTTAAAACTCATCTCGCCACCCTTGGCGACTGTCATATGTTGTGCTTCTGAGTTGTACTTTGACTGATATAACATCACAGCTTGCATACATGAATCTCGTTGCTGTTGCGAAAGTGGTGTACCCTCAGGCCATTTACCTGTCTCTACAGCGTATAACAGACGCTCATACGCCTCGGGTGTAATGGCATTAATTAGCTGCTCTGCGTCCATGGTCTATCCTTAAGTTGTAACTGATATGAGAAAAACATAACTAGCAATCGATCTGAGTCATGATTGCGTGCTGAAATAAGTGTAACGAATCATAAGCAATAATAAATATGAAGACACTAAAATTATTAGTAATAACCTTTCTAGCTGCCACAATCACTGGATGTTTCGAAAATAGAAGAAATACCGATCAGCTGTGTAAAGACAACCCCAAATTGCAATGTGAGAGAATGAATCAAAATGATGGCCAATGTAAGCTACCACGCACTAAGCTGATTTGGCACCGATACGATTCATTGAGAAAGCCTTCTGATATTATGCTCATTAAGGAGTATCATCTCGTTGCTGAATATAAAAAGTGTATAGAGCTAGCCTCACAAATTCAAACCATAGATCAAACAGAACTAAGAAGAAAACGATTCAATGCACTCGTTAACGCAGGTGAGGATCTCGAAATTCTAGTCGAAAGAATTAAAAAATCGACATCACCAGACGCATTATATTTCTTGTGGAGTCAAACTGGCGATGAAAGTGCTCGAAGAAGCTTTTTGCAGCAAGAAGGCAAACCCGCTTTAGAAACAGCTAAAATGCAATACGCTCTTGCCACTTTCTATACTAGTCGCGACCCTAATAAAACGATCAATTTACTTAACAAATCTCTCGAACTTAGCGATGGCGACAGCCTCAATACCGATATTTTCAAATCCCTTGCAAGTATCAACTACCAATTAAACCATAAAGAACATGCCTACATATGGGCTATGGTCGCAAGTGCATTTGAAGTCCCTGTTATAGCCTCAGAGCAAGAGATGAAACTCCTTTATGGATTTAGCGAGAACAAATACGAGCAGCTTGACGATATTGCAGATGATATTCAAAGCGCTCTAGAAGACGGTAAGTATAAGCGCAGTATGATGCCTAAATTCAACTGACCTGAAAGGATGAAACAATGAGCGGTGATTTAATCACCGCTTTCGTCCGATTTGTTGAAAATTAACGACACTGAGTTAACACAAAATCGTTCACCTGTTGTCTGGGGCCCATCAGGAAAAACATGCCCTAAATGGCTACCACAAGCAGCACACCTAATTTCTTTTCTTACCATTCCGTGGCTGAGATCTTCCAAATAGCATATTGCTTGGTCATTAATCGGCGCATCGAAACTTGGCCAACCACACCCAGAATCATACTTATTGTCGGACTGAAACAAAGCACTATTACAACAGGTACATTCGTAAATACCCGTGCTTTTATTATGCAGCAATTTACCAGAGAACGGAGCTTCCGTACCTTGCAATCTACAGACTCGATATTCTTCATCAGACAGCTTGTCACGCCAGTGTTCATCTGGTTTGTTAATTTTCATATTTGTCTGTTCCAATTCCAATTCCTCCTCTAAAAAGAATTCAATTATTTGACTTTTCGGTGCCAAAACTTGCGCTAGTCAGTATTTGTAGCACATACTTTAATTCCATGAAAGGATGGTTAAATATTCACTAATTAGTGAGCACATCCGAGCTATCTTATGTCAACTGGCTAAGAAAAAAACCTACAATCCGTTCAAAAGATAGTCAAATAAGACTTGTTATGAAAAAAAGCGACGCTTTTTTTTGACTTTAAACAAGTTAAGTCCGATTATCTGTTGCAGATTTTGACTGGATTCTGTAATTTTACTACCAGTTATCTTTAATCAGAAATTAAGTTGTGGAGCAACTATAATGACTATCAAAGTAGGTATTAACGGTTTTGGCCGTATCGGTCGTTTCGTATTCCGTGCAGCGCAAGAGCGCAATGACATCGAAGTTGTTGGCATCAATGACCTTATCGACGTTGAATATATGGCTTACATGCTTAAATACGATTCAACACATGGTCGCTTCAACGGTACTGTTGAAGTTGAAGGTGGAAACCTAATTGTTAACGGTAAAACAGTACGTGTGACAGCAGAACGCAACCCAGAAGATCTTAAGTGGGATGCAATCGGCGTAGACGTAGTTGCTGAAGCAACGGGACTTTTCCTGACTGATGAGACTGCACGTAAACACATCACTGCTGGCGCTAAGAAAGTTGTCCTTACAGGTCCTTCGAAAGACGCAACTCCTATGTTTGTTATGGGCGTAAACGACGCTACTTACTCAGGTCAAGACATCGTTTCTAACGCTTCTTGTACGACTAACTGTCTAGCGCCTGTAGCGAAAGTTCTTAACGACAAGTTCGGTATCGAATCTGGTCTTATGACTACAGTTCATGCGACTACAGCAACTCAAAAAACGGTTGATGGCCCTTCTGCTAAAGACTGGCGCGGTGGCCGTGGTGCTTCTCAAAACATCATCCCATCTTCAACTGGTGCTGCAAAAGCAGTAGGTGTTGTTCTTCCAGAATTAAATGGCCTTCTGACGGGTATGGCTTTTCGCGTACCAACTGCAAACGTTTCTGTCGTTGACCTAACTGTTAACCTTAAGACTGCTGCATCTTACGAAGCAATCTGTGCTGCGATGAAAAAAGCCTCTGAAGGCGAGCTTAAAGGCGTACTAGGTTACACCGAAGACCAAGTAGTATCACAAGATTTCATCGGTGAAGTTCAAACTTCAGTATTCGATGCTAAAGCAGGCGTGGCACTAACTGACAAGTTCGTTAAAGTGGTTTCTTGGTACGATAACGAAATCGGTTACTCAAACAAGGTCCTTGACCTTGTGGCTCATATCTCTAAGTAATTATGACTTAGTGTATCTAAGTCATTTTAAAATAGTATTAGCTAAAATGATTTAGTTAAAAGGCGGCCTTTGAACTGAGCCGCCTTTTTTGTATCTAGAGTTAGAGCAAGTAATTCCACATACTCGGTCATCAACATCAACAGTGTTAAATCTCTCGCTCTCCACACGATAGAGGTAAACAATCTATGGATTTAAAAACGCTTCCTGCCTTAACTGCATTATCTGACAAGGTGACCATCGTAGAAATCGAGCAGATAAAAGTTGTCCGGATTATTCATGAAAAGGCCATCGCAGGGATCGCACTACATGGAGGACATGTTGTCTCTTATAAACCAGCTGGACAAGAAGATCTCATCTGGATGAGTAAAAAAGCTATCTATGATGGTAAAACCGCACTTCGGGGTGGAGTTCCAGTATGCTGGCCTTGGTTTGGGCGTATCGCTTCTCCTGCACACGGTTTCGCTCGGGTACATCAATGGTCATTAATTCAGCACAGAGAAAATGATCATGGGGTTATTATTGAGCTAGGTTTAAATCCTTCACTACAGAGTTTGGATATCTGGCCATTTCAGTTTAATGCTCGGCTGATTATTGAAGTCGGGGACGAACTACAAATCACTCTCGACATAACCAATACAGACGACAAGTCGTGGACATTCTCTGGTGCACTGCATACCTACCTAAATGTGAGTGATGTTCGTAATACCACCATCATAGGTGTAGGACCGGAATATTTTGACAGCTTGCAAGACAGCGCTCAATTTAAAAGTAGCAATATACTGCAACTCACCAGCGCCATAGACCGTGTTTATACAAAACCAGAGAGCCATATTCATCTTCAAGATTCAGGCTATGGACGTAGATTAGGTATCGAAAATCAGGGACATAACTCAGCAGTACTCTGGAATCCATGGCGACATGGAGCCACCAATATACAGGACATGACTGATGACGGTTACCTTACTATGATGTGTATTGAGTCCAGTATTCATGCAGCAACCATTGAACAAGGGAAAGAGCTAAAACCAGGCGATAGCCATCAGCTCAAGACCAAGCTATCTGTGCACTAATCTAACGCGGCATGTCGTCTCTATGTAATTACATATTTGTGTTGGTCTGTATAGCACCTTGCTGTTAAAATTCGCCATATATATACTCACTAGAGATACTTATGTCTTACTCTTGTCCTCTGTGTGACCGCAGCTTGACTCTTTATGAACGTTCCTACCGTTGCGATAATAATCATTCATTTGATATTGCCAAAGAGGGCTATGTCAACCTGATGCCTGTGCAACATAAGCGCTCAAAGGATCCAGGAGACAATAAAGAGATGATGCAAGCACGCCGTCATTTCTTAGAAAACAATTATTACCAACCAATGCAAAAAAAGGTTGCACAGCTCTGCACTGAAAATTTAGTGGGTTCACAACATCGACTATTAGATATAGGTTGCGGGGAAGGCTATTACACTAATGAAGTCGCAACCCAATTGACGATGCAAAATCCAAGTGCCGTCACCTACGGACTAGATATCTCTAAAGTTGCGATTCGTTATGCTTCTAAGCGCTATCTAAATTGCCAATTTAGCGTCGCTTCTAGTACTCGTCTGCCTTTTTCAGACAGTAGCCTCGATGCAGTCTTGCGAATTTATGCTCCATGTAACCCAATAGAACTCCAACGCGTTATCCAATCGGAAGGGGCCGTGATAACCGTTGTTCCAGGCGCTCGGCATTTATATCAATTGAGAGAAAAGCTGTATGAAACAGTTAGGCTCCACGATGAAGAACCTGAAGAAATAGCTGGTTTTAAGCTTACACAGGAGATCAAGTTAAACTACGTAATGGCATTACAAAACGGCGATGCTGAAAAACTATTGCAAATGACACCTTTTGCATGGAAAGCCGACTTAACGCTACGGCATTCATTAGCGACGACAACATTGTTTGATTGCGAGGCCGATTTCATTATTCGGATCTATCACAAATCCTAGCCACTATTAGTAACATCAATTATCTAAAATAGTCTGGTGTGCTGACTTCCTAAACTAAACAATCATTATGTATCAATACGCTACGTTATCCATAACTTGTTGGGGTCTAATGGCTTGTTAAGCATCTAACCAGCAGGAGCCCAAACCTATAGCATTTTACATCACTGAGAATTCATTTCATGATACTTTGTCATCTAGGCACAGTTTGTGCTTGAATGCATTGAATACAAATGCTGTATTTTTTGCACAAGTTTTTGTCGCAATGGTCGATATAGTCGTAAGGGTGATGTAAGGAGATCGCTATGACACCAGTAGGAATGGAGCCAGCAAAGCTTATCCCTGCCCAGCAGGTCAAGCCTCAAGCGAGTCAGAGCGAGTTGAGTAGGACCTCGACTCCACTTAAAGTAGAGCAAAATAAAGTCACGCTTTCTGAAGAAGGCAAAGCACTACTTGCCGCTTTACAAGAGCTAGATAAAGAATCCAAAGCCACTGAAAACGCGAATAAATCAGTT
Organism: Vibrio pectenicida; assembly: GCA_024347015.1. Lineage (GTDB taxonomy): Bacteria > Pseudomonadota > Gammaproteobacteria > Enterobacterales > Vibrionaceae > Vibrio > Vibrio pectenicida. The sequence goes on along the minus strand of AP024889.1, from coordinate 1,143,744 downwards.
GGAGATAAAGTAGAATCTTTTACTCATGGTGCTCTGGGTATCGATAAACCTGATGAGATTGCAACGGAGGAAGATGGTGCCTATTCTGCGGGGCAATTTCTTTCCGCAGCGGCAACCGTAGGAGGAATATTACTGGCGCTAGTATAACTTCCCAACTTCTGAAGTCCCCTAATCCACTCTGATGAAATATTCTTCGGAGAGAAACGCTCTCTCTACTAAACAATTGCGTCTTAAAACCTAAAGAGTACACAATCCAATCTTGTCACCAGAATCATCATTTATTGAAATGATATACGTCGACATGCACACAAATAAAACATTTAAATCAATACTTAATGAACAATTCATTGCTGACATAAATCTTAAATGTAACAGTGGTTTAATCTAGACACTTTTATTAACAAGGATAGATGATTGGATGAAGCACCTAACTAAACCTTTTATCACAGCGATAGTCACCGCTGTACTCTCTTTAGACGCACTTTCTGCACCAATTAAAAACGTTATTTTAATGATTGGCGATGGTATGGGCCCACAGCAAGTTGGTTTACTTGAAACCTATGCAAACAGAGCGCCCAACTCCATATATAAAGGCCAGCCGACTGCGCTATCCAAATTGGCTCAAGAAGGGGTAATTGGATCTTCGCTAACGCATCCTGAAGATGCCATTGTTGTCGATTCAGCATGTTCTGCAACCATGTTATCTACTGGCATATATACCGGCTCTGAAGTTATTGGTATCGACTCTCAAGGAAACCATGTACAAACCGTATTGGAAAAAGCCAAAAGCCTAGGCAAGGCAACGGGGTTAGTGTCAGACACTCGTTTAACCCATGCCACACCGGCCTCATTTGCTGCTCACCAAGCCCATCGGTCTCTAGAAAATGAAATTGCTATAGATATGCTAACAACTGGTGCTGACGTCATGCTCTCCGGTGGTCTTAGGCATTGGATACCAAAATCAACCAATGATAAAGGCGAAACATACAACCAACTTAAAGCTCTAACACAAGGTGATATCTATATTAAATCCAAGCGTAAAGACGAGCGTAACCTATTAACCGAGGCGAAACAGGCTGGGTACCAATTAGCCTTTAATCGCAGCACAATGGGCAATGCGACTGATGGCAAAGTTTTAGGTTTATTCTCATACTCTGGTATGGTCGATGGCATCACTTATAGCCTTAGTAAGCACGATCCTAAACGCACCCAGCCCAGCTTAAAAGAGATGACCGATAAAGCTCTTGAGATACTGTCACAAAACAAAGATGGTTTCTTCTTAATGGTTGAAGGAGGTCAAATAGATTGGGCAGCGCACAGCAATGATGCTGGCACCATGTTACATGAAATGCTTAAATTCGATGAAGCTATCGACTCAGTTTATCAATGGGCCAAAGGTCGAGAAGACACCATAGTTATCATTACTGCCGACCATGAAACCGGATCTTTTGGCTTTAGCTATTCCTCGCGCGATCTGCCTAAGCCACAAGAAAAGGACGGTGAAGCATTTTCTAATCGTAGCTACGCCCCTAAATTTAATTTTGGTTCATTCAATCTTCTAGATAGCCTATATAACCAGAAAAAGAGCTATTACAGCATTATTAGTGAGTTCCAGAAACTGGATGAAAACCAGCAGACAGCGACTAAGCTTACTGAAATAGTCAACAGCAATACCGAATTCCCTATCACCTCAAACCAAGCTTCAAACGTTTTAGCCAGCAAACCTAACCCATATCGCTTAGCAGGTCATTCATATTTATCAGCTGAAAATATTCCAGCAATTAATGACTTTGATGCCTTCTTCCCATACAACGATCGCGGTAATGTTCTAGCTAGAGAGCAAGCCACCAGCCAAAACATTGTATGGGGGACGGGTACACATACTCACACTCCCGTGAACGTATTTGCTTGGGGACCCGTGGATGCCATTATACCCATATCAAAAATAATGCATCATTCCGAGCTCGGTGAATACATCAAAACTCAAGTAAAATAAGCTATAAAACGCCCCATTGGGCGTTTATTTTTCATGCTGTTATTGACTGGGGATAAAAGCTAAGTTAGAAAGCTACCTCGTCCAATCTCCGTTAAAAATTTATGTGTGAACTTTTCTCTCACCAACCACAAGAAAATTACCAGATTATAGCTAAGTCGATTCGTATTGATGGTCATGCAACCAGTATCAAACTCGAAGCGAGCTTCTGGCATATACTAGAAGAAATTGCTCAGCTCCAAGGCATGACATTACCAAAATTCATCACTACTATTTATTCAGAAGCGCTGATATACAACCGCCAAATCAAAAACTTTACTTCCTTACTTCGATGCGCTTGTCTCATTTATCTTCGCCAGCCAGAAAATGTTATGAGCAACATATATCAGCAGCTCCAAATACCCTAAAAATAGTGAATGTCGTACTGGAGTACTACCAACACTCGCGTAAGGCCGTTTATTCTGTCCCCCTCATTTGAGCAGGAGGAAAATATGGCTAAGCTTATCCACACCATGATAAGAGTGCGTGACCTAAGTACTTCGATTAAGTTTTACCGTAAAGTACTGGCGTTAAACATCAAAGAGCAGTTTATTTTTGACGACTACACGTTAACCTATTTGGCAAACTCAGAAACAGGCTTCGAGCTTGAACTAACACATAACCACAATACCAATAAACTCTATACACATGGCTCTGGTTACGGCCATATCGCTGTAGTGGTAGATAACATTCAACAAACACATATTGAGCTTAAAGAATTAGGTATTCTACCGTCTGATATTAAAACGATTCATTATCAAGGTGGATTATTAGCAACACTATTTTTCATCACCGATCCTGATGGATACAAGATCGAGTTTCTACAGCGTAATGGAAGATACCAATAAATGAGTACAAAAAATGATTAACTTAACCGCCACTTTCCACGCTAAACCTGGTCAAGAAAACACTCTAAAAAAGCTCTTGGTTGATATGCTCATACCCACAAAAAATGAGCTTGGCTGCATTCGCTATACTTTGCTAAGAGACAAAGGCAATCCGTCAATATTTATGTTTCAAGAGCAATTTTCTGATCAAGCTGCATTTGATTCACACTGTAATGAGCCACATTTCTTGAATTTGCTGGACAATTTAGATGGCCTCTTAACAAGAGATCCAAGCATTACTTTCTTTGAACAGCTATAAATCAAAAAGAGCGCTTAAAGCGCTCTTTCTATACTTAATGGTTCGGTAAACCACCAACTTTCATTAGGTTTTCAATGACTGAATCTCGCCTTTGCTGGGGTTCAATGCTATCAGCATTAACACCACCTCCTTTATTAAAAGCGATCATATCATCTGTGGGATGTGCGCGACAGGCAGCAAAATGGACCACTCCCATATTGGGAACTAACAAAGATGAAAGTGTTCGAATGCTATTGAACATTACCCCACCGAGAAAAGCCGGATTATCAATGTGCCCTCCTAGCCCTTGGTGATCAAGTTCCCCAATATAGTGCTCTTTTATAGTTGCCCCTGGTCCTGCAACCTCTCGCACAGTGGGCACCTTATGTCTCCCCCAAACTTCTGGACATGCTATCGCTCTAACATCTACATCGCGTAAAAAGGCCTGATCATAAGTATAAAAGTGAACACTCGTACCTTGGGGAATTTGAATATGCGTGTTGAGGGTTGTTTCACCGTGGCCCAGAAAAACTATTTGCTTATCTCCGCGCCTTGAAGCTTGTTTCATGTTGGTAACTGTCGTTTTACTGATTGCCGTTGTTTTGCCTAGCATTAATGGCTTAGTCGGCGGTAGAGCTTTTTCATAAACCTTAGAGTTGCCAAGGTCGCTATTAAAATACACGCCGTATTCGTCGACAAGAGACTGCAGCGCTTTTTTGGTATTGGTATCCTTATCAAAAACCCTAAATGTGTATGAAGAGTGGCGATTTACCCAATACTTACAGGCATTATCGGCTGGCTTGAGGTCTGTCGGTGCCTCTTCATTGATAGCTTCGACCAAAACATCTTTAATTTTCTTCAAATCGGTGAGTTTCACAATATCACTTTTAAGTTTAGGTAATCCAACCGTTTTCTTTCGACTACTTTTAGTACTAAGAATACAGCTATCAATCTCTCTCAAAACCAACTGTTTCGTAAACATAACTTTACCCCTCTTATCAAAGGCTTATTGACAAGAAAAAGTATAGAATCAATATTGAATATATGTGTATTTATAATCAAGTTAAGTTAACAGTATCAATATGTAACAAAAGCAATGTCTTTACTATTACAATTATCATAATTTATTATTCACTCATATCAAATCCACAAGTCAACATATAATCAATATTAAACATTGACAAAGATCAAACCAAATATATATATAGTTAATTTAAATAACAGTAATTAATTATTTAAAACATTTCAAAAAATAATATACTGGTACGACCAGAATAAATAATTATATGCAATCGTTTACTTTTATTTTACCTATGTAATAATCCTAAAAAGAACTTCAATATCAACACCTTAAGTAACAATTAAGATTATAGGTAAGTATATTTTTAAAAGATCGGCTTGTACAGATAAATAATATATAACGATATTTTCCATATTTAATCATTGAAAAGGTGAAATAACATGAAAGCTTATGTAATGGACGATAAAGGCAATCACTCCCTTCAAGAAAGACCGCAACCAACTTTAATTGATGACAGTGACGTTATAGTTAAAATTGAGAAAACTACAATTTGCGGCACTGATCTTCATATATTAAGAGGTAACGTGTCTACATTTAAAAACGATACTATTCTTGGCCATGAAGGGGTTGGCATTGTAGAAGAGTGTGGTAGTCGTGTCAGCAAATTTAAGCCTGGGGATCGAGTTATCATTTCTTGTATTACTTCATGCGGTAGTTGCTCGATGTGCCAAAAGTCTCTATTTGGTCAGTGCCTAAATGGAGGCTGGATATTGGGAAATGAAATTGACGGATGCCAGGCTGAATATGTAAGAATTCCTTATGGTGATAATAGTTTATTTCATGCACCAGAAGATATAGATTCAGAATCATTAGTCTTCTTAAGCGATATTTTTCCAACTGGCTATGAAGTAGGGGTATTGGATGGAAAATTAAAACCAGCCGATTCTGTCGCCATCATAGGCTGTGGTCCAGTAGGTTTGGCTGCTTTAATGTCAGCTCAACTCTTTTCACCCAGTAAAATATACGCCATCGATAACAACCCTCACCGTTTAGAGGCAGCAAAACAGTTGGGCGCAACCCATACAATTAACAACTCAGAAAATACCGCTGTTCAACAGATCCTAGATATTACCGATGATATTGGAGTAGATGTTGTTATTGAAGCAATCGGAATTCCTGCGGGTTGGGACATGTCTCAGAAACTCGTCCGCCCAGGGGGCAATATCGCGGTTCTGGGTGTGCACGGAAAACCTGCAACAATTAACCTCGAAGATATGTGGAAGCGAAATTTCACCATGACTGCTGGGCTTGTACATACTTATACCACTCCCGCACTTATTAAACTAATTCGCGCCGGCCACTTACACCCAGAAAAACTATGTACTCACCATTTCGAGCTCAATGAAACCGAAAAGGCATACGATACCTTCATCAATGCAGAAAAGCATAACGCTCTAAAAGTGATGATCACTAACAGCTAGAAGCTTTGTGAACTTGAGAGACTACTCTGGAGTTCACTTTTCCAACCAGAGATTTCTCTGTAAAAGAGAAATAAGGAAAAGAGATGTATCAAATGTCTACTCAGACAGCATTAATTTTGTTGCTCTGTTTTTATGGGTTAACTTTTCTTGTTTCACTCACACTGGCAAGAAAAGAAGAGAATGTCGATGGCTATATGGTCTCCAATAATTCCATAGGGTTTGGTATGGCAGCAGCCAGTATGACAGCCACATGGATATGGGCAGCCTCTTTTTATGCTGCGGCCACTTCCGGGTATAAATACGGCTTATCAGGCGCGCTCCACTATGGCTTTTGGGGGGCTTTGATGATTTTCTTCATCTATCCATTTGGAAAAAGATTCAGACAGATCGCCCCAAAAGCGCATACCCTTGCAGAGATCATGCACGCTCGCCACGGCAGTGCCAGCCAGATGATCATGGCAGGCTCTAACATAGTTGGAAGCCTGATAAGTTTAACGGTCAATTTTACAGCCGCTGGTGCGCTGCTAGAAATACTGTCTCCATTGAGCTTTATCCATGGTGTCATTATTGCTGGAGTCGGCGTGCTCAGCTACACCATATGGTCTGGGTTCCGCTCTTCTGTCACCACTGATTTTGGTCAGGTGGTAGCAATGATCTTTGCAGCAGTAGTTATTATCCCGATTATATTTTTCAAACTTGGTGGAAGCAATTTGTTTGAATCTGGAATGCAACTAATTACCAAGGAACAATCCAGCTTTTACTCAAAGACAGCAATACTAGAACAAGGTGCTCCCTACTTTGTCGCCGTCCTTGCCTATGCGATTGGAAACCAAACTATTGCCCAGCGCCTTTTTGCAGTAAGAGAAGATCTCTTAAAACCAACTTTTATTACCGCAACCTTCGGTTATGCCTCTATTGTTATAGGGCTCGGTATGTTGGGATTTCTCGCTCTCCTTGCCGGGATCACTCCTCAGGACGGTAATTACAACAATCTAATACCACAAATGGCGGCAACCTATCTTTCACCATTTTTAGTTGGTTTGTTTTTTATTATGGTTATTGGCTCACTTTCCTCGACAGCAGATTCTGATCTATCGGCGCTGTCAGCGCTCGTGATGACTGATATCTATGGTAAGCACTTGTCAAAAGGTAAAATCAAACCCAAAACCATGCTCTTTATTGGTCGTCTGACTATGGTTACAGCCACTTTTTCAGCCATGCTACTGGCATGTTTAAAGTTTGATATTTTGACCATGCTGGTCTTTGTCGGAGCCCTCTGGGGGGCGATAGTCTTCCCTGTGATAGCAAGCCTATATTGGGACCGAGTGAGTAATCTCGCCTTTACCAGTGCTGCCATTACCGGCTTTGGGATGTTTATCATTACTCGGTTTGAGTTCATCGAGCTGCAAGGATTAGCAGCCTTGTTCTTCGAGTGGATGGCATCTATGGGGGGAGGCGTTGTGATTGGTTTAATGGCATTTGGATTCTTTGGTTTTAGAGCAGCCTGTATCATTGGAGGCATTGCTTTTATTAGCATCGCACCTTTTGCTTTAGATTCACTACGTGATTACCCCGTATTGTTAAGTTCAATGACCGCTTATGGTGCCAGTACCCTAGTGTGCGTAGTGCTAAGCTTGAGATCTAAAGAGCACTTTGATTTCAATAGTATTGGTAATGATGTTGTTTCCTTTAATAAGGCAGACACACGCGGTAAAGAGCTAGAAGGAGTACCACAATGTCAAGTCTAGCATTAACTTTATATGTCCTAATTTGGCCTGTAATGGCGCTGAGCGTTATGGTGCTTTTGTGTGTCAGCCTTTATCGAGATATTCGCAAAGCTAAAAAAGAAGGTAAAGAACTAGTCTAGTGTCAATCTCAGGGCTCTTCGTACGGTGAGCCCTGATAACCAGATGCTTGGATGAAGATATTGCGCCAGCCTTTTATTTATCTCTACAAGTCAATCTTTCATTGAACAGGCAGTTGTTAGGATTCAAAAAGCCTGAGCCTGTTCCAAACTCCAAAAAACAACCAATTGCCTAAAAACACAAAAAGATTAAAGCTGCATATAAATAAGTTGTTTATGAAAAAGCCAACATACAAGTAAAGACATTATTTTTTATATGCACCTGATATTCACACACCAAAATCGGAGCAACCAACACCACAAGCTTAACCAAAAAGATTCCAAATCATAAAATAGTGAGCAAGTACTTTTTGCATGTTCATTGCCTATCCATTCCTAACAATATTGATTTTAGAGGCATGTTAATGAAACAACATACACTTTATATCGCCGCACTTTGTCTTACTTCTCCCTTTGTCTCGGCGACCCAAAATACGGAATTACCCGAAAGCGGTGGAAACTCATTCTATCGCTCTATAGGTAAACTCAGTGGCAACATGACTTGTACATTATCTTTTGTACAATTTAGCGACAATATCAATGCACCAGCCACTTTCCTATCGAATGGGCACTGTAGCCAAAATGCTTTTAGCTCTTCAGCAAGCAACGATGTAACTGTGGGAAAAGCTGTAAACTACACGGCTAAATTTAACTACTTCCAAGACTCAATAGAGGCTGGAGAGACAATTTCAGTTGGCATTAATAAAGTCTTGTACTCAACGATGAAAGGGGTAGATATCTCAGTGTTATCGTCAGATCAAACTGTCGCTCAATTAATCGCGCAAGGCTTAACACCCTATCGGATTTCCCAAGATTCGCTACCTTCTGAAACAGCCATAACCGTTGCTGGTGTTCCTATCGACGTCGGGGCATTACAGCTATCACATTGTGAATCTGGAGATACATTTAATGTGATTGAAGGCTATTGGCATTGGTATGACTTTAATGAGAATAACTGCCAAGGGATTTCTTCAGGAAGCTCAGGATCACCAGTATTCGATAACAATCAAAACATGGTCGGACTAATTAACACCACCACTAATACTGCTGTCGGAAAAACTTGCTACAGTGGCAATCCTTGCGCGGTTGATGGCGAAGGTGCTCACGTTAAGAAAAACAAGAATTACGTTGTTCCTATTCAAGACCTAAAGCAATGCTTCAATTCAAGCGGAACCTTTGCATTAAATAGTCCAGGCTGTCCATTACCTAAGTCCAGCAACATCAATATCGCTAACTACCCTTACATATTCAGTGGTGAGAACTCTAGGTATAAACAGTGGAAATTCACCGTCAACAGCGAAAGTAAAATACGCTATAAAAACATCTTAATATCTGATAACACTCAAACTTGTCAGGATCTTTCAGGCTACAGCGCTCCAATAGACGCAAGCCAAGTCAACTTCAGCGAAACCAAGATAGATATCAACAAAGAAGGCATTCATCAATACTGCATCATAGGGGAAAATGATAATGCATCTGCACCAAATGTAGTCCAAGTCCAAGTCGATAATACAGCCCCTTCAACCAAGCCGATACTTAACGTGACACCTATTGGCTTTGAACCTATCTTTATGGTTCCTGAATATTCTGATTACTGGCTAGCTTGGGGCAACCCAGACGAGATTGACTGTGATGATGCTCGTTATATTCAATATAGAAGAAACCCTATCCGTATCCAATCAGTACCACTAAAAGTTTGTGTGTATGGATTTGATGCGGCAGGCAACCAAAGTCCAAACTTTGATTACCTTATCGAGAGTCCATTTTAACTATATTATCGACTAATTAAGTCAACGAATAACCACCCCTCTATACCATATTAGGGGTGGTCATTTATAAAGGGCAACGCTGCTCAAGTATAGGATTAGATGACTGCTGCGCTGCACTTATCCGTTTACCAATTTCACATTCAACGTTTGTCATAGGATATTGACTATCCCAAGCATTCATAAGCTTACGTTGGGAACCACTCATCTGATAAATAGGATAAACAGCTTCCATGTAAAGGTAAGCCCTCGCTATCTTTCCTCGTGCATTCTCAGGTGGTTGTACTTTTTTAGCGTCAATTCTCATATCACAACTACCAAAACTTGATGTACTATTTGCCAACATAACAAAATTATAATTTTGTCTTTGTGCATTAACACTACCAATTGCTGGATACAAGTTAAACATATCAGCCTGCATTAAACGATAATCCTTGCTCACTTTAGACGCACAATTGCGGCCTTTAAATGCCTTACCTTTACTGTCAACACAATCAGGATGTCCATCACGCCAAGCAGGGAAAGCTCGTCCAAAGTTCTCTGCTGGGACAATATGTTCAGCTTCCCATTTATTTAAACGTCCACGATATTTGTCGGTCGTAAAACCTTCTGGCAAAGTGACGTACTTGTTGATATTAAACGACGCATCACAATACAAAGTACGCTGAATCGCATCACCAACAAAGATCTCTTTCTGCATCAACTGTTTAGCCTTACTGAAAGACTCAATATGGGTATTCCCCAAAGCAAAAACTACGTGAGGAAGCAGCGCAAACCACAACACAACACATCTCGCTACTAACATCTGCTCGATAGCTCCAATTAATAAATGTTAAACATATCAATTAAAAATCTACCATATGACAGCTCTAAGAGATATGTTTAAGGAACCCTATATTATCCGGATAGTTTACTATTGAGTGAAAAAAATAGTAAAAATCAGCAATAGCATTAAATTAGATTTTTCTAAACCGCCACGCACATTGGAGTATTTGAGACCGGGTCTCGAAACACATTAGCTTTTAGATCAAAAACATCATTAAGCAATGTTTCCGTCATCACCTCATCAGGTGAACCTTGCTCAACAATGCACCCTTGCTTTAACACCACTAAATGATTGCAATAGCGACACGCCTGATTGAGATCGTGTAACACCACTACCACAGTCTTCCCTTTGGCATTCATTTGCTGGATCAATTTCATTAGCTCAACCTGATGCGACATATCTAGGTACGTCGTTGGCTCATCAAACATTACCACATCCGTATCTTGCGCTACCACCATGGCAATCCATGCCCTTTGCCTCTGCCCTCCCGACAAAGAATCCAAGGTTTTATCAGCATACTCAAGAACACTTGTGTCACGCATTGCTTGTTCAACGATATTTTTATCATCTTGATCCAACCTTCCCCAATGCGAAACATAGGGAGAACGCCCATATTCGACCAATTTTCGAACCGTAATACCTTCAGGGTTCACCAGTATTTGTGGTAACAGGGATAAGGAACGAGCTAGAGCTTTATCGCCATAACTAGACAATGTTTTGCCTTCAAGAAACACTTCACCTGAGTTGGCTTTATTAATCCTTACAAGGGTTTTCAACAAGGTCGATTTACCACACCCATTTGGCCCAACCAAAGCAGTGATTTTTCCCTTGGGGATAGACACAGACAGATTGGCAATAATGGTTTGTTTTCCATACGCAACGGAAAGGTTCTTGGTTTCAAGCATGGTTACCAACCTCGATAACGATAAAGAAGAAAAATAAAATAAGGTGCGCCAATCACAGAGGTAAGTACCCCTGCAGGTAGTTCAATCGGCGGCTGCAAACCTCTAGCGAGACCATCGGCACATGTGACTACAATAGCGCCGATCAGCGCGGAAGCAGGGATCAACATTTTATGGTTGTGCCCAAACAACAAACGAGCTAAATGTGGCGCAAGTAACCCGACAAAACTGATGGTTCCAGCAACTGAAACACTAATGCTAGCAAGTAAAACGGCCGATATAAGCGCAAAAACCTGAACCTGCTTTGGGTTTATCCCAAGCGTGGTTGCACTTTCTTCGCCAAGTCCCATGACATCTAAACGCCACGCTAGCCAAAAAGCAAACGGCAGCAAGATGGCTAAGGCCCCCCAAATAAAAGGCACTTGCTGCCAATTTCTGCCCCAAAGACTGCCGGTGAGCCAAACCATTGCTGTATTAATTTCTAAAGGATTGGTAATAAGTAAAAAGTCGATCCCGCTTGCCAGAAACGCACTAACTGAAATACCAATTAGGGCAAGTTTTGCAGGTGTTGGTTGCGACCACCAAGCCAATAATGCAATCAGTCCCGCCGCCAAAATGCCACCCAACATGGCAACCAAAGGCAAAATATTCACCGGCGCACTTGGAAACAGAACTAAGCAAATTGTGGCCGCAAGACCCGCTCCAGCACTAATGCCCATCAGATCAGGAGAAGCCAATGGGTTGCATATAACGCCTTGCACCAACACGCCAGAGAGTCCAAGACCGGCCCCGACACTAATCGCAAGAAGAGCGCGTGGCAATCGGTACTGATGAATCACAAAGTCATCGCTCGACAATGCAAGCAAATGTTCAATCACTTGTGACACGCTCAGCGAAGCAGCACCCACAAATAGACCTGTGGATGCCACCAACATAACTAGGCCAAATAAGAAAAATAGTTTTGTCCTGTGATGCATCAGGCTCTCCTCATCGCAAGCAAAATAAAACATGGCGTACCAAGTAAAGCAGTGATCACCCCAACAGGAGTTTCGGTCGGAAAAGCAATGGCTCTTGATATTGCATCTGACCAGGCCACAAGAGCCGCGCCAGCAAGCGCTGAAATAGGGATCAACAAATGATAGTTGTGGCCAATAATCGGCCGAATTAAATGAGGGACTAACAAGCCAACAAAACCAATTGGGCCAGCAATCGCAACGCTTGAACCAGCCAACAATACAATCGCGGTTCCACTTAACACGCGAGTGAGCCAGATATTACTCCCTAAGCCAATCGCGACTTCATCCCCCAACGCCAACACATTGAGATTACGAGCGAGACCTAAAGCTAATATCAATCCAGCTAACACTGGCGGCCAAAGCTGCTGCCATTGATTATTGTCTAGGGTCGATAAAGATCCAGTCAGCCAATGTAATACGATATAAGCCATATCATCGCCAAGGATCAATGCCGCTCGTGTGATACCAACAAGAAGCGCGCTAATTGCAATGCCAGCTAACACTAGGCGCAAAGGGTGAGAGCGAGCAGAGAAAAAGCCGCCAAGAAGCATCACAGTAATGCCACTTAGTAAAGCGCCACAAACTGCATTAATAATAGGGTTTAGCTCAGAGAGGATAGGCAGACCAATAGACGCAAGCACCATAAAACACGCGGCACCTGCGTTAATACCAAGAATTGAAGGAGACGCTAAAGGGTTTCGGGTTAAACCTTGCATCAGAAGGCCTGACACAGCGAGGCCTGCGCCAATTAATAGCCCTGAATAAGCTCTTGGCGCTCTGAGCGTGGCTAATATCTGGTGCGTGATATTAGCTTCATCAAACGCAAACCAATATTCAATCAAGTCGGAAGCGGTCAGTGTAAAACTCGACCAGCCCAGCATAGAAGCAATGTAGCCACAAAAAGCCAAACTCGATACCAATCCGACCAACAAAATGACTCGCCAAGCAAAACTCTGCGAGTGTGTATTCTTAACGTCAAGCCCGCAGTTTAACAGTACCCCATTACTCATGAGGGGTCCAAAATCTGCTCAAGGTTTGTTGCCATTTGCTCAGCGGCCAACATACCTCTATTTAGTGACCAAAGCTCAGGTGACACTTCAACAAGGCGTTTATTTTTTGCCGATGTAAGTAGATTAAACAGTGGATTTTTCTGCCAATCATTAATCACATTAGGGTGGGAATAAGCCCCCAAAAGTAGCCAATCTGGGTTGGTTTTTAGCAAGAGTTCGAAACTGGTCGGCAGGTACGCTTTGTTGGTTTGCTCTTTGATAGGACTTGAAATCCCTAATGTTGTCAGCACGCCACCGGCATAAGAGGCTGGGCTATGTAGCCACATACCTTTGTCTGACACCACGGCAAATTGAATAGTTTGCTTGAGAGAAAAATGCCCCTTAAATTCCGCCATGGTTTGGTGGTGGCGCTCAATTCTTTGCTCCATGGCAAACTGCTGATTAAGCGCAGCGCCAATTTTGCGTGCCGACTCTAAGTTCTCTTGATAAGTTTCCCCTCGACTCTTAAGAAGTAGCGTAGGCGCGATTCGTTGCAAATCTTTTAAAACCGTGCGGTGGCGCTCAGCATCCGCAATGATCAAATCCGGTTTTAAAACCGCAATCGCTTCTAAACTTGGTTGAGCGCGCATACCCACAGATTTCCATGGTTTGATGAGTTTGCGCACCGCCGGAATCACCCGAGAAGCGTCGTTATCATCGGCAACGCCGACAGGTGACACGCCCACCGCAGCCAATGCATCGACAAAAGAAAACTCCAACACCACAACACGATGCGGCGTGGTATCAATTTCAAACAAGCCTTGCTCATCTCGTATCGTTCTAGGGCTAGCTGAAGTTGTAAAAGAAGATAAAGTAACCACCAACAAAGCCAAAACAGATCCTAATCGCTTATGTGGTAACAAACGTCGAGCGTGATTATTCATAGCTAACTTTCCTTTAACGCTAAAACCATCAAAGTCGCCAAGAGTATTGGCGACTGTATATTTGTCAATAGTTTCAGAGTTTTAAATGTTAAAACTGGTAATTAAGATCCAAAATATAGGTTCGACCTGGCGCTGGGTAGCGCCCTGTTGGGCTAGTATCAATACCTCGGAAATAGTAATCCTCATCAAATAGGTTATTGACACCCAAATTCATCCGCAGCTTGCTGTTTTCATCCTTGTACAAATCAGAACCTATGTTCAAATTCCACACCATATAGGCAGGGATTTTACCCGCTTTACCGATGGAATCTTCTTCTACCGTGTTTGCCTCATCCGAGTATGCATCACTGAAATAATATCCAGACAAAGTCGTTTCTAACTTGCTAAAGGTATAAGTGGCATCCCAGTTAAGCTGATGTTTAGAGGTATGAGCCAGTTGATTGCCTTCGTTCTCACCTTCTTCAAGCGTCGCATCCAAATAGGTATAGCCGCCACCTAAACTCAAGGCAGGCAGAGATTCGGGAACGTAGCGTGCTGAAAGCTCAACCCCTTGATGAAGCGTCTTACCCACATTGTCGAAGTATTGAGTGGTGGAATTCCATACCAACTGATCTTTAAAATCAATCCGGTAAAGGGCAACATTAAAACTGGTGGAATCTTGAGTATAGCGAGCGCCTAACTCATAGTTCCAAGCAAGCTCACTGCCCTCTTCGCCCTTGCCACGGATATAGGCGATTTGCGGCGCACGCAAAGACTTTTGCGCATTGGTATAGGCGACCCATTGATCGGTAAGATTATATGCAAGCGTTAAGCCAGGTAACCACTCAGTAACCTTATTATCTGTGCTTGTCGAGTCTTTAAAATCATCGAATGTCATATTGACGGACTCATAACGAATGCCCGGCGTGACTTTGAATCTATCGTTAAAAAAGCCAATTTCATTACTGACATAACCCGCAAACGCGTCAGTGTCTAGGTGCCAATCACGTTCTATACTAGTTGAGCCTTGCGCGATTGAAGTTTGGGTTAATTTATAATCGATATCTTCGTTGACGTAACGGGTGCCAAAGATCCAGTTTTGCGTTACGCTAGGGCCAGCAATGTAGACGGCCAATTTAGGCTCAACACCGTAAACAGCGAACTGACGTGGTGACTTGCGGATATCAGTCGAGGGTTGCGAAGGATCAGCCCAGTTCTCGCCTTTAGTGCTAATGTACCCCCACTTAAAGAGGCGGTCTGAGTTGTGACCAAAAGTCAGTATTTCTAGCTCACCGCCGTCTGCGATGGTGAGATCATGTAAATACTTCAAGCTCCAACGTGTCGACTCCCCTTGATATTCATCATACGGACGCTTAGATTGGGTGCGGTCATTGTCATAATCGGCTGGCGCTAAAGCGCCTGGCATTTGGGTATCAGCATCATAGCGTTGTACGAAGGCCTGTAGCTCTTGAGTGTCGCTTAGTAGCCATTGCAACTTAGCTTGGAAGTTGGTGACATCCGTATCTGAGTGCTCTCGAAAGCTTTCACCGGTTAAGAAGTTACCTTCCACTTGAAGTGCAAGCGTATCACTTAGCCAGCCACCCGTGCGCAGATAAACATCGTTCAGTGGCGTGTCGCCATCTTCAAAAACAGTCAAACGGTTACTGATTTCAGTTTGCCATTGATGTGGAATGGGTTTGGTCACTAAATTGATCACGCCACCGACGTTATTGGGTCCGTACTGCACAGCCGCGCCGCCGCGTACAATATCTATCCTATCAAGCGTCGCCATCGTGGCTGGGAAAATAGATTGCCCTGTATGGCCATAGGGAGCCAGAGTCAGGGGTACGCCATCCATAAGAAATTGTGCATGACCACTTCGGCTGGCCTTCAAGCCACGGACCGAGATATTAGGTAAAACACCTGTGCCTGTCTCGTCTTGAACTTTAATTCCAGGAACACTTTGCAGCGCCGAGTCAATCGATAACGCGGAAGTTTTCTTAATTTGATCTTGAGTCAAAATGTTGCGAGCGCCAGGATACTCTTTTACATCCTCTAGCTCAGAGTGGCCGATCAAACTGCCCTTTACGACAAGGGTTTCAACCTCGGTAGTTTGAGTGTCATTAGCAGCAATTGCACTCATAGAAGTCACTGAAGCGATGGTGGTTGCCAGCACGCTTAGGCGCAGTGTCTGCTGCGCTTGTTTTGGTGCTGATGTCTGAGGTTTACTATCCAAGTTCTGATTAAACATGGAAATCTCCTTTAAAGGCAAAGTAGGACCAAGATCTAGACGTTGATCCCATGGGCTAAATAGCCTCAAGTTGAGGCCAAAAATTCGCTAATATGCTGAGAAAGATTAGAATTGATATCCGTAGCTAAGCATGAATTCTGCTGGGGCTCCGTAACCCACTTGATTCAAGCCACTGGTACCGTTTGTAGTGCCGATAATGTATTTCTCGTCAAGTACGTTATAAGCATTGGCTTGAATTTTATGACGGCCCGTTGTATACGCTGCCATCAAGTCAACTGTGGTGTAGTCACCTAATGCAACTGATTCGTTATCACCGGCATAACGATCGCCGACATATTTCACGCCGCCACCCATACGCCAGTTGTCATCAAGCTGATAGCTACTCCAAAGTGAAAACAGATGATCGGACACATCGTTGGGCTTTTTGCCGGTTGCTTTGACTTCGGCATCCAGATAGCTATAGCCGACAGAGACATCCCATTGCTTTGTGATTTGACCGCGTGCCTCAAGCTCAAAACCTTGGTGCTGTTGGTCGATTTTTCTAGTCACATCACCGTTTGTATTAGTTTGAGGTTGCTCTTGGTCAATTTGGAACACAGCAGCATTTAGCATCAAGGCATTATTGAGTAGATAAGCTTTTGCGCCGACTTCTTTGAGATCGGTTTGAAAGAATTCAGCTAATGTAGGACTTATATAAATTCCTGCATAGGGTAATTGCCATGAACGGGCCAAAGTCGTATACACCGACATATCACTGCTAATGCGATAAACCAAACCACCACGATAACTGACTTTGTTATCGTCAAGATTCTCTTTTGCTGAGCCGACTTTTTGCTGCTCAAGTTTCATCGCGTCGTAGCGCATGTTACCGATAACCGATAGATCGCCTAGGGTATATACATCCTGAAGGTAAATACCTGCTGTGGTGGTGGTATTGTCACGTGACGGGTTGAAACCGGGATCGGGTGTTGGCCCAGAGACAGGATTGTAAATATCTTTGTTCGGTAAACCTTTATCTGTGGCTGAAATGAAATCGATATTGATCTTATTGTAGTCAGCACCTACCATCATTTGGTTAGAGTGGCTTTCCCACACTAACTCAGATTGCAGTGTTGTGGCTGTTCGTGGATCGTAGCCAAAATTATTGACTGTTTGAGAAACTTCACTCCCTGTTACCGCTACTTGACGTGTCCCTTTCTGTTTAAGTTCAATATGGTTATAAGCAGCGCGGTTTGTCCAAGTCCACTCGCTGTTTAGCAGCCATTTATAATTCACTCCAAGACGCAGGCTATCTGATTCTTGATAATCATTGGTACCGCCGTAAAAAGTACTCTCAGATACGTCGACAGGTTTACCATCTTTGGATGGAACGCCGCGATAAGGCACCAATTCTTGGTGCGCATATTCAACATCAAAGTCGATAGTGTGGCCTTCACTGGGCATGACACGAATAGTCGGAGCAATAAAGAAATCACTCGAATCTACATGATCAACATAAGAATCGGCTTGTCGATGTTCTAGGTTGATACGGCCATTGACCTTGTCCGAAAGAGCCATCGAGCTATCCAGTTGGCCAACAAACTGACTATTGCTGCCTACACTGCCCTTGACGGTTGTGAAGTTATCACCGTTTGCTCGCTTAGTGACCAAGTTGATAATGCCACCCGCAGAACCGCGCCCATAAAGTGCGCCTGCTGGACCTTTGACCACTTCAACCCGCTCAATATTTGCAAGACTACGGTAGGATTGTAAGGTGCCATCATCACGCATGCCATCACGATACATATCATTAAGCGCATCAAAACCACGGATCACAAACTGGTCTCGGCTGCCTTCTCCCAAGGTATTATTGACCCCTGCTACACCATCCAGAGTATCGACTAAACGCACAGCGCCTCTGTCTTCCATCTCGGTTTGTGTTACCACAGAGACAGCTTGCGGAACATCTAACCAATCCACATCTGTTTTCGTCCCAGATTGAGGCATATTCTCCGCATATCCTTGGTACTGGTGACCTATAACTTGCAAGGTTTCGTCTGCCGCCTCTTGTTCTTGCGAAACTGCGTTTGGTGCCATTGTCGCCAAGACTCCTCCAATAGCGAAAGCTAAGGGGGACAAGGTCAGTCTTATGTTCATTTCTAATTCCGTTTTTTATTAATATAACCACCACGACGCGAATGAAAACAAATCTCATTTATATTTGCAATATTTATTTTTTTATCTATAGTGTAAGAAACAAAAATTGATAGATTGATCAATAAAACAATAAATTAGAAAGCTTCTCTTTCCACAGAACTCGAAAGAGACCATTTGAAAGCCAGTCGTGAGCAGACGACAACAACGTTTTAAAATTTAGGAAAGCCCCCCATGAAACCTACGATTATTATCGTAACTCACGTCGTAAATGACGCAGTGACTCATGGCTTCGTACCGACAGCAAAAGCGATGGGTCTTGAGGTAATCTTGATCACAGATCATAAATTCAACCATCTAAAATTGAGCAAGAATGACAAACGGTTCAGCCCTGATGAGATCCTTGAATGTGACGTATTTAATCCGCTAGAGCTTATCGAGACCATCGCCAACTACCAGCTACAACCGAGTGCTATTTTTAGTAACAGCGATCACTTACAAACTTCTACTGCGATCTGCGCACAGTTTTTTGGCTTACCCGCCAAAGACTGGAAAGTGGCGCTAAAAGCGAAGAACAAACATCTAACCCGGCAAGTACTCAGCGAAAAACTGTTACCAAATGTAGCCAGTCAATTGCTATATTCAGGCAGCGTACCTGTGGTTGATTTTCCCTTCCCAGTCGTCGCAAAGCCAAAAGAAGGTGTCGCCAGCATTGACGTTCAGCGCTGTAACTCTAAAAGCGAGCTTGAAAGTTATTGTGAGCATTTCTGGCAAAAACACCCGACAAACCCAATCCTAGTAGAGGCTTTTCTAGAGGGTACGGTGATCTCGGTCGAGACACTGGGCGACGGAAAAAATATCACCGCTCTTGGTGGGTTTGATGTTGAACTCGCTGAGCCTCCTTTCTTTATTGAGACAGCAGCAACATGGAATGGCCCTCTTAGTATCGAATTTAGAGACGAGTGCGTCAGACAGCTGAAGGAGTTTGGCGTAGGTTTGGGGGTTTGTCATAGCGAGTTCATCATCACAAAGTCAGGCCCTGTATTGGTTGAAATCAATTATCGAAGTGTTGGTGACGGTAAAGAGTTTTTACTTGATAACCTCAGCCAGGGGAATTGGTTCAGCACCATCTTAAACCTTCATCTAGGAAAAGAGTTCGACAGTGAATTTCAGATCAATGGCAGTGCAAATGTACATTACGTGGTAGCAGACCGAAGCGGCATTATTGAAGGTACCTCGACGTCTTTTCTTGAGCACGAAGACGATATTGTCATCCAGCAGAAAGTGCTAAAACAAGTGGGTGAAAACTTTACACAAAGCTTCTCTAACAAAGATTATTTGGCAAGAATTTCCGTCGTTTCACCGTCTGGAGAAAACCTAGAGCCAACACTGAAAAAAACCATCTCTCAATTTGATCTCAAGCCAGCGAGCGAGGTAAACGCATGAACAACAATGCTTCTTACCTAACTCAGCGTCTTATTGATACCTGCCTAAGAGAAGATTTATTTGGCTTAGTTTCGCAAAGCCAATTTACGACGCATCTCCCTGAAGACGTCAATACCGCGACTCACTTTGTAGATCAGGTATGGGCGATTTTCGATAGTTCGGATTTTACTCTCTACTTACCCGTCACAGCCAGCTATTACATGCAGCGCTGGGTATATAGCTCTCCTGCTGGGGAAGATTGCAAAGGATGGATTATCGAAAAAAATGGTCAAGTTGAACATCAATACCATTATCAAGATTGGATTGGTTTGCTCAAAGCCTGTGCTCATAAAAGTTCTCATTCATTACTCGATAATTACTTACAAGAGCTTGAATGCGCGCAGCAACACAAGGCACTGTGTGATGATGCTTTCAAGCAGCACTCTGAGTCTTTGATGCAGCCAATCTCCCAATTAGATAACTGGGGTCAGAAATTACTGCTCGCCGACCAAATTGCCTCCTACCTTGATCATCCCTATTATCCGACCGCTCGGGCTAAATTCGGTCTAAGTGATGACGATCTTGCGCAATACGCACCTGAGTTTGCCCAAAGTTTTGCTTTGCGCTGGCTAGCCATTGGCAAGTCACTCGTCAGCTTAACAAGTTCTCAGCCAGAATGCTGGCCGACTATGGAACAAGTTGGCCTTCCAAGCGACTTTGCTTTAAGCCATGAACTTTTTCCAGCTCATCCATTAACGCTGCAAAGTCTAGAGTCTTTGCCAGAGGGCATCATAGCTGCGCCAAATTCATACCTTGAGGTTACCCCAACTCTATCAGTGCGTACCGTGGTGGTGAATGAAGCGCCGCATATTCACATTAAGGTGCCGCTTATCATGCGCTCATTGGGGACGAAAAACGTTCGCCTTATCAAGCCATCAACGATTTATGATGGGCACTGGTTTGAACGTTTACTCACCCATCTAGAGCAAAGCGATAATGATCTGCAAGGCTCACTTTTTCATTGCAATGAAAAACACGGGGGCCATGTTGGCGAGGAAAAAAGTTTCGCCTACATAGTGCGAGAATACCCGCTCAAGCATTCATCAGACAAAGCTCTTGTCCCTGTTGCCGCACTCGCAAGTCCAATGCCAGATGGACGCCTGTTCTTAGAGCACCTCGCGGACCAATATTACAAGCAAGATACTTTAGCTTGGTTCAAAGATTACGTTGAGCTGTTATCTAAGGTTCATCTTACTCTATGGATTCGCTATGGGATCGCGCTGGAGTCTAACCAACAGAACGCCATCATTGCTTTTAATGACGAAGGTAAGATGACCTTAGCTATGAAAGACAATGATGCGGCGCGCATTTGGCCAGAGCGATTTCAAGCCTATGAGCAAGCCGCTCCTGTAAAGTGCGAGCAGCTTTTAGACCAGCGTATCAGGGTCGGCAATGAACTGGCGCTTGGTCAGATGTTTACCACGATTACATTGCAGCTCGACATTGCCGCTATTATCGAAGCAATGGCCGCTAAAGGCATTACAAGCTCGGCTTTCCTCTACAAGATAGTCGCTGATAGCCTTTCCCAGCAGCTTGAGCAGCTTAGTAGTCAGGGCCACGACATCAAGCTTGCTAAAGAGATGCTGTTTGATTCGCCATACTTGTACGCCAAGTACTTGTTAAGCTCTGGCAGCTTGTTATCCAAACAAGCGTCGGGCGCTAGCGATATAAACAAGTTCTATGGATTATCCGCGCCTAACTTCTTGCTGCTTAATAGTGAAATAGCACAAAAAGCTTACTTAGAGACCATAAAGAAAAACGTGAGCTAATCCATCATGACCAAACTCATATATTGCGTGCTGCTTTGCCACTTTATTGCGGCATTTTCAGCACTAGGAATGCCTTTGTTCTTGCCAATGGTATTACCCACCCTTGGCGCACACATTGATGCAAATTGGGCAGGTGCCCTATTTATTCTGCCTACCTTTTGCACGGCTTTGGCTGCGCGATTTTGGGGGAAATTTGCCGATAAATATGGCAGACGTCGCTCTTTATTGCGTGCTCAGCTCGGACTAGCGGCCGGTTTTGCTCTATGTGGCTTGGCAAACAACCTAACAATGTTTGTGTTTGGTCTTATTATTCAAGGAACCTTTGGCGGCACAATGGCGGCTTCTAATAGCTATTTGTCTAGCCAGATTAAAGATGCAAAAACTCTCGGAGCCTCTCTTAATAAGACTCAACTCTCTGCTCGCTTGGCGCTGATCATCGCGCCAATCGGGTTGGGGTGGAGTTTGTCGGAAACCAGCCCGCTCAGCGCTTACCTTTGGCTATCTGTTCTGCCTTTGATTGCCATGACGTTCACTTTGACATTGCCAGCAGATACTATCGCTAAGCCTAATGCTCAAGGCCAAGAAAAAGGTCAGCAACATGATAACAAAAACGCTTCGTTACACTCTCTGTATTGGGTGTTCGTTACGCAGTTTTGCTTTGCATTTGCTATGGTTGTCACCTTCCCCTATTTCTCGCCTTTCGTGCAGAAATTTGGTGTGACAAACCAAGCATGGATCGGCTTTCTGTACGCTCTTCCACATGGTGTCTACTTAGTTTTTATCAGCAAAGCACAGACTTTCTCTGAGTGGCTCAATCGTCATCATAAGCTCAATACTTTGCTTCTTGGTTTTGGTTTGCTCTCAATCAGTACTTTGATGCACCTCCTACCTTACCAAGAGGTGTTGATCATCGCTCGTATTCTATTTGGATTGGGCATGGTCTGTTGCTATCAAGGGTTACATAAAGCTTTAGCAGACCAAATCGACAGGCAGCAAAGCGGCAAGATATTCTCACGCTTTGATGCAATGTCTAAATGGGGGGGAGTTGCAGCCGGGTTAAGTGCTTCTTTTATCTCGAGCTTGGGTTGGCTTGAGGTTCTTTTCTTACTTTCTAGTCTGATCAGCGCTTGTACAGCAATAGCGCTGCTCATCCATTCAAAATTTGGACATCGACATGTTAAACACTCAATTATCTCCAACTGAGAACTTAACACAAAATATAGGCTTATTTGGCCATAAAAAAACTCAGCTCAATCATGAAAAAGCCCAGCTTAATACCATTATGGGCGTAGTAAATTGTTATCTGCGTGAATACGCCATACCAAATAAGCATGTTAAGTGGGGCTTTAGTTCAGCCTCACTCCCACAGACCTTAAAAAGAAACTATAGCCCGAGTCAGCTCGTGGCGATCTGCCTTAACGAAGGCGATCTGCTGGTATTACCCGTTGAGTACATAAGCCAATTAGGCAAGGTAAAACTGGCTGACAGGCCTTGGTCTAAAACATCAGGAGCTGGATGGTCTAAATTGGACGCAACCCAAACTCTGACTCTGCTACTACAGTACCTAAAACAAGCATTAGTGATCCCATTTAATCACGAACTGATTGAGCAAATGGAAAACAGTTTGTTGATTACTGAACAATTCCTAAATTCGGAGCCTACCCACCAGCATCACAATCAATTTATCGCCTCAGAGCAATCTTTGATTTGGGGACATTCTTTTCACCCAACGCCAAAGAGCCGCTCTGGTGTCAGTATCGATGATTTGCTCATTTGTTCACCAGAAGTTGGCGCAGAAGTGCATCTGTATTGGTTTGAAGTAGAAAGCACACTGCTTGATGTATTGCAGTCAGATAAGCGAAAAACACCACACACAATGCTGGGCAAGCTCGCGCCCGAAAAGAGTCACTCTGAATCGACAGTACTTTATCCATGCCACCCTTGGGAGAGCTATACCATTTTGCAAAATCCCGTCGTCAAGCGTGCGATTGACCAAGGCAAAATTAATCCTCTAGGTCTAGGCGGCAAAAGACTTCTACCAACGTCATCTGTACGAACGCTTTACCACCCGAATATGGACTGGTTTGCCAAATTTTCTATCAACGTGCGTTTAACCAACTGTGTGCGAAAAAATGCTTGGTATGAGCTCGATAGTGCGGTTCAATTGACCTCTATTCTGCGCTCTATAAAAGAGAGTGAACAACTTCGTAATCCTGTGTTCAAGGTCATGACTGAACCTTATGCAACGACGTTAAATCTAGAGTCCATCTCTGGGCTAGAACATGAAGACGTAATAAAAGCTCGCGAATCATTCGGTATTTTATACCGTGAAAACTTCACTCAAAGTGAAACGGATATCTTGGAGCCGACTTTAGCCGGAGCGCTTTTTGCCTACGACCGAGATGGTAATAGTTGCATCGCCACTGAGTTAAAGCAAAAAGCCAAGGAAAACCAAAGCCAATACAAGGATGTCGCAACACTATGGTTCGAACGCTACTTGCACTGCTTAATTCCGGGCGTATTTAATTATTACTTTAAACACGGTGTGGCATTTGAACCCCACTTACAAAATACGCTAATAGGCTTTGACAAAGGCATGCCGTGCTGCGTTTGGATTCGCGACTTAGAAGGCACAAAACTGCTTCCTGAGTTTTGGCCAGCTGACTCCTTAAACCAATTATCTGAACGTGCCCTACAATCGGTTTACTACAGCCGTGAGCAAGGGTGGAATCGCATTGGTTATTGTACTTTTATCAACAACATCAGTGAGGCAGTTTTCTTTATTTCTGAAGGTAACTCAAAACTTGAGCAAGCGTTGTGGAATATATTGAGGGACGCCGTCATTTGCTGGCAGTCTATCAACGGCAAGCAACCAGAATTAGTATCACTACTCGATGGCGGATATTTCCCAAGTAAAAACAATTTTACCACTCGATTGATGCAAAACGCTGACAAAGAGTCTAGCTATACCCAAGTGTTAGCACCATGGACTACTCGAAACAAAGGTGAAAGCCATGATTAATTCGTTGCAACTTCCTTCACACATTGAACATGAAATAGAGCAACTGGCCAAGCAACAGGAACAACCATTGTGTGCTTATCTCTATGACCTTAACGTACTTGAAAATCACATCAAAGGGATGCGTCATGTACTGCCAAAAAACGTTGAGTTGTTTTATGCAGCCAAAGCGAATCCTTCTGAACCGATATTGCGTACTCTAGCACCTTATGTTGACGGGTTTGAAGCTGCATCTGGCGGTGAGTTAAATCATCTTCACCAACAATTACTTAACAAGCCTCTGATCTTTGGTGGCCCTGGCAAAATGGTGAGCGAATTAGAACAAGCGATTAAACTGGATGTGGATGCGATTCATGTTGAAAGTATCACCGAATTACAACGTATTGGTGCCTTAACTCAGAAACTAAACCGAAGCGTGTCTATTTTTCTGCGCATGAACATCGACATTGGTGATATCACGCTCAGCAAATTGGCCATGGGAGGCAAACCAACACCATTTGGTTTAGATGAAGCCGAGCTAGATAACGCCATCATGTTGTTGCGTGATTATCCATTAATCCAATTAAAAGGCTTTCACTTCCACTTAATGTCGCATCAGTTGGATGTGAGCCGTCACTTAGCATTGATGGGACGGTATTTTCAAGTTGTAAAAGGTTGGAAACAGAAATACTCACTCGATGAGCTCACCATCAACCTCGGTGGCGGTATGGGCATCAATTACCAAGACCCTCAGCAGCATTTTCCGTGGAGTGAGTTCTGCGACAAACTCGAATTTTTGATTGCCAAAGAACAAATGCAAAATTGGGTATTGCGTTTCGAGTGCGGACGTTATATTTCGGCGCCTTGCGGTTACTACGTAATGGAAGTACTGGATATTAAACAAAACCTTGGTGAAAACTTTGTCATCGCTCGTGGCGGTACTCACCATTTTCGCACACCCGTTGCCCAAAGCCATGACCATCCTTTTGTGATTCTAAACAATCAGCAGCGCCCACCGATTTCGAACCCAATCGGCCACACGACAGCGACTTTGGTCGGTCAGCTGTGTACGCCTAAAGATGTCCTCGCGCGCAATCAAGTCATAGAGCGCATCGACATCGGGGATTATGTGGTGTTCACTTTGGCAGGCGCTTACGCTTGGAACATCTCCCACCAAAACTTTTTAATGCACGAACCTCCCCTGTTTCATTACTTCTAAGGCATTGATTAAGAAATAAATTATGAGAATATAATTAAACATAAAGTGCACAGAGAGTCGGTGATAAGCTCGAGTTTATCACCGCCTGAATAAATCTTACTGTTCCTAACCTCGACTAGGATGATTCAAAATATGGTCTTATTGAGTGCTAAGTATTTAATTCAATTAAAACAATTAGATAAAATCTCATTACATTGAGTTTGTCCCAAAAATGTCCACACCATAACTTCACGGCACTTCGTTACTCTTCCCCGTACTCCAAAACGAAAACCCGCTTTTCGTCACCCCATAAACTCGAATTCAACGACGAGAGTTTTGATTTTTTGGCTGTTCTATTTTGAAAAAATGTAAAGCCGCTAAAATTCTCTTTCAAGCCTTGCCCTATCTAGCTTAACAAGACACAAAAGAGATCTTTAAAAATCCCTTTCAGATCATCAAAACAATGACAAAAACCATCCCAACCATTATTTATCAATAACTTACAAACAGTCACTAGATCTTTTCTGATCGTTAATTTTTCAATTTGCTGAAAAAAACTGAAATGACTGAAATTCTATATAGGGCTATATGAGCCATTTTTAGAGGGCTTACCCCACCTCG
This sequence comes from Vibrio pectenicida, assembly GCA_024347015.1. Lineage (GTDB taxonomy): Bacteria > Pseudomonadota > Gammaproteobacteria > Enterobacterales > Vibrionaceae > Vibrio > Vibrio pectenicida. The sequence continues at coordinate 1,117,305 of AP024889.1, read as the reverse complement.
AATCCCCTTGTAGCAAAAGGCTTTGCACCTTATCCGCTTGGCTTTCTGACACCCTGATTTTTCATAACTCAAAAACTGTAAAAAAACTGATCGAAAAACCGCGCAGGCGGGTGAGGAGAGTGCGGATTTTGTCATCCGGCCGTTGTGTTTCGTGGCTCTGTGGTCGCTGTTTGACCCGTAGTAATGTTGTTCTGGTTTTGCCTTGATGCAGACATAAAGAAACGCAGCCGTTTGGCTGCGTTGATTGTGGGCGTTTCTGTGGGCTAACTTGTTTGTGTAATTGGGTCGAGTCGCCCTTTAAGGTTGGAACTATCCGAGCCATGCCCACTAATGGCACTCGCTTGAACTGGTGCTTTAGTTGTTGCCGGGCCAGCTACGACACCACTATGCGTATGAGTCGCCAATGTGTCGGCAAGTTCTTTCACTACCTGCATAAGTTCAGACAATAGAATCAAGACGTTCTCTTGCTTCGATCCAACCCACGTTTTTGGTGACTGCAGCCATTGGTTATCAGCAGCAATACTTCGGCGAACTTTGCCGATAGTCTCCACCAATTCGCCAGCAGTAGCGGTTTGCATGTTGCCCAAGCTGCCTAGCACAATGTCATCACCTGCAATTAGGTTAATTGCGCCGAGTGCTTCAATAAGCTTTTTGCCGATCACTTCTTCAATGCTGTGTTCATCAACCAAAATATGGTGCTGACCAAAGTCACCACGGTAGCGTTCTACTTGGTCTAGCTTTTCGAATGCTTTTTGGCTTTGCGTTTGGTCGGTCTGCTGGGTTGTATTTCCTGCGGCATCAATTCGGTTGCTAACCTCTTCACGTTGCTGATGCAGTTGTTCTCCCGGCTCAATCGACGGCAACGCATATTCACGGCCATAAACACCACGAATAATAGGTCGGTCATTCCGACCATAGGCGAAAGCGATTTCAACTAATGTTCCCTCTAGAGGGTAAGACAGCAATCCAGATTCATGCCCACTCATGTGAACAGGCAATGGAATCGAACGATAGACAGGCACATTAATGTCTGGGTTTAAGTTTTCATCGAGTACCTGAACATCTACCGCAAACCTTGGGCGGAATGGGTCAGCAACTTGCCCGGCCGTCGCTGTGTCTCTTACTACCTCAACACGGCCAAACTTAGGCAAATGAAAGCCTGCTGCCAACTCAGGGAAGTTCTGCAGCGTTTCACGTTTCTTTGGTGACACTTCTGATTGCCCTGTCTTCCAATAAGCGGTCATTTCATCTTGAATCAAATCAACTCGATTAACTCGCTTGTCGTTCATGACTCTGCCCGGCCTTAGCATAGGAAACGGAACAAAGGTGACACTGTTACCACTTTGGCGACTGGTGAACTCTTCCGGTATCGGCATAGGTTTATTGTCGAAGTGACTATCTTGATACGAACCGAAGTACACGACCTGATCAGTATGTTGGAACCAAACACAATCAGGAATAGAAAACGCCTTTGCGATTTGCTCTAAGCACTGATAGCCAGTTCCTTGGCAAACAAAGTTTGGAATCGTGGTTTTGATGTAATCCGCATCAGGCAAATTAAATTCAAGTCCTGTCAAATCTGAAAGAACATCGATCACCTGCTCAGCGGTTGGGTGCTCTAGGCTAACCGCCCAACGTTTTGACAAAATGCCAGCCAGTTCTTTGACCGTAATTTTATGATAGCCATTAGCTGCAGGTTGCACTTTGTCGATATACCCCTCAAACCATGGGGCGGTTTTGTTCTCATAACCAATATCTAAACGTACAGACGCAAACTGCTCTGGCTTTTCTTTGGTTTCAACTTCGAAGATTGCAACACTGCCTAGTGATAGCTTTAGGCTTACCATGTTGCTTACCAGTTTTACTTCTTCACCACTGATAAACAGGCGTTTTTCTAGCTTCATTGCGTTGCTTCCTCTGCGTTATTCAGTGCCTGTTTTAGTCGTGTGTTTTCTCGCTGTTCTGGTTTGGTTTTCTCTTTGGCACGTTGTTCTTTTTGCTCTGCCACACTGTTGTGCTCTCGCAACTCAAAAGAGACGTTCCAAGCCTGCAAAGTTTCATGCTCTCTCGCATTGATACGGCCAGTGAATTTCACGTTGCGAATCTTGAGTGCTAACGCAATATCATTACCAATCCGATAAACCTTGCGTGTATTGGTTTCGTCTTTGTCCGATGCAAGCGAGTACAACTGAGTTAGCGTTTCTACATGTGTGAAAGGCACACGGCCACTAAAGGTCAGTTTCTTACCTTTATCGCCTTGCTCTGCCGTATCGGTACCCGATGATTGACCGCTCATGTCTTGGTCTTTTAACTCCATCGACATTTCAACTTTCATCGAGTCTAAGTTAACCGGCACACCATCGAGAGCTAACATAGCAACTCCTCAAAAAAGGTCATTGGTTCATGGCTAAGCAATAGACTCGCCACGGTGAATTGATGATTGTTTGGCGTATCTGCTTGGCTAATCTGCGTTGCGATACTTTCAGCACTCCCAGTAACAGAAAAAGCGTAAACACTACCTTTTAGGCTTTTCAGTGCATTTATCTGGGTTTTGACATCACTCAGCTTACTGGCTCGTTTTGCTGCCAGTGCCTGCAATTTACCGATCACGTTGCTTGCATCATCAGCTAACGATTCTAGTGTGGCGATTTGTGCCCCCTGCCAATGCAAAGCTTCATGCAATGGGTTGGCATTGAGTTTCGCCATAGGTTTAAAACGAGGTTGGACTATTGCAGCAGCTTGGTGAAGCTTATCGGTATCATTAGTCACTAGCGCCTGTGTTTGCCTAGCCACCTGATACCAATCTGGCAAAGGAAACACGGAAACAAGATCCGCCAACTGATTAGCGGACTGTGATAACTGTGAAGCGGTCACCATAAGCGCGACACAATGAAGATTACCATTTGGTCGGTACTTATCAGCATGATCACGGAGTTTGCCAGATAGCACTTTGACTACTGCCTGCGGGTTCAGGTAACAACCCGAATCCAACTTGGTACCAACTTGAAACTGGTAAGGTGTGGCGGTTAGTACAGTGCCCGTTCTTAACAAAGATTCAAGATCACCACGCAATCCAATTAACGCACTCGCTTCTTCACTTAAAGAGTGACGTCTATAACTGGCGTCACTTTCAAGGTTAGTTAAGCGGCTAACTGCATCATTCATCGTTGTGCCGATTTGGTCTGTTACCTGCTCGGCACTAGTTTGAATTGCTTGTGAACTACTAGGCCAACTAAGTGGGGATTGTTTCCACATACATTAGACCTCTGGCGGAGTCGGCCAAGGGTGTTCAGCTTGGATTAGCTCTACTGCAGCATCAGCTTGCTGTCTAAACGCTGCCGCTTCATCAACTAAGCCTTTCGACTCTTTGCGCCATGCTTCCATGTATAGAGGATCGCTGACTTCACGGTAAGCTGCACGACGAGCACTATCCACTTGGTCGTATTCAACAATGTATTTATTGCTCTGGTTTGTTACCCAAGCGTCATTAATACGCTCATCAAATGCAGTTAACGGCTTATCTGGCGTAAAACCCTCTCTAATTGGCCCTAGTTCAGAAACCACTTCCGACTTAGTACAATCTGATTCATCATAAATCGTCGTTCCACGGTTATCTTCAGTGTATTCTGAGCTGGCTAGACCTAAATCATCAACAATAGCGACAACAGCAAAGCCTTGTTTGGGTGGTAATGGTTCAGACTGCAAAGCATCTCGTGGTATATGGTAAATACCGCCGCGATAATCTGCATTAACATGTGGTAGAATTTCTCTTGTTTGCTTGTCTATTGGATAGTAAATTTTATCTTTCATACTCACACCTTAACTTAAATCGCTATTGCCATTGGGCGAGCTACGTTTCTGGGACGTACGGTGCACCAAAAAAGTGGATTATGGACAAGAGTTTCTTGGCCTATAGGGTCATATTGAATTCCAGTGTCAAAATCTGCTTCACTTTCGTAAACGGGATCACCAAACACCCTATTAATATTGTGTATAGTGTGACCGTTCATGCTAGACACATCACCCAACTCGCCCGTTATCTTCGTGCCAGCTTGATATGACGATATTTGACGATCATTATCAACCCCTCGCCCTTGGTCGAGTACACGCAAGAACTCACCACGAATTTCACCCGTGTTGATATAAGACACGCCTTCACGCTCAAATACTAACGATTTATATCTGCGAGCCAAACGCCAATAAACCGCTATTGGTAAATCCACATTAATTTCCATCACTGCCCACTCTGGAGCTAAAGTATCCAGCCAAAAAAATGGCATACCTACCTGATCACCAGTATACGGCACCCAATAAAACGGCTTGCTGCTGTCTAACCAACCCACATGACGGTTAGCCTCTAGTAGTGGTGACTTGCCTGCTAGCGATTCAACATTTGAATACCATTGCCAATAACTCAACTCGCCCGTTACTTGGTCTTTGGTGTAACATATCTCCCCAGCTGAATAGGTACGCTCTTGGTCATATGGTAAAAACTGCACAATGCTCGCTTGGGTGTATTGTGAGTGAGGATTACTATCTGCCACGTGCTCATCCAAACCACCTTTAACCCGCCAATCAACCACTGAACCATCTGCATTAAGTCCGGCCAGTTTTGCGATATAATGCTGATCACCGTTACCGTCGACATAATCGTTTATCTCAGTTTCAGAAACTTCAATCGTTACTTTGTTTTCCCATACCGACAGCGCGGTACCTTGGCGAACGACATCCACATACAAACCGTTTGGCTTAGTCGCGATGGTTTGAATAACTTCACCAGTTAACACACCACGCAAACCACCGACATAAACAACACCAGGAGTCACTTTGTATTTGTTCGGGTCAGCTTGTTGGGTTACGTCGAACCCATCAACAAAAGCCGTGTGACCGTAGTTATCTAAGCAGGCCAAACGGTGGTCTTCTTCGATACCTTTCAAACGTGCTTGATAGTCAATCTGCCAAGTCGAAGCATCAACAGTCATTCCAGCGATTTGCGCGGCTCCGTCATAGGCTTGCACCAATGACTTAGTGCTAGCCATACCGTTTTCTTTGGTTTCTTCGGCCTTGTGCACCACCATCCCGCAAGAATTCGGCACATTCTTGTCACGTAGATAAATCGCATTAAAGGTGAACTCTGCAACGGTACCGGGGATCACAACTGAATACGCCAGTGCGTTGTCACCAAGTTTACCCACTTGGTCGATATCTTGTTGGTGAACCCATAGCGAAACATCAGGCAAACCATTTTCACGGTTAATTGGTTGACTTGGGTCTAGCCCCGGAATGTGCGCAAAAATCATTTCGTTCATGTCTGGCGCATCACCGACACTAATCTGATTTTGCAAGTAACGCTCAAACTCGAGCGGGATTGCCGTTTGGCTCATTGGGTACCTCCCAGATACCTGTACAAATGTTTACCAACTAAAGGCTGGCAATGAATACTTGTTGTTGATGTTCAACTGGCTGTGGTTTCACGTTCATTTCAACGGCTTGCTTAGTCTCTGCTAGAAACGAGCTGAAATTGTGTGAGAACTCACCACTGGCAACGGTTAAGATCGTTGGGAACGTCACTTGAAAACGGTAGCGGCGACACGTCCGGCCATACTGTTCAATCAGTGTTTGAACCAACTTGGTGTTATTGGAAATATCACCGTCTGTTAGTTCAATGGTGCAAACATCCCACTGCACTGCATCTTCACGTTCTTTAAACTCAACGATACCAATGCCCAACCTTTCAAAAATTCGCTTAAACCCTGCAACGCTGCCTGCGTCTTTGGCATTCACGGCAGCGTATTTCACTCGCTTACGAAACAGCGAAAGCGGTTCACCCTCAAAGCGTTTGATGTCTCTATCCCAAGCCATTAGCTCCAAGGTGTTTTCGCTACATGTCAGCGCATCCATTTGGCGAAGAGGGAACAACAGCCAACCCCAAACCATTTGGAAGAATGCAAACACGCCTTTTGATAGAAAATGCGGTTCTTTGACTTCTTCCGATGTGGTGCTGCCGTCTTGCCACCATGGAATAACCGTTTCCGGTAACTCTGGTGCATGTTGCTCTTGGTTGTAGCTTTGAGGTTCAGACATGGCTTACTACCTTACCGTTAGCGTTTCCAAACGTGGCTGCTCTAGGTCGCTGATAATGTCCTCTTGAACCTTTCCGCCTACAGTGAACTTTACCGATTCAACCTGCGCCATATTGGTGTGAATTTCAGTACCAAGCAAAGAAAGGCTAAAGCGGCTTTCTGGTTTTGCGCGGGTCATTTCTGGATAAGCTGCAGTCTCACGAAATGCTGCCCTGATACGGTCTTCGACTTCCAGCAGCTCGTTAACTTTGGTTGCTTCGTCTAAGTTCGCCACCAAAACAACATCGGCGATCACATCGTGCTCAGTATCTGGAATTGCTTTACAAGTCAGCACATCACCATGGCCGTGATGCCCTTTAGCCATAATGTGATCATTTAACTGGTCAAGAACGGGCTGCGGTGTTGCTCCGACTTCCATCAAGATCAATGCTTCTGCAGTGCCCGGCGTCACTTCACCTGTATTATTGAAATAGATGTTATCGCTACGAATCCCGGCAACACTGGAAATAATGGAGCGGTAAACATCGTCAATATGCCATTCACCCGAACTGGTGAAAGCGTTCTGAATACGCAATGCCAGTTCTTCTTCACTTTCAGCGTCTGCACCCAATTTGGTTATCCAGTCGGGTTCGTTAACCGCATCGACAATGCCCGGAATCTCTTCTGGAATGATATTGAAGTAACCTGCAGGTAAGTTAAAAGCTGCGCCTGCTTCGAATGCTTCAACCAGCACTTTGCCCGTTAGCTGCCCCGCATCAATCACTGTTTCAGCAAGCACACGAACCTTATACACCACACCATCAATTGGCAGGGTTTGAATCACCTTACCCGCTTCTATCGTGACAGCATCAGCAACGTTCGCCTTAGTTAAGGTAATATTGCCTTGTGTTTTCTCTGCGTCTTTCGGCTCGATGTCATGTTCCCAAGCTTTCAGCTCTAAAGCCCAACGCTCTGCAGTTGCCACAAACATATTTGGCATGACGTGTTCTGCTAGTAGTGTTCTGATCAGCCACACACATGGTGTAACTACAGCAGCACGAACCCATCGCCAAAACGGTGACATTTCAGAGTCATTAGATACCTTGCTGCCAGCTCCCACGACTTCTTGTTTTAGCTTGGCTTCGAATTCATCTTCGGTAACAGGCACACCCGATTCACTTAGAATCTCAACAAAGTCTGCGTTTGGTCGTTTACTCATGCCCCGTTATCTCCTACAGAAAGTTCTAGATCACCATATTCATAAGCGGTTGCGGTTAAGGTGATTTCACCCGCTTCTAACTCTGTTGCGGTTGCAGTACCGGGAACGACTCTCACATCACACTCGGCTAACTGCTCTATCTGCACCATCACATCAGCGCGTAACGCTGGGTTACGTTCAGCAACCAATTGACGGGCCAAACCCGACTCCATAATGGCGTGCTTAATATCTTGTGCGATGCTGTATAAATCGCTGCATTCGGCAGGCTGTTGACCTGCGTCCATATCCCAGCCACCGTCAATCACTTTAATATCGATGTATCGTTTAAGCTCCGACATTTAATTCATCAAACTCCGCTAGTTGGTCTGGCGTTGGCATTTGTTGTGTATGCACGTTGATGTCACCATTAAACTGATTAACTTTGTCTCCGCCCTTGGTATTGGAAGAGTGCAAGTTGCTCACGATTTGTTGGTTTAGCTTCGGTTGATTGCTTGGTTGGTTCCAAGATGAAACACTACCTTTCGAAAGTGGCAATGCTTCACTATGCTCTGCTGTTTCCTGAGCCACTTTAACGGCCTGATCAACACTAGAGTCCAATTCAATGTCTACACCCGGAATTTTGTTCAATAGATTGATAAACTGGTCTATTGCAGTCATGACCAGTTCAATAGGCATTAGCAATCCTCTAAAGATGGAACCAACAACTAAACCAACAAGCTCCCCTGCTGCCGCAAAACCTGATAGGCTTTCTGACGCTGCATCAATTGGTGTTAACAGTTGAATAAGCCAGTTAAATGTCCAAGCGACTGCATCACCAATTAAGCCAAATAAACTCAGTAGAGGCTGAAATAATTCAACCACACCAGACGCTTCAACAAACCCATCAATAAACCCAGATAGGAATGCAGCGATATAATCCTTGAATACCCAAATAGCGGCGGCAGCGGCAGCGATACCAGCAACCAGCCATGTAATTGGATTCGCCCAAAAAGCAGCGTTGAGCAACCATGTTTTAATGCTCAACATCTGCATGCTAAGAGATAGCAACTTTGTTAAGCCTAAAAGAGAATTCATTGTAATAGCCCAACCTGCTGACATCATTTGAGCGACCCCCATAGCTAGCGATAGTATTGCAACTACACCACCAAGGGATAAGCCTGCAATTGCCACATAACCCAAGATTTCAGCAAGCCACGGAAATTCATCAGTCCATCCTGTGATGTACACCATCCCATCAGCCATTGAACCCACAATGGCATTGATTGACGGAAGAATGGCACCAAAAACTGCAGCACGAACGGCAAACCATGAGGCTTCAAGCCGCTCCCATTGGTCGGTCATTGCACTTGCCATTTCTTCGGCTTTTGACATGCCTTGAACATGGCCTAACTGATCAATGTTGTTACTTAGTTGCTCTGTTTTTGGCAATAGGTTTTGAATTAACTTAACCGCTTCTTCTGAACCAAAGGCGTCTTTTAAAACCGCATATTGGCTTGCTTCACCCATATGCCCGATAGCTCCATCCAGTTTGGATAGAATATCGACCATTGGTAATAAACGGCCCTCACTATCAGTAAATGAAAGTCCTAATTTGTCTTGAGCTTTCACCGCTCCACCTAGAAATGCCGTGTATTTCGTTGCGGCTTCACTTCCTCCCATAGTGGCTTGAAGTGTACCTAAGACTGCCATTTGTTCCGCGACATCAGCACCCATAGCAGTAGCCGAAGAACCCAAGGCACTAAAAGCTTGAGCCATTTTAGAACCATCGGTTTTAAACATTTGAACGGCTGTTGCTGTCATCCCTGAGATTTGTTCAACCCATTCCCCCTTACCCATTTCAGTAGCTGACTGCTCGAATATCCCGTACATGGTGCCCATGTAACTGGTAATTGTGGTTGTGTCTGCTTTGGTTGCTGCCGCAAGCACACCCGAAGCTTTAGTGAACTGAGAAAGTTCATCACCGTTTAGCCCAGCAATCGCAGATTGAATATCATAGGATGCAGCTACAAAATCTGCCGCCGACTTACCATATTCAGCAGCAAAGTCTAAAGCCGTTGCTTGCAACTGTGTTAACGCATCATCAGTGACATCAAGTGATTTGACCTCACCTAGTTTTCTGTCCATTTCAATGGCAGGCATTAACGCATTTTGGATAGCGAAGCCAGCAGCTACCAAACCTGCGCCACCTGTCGCCATGTTCTGCATGCCTTGTTTTCCTGCTTCCATGGAAGATTGCACTTCTTTGGTAATGCCTTGCAGTGGTTTGGTTATTTGGTCAACCAGTGCCACATGCATTAATAGCTTTTCCATACTCATTGCGTAATGCTTACCTTAGTTGTTGAACAATCGGCTAATTGCGCTCATTACTGCTCGCTCGCTGCGTTCGAACTGGTGTTTATCCAGCCAGATAGCGCGGCTCAAACTTTGTTCGTCGTCTGGTTCATTGGGTAGAAAATGACGACGCAGGGCAAAGGCTTGTTCAAGTGGGTTATCTTCAATCCGCTTTGCCCTGTCAGTTATTTTTTTAGTGATATTTCAATGCCACCTTTAGAGGCATTACTCACCGTTGCGAATAGCTCGATGGTTAAACCGGGAACGCTATCAAGCAACTCGATCAGCGCATCTTTCTGCTCTGGTTTAACAGTGCGAGTCAAATACGTGTATGCAGGAGCCACTTTGTTATTCGGCATCATGTCATTGGTATGATTGTTCGCATCTTGCACCGTTGGGGTGAATTCGAAATCATTACCACCGATAGCCACGACTACAGGTTTTGATGTGAAAGCAGGTTTAGTCATTTTCTTCTCTCTTGGTTTTTGCGTGCTTGGCACGCCATTGCAAATAATCTTCGGCCTGCTGTGCGCATTTACTCAGGGCCGCTTTTAATTTGGGTACATCTTCACTAGCAGTTCTTAACGGGCTAGTACCTTGAATTTCTGGTTTATGACACGGAACAATCAGCCCAGCAGGGGGTAACTTGACGACGACTTGAGTTGCAACCAACTCAGTACGGTTCGCGCAACCTGTTAGCAACATCACTAGGCCAAGGCTTTTGATAACATTCATCATCGGCCAATTGACGTCGAAGCATTTCAATGTCTTCATTGAGCTTTCCCTCTATAGTGCTGTGCAGCCTTGTTCTATCTACCAGTAACTGGTTTGCATCACTGTTTTCTTGGGTGAGCGTGTCAATGCTGGCTTGGCTAACTTGATTCGTTGATAAGGCATTATCTAAACGAGCCCTTAAAGCGGCCTGCTCTGACTTACTTGCTTTCAACATTAACCACATCGACACCATGGCAACACCCGCTACAGCAATAACTAGCCACTTAACCCATTTGATGCTTTTGAATGGAAAGGCAGCGATCATGCTCTTTATCCCTACGGTCAATTAAACCTTTCAACTTCACACCACCGCCATAAACCCACCTTGGCAACTCATGACAGGCTTTCGTAAAGTCACCCTGTTTGATGAAGCGATAAATCTGCGTTTCACTACCATCACGATTTCGCATAAATCGAGTACAACCAGTGTTAAAGCTAAAAGAAGTGAATGCATCGAACTGACCTTGTGACATCTGTTTGCCAGAATCTGCCTCTGCACGACTGATGCATTGTTCAGCTTGCTGCAAGTTCTTCACCCAGTCGGTTGCTATTTGCTCTAACGACACCACTTCGTTATTCACACCATGAGTGTTACCAATGCCATTCGTTGCCAGTCCTGCTGGGCATGTGTACGGGTCTTGTCTGCAACCCTCGGCATTACCGATAATGTCCAAACCAATAGGGCTCGTTCTTAGCTCCCCAACTTGTGCACCTGCAATGGTCACGGTGCCCGTTGGGAGCTCTGAACTGTTCAGTGTCACACCACCTGTCACCAAACCGATCACAGCTGCGACAGAACAAATAATGCGTTTAGTCTGTTTCATTGAGTGCCACTCCTTTTTCGCTTGCAATACGCTGCATCGCTCGTTTATGCCAGTAATTCAACCCTAGAGCTGCCAGACCAATGACAAGCGATAAGATGAAGTACCACTGTTCAAATGTAAGTTTGCTGATAGTCATACCTGCCAATGACATTAGGTAAGCAATTCCGCTGGTTATTTTGTCGTACCAGTCTTTCATTCCGTTACTCCCGCTCTGCTTGGCAATATGCACAGTAACGACACCCCGCTATAGCAACTCGACGCGCTTCTGGGATTTCATCGCCACACTCGTAGCACTCTTTCGCACTTTCTTGTTGGCCTGTCTGCACTGACCGTTTAAGTTGGCTTGCAATAGCCATTTCGGTGAATTTGGCTTCATTACTACTGGCATGGTCGATAAAATCCGGCATTCGTTATCTCTCTGGTTAGGCTTAAAGCAGACCGCGTGTGTCGTCTGAACTCAGGTATGAAATAGCATTGATGCGGACAAAGTGCGGACTCGTTACAAAACCTTTCAGTTTGCGTTTGGTCTTATCACTGCTGTTAGGATCGACACTTAGTAGATCAGAGATTTGAAGCTTCACACCGAACAACTCAACTTTGTCTTCATCGTCACCTGTATTTGCATAGAACATGCAATCGTGAGGCTTGATACCGCGCCAGCTACCTGCTTCACGTGCTTTTTGCTGCAACTTGCGGAAGTTGTTTAAATCCAACTCATATTCCACATCACAGCTAACCGCACCATGAGTAAAGCCCGTTGGAATCCCACGCTCTTTATCAACGGCTGATTCATCATTGATGGTTGCAGTTGCCGATTCCACATGAACCAGAACACCCAGCATGTTTACGTCGAAGCTTCGACCTGTATAACGAGAAGTCATTTATTACTCTCCTAGACGTTGGTTAAGCATGATGCCGATTGTGATTTTCACTGGGCACTCATAAGGTGTAACAGCTAGCAGAATTTCGACTTCTTCACTGTTAATCCAAGTGATGGTGATGTCTTCATCTTGTGGCGGTTTGATTTCACCGGGGAACTCGTAATCACCAATTTTCGTTACTACCGCCATTTCGCGCAGGTCTTGGGTAAAGTAGAGTTTTGCGCTTGCTTCACTGCCCGGCGTTGAATTGAACTCACGATCAGCGATTCGAGCAATCGCACGTACACGAACTTTACGGGCAGCTTTCATCGCAACACGGATATGGCGAATATCTTGAAAGTCACCACCCGGAACATCCAAAGTACGGCCCGTTGTCCAGTACTGCCCCGGATAATCTGGATACCACATTGGAACCGCAATTCGGGCGGCTTCCAGTGCTTTAAGGGTTGCCAACTCCAACGGCTTGCCGTCTTTATCCGTTGCCAAAGTCATGCTACCCAGTACGCTGCCTGTTTTGACTCGTGCAGGGGAATCAGCAATAGACACTTCTTGGTTTGCTAAACGCCCAGCGTAAATACCTACTGTTGAGTTTTCTTTGTGAACTTGAGGAACAACGGTGATGTACTCACTTGCGATGCTTGTTGGTACCGCGACTGTTGCTGCCAACCACTCCGCGCATGTTTCACCCGTCACCGAATCATCATTGATACCTGGCAAGGTGCAGATCATGAATACTTCACGGCCTAACTTGTTTTTCAATTCAGTGCGGAAAGCAACAGCATCTTCAAGAGTCGATGTGCCTGTATCTGGCTTATCAAGCACAACGGCTTCAAAGCTTGATGTTTCATTGGCTTTAAACACTGCGGCTTGCCAACTGTCTGCGGGGTCTAAGACGATCACACCTGCAGTCCAGTTCTGTTTCCCGTTTAACTGGGCAGCTTTTAGCGTAAGCATGTGCACAGGGTCGATGTTATCGAACGTGCTGTCTGCAAAATCCGTGGTGTTGTCCACCATAATTAGGTTGCGCTCTGTTCCTGCGACTGTGCCGTACACAACAAACAGAAAGTGAAATTCAACGCCCGGAATCGGTCCGCGCATCATGTTCAGAATGTTAATAATGACGGTAGGCCATGCCATGTTTAGTTGCTCCTGTTTCAATTCAACTCTTTCGTTTAAGTTCGCGTTTGATAATCATTGCCACTCGCTTGGGACTAACTCCTATCAATCGACGTTCTGGGGACTCTATTTCCCACTTGCGAGCTGGCGTTTTGTTTTCCAGATCACTTATCAATTTTGCGGCTTCGGCTATGGTCATATTCTGAGTAATGAATTTGAGCGTTGGCTTTCTGCCTCTCTTCTGCCTACCTTGGGGCGGAAGTCTGTAACCTAAATCACGTAGCTCTTTTGCTTGGCCTCTCGTAGCTGAGTCAGTTTTCTTCGGTTCTTTCTTTTGCTTCGCCTGAACAAAACGCGCTTTTAAGCTACTTTCTTCGTTTTCACCCGAATGGTGCTTTGCGGCAACGTAACCAGAAAAACCGGGCCAACCGATATAAACGGTTCGGTTATTATCACGCTGAAAATATTTAATCTTCCTAGCGAGTTTTTTGAACATCTTTGCGCGACCACGTTTGCGCTTCTTCCAACGATGCCCCTCAGGGTCTTGTTGATTACGCATGTTTTGTTGCGTATTTTTTTTTGTGTATCGCCCTATCTGAGCAAGTACTCTTTTACGGCTCTTTTTATCGAGCATGATTAGCTCTAGCTGTTCTTTAACTCGCAGATAACTGCGCTTATCAGCTTTAACTTCAAACATTGCGGATAACTACATTTGATAGCCTTTCCGCCTGCCAAATCTCGTACTCTTCAATCTTCCAGCGTTGACCATTCCAATAGATTGGCCCGTCTAGGTCAGCAGTCACTTTGACTGGTTCTTCAAACATCACTGAGATCAGCACTTCGGCATTTTTCTCATCTTCCAGCACTACATCTACGTCTGGGTCGTCTAAGTCTTCAATGTGGAAACGGTCAGAGTCGTTATCCATCAACCAAGCCCCAACGTTCGCAAACAGCACCGCAGGGTCGTATTCTTTGAAAGGGAACTTATCGAAGTAGAAATCAGTAACATAACGTTGATAAAGCAGATCAAAACCATGGCCCATGTGCTTGGTTTCGAGTTTCAACTCAACCTTGCCCATTTCACATTCCATGCGCTTGGCTATCTTGTCGCCCACAACGCTGATTAAAAATGCGTTTAGGTCACGCAGCTTATAGCCTGCTTGGTACTGCGTACTCATAGCAAATCCACCGATGAACGGTTTAGCCCTTTCATGTTTCGAATAATGCGCTGACTTTCTGAAAGTAGTTCAGTGCGAACCTCGGTGCTTCTGTCTGCCATGTGATCGCCTTTGTCCTTGGTGTGAACAGTTGCAATGTCTGGCAGTAAGTCAGCTTTGGCTCTCGCAAACACTGCTGATTCGTATTGATATACAACACGGTTTTTACCAAGCATCTCCGGAAAAGCAGGAACATCGCCAGCAGTTGCATGCCCCTCTTCCTGATACTTAGCTTTTAAGTCTTCAAGTTGCTGATTAACTTCCGAAACAGCATTAACCAAAGCAATAGCGATACGTTCTGAGTCTTGAGCTGCAGGAATACCGCGACGTTTTTCAAAGTCACCTGCATTGATGTTCGGCCAAAAACCGTCATTGGTGATTTCTGTCGCTTGGTAATCCGAACCGGAAGATCCCGTAAACATCGTTATTCCTCTTTAAATAAGTGAGCCTCTAGCCACTGGGTCGACGGTATTGAGTTAACCTATTGGCACTCTTACCTCACCAGCCGAGGCTCGGCGGCGTAGGAGTCTTTACAAATTCTTGCCATCTTTAATGGCGCGAATACGCTGCTCGATTTGACCAATCTTGGTTTTCACACCCACTTTGTCGTACTTGTCGTGAGCGTGTTGCAGTAGCACCAAAGCTTTTTCTAGTGTTTCCAAACACCCGATAGCCGTTGGTTGTGGTTGGCCCTCTTCATTTCGAATAAGGTATAAGCCCGCGAATCGGTACCACTTGGCATGAACTTCTTCATGCAATCGCCACTCTTTTTCGACCTTTTCAAACACCTTCCTGAAATAAGGTTCAATTGAATGACCACGGCTAGATTCTTTTTCTGCCCACTCAAGCACTGCATCAGCGCAGACAGTCGGCCAATCACGGCGGAAGTTATCCGGTGTAGGCAAATCCAGCTCGATAGCTTTCAAACACCAATCAATAGCGGTTTCCATGTCGTTGACATCGAACAGCCAGATCACCATGTTGGTAAAGATTGGGTTTTCGAATACTTCGCCTTTTGCCAGGTAAGCTTCCACGTACGGTTTGTACTTAGGCACTAAAACTTCTCGCTTATGCTTCACTTTGTCTTCGATAGCATTGAGCTGTTTTAGGTACTTACGGTCTTCTTCAAAGTCGATCAGCTTGATGTGCAGGCTTTCGGTATCTGCACCGGAAATCATTTCCGATGCAGACTGGTTAGCTTGCTTTTCAAGCATTTGTTTACGCTGTCTTGCTAATGGGCTAACCATGTTTCACCCCTTATGCTGCTGGCGCAGGGTCAACAACAGTGACAGCTTCGATTGCAGCGAACTTTTTAAGGTTGCCCACTGCGTAACCCTCCATACGAATATGGTTAGATTCGAAACGTAGCTCATCGTCATTGTTTTTCTGGCGACGCTGTTGTGTGTTTGCTTGGGTAAGAACTTGGAGGTTCTTCGTATTTGTCACCCACACTTGGTCAGCAGGGAAGAACGGAGGCGTATAAGCTTTTTTGGCTGCAATGGTTTTTGCAAGAGCTTGTGCCGCTTTATGTTCTGTCGGTGAGTTTGCCGCTTCTAGCAAACGATGTTGTTCAGCCGCGACCAAATCAGAACCAACCAACACGACAAGATCAGGGTCTTGCCGATGTTCTGGGGCAATCGTTGTGTTGATTAAGTCTTGTACCAACGAATCAAGGTTTTTGTACGAATCCGCTGCCGCACCAGTAGGGTCTAGCTTCGCAGATGCCAAAACTTGACTAGCTTTCTTCTCTTTAACGACTGTAAGCCAACCCTTGTTTACGTCTTGGCCTAGTGGATTAGCTACTGGGTTAGTAGGCGTTGCGATTGATGTACCGTTGAAACCTACACGGAGAATATCCAATGCAAACACACGAGAAATCGCGTTTAGCATTAGTTTCAACCATTCGCCTTTCTTCCCTGAGTTCGCCCATTGGGTCATTGTTTCCCAAAGAATATGAGCACCAGAATCCGTTTTAGTCAGTTCGTAGGTATTACCACTTTGGCCCATTTCACGACTGAAACGACCTGATGAAGTACGACCTGTAGAAAGACCATCATTACCAACATCTACCACTTGACCTTTAATCTGCTGCACAGGTAGCAGAGAAATCATGTTTAAGAACTCATGAGACTCTAGGATTGCCTGACGTAGAGCAGTTTCCATCGGTGGTGTGATGTTAAACGTTCCATAAGGGACGTCTAAACCAGCGGCTTGAGCTACGGATAAACTAAACTCCGCTAAGTATTTCGTTGAAACAGCATTCAGCATTAAAATACTCCTTCCATTTTGTCACTCGCACCCTCACCACCCGGCTCTTGTCCCGGCACTTCTTGTGAAAGTTTGTTAAATTTCGATACCAAACCGTTCACTGTTTCTACTAGTGGGTTTAGCTTGTCATCCAAAGCTGCAGAGAACTGTTCAACAGTTTCCCCTGTATTTACTTCCGGCTCTGGCTCTGGTTTTGGGTTTTGCTGCGAAAACTCTTGTTTGAGTTCATCTTTCAGCTCGGTTTTTAAGGCACTAAATTTTTTATCAAATAGTGCTTCTAGTTGCTCTGGAGTCACGTCAATGTCCTCTGGTTCAGGCTCTACAGGTGTAATTTCTGGCAGTGCCCCGCCAGATTGGAAATGTTTTGCCAAATCTGAGAAAAACTTAGAGATAGGATTTGTTGTGAAGCATTCGGACACGTCTAACTCTTCAAGTTCACTACATTCAATCTTGGTCACTTCACCTTGCTTGCGTGAGAACTCAAGGCGGTCTGTTCCTGTAGATGCTGGGGAGTCAGTCACAGCTAGGCCCATCAGGTAACATCGCCCCTCGCCCTTGTAATCAGGATTAGGCTCAATAGATGTAAATAGCTTTTGTCCATCTTGGTTAGCATCAAGCAAATATTGGTTTGGTGTAATCTTGGCGAATAGTCTCAACTTGCCGTCTTTCTTTTCGGCTTTTAGTTCTTCAACTACACCCCAGTTTTTACCCTCAAACACATTCCAGTGAGAACGAGCGTGTTCAGGCCAGATCATCGCGGTGTACTCAGAAGTTGAATACAGCGATGCCATGTCTTTAATCCATGCTGCAGTTATTTGGCGACCATCTACAGTAGCCCCCTCAGTTGCAACAATTTTCCAATCACTGGTTTTGCTCATGTTTGTCGTTTGCCTAGTTAAATCACGTCAAATAAATCTCGGTCACGGCAAACAATACGCCTTTGAATGGGTGGTTTCAGCCACTTCAATTCCTAGAAATTCGGATTTAGCCCATATCCGAATTCATCCGAATTTTAGTTAGTCATTTGCGAGATTTCAGGGCGTATGATGCGCTTATGGCATATTCTCCCGAAGTACGACAAGCCGCCCGAGCACTCTATTTGAAAGCTTGGACGCCACGTGAAATCGCTACCGAACTGAACCTGAATAATGAGCGCATCATTTACTACTGGGCAGATAAATTCGGTTGGCGCGATATGTTGCGTGAACAAACTATTGATGAAGCAATAGCAAACCGCATTCAAACGCTGCTCGAATTGGAAGACCCAAGCAAAAACCAGCTAGACATGCTCGATAGGCTTATCAAGCATCACGCAGCTTTGAAGAAACAAAGGGCACAAGAAAAGCAGCAAGGTGAACAGCCTCTAAATGCTGGCAACAAAACACACGAGAACAAAAGTAACCGTGGTGTTCAGCAATCTGGCAGCAACTCAAAATCGATTAAGAAACGTAAAGGCAAAAAGAATGACATTAGCGAACTGAGTGAAGAAGACTTTGCCACATGGCACGATTCGCTTTTCGCCTATCAACATGTAATGCGCAACAACATCAAACAGCGTATTCGAAACATTCTTAAATCCCGCCAGATTGGTGCAACCTACTATTTCAGTGGTGAAGCTTTAGAAGATGCGATTCTGACTGGTGACAACCAAATCTTTTTGTCAGCGTCACGCGCTCAAGCGGAAGTTTTTCGCAGCTACATCATTGCTATTGCAAAAGAGTTCTTAGACATAGAGCTGACCGGGAACCCGATCATTCTCTCTAATGGTGCTGAACTTCGTTTTTTATCAACCAACAGCAAAACCGCGCAAAGTTACCACGGCCATGTTTATGTTGATGAATACTTCTGGATCCCGAAGTTTGACGAACTAAACAAACTCGCTTCGGCAATGGCTACCCATAAAAAATGGCGTAAAACCTACTTTTCGACACCATCATCGAAAATGCACCAGGCATACCCATTTTGGACGGGCGATCAATGGCGAAAAGGCAGAGATTCACGCGCTAAGATTGAGTTTCCAACGTTCGATGAATACCGCGATGGAGGTGTGCTTTGTCCCGATAAGCAGTGGCGTTATGTCGTTACTATTGAAGATGCTGCAGCAGGCGGTTGTGAACTATTTGATATTGAAGAACTGCAGGACGAATACAGTAAAGACGATTTCGACAACCTGTTTATGTGTGTCTTCGTCGACGGCTCTTTGTCTGTATTCAAATTCTCTGACCTCGAAAAAGGTATGATTGACTCTGCCCACTGGCAGGACTTTAAACCGAAAACAAAATCACCGTTTGCTGGGCGTGAAGTATGGCTGGGCTATGACCCAAGCCGAACACGTGACAATGCTTGCTTAGTAGTCATAGCCCCGCCTGCAGTTGCAGGTGAGAAATTCCGTGTTTTAGAAAAACACTACTGGAAAGGCCTTAACTTCCAGTACCACGTAAGTGAAATTGAAAAGGTATTTAAACGCTATAAAGTCACTTACATAGGCGTTGACACTACGGGGATTGGCGGCGGTGTTTGGGACTTAATCAAGAAAAAACACCCACGAGAAGCCCACGCCATACATTACAGCAACGAAAACAAAAATCGCCTTGTGATGAAGATGATCGACATTGTAGAGGCCAAGCGACTGCAATTCGATGCTGAACACAAAGACATTGCCATGGCATTTATGGCTATTAAGCGAGTACCAACCAATAGCGGTAACGCTATGACCTTTAAAGCAGAGCGAAGTGAGACAACAGGCCACGCCGATGCGTTTTGGGCTATTTCACACGCCATCATTAACGAACCGTTAGATCACGGTACTCCAACCAAATCAACTTGGGCCACTGCAGCATGACCGACACAACAGAAACACTAGTTAAGCAAGAAGAACAACATGCAGAGTCTGTTTATCACATTGACTCTTCGCCAGAAGCAATCGACTCAACCAGTTGGATGACGTCTTACTCTGAATTGTTCTATAACGACTCCGACGACTATTGGGAACCGCCAATCTCACGACAAGGTTTGGCAGAGACTTCACGCGCAAACGCCTATCATGGTTCACTTTTAAAGGCTCGTGCAAACTATGTTGCTGCTCGTTTCACCACTGGCGGAGGTGCTAGACGTCGGCAGATTCAATCTTTTTGCAATAACTACTTCACTTTTGGTGACGCTGCTTTTTTAAAAATCCGCGATCACTTCAAGCGTGTTATTCGTTTGTTCCCTTTACCAACGATGTACTTACGCCGACGTAAAAACGGTGACTTTGTTCTACTTGAGCGTGACAACAAGCAACGTGCCTATAAGGCGAATGACATTATTTTCTTACCCCAAGAAGACTTACAACAACAGATTTATGGCTTACCTGACTATTTGGGCAGCTTACAAAGCAGTTTACTAAACAAAGACGCCACACTATTTCGTCGCCGATACTACAAGAACGGTGCTCATATGGGTTTTATCTTCTATGCGACTGACCCAAACTTGAGTGATAATGACGAAAAGATGTTGAAAGATAAGATCGCCAGATCTAAAGGCGTTGGTAACTTCCGCAGTATGTTCGTCAATATTCCCGGTGGTGCAGAGAAAGGTATTCAGCTAATCCCTGTAGGTGACATTGCAACGAAAGATGAATTCGAACGCATCAAGAATATTACAGCGCAAGACATCTTAGTGGGGCATCGTTTCCCAGTTGGTAAAGCTGGCATTATTCCACAAGGGACAACCAGCTTAGGCGACCCGATCAAGATTGGTAGTGAATACGCCAAAGACGAGATCATACCCGTATGCGAACTGATTATGGATGAAGTGAACAACGACCCGGAAATCAGAAACATAAAAAGCCTACATCTAAAGTTTGATGTTACTACCGAGGAAAACTCATAAACCTGTACAAAAACACAGCCATTGACGTAATATTATGCTGTCAGTCAGTTAAGTTAGGTCAATGTATGCGAGTTTATTGCAAATGTAGTGAACGCGCGATTGTAAGTAGAAGCATCGCTAAAGATGCCAATTGCGCAGATTTATCTTGTTCCTGTTCTAACCCAGAATGTGGGCATACCTTTGTGAGTTCTATCGGCTATCGCCACTCACTCAAACAGTCAAAGCTTCATTTCGGAATTGGTGCGACTAGTAAGCCGTCTTTATTTGGTAGTCGCATTACTTGCGGTTGTGGCGAACGGGCGGTGATTAATAAAACCAACCGCCTATCGAACGACTGTGCAGATTTGTATTGTGAGTGTAAGAACCCAGCGTGTGAACATCAGTTTGTAATGTCTTTGTATTTTAGTCACACCCTAAGCCCATCATCAAAAGATACTAAAGAGTTGGCTGATTGTTTAGTCAGGGTGCTTAAGCCCGATCACCGTGACCACCTAAAACAGCAACTCGCTTTGTTCTGATGCGTTAGTTTCTAAAATCACATTTAAAATTATGGGTAACTTTTAGCTGCCCTTTTTTGTGAGCAATAATCAAAGAAATTAGAAATATACAGATATCTTGGGTTTCTTCATGATTCCCGCTAGTGTCCTCAGCCAAAGCGCATAAAACAAACGCCTCCGCATTATTATGAAGTTCAGACATTAAGCCTCCTGACTGATGTGATTTACTGTATATTAATACAGTACTTTTTATGTAACAAATTTATTATGAGTGTTTGTCGTCTATAATTTTATGTAATGCGACATTAGCCCATGGATTGCCCGCGCATACTACATAAGAGGCACACTGGGTAATTTTAACTAGATCACTATTATTTCAACGCTCGTCACTGTTGGCCTTTTTGACCCTTGAATCAGTCAAATTTGACTTACAAAAAGGTTAATATGTCATCAGTTAATAACGAAAATGATCCGATAATAGAGTATTTAGTCCATCTAAGGGTGTCCAAGCGAGTTACCCAACAGCAGATATCTGATGCTACTGGAATTAAGCTTTCGACTTATCAGCGTCTCGAACGAGGCGAGAGAGATCCCAAGCTGAGCGAGTTAAAAAGCCTGTTTAAATACTATGAAGTAACTTGGTTGGATTTTGCTTGGGTAGAACTGGGCAAAAGACAGGCACATGATGCTGACTTGGCTGCAGCTATGAAGCAGTTACCCGAGCATATCCGCAAGCCAATTATTGATTTGATTAGGGCTGTTAGTTAGCCACTAATCAATTGCGCTCAGTGAGTTCTTTAGAGCAATCTGAAATGCCTATCTTACGCAATACATCTCTGTGTTGCTCACCAAAGACCTGAGAAACTAGTCTAGATGTAGGAACAAGCTCACCTGAGTGTTCTAAAGATAAGAAGAGTTTAAAGTAACTAGAATTTGATTGGTCATGGTGATTTAAGAATAATTTTGTAAATCACCACTCAGAGGTTTCTAATCATTCAGTACTGAGTGTTGCCAGTACACTAGAAGGCTAGCCGAGATGAACTATAATAATCAACAACTCATAAGAATATTGACTATCATTGACGTATATTGATTAAGTTTTGACAGTGTAACGATTGTTTGAAGTTTTCAACTGAGGTATAGTTTCTCGCCTAAAAAAGCGTACACATGTTTTTAGGCTTCTTCCCAGTCCTCAGATTAGAAACACTTAAAGGAAAGGTAAATTTGTATACTCCTGCTGCGAAACATAACACTGACACTCTTCTGTCAAGTATCCTAGAGGTTCTTGGCTCAGGTCATATACTTGATGAAATGTCTAAGTTCAGGCTGCTTAAAGAGGCAGACAACCAAGTAAAGCCTGAAGTAAGTTTATGTCTCAAAGCTCTCATATACACAGCTTCGAATGAGCGAGAGCAAGCTAAAAAGCATGCTTTAGAATCTCTGAAATACATCAGTGAACCTGCAACTTTGAGCAACTGCCTACAAGTGCTTCAAATCAATGCGTACTCTATAACGCTACTGGAAAATGTTGATCTGTGCCTGAACTACTTTGAACGTCCCGATTTCATCTCAAGTTTTGGTAGCGCACTTTGTTCTTTCCCTAACATTTTTCATACTTCATTGATGATTGAGAGTCTAGATAAAATGGAACTAATCAAACAACATAAAGATCTGTATATGTATTGTTCTTCTTTTATAGAAACTGCAGAGGAAGCCGCAAATAAATTCTCTTTGGATAAAGGCACTTATGCAGTCATATCCAAAATAGCTGCCGCTGTTGCGGAACACTCTTCTGCGGTAATTAACAACGCTGAAATGTGCATTCCACCTGAATCTGATTGGGTTAGTTTAGTATTTTTCGTTGAATCGAAAGATATTGGCCAGCTTTTCGATATGAATTCACAATTGGTAGAACATGTCGTTGATGCAGAATTAGATACTCTTCCTATGGTGGTTCGATTTGAGCCATTAGAACCATCATCAACAAGGATTGTGGATAATTATGGTAGCTAAACCAGAAGATTTTTTAGAAACAGCGAAGCGAATTATTGAATCAGAGAATTGTTCAGAAGCAGATCAGCGTAGTGCTATAAGCCGTAGCTACTACGCTATGTATCATAAAGTGCTATCTATTCTTGATAAAGAACCTTGGACTTATAGTGGGAGAGGCTGCCATGCAAGCCTAATAACCTATTTGGAAAAAGACTCAGCAAACGAAGAGTCCATAGAACAATCCCAGCTTCGCCGCCTCTCTTACCTACTAAAGCAATCTAGGGATAGCCGAGTACTTTCGGATTACAAACTAGAAAAAGAAGTATCACCAGAATTGGTTAAGATGTCTATTTTAACAGCTGAAAAGTGTATAGACCTAGCAGATCAGCTTGCAAATACAAGCGGTAATAACAGTTCCGCTGGCTAACAAAACCCTAAACATTTACCATAAATGTTTAGGGTTTTATTATATTTTCAATGATCAATTTTAAACTAACGGCCAGTCGTCCCCATCGGGAAAAATCGACAGATCAGGTTGTTGATACTCTTGCTTTTCTGGTTGGGAAAATAGGTTGTCCCAACCCTCGAAATCCATCCAATTGGTGTCGTCCGAACGTTGACGGCTCACTTCTACCAACTGGGCAGGACGTTTATTGCCGTGTTCGTCTATCTCCGCAGGGCGGATTTGAATACTGGTTGCATCGTCGATGCGAATTGAACCGCCTTTTAGCAGCGCGGCCAGTGCTGTTTCATCGATATTGGGTGGAGAGTCCACTACTTTTTTATCTGGTTCTAATAATCGGGTTAGCTGATTGCTGACCTGTGACGGATCAAACTCCGTACAGTTATTGACAGAACTCCGAGAGGAGCCAGAGGCTCCAAAAGCAGTCGCTTCGCTCCCAAGAGCGCACGCTTTAGCTTCATCATTAACCCTTTCATTTTCTGGTGATTGGGATTTCTTCTGAATCGTCCAAATTTTGGTGCGTGTTTTGATGGTTTCTTCTGGTGTAGTGAAACCCTCAATTTTGCGGACGTCTTCGCCATGAGGTGAAGCGAATGGCAGAACTTCATAAGAGTTCACGATCAGCAAATCTTTACGCTTAACGAATGGGCCACCTTGCCCCATTATGTAACCTTGCCAGTTACCATCGTCAGCAGCTTTTAAAGTGTCTGTGATGCTTGCGTCTTCGGTCTTCATGCGTGACTGGTAGCTATCACCAATTACTTTCATTAACTCTTCATTGCTGATCAGCTTGCTAGGCTTAATAGGCCCCACAAGATCACGCTGCAACATCGAATAGATAGTGAGTAAGTCGACACGCTTTTGCATGAAGAGGTACTCCATAAACACTTTTTTATTCTGGTTAGCGAATCGGCGTAGTTCACGGTAAGTCGTGACTGGCGCACCACCGAAGAACTGAAATTGGCGAATGTTCCAACGGCTTTTCCAAGCATTGACATTCTTCGCCATGTCTTTGACTGACTTGCCTGTTTCGTCCGATACCTCCCCGTCCATTGCAAAGCCGTCAATGTTTTTTGAAATGTATTTGGCAATGTAACCCGTTGCTGTTCCTAGCTCAGGATCAATAAAACCAAAGTCACAACGTGGACGATAATCTAGCGGCCCAACATAAACACCTTTGCGAAATGGCTTTTCCTTCTCTTTCTCAAGCTCTGGATGCAGTTCACCACGGTCTTCTTTAGTAGCGTATGAAATGAAGATGTCACGCACCTGCATCACGTCTTCTGGTTTAACCCAGATCAGTAAATGCCAGTGTGGAGTACCGTCATGATGTGGTTCAGCGACACGAACACCAAACCAACGGATTTCTTCACGGCCTAATTTAGCGCGAATTCTCTGCCAAACATTGTTTAGGTAAGATTGCGCATCACGTGGGCTTGCACCGTTCCAGTGACCAATAAAGCCTCCCTTCTTATATGAGCTGTGATACTTAGATGGAGTAGTCAAGGTTAAGAACAGGCCTTGCAACCCCAACTCGTTGCCAATGTCTTCACAACCACGGCAACGCACCATCAATTCATGACGACGAATGGCAGGGTTTGAGACGCTTTTTAATACCATTGGAGCCAAATCGGTCACTTCTTCGGTTTCTTCATCAAACAACTCACATTGCTTAATAAACTCCCAATTTTTTTTCTGCTGCTCTTGGTGCTCTCTAACACAATCCCATGACGCATAAGGTGAGGCTTTTGAAGAAACTTGCCCCATAGCAATGGCTAAGTGCTCACGCATGATTTTTCGTGTTTTGTTAAGGCGCCCATACCACCACTTTTCATCTAACATACGTGAAATGTCATTCAGTGCGGTTAGATCGGTTTGTTTCTTTTTCTTGCGCGGTGGAGTCATACCGAAGTGGCAGACAAATTCTGCTAATTCTTCATATCCGATCACCTCTGGGATTTCGTCTTCATCCAGATCACGGTTAGCCACACGTGCAGCGATAAGAGGGAATTTAGCCTTAGTGATTTGGCTAATCTTGAAAGCCATGTCTTTAACTTCTGACGGTTCAAGTTCTGCCAAGAGGCGGCTTTTAACTGGCTTGCGATTACGATCTGCCTTTTCAAAGTCAAAGCGCACTTGCTCTTTTTGTGCAAAGTCGCTTTGCTCAGTGCCGTGCTTTTCATTAACCAAAGCTTCACTAAGCAAAGAAACCTTTTGGGTTGTCGGTAACTTTTTGTATTTGCGTAACACCATCAGCGCACGTTCTGCTGCTGGTCCCATACGTTCACGCAAAAATATGTTGGCATCTGCACGACCTTTCTTTTCGAGTACCCAAATGTAGCGAGTAACAAAGTACTTGGTTAGGTAGTCAGGTAGGTCTTTAATCTTATCTTTCGCCCACTCGAAATCGTCTGGGTTAGCATCAAATAGCTTGCGTTCCAGAACACTAAGATCATCAGGTTCAATAATTGTGGGGTATCGACGCGAACCAAAGCAGCCCTCTTCAACCTCAGTCAAAGGGGCTTGCCATGGAAAATCGTAGTGGTCGATTTCAGTTGGTTCGATTAGAGTGTTCAAAATGGAATGTCCCAATCCAAAATGGTAACTCCAATCCCACCCATATTTCTTTCACATGGTTCAAGATCTCCACGAACAATCGCTTCTAGCCGTTTCTCTCTTTTGAAACTCCCTAGACGAAGATCTAGTCTAGGCCGACGGGTGCAGAGTAACCACACATCTTTGACTTTATTAAAATCACGCAAATCTGTGTTCTTACTGACATTAATTGATATGGCTTCTAGCTGATGGTTAGAAAACTCCTTTTCCATCAATACTAACGCTGCTGACATCAGACTAATTTTTTTTGCCATTTCATGCCAGCCAATCATCAAGCCTACTGCACCTGCATTTCTAATCATCCGTCTTAATTGATACGAAACCGAATAGTAGTCCCTTAGCTTAAAACCTGAATGCTCTTGAACTTCAACTTCAACTAGCTTTAAGATGTACTTTTTCTTCTTAGTATCTAACTTATCCAGCACCGCTTTTAGTTCACCTTGGCACGTGAATAGTTTTCCGCCTGCCATAGTCCAAGCAGTTTGTACTTGGTCTTTTTTACCGAACTTAACGAAATAACGACCTTTAATTTCGATAGTCCATGCTTGAGTCTCTCGCTGAGTAATTTTGGGATTAATGCGGCATCCAACTCTTGGGGCTGTCACCAACACGTCGATTTCGGTTGATTCGATTAATGATTTCATTGTGTTACTCTCGGTTTTACTTAATTGAATAAAAGGCTGGCTAATGAGAACAAAACTATTTAAACCAGAACTAAAACTGGACTTTGACGATGCAATTGTTTCATTCGTTGAAGGTTATGAATCAAATGAGCATCTACCAGAACTAAAGGTCGCCGTGTTATCTGATAAAGCTCAAAGCCAGTACCGTTCAATAACTGTCTTCGGTCAGGAAGCTTTAGAAGACCTGAACGAAGAACTGGACGAATGGGGACTTGCTAACCTACAGGAAGGCCTTCCGATAGCTTCTCCATATGCTGCAATCTACGGTTTCGAGCCTGAGCCGCTTGATGACGATGAAGACGAAATATTCTTATAGCGTCATTAAAAGTGCCATCGGACAATACGGTGGCTCTTAAACATGCAAAATACCCCCAATCACTCAAACTCCTACCTCTTGCGACTTCTGCCCTAAGCTCTTTCACCAAACTAAGGCTTCCAAATTTGCGTTTGCATTCTTGCTCAAAGTTTTCAATTAGGTCATCCAAAGTAATTAATGGTTCGTTCATGCTGCCTCCTCATGACCAACTGAAACGATATGGCTTAGCCCTTGAGGAATATCGAAGCGGTTTCCGTTATCCCAGATAAACCAAGCGTATTCACACGAATCTGAACCACCGCCCACAAAGCGAGGGCGAGGAACGATGATTGGACACTTTGGCGGAAAGCCGATTTCAAACCAGAAAGGCAAACGCTTTTTCGAGCCTAAGTAATTCACACGCTGCAGGTATGCCATTGTCCCATCTGGTGCTAACTCACTTAGACTTTTGCGAATGAATTCCTCCGTTAGTGAAAACGGAGGGTTAGTAATGATCACATCTTGCGTACCGAAATCTGTTGCTAGGTAATCAATACCTTTTTCGATTTCAGCAAATGACTTTTGGCTTTGTGGCAAAGCTATCTTTTCGAATATTGCGCCAGTACCGTAACAAGGTTCTAAGAACTTGTCGGTTGGGCGAACGGTTAACTTTGATAGCAATGCGTCGACAACTTCTGGCGGCGTTGGGTACAGCTCACGAGGTTGCACTTTTCCGGTAGTTGAACTCATGCTTCCACCTCTGCTTTTGCTTCGGCCTCTTCACGGGCTTCAATGATCAGATCTGTTAACAGACTTTCGATTGAAAGAAGTTTTTCCAATGCTTCATTATCTGCCAGAAAAACAAGCTCTTGTATCAGGGGCTTGATAGAGGGATTAGCTATGTAGTCTTGATAAACTCCGTACACATTTACGCAAAATTCCTCAATATGAGGGTAAAACTCCGTAAATACATGAATCACATCAGTGTTAGCAATCGCCAGCGTATTAATTGCGTTAACGATGTCATAAACTTCGCGGTGCTCTATGCGCTCATGGCTAGAATCAACTAAACCAATTATTCGACCATTCGCAAAAACAGGCTCTTTTGGTATAAACTCAAACGGCATAGATGGAATATTCTTAAGTGATTGCTTTAACTGTTCTATTTCATCATCAGACAACGGTTCCATTGTATTTGATGGATGAACCAAGCAAGACAATGCATATGCAAGCTCTCGGTGTTGAACCAAAGAGAGATCATGTAATTTTAGTGATTTGTTGTAGTTTTCTTCGGACTTTTTAAGTACTTCGCGTGCTTCGGCTAACACGGCGTTGGCATGTTCTAGTTCACTCATCTTCTATGCTCCTACGCTAAGACGAAAAAAAGCCCCCTGTTACAGGGGCAAGGTTGGCTAGGTAATTAGTTAATGTTGCAAATATCGGAGTGTTTTAAGCGGCGGACATCGCCCACTCTTCGGTCAAACTTCAACACCATCTCTTTCATAAGCTGCATACCTGAACGGACTTTTTGCAGCTCAAGATCATCGAACGAGTCAAATTCGCGCTTATAGTCTTTTGGCGACATCCCACCCGCGATCAAAATCAAACCACGGTTGCGGTCACTCATTTCGTCATACATTTTGCAAACTCTTTGACGCTTTGCACCTTTGTCAAAAAGTGCTTTGCAAGCATCAATACTGTCTAATGCGCTCGGTGCTTCTTCTTGTTGCTGTTCTTGTTTATGTGCCAACTGATTCACAACTACTCCTTAGGCTAAGCCGGGGATTGGAGCACCATTAACCAAAAAGTCTGTACCCATTTGTACTAAGGGCTGTAGGCCTGTGGTGCGGTGTTCAAGGTCATTGATTAGCAAAACCAAGTTGCTCAAAGCCGCTTGAGCTTTGGCAAGAGTTTTACGCTTGGTAGATCGTGGTAAACGTTCTGCGGTGCACATGGCTAACGCATCGCTAGAAAGCTCACCAGAATGGTTGTTGAGTTGTAGAACTCGTTCAATCAGGTTCAGATCATCTTCTGCTTTTGGTAATGGGATAGTGACCACACCATCACCTGAAAATAACGTATTTACGATTGAGTAGTCACCAGAAGCACGGCTGATAGAAGCAAGCACAACAGGTTTAAGCACGTGCGGTTGGTTTGGGTTTAGCATGTTGCGAAGTATTGTGCCGTTAATTTCAAGCTTTCGAGCAATCGCCTCAACATCGTGATTGACAACAAAATCGCAGCAAGCTGCATCAAAAGCTTGTTGTTTGCGTTCACGTAATACGCACATTGAGTTATTTACGTCCATAACCAATACTCAAATGAAGAAAAACGGTACGAAAACGAATGTCCAGCCAATTACTTCTAGCCATACTGGGCATTTGTTCGGGTATTTATCTTCCCAAGACTCACTCGCCAAATGTTGCAAAGTAATATCTTGCTGGGTGAGTTTGGTTTTAGGTGGGATAGCGAAGCTCATACTTGTTGCTCCGCTAGCTGTTGGTTGTACTTAACCATGTTGATCAAAATCAAACCTTTAGATGCGTCTTTAGGAACAATAGGAATGTTGCCAAGGTCTTTTTGGCGATCAAATGAAGAAGAAGACATGCCAGTACGACGCAAAAATTCCTTTTTTGTGCATACGGGCGCATCTATTGCTATTTGCAGTGTTGCCATAAGTGGTATCCTACGCTTTTGAGATTTTATTGGTGCCTATTGGTGGAACATGACAGCATCAATTGAATATGAAATTATATTTGATCGAAAACGCAATCAATTCAAGTTTTAAACTCAATTTAATTGAAAATAAAATTAAATGTAATTGATTTCGGGATCTAGATCTATTTATGACAGGGTTAATGAAATGAGTCGAATTCCAGCTAAGGTTCCCCCGTTCGAGTACTCAAGTGGTCGCGAATTTACGGATAGGCTAAAAATAGTGACGGGTTGTGATAGCTACAATTTGCTAGCCGATCACTACGGAATCCCAAAATCGACCATCTTAACTTGGCATCATCACGATCGAATTGCTCATGAATTAATTGTTCGCGAACATTTAGCATCGGGAGCATCAGTTAAGTACCTCGCTCTTGGCGAAGGTGAACCATTTTCTGGCAGTAGTAGTCCAAATGAAAATTTAGGTATTTACAAACTTGACGGTGGTTTATTAGAGAAGTCAGGTAGCATGTCTATAGACTTGGCGACTCTCGAACGCTTTGGCCTAAAGCCATCAAACACTCAAGTCATTGAAGGCGATGCAGGCATTTACTACATCAACAAAGACTCCGTTGACCCAATATCAGGCGACTACTTGATTGATGTAGATGGACGCTTGTCTATCAACTACCTACAGCGTTTACCAGGTAAGAAACTTGCGATTGCTTTTGATACATCAACCATTGAAATATCTGAAGAAGATATAAAAGTGCTTGGGCGTGTAGTGATGGAAATGAAAAAGAAATAACACCTTGCAGATCACAAATAAGCATCATGTTTTATCATAATCCCTTAATTCATGAGGCTTATTAGTTATTATCCAAGTTCAACTAAATGACTAGGAGAGTAACAATGTTCAAAGGCTTAAAGCTTGTTGGGTTAACAGAAGAACCTGTAGGCACTGGTGAAGAGCGTTACGGCTTTTTGATGCAAGATGGTGAAACTGTGGTACTCGAATATAAAACAGTTCGAGATATGCTGATTCTGACCAACAAACGTTTAATTACCGTTGATATTCAGGGTTTACGAGGAAAAAAAGCAGAGTTTTTCATTCTGCCTTATTCAAAGATTACTGCTTTTTCAGTGGAAAGTGCAGGTACTTTTGACTTAGATGCTGAGTTTAAAATCTGGGCTTCTGGCCTAGGGCAGATAGAGTTTGCGTTTTTGAAAGGAACGGATGTTAAGAAAATAGCCTCACTACTAAGTTCTGGTGTTTAATCAACAAAAGGCAATCATTCAATGCCATTTGAAGAAAACAATATAGAGAAAAACATAGGTAATTTGCAATGTTACTAAAACTCATCGAAATCATTGGCATCAATAAACTCGTTAAGAAACACTTGAATGACCCTGTCAATTGGGTTGCTTTTATTAGGCGCTATAACCTTTCTAAAAAAGAACAGATCCAGTGGCGTGACAGTCTTAACCTAGATCATGATTTCGATGGGGAGCTCAGGTGCTAAATAACAATTTAATTACTAAATTCAAAAGACTGCGCACTTGATCAATGTTTGTTTTGAATATTGATTACTATTGAACATCTTTGATATATATTGGTTGCATATATAACACAAAGAAAGCCTTTCAACAATCAAGTGAACAATATGCCAAAAAACATGCACCTTCTCGCCAACTCGATTGCTAGTCGTATTCCAAGCCGTATGCTTCGCCTAATACTTAAAGAAGCTAAGATTAATACAAAACGCAGTATAGACGAAACAAAAGAATCTATCCGTAGTCTAGTTACCTCTAGCGAATTGAAGGACAAAAATAAAGTTCAGAATCTGTACCAAGCTTACGAGCAGTTCATTCTTTTTGGTGATAAGACAGTTGGTATCAAAAAGCTAGATTCTGACGCCCTAGAAAAAATTGAAGCGCAGGCTAAAGAAATCGAAGTAGATATACCGCATGAAGAAATCAACTATCCGTTTGTGGATGAAGATACTGACAGTAAGTTAACTCATATCCCTAAGCTTATTAAGACTGAATTTATGAGTGACGGTTTTTTACTGACCTATGCTTCTGTAAAAGTTTTAGAGGAAACGATCGAGCTTGATGATAATTATTTCCAACAACTAAACGCAGGGTTTACTCTACCCGAAGAGCTTTACGACATTAAAGCAAAGCGTCATATAAAGAGGCGCTACTATGACTCAGTGTATGTGAGTTTTTCAGACCAAACGCTAGAGTTTCGTTTGGACACCGCATCGCTATCATCAAAGCAAGCAATTGAAGAAACTTTCGCTTATTTACAAAAGGCTTTTAGCGACACAATTGAGACAATTCTACCATCCACACAACTCGAACTTACAAATGAGAATCTATTCCTAGCCGTACCAGGTGGCTACGAGCACTCGAAGTTAAGAGTATGTGAACTTGGATTCATTGTTGGCTCAGTAATACATCAAGAAAAAATGCGTGCTAGCACAAAAGATTTGCGCGGTGAGATATTCCATAAAGGTGGAAAGAGCAGCCTTGAGCAAAGTAAGACCATGTTGCAGCCTTTTCGAATAGCTTTAAGAAAAAGAAGATCGTCTGATACGGTTGAAGGTAGCTATGAAACCGAAGCCTATTTACCGGGAACCGCAAAACTTATTCAAGCAGGAGGCCTCCCTATATTAGACTATGTGATATTATCAAACTGTAAAACAGAGGTAGATTATACTGATCATATAATATCTTTAAAAAATGATATCGACGCGTACAAAACAAGGCTTTTAACAACATGAATCTAAATGATCTAATGACACGTATACACAATGATTGGGAGGATACCGAAGTACTCCCTGTCATTAATCGTGTTTTAAGATCTTTGAACAATAGAAAGGAATATCTTGAAGGTACTCCCATAAATTTGCGTGAGCTTTGCACAAATGGTGGGTTAAACAACAATGAAAACGAGCTTATGCTCAAGGCAACTAATTATCTAGTGCACCCTTCTATTCATGTACTTAACCTTAGATACGAGCTATACGCCAATGGTTTGTATGAACTAACGGCTGATGAAGTGTACGAAGCTCAACAAATGGGTGTTCTCTGCCATCCTGTAACAGGAAGAGAGATCCCTTACTTTGAGAATGAAGTTAAGATCTCGTTCGTCCTTTCAAACGATTTTATAAATGCGGAAGGGGCAATTAATTGAACACCTCCCCCCCTAACCCACTTGACGCTTTAACTTTAGGTGCAATAAATACCGGCGTCTTTAGAGACACCCTCCCTAACTGCACAGCAGGATACCAATCAGATTTAGCTAGACAGGGCTACAATACCAATCTGCAGAGAGTGTATGCTGATCTAGAAAGAATAATACAACGTGTAGAAATGCACCCTATTCATAGGGAACACGATGATGAAGATAGAGTTTCATTAGAAATCGTTAACTTGTTACATTTCCTACATCACAATGCTTCTCATGACACTTCTTTCTCTGGTAACTGTGATATATGTATTGAAGAAACCCACCAAAACTTTCGGTTTTTAGCAGAAGCCAAATTTGATTACAGCAACACTCATATTATGGAAGGCTTTAGGCAACTAGCAGATCGCTACGCTACACGAGCGTTCAAAGATGGGGCTGTACTTATTTATTGCCGAAAAGAGAATAGTGCCGATGTGCTTAGAAAATGGAAAACTTACCTGAGTAAAAAAGAAAATAAGTCCAAGGAATTCAGCCTAAATTTTACTAGTAATAATGGAAGTAACTTTTTCGAGACAACACACAATAGTAAAGCAACTGGGGAAATCTTTACTGTAAGGCATATATTTATAGCCCTAAAAGATGTCGCTTCGGATAAGAGTGCGAGAAAAAAGAAAAAATGTAACCATACTTGTGCTAACTGCTGCCCAGCTCATCATCCAGATAGCCTGCTCGAAAATCATATCTAATCTATATGTCTGTACGTAAACTAGAAGACGGAAACAAAAAACCATGGATTTGCGATGTGCGGCCAAATGGTCGCAATGGTAAACGCATAAGAAAACGCTTTGCCACTAAGGGCGAAGCTATGGCTTACGAAAAGTTTGTTTTAAAAGAGACAGACGATAAACCATGGTTAGGTGAAAAAAGCCAAACTCGCAGCCTACTGGATATGATTGATTTATGGCAGGAACGCCACGGCCAGTCATTAGCCCATTCAAAATACACCTATAACAAATTAAAAGTTATTGGGTTAGCAATGGGCGATCCACTTTATCAAAAAGTCACGCCAGCTATGTTCACCGACTATCGAACTCGACGCATTGCCGGAGAAGTCGCAGACCTGAACGGGCGAAAAGTGGCGGTAACATTTCGCACCTGTAACACCGAGCAAGACTTGCTTAATGCGGTGATTGTTGAGCTGCAACGAATGGGCGAATGGAAAGGTGAAAATCCTCTGCAGTCTGTTCGACAATTCAAGATACATGAAACGGAAATGGAGTTTTTGACCGTTGAGGAAATGCAAACGCTCATTACCAATGCCGAAGCGCACGAGTTCCACGACGACATGCACAAAATTATCAAACTTTGTTTAGCAACAGGTGGGCGATTCCGTGAAGCATCTAGACTCACTGGCGCGCAGCTCACTAAATACAAAGTCACGTTTACAAAGACTAAAGGCAAAAAGAATCGTTCGGTGCCGATCAGCCCAGAACTTTATGATGTGATTTACAAAGAGGGTTCAGGCCCATTGTTTAACATTGGCTATTCGACAGTTTACCGATTTATCGTGCGTAATGTTCCACGGCTAAAGCAGCAAGCCGCCCACGTTCTGCGCCATACATTTGCGTCTTACTACATGATGAACGGTGGTAACATTATCGCCCTGCAACGAATCCTTGGTCACAGCGATATTAAACAAACCATGCGATACGCTCACCTAGCCCCTGATCACTTAGAAGATGTGGTTTCAAAAAACCCTTTAGCAAACCTCAAATAAGTGGCCAATGTGGACACTAAAACGTCCATATTGTGTCCACAAATTTTCTTAATATTGATAAATATTGATGATTATTGACGAAGCGATCACAAGTAAAGCCTTGATATACCTTACAATGCCTAGCCTCGGCTAGGATGATTCAAAATATGGTCTTCCCAATTTACCACATCAATTTCGTATACCACTTTGCTACGGACGCTTTCTCCAGCGGCATGCATGGCAGACTTTGAACCAGTAATAAGTGGGTGCCACTCTGGGAGTGGTTGTTTTTCGGCAAGGAGGCGATAAGCACAAGTATGGGGTAGCCAAGTAAAATCATCGATATCATCACGAGTCAGCTTAGTGCATTCTTCTCCTGATGAAAAACGGTTAGGGTAGTCCTTGCATGAACACGTTTTACTGTTTAACCAACTGCATGCAACATTGGTATAATAAATTTCTTCTGTATCTTCATCCATGAGTTTATGAAGACAACATTTACCACAGCCGTCACAAAGAGCTTCCCATTCTTGTTCGGTCATTTGTTCGAGCGATTTACTTTCCCAAAATGGTAAGTTCATAAACATTACTTAGATTGCTGACAAAGGGAAAGCTTTATACCGCTATGTCTGGGAAAGTACAAGTCTGAAGGTTAAAAAGGCATGTCACCCACCATGAGATAGCTATTTTTGGCCTTGAGTATATTGACCATGATAGCCCTGTTTTAGATACTGGGCTTTATAATTACCATTGAGATGGACAAGTGTCCCTTTTAAACGATCGAGGTAGTATTCTTGCTTCTTATTACCGTGCTTAAACTCAAGCGTCGCACCATCAAAAGAAAAATGTGTACTGATAAGGTCACCATTCCAATAAACACCTTCATTGGCCACCTGAAGTCTGTTTGCAGAATAGCTCGCGACATTAGCTTCACGCCAAGTCCCTAGCAACTCTTTGCGAGCGATCTTACTTTGGTGATCAACAACCGAGTAAACCCCAATACCGATCATAACAACGCCGCACAATCCTAAAACCATCACGACGATACCTACAGGTTTTGTCCAAAAACTACTACTGCTCATCGTACTTCTGTCCCGATTTCTGCCTTATTTAAAACGCTGCTGACGCTCCCCTAATCGATAAGTCTAGTGGAACAATCACATAATTAACAAATATATTAATAAGGAGGACTGCATACAATGTATTCTAAGCTATCTAAAAACTATTGTTGAAGGAAAAGAATAAGGGAAAAATTAAGCGCTCATAGGTTGAGCGCTTTAGAACACTTAAACCAAAACTAGGTTTAGTGAGATTTTTGCGCCAACAACAAGACGAGAAATTGGACATTTTTCTTTTGCCGTAGCACCAAGCTCTTGCAATAGAGCCTCTTCCAAGCCCTCTGCTGATACCTGTGAATCTAGCTCTATGTGCGTAATCTTAGGACCATCTTCTTCCCCCAAATGCACTTTAGCTTGAGTTTTAATCGTTGGATTGAAACCCTGCTCTGAAAGCAAAGCAGAAAGAAACATCGAGTAACAACCTGCATGAGCTGCACCAATTAACTCTTCAGGATTGGTACCCGGACCAGTTTCAAACCTAGAAGCAAAAGTAAAAGGACCTTCTACTTCACCATACTTCATGACTCCTTGTCCTGACTTTAAAGTTCCTTGCCAAACAGCGCTAGCTTGTTGTACAGACATAATTTTTCCTTATTGATACTTACATTAAGAGTAACAAACGACATTATCAACTCAGTATAGCTAATACCAAAGTAGTGCGTATTGTCTCTAAGCTCTAAACTAACACCAGACTACCTATTAGTAAATATATGAATAATAAAAATTCACCCGAGAGAAAATTCACTCACGAAAAAGTTCTTGATGCGTACACTTTTTGCTAGAATTATCACCCAAATAATGTGAAAGGATAGGATATGGATTGCAGATTAGGTTGCGGAGCTTGTTGTATTGCTCCAAGTATTTCTTCCCCTATACCTGGCATGCCAAATGGTAAACCGGCGGGGACTCGCTGCATTCAACTTAACAAGGATAATTTATGTAGCTTATTTGGTCGCCCAGAACGTCCAAAAGTCTGCCACGAATTCAGGCCTTGTCCCGTGGTCTGTGGTAGCACCAATCAAGAAGCTATCGACAATATTACCCAACTTGAAAAACTGACATAATAAAGCCGCTTGTTTAAATATGAAGAGACCCCCAATAATTGATGGCCAACTATTGGGGGTCTCTTCAATAAGCAACTTTATCGTTTCTTATAACCCGAGGATTACACCAGCAACAGCTGCGCTCATTAAGTTAGCCAATACACCTGCTGCAATCGCCTTGAAACCGTATTTTGAAATAAAGCTGCGACGCTCTGGCACCAAACTCCCTAGACCACCAATTAGCATTGCCATTGTTGATATGTTCGCAAAACCACACAAAGCAAAAATAACAATAGCTTGTGAGTGCTCACTAAGCTGGCTTTGCACTTCCATTAACTGAATAAATGCTACAAACTCATTCACTACTACTTTAGTACCTATCAAAGCCCCAGCAGTAATTGCCTCATGCCAAGGAATACCTAACAGCCAAGCAATAGGTGCGAATAAGTAACCTAAAATAAGTTCGAAGCTAAGATCCATCCCCATTAGATCGCCAACCCAGCCCAAAATGCCATTCAACATAGCAATAACACTGACAAACGCGAGCAGAGTAGCACCCACGGCAACAGCAATTCTAAGCCCAGACATAGCACCGTCTGCCATCGCCTCTACCACATTGGTCGCACGTGGCAATTCAACATTCTCAAGTTCCAAATCAGCATTCACTTGTTGAGTTTCAGGCACTAAAATTTTTGCCATCAGCAAGCCAGCTGGGGCTGACATAAACGCTGCTGCAATCAAGAAGTTCAGCTCAACACCTAGTGAAGCGTATCCAACAAGAGTACCACCAGCAACAGAAGCTAGTCCGCCAGTCATAACTGCAAAAAATTGAGAGTCTGACATATGACGAAGATAAGGTTTTACAACCAAAGGGGCTTCAATCATACCAACAAAAATGTTGGCAGTAGCTGAAAGAGACTCAGCTCGGCCAATAGATAAAAGTTTTTGCAACCCTCCACCAATGATATTGATCACTTTAGGCATCAAACCAATGTGATAGAGACCTGAAATCAATGCAGAGAAAAAGATAATAATGCACAAAACGTTAATCGCAAACGTAAAGCCGCCCGTCGCCAGTCCACCAAATAAAAATGTTATACCCTCTTGCCCATAGTTAATCAGGCTAGATACAGCTTGTGTGACACTGTTCAGTGCTTCTTTCCCAGCAGGCACATAAAGGACCAGCAAAGCAAAAGTGACTTGAAGCACAAAGGCTAATGACACCGTTCTAAAATTTATATTTTTTCTATCGGTAGACAGCAGCCAAGCGATAGCTAAGATGGCTAGGATTCCTAGGATCGAGTTCATTAAAATATCCGACGATTAAAGCGCAAAGAATGGCGCCGGATAATATTCATATAGAAATGAGATGCAAACCCAAGATGTTAACACCCCGTTTTTCGAGAATAGTGGCAAGGAAAGAAACCATTTTAACCATCTGTTTTATATTAAGATAAACGTTTGCGTCATGATATCATTTTCCATATTGAAAATATGTTTATTCATATGGAAACAATTTGCTTCTATTTACGATGAATATAAGGAGCTAACTTTTTATCCCAATAACAGGGTGAACCAATCTTATTTTTAATGAATTCAATCACAGCCGTGATCTTAGGCGATAGGTAACGGCGACTGGGATAAACAGCATAAAACGGCATATTTTGATTAGGGATCCAGTCAGGGAGAAGTTGGATAAGTTTGCCCTGCTTAAACTCATCACCAATAAGATAAGTGGCAAGATAGGCAACGCCCCACCCCGCTACCGCAGCATCGCGCACTGCTCCGGCTAAATCGACAGAATAATTACCAGACACTTTGACAGTTAATTGCTCATTCGATTTAGAAAAAGCCCAGCGGGTATAATCTCGCTCCCAGCTGCGATAAATAATACAGTTATGATCAGCAAGATCGTTGGGATGTGAAGGACTAGCATGGTTAATTAAATACTCGGGCGAAGCCACAACGACAAACTGGCTGTCAGCGAGCCGCTGTGCCACATAGCCCTCTGGCAACATTTCATTGTTAGTTATCCAAAGATCCAATCCATCTTGTAGCATGTCTATCTTGTTATCGAACAGGTGCAATTCAACTTGTAAATTGGGGTGCTGAACTCGCAGTTCATCGATAGTCGGCAGGATATGAAGTGTCGCAAAAGACTGAGATAAGCCAATTCTAATCAAACCCGCGACTTCATCTTTTTGGACTTCCACTTCCTGCTGAGCATCCGTCACTGTTTGCACCACTTTTTGGCAATGCTGGAAAAATTGCTCCCCCTCCGCAGTAGGAGTAAAAGTCCGAGTTGTTCTTTGAACAAGCTTCACCCCCAAAGCATCTTCAAGTAATGCCAGCTGCTTACTTACATGGGACACGGAAACACCAAGGCTTTTCGCAGCTTGGGTAAAATTTTTATGCGTAATAAGAGTGGCAAACACAACCATTTGCGCGGCACGATCTGCTAGCACACAATCTCCATAAACCAAAAAGGAGCTCTTAAGAGCTCCTTGTTAATACCTAAAGAACAATTCTATCCGCTAGATGACTTACTGCCAGCGCAAAATAATATGAACGATTCCATTTCATCAAAACGTTGTAGTTATTGTAAACCAAATACACTCGGCCGTTGGCATCATCTGGTGCAATCAACCATGCCTTTATATCTTTATCTAACTTAGGCAGTGGGCGGCCATCATAGCGAGTGACACCAAGTTCATTCCACTCATGGAGATACTTGCCTTGCTCATCACCGCGTCCCTGAATACTGGTGTCAAATCCTCTCGGTAATTTAACTTGTCGTCCCCAAGTATGCTCGTTTGTCCAGCCAAATTGGCTCAAATAGTTAGCGGCGGAAGCAAACACATCCGCTTCATTATCCCAAATATCTTTCTTACCATCCCCGCTCCCATCAGCAGCAAAGGAAAGAAAAGAGCTTGGCATGAACTGGCACTGACCCATAGCGCCTGCCCATGAGCCTTTCATATCTTCAGGTTTAATATGCCCTTCATCTAAAATAGTCAGTGCGGCCATTGTTTCCTTACGGAAAAATGCCTCACGCCGGCCGTCATAAGCCATAGTGGACAAAGCATCAATTACGCTATAATTGCCTGTAAAGGTGCCAAAGTTACTCTCTATTCCCCACAAAGCTACGATAAAACGAGGCTGAACACCATACTGTTCGCCTACGTTATAGAGCGACTTCTTGTGTTTTTCATACAGCTCTTTCGCCTGTTTAACTTTCCAGTCTGGTACCGCCTTGGGAATATATTCATCCAAAGTTAGTCGTTTCTCTGGTTGATTTCGATCAGCGGTTACTGCACGTGGTTTATAAGCTACATTAGCAAAAGCAGCGCTGATCGTTTGCTCAGAGATACCTTTATTGCGTGCTTCTTTTTTTAATCCTTCGACGTATTGTTCAAAGCTCAGGTCATTGGCCCAAACAGAGCTCGCAATCGTCGCACCTAGTATAACTGACAATAATTTCTTCACATTGCCCTCCTTGAGCAACATTATGATTCGCTGGCAACTTCCCTATTATAGATGAGAGAAGTTAGTCTGATTGCTGGCGTGCTTTTTGTTGTTTGTATTCATCCAACAGATTCTTTGGCGGCGGTGGCAATTGAAGAAAAAAGCCATCATCTTTAAGGGACTGAGTCACTTTATCTATATCAACTTGCGACAACTCTCGTCCGTCCAAGTTCACCATCATTACTATGCTAGGTTTGCCAAACATTTGCATCAATGTGTCAGGAATTTGTGAAAAATCACCTTTTTTGGGTAGATATAAATACGCGCCTTCTTTTTTGGAACTTTTGTAAATTGCACAAAGCATGGGAAGCCTTTTGTCTATTTAAATTAATATAACGTCAATGTTTCGCTAATTTTGAGAGCAAAACGCTCAATTGAGCACAAGAGATCTTGCTGTGCTTATTGAGGGAATATAACATGATACCCCTAATCGCAGGCAAAGCCTTTACGAGGTCCCCAAACAAAATGTCGAATTCACCTGATCTGAAAGGCAGTAGCTTTACTTTATCAGTTTTACACCTTTCTGATAACCATGTTGAAAATACGATTCAGTTTCTCAGCGAAAAAGTCGAACAAGCTCCAGCTTTCTTTGCTCAGGCTCCTGTTGTCATCAATATTTCAAAAGTAGCGGGTGACATTGATTTTTCGCGACTAAGAAATGGTATCGCCCAAGCAGGAATGATTCCAGTTGGGATCACTGGCTGTCGTGACAAACGCACACAAAACTTCGCATCAGACGCTGACTTCGCTATTATGTCTGCCAGTAAATCACCATCTCAAGCACCGGCGGCTATGGCTCCAACCAAAGTCATCCGCACACCTGTTCGTTCAGGCCAGCAAATTTTTGCAAAAGACAGCGACTTAGTCGTTCTAAGCCACGTCAGCGAAGGGGCAGAAGTCATAGCTGATGGCTCTATACATATTCATGGCACTCTGCGCGGCCGCGCAATTGCAGGAGCTAGTGGTAACATTGGTGCTGTCATCATCTGCGACAAACTTAACGCCGAACTGATGTCCATTGCAGGGCATTACTGGCTAACGGAGCAATTTTCTGAAGAGTATTGGCAGCAGAAAGTTATGTTCAGTTTAGAAAACGACTCGCTTAAATTCGAGTTGTTGACCTTTTAAGAAAATAAGGAACAAATAATGGCACGCATTATTGTTGTCACGTCAGGTAAAGGTGGTGTCGGTAAAACGACATCAAGTGCCGCGATTGCTTCAGGCCTAGCACTAAAAGGAAAGAAAACGGCCGTCATAGATTTTGATATCGGCTTACGGAATCTTGATTTGATTATGGGCTGTGAACGCCGTGTAGTTTATGATTTCGTCAATGTAATTAACGGCGAAGCAACGCTAAATCAGGCACTGATAAAAGATAAACGAACTAGCAATTTGTTTATCTTACCCGCCTCTCAGACCCGTGATAAAGATGCATTAACTCAAGAAGGTGTTCGCCGAGTATTTGATGAACTTGATGAAATGGGTTTTGATTTTATCATCTGTGACTCACCAGCAGGTATAGAGCAAGGCGCTTTAATGGCACTATACTTTGCAGATGAGGCCATAGTTACCACCAATCCTGAAGTCTCTTCAGTGCGAGACTCAGACCGTATTCTTGGTATTCTTGATTCTAAATCTCGTCGCTCTGAAGAAGGGTTAGAGCCCGTTCGGCAGCACCTTTTATTGACTCGCTATAATCCAACGCGAGTAACACAAGGAGAGATGTTAAGTGTCGAAGACGTTGAAGAGATTCTACATATTTCACTTCTTGGCGTCATTCCAGAAAGCCAAGCTGTTCTCAACGCCTCTAACAAAGGTGTACCTGTGATATTCGATAATGAGACAGACGCTGGTATGGCCTATGATGATGCTGTAGAGCGCCTATTGGGCTCTCAAGTAGACTTCCGCTTTTTAACCGAGCAGAAGAAAGGCATCTTCAAGCGACTATTTGGAGGCTAAATGTCATTACTTGAATTTTTCCGACCACAAAAGAAAACTTCTGCCAACTTAGCTAAAGAGCGCTTGCAGATTATTGTTGCAGAGCGACGCAGTCAAGATGATCCTGCGCCGTCATACTTACCTCAGCTTAAAGAAGATATTCTCAAAGTGATTGCTAAGTACGTTGACGTTGACCCATCTATGGTCGACTTGTCTTTCGAACACAAAGACGATGATATTTCAGTCCTTGAGCTTAACGTAAAGCTTCCAGAAGATGATAAATAGTCATTATAGGGTTAGCATTTTCTGCTAACCCTTTGTTTTTGCATTTTAGGCTAAAACACTCATTCAGAAAAGTACAACACTGTAGTAGTAACTAAATAACTTACCAAACCTCGAGGCTGTTATTACCTGCCTTTAATCAAACTTAAACAATACCTTTTACACTCTACTCCTACCTAACTATTTGTTCTATATAGAGCCCCGAAAACGTATTTACTTTTCACCTTTTTTCTCTGGGTCAAATCTCAGCGCAAGTGATAGTTTAGCCTTAACGTTTTAGCTTGGAGCGCCTTGCTAATCACTCAACATGATTTTTCACTATTATATAGAATTGGAGTATACAACTAATGCCTGTAGGTAATAGCATTCACAAAGCCGCTAGTTTGTCCAACGAAGGAATGAATAGAGCCGAACCAAATGAGACCAAAAGGTCGCTTTCCGACCAAATCAAAAACATTGAACAAAAGGCACTCAGTCAATATGACACATTGAAGAGTGAAAAAAAGAGCACTTTCTCATGGTTAAAGGATCTCAAGAGCATCTCCCAAAAACATGGTGACAACAGTATAGTCCGCTTTAAAAATGGCCAGTTCAAATATGGTGAATCGAGTAGCAGGTTAAAGAGACTGTTTAATATTGACAAAACTAGAATCAAGTCTGAACGTCAAGAAGCCGCTAATCATTTAAGCAAACTAACAAGTGCCAAAGAGGAGTCAGTAACCTCCAAAGGGTTAACCAATGCAATTGAAAAACATTTAGGTACTTTAGAACATAAGCTTGAAACAAGTTTAGACAAATTAGATGATCTAGAGCAACAGTTAGACTCTGTTAAAAATGAACACCTAAAAGCTATAAACGAGCAGTGGGACAGAATGCCAC
The DNA here is from genome assembly GCA_024347015.1 of Vibrio pectenicida. Taxonomy (GTDB): domain Bacteria; phylum Pseudomonadota; class Gammaproteobacteria; order Enterobacterales; family Vibrionaceae; genus Vibrio; species Vibrio pectenicida. Next base: position 1,073,799 of record AP024889.1, on the reverse strand, counting down.
TCCCCCAAGATGATTCAAAGACAAAGAAAGTGAAGTTTGGCGATGTCTCCTTTGCACCTCAAGTCTCATCAAAAGCAAATTTAACACAGAAGATCGCACCAAAAAAACAAGTAAAAGAAGGTTCGACCACTCATGCTAAAGCTAATCAAAGCAACCAAGTTCAAGCAAAAACATCCCCAGAGGATAGCAAAAGAACATTGTTAGCAACGAAGTCTCGACTTGAAAGCCAAATAAGATCTTTCCTAGAAGATGAAAAAAATGGTGCTCGTGCCGCTAGGCCACTACAAGACAAATTAGAGGAAGTAAAAGCAAAAATCGAACTTGCTAAACTATAAGCTCTGAAGAAATTACGATTAAATCTAATTTTATAATTTGAAAAAAGCCCTTACCTTCACTGTTCAAGTCAAAGTAGGGGCTTTTCTTTGACAAAAACAAGCAAAGATTGCCCACAGTTAACAAGTCTGTTAGCTTAGAGATATGAGTACAAAAAACACACCAGCCACTTACCGTGCTTTAACCACAAGCATGATGATGTACATGCCTTCACAGCGAATGCTGCGAGGGATGGTCTGCGTGTTCTAAATTTATCAATCACTGCATCACCATTCCCTAATACACGGTTGGGAAGGTGGTGAAACGAAACAAACCTGCCTAGTGGTGAGTAATCTTGTTCGCGAGCTTGTTTGGCTGCTCTCGCCCATCACACCTGAACTTTGTCAGACCATCACCGAAGAGCAAGGTAACTCCCCATCATCTATCTTTGAGCATCAAGCTTTGATTTTAAAAGATGCAGTGGCACTTAGTGCTAAAAGTCACTGGCAAAAGATATAGATAATAAAAAGCCCCAGACTTTCATCTGGGGCTTGGTTTTTCCCGATAATTAGGTTGGTTCGTGCTAGCGAAAACCTACCTCACAACCCATACCTACTATGCGTTGGCTTTGGTTTTTTTCGCCTTGGGCACTGCCTTTTGATCGGCTTTTTTCTTAATTACAGTTGTACCTTCGAAGGTTTCACCTTCAACAAAAGCTTTACCATAGTAAGAATCTAGCAATACCGCTTTAAGCTCACTGATCAACGGGTAACGAGGGTTAGCACCTGTACATTGGTCATCAAACGCTTCAACCGCTAGCTCATCAAGTTTGGCTACAAAGTCCGCTTCTGCAACGCCCGCAGCTTGAATAGACATAGGAATATCAAGATCAACTTTTAGCTCATCCAACCATGCCAGCAAACGCTCTATCTTCTGAGCAGTACGGTCACCCTCTTGACTTAAACCTAGGTGATCAGCAACTTCTGCATAGCGGCGGCGTGCTTGTGGACGATCATATTGAGAGAACGCCGTTTGCTTAGTTGGATTATCATTTGCGTTGTAACGTACCACATTAGAAATCAATAGTGAGTTAGCCAAACCATGTGGCAAGTGGAACTCAGCACCAATCTTATGTGCCATTGAGTGACAAACACCTAGGAAAGCGTTAGCAAAAGCAATGCCCGCAATGGTTGCAGCATTATGTACTTTCTCACGTGCAATTGGGTCATTGGCGCCATTTGCATAGCTCGATGGCAGGTATTCCTTAAGCATCTTAAGTGCTTGTAGAGCTTGGCCATCAGAGTATTCATTTGCCAACACTGATACATAAGCTTCCAAAGCGTGAGTCACTGCATCATAACCACCAAATGCAGTGAGTGACTTAGGCATATTCATCACTAGATTCGCATCAACAATCGCCATGTTAGGTGTCATTTCGTAATCTGCCAGAGGGTATTTAGCACCTGTTTTGTCATCAGTCACTACTGCGAATGGAGTAACTTCTGAGCCTGTACCAGAAGTCGTGGTGATACAAACAAGCTCTGCTTTTTGGCCCATTTTAGGGAACTTATAAATACGCTTACGGATATCCATAAAGCGCATCGCCAGTTCTTCAAAATGTGTATCTGGGTGCTCATACATAACCCACATAATTTTCGCTGCATCCATAGGTGAACCACCACCAAGAGCAATGATAGTGTCAGGCTGGAAGCTCTTCATTGCTTCCGCACCTTTCTCTACAACAGACAGCGTAGGATCAGCCTCTACATCAAAGAAAGTTTGCACTTCCATACCTTGAGCTTTAAGTAAGCTAACCACATCGTCTGCATAACCATTGTTAAATAAGAAACGGTCCGTCACTAAGAAAGCACGTTTTTTGCCCTCTAAGTCACCCAGTGCAATTGGAAGGCTACCGCGACGGAAATAGATAGACTTAGGGAGTTTATGCCACAACATATTTTCAGCTCGCTTGGCTACAGTTTTCTTGTTGATTAAGTGCTTAGGGCCTACGTTCTCAGAAATGGAGTTACCACCCCAAGAACCACAACCAAGTGTTAAAGAAGGCGCAACGTTGAAGTTGTAGAGATCGCCAATACCACCATGCGTGGTTGGAATATTAATCAAAATCCGCGCAGTTTTAAGCTTGTCACCAAAGTAACGAATGCGATCCGCATTAGTATCTTGGTTGGTATATAAGCCTGATGTATGACCAATACCACCAATTTCTACCATAGTGACTGCCTGAGCAACTGCATCTTCAAAGTTGTCAGCACGGAATAAACCTAAGGTTGGAGAGAGCTTTTCATGAGCAAAGGCATCGTCATAAGAAACTTTAGCAAGACCTTCACCAACAAGCACTTTGGTATCAGCTGGGACAGAAATACCTGCCATTTCAGCAATCGCGGGCGCTGGCTGACCAACGATTTTGGCATTCAATGCACCTTCAATAAGAAGAACGCCACGAACTTTCTCAGCCTCAGCGGTAGTAAGAACATACGCTTTGTGGGAAGCAAAACGTGCTTTGACTTCGTCATACACTTCATCAACTACGATTGCCGCTTGCTCTGATGCACAAACGACACCGTTATCAAATGTTTTAGACATTAAGATTGAAGCAACAGCGCGCTTAATGTCTGCCGTTTCGTCAATAACAACCGGAACATTTCCTGCACCAACACCGATTGCCGGTTTACCAGAAGAGTATGCTGCTTTCACCATACCCGGACCACCGGTCGCGAGGATAAGAGCAATATCATTGTGCTTCATTAAACCATTTGAAAGCTCGACTGATGGTTGATCAATCCAGCCGATGATATCTTTTGGTGCGCCAGCTGCAACTGCTGCATCTAAGACTAATTTTGCAGCATCGTTGGTTGAATTTTTCGCACGTGGATGAGGTGAAAATATGATGCCGTTACGAGTTTTGAGAGAAATAAGAGATTTGAATATTGCGGTAGAAGTCGGGTTAGTTGTTGGCACAATGCCACAGATAATGCCTACCGGTTCAGCAATAGTCATGGTTCCAAGGTTGTCATCTTGATCTAGAATGCCACAGGTTTTTTCATCTTTGTATTTGTTGTAGATAAACTCAGAAGCAAAATGGTTTTTGATCACTTTATCTTCAACGATACCCATACCCGACTCTTCAACTGCTTGCTGAGCCAGCGGGATACGTGCTTGGTTTGCAGCCAAAGAGGCAGCACGAAAAATTTTGTCGACTTGCTCCTGAGAGTAAGTTGCGAACTCTTGTTGCGCTTTTTTAACGCGTGCGACCATTGCATCCAGTTCAGCCATATTAGTGACAGGCATAGGGAATCTCCTAAAATTAACAAATTGTAAAAACTATTTATTAACAAAACTCATCGTAGACTTACTGCTTAAATCCGCCAGCTTATCTTAGTAACCAGCTTATCTTAGTAAATGGCTTATCTTAGTAAATGGCTTTCACGACTGATTATATTCTTTCAGGTTGTGAAAAAGATTGACCCAGATCAGTTCGGAAATACTATTTGATGACTTACTTACAAAGAAGGGCTAAATAAACCAAAAACCATACAGTTATAGTGGTTTAAATTATGCAGCAAAATATATAAATCATGTAGAACATAATTAATTTAGCTGATTTCCAGCAGTGTTGTTGTAAAAAAATTTCAGTTTTAAAATTTTTAATTACATGTAAGTCATTAATATCGTGCTACTAGTTAGAATTTATCGCACGATGCAAAGCTATCGACTTGCACAATCTTAGAACAAAGTGGTGCACACTATTAACCTTGCTGTAAAAAGACTTACCATCAAAAGTACCTTAAAAGCACACTGGTCGATATTTTTGCCAATAATTAGGTTTTTTCACTCGTGACTCACTTAAATTTCGACTATATTCAGCATGTTAAAGATGGTGACCTTTTCTTGTTTAGGCGTAGATAATGCAAACATTCGAATTCGCGATTTTTTTACAGTTTTTCCTTGGCTTAGTCGCAGCGGTAAACCCTGTCGGCATAATGCCTGTTTTTGTTTCTCTGACAGGCCACATGACAGCAGAAGAAAAACACAAAACAGCCACCACGGCCAATCTAGCGGTGGCTATCATACTGATTATTTCACTATTGGCAGGCCAACTTCTGCTCGATATGTTTAGTATCTCATTAGATTCATTTCGTGTTGCTGGTGGATTGCTTTTACTTAGTATTGCGTTTTCAATGATGAGCGGTAAATTAGGTGAAGATAAGCAGAACAAACAAGAAAAATCGGAATACGTTAGCCGCGAACAGATTGGGGTCGTTCCATTGGCGATGCCTCTTATGGCTGGACCTGGTGCCATCAGCTCAACCATTGTTTACGGTGCTCGCTACCCTACAACCCTTGATATTGTGGGTATCAGCATAACTGTCGGGTTATTTTGCTTTTGTTCATGGCTACTGTTTCGCTCTGCACCACTGATTGTTCGGTTTTTAGGACAAACTGGGATCAACGTTATCACCCGAATTATGGGGCTAATACTTGGCGCCTTGGGTATTGAATTTATCGCCAACGGATTACGTAACCTATTTCCAGGGTTGGCTTGAACAAACGGATAAAGGTATGATTGGCGCTACTGATTAAAAGGTTTTTTTATATGCCGCGTCATACTTTAAAGCACTATTTATATATCATCATTTTTGGTACGCACACCAAAGCTGGGCGTGCCTTTGATATCACTCTAATCATTGCTATTTTTTCCTCTTTGACAGTGCTTGTACTTGAGTCTGTACCAAGTATTGCTTTGCAATGGAAAACCGAACTTCGATACTTAGAGTATGCCTTTACAGCTCTGTTTAGCATCGAATATCTACTTAGATTGTATTGTTCACCAAAACCTGCTGCTTATGCGAAAAGCTTTTACGGAGTCATTGACCTTCTGGCAATTTTGCCTACTTATCTGGCATTTTTCTTCCCTGGGGCCTCAATCATGGGCGTTATTCGCCTGCTTCGAGTAATGAGGATCTTCCGCGTACTAAAATTGGTACGCTATCTACAAGACTCCAATATTTTATTGCGTTCATTACTGATGGCACGCAGAAAAATACTGATCTTTTTCAGCACAGTGGGGATACTCGTCACGATTTTCGGCTCATTAATATTTATCATTGAAGGGCCGAGTAATGGTTTTACTAGTATACCTAAAAGCATATATTGGGCTATCGTCACTATTACTACCGTTGGCTATGGTGATATCGTGCCTCAAACACATTTGGGCAAAGCGCTTGCCTCACTCACCATGCTACTGGGCTATTCCATTCTTGCAGTTCCAACGGGCATTATTACTGCCGAGTTAAATAGAGAGATGAATTCACATAAAGAATTAGTTAAATGCCCAAATTGTAATCGTGCAGGACATGACTCTGATGCTATGCACTGTAAACATTGTGGTGGTGAGCTTGCTGAGCCAGACAAGCGCATAGTCAAACCATAACGCAAAAGAAAAAAAGCTGATACAGTATCAGCCCCAATAGGATTTATGGGTAATTAGGCTTTCTCTGCCAGAATAATTCTTAGTGTACGGCGCAAAGGCTCTGCCGCTCCCCATAGCAATTGATCACCGACAGTAAAAGCATTTAAAAAATCATCGCCCATTGCCATCTTGCGTAATCTGCCCACAGGAACAGACAAGGTTCCCGTCACTTTCGCAGGGGTCAACTCTTGGGCCGTAATATCACGATCATTTGGAACCACTTTAACCCAATCATTATGGGTAGCAATCATTTCCTCAATCTCATCCATAGGCACATTTTTCTTAAGCTTGATTGTGAGTGCCTGCGAATGACAACGCATCGCACCAATACGAACACAAGTACCATCGATAGGCACAGGAGACTCTTGGAAACCTAAAATTTTGTTCGCTTCAACACCTGCTTTCCATTCTTCTTTGCTTTGGCCATTGTCACGTTTAACATCAATCCAAGGAATGAGTGAGCCAGCTAATGGCACACCGAACTTATCCATCGGGAAAGAGTCACAGCGCATAATGTCTGCTACTTGCTTATCAATATCGAGAATAGAACTTGAAGGATCTGCCAACTTTGAACTTACTGATTTATTGATATTGCCCATTTGCGAAATCAGCTCGCGCATATTTTGCGCTCCAGCGCCAGAAGCTGCTTGGTATGTCATGGCACTCGTCCACTCAACCAAACCTTTTTCAAACAAGCCACCTAGGCCCATAAGCATCAGGCTTACAGTACAGTTGCCACCGACAAAGGTGTTAGTACCTTGGTGAATACCTTGTTGAATCTGCATGTGATTAACTGGATCTAAAGTAATGATAGAATCTGACGCCATGCGCAATGTTGAGGCAGCATCAATCCAATACCCTTTCCAACCCGCTTTACGCAGCTCTGGATAAACTTTCTCTGTATAGCTACCGCCCTGACATGTCAAAACAGCATCGAGCTGCTTTAAACTTTCAATATCATAGGCATTTTGCAGTAAACCTTCCTCTCCTCCAACTTGATCGTCAGAAAACACAGGAGCTGGAATACCTACTTGAGATGTGCTGTAAAATACCGGCTCAATATGGTCAAAATCTTTTTCTTCAACCATGCGTTGCATAAGCACTGAACCCACCATGCCGCGCCAACCGACTAAACCTACTCTCATTTCTCAACTCTCCGTGTGTAATATTAAATAAAGGGGACCATTCAATCTTTCAATTTTCCACGCAAAATCTCAAGAGAAAATTGATCTATTTCTGTCTATTTTTCTAACTTTGTAAATGGCTGCGAAAAAATTCGCAAAATTTCGGCTAAGGCTTTGAGTAAAGGAGCTGAACAATCGACCTTAAAAATACGAAAAAACACCATATGGCAACAAATTGTTTACATTTAATAATAAAAACAATAAAGAAAATCAATATTTTTAACCAAAATTAAATAGCTCGATAGATTTAAATCACATCGAGATAGTATTTATTCGAAATATTATTCTAGCTAATGTAAAGTGCCTTCCTACTAAAAATGAGTAAGTACTTTCAATATGTTCCATAAATAACTCAGCGGGGCATATGAGGTGTAACACATATAAGAGGTTCTGCATGACGCAACTCAACCCCCGCTTACCAAATCTAATGCAAGTAATCATAGCATTAGGTCTATTCTTGCTGATGGCTTTTTCGTTCACCGCCCAATTAGATTTGCCAATTCAGTTGGCACTTTATATCGGCTGGTTTATTATCATGGTCCTTGGTGTAAGGCTTGGGCATAAATACAAAGATTTAGAAAAAGCAGCACTCAATGGTATTTCTAATGGCCTTGGTGCGGTATTAATACTACTTGCTGTTGGGGCTCTAGTCGGCACTTGGATTTCAGGTGGTATTGTCCCCACTATTATTTACTACGGCCTTAACGCTATTCACCCTTCTATTTTTCTATTAGCGACCATGGTAATTTGTTCACTAACAGCACTGGCAACAGGTACATCTTGGGGCGCGGCAGGTACCGCAGGCATCGCTATGATGGGAATCGGCCAAGGTTTGGGCGTCCCTGCTCCTATTACAGCAGGTGCGGTATTATCAGGTTGTTACTTTGGTGACAAGATGTCACCACTATCAGACTCTGTGATCTTGGCATCATCCATGTCTAACGTTGAAGTGATGGAGCATATCAAAGGAATGCTACCAATCGCTCTTATCAGCTATATCATCACAGGGATCATGTTTACCGTATTTGGTTTCCATTACGCAGGCAATGTCGACATGACTCAAGTTCAGTCTGTTATTGATGCGATGGACAATCAATTTTACATTACCCCATATTCTTTTGTACCCGTTGCTATTGTTCTTGGCTTATTGGCTATGCGCATGCCTTCATTCCCAGTGATTAGCTTTGGTTCTCTGCTCGGTATCATTTGGGCTGTTATGATTCAAGATGTGGACTTCCTACAAGCTTTCAATACCGCTTGGGCACCATTTCATATCGAATCCGGTGTAAGTTTCATTGACTCAATCTTAAACCGAGGTGGTATGTCTTCCATGCTTGGCTCTGTGGCTGTGATTGTTTTTGGTCTCGGCTTTGGTGGGTTACTGGATAAAGTCGGTGTGCTAGAGACAATTGCTAAGCTCTTTGAACGCCGAGTACAAAGTGCAGGTTCATTGGCAACCAGCACGATAGGGACTGCCTTCCTAGGTAACGTATTTGGTTCAGCTATGTATGTTTCTTTGATTCTCACACCAAAAATTTGTGCCAAAAACTATGACCGTCTAGGCTACAAACGCAAAAACTTATCTCGAAATGCAGAGTTTGGTGGCACACTAACCTCTGGTATGGTGCCTTGGAGTGACAACGGTATCTACATGGCGAGTATCCTTGGCGTCGCAACCTTGTCTTACGCCCCATTCATGTGGCTGAGCTTCGTGTGTATTTTAGTGACTATATTTACTTCTTACATGGGTTGGTTTGTCGATAAATGTGAGCCTACTGCAACCGAAAATCACATCGATAATAATGTCGAATTAAATAAGCAAAACGCTTAACGCCGCATCCAGATAAGCGCTTTACCGCGCTTATCTGGTACTTCAAATCAACTTCCCACCACATATCTTACCAAATAGTTTCAATCATCTATCAAATTGATATAGGCTTATTAAAGTGCTGTTTTTATGGACAACACATGATCATTATTTCGTTCTAACGCTCAGACTAGGCCGCTATGCATGTTATCGATCGCTTAAAGATTTATTTTTTCCACAAAAACCGAAGCCATAACTGGCATGGGCTAAGTCATAAAATGCAGGGCTGGTCTAGTTTAGAAGAACAAAAGATACGCTTTAAAGCGATAGCCAATGGGGTTGACTTTGCAAATAAACGCGTACTTGATTTAGGTTGTGGGTTGGGTGAACTTTATGATTATCTTAGTAAGGAAAAACGCTTAGGTTTTTACTTAGGCATGGATCAACATTGGTCTTTTTTACGTCAGGCAAAAGCGCGCATAGGATCAACACAGTGTCGTTTTCAGTATGCCGATATTAGCCGTGCAAGATTACCTAAAATGGATATTATCATCGCCAGCGGCTCATTAAATTATCGATCGCGTCAACCTGATTATTTAGAGCACATGATTGCCCGTATGTACAATGCGGCCACAGAAGCAGTCATTTTTAATCTACTAAATAGCCAAAATTTTAGCCAGCCTAAGCTACTCCAGCCTTATCATAAAGAATTTGTAATGGAATATTGTAAGACACTAACACCCAATGTGGTTGTTATCGATGACTATTCCACTAACGACTTCACTATAGTGCTCAAGAAAACACCTCAATAACATTCAAAAAATTACTCGTCATCTTGTTGTTGGTTAAGGAATTCTTGAGCTTCATCAATCGCTTTATCCAATCGAAGCTTAAGTTCATCAAGAAGATCACTTACTGAACCTGTTCCATCCTTAATAGCCTGCTCAACTTTACCCGCCGCCTCACGGAGTTTAACTGCTCCGAGGTTTCCACCGACGCCTTTAAGGCTATGGGCTTTACGTAATGCTTCTTCAGGCGAGTCATCAAGCAGCTCTGCAATTTTTTCTGCATCTCCAGTATGATCATCAACAAATACCTGTAGCAACATACACACAGATTCATGGTCACCGCCAAGAGACTCCAACATAGCCTCTAAATCAATTACTTGTTCATCATTTTGTACTGGCACTGTCTCACTCTCATTTATAGGTTCCACTTCTTGGCTTTCAATAACTTGTTTTTTTTCAATTACTTGCTCTTCAACTTGTTCAGGCTCTTGTTGTTCACATTCTGATCGATTTAGCTCTGGTTGCCCTGCCGATATACGATAACTAACACCCAGCATAACTAACAAACACAGGCCACTCAGCACAAGACCACTCAGCACTAATTGATTTTGCTGAGCTTGAAATTCACTTTCTACTAACGCGATTTGAGAATATATCGAGTTGTTCATGATTTTTTCAATTGCATAATTACCCTGGGCATAACTACCCAAAAGTGAGGATGTTTTCGATAACAATTGCTGCAGATGTTTTTTCTGCAATGCTGGCAGTTTTTCTGATTGGGCGTAAACTTGGTCTAGCTCACGAAACACTTGCGGGTTTGACTGATTGGAGCTGAACAGAGCCGATAGTACATTAGTACCTAGTTGAGCGTAATAATCTGACAATTTGCTGTCTTTTTGATATTTGGTTCGCAAAGTTTGTATTTGATCAACTAAAGTAACAAGCTCAAGTTCATTATCTAAAAATGTCTTCATCTGCTCGACAAAAAGGTCTGTAGTATAAAGAAGTTGGCCCATATCAAACGCCAACCAGTTTTGCTCATATGTCACAGACATTTGTAATCTCAAAGCATGGATCAACTGTAGTTTTAGCGCTTGATCATCTGTCTGGTTGACCCGGTAGGATGGCTCTTCGAACATAGCATATTTAAGCTCGTCAATACTGTTGCTCAGCTCATTGACCTGGTTCATTGTTACCACACTAGAGCGATACGCAAACATCAATGTCATCATACCCAATATCCAGATCACCATAACCAACCAAACCAGCTTGATCGCCTTGCCTTCCATACCCTACTCTTCTTCTAATAAATTGTATAATTACAAGCATATACGCAAAGCCAAAGAATAGTAGGCCAAAGTAGCGATTTCTTCGACCAAGTCCGATTTTCATCATAGAGTTCAAGGTATTTAACCGCCAATAACAAAGTCCTTCCGTAAGTCTATTGGGGCTGACATTACTCGCTACCACCCAAATCAATCACCCGCTTACAGTGCGTTAATATCGAAAAATGATGCATTATGCTTATTACGGTTCTGCCTTTGGTAATATCTGGTAAGCGTGGAACAATCGCCGCTTCGGGCTCATAATCGAGCGCTCTGGTAGCTTCATCGAGGGTCAATATTCTTGAATTAATAATTAACGCAGCACTTTCAAGACCACTTCCATCAGACCAACAACTAAAAACGCCACGACTAACACATCATTCGTGGACAGAGCATTATAAACCAACTGATATCAAATTTACCGCCACTTTCATGATACTGAAAAGTTTGACCTGTCCACTGCTGTTTTTAGCCTTGGTTTCTTGTCAGTTGGTCTCGTAAGTTTGGTGGCGTCCCTTTAATTGTTAAGGTGTCTGTTTGTGGATCGTAAAATATACGCTCACCGAGCAGCATACTATCAAAACTCATATTGAGACCACCTCCTGCTCCTACATATTTTGTTAACTTTCGAACTGCTGTACGATCGCCAGGGAAACTCTCTTCTAACTCATAGCCTTGATTTTGGGTGAAATCTAAAAAGCTGGTGCCATCATCAGTTGGAGGCAATTCTCCAGACAATTCTCTAACCTGAACTTCATCACCCATTTTGATTTGTTCATTACAATAATCAGCCACTTGCTTTTTGTAACTGATAGCGTCTTCTTTTTCGAGTTTCGAGTCAGTACAAAAGTCTTCAACTGCCTGTATTAACACCTGGTTTTGCTGTTTAGAATCTAACCCTACTTCTGCCTGTAAAAAGTCTAAAAAGAAGTCCGAGACTTTTCTACCCACACGCCCTTTAATATAAGCAAGATATCGATTCGACTCTTTATCTGTTTCATAGCTGGTCAAATCGATACGTACCGCTATGTCCATTTTACTCAGATCCAAATAATCAGTCGCACTAATGTCAAGACCTTCTGTGACTTTGAGACTCTGATTAGATGGTACGATGGCAACAAATAGATAATCTGTCGCCAAAGATTGATATTCTGCAATCACCAGAATACCTTCATCAGCGAAAGGGTATTTGCTTAGCTCATTTTTGAGACGATTGGCACTAAACTGAGAAAAATCATAGAAGTTTCTTTCACCTTTGCGAAGTTCATGCAACCAGATTTGAAATTCACTGTCAGACTTAAAAGAACCAAACCCTTTGCCTGCTTTAGAATTGAATACTCTGTGAAGCTCTGCCACCAAATTTTCGGTTGATGCGTCATTTTCAAGACATTCGGTTCTAAAGTTAACAATAAGCTCGTCGGAGTCGTTTTTTCGTAGTTGATGCAAGATTACATTTGAAAGATGAAGGCTCATGATGAAATTTTATCGTCGTGTAGGTTTCAGTTGCGAGGCATTGTAGGTTATCATAAGTCGCTTTACTATCACCACTAGAGTCTTTATGCCGATCACATCTAAATACAGCGATAACACTGTAGAAACTATCTTATCAGAGGTAGCTGCTGTTCTGGACAAACATGGAGCAGGGCCTGAGTTATCTTTGATGATTGCAGGTAATATCGCCACCAATGTCTTAAATCAAAACGTTAATGCTTCACAACGGAAAGCACTTGCTGAAAAATTTGCTCAGGCACTGTTGTCTTCTATTGAAGAAAACACTCACTAGAATAACAAACGGACAATAGAACAACACATGGTAGATAACGGAAACACATACGGTGAACGCGTTTCGCGTCTAGTAGGTTGGGGGCACTGGTTTGCCTTCTTCAATATCATAGCCGCCATGCTAATTGGCACCCGTTATATCACAGAGTCCCCATGGCCTGAGACACTACTCGGCCAATTTTATCTCGCGATATCTTGGGTAGGCCATTTCGGCTTCCTCGTGTTTGCGCTCTATCTGCTCATTCTATTTCCGCTGACATTTTTAATACCGTCTCGAAAACTATTTCGATTTATTGCAGTTTGTTTTGCCACGGTAGGCCTGACAGTATTGCTGATTGATACACAAGCTTATCAAAAAATTAACCTCCATCTTACACCCGTAGTTTGGGAGGTGTTACTCAATGAAGAAGGCAATTCGATAAGTATTGATTTGCAGCATCTATTTGTGGTGTTACCACTAATATTTCTCCTACAGATCGCGCTATCTGAATGGGTATGGAGAAAACAGCGTCGTCTTTCGCATAAACATGTAGGTAGACCAATAGCAGCGCTATTTTTCGTCAGCTTCATTGCTGGCCACATCATTTATGTCTGGGCTGATGCGTATTTCTATAATCCGATCACCGCTCAAAAAGCCAACTTTCCTCTCTCATATCCGATGACCGCAAAATCTTTTATGGAGCGACACGGATTACTCGACAGAGATGAATATCTTCAGCGCTTAAAGGAAAGCCAAGCGCATTCAGAATTAGTTCGCTACCCACTAGAAAAACTTGAATTTAGCCGTAGAGTGAACTCTCTCAATGTTCTGATAGTAAGTGTCAACAATTTGCGCAGCGATGTATTGTCACCAGAGTGGATGCCCAATGCGGCTAATTTTGCTTCGCAAAACCTGACTTTTACTAACCACTACAGCTCAAGTAACGATACATTCGGCGTATTTGGCCTTTTCTATGGTCTGCCAAGCAGCTACATCAGCAGTATAAAAATGCAAGGCTCTCGCCCTATTATCCTCGATACTTTGCTAGAAAAAGACTACAGCTTCGGCCTCTTCAGTGGCGATAACTTTGGTGATAACCTGTATGGTGAAACCATTTTTCGAGGACTCAACTTCACTGGAATTGCGTTCAATGATGCCTCCTCCCCAGACACTCAGGCCATCAATGCTTGGGCTGATTGGGTTGAGCAGCAGCGTAAGAAGAATCCATGGTTTAGCTTTATTGAACTGACAACCGTTGATGATTTCAGTTCATATGATATAAAAGGCAATCACTCTGCGTCGGATAAGCTGCAAAATGGGTATAACACCTCTGTTAATCATGCAGATGAAGAACTTGGTGTATTGTTTAAAAAGATCGAAGAGCTTGGGATTAGCGAGTCTACCGTCGTCATTTTGACATCAAATCATGGTACTGAATTTAACGAAACAAAGACCAACAGCTGGGGTTCTAATAGCAATTACAGCCGTTATCAACTTCAAGTTCCTATGGTCATTCATTGGCCGGGAAAAGTACCTACCACTTATGACCATAGAACTAGCCACCTTGATTTGTCCGTCACCTTGTTGCAAGACTTGTTAGGCGTTTCATCGAATCCTTCTGATTTTAGTAGTGGACAAAATTTATTCGATGAAAGCCCTAGAAAGTGGATTCTTGCAGGAGGGACTAGAGAGCTAGCCCTAATAACCAACATAGATACAACGGTGATTGATAAGTTTGGTAACTACAAACTATACGATGGAAACTACCAACGTTTACAAGATAAAAACCCTACTTTGCCTGTATTAATGCAGGGTTTAACCGAGTTACAGCGTTTTTATGCGAAAAGTAACTAAGTCGTTATCTTAGTATTTGACCTAAAGATAAAAAATAGGTACATTACTTCCATCGGACTGTAGCGCAGCTTGGTAGCGCACCGTCATGGGGTGTCGGGGGTCGGAGGTTCAAATCCTCTCAGTCCGACCATACACCTAGAAAAAGAGAGCTTCGGCTCTCTTTTTTGCCATCTAAATTAATGATCCTAATTGCTTTTCTTCAAAGTTAAGGTAAATATCACTCCCACGAGAAGAATTGCGAGTGGCGATTAACTTACCTTATATATCCCAATGATTATTAGCGGAAATAACTAGGCCCAATCCCAACCCTTCGACCATTTTTTAGTGGCACAGAAAGGCTCGAAAATATTTGCCATTCCCTCGTCCATTTTTCGATAATTATAATCATATGGAGCATGATCATGATATTAAAACACTTACTGAAAACAGCAGTACTAGCCATCGGATTGCTAGGTACCACTCAGCATACTTTTGCCAACGACCGTAGCTACATTCTCGCGACTGCGTCAACTGGAGGGACCTATTACCCTGTTGGCGTCGCACTGGCGACCTTAAGCAAAGTTAAGCTTGCCCCAAAACAGCATTTCTCACTGGCCGCCATCAGCTCAGCAGGATCAGGGGAAAACATCAAACTGCTGAACGATAATCAAGCTCAGTTTGCTATTTTACAAGGGCTCTATGGTGCATGGGCTTGGCAGGGAGAAGGGCCTTATGAGCGTACAGGAAGCCAAACACAATTACGTTCTGTCTCCATGCTTTGGCAAAACGTTGAACACTTTATTGTCCGCTCAGATCTGGCTTCAACTGGCACAGTGACAGACCTGAATCTGTTACAAGGTAAAAAGTTTTCCATCGGCAAGAAAAGCTCAGGGACCGAAAATTCAGGCAGACAGATCATGCGAAGTCTAGCCATCAATCCCGAGAAGTTTAATCTTGCGTACATGGGCTATGGTGGAAGTGCCAGTGCGCTGCAAAACGGCACCATTGATGGTATGAATACCCCAGCAGGGGTTCCCGTCGGCGCTGTGACTCAAGCTTTTGCTGCTTTGGGTGATGAGATAAAGATATTGTCTTTTACCGACGAACAAATCAAACAAACCAATCAGCAATACAATATCTGGTCGAAATACGATATTCCAGCCAATACCTACCCAGGTGTTGACCATACCGTCACGACCATCGCCCAGCCTAACTTTCTTGCCGTACGAGAAGATGTATCAGAAGAAGATGTTTATCAACTAACTAAAACCATTTATGAAAACCTCTCTTTCTTACAAGGTATTCATAAAGCAACCAAAGTGATGGCGCTAGAAAGAGGCGCATCAGGCTTGCCTATTCCCTTACATCCTGGCGCTGCCCGTTACTATCGAGAAATGGGGATAGAACTTTCTCCTGATCTTACTATTCGCTAAACCTTTGCGTAATCAAACCCCGAGCGAGGCGAATATGAATAACAATAATTCGATGCAGCAAGAGCTGCAAAAACTTGAACTCTCTACCCGTAATCATTTACCTATAGTGGGTAAGTGCATCACACTATTTTGCGTGCTGCTATCTTCGCTACACATTTGGTTTAATCTCACAGCCAGCTTACCTGAGCTGTGGATCTCGGCAATTCACTTTGGTGGTTTTGCGATAATATGCACGCTGCTCTACCCTGCTCATTCCTCTCTCAAGCACAGTAAAGCCGCACTATCGTTTGATGTCATCTTCATCTTGGCTATTGCTAGCTGCGTGCTTTATCTGCCTTTTGCGGAAGACGCGCTCTATGAAAGAGGCATGCATTTTGTCACCAGTGACTGGGTATTCTCGCTGCTAGCGATCGCAATTGTGGTTGAACTTATACGTCGCACTATGGGCTGGTTTATTCCTGTACTGATCGTCTTATGTTTAAGCTATGTGGTGTGGTGGGGGCAATGGGCATCAGGCTTATTCCATTTTCCGGGGCTCAGCGCTGAAACCTTGCTCTATCGCAGCTTTTATTCATCAGAGGGCATGTTTGGCCCGATTTCTCGCATCAGTTGGTCCTTTGTATTCATGTTCATCTTATTTGGCGCATTTTTGGTCCGCTCTGGCGTCGGTGACTATATTATTGCCGTGGCTAAAGCGGCAGCTGGGAAAATCATTGGCGGTCCGGGTTTTGTTGCTGTGTTAGGTTCAAGCCTGATGGGGTCAGTGTCTGGATCAAGCGTTGCCAACACGGTTTCTACTGGCGTTATTACCATTCCTCTGATGAAAAAAGCCGGCTTTCCCGCTCGATTTGCCGCAGGCGTAGAAACCGCTGCCTCAACAGGCGGGCAGCTTATGCCACCAGTAATGGGGGCGGGGGCGTTTATTATTGCCTCATACACCCAAGTGCCCTATGCAGACATCATTTTAGTGTCTCTTCTTCCCGCCGTGATTTATTTTTGTTCAGTGGCTTTTTTTGTGCGGATAGAAGCTAAACGCAGCGGCGTACAAAAAACAACCTCAGACAACCAGCCTTTGATGCAAGTGCTTGTCTCAGGTTGGCACAATCTGATCCCCTTAGCGGTTTTAGTCGCGCTGCTTATCCAAGGTTTTACGCCTACCTATGCAGCAGGATTGGCCATTTTGTCGGTCATTGTTTCGTCTTGGTTTTCAAAGCATCATAAAATGGGACCAAAAGCGATACTGGAAGCGCTCGCTCAAGGGGCGAAAAATATGGCAACCACTGCTGTATTGTTAATTGGGATTGGTTTAGTCGTCAACGTTATTAGTACCACAGGAATAGGCAATACGTTTTCATTGATGATCCAACAATGGGCAAACGGAGAACTGATCCTAATGATAATTCTTATCGCGTTAGCTTCCCTGATCTTAGGTATGGGTCTACCCGTTACGGCATCTTATATTGTGCTCGGTACACTCTCTGCACCCGCCCTATACCAATTGCTGGCTGAAAAGCAGCTTATTGAGTTAATGATGACTGGGCAACTTCCCCAGCAAGCAAGCGCAATCTTTATGCTTAGCACTCCTGATAGCATTAGCTTACTCAGCGGTCCAATGTCACTTGAAACCGCTCAAAACCTGCTGACTCAGATCCCTACCAACTTTATGCCAACCTTGTATGAGCAAAGTCTAGGTATTGAAACCATCACACTGGCGCTGCTGTCAGCTCACCTGATTATTTTCTGGTTATCACAAGACAGCAACGTCACGCCACCAGTCTGTCTGACAGCCTTTGCTGCTGCCACCATTGCCCACACCCCACCAATGCGCACTGGCTTTACCGCTTGGAAAATTGCTAAAGGTTTATACTTGGTTCCGCTGCTGATTGCCTATACAAACATCGTCAGTTGGGATCCTCTCTCTGTGATTGAAGCTGGCGTATTCGCGATACTCGGTACTTACGCTTTTGTTGGCGCACTAGAAGGCTACCTAGAGGGGCAGATTAAGGTTATTCATCGACTGCTTCTTACGATAATTGGCTTAGTGCTGGTTTGGCCTCAAGTGGCGCTAACCATAAAATTGATTAGTGCCGCAATATTAGTTGGCTTGGTTGTTTACAGCCATCAAAAACACACAGCACCATCTCTAACGCCGAGCACCTCTTCATAAACACACAAAGTGCAGCACTCAGGCTGCACTTTTTCATATCGAAATGGGCCTAATTAGGTAATAAATTAGCCAATGGTAGTAGAATCTGCTCATAAATGAAGCATTCAATAAAATTAGGGGTTTACAACAAATTCTAACCTCTATATTATGCGCTTCAACAACGGAGAGATGGCTGAGTGGTTGAAAGCACCGGTCTTGAAAACCGGCATACGTTAATAGCGTATCTAGGGTTCAAATCCCTATCTCTCCGCCACATTAAGAAAAAGCCCACTACTTATAGTGGGCTTTTTCGTTTCTGGCAATCTAGTTTTCTTTCTGTTTAAGTGAGTAGATTCTCATATTTACCTTAGTAGATACCTTTGAGGCGAATCATTTCATTAGACTTGACCCCATTCACATTCATCCGAACTTTCACTGCCATTATTGACATAAAAAACAATTCTGGTTTTAGCTTGCTAGAGTCCGTTACTGTGATGTGGTGCATGTCCTAATTGTTTTACTTTGTTTTCAAAAACGTTATTTAGGCCCTCTATACAAGACCATTCACCCTAAGTTTACTTGGGCCAATTGCTGAGCACGTCAGCTTCATATTTTGCTATCATGTTGTCCAGCTCACCGCTGTTTCTTAGCTCAATAATTTTTTGGTTAATGATCGGAACCAGTTCAGCATGATCTTTATGGATATAATGATAAAGTCCGAGTTGAGCAAGAGAAGGTCCAACTAGCTCCATCTTATTCTCACCTAATTGTTTAACAAGTATGCTACCAAGTAGAGGGTTTGTTAATGCAATTTGCGCTTGCCCATTAGACACAGATTGCATCATACTCTCAGGGCTATCAACAATTTCGATACTGCTTTTTTTCATGTCTCGAGTTATTCCAGCGGTATGCTTAACCCCTCGAATGATAACCACTTTGTACTGGCTTAACTCTTCTTTATTATTTACCTTTATTCCACTGTTGCTCAGAGCGTACCCTACCGTTTTGAGAGAATAATAGGCCGTTGGAACACGAATAACATTGGGTGTTTGATCGCCATATTCCCAGATTCGAGCAACTTCACCGGCTACTTTGCCTGAATTTGCAGCACTTTGAGCTCTCAATCCAGGTAAAGGCGTAACCTCTATAGCGTAACCAAGTTGACCATAGATTTCAGTCATGATTTTGCCGCTAATCGTCTGTTCAGGATGGTTTGCTAATGAGGCAAACGTGTATTCATCAGCAAGTACACTAGATGAACAACTAATCAGTCCAACTGCCACTAAAAATATTCTCTTTATAATGTCCATGTTCTATCACTTTGATTCCATCAATAAACAAGTAATAGTAGATGAACTAACCAGTGGTCAAACTTATATAATTAGTATGAAAAGGAAACAATCTAAACTCTGAATGATTGATGATTGCGCTCCTCGATAAATGCGCAATTGTAAAATGGTTTACAAGGCAGCGATCTTATCGGTGTACTGCATTGTTAAATCGGAAATGGCCAAAAGGCGAAGACAAACACTTTTAAGGCGCACTCTAATTGTCAGCTTGCTGCGCTTCCGCATACTGCTCTTTTATATCCAGAATTTCTGGCATCACTTCATGCAAAATAGAGACAAGAGAGGGATCGAAATGCTTACCAGATTCTTCATCTATTAAAGCGACAGCCTCTTTCACTGACCAAGCTTTTTTATAAGGCCTTTCGGTCGTTAATGCGTCAAACACATCCGCTATAGCAATGATTCTTGCCGGCAGTGGGATCTCTTCTCCTTTCAACCCATAAGGGTAACCTGAGCCGTCCCATTTTTCGTGATGAGCCAGAGCAATCTCTCGCGCCATGATCAGAAGCTCTGATTCATGCTCACCGATAATATGCGCGCCAAATTCTGGATGCTTACGCATTAGCTCCCACTCTTGATCATCAAGCTTTCCTGGTTTAAGCAAAATCGAATCTGGAATACCAATTTTTCCAATATCATGCATTGGTGCAGCGTTAAACACCAAGTTGCTCCATTTCTCTGACACATCCAAAGATTCAGCCATCAGGCGAGAATAATGGCTCATACGAATAACATGTAGGCCCGTTTCGTTGTCTTTAAACTCTGCGGCTCGACCTAACCTTCGAATGATTTCCAGCTGAGTACTTATCAGGCTTTCGGTTCTCTCTTGTACGGTTTTTTCTAAATAGCGATTCTGATCATAGAGGGCTAAATGAGTTTTAATACGAGCTTTGACAATTGATGGACGAACAGGCTTAGTGATGTAGTCCACAGCGCCCAGCTCTAAACCGTAAGTTTCATCCTCTTCTGCACTCATTGCAGTGACAAATATGATTGGAATATCTGCTGTTATTGAGTCCGCCTTTAGCCTTTTGCAAACTTCATAACCGTCCATTTCTGGCATCATTACATCAAGCAAGATGATCTCAGGTTTAGGCGTGCTCGCCGCTATTTTTAAAGCTTTGGCTCCGGTAAGAGCAGCCTTTACTTTATAGTCAGGACGAAGAATACCACTCATCACATCAATATTGTCGGGTGTATCGTCGACCACAAGCACTATCTGTTTATCCATAACTGACTCCTAAATCCATTTTCTTTCTTGTAGTGATCACAAAAGCGTACTCATAAATAAAGATTTCGCGCAATTGCCTGCTATTCATCAATATTTAATCGTTCAAGAAATGACAAGGCGTGCTCAAAATCATATTCGCTTATTGCATTGCTTATCTTTTTTACGATGTTATTTATCGTCGGTTCCAAAGGCATTGAAGCTAACTCTTCAACAATCTCCATAGCTTCCGTATCATAGTCTTCCAACAGCTCTTTTAGCTGGGAAATCAAGGAGGTGAAAGCTGCTTGGTCAAACTCCCCATCACTCTTCACATTAGTAGAAGCCTGTTCTAGATCTGATAAACCAGTTAGCGTTTTATTCAGCTCTGATAAAAGAGCGTCTAAAACGTGTGCAGACGGCTCGCGATTTGTTTTACATTCACTCTCTAATTTCTCAGCGGCAGCCTGAACGGCGGTCGCTCCAATATTTCCAGCAACCCCTTTCAAAGTGTGAGCCAGTCTTTGCGGCTCTTGACTATCTTCTGATTGAAGTGATTGGTTGAACGTCTCCGCGAAATTGCTGTAAGAGTCTTTGTATTTCAGCAGCAGTTTCTTATACAGTTTCTGATCTTTGTTTGCTATCGCTAAGCCCTTCTCAACATCGATTCCGGGCAAATTTGGCAAGGGTTCAAAAGTGCCAACCTCTTTACCAGAGTCCTGTTGAATGCTCGTTTCTCCTACAAGGTTAGAAGGAGTGATCCAGTTTGCCATCGTTGTGTACAGCTCACGCACGTTAATAGGCTTGCCTATATGATCATTCATTCCCGCGCTAATGACTTTTTCTATATCACCTGACATCACATTGGCTGTCAGGGCGATAACGGGAAGATCTTTAAACTCTTCTTTCTCTCGTAGAAGCCGCGTTGCAGTATACCCATCCATGACTGGCATCTGGCAATCCATCAATACACCGTCAAATTGTTCCTTATCGAGCATCTCTAACGCTATTTCACCATTTTCAGCCACTTTGGCATCAACGCCAGCTGAGGACAAAAGCTCGATTGCCAGTTCCTGATTGATATCATTGTCTTCGACAAGCAATACCTTCGCACCGCGAATTTTCGTTGCCGCATCAAGATCATCGACTGCCGCTCGCATATGCTCGCGTTTTTCAGGATCATGGCCGAAGGCTTCCATGGTTGCATCAAGGATGGTTGAGGCTGAAATAGGCTTGCTAAGCACTCGTACAAATCGAGCCCGTTTTGACGCTTCTAGTGCTTCATCACGACCAAAAGCGGTCACTAAAATAACTGGCAAATCAGGATGTTTCTCGTGGATTCGCATTGTCACTTCAACTCCATCGATATTTGGAATTTGCCAATCCATCACGACAAGATCAACCCCCCTTAGACCCTGTTCAAAGTGCTCTATCGCTTGAGAGCCCGAACTGTATGCTGTCACATTAAAATCAAATGAAGAAAGAATATCAGAGAAAATTTTTCTCGCGGTCGCATTATCATCAACTACTAATACATGTAGGCCTTTCAGCTCCGGAAGCTCGGGTTTCACTCGGCCGATCGGGACATTTTTTTGGTATTTAAACCTAGCGGTGAAATGAAACGTACTCCCTTTTCCACTCTGGCTTTCTACCCAAATTTCTCCATCCATCATATGGGTTAATTTCTGAGAAATGGTTAGGCCTAGGCCGGTGCCGCCATACTTTCTAGTAATCGATGAGTCTGCTTGGCTAAACGACTCAAACAGCTTTTCTTGTTGCTCAGATGTCATTCCGATACCAGTATCGCGGACAGAAAAGTGCAAAGTCACCGACTCATCGTCTAACTGTTTCACTTTCACTGATACAAGGATTTCGCCTTGGTCGGTAAATTTAACCGCGTTATTGCCAAGGTTAGTCAGAATCTGTCCTAAACGCAGCGGATCACCAATTAACATCGTAGGCGCATCAGCTGAAACATCAAATAGCAGTTCAAGTCCTTTCTCTTCCGCCCGAATCCCCACTATGTTAGCTAGACTATCCATTACATCTTCTAAATGGAAATCAATAAATTCTATATCCAGCTTACCTGCTTCAATTTTGGAAAAATCCAAGATGTCATTGATAATGCCAAGCAAGCTGTCCGCGGAACGATTGACTTTTTCAATATAGTTTCTCTGCTTATTGTCCAGCTCAGTATTGAGAGCGAGCCCAGACATTCCGATGATGGCATTCATAGGGGTGCGAATTTCATGAGACATATTGGCCAGAAAATCAGATTTTGCTTTAGTCGCTTCCTCTGCCGTTTTCTTCGCTTCTTTTAAAACCTCTTCAGCGTTTTTTCTGTCTGTAATATCCGTCATGGTAATTCTAATTTCTTGTAACTCAGAATTATCATTGAAGCTCGGTAGCGCCGACACTTCAGTGATTATCTGTTCTCCATCAAGCCGGACGATTGGGATTTCATGACAAAACAGGCTTTCCCCGTCGCATACACTGTCAAATAACGTTTGATGCTGTTCGAAGTTAGGAGAAATAATATCGTGCCAGCTGATATTTTTAATATCCGTTCTTTCAACACACAATAGCTCTGAGAACGCTTTATTATGTTTAACAAACTCTCCCGAACGATTGACCGATGCGTAAGCAACTGGGGCGTTTTCATACAAATCCCACAGCCGCTCTTCTCGATTTTTTAACTCTTTTTCTGCCTCTTTACGCTCGGTAATATCACGTATGATTCCGACAAAAATGGTTTCTCCCGCCGAGAGCGCTTCGTTTACAGCAAGATCTATCGGAAATATTTCTCCGCTTGACCGCCTCCCTTCCAGTTCAGTGCTGCGAACTAAAATATGCTCCACTCTGGTTTGGGCGTATTTTTTCAAATAAGCATCGTGCTTGTCTCGATATGGCTCTCCCATTAACATTTTGATGTTTTGCCCCACAACATCCTCTCGTTGATATTCAAAAATAGTCTCTGCTGCCGGGTTAAATTCTTGCACGGTACCCAGTTCATTAATCACAATGACACCATCTTTGGTGTTCTCGAAGATAGTTCGAGAGCGTTGTTCTGCTTCTTTTAATGCCACGGTACGTTCACCGACGCGACTCTCCAACTCTTCATTCGAGCGACGCATAAAACTGGTGGCTCTCTGCCCTATGGTCACAGTAAGCATGCTTGAAGCTACCGCTAACAGGAGAGCTACAAACGCAGTGGAAAATAGGTAAAGTCGCATTTGATAGAAAGATTCAAGTGCTTCTGACTTGTCTATCTCAGTGGCTATGCCAACACCAAGGTTTTGATTCCAACTCCAAACGCCAAGAACGGGCACGCCTCGATAATCTCTATAACCTTCAACATTCGAGTTTATATGGGAGTTTACTTTTCCTTGATCGGTTTTCCCCATCGCTATAACGCTCTGAGCCATAAGGGTAAATGGTTGTTCTTCAGTGGGACTAGCTGGAACAAATCCCTCGTTCATGTTTCCGCCTGGGTCTTTCAATGCCAATAAGGTATCTTGACTTTGCCCTGCTTTTAACAAGCCAATGTCTTCCAGTGAATCAATGAATCGGCTTTCGGTAATCATTCCCCCATCGTGATTGATCAAATAACTCTCACCTGATCGGCCGATACTGCCATGTTGCATGATTTTCGATAATCTACCTCTTGGTAACAACCTTTGTGTCATTACAGCAATCACTTCCCCACTATCATTTTTGATCGGTACAGCGAAGAACATATTAAAAGCATCAAGTCTAGTGCGAAGTCCACCCATTCTCTCTGATTGATTGTGAACATCAGAGAGAATGGGCGGAATAAAAACCGCCTCCCCTTGGAATGCCCTATCAAGAAGCTGAGGAGCCTGTATCGCGATGAGATTGTCAGTACCTAAATTGGTGTTGCGCCTAGAAGCAATACTTACTCTGTCCTTGTTGATAATGAAAAAACCAACACTACCAAAATCCTCCACGTGCTTATCAAAAAATAGGCGCATATCATTTAGTGCCTTCGAATCTTGCAAGCTTTGCTTGTTTTGTGGTACCTGGAGCAACTTCTCTGTGAGAGAAACGAGATGCGGATGCTTACCCAAACTATTTAGATAAGTTTCACTGTCTTTTACCCAATCTTCCAAGCTGTCATTGGTTTGCTCTAATACAAACGCAAGGTCTTGCTCAACACTATGCAGTGTCTCTTTTTTGTTCTGCTCAATGGTGTGCCAAACCAGAAATAGAATCACGAAAGAAGTAATGCAAGTTGTTGAAATTATTGAATAGGTAAACGCTCGCGACGCTACATATTTTGCCATCAATTCATTAGATAAAAACTTGGGTAAGATGAATGCCAACGAAAACATCAATAAACCTAAAATCAAGGCGATAGCGATGAATATTCTCACTATTTCATCGTTTTCAATCTCTTGATGAGAAGTTGGTTGAGTGGAGCGGCCATTCGCTTGAAGGTCAGAGGAAGGGTTCCACTTCTGAAAGTTGGCAATACGTTCTTCTTGGGAAACACGTTCAAAACCTTGATTAATAACATCCAGTAAGGAAGCATTTCCCTCTGTTACCGCCGCTCTCCACGTATCGGAAAACAATATATGCGCTGGCTCTAAATTGAACTGGTCAAGAATACCGTTTTTTTGCAGGTAATAGGTCGCGGTTAGCGTGTCCGCAGAGAACACATCTAAGGTTCCAGCTTTTAACTCTGCAATCAGCTGTTGATAGCTAGGATAAGTAATGACGTTTTCTTCCGGCAATCTTTGCTTGAGATAGCCTTCTAAAAAGTCACCTTTTATTACCGCAATTTTCATGCCTTCTAACGCTTTTAGCGTATCGAAAGAAGGCTGATCATTTCTCAATATGATATGAGAGCTAGTACGGGCTAACAGCGTGCCATAGTCCAAGAACTCGTCTCGGCTTTCGTTGTAATAAAGGCCAGCATGAATATCAGCGTCACCGCGTCCAACTGCAGCCAAGGTTTCATCCCAAATGTAGGGCACCAATTCTATTTCTAATTCAGTTTTATCTGTCCAAATTTTCCATAAGTCGATAATGAGGCCTGAAGCTTCACCTTGCTCATTTTGATATTGAAAAGGTACGCAATCGACGCAATACGCGATTTTTAGCGGAGAAGGATTTGAAGCTTGGTTTTGAGCAATAGTTTGAGAAGAGAAAAATACACTCCATGAAAGTAGCGACAACCAAATCGCTTGAGTCATCCTAACCATATCCGTCCATACACTCACCAAGGGAGCTGTTTGTAGCAATATTATGTAGTTAGGATATACGCAATTTAACTATCTTGCGTACAAACATCAGCCAATACCTGCCTTCTATTTGGGTTAGGTCTATCGATGTCACTCGGTTATGAAAAATTGTCTGCTAATCTGATAGTTAATCAGCATCTTAATTATAAAATAATAATTTAATCGATAACTTCTGGGCAGATTTACACAAATTGACTGAGGTAAAATGCCAAGAGTTTTATGACTGAAAGATAAAGCACAGAAAGCGCGTGAATTTTATTAACGATATACTCTCTGCGATGCTCATAACGCACTTGGCTTTAGCTGCTTGCGCACAGTCGTCATGAATGTCTCTCCTTATCGAACAATAACAAGTTAGCAATCATTCAAGCAAGCGGTTGCAATCTGTCCCTCGAAAGGCGTAATCACACTTACTTTAGTCCTTTTGGCGTATCCAGAACTTGCTCTTTCGGTGCACTGGCATTTTAAACTGGAAATGCCTCAAACAGATTTAGAAACGATATTCATAACATATCGATGACGCACTCTTTGACTAAATTGGCCTAATGTTTTTAGTATGAAAGAAAATCTTCACCGTCTTGTGATGATTTGTACTGTTAACTTATTGTCGTCGCGGATAGCCTACTATGCAGATGCATAAATCTTACGGTAAGCAAACTTTTAATGAGGATAACTGTTTCTTGTGTGGTGAATCCTTAGGCCCTAACCATACTGCTGAACATGTGTACCCTAAATGGCTACAAAAAAAATACAACCTATGGAATCAAAAAATCGAACTTTTAAACGGGTCGCTGATGCCATATCGAAAATTAATAATTCCTTGCTGTGAACAGTGTAATAATCAGCATCTTTCCAAAATTGAAAATGAGATTAAAAAAGGTGTAAATGGTGGGTATAAAAAGGC
Organism: Vibrio pectenicida; assembly: GCA_024347015.1. Lineage (GTDB taxonomy): Bacteria > Pseudomonadota > Gammaproteobacteria > Enterobacterales > Vibrionaceae > Vibrio > Vibrio pectenicida. The sequence goes on along the minus strand of AP024889.1, from coordinate 1,046,994 downwards.
AATACAAGTGCCAAAACAGTTTTGGTACTTATGGACTGGAAAAATATTCTACGGAATACTCAGAAAGGAATTATCCCTTCTTATTAATAGGTCAAACCCTAAAGACGGCACAATTATTACGGAGAGAGTTCTAGAATCGTTTTCAAATTTACATCTATTTATGCAGGGTTTTAGAGGGCGGCATGAGTTTAGTGGAGATGCCCCATATTCTGTACTTATTTGCAATTTGCATGAATTTGGTGGTTCATTTGACTTTCGTGATAACTTATTTCTCTTCACTCTTTTAATAAGAATGGGAGAGATAGGCATTATAATATCATTTGATGATGGAGGATTAATTCGAGATACCTATGGACGGTATGTAGAAGAAGTTCAGGGTAGCAAGTTGCATCCAATACAATTTTATGAATTGTACGCAAAAGTGAGCTACCAAACGAAATTACTTAAACTTCCAGTAACTTATTGTACAACGTCACATGTTGATGGACACTTTGTAGCAACAACTGAAACGGTTAATTCGTCCACTCCCATGGACGATTGGGATCAAGAAGAATTCTCCCAGTTACTTCGCGCTAATGTTTCATCCTGGTTAAGTTGTAATGCACGGGTAGAATTTGTACCTCCTGATAAAGTTTCAACATGGATGTTCGATAGCTACGGAGAACCACTTTTGCTATCTCGGGATGAATGGGCAGAAGAGTAGTTGAAATAACGTTCGCCCTGTCAAAATATTTCAATCACCAAAATAGGCAGTATTAGAAAAATATTCTAAAAATTTTTTGTCCAGAGACTTCTCTGCGCAATCCTAGCTAACAAATCCCTGCCCCAAAATAATTTTGGCCTAGAGCCGTTGGTAACACCTTGTCGCTAGATTGACCTATATTTCCTAATGACTAACATTAACGTGTTTTAAGGAAAGTATATGAGGGTAAATTGAATGCCAAGCAAGGGATCTGAGCGACACACATTTTCATTTGATGGTGGCGATAAACTCACAACCATTGGTGCGACCTTTTTTGTGTCGTATCTTTACTACCTGAATGTGGATACAAGCCACAGAAACTGGGCTTCAATCAAAACGCGACGCTCACGTATTAGCACTATAAACAATTCCGAGAACTATTATCGAGCTTGGTTATCGCATATTCAAAATATGAGTGACGCAAACCTAAATCGCAATAGTCTTGGTTTGGAAGGGCAAACTATCAAAAAAATGGCATTTGTAGTACAAGAAAAGCTTTGAAATGGCTGTTAGCCGCTACAAGTTTGTTAGGAAGTATTCATGCTGTAAGTGAATATTTCCTCTAGTTTGGGTGAATCCAAAAACTCATTTTTCCCATTTTATATATTTGAATCTTCTCAACTGAGTTAGCTTCTTGTGCGCTTTGTACTAATCGACAAAGCTTAGAGATAGACTTCACATTGTGTGTGGCGATATTGTGTTGGAATCGTCGCAATTCACCGAGTGTACATGCACGGTAACATCTCTCTACAATTTTGTTCTTTTCCAGAAGACGCTTTTTTTCTGGAGATACTAAAGCTAAAAGTTGCAAAATTTTGTCGATTTTTTCGTGCAAATGTTCAACAGCATCACTTTCAGTAGCCACTCCGTATTTTTTCCACACGGGTTCATGGTGCGAGACCCTGTTACGGAATTCTCTTACGGTTTTGACTAGATCTTTTGTATTGCTTAGCAGATCTTTGGTCTTGGTTGTGTTCCATTCGCCTTTGAACACGGTACCCAGATGAGTTGGCCAAATTAGGCCTGGCCCCATGAATTCTTTGCTAAGAATGAACTCCCATGTGGAAAATTCAGTTTTTGCTATTATCTCTTGGTGCTTCGGAGTTGGATTGTCGATGTTATAACGTTTCTTTTTGTCTCGTTTAACTTGTGATGTAGCCTTAGAGAAGTTGGCCCTTATAGCTTCGATTTCAAATGGAGGCTTCTTATTTGGCAGTTCTGGCTTGAAACTTTTAAAATAGAGCTTGTTCTTCCGCCACCAAAAGTAACCCAAATCTGAAGAGGTTAGTGCAGAGTCAATTGCATTGCGTAAAGCGACTTCCGTGGCACTAAGTAAAGGGTAGAGAGCTGAACAAACGTGGGAGTTCCATAAATAAGCTCCGAGCAATTCAATATCGTTTTGTGTATTAAACGTGACTTCATAGCTTTTTAGACGTTCTTCTGTGATAAGATCGTTTATAATTTCTTGATAGCAAATTGTATATGGCATTTATTATCGCTCTCGAACTTAGATATTGACGCCTGCGTCACTATTACATATACTTTATCACAAGGTTGGCGTCTGGCTCTAAGAATCATATTCAAGACCTTGCGTAAAGACCTAAAGAATTCGCCCCAGCCTTGAGCTGGGGTTTTCAATCTCTGGAAGTCTATAATTTCCTTTTCAGCACACTCTAATACTCATATACAAGCATTCTAAATTCAAGACACTTTAACTAATCTAAGGCTTCGGGCTCTAAATTACTTTTGTCCAATTTTGTGTCTAGATCAGAGAACAGAACCTCACCACCCTGACTTTTTAGAGGGGGCCAGATTACAAATAATTAACCTCTTCTTGTTCACCCTGAACATAACTGCCTAGGTGGGTAGAAAATTCTTGGTTGTCGATAAGTTCGAGTAGCTTGTGCTTAAGTTCTTTGGGGTATATGCGTTTTTCTGCAAGTTCAGATAAAGGCACCCACGCGACCTTTTGAATGTAATGCTCATCATTTAGCCCAACAAGGTTATTAAGGTGGGGCTCGCCGCGATAACTTTTGACATGATAAAACAGCTCACAGTGGTAGCGGTTTTTCTGAGTTTCTAAAAACTCACGCACACAAACAAGATCGCCCACTTCTATTTCTAAGCCGGCTTCTTCTTTAAACTCTCTGACTAAACACGCTTTTGAGCTTTTGTCACCTTCTTCCAACCCTCCACCAGGTGGAACCCAATATTCCCCAGTAAAGTCTTTGACTTTTAACAGCAATATAGACTGCTGATGGATAAGAATGCCCGCCGCTCTTATTCGTTGTTTCATAACTCTCCTTCGCGCTTAGCATAAACCTCAAAAGCGGCATGCAATAGCTGCATATGGATAGGAACCAGTTCACTGTGATCGCTACGATATCCGCCACCAACTACACATGAAATAGGCAACGATCTCTGCTTCACTATCTCAAACATGCGTTTATCACGCGCATAAATCGCCTCAGTACTGATGTTAAAATAGCCTAGCTCATCATCTTGGTGTATATCCACACCCGCATCATATAAAATGAGATCGGGCTGATGGAGATTGATGGCCATTTCCACTACAGAATCAAAAGTGCTGAGAAACTCATCGTCAGTGGTATCACGAGACAAGGCGATATCCATATCTGAAGCAGGCTTTCTGGCCGGGAAGTTCTTATCACAATGAAAAGAAAGCGTGACAATCGAGTCATCATCTTTACATAGAGTTGCCGTACCATCACCATGGTGAACATCACTATCAACGATAAGGACTTTATCGATATCCTCATGACTTAGTGCCCGCTTTGCAGCCAAGACCAAATCATTGAGCAAACAAAAGCCGCTGCCAAAATCATAATGCGCATGGTGATAACCTCCACTTAAGTGAATAGCAATGCTGTGCTCCAAGGCAAGCTCTGCAGTCAAGCAAGTCCCTCCAGCAGACGTTAATGTGCGCTCAATCAGACGCTCACTCCAAGGAAAACCAATTCGCCGCATGGGCGAAATGGGTAACGTACCAGAAAATAGTTGCTCTATATAATGTTCACAATGAGTCTGCTCTACTTCTTTTCTTAATAACGGCGCTGGCTCATGATAGCAAAACTGCTTTTGCCATTGACTGTCCTTTAGGCACCTTTTTACTATTTCCTGATAAAGTAATCGATATTTATATATCGGATACCTGTGACCATCTGGCAAAGGTAGTTCGGAATAAATGGGGTGATAAATCAATGGAATCATAAGAGTATTTGAGCAACTATCTGCGCATATTTTGATGCTTCGCATGGTAACAAGTTGTCACCTGATTGCAAAACATGCTTAAATTGTTTTTTGCTCATATCAAGACGCAAAATGTCTTTTCTTTCGTGCTTAACGTTCCCTAACTAATAAGGATTTCCCATGACGACAGTGGTTATTACTGGTGCAAACCGAGGTATAGGCTTGAGTTTGGTTAAACAATACCTTGCCAAAAACTATCAAGTTCACGCGACCTATCGCTCACAAAGTCATGCCAGCGAACTATTTAAGCTCGAAGGAGCCAACTTATATTGCCACCAACTTGATGTCACAAACTACGCGCGGTATCAAACACTCGCCAGTCAGTTACCTGAGATCGATATTCTGATTAACAATGCCGGATACTATGGTCCGAAAGGATATGGATTTGGCCACACTGATATCGAAGAGTGGCGTAAAGTATTGGAGATAAATACCATAGCGCCAATGAAATTGGTTGAAGCCCTCTACCCTAACCTTGAGCAGGGAAAGCTGAAAAAGATCGCCTGTATTTCATCTAAAGTCGGCAGTATGAGCGAAAATACTTCAGGGGGCGGTTATATCTATCGCTCTTCTAAAGCCGCGCTCAATTCTGTGGTTAAAAGTTTAAGTAACGATCTCGCCAGCCAAGGTTTCACGGTACTAGCACTACATCCTGGTTGGGTACTCACTGACATGGGTGGACCGAACGCGTCGATAACTACAGAGACTTCAGCCACGGGCTTAATCGAGGTTATCGATTCTGCCAGTATCGACAATTCTGGTGAGTTTATTAACTATGACGGGACATCTATACCTTGGTAGAAACCAAGCTAACTGGCTGCGCGCTTTTTCCCGCTGTATTTAGCGCGCCCGCCACGCTTACGTTTATAGGCAGGCCGTTCCACTTTGGGCAGGTGTCGTAGCGATTCAGGCACAGGTTGTGATTTTATTTGTTGCATCAAACCATCAATTTGGCCTTGAAGCGCCGACATAAAGGGCTGATAAGCTTGATTTCTCTCTGCCATTCCCTGCAACTGATGCTCCCAGTGGGCGGTCATGTCAGGATAGGTTGATTCAGCAGGCAGAGCATGAACTAAGCCTCTTCCTGCGGGAGAGCTAACAATCGTTTTACCCTGCCTTTTTAACAATTGGCGTTTAAATAAAGTGTCTAGAATACCGGCTCGGGTCGCCTCTGTACCTAGACCATCTGTCTCTCTTAGAATTTTCTTTAATTCTTTGTCAGCAACAAAACGGGCAATACCTGTCATCGCTTGCAGCAAACTGGCTTCGGTAAAATATTTGGGGGGCTCTGTTTTTCTATCTTTAATTTCACCTTCCCGGCAAGTTAATACGCTGCCTTGAGGCAGAGGCGGTACGGCGTCCACTCCTGTCTCTTGTTCATCAATTTTACCCAACAGGGCTTTCCAACCGGCAGAGACAAGCTGGCGTCCCTTAGCAACAAAATTGCCTCCCGCAATATCAAATACCAGTTTTGCTTCCGCATACACCGCCGCAGGATAGAACTGCATAAGATACTGGCGAGCAATTTGCTGATAAACCTTCATCTCGTTTGCAGATAACGCATTCACTGAGGCCTTTTTAGGCGTTGGGATAATCGCGTGGTGAGCATCCACTTTTTTATCATTCCAAGCTTTGGATTTAAGGCTTAAATTTGCTCCGGATACCGCATTAGTGAGATCCTTTGCATTCTGGCTAATCGCATCACACACACTGCTTGCCTCGGCATAATGCTCTACCGGTAAATAGCGGCTGTCGGAACGAGGATAAGTTATCAGTTTGTGTTTTTCATATAAAGCCTGACAGGTATCAAGTACTTGCTGCGCACTCAACCCAAAACGTTTTGCAGCATCAATTTGCAAAGCAGACAAAGAATACGGTAAAGGTGGTGCTTGCTTGGTTTGCTTTTGTTCCGATTCAACCACTTTTGCGGTTTGGTTAATTATCCGGTGAGCGACATTCTCCACCAGCTTTCGATTAAGTACTCTGCCTTCTTCATCTTGCCAAGGAAGACAGGCTTCACTCGGTTTCCAACGTGCACGTATATCAAATTGACTCACACCATCTTGATAGGGGATCAACGCGTGCAATGTGAAATAATCACGAGGTACAAAGTTTTCTATTTCTTCATCACGGCGCACGACAAGGCCAAGTACTGGGGTTTGAACTCGCCCAACCGAGAGAACTCCCTGATACCCAGCTTGCTGACCAAGCAAAGTATAAGCGCGAGACATATTCATACCATAAAGCCAATCTGCTCTTGAACGCGCCAATGCAGAGACAGAAAGCGGAATAAACTCTTGATTACTTCGCATCTGATTCAGTGCGCGCTTAACCGCAGGAAGGTTGAGATCACTAATTAAGAGGCGTTGCGCACTGGCCTGCTTAGCTTTAGTTACTTTGCAATAATCTAACACTTCATCAACCAGCAATTGGCCTTCACGGTCTGGATCGCCTGCATGAATAATATTCGAAAAATCTTTTAGTAATTTTTTAACAACGGTTAACTGTTTACTGGCCGATTTCCTAGGCCTAAGTTGCCACTGCTGCGGAACAATGGGCAGATCAACCATACTCCACTTTTTGTATCTGTCATCGTATGCATCAGGCTCAACCTGTTCAAGCAAATGTCCAATACACCAAGTCACCACATCGCCATTTCCACAGCGGATAAAACCTTGATCTTTTTTTTGCGGATTAGGAAGTGCCGCCGCAATGGCGCGGCCAAGGCTTGGTTTTTCAGCAATAAACAGACGTGACATAGTAATAATCAGCCAAATAAAATAAGGGCTACATTATCGAATGTAGCCCTTAAAAATCAAGAAAAACTGTAAATTTAGACAGTAGTTCTTTTATTCTTCTTCACCAGAACCCGCGCGCTCAGCCGCTTCTTTGACCAATGGTTGCAATTCACCTTTTTGGTACATCTCAATAATGATGTCGCAACCGCCAATTAGCTCACCTTCTACCCATAGTTGCGGGAAAGTTGGCCACTGTGCGTATGTAGGTAGCTCTGCTCGAATATCTGGATTTTGTAGAATATCCACATAAGCAAATTTCTCACCACAAGCCATTAGGGCTTGAGATGCTTGGGATGAGAAGCCACAACTAGGTAGCTTTGGAGAACCTTTCATGTACAACAGGATAGTGTTCTCTTCAATTTGCTGCTTAATTTTGTCGATGGTTTCCATTACTTCCTCTTTATATGGCGTTACCGCAAATTACTGACTCATTTTAAACCATTGTCAGAGAATAAAAAGCCTATAATATCTGTGGCTTTAGATCACAAAGAAATTTCATATACAATTTAACTGCGATGCTTTTAATAAAGTAAAAACTTGCTAAACTATAGCGCAGTTACCAAAACGACATGTCATGCCAAAGGCACGCCATGATAATAAATTACACTGGAAGCAATTGAGAGACCTAGCCTCTCTCACATTCAATGGAGAATCGAGCAATGGCATTTGAATTACCAGCTCTTCCTTACGCAAAAGACGCATTAGCACCACATATCTCAGCTGAAACTCTGGATTTCCACCACGGTAAGCACCACAACACTTATGTTGTAAAGCTTAACGGCCTTATTCCTGGCACTGAGTTTGAGGGCAAAACACTAGAAGAAATCATTAAGACTTCAACTGGTGGTGTATTCAATAATGCAGCTCAAATCTGGAACCACACTTTCTACTGGCACTGTCTAGCGCCAAACGCTGGTGGTGAACCTACAGGTGCTGTGGCAGATGCAATCAATAAAACTTTCGGCTCTTTCGCAGACTTTAAAACTAAGTTCACGGATTCTGCTATCAACAACTTTGGTTCTTCATGGACTTGGCTTGTTAAAAAAGCTGACGGTTCTCTAGAGATCGTTAACACATCTAACGCAGCAACACCTCTAACTGAAGCAGGCACAACGCCACTTCTAACTGTTGACTTGTGGGAACACGCTTACTACATCGATTACCGTAACGTGCGTCCAGATTATATGAACGGTTTCTGGGCTCTAGTTAACTGGGACTTCGTTGCAGAAAATCTAGCAAAATAATCTAGACTCTTTTGTCGCTCAAAAAGCCAGCAAATGCTGGCTTTTTTCTTTTCTAGTCAATCATTTCTCTAAAGTTTACCTTCGCAATGCCGCTAAATGGACATCAAGGGAGGTGACATGCAAAATCAGATTCATACTTTAGATAAAGCAGGTATAATTAATGAACTTCAATTCGGTAATGGTATTAACCATGCTGTTCATGAAGGGCGTCGTGCTGACTTTGCTTTGATAATATCGATGTTTTCTGAAGACGTTAGAGATAATACCCCTATTGATAAAATGACTGAGGCAGAAACAACGGAAGAAGCTTTAAGACGTCGTTTTGAATTGCCGCAGCCTCAACGACTACGATCTGAGCAAGAGTCTTATCCAGTTGCAGCGTTACAAGCTGAACTATTCCATGCTTCAGGACTTCCTAGCACCAAACTCAGCCATTATATCAAACCTGATGCACTAACTTACTTGCCTGAAGATACTTTTAATCTTCCCGAGGATGTCTACCACAACCTATCTGGGCATCAGCGGCGTCAACTTGGCGAAAGCGAAAACAAATCTCTCATGCCAATCGACCTCTACAACCAGTTGGTCGCAGCTCAAAGAAGCTTCCAAATTCAAACACAAGTTTAAAGATCTATTCAGATCACATTAACTTTTACCCCATTCACTTAATACTCAACAAGTTGCTTACAAGTGTGAATGAGTGCAAATTATTTGCTCCAGACCAAAGATATACACAAGTTATTTGAGCTTATTCACACCAAATACACAATTAATCTACCATGATATGTGGACAAACTTTAATGCCCCAAATGGAGGCGCCGTGTATGGATATAAAAAGTGCTGTAATATTAATAACTTCTGCAGGTTCTCAACTTGGCAGCACATTAGCCATGCACTTTGCGTCTTTTGATGGCATTGTCATTATTTGTGATACAAACGCAAAGCAATTAAACGATACTTTTACAAGATGCAAAAAAATCTCATCGAATATTTATCAGCATGCAATGAATGATCATTCGTTAGGTAGCATTAACTCGCTATTTGAATTTATTGATCAATCAGTCCACCAATCACCTGATGTACTTATCAATGCGCTCACAAGTCAAACCATGCCAAAATTCTTTGACGAGCGAGCAAGTGATATATTTACGCAGCATTTATCTCTGATGGCAGCAACTCTCTTTACCTTTGGTCAAGCGACCGCCGAAAGGATGCGCCAAGACAAAAAGAATGGTGTGATTGTTAATGTCATTGCCCACGCTGATTACAGCGATATGTCTGGTTTTGAAAACGCAACCTCAATGGTTGCAGGATTTACCCAAAGCTGGGCAAAAGAACTCAACCCATTTAACATTCGAGTCGGGGGAGTAGTACCTTGCTACGAACAGAGTAATATACATTGGGCTAAAATTAGAGATGATTTAATCCGAAACACCGAGTACATAGTCTCCAATGATTATTTTAGTGGCCGCGTGATGGCCGCCTAGAAAGTTAAGGTGTCAAACCATCATCACTCTCATTGGCCTCTAAAGTGTTCTAAGCAATTTATCCGATGCTTGTTCTATTAAGTCAAGGACACGTTCAAATCCGTTATCACCGCCATAGTATGGATCGGGAATTTCCTCCTCCCCGCTTTCTGCGTAGCTAAGAAATAGCTTCAACTTATTCTGATACTTTAAAGGGCATTGCGCCTGCAAATCAGCAAGATTATCTCTATCAGCCGCCAAAATTAGATCAAAATAGGCAAAGTCTTGCTCAACCACTTTACGCGAACAAATCCCTTCAAATAAGTATCCTCGACGTTCTCCCACTTCTTTAGCACGAGGGTCGGGTAAATTACCTTGGTGATAACCTATGGTTCCTGCCGAGTCGACCTCAATTTCAACGCCCATTTGTTCAGCCTTAGCACGAAGAACTGCCTCACCCGTTGGTGAACGACAGATATTGCCCATGCATACCACTAATAGTTTCTTGGCCATATTTTTCTTTCCCTTAAAAAACCATGGTTTTTTGCAGCACTGCAGATGCGTTATCATAGCCACAGTTTTCTGAAATTAAAAAGGATTTCCTGTGACATCTGAAAGTCATAAACAAGCTCGCCACCAGGCAAGACAGCAAAAAGTCAAACAGCAAGTCGATGCTAGAGTCGCTGCAGCTCAAGATGAAAAAGGCCTGTTATTAATTATTACTGGTAATGGCAAAGGTAAATCAACTTCAGGTTTTGGTACCATAGTTCGTGCAGTAGGCCATGGCTTAAACTGCTCAGTAGCGCAATTTATCAAAGGGACTTGGGATAACGGTGAACGCAACTTACTAGAAAAGCTGGGGGTTGAGTTTCAGGTTATGGCAACAGGGTTTACATGGGAGACGCAAGATAAAGAGCTCGATACCCAAGCTGCGCAGAAGGTTTGGCAAGAGTGCAAGCGTATGCTGAGTGATGCCTCTATCGATGTCATTTTATTTGATGAGCTCACTTACATGCTCAGCTATGGTTATATCGACTTAGAAGAGGTTGTTGACGCGCTAAATAGCAGACCACCAATGCAGTCTGTTATCATTACTGGCCGTGGGGCTCATCGAACCCTGATTGAAATGGCTGACACTGTTTCTGAGGTTAAGAATGTAAAGCATGCTTTTGATACTGGTATCAAAGCGCTAAAAGGAATTGACTGGTAAAAACCTGACGTATTCTTATAGAAAGAGCATACGGAGGTCTGCGCCCAACTCATAAATAAGTTGAGCTCAGAGAAAATCCTTGTGTGATGACCTGACGAATATAGGGGTAGAGTATGCCCCTATTGTTTTTTTTTCACCCAAATTCGCTTCAAGTTCCTTAATAATCGCAGATCCAATCGTGGCAATTGCTTTATTTAACTGCTTGATCGTGGTTTGACTTTCGGTAAGATAAATTGATACAAGCACAGGTTCAGAATTTGGAGGAATGAGTACTGCGATGATCCCCCGAGAACCATGCCCACCAGCTCCTGTTTTGTCTCCGATTTGCCACGTTTTCGGTAACACCGAGCGCAGAAGATCATCGGCCACCTGATCCTGTTTCATCCACTGCAAAAGTTTCTGTTGTTTTGACTGAGACAACACGTCCCCAAATAACAATATTCCAAGCGTTCGGTTAATAGCATGTGGGGTTGTGGTATCACGCTTATCTCCAGGGGTACCTTGATTAAGTTCAGGTTCCCAACGGGACATCAAGGTCACGTTGTCTCCCGTCCCACGAAGAAACTGAGTCAGTCCCTCGGGCCCTCCAATATACCTCAAAATAAGGTTACCTGCAGTATTATCGCTTGTAGTAATAGTTGCATGGCATAACTGATTATAAGTCATCGTATTATTAATATATTTTTCAGTAACAGGCGAGTATTCGACCAAATCTTTTTCAGTGATCTTGACCGCTGTTGATAACGCACCTTTATCCAACGCCGCCGCACAAGCGAGGACTTTAAATGTACTGGCCGTCGGAAAACGTTGGTTACCATTATAATGCCATTGCTGGTTTGTATTGGCATTGCTCACAAAAACGCCAACACGTGCACCATCAAGTGATGTTGAAACGGCTTCAATAGTTGAAATAATCGACTCTGGCATGTCTTGTCCGGTCACAGCACCAGACAATGAGAGTAAGATTAAACTGGGAAACCATTTAAGTAAGAAAGTGGTTTTCTTCATGAGCATACCCGTATAATTTTATTTAAGACAATAGGCATTTAAATTCACCAAAAAATATTTTCAGAAAAAGAGATTCACATAGGTTATTGATTATTTATGTTTTTGTCCCAAACATCGTCAAGGCTAAGTCAAAAATAAAAAAACGCACTCTGGGTGCGCTTTAGTCATTTTATGTTGTGGTATAATTAATTAAATAGACCTTTAATCAAACTATTAACCGCATCCTTGGTCTTTTGATCTTTTATCTTGTCGCCCAATTTTTCATCTAACTTTTTCAGGCCACGATCAACTTCTTTCTCAACTTTCTGTTTCAATACATCATCAAAGACCAACTTGAATTTAGGCTTAGCCCAAGAGCCAGATATATTGATTGGAATGGTTACATCTTTCAGCTCATCAATATTTTTCCCACCTTGGCCTTCTAATGAGCCAACAATTGAAGTACTAACTGTAAAATCAACTGTTTGGTCAATATAATTAGCACTGCCCTTACCCAGAATACGCAGCAGTGGTGACTGCATCGATAAATCATCCGTTGACACCACACCTTTGTTAAGTTTCAACGTTGCTTCCATGGCGCTAAAGTCTGTTTTTTGGGCTTGATTAGAGGACTCTACTTTTTGGCCTTTGAACTTGGCGTAGTTTTCGCGGATCAATTGAGCGACGTTAATACCGTTGACTGCACCATCGGTAAAGTTAATCACTACAGTACCAACTAGGTTCTTTTGAATACCAGTTGGTGTTAAGCTGTGGCCTTTAACATCAACATCAATATTACCCGTGCCTTCCAACTTATCGCTATTGGCAACATCAGAGAGCAAAGGTTGAACCTGAACACCCTTAATGCGTTTTTTGACGGTGTAGCTGGCTGGACTCTTTCTCGCATCAAGTTTTGCAGAAGCGGTAATCGACCCTTGGTACAAGTTAGACGAGAAAGAAGTCAGTTCTGCAACGCCACGATTAACCAAGAAGCTGGTTTTGACATTTTCCATCCGAGCATTGCTGGCCTTAAACTTATCGATAGTGATATCCCCTTTAATATCCAAAGCTTTGAGCGCGGATAAATCAGGTTCAACCTCTTGCTGCGATACGGGCTTGCCAGTTCCATTTTGGCTTGATGTTTCGGATTGATTAGGTTTTTCAGTTGTTGCCTCGCCAGTATTAGTTGTATTAGCTGTATTGAGACCTAAAAATTCGTCCAAGTCTATGTTTGGGCTGTGTAGTGAAAAACGAACTTTGGCAATGTCACCTAAAGTCACGTTTGCTTTACCATCAAATGCCAGGGCGTTAGCCGTTAACTTCTCTAAAACGAAACTTAAGTGACTGTTAGTTAACTCAAATGATAAATCAGAGGCCATATCAACTTTCATAGGAGATTGAGGCAGAGTCTCACCTTTAAACGTAGCATCAAGAGTTAACTTATCCATCGTGACTTTTGAGATGGCTTTATCAACCGTTAGACTGCCACTACCTTTCATATCGATATCTAGGTCAGCAGCACGACCAACAAGGTGATAGGTCAGCGCATTCGCTGTATCAAAGTCGAACGTCTCTAAGCCCAGTTTAATCGAATCAAATTGATTAGTAGGATCGCTAAAACCAGCATTCAGTTCCATGTTACGCAAAGAATAATCGCTAAAACCTTTGGCAAGCTTAAATTCAGCGCTTCCTTGAGCGTTAAACTTCTGCTGATTGTTCTCACCTTTAACGGCAAATTCAGCCTTTGTCCACGTATCAACGGCAAACTCTGACAAGTTCAATGAAACGTCATACAGCTTGGTGTATGAGCCAGCTTGTTTATCCTGAATCTCAATAGCGGCGTTTGATACTGTCACCCCTGCAAGATTAATTGCCCAATCTGACGCAGGTTTTTCAGAAGAGCCTGTTGGCGAAGACTCTACTATAGATTCATTGGCAGCAGAGCTTGGTGTGGTTGGCTCAGCTTGGTCAGTCTGGGCTTTGGTTAAAACATCAATGTTCTTACGACCATCTTTAAGAGTTTCAAGATAAAACTCAGCGCCATCAAGAGTGATGTTTCCAATTTCTAACTGCTGATTTAAAAGAGGTGATACCGATACATCAATACCAACCGTGTCGACCTTGAATAAGTTCGGTTTAGAAAAACCTTGCGGATTTCGCAGCTCAGTCTTCCCTAACTCAAAACCAAGCGATGGAAAAAACTTCCAACTGATATCGCCTTCGATAACCAACTCTAAGCCAGTTTGTTTCTGGGTTTGCTCTACGATAAGAGGTTTAAACTGGTTTGGATTGACGAACAGTATCAGTGCCATAATCGCACCAAGTAGTACGATGATAGGAATGGCAATCAATAGGAACAGTTTCTTCATCAAAATTATCCTTGCTATTCAGGGTTGTCATACATCTAGCCATCTCACCTAACTAGTCGTTTGGGTTATTAGGCTTTTTACATGTAAAAAGAAAGTGGCACCTAAGGTGCCACTTCTTGCGAAAAAAATAAAGCGCTTGAATAGGATAAAGGCTTAAGCTTTCAAAAGTTTTGCAATATGCGCTTTTAATACATCAATCGCTATACGGTTTTTACCGCCACGAGGCACGATAATATCCGCGTGCTGCTTCGATGGTTCAATAAATTGCATGAACATAGGGCGTACAGTTTCTTGATACTGTTTCAGTACCGACTCCATTGCACGACCACGTTCTTCAACATCACGTCTCACTCGGCGTAATAAACAAATATCTAGTGGTGTATCCATAAAGACAGTTGCATGCATAAGTTCACGCAGGCGAGGATCGGTTAAAAGTAGAATACCTTCCAAAATAATCACCTTTTTCGGTGTCATTAGTGTAGTATTTTCAGTACGAGTATGATCAGAATAGCTATACTCAGGAACCTCAACAGAATCACCTCTTGTTAGCGTTTTTAAATGCTCACAAAGTAAATCATGGTCCAGTGCGTTCGGGTGGTCATAGTTAGTTTTGACACGCTCTTCCATGCTCAGATGGTCTTGATCGTTATAGTAGCAATCTTCCGTAATTACACCAATTTGATGATCGCCCACTTTCTCACGAAGCTCATTATAGATAGTACTGGCGATTAAACTTTTTCCAGAAGCCGATGCGCCAGCAATACCGACGATGACGCATTGATTATTATCAGACATTATTCTTGCACCCAATGAATTGAATTGGTGTCATGTTCTAATACTAGCATCGAGCAAATATTGCCCAGGTAGTATTAGTGTGTAATATATAAACCGCATGATTATAGGGAGTTCGTTCTAGACATGCTAGTGAGGATTTCATCCAAATAGCTAAATAGGATCAATAACGGTAACGCAAACGATTACCGTATCGATCCCAAATTGAGCGATATTCTAACAGTAATGGTTCTGTTAAACGTAAAGCCTTTCTCATTCAACCATTTTGAACTGAATAGATTGAGGTTTTTCTTTTCCGTGCCAATACATTCGCGCACAAACTGATTCAGCTAACTGAATATAATAAGCAGCTTGTTCAGAATCCGGCCGAGCAATGACGCTAGGACAGCCATTGTCGATATCTTCGCGTAAAGAAATATGCAGCGGTATCTGAACCAATAGATCAAGGCCATATTCACTCGACATTTTTTGCGCGCCACCGACACCAAAAATGGCTTCTTTACCACCGCAATGGCTGCAAATGTGATAGCTCATATTCTCCACTAAACCAATTACTGGTACCTGTACTTTCTCAAACATTGCCGCTCCCTTTCGGGCATCTGCAAGAGCAAGATCTTGTGGAGTAGTAACAATCACAGCTCCCGTAACAGGTATTTGTTGAGCTAAGGTCAACTGAATGTCTCCCGTTCCTGGTGGCATGTCTATCACAAGATAATCGAGTTCTGGCCACAGCGTTTCATTGAGTAACTGGGCTAAAGCTTTCGACGCCATAGGACCACGCCAGATAGCGGCTTCATCTTTAGAAACCAAGTAACCGATAGAATGGGTATAGATGCCATGAGCGAAAATAGGCTGCATCCATTTATCATCTCTTACTTGAGGTGATGCCCCCTGTTGACCCAGCATGATAGGAACTGAAGGACCATAAATATCCGCATCTAATAAGCCAACCTTTGCTCCCGATTTGGCAATCGCCAGTGCTAAGTTCACTGCTGTGGTTGATTTACCAACCCCACCCTTGGCTGAAGTAACTGCAATAATGTTCTTCACACCAGTTACCTGATGATCAACTTGTGTATGGAGCGGCTTAGGCACCGCTTTTATGTCACACTCAACTACCGAAACATAGCCACTTTGCTGCTGTAATTGAATCCAGTCAGATAGCATCTGCACCACTGATTGAGTCGCAAAAGGGAATGCAATAATAACTCTGCCCGAATCAAGAATCACAATACCCGCAACAGAGGCCCATTGTGCAACCAAGCTTGAATGCTCAAACTGGTTGAGCCAACTACAAAAATCTTCTTTGCTAGATAATAGACGCATAGATCCTCCTTATGAGTCTAATCCTAGCATTGCTCGTCAAAAGACTGAACCCCGAAAAAACTAAGATAATCACGCTGATGATACCTTGGAGTCACAATGTGGATAAGGTAGTATTAGGGTCAATTTTTTAATACCTATCAGAATAAGCGAATATTAAGTATGGCAAACGATCCAAGAAACCTTGATCCAAGGAAACTGCTGGTAACTTGTGCCCTTCCGTATGCTAACGGTTCGATCCACTTAGGTCATATGCTTGAGCACATTCAGGCAGACATTTGGGTTCGCTACCAACGCCTACGTGGCAACACAGTAAACTTCATTTGTGCTGACGATGCCCACGGCACGCCAATCATGCTAAAAGCACAGCAAATGGGTATTACACCAGAAGAAATGATCGCTGCTGTTAGTGAAGAACACCAGAAAGACTTTGCTGGCTTCGATATTAGCTTTGATAACTATCACAGCACTCACTCTGAAGAAAACAAACAACTAGCGTCACATATCTATCTTGAGTTAAAGAAAAATGGCTTCATTTCTAGCCGAACCATTTCACAGCTCTTTGATCCAGAGAAAGAAATGTTTCTACCCGATCGTTTTGTAAAAGGCACTTGTCCCAAATGTAAATCTGACGATCAGTATGGTGATAACTGTGATAGCTGCGGGGCAACTTATAGCACTACAGAGTTGATTGATCCTAAATCAGCCGTTTCTGGTGCAACGCCTGTCATGAAAGATTCTGAGCACTTTTTCTTTGACCTCCCTCAGTTTGAAAGCATGCTTAAAGAGTGGACCCGCTCTGGTTCATTACAGACTGAAACCGCGAATAAAATGCAAGAGTGGTTTGAATCTGGCCTTCAACAGTGGGATATATCTCGTGATGCGCCTTATTTCGGTTTTGAAATCCCAGGTGAAAAAGATAAATTCTTCTACGTGTGGTTGGACGCACCTATCGGTTATATGGGTTCATTTAAAAACTTATGTGATAAACGTGAAGACCTAGATTTTAACGAATACTGGAAGAAAGACAGTACAACAGAACTCTATCACTTCATTGGTAAAGATATTGTTTACTTCCACTCTCTATTCTGGCCAGCAATGCTTGAAGGCAGTGGTTTCCGTAAGCCAAATAATGTTTTCGTCCATGGTTACGTAACAGTTAACGGTGCGAAAATGTCTAAGTCAAAAGGCACATTTGTTAAGGCAAGCACTTACCTAGCTCACCTTGATCCTGAGTGCCTACGCTACTACTATGCAGCCAAACTCAACAGCCGTATCGATGACCTAGACTTGAACCTTGAAGACTTTACTCAAAGAGTCAATGCTGACGTCGTCAATAAGATTGTTAACCTTGCCTCACGTAATGCTGGTTTTATCACTAAACGCTTTAAAGGTATGCTTTCAGACGAATTTGCAGAGCCTGAACTGTATGAAGAGTTTGTTGCTGCAGCCGATCGTATCGCAGAGCTATACGAAATGCGAGAATTTGGCCGTGCGATACGTGAGATCACAGCACTGGCAGATAAAGCAAACCAATATGTTGATGAGAAAGCACCATGGGTTGTAGCAAAAGAAGAAGGTAAGGACCAACACTTACAAGATATTTGCTCTGTCGGCATCAACTTATTCCGTGTACTCATAACTTACCTAAAACCTGTTATGCCAGCACTGAGTGCTCGCACAGAGACTTTCCTCAACCAAGAGCTAACTTGGGATGGAATAGCCAAGCCCTTAGTAGGCCATGAAATCACCAAATTCAAAGCACTGTTTAGCCGTATCGACCCGAAAAAGGTTGAGTCTATGATTGAAGCGTCCAAACAAGATGCTGAAGTAGAAATGGCAGCTAAAGAGAAAGCTGAAGCAGCAAAGAATCAAGCAAGTCAAACTGAGTTAGATAAAGACCCTATTGTTGCAGAGATTGATTTTGATACTTTTGCGGCTGTGGATATGCGTATCGCACGTATCATTTCTTGTGAAGAAGTGCCTAAAGCTAACAAGCTGCTAAAGTTTCAGCTTGATATCGGTGGCGAGACCCGTCAGGTTTTCTCTGGCATCAAATCAGCATATAAACCCGAAGAGCTTGAAGGTAAGTTGACCGTTATGGTTGCAAACCTTAAGCCTCGTAAGATGAAGTTTGGTATGTCTGAAGGTATGATTTTGGCGGCTGGCCCCGGAGGAAGCGATCTTTGGATTCTGGAACCTCATGAAGGTGCTATGCCTGGTATGCGCGTTATGTAAAACAGGCTAATGTAATTAACTCTAAAGCCCTGCTAAAAAATAGCAGGGCTTTTTAGGTAATCTAGGACTCACATCACTATAAATATAAATAAAATCAAATATGAAACATAGCACCCATAGCCTCCTATGATAAAATTCGCCTCCTAATATTTTCAGAAGGAATATATATATTGAAAATCATAAGTATAGGAAGCAATAACCCAACCGCACCTCAAGAATTTGCTCAAGCTCTTCACCAATCAGGTTTTGTTGTATTAACTGACACAGGTATTGAGCAAGTAGAAATTGAAGGCTTGTATTCAAACTGGCTAAACTTTTTTTATCAAGCTGAGGAATCTAAGCAAGAATTTCTATATGACAAAGAAACTGTTGCCGGTTTTATTCCTCGAACTGTGTCAGAAACTGCAAAAGGGTTTACTAAAAAAGATCTCAAAGAAATTTTTCATTATTACGAAGATAAAGCATGTCCCCCAGATCAACAAAAAAGAAGTGATGAAATCAGGCACCGCCTGCTTAATTTATCTGCCAAACTACTCGGATGGCTAAACAACCACCTGCCATCTGAAATAAAAGATGAACTCGACGAGCCATTAGATAGCATGGCAAAAGACTCCCCAAAAACCTTATTTAGAATGAACTATTATCCACCGATGGATAACTTTTCTGCTACGGCAAAGTCCGGAGCACAACGAGCAGAATCACATGCAGATATAAACCTGATTACCTTGCTACCGAATGTGTCTAGTTCAGGTTTAGAAGCCAAAACCCGAGATGGAACGTGGACAACGGTTCCTTATATTCCAAACAGTATCGTGATTAACGCTGGCGATATGCTTGCTATGCGTACCAAAGATTTTTATCCATCTTTTTATCACCGAGTAATACAACCCTCTAATTCTACTGAAGAACGTATTTCTCTAGCTTTTTGCGTCCACCCTAAAGATGAATGTAAGTTGTCTGACCAATACACAGCCGACAGTTTTTTACAGCAACGCTACAAAGAACTCAAGGTGAAATAATTACCATGACACGCATGATGCCCCTACTTGTTGCGGTTTTGATAGGCATTGCTTATCAAGTTTTTGTAGATATTTATTTAGTCGCCCTTCCTGATATACAAAAATCTTTGAACATGAGCTATCTCGCCGCTAATTCATCGTTAATCTTGTACCTTGGGGCTAATGCAATATTTTTGCTACTAGCTGGTATTTTATCTGAACAGCTAGGTCGAAAAAATATCATTATTGCAGGTTTGTGCATTAGTTTAGTAGGCACCGCTACTATACTTTCCATGCAACATTCTGCGGCCTTCTTAATTGGCCGTACACTTCAAGGGGTTGGTTTAAGTGCTTCTATTTTAGCCACCCCTGTTTTAATGGATAATTACAAGGGTAAACAACTTACCTACGGTTTTTTATGTTTCGAGTTTTTCTACTCAATTACACCCATTATTGCCCCATACATAGGAGCAACTATTACTTCACAATATTCATGGCAACATATTTTTACCATTTTATTTATCTATCAAATAGTTGTATTACTATTTACTCTCAAACTAAACAAGCAAAATATTGATAAAAAGCGGCTAGATAAAAGACGCCGATTAGTTATTTTCAGACGAATATTAGCGAATAAAAAATTCACAGTACTCACCCTTCTAATGGCTTTGTTTTGGGGAGAGATGGTCATCGCTCATCTACTCTCTCCGTATATTTTTCAAAATGATTTCAACTATTCCACATATGAATATGGATTATTCGCATTAACTATGGGAATTTTTTATGCTATCGCTGCAATTAGTAATCTGGTTTTATTAAAATTCTATACAGAAGTACGAATCATATCTTTTTCAGTATGGGCCAATGCTATTTTGGCCGCTATATTTTTAGTCAAACAGTTGATACTTCCTCAATCAGAATTGGATATTAGTATTTACCTCTGTCTTATGGCTATTTTCTGTGGATTGTTTTTTATCAATGCAATGACCAGCTCATTAAGAATATTCGCTGACTATTACTCGGGATACGCTGCAGCAATACAAGGCTGTATTTGCATTGGTTTCTGGAGCTTACTTAGTTTAATCTGTTCACAAATACAGCCTAATGAGACAGTGCTAGTTATCATTTTGTCATCAATGGCGGTATTTGCAACGACACTATTGATCAAAAAGCGCACTATCATTTTTTACGCCGAACAAGATCGTCGTGAAGAGTTACCTTGCTGAACTAATCCTCTCAAGCCATGGCTTGTGAGAATTAATTGCTCTTAGTCTGTTACTTTGGCATTAAAGCATTTTACGCGCCGCTGCAACGACTACTTTAATTGAACGTGCTTCTGTTTCTCTCAGAGTAGAATGATCAGGCGTTTCTTTTTGAGTACGGTTGATAATAACCCCAGCCACACACCCGGCTTTTAGACCAGAACTTGCGCACATTGTTAACAGAGTGGCTGATTCCATTTCAAAGTTCAGCACCCCCATATCTTGCCATTCTTTCATCGAACCTTGAAAACGTCTCACCACTCGACCCGAGAAAGTATCGTAACGTTCTTGGCCGGGATAGAAAGTGTCACTTGATGCAGTCACGCCCATGTGAACTTGAGCTCCCGACTCTTCCACCGCTGCTTTCATCGCCGTTGCCACTGAAAAATCAGCCACAGCTGGAAATTCCATTGGCGCAAAATGTAGGCTTGCGCCATCCAAGCGAACCGAGCCTGTCGATACAATCATATCGCCAACATTCACATGTGGCTGGATTGCACCCGTTGTACCAACTCGTAAAAAAGTATCGACGCCAAGCTGAGCAAGTTCTTCAATCGCTATCGACGTTGAAGGGCCACCGATACCTGTTGAACACACAATGACAGGTTTACCATCAAGCTCAGCGCGATAAAGTGTGTACTCACGATGACTTGCCAAAAAGACTGGGTTGTCCATTTCTTCAGCAATTTTCTGAACGCGAGCAGGATCACCTGGAATAATGGCAAGCTTGGCGCCAACAAGATCATCTTGAGTGACTCCTAGGTGAAATACAGCTTGAGACATAGGGACTCCTTATTTAACGAAATAGGCTGATTTCTTTTTACCTTTTCGTTCTATTCATTTGGTTGGTTACAGGCGTAATGTATCTAACTCGCCGGACAAAAATAACAACATCAATCACAAATATCGCGCACGCTATCAGCTTGATTACAAATAAAATCGTTTGGTATCACACTTTTATGTTTAATTGAATAACTAGATTGCATAAAAAAGCCTGAGAAAGTGTCCCAGGCTTGATGTGTAAACAAATGTCTATTATTTAGGCTTAAACTTAAGTAAGCGCAGTGCATTTAAGGTAACAATTGCTGTCGCACCACTATCGGCAAGTACCGCAACCCAAAGCCCAGTAATACCAAGCAAACTAGTCACCAAAAAGATACTTTTAAGTCCCAAAGCAAGAGCTATATTCTGGCGAATATTGTTAAGTGTGGCTCGAGACAGCTCGATCATTCCTGCCAGTTCAATCAAGCGGTTATGGGTGATTGCTGCATCAGCAGTCTCAAGAGCAACATCTGTTCCTCCTCCCATAGCAATACCAATACTTGATGCTTTCATCGCAGGGGCATCGTTTATGCCGTCCCCAACCATGGCGACATTTGAAGTCAATGATAAGCTTTCTACGTAAGTAACTTTATCCTGAGGTAATAAGCCTGCTTTAAAATCAATGTCTATCATTGAACTTATCGCTTTGGCACTGCGTGCATTATCACCAGTTAGCATAATTGAGTTGATGCCAAGATTCTTAAGCGCTTTAATCGCTATTGCAGAATCGTCACGTAATGTGTCTTGCCAAGCAACCAGACCAATAACTGTAGTTTCTCCCCGAATAGCAACAACAACAGTTTTACCTTGGTCTTCCATTTTTCGAATATCTTCTACCACATCAGAAGGCAACACAAAATTCAGCTTGCTTGGTGCAATAGCCTGATATACAACACCATTAACTAGACCACGTACACCAAGACCAATCAAGGCTTGCTTGTCGGTTGCCTCAGGTACATCGATGCCAGATGATTGCGCTTTCTTAACTAATGAGATAGCAAGTGGATGACTTGATCCCACTTCAATTGCCGCAATGCTTTTGAGCAATTCAGTGCCATCAACCTCACCGACTGCAATAATATCTGTTACTTCCGGCTTACCTTGGGTTAACGTCCCTGTTTTATCAAAAGCAACTGTCTCAATCTGACCCAATTGCTCAAGTGCCGCTCCTCCTTTAATAAGAGCCCCTCGCTTGGCAGCAGCAGCCAAACCAGAAGTAATCGCAGCTGGGGTGGAGATCACCAATGCACATGGGCAAGCAATAAGCAATAAAGCAAGCCCGCGATAGACCCAAGTTTCCCATGGTTGAGCAAAAAATAGTGGTGGAACAAGAATGACAAACAAGGATACCATCATCATCAGTGGCGTGTACCAACGGCTAAATTTATCAAGGAAACGTTCTAGAGGTGCTTTACGCGATTCTGCTTCTTCAATAAGGTGTAAAATTCGGTCAATTGCATTTTCACCTTGCTTGGAAGTAATAACAAACCGTACTACTTTATCCACTGCCACAGCACCTGCCATAACAGAATCATTACCAAAACGTTCAACAGGTATGGACTCACCTGTAAGCGAACTTTCATCAAAACTGGCAGCTTGTCCGATTAACTGACCATCAGCTGGAAGCCTAGACCCAGGTGAAACCTCAATAATATCGCCTGGCTGTAATTCACTTGCAGACACTTCGATACGTTGATCATTGACAATTTTAGTTGCCGTTTCAGGCACTAATTCCATCAGTGACTTCACTCCACTCCGAGCTCGTGAGGCAGCAAAAGCTTCTAACCGCTCTCCAATCATAAAGAGTAATAACACCATGGCAGCTTCTGCTGTCTCACCAAGATAAAGTGCCCCGATTGCCGCGACGCTCATCAAGGTTTCTATTGCAAAAGGTGTCCCTGATCTAGCCAATTGTAATGCTTTTTTACTGATGGGATAGAGACCCACTAAACAGGTCAAGACAAACAGCCACTCACTAATCGTAGGAGAAAAAGGTTTAATAGAGGCGGCTACAACCATAGAAAATGCGATAGCTATGATAGCGGCATTTTGCTTAACAATCGTTTTCCAACCAGACTTTGATTGCTGTTTTGAAGAAGAGAGTACAGTACTAAAATTAAAACCTGATTTAATAATAGCTTGCTCAACATACTGAGCAACACTAGGGCTATCTGTTTTTACCACTAGTTTCTCAGTGGCAAATAGAACTTTAGCCTCTATAACGCCAGTGACCTTATTGACTGCATTTTCAATTTTTTTTGCACATGACGGACAGTCCATACCAGTAATTTTCCAGCTATGGGTAATGCCTTGTTTTGTGGAGCTTCTGGGGTCACTTTCCTCATCAGCAGGATCAATTCCAGCTGAACAACTATCTAAATTGCAGCAATCCGACTCCATACCATTACTCCCTGCCATTTGTATTGTAGCCATTTTAGGGCTTGAGCAAGAAGCTGCATGTGCAGGCTTAAACGCGACTTTATCTGAACGACAGGCTTTATGTTTTGTGCACATAACTTTATCTCCATTGAATGTACACTCAAAGCATAAACCTTGGAGTGGACTCCAAGGTCAACTATTTTTTTCATTTACTAACAAATTTTCTTTTTGGCTAGCAACCTCATCGATTAAAACCGCATCGTGGGAACAAAAAGGTTGAGAGTTAATACTTTTAATAGAAGGGTCTTTGCCTTCTAACGCGACAGATTCACCTTTAATTAAGTCGTTAATGTGCTTACGCAGTACAATAATTGCTAACACCCCAAATACAATCGATCCCACAGCTTGCCCATATAAGACACCAAGCGCGCCAAACCAATGTGAGCCAAAGTACACGAAAGGCAAGGTCCCGAGTGTCGCCTTACCTAAATTTAGTGCTGTAGAATAAAAAGGCTTACCTAGGTTATTGAATGACGTATTCGCCACAAACTGAGCACCATTAAAAATGAAGCTAAAGGCGACATAAGTACAAAAAGCAGAAACAATGATGGCTGCATCACCTTGTAAATTAAACCCTGTGATCACTAGCGATTGAACGAAGTACAGTGAAATACAAACCACTACTGTATAAACAGTGGTGACAACCAAAGAATTCGTCAAGGTTTCACGAACTCGATCAAGCCTCTCAGCACCAAAATTTTGGCCAATAATTGGCCCCACTGCACCCGACAAAGCAAAAAGTACCGCAAAACACACTGGGATAAGACGTCCTATAACAGCATAACCTGCGACAAAGTCCTCTCCATACTTTGCAATAGACGTTGTGACAATCGCATTACCTATTGGAGTTGCAATATTAGTGATAATTGCAGGGACAGAGATGGTTAATATCGCCTTAAGACTATTACGCCAAGCTAACAACGAAGGAAAAGCAAGCAAGT
Organism: Vibrio pectenicida; assembly: GCA_024347015.1. Taxonomy (GTDB): domain Bacteria; phylum Pseudomonadota; class Gammaproteobacteria; order Enterobacterales; family Vibrionaceae; genus Vibrio; species Vibrio pectenicida. The sequence goes on along the minus strand of AP024889.1, from coordinate 1,022,093 downwards.
TATGAGTGCGAATTAGCGGATATAGAGAGAAGAATAATACCGTAAACCGTGCAAACACAGTTGCCACAGCGGCACCTTCAACATTCCAGCCCAGAGCAAAGATAAAAATGGGGTCTAATATCGCATTGATTATGCCTCCTGCCAAAGTCGCCCACATAGAACGTTTAGCATCTCCAGCTGCTCTTAAGCCAGCGCCCGCTGACATAGCAATAGCAATCATAGGTCCACTTGGGAGCAATATTTGCAAATACGCTTGCGCACGTTCCGCAACATAACCTTTCGCTCCAATTGCAGCGAGAAGCTCTGGAATAAATATAAACATTAAAGCGCTAATAACACTACTGATTAAAAATGCGGTGAGAATAATACTAGTGCTGAGTCTTCTAGCATGGTCGCGTTGTTTTGCCCCGATTGCTTTAGATACTAAAGCTCCCATAGCTATCGAAGTACCTATCGAGATTGAAGTAGAAAAGAAAACCAATGTCCCAGCAAAACCAACCGCTGCCGCTAACTCAACCTGACCCAACATACTGATAAAAAGCATATCCAGTAAGTCAACCAAAAACAGAGCCATCAAACCGACAGAACCAGCCCCCGACATCACTAATATATGCCGCATAGTCGAACCTTCTACAAATTTTGCGTTCTGATTCTCCATGCCCAGCCTCAGTCAATTTTTAGAAATAAAAAAGAGGCGCTGAACAGCGCCTCTTTATGCCACCAGATTCATCTTTACTATACCGGATGTTTGAAGCAATCGTCTAGATTCTTAGCGACCGCACGCAATACATCACGTCGAGTAATAATTCCAACCAACCTACCATTATCTATGACAGGGTAAACTTTAGGCTTACCTGACTTCATCATGTCAGCTAACTCAATAATCGACGTATCTGGTCCAACAGCAAGAACCTTTGAGTGCATACAATCAGAAACTATATGAGTGTCTTGGCAGTAATAACTTACCTTAACCAGCTTATCAAGCAAATCATGTCCAGAGAGAAAGCCAATAACTTCTTCTCTCTCATTAATCACTGGGCCACCGAGGTAACTAGATTTCAACATTTTTTCCAATGCAGCACTCAATGACATTTCAGGTTTAAACGTTACCGCCTGCAACGTCATGTAATCCTTCACTTTCAATGATTCCATTTGCGTCTCCTTAGCGTGCAAATCTCATCTTATATAATGTAATTGTTGTCTAATTTCTTGATTTTACTAAATTGAAATCAACAATTTTTCTAATAGCTCTGGCCTATCACACAAAAGTGTCCATTCAGTGAACGCTATGCCTATCTCCATCAAATAAGCATCAGCACGCTTAATCCACTGATTAAAAGGCTACAATGAAATTTTATTGGCGTTGAAGCTTATTGGCCCTAAGATGTATACCAAGTCCTTTAATGAGTTTCGACTTCAAGTCAAGCCCAGAATCGGCACTGGATTTAAATTCTAAGTCCTTCCAGCGATTAGTATGTGCTTCCCACCAAGGAGCTGTTTGTTTCTCTAAGTAATCTTCTAAGCAATGGCGAGCGTTGTCGAACTTGTGCTCATTATCTTCGTCAGCTCGATATTCTGCCATAGTGTCAAAAAACTTTTGCTCTCGTTGAATAAGATCCTGTTTTTGCGCTTCCGGAGCACGTTCAATCAATTCATTGAAGAAAAACTTCACTTCTTCTTTCATTAGGTGCTCTTCAGAACCAAGGAGTGAGAACATCTTTTTATACTGAGCCTTATTGTCTGTGAAGAATTGGTTCCATTCTGCATTATCGGTATTTAATTTCGCATCACGGTATAAACGATTAAATCGCACCATGGTAAAAGTAAGATCGTCACTAGCGATTTTCTCACCTATTACCGTCGTTTTATTCTTGTTAACACCGATATTCGCACCGACATGCACACCCGCTGCAACCGTACCAGAACCACCAACATTTACATTCACCGATAGAGTTTTAGAGGTGCGAGTAAACTGCTTGCGCCAATCTTTTTTACCTTGGTAATCTTCAGCCTTGCTATAATCCGGCTTAAAGAAACGAGTTGTGTGTGAAAATGAAACACCACCTCCAATATCAGGCGCTATATCAAGGTCGCCAGGTAACTCAATCCCCTGCTGAGCTATCGCTTCTTTAATTGTGGCTCCGTTAACCAAACCTTGAAGTGAGCTAGCTACAGCGCCGGTTAAAACAACATCAATATAACGACCTTCACGAATTCTACTAGGGTGAATACGCTGACGCTCGACTATATCCAGCTGACCTTTGAACGGACCCGCAGTGATTGAGAAGCTAGATTTTGTATCTGCTACCTGCAAATATATTTCTTGTTCAAAAGTAGCAATTTTGTCCAGCCTTGATTTGGAATAATCAATGGAAGGATTCTGTACTAGGACACCTGTTTGACCAATTAAATTTGATAATTCTTGTTCTCTGCTTGAGTTTATTCCTGAGACTAGATGTTTGTTTGGCATTATTGTACTAGCAAAAAGTGCATGAGAGGCAGAAGCAAACTGTAAAAACTGATGCCGTCCAATCGCTCCCCAGCGGTTTTCAATTGCATGTTTTTGGTCTCGTAATATCTTTAATTCAGATTTTTTAGCACTACCGGATGATTTAAAGTAATCATATTTTTGAACCACTTCGTAATAGTCATTCACGTCTCTTTTTAACAAGTTCAGTCCCCCAATCGCTGCTTTGGGGTCGTTACTGGTCGCTAATATTTTTTTTGCATGGTGAGTGAAGTTACTCGGTAATTCGTCTAGCTTAGCTTTGTTTTTCAGCACAACATCAGCCAACTGATTTGGTACGAATTCATAAATATCTGTGGTACTTTTCGAACGACTAGCGGCAAAACCGCCACCAAAATTGACATCGAGAGCACCAACATTGAAAGAGGTACCCGCATTTACTGACACCCCGACATCACCCGCCTTAGTAGTATAAAAACCTGTAAGTGGTTTCGTTCTCTCTGGAGCGGGCGCATTGACATTAGCATTAATTTTCAAGGCAGATTTCAATAAATCATTAAGCCTATGTTGGCTATTAGCGGCTAATTGCTTTTGTTTTTTCAGTGCTTTGGTCTTTTTCGCATCTGGCCCATTTTGCGCAATATAATCTTTTGAGTTGTTCCACTCCTTAAAATAGGTCAGATTTCCCTGTCCTGAAGCATTCGCTTGCGCATTCAGCCCAACTTCTTTCGATAGGCTCGCCTGTACTCCACCTTTCAAACCCGCACTAACTCCATGGCTAATCTCCTCAAATACTAGCCCTTCATCATCTGCGTTAAATCGTGTTTCAGTTGATAGACCCCATGATAGGTCAACAAAAGGTCCTACTTTAGCTTCAGTACCCGGTACAGCTAGCAAACTTGCCCCAGTATTTACACCAACACTATATGTCGTCGCTTTTCCCGCACCAGGTTTACCTAGAGCTAGATATTCTTTTAACTGTTTAGCTTGCAACTTCTCATGCTTCATTTGCATCCAGTCACATTTAGTATGCTGAGTGAGAATAGTACATAACTCTTTTAGATCGCCTTTAGGCAATTGCTTAGCCAGTTTTTTAAACGCCACATGGACTTGTTTAGTATCTTGATAAGATAAATGACCATTTCTGCCCTGATATTTTTTTAAAGTAGGTTCTAGCTGTGTATCCATAATATCTATTGCTTTATGATATTGTTTGTTATTTTCGTCTAATTCTTCTACGAGCTTTGAATGAATCATTTTGACATCATCAGCGATGACTCGACGTTCTGGCGTTCCGCCACTATCTTTATCTGAGCTGCTCAATTTCACCTTGGGCGGTGGCGGGGTTATAGAAGCAGGCGCGCTATTTGAGCGTGCTAGGCGAATTCTCTTACTCGGTTTGCTCTCTTGTAAATCAGAACACGCTGCTTTATGGAGATTGTTGCTAGAGAGAGAAAGCCCCCTTAATTGGGTTACTTCTTTAATATTCCTTCCTACTTCTGAGCATTCATATTTTGACTTCAATGCATTAGAAGAATTAGTGCTCTCACTTCTATTTAGGTTAACAATTGCGCTTGTTCTCATAGTAATACAACCCTCGTTTTCAGGTTACAAAACACTAACTAATCCAAAATAAAAACGACTTATATCAATTCGATAGTCAGGTGCGGTGAAATAATATGCTATTCATACAAGCACATAATGAATAAAAATGCACCTCAACATGTTAATATATTGTTTCAAGTGTTAAGTAAGACTATATTTCATGAATTTTCCAAGATTTTCACAGGAAAAATAATGACTTAATTGATAGGTGTGTGTATAAAAAGTTCGTTTTTAGTTAAATGAAACAACGTGTAATAAAAGTCGCTCTGTTAAAACATGATAAACGACTAATTCTTGAATGAGTGGGTTTAATTTTACTTGTCAAAATAATGATTAAGAGGATTGAGATTTTCATGTGGCGTAAAAGAGTATTAACATAATAAATAGATCTTTTATTCAGTTTCCAGATAACGAGGAAAACAAAGAGATGCGGTAGAAGTACGTATTAAATGGCTATCGAAGAGGGGGGCATGACATTGCTGTTATCTTTTCTTTTTCACCTTAATGTTTGTCATTGATGTCAGAATCCATTCTTACTCAACAAATTACGATCTAAAACTAGCGACGGTTTGCTTTTGCGTCACGAATTGCCAACCAACTACTAAATAGTGAAACACAAAAAGGAACACAGTACGTCAGTAATGCTTTAAGCCAATTGAAAGAGCTACTTCCTACAAACGCGTCATATTGGTTAATAAAATTAAGTAATGTTCCAACAACAATAGCGATAATTATGGCCCGTTTTATCATCTGGCTGTACATAAAGTTCCTTTACAACAAATATTTACAGCTCTCTATAAACGGACCCTAAGGCGTTTATTCCCAGCGCTGCGCAGCAAGCTTGTCAGAATTTCTCGATTCAACCCACCGAGTGGCTCCATCTGTACGCTCTTTTTTCCAAAAAGGTGCCTTAGTTTTAAGATAATCCATTATGAATTCACAAGCTTCGAATGCCGCTCCTCGGTGAGCACTCGATACACCGACAAACACAATTTGATCGCCAACCTCTAGATCGCCAATACGGTGAATAACACGAATACCTGAAAGTGACCACCTTCGCTCTGCTTGATCACAAATTTTCATCAGTGCCTTTTCTGTCATCCCTGGATAGTGCTCCAAAGATAAACCTGTCACATTTTCGCCAAGATTCATATCACGAACCTTACCTACAAATGTCACAATAGCACCAGTAAAGCTATCCTCGGTGAGATTTTGATATTCATTACCAACTGAAAAGTCTTCATATTGAACTGATACACGCTCCATTTTTACCCTCCTGTAACTGGAGGAAAAAAGGCAACTTCATCACCTTCATTAAGAGGGTGTTCAAGTGGGACAATTGACTGATTAACAGCAGCAAGTAACTTACTTGGGTCTAACGCCAGATCCCACTTACCTTCTTGGGTAGCAAGACTCGCTCGCAATGCTTCCACTGTTTCAAAGCAGGTATCAACTTCTAACTTTTCAGTCCCAACTAATTCCCGAGTTTGAGCAAAAAATAAAACCTTTATCATGTTTCTACCTTAAAAGTGCCCGACTTACCGCCTGTTTTTTCTAGTAAACGAATTTGACCAATGACAATATCTTTTTGTACGGCTTTACACATGTCATAAATGGTTAAAGCCGCAACTGAAGCTGCTGTCAACGCTTCCATCTCAACACCTGTTTTACCAGCTAATTTACATATCGACTCAATACGTACCACACTCTCCGATTCAATCGTTTCAATCTGTACTTCAACTTTTGACAGCAAGAGTGGGTGGCATAGCGGGATCAGATCCCAAGTCCTTTTTGCCGCTTGAATTCCGGCTATACGTGCCGTTGCAAACACATCGCCCTTGTTATGTCGACCAGAAATAATTAACTCTAGTGTTTCTGGCAACATATGGACTAATGCCTCTGCACGCGCTTCTCTCACTGTTGATGCTTTTTCAGAAACATCAACCATGTTGGCTTCACCACAAGCATTGATGTGAGTTAACTGACTCATAAAGACTCCTCACTCACCAATATGTGGCATAAAGTTACACGGACGATGCCTTGCATCCAATTGTGGCTCAATAATCTTTGTCCACCCAGTACGACAAGCACCTGTTGAACCTGGCATAGCAAAAATTACAGTATGATTAGCAAACCCACCAACGGCGCGTGATTGAATCGTTGAAGTACCAATTTCTTGGTAGGACACATGGCGAAACAACTCACCAAAGCCTTCTACCTTTTTATCAAACAGTGGGTTCAATGCTTCAGGGGTACTATCACGGGATGTAAAACCCGTCCCTCCAGTGACCATTACCACTTGTATGCTAGAATCTGCAATCCACTGCGACACTATGGCACGAATCTTATATTTATCATCAATAACTATCTGTTTATCTACAATGTTATGCCCAGCATGAGCAGCGCTCTCAACAAGATAAGCACCAGAAGTATCGTTCTCTTCTGTGCGAGTATCCGACACTGTCAATACAGCAATATTAGCTGGTTGAAATTTACTTTCAGCGTGCCCCATTTGTTCACCTATTCGATTTAAAATTGTTGTTCAACCAAACACTACGTCTGGTTAAACCTGAAATAATTACAAAGGTTAAAATGTTCAGCCACCAATAGACGCTAGGTTTGGTGTCATGCCCGAATTACCATCATGAAGAAAATGACTAACAGCTTTAGTCTGCAACTGGCTTTGAATACGTTCTATTAATGGCTCCTGCTGAGAATCTTTCTGCAATAAATCGCGCAGATCAATACCATGCTCACCAAACAAACATAGATGAAGTTTTCCTTTTGCTGATACTCGCAAGCGGTTGCAACTCGTACAAAAACCTCGCTCATAAGGCATAATCAAGCCTACTTCACCTTGATAATCAGGGTGATAATACACTTGAGCGGGTCCATCGTTATTCGCCCTCTCCTTTTGCAGCCAGCCATTTGCAATTAATTGATTACGAATTGACACGCCAGATACATGATGGTCATGAAATAGCTGGTCCATTTCACCCGTTTGCATCAATTCGATAAAGCGTAGCTGTATCGGTCTATCCTTTATCCAATGTAAGAAACTGGGTAGAGATTGAGAATTCATATCTTTAAGTAACACAACATTGACTTTAATCTGCTGATAGCCAACTTCAAATGCACGATCAATTCCTGATACCACATCATGGAACTTGTTTTCACCTGTGATCTGGTAAAACATACGCGGATCGATACTGTCCATACTTACATTGATATTGGTAAGTCCGGCTTTCTTCCAATTTTCAACCTGCTTTTTCATCCGATAACCATTAGTAGTCATCGCTACATTAGTAATGCCTTTTGTTTGTGCCACGGTATTAATAATTTCAGTAAAATCTTTGCGCAGGCTTGGCTCACCACCAGTGAGACGCACTTTAGAAGTTCCGCAATCAGCAAACGCATGAACAACGCGCTGAATCTCAGGGAGAGTTAAAAATGAGTTACTTTTGCCCGAGGGTTTATAGCCATCAGGAAGGCAATATTGACATTTGAAATTACAAACATCAGTCACCGAAAGACGCAAATAATAAAACTTGCGCTGAAATCTATCTTCAAAATGTTGTGCCATGGAACACCTTTCCAAATACGGGAGGCATAACCATTTCTAGTCATGCCCTGGTGACAACATATCACTGGCTTAGCGCGCATATTCTTAATGAACTTAGCCCGATAAGCTCGGAGTTATGGCAACCGCTTTACGACTTAAGGACGAAAGCAGTAGCTAACAATAAAATACTGAATATCTATGTCCGTTTCTACCCTAGGAATAAAAATTTATAACCCAACATTCAAAAATGCCATATTGAGTACTTTAATTGAATCAATTATTCTAGATTGTAGATGAATATGAAAAAATAAGAATACACTAAATGAGTTTGTATAAAGAAAAACACGTAGTTGCTATCGGGGGCGGACACGGCTTAGGGCGTATATTAGCAGCTTTAAAGGATTTTGGAGAAAACGCCACAGGCATAGTTGCAACGACAGATAACGGTGGTTCAACAGGCCGAATTCGTCACTGTCAAGGTGGCATAGCTTGGGGAGACACTCGCAATTGTATTAACCAGCTAATCACCTCTCCTTCTATAAGCTCAATGATGTTTGAATATCGTTTCAAAGGTGCTGGGGAGCTGGATGGACATAATTTAGGTAATTTGATGTTAACTGCACTCGACAACCTCTCGGTGCGCCCATTAGATGCGATTAATCTGATACGAAATATACTAAAAGTCGATATTAATATTATTCCGATGACGGAACACCCCTCGGATCTCAAAGCACTAGCCGAAAACGGTCAATGGGTGACTGGGGAAACGAGTGTAGACGAAATGGCAGAGAGACTCGTCCGGTTAGACCTTGCACCAGAAGTTCCAGCAACCAGCGAGGCCGTGCTTGCCATTGAGCAAGCTGACGCTATTATTCTCGGACCAGGCAGCTTTCTAACCAGTATTATGCCTCCCTTACTTCTGCCCGAAATAGCTCGTGCAATAGAGGGAAACACAAATGCAAAGCTTATATTTATCGAGAATCTATCACCTGAATTTGGCCCCGCGGGTAAAATGAGCTTAAAAGAGAAGCTAGAATGGTGCGAAAGAGCCTGCCGAGGACGAAAAATAGATATCATTGTGGGAGAAGAAAAACACCCCGAGCTAAAGAGCTGGCATTGCTTTACTACCTCGCTCGCCTCCCCAAACCGAGAATGGCGACACGACAGGGATAAACTTCAATCCGTTATTGAATCATTACTTATCGAGTAAGGTTTTATAGCGCTGTTGTGTTTCATATAATAGCGCTATCATCTTCTCTTGTTCTTCTGTAACGTCAAGCACTTCATCAAGTTTTGATTTCGCATCAATTTCTATCGCAAAAGCACACAGAGATTCAGCGCCAAAACTAGCAGCACTGCTTTTCAATGCGTGGCTAATCTCTTTTAAATAAGCTTCCTGATCTCTGTCATCATCATTAAGAGCGTCGATGTATTGAGTCATTTCATTAAGAAATATATCGAGTAATATGGGGACATTGCTGGTACCAATTTCACTCGCCAGTTGGTCTAGCTTATGTTTGTTAAGTAATTCCATTCGATTATTGTGTTTCCTTGACATTCCAATTTTGAAGCTTACGGTAAAGCGTAGACGGGCTGACATCTAAATAGCCAGCTGCTTTAGGGATATTCCCATCACATGCATCAATAGCTTGCTCTATAGCTTTCTTCTCTGTCAACCAGAGAGGGAAGATATCATTAACTGTGAACTTTTCTTTTTCTTCCCAGTTTACCCTGATCTGATTATCCGTAGGCACATTAAGTGGTGGAGGTAACATATCCATTGATATATTTTCTCCATTGTTAAGCACAACAACATTGCGTAATACGTTTTGCAACTGACGAACGTTACCTGGCCACTCATACTGAGCAAAACGATTCACTACCTCTGGCGTAAGCCTAACAAAATCTTTGCCTTCTTCCTTAGACATAAAACCCAATAGAGAATAAGCAATTTCTATGACATCATCTCCACGCTCTCTCAATGGAGGTAAATGTAATGGGATCACGTATAATCGATAGTATAGATCTTCCCTAAAGCGTCCCTCTTGAACCTCCTTCCACGGATCACGGTTTGTTGCACAAACAAAACGTACATCCACGCTCTTCATTTTTGATGAGCCTACTTTCTGGAATGTTCCAGTTTGGATAAAACGTAAGAGTTTGGTTTGCAAATCTAGGTCCATCTCGCACAATTCATCAAGAAATAATGTGCCACCATCTGCTAACTCTGCTGCACCTTGTCTGTCAGTCGCAGCACCAGTAAAGGCTCCTTTCACATGACCAAACAACTCACTTTCAATAAGGTCTTTAGGGATTGCAGCACAGTTAATCGCGATAAAAGGTTTATCGCCACGCTTACTTGCCGCATGAATCGCTTCAGCACACACCTCTTTACCCGTCCCACTCTCACCTGTAATAAAGATACTAGCCTTACTTGAGGCAGCAGAATCTATGGTTCGATAGACAGCCTGCATGGTCTGACTACTACCAATAAAGCCTTGGTAGTTTTGATTCCCAGGATTATTTGCCGCATTTCTAAGCTTACTTGCTTTACGAATTGCGTTATTGACTGTCACGCGTAATCGATCGGCTTCGCAAGGTTTGATAAGAAAATCTTGGGCCCCATGACGCATAGCTTCAACAGCTGTATCAATTGAGCCATGAGCTGTCATAAATATAACTGGAACATCAGCATTCTTTTGCTTTACCGCATGCAAAACGTTCATACCCGTCATATCGGGAAGCCTCAGATCCAATAAAATAAGATCAGGAGTACGAAAGCTGAGGCTTTCAATTGCATCTCGCCCAGTGCCAACAATATTAATATCAATACCAAGGGGAGTAAGGTAAGAACGATATAGTGCTGCTACTGAAGCAGTATCCTCTACCATCAACAAATATTTGGACTTTTGTATATCTGTGTCTTGTTGCATATTAAAGTCGAACTCTTCGTTGCAAATTGTATAAATGATTGCATTACGCTTTGCATCTTGCAAACTCAATGCAGAAAAAACCGCGAAAAAACCTAAATATGGGGCTAAAAAATTGGCATGTTTAATGCTGATATAAAATTGACCTGTATGGGTCACCTAGCCAACTGACGTTGTTAGTGAACAAAGTATTCACAAGAATAGCCAATAGACATTTACTATTGGCTTTTTTTTTCTGGTAGCTCAACGTACATTTCTTAGTATGGCTTAGCTCATAAAACATTCGTTATAGAATCATTGCAATTTTACTAGCAGCAGCCATAGAGATGCCCTAACTGTTAGCTATAAATTGTTTACGCAGCACTTCTATTTCATCACGTTTTTGCGCAGCAAACTCAAATTCCAAATCCTGAGCATGTTGGTACATTTGTGCTTCTAGCTGAGCAATCTTTTTGTCAATCTCTTGAGGTGTCATTTCTGTATATGACTGTGTAGGCTCCGATACCTTAGATAAAGGAACTAGCTTCATTGTTCTCTGTTTTTTCCTTCTAGCAATATCACCAAGCTCCATAATATCTTTGACATTGCGCTTAAGTGCTTGGGGCTCAACTCCCATCTTATGATTGTAAGCCTGCTGCTTAGCCCTACGACGGCTAGTCTCATCCATCGCTTTACGCATCGACTTGGTAACACTACCTGCGTAAAGAATCGCTTTACCATTAATATTACGAGCGGCCCTACCAATCGTCTGGACAAGAGAACGCTCAGAACGCAGAAAGCCTTCTTTGTCAGCGTCCAGAATCGCGACTAAGGACACTTCCGGCATATCTAATCCTTCACGTAACAAGTTAATGCCCACTAGTACATCAAACTCGCCTAATCTCAAATCCCTAATAATCTCTACTCGCTCGACTGTGTCTATATCCGAATGAAGATACCGGACTCGCACATCATGCTCAGTTAGATACTCAGTGAGATCCTCTGCCATACGCTTAGTCAATGTTGTCACTAATACTCGTTCATCTTTCACTGCGCGAATACGAATTTCAGAGAGTAAATCATCAACCTGAGTGTCAACAGGCCTAACTTCAAGTTCAGGATCTAAAAGTCCTGTAGGGCGAACAACCTGATCAGCAATTTCACCCTCTGATTTCTCCAATTCATAATTACCCGGCGTTGCAGAAACAAAAATAGTTTGAGGAGCTAGTGATTCAAATTCCTCAAATTTGAGAGGACGATTATCCAATGCCGACGGTAAACGAAAACCAAACTCTACTAGTGTTTCTTTACGAGATCTATCTCCTTTGTACATAGCGCCTATCTGAGAAACCGTTACATGAGATTCATCAATAACGAGTAATCCATCATGAGGTAAATAATCGAAAAGGGTCGGCGGCGGCTCTCCTTCACTGCGACCACTGAGATAACGTGAGTAGTTCTCGATGCCAGAACAAAAACCCAGCTCCGTCATCATCTCAATATCAAATTGCGTTCGCTGAGAAATACGTTGCTCTTCAAGTAGCTTATTATTGTCTAAAAGGTGTTTTTTTCTGTGTTCCAGCTCAATTTTTATATTTTCTATTGCATCAAGTATTTTATCACGGGGCGTCACATAGTGTGTTTTGGGATAAATAGTGAAACGAGGTAAGTCTCTTTGCTTTACTGCGCCAGTTAAGGGATCGAAGATGCTAATACAATCAATTTCATCGTCAAACATTTCGATACGGACTGCATCCTGATCTGACTCTGCGGGAAATACATCTATCACTTCCCCCCGAACACGAAACTGACCCCGCTCAAATGCCACATCATTGCGACTGTATTGAAGCTCCGCCAAACGACGCAAGATGTCACGCTGAACCATGACGTCACCGCGACGAACATGCAACATCATCTGTAAGTAAGACTGAGGATCGCCAAGTCCGTATATTGCAGATACTGACGCGACTATAATGGAATCTTTACGTTCAAGTAGTGCTTTGGTTGCCGATAAACGCATTTGTTCGATATGAGCATTAATGGACGCATCTTTTTCAATGAATGTATCAGTTGTTGGAACGTAAGCTTCAGGCTGGTAATAATCATAATAAGAAACAAAGTATTCAACGGCATTATTGGGGAAGAAAGATTTCATTTCGCCGTACAATTGCGCAGCTAGGGTTTTATTAGGTGCAAGCAAAATGACAGGACGTTGAGCTTTAGCAATAACATTGGCTAAGGTAAATGTTTTACCAGACCCCGTAACTCCCAATAGAGTTTGATGAGCAAGGCCAGAGTCTAAACCATCAAATAGCTGTTGAATCGCTGTAGGTTGATCACCCGATGGCTGGTAATCAGAGATCAACTCAAAAACTTTGCTCATATATTCCTCGATCTAATCTAACGAAGTGACTGAGCCTATTTTGTCTGTATATATATACAGATACAATAGCCCAAGATAAAAAAATGCATTTTCTCCAGCATATCGAACCCAACATACATCAGAAACTAAATAGTCGTTGTGATTCCTGATACGTTCATTTTCAGTCTGCTGTAGTATTCTTAAATACTACAAAAATAAATCACAGCTTATCCACACAACTGATCAAATTATGAAACTGACCACATAGATAAGTTTTGATTACTACCCATGAAAACCACCACTAACACTAACTTATACATTAATATACAGTGACTTAGCGATAATCTTTTAATATTTATCTATAAATTAAAATATCTTCCCAAATGGCATTTTTTTATTTCTCCACATTAATCAACACGGTTATCCACAATTTTGGTGGATAACTAAATTGAGCCTTTCTCCCAAAAGGCCTACAAAAAAGTAAAGTGATTTTTATAAAAAAAAATCGCTTCTATTCTCTAATTTCTAGTTGACACTAATGTACCTCATCGCTAATATTCACGGCGTTTTAAAGCAATTCCCCCTTAGTTCAGTTGGTAGAACGGCGGACTGTTAATCCGTATGTCGCAGGTTCGAGTCCCGCAGGGGGAGCCAAATTTTAAAAGACGCCTTATGGCGTCTTTTTTCGTTTTATACCTTATCCTATGATCTTTACTCACTCGCCTTTGTAACCAAAGCCGATAGTTAAGCCATCTAAATCTTCTTAAATAACAGCAAACCCAACGTAGTATGCATAGGCAAGAAAACAACGGACTAAAGCCACAGTAAAAATAAACTTAACAACCGAACCACTCTTACCATCAGCACTTAGCGCGGAAAACCAACAAAAACCAACCTACTTCGGCTAAAAACCATCAAGGTAACAAGCTCACAAAAGCAAATAATAACAATCGTTTAAAATGAAAAAAGAAAACAAAAAAGTTAAATAATTAGGATTTATTTTTTTTCTGCTCAATTCCGTGTGATTCCTTTCAGTTTTTAGACTCAAGGCTCTAACTTAGCCACCACTTTCACCGCAGCGTGAAACAAAAAATCGATAACAACAGAGTCAGCTACTTGTTAGCTTTAGATACATAGGGAATACATTATGCAAAACAAAACAGTAAAACTTTTCGCTTTGGGTGCACTAGCAGCAGCAACCACGTTTGGTGCAAACGCAGAAAACACGTATGACTACTTTGTCGGTTTTGATGCTGGTACACATGTAAGTGGTAAAGTAGACAGCGCCTACGAAAACAGTATGCTTCCAGAAGAAAACTACAATGGAAGTTCAGATACAGATGCTTCAGCTATCCTTGGTATCAGTGGTGGTGCTATTATTAATGACCATCATAGAGTCAAGTTCGGGATTGCATACGACGCTCTAACATTAGATGTTGACTCGGATGATGATACTGCTGACCGCACTGACCTAACAGCCAGCTATGATTATATGTTGCCTATTGCTAACAAGCTAAACTGGACTGTGGGCGCACATATGGGCTACGAGTTCTTTGAAAACGATGTAGATTATATGGATGGATTCACCTATGGTGTTCAAACTGGTCTAGACTATAGATTGACTAAAAATTGGAGTTTTGGCGCAGAGATTGCGTACACGTTCCATAATGAAGCAGAGCCAGTAGAAAGAAGTGAATATCATCATGATGGTATAGTTGATGTCCAAAGCTCTTCAGTACAAATCGAAGACGACGTAACGATTATGGCTAACGTTCAGTACCACTTCTAGTACTAAACCTAAACACTGTCCTTATCTCTCCCGGCTTTGCCGGGAGTTTTTTATCTAAACACCGAATCTTTGCTGCGTGTCAGCATCACCGAACTCCTTGGTCCTTCCAACATCAGTATATCTTCATTTTGATAAACCAAAACGTTATTTGATTTACCTGATAAAAATAGCGAAGTGTAACTAACCGCATGATAGCCATCAATAACTTTAGAAGTCTGGATAGGTTTGGTTGAATAAGACAACTCAAAAGCGCCATTTTCAGATTGCGCAACTTCACCATTTATCGCAAATATAGCCACACCTTCCAACCCATCACCTTCAATGGATATAGTGGATTCAATCTGCTCTCGATTGAGATTCAACTCTAGTCTTTCGCGCCAATAACCATTAGTTTGAGAATACCCTTGAATACGCGCGACATAACGCCCTTCTATAAGCAGTTGCTGGCTACTAAAGTACAACGAACTGACATAAACAATCAATGAGGCAACAAAAATAGCTATCCAAAACTTAAGGCTCTTCATTTCGCCAACTCCCTCGCTAACTTGGGAAGCATTGCTTCTTCAACTAAATAGGTTTCGCTCCGATGAGTAACTTTATCATGAACCGAAAGATTGTAACGACCACTGTTAAAAGCAAAAAAATACAAACAGTTACACTGAGAAGCCTTTATCATCTCTAATACTTGAGGCGGAATTTCAGCATTATGCCTGCGTAGAACCTGCTTACCCCCAACATCAAGAAGATCATAGCCAGGGTTAAGGTAGGATATTAGCCGCGTATTAGTCACTTTGGTAAACTCAAGTGACGATGCAATAAGCAAAATAATGCTTCCAACACACAGTGCAAGCCTAGCCCAAGCTTTCGGTGACAGTGATTTTCTTCGATTATCAACAGATGGTGTCAACTCAACTGGATCAACATGTCCGGAACACTCGCAAGAAAGCATATACCCAACTCCAACGATGGTCTTAAGTTCCACGGAATTAGAAATAGCAATCACTAAGCGAATCTTCTGAATGGATTTTTGCAATGAAGAATCTGTCACTATAGTATCTGGCCAACCTGCCGACTTAAGCGCTTCTTTTGCTAATACCTGATTGGCATTGTCTAATAATATTTTCAGTAACAAACATTCATTGTAGTTAAGAGAACGGCTATGGTGGGTGGTAGTCACCGTCATCTTCTCTACATCAAATATCAAATCATCACATGTGTACTGGCTAATCACGTCTATCCTTGTCCAAGTGCAAAAATGGTCTCAGTCAATCATTCACTCAAGAGCACAAGTTCCAAGCTAGAGTATTTAATAAATGGATTTGCTAGCTGCCTATCATAAAGAGACAGGCGAGTAACCTGAACTTAAGACCCTGTTGATGACAACAAAATAACATCACTTAAAGCTTAGCGCAGGTTAATATAAATAAACTTATCAAAAAAGCAAAAGCCGTGCTGACAGTACACGATTTGTTTATTTCGTTTTTAGCGCCCACTAAGCGTATTGCTGTGCGTCTTTTTTACTTTGCTGAGGTAGCGTTTTATCACGTTTTTTCACACTCTCTAAAGGGACTACTTCTTCAGTTTTGATATTCTTTGAGCTACCCAAAAACACGCCTCCTTTCTCTATCGTAAACTCAGTTGCCGATACTTCACCTTCAAGATATCCGTGCTCAAGTATTTGTAAACTTTTAGAATACACCTTACCTAAAAAACGACCATTAACAATTAGACACTCACATCGAATCGCTCCTTCCACCGAACCTGCTGCGCTAATGGTGACACACCTGTCTGTTTCAATATTCCCTTTTACCTGACCATCTATCTGGATGTGACAAGTAAGTTTGAGCTGTCCTTCGATAAAGGTGCCTTCTGCGATGACAGTTTGAGAGCTGTGGCCATTTGATTCTCTATTCTGTTTACTAAGTAATCCCATTGTACATCCTCGTTCGATTTAAAAATCGCATCAAAATTATTCATTTCCCATTTGGTAAAAGGCAAAGGATCGAGAGAGCGCCCAACCAAACGAATTTCATAGTGAAGATGGTAACCCGTCGAAAGCCCTGAGTTCCCTGTTAGGCCGATTAATTGACCCTTTTTTACATATTCACCACGCTTAACCTTAAACGCACTGAGATGTGAATAAGACGAAGTAAAGCCGTAGGAATGGGCGACTCGAAGAAAGTTGCCAGAACCCTTATTACTTTTTCTAACCACTTCAATAACACCATCTGCTGACGCGTATATTGGCGTCCCAACATTCACCGCATAGTCAATACCACGATGCATACTTTTCACCTTACTAACCGGATGAATACGATGCCCATAATGTGATGACAGATAACCAGTTTTAACTGGTCGTCCATTGGGTATCATCTGCATCATTTGATGGCGAACCGCGCTTGTCAGAGCGGCATTGTCTACTCTTTCTCTTAGATTCAAAGACTCATCAGACAAAGCCAAAGCAGATTCAATATCACTGAGCTTATTGGCAATATAAATAAGATCTTGCTGTTTCCTAGTTAGGCTTATCTCCAAATTATCTTGAGATTCATGAGAACGACTCAATGCCTTTTCAAGCAAGTGGGTTTTATTGATTAAGTTGCTTTTCTTTTGGTTTGAATCAGAAACATTGCCTGCGAGTATCGACACCCCAGCAATTAAACCAGCGATAACCATCAAAATAAGCCCAAGACCATACTTAATAACTATCACTGTCTGTTGCGAAAAATAGAAAAACCTTGTCCCTTTATAACTTGGAACCATGACTGTAAAATGAGTAGGCTGCATAACATCCTCTATCACAACACACTATTGCTAGAACTTACTGAACTAGCAAACTCGCTCAAATTTTATCAATACTTGGGAATAGAAAAAGCAGCTAATTTGAGAGTCTGAAAGCTCATTCCAGAGATTGTATCGCTATTTAATCATGGCTTGATTTAGGTCGCTTATTGATACCATTAAAATAAACGACCTAAAGGGCTAACACTTTAAACGCAATACTATTATTTATCGCCTCCTCTAACAGCACATCTTCATTTTTCTGCAATGCCATTTCGTGTTCTTGTTGCCAAGTGTCTAATTTACTCTCAAGGCCTATAATTTTGAGCTGCTTTTGCTTAAGTGTGTTTTGCAAAGAATGGTGTTGGGCATACATCAATTGAAGTTCATATTGCTGGTGGTCAATCATCTTACTGAGTACCCCTTCAACTCGACATTGATTGAGTAATACCTCTCGATGAAAAGGAACATTTTTTGAACTCTTTGGACGCGGCTGATTTTTTAATTCCAACAGCTGTTGTATACGCAAGTTAGCTTGGTCACATTGCTGCTGTAGAGTGTCAAGCTGCACACACATTAGGTCACGCTGCTTGTGTGCTAATGTACAAAATTTCTTTATCGCTCTATGCTTTGACTGCATTCACTTCCCCTATGATTGCTGAAATATTTGCACCAGTTCCGCTAAACTTTGTGAAAAATCAACCGAGCAGTCTGCTGCTTGCTGAAGGTACATGCTGAGTCGAGGATACATGGCGATATAACTATCTAATTTAGGATTCTGGCCAGGCTGGTAGCCACCTAAAGGGATAAGGTCTTTAACTTCAAGGTAGCTTGAGTATGCTTTTCTAAACTCATTGGCAAGTTTCAAATGCTCGGCTGGAACGCACGAATTCATACAGCGGCTGATAGAAGCACCAATATCTATTGCTGGATAATGCCCCTGCTCTGCCAGTTTTCTAGACAGGACAACATGGCCATCTAGAATCGCTCGTGCTGAGTCGACCACAGGATCTTGTTGGTCATCCCCTGCTGCAAGAATGGTATAAATTGCCGTCAGGCTTCCACTCGGGTTCTCTCCATTGCCCGAGCGTTCGAGTAATTGTGGCAAAACATTAAAGACCGAAGGTGGGTAACCACGGGTCGCTGGAGGCTCTCCCAAGGATAATGCTATCTCACGTTGGGCCATGGCATAACGTGTTAGGGAATCCATCACCAACAAAACATCTTTACTTTTATCACGAAAATATTCTGCAACTCGGTGACATAGTAATGTTGCTCTCAGTCTCATTAACGGAGACTCATCCGCAGGTGCAACAATAATAACGGCTTTACTGCGAGCTTCTTTACTTAAATTCGTTTCAATAAATTCACGAACTTCACGCCCACGCTCACCTATTAAACCCACTACAATCACATCCGCTTCGGTATTTTGAGCTATCATACCAAGCAACATGCTTTTGCCTACCCCGCTTCCTGCCATCAGACCAATACGCTGACCTTTGCCAACCGAAAGTAAACCATTAATCGCTCGAACCCCAATATTTAGTGGAGAATCAACAGGCCTACGCTTTAGCGGATTGACGATCCTGGGCTCCAAGGAAACACGATCACCACCGCGCAAACTTGGCCCATCATCCAGCACTTCTCCTAATCCGTTGACGACTCGCCCTAACCAATGTTCACCCAACTCAACCGTGCTATCTCCATCCAGCGGTATCACTTTTGCTCCAGCAAATAAACCGCCAAGACGCCGTATCGGCATCAAAAAAGCAATGGCATGATCAAAGCCCACAACCTGAGCTTCAATCATATCGCCTTGGGAAGTTTCCACGAGGCAGCGTTGCTCCAATTTAAAGCGACAGCCCACAGCCTGAAGCATGGTGCCCGTTACTTTTACCAGCCTGCCTGTGACTCGAGCAATTGGAATCGAGTCAAGTGATGCAATCGCTTCACTGGTACGCTCGGAAAGCAGATCAAAAGCTTGTGTGTTAGTCATTGGCCTCTTCACTTATTTGAGTGACTTCATCGAGCAAATGCTGTTTAACATTATCCATACAAGCTTGCAGACGTGAGTCACAGCTCGCATCAGCCTCAGCATCTTCTGTAACCAATTGGCAACCACCTGGTTGTAGATCAGGATTTGCCACTAGCTTCCATTCTTTAGCAAGTTCCGTGTTGATTTGTTCAAGACGTTCTAAATCTTGCGGATTAAGGTGGACCGTGACCTTCTCGGTTTTACCCGGCATCGCCTCTAATGTTTCATCAACTAAAGCTAAAATCTGCTGTGGCATCAAGGTCAATTCTGCTCGAATAACCTGTTGAGCTACCTTCTGCACCAATTCACAAATAATATGTCTTTGCTGCTGTTCACGCTCTGCTTGCCAATGAGATAAAGACTGGTAGATCGCATTCACAGGTTTAGTGGCTTCACCAAACGCTTGCTTGCCTGACTGCTCTCCTGAAATAAAGCCTTGCTGAAAACCCTCTTTCTGCCCCTCGAGTAAACCTTGCTGCTGCCCTTGAGCTAAGCCTTGACGAAGCCCTTCTTCATGCCCTTGACCAAGCCCTGTTTCAAAACCTTGTTGCAACTTTTGTTGAATATCAGCTTGAGGATCCTGCCAATTTTCATCAAGTTCAAAACTGTCATCGACTTCTATCGGTTTGGCCAAAGGAGGGAAACGATGAATACGATAGCCTGATACTGGAAGCTCAATAAAATCAGATTCGGTTAGTGACATTGGTTACTCCACTCTGGGTTCGTCATAAAGGACTAACTCTATTTCATCAGCGTCATCAAGCTCACGAACCATCTGCATAATATCTTGCCTTGCGCGTTCTACACGACTTAATGGAACAGCGCCTCTAACTTCCATATCATCTTCTAACGCCTTAACCATACGTTGGGGCATGGCACTTTTAATCGCGAGTTGCAGCTGAATCTCAGCTCCTTTAAGCGCTAAAGACCATAGCTCCATTGGTACTTGTTGAACCAAGCGGTCCATGGTCTCTTCAGGTTGACGTCCCAATACCATGAAATCAAACATATTTTTCTCAATTTCACTCACTACTTCTTCGTCGTGCAGTTTAAGCATCTCCATCAGTGATCCTCTATCACCTTCGAATCGATTAATAATATCTGCCACTTGTTTCACCCCAGATAAAGGAGCACTTTGACTGACAGATACCTGCTCAATGCAACGTTCGATAAGATCGTTAAGATCACTAGCCACTTGATGATCAATATCTTGCATTTGCGCAATCCGATACAACAACTCATCATGATCATTTTCCGGCATACTTTTAAGCACAGCCGATGAGCTTTCTGCAGGTAAATAAGCAAGGAAAATAGCTTGCATCTGAGGGTGTTCTTTAGCGATAAATCTCGCCAAGACATCTGACTCAACCCATTGTAACCGCTGCATATTATTACTAATCTCATCACCATATAGCGTATTGAGTAACCCTTTCGCTAGATCGCTCCCCAATGCTTTACGTAAGGTTTTAGATAAGTATTCTTTAGACGCACCTCTAATACCACTATGTTGACGAAAGTCTTCAAAGAAATTTTGAATTACACCATTGGCACTATTACTTTTTATTCCGCTTAACTTAGCCATAGCTTTCGTCACTCGCTGAGTTTCGTCACGAGTGAAGTTACGCAGTACCTTAGCGGCAGCATCTTCGCCCATTCCTAAAAGCACTAAAGCGGTTTGTTCGACATGGCTAAGCATTGGCTTTTGCTTTAATTCTGCTGTGTTCATTTACATTCACCCATTGTTTTAGTACTTCAGCGACTCGTTCCGGTTCTTCATTAGCGATAAGCTGCAAATGTTTGAGCTGAAT
Source organism: Vibrio pectenicida (assembly GCA_024347015.1). GTDB lineage: Bacteria > Pseudomonadota > Gammaproteobacteria > Enterobacterales > Vibrionaceae > Vibrio > Vibrio pectenicida. Next base: position 1,000,775 of record AP024889.1, on the reverse strand, counting down.
TTCTAATGGTGAACCTGCTGGAGGTAACATATCGTGTCCCATATCAAGCCCAGACGATACGGAAATCCCTTTTTCTGATAGTTTTCGATTGAGCACTTCTTCTCTTTCTCTTTCTTCTCGTGTTTGTATGTCATCAAATATTGTGTCTTGCTGAGGATCAGCAAACTCCAGCTCTTGTGAGTTAAGGTCGGCTCCTGTTAAATGAAGAATCAAAGGACGCAGGACAAAGAAAATCATCGCCATTCCTAACATACCACCAATCACATATCGCATCGGCTGCTGAACCGTAGGATCTTGCCACCAAGGGATACTAGGCGGCGCTTCAATCGTTAAAGGTGTAAAACCAAAGCTCATTAAGCTGATACTATCGCCTCGCGCGACACTAATACCAATAGCATCAGTGACCATGCTAGAGATCTGCGCTTTCTCCTCATCGGTCCACGCTTGTCCGTTTGGTGCAACTGCTTGGTTGAGCAAAACCGATACACTTAGCTTGGTAATTTGACCTTGTTGATACTGTGTGCGACGAACGCTACTTCCTACTGCATACTGACGGTTGACCTCCGAGCGTGCGTTAGTATTCTGGCTATCATTGGTTGGCGACTCACCTGTTACTGGAGGTTGATTACTCAAGGTGCCTGGTACACCTAAAGCAATCTGGTCAACCGAGCTGTTGGTAATGGTATGCTCATTACGCACAATAGGAGTATTGTCGAGAACCTCCTGTGTTTCCTCGACCTGGCTAAAATCCATATCCGCTGCAACTTGCACTCGAAAGTTGCTTGGTCCAAGGATAGGCGTCAGCATATCTGATGCACGTTGAATAATTTGTTTCTCAACATTACGTTGATATTCTAAATACTTGGCATTTACTTTCCCCGCTTGGGCAGAGCCCACATCAGCACTTAGCAAACGTCCATATTGATCAATCACAGATACTTGCTCTGGCTTCATGGCTGTGACACTACCGACTACCAAGTTAATAATGGCCTCAACCTGCTCTGGTTTAAGATCTTCACCTGGTTTTAGTTCCAACATCACAGAAGCTGAAGGGGCTTCACTGTTTTGCCTAACAAATAGAGTTTGGCGAGGTATTGCAAGGTGAACGCGAGCATTAGCTACTGCATTGAGAGATATAATAGTGCGAACCAATTCCCCTTCTAATCCGTGACGATACCTCGCGGTCTCCATAAATTGGCTGGTACCCAGTGAGCTATCTTCTTGTAACGAGTCAAGTCCTGTCGGCAATTTGGCTTTAACGCCTTTTGCAGCTAGAAGCATTCTGATCCTTGCTACTCCACCTTCAGGCACCAATACTTGGCCATTTTGTTCTTGTAACCGATAATTAATTCCCTCAGACTCGAGGACAGAGATAATTTCACCAGTATCAAACCTCTCTTGCTGACTGTATAGAGGTCGATAACTTTGGGTCGAACTCCATAGAGCCACCACAATTATCGCTGCAACAATCGCAGCTAAAACCGCAGATAAGACCAAATTTCTCTGACTATTTGACCAAAGCTGTTTAAGTTTATCGGTAAAATCTTGTATCGCTCTCTGAGGCGACACCTCTGTACTCGTGGCATTTAACGCTGCGCCACCAGCAACTTGTGTGGTTAATTCTGACATGGGCTACACCGGCATCTTCATGATGTCTTCAAATGAGGTCACCACCTTGTTGCGAACTTGCATCAAGGCATCGAAAGACAAACTAGCCTTCTGACTGGCTATCATCGCGCCGACTAGGTCATCACTCTGACCTGTTTCGACAGCGGTCATTTTTTTACTGGCAGCTGATTGGTACTGATTTACTGCATCAAAAACATTCGTCATTGCATCAGAAAAAGATAGAGATGATGTGATGTTTTGTGTATCTAAAGGATTGGCCGAAACAATAAGTTCGGGCTGAACAACAAATTGCATTGCTTCCATTTTAGATAACATCATCTGCTCTGCGCTTACCGCAGTGTGGATAGAATTACTTGCCATTATTTTTCCTCCTTTAAGCAGCCGAGCCAAGGGCTGACTGTAGATCAATACCTTGTTCACGCATTGCTGCTAATTTGTAACGCAATGCACGCGTAGTAACACCAAGTGCATTAGCAGTTTTGGTGCGGTTACCACCATAGTGACGAAGTTGTTCGAGAATATATTGGTACTCGGCTTGCTTCTTAATTTCGACATGCCCCATGCTTTTCGAAGGAGCGACATCATGATCAGAATTTAGCAATTCAACCGGTAACATCAGATCATGTGCGGTTATATAATCACCATGACGCATAACTAGGGCTCGCTGTATCACGTTTTCTAATTCACGTATATTGCCAGGCCAGTGATACTGACTGAGCGCTGCAGTTGCATCATGGGAAAGGTGGCATTGACTACCGTCTTGGTACTTGGAAATAAAGAAATGACTGATAGGCAAAATATCTTCACTGCGTTCACGAAGTGGTGGCCAGTGCAAAGGTAAAACATCTAATCGGTAGTAAAGATCTTCACGAAAATGACCATTTTTGACTTCTTGGCGCAAATCTTTATTGGTCGCTGCAATCACTCGAATATCCAGTTGAACCGCTTTATGGCTACCAACACGTTCCACTTCTCGTTCTTGAAGCACCCGTAATAATTTTGCTTGTACGGAAGGTGACATTTCTCCAATTTCATCAAGGAAAATCGTTCCTTGTTCGGCTTCTTCAAACTTACCACTTTGAGAATGAGTCGCTCCAGTAAATGCCCCCTTCACATGCCCGAATAACACCGCCTCAAGCATAGATTCTGGAATAGCTGCACAATTGACTGCTACAAAAGGTCCACTCGCTCTAGGAGAATGCTGATGAACATATCTGGCTAGAACTTCTTTCCCAGTCCCCGATTCTCCCGTAATTAAAACGCTGGCTTTAGTACAAGCGGCTCGATGGGCTAGTTGAAGGACTTGTTTGCTTCGCCATGAATTAGCTACAAGATTTGCTATCGGCTTACCAACGACCTCAACGCGGCGAAGTAAACTCACTAGCTGACGGCTTTCAAACGGTCTCAATAAATAATCTGTCGCCCCTGCTTTCATAGTTTCTGCAGCGAGCACACCTTGGTTCTGCTCAACAATCGCAATAGCCACGCCAGCCTCTGCTTTTTTATTGTGGCAATGAACAAATTCTCGCACACACATATCAGGCAAATCTGAACTGACTAGAGTAATAGGAGTACTCGCTTCAAGCAGCGCACTTCGACCCGTACGAACGTGTGTTACTCGGTATCCAGACTGTTCAAGTACTTTAATGATGGGGTGGGCAAATTCATCCTTGGGCTCGACTAACAAAATACGTGTCTTTGTCATTTTTAAGCCTCTTCCATGTCGTTAATTGTTTGAGTTTTTTGGGGAACTATCTTTTCATCGTTTTTAACTAACCTGATGGTTACACGACGATTTTTCGCTCGTCCTTCAATGGTCTCATTACTCACCATTGGATAGCGTGAACCATGTGAGCGTACTTGTATCTTTTCCTTGGATATATCTTTATCTATAAGCCCTTTAGCTATCTCGTCTGCTCTCTGCTTAGAAAGCGCTAAATTACTTAAATCAGAACCGATATTGTCGCTGTAACCATCGATGAGAATATGCGAGATGTTATTATCAGCATGCAAATAAGTGGAGAGAGCATTCAAGGTTTGTTTGTGTGCTCTGTTTAAAGTGCGCTCACCTTGGTCAAACGTGAATGTAATATTTCTAGCTGTCGAGTAGGGCATTTGGGGAAGATAGGATAGGCAATTGCGAAATTGCACAAGGGGCCGTTGAATACGGATAGTGGGTAGAAGAAGAGATTGAAGCTCGGAAGTTTGATTTCCGCTTAAGCTGAGTTTGATCCAGTTACCTTGTATTATTTTATCCAGCAAACCACTTATATCATTACTGAATGTAAAGTGACCATTTTTAATTGGCACATGATGCCCTACCCCCTTAGACTTATTATTGTTACTCCATGGCTCAGGGGTGCTATATAATTGACCATATTTCCAGCGATCATTATTTTCTACTAAATCAATTTTAAAATTAATTTTTCCTACTTCTTCAGAACGGAAGATAAACTTCCCATAGGAAGAATTATTAAAAAACAAACTGCATTTTAGGCTACTTCCCTTATACATCCAATTTACTTTATCCATTGGAACTTCATATTCAAATTTAGCCATAGCCGATGAACAATAGAAGATAATAAGTAATAAATATTTTTTCTTAATTTTGATATTCATAACTTTATTTCAGAGCCAATTTAAATTATTAAGATAGTTATCCATTGAAAGTTACTTCATACTTAAAATGGTATTCATCGAAGAGTTTAACCTCAAAATATTAATGGTTTAACCATTCAACCTTTTCAAGGCGACCATAATGCAAACATTATGTAAAAATCAATAAAATCACTTTAAAACCAACTGTATAGAATTAATTCATATGCAATAACACGCCAACCTAGACATTCACCACTTGCATGTATTGCAAACTAACCTTTTTTATTTTTAATGAGAAGATGTGGATAAGGAATTAAAATCAACATATGGAGTAAAGTCACAAATTTTATAAACAAGACTTATTTACAACGAAAAAATCTATGTAGACTGGTATGAGTTGATGTAGAAAATTATAAAATCACTTTGTCAGAACATGGTAAAATATAAATGGAAAGATTAAGACAAAAATCTATTACTGATTTTCAAACTTTAGGTATTGAATCTCTGGGAAAGCCTATTAACATTATTAGGGATAAGCTTGATAACTTAATATCAAACTCATGCAATGTTTTAACTTATGAGCTTCAGAATTGGTTAAAATCTCATAATATCAAAAGTAATATAAATATAGTTTCACTTCACACCTTCACTGCCAATGAAATGGAAAAGTCATTAATAAGCACTTTTCAACACCAAACAGGGGGACGAATATTTACCTACATCGACAGCACAACACTAATTCGACTTGCCGATAGTTTTTATGCTGCAAAAGTTGCAAGAAGCAGTAATGAACTAAGCAGTAGCGATCTACGGCTACAAGAAAAAATTGGTAGTATCATCGCCAGTTGGCTAGCACCAGCAGACATGTGGGCCCGCTGTGATTTTGAACTGGCTCAAGGGACAGGGCTTTATGCCAGCATACATGTCGACTTTGAAGATCACCAAGGCATGATTCACGTTAAGCTTGATGAATTGCTGGTCGAGACCTTGACGCAAGAATTAGATCTTCAACCCCAAGAATCTATGTACCACTCCTTCAAGCAATCTTTAGAGTCCACCCGCGTCAATCTCAAAGTTTTACTTTGTCAAAAAGACATACCTCTAAGTGAACTACTGGCATTACAAACCAACGATATATTACCTGTTGAATTGCTGTCTTCTGTTCCTGTCAGTATCGGCCAGCAACATTTATTCAACGGCACAGTCGCAGACAATGATGGTCAACTTGTTTTAATTCTTAACCATGATAAGGAATCTTTTCAATGAATGAGTCAACTGAGATCCCAGCTTTTAACGCTGAAGAGTTAGACTTCGATGATTTTCAACTCGAAGAGACACAAAACGGTATAGCCGATACTACTCCATCCACTCCAGAACGTGACTTGAGTTTTTTCAAGAACATTCCTGTTACGGTTACATTAGAAGTCGCCAGTAAAGATATCGCGCTTGGTGACTTGATGAAAGCAGGAGAAGGGAGCGTGATTGAACTAGACAAACTCAATGGTGAACCACTCGATGTTAAAGTAAATGGCTCGTTGATGGGGCACGCTGAAGTCGTAGTGGTCAACGAAAAATATGGTCTGAGACTCATTGATGTTGTCAATTCAGCCCTTACTTCTGCAGTCCAGTAAAGGCTTTTAAAACATGAAAAAATCTTCTTCCTTAGCGAGGTGGATAACATACATTGGCTGGTTAAGCCTGCTCATCGCCTTCCCTTGCGCAGCTAATGAGTCAGGTTTAACTATCCTCTCTGTCACAGATGGAACATCACAGCAAGAATACAGCGTTAAGCTGCAAATTCTGCTGTTAATGACTGCACTGAGCTTTCTACCTGCCTTTATTTTAATGGCCACTAGCTTTACCCGAATAATAGTCGTATTAGCTATTCTTCGTCAGGCACTTGGCTTGCAACAAAGCCCGCCTAACCGGGTATTGGTTGGGATTGCACTGGCACTTTCCCTTTTGATCATGCGGCCTGTTTGGACTGAGATCTACCAACATGCTTTCCAACCTTACGACAGTGGTGAGATCACTCTAATTCAAGCTTTCTCTATAGCAGAAAAGCCTGTGAGACACTTTATGTTGGCTCAAACACAGCAGAACTCATTGGAACAAATGCTGCGTATTGCTAATGAACCCGTAAACTCTGCCATCGAAGACATTTCGCTCGCGATTATTCTTCCAGCTTTTGTAATAAGTGAACTCAAAACAGCATTCCAAATTGGCTTCATGCTGTTTATTCCTTTTCTGATCATTGACCTCGTTGTGGCAAGTGTGTTGATGGCGATGGGAATGATGATGCTGTCACCACTTATCATATCATTACCCTTCAAACTAATGGTATTTGTATTAGTAGACGGCTGGGCGATGACTGTTGGCACCCTTTCGGCCAGCTTTGGTTAACAGGAGGAAAAATGACGCCCGAAATGACCGTTACTTTATTTTCCAATGCTGTATGGCTGATTATCTCAATGGTCGCAGTATTGGTCGTCCCCGGCCTAATCGTTGGCCTCGGTATTGCTATTTTCCAAGCTGCCACGCAAATAAATGAGCAAACACTAAGCTTTTTACCACGCCTGTTAGTTACTTTACTGATGGTGATATTCGCCGGCCACTGGATGCTGCGTAAAATTATGGACCTATTCGATTATTTATTTCACAACATTCCGGGAATGATCGGCTAATGGATATCACCTTTGCAGACATCTCTCGCATTATTGGCCAGCTTTGGTGGCCATTTTTTCGGGTTGGGGCTGTTTTTATTTCTATGCCTTTTTTTGGTGATGCCCTCATTCCTGTTTGGCTTCGCAGCCTGTTAGCACTATCTATCGTTGTCGTCGCTGCACCCATCATGCCTGCTATGCCAGTAGTGGATCTTTTTTCACTAACGTCGTTATTTTTGGCATTCGAACAAGCCATTTGGGGGCTATTTTTCGGCCTGATACTTCACTTATTATTTAGTATTTTCACTACTCTTGGCCAAATCATTTCGATGCAAATGGGGTTAGGTATGGCAATTATGAACGACCCTGTCAATGGTATGTCTGTTGCTATTCTTGGACGCGTATTCTTAATTTTCAGTACCTTACTATTTTTATCTCTTGAAGGACATCTCGTCGTCATCGACATACTCATTCAAAGTTTTGTTGTGTGGCCTGTAGGTTCAGGCTTAACGTCGGCATCGCTTAAGGGCATCATCACTCTTTTTGGTTGGATGTTTGCTTCTGCACTCGCACTTGCTCTACCTGCAATTGTTTCTATGTTATTAGCCAACATTAGTTTTGGAGTCATGAACCGAGCAGCACCATCTCTCAATGTCTACGCACTGGGCTTTCCTATGACCATGCTGTTAGGTTTGTTCAGTGTTTTAATTTCCATATCTGGCGTTCCAAGTCGCTACACCATTTTGGTCAACGATACCTTGCGCTTCCTAAACCTATTTATGACGGGGGGCGGATGAGCGAGTCATCTTCTCAAGACAAAACCGAAAAAGCCTCGCCGCAAAAAATAAAAAAAGCACGTGAGCAAGGTCAGGTCCCTAGAGCGAAAGAATTTACCACTGCCGCGATTTTTCTCGTAGTAGCAGTATATTTCCATAGTCAGTTAACCGTAATTTGGGACAATATTGCCGGCATCTTTCGATTCAATATGGCCTTAACAAGGCAAGACCTGGAAAATCCAATGCAAATGATCGAGCAGTTAGGACAAAGTCTTGGCGTGATCATTACTTTGCTCCTTCCATTGTTTATCGTCATTATTATCGTCACTTTCGCTAGTACTATGGTGCTAGGGGGCTGGATGTTTCGAATTGCTAACGCTTTTCCAAAGCTTAGTAAGCTCGACCCTATAAGTGGAATAAAGCGCATGTTTTCAAGCCGCTCAGTAGTCGAGTTACTAAAATCTACCGTTAAGGTATTGGTTATTTTCGCCGTCCTTTATGCCTACCTTAGTAATCACCTTCAGCCTTTGCTTGGTATGCAAAGGCTACCTCTTACCCAAGGTGTCATTAATCTCATGCAAATACTCTTCGATGGTCTTTTACTTATGGGGCTAGCTCTACTCATATTTGGAGTGATCGATATTCCTTATCAAAAGTGGGAGCATGGAAAAGAACTAAAAATGACTAAACAGGAACTCAAAGAAGAGTTTAAAAACAATGAGGGACGCCCAGAGGTCAAACAGCGTATTCGTCAGATACAGCAGCAATTCGCTCGTAGAAAAATTGATAAACTGGTGCCAAGTGCCGATGTCGTGATAACTAACCCTACCCATTATGCCGTTGCCATAAAGTATGACTTAAGCCGATCTGATGCCCCTTTTATCGTCGCTAAAGGCGTTGATGAAACCGCGATGCACATCCAAAGGGTCGCACGTGATAATCAGGTTGAAATCATTAATGCTCCACCATTGACTCGCGCTATTTATCACACCACCGCCATTGAACAAGCCGTACCAAGTCAGCTCTATGTTGCCATTGCACATATTCTTACTTACGTCATGCAACTCAAAGCGTTTAGAACTGGCAAAGGAGAAAAGCCTATGCCTTTACCTCACTTAGCAATTCCAAAGCACTTGCAACATTGATCATCCGTTTTTAACCAAGGACACCTGCTCATGCTCAATCGGATAGCACAGATACAAAACTCCACCAAAGGCTATGTCGGTATACCGCTGGTCTTATTAATGATATTAGCGATGGTTATCCTCCCTCTTCCACCATTGCTACTTGATGCTTTGTTCACATTTAACATAGTACTCGCCATTTTGGTTTTATTGGTCAGTACCACAGCCAAACGTCCACTGGATTTTTCTATTTTCCCAACCATATTATTGGTCGCGACTCTACTACGATTAACGCTCAATGTTGCCTCTACACGGGTAGTATTACTGGAAGGTCACAACGGTAGTGATGCCGCTGGTAAAGTGATTCAAGCTTTTGGTGAAGTGGTTATTGGTGGTAATTATGTCGTCGGTATGGTCATTTTTGTCATTTTAATGATCATTAACTTTGTGGTTATTACCAAAGGTGGAGAACGAATTTCAGAAGTATCAGCACGTTTTACCCTTGATGCTCTGCCAGGTAAGCAAATGGCCATTGATGCCGATCTCAACGCTGGTCTTATTGATCAACAAGCCGCGCGGCAGCGACGACGTGAGGTTGCTAATGAAGCTGATTTCCACGGTTCAATGGATGGTGCGTCTAAGTTTGTTCGCGGCGATGCTATTGCGGGTTTATTGATCTTGTTTATCAACATAATAGGTGGGATCAGCATTGGTGTTTTTGAACATGGCTTGCCTGCTTCAGAAGCCTTCAAAACCTATGCTCTACTCACTATTGGTGATGGCTTAGTCGCTCAGATCCCCTCTTTACTGCTTGCAACTGCGGCCGCAATCATAGTGACCCGTATTAACGACAGTGATAATGCGTTGTCAGAAACAATGCAAAAACAGTTGTTAGCCTCCCCTATTACATTATTCACAGCTGCCGCTGTCATGTTAATTATTGGCATGGTCCCTGGCATGCCACATCTCGCATTCTTTAGCTTTGCTGCTGCATTAGCTTTTGCGGGTTGGCGGCAAAACAAAACATTACACCATGATCCTGCACTTGACCAAGTGGAAGTCATGACTCAAGCGATGCAACAAGATGAAACTCCGCTTAGCTGGGAAGATATCCCACACGTACACACACTTTCACTTGCGCTCGGTTACCGCCTAGTTCACCTAGTCAATACAGATCAAGGCGCACCACTCACTCAGAGAATTCGAGGGGTTAGACGTAACCTTTCAGAACAAGTAGGTTTCTTGCTACCAGAAGTACGCATTCGTGACAATTTGAGCCTAAAGCCGAATCAATACACCATAGCCCTAAATGGTGAAGTCATTGAGCAAGGCTTTATTGAGCCCCAACGTTTAATGGCCATCGCAGTGGGTGAAACCTATGGTGAAGTGGATGGTATCCTTGGCAGCGATCCAGCCTATCATTTACCGGCTGTTTGGATTGAGCATACAGATAAAGCCAAAGCATTGAATATGGGCTATCAAGTGGTCGATGATGCAACTGTAATTGCAACTCATATCAGTAAAGTCATCAAAACCCATCTTTCGGAGTTGTTTAATCACGATGATGTCGATGCCATGATGCAAAGGCTCACACAGCAAGCACCAAAGTTAGCTGAAGCCTTAGGTGCTGCACTTAACCCAGCTCAGCAGCTTAAAGTATTTCGTCAGTTACTGCTCGACCAAGTCCCGCTGCAAGATATTCGCACTATTGCCAATACTATGTTGGAATCATCGGAAAATACCAAAGACCCTATCCTGCTTTCTGCCGATATACGATGTGCTTTAAGGAGAACTTTAGTCAGTCTTATAGCAGGTTCTAACAACGAACTTAAAGTTTATGCCTTATCCGATGAATTGGAGCAAATGCTTATAACTTCGCTACAACAAGCACAGGCCAATGGCAGTATAAGCTTAGATAGTTTTCCAGTTGAACCCAATATTCTCAGTCAATTCCAGCAAAACTTACCACTTATAAAGCAGCAATTAAAACAACAAGGGCTAGCACCTATTTTGCTCGTCATGCCACAGCTGCGACCACTACTTGCAAGATACGCACGTACTTTTTCAGAGGGACTAGCTGTATTGTCATACAACGAAATCCCCGAAAATAAACAAATTAATATTGTTGGTAACTTAGGGTGATAGTTTTTGGACAATTAAATTCATCACTAACTGGGTTTCATCTACTAGTTAGTGGAAGAAAGATCACTAAAAAGCACTGATATGATTAGAAATCAACTTTTTTGATTAATTTTGGATAGATAGCGTCCGCCTCTTGTTAGTGACCAGGGGAAACCCTGAAGCCAACATCTGAGTATTGTTACCAACCAAGGAGACCAAGATGGCCTTATCAATGCACACTAACTACGCATCACTTGTTACGCAAAACACACTAAGCAGCACAAACGACCTACTAACAACGGCTATGGAACGCCTAAGTACTGGTATGCGTATTAACTCTGCTTCTGACGATGCAGCTGGCCTAACTATCGCAAACAAACTTGAAGCGCAAACTCGTGGCATGTCAGTCGCTATGCGTAACTCTCAAGATGCTATCTCTATGTTGCAAACAGCAGATGGCGCTCTAGAGGAACTGACTAATATTGCTTACCGCATGAAAGATCTTGCAACTCAAGGCGCGAACGGCACAAATGGAACAACTGAGCTAGCAGCACTCAATGCTGAGTATCAAGAGCTTGAAAGTGAAGCAGTACGAATAATGGGTGAAACCACATATGGTGCCGGCCAAAAACTACTTACTGGTGGTAAACTTGCCGCAGCAGTAGATTTTCAAATCGGTGCATCTGGCACTGAAAAGCTCACTGTAGATGTCTCAGCTGCACTAGGTGATGTCGATTTTTCAACAACTGGTGACTTAGCGTCTAACGCCGATTCTAACGCACAAATCGCTGTGGTAGATGGTCTCTTTGATAAAATCAATACAGTACGCTCTTCACTTGGTGCAAACATCAACCGTCTTGATCACACCATCAATAACTTAGCTAATATCTCTGAGAACACTGCAGCAGCGAAAGGCCGTATCACAGACACTGACTTTGCTATTGAATCGTCAAACATGACTAAGAATCAGATGTTAATGCAAGCAGGAACAACTGTTCTTTCTCAAACTAATCAGCTACCTGGTATGGCGATGTCTCTACTTCGTTAATAAATAGCTACACCCTTCTAATATTAACTCCGTAAACTGTAAGCATTCTATTTATACCCGTTGAATGCCTCAGGTAACTTTGCCCTCAAGCATAGCTTGAGGGTTTTTTCTGTATTATGGCTAGAAAGAGTATCTCTAGAACCCGATCAATTTACTTTCTGTTCTAGCGAGCAATATTCATTACCCTCCTTACACAGTAACGAAACCCCTGCTCCCAAGATTAAAGGGTGATTTTCTCTACCATGGCCGCTCGCCGGATAAAAATAAACGGGCTTTTTGAATTTTTTAGCGAACTCAGTAATCACAGTTTTAAATATGAGCCTGTCAGCATCGTCAGCCTCTAAAGGATAATACTGACCAAACACAATAGCGCTGACGTTAAAATCATTCAAAAATAGTAACTGCTGAAGAGACCTATCAAGCTGGCGATAAGACACTCCAACATCCTCTAAAAACAACACTTTTCCGTTAAAATCTGGAGAAAATCGAGTGCCAATCGTTGCCGCAACAAGAGTGTGGTTTCCACCAATCAATACACCTTTCACGGGAGTCATTTCTGCAGCTTGGTTCATCGGTAATATGTGATCATAATAAATGCCATCGCTGAAGATACGATCAATTTTTGGCAAAGGCTCCAAGTCATTGATACGAGGCTTTGAATCACCAGCAGCATTCTCCTGGGCATCTAACACATTGGCATTAAGCGTTGCTACAACACCGTGAACCGAATCCCAGCCCAATTTCTCATTCAAATAATTATGAATCGCGGTAACGTCACTAAAACCAACGATTATTTTGGGCTTTGCTTTTGCTAACTGGCTATGCGCTTGCTCTAAATATGGAAGAAGATTCATTGCTCCTCCTCCCCCTAAAACAAACCAAACAACATCAATATCATCATCGAGTAATGCATCGATTAAATTTTTTGCTCTCGATTTATCACTACCAACATAACCAAAATCCGATACAAATTGATTTAAGTATTTTGTAGATACTTTATAGTCACACTCCATTAGTGACTCTCTAATTTTATCTATTTTTTTAACATTATATTTCGATGATACTGAGACTAAAGCTACTTCTTTGTAACTGGCAGAAAAAGAAGGCGATGAGCCAATGAAAAAAAACAATAATATCAAAGTTAACCTATACACTTAAAAACCTCTTCACTTTTTATCTTCTATATTTCATTTAATTAGTCACCCTTCCCAATAGTATAGGAGCACATCAATTGAGTTCATGGCACACCAAAAGCTAGTTTAGACCTTGATCTTTAGACTTTTTATGAGGCTCATAGGGCAGAAAGTTATCAGAATAGCATCTCAATAATGGACATTAACTCAGGTAACTTTGCCGTCAAGCTATGCTTGAGGGCTTTTTTATTTACCTAATATTGTAACTAATATACGACACTATAATAACCAATTTTTATTATCATCTGACATAATTAAACATTAAGATTTTTTTATTATTCATATGAAGATATATTTTATTTAATTCTTGTTCAAATTTCTGGTCTATCCTTCTGGAAGTTATATACTTACCATCGCTACCAAATAGCTTGTTATTTAAAATATATTCATTTACTATTTTATTAATCTCTCGTGTAACCGATTCAAAGGTTATCTCATCAATCCTATCTCTTACTGCTCTTTTCAACTCAAATGAACCAGTAATCATGCTTTTATGCTCAAGCTGTTGTTTATCTACAATAACGCGAAGTGCACTTTCCAAAAAACTCTTACTGGCATCTACAGATGAGACTCCAAGCCAGTTAGATATATTTTTGAGCACCTGTGTTTTTTGTTCTAATGTTGGCTCAATACTTGAACGCTGAACATGATGATCCCATTTCAATGCAGCATAACTCAACATATGCTGCCTAATGTCATCTTCATTAACTTTAGTTTGCAGAAGTGACTTTCGTTGACTGTTAGTAGCTTTATTGGGTTTAAAGCTTTTTACTTCCTGGCTTCCCAGTTCATTGCTCAAAGAAGAAAAGACATGCTGGCATGCCGATTTGACCACGCGTTCACCATCACGATCAAACCAGTACATATTAGCTAATGTAGTCGCACGTCTAGTAACCGAATTTGAACCTTCTTCTTGAGGTTGATCAAAAGACAAAAATTTGTTTCTAGAAATCCGAGATGGAATGTTAGGACGCCATGAAGACAGTGTGTTATTCATAAAACCTCAATACATAAATTTTAACATTCAGTTAAAGATCAATTTTCTCAAAGCCGTGGTGAACCTTAATTGCGCCATTCAAACATATTGATTTCCATACCAAAAATTCACTTAGATTCTTCCCTCAAAGCACCTTGAGCAGTAAACCATCACAATGTAGCATTTTGGTAATGAAGAATAACTCAGGTAAACACCTGAGATCTTTGTCAATAATGAGGTCTAATTATATAGGGAGGTGTTATTAGATTTTTATTCATTATTTAACTTTTATTTATTATGATTTTTGTTCTATTTTTCTGCATGAATTAATAGCGGTTATAATTTAACCGAATAAAAGCCACCAGCGGTGCTCAATTAATCAGTGGTCATAAAGATTACAAACCTTTTCAGTTTTCACCGATTAATAAAGATGACTTTTACTTTTTCAACCCAGAACATGAAATTAGTACCCAAATGAAAAACAAAGTTGTCGATGTTATCGGTGGGATAAGATATTTTTATTTTATCGATAAATATGACATCCAGTGGGAGTTTGAAGAAGGCCATACTGATATCGGTTAAAGCCCCTTCAGGCACTCAAGAACAAAAACATCCAGCGCGACTTTTTAAGTGGCGTTTTTTCGTTGCCGCTCCAGTTCATACTAACTTCTCCTGTCAATAGTTACCTCGACAGACTCTTGTGCTTTACTTTTGAACAATCCAATAAAGTCAAAATGACTCCGAGAGTCAATAAGACATGAAAATAAAGAGTCATAAGGACATCACTAAATATAAAAAATCAATTATTTACAGCTAGTTAGAACATGGCATGAAATATGTAAGTTAACTATCAGAATTAGGAGACTTTATTATGAAATTTGAAGAAAAACACTACGTGGCTAATAACGGCTCTGAGAAAATAGCTCTACTGGTTACTAAACTACTTAAGAAGACATTAAACCTTTTCTATGGCGGCAAGTATGCACGGCGTGCCATGCTACTTGAAACTATCGCTGCTGTTCCCGGTATGGTCGCAGGTGTATTTAATCACCTCAAAGCTCTGCGCAGAATGAAAGACGATGGCGGGTGGATCAAAGAATTATTGGACGAAGCTGATAATGAACGTATGCATCTGATGATCTTTTTGCGCATCACCCAACCTTCTATTTTAGAACGTGCTCTAGTGATGATGATCCAGTTCTGCTTTGTCTTAGTTTACGGGATAATTTATATCTTATCTTCAAAAACCGCGCACCGTATCGTTGGCTATTTTGAAGAAGAAGCCTGTAATAGCTACAGCGAATTTATTGAAAAAGTTCTCAATGGCACAGTCGAAAATTCACCTGCACCTGAAATAGCAATTCGCTATTACCAACTAGGCGAAGATGCAATGCTGTTGGACGTTTTAGAGTGTATCCGCAAAGATGAAGCCAAACATCGTGACAAAAACCATGATATCGCAGATGCATACAAGTATCGCAACCTACCAGAACATCAAAGTTAGTTAATTTTTAGGGGATCAGGCCAATGACAAAAAATAATCACCATATTGATGAAGCTGAATTTGGATTGTCAGTCGGTATTTCTCACTTGATGATGGAAAAAGGAGAGATATTTTATACAACCACCTCCAACCAAACTGAGCATAAATGGCCAAAATTTTTCAGACAGTTGCAACAAGTGAAAAAAAATTCACCGCATAAGATTTAAAATGTTTAAAGGTACATCGATTGGTGTGCCTTTATTTCTCAAACTGTTTCGCGTTCGTCTAACGTCGACCACCAACCGATTAAACACAACTTGGTCAGAACAACAAAAAAGACGCCAATCGTCATTACGTTAGTGCCCATTGAAATTTGCTCAGAAATAGCAGGCAAAATAAAGAATATGGCTTGAGGAATAAAAATGCACATGCTTAACATTAAGCAATCCAACAATAAATGAAATCTGGTTGACGTCTCTATTCCTTTACCAATCAAAGAAAACAAATTTACGTTCATGGTTTCTCACTCCAATAGTTCTCATATCACTTAAGGAGCATATAATGTGCCATTGCATCATTAATAAATATTATTCATATAAAAATCAAAATATTAAACCTGAATATGCAAGGAATAATTATAGCTTGCCAAAAAAACGGCACTCATAAAAGTCATGAAATTGCCGCTTTATTTACTACCATCTTATGTATTCCCAGCTTATGTATTGCCACCTTAAGTAAAGTTTCGATACCCTAATATTTGGCGAAGCTTAGATAAAAAAACACCAAGGCGTCATAATCTTTCAATCTCAACTTTAACGTAAGATAAGGCATCACTGGTATTGATTGTTTTCCAATCGGACAAGTCACTTAAAGAGCGCCTAAAGCGATTTGTATCCTCAAGTTCGATCGTCTCTCCGAAATACACTTCTGCGCCATAAACACTTTGTAGCGACAAGTCACCACCAACTTCAGTGACGATCGGCCTTTGGATTGCATCAATAACTGCTTGCGTATAGGGAAGTCCAAATAGATTAACTACCCATGACCAGTCCCATGTATGCTCTTGTAGTGGAATATTTCGGTTATCAAATTGATCATCAAGGTTATTACCATTTGAACTTTTTCTACCAATTTCCCATTGATAATACTTGTATGGTCGATATGTTGGGTGCTCAATATCTGCATTGCCTGACCACGATAAAAAACCATACAAACCAAGATCATAGCTAACTCTTGCTTGGCCCTTGTATGGAAAAACCTTTGATGTTTTATACATAGTCATCAGCACTTCTTGTCTGCGCTTTGGTGGCACATTAACCACTATAGTATCAGTGACCAATTCACTGGTCGCTCCTGAGCTCTCCTCTCCCCAGCTTTGCCCAGCTGAAAATGACACTTCTACTTCACTCTCTCCAATAAATGGTAACGTAAAGTTACTCTTTACCGAAACAGCTTGCTCAAAATTAATCGAGCTTTTAAACTTCCAACTGGTTTGCTTCTTATAAGTCAAAGTTACTCTATACTGCTGATTCACATCTGAATCGTTGTTGACCATCGCCCTTCTCACTCCCAATATTTCTTGAACTTCATCAGTACTGTTTTTCTGAGTGACAGTGCTTGGCAAGAGTTGATATTTAAGATCCGAAATGTCGATGATAAGCCTGTCATCACAGCGATACCCTGAGCAAGGCAGGCCGCCTCCAACCGCGTCTGACTTGATATGGTATACACCCGAATCATAAATAGAAGTCACCATATCTTCACCGCTTTGTCGGCCATCCACACCACCACTCCACGAATAACCAAGTAAATTGGCAAGGTCAGCCAATGGCTCGTAAAACTCTCTAGAATTAACCATTAGCCATTCCAATTTTTGTCTATTGGGCGCCTTTAACATCAATGGCAAAGATACATCAGCTTGGTAAGCTCTTTTTTTATGAGATTCAATGCACCAACTCGTATACGCCAGTTGATTGGCAATTTTGATATTACCTTTATGACCTGGCCCCATAATAATTAGACCATTGGCGATATTGGTCAGTTGCCACTCTCCCATTTTTGCAGCTAGCCTTTGTTGATACATCATGGCCGTACTTAAACTAATTGGTTCATAGCCACTTCGGCAGGGTTTTTTTTGTAGCTTAATGTCATCCAATTCGACATACACACTTGGAATGTTGGCCAAAAGATCCTTGGCCGGAAAGATAAAGAACACCACCAGATACAGAAACACTTTCATTGTAAAGACTCTCATTGCTTAATTTTCTTCCAAACCTGCGAGCAACCGTCTTAGTTCCTTGAGTTATTAATCTCAAGGTTCAGGTATTCACCTCTATGGGACGTTCTAGTAGAAAAATAATTTTGAAATCAGAAAGAGGTATTACCCTATGTGGGTATGACACTAAACAGCAATGAAGTCGGCTTCTTATTTAGATTATGTGGCAAACACATCGCCACCAAATCTCTGGCTTTAACCATCCGCTGCTCTGTTGCATTGCACAGATCAACATATAAAACACGATATTCATCATAGTGAATATATTTGATATTTCAATACACTAAAAACAGGGACTTTAAACAAGTCGAACTCATCACTCGAATGAAAGCACATCCTTAACTGAACCCGTTTCGCTCTCCTGATCGGCCTCTTAGTATTGGTTCAACCAAATTATTAGTATTTCTTATTCCATTATTAATAAATTTATCTTTAACCACATTAAAATCAGAGCTATACATAGCCTACTGCCATATGGCACAAGCAATTCAAATAAGGCGTTTTGACCTTAATAATTTAAATATGGAAGAGATGATGACTAAAAAACTGACAACTGCTGCGGGCTGCCCTGTTAGTGACAACCAAAATGTAATGACAGCTGGCCCTCGTGGCCCACAATTGCTGCAAGATGTGTGGTTTCTTGAAAAAATGGCACACTTTGACCGTGAAGTGATTCCCGAACGCCGTATGCATGCTAAAGGCTCTGGAGCGTATGGTACATTCACCGTCACTCATGATATTACAAAATATACACGCGCTAAGATATTCTCTGAAATTGGCAAAAAGACCGAATTATTCGCCCGCTTTACCACAGTCGCAGGTGAACGAGGCGCTGCGGATGCAGAGCGTGATATCAGAGGCTTTGCATTAAAATTCTACACAGAAGAAGGTAACTGGGATTTGGTTGGTAACAATACGCCAATCTTTTTCTTGCGTGATCCGCTGAAATTCCCCGATCTTAACCATGCAGTTAAGCGTGATCCTCGCACCAATATGCGCAGCGCAGTCAATAATTGGGATTTCTGGACATCACTTCCTGAAGCGTTCCACCAAGTTACAATTGTCATGAGCGATCGAGGTATCCCAGCGTCTTACCGTCACATGCATGGCTTTGGTAGCCATACCTTTAGCTTTATTAATTCCGATAAAGAACGCTACTGGGTGAAATTTCATTTTAAAACTCAACAAGGCATCAAAAATCTTACTGATCAAGAAGCGGCTGAAATTATAGGTAGTGATCGTGAAAGCCATCACAGAGACCTATATCAAACCATAGAGAATAAAGATTTTCCAAAATGGAAGATGTATGTACAGATCATGCCTGAAATTGAAGCCGATGAAGTTAACTTCAACCCATTCGACTTAACCAAGATCTGGTCACAAAAGAATTATCCGCTGATAGCTGTCGGTGAATTCGAACTCAATCGTAACCCAGAAAACTTCCATGCCGAGGTAGAACAATCTGCTTTTAATCCTGCAGCTGTGGTTCCAGGTATTAGCTTTTCACCAGACAAAATGCTGCAAGGGCGCCTATTTGCCTATGGTGATGCGCAGCGCTATCGCCTTGGCGTCAATCATCATCAAATCCCAGTCAATGCACCTAAATGTCCGGTTCACAGCTACCACCGTGATGGGGCAATGCGAGTCGACGGCAACTACGGTTCGACCATAGGTTATGAGCCAAATTCAAAACAAGAGTGGGCCGAACAGCCTGATTTTTCAGAGCCGCCACTACGTATCAATCGGGATGCTGATCATTATGATCACAGAGTCGATGAAGATTACTTTAGCCAAGCCGGTGACTTATTCCGTCTAATGAATAATGAGCAGCGCCAAGCATTGTTTGATAATACTGCTCGCGCGATGCAAGGGGTACCAAAGGAAATTCAAGAACGGCATGTTAACCATGCTTTCCAAGCCGATGAAAATTATGGGAAAGGACTCAAAATAGCCCTTGGTCTTGCTTAAGATCTAACCATTCTTGCTGTCAAATAACAATAGCCAGCAATCGATAAAGAAAAAAGCTCGCTTGCTAGTAATAGCAAGCGAGCTTTTAATTGAAATGAACTCTAAAGCAGCGCTACTTGTTTTGCGCGTTTGCTTTTTCTTGTGCCTTTTGCATAATCAATTTCATCTGTTCTTTCTGCTTTTGACGGCGCTCCGCTAGAGTATTTTTTTGCTCCGGTGTCAGAACTTGGTACATATCGTGTTCTGCTTTGATTTTCATCACTTGGATATCAAGCTGCTTTTCATTATATTGACGAAGGATATGCTTCACTTTTTCTTCATCAAACTTTTCGTTTTGCACTACCTTAGTCCATTGTTCGACTTCCTTTGCCATCTTCCCTTGGCTTGGGCTTAAAGCTTGAGTTTTCGTTTGCAATTCAACTTGTATCTGTCTAATTTTGCTTTCTTGCTCTAGGGTAATGCTTTCTAGTCCAAAAGGCTTAGGTGGTGCAACCTTAGCAGGCTGAACAGCCTGCTGACTTGGCATAGACGTAGCAGATTGATTATTGTTAGCAAAAGTAGGTAAACTCGCAAAAGTTAATAGTGCCGTAATTAAATAACGTTTCATACATCCTCACACATTGTTTATATCTATAGGTAAACCACCATTAATAATCTTGTGGTTATATATATTAAAAATAAAAATATTGAACTCACTAGACATCTTATTAAAAGAAAAAGTTCCTACCATGAGTTGAATTTTACCAAACCACAACATTACTAGGGGATCTGGATAAGTTTCACAACAGAAAATTGACAAAACCCTTCTAAAATTCTGTATTTTAGTTTATCAGATATCGATGAATAAATGTTAAATTAATTATTATAGGTAATTTATCCTTGATTGAATTTTAACAGTATTTGACAAAAAATACAGATAGAATTCATCTGCAAAGATATAATTTATATAATAGAGAGGCTATTATTATAACTTCACATGAAAAGGTAATATTAATACCGGCATATAATCCAAGTGATGCCATCATACACCTTATATCAGATATAAAAGCACTATGTAGCTGTACAGTCGTCATTATAAATGATGGTTCAAGTGACAATTGCAACTACATATTCAGCCAGCTAAAGTCTCTCAACCAAGTGATAGTCATCGCTCATAAATCGAACTTAGGCAAAGGCCAAGCACTGAAGACCGGTCTCTCTTATATCATTGAGCATTTACCTCAAGTTAACGGCATCATTACCGCCGATGCAGATGGTCAACACTCGCCTAAAGACATTATACGCATCTTGAGTGAATCAAAACATCAATCATACTCGGTAAACTACCTATTACTGGGCACGCGTGCCTTTAGCGGGAAAGTGCCGCTAAGAAGTAAAATTGGTAATTTCATCACTGAAAAAGTTTTCCAGCTTGTGACACGTACCCGTATCACAGACACTCAAACAGGGCTTAGATACTTATCAATCGATCTCGCCCAAAAGTGCGCAAGCATTGAGTCCAATGGTTATGAATTTGAAACAGAAATGCTACTTCTCGCTACTCGTGAAAAGTGTACAATAAAACCAATAGATATTGAAACCATATACATTGACGACAATAGCTCATCCCATTTTAACCCCTTAAGAGATTCAATAAAGATATATTGGACATTGTTACGCTTTACAGGTATTTCTATATCCAGCGCGTTTATCGATTATTTATTATTTTATCTAGTACTATTATCAACTGACTCGAGCATAAAGTCCTTTGTTATTGCACGATTCATCTCTGCTTGTTACAACTATACAATGTCAAAAAGAATTGTCTTTAAATCGAAAGATGAAAGTCATAAGTCCATCGTGAAATATATAACTCTGGTAATTTTTCTGCTGGTTTCATCCATGGTACTAACTAAATTACTCACCCTGTTTGGTATCAGCACCATGTATGCCAAGTTCATCGCGGAATGTTTGCTATTTATTGCTAGTTTCTTAGTTCAAAAGTTTTTTGTATTCACTCAAATTCAACGAACATAAAGTTCCCTTATAAAAAGTTATTTTATAAAATAGTCACATTATAAAAAGACATCCTCTCCTCAGAAAGGAAGGATGTCAAACTTAGTTTAAATATTTTAACTTATAAGAAGTTAAATGACACCGTCAATGAAACAGTATCAATATCGTTATTTCCAACAGTGTAGTTCATGTAGTTAGCGCCAAGAGAAATTGGGCCAAATACAGCATAATCAGCCCCTACTCCCCACATAAAGTCTAAGTCATCTTCATCTTTATAACCAATAGAGGTTGAGTCTTGATCCCAGTAGTGCGCACCTGCTTTGGCGTATAGCTGCAAAGGGCCGAAATTAATGCTTGGCTTAAGCACAGCATAAAATGAAGACGCTTCTACCTTACCATTACCAAAATCAAACTCACCAAAATTGTTGTAACCGGCTTCAACACCGATAAAAGGCAAAATCCCAGTTCCAACATGAACTGAGTAAGTTGTAGTGTCTTCCGAGTTAAGATCGGATTGACCAATTGATGCGCCGCCATAAAGCCAAGAATCTGCAGAAGCTGAAGCAGACACACCAATTAATGCTAGTGTTAAAATAGTATTTTTCATTTAAAACCTTTAATTGACTTTCTTGTATTTATTAAAAAGAAAAATGTCAAAATACTATATGATCACTGTGTTGTACACTTGTCAAATGAAAGTAATATATTAAAATATAAGAATTTTACTTATGAATGATAAATCGCCAAACCATTAATTTCGGTGGGGTAATCGGCCTATAATCCCCTTCGTAAATGGCCAATTTTTCTAACTATGGACTTAATTTAAAAAACTGATTCAACCAATTCATCAATCCTTGTAACAATTTTGGTAGCAAAACTTGCTAAAAAAACATACAGTATTCGTTTATTATCTGAACAGTGAAATGACCATGTATAAACCTCTTTCAGTGCCCAAAGCCAATGCAACTCTAGCGATTTGTCTTTTTGCCCTTTTAGCATTGGCTGGTTCACAAGCTAATGCGAGCTCGACCTATGTTGAGCCTGATCTTCAATTTACTTCCAAGGAAGAACAACAGATCATCGACAAATCGACCTCAGAATATGTACTTAGGTACGCAAAGCTGTCTCAAGGGGCATTTGTTTCTGTAGCAAACGTCAAAAATACACAAGATGGTTTTCGACGTATCAGCACTGAAGAAGCAAATTTTATTCAAAGCTCACACAAATCAACCGAATCTCAAAGTATCTCTTTTCCTCCTTATATCAATGTTGATAGTAAAAACAATGAGCAGTTGAAATACATAGACAAACACACCGGGTTAATGGCAACCGTTCTAATGCCTATCGATGAGCAAGATAACCATGTCGTTCTCGCTTTTGCCGGAACAGATACTCGCTCTTCAATAAAGGGACGGACAGAACGAGGCGTAATAAATAGTAGCTCTGCGTATAATCAGATTAATGGTCAGATACCTGACGATTTCAAACAGGCTGAAATTCTCGCACAAGCAATCAAGTCAGCTTATCCAGAAAAACAACTGATTGTAACGGGTACCTCTTTAGGTGGTGGTTTAGCGCAATATGCAGCTATGCTCACTGATTCAAAAGCTTATGCATTTAATGCACTCGGTCTAGGCAAAGGCAGTCTTGAACACATCATACAAAAACGCCAGTTCGAAAGTTTAGAAGAACTCAACAAAGCAGCAGAGGAAAAGATTGTCAATGTGAATCTAGAGGGTGAAGCACTGACGTACTTGTTTGGCTGGTACATGCCACCTCAACTTGGTGATATATACACACTTCCATTTTGTAAAGGTGAGGATGACTGGTACGAATATCTCACCAGTAACCGATTTTATTTGCACAATATTCCCCAAGTCATTGATAACCTTCAGTGTGTTATGGATAAATAGCAAATATCAAATATCAAATACTCTTATCACAGCAAGGCGATCAAGAGCTCGCCTAATGACTACATAATATTATTATGTGTTTTTCTGTTGATCCTTCAAGTTAACATCACTAAGCCATGCATCAAGACCACACTAGAGGTTAACCTTGTTCGCATATCAAAATAACCTTCTGGCCCAGCACTTTGGTTCTCTACACGCATTAATTTCTCTGCTCGCCAAACCGCGATATAGCCGATAAGTAAAATAAGCAGACTCACAAGCTCATTTTGCTCACCAAGCAACACAGAAAACCACGCCGCTAACACAATACAGTTACTCAAAATTAGTGCTTTATTGCTCAATCGGCTTTCAAAGTTTTCAATGCTATTTCCCCATAAAATACCCGACAAAAAGCTCAAAATAACGACGCTGTATGTAATGAAAAATGCTTCACCACTATGTCCAATGAAACGGCTACCGGTCAGCGACAAAAGCAGTCCAAATAAAAAAGGGGTTAAGCCCAGGTAACCTAGTTTGGTCATGGTGCTACGTGTGTGAGTACTTACCATATAATCAGATTTCATAGCTGCTGCTCGATAGCGTTTTTAAGTGTGGCACTCATAGGCGATATTGAGCTAGGGAAAGTGGCGATGACCTTACCTTGTTTGTTGATTAAGAATTTATAAAAGTTCCATTTAGGGGTTACGCCAGCTTGGGCCAGTATGTGCGTAAACACAGGATTTGCGCTACTGCCCGTTAATGACGTTCGCGCCATCATAGGGAAGGTGACACCGTAATCTAAATAACAAATTTTAGCAGATTGCGCCTCGCTCCCTTTATCTTGCCGAAAATCGTTACTAGGAAAACCAACAACAGTGAAACCTTGAGATTTGTATGTCTGATACAGCTGCTCAAGTTCTTCAAACTGTGATGTAAAACCACATTGGCTAGCAGTATTAACGACCAACAACGTCTTTCCTTGAAACTCATCACATAGCTCAATGCTATCAGTTGAGTTAAGCAGCCGTTGCTTGCTGTTAAGTATGTCAGGGCAAGTTACTGCAAAAGCGGAAAAGTTCATCAGGACTGCAATTAGAGCGGTTGAACAAACTAGTGGATAATTCATAGAGTTAGTTTATGTGAGTGAGGATAATTATTAGTACTCTTGTGCTAGGTAAAATGATCACTTTAGCTGGTATTAATCACACTGGTGAGAGCCACTCATCAAGCTATTAACAATGTTAGTAATTAGTTTGGAGTTATTCACTTAGGAAAATATAACAACAGAAATAAACAAACATCATGCCTTTATAATGTGATCTTAATTTTTATAATATGTAATGTCTATTTTAACCATTACATATTATGAGTTACACACTCACAAATAAAGATTATAAATGTTGTTTACATAGTATATATAAATAATCATCTCAGCTCTTATACATATGGTCATTACTATGAAAATTATTAATATATCATTAATACTTGCAGCATTCTCTCTCCCAGCGCAAGCGAACTTTGCGCCTACAGATGTTTACCTTGATGGAAAAGCCTATCCTCTGGTTGAGCTGGAATCAAAAGTGGTCACAAAAAGCTCTGTCGGGATGGACCTCAACAAAGAAGAAACTCAACAAATGAATGACCAAGGCTTTGCGGAGCTTTCGAAGTCTTTTAACTTTTTGTGCCGAATCAATTTGTCTAATACATTTTACTTTACCAATTTAAAACCTGGTGATTCGACAAAGCTCTACTCGTTTAATCAAACGTGTGCCTATAAACGAGCATCTGGGGCATTGACGAACTTATCAAATGCTTGGCTTAGCCTACAGCTTGTTGATGATAGCGGCTCTGTGGTTGGAGGGCCTAGCAGATCTGTGTATTCTAACCCTAGCAAAGGCAAATACCATTGGGTTGTGATCAACCGTTCAAATGGTAGCCGTGGTGACGGATACATCAAAACAACAGAAATTCACTAATTGTTAAATCGGTGGAGTATTGCACGTCACCGATTTTTCATTGGCAGCTAAACTATGACAATTGAATGTATAACCGTGAGTACGCTGCATAATTTTAGAGGTAACCCACTTGCCGATCAGTTTCAACTTAGATATAGAAGCGTCATTGAAAGGCAATCATGGGATGTCCCCTATATAAATTGTATGGAATACGACCAATACGATAATCCTGCAACTATTTATTTTGTCTGGCGTGAAAACGAGAAAGTGAGAGGAGTCGCTAGACTGTATCCAACAACTCGGCCTTATATGTTGAAAGAAGTATTTCCACATATAGTGACATATGAGCCTTTGCCTTGCGATGCCAATATTTGGGAAGGCAGTCGGTTCTGCTTAGATAAAGGCTTGTCACCCGCTCAAAGAAAACGTGTGATTCAGGAACTCGTTATTGCTTACCTAGAATATAGCTTGATACATGGGATCACTTCAATTGTAGGACTTATGCTTCCAGCTTACTGGAAAAGTGTTTTTATCAATAATGGCTGTCCAGTCTCCTGGCTAGGGGAGTTTTCAGTTGCTGGAGATGGGAAAAAGATTCGTGCTGGAAAGTTAATCATAACTAAAGATATTCTACATTCAGCTAGAATAATAGCGGGTATCTTTGAGAGTGTGCTTTCTTTTGGGGATCAAGAAGCTATGATTGAATATAGCTAACATGCGCTTAAACAAAATAATCACAATTGCCTAGTTTCGCTTTGGTATTGCATAGCTCACACCTTAACGTAGCATTAGTTTGCCAACTGGTATTTAGGTGTGTGTCCCCATTGTTCTCACTCTTGGGTTAGCATAATATTCATTAGTGTAATCGTCAGTGATGAAAGCAGAACTCCAATCAAAGAGCTGCAATTAACCAAAGCACAGGCAAAGCGTTTAAATTTTGTCTCTGTATGATTATAAGCAAAGGTCGCTGTCACTGGCAGCTCACCGCCAGCTGCAAATCCTTGTACCAACCGAGCGGCAACCAAGGCGATAGGAGCAGCAATACCAATAATAGCGTAACTTGGTATCAGAACAATGATAATCGGAGGTACTGCCATCATCATCATCGAAATTCTAGCTGCTTTCGATATTGATGCACTGTCTGACAACCAGCCAAAGAACATACTCCCAAATGGCCTTGCTAAATAACTGAGTGCGAACACGCCAAAGGTTTCTATTGCAGCGGAGATAGGATCCGATGAAGAGAACAAATGTTGACCAATCGACGCGTATAAATAGGCAAATATAATATATTCATATCATTCAAAAACATTGGATACGGTAGTGATTTGTATAACTTTACTTAATTTTAAGGTTTCTGCGTTCATTTCTTATTAATTCCAAAAGTACAGACCATAGACATTCATTGGCAAGCTTATTCTGCTTAATTTTTCGTATATTTTCTTCTACTGTTCTCGTCGAGATCCCCATCTGATTTGATACTGCTTTTTGATTGCCCAATGCTGCTATTCGCAACACAGTTTCCATCTCTCTTAATGACGGCGTTTTAGTAAATAAGGACTCGATTGATAGGTACTTTAGAAAATAGCGGCCCGCTACAAGGTGTGAAGAATAAAAGTCCACATAAAGGCTAAGTAAAGCTAGCCTATCTATATTATCGGTTAAGTTTTCACTGAAGGTAAAAATAGAAGTGACTTTGTCCGATAGGCTACTGACCATCGGCTTTTTGATCATGTCTTGGATACGTAATGTACCGTCCTGGCAAGGGATAGCTCTCATGTTATCTCGCCCTGACAAGCGTTTTTTCACCACAAACGAGTCTAAATCTGAGATGGCTTGTTCGAATGTATCATGCCAGCGATGTGTCACTTTACCTTTGAGCTCTTTCGAGTTCAGGCCCACCACATCATTTTGATGACTTAAGCCAAAAAAAGAGATGCTTGATTGGTTTGCATATAAGTATCTTCCCCTGCTGTCTTTTAACATAACAGGGTTTTACATATGTTCTGCTAAATCTACCACATCGTCGATAACACAGGCGCTAAGAGCTAACTTTTTATCCAAATCGAGTAGCACAACCATAACAACCTATACGCATTACACCTTATCACATATTAACCTGCTGATTATAGTGAATCGTTTCACTAAGTAGAAAATCGAATAAGTGAGATATGTGAGTTTAATTACGAGTATTTGCGAACTAGATGTATCAGATCTGAATAGATATTTTCATAACCTCTTCCCAAAACTCAATACGGTAGCGCCTAGTTGAAACAAGTATAGCAAACCAATTTATCGCTTAAAAAATAAGCGTAGGAAATACCCATTATGAGAGATTGGTATCATTGAAACTTACTTTATATTATGCGTCCTGTGCCTTGTTGATGCACATGCTAAACATTTTCCTACTAGTTAGGGAATGACATTTATACCTTTAGGTATTTTAACTTTTTGATTTCATAGTACATAGGAAATTTTTATGAAAAGGGCAACACTTGGTTTAATCACTGTATCTATTTTATTATCTGCAGGGGCAAATGCCGGATTAAAGGGGCATCCTAAACAACAGATTTGTGTCAACATTACCGACTCTCCTTACGAAAATATTTCGGTTGAAACTCGCCAATACATCAATGACACGGGTAATGGCGGAATGGAAGGTTCTTCAAACCAAGATTTCACGATTCTTGCGGGTTCTGAGCCAGGCGAGTATTGTACCAGCACTTTTTCAGGCACCATTACCCGCAGCGGACAGGTCGGTGCAGAAATTAAAGTCAAGAAAAACGGTGTAGTTCAAGACCAGTTCAATTCCTACTCTTATTTTGATGGTGACGGTGGAAGTAACAACTGGGATATTTATGAACAAAGCCGTTGCTCTTTCAATTCAGACGATGGGACAGGTGTCCATCTCAGAGCAACCGATAAAAACGGTTCACTTAAAAAGAGCTGTAGTATGGTAAAAAACATCCCTGATGAAAATATTGCTAAAGTTATTTTTACTCCTGTGTTGGACCAAAACCCTGACCAAGGTTACCCACATTATGATGAAGAAGCCGTTATCTCAGGTACTAGCAACTACGAACATAATGATATTGTATTCCAAGAAGCCGATGAAAATCTTTACCAATGCAAGGAATCTAATTGGTGTAATGATAACCCTAACTACTACTCACCTGGCACAGGAAGTAATTGGGAAGAAGCTTGGAACCGTTATAACTAGTAACAGCTAAAAACACAGTTTACACACCTTGTTAATAGCACGGCCGTTACTTTAACGTAACGGCCCTTTTTCGTATATAAGAAAGAAATAACGATAAGCTTACGTCAGTTCTTTGTACTTCATCTTTATCGTTTTTATCAAAAATTTAAAACAGTCTCCGGCTATACCATCACGACTCATTAACATATGTTCTATTCGCCATGACATGTTTAAAAACTCCGCTTCTAATGGTTTAATATCTGGATATTTATCCAATACTTTAAGAGCAGGAAGGACTGCCCAACCCCCTTGCCCCAAAAAGCTGGCAATAAGATCCACACTACCTAAAACCACTTGATGACCAGAAAATGAGCCTTTTTCCGCTAGCCCAGCTTCAAAAGTACTCTGCAAAACATAACGGGTATCATGGATTAGATCTCTAAATTTAATAGGTGTTAAATCCTGCAGATGAGATTCTGCACTTGTATACAACTTACTGGGTATTTTCCCAAGATAACACCCACACAAACCAGCTTTAGGCAATAAAGTCATAGATTGATCGTTTTTTAGCATGATCACTGCATCAAGTTCTGAGTCTACAAGCTTAGGTATCGCCTTATCTCTGCCAAGAAACATCCAATCCACTTTGGCATTAGGATTATGTTCTTTGAGGACATTATTAACGCTAAGGATGAAATCATTCGGTAAACTTGCATCCAATGCTACACGAAAGTGAAGTTGTTCAGGTAATGATAATACATCCGCATAGGACTGAAGGCCTTTGGCTTGTCTTAATAAGCTATTCGCTAGTCGTAATAACTGGACACCTTCTTTTGTGATAGCGAGGCTATTACCCCCTCTTTCAAACAAAGTTGTATTCAGCGCAATTTCAAGATTACTAACATGTTCACTCAGTGTTGCCCTATCCTTACCACTTGCACGAGACGCCTTAGCTAGAGACCCATGTTCTGCTGCTAGTGTAAACGAAAATATTTGATCTAATGTGTACTGGATCATCAGACTCCCAACCAAAAGTAATCCGTACTTGTTCATCAATGAATTCTGAACGAGCACCGCCCAAAAAGACTATATATTTTACCAGAACAGCTCAAAGTAACCACTAAACACATGATTGTAAATGATTATTTTTTAAATTGGTACTTTTGGTGTACATGGTCAAGTGCATGAAAAAGCTTGCAAAAGTAGAGCCTGATATCGATGCTCTGCTGCCTTGGAACTTCAAACACTAGAGTGTCGCTCCGTGGGTTCATGGGCGCATACTGTTTACATGCTCAAAGAGCAGCTACAAGCCATATGGGATGAGCCCGATTACGAAACAATGGTGGAAGCTCTAGAAACTTGGTTCCGTCTTGCCAAATCGACCGGAATACTTTCCTTAATTAATTTTGCCGATGCTTTATTAGAAAGAAAATTGGGTATTTGTAACTACGGAAAATACAAGCTGACTAACGCTCGGGTAGAAGCAGGTAATGTCTCGATTGGCTTACTCAAACGAAGGGCAAGAGGGGTGAGAGATAAAGACTATTTCAAATTGAAGATCAGACAAACATCGGTTCCCGATACACACTCAACTTTTTACCCAAATATCAAGCTCACCTAAGCGGAGAAGAGCCCATAACTTAATCCACTAGTTTGAAAAATAATTGTCCATATTTTATTCCTGTGAACTCAATGATTATTCCGGAGACATTACGACCAGTAAAATTATCTTTTGTCATGTCTAAATACAGGCTATGTATGTTGGCATCAAGCTCACATGCTGAAAAAGATCTAAATTTACCTTCTAATTCACAAGAAAGAGTAACGGGGGCTGCTCCATAAGACGTCTCATCAATACGGTATTTAGAACCTATAACTGGTACATTCTTAATTCCTACCAGTGCCCTAATCGGCTTTATCTCAGAAGAAAAGTAGGGGTAGACAAAGATATCAGCAATCCAAGAAGCAATGCTTTTTTATATTATTAACGTCCATAACAACTCTATAATTGAAATATGAAACTGAAATATATCCTACTCAACTACATACACATAATTATTTTTTATTCCTGAATTATTTTCAAGGACCTTTCCCTGACTTACTTTAATTAAAGTGTTATGTAAATATTGGACACACACCAGTAAAGAGAAAGATAAATTATCCGCGTCACCTTGAATTTTGTTTTGATGAACCGCCAAATTTGGGAAATGTTGTTGTCGACTTAGACTAAAGGAAGGCATTTTTATTGAATATCGGTAAGTCTATTTCAAAGCTGTTTCAGCCATCAAGCTGTGGGTATCTATTTCTGAAAGTCTTTGAGTGACTGCTATTCAAGTGCGAATAAATGAAGCTTTTTCTTATTAAGAGCGATTTTGGCGATAATTGCTTGTGCTTGACTGCCTACCGCAGTGACGTGGAATTTCTCCAGTTGTGTACAAACCTTTAGCCAGTTATTTATGTTTCCCCCAAGCCTGTCTAATATGGGGGGCAGGCTCGAATTCATAAATGCTTTATTCGGCCGAATTTGGCGGGCTGTCCAGTCGACTAGTTCAATATAATCCATCAATCGAAAAGGAATGCCGTCTTGTTTTAAGTTGCTCTCATTACCGATAAAAGGATGAAGGCAAGGGGCTGTAGCCAATTGTTTATCTAAAGCGTCGATTCGAGCTTTGATGGAGGTAAATTCTGAGTCTTCTGGCTTAGTAGCAATGCCTGCGCGAATAGGATTTAGGTCTACGTACGCCATTGCAGCGGCAAGGGCTTTTTCATCAAGCAAAGCTTGGCTTTTAAATCGGCTTTCCCAGAAGTGCCCAGTGCAGTTATCTTCTTTGTTAGCTTTACAAGCAATGTCGTAGTTAAGCTCTTTCATATACCAGCTCAAATTCCACAAACGTTCCCGCCAAAGCTCAATGATCTCCATACATTTTGCGTGTTCAATTGGGTGAGTAAGTTGGTCATGAAGCCAGCGTTGAATAATAAGTGGTAACTTATGAACCATTCCCCAGCGCTCAACTATCTGATGATGTGACAAGGCTAAAGCTTTCTCTCGATTGATATTGACGACTAAGTGGTAGTGATTACTCATGATGGCGTAAGCACAAATATCAATACAGTAGAGATCAGAAAGCGAGTGAATTTTATTGACGATCCATTCTCTGCGATGCTCATAACTCACTTGGTTTTGGCTGTCTTCACCACACAAAAAGCTGCGCCTAACACAGCGAGAAACGCAGTGATAATAAGGTGTCGCTTCAATCGAGATAAGTTGCTTGCGTGCAGTCGTCATGAATATGTCTCCTTATTGGAATAATAAGAAGTTAGCAATCATTCAAACAAGTGGTTGCCATCGGTCCCTCGAAAAAGACTAAATCATACTTATTTAGTCCTTTTGGTGTGTGTCCTGAGTTCTTTCTGAACTATGAACTATGGAATAAGAGCCAGCGTGGGTGATGTTGGAGCGTGTTGGGACAATGCGGTAGTTGAACGGTTCTTTGGTAGTCTGAAGCATGACTGGTTGTTAAAAGTGCCGCAACCAACGCGAGAGAACATGAAAAATGATGTGTCAGCTTATATGCGATATTACAATTTAGATCGGTTACATACGACTAACGGCGATATGTAACCGATTGACTATGAAAAGTCCTTTAGAAAAGTGTCCTGAAAAAGTTGCGCAGAACAATTGGAGATAATCTGGCTTTGTTCGCCACAGGTGAGTTTTAACGAAAGGTATAAGTCTTCCAACTCTATCCTGCTGTCAATTTCTTTAGTGATACTCATAAATCATTTTAAATTCAGTCTCTTACAAAAGGAGAAAATAATGGCTGGAACTCTTCGAGTCAATAGGGCGGTTAGGTACCTGTCCCCCTAGCAATGATATATGTCCTGAACTCTTTATTTCTAGCCTAGTTTTTTGCATTTAAAAGTCGATTAATCAGTAAATTAAGGGTTAAGTGTCAGCCCGATGTCCGCCCCGTTATAGAGACGGACATCGGATGGTTCCTACTCCTGAAGTTTGCCTACCGAGAGCCAAAGGCCGCTGTTATTTTGTGATTGATGCACCTCGACCGTGTAACCCTCATCGTTCATGTCGATTTTTGCTTCTCGTCCCTTGGTGTAATTGACACTTGCTTCTTGAATTTGTGTCGAACGTCCTCGTTTCCCGACTCGGTACCACAAATTATCACCACTCGGTGAACGGTGTGTGGTGACAGTATTGCCTTTTTTTGAAAGCGCAACGGAAGGAAAATGCGCCGTATCGTAGACAAACGGATAGGTGGTGGAAAGTCGGGAGTGGTTTACCTGACTGGCCCGATTGACGCTAGAGGCCGTGTTGAATTGAAGATCCATTTTATTGGCGTCAAGGTAACCAATACGAGTCCAACCTTCACGCGCACCTGACTGACTTTGCTCCCAACTAATGATCAGTTGATCAGCATCGTTGACATCCACTTGGGGACGGCTCAATGACCTTCCCTTGTCACTCACCACCGTGTGATGACCGTCAGGAAAATAAATCGCCCTATCGCTTGTCAACGACCCAACAGCATAATGTATATTGTCGTAATCGGTATCACTGAAGACCACAACCACCTGATTATCATCGGTTAACACGACGTCTGGGTAATACCCTTGAAACGGCGATTTCTGAGCGTTTTTCCATTGGATTTTGTCATTGACGATCTTTCCGACCACCATCCAGATAGCCGTATTATTTTGTGATTTATGTACCGCCACAATCATGCCGTTATCGTTGACCGAGACATTCGGCCTGATCCCCGCCGAATATTTTCCATTTTCCTTCCAATCAATCCCGTGATCTCGCTTGTCCAACGTGCCCAATCGATACCATAACCCATCATTGTTTTGTGAACGGTGAACCTCCACGACACGGTTACCGCCGATTTGAGAGTTGATCGACACCGCCGGCTCACGGCCTTGATCGTAATTGTTATTGCGCTTGATGCTGAAGGTCGCGAAGGTTTGATCACGCCAGACCTTTTGGTGATCGAGCTTAAGCATTTTCTGATATTGACTATAGAAGGGGTAATCGCTAGCGGGAAACGTTACCTGAATATCGTCGTTGTAGAATCGGTGCCCGTATTGATCCCACTTATACACCCGCGAAAAACGCTTGGATTTGTTGCTTTTTACCTTCGACTTTGCCGAGCTGTCACTACCTTTGAAGTTAGCAAAGTCCAGATTGCCGCCATACAAAAATTGCACATCTTTGCTTCTATTGGATACATCACTAG
Source organism: Vibrio pectenicida (assembly GCA_024347015.1). Lineage (GTDB taxonomy): Bacteria > Pseudomonadota > Gammaproteobacteria > Enterobacterales > Vibrionaceae > Vibrio > Vibrio pectenicida. The sequence goes on along the minus strand of AP024889.1, from coordinate 966,628 downwards.
AGGCATCATAAAATTTATCATGGTTTGAAATAATAAAGAGTTTGCCTTTCGCGTCAGCCATCGTCATCTCTGAAACAGCAGGAACATGATTCGGGGTAACCAGCTTGTCACCAAACACGTCTTTCACCCCATCAAGAAAGTTAGACAGCTCGGCCTCACTCCAGCTACTTTTCTTTTTAAAATCAACAGTAATAAATAAAGGAGGGTGCGATGGATGGACATTCGACCAATCATTAATCAGACTAAACCAGGTGCTCAGATCAAACGAAGAAGGGTTGGCACTATATTGTCGATAGACTTCGTCTCCGACTTTATCGTGCCCAATACCGCCCATGCTGTATTGGGGAAATATATCAAACTCAAGACCATACACGCCATTGTCCAACTGCTGAATAATGGAGCCACGGTTACCATAGCCTTTGAGGCTGCCGGAATAGCTGTTATGAGTAGTTGCAAACGACTTATCAAACAGTCGAGTACTGTTTGTTGCATGGACGAGTGACGGTATCAACGCCGCCATCGCCAGATTAGCGAATAAGAATTTTTTAGCCATTATTTATACACATCCTATGTAATATCGGTGATTTTATTCATTAAGCCTCTTCGCCAGCCTCGTTAACAAACTGAGTTTAAACCAATACATCACTATAGGCAGGCAATTACATAATATAGCTGGTAAAGAGTTAGCCTGCATTTACCCTTGGTGTGTGAGCCAGAGTTTTTACTTCCGCCGTCGTTTTGATGTGTGTCCTGAATTTTTCTGCCAATTTTTTCACATGCATGCGTAATTGACCGACCAAATTACCGTGAGCGGTACTCAGAAGTATACGAAGATAAGTGGCAACTTTGCAGAAGCGCCTATCAGATATTGGTAGAGAGAGCGTTAAAATTTGTTCGTTCAATGGAAGGGACTAAATTAATCGTCCACGTTGAGAAAACCGGACGTAAAGAAGACAAGAAGATACAAGACTATCACAATGTATTACGAGCCCAAGGTATGGAGTTTAATGCTTCGAGAAGCGCTATATACTCGCCAGTAGAAGGAGAAGAGGTAGCAAGATTTGTAACAAAAAATGTGATCTTTCAATCTAAAGAAAGTAGATTGATGCAGCTTGCAGATGTTGTCTTATACCCTGTCATAAAGGGTGGCTACGACAAGGAATACCCACCATATAAGCTTCTAGCAAAAAATAATCTTATTATTGATGCTCATGTTAAAGATGTAAGAAAGATGGGAGTTAAATACTATTGCTTTGCAAAGCCCTAAAAAACAAAAAGCCACTCTAAGTGGCTTTCGTCCCGCCGTACCAGACGACGCGTGACCCTATTTGGTCTGACTTAAATATAAGTTAACTAGCAAAAAATATCAATATTAAATTTAGCTATATTAAACCTATACAGCTCAGAAGCACAACATGAATGCAGGATAACAAGTTAAACTACTAGCCATACCTGAGATCATAAGTATCCTTAACTAAGCGAACTGGTAGGCCAAGTTTAACCAAATGATCAAGTATAAAGTGACAGCTCCAAACACAATCGTTTAATGATATGAGATTACCATCAACACCAATCAACTTTATATCTTGGTCTATATATCTAGTTGGCGGCAAAAAGTCATCTTCGTTAACTTTAATATCAGCGTAACAAATGTAGGCTATTTCAGAGCGTGATATTTTTCTTGAATAATGGCCACTGGTGCAGGGAGTAAGTAGCCAAAGCCCTTCACTAGTGGCACAAACCGCCTTAAATGTGGAAAATCTTACATCATGATAAAAGTTATATATGGCTGAGAAGCAAGGTAAAGCCAGCATGATAAATATAATGAACATCATAAAATACACGCTAAAGTCAGACATCCCCTCTGTCCTAGTTACAATATCACCAAACTTATTTTGATAACGGCCAACAGGAAACATAAATTTAAATAGGCTCGGCAGCCAAAAAATGTAGGCGTATAAACCAACGAGGCTCAATACAAATATCTTTACTCCATCACGCCACGATTTTTTAACCATAGTGTGCCCCGTAGTTGTGGATAAATACTGATTTAGCTCTGCAATGATAGTCACTGCATCATCGCCTTCAAATGGTTTTTTTTCAAGAGAGATAGTACCAACAAACTCAAGTTCCCGTTCTTTAACCTCGTTTTGATCAGCCTGATAAACTGCTGGCAATTCTAGCACTTCAACGGAATGTATGACTAAATAGATATCAAATCTTTTCATTAACAAGCAGTTAGACTGCTTGTTCTCAAGCAATAAATACTTCTCCATCAAGGGTAAAATAACTTCTTCTTGGCGATATAGCAGTCGATAAACCAATACAGATAGGCATATTTGATAACCCACATTACCGAGCATCAACATGGTTATATCCGCCAAAGCATAGAAATCACTCACGACGGCAATCAAAATAAAACAACACAATACCCGTTTATCAAAACGAGACATTAGTGCCGACTTTACCACATGTAGTGAATCATCTTGCTTGTATATGTGCTGGCGTAACTTAGGCTTAAAAGCAAAACTAATAATAACGTAAACCGTTGCTATGCCAGTTATCATTAGCGAAACAGTCTTAGCGTCATAGAAAAATGCGCCAAGTAATATACACAAGCCAATCACTAAAAAGGCTTTTTGGTAAATACTTCGAGTAAATGGGGTGAGAACTGTGTCTTGAATACTAGCTATTGTATTCACTGTATCTCCTACGCTTATCAGATTGGTGTTATTGTATCGAGAGCTGTTAGCGAAACTCCTGCCACCATTTGGAAAAAGGCTGGGCCTTGGTGGTAAATATGCACCAAAATCTGCGTTTCATTTATTTACTCGCTTTTATATCGCGTGCCCTTTAGGTCTGCGGGTTTGGTAGTGATGGACTAAATCCCCATCGGCTTTAAGGGCGGCGTTAACGCGTTGCTCAAAGTTGTCTGGTTTAGGATCCACTCGCCAGAAAAACTTGGCGGGTTTGCGCTTAAAAGAAGGGCCAGTGATCACTGCGCTTTTGCCATGGTCCATAAAGGCAAGGATTTGCGCCAATGGATAGGTGGTATCGGCTTCAGAGTGAAAGGTCAGCTTGCCCGTATCAATACCAACAATCGCCATCGGGCGATAGCGCTTTTGCCATGGTCCATAAAGGCAAGGATTTGCGCCAATGGATAGGTGGTATCGGCTTCAGAGTGAAAGGTCAGCTTGCCCGTATCAATACCAACAATCGCCATCGGGCGATAGCCCTTTTGTTTTTTGTTTTCAAACTGCAGCACAAGGTTAATACCAAGGTGGTTCTCAATTAAACCCATTTTATTAAAGTAGGCCGCACCCACTCTACCATGGCGCCAGCTATAAACAATTTGCCGTTGGCGGTCAAAATACACCTCGGCATCTCTGGGTTTGAGAAAGAACAGCAGCCACATAGCCACAACTAAAACCCACATTAAGGCCAATAGCACCGCACCTTCTACAAAACCTCCTAAGCGGCCTTGAACTTCCAATGCTCTCATATAAGTAAAGAACGTTACCTTACCTTCTTCGTCAAGCATTGCGCGCCGATATGCCTCCATCTCATTAATATCATAGCTGGGAGAATACCCAGTTCTACGAAATTCTTGAATGCGTGAGATACTTTCGTTTGCCCTTTCAGCTAAATAGTTGAAATCTGGCCAAGACTCATAAGAAAAGTAGGTTGCCAGAATGGAAAGCATCAACATCCATGGCACAATATAATAATTGCGCCTGTTATGGTAACCCGTCCTTACCTTCAGCACCTTATCATCCACTGACACGACAGGGTCAAACGGATCCTCCATGGGAATAACGGTTACCTCAGAGCGAAACGCCTGCCACCATTTGGAAAAAGGCTGGGCTTTGGTGGTGAATATACCCCAAAATCTGCGTTTCATTTATTTACCGCTGCTAAATTAAATTAACCGTTTTTGGTACAATTGGGGTAATTCATGCTCGCGCTTTAAGATTTCTTCGAGCCTAGCATCAAAGTCTTCTGGCTGTTTGTCTTTAGCTTGCCATGTTCTCGGCATTTCTCTTTCAAAGTGAGCATCTTTGATCACGGCTTGTTTCCCTGTTCCCATAAAAGCAAACAACTGAGTTAGAAGAAGGTTGTTGTCTTGCTTACTGTTAAAAAACATGGACTCTGAAGGCTGAATAAGATATTCCACTTCTTTATACGTATAGCCATCCTCCGTCTTTTTCTTTTCACCATATAGGAATAGCCGTAAACCAAGCGTTTCTTCACGAAAGCCTATATTCTCAAAACGACAAGCAGCCACACGCCCTTTACGCCATGTGTAAACAATCTGCTTTTTTCTATCGAAAAAGAGATACGCCATAATACGAAAGCGCAAGTACCAATAAGTTAGCGCTACTGATATGGTAAATAGTACCAAAATAATAAAAAAGTGTTCGTTTTGATAACGTTTTTGTGTTTCTCCACCATATAAATGAACAGCCTTAACATAGTCAAGTATGCCACTATTTTGATCGTCTCCTAGCATTGTTTTGTAGTAGTTGTAATCACTGTCACTCAGTGAATATTTATCTGTTTGATATTCTATCAAATTACTGCGCGCAAACTTAACTTCGGCTGAGTTTGGACCAAGATCAGAAACTACAAAAAATAGAAAACACCAGAACCCAATAGCCATAGGGAGAATGTAGTGTGAACGATAATTATGCACACCATTTCGAATCGCCAGAATACGATCATTAACCGACATAATTGGCTCTCGCGGATCATCTAGCGCAACTAATTCAATTTCATCTAAGCACTCGTCTTTGATATCAACGAGTTTGTTGATACCACTTTTATTTCTACGAAATGAATTTTCCATTTTTTATCCAAATTTTCTCGTGACTAGTCAATGTAATCGTTATTTCTCATACCAAGGTAAGTTCTTGATATTTCGCCATCTAAAACCAAACTTCTCATGGGTACTGCCAGATCTGGTGATGGCTGATAGTACCATTGAAGTACACAATCTTCTTCCATTTCAACTTCAAATGTCACTGTCAACGTACCATTATTAAACGTGTGGCTTGCAGGCTCATTCATTGCCAAAGCAATAGCCTTGGAAAATGCTTGGGTTGCTTTCTCATTGTATTCATAGTTATATGCCAATGGTTTTTGCTGATATGGGTTAATGACTTTTTTATGGATAGAAGCCACAATATCAGACACATTCAGCACAAAGTTAGGCAGGGTAAATGTGTATTGATATTTGGAAATATTGTTAAAGAGAGTATTATCTTCATGCACTTCAACTGACGGCTTGATTAATAAATTCATAAACTCTTGAACTTCAATAGCGTATGCTGTTTTAATAGTATCTTTTTTATATAAAGTTTGAAGTTTATTCAATCTTTCCGTGATATTTAGCTTTGCGCCTTTTTCGAAATGCCAGAATCTATAAACGTCATTTCGACCCCAAAAACAATTGTGCAAGAGCTTTTCAAATTGGCTTTTACTGTATAACCAAACTAACACCCCGCCTATGACAATTATTGCAAACGCAAAGAAGCCAAAGGCCATAGCCCACCCCAAAGAACTGAATGTGTAGAATGCACCACCAGCAAGCAATGCCGAACCAGTCGCCATGGTAAGATGGCCTAGCATTTCACCTGTATTTCCATCTTGATGACTTTCATATGCATCACTTAATGATACAAAAACCATAGCAACATTGGCTCCTGCAGTAAGCCTTGCAAATACCTTACGCTCGGCCCATAAACCAAGTGTTTCCAATATTGACGTTGTTTTGGGTAACACCCTTTGTGCAAGATTTGTTGTACCAGCTTGAAGCAAATATTGATTGCTATAAATGAGTCCAGTTCGCGCAACTGCTGCAGTATCGACAAGCATGGCCGATATAGCCCCCATGGCTTTCATATCCTCATACATATAAAATGTATTGCTCAGAGGATCTGCTGAATCGAATTCACCTTGCGCGTATACATCATATAGAGTCTGCAAATTAAAATACCAAGACGCTCCTGCCATTGCACCATCACCCAGCATACCGACAAAGTCCATAGGAGTATTCGCTTTAGTCGTCGAGATGCGACCTTTAAATTCCACACGCTCAAAATCAACTTTGATCTCAGCTTGTTGGATATACTGATTCAAGCGGGTATTTCTTTGATTCTCCGACCAGTTAAACATAGACTCAGCTCTAGATAACTGGCGAGTTGCGCTGCGGATTTTGCTGCTGTTTTTTCCACCAGAGTCGATAAGTTGGGCCAATGCTTCAGCCAAATACTGCTTTGATACTCTTACCTTGTTCTCTGTTTCGATTATTCCAAATACTTTTTCAAAAAAAGTAGGGATAAATGAATTAACCAATTTAGAAAGGGCTTTGGCAGAGAGGTGACTTTGACCTTTACCTAGTATCTTTGCACCGTATATAGACTCAGATTTTGCTTCTGCCCAAAGCTTGCCGAATACTATAGGAAGATTCTTTACAATAATGTGCCAATCGACTTGATCTTGGCATTGTAAAAAGAATTTCTTCAAAGATTCGAGCACAATGTAAGCCATGTTATTAGAGTTGGCGATATCCTGATCATTTTCATAAGCTGAATTGATCATCTCCACAAGAACTTTTTGTCCTTCTTCGTTTGAACTTAAACTTTCAAACAAGCCTTGAGTAATTACTGCAAGCTTTTCGACCTCACTGACCGCACTTGCGGGCTTTGCATTTTCAGCGTCAAAAAACATTTTAAGATAGTTATCAAGAGAACCTACCGTTCCATCGGCTAAGTCTTGATAGGCAAACTGAGCATATAGATCTAACAGAGGTTCGCGAGCCTGTGTATACTTGGCTTTTTTCTTGTCGATTTCCTTGGTGAAGCTATCCAACGCACCTGTATCAACATTTTCTTCAACAATCTCAATAATTTCTGGTGATCCTTTCTCCCTCATTTTATTGATAATAGTACCGATAGAGGTTGGGTAATGCGTTTTTTCTTCCGAAGATTTCTGCTGTACGGTGATCATACTCATTGCAAACGATAAGTCTGTTTGCCTACCTACAGGATCAAACAAAGCGACTAAGGCACCGTCTTTATGTTCACTATGACTTTTTTTGAGCGTTTCGACTAATCCTTCTGCGGAGAGGAAATAATTATTATGAATTCTCAGCACATCGGGCGCATAACTATTATCTTTATCTAAGCCTTCAGCTAGCATCCATTTGTCATCTTTCGAACGATACTCTTCCACTAAACTACTTAACGTGTCTTGAGTGGCGGTGTCACTAACGTCATCGCTGGCGGCCATGTCGACTTGCTGCATGGCTTTGGTGCGCCATTCTAAGTCGCTGTTCATCTTATCTATGATGTCAGCGGCCCATTCGTGCTCTGAGTAAGCAATCGAGATTTTTTGTGTGCCATTGGTGACAAAGGCAAATGGGTAGAAAGTCGCGCCGGATGAGATATCGAGCGTTAAGCCGTCTTGGGCGTTTTCTTCGTTGGTGAAATAGTATTTCTCAAATTTTTCAATCACGCCGGTGGCGGTTTCCGTTTGCGCGTAGCGAAAGATATGGATTTGCTCATTGTCGGCTTTGCCTTCTTCCTCTTTGATGTAAATCCAGCCTTCACGTAAAAGGCGCAAGATATAACCGCCAGTTTCATTGAGGCCAGAGGCACTGGCCATTTCAGGTAACGTGGGCGGCGCTTGAGCCGGCATAATGGTGTCAAAGAAGTTGGCATAGCCATAACGCACTGGGTAAATCGGCAACACATCGGCAATTTTACCCGCCACTTCGTTCATAAAGGGCTCAACCAAATCGAGTGTTTGGGTGGTGTTGACTACGGTTTCAATCGTCCCCGCCTCGGCAGAATAGACGTTATCAGCGGCTTTAATCACCTTAACATTGACGGTATTGCTCATCAATGTAGACGCCCTAAGCTGCATTTTGGCAAACACGCCCGCGATAAGCTCAGTTAAACCCTTGCCGTAGGTCTTGATGGTGTTGATGTGCTTTTTAAATAGATCATCGGATAAATAAGCGTATTTGAGTTTACTGGCTTGGTCGCGCAAAAACTCAATCCGTGTTTGTAGCTTTTTCAGCAAACTGTCGAAGCTTTCATTAACGGCTTTTTTCGCCGCCGCCCAGTCATAATTATTAAGGTAAGTTTGCGGATTACCCTGGCCACGGGCGCGAATATAAGCCAGCATGCGATCGGAGGTTTCATAAGGGGCAAGACGCAGTATTGCCGAGAGTATTTCACCTTCTTCAAGTATCATCGGCATCGTATAGGCAAGCATGGCTTCTGTGGTGTGTGGCAAGGGCATATTTAGATTGCCAACTAAAGTGTCACAGGATTTTTCTAAGCTAAACTCAGTCGCTGGGTGCAAATGGGTAAAATGCAGGCGCGTTTCTAGCTCAACAATATCTTGAAAATAACGGTCGGTGGTAAGCTCATGGCCAATCGCGCCCCATGGCGCCAGACCCGTTTCTACCCGTGTTGGTTGCCAAAAGCCTTGCTGGCGTTTACGCGCCTTATCGAAAAAATCATCGTCGCTTATTTCTTCAATGCAATGCGGATTGGTGCGGCGAACTGGGCTAAGACAAAAGTTGTCATTGCTCTCTTCTATCGCCAGTTTGACTTTACCTGGCTTTAAACCAGAGACAAAAGACTCGCCTGAGCCATCTAACATGCCAGCGCCAAGTGGCGTAATACCTTCGTCAGTTAATACATAGGGCGCATTAGTCAGCAGTTTACCATTTGGGTAACGCGCACATATCTCGACCGTTGATGGAATATCAAGCTCAGGGTCGACCGTCACACTTGGGTTTTGCACACCGCTACAAATGGTGTTGCCCTTGTTCATCGTCATTTGGTCAGTTAGACGTGACACCCCTTTGCCTTCCATAAGCACATCCGCCGAGGCAGAAATAAATTCGGCTTCATCTTCAATCGTCTCCGAAGATACCCCTTTTTGGTCACCATCAGCATCACCGGTACTGACCGCAAATTTACTGCCTTTGCACGCAATACTGTTGCCGCCATCGGCGCAAACTGTCGTCGTGCCTTCGACAAGGTCGGCCGATTTCGCGTTGTTACCGTAGGAAATACGCACCACCGCAGGGCCTACTGTGGTTAAACACACATCAGGAGAAGTGGCATTGGCTTCGCCGCCTGAACCTTTGTGAACAATACTTAATCCGTTGGCATTGATAGTGACTGGCATACTTTGCTCTCGTTTGGGGTTGATGGGGTTTGTGCGTGCTATTGACTCAAAACGGCTCAATTGAGGTCGATTTTTTTCCCTTGGATCTTATTGCTTCTTTCGGCTTGCGACGTAATGTAGTCTGCCTTAGTTGTCACTCGCCCACTGCGGCCATCATAATGGGTTGAGGTGTTTTTGCTCTTGAGCGTAACCTCCTTTGTGCCTTCCAAGATTATCTTTTCTGCTTTGATAATGAGCGACTTCTGCTCAAGAAAAGAGAAATAGACATCGGTTAAGATCGGTAAAGAGGGATCCGTATTCATAAACTCGATCTTACAAGCCAGTTGATTATCAATAGCTAGATTGATCTGCGCGCGAGTAAAAGCGCGGCCAATCGACGCCCATACGGGCTCTCCCGCTGGGTTACCTTCAAAATCAACGCTGACCTTGTCATGACTGGGGTGTACCTGTTTGATTTGCCCAATACGCGCATAAAGGTATGCTTCATTAGGGCCCAACACTGTGGCGCTCATTGCAATGACACTCATATGATAGCTATAGATGATGGCGAATTTACCACCGCTAGTGCCGAATGAAAAGTGTCCAAATAACAGGCAAATCCGTCGATTTAACTAGTTATTCCTGCGATATGAAAGTCAGATTCACATCGCATATGCGTAATAGCCATCAAATCAGCCTGATAAAAAGCATTTTTAGCGCGTGGAATTAATTCAAAATACAGTAACAGTTCACAATTTTTTTGATCTTACTTCAAAAATTCAAATAATCTTCTTGTTCAACGCCACCCTGCATATTGCACCCCACTGGTATTTCACTCGCCAGAACGCTGCACATAACTCAGACCAACAGACCCTAGCCAAAGGCGGTCTTTCTGTTTAATCAAACTCCGTGATAGGTCGCATCTGTAAATGTAGGCATCCAAATATGGGAAGCTGCTATGACAATCGCATATGGGAACAGGGTCAAGCAACCAAATAAGGAAAATGCCGTTTTAAACAGGAAATGGCGGAATACCTCACTGGGAAAACCCACTTCCGCAAATAGAACAAATGCCAGTTAAAACGCTGATAAATAAAGATTAAATAGATGGCACCCGTCTTGCAAAACACATAATTTAATTAAAATTTCGTCAGCCAATAGATCAAGTCTTGTATGCCCATTTAAGGGCATGCGCAATAACAAGGGAGTACTCTTATGAGTTCAATCGACCCAGCCACCATGGCGCAGCAACTGGCGACCTTTGATGTGCAGTCGTTCAGGCAACGTTACACCGCTCAAGCTTCTCAGTATCAATCAAAGCTTGATGCACTTGGTAAAGTGGAATCGGCGTTGCGTGATTTTCGCACCGCAGTCAACGACATGAACAATAGCAGCTCTGGAATAATCAAAAATAGCGCCAAAGTATCCAGTGAAGGTGTGTTTACCGCCAGCGCTGAGTCAAATGCACTGACTGGCAGCTATCAGATTTTTGTTGAACAAGTCGCAACATCTCATCAGGTTTCAGTGGGTATGCCAAGCACCTTAGAGCCCACCACAGAAGTGCCGCTAACAGGTACTCTCAAGTTAGAGGTTGGCGGCAAAGAGCTTGTGATTGATTTATCAACTTTAGACAGTGACGGCGATGGCAAAGCGACCATTGCTGACCTTTCCTCAGCGATTAATCACCATGCGGATAACCCAGGCGTGAATGCCACTTTAGTGCGCTCTGGTGGCAAAACTCACTTTATGCTTTCAAGTGAAGAAACCGGCAAAGACAACGCGGTCAAGGTCTCTGCATCTTCTACAGGGCAAGCTTGGTTTGATGATGCATTTGCAAACCTCACTACCCTTAGCCAAGCCAAAGACGCCACCATTTGGCTCGGTGAAAAAGGCACTGGGCTTAAGCTTGAAGGCAGCAGCAATACCTTTAGCGATGCTATCGATGGGGTGGATATTACTGTAACTAAAGCACAAGAAAGTAGCGAATCTCCCCTAACACTGAGCGTTGAAGGTGACAAAGAGGGCACCAAAGAGCAAGTGACTCAGTTTATCGATGCCTACAACAGTCTGATGTCGACGCTAGATACTTACAGCAAAGTCGATCCAGAGACCAATACTCGCGCCGCACTTGCCAGCGACCCTACCCTACGTTCGATTGAGAGTCAGGTTAAATCTGCGGTGCGCGGCGAGTTTGCCGGCATGAGACTCAACCAGATCGGAATAGAAATTGGCCGCGATGGCAAGATGAAGCTCGACTCAGAAAGATTTGAAAAAGCGCAAACCAATAATAGCGCGACGTTGGAAGCCATGTTTAATGGTGATGACAACTTACTCGATTCGCTCGATGAGCTGGTCGAGCCTTACCTGCAATTTTCTTCAGGACTATTTAAATCACGCAAAGATGCATTGAGAGAAAACATCGATCGCATGGACGATAAGAAGGTTGCACTGGAGCGTAAATTCGACATGTCCTACGACCGCTATCTCAAGCAATTTGCCCAAATGAATACCATCATGCGCCAAATGAGCCAAACCCAATCGCTGTTTGGTTAACCACTATTAGGAGATGTTTTATGTTAATGGATTCAGGCTATAGCTCTTATCAACAGGTTGATCTCGACGCACAGGCCGCTGCGGCCAACCCCCATCAATTGGTGGTCATGCTGATTGACGGCCTGCTCAATGAAATTGAACGCGTACGTGGGCACATTGCCTCAGGTCGACTGGCCGAAAAAGGGACAGGCATCAATAAGTGCATGAATATTTTGGTTGGGCTCGATAGCGCCCTTGACAGTGATAATGGTGGAGAAATCGCACAAAGCCTCCACCAGCTTTATGATTTTTGCCAAGTAGAGCTTTACCACGCCAGCGTCAATAACAGCCTAGATAAGCTGACTAACGTCGAACATGTAATGAATAACATACGTGCAGGGTGGATGAGTTTTGGTCAGCAAATATAAAGTCTCCCCTGAGCGATTTCGCCATCTTGCTAAGTTGATTCACATTGCAACCAAAACCCAAGATTGGCATTCGCTAAAACGATATGACTTGCAGTTAAGGGAACTGCTAACCGTCCATAAACCCTACCTTAAGGATGCCAACTTTGTCGCTGTAATTGCAGATGTCAAAGCAGAGCATAAGTTAGCTCTTGAGGCGCTCAATAACGCCATTGGCGATATGGAAACGGGCATTAATGTGGTCAATGCTCAGCACGAAAGAGCCAAAGCCTATCAATTGGCCATGAATCTGGAGTCTTAGCCATGCAAACATCGTCACTCGCCATGCCGTCAAAGCTGCAATCATCAAGTGAGCAAGCATCGGGCCCGCAAGCATCAGCTGGGCAAGGCTCAGTTCAAAAAGCACGCACAACAGGTGAAGCGCAATCACTCAGTACAAGGTTTTCGCTCGTACAGGCCAAAGTCACAAAGCAAGAGGTCCAAACCGATGCGCAAGATGCTGTAGCTGAACTACCAGACGCCCATCAAATGCTCGCTTTACCTTATACGCAAAGCTTTGGTAGCGAAAACGAGGCGCTCAATCTAAAAAGCGTTAGTTCTGGGATAGAAGCAGGATTTCAGCCCTCGATGTCAGCAAAAGGGCAAACTCACTTAACGCTTTCGCAGCAGTCCAGCCCAACTCATATTCTGACCAATATCGCGGCTTCAAGCAAAGTGGCGACCGCAAGTACACCGCCTATCGAAAGCTCAGCTCCTATCACCATGACCGCGCTACAAAATGGGTTAAGCGCCACGCCCATTCAAACTCAAGCACAGCCAAGCAATAACCTTGAGGCAAGCTCGCCCACTGCTCAGTGGGCAGCCATAAAAGTCGACACTAGTGCAGCCAAGTGGGGCGAGCAAATGATGCAAGTGCTACATGACAGGGTGTCTGTTCAAGCGCAGCAAAATTTGCAGCAAGCGCAAATACGCCTCGATCCGCCAGAACTTGGCAAGATGGATTTAATGGTTCGAGTGGAAGGCGGCAAGCTGAGCGTACAAATCCATGCCAATAGTTCAGCGACACGCGAAGCGCTGATGCAAGTCTCAGACAGGCTCAGAGCTGAGCTGCAAAATCACAATTTTTTACATGTTGATGTCAATGTCGGCTCTGGTGATACCCCGCAAGGCCAATCGAATCGGTACGACGAGCAACACGCGGTGATCTTTGACAGCAACGAAGACCCAGACAATCAACTTTCACTTAGCCCGTCAGAGCATTGGCTCAGTACTCACGCTTAACTAGGAATAGCGCAATGACAAAACAACAAATGATCGCGGTATTTGCCGCCATGATCCTAACCAGTGCTCTGGTTTCTGCTACCACCGTCTTTGGTGGTATCTGGTTAGTTAAACAATCTCATCAGCAAGCGAACGCAGACTCTTGGGTCGATGATTCACTTTTAGGTTTTTTAGCAGAAGATCCGAACCGAGCGCACCAACCAAGCTTTCATGCTCTGGAGAAAATCGTCTTGAGTGTCAAAGGTAAACGCCAAACTCATTTCGTGATGCTCGAAGTCGCGGTAGAAACTCGTCGCCCTAAGAGAATTGAAAATATCAATGACTATATGCCTGTAGTACGTAATGCCCTACTCAAACTGTTTAGCGATAAAACCTACGATGATCTGCGCCAAGATGGTGCGATTGACCAGCTACAAAATGAAATAAAGCAGACCGTCTTACTCGCATTTCAAAAGACCGATATTGTGCGTGATATCGATGATGTATTGCTGACCAAATATGTCGTGCAATAAGGAGCGCGACTATGTTGGATATGAACATTGAACAGGAATACGGTATGCAAGGCCAACGCCTCGCAGCACAAAACGCTTTAGATGAAGCCGCATTGTTAAAACAGCACAAGGTGTTGGTCAACCGGATTGTTAATCAACTTAGAGTACATGTGAGCCCACAATGTAGCATTGAGGACATGCAGCAAATTGGCCTTATCGGTTTGCTTGAAGCAGGACGTCGCTATGGCAATGTCGACGATGATAACTTTCCGGCCTTTGCCGTCTGTCGTATTCGTGGCTCGATCTTAGATGAGTTGCGCCGCCTTGATTGGCGCTCGCGCCAAACCCGCCAACAAGCTCATGAGCTAAACGACGTAACGCGAGACTTAATGCGCAAGCTAGGACGTCAACCCACAGATGCCGAAATCATCCAAGTGCTGGGGACAGATAAAAGCGATTTGCTGACGCGGCAAAATGCGTCACTTGCCGGTGAAATGCAAAGCTTAGATCAGTTGCTTGAAAATGGGGTCGATACACAATCCAATGCCAGTTATGACGGCATGGACCATGAGCATACTCGCCGCAGCCTTGATGCGGCGCTAGAAAGGCTGCCTCAACGAGATCAACTGCTGCTGACCTTGTTTTATCAACACGAACTCAACCTTAATGAAATCGCCTTGGTGCTTGATTTAACGCCGCCGCGAATTTGTCAGCTGCATAAGAAAGCACTCAAACAACTCAACCACTACTTATCCTCCTAGGAGTCACACATGCAAAAGTTTTTTGGAGCCATCACCGTTTTACTCTGTGTCTTTGGCGGATATATGTGGGCTGGCGGCCGGCTCGGCGCCATCTGGCAACCGGCTGAATTTTTAATCATCATCGGTGCAGCAGTTGGCTCACTGATTATTGGTAATCCGCCTCAAGTGCTCAAAGAAATGCGTCGCCAAGTTAAAGCCACTATGTCAGCACCCAAAGAAGAGTATCAGTATTATATGGAGCTGATGGCCCTTCTCAATCACTTGCTTGAAATTGGACGTAGCCGAGGGTTTAAGTTTCTCGACTCTCACATTGAAGCACCGCACCACAGTTCGATTTTTCTTGCCTACCCCAAAGTGGGCGCAGATTATCGGCTGATTTCTTTTATTACCGACAACTTTCGTTTAATGGCTATGGGACAAATGTCGCCTCATGAACTAGAAGGCCTTTTAGAACAAGAAATTGAAGCCATCCAGACAGAAATGTTGCTGCCATCGCGTTCTATGCATCGAACCGCTGAAGCATTGCCAGGCTTTGGCATTCTCGCGGCTGTCGGCGGCATCATTATCACGATGCAAGCTATTGATGGCTCAATTGCACTGGTTGGCTACCATGTCGCCGCCGCGCTGGTCGGAACCTTTATCGGTATATTCGGCTGTTATTGCTGCCTTGACCCTTTAAGTAATGCTATGGCGCAGCGTGTAAGACGCAATATGACGGCGTTTGAATGTGTCAGAGCAACGCTAGTGGCTTATGCAGCGAAAAAACCAACTTTGCTAGCCATTGATGCTGGTCGTAAACATATTCAGTTAGACATTAAGCCGACCTTTAACCAAATGGAGAAGTGGCTCGCTGAGCAGGAGTAAACATGCAAAGACAACAACAGGTTGTATTCAAGCGAAGCAAAAGTCTAGAGCACGACGACTATCGTGGCGGAGCGTGGAAAGTCGCATTTGCCGACTTTATGATCGCCCTCATGGCGTTGTTTTTGGTCTTATGGGTGATGCAAATTGTCGATAAAGAAGATCGCCGTGCGATTATGGCTCATCTTCAAAGTGCTAGCGTGTTTGAGAAAAGTAATGGCAACCCATTTGATACTCAAAAAAGTATCTCGCCTATTGATTTGGCCACCGATTCTTCGGTGCCAAGTCGCCATGACTCGACTCACATGGTCAGTTCATTTTTTCAAGGGGATGGTGATGGACCAGAAACAAATGCTCTTATTCCCGGCAAGTTTGACACCCAGGAGCGCTTGGCCGCACTCGCTAAAGTGATCAAGGACGTAGTTAAGCAAATCAACGCGCAGGGTAATGTCCATGTTTCTATCACGCCTCAAGGCCTGCGAATTGTGCTGCAAGATGACGAGCGTCAATACATGTTTAGCCGTGGCGCATCCCAGTTAACGCCATTTTTTGAAGACCTGTTGTTGGCCTTAGCTCCGATTTTCAAACGGGTTGAAAACCCTGTAATTATCAGTGGGCATACAGATTCTACGCGTTATATAGGGCATTTAGATCGACGCTCAAATTGGGATTTGTCTGCATCGCGTGCCAATGTTGCCAGACATACTCTGGTCGCTGGTGGCATGCCAGACAAGCGCGTATTGCAAGTAACAGGAATGTCCGATAGGGCTTTGCTCAACGACTCCGACCCTGAGTCGAGTGAAAACCGCCGGATTGAACTTTTTGTTCTTACCACGCCAGCGGCCAAAATCTTGGAAACACTTTTTGCCGATAGGCCTAACAATCCTATTGAGCACGCCAAGCAACAAGCAGCCCTGAACCAACCTGTGGTTCGTCACAAGGTAATTGGCGCGCGCGAAGCGTCTGCTAAAGAAACACTACCTCTTCACCAACTTTAACTCCAACAGGCGCTCTAGTGGCGCCTGATAACTCAAGCGTAATTATCCACATGTCTCAATTTGTCCATCAGCCCGTGAAAAAAGATCCACTTCGAAAAGCCTTTTTATGGCTTATCGTCATAGATTATGGATTGCTGTCTTTATTTCTCTTCCAGTTGTATGAGCTAACGCTAAACGGCGGCACTGCCATTAGCACCTTACTGCTTATCTATAATGTGCTGCTGAGCTTCCTATGCTTTCAGCGTACCAATAAGCGTGACGCCTATATTATTTATCCCACCCTGTCGGCAACCTTATTAGCCTTTGTTTGCTTCTTGTACTTTTTCTTTCTTGTCTAAGCACTTACCATCATTTTTGGGCCTTATTTCACCTCAGGCTCTTCCTCATTCATTTAAATTTAATAATTAAATTATCATTATTTTGTATACACAGAGATTATTTTTTGTTACAAATTAAATTGTGCACAATTTAATTGCCCAAAATAGGAATCGAGATATGTTGAATAAAGTTGCCTTAGCCACCAGCCTAGCTTTAGTTGCCACACCAAACTTGGCCCAAGAACAAAGAAGCCCAACACAACACCTAGATACGTTTGAGAAACTATTTGGTGTAACGGAAGGAAAACGTAGAAACCACACCAAAGGCTTCTGCTTTGAGGGTGAATTTACACCTGTCGATAGCTCAGTAAGGGAATTATCAAACAGCCCTATATTTACTGAAACATCCAAGGTGTATGGTCGAGTATCGCATAAAGGCGGTAAAGCCAATCCAGCAGACAATAAACCTGGGCATTATGGCCTTGCCTTTAAAATCACCACTGCTGATAACAGCATTCATATGATGAGTATGAACACCGAGCATTTCTTTCCAACCTCAACAGTTGCAGACTTTATGGCGTTTCTTGAAGCTCAAGCAAATGGTCCAGAAGCCACAAAAGCCTTCGTCACAAGTCATCCAGAAATTCAAGAATATAAAAAATATCATGCCGCTCTAAGTGATCAACTGCACCCTTATGAAGGTGCAACATACAACAGCATTAACACCTTTTATTTGGTGAACAACCAAGGTAAGAAAACACCTGTCCGTTGGTCATTTGTCCCTTCAGGTGAACATGGCATAGTCAAAACGCCACAAACGGATTTCTTTTTAGAAAATATGCAAGCCAACCTTAAAAAAGGTGGTGTTTCTTGGGATATGGTATTAACGCTCGCCAAACCAAGCGACGATATTTTAAATCCGCATATCAAGTGGAGTGATGATAACAAAAGCATGACAGTCGCAAGATTGACCGTAAAACAAGCTACCCCAGAAAGCGAAGGGTCTTGCGCGACCATGAACTTTGACCCACTAGCGATAAGCAAAGGCTTTTCTCCATCAGAAGATCCTATGCTAGCGGCGCGCTCAGCCATCTACGCAGTAGGGCTTGGAAGAAGACTTTCTGAGCAATAGTTTCTGAGTAAGCGAATATTGGGAGGGCATGCCCTCCCACGACTTACAGGAAAGTAGTTTCAATTTTGTGTTAAATTTCAAAACATCTGAAAAACTCGTTAGCATGTTTAATTTTATTTTTATAATTGAGAATGATTACAAGAAATGCAATATAAAAGAATATTAGTCCTCATTTATTTATCTTCCTTTTGGTAGATGATTAATAATCATAGCAAGTATAAATAAGTTCACATCAATAATCTTATCTTCCAAGACAAACGTTAAATAATATATTGCAAACAAAATAAAAACATTAAAAATAATTTTTTATCAAATTTAACATATCTATAACTTTAATTTTTAAATGTATTCATACCGAGAGAACATAAAGTATATTTACTATTTAAATACAAAAAACATTGAGTTATCAGATTTATTTAGTCCATAACATTATCAAAATATTAATGACAGAAACATATATTAAAGAAATATTACAATGTTCCCACCCTTAAGGTATTGGTATTACAAATCAACTCTATTAACATCATTGTCAGTAGTTATTTAACTATTCATCCATATGCCTGGATGTCAATTGATAAAGAGAAATGTATGAAAAAGACCATTACTATTGCAGCCCTACTTGGTGCAGCAACGTTTAATGCTCAGGCTGCAGAGCATACCGTTAGCCTTGGTTATGCACAAACAGACATCAAACATATTGATAGCGCACTACATGGATTAACTCTAAAATACCGTTATGAAGGTACTAGTCCAGTTGGCTTTATTGCTAGCTTAACGGGCACAGCAGATAGTGACTCTAGGTCTCGCATTGACCCAGGGCTAACCATTACCACTGTTTCAGAAACAAATCGCAGCTATGGCAGCTTCCATATCGGCCCAACATACCGAATCAATGAAGTTGTCAGTGCCTATGCAACTGTCGGTTACGCTCGATTGGAAATAGAAAATAAGCAATTAGGCCGCACAACATCAAAAATTGAAGATGAAAGCTTCGCAGCAGGTGGTGGTTTTGAGTTCAACCTTTCCAAAAGCTTTGCTATTAATACAGGTGTTGAGCTAAGCGAACACCTCAGCGATGCTAGAGCTCTGAGCTATTCAGTTTCTCTTGGCTACCGCTTCTAATTTCTCAATTACTCCCTTAATTAAGTTAAGTTTGATCATTAAAAAATGATTATCAATTGAGTGCTTATAAGTAATGAAAAACCCGATATCAGCTTACTGATATCGGGTTTTTTGAAGAAAAAGTTAAAATTATATTCATTCATAGCGGCTGATGATTTCATTCAACTTACCTGAATCTGCTAGCTGCTTGAGGCCTTTATTGATAATTTCTGCATAACCCTTAGATGTATTACTACCCGGAGATAAGGCGATATAAAGCCCCTCACCAGGCAAGCAACCAACATTTTTAAATTCCATATCTCCCTGAACTTCATTATTTTTTTTATAGTTACTTATGTTATATGGAAAGACTCGCCAATCCTCTAATACTGTATCAATCTGGTTACTATTAAGCTGTTCAACTCGCGTCTGTGTTATATCCATCCCTGAAATTTGGACAATCGACTTATCCCCTTGATTATGATTTTTCACGATATAGTTATCAAAATACTCACCGTATGAATAAGCATTAACAACAGATATTTTGCGGTTTTTTAACGTATCCTTACCAAAATATTTCCATTGATCATTTTTTTTTACAAAAAAACACATTTTAGAAATTTGAATCGGCTCGGTATGAAAAACAAAATCTGGCGCATCGCTTATATAAGCACCAACTATACCGTCATACTTTCCACTCCGTGTCATCTTAATCGCTCTGGCCCAATTGACTAGCTGATAATCAAGTTTATGACCAGACTGTTGCAAAATACTCTCAATCGCATCGACCAAAATTCCTTTATCTTTTGCAGATGGTTCGCAAGTATATGGACACCACAAATCAGCACTTAAGATCACTTCGTTGCCCTTTACGGGCCCTATCGCCACGAAAAGAAATAAAATCAAGCTCAAGGCCTTTGGCATCATTGCCTTCTCCTCTGTCTTCACAAAATGCTATCAGTAAAGTCTAGTCTATAAATCAGACTCAGAGCACCACTCCAGCTCAAGCTTAGGTTTTAATATCATGAATCATTTGAAGTTGTGCACTTCTTACTGGCACACCACGTACTTTAGTCATAACCTGCAGGATATAATGTCAGTATCGATAGTTAGCAACTGGAGAAGTAATGGATCCATTAACACAAGGTTTGCTGGGCGCAGCATTACCGCAATCAGTGAGTAAGAAGCAACACTTAGTTGTTGCTGGAATATTGGGTTTACTCGCTGGCATGGCACCCGATTTAGACGTTCTAATTCGATCATCACATGATCCCTTGTTGTTTTTAGAATTTCATCGTCAATTTACCCATTCACTACTATTTGTTCCATTCGGAAGTCTGATTTGCGCTTTGGTTTTGCATCCATTGATCGGCAAAAAACACGGATTATCATTTAAACAAAGTTGGCTTTATTGCGCATTAGGTTATGGCACCCATGGTTTACTTGATTTTTGCACTTCTTATGGCACCCAATTGTTTTGGCCACTCACTAACGAACGCTTCGCTTGGAATACAATCTCAATCATAGATCCTGCGTTTACGTTGCCGATTATCATCTTGCTCATATTCACCGTGTTAAAGAAAAATTCATGGTTTGCACGCATCGCTTTTTTTTGGGCTCTGCTCTATCCAACCATTGGGATGTTTCAAAGAGACAGAGCGGAAGAGATAGGCTGGCAACTGGCAAAAAAACGTCAGCATGTACCACTTCGAATGGAAGCCAAGCCTAGTTTCGCCAATATTATACTGTGGAAAGTAATTTATGAAACTGAAGACAAGTACTTTGTTGATGCCGTCAGGATGGGTACAACGGCAAAGGTATACTCTGGTGAATCTATCGATAAACTAGACATTACAAGGGACTTGCCTTGGCTTGATACTGGCTCACAACAAACCAAGGATATTGAGCGTTTTCGCCATTTTTCACACGGCTTTATCGCACAAGATCCTGAAAACCCGTTGCGGATTATCGACGTACGTTACTCAATCGTTCCTAACCAATTAAAAGCGCTCTGGAGCATTGGGCTATCAACGTCTGCAAATGCAGATCAGCATGTCGAGTTCATAACGCATAGAGACAACAGCCCTGCTTCAAGGAAAGTTTTCTTGGATATGTTAATGGATTTCTAGTCTCTCAGCAGTGCCACCACAGAGTGGCGCTTAACATTAGCTTGTGCGCCAAGAGACATCAATACATTAGAAAAACCTCCACTGGATGGATCAAATGCCTTGAGCTTATCTTCTACCTGATTTGCCGAAATCACTGCAGAGCTTTGGTGCAAAGCTTGCATTTTCCCATTGAGTTCAGCCTTAATGGAACTTGCCTGTTCCAGGCCTTGACGTGCTTGCCATAACAACTTATTAACTTGAGCAATACTGCTTTTTAGACCTGCACGAGAGCCTAGCTCAAAGCTAAGTTCTGCTACGCCTTCAGGTTCAGCTTGCAAGGTCATCACATTGGATTGCCCTGCGGGAAAGCGATGGCCTTGACCTGTGACTCGAACCTGTTTTTGCATCTGACCATAAGCTTTTTCAGATGCTTCAAAAATGATAGTCCCTTGCTGAGAAAGAGAGGCCCGCAGTCCAAGTGGAATCAAGCTACGATCAAGCATTTTAACAACTTGCTTCCCCTCTGATTGGCCATCAAACTCAACCATTACTGAGTGACCTTGCGGGAAATCCAAGCGGATTTGTTCAGCTTTATCACCTAAACGATGAATGTCGAGACCTGGGATAGAAAAGCGCCGCATATCTGCTTGATTAAGTTTAAGTACCAACTGATTATCAATCACCTTTTTGCCATCAAATCGAGCTGTATCTATAGCTTGTTCAATGGTGCGTTTCGAACTCGATAACCCTTGCTGTAAAGACGACGATTGTGCATTACCCATCTGCATTGCACGGGTAAGACCTTGCTTGATTTTCGTCAGCTCAACGCCAATCACCTGATACGAACGAGTAGCTATCTGCAACGAAGTTGCATTTTGTTGCCCTTGAGTCAGTAACATTCCCGATACAGAAAATGATGCTGGCGCTTGATGATGAGAGACCACTTTAGTGGCGTTGACATCACTGTTAGGGTGTGAAAAGCGAGGAGGAGAAATTGAGGTTCTATCATGTGTGGTTAAAGCCACATTCTGCGGACGAACCTCTAGAGTACTCATTACCATAGTGGGGTTCTCAAATACGATCAAAAAGATTCAGGCCATCAATTTTCACATAGCTGGCTTGAGTCGCCTGCAATGCCGTCATATACCGACTCAGGCGCACCGAAGCTTCGCCATAATCTAGCATCGAAAGATCGCCTTTCACTTTATCTACAAACAACTTGTTTTCACCATGAGCACTGTCCATAAGATCGAGATTATTATGACGCCCACCCATTTGGGTCATAGCGGCCAGTACCTGACTTGACGTTGCTTCAATAGTACTTAATGCAGTCTCGACAGTACTTCGAAATGCTGCGCTTGGTGCCTTAAACTCAGCAATAATGGCATCAAGTTCATTCAAAACATGGCTACCACCAAGATCAAGAATTTCCACTGCTGTCATATTAGCTTCCATCGTCACACCTTTAGCAACCGTCACTACTCGCTTATCGCTATTTCCTTCAATCACATAACTTCCGCCCACATTTGATAATGCAGGCGTATCTGTTTTGGTTCCAGAAAATAAGTAACGTCCCTCTTCGTCTTGAGCATTAAAGGAAGAAACTACCGACGCACGAAGACTTTCCAATTCGGTAACCATACCCGTTCGTTCATCATCAGTCAGTGTGCCATTAGCTCCCCAAAGTACTAACTCATTCATCCTTTTAAGGCTCTCGTTAACCGAGTCTAAATGGACTTCCTGGCTGTTGAGAGCCGTTTTGACATTAGCGATATTACTTTTGTATTGATTAATAGCCGAACCTTCACGGTCGAGATTAAGTAACTTCACGGACGCCATCGGGTCATCCGACAACTTAGTCAAACGTTCACTGGTTGACATTTGCTGCATCACTTTACCTAAACCGGCATTATTAAGTTGCAAACTTTGCAGCATCATGTGGCTAAATTGAGTATCACTGATTCGCATCTGAATTCCCTGTACCTAGAATAATTGAAGGACTGAATCAAACAGCTGGTTGGCCGTGCTGATTACTTTCATGTTGGCTTGATGGGCATTAGCAAATGTCATCAAGTTAGCCGCCTCCTCATCACTGTTGACAGCGCTGACATTATCACGCGCTGCAACCGCTTGCTGATTCATTGCCAATTTGGCTTGATAGTCTGCATCAGCCTGCCGCGCTTGTATTGCCGTCTCACCAACGATAGCCGCAAAGGCATCATTGAGACTGACAGAACCAAACCCGCTGATGGCAACATTTTTGTTGCTGACCGCAATTAGCTTATCCAGCACATCCGCATTACCTGGGTTACCATCAGCGGATAAAGCCAATTGCTCTGGGTTGAGGTCTGTAATCGTCAAGCTCGCGGCGGGGTTAGCTGCATCGAAGCTAAACAAGGGTTTTCCACCATTACCATTGAGATCTTTACCTGTTACAAACAAGGCATTAAATTCATCAGCCAAGGCCTTAGCCATGTCATCAATCGCACCTAGATAAGGCTTTAGTACCTCTGTTTGGTAATCGCTGAGTGCTCCGATTTGGCCCCCCAAATCCCCTGTTGTAGCAAAACTCTGCACACCAAACTCTACCTGTACCAAAGCTAGGTAGGGATCACTTGGGTCGGGTGTTGTCTTAAGTTTCGCTGCATCAGCTCCCATCACTAAGGGCTGCCCTGAAGACAAGGTAACTTGAAGACTACCATCTGCCTGAGACGTTGTTTTAACCGATACCACTTTAGATAACTCACCAATTAAATTATCACGAGTATCGAGTAACTGGGCTGGGTTCCCACCCGTACCTTTGATTTCAACAATCTGCTTGTTGATATCTGCAATATTACTCATCAGACTATTCGCGTGGGCTATCCCAGCGCTGCGCTGATCATTCATATCTTTGTGCTGGTGAGACAAAGACTCTGTCAGGGTATTAAATCGACGGGCTAATGCTTCAGATTCATTGATTATCTGTTGACGATATGGGATAGATTCAGGTTTCACAGTCGCATCGTTTAAGGCCGAGAATAATGTGTCTAAACCCGCAGAAAGACTAAAGCCATCTGCTCCAAGTGTATTTTCTAATTGACTCATATTCGTGTTGTAACGTGTCGCATAAGCAGACTGACTTTGCGTTGCCCAAGTCTGTTTAATCAAGAACTCATCAGTTACTCGCCGGATACTTGCGACTTCTACACCTGAACCTGCGCTGAGGTTATCATGCTTAGCGCCAGCGACAGACGCCATTAGCGCCTGTTGGCGGCTATACCCTGGCGTATTAATGTTTGAGACGTTTTGCGCCGTCACATCCAATGCAACTCGATTGGTATTTAGGCCTGATAAGGCAATATTAACCAAATTCATTTACAGCTCCCCTTTGCGAATCAATGGTTGAGCAAACGCTGTCGTCGCGCTGATTTCACCCAAAACTTGTCTAACTGAGGCGACTGAATCTCTAAAGGAGTGAAGTGATTGCGTCGAATCAGAAACAGTTGAATGTTTAAGGCGTGATATTTCTTCCAGTTCAGCAGTTTGGTCATTAGCAGACGGCTGCATGACAGTAGCTTGAAATTCAACTTCAGATATCGAAGGACCAAGCTGTTTAACTAACATATCAGCAATCCCCGCATGCTGTTTTTTGGCTATTTCGATCGATAATTGACCATCATACATATCGCGAAACACACCTTGTTTTTGGCTTGAGAAAGGGCTGTCTTCATCAGCCAAAACATCACTACTGCTGCGCATCTGGCGAAGTACCATTTGCAAAAACATTGCCTCAAACTGTCCCGCAACCTTTTCTAAAGCTTGCGCTGAATGAGGGTTGTGTTTTATTTGATCGAGTGCGCTATTGTCGTGATAGAGGACAGAGCTCATCGATGGTTGTTGGTTTAACTCATCCAGTTTCATATAAATCCCCTCAAATCACCACAAGTTCGGCATTCAAAGCACCCGCTTCATGTAATGCTTGCAAAATTGACATCAAATCCGTTGGAGTTGCTCCTAAACTGTTAACAGCATTAACTATGGTGTTTAATTCAGTCCCCGGTGGCCAAATCACCATTTGGCTACGCTCTTCGGTAATGTTGAGCTGTGAATTATCGACTACTTGGGTTTGACCTTGCGCAAAGGCGTTGGGTTGGCTCACCTGCTGGGACTCAGCAACGGTAACAGTCAAATTACCATGACTGACTGCAGCTTCACTGACTTTGACACTTTTACCAATCACAACCGTACCAGTACGAGAATTGAATACCACACGAGCCGGCTTACGACCTTGATTCACACTGATATCCTCTAGCATTGACATCATTACTACCCGCTGCTGACTGTCTTTAGGGGCTTTAACTTTAATCCGAGCATTGTTCTCTGCCACAGCAACCTTAGGACCAAAAATATTATTAATTTCTCGACTAATATTCTTGGCTGTAGTGAAGCTTGGTTTTCTTAAGTTGAGTACCACATTATCACTGTCAGCAAAGTCATTTGGCACCTCACGCTCTAGAATAGCTCCACCTGGAATGCGGCCAGACGTTGGCGTATTTACCACCACTTTAGAGCCACTTTTTCCTTTGGCAGACACGCCCCCAACTACAAGATTGCCCTGCGCTACAGCGTAAACTTCACCATCAATACCTCGTAAAGGAGTGAGTAGCAAGGTGCCACCACGCAAGCTTTTGGCGTCTCCAATTGAAGAAACCACGACATTCAAAGCTTGCCCTACCCCTGCCATAGGCTTAACGGTGGCCGTCACACTCACTGAAGCAACATTGCGCAATTTCGGGTTTGTATTGTCGTCAATCTGCACTCCAAACTGACGCAGCATATTGGTGATAGACTGGGCCGTAAACTTGACCTGGTTGCGGTCTCCTTGTCCGTCAAGACCAACCACCAGCCCATAACCCACCAGTTGATTTTGACGAATACCCTGAATATCCACTAAGTCCATCACTGGGATCTTAACTTCAGCATGTGCCGGCAATACTGCACCAAACAACAACACAACCAAGCTGCTAACCAGCGTTGCTTTTAACCCAGGTAAATTTAGGCAATTTATATATTGAACTAATAATTGTTTCATTAAAACGGCATCCATGGGCTATTAAAGAATTGGCTCAACCAACCAGGGGCATTACTATCGGATAAAGCTCCCCGTCCCGAATAAGTAATACGAGCATCACCAATTCGCGCCGACGACACCTGATTATTGCGATTAATATCATCAACACGAACCATACCCGTCAGGCGAATAAACTCATCACCTTGATTAAGGCGAATCCATTTTTCTCCGCTGATCCGCAAAACCCCATTAGGTAACACTTCATGGACAGTTACTGTTATCGCACCTTCGAGCTTATTACCTTGAGAACTTGACGCACTGCCGTCAAATCCTCTCTCGGCGTCTATGCTGGCAGCCAACTCATCGATGGTTTTTGTACCAAAAGTTGGCACCGCAAACCCAACGCTTGAGTTCTTACCGTACTTTGTATCCGCCTTCTTGCTTGATTCCGTTTCTTCAAAAAGAACAACAGTGAGCATATCGCCAACACGATATGCTCTTCTGTCTTGAAACAAGGTCATGGTGTATTGATGACGATAGAGGCTACCCTTACTTGCGGCGGGCAAAGAATAATCCAGCTCCGGCGGGGCATATTTCTCTTCATCTGGTTTTGGAGGTGTGAACTCCTGTCGACCAGCACATCCTCCAAGCAGGATGACTAGCGGCAACACTCTCAAAAATGCCTGCATTCCCTGTTCCTTTTTCATCAATAAGTCATTACAACGATTGAGCAACAAACTTGAGCATGTCGTCAGCAGCCGACACTACTTTGGCGTTCATTTCATAAGCGCGTTGAGTGGTTATCATATCGACCATTTCTTCTACCACCTGTACATTGGCTCCTTCTAATGCGCCTTGCTTAATTCGACCAACCCCATCTTCACCTGCAATCAGCTCATCCGCTTGTCCGCTGGCTTCGGTTTCACGAAACAAATTGCCACCCAAGGCTTCAAGACCCGCTGGGTTGATAAATTTAGCTAACGTGATTTGGCCAAGATCTTCAGGTGCATTACTGTCTGCTGAGGTTGCCGAGACAGTGCCATCTACACCCACAGAAACCGACAACGCGTTTTCTGGTATCTGAATTTGTGGCTCAAGCGGTAAGCCTTGGCTATTGACCATCAAGCCTTCCGAATTAACATGAAACTGGCCATTACGTGAATACATAATTTGACCATCTGTATTTTCTATTTGGAAAAAACCTTGCCCCATTACAGCCAAATCTAGTTCTTGATTGGTGTTTTGAGTGTTCCCCTGGGTAAATACTTTTTGCGTCCCCACGACGCGAACGCCACTGCCGAGCTGAACTCCTGTTGGTAATTGATTCACCTGGTCAACAAGGGCTCCTGGTTGACGTTGAATGCTATAGAACAAGTCTTCGAACACCACTCGATCACGCTTAAAACCAACCGTATTAACATTGGCTAAATTGTTAGAAATGGCAGTCATTTTCGTGTCTTGCGCTGCCATTCCCGTTTTACTAACCCATAACGCTGAATGCATTTCCTACTCCTTATGTCACCGCTAGCGCGGCGAGATCAATTTGTTTCCGGCCTGAGCTAATGTCTCGGCGGTTTTCATCATCCGTATCTGCATTTCAAAGTTTCGTGTCAATGACATAACATTGAGCAACTCATCAATCGCCGATACGTTACTCCCTTCGATATGCTCTGGAGCGATTTGAACCGTTTGATCTTGTGCAAATGGGTTACCATCCACACTGTGAAGCAAACTATCACTGCGCTTTTCAAGCTGAGTCGAATCAGGTTTAACCAGTTTAAGGGTTCCGACTTCAAGCTCCGCTCCACCACCAGGAGGCACAACAGAAATGCGTCCACGTTCACTTATCTCAATTTTTTGGTATTCCGGTAATACCAGAGCCCCTCCATCACCAATAACAGCAAAGCCATTAACGGTGAGTGCACCCTCTTGATCAACCTTGAGATTACCTGCTCGGGTGTAGGCTTCTTGACCTTCTGGGGTCTGTACTGTCAAATAGCCCTCTCCCATCACAGCCACATCCAAAGTTCGTCCGGTTTTGATCACGTCACCGGAGTCAAATCGAGTCGATGCAGAGTTGGTCACTGCTAAGGTGCGACCATCAAAACCTGACCCTTGCAGTGGTATACTCGATACGCGTTCCATATCCGCTCTGAATCCAGCTGTATCGGCATTGGATAAATTGTTTGAACGGACATGCTGCGCTTTAAGTACTCGACTGGCTCCAGAAGTGGCGGTAAATAACAAACTGTCCATATTAAGCTCCGTTAAACCGCGTTAAATAGAGCTTGGGTCAGCTTGTCATTAGTCGAAATAGTCTTGGCATTGGCTTGATAATTACGCTGCGCTGTCATCAAGTTAACCAGTTCACTAGTCAAATCGACATTGGATCCTTCAAGTGCACCAGGGGTCAATTCACCCAATGTGCCCGATCCTGGAACGCCTACAACTGGGGCGCCGGAGCTAAAGCTCTGAGTCCAAGCCGTACCGCTGACTGTCGATAATCCTTGAGGGTTAGCAAAATTGGCTAGCACTAATTGCCCTTGAAGTTGTGACTGACCATTCGTGTATGTGGCGTAAACCATACCGTTATCCTCAACACGTACTCCCGCAAGCTCGCCTGAAGTGTAACCATTAGGATTATTGGTACTTACACCAAACTCAGTACCAAATTGAGTACTGCCTGATAAGTCGATGTCAATGCTTACAGGGTTTGCTCCAGTAGCAGGAAACGCAACCTGATAAGCACTAGTTGGTGTGGCTAGCGATCCATCTGGGTTGAACGTCATAGTAATGTTAGATACAACCGCTTTTCCGCCATCTACCTGAGCATTCACTTGCCACGAGTTGTCACTCGTTTTAGTAAAGTATTGAGTCACGGTATGGGGCTTACCCTGAGAATCGAACACTTTGGTTGTGTATGAAGAATGGAAAGATTTTGTATTGTCAGAGTCAAATGGATTAAGGGCGGTATCAATGCTCTCATTGGTCGCATCAAAGTTGGCAATAAACGCCATTTTATCCGTCGCTTGTGCAGCCAACGAAGACGTCGACAACTTGATATCACCAGTCACACCTGTCAGAAGATTATTATTGCCATCAACACTATAACCTTGCAATTTGGCACCAGTATTACTCATCACATAGTTGTCTCTGTCTGTATTGAAGACTCCTGACCGAGTGTAAAGAAGCTGGCCAGCACTATCTTTGGTGACAAAAAATCCACCACCATTGATTGCTAAATCCATTGCTCGACCAGTACCCGTTACAGAGCCATTTTTATCAAAGTTCTGCGAAATAGATGCTACTTCGACTCCACCAGGCTGCATGCCATTGTATACAGCTGCAAATTCGGTACGTGCTCCTTTAAATCCGTAAGTCGATGCGTTGGCAATGTTATGGCTGATAGTATTCAGCTCTGTATTTGTTGCATCCAAGCCGCTTAGGGCAATATTAAAACTCATAATTAACCTCTATTTTCCTTATTGGTTAAGCACCAAATTGGGTAATTTGATAAAATGGAACGCTGCCAACACCTTGAACATTGACCTGTGCGGAGCCACCAGAACTAGGGATTCTCACTTGCTCAACCTCACCAGCTAACAATAAGTTAGGTGCAGATTGACCTTCCTGAATTTGAACAGATACTGTGTATTTACCAGGTTTCAACCCTAGAGACTCTGGGTTAATAGAAAAATCGACATCACCCGCTGGATGAGCGCCCAGAGAAAGAGGTGTCACTTGACCAAACTCATCTGTGATCGTCAGATTGACCTGGCTAGAAGGATGTTGCAGTTCTACTTTTCCCCTCTGTTGCCCTTCATCTAACTCAAATTCATTGGATGAAACATAAACGGTTTGTCCTACTAGCCCAGCAGTTGACAAAACTTGCATGTTATCGAGCAATACCGTGTTATTTTTCATCATTGACGCTATATTCTCGGTACTCTGAACCTGAGAAAACTGCGCAAGCTGGCTAACATATTCAGTACCATCAAGCGGATTGAGTGGATCCTGATTTTGGATCTGAGCCACCATCAAACTAATAAATTCGTTTTCTAGTGACGTGGCACTATTGGCATCTTGTGGATTACCTGATACACCATTGGTGTTTGATGCTGAGCCTATTGGAGTATCAAAATTTAAAGCGTTATTGGGAGTAATACTCATTAGCTACCCTGCCCTAATTTCAACAATCCTTGCTGCATACTTTTGACATTAGTTAGGACTTCAACATTGGTTTCAAAACTGCGTGTCGCCGACATCATGTCCGCCATCTCTGCCACAACATCAATATCAGGGTAATACACATAGCCTTGGTCATTTGCCAAAGGGTTGGTTGGCTCAAAACGCTGCTCAGCTTGACTCGAACTCTGCACCACATCGACAATCCGAACCTCAGCATTTGGATAACTATCTTTACTCGCACTTAGTTGCGTTTTGTTATAAACAGTCGCGAAGACAGGTTTTAATGCTTTGTATGCGTCTTTTTCATTTGCAGATGCGGCATCTGCATTGGCGAGATTACTTGCAACCGTATTCAACCTCACTGTCTGAGCATTCATCGCCGAACCAGCAATCGAATAAATATCGGTAAATGACATAATTAACGTCCCTCTATCGCTTTAGCTAATCCTGAAAACTTCATATTTAGAAATGTCAGGCTGGTCTGAAAATCCATGTTGTTTTGGGCAAACTTTCCCTGCTCAACACCAAGTTCTACCGTGTTACCATTCTTGCTGTTCTGGTAGGGTATTGAGTACATAGAAGATACCAACAACTTAGGGCTTTTTTTGCTCACACCAGTTGAGGACATCTGATCCATAACTGTGGTAAAGCTAAGATCGCGAGACAAGTATCCCGGTGTATCAACATTTGCTAGGTTGCTGGCCAGTACTTTGGTACGCTGAACTCGAAAATTCAGAGTGTCAGGATGAACTCCTAACGCATTATCAAATGAAATAGCCATTTATCTTTCCTTATGCTGTCGGCTCAGATAGTCTTAAATCAAACAAAATACGTGCCATAAAATTAAGGCTTTCATAACAATGGCTTACATAGAAAAAAGGAAAGGGCACTTCCGGATTACGGAAGCCTATACCAACGGAGGAAAAATGATTATTTCCCCTTTAATACGAGCATTTGGGTTGGTCGCCTTGCTGTTAGCCAATACCGTTTTGGCCAACGAAAATAGCCCCACATACCAAGCAATTGTTCAGGTGGTCGAACAAGACTTCAAAAACCAAGTCAAGCGTCAAGCTAATGCTCGTCATTGGGGAATGCACTCACTTGATTTTCAGGTTCGAGTACCAGCCTCAGCAAACCATTTACCCCCCTGTCCTGAACCACTAACCGTCACTGGTTCAGACAACAAAGCGCTTCCTGTTGGAACTCTAAAAAGGTCGGTGAGTTGTCTATCCACCACTGTTGACTGGCGAATCAATATCACCATAAAAGCAGAATTAGGCCTTAACCTCGTGGTGACAAATACTGGGATTCGTCGTCAACAAACGATTGCTGCAAAAGATCTAAAACTTGAATGGCGAACATTAAGCAGAGAACAAGATTTTTTGACTCAAGTCTCCGAAGCCACAGGGAAGCTTGCACTACGGCGAATTCGTTCAGGTCAAATCCTCAACCCACAACAGCTGGAGTCACCACCGCTCGTAGAGAAAGGTAATCAAGTCATTGTCACAGCCTCAAAAAATGGATTTACTGCTACCACTAAAGGGGTCGCATTGGAGCAAGGAACATTAGGACAACAAATCGATATTAAGAATCTCTCATCGGAAAAGGAGATCAAAGCCATTGTGACAGGGCTAAACCAAGTGGAGACTCAATTCTAATTTTTGGACTGGAGTTATCATTTCTTTTATTTTCTTGTCGTCAACGCTAGCTCAATTGCGGTAAATCTAAAATAGCGTCAATCAAACTTAATAACCGCTTTGCTATGGTCGCACTGTAATTGTAAGCACGAAAAATGAGGATAACATTGATGAAAATAGACAAAGTTACAGGTGGACATGTTACCCAAAGTAACCTCGACCAAGCCCCAAAAAAAGCAGCCGAACCCACTAGTGTAAAGCCAAGCGCTCAACCTAAATTAGACATTAATGTAACAGCGCTTGAACAAGCTCAGGCTGAGATGCAGTCTTTGGCAGACGTAGACATGGAAAAAGTTGTTAGAGTGCGCGATGCACTAGCAAATGGAGAATTGTCACTCAATACCCAAGCACTATCTAAAGCTGTTCTTCAATTTCATACTGGTCACGATTAATACGACTGAGGATAGGGCAATGACATCAAAAACTTCACACTTAATACAGAGTTTTTTCAATACATTAGTCCATGACTTTAAGTCGTATCAAAGACTCGAAGTGCTGCTAAAACAACAAAAATCACTGTATTTATCTTTTGATGCAGACAAACTTGAGCAAAACCTCGCTTTACAGCAACCTCTACTTGAGCAGTTACACCGCCATGCACAGCAGCGCAGCCAAATAATGGTAAACCTTCAACTATCAGCAGATAAAACTGGTACGGAGCAATTCTTTGCAGCGCTTCCCTCTTATGCTGCAAAAAAAGTCAGGTATCAGTGGCAACAATTAGAAAATATGGTCAAACGATGCCAAGCACTTAATCATGAAAATGGTCAAACTAGCGCTAGCTTTCATGAACTAATGGCATCACTCACCAGCGCCGAACAACATACTTATCAAGAGCAACTATCAGGCTAATGGTGTCAAACAGGTATCGCCCTTTACCACTCCTTTGGCTGGTGGCAAAATTGATGATATTGTATTGCTTTAAGCTAAGCTTTCTCAATGCTTCACCCACGACAGCAGATATTGATACTCAATGGCAGGTATTGTCCCCTTACAAAACTCAGATTGAAGTACATTTAAAAAACAACCAAAGCCTAATAGATAAAATCGCTGATAAGCTGAAAGCACATTCACTTCCAACTGACTTTATTCTTATTCCCATGCTGGAATCTTCTTACGACCCCTCCGCAGTCTCCCATGTAAATGCTGTAGGCTTATGGCAACTTATGCCGGCCACAGCAAAACGTTTTGGACTGCAAGTCAGCGCTGCAAAAGACCAACGTCTTAATGTTCAAGCCAGTACAGAAGCCGCTATTCTATATTTGCAATTTTTATACACCAAGTTTGATGATGTAGCACTTACACTGGCTGCCTATAACGCAGGCGAGGGGCGAGTTGCACGAGCCATAAATCAAGCAGAAAGCCGACATTTTTCTGAGCTTAAATTGCCAGCGGAAACTCGTCGCTATGTACATCGGTTTTACGCTTTAAAAAAGCTGATACAGATTAAAGACATTTTACAAAACCAGAAAAGTCGTTTGTATTTATTTGATCATCAAAACTCTTTACCCCTGATTGATCTTTCCCCCCTTCCCCCATTAGTGACACTTTGAGCTTAAAATCAGCTTAAAAAGGTTATCAAACTCTAATCTGTGGTCCTCATTTTATATTCCTTACCGCTATAAAAACTTCTTTTTGAGATCCATTTATTCTGTTAAGAATGGAGTTTAAGAACCATTTAACTGAGTTAAACATGAATATGTCACCAAAACTGATAAGATCCCGTATAATTTTTATTCAACCATACAAAACCCTAGCTTTCGTTGGTTGTTATTAACTCAGCAAAGCAGGATAATATCGGGATCGGAATCTCTTAAATATATAACTATGACCGAATATGTTTTGTTGTTGGTCGGCACTGTGCTGGTTAACAATTTTGTACTGGTAAAGTTTTTGGGGCTGTGCCCTTTTATGGGCGTCTCTAAGAAGCTGGAAACAGCAATAGGAATGGGGTTAGCGACCACTTTTGTTCTAACCCTTGCTTCAGTGTGCGCGTATCTTGTTGAAAACTATATTCTGCTACCTTTGGGGATACAGTATCTTCGCACCATGAGCTTTATTCTGGTCATTGCTGTTGTTGTGCAGTTCACCGAAATGGTGGTACACAAAACCAGCCCAACACTGTACCGCCTTCTGGGTATTTTCTTACCACTCATTACAACTAATTGTGCAGTGCTGGGTGTTGCCTTGCTCAACATCAATGAAAATCACAACTTCATTGAGTCGTTCATATATGGATTTGGCGCCGCCGTTGGATTCTCATTGGTGCTAATCCTTTTTGCATCAATGCGTGAGCGTATTACCGCCGCCGATGTTCCCGCACCTTTTAAGGGCGCATCGATTGCCATGATCACCGCAGGCCTGATGTCATTGGCATTTATGGGCTTCACTGGATTGGTAAAACTCTAATGAGCGCGATCATGATTGCCATTTTAGTTATTGCGGGACTTGCCGCTGTATTTGGCGCTATCTTAGGTTTTGCTTCAATCCGCTTTAAGGTTGATGCCGACCCGATTGTCGATCAAATCGATGATATATTGCCTCAAACTCAATGTGGCCAATGTGGTTACCCTGGTTGTCGCCCATACGCCGAAGCTATAGCGGGTGGTGACGCAATTAATAAATGTCCACCAGGAGGCCAAGCCACGATTGAGAAATTAGCCGATCTGATGGGCGTTGAGGCCACAGACTCTGCCCATGATTTGCAAGATAATGTCAAAACTGTCGCGTTTATTCATGAAGATATGTGTATTGGCTGCACCAAATGTATTCAAGCCTGTCCTGTTGATGCCATTGTCGGCGGAACAAAAGCACTCCATACGGTAATTAAGGATGAATGTACTGGATGTGACCTGTGTGTCGCGCCCTGCCCAACAGATTGTATCGAAATGATTCCAGTAGAAACCACTACAGCGAATTGGAAGTGGCAACTCAACGTAATTCCTGTTGTGGATATTACCGATTCTGCCAAAACGCAGAATAGTGTGAATTAAGGACTGGTATGTTGTCACTCATCGAACAAATTAAATCAGGCGCTTTATGGGACTTCCCTGGCGGTATACACCCGCCGGAAAACAAAGCTCAGTCCACCAAGCAATCCATTACTTCGGCAAGTATTCCTCACGAGATAATTCTACCGGTTAAGCAACATATCGGTAAGCCAGGGAGAGTAATTGTCAGCCAAGGGGATAAGGTTCTTAAAGGGCAGCCGCTTACTAAATACGATACTAGCTTTATGCTGCCAGTTCATGCTCCGACCTCTGGCACCATTTCAGCGGTAGAGCCGCGTACTATCGCGCACCCTTCTGGTTTATCAGAAATGTGTATTGTGATTGAACCCGATGGTGAAGATCGTTGGATTGAACGCGACACAAAAATTAACTTTACCAATTGCTCACCAGATGAGCTAATCGAGATCATCCGCCAGGCTGGTATTTCTGGAATGGGCGGCGCAGGTTTCCCAACAGCCAAGAAAATTCAGTCCGGACTTGCCCGTACTGAAATATTGATTGTGAATGCGGCAGAGTGCGAACCTTATATCACAGCCGATGATATGCTGATGCAGACTCACGCCGATGAAGTGATTACAGGCATCGAAATTGTTGAGCACATCTTAAAACCTAAATTGACCATTATTGGTATTGAAGATAATAAACCTACAGCGATTAAAGCACTTGAACAAGCCGCAGCTCACAAAGATATTGTTATACGAGTTGTACCAACCAAATACCCTTCAGGTGGTGAAAAACAACTGATTAAACTTCTGACCAATAAAGAAGTGCCCGCTAATAGTATCCCTGCGGATATTGGCCTGTTAGTACAAAATGTCGGCTCACTACAAGCCATAAAACGGGCCGTCTGTGATGGAGAACCTCTGATCGATCGTATTATCACTCTAACAGGTAACACATTTAAACAGCCAAGAAATGTCAAAGCCCTTATAGGTACTCCTGTCCAAGCGCTATTAGATGAATTTGGTTATAAAGCAGAAAGAAAACTGCCTCGCCTGATCATGGGGGGGCCTATGATGGGCTTTACCCTTCCCCACGCGAATGTGCCGATTACCAAAACGGCAAACTGCATCCTAGCGCCAACCGTTAAAGAAATTTCCACTGCGCAGCACGAAATGTCCTGCATTCGCTGTGGTCTGTGTGCTGAAGCATGTCCTGCTTCATTACTACCTCAACAGCTCTACTGGCATGCTAAGGCTGAAGAATACGACAAGTGTGAAGAACTTAATCTTAAGGACTGTATTGAATGTGGTGCCTGCGCTTTCGTCTGCCCAAGCGAAATTCCACTTGTGCAATATTATCGACAAGCCAAAGCCGAGATACGCACTCAAAAAGACGAAGCCCAAGATGCCGAACGTGCTAAAGTCCGTTTTGAGGAGAGAAAGAACCGTCTAGAACGAGATAAGGTTGAACGAGAAAATCGCTTTAAAAAAGCAGCTCAAGAAAGGCGAAAAGAGATTAATAAATCCGACGGTGAAGACGCTATTGCGGCTGCTATTGCCAGAGTAAAGACGCAAAAGTCCGACTCTGCATCGGATGAACCAACCGTCAAACCCGCTGTTGCCGCAGCCATCGCCAAAGCAAAAGCCAAACAGGCCGCAGCAAAAGAGGCAGGTCAAACCGAACCTGATAACTCAGAAATGATTAAGCTGCGTGAAGAACGCAAGCGTTTAGCGAGAGAGAAGAAGGCACAGAAAACTGAGAGCCCAGAGTCAGCGCCGACAGAACAAGATACAAAAAAAGCCGCCGTTGCTGCTGCCATCGAAAGAGCGAAAGCGCGCAAAGCAGAGCAAAGCAAG
The DNA here is from genome assembly GCA_024347015.1 of Vibrio pectenicida. Lineage (GTDB taxonomy): Bacteria > Pseudomonadota > Gammaproteobacteria > Enterobacterales > Vibrionaceae > Vibrio > Vibrio pectenicida. Next base: position 929,687 of record AP024889.1, on the reverse strand, counting down.
GCAGCCGACAGCTCAAACGCTGAAGTAGAAGCAGCGCCGACAGAGCAAGATACCAAGAAAGCCGCCGTTGCTGCGGCTATCGCAAGAGCGAAGGCGCGCAAAGCAGAGCAAAGCAAGGCAGCCGACAGCTCAGACGCTGAAGTAGAAGCAGCGCCGACAGAGCAAGATCCCAAGAAAGCCGCCGTTGCTGCGGCTATCGCAAGAGCGAAAGCGCGCAAAGCAGAGCAAAACAAGGCAGCCGACAGCTCAGACGCTGAAGTAGAAACAGCACCAACAGAGCAAGATCCGAAGAAAGCCGCCGTTGCTGCGGCTATCGCAAGAGCGAAAGCGCGCAAAGCAGAGCAAAACAAGACAGCCGACAGCTCAGACGATGAAGTAGAAACAGCACCAACAGAGCAAGATCCGAAGAAAGCCGCCGTTGCTGCTGCTATCGCAAGAGCGAAAGCACGCAAGGCACAAAATGAACAGAACCATAGACTTGAGGAGGACGAGTAATGGCCTTTTTTATTGCCAGCTCACCCCACGCTCACAGCCGAAGAAGTACACCTGATTTAATGAAGTGGGTTGCCCTTTGCGCTCTTCCCGGCTTGTTTGTTCAGACCTATTTCTTTGGTTGGGGCACAATAATTCAATTGTTTTTTGCTATCATATTAGGCTTAGCACTTGAAGCTGGAGTTATGATGGTGCGCAAACGTCCACCTGTCTCAGCTTTGCGCGATAACAGTGCTATTGTCACGGCATGGCTACTTGCCATTGCTATCCCTCCACTTTCTCCTTGGTGGCTAGTCACCATAGGCCTTATCTTCGCTATCATTATTGCCAAGCACCTCTATGGTGGTATAGGGCAAAATTTATTTAATCCTGCGATGGTTGCCTATGTCGTGTTATTAATTTCCTTTCCAGTCCAAATGACCAGTTGGATTGCCCCAACAGAACTTCAACCCTCAGCGGTATCATTTACTGATTCACTATCGCTAATTTTTACTGGTTTTAACCTAGATGGGTTATCACTACAGCAAATTCGTACCGGAATCGATGGGCTAACAATGGCGACACCATTAGATGCTTTTAAAACCGCTCTACATTCTGGAAACACCGCAGCAGAAGCCGTTGCTCAGCCACAGTTTACTGGCTTGGCTGGCATAGGGTGGGAATGGGTCAATCTAGCGTACTTAGCGGGGGGGTTATTGCTCATAAAATTGAGAGTTATCAACTGGCATATCCCTGTAAGCTTCTTAGTCAGCTTACTCGTCATCAGCGTATTATTTAGTCTATTTACCCCGGGTGAAACTGCATCACCAAGTATTCACCTACTCTCCGGCGCAACTATGCTGGGCGCATTTTTTATTGCCACAGATCCTGTATCGGCCTCAACAACGGTCAAAGGTCGATTAATTTTCGGCGCTTTTATTGGTGCGATGGTCTTTATGATTCGAACTTGGGGTAGTTTCCCAGACGGCGTCGCTTTTGCGGTATTACTAGGAAACATGTGTGTTCCACTTATCGATTATTATACTAAGCCGCGAACCTACGGACACTGAGGAGCAAAATGTTAAACGCTATTCGTAAAAATGGAGCCGTACTCGCTCTTTTTGCTTGTGCTTCAACGGGTGTTGTTGCTCTTACTCACTACTTAACCAAAGAGCAAATTAGCCAACAAGAGCAAGCGCAGCTTTTGTCTGTTCTTAATCAGGTCATTCCTGAAGATATGCATGATAACAATCTGTATCAGTCATGCACTTTGGTCAATCACCCTGACCTTGGCACTGACGCTGATATGCCAGTTTACTTAGCCACTAAAGATGGTCAACCCACAGCTCTTGCCATCGAAGCCATTGCACCAGATGGCTATAGCGGCGCAATCAAGATCATTGTGGGCGTCCAACAAGACGGCACCATTCTCGGTACGCGCGTGTTAAACCATCAGGAAACACCCGGTTTGGGGGACAAAATTGATTTACGCATCACAGACTGGATCCTAAGCTTTAGCGGTAAAAAAGTCACATCGGAAAATGATTCACAGTGGAAAGTTCGTAAAGACGGCGGGCAGTTTGACCAATTTACAGGTGCAACGATTACACCGAGAGCCGTTGTAAAAGCGGTAAAAAAATCAGTTCAATTCGTCAACGACCATGGTGATGAGATTCGAAACCAACCACACAACTGTGGAGAGTGAGATGAGTGATCATAAAACATTAATCAAAAATGGGATGTGGGATAATAACCCAGCGCTGGTTCAATTACTTGGGCTGTGTCCTTTACTCGCTGTATCTTCAACTGTCACCAATGCTCTTGGGCTGGGTATCGCGACTTTGCTGGTTCTGGTTGGTTCCAATGTCATCGTTTCCTTAGTGCGGGCCCATGTACCAAACGAAGTGCGGATCCCAATTTTTGTAATGATTATTGCCGCTTTAGTGACTTGTGTGCAGTTACTAATGAATGCCTACGCATACGGCCTTTATCTATCACTTGGAATTTTCATCCCTCTGATTGTAACCAACTGTATTATTATTGGCCGAGCAGAGGCCTTTGCATCGAAAAATGACGTCCTTCCCGCTGCCCAAGACGGCTTTTGGATGGGATTAGGTATGACGAGCATTCTCGTTATCCTGGGCGTGATGAGGGAAGTAATCGGCAATGGGACATTATTTGATGGCGCGGATTTACTGCTTGGTAGTTGGGCAACCGTGTTACGGATTGAGATTTTCCACTTCGATAGCAGTTTCTTATTAGCATTGCTACCACCCGGTGCTTTTATCGGCGTCGGCTTACTGATAGCCTTGAAAAATGTCATCGATGCACAGCAAAAAGCTCGTCAACCAAAAGCACCAAAACCAGCAATCGAACGAGCTCGCGTTACCAATCAGTAAATTCTGATTGATACACTGGATAGCAATACAAAAATGAATAAAGAAAAACGAGTACAAATACTGGAGCGTTTACGGGAAAACAACCCTAACCCGCAGACTGAGTTAAACTGGAACTCTTCCTTCGAGCTTCTTATCGCCGTGCTTCTCTCAGCACAAGCTACAGATGTAAGTGTTAACAAAGCAACCGATAAACTTTACCCTGTCGCAAATACTCCACAAGGTCTTTTTGACTTGGGCGTGGATGGCGTTAAGGAATACATCAAAACCATCGGCTTATTTAACTCAAAAGCTGAAAATGTGATTAAGACATGTCGCATCTTACTTGATAAGCACAGCGGTCAAGTCCCTGAAGATCGCGCTGCACTTGAAGCTCTTCCCGGTGTTGGACGCAAGACCGCTAACGTTGTATTGAATACAGCTTTTGGTTGGCCAACCATCGCTGTTGATACCCATATCTTTCGCGTCTCAAACCGTACCAAGCTTGCCATGGGGAAGAACGTTGACCAAGTAGAAGAAAAACTGCTTAAGGTTGTACCCAAAGAATTCAAACTCGACGTACACCACTGGTTAATTCTTCATGGCCGTTACACCTGTGTAGCAAGAAAGCCTCGCTGTGGAAGCTGTATTATCGAAGATTTATGCGAATTTAAAGACAAGGTTTACCCTGAAAATTAGGAGAAAATAGCAATGTCAAACGGACGTATTTTACATACCATGCTGCGCGTTGGTGACTTAGATAAGTCAATCGAGTTTTATACGAAAGTGATGGGAATGAAACTCTTACGCACCAATGAAAACAAGCAATACGAATACACGCTAGCATTCTTGGGTTTTAGTGACGAGTCAGAGGGTGCTGTGATTGAACTGACTTACAATTGGGGAAAAGCTGAGTATGACCTCGGTACAGCATTTGGTCATATTGCTATTGGTGTCGATGATATCTATACAACCTGTGACGCAATAAAAGCCGCAGGAGGCAATGTTACCCGAGAACCAGGGCCTGTTAAAGGCGGTTCCACACATATTGCTTTTGTTAAAGACCCAGACGGTTACATGTTGGAGCTTATTCAAAATAAACAAGCATCATCAGGGCTCGTTGGATAAACACACTTTTCTTTTAAAGGGCGGTTAATGCTGCCTTTTCGCCCACCTTTACATGATAATAGTTATCATTTAATATAATGATATTGTCAATTTGTAAGGGCTAATCATGGGCATCGTTGACTGGGAAAAACATACATTACTCGCTGACATAGCACTCAGTGAACACGATCATCTGCGTAGTATTCTTCATTACCAGCAAGCTTTGACTCTCAGTGAAGGCATCAGTACATCTAATGATGTCGAGGCTGAAGACCGACTGACGATTTCAGTGATATCTTGTCATAATATGGCATCATTCTGGCGAACTGTCGGTAATAACAGGCACGAACTAAAGTATCTTCAAATGGCGTCAGAAAAGGTGCTAACTTTGGTTCCTCAATGCCCCAATAGTGAGTGTGATGCTTTTGTTGATTCAATGGGTTGCTGTAAAAAAGCTCTGATCGACTTTATGAAGAGACACCCTAACCCTGACGTAGCTAAACTCGTACAAGAGATCGACACCACCACTCACTGCAACTTGATTGCGAAATTTCGACTAAATTGATTACGCGGGCATACAGCCCGCATATTGCTGAAAACAAGGTATTAAACTTGAGTTCTACCTAGTGATATCACCACTCTTCGGTTTCGATCCTTTCCTAATGGTGAGTTATTATCCACGACAGTACGGCGGCGGCCATAGCCTTGAACCTGGATTCTATCTTCCGGTAAACCCAAGGATTTAAAGTACTTTTGTAGTACCTCAGCGCGTTGCTCAGATAAATTTTGACTGACGCTCTTGCTGTCTTCATTACCGGTATAAGTGGAGACTAATACTAAGTCGATATCTTGATTATGCTTTATGTATTCGGCTATATGGGCCAACCTTTTCTGCGATGCTTTACTCAGCTCTACGCTCGAACGATCATAATGTAAGATAGTAAAGGCAATGTCCTCAAAACTATAGGGTAATAGATTCGCAATACAATCGCTAAAGGCGTTATATGAGCGCTGGAATAAGACAGAAGATAGTGCAACCTCAATACGCTGATCTCGGCTTTGCCATTCTTGATAGCTAAACGTTGGATATCGTCCTTTTTCTAGCTCAGTTAAAATACCCCACGCCGTCTGACCGCCGATATACCCATCAAACTGTTGGAAAAATTGGATGTTGGTAATACGCTCACCACTGTCACCAGGTCGCCAAGCTGGAGGCTGAGAAACGAGAGAAACATCACGGGTTTTTCCCATTGGCCGTTTCATTTTTAACTCAAAATCGAGATTGATTTTCTTACTGGCATGAGAAGAAAATACCGCATCACCATAGTTTGGAATAGGGTGTACCATTCTACATTCTAGTGGCGTATTCATTATCATTTGCCACTTTGACTGCTCAGGCTTAGCCCCATAATGTACGTCCATTGCCATAACAGGTACGGCAATGGCGGTAATAACAATCGCTGTTAAGTTAGTGGCTAACCGTTTCTTCATGGCGCACGGACTCTCTTACATAATGCGGCCTATTATTGCCGCTGATACAACTACAGCAGAAAGAATGCAAAATCCTCGCCAGAATATGCAGCACTATATTTAATCGAATCAACCTAGCTGATGAGTGATTATGAGGTTTTTCTTGTCCCTAGAATCTGCAATAATGCTGGCTTTGTCACATAATATTAGGTCAACATGAGTGTAGAGAACCAAGCATTGACGCTTAAGAAACGCTTTCGCGGATATTTTCCAGTAGTAATAGACGTCGAAACAGCAGGATTTAATGCCAAAACCGATGCCCTGTTAGAGATCTGTGCCATCACTTTAGCTATGGATGAGAGCGGCAATCTTAAACCTGCGTCAACAATACATTTCCATGTTGAACCATTTGAAGGAGCGAATTTAGAAAAGGAAGCGCTGGATTTTAACGGTATCCATGACCCATTTAGCCCTTTAAGAGGAGCTGTACCAGAATCCGAAGCCCTCAAAGAAATATATAAGCTTGTACGCAAAGAGCAAAAAGCAGCAGACTGCAGACGGGCGATCATCGTCGCCCATAATGCCACTTTTGACCATAATTTTGTTATGGCTGCCAGCGAGCGTAGTAATCTTAAACGTGTCCCTTTTCATCCCTTTGCCACTTTTGATACTGCGACTCTCAGTGGGCTTGCCTATGGTCAGACTGTTTTAGCAAAAGCATGCAAAGTAGCAGGGATGGACTTTGACAATAGAGAAGCCCACTCTGCACTATACGATACACAAAAAACAGCAGAGTTATTTTGCGGCATCGTCAACAAATGGAAAGCGCTCGGTGGCTGGCCTATTGTTTGCGAAGATGCCGAAAACGATAAATAAAAGTAAACACAACCAACGAGTAAACTATGAATCCTGTAGTAATTTCTGTATGTATCATGCTGCTTCTAGCACTGATGCGCGTGAATGTCGTGGTCGCTCTGACATTCAGTGCCGTCGTCGGTGGACTTGTCGCTGGCATGGGGTTAAATGACACGGTCGCAGCGTTTGAAAGTGGCCTAGGTGGCGGGGCAACCATAGCACTAAGTTACGCTATGCTTGGTACCTTTGCCGTCGCAATTTCCAAGTCTGGCATTACTGACTTGCTAGCCAATAGTGTTATCAAACGTATACATGGCAAAGAAAACGGCGCCGCATCCACTGGACTAAAATACGCAGTATTACTCGCACTCGTATTAGTCACCATGTCCTCACAAAATATTATTCCGGTCCATATCGCATTTATTCCCATCCTGATTCCACCATTACTTGGTGTATTTGCCAAGTTAAAGCTTGACCGCCGCATGATCGCTTGTGTGCTAACATTTGGCTTAGTGACTCCTTATATGGTCCTTCCGGTTGGATTTGGTGGCATCTTTTTAAACAACATCTTGCTCAAAAACCTTCACGATAACGGACTTGAATCTGTGACCGCTAGCCAAGTCCCTGTAGCAATGTTACTGCCCGCAGCTGGCATGATTTTTGGTCTTTTAGTCGCAATTTTCTTTAGTTATCGCCAACCACGTGAGTATCAAGAAACTGAGTTCACTCATGTGGAAGAAAGCACAACATCAATTAATAAGAAGAGTATTCTCGTTGCTGCTGCTGGTATTTTGGCTGCACTATCAGTTCAGTTAACCACGGGCTCTATGATTATTGGTGCATTGGCTGGCTTTATGGTCTTTACCTTTGGTGGTGTCATTGCATGGAAAGAAACTCATGACGTGTTCACCAAAGGTGTTCATATGATGGCAATGATTGGCTTTATTATGATTGCTGCTGCTGGTTTTGCTGCTGTAATGAAGCAAACTGGTGGCGTCGAATCTTTAGTAGAAGCTTTATCTACCAGCATTGGTAATAACAAGCCTTTGGCTGCACTGCTCATGTTAGTTGTAGGCCTACTGGTGACTATGGGAATTGGTTCATCTTTCTCAACCATTCCCATTATTGCCACTATCTACGTCCCATTAGCGGCTGCTTTTGGCTTTTCTCCAATGGCAACTGTTGCACTAATTGGTACCGCAGCAGCTCTTGGTGATGCAGGTTCACCAGCCTCTGATTCGACTTTAGGTCCAACTTCTGGACTAAATGCTGATGGTCAACATGAACACATATGGGAAACGGTTGTACCTACCTTCGTTCACTACAATATTCCTTTGATAGTATTCGGCTGGGTTGCTGCAATGATTCTGTAATCAACTAACGATAAATCGACCAAAAAAAGCTGACTTTTCACAGTCAGCTTTTTATTTCCAAACTTTACTCTTAAAGTATAGAGTTAGTTTTCATTCAATTATTTGATGTTTTTATCAGCCACTGCGGATAGTACAGGAACCATATCTTTTAGTAACTTCTCTTCGACTGGCTTACCTGAAGAATCCGTCACATTAATAGAAGTACGGTTACCTAAATCACCAAATAGGAAAGTATATTTACCTGAAGACAAATGAATCGGTTTAACACCAATTTTGGTCCAAAATTCATCATTTGGCTCTGCGTATTTAGCTTTGACTGTTCCTTGTGATTGATTACGTTCCTCAATAGAAAAGCCCATTGATGGTAATAAGTTAGGCAAACGAGACCACAAGACATTGTATGGAGAGCGCGCAATAATAACTGGGAAACCACTGCGGTCTGTACCCATAGTTATTGGGATATTTTTGACTAACTCTTGAGCACGACGCTCTGCTGCCTGACGAACATCAAGATCATAACGTGCGGTAACCAAATTAGTCATCAACACGTTGTAGCGCTCTTTATTAGTCGCCGATACTGGGTGCTTTTTGCCAGCCTCGCGCCAATCAATCAAAGATATTTTGAAGCCATAACGTTTGTTCGCTTCCATATTAGTGATCTCATAACGAGAACCAATCTCTTCGTCTTCGTCTTCAGATATCCAAGTCACCCAATCCGTTTCAATACGACTATCGCTTTGCTCACGAATGGTGATCTTACGCTCCTCAAGCATAGTTAATACCGTTTGCCACACTTTATCTAGCTCATCTTTCTTAAGCAGCCATAACGTAACTTCTTCACCATGGCGCTCAGTACGCGCACCTGGAATTAACTCAAGAACTTGCTGAGGAGGTCGAATATCGACAGACTTCCCTACACCACCAGTAAACTCTCCTGACGGGATCTGGTAGTTTGGATAAATACGTGGTTCGACACCTTCAATATTTTTCCACTCAGTTAACGGTTGAGTATCGAGGTACTCAAAGTCATCTTTAGCCTGACGGCGCTGAGTCGCCCCGCCAGAGCAAGCGCTCAAAACAAAAACAGCTAGCGAACTCACGACTAGCTGATGAGACAATTTCATTGAAACTCCTGGTAATTAAATGCCGAAGCTGAGCTTCGGCAATTCATATTAATTTAGTCGATACGGGCGTCTGTCATTGCCTTTACCACCATTGGGCGAGCTGACTCAGACAGCTCAGTTAACGGTAAGCGTAAATCGCCACATTCTATCAAACCCATTTTATGTGCTGCCCATTTAACTGGGATCGGGCTAGACTCAACAAACAAGTTTTTATGCAGCAGCATCAAGCGTTGATTAATCGCTTCGGCTTCATCGAAATTACCTTCAAGGGCAAGTTTCATCATGTTCGCCATATCTGCCGCAGCAATGTTATTCGTCACAGAAATCACTCCCTGCCCACCACGTCTAACAAAATCGAGGCCACTGGAATCATCGCCACTTAGTAAGATAAAATCTTTGCCACAAAGTTCACGATGAATGTCAATTCGACTTAAATCACCCGTTGCATCTTTAAGCGCGACGATATTATCGATTTCAGCCAAACGAGCAACGGTTTCAGGTAGTAAGTCTACCGCCGTACGACCAGGAACGTTATACAAGATTTGCGGCACATCACTCTCTTCTGCAATCGCCTTATAATGTTGGTACAACCCTTCCTGAGTCGGTTTGTTGTAATAAGGCGTAACACTTAAGCAGCCTGAAACACCAGAATTATTCAGCAAACGACTGAAGGTAACTGATTCATGTGTGGCATTCGCGCCCGTTCCTGCAATAACAGGAATGCGCCCATCAGCAAATTCAACTGCCTTAGTCACCACTTTGACATGCTCTTCAACGGTTAGCGTTGCCGATTCTCCCGTTGTACCGACAGCAACTATGCCATTTGAACCAGACTCAACATGAAAATCCACCAATTTTTTCAGACTAGCGAAATCAACTTCACCATCATGGGTAAAGGGGGTAATGAGCGCTACAATGCTTCCCGAAAACATGTCTTTCTCCCTAATATAGATACTGTTTGCATGTTACTGTAAGGCGATTAAGAAACACAAGGGATTAAAGTCGCTTAAATCACCTATTTGAATGAATATTTACCATATGTTAGAACTTTGCCAAATTACACCTTGTATAGGTGTCAGACTGAGGTCATAAATCATACTTTATCTCGGGTCTACTGGCCCTAGTGTAACTATGCTAAGCTATTTGGTTAACAATCATAACAATGACTCAATAGTGATATTATGGCTCAACATCTGGTGATAACAGCAGTAGGGACAGATCGTCCAGGGGTGTGCAACCAAGTCGTACAACTCGTCACAAAAACAGGGTGCAATATAGTTGATAGTCGCATCGCTCTTTTTGGCCATGAGTTCACTCTTATCATGCTACTTTCAGGTAATAATGCCGGTATTATTCGTGTCGAGACAACGTTACCACTATTGGGTCAAGAACTCGACCTCATCACTATGATGAAGCGTACCTCTGAACATACGTATAAATATAATTATTATCATGTAGAGGTATTTGTAGAATCTGATGATAAACTGGGCATTACGGAGAAATTTACTCAGTTTTTTGCAGATAGAACCATTGGCCTTTCCTCATTGAGCGCACAAACTATTCATAAAGATAAAACTCAATGTTCTAAAAACCAATTCCACATTGCCATCACAGCAAAAGTCGATGCCCATTTTAACTTAATGCAATTGAACGAAGAGTTTGACGAGTTATGCACCACCCTTGGTGTACATGGATCACTCAATTTCATCAAAAACAGTCTATAGAAAGGAGAATCAATGAACACGCTAACCGCGGGTGCTATGGCCCCAGTTTTTTCACTTCAAGATCAAGATGATAATACGGTTTCACTCAGTGATTTCACTGGTAAGAAGGTGCTGTTTTATTTTTACCCCAAAGCGATGACACCTGGCTGTACCGTTCAAGCGCAAGGCTTGCGTGATGTGAAAGCAGAACTAGATGAGCACAATGTCGTGGTACTGGGTGTCAGTATCGACCCGGTCAAACGCCTAGGTAAATTTATCGAACGTGATAACCTCAACTTCTCCCTACTTTCTGATGAAGATCATGCCATTGCTGAACAATTTGGAGTTTGGGGAGAAAAGAAGTTTACCCTTACAAATTCTTTATGACAGATAACCTTGATGTTTTTTTTTGACAAATATATCTTTGATATGTGGGTAACATATCGAGGATTGTTTTGTGATAGAAACGCATGAAGAAAAATATTCTGATATTTATGATGACTACCTATTGCTTCCCATAGAGGTAGATACATTAGCAAAGCTAAAAATTTCAGCGAGCATCAATACTGAATCTGGAGAGGTGACTCACTCACCCTACCTTTCCCCCTCCAATCTGGATTCACGCCTAAAGAAAACCGATATCATCATTGCCCCTGACGGGACTATTGTTTACCCACAATCCCTATACCTAGTGTCTAAATTACGTGGTGAAGGTGCTGTCAAAGACACCGGCTCAATTGCAAAAGGCTTGCTAGCATTTACTCGTTATTTAGATTCCACTCATTACTCTCAAGTTGATGAAGAAGGTAAAGAAATACCACCTGAATATCTAACTTATAAAACCCTATCGAAGTATGAAGAAGAAGGGGCACCTTGGCTGTTTGCTGAGTTCTTACTTGCGAACTGCAATAATATAGAAGGTGCTAAGGGTGATGAAGCTTTTAGTTTATCTACAGCTAGAAGTTATATGAGTGCCGTCATTGGATTCTATAAGTGGATGCAAAAATATGGCTACATCAAAAATGATGATCAGCATGTTGTTACCCATTTCACAACTGGAACAATGCATCAAGAATTAAACCAGCACGATATGTTGGCTCACACAAGATCGGGCTCTAGACGTAATTATGAAACATCCAATATCATGAAGATGTTTCCTAAAAAAGAAAACACTCCCGCCCATAAAAAGCTAAAGCCTATGCACCCTGAGCACAAGGCTTTATTTAATGAACATGTAACTTCACTGCCAGAGGCCACAGAACTAATCTGCCGGCTATGTGTTGAGGCAGGACTTCGAATTGACGAAGCAATTCATTTCCCTGCTCACGACATAGGAAAGGCTGACTACAGTGATTTAGATGCAGTACCTATCAAAATTACTCGGACAAAAGGCAGTAAGCACCGAACTGTAGAAGTTCCCATTGAGCTGTACGAAGAGTTAGAAATATACAAAGAAAGTAACACACGACATAAAAACCTAAACAAACGAAATGAACTTGTTCAGGCTGGCGAGATTTTAGATGCCGTTGAGTACCTATTTATTTCAAATAAAGGGACGCCATACTCAGGCAACACTTTGGAAACACACTTTTCAAACCTTCGAAAACAGATACGCGAAGTGGACTCTTCTTGGTATTACCGTATTCATGATTTACGTTCTACCTTTGCCACCCATTGGCTTTGGAATGAGTCAAAAGAACGTGATGTTGGCTATGACTACCTTATGGAAGAGTTAGCCACACTAATGGGGCACGCAAACACTTCAACCACTGAAAAATATATTAAGTACATGAATAAGTTGGACGACCAAATCAACATGGCCAAGGCCAAAAACCGCAAAATAAACGGAGGTTGGTCGTAATGGCAAAAAGTAAAATCGCAAGACAATCCAGCTCTGTAAAACGTGTGCGCAACAGTCAAAATGTTGTGCCTTTGGAGCTAACGATTCCTTATAAAGGTTCTAATTCAAGAAAGCCACGGCCGTTCGATGTTTCTCACTTATTACATTTAGGGTGTAACAAAGAGAGTACGAAAATAGACAGCCGAGCTACATATATTCGTCGCTTTTGCCAAAAGGCTAACCAATATGTCAGCCATGGCAACTCAGCAGATACACTCAGAACAACCTACGAAGACCTACGCGCACATCTTGCCTTCTGTGATGCAGTAAATGTTGACCCCTTTACGGAAAGTGGGTATCTCAAGTTTGCTGGCAACGATGGCGAATTAAGGCATCGCATCAAGATGTTTAGCCCTTCTAAACGCCTGTGGGAGTACAGTCATGGTGATGAGTTAGGCATTAAAGAATCGACGTGCCCATCTCTGCTCTCATCTCTTCGTAGGGCGTTAAACTGGTGCGGATTGCCCGTTTCTGACTGGGCCTTACGTCATCGGGCGTTTTTTGGAGAAAGGACACCAAACAAGGGATATTCCGAGGAAGAAGAAGCACTGTTAGTGACACGTTTGGAGAACCTCTTCTTTACTCTAGCACCACAGCTCATTTCCGCCAAAGAAAACAATATCCCTCTGCCAGAATCACTTCCTATTGTTATTAGTCTTGGTGAACAAGAGGAAATAATTCGAATTGAAACTTCGTTGGATTCATGTATTGCAAAGCAAAGTAAAAATGGCACAAACGTGAATTCTGGTGCAGCCTTTAACCTAACAATGGGCGCAGCTTATCATTTGATGTGCTATTTCACTTCAATGAATGACAGTAACATTCGAGACATTTGCCACCCGATTAAGGTTCACACAGAAGAGCGTGATAAGAGCCTACAGGTTGTGAAAGTCTCAAGCCACAAGCCCAGAGCAAACAAAGGAGTCGATGCGCTATTAGTGGGTGAACAATTTGATGTTGATAAGCGTGATGGTGTGAAGTTCATTCGGTTACTCGAACGACTCTCTAGACTGTACGGCACTGGTGACGATGGCACCGAGTTAATTTTCTCACTCAATAACAACGCAAAGGTAAATCATAACTTTGACTTGCAACAGTTAAATAAAAGGCTGGTTAACCAACTGCACCTGCTCTCTCCGCTTCGGGCTGGCAGTCTGCCTTGGTTTAAGGAATTGTATTATGCCTACCGAAACCAGCAAATAATCACGTTAAACAAAACGGTCAATCACCTGGGGCGCTCGCTTGTTCATAAAGAAGTACAAGTAACCTCCAAACCCATAGCTGGACGAGGGGCAACCAATAGCGCCTACTGTATTTTGTCGTGCTACACAGACTTACCACTAAAAGGGATTTTACTTCCACTCACGTATTCTGATAGAGATAGTGATGGCAATGTAACCGTTTCTTTTGACTATAGAAATGGAATGGGTGGTTCCTTTAAAGTACCAGCTTCTGATTTAACGTTAATCAAAGGTATAGAGCAATACGCTACAGAGAAGGCAGACAAACAGCCAAAAAAATATGAACGACTGCTTTTAACGAGAGGTAATGACAACGGTCCTAAAGATTGGGAAGGTGTCAGTCCTATTTCATCAAACTTAATGGGAAAATGGTCTGTCGAGCCAAACCGTTACTACATCTCTCTTCAATCGAGTCGCTGGCGAGAAATGACCAGTAACCAAGCCTATGCTGAGGGAGGGGTTCAAAAGACTCAAAGTATACTTCAAAGTACAAAGGAAACGTTAGAGAAATGCTATCAGAACGGGGACCCCTTGGTGAATAAGGTCATCCTATCTCAGAGTATGGAAGTGGTTGAGAATCTCAATGGGGACACAAGCTTAGAGCAAGCAAAAGACATAGTGGTGAAAAGACGTGGCATTCCAATGTTGTCACACGATGAAGGGAAGAAGATGTGCGAGGAAGGTAGCGCTAAAACCAACCCCAATGGATTGCTTTGTAACGGCAAGCAAGTCATCAGTGAAGGCAAAAACACGCAGCGAAAAACAAACCATGCTCTAGGCGCAAACTTGCCTTGCGCTGAATTTGACATGTGTTACAAGTGCCAATCAGCCAAGGCATTAGATGACATTGAGGCGATTTATAAGCTCGTTTCATTTATCGATGTTCTCAAAGAAGCCCTTGATATGTACCCGGATTCCACAGGTGAGATCCATGAAAAAATTGAGCAATTTGAGTATACGCTAGACGGGGCGAGTGACGATGTATTCGATGGGGCTATGACAATATTTAATGCCCAAGGTCGTCACCCAAGAGTCTCTATCGACCACGCAATTTTATCCTTATCGTAACGGAGGCTCCATGATAAAACTCTCTGACCTAGAGCATCAAAACAAGCTTCTTAAAGCGCAAGAAAGCGTCGGCCCTCATAAAAATTACTTAACGGATGTATTACAGCCAGCGATTGAGCGTGGCGATTGGGATGAGCTAGAAAACCTTGATATTGGCTTTACTGTTACGGGTGAATCGATGGGTAAAATTGGCGATAACGAGGCTTGGAGAAACCTACAGCCTTATTTTGAGCCAAGAGCAAAGCAGACCCGCACTATTGATTTTACACTTGATGGTAAAGTCATTGAACGAAACCTAAAAAACCAGCTTAAAATCCTGTTACTTAAAATGATGTGGCTCTCACCTCATGACCATTCATTCAGCACTCTTTATGGGGCATTAAGGGACCTAAAGATCGTCATTATCCCACTTTTGGATGAAGGGTATAACACCCTATCTGCGTTAGACTTTGACCGACTCGAAACATGGGTCTTAACTGGCTTTACCGACATCGATTTTGAAAGAGATAAAATTTACAGAGGATTAAGTCACCTTTATACAGAAGCAAGAGGCTTGCCATTTGAGGTTAACCTGAATAAAAAACCCAAAGCCTCTGACTTTGGGTTAGCCCTCAAAGAAGCCCAGCAATATACCGTCATTCCACAGAGGCTTTACTATCGTGGCCTTCAAAGGTCAGAAGCCCTCATTAATGAAGCTTATGCCCTTCGTGATAAGCTAGAGCAATTAGCAGAATACATCACCATCTACTTTGATAAAGTGTATGAAGGTTATGCAAAGTACCTTACCAGTGATGAAGCACTATTGAAAAACGGTAACATTCAATGGTATTTAGAGAAAAAAAAACGCTCCCTTTCTTTTCAACAAGCCTTTGCAATACTTAACGCTCCAAGCGAAGAAGAGGTACTTGCTCTTGTACGTCTTCATAAACCAGAGATAAGAAACGATTACATTGACAAGTTCCACACCGAACGCCAGCAAACGATTGGGCAATGGTCCATCACGGGGCTTCAAGAGGCTCGTTCTCTCTTTAAAATGCTCAATGGTGGCTGCCTGTGGGGGTTAATGGCTCGAACAGGAATGAGAGCCGATGAGATGTATGACCTTCACACCACCCAGGGCTGTAAGGTTGAGACAATCAAAAAGCAGAAGATACATGTTATTCATGCCGACCTATCAAAAACTGCCAAAGGCACTCAATCAAAGCAGGATGAGTTTGTTACCACTGAGACGGGCATGAAAGCGTATGAAGTCCTTCAAGCACTGCACTCGCCACTAAGAAAGCGACACCCAAACTCGCGCTCCTTTTTTCATAAAGTAAAAGAGGATTTCAGTGGAATAACTAAGCACCAATTAGGAAAGCACTCTAAGGCTTGGTTTAATGATGCAATGAGCGAAGAGATAGCGCTCACCAATGAAGACATTGTTGACCTAAAAACCTCTGACCCAAACTTATCGTTTGAAGTGGGTAAAGATTATGAATTTTCAGGGCATCAACTTCGCCGCTCTTTTGCTTACTACTTAATTGGTTTTGAGCTTTGCAGCTTTCCGCAACTTAAACAGCAGTTTAGTCATGTATCAATGGCAATGACTCGCCATTACGCTAAGAATGCCAGTAAATTCCAGAAAATCAGAAAGCAAAAACAAAACCTAGCCCACGCAATTGATGAAGAAAGAGTCGATCAACAAGCCCAAGTCTATCTAAATATCTATAAAAAACTTGCAAACAAAGAACGTGTCGCTGGCGGGAAGGGTAAGGAGTTCGCAAGAAACATGATGAAAGCTGAGCGCAATCTCTTTAAGGATAAAGTAGATAACGACATGCTATCGCTCAATTACTGGAAAAAACAAATTCGAGAGCAAAAACGTCACATTCATGCTGTTGCCCCTGGCGTTTACTGCACTTCAACCGGTTGTAGTCTACGCACACAGGTCAACCTTTTAGAATGCGTCGACTGCAAGAATGATTACATCGTTGATGCCGTATTTGCTGAAGCAAAGCGCAAGGAGGCAGAAATTCACATGCTTTACGATATTGAAAACGACGAACTGACCCCTCAAGCCGCCTCTGAATGTTACCAAAAAATAGAAGCTGCTGAGCGTATTATGGACGATTTAGGTCTCGACTATGAGCCTGTCGTTTTTCCAGATGAAGTTAAAAATCTACTTATCCCATGCGGAGTTGTTTACTAATGTCACAGATAACTAAAAATAA
Organism: Vibrio pectenicida; assembly: GCA_024347015.1. Classification (GTDB taxonomy): domain Bacteria; phylum Pseudomonadota; class Gammaproteobacteria; order Enterobacterales; family Vibrionaceae; genus Vibrio; species Vibrio pectenicida. The sequence continues at coordinate 912,787 of AP024889.1, read as the reverse complement.
GCTCATCAAAGCATTGGAAAGGCTTTTAGATAGCGATGTTACGAAGTTGACGTCGAAAGAACTGCGCAATAAAGCCCGAAAGGGCAAGCTCAAAATCAACAATAGCAATGTTGAAAAAGAAGCGGGCCTTTCCGCTGGCGCACTCAGAAGGCATAACGACGTCGTTTTAATGATAAAAAATAAATCATTAGAAGTACAAGTTGCTCAGGATGAAACCGCTGACTCTCCTATTGAGATGCTTCAAAAAGAGATAAAGTCGCTGAAAGGTGAGAGAGCGCAAGCGAATAAGAAGAAAAAAGAATACTACGACGAAGCTCAAAGCCACAAGGAAGCATTAGCCACTCAAGTTGCCACTCATATAAAAATCGTTCAAGAGCTTATGGATATGCTTCATGAAAATCAGAGAGAAAAGGCGATGGATAAAATCGCCTCATCTCGCTCAGACAACGTGATTGCCCCCCAATTTAGAAAACCAAAGTAGCTTTGGTCCGTCAAATCTAAGGAGCGTCCTGTTTAGCGTAATAACTAGACAGGACACTGAATTAACGATAAAAACGTACACTCTAACGTAATAAAAATGCACTAAAAAGGACGTGGCGAATAACGCTACGCCAAATACCATTAATTGAGAAAGTAAGGACAAAACCAATGGCAATCGAAGCTGGACAAATCGCACCAGATTTTACCCTGAATAACCAAGACAATAACCCAGTGACGCTATCCGAGTTTCAGGGGAAAAAGGTATTGCTCTATTTCTACCCACGCGCTTCAACACCTGGCTGCACAGTTCAGGCTAAAGGGTTACGAGATACTAAAGCTGAGTTAGATGCCCACAATGTTGTTGTTCTTGGTATCAGTCCAGACACACCGCAAAAATTAACTAACTTTATCAACAAGCAAGAGCTTAATTTCACTTTGCTAGCCGATGAAGACCACACAGTTTGTGAAAAGTACAATGTTTGGCAACTCAAGAAATTTATGGGCCGCGAAAATATGGGGGTAGTACGAACAAGCTTCCTGATTGATGAGTCTGGTAACCTTGAGCATGTATTTAATAAGTTCAAGACCAAAGATCACCATGAAGTCGTATTAGACTACCTAAACAGCAAATAAGCTTCCATGAGCAATTAACTCTTAACTTGGGGGCAGGCATGATTGGCTACATTCGAGTATCAGATTCACAAAGAGCCGATGGCGAATCACAAAGAGAAGCTATCAAGGCGTACGCTGCTAAACGTGGCATACAAATAACGGATTGGATAGAAGAGCACGAGTCTGCCACCAAGACAGAGTTGAGCGAGCGGAAGTTATTTTCTCTCATCACCTCTCAACAAAGTATCATTGTATCGGATATCACTCGGTTGGGTCGCCATAAAGTTATGGAGCTAGTAGGTGCCATTGGTCAAATAGCCTCATACGGAGAGCTACACTTAGCATACAACGACACCATCATAAGCTCAGAGAACGTTGATAATGCTGAAATCATTTTTACGGTTATTGGGCAGTCTTTTGCCAGCGCTGTAGAAGCCCAGAAGCGCTCTGAGCGAGCTAAAACTGGCCACGCTAAACGAAAGGCCAAAGGGCTATCATCTGGTCGTCAGAAGGGGCAGAAGGTGAAATCAAGGCTTGATGAGCATACAGCGTTTATATTGAACCTTCTCGACACAAAGACCACCAAAGCTGAAATTCTTAGGCAACTAAACGAACGTGGTGTATCGATTTCTCGAAGTCGATTCTACTCTTGGTTGGAAGCCCGTGGACTTCATAACAAAAAAGCTGAATTTCAGGTGGACATGTTCTCATAGCAAGCCTAATTTGCCTGACGTCCCTCACTTTTCGCAAACTCGTTTTTGCCCCGAAGTTTGTTTCAGCGTATTCGTTCTAACGGCAGTCTAGCTGATTTTGCTATACTGCAACTAATCTAAATATCCTGTCAGGTTGTATGCGATGAGCAAGAAAAAGTTGACCGAAAAAGAGTTGCTAGAAGGGATGACTCCTTATAATACCCACAGTGATTTGCTTGCAAAGAGCGAAACAAAACCTGATTGGATATCCTTCGCCGACGGGGGAGAACGGGTTACAGATGATTTCATGGCCAACCGAAATGAGGTTTTCGATGAACCTAGTTTAGAATTGCTGAACCCTGATATTTTTCTTTCAAACCTCAAGTTAGCACTTGATAGCCTTCCAGATGGTGATATTGAGTTTTGTGACTTGGGTAATGAAATTGGTCGAGTCATTGCTAATTTGAATTCATCAAATAAGGCACTTCTACGTGAAGTAATTTATGGAGTTGAACATGGTTTTGACATGATTAGCAAAGAAAGAGGAACTTCGAATGAGTAAGCTTGATGAATGGGTCGACAACAATATGACGTTAACCAGTATCATCATAATGGTTGTGGGCCTAACACTCGGATACATACTTTTCTAGTATCAAATACTAAGGCTTCGAGGAAAGCCTCAGTTGTTGCAAATTCTGCAACAACTCCAATCCAATCTTCTAATTGTGCAACAGTCTGTTGCACAAATCAGTCAAAATCAAAAATGCCCCTTTTCTGTTTAGAGTTGTTATTCATAACATTTCTGAGCACTCCCATTTGAACAAATATTACTTATGACTATATAGTGCAACTAACCACATAAGAGATAGCCACGCACGGATTATGGGTAACAGAAAGATCGCTGTATCAATTGACTCAGAAAACACTCCACACCCAAAGCTAAACTTGATTATTGAAGAGCTATCTAGTTTTGGGTAAATCATCGTTAAGTTTTAAGTAAAAACAATGAGTAACGATTATCACTCTATGTTCTGTCTGGTATGCTCAAAAAATAACAACGAGCTAATAGGAGGCACCTTCAGTGTGGTCTCTAAATATGACATATTCAATAGGTAAGCTAATAAAATGGATAACGCGAAACCAATTACACTCGTTTCTGAGGTCGTCGAGCGTAGTTTTACAAACGATTTTCACTGTTTAGTCGCATTAATTCAGCATCTAGGTGCTCATGAAAAATGGAACAGCAGAACACCAAGAAACATAGCTGATAGCATTGGCTTGGATGTAGAAGATGTAGAGAATGTTCTTGATGGATACCCCGCCTTTTTTAGAAAATCCTCTAATCTAAGTGCCCAGAAAGAACCTTTGTACTCTCTGCATATCAGGTATGCGAGAAGAGTTAAGAAACAAATTGAGGGAGAAAGCAGTCTCAAGGAATGGTCAGCACCATTGTCCTCTGAAGAAATGCAGATACTCCTTAACCTAGTAACAAATATGATTGGGTTAGAAGCCGAGAATCGACGTCTTAAAGAAGACTCAAGACACAACAATATGAAGGTTTGGGTTGCGCTGACTGGTGCTTTTGCCACGGCAATAGCGGCGATTCTAGCGCAGATTGTCAGTAGTAGTTCTTAAAAGGAATAATGATGAAACTCACTAAGTTCCGAGTTAGAAATTTTCGTTCAATCAATGATAGTGGTGAGATTACGACAAATGATTTAACAGCTATACTAGGTCGTAACGAAAGTGGCAAGTCCAACATTTTACTTGCTCTTCAACACTTAAATCCTCCGGGTGGCATAACTGATATTGAAGCCATAAAGAACTTCCCGCGCCATCGCAGACTTGCTGAACAGGATGAAAACACACCATTCCTTAACACCGAATGGAGGTTGTCACAGGAGGAAAGAGAATCCCTGTCTTCGATTTTTCCTAGAGCGTCTGAGGTTTCAACTGTCACTATTGCCCGCCGATACGGAAGCACTAGATATATTGGTTTCTCCGGCTTAAAAGACCTGAGCTTAGATATAAAAGCAATAAACAGAAATATTGATAAAATAGTTACGCTACTAGATGCTTTAAAAACAGATGAAAATGCTGATAGCGTCGATACTGCTGTGCAGCAGGTAAGCATGCTGAAAGCAACAGCTACACATTCTGCCAATAGTTGGTTGGAAGCAGTTTTAGACCAATATGACCAAGTGCTTAGAGGTGCCGCGCAATACACGTTAGAAAAACAAGACGACTTCCTCGACCTGAAAGATGAGTTCGTACAAATAGTTATGGCTTTAGATGATGGCGAACAAGAGAAAAAAGCCCGTAACTTTATAATGGAATGCCTCCCTGTATTTGTATATATCGATGAATACCCACATTTGGATGGACATCAAAACCTCAGCATCCTTAGTCAGCACAGACAAAATCACCAGTTGACTGCGGAGGACGAGGGTTTCATTAAATTGTGTAAGGTTGCGGATATAGACCCATCTAAGCTCCAAGAGTTAGCATCAGATCCTGAGACACGAAACCAGCTCGTTAATAGAGCAGGGGCTGTTGTTACCAGTGAAATTAGACGCTTATGGACAGACCGCGAGTTGAAAGTCCGCTTCAATTTGGATGGCAACTTTTTTGATACCTACGTATCTGACCCAACGTCTACTTATGATGTTGAAGTTAACCTTAACGAAAGGAGCCGAGGTTTTAGGTGGTTCTTTTCATTCTATATTACGTTTTTTGCAGATACACACGGCGGGGATGCAGAAAATGCGATCATTCTTCTAGATGAGCCAGGACTTTATCTGCACGCAAAATCTCAAAGTGATTTGTTAAAACATCTTGATGACGACTTTAGCAATCAGATTATTTATACAACGCATTCACCTTTCTTGGTCCCAACAAAGCAACTTTCTACGGTTAAGACCGTGAATATATGCCAAGAAAAAGGAACAACAGTTACTAATGATCCTACTGGTGATTCAACTACGTTATTCCCTTTACAAGCGGCGCTCGGATATGAAGTTTCTCAGTCGCTATTTATCGGTTCAAACAATTTGGTTGTTGAAGGGGTTACGGATTTTTGGTACCTGTCCTCGATGTCTGAATACCTGAAATCGCTGGGTAGGACAGGTCTAATGGATAAAATAACTATAACTCCAGCTGGAGGGGCTCAAAAAATACCATACTTAGTGAGTTTGTTGTCGTCTCAACACCTCAATCTATTGGTGTTACTCGATCATGAGAAAGATGCAATTGCCACTAAGACCGATTTGATAGCTAATCACAAGCTATCTAAAAGAAACGTCATCTTAGTTTCTGAAGCAATAGATAGCGATGTCACTGAATTGGATATTGAAGACCTTTTTGGTTCAGATTACTTTCTTTCTCTCGCAGAGGAAGCCTACAGGGATGAAATAACTGATGATCTCAAATACAACGATAATATTCCAAGGGTCTGTAAACGATTCGAAAAAGCGATGAAGGATTTCGGATTAAAGAAGCAGTTTGTAAAAGCAAAACCAGCAAGAATATTTATGGGTAAACTCTCCGAAGGAAAAGAAAACTATCTTCCAGAAGAAGTAATCGATAGCTTTGAGTCGCTATTCAAACTTATCAATAAACGAATGAAATAGGCTTATAAGGGGGATATGCAAATCCCCCTATCTCTACCCGACATTGGGCACGCATAGAAGATATCTCATCTCAAAGATTCAGGAACTTGGTTGAGGCAAATTATCACTTGAGCACAACGACGTTCTAGTGCCCAATACTAACCTCCTTTTATTAAATTCAACTCAGAGAGCATGATGGAACTCATTGAAAAGTTTATAAATTACCTACAGGATAATCATGAGTGGTTATTTAGTGGTCTTGGAACGTACGTAATCTCTGGTATTGCAGCAGTTCTGTTGGCTGTGCTCACAATAAAGATACGGAACAAGCGCAGTTTGGCTAATCAAAAGATAAAGTCAGGCAAGAAATCCATAAATATCCAATCTGGCAGAGATACACGTTTCTAGGAGTTACAATGTTCAACAAGCAGAAGATAGACTCTGGTGATGAGTCTATTAACATTCAGGCAGGGAGAGATGTTCATATTAACTCTCAGTTTCAATTTTCTCTTGAGGAACTGAAGGCATTTTTGAACGAGTCACAGACCTCTCTTCCAGCACTGTCTATCAAATATCTGGTATCACAGACCTTTGATGATCTAATTGCTATAGCAAACAGTAACTTAGAGGTTATCCCTGTGATGAATCCGTTGCTTGTTGAAAACAATGTATTCACTTCTCTTCAAGAGCTAACAAGGAGTGAGAGCGGAAGATATCGAGATTTGGGTAAATATGGGAATAACTTTAATAGTGTTGAAGATTACTTAAAAGAATACCCTGAAGCTGAGATTGTTGAAGGGAGACAAGGTAGGTTTCCTTACTTTGATACTATTAGATCACCTGAGTTTGAGGAGCTTGAAAAGCTCTCAGAAGATGACCCTCTGACAAGAGCAATACTTGATCATAAGGTTCACGAGAAGTTTCCGACAGCACTCATCGGAACCTATGAGCATGGCTGTTGGGGGGTGCCTTTGATCGAAGAATATATATTAAGAGGTGTTTGGGGGGTATTCCTCACCATTACAAATAACTCTGATACCAACATTATTTTTGAGCAATTAGAAAGTGAAACACACCTGAGTCAAACCTTCGAGAGCACTTCTAAGGCTACTCTCAAATCTCTAGCTTATACTTTACCTAGAGCGCCTATAAAGCCGAATGAAACGGTTGTTATCCCTGTAAGCATATTGATTACTCCAATCGGAGGCATAACAACAAATGAAATCTCTAGAATCCCGAAATTTGCCGATGGAGAATGGTTTAGAGAACTAAGCCATCAATCAGGGTCGCCTGACGACTTAGAAGAAATGTTGAGTTTTGGGACGCTCATTGCACCAAAATCTATTAGCTTTCAAAGTCAAAACAAAAAACACTCCGTAGACATACATGACTTTGATATCACCAACATGTATACAATAAACAGAGCATGGCAATGTGGTTCCTGCCCACATTTGTTCTTCACTTCGGATCAGGCAGTATACATAAGAGAGTTGCTTCCAGATGGTCAAAACACTACCGTCTCAGATTCTTTTACTGTCCCTGAGAATGTAAAACAGTTCACAATTGCCGAGCTGGAAGACGAGACTACTTATATCGATAGCTTATACATCAATGATGTGCTTACTGCTAAAAGCCTAAAATTAGACACGGGTGACTCTGTTAGCTTTTTTGTTAGTTCAGGCGATACAGTCCGGTTACAAGGGCGATATCTCACTCATAGAGACTCAGCAAGTGATGCACCATTTGGTACTTACCGAAACTCGCTGATCAACGACTATCTAAATTCAAATCGTGACTTACGTATAAACTAGTACCTTATATTTACTCAGAAAACGTTAGCTTTGGCAGTTCGTAACTCAGAAGTGCCCCATTGTCATTATTTTGCACATAAAATCGCTTGCTCTTCTAGCTTCAAATTTCCCCCATTAAAGTTCATGTGAAAGGCATGCGACTCACTTCGTAATTGCTAATTAAAAGTGAATAATTAGCAATTAACTGTCTGAGGGTATGCTGAAAATGGTTTTGAGTCACTTCGGGACAAAAGAGTGACGCTTTGTGTCTACGTCACGGGCTGCTTGTTTGTGTTGCAGCTTCGGCTATTTAAGAAGTCGAGTTGAGTTTTGCTCTCCTTCTCTAACTCACCGACATAGATTAATGATGTCTCGATATTGGCGTATTTTCCGCTTCTGCTTGCACTAAACCAGTTGAATGACCCCACCGCCATATACCGATCATCAGCAAAAACGCTTTTACTATGGACACCATTTATCACATTGATAACGATACCAAGCTGTTCCAAGATCGCGCAGCAATGTCGAAACGCTTTTATTTTATTGGTATCCGGGTGGTTTGCGACAGTGGTATTGAAATGTCTGTCGGTGTGTATGGTTATCTGGACACCTTTGTGCAGTGCTGTTTTTAGTAGTTCTAACTGCCCTGTTGATTGCAGTTTGTCTAGCTGTAACCAAGGCGAGACGATATCTATTTTTCTTTGTACTTCCCTCAGCAGTTTTGATAAGAACGCATCGTGTTCTTCGGCATTGGTTAGCAGTTTCGGATGGCCGCATATTTGTAATAAATCGGGGCGTTGGCCAACACTAAACTCCAGCTCATTTCGCTCGTCAGTAAAGAGATACTTGGCGAGTAATCCTCGTGGAGAAGATGATGGCGCAGCTTCAATGATATCCAAATCACCAAACACCAAGAATGCATCTTTGGCTCTAGAGACAGCGACGTTGAGCATTGACGGATCCATATCGATAAACCCGCCATCGTTGTGTCTGGTATACACTTGGGAAAAAATAATGATTTTTCGTTCAGCTCCTTGAAGAGAGTGAACGGTGCCAACGGTTAGTTGGTCATCCCCCTTGCCTGCTTTGATATCGAACTCACTACACGCGGTCTTGATCTGGTTCACTTGGGCTGAAAATGGAGTAATGATACCCACACACTTGGCCAGTGGCTCGCCGTAGTAATTCTCTATTTCAATCTTATTGGCATGTAACCATGCAGCGATAGTTTCTGCTTCTAACTTATTGCGTCGGCTACCGCTAAATGATTCCGCGATACCGTCGACGTGCAAATGACTGAAAGGAGAGTAGAGGCTATCTTCGGTCGCTTGTCCCCGCTTGGGGATCAGGATACCTTGATAGCAAAGGTCATTGCAGTATGAGATTAGTTCATCGTAGCAGCGTCTATGTTCTTGCAAAAACATTCCAGGCTCAACTTCCGGCATATAATGAAAGCGGCTTGCTTGTTGCGCTACATGCATCACACTGCCAGTCACTACACTTCGGCCTTGCTCTTGAATGACAGTGTATTCATCATCAGAACTGATAATTTTATGCTGTTTTAAATTACCCCGATCAATTGATGAGCACACATTTCTAATCGGCGGGATTTGGTAAATATCACCGATCACCAACGCTTTTTTGGCTAGTGAAAACGAGGCCGCGGCAACCTCTGGAGCTACTTGGCCTGCTTCATCAACGATCAAAAGGTCGATTTCATTAAGCAGATAGTCAGTTTCAAATTCATTGTTCCCAACGTGAGACTGGTAAGTCATATGAGAAGGTAGAGAATGGAACGTTGATACAATGCAAGGAGTGAGCATCATTCGACGTTGCCAGCGAGGACGAACTGTTTTCAAACCTGTTTTCCGGGCCTGCTTGTTCAGCTCTTGACCCAAATCTCGGCAACTGAGTAGCCAGCATGCTTCCCAGTAATGGACAGCTAAGCGGAACATTCGAAAACGGATCGTGATATCTAAAACCGAATCGATGTCGGTCAATTGTGGAATAGTTTGTTCTGGAGAGCCTTCAGTAAAGTTATTGATAGAATCAAGCCAATTCCGTTGTGATTGCTCAAACTCTTGATACTGCTCTAACCAAGATTGATACCGATTTTTTTGTTCGTCAAAATCGTCTTTTTTACTAGAAAATATTTTCTTGAGTAGGCTCTCAAATCGGTCTGATGACAGGTTTTCAATTTGCTCTTCATCGTTCTCAATAAGGTTAAACATGAAACTCCTACGCTGGAGCTCAAGTTTATTCTTGATTGGCGGTAACCACTTAAACAGAGTTAACCATGTAGATTCATTGCCGAGGTAGCTTCGCCACGCAGTTAACTGTTCTTTGGCGTTATCTTTCAATGCTTGCGCATTAGAAACGGCTTGTTGTTGATCTACCAATGTTTGTTGGGGATTATGCCCCAGCCGAGAATGGATGTCAGTCAGTTGGCGGTTGTAGTGATGCCAATTGTTTTGGATGTAATCTAACTGGTTTTGATGTTGGCGCAATTCGGCAAGGAGATGCGCTTTAACTTGCGTTACATCAGCAAAATTCTGTTGTGGAAACGCCTGTTTTGCTCTATCCAAATAATGCGCTTGGGCTTGATCGACAAAATCCAACTGCTCGACTTTTTCATAGAAATGCTTAGTTTGGTAACTTTTGGCAGCTTCCATTTCTCCATACGCCGATGGCAGGTAGCCACCATAGCTAAAAATGTCAGGCAACCATCGGCCCGATAGCTCGTCCTCGCCTTCATCGAAGTCTTTACCAAAAGCATCAATGATGTTGGTTACTGCTTGATTATTAGTCGATGCCGCAATGATTAGCGGCGGCTGACTCTCTTTTAGCGCAGATTCGATCCACAGTGACGCGACTACAGATAGAACAAACGTTGTTTTACCTGTGCCAGGAGGACCATTTACCGCAAGAATATCGCCTTCTTGCATAGCTAAGGTATGGGCCAAAGCATCGCATTGTGCTTTAGCTAGCGGGAATTGACTATTTGAGTGGCCAAAACGCGAATTCACTGTATGAGATACATCAATACATTCATCGTGGTTGGTTACTGTTTTTACCGCGTAACTATCAAGCAGAGGCAAGGTTGTGCTTGAATTGCTTAGGTTATCGTACAGTTTTAAAATATGCCTTGAAGCACCCGAGCACTCGTTGGTTTTGTTGACTAAACCACGACTTTCAATGTCTTCGTAAAACTGCTCGATTCGGTTTCTATCGCAGTAATCGGCAAATAGTTTTTGAGTGAGCCCGTAGTAGTTGTGCCAATCTTTTTGATGGTTTTGATACTGTTCTTCTTGTTCGAATTTGGCAGGAATACTTTCATTAGACAGCGCTGGAATTTCATTTGTTGTCAGGAATTTATCGATCTTATCAACGTCAGCGATAGTAAAGGTGTCATTTCCTTGAGGAGCAAGCAAATCACGAGGTATGAATGGCGCTGTGTGAGGAAATAATAGTCCTTCACGGCTGACCCATAAAGAGCAGACAATCGGTGTCAGTACACCAGGCATATTACCACTGTAATCTTTGCCATGAACTTTCCGAAGATAATAGGTGATCGGTCGATGATGAATTTGTACGGCGGTTAGGGTATCTGGTTCGTTGCGAAACAGGTCTTCTAGCAACGTAGAATCAGGTTTGAGCTTACCTTCTTTGAACTCGTCGGTTGTGGCTCGCACATAGTTCTTCAGATCTTGTTTTTTTAATGCACCTTTCGCGCTATCGGCATCGGCAAGAGAATTACGCCAATAGTGAATCCAGCCCTGATTATTCATACCCGGTCCTTGAAGTTTTCGCGTTAAGCGTGTGATTTTAGTCGAATATTCTATTACCAGTGGAGTATTTTTTGTTAGAACTTTGAGCACTTTCTTACTCGGCGACCTTTGAACCATTCGGATGATGACTATTTGAGCAGTCGAAGAATTGAGGCAGGGGTATTAAAGTCTATTTTCCCAATGTCATATGATTTCAATGATTAATTATGTGAATATTTGGATACTGGTGACTTATGGATGGGTACACAACTTTTAAGCTGTATTAGTGGTTTCTATAACGTATCGCAAACATCGCGTTTGTTGGGCAAGTCAAGTCCAGAGCGTTGCTGCGTGATTAGTGTGTGAGGTACACGCTTGTCTATTCTAAACATCTAAATCAGAAAAATTTCGCATTTATATTCATCTTAGACTTAAGTAATTGATGAAACTGCAATAAAAAAACCAATGTGTTTGGCGTTATTTTTAGCTGCAGTACAAAGTAATTTCTGTCCAAAAATGGTTTATAAATTGCTAAAGATCGCCCCTGCATTTGCCATTAAAGAAGTTTACTCATTTCTGGTACACTGTCGGCTTGCGCTAACAAGTATTCACACTCTGTTTGGGCTAGTGAGACACATAGTTCTATGTGTTCACGCTCTTCGTCATCGACTCCTTGAGCTTCGGTAAGTCCAACCGTTTCCTTCAGGGCATTCTTTATGGCATCAATGGTTTCTACCATTATGGAAGCCATTTTGGTGCCTGAATAGCCGAGCAGAGCACCGAATTCAGCTAAATCATAGCTGGTAATAGGGTGTTTGAAGTTACCTTTCGGTGGATTTTGAAAGTCTTCGCTTTCCCAATCTCCAATCGACATCGCAAAATATTGAGGGATACTGGCGGCACGCCCCTCATCAGCAGACAATTTACCGCTTTGTGAGTTGCGTTTTGCTCCCTCTTGAGCAATAGCTTCTATGTTGACTAAATCATAAAAAGGGGTCAATTCCAGGCCTTTAGGGGTCACGAAGAAGCTAATATTTTTGCCATGGGCATCGTAGTTTAGCGTTGCTAGATTAAAGAGCATCCACTGGGTAAGCTTTAGGTTGGTGATTACCGTGTCTATGGTTTTGACGCTCAGTAGGCGTGGGAAAGAAACGCCATCACGCATATATACACCATCGCCTTCATCCCCATTCTGACGCTCGTATTTGTAACCTGGAGGTAAGTCAGTCGCCTGACAGCCATCAATCACGTGTTTTCGTTGAACGACATCACGAGCCTCGATATAGGCACGATCGAACCGCTCTATCATCAGTGTCCTAGTCTTCCCAATACGGGTTAACTCAACATTAGCGACATCCAAACCTGCTAGCTTAGCTAATGTCATGCAAAAGAACTCATTCACAGCAATACACGGTGCTTTACCGCTTTCAAACTTCAGAATGTAGTTCGAACTTAATTTTCCTTCACCAAATCCCCATTCATCACCGCGCTTAAGTAAGTTTAACTTGTTTTGCACACCGGCAACTGAAAGGCGAACCTTACCGTCCCAATAAACTAATGGGGCTAAATCTCGCTGAAGTCGTTCTATGAGCTCATCATCAGGAACAGATCTAAAGCTGGTTTCCTGAGGTTCTGAGTTTGGAACTCGAAAAGATAATGCACCAGATGTTTCCGCACCAAGCTTACGAATCAGCCCGAACGTGTTGCTTTTGGAGATAGTGGTGTTTTGTATCATCTCCTCAAAGGCTTCTCCTTCAGGAAGGAGATTTCTGAGGTAGTTCTCAATACTACGTGGCGAAGCCCGATCATCGAAAGGGATGTGTGGCGAAATCGGGAAACCAGTGTGTTTCCATTCATCTTCATAGATGAATGAGAACTCTGTTTCTGTTCCGACAGGAAGAATCAAACGACCAATTTTGGTATTCGTACCGATAAACACGTCTAACTGTTGTAACTTACTCATACCAACCGTCCTCATTGCTTCTCACGCTGTTTTCAGCTTGGGAGGTTATTTGGCTATGTGGACGAACAAATAGGTTTAAATCGATAAGGCGTAACGACAGCCCTAAGATGTCCATGAGGACGAGTACATTGGCAAAGGTGACACTAGTATCGCCTTTTTCTACTTTCATGACTGTTCTACGAGATAAGTTGGCTTTTGAAGCGAGATCATCAATACGCCAGCCTCTATCGGTGCGCTTTGAGCGAATGGCGCTCCCCAGCGTTTCCATACTGAACTCGGTATTCAAATCAGGCATAGGTTGTGCCTTTACCATCTTACCTTTTTTCATAAGTGCCTTTTAATGTACTTTTGTTACTATTGGGGTCGTCTCAATATATAAGTTCACTATAACTCACTTTTGAAGTGTCTGTATAAGAAATTATTTAAAAGTGTAATTTAAGTAACTTATGTTTAGTTTGCTAGTTGTATGTTCGTTCCAATAAGTGGCAATCTGTTTTTGCTAAACTAGAGTAAGCGTGTCATAAAATCACCATGTGAATAGAATAAGGTTCTAAGCAGCAATGAAAGTTAAAATTGAGAAGACCTGTGATGGTGAAGCTTTCTTCAACATTCCAGAAATACTGCAAGAAGAATTGCAATGGGAAGAAGGCGATCAAATCGAATGGCTCGACAATAACGATGGCTCATGGACTTTACGCAAAGTTGAACTTGAGGATGATACCCAGTCGAAGTCTATAGAGTACATTCTTTCACAACACCCTACTTTAAAAGAGCAAATGGAGGATGTGTTTGAGGACTCTGGTTTGAGAGCAGAATGGTTAACTTCCGCAATTCCAGCGCTATCTGGTCTAACTCCGCTAGAAGTTGTGCTTAAAGGCGATTTAAAACGCGTTTTAGATGCATTAAATCGTATCAAGTATGGTGACTTTTCTTGAGATGTTTTTATCTCAAAAGATCAGGTTGATATGTTGATCCATTGGCCATCTCTTTCCGGATGAAGCCTACTTTGTAAGGCAGAGATACGCTATATGGGCTGGAACTAACACGCTTGTACCCAATCATAGTGTGTCTAAGAGCCTATATCGCAGAACCAAACAGACCAACTTTCCCTGCTATGTCAGAAAAGTGGCTTTGTGACAAGACCATTGGTAGGTTTCCAGTTAAGCCGTATATCCGTACTTCAACTTATTGATCTCTTCTGTTACCAGAATGATACCGGTTATTGTGTCACAGAATGAAAGTGGTGTTTCGTTTTCAAACACCAAACTGGGTTTATTTAACCAGCGTAATGTCGCATCACGATCACCAAAATACTCATCTGCTTCTTTGACCATATCTGCAAGCATAAGAGCATGTTCACTGGCCGTTGGGCTTAGCGTTGCGTTCGGCTCTTTAATTTTTCGCTGGAGAGTACGCAGATTAACGCCAATAATTTTCGCGTAATCTGTCTTAGTCAAACCAAGAGTTAACATTCCTCTATCCAGCGTTTCAACAGGAAGCCCTTGACGAATAATTTTTAGACTATCAATTACGCTCTGAGCTTTACGCTTCTCACCTCCGAGCATTTCATAAGCTGCACTGAACATTAAAGTACCTCCGAATCTAACTACATTTACACAATAGGTGACATATGACGTAGCCTGATAACTTTAACACGGAAATGTTTCGACGTTTGCTAGTTGCATAATCTTTTCAATTAATAGCAAGCTGGCTTTGCTTCACTAAAACTAGTCCAAGCATCGTATTTTTGTAAATGCTATAAACGAGCAGTGGTTCATGGAAAACAGCTAAAATAGATGTACTGATAGGATTGTTTGCTAGTAATAATTAGCGCTATGTAAACCATGGGAGGACTAGGATGTTGTTTTTAAGTGTTGTATTCGCATTAAGTTTAGCCATTGGTGTTTTTGCTCTCTATGCGCAAAAAGTTCACATTTGGCTCTCGAAACATATGGATGAATATGAGAAAGAGCTAGAGAAAAACAATCCAGAAGAGCTAAAAAAGCTGAAGAAAAAATACCAGCGTTAACAACCAATCACCTGATTCAACCGTAAATTTTATTAAATTTTCGGTTAATCTTACCGCAATTCATGCCAGTTTTCTGGGAAATTCAGATTCAACCGTAAATGAGGTTAAATTTACGGTTATTACTCCTACCTACTAATTCAAGCTTTTGGGAAACACAAAGACAGGCAATACTAGTGGTTGGATGTCATTTTTTTACCATGTGTGGATGCCCTGTTTGTTTCGATTGCAGATAGTGTCCAGAGGTTTCCAAAAAAGTTCACAGCAAACTCACCTTCGCCCCTAAACGTGCTGGACGAAGCGCTAGCAGCCATAAAATTAATTTGGGTAACAAGCTGTTACCTCATTCCTAGCTAGCACGGGCTTCACCTACCCTCAACCAGAGTGGACATGGACTTTCTACTTAGTTTTAGTTGGACCGCATTCAATCCTCATTTATTCAGAGGTCAGCATTAAGTGCGTAGTATCATAAAATGTAAAATCAGTGCTGGTGCTCTTATTCTCTAGCAGGTGCCAGGCGTATACTGGTGTAAGTTTGTTACTTTAATACGCAGAGAATTATTCATGTCAGTTATACGCCATATAGAAATACAAAACTTTAGAACAATCAAAAAGCTATCATGGCACCCAAAGCCAGGGTTAAATTGCCTAATTGGCCCCGGTGATTCAGGTAAATCTACACTATTAGATGCTATCGATCTTACGCTCGGTGCTCGACGTTTTTATTCATTCAACGATGCTGATTTTTACCAACTTAATATCCAATCTCCTCTATCGATAACAATCACCCTAGGTGATCTGCATGATGATCTGAAGAATATCGAAAGCTATGGATTCTTCTTAAGGGGATATAATGCTACTACTCAAGAAATCCTTGATGAGCCTCAGCAAGGTACTGAAACTGTTCTAACCATAAAATTAACTGTAGATTGTAACTTAGACCCAGATTGGCGACTGTATTCGGAAAGGGCTGAAGCGGATGGATTAGAACGTAGATTACCATGGAAACATAGAGAGCTTTTATCTCCTGCTCGCTTGGGTACAACTGCGCACCAGAACCTCGCTTGGGGCAGCCGTTCAATCCTTAACAAGCTTTCTGAAGAGACATTGGATGTATCAAGCACTCTTGCGCAGTTAGGAAGACAAACCCGTGAAGCCTTCGCACAACAACAAGTTGAAGGGGTTGCTGGCGTTTTGCAACAAGTCCAGAATATATCCAATGGCTTAGGTGTTCCTGTTGGCGAACTGAAAGCATTATTAGATGTAAATGGAATCTCCTTATCCAATGGTGCTATAAGTCTTCACAACAGTGATAATACTCCTCTTAGACAATTAGGCACAGGTTCGTCCAGACTTCTCATTAGCGGCCTACAGAAAGCGGCCAGTCACTCTAAAGTAATCATTGTTGATGAAGCTGAATACGGACTAGAGCCATATCGAATTACTCGTTTACTCAACGAGCTAGGCTCTAAAGATGTTGAGCCAACGCAACAAGTTTTCATCACAACTCACTCGCCTTATGTGCTTCGTGAATTGCAGGCTCAACAACTCCACGTAATGCGCAGACCTACACCGGCTCAGATAGCTTTTGGCCCTGAACATATTCAACATACGATATACAGTCTAAACGGAGAAGGTCTACAGCAAGCAACGTTACGCGCTTGCGCTGAATCCTTCTTCAGCAAAAGTGTTATAGTTTGTGAAGGAAAAACGGAAATTGGGATAGTAAGAGGAATAGATCTTCATTTCGATCAGACGATTACATCCAAAGGCGTCCATTGTGCGGACGGTGGTGGTGATGCCATGTTTGCAAGGGCGCAAATTTTTTCGTCACTAGGTTACCCTACAGCAATTTTTAAGGATTCAGATAAAGCTGAACAGCATCGAGAGCACAGAGAAAATGCTATAGCAGCTGGTATTTCTGTATTTGAATGGGATCATAATAGAGCAACAGAGGATGTTATCTTTACTGCTTGTCCCGCGACCGTTATCCCAGAGCTATTGAATATGGCCGTTGAAAGGAAAGGAGCCGACTCAATAAACGCTCATATTCAAGCGTATTCAAATCAGGCGGTAACTCTAGAAGATTGCCTTGAGCGATTTACAGATGACCAACGAGTCATCCTCGCAAAAGCTGCCAATAAAAAGAGTTGGTTTAAAGATATAGAACCCGCAGAAAATGTAGGAAGATATATTATTGGTCCTAATTACGGTTCTTTCACAGAAGATTTAACTACACCTGTACATAATCTATTTAGTTGGGCGATTAATTTATGAACATTGAATCTGTGCTCGATAGCGATTTAGGTTCAATTGTTGCGCCTGCAGGTTGTGGTAAGACACACCTGATTACGGAAGCTTTGTCGATTAGGGTGCAAAAACCGATATTGGTTCTAACACATACAACCGCAGGTGTATCGGCTCTTAAGAAACGCTTACGCCGATTATCAGTTCCTGCTTCTCATTATGTAGTCACAACTATTGATGGCTGGGCGCTTCGAGTAGCTAACAGTTTTCCGAAATCTTGCCCAATCAGCGCATCACCCGATAATCCTCGACAGTTTTATCCGGAACTCAGGCGATCGGTGCTTAGTTCTCTAAATTCAGGGAGGCTTCACGAAATCATAAAGGCTTCATATTCAAGACTGCTAGTAGATGAATACCAAGATTGTGACAACAACCAACATAATATCATCGCCTCCCTCTCACAAGTGCTGCCAACGGTGGTTTTTGGTGACCCGATGCAATGCATATTCAGTTTTGCAGGCCCAATGCCTGACTGGCAGCAAGAAGTGCAGCAAAGGTTCCCGCTGCTTGGAACCTTAGGAACACCATGGCGTTGGAACAATGCGGGAGCTCCTGACCTTGGTGAATGGATACTTGAAGCCAGAGAAACACTACTACGAAGAGGGATCTTAGATCTTACCGACTGCCCGAACCACGTGCTGTGGCATCCACTAACAGGTAACGCTCAGACTGACCTTATTAATCAGCAGAATGCTCAGCAAAGGATAATCAATCAAAATCAGACTGATTCTTTCCTGGTCATTGGTAGTTCAATGAACGAAAGGTCTCGACATAGATACGCGCAAAGTAGCCATACGACTCAAGTCGTTGAGCAAGTGCAATTAGCTCAGGTTATTACTGCAGCTAGCGAGTTTGATCGTTTAAACGGTATAAATCTTGTAGAAAGTATTCTTACCACAGCGAGTACAATGGCAACTAATGTTGAAATGACACGAACATTAACTCGTGTTCAAAGTATTCTTGGTCGAAGAAATAGGCAACCACCAACCACCTTTGAACATGCTCTATATAACGTTGCCATTAGTAATGAACGTTCTGACATTTTGACGGCTCTCCAAGAAGTTGAGAGTAAAAATGGTACTAGGATATACCGTAGAAGCGCATATACCGCATTGAAAGACTCAGTATCATTGTCGGTTAGTTCACCGGATAAAACTATGTCAGAGTCAGCAATGATTATAAGGGAGCAGATAAGACAAAAAGGTGATACCCGAATCCCTAAACGAGCAATTGGCTCAACATTGCTACTTAAAGGACTGGAAGCCGATCATTGCTTAATTCTCGATGCTAATGATAGAGGAATGGACAATAAACACCTGTACGTTGCACTTTCTCGTGGAGCAAAAACTGTCACAGTTTTCTCTCGAAATAATCAAATAATCTAATTGCTACGCAAAATGTAGTGTTGTCACCTGTGGGAGAGCTCATTCTATACCGAGCATTAAAGTATCAAACTAACATGGCAGTAATCGTATAGGCGATGCTGTCATTTCCAGTTCAGAAATGCCCCATCCCGAATTAACTCAACTATTAAGCATCTATTAGCAAGACCAGAATTCCGCACCTCATCATATATTGAACTCTATGACCCATGTCTATGCTTTGAGTTACATATGAATCTATAATTTACCGCTTATAGAATGAATGATAGGTCTCATAAACGAATCATTCTTTATTTCATCAAAGATTCAAAGGACGACAATGAAGCTAGATATTCGCTCACCTCAAGGTATTCATGCAACAGAGCACAAAGCAATTACAGAGCTGGCTGCAGGACTTCGACCCTCATGGTATGGCTATGCTTCATTCCTGATAGCCGATCGAGCGGGCTCTATGGAGATCGACCTTCTAATACTTACTCATAGCAGAATTTTACTTGTAGAAGTTAAGCACTGGTCGGGCACCATTGAGTCGGATGGGAAAACTTGGAGGCAAACCAAGGCATCAGGGCAGTCTAGAACTCAAGCTTCTCCTGTCACGATAAAACGAGAACATGCACAAAGGCTGAGCAGCTTGTTTGATAAGCATTTGAAGAGTCGTTGGAACTGCTATTATCCTATTGAAACATGTGTTGTACTCAGCGGTGAAGCCGAAATAGTACAAATGCCAGAGTGGGAAAGACAAATGGTATTCACTCTGGAGGAGTTCTTAGAAATCCGTTCTGAAAAGGGGTTTGAGCGATTACTTCCTAAACGTGAGCACGAAAGAATGCTCAAATCCGGAAAGCTGCTGAGACCAAATACAGATCGCCAAGTAAGGATTTTTGAAAACTGGCTTAATGGAGGTGGTTGTATTAAGCCTCGTCAAAGAGAGGCTGGCGGTTATGTGATGACGGATCCAACACCAGTTTTCCAACACAAGAGTGGCATCTATTCTGAGTATATTGGTGAACATAGAAATATGGGGGGTAACCAAGCGCTGCTTCGTGCATGGGACTTCAACCAACTCGGGGGATTAGCTCTAACTCAAGAACAAAGGGCTTTTTTAGGCTTAAGAGAGCAGCGAGCGATTAACTATGTTGGACAAAAAGACTATCAGCTTCGCAAAGATTACTTAATGCAGCCTCAACAGCAACTGACAAAAGAAGAAGTTACTGAAGATTTAATAGAAGTTTATGAAAAACCGCCACTTTTTGAAAGGCTAGATGAGTATTTAGTTACGGTGAGCCATGAGAAAGAAAAGCGGCTAGAACTTCTTAGAGCGCTCTTGGTTCCTTTCGCTAGTCTACATACAGTAGGGTTGGCTCATAGAGATATTGCTTACGAACGTTTGTACTACAACCATCAATCACAATCTATCACCGTTAGCGGCTTAGTTGCTGCTAGGTTTCCAGATCCACAAAACAGAAGTGTTGGTGACTTGCGAGAGAAACTAGCAACTTCAGCAATCCCGTTACCGGAAGAGATATATGGCGAGATTGAGATTGATGCTTGTAAAATAGATGTCTATTTGCTTGGTGTAATAGCTTATCGCATAGCTTTTGACTCAACTCTGCCAGTCACTGAGGATGGTATTTCTTGGAAGTTAGCTAAAAAAGATCCATTCGATGGGGAACTCAATAACTGGTTAACTCAAGCCCTCTCATTGGATCCAGCAGAGCGACAAGCTGATGCTGGTGAGATGCTAAGTCAGTTGACGGAGTTGTTTGCCCTAGACCACGAAAGATCATCCGGTGTTGATATAGAGATCATGTCAGCTCTAGAAGCGTTTCGCTCGCCTATTAACCTAATGGTTGATTTTCCTCCCCTTGAAGCCCCATCTCAAGATTTCGATAGAAGCAGAATGACTTACAAGTCCTCTTATGAGGGAAAGCCGGTCATAGTAAGAATATGGACTGGATTACAACCTCAGGTTGCGGATGCAGGGCAGAACAGGCGATTAATTCGTTTCATTGAGCGATGCCAGTTACTTCATCAACACACTCTACCAATACCTAATTTAATTGGGTTTGGTTTCTCAATGATGGGTTTATATACAATCCAAGAATATCTTGAGGAAGGAGAAGTACTTAGTAATTGGGAGAATGTTTCTAGTGTCTCTGGAGAAGAAGAACTAACCATTGTACAAAGTTTGATCAACGCTGTTAATAAACTTCATGCTACTGAAGTAGGACACGGTGACTTAAAGCCAGAGAATATTTTACTTCAATCTGATCGTCACAATTTGAAAATCAACTTTCTAGATATTTTAGATATTGATGTAAATGGCCTACCAATGAAGAGTGACGAGTATAAACCTCTTCAAGATGTGAGTGCTAAAGCAAGAGATAGGTTTGCGACATATTTGATAGTTAAGAAGCTCGTAGAGGGGGATGTACAATCTTATGCGGGGATATTAGCTGAAATTAATAATGCTCTTGGTGAAGATGGTCAGCAGGTCCCTATTAGCTTGGATCCTCTTCAAGAGAGCCTCAAGATGGCAATGACACCTGACGAGCCAGTAGTTGAGCCTATAAATATTTCTTGGCCAAGGATATCAATAGAGGGAGACTCTAATAACTTTTTGTCTGATCAAGGCTTGTTTTACTTAACTGTAAGATCTCTACCGGAGTCTATACAGATTTTTATTACTGGTTTGAAGCAGAAGGTAACTTTGGAGGTTTTGTGGAAAGAGGACGACAAATATTTGGTGCTACGTAATGTACGTACCAAACAGGTCTTGCCCGCAGAGCTTATGAGAGACGCGCAACAAGCTAACAATCCAAAGCGTGAACGTAGTCAAGTTATTACCCAGACCTTCCAATTGAATAAGACCGATCGAGTAACAAAAGATGAAGAGATTCTGAGTAGTTACTTGATGACTTTACCTGTTGTTAAAAGTGCTTTGTTCAGTGATTCAAGTGACATAAATGAAGAAAAAGAAATAGAGGTATCGAACTCATTTGATTTGCATCGTCTATGGTCAACTCTGGTGAATGCCGAAAGAGATTTACACCCCACAGTTACAGTCGCAACTAAACCAGAAAAGAAAAATGGTAACTATTATGTTCAAATAGAAGAAAGTCTTGAGGAGTTTGGATATCTTGACTCTGACGATCAGATTCAACTGTTGAGCGATTCACTAGATGAGCAGTGGAACTATGGTTCTCTTGATTTAGCACAATCCAAAGGTGATACTTTAGTTATTAATGACGCTAGGTCAATGGGCTTTTTGCGACCTGGCAATCAACTTAAATTGGTGGAGGTTAGAAGTGAAACTAGCTGGCAGCGCCGTAGAAAAGCACTGCATTCAGTATTACAACATGAAACACTAATTCCTGATTTAGTTGATTGGTTTGATCCATGTAAACCGAACCCAACCCCTTCAATAACGCCCTTACCAACTCCTGACGACTCCTCATTAGATTCATATGGATTAGATGAAAGCAAAAAAGCAGCTTTTGTTCACGTACTGCAAAAACCGCTATCGGTTGTGATGGGGCCTCCTGGAACAGGTAAAACAACAATGCTATCGGCATTGTTAGATTACTTAAGTCGAGAGCCCTCTGTGGAGCGTATTTTGCTGGTATCACAGTCTCATGTTGCGGTGAATGAACTTGCGGTTAGAGCTAGACAGTTAATGCGTAAGACAGGAGATTCAAAAGAGTCCTATTCTGAGCCCTCTATGGTAAGGCTAGGAGACAAACAGAAAATTGATGATGAGTTATTAGATGTTCATGTTGAGTCTCTACAAGCGAGATATCGAACTGCATTCCATAGGGATTTAGACGCCAGAATGGTTGCTCTGGCTTCCCGCCTAAGACTTCCAAGAGACTTAGTCGCTGAAGCTGGAGATCTTTATAGGCGTTTCGGGCCAGAACTGTATCAATTCATCAAGGCTAAAGATGAACTATTCAAACTTCAGGTAAAAATGGATGAGCTTGAGGAACAGCGTCGTCCGAAGAAGCAGTTTGATAGAACTAGAAAAAGGTTAGAGAGACTAACAGATGCACTCAATCATGGATTGCAAGCATACGTGGAGCTCCCAACTCCTATTCTTGATTCTGAAGACCCAATTTCAGAGCTATTGGCTCATATTGGCGAAAAACATCAGGTACGAAACCCCAAAGCACTATCAAGACTGAAGGGAGTAATTGATGTTAGTAATAACTGGATGCTTCGTCTTGCTGCTGATGCTGATGGGTTTGCAGGGTTTGCTGCACGTACTCGCAAACTAGTTATAGGCACCCTAGTTGGGATAGGTAAAGGTGCTTATAACCTTTCGCAAAATACCTATGATGTGGCCATTATAGATGAAGCTGGGAGAGCTACGGCTAGTGAGCTTTCAATAGCGATGCAATCTGCTCGAAGAGTTATTCTCGTGGGCGATCATAAGCAGCTACCGCCTCTTACAGACCACCATTTAGTTAATCAAGTATCAAAAAGTTTAAATGTACCGAAATCTGAAGTTGTTAAGACAGATTTCGAGAGAGCGTTTTTATCTACTGATGGTGTAATGCTAACGACACAATATCGAATGGCTCCTCCGATTGGAAACCTAATAAGTCATGTCTTTTATGATAATGAGCTTATAACAGGGCGTGGCCACGCGGATAAGTGGATGAATAAACTACCTAGTCCATGGCAAAAAACGGTTACTTGGCTAAATACAAGTGAGTTACGTGAAGATAAATTGACGAAGAACGGTAACTCGAGAGTCTACGGTGCTCGCAACACTGCAGAAGTTGACCTGATATGTACTTCTTTACGCAAACTTGCTGAAAGTGAAGAATCATTGACTAAGTTGCATGAGTGGAATAGCAAGGACAATGCTCCTCCAATAGGAATTATCACAGGCTACCGTCATCAAGTAAACGCTATAAGAGAGCGTTTAGATACAGATACATGGGCAAGCGGTATTCGTTCATTAGTTAGGATAGACACAATAGATTCTTATCAAGGCTCTGAGAATCGAATTATCATTTTATCTCTAGTCCGAAATAACTCAAAAAAGGATGTTGGGTTTGTAGATGATGCTCCTCGAGTAAACGTCGCAATATCCCGTGCTAAAGAACGGTTGCTGATTTTGGGTGCATCAAAGATATGGTCAGCTAGAAATGAAAAGTCCCCGCTGGGTAATGTGTTCCGCTATATCCAATCTCAAGTTGAAGCCAAGGATTCCGAGTATCAACAAATTACTCCAAGAGACTTAAAGGATAAGCGCACTACAAAGAATGCATCAGCTAATAAAATGAAGCCAGAGGTTACCCATGATTGAAAATACACTATATGCTCAAAGAAACGATCAACCTCTTAAAGTTCATACATTATCGTTGCTCGTACCTGCTAGACGCTATGAAGCGAATTTTGATGTAACAGCTCAACAAGCTCTCCCGGCGATCATTGAGTGTGCGTTAATGTTGATTGCACAACTAGATAAAATATCTGCTAGTGAGCTCCAAGATTACTTTGGTCTCAATAGTAATGAACGTGAAGGCTTACTTAAAGAGGTTTTGGAGACGGGGTTGGCTGAAGAGGACCGCGATGGCTTGCTCGTACCATCACGTCGGCTTCGTGAAGCTCGAAGCAATCAACAAGGGATCAGCTTAGAGGAAATAGTAAACTACAACCAGAGCTTTGTTGTTGATCATTTGACCTGCTCTATACAGCCTCGGGCAGATGACAAGCCATTGAGAGGGCTTCCAACACTTGAAGTGAGTCAAGACAAGGAACAAGCAGACCCTGCAAGTTTATTTACCTCACAGTTTGATAGATTTCAACAATCCACAACAGTAGATAAGCTAAAACGATTTAACACAAAACTTTATCGCATAAACCACTGTAACTATGTGCAATTGACTTACTTGCCAGTATCTCTAGATGTTTACGCTAGTTCTGACCCGCTGACTGGGCTTAGGTTAAAGTCTGAATTAATTGGATTCCCAGAGCAAGTGAGAGGTTTATTAACGACCAGTGGTTTACATGGCGAAGTCAACAAGTACTTCGATACTCCAATACGATCTACTCCGAAGCTTGATTTCATAGAATATACTAAAGCAGTAGATGACCCAATTCTGCCTACTTACATTGATGATGGACATCTTGATTTAGGGAAGCTTTTACGAGATAAGAAACAGCGAAAAATAGACTATGAAAATGACATGACGATGATGCTTATTGGGCCACTGTACCTCGATAGTAACAGAGGAAAGCTGATGAATTGGTTGTCCCATATTACGAATAACACTAGATTGGCTAAAGCTATCTGGCTACCAGCATCAACGGCTACTTGGGGAGCTCATGTTGGTCTCAAGCAATTTATCAGCATTTGCAACAAAACACTGGCGAGTTATAAGAGTAGTTTGGAGTTTCTAGTTCCTGTACGAGATAAGCATGAGCGATTTAATGTCAATGATAGATTTGGAGCAAGTATTTCTAGGATTGTTGGTTTGCCAAAATCACCTGATTTAAATGAAATGGAGATTTTTGTTATTCCTGGTGACCCAGGTTGGGCTATGGTCCAATACCATGCCAGACTCCCAGAAAGTTGTGGTATGTCAGGCGTAACTCTGCCGGTTGGATATTGTACCTATGACCCATATAAGGTAGAGCTTATTTGGTCTCTTTTAAAAGAGCGTTTGGGGCATGATCTTCAGAATGTGTCAGCTGTTAATGGTGATCAAGAGGAAGATTCAGGTCTTGCGAAACTTTTAGACTCAGATTGGGAGACGATAAAAGCAGACTATAACACCAGCGTTAAAGAGCGTGCCGAAGTCTAAATGACAGGAATAGGGAATGATTGGACTGACACTAACACGTTTCTGTCCGTGCGACCTGAAGTCGTATGAAGCGTTGTTCACCACGATAAGAGTGAACCATCTGTATCACCAGATGACCCTAGGATTCTGAATAAAGCAGCGAATCCGACAATGTAACGAAACTCGGTTGTTAGACTGAGTGGGAACTGAATTGTGAGAGAACGTTCCTCCTGATAACCACAAATTGGGTAAGTGCTAGGGTGTCAGTATGATGAACGTAAGTGAATCCACGTAAGGCGCGTTATACGATGAAGCAGCGGAAGTGGTTTGTACGCTGTGGCCAAAAAGGCAATGAGAGCCGGAAAGAAGTTGGACAGTACTCTTTCGTGATCGATGTGCTCTCCGCACTATAGTGGGCATCTAACCTGATATTTTGCGCGACATACGGAACAGGGTAAGCCTGTATATCTCCCTTTCGGGAAAGCAGCCTGCGAAGACTGCCGATAGGTGTGCAGGTAAAGGAGGTTAGAAAAAGCAAATGCCGCTTTGTAATGAAGTGGATACAGGTTTATATCTGGCGCGAAAGCGAGCTGACTTCTAACTGGTCTCCCGTTGCAAGATGATTTGAAGAACTTTATTTAAGGAGAAACGCAAATGGTAGCTTCATTAGAAGTTAGTGCCTCTCCTAACAGCATTCAATGGCAATCCATCGATTGGAAAGTTGTCGAGTTGCACGTATTAAAGCTTCAAATGCGCATTGCAAAAGCAACCCGAGAGGGAAAACACAGTAAAGCAAGAGCTTTGCAGTGGATCTTAACACACTCAAGATCAGCTAAATTACTGGCTGTGAAGCGAGTGTCCCAAAACAAAGGCAGTAACACGCCCGGAATAGATGGCGTCATCTGGAATACAGATGCTCGTCGAATGACCGCAGTAGATCAATTGAATCGTAAAGGTTATCGAGCCAAACCACTCAGACGCATCTACATCCCGAAAAAGAACGGCAAACTCAGACCTCTAGGCATTCCATGCATGATAGATAGAGCGCAACAGGCGCTGTATTTACTTGCATTGGAGCCGATATCGGAAACGATAGCTGATCCTAACAGCTACGGTTTTCGTCCGAATCGCAGCACTGCTGACGCTATAGCACAATGCTTTAAATGCTTGTGTCTTAAGCGCTCAGGTAAATGGGTTTTGGAGGGGGATATTAAAGCTTGTTTCGACAAAATCGGGCATGAATGGCTAATTGAAAATGTTCAAATAGACAAACGAATGCTAAAGCAGTGGCTAGGCTCAGGCTATATTGATAAAGGTTTGTTTTACCGAACATCGGAGGGAACTCCGCAAGGCGGAATTATCTCTCCAACACTTATGTTACTGACACTTGCGGGCTTAGAAAAGCTTGTTAAGGAAGTAGCCAAGAGATCGGGAGAACGAGTTAACTTCATCGGTTATGCGGATGATTTTATAATAACCGGATCATCAAAAGATGTTCTTATCAATGAAATCAAACCTCGGTTAATTGGTTTTCTAAAAGAAAGAGGGTTGGCACTCTCTGAAGAGAAAACACACCTTACTCATATAGATGATGGCTTTGATTTTCTAGGTTTTAACCTCAGGAAATACAAAGGTAAGTTGCTCATCAAACCGAGTAAAACTAACGTTCTCTCTCTCTTGGGAAACTTGCGTGAACTCATCAAGAAGCACGCAACAATGCCAGTCAATGATCTTATCAGACTATTGAATCCTAAACTGAAAGGTTGGGCGAATTATTATCGTCACTGCGTTGCAAAACGAACTTTCGGCTATCTCGGTCATCAAATCTTCTGGCTCTTGTGGCGATGGGCGGTTAGACGTCATCCTACCAAGCCAAAAGACTGGGTAAGGCGCAAATACTACATGAATAGAAGTGGTGGTTGGCAATTTCATGGCTGGCAGAAAATCGCGAACATGGACTGTCATTACAACTTGGTTCAAATAGCGAAAACGCCGATTAAAAGACATGTGAAGATCCGAAGTGCGGCTACACCGTTCGAGCCTCAATACCAAGATTACTTGGCAAAGAGGAAACCGAAAAAGGAAAGTCGTCACTCATGGTTGAATCCCGCTTTAACTGCTATCTAGGTTGCTGGGTAACGTAATACGCCTTAGTGGAGGCTTGAGCCGTATGCAGTGAAAGTTGCACGTACGGTTCTTAGGAGGGCGGCACTTGGTAACAGGTGTCGCCTATCCGACAAAAGTGAGTTTGGTGACAAGTTTATTGATTGTGATCACCAAGCGCTCCCATCATAATGACTATCAACTTCAACTAATAGCAACACCTTAGTTTTTATGACAAGTTTGCGCTTGGAAAAGCGCCAAAATCAGCCCGATTTACAAAAAATCATGACAACTGCTATAATTGAGGTTCAAAAAGAGAAATTATTAACCTAACCCACTGTTAAAGATAAAATTTATCAATAATCGTCAAATTTTTTGTCTCATGAAATTTCCAAGGGTACATGGTCATGGGTAAAATCTATGACGGACTACACCGCATTAGCTTCCTTATTAACGAGGAAGGCATGATTGAGCATGTATTTAATAAGTTTAAAACCAAAGATCACCATGAGGTGGTATTGGACTATCTAAACAGCAAGTAATACCCACCTTACTAAAACAGCCAGTCACTATCGCTGGCTGTTTGGGAGCATAAATCAAGGCCTAAGAGTCCAGCAACTACTTACTAAACTCTGGAATAATATGCTGGCCATATTGGGCGATGATATTCTCTTCGTCACCGTTATCTAAATAGATGTTAAACTGAGTCACACCCACTTCTTCAAGCTGCTTGATTTTAGCGATATGATCGTCTGGACTGCCGAGCACAGAGAAGCTTTCGATGATCTCATCTGAGATAAATTCCAGATACGGATTATCGCTTTGCCCATGCTTGGAGTAATCATAACCTTTGCGTTTCTCGATATAGTCAGTCAGGCTCGTAGGCACTAAACCTGAATCACTGCCATACTTTTCAACAATATCAGCAACATGGTTTCCTACCATGGCTGGGAACCAACGGGTTTTATCCAAACATTCTTGCTTGTCGCCAAAATAGGCTGGAGCCGCGGCTTGCACTTTAAAGTTACTCATGTCCTTGCCAGATTTTTTCCCAGCTTCAAGCGCTTGGTCGGTAAACCATTTCACCAAACTTGGTTCAGCAAGCTGCAAAATCAAACCATCACCATGTTCACCAGCTGTTGCGAGCGCTTTGGGTCCATAAGCTGCAATCCATACCGGAAGATCGTAGCCTACTGCCCAAGGGAATTTCACCTCTGAGGCGCAGTCATCATAGGACACTGGTTCTTCACCTTTAACCATGGCTTTGACTTTATGAGTAAACTCAGTCAAACGAGCCAAAGGCGCTGGTTTTTTACCCATAACACGCATAGATGAATCGCCACGTCCCAAACCAAGATCAAAACGGCCCTCACTTTGCAATGCTAAGCTGCCGTATAGACTTGCCGCTAGAGACCAATCTCGAATATTTGGATTGGTCACACATGGACCAAAACGCATGGTTTTGGTGTGCTCCATACACATAGCCATTGCGACAAAAGATTCGCGCCAAAGGATGTGTGAGTCATAGAACCAGCAGTAAGTAAAACCCGCTTCTTCTGCCTGACGTACCAGATTTCTTGCTCTATTTGGGCTCACAAAGCCTTTAAAGGTAATTCCAAATTCCATTTTTGTTTCCTTACGTAATATATTTAGTGAGCAGGCGGCGCAATTGTGACGCCAGCGTGAGTAAAGGGCACTTCTTTCGAGATATTGAGCCTGATGAGTATTGGAGTCAGCGCTTCGATACAGCGTGCGCTTTCAGCAAGGCCAGCGTTGTATGCCTTTACACCCAATTTTTCTATCAGAGTCATTACCGATTTTTTGGCATCTAACTGATTGCCACACACCAGCACGTCACAATTGATCGGCTGCTCGATATTATTCAGCGTGACCGCAGATACATTGTGAAGAGCGCCCACTACCGCAATGTCATCACCCAATAGAGCCTGCGCAGCTTCGGTTGCTGAACCTTCTGGTGGCATTACCACCGCTTTTGGATTTTTCGGCGCAAGAGGGACAACAATATCAATCAAGATTTTGCCACTCAGAAGATGTTTAAGATCTGCTAGCGTCGCATCATGCGCTGAATAAGGTACAGATAGAATAATCATCTCATCCGCAGCTGTTGCAGCAGCTAAATTTTCTATGCCTTCAATTGTTGCGCTTCCCTCAGGTAAAGCAGCACTCAACTCTACCGCTACCTCTGCTGCTCGTTCACTATCACGCGAACCAATCACAACAGGAACACCTGCTATTGCAAAGCGTAGAGCCAAACCTTTCCCTTGTGGACCTGTGCCACCTAAAATTGCTATCTTGCTAGTTTCATTCATCGGAATAAATCCTCCTTAATGGGTCTTAAGATCTGCTTGGCTGAGCTGTCGCTTGTTCGCCAGTTCAACCCGCGAAAAATTATCACTGGGCACTTGTCACTTTTGCCCATTAAAAGGCCTGATGCGGCAGCCAATTCATCGGCAAAAGCAGGTGCCGTTACCTTAAGCTCTCGCCCCCAAGCATCATCGTCACCGCACATCTGTTGAATGGCTGGCACTCGCGCCAGTCCAATCGCTACGTTAGTTTGGCCAAGACGCCATGGTCGGCCGAAAGTATCACTGATGACAATGCCAAGACGACAACCAAAATGAGCTTCTAGTCGCTCACATAGCTGCATAGCGCTGCGGTCTGGGTTTTCGGGCAAGGTAATCAACTGCCCTGCGCTGTCAGTATTGGACTCATCGACAGCAGCATTGGCACAGACAAACCCCAATTTGTGCTCAGCAATCAAGATGCCCTCATCCTGCTCTGCACGTTTTATGCTACGAACAATACGCGCTGACTGATCGAGTATTACCTGCACTTTACGCGGATCCTTGTTCACTTTTTCAGCCAATTCGATTGCCTGATCACTAGCAGACATAGTCTCGATATCAACCACAGCACCTTCCGTTTTTGACACCACTTTATGTGCTACCACCAAGATATCTCCATGTTGCAGATATTCCCCCTGAGCAGACAACGCATCTATTAAATGCTGGACTAGATCCATACCAGGTTTAAAATCCGGTAAGCCAGACAGGCTAAACATCTGCATCTTATTAACAGCGAGCGCGTTAGCGGACTCTGCGGTTACTGAACTATTCATAGCAGTACTCCTTGTGGTGATAGTCAGGAAAGGCTTGGATTAAATCATCTGGCACATCGATATCTTGACTAAGATCTGGAAGGTTGAGCACCTCGACCCTAAGTTGATTAGCGTGTGCTTGCTGTACATGAGCAAGAGCTGATTGGCGACCATAGTGAAATTCAATAGCATTAGGTGGCGTAGTAATAAGAGCATTGGTCCCTGAGTCCTTGGCTCTTGCTATCACAACCTGACTGCCTGCTTTGGTAGCCTGTAGCAGAACATCGATTTCACGAGCATTCAGTCTGGCAATATCTGCTGGGATAACCATCTGAAACTGATAACCAGACTCAAGACTCCAGCGAGTGGCTGCCTCAATCGCTGCATTTAAGCCTTTGGGTTGCTTTTCAATCAGAGCATTGGCGCCAAAATGTGAGGCTATATCGGCAATTTTGGCTGAGTTTGTCACCACCAAGCAATTAACCTGCGGGTAGTGCTGGGAAAAAAATTGCAACGTTTGCCGGTAAAGGTTTAACACAAGTGCCTCACGCTGAGCCATGTTAAGCACACCCATTAAACGTTGTTTAGCAGAACTTGGTGCCTTGATTGGAATGACAATATTCAGCTTATCCAGCATCAACTTACCTTTTTTAGTGGTAGCTTAATGATCTGGTCCACGATACTTGTCATTACAGCAATTTTCTCAGCCTCATTACGCATCCAGATATTTTGAATCACTACCTGCACCCCCATAGCTTCAATATCAAGTGCATACTGTTCATCTACAGGATCAATGACTAGCACATCAATCAGCTCACAATAATAAGTCGCAATACCAAGGACATTTGGGCTATAGCCGAGTGATTGCATTAACTTGACTGCTGGTCCTTTAATCGCTTGACTACCAATTAGAGGAGAGATGGCAACAATCGGTTTTGAAAGCGATTGTATTTGAGTACGAATATCTCCGATCGACAAGATAGAGCCGATACTAAGCAGTGGATTACTCGGAGCAATCAGCACTAGATCCGCACAGCTCAAAGCTTCAATAGACTCAGGTGTTGCACTCGCTTTATCACACTCTAAATAACGAATTTCATCTACTCTCGCTTGGCAACGAAGGCGAACAAAGTAATCCTGAAAACTAAGCCATTGCCCCCCTGACTTGAGCTTGGTTTGCACTATGTCATCAGTTGGCAGCAATATAGGAATATTTATTCCGTTTGCTCGCGCGATCTGCTCTACTATTTTTTGCGCTCGAACACCCAAGCGGCGCTGCTCAGTGCGAAAAATATGGGTAGCAAAATCCATATCGCCCAGTTGCATCCAAGTATCCACGCCTAATTGTTTAAGGCCGCTCAGAACTTTTTGTTTGTCTCCGGCTAGTCCCCAGCCTTGGTTACGATCAATTCGCTCTGATAATGTGTAGATAAGAGTATCGATATCGGGGGATACCCACAAACCATGGAACTGTTGGTCATCACCAACATTACCTATGATTTTGAGGCCATCTGCATAACAACTCTTGACTAACCCCTCGGCAGCTTTCGCTCCACCGACACCGCCAGCAAGTAAGGTAATGCTCAAACCACTCATAGCGATGCCTCAAAGCGCGCGATCTCTTGAGATGGCAAGATAAGTTGTCCTTGTTGCTGATTGCTGGTTTGCAGTGGGTACTCCTGTAACGAGTGGTACAAGGTTGAACGCTGAAAAGCATTCAGGCCGGCCTTGTGAATAAAACGCACCATATCTTGTGGCTGAATTTCTTGACCATGTTCGCCGCCCGCCGCACGCGAGATACTTTCATTCATTAGGGTACCACCAAGATCATTGGCTCCCGAGCGCAACATCTGTATAGCCACATCTGAACCCATCTTGACCCAAGAAGCCTGAATATTATTGATTTGTCCTTGCAGCATCAGCCTTGCTACCGCATGCATTTTAAAATGCTCACTTCGAGTCGGCCCTGGCCGCACCTGTCCCGGATTATCATTGTAGAGTTTGGTTTTATAATGCACGAAACCAAGCGGAACAAACTCAGTAAAACCGCCTGTTTCTTTCTGGGTATTACGCAATAATTCAAGATGATTGGCCCAATGATATGGCTGATCTATATGCCCATACATAATGGTTGAAGTCGTTTTAATGCCAACCTCATGGGCAGCCTTAACTATGCTGATCCAATCTTCAGTACTGAGCTTGTTTTTAGTCAATTGCTGACGAATTTCAACATCCAAAATCTCAGCAGCTGTACCTGGCATTGTGTCCAAACCACATAGTTTGAGATCTTGTAGAAATTCTTTGTATCCCATCTTGGCACGACGTGCACCGTACCAAATTTCAAAAGGTGAAAAGGCGTGAATATGCATTTGGGGTAAGCGATTTTTTATCGCTAAAAGTAAATTACGGTAAAAGTCAGCGCTTATTTGTGGATGTAATCCGCCTTGAATACAAACTTCTGTCGCTCCGCGATCCCAAGCTTGCTGGGCTCTATCAGCAACCTCTTCAAGTGAAATGAACTCTGCATCTTTATGCTTTATAGGCTTAGCAAAATTACAGAACTTACAACCCATGTAGCAAACGTTGGTAAAGTTGATATTACGGGTGATAACAAAGCTGGCCTTATCACCACACAAGTTCTGACGAACTTTATCTGCTACATCAAGCAGAGCCTGCTGATCCTGACCTTTGGCATTAAACAGACTTGTGGCTTGCTTAGAGGAAATTTCTTTGCCATCAAGTGCCTGCTTTAAAGTATCTCTAATTTCTGAGTTCAAACGACTATACGGGATCTGGGTTACTTGTGGCTGTTCGCTCCGTGACAACATCATTATCTCCTTAACTGTGCAACTTAATTAGCGTGGCTCTGTATCATGGCAAAACCATCATCTGCAGCCTGTGAACGTATTCTTGAGTGAAGCAAACTTTCTACTGTTGTTTGAGCTGATAACTGATACTCAGGATATACGGTTAGGCGCTCGATTAATTGGTATCCAGCCGCTTGGCAATGTTCCGCTAAACGCTCTATCTGCGGCCACGCTCGCTCAGGATTAATAAAGTCTTTAGTTAATGGTGAGATCCCGCCCCAATCATTAATACCAGCACGAAGATAGTCCTGATAATCTTGTTCTAAATTAGGTGGAGCTTGCAAACTGATTGAGGGTGAGAGTATCAATCTAGCAACAGCAAGTGTGCGTAACATATCAATCTTGGAAGGTTCAGAAGCATCAGCCATTGCCGTTCCAGCTTTAGCGCGAAAGTTTTGGATAATGACTTCTTGGATGTGGCCATGCCTTTCATGCAATTGTTCGATAACTAGCAGACTCTCAATTCTGTCTTGCCAAGACTCTCCTATCCCTATCAATAGCCCTGTGGTAAACGGAATACCTAACTCACCCGCAGCTTCTAAAGTATCGATGCGACGCTGAGGTGTTTTATCTGGGCAACCATAATGCGCACCACCTTTTTTTGTTAAGGCTGGGCTTAAACTTTCTAGCATCATGCCCATAGATCCAGCGACAGGTTTTAGGATGGCTAATTCTTGGTAAGAAAGTGCACCCGCATTGATATGGGGCACCAGCAAACTTTTCTCCAAAACAAGTTCAGACATCGCCTTGAGATAACCAACTGTCGTACTGTGTCCTTGAGCTGCTAATAAATCTCTCGCGAGTCTGTGCCGTTTCTCAGGTTGCTCACCTAAACTGAAAAGCGCCTCCTTACACCCCATACGCTGACCTTGCAGTACGGTGGTAAGAACTTGTTCAGGGCTCATCAACTGCGCCTCTCCCGACTGAGGGGTTTTGACAAAAGTGCAATAGCTACATGTATCACGACACATATTAGTCAGCGGAATAAACACCTTACGAGAGTAGGACACTTGCTGACCCCAATGACTATCACGTACTTTACCTGCTTGCTGACAGAGCCTGCCCAGAGGCTCATCGGTGGCGTCACCCATCTGCATCGCTACATCCTTGCTCAGCATATTTCCTCCATGATTATTCGTTACACCTAGCTTTAAAAAATAAGATTTGATCAGGGCATAAAATTCGCACATTTTTTATACGCTGGTACAACTAACACTCTTTTTACCAAATGGCAAAAAAAATACATGGATGTTTTCTGGTTGTGTAATCTCAGTCTAAGTTGGAAGCGAAAATAATTAAAAGTTCATTAATTACAGAGGCTTAATGACAATGTAGTCTATGAGTATTTTACAAAACAGTAAGTGAGTGGATTTTTTATTGACTACAAATAAGTCATTAAGGGGAGAATGCCCCTTAAATAGTCAGGGGTCATTTGGAAGCTAAGATACCATTTAGAACCATATCGGTGAGAAATTTAGCCGCAAGATCAAAATCTGGCTGCTCAAGTTTTTGCTTATCCAGCACCAACTCAATCTGAGTAGCGAAGTCAGCATAAGTTTGTGTCATAGCCCATATAGCAATGAACAAATGATCAGGCTCAGTCCTACGTAACCGACCTTCATCCACCCAGCCTTCGACCAATTTAATATTACGGTTAAATAACGGCTCTAAATGGACTTTAAGGTAATCACGAATTATAGGTGCACCAGAAATAATCTCTTGAGCAAATACTTTTGAAGCATCGGGATTGTCGTGAGAAAGCTGTAACTTACCACGAATATATTGTTCAATAAGTTGTTCTGGGGTCGCATTTTTCTGCTCAGCAAACACCATTCGCTCTAGCCAAGTGTCAACTATGTTCTGTAATACTGTTCTATATAATAAGTCTTTTGATGAAAAATAATACAGTAGATTCTGCTTGGACATACCGCTCTGCTGGGCAATTCGCTCCATGGTGGCCCCTTTATAGCCAAACTCAGCAAACACTCCCTCTGCGGCTCGCTGTATATTGGCTTGCGTAGCGACCCGAGCAGAAGACAACTTGGTCTCTTTCGAAGTTTTGGGTGCTAACTGAAAAGACGTACTGATCATAATAACTAGCCTTAGATATATTGTTGCTGAGCATCATCTGCCATAGTTTTGGTACGCGTAAGCGCATCAAGAAACTCTTGCACAATCCTAGTCGGTTTAGGTGATTTTCGATGAATTGCTGTAAATTGACAATAATATGAGAACCTTGGATTATTTATTCTAACCATTTTTTCCTGTGACACCATAATAGCGGCAAAATGTTCGGGGAGAAATCCAATATACTGCCCAGATTGAATAAGCATAGTGATCCCCTCTTGATTACTTGCAGTAGCGCTCTTGTGTAATTTAAGTGCTCGACCGATCTCCATATTGGGGCTGCTAAAACTTAACCCAGCGTATTTCTGCTCCATCACTTCTTCATCACTCACCAACCTTCGTACATGAAATAAGTAATGACCTTTACCACAGTACATATACATCTGCTCACCAAACAAGGGTAAATACTCAAGACTAGCCGAGCGACGGTGCGGTGGAACAATCCCAAGGTGATACTTTCCTTCCAATACACCTTTTTCAATCTCATTCACGGGCAACACATGGATATCAATTGCTACCTCTGGAGCCCTTACTACATAATCTGCAATCGCCTGATCAACCTTGCACTTGGAATTGGTCACCAT
The DNA here is from genome assembly GCA_024347015.1 of Vibrio pectenicida. Taxonomy (GTDB): domain Bacteria; phylum Pseudomonadota; class Gammaproteobacteria; order Enterobacterales; family Vibrionaceae; genus Vibrio; species Vibrio pectenicida. Next base: position 876,567 of record AP024889.1, on the reverse strand, counting down.
AGTATCAAACATCGCAATGATCAGATGGCCCTTCAAACTATGGTGCAGACCATTTATCTCGTGACGAAATTCATCGATAGAAAACAGTAGACGCTGCGCCGACTCGTAAATGTGCAATCCTTCGCTGGTGAGAGAAAAACCAGATCGCCCCCTATGGCAAAGAACTAACCCCAAACGTTGCTCCAAGTCTTTCAAATGACGACTGATAGTTGAACGGCCAATATTAAGCTCCATCTCGGCTGCGCTTAGACCACCACTGTCGACAACAGCCATAAACACTCGCAGCAAGCGAATATCCAAATCAGATAACTGCCCTAATAACGCTTTCATTGTTTCATCATCCCGCATGTTTAGTTCGATTATTTGGTATTTATCAAACCAAATCTCGTGCTTAAAGTAAAAGCAAGTCCATGTTTTTTCCATAGAAAATGGAAAATAATCAAAGGAGAATCAAAGCAGATGGACACAAAGCGGATAGAAACGGGGATGCAAGCCTACTGGATGCCATATACTGCAAACCGTCGATTTAAAGCCGAACCACGAATCATCACAGGTGCTCAAGGTGCCTATTACATCGATGATAAAGGACGCAAGATATTTGACGGCCTTTCTGGTCTATGGACATGTGGAGCAGGCCATAATCGTACAGAAATCGCCAATGCTGTAGAGAAGCAGTTGCTTGAACTCGACTATGCACCGGCATTCCAATATGGTCACCCTAAAGCCTTTGAGTTAGCAGAGCGTTTAGCCACATTGGCACCTGAAGATATCAACAAAGTCTTTTTTGTCAATTCGGGCTCAGAAGCCTCTGATACGGCGACTAAGATTGCACGAGCCTATTGGCGCCAGCAAGGGCAGCCAACCAAAACTCGAATTATTGGTCGTATCAAAGGCTATCATGGTGCAAGTTGGGGAGGCATAAGTTGGGGAGGCATCAATGGCAATCGCAAACTGTGGGGCCAAGCGATGGAAGCAGACCACCTCGCCCATACTTTGCAACCTGATATGGCTTTCACTCAGGGGATGCCACCTAAAGGTGCTGAGATGGCAGATGAATTATTAGAGCTTATAGCTTTGCACGATTCGTCAAATATCGCAGCCGTTATCATTGAACCTTTTTCCGGCTCTGCAGGCGTGATAGTTCCACCAGAAGGCTACTTACAACGCCTGCGCGCCATCTGTGAACAACATAATATTCTGCTGATCTTCGATGAAGTGATCACTGGCTTTGGCCGTACAGGAAATTACTTTGGAGCCCAAACCTTTGGTGTTACACCAGACATGATTTGTATTGCTAAACAGATCACCAACGGCGCTATACCTATGGGAGCAGTGTTAGCTAAGCAAGGGATTTACGATGCCTTTATGCATGCAGGAGGCCCGGATCACAATATTGAGTTACCCCACGGCTATACATACTCTGGCCACCCTGTGGCCTGTGCTTGTGCATTAGCGACCCTAGATATATTGGAAAAAGAGCAGCTTATCCCACAAGTCGCCGAACTAGCCCCTGTATTTGAAAAGTCGATCCACAGCCTTAGAGGTAGCAAACATATCTTGGATATTCGCAACTTTGGTTTTGCTGCTGGGCTCACGGTCGCACCACGTGACGGAGACGCTACCATTAGACCGGTGGAGATCGCCACCACTTTATGGCAGCAAGGGTTTTATGTCCGCTATGGCGGTGACACCATCCAACTAGGACTACCCTTCATCACCCAAGAACATGAAATAGATCGCCTTATCAACGCAATGGGCGATGCCTTCGAGCAAACAGATTAAACCCAGTGAGGAAGTAAACATGTTAGAACATATTGGTCATCTGATTAATGGTGAGATCCACACAGATAATAGCCAAGCACAGGCAATATTTAACCCCGCAACTGGTGAGCCGTGTGCCCAAGTCAGTATGGCATCAAAAGAAACGGTCGCCATGGCGATAAGCGCAGCCAAACAGGCCTATCCTACTTGGCGAAATACGCCACCAGCGGTACGGGCTCAAGTGATGTATCGCTTTAAACAACTACTTGAACAACACCAAGACACCATCTGCAACCTTATCTCCCGTGAGCATGGAAAAGTACTAAGTGACGCTAAAGGTGAACTAGCACGTGGAATTGAGAACGTAGAGTTTGCTTGCGGTATGCCAGAGCTGCTCAAAGGTGAGCACAGCCGTAATGTGGGACGTGATATTGATGCTTGGAATGAATTTCAGCCCTTAGGCGTCGTTGCAGGCATCACACCATTTAACTTTCCGGCCATGGTACCACTGTGGATGTGGCCAAGTGCAATAATGTGTGGCAACACCTTTGTACTCAAGCCTTCCGAGCGTGACCCATCTTGCGTTGTTTATATTGCTCAATTAGCTGAAGAGGCAGGGCTGCCACCAGGGGTTCTCAACGTGGTAAATGGTGGCGCTGATGTCGTTAACCAACTCATCGACGATGATGCTATCCAAGCTATCAGCTTTGTTGGTTCTACTCCAATCGCAGAAGCTATATACAATCGCGCTGCTGAAAAAGGCAAACGCTGTCAGGCTCTCGGTGGAGCAAAAAACCACGCCGTTATCATGCCAGATGCTGATCTAGATAATGTAACTAGCGCACTCATGGGAGCTGCATATGGTTCATGCGGCCAGCGCTGTATGGCAATCTCAGTGGCGGTTGCAATCGGTGACAAAGTCGCTGATGCACTGATCAACAAACTGAAACCACAGGTTGAAGCGCTCAAAGTGGGTCCGGGGAGCGATAATAGTAATGAGATGGGACCACTTATTACAGCAGCTCAAAAAGATAAAGTAGCCGCTTATGTTACGCAAGCAGTAGAGCAAGGCGCTGAAGTCATAGTCGATGGCCGTAACCTAGTGGTCCCTAATTTTGAGTCAGGTTTCTTCTTTGGTGGCACCTTGTTCGACAAAGTGACACCTGAAATGACTATTTATCAACAAGAAGTATTTGGACCAGTACTCATAGTAGTCAGAGTGAACTCTTTGGAAGAAGCCGTGGCACTTATCAACCAACATGAATATGGAAATGGAACCTGCATATTTACACGAGATGGTGAAGCAAGTCGTTACTTCTCAGACCAAGTCATGGTCGGTATGGTTGGTATAAATGTCCCGCTACCAGTCCCCGTGTCTTACCATAGTTTCGGTGGTTGGAAACGCTCACTGTTTGGCGATCTACATGCTTATGGCCCTGACTCAGTGCGTTTTTACACTAGGCGTAAAGCTATCAGCCAAAGATGGCCATCTGGTGGTGTGAAAGATGGAACCTTATTTTCATTCCCAAGTTTATAGCTTGTAACGGTATCAAATTTTCAAACTTGATCCTGGCGTTAGTCACATTGCTTACGCCAGGTTCAGATTAGTCAATTTTCTATTTGATCAATCCAGCGCCTGTCCTCACCTATGCTACCTATGCAGACCTTCAGGCAATATCAAAACCAGCATTTCAGCTGATAAAAATCGAGTAAAAGGAGTTTTTATGAACGATTTACGCATTAATGGCGATAGACTATGGCAAAGCCTGATGGAAATGGCACAGTTTGGCCTAACAGAAAAAGGGGGATGTGCTCGCCTCGCAGCCACAGAACTGGATGGCAAAGCCAGAGATCTATTTGTCGATTGGTGCAAAAAATGTGGCTGCACTATTAGTATCGACAAAATGGGTAATATCTTTGCACGCCGCGAGGGCAAAGATAACTCACTACCAGCTGTGGCGACTGGTAGTCATTTAGATACCCAGCCGACAGGTGGTAAGTTTGATGGAGTATTTGGTGTACTAGCAGGTGTCGAAGTACTAAGGACTCTACATGAGAATAACATTCTCACCGCAGCGCCAATGGAGTTTACGGTTTGGACCAACGAAGAAGGTTCGCGCTTTCAACCCGCAATGCAAGGCTCTGGCGTTTATGTCGGCCGCTTTGATTTAGAAACCGAACTCAATAAAACCGATGTTGATGGCATTCGTCTAAAAGATGAGCTTGAAAAAATTGGTTATCTAGGAAAAGAAGAGCCAGGTAGTCGCCATATCGGGGCTTTTTTTGAAGCTCATATCGAGCAAGGACCTATCTTAGAAGATCAAGATAAAACCATCGGTGTAGTCCGTTTAGGTCAAGGGATCCGCTGGTACAATGTCACTATCAAAGGGCGTGAATCCCATTCCGGCACCACTCCTATGTACTTACGTAAAGACGCTATGGTCGCAAGCGCCAAAATCATTGCTGAAGTTGAGCAGTTAGCTCACCGCTATGAAAATGGCCTTGGTACCGTTGGCTTTATGCAAGTTTTTCCTAATTCTCGCAATGTTATCCCCGGTGAAATCACCTTCAGCGTCGATCTGCGTAATCCAAATGCTGATGTTCTTGCCAAAATGGACAAAGTCTTTACCGAATACTGCGCTGAAATTGAAAAAGAACGTGAAATCAAAATTGATATTGACCCATTCTGGTACTTTGCCCCAGTTGAGTTTAACGCCTCTGATGACGTTAAAGCTGCGGCAGAAAAACTCGGTTATTCAAACATGGATATCTATGCAGGAGCAGGTCATGACGCTTGTTATATGGCTGATCTCGTACCCACAGGTATGATCTTCACGCCCTGTGAGAACGGTATTAGTCATAATGAAATTGAAAACACTTCACCGCAGGAATGTGAGGCAGGCGCTAACGTTTTGTTGCACACAATGCTAGAGGCCAGTACGCGCATTGCAATGGAATCTGCAAACTCCGCACTGTGTGAAACCGAATAGTAACCCTCTGTTGTCAGACAACTTCTCAATTGGATGAGAAATTAATGAAGCAATCAAGCATGAAAAAGATCGGTGACTTCTACGAACTAGACGTTGCCAAAGACTTAATAGATAGTAAATATTACAATCAAGACTTAGCACCTACCAAAATATCAGAACGTACTTGGAGCAAGGTAAACATCGCCGCGCTTTGGGTTGGGATGGCCATCTGTGTTCCTACCTATACTTTGGGTAGTGTATTAACCACTTACTTCGGGCTATCGGTGCTGGAGGCACTCGTCACCATCTTACTCGCCAATACAATCGTACTGATACCACTGACACTAAACGCCTTTCCAGGCACCAAATACGGCATACCTTTCCCAATACTTCTTCGTTCGTCGTTTGGTACTCTGGGCTCCAACATACCATGTCTTATTCGTGGTCTAGTCGCTTGTGGCTGGTTTGGTATCCAAACTATGTTCGGCGGTTTAGCAATCCACCTGCTATTGTCTGAGTTATCAATCAACTGGGCAAATCTTGGCGGTATAGGTGAAGTAATTGGATTCTTTATCTTTTGGATACTGAATATCGGTATAGTGCTTAAGGGCTCTGATTCAATCAAGTGGCTCGAAACCCTATCTGCTCCACTACTGCTGGCAGTCGGTCTTGGTCTTATATTTTGGGCAAGTGACAAGGTCTCATATTCGGAAATCATCATGACCCCAGCAAACCGACCAGAAAGTGCTGGGCTTACTAGCTATTTCTTTGCTGGTCTTACTGCTATGGTCGGCTTCTGGGCAACCCTATCTTTGAACATCCCAGATTTTAGCCGCTACGCAAAATCGCAAAGAGATCAGATTATTGGACAAATCATTGGCTTGCCTTTGACCATGTTCTTCTTCGCAGCATTAGGGGTTGTTCTCACCTCCGCTTCTTATACCCTGTTTGGTGAAACTATTTCTGACCCTATAACGCTTATCAGTAAGATTGAGAGCCCATTTTGGGTGGTTGTCGCTATGGTGCTCATTATCATTGCCACCCTATCAACCAATACAGCTGCTAACGTAGTATCGCCAACCAATGACTTTCAAAATATCGCACCTAAACAGATCAACCATACTCGTGGCGTGCTGCTTACAGGACTAGTTGGCCTTGGCCTAATGAGTTGGGAGCTATTAAAAAAACTCAACTGGATCGAATCAGATGTTAGTGTCGAAGCTATGTACTCAAACTGGCTATTGGGTTATTCAAGCTTATTGGGACCAATCGCGGGAATCATGATCGTCGATTACTTCCTGATCAAAAAGCAAACCCTAGACATTCCCTCTCTCTACTCAGATCAAGAGCAAAGCCCTTCAATTAACTATGCTGGCTTTATCTCCTTCTTCATTCCCGTGACCTTTACCATCATCGCCATCACTTTTGACGTTTTGATTTGGTTCTATAACTACGGATGGTTCACCGGAGCCTTGTCTGGCGCAATCCTATACTACTTGACCTCTATAGCGATGGTGCGTCCAGTCGCTAGTGCTCAGCCTGAAAAGGCATAATTGAACAAAAGGTCAACGGAACTTTTACGTTGTTGACCCATTAAGAACAAGGAATAACTATGAATCTTTTAATCAAAGGGGGTGACGTCGTCACCCACGAGCAAACCTATTCAGCCGACATATTGTGTATTGATGGTAAAATAAGCCAAATAGGCCATGACCTAGATATTCCAACTGACACCGAAATTGTCGATGCCGGTGGCAAGCTGGTCATGCCGGGGGGAATCGACCCACATACGCATATGCAATTACCATTTATGGGTACGGTGGCCTCGGATGATTTTGCTTCTGGAACAGCCGCTGCATTAGCAGGGGGCACAACCACTATTATCGACTTTGTTATCCCCTCCCCCAATCAGTCTTTAATCGAAGCCTACAACCAATGGCAAGACTGGGCATCTCTATCACAATGTAATTACAGCTTCCATGTTGCGATTACATGGTGGGATGAATCAGTAAAAGCTGAAATGAAAACGCTAGTCGCAGAGCATGGAGTTAACAGTTTTAAACATTTTATGGCCTACAAGAACGCCATTATGGCCACCGATGATATTTTAGTATCTAGCTTTAGTAACTGCCTTGAGCTTGGTGCGGTGCCCACTGTGCACGCAGAAAATGGTGAACTCGTCTATCACCTGCAACAAAAGCTACTAGAAAAAGGCATTACAGGACCAGAAGCACACCCTCTTTCTCGCCCCCCAGCGGTCGAAGGGGAAGCAGCCAACCGTGCTATCAATATTGCTGGTACTCTAGGTGCCCCTATCTACTTAGTACACGTTTCGACAGAAGACGCTGTCGATGCCATAAAATATGCCAAAGACAATGGTCAAATTGTGTTTGGTGAATGCCTTGCTGGCCACTTAGTTATCGATGACAGTGTATATAAAAATCCTGATTGGAACTACTCGGCCGCACATGTTATGAGCCCACCATTTCGCCCTAAAAAACACCAAGATGCACTGTGGAAAGGACTACAAAGCAATACGATTCAAACAACAGCCACCGACCACTGTGCTTTCTGCGCTTCACAAAAAGCGATGGGGAAAGATAATTTCACCATGATTCCAAACGGTACAGCAGGCGTCGAAGAACGTATGATGGTTTTGTGGGACAAAGGGGTTAACCAAGGCAAATTGAGTCCAAACGAGTTTGTTGCTATCACCTCAACTAATGCGGCTAAGATATTTAATCTATACCCACGTAAAGGAGCAATCGATGTAGGTTCTGATGCTGACATCGTGATCTGGGATACCAACCAAGAAAAAACTTTTTCGGCAAAAGAGCATATGTCGAAAATCGACTTCAGTATTTTTGAAGGTATGAAGGTGCAAGGTAAGCCAGTAACGACAATTTGTAACGGTAAGATTGCTTGGGATAAAGGTGAACTAAAAACGGCGCCAGGGGATGGCCAATATGTCACTCGTCCTCCTTATGCTAGCTTCTATCAAAGCCAGCTAAAACGTAACGAGCGAGCAGAACCCGAGGCTGTAAAGCGATAATTTGAATTAGTGTGATTGCCAAGGGAATCTGTCAGTTTTGTAACCTAGATGTGACTAGTTCTGACAGGTTGCCCTAAATTGGTCCATGTCCATAACCTTGCTGGACCGGGGCGTAACACGAAATTGCCCCAAAATCATTTATACCTACAAATCAGCAGTAATCTCAGGGCGTACCTTTTCCCTAATAAAACTTATGCCGTATAGAAAGCTTTGTGTTTCACTCGGGGTTAATTAAATTGCATCTAGTTTCTTATGGGCGTAAGATATTCATGCTTTTGATAGGGGCAAACAAGTCGTTGATCAAAAGGAGCGTAACAGGTTGTCAAGTCCAATCGGCACGCCACCAAGGCAAGCTGAGCAGATAGACAGCAGAAACTGGAACAGGGTCTTCATAGATACCTCCACGATTATAGTTATAGCATAATCCATTTCTAACATGACGCGGCTAGAGTTTTCGGACTCATGGATGGTTGTTTTAACAACTTGGTTAAGCCGAGGTAAGGCGAGAGGAATTGCCGCAGTTCTAAGTCTGCCTCGGTTTTGCTAGAGAATAGTAATGTCATCGAATAAGCCTATTTGGTATCGAAGCCGTGGTTATCTGCATTTCGATCTACCAGTCAGTTTTAAGAAAGCTCAAAACCTCGTAACTAATCCTGATTTAGTTTCTAAACACGCATTTTTCCCTCTAATTAACTACGCTGTTGAGTCTAAGAAAATAAGCAAAAATAAAGAAACTCGAAAAATTGATGTTGCTGTAAAAGAGCGCCCTATTGCTTATTCTTCGCATGTGGACAGTCATATTTATGCATTTTATGCCAACCTTTTAAGTAAAAGGTACGAAGCTCAATTGAAAGCTTCGGATTTGACCGATTGCATTCTTGCTTTTAGGGGACTAGGTAAAAGTAATATTGATTTTGCATTTGAAGCATTTGAACAAATTAAAGCCATGGGTGAATGTAGTGCAGTAGCACTGGACTTTTCTAAATTCTTTGACACTTTAGACCATGCATTACTCAAGCAAAGTTGGGCTGGTTTATTAGGGGAGGACAAACTACCTTCTGATCACTTTAATGTCTTCAAATCAATTACTAAGTTCTCGCAAGTAAATAAAGTAGAGCTATATAAAGAATTTGGCATTTCGCCAAATAATCCTAAGAATGGTCGAAATCGAGTTTGTACTGCACGGGAGTTTCGAGATGTTGTTAGGAAGAAGAAGCTTATAAAAACAAATAAAGGCTCGTTTGGCATACCTCAAGGTTCACCAATTAGTGCATTATTATCAAATATATACATGATCAAATTTGATGCTGAGATGAAAAGATATACGAATATTCACGGTGGTAAATACTATCGCTACTGTGATGATATGCTATTCATTGTTCCTGCTCCCTTAAGAGATAAAGTCGCAGGCTATGCGCAAGAGCAAGTTAAAAAATTAAAGGTTTTAATTAACCCCAAGAAAACCGAGCTGAGAACTTTCAGTTATCAAAATGATGTCTTAGTTGCGGATCAAATGCTTCAGTATCTCGGGTTTATGTTTGATGGTGAAAATGTGTACATTCGTTCTTCTTCATTGGCCCGATACTCTGAAAAAATGAAGCGAGGAATTCGTTTAGCCAAAAAAACTATGGAAAAATACAATGTAGTTCGTGCGGCTAAAGGACTGCCTGAAAGAGAGTTATACAAGCGCAAACTGTACAGCCGTTATACTCATTTAGGTGGCAGAAACTTCGTTACGTATGGTTTGCGGGCGGCAAATAAGATGCAAAGTAAAACCATCAAGCGTCAACTAAAACCACTTTGGCGTAGGTTTCGTGATGAACTCGAAAGAGAAACATAGTAAATATGGATTAAGCTTATACTACACAATGGATTAGGTCGGGTTATAGGCATTGCTAAGCACTTAATACTGAAATGCTCATTGAATCCGATGTTTTCTTACCATACCTGTAGTTATTCATGAATTTCTGATTTAGTAAAGTTTATGACTTCCCTTCGGGCGCTGGAATCGCCAAAAAATGCGCTCGCCGTTAATAGCTGCGTTAAATGCCAAAGGAGGGCAATGGTGGGTAACAATGAAGACCTAGCAAGGATACTAATTAAATATCCATTGAATTTCTGCACAACGTGCTTCTTTGGTAACCCCAAACTGACTCAAGGAAAAGTAAATAATGGAACAGTCACATTATTGGAGTACAAAGGAGAAAAATACGGAATTACAAACCACCACGTTATAGACGAGTATCGTAAACGTCTAGCTGAAGACCCTGAAGTACACCTATATCTTGGTAATGCACGAATAGATCTAGACTCTGTGTTGTTTGATGAGGATGAAACTCTAGACGTATGTATCTTATATTTGCAGGGGTATACCGAGTCACAAATTGCAATGAACGGAGAAGTGCCTACAAAGTTCTTTCCTGTGGGTGAACGCCATCATGTGAGCAGGTTAGTTGTCGGTGATTTTGTTCTGTTCGGGGGATACCCAGGAGTGTGGAGGGTAAGGTTTTCCGAGTTGAATATTCAGTTTGATACATTGAGTTCAGGTGGTAGTGAGGTTGCCGATGTAACAGATATGAATATTCGATGTGAGTTGAAATTGGACCAGTGCACAACAATTTCCGAACATGGCCACGATTTTCCAGATAATTTAGGTGGATTAAGTGGGGGGCCGGTATTCCATCACTCGTTAACTGATATTGGTATATCAAAATTCGAATTCATTGGTGTCATTTATGAACATATACCTTTGTTCGATTCAGTCTTAATAAGACCTGCAAGCGTGCTAGATGAAAACATGTGGATAATTAGGTAGTAGTCATTTAACAAGAGATTATGGAAAGCATTAGTCTTGTTGAGAGGCTGGTTTGCCTTATCTAAGCTAATCCATGAAAATCTAAATTAGAGCAGCCGACAACTCACTTTTGTCCAAAAACGGCTTGTGTAAATTACTAACGATCAGGTATCAATAGGATCAAATCTGGCTCTTTTCTAGTCAAAATAGCCACCTATTGTTAGTTAAACCCTTTACTCATTCACATCCTGTTCTCCAATAAGTATTATGTTTTTTCACACCCAAAAAATACTCACTAGAACTGTTTTTATATACAGTTATCATTAATCTATTTAGAATGCGTCAGTTTTAGTGATTAAGGTGGTATGCGGCTGCAACGATCGGTTTTGTGTGCCCACATCTTAATTGGATCTTACATAACAAGGAGGAAAAATGAGTATCAGCGAAGTAAACGGTTTTGAAGCTACGGGTTTTGTAATCCGCACAACTAATACGGGTGAAGTAAATCCATCGACTGCAAAAATTGGAGAGCTTTGGGCAAATTTTTATACAAATGCAGCTCCAAAGTTGAATGAAAAATCAAAAGTTTTTGGCATTTACACAAATTATGAGTCCGATTTTTCGGGGGCTTTTGACGTTATTGCTTGTTCGGATACGTTATCACCAGAAATATTACCAGACTCAGTAAAAGTGAATGTTACCTCTGGCAAATACGTAACTTTTTCAGCAAGCGGTGAAATGCCACAAGCAGTTATAGATCTTTGGGGTGAAGTTTGGAGTTACTTTAGCTCTGAAAGCTGCCTATATAAACGAGCATACACAACAGACTTTGAATACTATAAAAGTACTCATGAAGTCGAGATTTCTATTGCTGTTAGATAGTTACATGACAAGCGTTTAAGTTTTCAAGATACTTTTTTAATCTGTTCTAAACGATTTAGAACTTTGAAGCTAAATCGTTTTTGTCCAGTTATAAGTCACGATAACAACGGGCTGTCGCTGGTTAGTCGTGACTAACCAACGGATGTATAAGATCGAGTATGAGTTACTACAGATAATTCACATGTGATAGTCCCTTAAAAAGTAAAAATGCCAGCATTGTTGCTGGCATTTTTGACTCAACTACACAATAAATTTATTAAGAATAGAGTCTTGTTCCCGGACATTTTCAGTTTGAACTTTCATCGCAACGTTAGCGTCTTCTGCCGCATCTGCAACTTGAGTAGACAAATCCTTAATCTTGACAGTATTCGCGTTGATCTCTTCTGCAACCAAACTTTGCTCTTCAGCAGCTGAAGCAATCTGCATATTCATATCTGTAATACTCTGAATAGAATCCCGAATACGCTGGAGAGATTCATCCGCAGCTTTGGCTTTTTCAACAGCGTCAATAGCGGTACTTTTGCTTTCACGCATCGCCGCTGATACCGAGCTCGCACCTGACTGAAGCTGTTCAATCATACTGCGAATCTCTGTCGTAGATTCTTGAGTACGCTGCGCCAAAGTTCGCACTTCATCTGCTACCACTGCAAAGCCTCGACCTGATTCACCTGCCCGTGCGGCTTCAATCGCAGCATTCAACGCTAGCAGATTAGTTTGATCTGCAATATCGTTAATGACCTTCAAGATGGTTTCAATGTTTGCCGTGGCTGATTCTAACCCTTGAACTTCTTCTACTGCCTGATCAATTCGTGCTGACAATGCATCTATTGACGCAGTAGTATCACTGACTACAGATGAACCTGATTGGGTAGCTTCATCGGCTTCTTTTGCTGCTCCAGCAGCTCCTTGGGCATTATTCGCGACTTCAGTTGCTGTAACGGCCATCTCATTCATAGCTGTCGCTAGTTGCTCCAACTCCTGTAGCTGGCTGCGCATTGCTTCAGCTGACTCTTCCGACCCCTGTACTGTCATTTCAGTACCACGTAAGATCTCAGCTCCAATAGCTTTAGATTGCTGAATCTGCGTCTGAAGCGTTTGCGTAAAGGTATTAAAGCCTTCTGCAAGCTCTGCAAATTCTTTATCTGTATTGGTATCTAAGCGCTTGGTCAAATCCCCCTGACCAGATGCCACATCCTTTATCGCTTCGTTTAAAATACCAAGTGGGCGCATCAAAACTTTAATTAATAAGCTGAGCACTAAAACACTTAAAACAACACTGATAATAGCGTAGACAAATGAGCTATTGCGCATATCTGTAATAGCTGCAAAGGCAATATCTTCATCGACAATTGCACCGATATACCAATTTTCACTCGGAACTGGTGTTAAGTGAACCATGAAGGAGTGACCATCTTTTTCAAAACGTTGCTCACCTTCTTTAAGCGTTACGTTTGGAAGATAAGTTGAAAGGTTCTGACCATTATTCTCCGCATCAGGATGGGCGATAGTCGTTCCATCAGATGACACAATAAATAAGTAACCAGCATCAAGTAAGTTGGCACTATTGACTAAATCTGCCAGTCCAGTCAGCTCTAAATCATAAAACATGGCTGCGGTAAACTGACCATTATCTTTGACTGGTGTTCCGATAGAAATGATGACTTTTTTTGAAGAGACGTCAACATAAGGGGCTGTCACCACTAACTTTCCTTGTGCTTTAGCTGCCTTATACCAAGGACGAACTCTCGGATCGTAATCAGGACCAGCTTCCCACCCATCATCATTTTCGACCACAAAACCGTCAACTTCGTATGCATAACCAACCGCTAAGAAAGTTCCTTTTAAGTTGGGTTTTTCAAGTACATCTTTCACGCGTGTCTTATTTTGTGGATCAAGTTCCAATACCTCAGTCGTCGATTGAGCAAGAGATTTTTTACTCGCCATTTCTGATATAACGGTATTTTTAACCCCTTTCACCATCTCTGTTAAACTGGTATCTACCAATTCTTCTACTTCTTTCTTAACAGTACTAAGCTGCTGAATAGAAAGTAACACGACAGTGACCAAAAGCAGTATTGAAGATGCTGCAACGATCTTTTGACTGAATCTCATAGTGTCCCTCAAGAGTAATTCGTTTGTAGTTGTTACTTGTCATTTATTATTATCGTCCTAACCAACACAGACTTTAAGAAACTTCCTACAAAACTGATGTTTTGTAAAACAATCTTTTAAAAAGTATATACCCTCTACGCAAATAAAAAGCTCGAATGCATATGCTTTCGAGCTTTTTATTGTAAATATATGAATTATATCATTAACCAGGATGACTATAAGCATCATCCTCGTCGTGACTTGGCAATGCATTCCATACTGCCTTGACTAAAGTAGCCAAAGGGATTGCAAAGAAGACTCCCCAAAAACCCCACAACCCGCCAAAAACTAGCACTGCAACAATAATCGCCACTGGGTGCAAATTTACCGCTTCAGAAAAAAGAATAGGGACAAGAACATTCCCATCCAAGGCTTGAATAATTCCATATGCTAATAGCAACCAATAAAACTGTGGAGTAAAACCCCATTGAAATAAACCAACTATGGCAACAGGTACAGTGACTGCTGCTGCGCCAATGTAAGGGATCAGCACAGAAAGACCAACAGCAACCGCAAGCAAAACCGCATAACGAAGATCCAAAATGGCAAATGTCACGTAGCTAACACTACCAACAATTAAGATCTCCATAACTTTACCGCGAATATAGTTTGAAATTTGCTGATTCATTTCATGCCAGACTTTCGTCGCAAGTTTGCGATTTCGAGGCATTACACCACTCGCTAAAGAAATCATTTCTTGTTTATCTTTTAATAAGAAAAACACCAATAGTGGTACCAAAATCAAATAGACAGCCAAGGTTGCAATACTAACCAAGGAAGCTAAAGAACCTTTAACAACGGTTTCTCCCATCACTATAATTTGGTTTTTAGCGTTAGTCACTACAGACTCTACGATTTGAAAATTATCTAATTCTGGATATCTCTGTGGTAACTCAGCAATTACTTTTTGCACGCCCGAATACATAGTAGGGATATCGTTAATCAGGTTACCTACCTGCTTCCAAATCGTTGGCACAAGACCAAATACTGCCAATAGCATCAAGCTAGTAAAGCTAAAAATAACCAAAATAACTGCAAGCTTTCTAGGTATATGGAAACGAGAAAGTTGTGTTACTGGCCATTCTAATAAATAGGCCAAGACGATAGCAACTAAAAGTGGAGCAATTAAATTACCGAAAAAATAAATCGTAACAAAGCCAAATAGTAAGATCGCGACCAAGCTTACGGCATGAGGATCGGAAAAACGTCGCTTGTACCAACGACTCACCATTTCAAACATTCGACAGGGTTCCTTTAATCACTTGAACACGGAAATAACCATCCAACTCTTCACATATCCATTTAAATGATTGCTTGAGTAAGAAACGTTTTATATCAGATAAAGAATCATGGCCTGAAACATAAATAATAGCTTTTTGGCCAGCGCCCATCTCTTTGGTATGGCGCTTAACAAGCAATAAAGCCATTGGACAACGCTCCTGACGTAAATCCAAAATATTCTGTTTCATTATTTAGCCTGATGATTAGCAGTAAAACGGATATTGTATAGTGTTTTCCCCCCAACGTCAGGGCAAATACAATCAATAGGAAAAGTTTCACATTGCACTGACCATTGGAAGCACAATTCCCATAAAATTAAGAAGAAAGGTTCCACAGGGTGCATAACAGCATGTGAAACCTTATCACAAAAAGAGGGTCAAACTCGATATCCCGTGGTCAAACCTGTTATTATAGATATTAGGCTCATCAGAGAAGCCTAATGATTATGGAGTACATTCAGTAAGATATGTTTAAACGTACACGCTCACTCATCTGCTTATGTGTAGCGGCCTCTCTAGGCATGCAAACTCCTATCTACGCCAACAATATCGATTTGCCAGATATTGGTACCACCGCCAGTAGCACACTGACTATAGATCAAGAACTTCAGTACGGTGATGCTTACATGCGCATGCTGCGTAGTAGCCAGCCAATAATAAGTGATCCCGTCATTAACGAGTATATTGATAGCCTAGGCCACCAACTCGTCGCCAACGCAAATGACGTAAAAACACCATTCACTTTTTTCATGATTCGCGATCGTAATATCAACGCTTTCGCCTTTTTCGGCGGTTATGTCGCTCTGCATAGCGGCCTGTTTCTTCATGCAAAAACTGAAAGTGAGCTTGCTTCAGTCATGGCACATGAGATTTCACACGTCACTCAACGCCATTTAGCTCGAAGTATGGAGGATCAGTCTCGCCGTTCTCCTGCAACTTTGGCTGCATTAGCAGGTTCATTGTTACTTGCAATAGCAGCACCTGAGGCAGGAATTGCTGCCATAACAGCAACCACTGCTGGAAATATACAAGGACAGATTAACTATACACGAAGTAATGAGAAAGAAGCCGACCGTTTTGGAATAGAAACCTTAGCAAAGTCAGGGTTTGATGTTAACGCTATGCCTAGGTTTTTCTCACGACTTGCCGATGAATATCGCTACGCAAGTACGCCACCTCCAATGCTGTTAACCCACCCATTGCCAGAAGACCGCATCACAGACAGTCGTGCAAGAGCCCGAAGTTATCCAGAGCGAAGAGTGAACCCTTCGCTTAACTACAATCTTGCTCGAGCACGAATTGTTGCTAGATATGCGGATATAAACGCAGAATCTGCCATGGATTGGTTTGCACGTAATGAAAAAAAAGCGCCTACGAATATTAAACCATCGTTTCAATATGGCCGTGCTTTAGTTCACCTAGATAATAATCAGCTTGATGAAGCGTCCCCCCTATTGCAAACTCTACTCAACCAGCAACCTGATAATAACTTCTATCTAGATGCGATGGCCGATCTTTACCTAGCAAAAGGCCAAGCACCCAAAGCAGAAATCATGCTTAAAAATGCACTGAAATCTAAACCGAATAATTCTGTACTGACGATAAATTATGCTAACGTTCTGATGAGACAAGATAAAAACAAAGAAGCCGTACGAGTTCTTCAGCGATATACCCACGACAACCCGAATGATGTCAACGGGTGGCACCTACTCAGTGAAGCCAATATCCATCTTGGGCAAAGTGACGAAGACTTAGCATCGAGAGCTGAAATATTAGCCCTAAAAGCAAACTGGAACAAAGCCATTCAATACTATACTCAAGCAGGTCAAATTGCAGAGCTAGGTAGCCTTAAACAAGCTCGTTACGATGCACGTATTGACCAGTTGATGGCTGAAAGAGATCGCTTTATGGCACTGCAATAACCGGAAAATCACTAAAAATAAAAATATAAACAATAGGTTACCATATTTTAACCAGATGTCAGAATTCCAATCATGGTGACTAAAACCATTCATCAACCGGAGATTAAGCTATGTCAGTGGTGATTTATCACAACCCACGTTGCTCAAAAAGCCGCCAA
The DNA here is from genome assembly GCA_024347015.1 of Vibrio pectenicida. GTDB lineage: Bacteria > Pseudomonadota > Gammaproteobacteria > Enterobacterales > Vibrionaceae > Vibrio > Vibrio pectenicida. The sequence goes on along the minus strand of AP024889.1, from coordinate 859,598 downwards.
ACTCTGGCACTTTTAGAAGAAAAAAATATCCAACTCGAAATTGTTAAGTATTTAGAGTCACCTCTGAGTATCCCTGAACTAAAAACCTTATACTCTCAACTTAATCTCCCTGATGTACGTGCCATGATGCGCACCAAGGAAGATATCTATAAAGAGCTTAACCTCGCCAATGTATCCGATGAACAGTTGTTTGAAGCTATGTCCAAGAACCCAAAGCTTATAGAACGTCCTATCGTAGTAAAAAATGGCCAAGCAAAACACGGTCGTCCACCAGAACAGGTACTTGATATTCTATGAAATGTACTCTTGTAGTTCTTTACTACAGTCGACATGGCTCTACTCGCTCATTAGCAAGACACATAGCTAGAGGTGTTGAATCTATACCTAATTGTGAAGCATGGATAAGAACAGTAGAAGATATAGAGGCGAAGGAGAACACTCAAGATCCCATAATCACAATAGAAGAACTTAAGTCATGTGATGGTTTAGCCATGGGTAGCCCGGTCTGGTTTGGCAATATGTCAGCCGCTCTTAAACACTTCTGGGATCAGACTTCTTCTGTATGGATATCAGGAGATTTAATCGACAAGCCAGCCTGCGTATTTAGTTCCTCTTCAACGTTACATGGCGGACAAGAAACAACATTGCAAACCATGATGTTACCGCTTCTTCATCATGGAATGCTGATTATGGGAATACCTTATTCAGAACCAAAGCTACACACGACTCAATCAGGTGGAACTCCCTATGGCGCAACCTCCGTCAGCCATAATGGGAGTGCTCCAACTAAAGATGAAATCGAGCTTGCGCGAAACTTAGGGAAACGTTTAGCAACCACTGCCGTGAAACTTAAGGAAGGCTAGAATGCAGCAAATGTACTCACACACAAAATCGCTTCGTCTTCTCGCTCTATGTGGACATTTGGGCCTGCTCACTTGGGTTCTTGTATGGCAACTTAACCTATCCCCACACCCACATATCAACAATGTTGCGCTTGCGATTGCATGGAGTATTCCACTTCTTTTGCCTCTACCAGGAATACTGGCTGGAAAGCCTTATACTCATGCTTGGGCTAACTTTATTCTCATGCTGTACTTTCTACATGCTCTAACCATCTTGTACATTGACCACGGTGAACGATGGTTGGCGGGTGTTGAACTGACATTCACAACTCTTGCCTTCATCTGCAACACTTTATACGCTCGAACGCGTGGACAAGAATTGGGACTAAAACTAAAGCGTCTATCAAAGGTTGAAAAAGAAGAAAAACAAAGGTTTGAATAAAAAGGTCAGGCATATGCCTGACCTTTTAATATTCGCTCTCACTTTCATCGAATTCAAGCTCTGACTCAAGGGGTTGCTGTTCTTCGGTTGCTGCTGCAATAGGCGTTCCTTGCCATTCAAACATTAAGATTTGTTCAGCCGGAATAAGATCAACATTATTACCATCGGTAAAGATCAAGTCCGGATTTACCATCTCTTCTGAAAGTTCATTTTCTCTTTCTTGATAATTAACAGGCATCGAATCAATTATATTATTCAGCGGAATTACTTTATCCATCCGGCCTACCTCTTGCTCAAACTTAGCTTGAGAGGTCAGTAGGTGTACAGTGAAAGTGACTTGATCACGTTGAATCTTAAGAATATCAAGTGATGCAACAGAACTAAGTTTCTTAAGATTATTCTCTAAAGTGAAGAAATCCACTGCATTCTTTAGCGCCTTGAAACAAACTTTCACCGTTTCAGAAGGCTCACTAGCAACTATAACCGAGCTTTTCTTCGCATAGTAGTCGCTTATTTGATTGATCATCTTTGATGATGCATTTTCTCCAGCGCTTGAACCAGAGAGTGGAGCCTGGCGCGTAACACCTATAGTTGCAGGCTTTTGATCATATAAAGTCCAACGAAGCGTGTTGCCATCAGATCTTACTACTAAAGCAGCGTCCACGGGATAACGCTGACTCGCTTCACCTACAGGACGCGCAAAGCCACCCCAAAGATCTGAGGCTGAAATACCAGTAATATCATCAAAATCGCCGACAGGGACTGTAAGTGGTAGACCTCGCTTGACAGCTTCAGCTCTCATTTGAGTTAAAACCTGAGAATCAGAATGTTCCCAACTTACATTTCTATCGTACTGAGCTTCTTCGACCAGCCATACTAAAACATTGGCACGAGCTGCAGGCCAAATTGGCACCTGAGCTTGGCTAAGTAGAGAGCGAATATGTGGAGCACTAAACCCCATTTTCAACGTCTGCAAACCTTCACGTTGACCATGGCTTATTTGCGATAAATACTGTGAGTTTTGCTTCAAGGCTTTTTGAATGACCGGATTAGACGTAACATCAAAATCACCAGATGCACGCACAATAATCTCTTTCATCCCACTAATACGAGCCTTTGCATCAGCATTATCAATGCCTTGGTCCAGCACAATCTCAGTCTGATATAAATCTACATTGGTTAGAGCAAACACGGGAAAACATGCTAATCCTAAAACCAAAAAAGCGAAACGACGCATAGCTATCCTAACATCAATTTTTAATTGCAGCTTACGATGATAAGCAACTATCCTCTGCGGAGCAACTAAAGCTCATTTTTATCTTGATATCTCGCCTAAGGTTTCATAACTCTCAGCTAAGTTCATTCAACTTGGTTGACTTTTATTTGATCTTTCTCAGATTACAATCGTTTGCCAAGGTGGTAAGATTCTGCGAATTTTATGGCTGGCGTTCAGCTGCCATACCAACCTATGCCAATAAAGGATAATCTAAGATGAAAAATGCTATCCAAGGGGCACAAATGCTCTTTGTTGCATTCGGCGCACTCGTATTAGTGCCATTGTTAACTGGCTTAGATCCAAGTGTTGCACTATTTGGCGCTGGTCTCGGCACACTTATTTTTCAATTTATCACTCGCCGAACTGTGCCAATATTCCTTGCTTCTTCCTTCGCTTTTATTGCACCTATTTTATACGGTGTTCAAACTTGGGGAGTACCAGCCACCATGGGCGGACTGATGGCGGCAGGCCTAGTGTATGTTGTTATGGGCATATTTATCAAAGTTAGAGGTGTTGAATTTATCCACAAACTTCTCCCTCCTGTTGTCGTCGGACCTGTAATCATGGTAATTGGCCTAGGGCTAGCACCAGTTGCTGTTAACATGGCATTAGGAAAGGGAGGTGATGGTGCGCAATTGCTTGACGCAAACGCATCTTTGGTTATTTCTAGCGTATCTTTACTTACGACGATTATTATCAGTATTTTTGCTAGAGGCTTTCTTAAGTTGATGCCAATTTTAGGTGGGATATTGGCTGGCTATGTCACCAGCCTTGCCTACGGCATGGTTGATTTTAGCCCAGTGGCAGAAGCTGCTTGGCTATCTTTACCTCAGTTCACTGCGCCAGAATTTAATATCAACGCCATTTTATTCATGATTCCAGTCGCCATTGCTCCCGCGGTGGAACACGTTGGAGATATGCTAGCGATATCTAATGTGACAGGTAAAGATTACCTCAAGAAACCAGGTCTTCATCGAACTATAACTGGTGACGGCCTCGCGACTATCGCCGCCTCTATGCTTGGTGCTCCGCCAAATACAACCTACTCAGAGGTTACTGGGGCGGTATTGCTAACTAAGGCATTTAACCCCGTAATTATGATTTGGGCAGCTGTTACCGCAATTGTTCTTGCGCTTGTAGGAAAGCTCGGCGCTGTATTGCAAACGATCCCAATGCCAGTTATGGGAGGAATTATGATTCTTCTATTTGGATCGATTGCTACAGTAGGCTTAAATACCTTGATAAAAAACAAAGTGGATTTACATCAGTCACGTAACTTAGTGATCGTTGCAATAACACTTGTCTTTGGTATCGGCGGTATGGCTTTTGGAATTGGTGAGTTCAGTCTTCAAGGGGTCAGTTTATGCGGCATCATAGCTATATTACTTAACCTGATTCTACCTAAAGATTTGGGTGAAAACCATATAGTAGATAGCACGCAAATTGAAGATGAAAACAGCTAGTATCGATGCTCTTTTCATGGGTTACTGTAAAAATGGTAGCCCATATTTCTTCTGCTATTCACAAACACAACTCGGCAAATTGTCCCCTAGTCAACAAAGCTAAATCTTGCGGTTCTAGTTCGATTTCCAGCCCTCTTTTTCCTGCACTTACACAAATAGTTTTCTTGCTCTTTGCGCTTTGATGAATATAAGTAGGTAGAGGTTTCTTTTGTCCCAAAGGACTAATTCCACCAATCACGTACCCTGTCATTTTCTGGGCAATATCTGGATTGGCCATTTCTGCCTTTTTGACTTTTGCGGCCTTTGCGGCCAACTTTAGATTTAGTTTATGATCGACCGGAATAACAGCTACCGCGAGACTTTTAGGATCGCCATTAAGGCTAAACAGCAGAGTTTTAAAAACATAGCTTGGGTCTTGCCCCAAAGCCTCAACAGCTTCCAAACCATAACTATCTACACGAGAATCATGCTCATATTCATGTATGGTATGAACAATTTTCTTCTTCTTTGCAAGGCTAATAGCTGGAGTCATAGTATTTCCATTATTGTCAAAAAAAGACGCTGAAATAGGAATACAGCGCCTTTTTGTTAATCAGATTTCCAACCTAGTTGTAAACAACTTCAGTTGACACGAACCGATTAACATCAACTGGGCTATTTTCTTGTAAATATTCTTTTAGTACCTCAGCATCAACAAAGCCAGTATTGACATAACCTGGGTGATCACTGATTTTAGGATAGCCGTCTCCACCAGAAGCATTGTAGTTCGGTACGGTGAAACGATACATCTTGTCTAAACGAAGCTGTTTACCACCAATGAAAACATTGGATACTTTCTCACTCGATACAGTCATCGAGATACCTGCAAACTGAGCATAGGCACCAGAGTCAGCGGGCATAGTTGCAACAGCATTCAAATAATCCAGTACCTCTTTACCAGTCATATCTGTATAGGTCAATATATTGCCAAATGGTTGAACCTTCAAAACATCTTTATAGGTTATCTCTCCAGCCTCAATAGAATCTCGTACTCCACCAGAGTTCATAATACCAAAATCCGCTTTTGCACGCTTCATATGGGCTGTTGCAATCAGTCGGCCAAGGTTAGTCTGCTTAAAACGAACGACATCTCGGTCACCTTCAAGCTTGCCATTAGACTCGGCTATTTTCACCTCAAGTTGGTCTTTACCTTTTTCTTGGAATGGTCGCAGGAAATCTAACATTTCCTTATTTTCTGGAATTTCGCTTTGAATCAAAACGCGCTGCTTTTTACCATCAATTTTCACTTTTTTCTTGAGGTTTACTGGGATCAGGTTATAGCTAACCATTTCCAGCTCTCCATTACGAAACTCATAATCTGCACGTCCCACATATTTGCCCCATTCATGGGCCTGTACGATATAAGTACCGTTTTGGAAGTCTGGTTTACATTCATCACCTGGTTTAAATCTCTTATTAGCGACGTTAGGCCCTTCCATACAGACAGGCTCTTGAGAGTGACCTCCCACGATCATGTCCAAATCTCCCTCTTTGAGATATCTCGCTAGTGCAACGTCACCAGGAGCATTAATTCCCCGGTTACCATTCTCGTAATGGCCCATGTGAGTCACAGCAAAAATAAGGTCTGGCTGCTCCGTTTTCTTGATTTCAGCGATAAGCTTCTTAGCTTCTTCTTTCGGATCTCGAAAATCAATGCCACTAATAAATTCTGGATTACCAATTTTAGCCGTATCTTCTGTTGTCAGACCAATAATGGCGATTTTGATGCCTTGCTTATCGAACATTTGGTAAGCCTCAAACATCCGCTTACCTGTTTTTTTGTCATAAATGTTGGCCGATAGCATTGGAAAGTTAGCCCAATCTATCTGCTTAAATAGTACGTCTAACGAATTATCAAATTCATGATTGCCTAATGCCATAGCATCATAACCAATCTTATTCATTCCCTTAAAATCAGGCTCTGCATCTTGTAGATCTGATTCAGGAACGCCAGTATTAATATCACCACCAGAGAGTAAAAGAACACTACCTCCCTCACTTTCTATATCTGCGCGTAATTCATCAATCAAGGTTTTACGTGCGGCCATACCATACTCACCATATTTATTTTTCCAAAAACGGCCATGGTGATCATTAGTGTGTAAAACTGTTAACTTATAGGTTTTATCTGTTTCCCATTCGTGCTTTGGTGCGATCGCGCAACTTGCAAGAGTGGTAAGAATAACCGCACTTAATGCGGTTTTTAGAATCAGACGTTGCTTCATTATCATACCTTTGAGCGTATAGAATTGTTCATTGAATGGGCTATTAGACAATATTGAGCTCTTACTTAACGAGCACTCAATAAAATTTGGGACAGTTTAAATTAAGCTATTGAACCTAGCATCTTGTTTTCATGGTTATGCTGTTTAGATCACCATAATTGATACTTTAATATGCAATAAAGTGACCTGGTTTTACTTGTTTAGCAACGACTAACAAACTAAATACTAGAATGTAAAAAGCTAGCAATAATGCTAGCTTTGAAGATTATTCTGGTTATTAATAGTAGATACAGATCTTAATTAATATCGATATGGTCAAAACTTTTAATAAGGTCATCTAGGGCTTTCATTTGCACTAGGAAAGGTTCTACTTTGTCTAAAGGTAAAGCTGAAGGCCCATCGCATTTAGCTTGGGCTGGATTAGGGTGCGATTCGATAAACAAGCCTGCGATACCGGTAGCCAAACCTGCTTTTGCCAGTTCAACTGTCTGCTCTCTGCGACCGCCAGATGCAGAACCAGAAGGATCACGCATCTGCAATGCATGCGTTACATCAAAAATGATAGGACTTCCATTTGATGCTTTCTTCATGACCCCAAAACCTAACATATCAACGACGAGATTATCATACCCAAGACAAGAACCTCTCTCACAGAGGATAACGTTTTCATTACCACATTCTGCAAATTTTTCTACGATATTCCCGACTTGACTAGGGCTCATATATTGAGGTTTTTTAATGTTGATGACAGATCCCGTCTTCGCCATAGACTCAACCAAATCAGTTTGGCGCGCTAGGAATGCTGGTAATTGAATAATATCAACAACATCAGCCACTGGTTGCGCTTGCTGTTCGGTATGAACATCTGTAATGATTTTGACACCAAAAGTATCTTTCAGCTCTTGAAAAATTTTCATACCTTCTTCTAAACCAGGGCCACGATAAGAATGGACTGAGCTACGATTAGCTTTATCAAAAGAAGCTTTAAATACGTAAGGTATACCTAGTTTTTCGGTAACTTTGACATAATATTCACAAATCTGCATCGCAAGATCACGAGATTCAAGAACATTCATACCTGCAAATAAGGTAAACGGTTTATCATTGGCTACTGGGATATCACCAACATGAACAATTTTTTGTTCCATTTTCATTCTCTATTTTTGTCTGTCTAATATCATGCTTAATGCACGGTCACCGGAGTTAAATTCATTGCATTAACTTGATTCTTTAATAACTCTGCAGCGGGATCATCAGGGCACTGATCAATAAAATACAGATAATCGGTTAGAGCGATTTGGTGGCAATCTAACTGCTGATAAATAAAACCACGATCACGAATTTCATAAGGGTCATCTGGCACAAAAGTTAAAGCAAGATCGGTACATTTAAGTGCCAATGTGTAATGCTCTTCACGCAGAAAAGCACTTTTAACCAAGGCTAGCCAGCGACCAATTACTGTTGGGTTATCTGTCGATTTAAGGTGTGCTTGTTTTAGCCTTGCCAAAGGCCCACTATGGCCGATCAACCACGCTCTAAGTATTTGTTTAGAGACATATTCTCCATTAAAGGGATTAATGTACTTCGGCGCTTCACCAAACCACTCGACCTTTATCAAAAACTGACTTGGAAACGTTACTCCAGAAATTGGAAAGCCTAACTTTCTTCCCAAGTACAAAAGTATCGAGCCTAAACTTACCGGAATACCTTTACGACGCTCTAAAACTTTATCGATAAAAGCATTGGAGGACTCGTAATAAGCATCTTGATCACCAATAAACCCCCACTCATGATAAAAAAGCCGTAATAAAGCATCAAAACGTTGCTGGTCATTCACTTCATTACTTAAGGTAACTTCAGCTTTTTTTAATAGTCGCTGTAGTTCCTTTCTGGCCCATAAATCGTTGGTTGCCGGATTAATCGCCTTGTTTAATATCAGTGCACCTTCAGCCAATTCAATCGCATCAAAATCTTCATCAAATAACTCAACCATGGAATTCCCTAACACACATTAACCTAAAAACATCGGGGCTTTAGTTACAGCAATTTTACCCGCCATAGCAAGCCAGCCTAGAGCACCAAAAAAAGCAAAAGTCCGCAGCAATTTATTTTTACCCAATTTTAATGCAAAGAATCCAAGTGCTATATAGGCAAGTACACAAGTAATTTTTTCACTTAACCAAGGCGCTGCTGAGGTAAACGGAATAAAACCTGTAATGAAAATAAGTCCGATGCCGGAAAGTAACAAACAGGTATCATTGATATGTGGGAAGACCTTGAGGAATTTTTTTTCCAAAAGATCTGAGTTTGCCATCATCAGAGCATAACGTAGCGATAGCAAAGTCGCGCTTATGACGACTGTCATTAAATGAAGATGCTTTATACCTTCGTACATAATTATTTCTCTTCCTGACATGGCGAAAACTGACCGATAGTTACTCGGTCATTCTCACCATAGTCTTTGTAAGTAGTAATACTCTGGTAACCCAAAGCACTCAAAATATTTCTAACAGAAGATCCTTGATCGTATCCGTGTTCAAACATTAACCAAGCATCAGGCAGTAAAAATCGTAGTGCCTGCTCAGAAATATGCTTAATATCAGCTAGTCCATTGTCTTCTGCTACTAAAGCACTTAAAGGCTCAAACCTCACATCCCCTTGAGCTAAATGAGGATCTTGCTTTTCTATGTAAGGAGGATTAGACACAATCAGCGCAAACTGACCCTCACCTTCCAGAGGAGCAAACCAATCACCAGAGAGGAAAGTCGTATTCTCAATTCCAAGCTTCAACGCGTTAGACTCAGCTAATTTTCTCGCTTCCTCTTTCACATCAACCCCCCAAACTTTACGTTGTGGAAGTTCAGAAGCAATGGCCAGAGCAATTGCACCTGTGCCAGTACCTAGATCCAGAATATCACCCTGTATGTGAGGAGCTTTTTCTAATGCAATTTCCACCAAACGCTCAGTATCTGAACGAGGAATAAGTGTACTTGGTGCAACTTGAAGCGGCAATGACCAAAACTCCCGCTCACCCACAATGTAGGCAATTGGTTCCCCATGCAAACGACGCTGTAAAATGGCTTCAAACATCTCAGCATCTTCCACCGGCAACATTTTTTCAGGCCATGTTAAAAGGAAAGACCTTTGCTTATCAAGTACATAACAAAGCAATACGGATGCATCGAGAGAAGCCGAATCACTACCACTTTTTTTAAGCCTTTCAATCGCAAATGCTAGCGTTTCTTCCACAGTAGACGGCACATTCATGGATCAATTATTCTCGGCTAGTGCCGCAAGCTGATCCGCTTGATGCTCCTGAATAACAGGATCAATCAAACTAACAAGCTCACCTTCCATAACATCATTCAAACGGTAAATTGTAAGATTGATCCTATGATCAGAGACCCGCCCTTGAGGGTAATTGTATGTCCGGATACGATCACTACGATCTCCCGAGCCAAGTAAATTCCGACGAGTGTCTGACTCTTTAGCTGCACGTCTAGCTTCTTCAGCCTGACTAATACGAGCTGCAAGTACCGACATTGCTTTTGCTTTATTCTTATGCTGTGAACGCTCGTCCTGACACTCCACTACCGTACCTGTCGGTAAGTGAGTGATACGAATAGCAGAATCTGTTGTATTAACGTGCTGACCACCCGCACCCGACGATCGAAAAGTATCTATCTTTAGGTCTGTCGCTTTAATCTCTGGAATTTCAGCTTCTGGAATCTCCGGCATAATGGCTACCGTGCATGCTGATGTATGTACACGACCCTGAGACTCTGTCGCGGGTACTCGTTGTACACGATGGCCACCAGATTCAAACTTTAAGATACCATATACTCCATCACCATTGACCTTGGCAATCATCTCCTTGTATCCGCCATGTTCGGATTCATTTGAGGACATAACCTCAATACGCCAGCCTTTTTTCTCGGCAAACTTGCTGTACATACGGAACAAATCTCCAGCAAAGATACCCGCCTCATCACCACCAGCACCAGCTCGAATCTCTAGGAAACAATTACGATCATCGTTGGGATCTTTGGGGATTAACAGAATTTGCAGCTCATCATTTAAGCGCTCAATACTTTCCTGAGCATCTTTTATTTCTTCATGCGCCATTTCGCGCATCTCTTCATCATCTTCCTTTGCCAATTCTTCAGCGGCTTTCAAATCTTCTTGAGCTTGTTGAAAAGCTTGAAAACACTTAGTCACTTCCTCTAATTGTGAGTACTCTTTGGATAAAGCACGGAATTTATCTTGGTCACCAATTACATCTGGCTCGCCAAGCAAATGTTGAACTTCTTCATACCGCTCAACGAGTGTTTCTAGCTTAGTTAGAATAGAGGCTTTCATAGTTTTCTTAACTCAGGGTTCTATTAAATTGGCTGGCGGAAACCAGCCAAGGATATTTAGGAGTCTTCAAGACCCAAACTTTGTCTTAAAATGGCAAGCTTAGCCGGCTCACCTTGCTCAGCAGCATTTTGCAGAGCGCGTGTTGGGGCGTGGATTAACTTGTTGGTCAATTTATTACTTAACTCAAGCAGAACTTTCTCTGGCTCTGCACCAGTAGCCAATGAATGCAAACTTTTGCTGAGAAGATCCTCACGAATATCGTTCGCAGCATTGCGATAATCTCGAATACTATCCACTGCCTGTAGTGAGCGCAACCACGACATAAATGTCGCGCTTTCTTCACTCACTATAGCTTCAGCTTGAATAGCTTCTATTTTACGCTGCTCCATATTGTTTTCGACAATCGACTGCAAATCATCCACAGAATATAGATAGGCATCATCCAACTCCGCAACCTGAGACTCAATGTCACGTGGAACGGCAATATCTACCAACAGTATGGGTTGATGCCGGCGAGCTTTTAGCGCCGTTTCAACCATACCTTTTCCAATAATGGGTAAAGGGCTTGCGGTGGAGCTTATCACAATATCAGCGCGGGCAAGGTGATTAGGTATATCAGGCAAACCGATCACTTGTGCCCCAAACTGCTCAGCCAAAGGTTGAGCTCGCTCGTAAGTTCGATTCGCTACGATCATATCACAGCAACCATTACTTGCTAGGTGCTTAGCAACCAACTCTATCGTTTCGCCAGCACCAACTAAAAGAACTGTCGACTCTCGGAGTGATTCAAAAATATGCTTGGCAAGCGTGCAAGCTGCGTAAGCAACCGAAACTGCATTGCCACCAATATCTGTTTCTGTACGGACACGTTTTGCAACGGAGAATACTTTCTGAAACATTTTATCCATCGCAGTGTCGACAGATTTATGCTGATGCGAATCTGAGTAAGCTTGCTTTACTTGTCCCAAGATTTGGGGCTCTCCAAGAACAAGAGAGTCCAATCCGCATGATACACGCATCAAATGACGAATAGCAGCCTGCTCTTCGTAAATATATAAACTGGGTTTTAAAGCTTCTGGGCTTAACTGGTGAAATTGTGCTAGCCAATCTATAACTTTACTTTTCCCTAGCGTTTTGACATCACAGTAGATCTCAGTTCGGTTACAGGTAGAGATGATAACACTGCCGTTCACATAGGGGTTTTCACCTAATTGCTTAAGCGCTTGTGGTAATTTATCCGGCCCAAATGCGACTTTCTCACGTAAATCAACGGAAGCCGTATTGTGGTTAATACCGATAGCAAGCAATGACATGTAATCGAGGTTCTCTGAATCAGCAAATAAGCAAACAAGCAAACAAAGACAGAATTTTACTTTATGACCCACTTTAATTAAAGGACATTAAGGATATGTTTTCATGACTTCGTGATTTCAATGTTATAGTGTGGCCCATAATAGTGACTCAATCGGATAAACATTAAACAATGACGGTCCATTCTCGTCTCTTTCTTAATTTTATACTCAGTGGCTTATTTCTCTCAGGGTGTGCCTCCATTGACCCTAGTACCATCAATGTCGAATGGCAAACCCAACAACAAAGATTGGCCTCCATAGACGATTACAAAGCTAATGGAAAACTGGGCTATATTTCTCCTCAGCAGCGACAATCATTAAACTTTCAGTGGAAACATAGTGCTGCATTCAAGCAACTAAGATTGACAACGTTTCTCGGTCAAACTGCACTAAACCTAAAAATTACCCCTGATGGGTCATCTATTGAAACCTATCAAGATGAAACATTCACATCCAATGATGCCCAATCTCTAATTTATCGTCTTACCGGACTAAATTTACCTATTGAACAACTCAACAATTGGCTCCTTGGTAGTCCGAAAGGCGCTGATAATTATCAGCTTAATGATACTAATACATTGGCTTCATTGACGAAACAAGTACAAGGTAAGCTATGGCAGCTCGAATATCTAAGTTATCAGGATATTCAATATCAAAGCCACACTATTCCTCTCCCCCACAAACTCAAGCTAACGCAAGGGGATATTTCAATCAATATAATCATCTCTAACTGGAATATTGAACAATGATCTGTGAGACAACCCATTGGCCATCGCCCGCAAAACTCAATCTATTCTTATACATTACGGGGCAAAGGGATAATGGCTACCATGATTTGCAAACACTCTTTCAGTTCCTCGATTATGGTGATGACCTAACTATTACTGCTAACCACACCGGCGAGATTTCCATTCGGCCTGAACTACCCAACCTAGCCGTTAAAGATAACCTAATTTACCGAGCCGCTATGGCACTAAAAGTAAAGTCAGGCTGTAAGTTCGGTGCTAATATTCAATTGAACAAGCGATTACCTATCGGCGGCGGGATTGGCGGTGGCTCCTCTAATGCGGCAACCACTCTCGTTGCCCTAAACCACCTTTGGCAAGTTAATCTCTCTGAACATGAGCTAGCAGAAATTGGTTTAACACTTGGTGCTGACGTCCCCGTATTTACACAAGGCTTCGCCGCCTTTGCCGAGGGGATTGGTGAACAATTAACCAAAGCACACCCTGAAGAAAAATATTATTTGGTTGTAAGACCTGGAGTATCCATCGCCACAGCCGATATTTTTTCTCACCCACTATTGTGTAGAAATTCTCCAAAGCGTGATCTAACCTTACTTCTTGGCAGTGAATACGAAAACGATTGCGAAAAAGTTGTTCGAATGCTGTATCCAGAGGTTGATAAGCAACTTTCTTGGCTGTTACAATATGCTCCGTCAAGACTGACAGGGACCGGATCCTGCGTTTTTGCTGAGTTTTCTAGCCAAAATGAGGCCAATAAGGTTCTTGATTTATTGCCTGACAATGTCTCCGCTTTCGTAGCAAGAGGAAAAAACATTTCGCCTCTGTATGAGACACTTGCTAAGTATCACTTAGCTCACAATATAATCTAAATACTGGACGCAACCCTGAGGTTTCCACCGTGCCTGATATGAAGCTATTTGCTGGTAACGCTACACCTGAACTAGCCCAACGTATTGCTGATCGTCTATACATCTCCCTTGGTGATGCAACTGTTTCTCGTTTTTCGGATGGTGAAGTCGCCGTTCAAATCAACGAAAATGTTCGCGGTAGTGATGTGTTCATCATCCAATCTACCTGCGCACCAACTAATGATAACCTAATGGAACTGGTCGTGATGATTGACGCAATGCGCCGCGCTTCTGCGGGCCGTATTACAGCCGTCATCCCTTATTTTGGCTATGCTCGCCAAGATCGTCGAGTCCGCTCTGCTCGTGTTCCAATTACAGCCAAAGTCGTTGCTGACTTCCTATCGAATGTCGGTGTTGACCGTGTACTCACCATTGATTTACATGCAGAACAAATTCAGGGCTTCTTTGATGTACCTGTAGATAACATTTTTGGAACACCGGTATTACTTGATGATATGGAAGCTCGGGGACTTGAAAACCCAGTTGTCGTTTCTCCAGATTTAGGTGGGGTCGTCAGAGCTCGCGCAACGGCTAAAGCGCTTGGTGACATTGATATCGCCATTGTCGATAAACGCCGCCCTCGCGCTAACGTTTCTGAAGTAATGAACCTGATTGGTGATGTAGAAAACCGAGATTGTGTCATCGTTGATGATATGATCGACACTGGAGGTACGTTGTGTAAGGCGGCAGAAGCTTTAAAAGAGCGTGGAGCAAAACGTGTTTTTGCCTATGCTACTCACGCTGTTTTCTCTGGTAACGCTCATCAGAACATTAAAAATTCAGTACTTGATCAAATAATCGTAACGGATTCAATCACTCTGACCAAAGAGATGCAGTCGACAGGCAAAGTCACAACACTAAGCTTATCTCGTATGCTCGCAGAAGCAATTCGTCGTATTAGTAATGAAGAATCTATTTCTGCGATGTTTAATTAAGCTACATAACAATCTGATAGCTCCAATTTCACAAACACTCCTTTTTAGGGGTGTTTTTTCTTGCTGGCTGGATAGCAAATGTATACCTCGCTCATAAGAATGTTTCTGTGCTATCATATCGCGCTTTTGAGATACCAACTGAGATTTTTACTTTGAGCCAATCAATCAAACTTCTCGTCGGACTGGCAAATCCAGGCCCTGAGTACTCTAAAACTCGTCATAATGCTGGAGCTTGGGTTATTGAAGACCTTGCTCGCGTTCATAACATCTCACTCAAAAATGAGCCTAAGTTTTTTGGTATAACAGGACGTATCGTCATCTATGGACAAGATCTTCGTTTGCTTATCCCAACAACTTTTATGAACTTATCAGGTAAATCTATTGCCTCTTTGGCAAAATTTTACCAAATAAAGCCTGAAGAAATCATGGTAGCACACGATGAGCTGGATTTACCTCCAGGTATCGCTAAGTTTAAAAAAGGTGGAGGTCATGGTGGACATAATGGTCTGCGAGACACCATAAGTAAGCTTAGTAATTGCAAAGATTTTTATCGTCTCAGGATTGGTATAGGCCATCCTGGACACAAAGATAAAGTAGCTGGTTTTGTACTTGGTAAAGCTCCAGCTAAGGAGCAAGAACTCCTTGATGCAGCCACTAACGAAGCTGTGCGCTGTTTGGATATCCTTCTAAAGGATGGCTTAGCTAAAGCGCAAAACCGTCTACACACGTTCAAAGCAGAATAAGGTTATTATCATGGGTTTTAAATGTGGCATCGTTGGTTTACCAAACGTAGGTAAGTCAACTCTGTTTAACGCACTAACTAAAGCTGGAATCGAAGCAGCTAACTTTCCATTCTGTACAATCGAGCCAAACACTGGTGTCGTTCCTGTACCTGACTTACGCCTTGACGCCTTAGCGAAAATAGTAAACCCCCAGAAAGTCATACCAACTACAATGGAATTTGTGGATATCGCAGGCCTAGTTGCTGGCGCCTCTAAAGGAGAAGGATTAGGTAATAAATTCCTTGCCAACATCCGTGAAACTGATGCCATAGGCCACGTAGTGCGTTGTTTTGAAAATGAAAACATTGTCCACGTCGCTGGTAAAGTTTCACCAATTGAAGATATTGAAGTCATCAACCTAGAGTTAGCAATGGCTGATTTAGACTCATGTGAACGTGCGATTCAGCGTAATACTAAGAAGGCAAAAGGTGGCGATAAAGATGCAAAATTCGAATTAATCGTACTAGAAAAGCTTCTTCCCGTTCTTACTGAAGGCGGCATGGCTCGCACTGTAGAGCTATCCAAAGAAGAACTAGTAGCGATAGGCTACCTTAACTTTTTAACTCTGAAACCAACCATGTACATTGCCAATGTCAACGAGGATGGATTTGAAGACAACTCATACCTTGATGCAGTACGTGAATTTGCCGCCAAAGAAAATAATGTTGTTGTACCTGTCTGCGCATCAATCGAATCTGAGCTATCAGAACTTGAAGATGAAGACAGAGAAGAGTTCCTTGCCGATATGGGTATTGAGGAACCAGGTTTAAACCGAGTGATTCGATCAGGTTATGAACTTTTAACTCTGCATACATACTTTACTGCTGGCGTGAAAGAAGTACGAGCATGGACAATTCCAGTGGGTTCCACCGCACCGCAAGCTGCAGGTAAAATCCATACTGACTTTGAAAAGGGATTTATCCGTGCAGAAGTCGTCGGTTACGATGACTTTATCCAATACCAAGGCGAAAGTGGTGCAAAAGACGCGGGTAAATGGCGTTTGGAAGGCAAAGATTACATCGTTAAAGATGGTGATGTTGTGCATTTTCGCTTTAACGTGTAATTTTAACGCAAGTTATTGACAGTAAAAGCCAGCAGCCATGCTGGCTTTATTTTTTCGCTTGAGTAATCAAATAAATAAACTTGGTAAATGTTCTTCATTTTGCCATCACTTTTTACTCATTAACACGCCTCTTTGTTTAAAAAAAAACCGAACAGTTGATTTCACGGCATTTATTCAAAAAAATTGTTGACGACTTTGCCTCAACTTCGCATAATGCGCGCCGTTCCCAACAATAAACTAAGTTATTGTAGAGAACATATTACGGTATGGCTACGTAGCTCAGCTGGTTAGAGCACATCACTCATAATGATGGGGTCACAGGTTCGAATCCCGTCGTAGCCACCATTCCTAAAAGCTTTGATTAAAGTTATTAGGAATAGATGCGGAAGTGGCGGAATTGGTAGACGCACCAGATTTAGGTTCTGGCGCCGCAAGGTGTGAGAGTTCAAGTCTCTCCTTCCGCACCATAAATTGTTGACTGTTGCAGTTAACCCTGTAGGTCTATCGCCAAGTGGTAAGGCAGCGGCTTTTGATGCCGCCATTCCCTGGTTCGAATCCAGGTAGACCTGCCAATTATTTTAAAGTGCCAAGCCTTGGGAAAAAGGGCTTGTCACTACGAGCGGGAACGTTTATATTATCTCGCTCACGAGTGGCTACGTAGCTCAGCTGGTTAGAGCACATCACTCATAATGATGGGGTCACAGGTTCGAATCCCGTCGTAGCCACCATTTATTTTTGATTGTTAGCCTTGGCTATCAGTCCTGTAGAGTCAAGACGCGGAAGTGGCGGAATTGGTAGACGCACCAGATTTAGGTTCTGGCGCCGTAAGGTGTGAGAGTTCAAGTCTCTCCTTCCGCACCATCTTGATAACTCTACAAATACAGTTTATGCGGAAGTGGCGGAATTGGTAGACGCACCAGATTTAGGTTCTGGCGCCGCAAGGTGTGAGAGTTCAAGTCTCTCCTTCCGCACCATAAATTGTTAACTGTTGCAGTTAACCCTGTAGGTCTATCGCCAAGTGGTAAGGCAGCGGCTTTTGATGCCGCCATTCCCTGGTTCGAATCCAGGTAGACCTGCCATATATAATATCAGTCATATTCACCAATTATTTGGCCGATTACAAAATTAGTTGCGGAAGTGGCGGAATTGGTAGACGCACCAGATTTAGGTTCTGGCGCCGCAAGGTGTGAGAGTTCAAGTCTCTCCTTCCGCACCATAAATTGTTAACTGTTGCAGTTAACCCTGTAGGTCTATCGCCAAGTGGTAAGGCAGCGGCTTTTGATGCCGCCATTCCCTGGTTCGAATCCAGGTAGACCTGCCATATATAATATCAGTCAGATTCACCAATTATTTGGCCGATTACAAAATTAGTTGCGGAAGTGGCGGAATTGGTAGACGCACCAGATTTAGGTTCTGGCGCCGCAAGGTGTGAGAGTTCAAGTCTCTCCTTCCGCACCATTATTTGAATGGCTACGTAGCTCAGCTGGTTAGAGCACATCACTCATAATGATGGGGTCACAGGTTCGAATCCCGTCGTAGCCACCATTTATTTTTGATTGTTAGCCTTGGCTATCAGTCCTGTAGAGTCAAGACGCGGAAGTGGCGGAATTGGTAGACGCACCAGATTTAGGTTCTGGCGCCGTAAGGTGTGAGAGTTCAAGTCTCTCCTTCCGCACCATAAATTGTTAACTGTTGCAGTTAACCCTGTAGGTCTATCGCCAAGTGGTAAGGCAGCGGCTTTTGATGCCGCCATTCCCTGGTTCGAATCCAGGTAGACCTGCCATATATAATATCAGTCAGATTTACCAATTATCTGGCCGATTACGAAATTAGTTGCGGAAGTGGCGGAATTGGTAGACGCACCAGATTTAGGTTCTGGCGCCGCAAGGTGTGAGAGTTCAAGTCTCTCCTTCCGCACCATAAATTGTTAACTGTTGCAGTTAACCCTGTAGGTCTATCGCCAAGTGGTAAGGCAGCGGCTTTTGATGCCGCCATTCCCTGGTTCGAATCCAGGTAGACCTGCCATATATAATATCAGTCAGATTCACCAATTATCTGGCCGATTACAAAATTAGTTGCGGAAGTGGCGGAATTGGTAGACGCACCAGATTTAGGTTCTGGCGCCGCAAGGTGTGAGAGTTCAAGTCTCTCCTTCCGCACCATTATTTAATGGCTACAAATACCTGCTAATTAGAACACATATCTCATTGTATTAATTCTCTATATCAAAACCCATCTTATTCTATTACTTCAATATTTCCCCCGATTAAAAATAAAAAATCCAGCTAATGCTGGATTTTTACTTATAGTCATGACTTTCTATTTAGCTAATATATTACTTTCTTAGCCTAGAAGCCCCAACGCTGAGTTGGGCGCTTGCTTTGCCTGGGCAAGAACAGAACTCGATGCCTGAGTTAGGATCTGAGCTTTAGTTAGTGCTGTTGTTTCTTTCGCAAAATCAGTATCTTTAATTCTACTCTTAGATGCATTCACGTTTTCGTTAATGTTATCTAAGTTACTAATTGCGTGACTAAAGCGGTTTTGGAATGCACCTAACTCTGCACGATGGCTATCAACAAATTGCAACGCTGTATCAACAATAGCGACCGCTTCTTGAGCACCTGCAACTGAAGTAATATTAACCGTATCTACCGTTATATCTTCAGCAGCACCAAAGTTGAGTTCACCAGACAACGAGCCTCCAAAAGTCAGAGCACCATCAACTTTATTGTTACCAGCGAATATCTGTATATTACCATCATCACCAACAGAAGCTTTGACCATATCGTTCTGACCATTGATATAGGTGGCCAACTCTTCAATATCATCCCCTTCTTTAGCATTGATAGTAATAGTTTGTGCATCACCAAAAACATCATTAAAACCGATGGTTAGCTCATTAGCAGCAGCATCTACTCCCCAATCTTTATCTTTCGCTTCAGCCGCCACATAGATACTGCCACCCATCATGGCATTATCACTACGTAAGTTTTCCAAGGTCAGCATAACGGCTTCACCATTATCTGCACCAATCTGAAAAGACTTAGTTGCAAATGTACCATTAAGTAGTTTATTACCACCAAAAGATGTTGTTTCCGCAATACGGTTCAACTCATCGTTGAGTGCTGTGACTTCTTCTTGCAGTGCAATACGTTCAGATTTAGAGTTTGAGCCATTTGCAGATTGTAAGGAAAGGTCTCGCATCCGCTGCAGAATGTTAGTCGTTTCATTCATTGCACCTTCAGCTGTTTGCGTAATGGATATGCCGTCATTTGCATTTCGTACCGCTACATCTAGCCCTCGACTTTGTGAGGATAAGCGATTCGAAATCTGCATACCAGCTGCATCATCCTTAGCACTGTTAATTTTAAACCCTGAAGATAAGCGCTCCATCGAGGTCTCTTGGGCAGCTGTCGCGCTATTTAAATAGCGTTGTGCCGTCATTGCTGCAACGTTAGTGTTTACATTAACCGCCATAGTGGTTACTCCTATTGATTTTCCGTAGTTCGGAAGTTTCGAAAGGTTTCCGACGTCTCGGTAAACCAAGTTCTCTCAAAGTACCCTTATTAGCGACGCAGAAATAATTTACTTTAGGACAAACTATGAAATTCCCATCCAAACTGATGGAAAACATAAATAGATTGATCTGGCCTACAGATATTAAATCGTAAGCTAAAGATTTTTGAGTATTGGCCGGTGGGTACGAAGAAAAGTCTAGGAAAAAAGGCTAACAAACAATACATTAAGTTCATGATAAAAAAAGAAAAGCCCCTTTTCCTTTGAGAGAACCGGGGCTATTGTGGTTGCCATTGTGGAGATCGAGAGAAATGATCACTGCCTGGCTTCCGTATACATAGACTTTAAAGTATGAAGAGCGACTGTGAGAGAGCTCTATACAACTAAGAAGCCTATGCTTGCCGGAATGCTTTCACTAACCCACGTCTGGGTACTGCTAGTGAAAGTATTCACTACTACTGCAATAACGAAATTGCAGAGTTTGGCAACTGTTTTGCTTGAGCAAGTATTGATGTACCCGCCTGTTGCAATATTTGTGCTTTAGTTAATGCTGTTGTTTCTTTAGCAAAATCAGTATCTTTGATTCGGCTATTTGATGCTGCTACATTTTCTTGAATATTTGCCAAGTTATTGATGCTATGACTTAAACGGTTTTGCTTCGCACCAAGGTCTGCCCTCTGTGAATCAATATACCTCAGAGCTGAATCTACAATGCCTACCGCATTTTGCGCGCCACCAGCCGTAGTTACATCAATATTTCTAACTGTGGTCAACTCGCCTGGGCCACCATTTAAACCAACCTCAGTAGCAAGGCCACCAGAAATATTTAAGTTACCTTCAATGTGGGGCTCAGCGACAAAAACCTGCAGACGCCCATCTTGGTCAACCGAAGCGCTTATTTTGTCTGTTTGACCATTGATATAAGTGGCCAGTTCTTCAATGTCATCGCCTTCTTTAGCAAGAATATCTAAAGTAATGGCCTCACCATCTTTGGTGGTAAACTCAAATTTGATATCTCTTGCCGTAGTCGGCACACCCCAGTTTTTGTCTTTACCTTGCAGTGGGTCTGCTATGAATGACTGACCTCCCATTTTAGGTTCATCAGCACGTATACTGGTTAACCCCATAATAATGGCTTCACCAGAACTTGCACCTATTTGGAAAGCTGATTCTCCAAATGATCCATTCAGAAGCTTACGTCCGCCGAAAGATGTGGTTTCGGCGATACGGTTTAATTCATCTTGCAGTGCCACTACTTCTTCATTTAGAGCCACTCGCTCTGAGAGAGAGTTAGTACCATTTGCCGATTGTAGTGACAAGTCACGAATTCGCTGCAGAACAATAGTTGATTCGTTCATGGCACCTTCTGCTGTCTGAGCAATCGAAATACCATCATTGGCGTTACGCATTGCCACATCTAGGCCGCGACTTTGTGCTGTCAAACGGTTAGATATTTGTAGACCAGCCGCATCGTCTTTCGCACTGTTGATTCTGTGCCCAGATGAAAGTCTTTCCATCGAGGTGTTCAAGTCATTCGTCGATTTGGTCAAGTAACGCTGGGCGGTCATCGCCGACACGTTAGTATTTACATTAATGGTCATAGTCTGCTCTCCTATTGAGTTCGCAAGTGCTTGCGAAGCGGCCAGCTTAATCTCAGTTGGAAGCACTGACCGTAGATGACTTGCTAAGTAGGCATCACCTACTTAAAACCTGCTAGTTAAACTCTTGCTTACAAGAATACAAGTAGTATGCCAACTTTTAAAAACCAATAGAAAATTAAATTTCATACTTGTTTTCAATACTTTACCAGCCATCCATCTAGGTTTTTGCCTAACTAGGTTTGCCGATATCCCGCAACGGCAATCTTGTTGCCGCTTATTTGCCACTTGGTTGCCACTGCTTAAACAACAATATTCTAACCAGGTGACTCTATCTCACTTCGCACATACGGCAGAGCACGTATGGCACTGAAGCTAGATATAATTAAATAGTGTTAACTCTTTTGTTTTACCAAAGGCTTTGTGAGAAGCCTGTAATGCGCGTGAATTTTCATTAAATTCGATAACTGCATCGGCATAATCTAGATCTTCAAAAGTGCTCTTTGACTTCGCCAATGTCAGTTTAAAATCCTCATGTTGCTCTTCTTGAATATCTAAGGTATTCAAACGAGCACCTACATCTGTTCTCGATTTATTGAGGTGAATAAATCCAGCATGAAACTCTTCCGTAATCTGATGCAACTCGGCAGTATTAGATGTATCTGACACAGACCCTTCAGAAAGCAACATAGCCTGCTTAAAAGTATCGAAAAGGCTGTATGATTTTTTTGGAACTAAAGAAATTGCATCACCTTTGGTGATTTGTCCCTTTATTTGTATAGTAATATCTTCAAACTTCACTCCAGTAGACGGGTTAAAAGTATCCGCACTTACCACAGCGCCATCACGCTCAAGTTGATAACCAAAATTTCCATCCGGCATTTCAACAAACGTGACTTTATAGACTGACTGATCATCTTGATTGAGATTTATGGCTCGCTCAAGCAGCAAATCAGAAGTATCATTTAACTCATACTCTGGCTCAAAATCACCAAATGGATTATCAATCTCCATGAATACTTTGCTACCGGGATCGTTTATCGGTATTTCTAAACTGTTCGATACTTTCATCTTGCGTTGATAATCATCACCGGCATAGGAAATATCCCCGTTTTTATCACGGAAGAAAGGTTGATTCTTAGGCTTAGTTCCCGCAAATATGTAGTTACCGATTTCATCCTGCACGTTAGACAAGTTCAAAAAGTTGTTAGCGATTTCTTGTAACTCACGACGCTTTGCGATTCGGTCTTCAGGTGATAACGAACCATTAATCATTTCCATTACGGTGCGCTTGGCTTCGTCAGCATATTGTTCAGCATTAGCAATGATAACTTCATGGTGCTCTAGACGATTTCGGCTTAACACAATGGCATCCGTGAACTGACGTAGCTGCTCATTTTGTTGACCTATATTTTGGATATAATGAGTTGCCAAGGGATCATCACTCGCCGTCAACAGTTTCTTACCCGAAGCGAGTTGAGCCTGATTGTGATGAATTTTAGATTCCTGACGACGGATATCATTCTGCACAGCTTCATAATTGTGGAAGCTTGAAATTCTAGTCATCATTTATCTGCCTCCTACCTTAACGCCAATATAGTGTTAAAAGTATCATTTGAAGCCTGCATAATACGCGAAGATGCCATGTATATTTGCTGGAACTTCATCATATTGGCTGCTTCTTCATCCAAGTTAACCCCTGAAATAGTCGCAATACGTTCCTGTGCTGATTCTTTCTCCAAACGAGAAACATCTGTAAGACGTGAAGCGGTCGACATTTGCAGTCCAACATCAGTATTTAAATTATGATAAAGGTCTAAAACGGTAGATTCTCCATCATTTAAATGCTTTTTAGTCTGGATATCTTGCATATTCAGTAGGTTACCATTGCCACCTTCTGAAGGGACAAGGTTTGCCGTAAACTTGTCATTAGGCAGCGCTCCTGGAGTTATTGCAAACGAGGTCCCTAAAACTGTTACAGGTCCAGATGGAGGATAAGCCTGAGGCGACAAAAGAATATTCCCATCTGTATCCGTCACGGCAAACTGCTGGCCATTTGGTGAAATAATCACCTCAAATTCACGTAAGTCTCCAGCATTAACAATGAAAAACTCGGCACTTCCTTGAGCAAAAGTTGTAGAAGCCTCATAGCTTTGCGCAGCAATTTCAGAAGGGTCATTCGTCTCCATCTGAATTTGTGCAGCCGCATTTCTAGTCGGTCTTATCAATACTCTTTCACCCGTTTTAAGATCATTTTTTATATCTATGCGGATCCCATCAAGGTAAATTGAGTTATTAATCACAGGGACAATTGACTGCTCTCCACTAGGGCGTTTTATGTAGTAATCGCCATCGGTATATTGAAGTGAATATTCTCCTCCAACTAAACGGCTAAGATCCTCGATATACACTTCAATATCTGCTAAAGAATCTGATGAGGTAACAGCGCGAGACTTAGCAACAACTTGTGAATTTACATCAGTAAATATCAAACCACCTACATTACCCCTTAAATCTAACCCCTGTGTTTGAAGCTGGTTGATGTCGTGGGAGAATGCAGTCGTCATTTTTCCCAATTCATCCATAAGGTAAGGGATCTTCTCATCTCTCATTGATAACATTGCACCGATTTTTCCGTCTATATCTCGCGTGGTAATAGCTTTCATCCCTTTACCTTCAATCATTGCTAATCTGCGCTGATGAACATCGGGGTACCCATCTATCATCTTAAGTTGGCTTGCTTCGGTGCCAGAGACTAGAGTGTGACCATTGCCAAGGTGAACGTTAAAGCCCTCAGCATTTTTACGAGGTGTCACAGTAACTTTTGTATATTCGGAAAGTTCAGCGATAAGCTTTTCATGGGTGTCCATAAGATCATTATGTGGTCCAGGTGTACGCATCATCAGCCGATGCATATCTCTTATTTCAAGTGCTAACTGGTTCACTCGTTCGATGCCGAGATCGAGCTTTTTATTGACCACATCAGATTGCAAACGGACAGTCTCATGGAAATCATTAAGATTTTGAGTAATAAGATCTGCCTTCTCCAATACCACTTTTCGAGCTCCGACATCATTTGGGCTATCAGCGAGTGACTTAACAGCGTCAAACCACTCATTAAGATTTTCTGGTATCTTTTTCGAAGCGATAGAGTCCAGCATACTAGACAACATCTCTAAGTTTTCTTCATCGTCTACTTTATGGGCATGATTAGTGGTGGAAAGGTTGAGCTCGTTAACGGCAAACTGATCCCAAGAGCGGCGAACATTGTCCACATGTACACCCATACCATAGGTTTCCCCACCGTATTGGTGTGGCATGTTAGTACCTTGTATCACCGACTGGCGGTTATAACCCTCTGTATTCACATTAGAGATGTTATGTCCGGTGGTGTTAAGTTGTCTCTGAGCAGTGAGTACACTTTGTGCACCAAGGCCCAGTAGATCAGATGCCATATCGCCCCCAGGAAAGCCTAATAAAAGCAGTACAACTAAATATCCTTAATTAGTTATAAAGCAAGATGTATACCAAGTTTAGGTGCGGGTGCGGGTGCGGGTGCGGGTGCGGGTGCGGGTGCGGGTGCGGGTGCGGGTGCGGGTGCGGGTGCGGGTGCGGGTGCGGGTGCGGGTGCGGGTGCGGGTGCGGGTGCGGGTGCGGGTCATTAGTATTGACACTTAACCTCCAGTGTCAATAACGACTATCATATTCCTTCTCTTTTGATTGTTCATCCATCTATTTACATCTGTTCGATTTTAGCTTTAACTCTTAAGACCTTATCAGCATAAGCAGGATCCGTTGCATAACCCGCTTGATGGATACCATTAATAAACTGCTCATCACTTCCTTGATGACGAAGAGCAGCATTATACCGAGGGTTTTCATTTAAAAAACGGACGTAATCGTTAAAGCTATCCTCAAAATTCGAGTATGATCTAAACGCAGCACTTTCTTTGACTGGAATACCTTGATGATATTCTAGCGTTTGACTGGCGACTTTATCTCCAGCCCACTTTTTGTCAGCTTTGATATTGAACAAGTTATGGCTACTTCCACGGCTATTACCAATTACTTTTTGCCCCCAGCCAGTTTCCAAGGCTGCTTGAGCCAATAAAAGTGAAGAATCGACACCAAGTGCACTCGCTGCTTTTTCTGCATAAGGTTTCATTGTAATAACAAATGATTGTGGAGAGTCAAAAGGTTCCGCTTCTGCTCTTTGAGCCCGCTCTATGGGTGCTGATCTGGATACGTATCCAGATTGACGAATACCATCAATCTTACTCATCATAGCTTCAAAGTTTACTTCTCGAGCAGCTGCGTTAGAATTTTCAACTGAACCCGAAGATAGCTGAGCAACTATCATATCAGCTAAGCCTAGAGAGCCAGTAGCACTCAGTTCACTTGCCATCTGCTCATCCATCATTTGACGATAAAACTGCTGATTTTTGCTATCCATCAATCCAGATTCGAATGTTGAGTTAGCATCTCTCATTGACTTAAACAGCATGGAAGTAAAAATAGACTCAAATTGCTTTGCTGCAGCACTCAAGGCTTCTTTTTCGCTGCTTTCATCACCATCAACTGCTTGCCGGCGGAGTTTATCGAGATTGGCGATATCATGGATAAACCCAACATCCTTACCATTATTAATCATGCTGCCCCCTAGATTACAATCAACTGGCCTTCGATGGCCCCAGCCTGCTTCAATGCTTGTAGAATAGCCATCAAATCGGATGGCGCTGCTCCAACTTCGTTGACCGCACGTACGAGATCATCAAGTGTTAAGCCAGGTTCAAATTTAAACATTTTCCCCTGCTTTTCTGTCACTTCAATATCGGTATCCGGTGTCACAACGGTTTCCCCCCCCCCAAATGCATTAGGTTGGCTAACATTAAGATTTTCTTTGATGGCTACTGTCATTCCGCCATGAGTCACAGCTGCTGGTTTCAAGCGCACATGCTTACCAACCACAATGGTGCCTGTACGAGAATTTACGATAATTTTGGCAGAGCCTTCCGCTGGATCGAACTCTAGGTTCTCAATCGCAGAAAGAAAAGAGACTCGCTGAGACACATCACGTGGAGCGCGAACTCTGACCGACGTCGCATCAATTGGCTGTGCCATTTGAGGACCTAAAAAGTTATTAACTGCGTCGGCCATACGCTGAGCGGTTGTAAAATCCGACTCAAGCAAATTAAACGTGATGTAGTCACTGCGACCAAATGGTGAAGGTATTTCTCGTTCGACTATCGCTCCATTAGATATCATGCCTGCTGTAGGGTTATTACCAACGATCTTTGAGCCATCTGCACCGGTTGCACTAAAGCCACTGACCACTAAATTGCCCTGTGCAACGGCATAAATTTGCCCATCAACCCCTTTGAGCATGGTCTGCATCAATGTTCCACCACGAAGACTCTTTGCAGCACCAATAGAAGTAACAGTCACATCAATCGTTTGTCCTTGCTTAGCAAATGCCGCGAGTTCAGCAGTGATAATCACTGCGGCTACATTTTTTGATTTTGGTTTAGTACCCGCCGGAAGCTGGATCCCAAAATTCTCTAGCATGGCATTAAAACTTTGGTCAGTAAAAGGAGTAGACTCACCAGTCCCTGGTAATCCCGTTACTAAACCATACCCAACTAGCTGGTTTGCTCGTACACCAGCCACTTGCGAGATATCTTTAATCCGTGCGCCATAGGCTTGCGTCGAAACCATTGTAATGCAAGTCAGTAGTAGTATTAATATTTTCATTAGGTTACCTTCACTCGATACCATAGCGCCAAAACTTCGACTTTAGTAAGTTTTAAAGAGCAACATTAAAGAATCGTGCCAAAAATCCAGGTTCTTGCATATCTTGTTGAGTACCAGTACCTGAATATTGAATTCTAGCGTTAGAAATACGATTTGATGCTATTGTATTTTCATGAGAAATATCATCTGATCGTATGGTACCACTAAGTCTAATATACTCATCTCCAGTATTAAGAGACAGCCACTTTTCACCTCGGATAACAAGGTTCCCATTTGCTAAAACCTCAATAACTTCAACGGTAATCGAACCAGAAATACTATTGCTTTGATTAGCCGCAGCACTGCCACTAAACGAGTTGTCATTACTCAAATTGTAGGAAAAATTATAATCCCCAATATTGAGTTGCTGGCCACCAACTTCGAGTGGATCCATTGATGCATCATTATTTTTCGAAAGATCCGCATCCGCACTTTTTGCAGCCTTTGTGTTTTCATCCAGAGTAACAGTAATAATATCACCAATATCACGAGGCTTAGAATCATCATACAAACTGGTTGCGTGAGAAATGTTAAATAACGACCCTGTTTCTGCCGCATAATGTTCTGGTTTATGTTTCGGGTGAATAGGTGCCCATGCAGGGTCTCCTGCAAGCGGGTCGGTTCTACCACGCAATGTATCAATAATACCTGAGCTCTCCTCCTCTGATTTATCGCCTTCAACAGCGTCCACTGTAGTGGTACCTTGAACAATATCAGAGGTTTCAATCGGAGCTTCCAACATCGAGCAACCTGAAAGTAAAACTAGTGAAATAATGGTCAGTAAACGATTCATAACAATCTCCTCATTACCTCAGGTTTATAATTGTTGATTTACAAAGCTCATCATTTTATCAACTGCTGAAATAACTTTAGAGTTCATTTCATAGACACGTTGAGCTTCAATCATATTGACCAGCTCTTCTGTCACATTGACATTAGATGTTTCTAACATGGATTGACGAATATCACCAAACCCATCAAAACCCGGTACCCCCTCTTGAGGATCACCACTTGCCCCAGTAGGTAGATACAAGTTCTGTCCAATGGGCTCAAGACCACCTGGATTAATAAAATCGACGGTTGTTATCTGCCCCAGCACTTGGTTTTCTTGTTGACCTCGTATTCGAACCGAAACCTCACCATCCGTTCCAACTGTAATGCTTATAGCGTCTTCGGGAATAGCGATTTCTGGTTCAAGTGAATAGCCTGCACCAGAAGTTACAATAATCCCTTCGTCATTTACGGTAAACTGACCATTTCGACTGTAGCCAATGTTGCCATCTGGCATCAAGATTTGGAAAAAGCCGTCACCTTCAACCATCATGTCTAGGCTATTATTCGTAGTTTGCGTATTACCCTGTGTATGCACTTTCTGTGTAGCAACTACCTTTGACCCAGCTCCTAGCATCAAGCCACTCGGTAACTCAGTATTTTGTGAAGATTGCCCACCTGGCTGATTGATATTTTGGTAAAATAAATCTTCAAACACAGCACGGCTCTTCTTATACCCAACAGTAGATGCATTCGCGAGGTTGTTTGAAATTGTTTGTATATTAGTTTGCTGGGCATCTAAGCCCGTTTTACTTACCCATAATGCCGGATGCATATCTTCTCTCCTAATCCTTTGGTTAACTCATACGAAGCAAAGAATCTGACGCTTTGTCCATATCTTCAGCTGTACTCATCATTTTGACCTGCATTTCAAACTGACGTTGAAGGTCAATTAGATTGGTCATTTCCCCGATAGCATTGACGTTACTGCCTTCCAGAGCACCAGTTAGCAGCTTAACATTGGCATCCATTTCATATGCCACATTTGGATCCTTGGAACGAAAGACTCCATTCACATCTTTATAAAGTGAGCGGTTGTTAGTACTCGTTAGCTTAATACGATCAACAATTTCAATAGCGTCTGCTGGAGCTCCTTGAGGGACAACTGAAATAGTTCCATCACTACCCACTTCAATTTTACTCACGGGGATTGGTACAGTGATTGGTGCACCTGTTTCGCCTAGTACTAAATTACCCCCACCAGTCGTAAGTAAACCATTAACATCAATATTCATATTACCGTTTCTGGTCAATCCTTCTTTACCCATACTGTCAAGAACCGCAATCCAGCCTTGATCTTGGATAGTAACATCTAAACTTCGACCAGTAGTGATGACACTACCTTGTTGAAAATTGTGCCCAGGACGCTCCGTCATACTAAAAACTCGACTAGGCATACCTTCGCCATATGCTTGCATAGAGCGGGCCTGCGCTAAATCAGCTCGAAAACCGGTCGTACCAACATTTGCCAAGTTATTAGCTCTAAGCTGCATAGCCTGCATATTCTGCTTAGCACCACTCATAGCAAGAAACAATGCACGATCCATAATTTGCTCCTACAATCACAATTACCTTAAACAAAGCAAATATCACGCCATGTCGTAAAGTGATATAAAATCATGAACTTATATTAAAATTGTTTGAAGGGAGGGAAGAGATATGAAATGATTTGCCGGAGGTGGCAAGGTCATAAGCTGGCTATTGCCACCAGCTTATCCGTACTTGAAATGCGGGATGTCTTAAAATTTTACAAATGGTCTTAACGAATCTGCAAAATATTCTGTTGGGTTTGATTATGAACTTCCAAAGAACGTGAGTTTGCCTGGAAGTTCCGTTGGGCTGTAATCAAATCAACCAACTCTTGGGTCATATCAATATTAGATTGTTCCAAGGTACCACTCGAAACACTACCGAATGACCCTTTATTAGATTCACCCCAAATCTTAGAACCCGAAAACTGCGTAGAATCCCACTGGGTGCTACCCTTTTTATCAAGGCCTTGTTCATTAGCCACACGCACCAAAGCAACCCGTCCTAAAGTAATATTCTCACCATTAGAATAAGTCCCTAAAACACTGCCATTTTCATCAAAATCAACTTTGGTTAAGAAACCTGTTGTGGCACCATCTTCATCAAATTTGGTTAACTCAAATGGAGCGGCAAATTGTGTCGCGTCTTTTAGTCCAAATGCCAAGATTTGAGTTTCATCTGCACCATTTAAGTTAATTGGATTAGCTCCTGTACCCAGAGCCTCAGTGACTATATCTTGGTTATTATTAATGCTAGCTAAAGTACCATCATTGTTGAACCTCATTGTGTGTCCAACTTGCCCTGTTGGTGACGTTGCATCCCCACCAACAATATTGATGGGTTTCTCGCCATCAGTATCTGTGATAGTATAATAGGTTAACCATGTATTAGGTTGAGTCGCGTCTTTAAGGTAGTAAGACGTCAGTTTGTAAGATTGTCCCATCGAATCGTAGATAGACGAAGAAGTAGAACGGTTATAAGTTTCAGGGTCTGTAATATCAAACAAAGCTGGATCTTTTAAAGGAGCGCCTGCTGGTAGATTAAAACCGACCTCAATATTCGATGTCTGTTTTGGCTTACCAAACTCTTTAGGAATATTGATAGGTGAAGCCTCATAGGATAATACATCACCAGTATCTTTATTGACTTGGTACCCCAACAAAAACTCATCATTCGCTGTAACCATGTAATTGTTTTTGTTCAAGTGAAATGAACCGTTTCGTGTCAGCTCATTTGTTGCTGGCTGCAAGCGATCTTTGGCGACAGAGAAAAAACCTGTCCCAGAAATTCTAAGGTCCATTGGGTTGTTGGTATAAATACTTGATCCCTCATGAAACTGCTGGGCAACTTTTGATGCCTGCACACCTTGACCCGGTGTCGTTTTCGCATGAGTGAACAATGAGTTAGAATAAACATCTCCAAACTCCGCCCGTGATTCTTTAAAACCATAGGTGGCGGCGTTAGCAATATTATTACTGGTTGTATTCAGATCTAACTGAGCAGCGGATAAACCGCTTAATGCAACATAAGACATTCCAAATCTCCTATCTAGCTAGCGTAATAATTACGCCTTTCCAACTTCTAGTACTTCAGCAAGTCGAACTGGCGATTCAAAACCAGCTAGATTGAGTAGTACGTTACCATTGCCGTTTCCAAGTAAAACGCTATTTACATTTGCGTAAGTCGAAACTTCAAATTCTTTCGACTGCCCGTCCAACAAACCCGAAGCTTTCACATTGTATTTGCCAGCCGGCAATGGATTACCGTTTTGATCTTTGCCATCCCAAACAACGCGACTGTCACCACCTGGTTTAGAGCCTACGTCAAAGGTACGGAGCAGTTGTCCCATCTGATTCTCAACTCGAACCATCAAATTATCGACAGCTTGAGGGAGTTTTACCATAGCAGACATAGGACCTTCACTAGTCTTCACACCGGAAGAGCCTGGAATAAGAACATCCCGACCTACAAGTGATGATGCCTGAAGTGCTTGACTCGATGTCATCGATGAATTCAATGTTTCAAACTGATTATTCATTTTACCGATGCCATCTACCGTCGCAAACGACGCCATTTGGGCAATCATTTGGTCATTGCTAACCGGCTTAAACGGATCTTGTTGAGAAAGCTGCTTAGTAAGCAAAGATAAGAAATCTTCCTGTTTAAGATCTTGCTTACCTGTTATCTCATCTGGCTTGCTATTGTCTTGAAGCCGTTTAAGCTGGTCAACATAGGACAAGCCGCTTTGACCAACATTATTATTAATGTCCCCAGCCATAAGTTACCTCCTATCCTTATTGACCCATCTGCAGCGTACGCAGCAGCATTTGTTTACTAGCATCTGCAACTTGTACATTCGTTTGATATGAACGAGAAGCAGATATCATGTTCGCCATTTCTTCCATCACATTAACATTCGGCTTATAAATATAGCCGTCATCGTTAGCGAGTGGGTGTTCGGGGTTGTACTCAGCATCAAGTGGCTTGTTACTTTCAACAATACCTAAAACTTGTACCGGTACCGTATGTTCACGACCATATTTAGCTTTACTTAGTTCGGCACCAAACACAGCGTGACGTGCCTTGTAGGTATCTTGAGCAGAACTAGACACACTGTCAGCATTAGCCAAGTTACTCGAGGTGGTATTTAAACGAACAGATTCAGCACTCATTGCAGAACCAGTCACGTTGAATACATTAAATAGGCTCATCTAATTAATCCCCTTTAATTGCCTTGGTTAAATTCCTGAATTTACTACCCAGGAAATCCAACGACGCTTGGTGCCTGATTTGATTTTGCATAAATAAGTTACGCTCCAAATCAACATCTACTGTATTTCCATCACCCGTGTCCGGCTGTGTTGGAAGTCGATATAACATTTCCCCAGTCACTTGAGTAGAGGCAGGAATATGCCGACCATCAGTGCGGCTAAGACCTATACTTGCCTCTGATGTTGCCGCTTGCAATGCCCTTTGAAAGTCCATACCCTTCGATTTAAAGCCTGGTGTGTTGGCTTGAGCAATGTTTGTGGATATAACCTCAGCATTGCGTGAGCGCACTCCCACCGTGTATTGGTGGATACCTAATGCGTTATTGAAAGATATAGCCATGTTAACCTCTACAAAAAGAAATGACCGATATTATTAGATATAAAAGCAATTAATATACCAACTTTTTACCTAAC
This sequence comes from Vibrio pectenicida, assembly GCA_024347015.1. Taxonomy (GTDB): domain Bacteria; phylum Pseudomonadota; class Gammaproteobacteria; order Enterobacterales; family Vibrionaceae; genus Vibrio; species Vibrio pectenicida. The sequence goes on along the minus strand of AP024889.1, from coordinate 826,716 downwards.
CTAATTTACTTGTTGGTATATTTAACAGCAATTTATACGCCAAATAACAAAATTAGAATATACGCTAGACCTCATATAGAGACTTATAAACCGACTGAGCCCAGCATAATGCTGGGCTCAGTCGGTTTATAATATGTTATTTAAGCTTATAAATAATCCCTGGATTACAACGAACCATTTCGAAGCAGTCTGTTAGCCCTGTCAAAGACTCTGACGCACCTAACAATAGATGACCACCTGGGTTTAAACTACTTGCCATTTGATTTAACACTTGAGATTTCATATCTGGCGAAAAATATATAAGTACATTGCGGCAAAAGATAATGTCAAACTTTCCTAGAAGTGCATAACTTTCCATCAAGTTTTGAGGACGAAAATTAACTAGCCGTTTAACATTATCCTTAACTTTCATCCTTCCATCATCAACATCTTCAAAGAAATTTTTTCTGCGCTCGGGTGACAAACCACGCCCCAAGGCTAAATTATCGTATATACCTTCTCGACACATATCGAGCATGCTAGCTGATATATCCGTAGCAGTAACCGCAACATTGGGTATCAAGCCAGGTTTACGCTGTTGCGTTTCCAGAATCGTCATCGCCATAGAGTAGGGCTCTTGACCAGATGAACTTGCCGCTGACCATATTTTAATCGGCCTTTTCGTTTCTGCGGCTTCAGGTAAAAGCTTATTCGCCAGCACTTCAAATGGATACGTATCTCGAAACCACAAGGTCTCGTTGGTTGTCATTGCGTCTACCGCCGCAACACGAAGGTCTCTGTTGCGCCCAGTAACAACATCTTTTAGCAAATCCGACAAAGAACTCAGCTTAAACTTTGTTACTAAAGGACTTAAGCGACTCCTCACCAGATATTGTTTACTGTCACCTAAGACAATACCACATTGAGATTCTAAGAAGCGGCTGAAGTCGCGATATTCTTGATCGCTTATAGTTATCGCTGTCATTTATTTCTCTTTAATCAGTAAGCGCAGTTTTCACTGCATTACCAAGCTCATCAGGGTTAAATTTAGGAATGAAAGCATTGGCCCCAACCCGTTCAACCATAGCTTGGTTAAAAACACCACTGAGTGATGAGTGAAGAATAACATATAAATCCTTCAGATCCGGATTGCGTCGGACTTCGGCAGTCAATGTATAACCGTCCATCTCCGGCATCTCAATATCTGAAATGACTAATGATATTTGTTCATATATACTGCCTTCAGCAGCCATTTCAACCAGCTTGTCATATGCATCTTTACCATCTTTGGCGGAGACGACATCAAAACCAATTGATATTACAGCACGTTCGACTTGCTTACGAGCGACCGTGGAGTCATCGGCTATAAGTATACGACGAACCACTTCTTTTTCCGACTGAACTTGAGCAATTTCTTCCCCAATAGAAGAATCCATTGTTTCATCAATGGGTGAAATCTCCATTAGAATTTTTTCAACATCGAGTATTTCAACAAGTTCATTATCGATATTTGTTACTGCCGTAAGGTAATTTCCTTTACCAGTACCGTCAGGTGGAGGCAGAATTGCCTCCCAATGCATATTGATAATACGTTCAACCGAAGTCACCAAAAACGCCTGAATTGTTCGGTTAAATTCAGCAATAACAACAAACGCTTTCTCAACATCTTCAGTGGGTCTTCCTCCTATAGCCAAGCTCATGTCAATCACAGACACAGTTTGACCACGAATATGAGCAACCCCTTTAACCAAAGGGTGTAAATTAGGCATCATTGTCAATATAGGGCATTGAAGGACTTCTTTTACCTTGAATACGTTAATACCGTATCGCTGCCGCCCCATCAAGCGAAATGTTAAAAGTTCCAATCGGTTTTGACCGACGAGTTGCGTGCGCTGATTCACCGAATCAAGAATACCCGACATAAGCCCCATCTCCATCTCAAACTTTCATGGTATAAAATGATAGTCTACTAAAAGGCAAAGAAAACCAGAGAAGCAGAATGACATACCATAAATTACGTTTATGCTCTTTTTCCATTACTAATTGTAGATCTTTCTATAAAAAGTTTTATAAGACTATCGCCTTTTTATGCTTTTTCTTTAGTTTTTCATTAAGTTCAACCACATCTGGACAGATTACCCGTGTTCAAAAAGCCGCTGAAGATTACATTCTCTCCACCATTGAGTGGCCAGCTGGTGGCTCTTTACTGGCAAAAGCGGCAAACATTGACAGCCGCATTTTTGTAACAGATTGTCCTGTTCCTCTAAAAACAACTTCTTCTTCTACAAACCCTAGTGCAAGTAACATCACCGTGCTAGTCGAGTGTGACGAAGATAATTGGAAATTATACGTCCCAGTAAGGCTAACTCGGACTGGACCACAAGTCACAACAACAGTCGCTATCAGCCGAGGGCAAATACTATCTATTCGAGACCTCACTATTAATATGGTAGACTTGCAACGTGTAAGGCGGCAAGGCTTTTCAAATATTGCTGAAGTAATCGGAGCAAAAACTAAAAAAAATCTTAGGGCTGGGGAAATATTGGAAAGCAATGATGTTTGTGTTGTATGCCGTAATGAAACCGTCACTATTAAAGCCCAAAAGTCTGGTATGACCATCACAACTAAAGGCACCGCACTCACAGATGGTTCACATGGTGAGCAGATTAGAGTGAAAAATAATAAATCCAACCGTATAATTGAAGGTAGAGTGACTGGAATTGCCGAAGTTACGGTTATTTTTTAAACAAATAAAAGTTTCTAAAGTTTTAATAACTCTGGCCGATATCGACAGTACAAGATTTCAAATACGAAAGGCTCACACATATGGCAGGTATTGACAACATACGCTCTGGGCAGACGGTCACAACGTCTACTAAGAGCACTGCACGTAATGAGAATAACAGCTCTGCTAGCTCTGGCTCTACTTCAAAGTCAGACGTTGCGCAAGATTCAGTTTCCCTCAGTCAACAGGGGAAAGCTGTTGGTGAAATGCATTCTCAATTAGCAAGTCAACCAAGTTTTGATAAGGCAAAAGTCGCCGCGATAAAAGAAGCTATTGCCAATGGTTCATATAGCGTTGACCCTCAAAAACTGGCAGATAACATGATCAAGTTCGAGCAAGAGCTTGGTGGTTTGGAGTAGCGAGGTTCCATTATGGCTACCCTAAGCAGTTTAATAGATTTTCAATTACAAACCGCCCAAGATCTTTCTGATATTCTCGAAAGAGAAAAATTAGCGATAACCACTCGGGTTGCTAAAGATATTGAACAGCTTGCCAATGATAAGCTATCTCTTATCAACAAACTTCAACAAACTGATCAACGTATAGGACAACATCCCGAGGCTGTGAGTTTGACAACAGATCCAGAGCTGAGCCCTCTGGTTGATAAAATTCGCGCTATCATCAGTGACTGCCAACAAGCAAATATAATAAATGGTGAAGCTTTGCAACGAGCGCAAATGAGCTTTAATAAGCTAAATAATCTCATGCAACAAAGCCAAGGAAAGTTAGGAATGACATACAGCGCAGATGGACAAACTAAAAGTGTCACAACATTAGGCACTAATATCAAAGCATGATAAAAAAAGCGGCAAAATTTGCCGCAAATTTAAATGGGATATTTAGTGTAGAAGTTAGAATAGTGTTTGCTGGCGTTTTTCTGGAACCACTTGAACTTCACCATAATCACGCAGCTTGTTCATCTTTTTAATGTCAAGACGTAACTCTGTCACATAACTGTCGCCTACTTTATAACTTCTTACCACCTCAGCTCCACGAATAACTCCATCGACAGCACCAGAAGTGAGTTCAGTTCCAAGGCGTTGATCTTTTAGATCAGCTCGACCACTGACACGCATACCATACACTTGCTCTGCTAATTCACGATATGCATCTATTTTTGAAGCACGCATAGCTCTCACTTGCCGCTCCTCATCGGTGCGCCCTTTCTGTTCACTGATATTGGCATATCCAACTGCAGTAAGCATATCCTCTGCACGCATATTCTGTAGAGGCTGGCAACCAACCATCATCAGTGTCATGGCCAGAAAAAATATCTTATTCATCTCAACTCCCTATGGACGAAGAATAACAGTATAAGGCTGCCTTATTGTAGGGTCAGAGCGAATTAAAACACCATCTTCATCTCGGATACTGTTAAGTGTGTCTAGATCTCGGCCAATACGATCTGCAGGCAAAAAACCTTGAGCTGTTGCAACAACTACACGAGACTGCATACCCACAACACGTGCGTTGACTAAAACACCACCTTCTTGTCGCAGCATAGTGCCAGTTAATACATATTGTATGTCCTGCTCTTGAGCCAAGTCTTTCCAGTCACGGCTGAAAGCAAAGTCCCCCAGACTAGTAACCTGAATAGATCCTGTTGTTTTATAGTCCACGACTTTAAAACCTCGGCGCTGAAACTGATGGATAAAACCTTCTGAAACTGAATTACCCAGCCAATTGGTTGCATCCATATTTTGTAGATCAACAAATGAAGTAACGGCAATAGGTGTCCGGGCTGATACACTAGTATTTGAAATCATCAAATCTTCTGTCATGCTCTCGACAAAAAAGTCAAGCGTATGACGCGGGCTCTCCATCAGCATAAATTGAGAGCCAGGGTAAGGTTCTTTACCGTTATAAACAGGCGCATAGGCACAAGCAGTGAGAAGTACCACAGGCACAAGCGTTAGCCAATTTTTCATATTATAATCTCCGATATATTTTAGGCCCTATCTGCGCCACTCTATATCTCAGATACCAAAGTGGAACATTCTTTGCTTTGCTATATATGTCACTATATAGAACGGCAATACCTAAATCAGCTAACGAATTAAATGCAAAAAGTGAACCAGTTTGGAATTTTAAGATGAAAAAGTCGTTTTTTTTAATAGTTTCAACTCTTTGTCTAACACTGTATCCAGCGTTGGTTTGGAGCGGATGGTATGAAGTAACCGGTACAGCTACCGTAGTTTCTTCCGAAGAAGTCGCTCGTATTCATGCTTTAGAAAACGCGATATACAAAGCGGTTAGCTTCTCAGGGGCAGATATCGGTAGTATATCAAATATAAGACCAATACTAGAAAGTGAACGCAGAGAATACCAACTGAGTAACACCGAAATACGCTATATAGTAGTTGACGAGCAAAAAGTTCGTAAAGGTGTCATGTTTGTCAAAGCACGTATAGATATCTACCCATCGGCAACAGCTTGCCATCTTACCCAGTATAAAAAAACATTCTTAGTCGGCAATATCGATATTGCTTCACCTAAGCAAGCCGTTATGGGACAAATCTATCGAGTTGGAGATGACTTTGCCAATGTGATTAATCGCCAATTGGATGAAGAGTCAAGCAACTTCGTCTCTGTTGGAACTACAGACTATGAAATTGATAAACATTATCCCGAAAGACTAAAGATGATTGCACAAGACACAGGCGCTCAATATATCCTTGGGGGTGTTATTACTGATTTAACTGCAACCATAGAGCAAAAATTACTGAAAGATGACATTATTAATCGTCAATTTGCGCTTGAAATGACAGTCTTTGACGGAAAAACAGGCAATAAAGTCTATAACAACAACTATCGTGAAGTAGCTCGATGGCCTTTCCCAAAAACCAGCCAAGTCGACACCAGAAGTGCGCGTTTCTGGGCATCAACTTACGGCGATATGATGCTAAGAGTCAGCCGAAATATTATGTTAGACCTAGAATCTGAGGTATCTTGTAAAATCACTTTGCCTGAAATTATCTCTAGGTGGGATAATGTATTAACTATGGATCTCGGACGTATACATGGTGTGAATCAAGGAGATAAACTTAAGCTTTGGCATACAAGCTCTTTTATCGATCAACGAGGGCTGCCACGTAATAAAGTCACTGAGTCCGACATCACTCTCACAGTATCACGCGTATATGAAAATGAAGCAGAACTAACCGTTGATCAGCCAGAGCTTGCTGGCAGTATCCAAATTGGTGATGTTATGCACAAGCAGCTTTAAAACAGTAAATTAGCGCTTAATATTCTAGGAAAGTATAGTATGATGGGCTCACGCTCCCGTGGCACAGCTGGATAGCGCGATCCCCTCCTAAGGGATAGGTCACAGGTTCGAATCCTGTCGGGAGCGCCATAATCAAAACAATGTGAGGCCGAACATAGGCCTTATTCTTATCAAGATAACAAACTCTATTCTCGAAAATAATTCATACACCACTCTAAATTAACCAAAAAAATTAAAATCAAAACTATCAATTACTTGGAATTTTGTCAGGGGTACTCTTATCAAAAAACTCATACACTTAAGTAAGTTCAAACGACAGTCTTACGTCGTTCTATAAACTCTAATGTCTAGCATCAATGCACAAGTAAAAAGATAATCATTATTTCAATGTCTTATTCAGGCTTATAAAAAAAGAACTATGTATTTCTGTTTAACAAAGTAAGGAAAGACGAATCAGAGCTTCACCAATCAGGCACATTCAACTAAAATAGTTATTAATAAAATTATCTATAGAAATTTAATGAAGAAGAGTAATCTGGCTACAAACACTGGTCACCGTTTTATTTCCAAAGCCAAAACTGCGTTTAAAATTCATATCCACACACCTGATGACACGGTGTTACATCGCTCTGTGGGTTATGTAAAAATTGGAGAGGAAAAAGGGCTCAAAAAAGCGATAAAACTTAGAAATGAATTGGGTAGTGCTATGTGGGGAAAATTTTGGCGAAAATTACTCAAAGATCCTTATTTAATGACTAGACTGCCTCATTCTATTGAGCCTAAAATCATATTCAAACCTAGGCCAACAAAGTCCAACCCTAGCGCAAAAGACGAATGTTATATCGCTGCATGGCGTAATTATGACAAGAATGGAAAGTTGATTTATAAAAGTATTGTATGTTCAATCAAAAAACATGGTCGACTAGCAGCTTACACCAAAACCAAAAAAGCCCTACTAGAAGCTAACAAAGATAATTTGGAAATTCTGGAGTTTATGGGTCGTTTGACAAGTATTGACCTTAAGTAAACGACCTTAATATGCCTATAGTTATCTATTGATTTAAGCGCTCTTAACTAAGTTCCCTTTGATACTAAAAACCGCAACAAAAGCTGCGGTTTTAGGCATTTAATCAATATTTTTCAGGGTATTATGAGTTAGCTTCTCGTTCTGAAATAAAGGCCAATGCCATTTTAATCCGAGCAATAACTCGCTCTTTGCCCACAAGATCCATTACAGCATCCACTGACGGTGATTGCCCCCCACCTGTTACCGCAACACGCAAAGGCATACCAATTTTGCCCATGCCAATCTCAAGCTCTTCACATACAGCAGTAATAACATTGTTTTTAATACTTTCTGCTCCCCAATTTTCAAGGGATTCAACTTTAGCTAGCGCAAGCTCTAGTGGGCCTTTTGCGACACCTCGTAAATGCTTTTTCGCCGCTCCTGCTTCAAACTCAGAAAAATCTTCATAGAAGTAACGAATTTGCTCAGCAAGCTCAACTAATGTATCGCAGCGTTCACCCACCAATTGAATCACTTGTGTCAAAGCTGGACCATTGTCAATATTGAGTTTTTGATTGACTATATGCCATTGTAGATGCTCAGCTACATATTCAGGCTCTGAGGTTTTAATATAGTGGTTGTTTAACCAAAGCAGCTTCTCAGTGTTAAATGCAGACGCTGATTTAGAAATAGCATCGAGTGAAAATAAATCGACCATCTCATGCTGAGAAAATATTTCCTGATCGCCATGAGACCATCCTAAACGAACCAAATAATTATTAAGTGCGTTTGGCAAGTAGCCCTCATCACGATATTGCATCACAGAGACTGCCCCATGCCGCTTAGACAATTTGGCACCATCATCACCCAAAATCATAGCGCAATGGGCAAATGTAGGGACTGGTGCACCTAAAGCCTGATAAATGTTGATTTGTCGTGGAGTGTTATTGATATGATCTTCACCACGTACAACGTGAGTAATTCCCATATCCCAGTCATCAACAACAACCACAAAATTGTATGTTGGGGCACCATCAGTACGGCGGATGATAAGATCATCGAGTTGATCATTACCAATTTCAATGCGCCCTCGGATCTGGTCCTCAAAAATTACGCTACCTTGAGTAGGGTTGCGAAAACGCACCACACAAGGATCTCCATCTTTAGCTACTTCGTTCGCGGCAACAATCTTAGGGTGATTAGCATCGTAGCGAGGCATCTCTTTATTTTCTTCTTGCTCAGCTCGAACTTCATCAAGAAGCTCTTTTGATGCATAGCATTGATATGCTTTATCTTCTGCAAGTAATTTATCAACCATTTCGTTATAGCGGTCAAAGCGCTTGGATTGGAAATAGGGCCCTTCATCCCATTCAAGTCCCATCCACTGCATACCTTCAAGAATGGCATCTACTGCTTGCTGAGAATTGCGCTCTAAGTCAGTATCCTCGATACGTAATACGAACTCACCACCTTGGCTTTTCGCATAAAGCCATGAATAAAGTGCTGTACGAGCACCGCCAACGTGAAGATAGCCTGTTGGGCTGGGAGCAAAACGAGTTTTAACCGTCATTTAAAAATACCTTGATTAACTGAATGACCGCACCTTGAAGAGGTACTAAAAGTTGCGCGTATTTTATCACTGATATCCAAATCTACAATCCACCAGATGTAGAATTCCCTCAACAAGTGAGTTTTGAACACTTTGGTGGTTTATTAACCGCTTACATCATCCCCCTTGACCTTACCCTTGAGGTAAGGTTTATTCTCAGTAATACGTTATTGCTAAAGGTCATGTAATGAATAGATTCGATATTCCACTTTCTGGTTTAAACTGTATGGGATGCGCGCGCATAATTGAGAGGCATCTACTCTCTGAGCACTCTGTTTTTATCCATGAGTTAACCACAGAGCATATCAGTCTTGATAGCAGCAGTAGTTTTAAACAGTTAGAATCGTCAATTAACTCTCTTGGTTATAATGCCGGCAATCACTATCAATTCAACTTAAGTGGTTTAAATTGCAGTAAATGTGTCACTAAACTCAACCTTGCCTTAGAAAAGCATTCTCTCATTGGTCAGTTCCAAGTATCAAAAACTGACTTATCACTATCAACGTTACTTAGCGCCCAACAAATACAAGATATTGTCACTTCATTGGGTTACAAGGCAAGTAGCGATGAATCTCAGCTACACCACGCTATACCTGATACCGCTCCCGCAAAAGAAAATTTTCAACCACTTGCAGAAGAAAATATCTATAACTTGAATTTTTTCATTTCAGGAATGACGTGCGCTAGCTGCGTTGCATCTGTTGAACGAGCAATAGAACGAGTTGGAGAGATTCAAAAGGCGCAAGTCAATCTAGCAGAACAAAGTGCACTCGTTATAAGTGCTTCCAAAAGTGACTCTGTCATAAAGTCAATCTTAGACTCGGTACAAAAATCGGGCTATAAGGCAGACTATATTATTGACCCGGAGACCCAACAACAAGAGCACTTGGCCAAGCAACAAACCAAACAGGCACAACACAAAAGTAGTGCTTGGGCAGGTATTGCTATCGGCGCTCCATTAATGCTGTGGGGAATACTGGGTGGTAACATGATGATACGTACCCCTCAAGATCAACTTATTTGGGGTGGCATAGGATTAATTTGTTTGTGGCTACTATCCACCGCTGGATATTCTTTCTTTGCTAACGCGTGGCTAGCGCTGCGTAACAAACGTGCGACAATGGATACATTAGTCGCACTTGGTACAGGCGCAGCATGGCTATTTTCAATGCTGGTCGTCAGTTTACCTCAATGCTTCCCAGAAGCATCACGTCACGTATATTTTGAAGCCAGTGCCATGATTATTGGCTTAATTTCTCTGGGGCACTATATAGAAGCGAAAGCAAAAGCAAGAACCACCCTTTCTCTACAAGCATTGATAAACCTTCAGCCTAGTAATGCTACCGTGCTCACCGATTCTGGCGAACAAATGATGGCAATTAAAGAAATAACTCAAGGAATGAAGCTCAGAATTAAACCCGGCGAAAAAGTGCCAGTTGATGGTGTGGTCTTATCCGGTCAATCCTACCTCAATGAATCTATGCTAACTGGCGAACCTGTCCCTGTGTATAAAGAGCAAGGTTCTCAAATCTCAGCTGGAACAGTTAATCAGGACGGCAGTCTAGAATTAGAAGCGACCAGCGTTGGCAGTGGTACTATGCTGGCAAGGATCATTAACATGGTTCGTACGGCGCAAAGTAGCAAACCTGCAATAGCCAAATTGGCTGACCAAATATCATCTGTATTTGTTCCGGTTGTTGTCGCTATTGCTTTGGTGTCGGCTCTAATATGGTTTCTATATGGTCCTGAACCCAAAGCCAGCTATATGCTAATTGTCACCACCACTGTTTTAATTATTGCTTGCCCATGCGCGCTTGGACTAGCCACCCCACTCTCGGTCACTGTTGGAATCGGAAAAGCGGCTGAAATGGGGATATTAATTAAAGATGCAGATGTGCTTCAATCTGCTATTAAGATTGATACGGTTGTGTTTGATAAAACTGGCACACTAACGCAAGGTAAACCTCAGGTTGAATCTCTGTTTGTAAAAAATGGAGATAAAAACCACATAATCACTCTAGCAGCAAGTTTAGAGCAATACTCAGAGCATCCGCTAGCTAAAGCCATTGTCGAACTTGCCGAGCAAAAAAAGCTTCACCTTGAACAAGCGACTGATTTTAATAATCTTCGTGGTATGGGGATCACAGGGGTTATTAAAGATAAGCTCACCTCAGTTGTCTCTCTGACTTATGCTAAGCAGCAAGGCATAAATACCGAAACCTTCACGCCAGAGATAGAAAAATGCGCCAATAATGCATGGACACCTGTTGTTGTCATTCAACATGAGTCGGTGGTGGGAATTATAGCCATTAGCGACCCAATCAAGCCAGATGCCAAGCAAGCGATTGATGCGCTTAGCCGGTTAGGAATTACTGCTGTGATGTTAACAGGGGACAGTCAAGATGTGGCAAATGCGATTGCCTCTAAGCTTGGGATAAAAAATGTTATCGCCCAGGTACTACCCGATCAAAAAGCGCAGCATATCAGCCAATTTCAAGCACAAGGCCAACATGTCGCCATGATAGGTGACGGAGTGAACGATGCGCCTGCTCTCGCAACAGCAGATATCAGTATTGCGATGGGCAGCGGCAGTGATGTAGCGATTGAAAGCGCCCAAATGACTCTGCTTCATTCATCGCCTCTTGGGGTAGTCAAAGCGATTGAACTTTCCAAGGCGACCATGAAAAATATGAAACAAAATTTATTTGGCGCCTTTATTTATAACAGCTTGGGGATCCCTATCGCAGCGGGCGCGCTCTATCCTACTTTTGGCTTTCTACTCAGCCCTGTCGTTGCAGGCGCAGCCATGGCGCTGTCTTCCATTACTGTGGTGAGCAACGCCAACCGTCTACGTCTATTTAAATATTCACCTAAATAAGAGGTCTTTATGAAAATGAAATTTGTCGCACTTACGTCGCTTTTACTTCTCTCTAACCAAGCTTTAGCTACCGATGTTATTAATCACAAATCGCCTTACTGTGGCTGCTGCACCGCTTGGACTAAACATATGAAACAAGAGGGCTTTACGGTGGAAGAAAAACTGCATGATAATATGAATAGCATCAAACAACAGTTAGGTATTACGTCGCAATTAGCGTCTTGTCATACCGCTGAAATTAATGGCTACGTATTTGAAGGCCACATACCAGCAAAAGATATTAAAACATTCCTAACTAACCCGCCCAAAGGCGCGAAAGGATTAGCGGTACCTGGTATGCCACTAGGCTCTCCTGGGATGGAAAATGGCAGCCAAAAAGATGCTTATTCTGTCTATGCGTTTAATCAAGATGGGCAAGTGCTTGAATATAAAACCTACCCTAAAAATAACAAATAACCCCTTCTGTTGATTATTTTATATTTTAAAGCACCTGAAAAATAAGCTAAACCTCTTATAACAAGCTGCGGGAGTAATTGTATATTGACTCTAAAAACAATGCCTTAAATATAAAATTTAACTTTATTTAACTGATTGTAATTTTATTTCTCGCTTCATCAGTACACCTTGTATTAACTTCTTTTCTCTTGAAAGCCGTACCAAGATGCGGCTCCTTTTTAAAGGGGTTCAGTATTTGAGCAGTCACTTAGATCACTCACCTTACTTAACTTCCTTTTTCTTAAAGACAAATAACTTGAGTGTATAACAAATGAAAAAAGCATTACTTATTGCAGCGATCGCTGCCACCGCTTCTATGCCTTCGCTTGCTAATGATAATTACGCAGCACTAGAACTTGGTTTTGGTAAATATGATACTTCCGGTGAATACGGGAACAATGAGGCTATCAACAAAGATACTGGCCTTCTTGCTCTTAAATTTGGTCACTATTTTAATCCTAATGTACGCGCTTATGGTTATATCCAAACAAACGGCGAAAGTTCAACTGAATACAAAGTAGCCGGTATTAAAGTAGCTGAATTTACTATCAAAAGTAATGAAATTGGTGCTGGTGCAGACTATATCCACAATGTAAATGAACAATTTTACCTACTAGCAGGTGGTAATCTAGGCGTTTATAAGAGTGAGTTCGAAGCTAAGGTACCATTACTTGGTTTCAATGAAGATAGCTCAAATACTGGCCTTACGGCAGGAGCAAACCTAGGTATAGGATACAAATTTACCGAGCGCTTTGGTATGGAGCTTGGCTATCGTTACAGTCATTACTTCGATAACGAACACAAAATCGGCGCAGCAAAGGCGAACTTCGACTCAACAAGTATTGGGTACCTAAACGCTAGCTACTCTTTCTAATAAGAGTAGTGAATTAAATAATGCCGCTTCTTGCGGCATTATTTGTTTCTTCTCCGCCTAAATATCGCCCCGCATCCAACAAAAATCTCACTTATGGGACAGGTACAACATTTCAAACACTTATATTCGACCTCAAAAATAGGGTACACTGGTTATATAATGTTATTTCTCAATAGAGATAAATGAACCTACTCGAACAAGCTAAAGCCGAACATTGCAACATTGCCATTGCCGATATCATCTACAATCCGCATGAAAAATCTCTGTACTCATTGCAGGGTGAGATCCCCCTTGAACCAAGAAATATCGCTTTATTGGAAGTGTTGCTATCAAATGTCGACAACCCAACCTCGATTGAAGAATTTATCGAGACGGTATGGGAAAGTCAGTATATCTCGAAAAATGTAGTAACTAACCGAATCAGTCTGTTACGTAATCTATTTCGTCAGCACACCCAACAAGCTGATTCAACTAAAATCATCGTCACCTACCCAAAGCGTGGCTACTATATTCCGCAAAGCTTTGTTCAACTGATCGCCAAAGATGAAGCTGAACCAGTTAGTCAAACAGTAGAAGCACAGCCAATAGCAGTACTCAAAACAAATATCTTACGCTATCTCGGCAAGAGTTTAAGTGTTGTGTTCACATCTTTGGCCGTGCTACTTGCTATACATACTTGGTCTCATTTGACCCAAGAAACAAAAAACAACACTCTTCATGTGCCACAAGTACGGTTGCTACTCGATAATATCGTCTGCGAGGATGAGGCTATTAGTAATACTGTACTAAAGCTAAAAGCACTAACACTCTATGCCCATAGCTCCTCGCCCTTCATTCATCTGTCAAATATGAGCTCTCCTAGCTTCTATCTGCACAACTTGAGTGAGCACTGTCACTTCCCCGGCTCAGATGCTGAGTTCGACTCTGACTACAGGTTACGTTTTAATTTATGGCAAGATGAATATGGCAATCTCAATCTAGAAAGTCTTCTTCACCTTTCAGCCTCCGGCCGAGTAGCATGGCGAAAAATATACCGCTTTAAATCACACCTGCTAACCGAAACCGTTAATCAATTAAATGCCGACTTAAGTGACTATTTTAAGCTACCACAAGCTATAAATACGCTCCCAAGCCATGTATCAAATTTAATTACTCCAATTGCGAATACAACTCTAAACGACTTGCTAGCCCGCACTATGACAGATGTGGAGGTGCTGTTTTATACCCGAGAACTGCTTTTTACTAACCAGACTGAGACAGACTTTAAAAAGTGGATTACTAAAATCAAGGAAAGGGAACCAATTACCCCTCCGGATCTTCATATGCTATTGGCATTGGTGACTTATCGATCAGGAGATGTTGAACAGAGCCTTAGAATGCTGGAAAGAGAATACTCGGCTGAAGTTCCGGACAATGCGCTAATTTTTCTTCTTCAAGCCAACATAAATCGAGAAAAAGGCAACAAGCAAATGTATCTCGCCTATTACTTAAAGGCAACTTCAGCACTAACTACAACTCTCCCCGCAGAGCGTGTTTTTGATCTCTATGCAAGCCATGATAGGAAAAAGGCTTGCCTTGATTTATGGCAAGAGGCATTAAGCGATATAAAATCCATCCAAAAGCCTAAATCCATTTTATGGCAAGGTGTAGAAACATTTTGCCGCCCATACCCATAATGTGACCAAGCCACCGATTTAGGTGGCTTGGTCATAATAATGTCACAAGAAATAAGTGGTTTAGCTAATCAGATCAATCATCATCTGAATATGACGATCATCATCGTTTAAACATGGAATATAATTAAACACTTCACCTCCATGTTCGATGAAAATTTCGCAGCATTGCTCTGAGATTTCTTCCAAAGTTTCCAAACAATCTGACGAAAATGCAGGCGCGATAATATCAAGCTTTTTGATACCTTGACTGGGTAATTGCGCTAATGTTTTATCTGTATAAGGTTGTAGCCATTGTTCACGACCAAATCGAGATTGGTAAGTCATTCCAACCTGCTCTTTCGTTAAGCCTAATTCCAGCCTCAATAGCTCAGTTGTTTTCTGGCAATGCAATGGATAGATATCACCATTATCAGCATAGCGTTGTGGTATTCCGTGATAGGAGCAAAGCAAGTAATCGCCTTGACCGTTTTCTTGCCATGAACGCTTAACACTTTCCGCTAAAGCTTTTATATAAGTAGGGTGATCATGATAATCACGAATCAACCGATAAGCTGGCATCACGGGTAACCCTTTAAACGCTTTGGTTAAGCCATCAGAAACCGCAGCGGTTGTTGTTCCTGAATACTGAGGGTAAAGAGGCAAAACAATCACTTCCTCAACACCAGATAAAATAAGGTTTTCAAGCCCCACCTGAAGACTTGGGTTACCATAAGTCATACCTAGCTCAACGGGTATATCGATCTGCTGTTTAAGTTTCTCTGCCTGTTTTTTAGCATAAACAAGTAAAGGGGAACCTTCTTCCATCCACACGGTTTGGTATAACTTAGCAACTTTAGGTGAACGTATAGGAAGAATAATACCGTGTAAAAGTGGGCACCAAAGCCATCTTGTCATGTCGACCACACGTGGATCATGCAGAAACTGACTGAGGAAACGTTTAATAGCCGGAGCTGTCGGTGCATCTGGCGTTCCTAAGTTCACCAGTAACACCCCTTGTTTTTTCGTATTACTCATAAAACCTCATCGATACAATAAAACAGACTTTACGATTTAAACCTCTTTACCTACCAAAAGGTCAAGATCAAAAAAGCGACCAAATTGGCCGCTTTCACTATAACAAACTTTCAGTTTACGATGTTAGTAGAATTAAGCTAAGGCTTTCTCTATATCTGCACTCACTTCTTCAACTCGTTTCGTACCATCGAATTTTAGGTACTTGGTGTTACCAGACTGTGCTTCTTTACCATAGTATTGAATTAGAGGTGCTGTTTGCTCATGGTAGACACCAAGACGTGCACGAACCGTTTCTTCTTTGTCGTCATCACGAACTACAAGATCTTCTCCAGTAACGTCATCTTTCCCTTCAACTTGAGGCGGGTTGTAAACAACATGGTATGTACGACCAGACGCAAGATGAGCACGACGGCCTGCCATACGCTCAACAATCACACTATCAGCAACATCAAATTCAATAACGTAGTCAACCAGGATACCCATCTCTTTTAGGCCATCAGCCTGAGGAGTTGTGCGGGGAAAACCGTCTAGCAAGAAACCTTTTTCACAGTCATTTTGAACAATACGTTCTTTAATCAGGCCAAGGATTATATCATCAGAAACTAGCTGACCAGCATCGATAACAGCTTTGGCTTGCTTACCAAGCTCAGTGCCAGCTTTAATAGCAGCACGTAACATATCACCTGTAGAGATTTGTGGAATACCATATTTCTCCATGATAAATTGAGCCTGTGTGCCTTTTCCTGCACCTGGAGCACCTAGAAGAATGATGCGCATGTTGAACCCTCTTAAGATAAATTAATTTATACCGAAGCTCACAATACTAACAAGTCATCACTTCGATGTTGCGCTACGATAAGTTTCGGTATAAGTGTTTTTTGTTGATAATAAAACAGGCGTGCACATTACACGCCCGTTCACTTTGTTGCAAGATTGTATTCTATCATACAATCGTTCACTACCGTTTAGCTCAAAAGTACAGATTGCCTGCTTACTCACATTAACCAAAGCAAGTACTTGTTTGATGGCTATCGGTTTCAGCGAACAAAAAGCCCGCCGAGGCGAGCTTTGCATTTCAGATTAATGAGTTACCAGCAGCGAGTTAATTGCACCAACAAATTGTGATGGATCTTCCATTGAACCACGCTCGGCTAACATCGCCTGACCAAGCAAAACTTCAACCCAACGGCCAAACACTTCTTCATCAACTTCATCAGCCATACGCTTAACTAGCTGATGCTCTGGGTTAATCTCGAAGATGTATTTCACTTCTGGAGCAGCTTGACCTGCTGCTTCAAGCAACTTCGCCATTTGAGTGCCCATTTCGAAATCATCAGTCACAACCACAGCAGGAGTCGTCGCCAGCTTGAAAGTCGTACGAACTTCCTTAACACGGTCGCCTAAATACTCTTTGGTGCGATCAACAACAGACTTGAACTCTTCTTCTGCTTCTTTCTGCTTTTCTTTTTCTGCTTCATCTTCAAATTGGCTGAGATCAAGACCAGCTTTAGTAATTGACTGGAACTGCTTACCATCAAACTCTGTCAGATAATTCATTAGCCACTCATCAATGCGATCAAACATCAAAATCACTTCGATCCCTTTCGCCTTGAACTGTTCTAAGTGAGGGCTGTTTTTCGCAGCGGCGTAGCTATCAGCTGTTAGATAATAGACCTTATCCTGACCTTCTTTCATACGCTCAACATAGGATGCTAAGCCAACGGTTTGTTCAGAAGAATCATTTTCTGTTGAAGCAAAACGCAGTAAGGCTGCCACTTTCTCTTTGTTGGCCATGTCTTCTGCAGGGCCTTCTTTCAGAACCAAGCCAAACTCTTTCCAAAATGATTGATATTTCTCTTCATCATTTTTTGCCATACGTTCAAGCATTGTCAAAACACGTTTGGTACAAGCATTACGTAATGATTGAGTAACCTTATTGTCTTGAAGAATTTCACGTGACACATTGAGAGGCAAATCATTAGAATCTATCAAACCACGTACAAAGCGTAGGTAAGACGGCATAAATTGTTCTGCATCATCCATAATAAATACGCGTTGAACATACAGCTTAAGACCAGATTTATGGTCACGATTCATCATGTCAAAAGGTGCTTTCGCTGGGATGTATAGCAAACTGGTATAGTCGTTCTTACCTTCAACACGGTTGTGACTCCATAGCAAAGGATCAGCGAAATCGTGCGAAACGTGTTTATAGAATTCTTGATATTCTTCTTCAGAAATATCAGACTTATTACGAGTCCAAAGCGCCTTAGCCTTGTTTATCTGCTCCCACTTCTTCTCACCAGTCTCGTTTCCTTCCTCATCACGCTCAGCAGTCTGAATAGAAACCGGAATACCAATATGGTCTGAGTATTTGCTGATCACTTCACGCAAACGCCACTCATTTAAGAATTCTTTACCTTCATCGCGCATGTGAAGCACGATATCAGTACCGCGAGATTCCTTCGAAATGGTTTCTATTGTGTAATCACCTTCTCCAGCAGAGTGCCACTGAACAGCCTCATCTACAGGCTGTCCTGCTGCGCGAGTACGAACTGTTACCGCATCAGCGACAATAAATGCTGAATAAAAGCCAACACCAAACTGACCAATCAGTTGCGAATCTTTAGATTGATCTTCTGATAAGTTAGAGAAAAACTCCGCAGTACCCGACTTTGCAATGGTGCCAAGGTGCTCAATGACATCATCACGGCTCATTCCGATACCATTATCAGAAATAGTAAGGCTATTAGAGTTTTCATCAAAAGAAAGTTTAACGCCCAAATCTGCGTCACCTTGATACAAATCAGGACTAGATAATGCTTGAAAACGCAACTTATCCGAAGCATCCGAAGAATTCGAGATCAGTTCACGCAGGAAAATCTCTTTATTTGAATAAAGAGAATGAATCATTAAGTGAAGCAGTTGTTTTACTTCAGACTGAAAGCCACGAGTTTCTTTGTTTTTTGTTGCTGTATCGCTCATGTTCGCTCCGTAACATCTATAATTATCAAGGCTAATTTTTATTAACTAGGCCGATATTGACATAATCTGAAAACTAACATGAGGGTGCCAAATGTAAATTCAAGGTCAAAATTCATAAAAACATTGTTTTTTTGATTTTATTTTGTCTATCCTTGCACCTCAAAAAATCAAAAACAATATTAATACTCTCTCAAACACGTTTTTTGGCGCACATCTGATGAAACCTAACTAACAATGATGGTTATACCGAATGAGTAACATAGGCACTAAGTTCAATCTTTCAAGTAGATTTACTTTTGATCCCAATACCAACTCTCTGGTGGACAACTCAGGCGATAATGAAGTTATTCGTTTGGGAAGCAATGAAAGCAGAATTTTGCTTTTATTGGCAGAAAAGCCCAATGAAATCGTATCTCGTAATCAATTACATGATTTCGTGTGGAGAGAGCAAGGGTTTGAAGTTGATGATTCAAGTTTAACTCAAGCAATTTCGACATTAAGAAAGCAACTGCAAGATTCAACTAAATCACCACAATTTATCAAAACCGTTCCAAAACGTGGCTACCAATTAATCTGTGATGTTGAACGAACAACCCCCTTGATGAGCGGCGCACAATGTCAGGAAGGTGAAACGCAAGAAATTGACAACTTTGCTGGAGATAGCACGGCTGATATCTCTACCCAAGAATCTCCCAATTCAACATATGAGACGACCATTCCTCAGCCGGTATCAAGAACAACTGAGCCAGCTAAACCAAAGTGGGGAATACGGGTGATGTTGTTACTAGCCTTGCTATTACCTTTAAGTGTCATTTTGTTTACCAACCCAGCAGAAACAACATTTCGCCAGATTGCTGTTTATGATAATACACCAGTAAAAACCCCGATGAATCACCCAGATTTAACACCTTGGTACTCATCAATCGAACAATGTGTAAAACGATATAATACCGCTCATGAATCTATGATTCCGGTGGAAGTTATTGCTACAGGTGGCCAAAACAACCAATTAGTACTTAACTACATCCATTCCGTCACTAGCTCAGGTGAAAATATTACCGTCCGCATATTTGCTAACCAACAAGATCTGAATAAAGTTTGCCAATAGGAAGAATGAAATGAACCATAAAATTGCAGCCGGATTACTTGTTTTGTCAGCCTTGTTCAGTGGTTGGCTATACTGGGGCAGTGATCTCAAAGTGGAGCAAGTGCTTACATCAAAAGAATGGCAGTCAAGGATGGTTACTCTTATTACTGACGGCTTAAGAGAAGAGTCTGTAGGCTCTCTTCGCCGCGTCACCGTCGACTCTAATGTAAAATACTTACCCAACGGTCAATATAATCGTTTTGCTACCGTACGACTCTATGCCGAAGGCACTAAAAGTGAAAATATCATCAATATTTCCGAGGAAGGTGAATGGGATGTCAGCGATAACTACCTTTTAGTTTCACCGATAAAATTTAAAGATGTCTCCTCCGCACAGAGTAAAGATTTTAATGAAGAGCAACTAAAGCTCATCACACAAATTTTTAAAATGGACGCCCAGCAAAGCCGTCGAATTGATATAGTTAATGAAAACACGTTATTACTGACAAGTTTAAATCACGGTTCTTCAGTACTATTTTCTAATTAGGTGATATTTTCCATTGTAACAGTTAACTCAAACGAGGGAGAATTATTCATCCCTCGCCATACCATTAATAACGATATTGTTGTAGCTGACCATGCCTATAATCTGCCCACTTTCAATAACAGGTGCCCGACTGATACCAAAACGTTCGAATAGTCTAGCGCAATACTTTACATGCATTTCAGGTTCTACAGCCAATGCTGGTTTAGTCATAATTTCATATATATTGACTCTATCTGGAGAACGATTCATTGCTAGAACTTTTTTGGCGATATCATTCATCAAAACAAGTCCATATTCATCATCATCATTGCGTTTGTTGACAACTAAGGCCTTAGCTTGATGTTTTCTCGCAAGCTGTATCCCCTCCCTTACGGTAGTTAGACCGTCAATCACAACGTAATTACCGACCATCACATCACGTACTCGTACTTTCTGATCACTACTCATAACTCATTCCCTACAACTTCAGTTAATTTCTCTACTTGGTGAGCAACACCAACAGCATCTTCTACATCAATTTGAACAGCAATTCCTTGCCCAGACTCTTGATCAAACTCTCCTGTTTCATTGATTGTTTCGAGAATATGACGTGAAAGGTGTTCTTCTACGACAAAAAGAAGGACATCTTTTTGTACTTCTAAAGTCAAGCCAAAGAAGGTTCTCTTCTTGTTCAGCCCTTCCCCTCTAGCATGGTTAATAACCGTTGCCCCTGTCGCACCTGCCTCTCTAGCAGCATCAAGCACTGTTTCTGTTCTACTGTCTTCAACAAAAGCGAGTATCAATTTAAAGCGCATTTTCATTATCCTCCTGTGATGAACTCCTGTTCAGCCATCGAGTGATCTGGGCATACCCCATGACAGAAATTATCGGAAACAAACTGGCAAACGCAATCAGGCCAAAGCCATCAATCATAGGGTTTCTGCCCGGTACGGTTGAAGCAAGCCCCAAACCTAAAGCCGCGACCAAAGGCACTGTTACTGTTGAAGTCGTCACTCCCCCAGAGTCGTATGCAAGAGGAACGATCAATTTCGGGGCATAAAAAGTCTGAATAACGACAATAATATAACCAGCAATTATGTAATAGTGGATTGGGTCACCAACAACTATTCTGTAACTCCCTAACGAAATACCAAACGCTACGCCAAATGCTACTGCGATACGCAGCCCATTAACACGAATTGAACCACCGGACACTTGATTAGCTTTTATAGCAACAGCTATAAGTGAGGGCTCAGCAATTGTGGTACTAAAGCCAATACAAAAGGCAAACAAATACACCCAATAATAATCCTGCCAACCAATACTTCCTATATCCGCTGTACCAAACTCAATCAAAAAAGAGGGTTTTGTGAGTTGTATTGCCATAGTTTCGCCAAGGGGAAATAAGGCAAGTTCAAGGCCAATAAGAAACAGCGAAAGCCCGATGATCACATATCCAAAACCAGCCACAACTTGCGGCCAGTTCGTTATGGGGCGGCGTAAAACTGCAAACTGAAATCCAAAAATAATCGAGACAATCGGCAATACATCGCTGATAGTACTTTTAAATGTACCAATAAAATCAGGCCAACCAATCACGTAACCACCATTCCGTATACCATGACAAACATAACTGGCAGCAATGAAGCAAAAGCAATTAACCCGAAACCATCAAGCATAGGGTTACGCCCCTTAATTGCTGAGGCTAAACCGACACCAAGAGCTGTCACTAGTGGCACTGTGATTGTCGATGTGGTTACTCCTCCAGAATCGTAGGCCACACCAATAATACTTTCTGGAGCGAATATGGTTAGCACAACAACACCAACATACCCCCCAATTATCATGTACTGGATAGACCATCCCTTAAGAATACGTAGTACTCCTAACATAATGGCAATCCCCACTGAGAGGGCTACGGTATAACGCAAACCATTTGCATATTGATCCATTGCAACATCATCTAAAACGATCATTCCTCCCTCTGCTGCAACTTGTGCAGCTTCTGCAGCTACGGCTGTTAAAGCTGGTTCCGCAATCGTGGTACCGAATCCCAAGCAAAACGCAAATAACATAAGCCAGGTAATACTGCCCTTTCGAGCAAATGCTTGTGCCATTGATTCACCGATAGGGAATAGCCCCATCTCTAAACCAAAAATAAAAAAAGTAAGCCCCATGACAACTAGCACTAAGCCAAGTAGTATAGAGAGCATATTAGGCAAAGGCTCTTGCAGCACCACAAGTTGAAAAAAAACGATAACAGCCACTATTGGCAGCAAATCTCTTAAACTACCGAAAAAAGCTTTTAAAAGTGCGGCCAATGCCTGCATATAAACCTCATATTTATTTATCTGCTATTTATAATGGCAAAGGGATAATAGTAGGAGTGTGACTCAAATAGCGCGGTAGGCAACAAAAGTAACAAAATGTTAAATTTGTGATAATCGTTAGTTTTAAACAATCAGTGATCCTAAATGCAGCTAACTCGCTATAATTACTAGAATTGCCATTTTAATATATTAATTAAAATAGCATTTTAGGAGGATAGAGGAGATATTAATGAAAGTACTGCTAACTGGTGGCACAGGTTTTATCGGTAGAGAATTGTTAAAACATTTCACCACCTATGACATTGTCCTTCTTACACGCTCTCCACAAAAAGCGAGAAATACCATCAGCCATGCTGATATTGGCAACATTACCTACATATCAGAATTAGATAGCTTGCATGATCTCAATGAATTCGATGCTGTAGTCAACCTAGCTGGTGAACCGATAGCAGACAAACGTTGGAGTAAAAAGCAAAAAGATGCAATATGCAATAGTCGTTGGCAGATCACTGAAAAAATTGTCGACCTTATTCATGCAAGTACTTCCCCACCAAGTGTTTTTATTAGCGGCTCTGCAGTTGGCTATTATGGTGATCAGCAAGAGCACCCATTCGATGAAGGTTTACACGTTCATCACCATGGTTTTCCTCATCAGGTATGTGCTAAATGGGAAGAAATTGCTAACTGCGCTCGTACCGATTCTACCCGTGTCTGTATTTTACGAACTGGGGTTGTTCTAGGGTGCAGTGGTGGGGCATTAAAGAAAATGTTATTACCATATAAACTCGGTTTAGGTGGGCCTATTGGCAATGGTAATCAGTATATACCATGGATACATCTGCTCGATATGGTTCGTGCTATTGTTTACTTGCTAGAAACGGAACATGCACAAGGACAATTTAATTTGTGTGCTCCCCACCCAGTCAGCAATAAACAGTTTAGCCAAACACTAGCCAAATCACTAAGAAGACCACATTTGTTATTTACTCCAAAGTGGGCCCTTCGCTTAGCTATGGGTGAAAGCGCTGTACTACTATTTGACAGCTTAAGAGCCAAACCCAAAAAGCTCACCGAACTTGGTTTTCGTTTCAGCTATTCCCGTATAGAGCCTGCTATGAAAAATATATTACAACACCAAGATTAATCTTGTATGCTAACAATCTAAAATCTATCCAATACAAGAACTCATGAAAAAATCGATTCTTATTACAGGCTGCTCTTCCGGCATAGGGTACACCTGTGCCCACGAACTGCATCAACTAGGCTATCAAGTCATCGCGTCATGCAGGCATTCTGATGATGTTAAACGGTTACAAAATGAAGGCCTAACCTGTATTCAACTTGATTTGAGAGATAGTGACAGTATTGACCATGCCGTTAAAAAAACACTTGAAATAACCAGCGGAGAACTTGACGCTCTATTTAATAACGGAGCCTATGGACAGCCAGGTGCCTTGGAAGATCTTCCCACACAGGCGCTAAGAGAACAATTTGAAACCAATTTTTTCGGTTGGCACCACCTTGTAAAACAGATTTTACCTGTGATGCGTAAACAAGGTCATGGACGAATAATTCAAAATAGCTCCATACTAGGCTTTGCTGCTATGGCCTACCGAGGGGCATATAACGCATCTAAATTTGCTTTAGAGGGATGGACAGATACACTGCGCTTAGAACTTGCCAATAGCAACATTCACATAAGCTTAATCGAACCTGGGCCTATTGAAACGCAGTTTAGAAAAAATGCTCAAAAAGCGTTTGTTAAATGGATCAATACTCAATCAAGCGTTCATAATAAAGATTATGAAAAACGCTTGAATGAACTTGGTAATGACACTTCAAATAATCGTTTCGTGCTGGCGCCAGAATCTTGTGTAATGCCCCTAATCCATGCATTGGAAGCTAAACGGCCAAAAATTCGTTATCGGGTAACAACACCAACCAAAGTATTTGCAATACTTAAGCGCTTATTATCAAGTCGAGTATTAGATCGAATGTTACTGCGTGCGTCTTAAATATAAGATGTCATCTAATCGTAATAATGAAACGATACAGTAACCACTGTAGCCACACTCTGTGGCCTTATAAAAGCGTTACATTCGGTACAATACATGACATTAAACCAATTAAACTGGCTAAGTGTGGGTGTTACGTTAACCTTGTTTATAATCTTATAATCAAACCCGATTGCATTTGGCAACAAAAGTACCGCTGTTTCAGCGGCGCTTTTACATTGGAGCAAGATGCACGAGTCGCTGACTTGATATTGCCCAGATCCGCCCATATGTCTATGATATATCAATTTTTGCAAGGAACCCGCCAATGCACTCCCCCTTTATCGTCGAACTGAACGAACAAAATTTTCGTCAAGTACTTGAAGGCTCAATGCAAACTCCGGTGCTTATTCACTTCTGGGCACCTATGAGCCAAGAAAGTACTCAGATCATTCCGCAATTACAAGAATTAGCGCAACAGTATAACGGGGCCTTTACTCTAGCACTTTTAAACTGCGAGCAAGAACAAATGATCGCCAGTCAGTTTGGCGTTCAAGCATTACCTACCATCGCATTGTTTGTTAATGGTCAGCCTGTCGATGGCCTTGGCGGACCACAAGAACTTCACGTAATCCAAGCTATGCTGGCAAATCATTTACCCAGTCAAGATGAACTTGATATCAAACAAGCAATGGAATTCATTCAACAAGCCGAGCACAGTCAAGCTCTGACTTTACTTCAAGCATTACCAGACGAATTCAAACAGAAAGGTGATGTAAAGCTAGCGATGGCAGAATGTCTAATAGAAATACAAAATTTTGAACAGGCGAAAGTCTTGTTAGATAACATTCCGTTGGAATATCAAGACAACTACTATAAAGGGTTAGTAGCCAAGCTGGAACTACATGAACAATCCTCAAATAGTCCAGAGATTCAGTCACTTGAACAGAAATTTGAAACAGATTCAACAAATGCAAAGCTCGCTGCAGAATTGGCATTAAGTTACCATCAAGTTAATCGAGACCAAGAAGCTCTAGATATTCTTTGGCAATTCTTAAGTACTGACTTAAATGTTCTAGATGGGGAAATAAAGAAGCACTTCATGGACATCCTTGCTGCTCTCGGACAAACCAATCCCATTGCATCCCAATATAGACGCAAGCTTTACTCGCGACTTTATTAACTCTTACACAAGAAAAAGCTGACCAAATATCAGCTTTTTCTTTGTCAAAATAGTCAAATTAGCATCAATCATTCAGATGATAAAATAATCCTTATTCTCCTAGGCGCCAAAGAATAGCGACAATTTTTGAGATAAACTGATAACTTATTCTTATTTGCTTTTCTTTCTTAATTTCTACTATTACATTTTTATCAAATACTTATCAATGCTCTCTATGTATATAGGCACACTGATACTATATCCATCTTCGACATTTTTCCTTCCCTGCTGATAAAGCATGAAATATGTAATTATCTTGCATTTCTATCATTGTATTCAACGCCAATCTAAGCAACAATCAGCATAATAAATTAAACAAGGATTACACATGACTATTGACTCACTTGTCACTATCGGGGTGTTACTAATTGTCGTCATTGCTTTTATTATCGCAGGGGTAAAAACTGTTCCTCAGGGTAATCATTGGACTGTCGAACGGTTCGGTCGCTATACTCATACACTCAAACCAGGACTAAACCTCATTATTCCGTTCATTGATAAAATAGGTCAAAAGATCAACATGATGGAGCGTGTCCTTGATATCCCCGCTCAAGAGGTAATCTCAAAAGACAACGCAAATGTAACGATTGATGCGGTTTGCTTTGTCCAAGTTGTTAACGCTCCTCAAGCTGCCTATGAAGTCAATGATCTACAACATGCGATTCGTAATTTGACGCTTACCAACATCAGAACAGTATTAGGCTCGATGGAGCTAGATGAAATGCTCAGCCAACGCGACATGATTAATAGTAAATTGCTTTCCATTGTCGATGAAGCAACTAACCCTTGGGGTGTTAAAGTCACACGAATTGAAATCAAGGATGTACAGCCCCCAGCAGACCTCACGGCGGCTATGAATGCGCAAATGAAAGCTGAACGAAATAAACGGGCCGAGGTCCTAGAAGCAGAAGGGATCCGCCAAGCAGAAATTCTCAGAGCAGAAGGTCATAAGCAGTCTGAAATACTCAAAGCGGAAGGTGATAAACAAGCGGCCATATTGCAAGCAGAAGCGAGAGAGCGCGCTGCAGAAGCGGAAGCTCGCGCTACGACTATGGTATCAGAAGCCATTGCCAAAGGTGATATGCAAGCAATAAATTACTTCATTGCTCAGGGCTATACTGACGCATTGCGTAGTATAGGTCAGGCGGAAAATGGCAAAATCATTATGCTACCACTTGAGGCATCTGGTCTAATGGGTTCGGTTGCAGGCATTGCCGAGATGTTCAAACAACCTGAACAAAATAAATAGAGGTTCACTTGCTCGAATTACTTGATTCTATTAACCACTGGCACTGGCTAGCATTTGGACTCGCTCTACTGGCCATGGAACTATTTGGTACTGCTGGGTACTTTTTATGGCTGGGTATATCTGCTTTACTCATCGGATTGATTTTATCTTTACTACCAATTAGCTGGCAATTTCAATGGATAGCTTTTGCAGTATTTTCACTAGTAACATCTTGGCTCTGGTGGCGAAAACAATTTAACCAAGACGTTTGTGATGATGAACACAGAGATTTAAATCAAAAGCAAAAACAAATGATAGGGCAGACAGTTGTTATTGAAGAGGACATTGCACCAGGACGTCATCGAATAAAAGTCGGCGACAGCACATGGTCTGCACAAACTGACCATCCAATAGCAGCAGGGGCATTAGTAGAAGTTACCCAAGTAAATGGCATAATTCTAACTATAGAAGAGAAAAAGCTCACGTAATTCAAACATGAAATTGATTGTCACAATAATTTCATGTTTCAGATCAATCAATAATTTAGGGGAGGCATACTGGCGCCCTCCTCTAGATTCATCTCCATCACCTATCGTAACCAATTATCTAAAAAACTCTATTTAGCTTGATATTAATCATTTCGCTTACATACTTATCACTAAATGACTAATGTAAAACTCATCAGCAAGGCATGTATTGCATAGTTATTTAGACAATTTAATCACACCTTTATTCCCCTAGAACTCGACTATGGAGCGAGGATAGAATGAAAGCGAAACTGACACTACTACTGCCTGTTGTAACTATCATCTCATTTAACCTACAAGCCAGCGGAGCTCAAGGTGGAAGGACATTAAGCGCAGAAATAAAGTGTGAATTAAAAACAGGTCAAGTCCAGTTACTCCCCCCTTTATACTGTAAAATGTTTAATGGAAAGCCAAAGACCACTTAAAGAGGAGCTGAATTGCTCCTTTTTTAAGGCTACATCATTAAATAAAACCGTATGGGATCAAAACTTGGAAGCGAATATCGGTTTCATCAGCATCATTGGCACCAGAATATTCATCGCGCTCAAGCATTGTACCATGCAAGCGAATTGTCGTACCCTTCAATGAACCACTTTGAAGTGAGTATGACACTGTCGCGTTAACGGCATATTCACTTTCATAATCCCAATCACCCGATGCCCCGCTGGCGACAGAATCCGCCCCAGTACCATAGCCCAATCCTAGATAATAATTCCAGCCATTGCCCTGATCGTATGAGAGGCGGTTATACCATGCGATCTCACCAGCTTTATTCCAATCAGATAATGAGTCCCAATATTGCGACCAAGTTCCATTCGTCATGCCATAGGTGTGGATAGTTCGTGGTACAAAATCGGCTCGATTATCTGTATCCGTATAACGCAATTCAGACATCCAAGAAAATTGCCCTAAAGATTGTTGTAAGGAAAGCCCTGCGTGATAGCCTAAACCATCATATTTAACATCATCATTAACACCATAAAAATCAGCAGCCAGTACTGTATTCTCACTGTGTTGATACTTTAGGTAAGCCTTATAAGAAGAATTATCATTTTTGTCCGTATAACTTGTCACTTGATTGGCACTCCAATCAACATTATCAGCATACTTCACACCTGTTGCCTGACCAATACCTAGCTGGAAATATAGACTTTCTGTCAACTGACCATTGAGCCCAAGTGAATGGAGGTAGCTCCAAGACGTATCAGACCAAAGTGCAGGCGCGTAATCATCCTCGTGCAATAGCCAAGGAGCAGTAAATTGGTCAGCGCCAAAGTAACTCAGGTTATATTCACCAATTTTTCCGTTGAGCTCAAAACCACGATAAGTTCCCGGTACAAAACTCCAAACATTTCCAACAGTCCCATTGCCACCAGATTGCAGCATACCGAATCGAGCGTTAAAGTCCTCACCGGATTTAAATTTTAGCGCCGCTTTATATATTTTAAGCTGATCGCCTTCCCCTGCCCCCCAATCTAAATTAGAGCAGGTTGAAATCTCATTACATAAATAACCATCATCCCCTTTCAAGCTTTCATTGTAGAGGTCATCAGAGTAATAAGCAGCAATATCAGCACCAAGCCACCCTTCATGATAGCCAGAAGAAAAGTCCAATATCGCGTTATAGGCAGAGTAGTTTAAACGGCTCCATCGATCGCCATTTTCTCCGCCGGGCTTGCCTGTTGTACGCGTTCTAGAACGAGTATCAACAACAAATAATGCATTGAGTGTCGAGTCTTGCATAAACTCGTCAACGGCTTCAACGTACTGATCACCAGCAGCACTTTCTGAGGAGGCTAAGGCTGGGCTCGCTGTAACTAATATAGCTAATGTTATTGATGACAATTTAAAAAATTTGTCCATGGAAAACTCCTAAAAGTGGATATAGCTGTTTTTATGCTCTCACCTTAAGTTGGCCGCCGAAGGGAGAACTGTTTCCTTGTGTAAAAAGTGAGAAAGAGAGAATAACTTTTTACTTTATCATTAGGTTTTTAACCCAATGTATCCACGATCAAGACTAACTTTGCAACGAAAAATATCAATTAGAAATTAGCCTTTAAATGAAGAAACATGACCTGATACAAACTTTTTTCAACATCGTGACTTTATTCAAAAAACCAATACAAAAACATCAATTAAAATTTTTAATAATTTAAAAACAAAGATTTAAAAAAACATCTTAATGACTTAACTGGGATTCTGATCGCATAAGATCCATAATGTTGATCACTTTTATCGTAATTAGATTTTGATCACTGCATTATTTCTTGTTTTAGCAACAAATAAATTCATCAATATTTTTCGACAAAAAAAAACCACCTGATTGAGGTGGTTTCGAGCTAATAGTGGAGCTTATATTAAATCAATAAGGTCTTGCTCGGTTTTAATTTCAACGCCCAACTCCTGCGCTTTAGCCAATTTGGAACCTGCATTTTCACCAGCAAACAAAATATCAGTTTTCTTACTAACGCTTCCAGTTACCTTTGCTCCAAGACTTTGTAAAGCGGCTTTGGCGTTATCACGAGATAGCTGGGATAAAGAGCCCGTTAATACGACAACCTTACCCATAAGAGGCTGGGGAACATCCTGCTTTTGATCGTCAATATCAGGCCAAGTAATCCCTTGAGCAATCAGATCTTCAATCACTTGCTGATTTTTCTCCTGAGCAAAGAAAGCAATGATATGGCTAGCAACGATACTGCCAATATCTGATACCTCAATAAGTTGCTCATGTACCGCTACTTTGATCTTGGCAAGAGTTTTAAAGTGCTGGGCAAGATTTGCTGCTGTCGCTTCGCCTACTTCACGAATACCAAGCGAATATAGGAAGCGAGCTAAAGTCGTCGATTTCGCCTTATTAAGTGCATCAACTACATTTTGTGCCGATTTGGGCCCCATTCGATCAAGTACAGTGATCACTCCAGCTGATAACTTAAATAAGTCAGCGGGCGTCGTAACCATCTCACGGTCTACAAGCTGCTCAATTACTTTCTCGCCTAATCCATCAACATCCAAAGCCTTACGCGATACAAAATGCTTCAAGGCCTCTTTCCTTTGAGCTTGACAGAATAAACCTCCCGAACATCTTGCCACTGCTTCTCCTGCGACTCGTTCAATTTGAGAATGGCAAACTGGGCAATGTAGTGGAAAAATAATTTCTCGTGCATCATCAGGGCGGCGTTCTTCAATAAAGGACACTATTTGCGGGATCACATCTCCAGCACGGCGAACAATAACGCTATCGCCAATTTTGACTTTAAGACGTGCAATTTCATCTGCATTATGCAAGGTCGCGTTGCTGACAGTAACACCACCGACAAATACTGGTTCAAGCTTGGCTACAGGGGTAATTGCCCCCGTCCGGCCAACCTGAAACTCGACATCATTAAGTAAAGTGACTTCTTCCTGAGCGGGGAACTTATAAGCAATAGCCCAACGAGGGGCACGAGCAACAAAGCCTAATTGCTCTTGCAAAGCGATATCATCAACTTTGATTACTACACCATCGATTTCAAAGGCTAATTCATCTCTACGAACCAAAATATCTTGATAGTATGCTTTAACTTCTGAAAGGGTTAAAACATGACGAGTCTCAGGACACATTGGTAATCCCCATTCTTTCAATTGAAGAAAACGTTGATAATGACTTTGCGACAATATTCCCCCCTCAATAACACCAACACTGTATGCGTAAAAGCTCAGAGGCCGTGTTGCAGTGATGCGTGAATCGAGTTGGCGCAAGCTACCAGCGGCTGCATTACGAGGGTTAACAAATACTTTTTCTCCCTTCTTAAGTGCATGCTGATTCAATTTTTCAAAGCCGAGTTTAGGCATAAATACTTCACCTCTGACTTCTATACGTTGAGGCCAATCTCGGCCACTTAACTTCAATGGTATTGATTTAATGGTACGGACATTCTCTGTAATATTTTCGCCTGTGGAGCCATCACCGCGAGTAGCCGCTTGGACCAATATACCGTCTTCATACAATAGACTAACGGCTAATCCATCTAGCTTGGGTTCACAACAGAAATGAGATAAATCTGAGAAAGAGAGGCGATCTAATATGCGCATATAGAAAGCATCCAATTCACTATCATCAAAAGCATTATCAAGAGATAGCATTGCTATCTCATGCTTAACAGATTGAAAGCCATCAAGTGGGTGTCCTCCCACCCGCTGGCTAGGTGAATCTAAGCTCATTAATTGAGGGTGTTTGGCCTCAAGCTCTAACAATTCACGCATCAGGCGATCATATTCTGCATCCGGGATCTCTGGATGATCTTCAACGTAATATTTCACACCATGGTAATGCAGCATCTCACGCAATTGATTGAGCGTTTCTTGAATATCTTGAGGCATAACTCACTCTATTTTAAACAGTTAGTAACTTCTATAATGCTGAAAATCAGCAATTCATTCGCAGCAGGTTAAATGAGATTGGCACATCACTCAAGTTACTGTAATTCTAAATTCAGATATTTAACCGCAACTCGAAAAAGAAAGGCTCCGACATTCGGAGCCTTGGAGGGAATATTCTCTTATTCAGGCACTTTGTAAAGTCTTGAATTCCTTAATCTGGGATCGATACGCATCTAAACGATTAGGCGTCATCAAGTTACGTCCATCATCAAGTACATTGGCACCGAGATCATCCGCAATTTGCTGAGCAGTTTTGAGCATCAATTTAAAATTTTGCTCAGGATCACCGTAGCAAGGTAAGGTCATAAAAAATGAAATACCTTTAGTGTTAAACTCAGCAGGATCGGTATGGGCAAGTGTACCAGGTTGCATCATATTTGCGACACTAAACAGTACATTACCCGTTCCAGACAAGTCAGAATGACGATGGAAGATATCCATTTCACCGTATAACAAACCATTTTGCTGCATACTGTCAAACAACTTAGTTCCAACTAGAGGTTCTGCACCTGCACAATGAACATTAAGTACAATAACCTGCATATTCTGTTGTGATGAAGCAAGCTTTTCAGGTTCATCTTCAGGTTCATTGGCAACTGAGTGCTGAGTTTGACTAACAAAAGGATCAATCTCATCAACCGACGCCGTGGAGACTAAAAGGTCATCCATACCCACATCTGCCACTTTCATCTCAGAATTTGAGACAAAAGGCTGATCTGCTTCTGGTTCAGGATAGCCGTCAATCAGAGGATCAGCGACGATATTGTCTTGCATAAAGTCTGGCTCTTTACGCTCCTTACGAATAATTTCAAAATCGTCTTCCGGCGCAACTTCGTGCTCGGGCTCAATGCCTTTGCTTTTGTTCACATCTAACTTACGAAGTGGCCTACTGCCAAACTTAGCTTTAACTTCTTTTTTGCTTGTCCATAAGCCGTGAAACAATAACGCTGCAATCGCTATCGCTCCGACGATTATGAGTACAAATCGCAATTCCTGCATGTTTCACTCTCAAATTAATCGATACATTTAGTTCGTGAACGAACTTATCGAGCCTTATTAAACCTTCTCTAACTAACTCTATCAAAACTCACACCTGTTTTAGAACAGCTTAATGTGAGAAGTTCATACAATGTTGTGATTTTGAACACGCTTTTTTCTTGTTATGATAGAAAGCGTTCATTTTTACATCATTACTCAGACAAAACTTAATTACTTAGACAAAACTTATGAATTCAAAAACACAACATCGCTCCGGCTTCGGTTACTTCTTTTACGGCTTAGAGCTCGCTGTAACACCTGGGATACGTCAGTTCGTAATCCTTCCCCTAATTGCTAATATTCTGCTCATTGGCGGAGCCTTACTCTACCTGTTTACTCATTTAGATACTTGGATTGAGCAGCTAATGGGGCAATTACCAAATTTCCTCTCTTGGTTAAGTTATATACTATGGCCAATATTAGTAGTGACCATACTCGCAACTTTTTCTTATTTTTTTAGTACATTGGCAAATTTTGTCGCTGCCCCCTTCAATGGCCTACTGGCAGAGAAAGTAGAAGAATATCTCACCGGTCAAAAAGTCAATGATGATAGTATACTGGCTGTTGTAAAAGACACACCGAGAATTCTTGCCAGAGAATGGCGAAAACTGGTTTATGTTTTGCCAAAAGCTCTTGGCCTATTTCTTTTGCTATTGATTCCGGGATTAGGTCAAACACTAGGACCTATTCTTTGGTTTGCCTTTGCTTCTTGGATGTTGGCTATTCAATATTGTGATTATCCGTTCGATAACCACAAAGTCTCTTTTAACGAAATGCGTAGCAATTTGAAGCAAAAGCAAACTAAAGCATACAGCTTTGGCGGGTTAGTGGCTATTTTTACCACCATACCTGTATTAAATCTCATTGTTATGCCTGTTGCTGTATGCGGTGCAACAGCGATTTGGGTAACAGAGTTTAAACGATAGGCTATTGATTATGGATATGTTCCATCGCTCTATAGAACCGAACAATTCGCTCAATTAACATCGATTCAAAGGTCAACATGTTTAAAATGCACATCGGGGGTTTTAAACATGTTGACCTTTGCTATTAATTTTAGTTCGAAAGACAGCACTCGTGTGTTAAATAACATGCACTTCATCTCATTCTAATAAGTTATAACTTTTTAATCCTTCTCTAGGTTTTGTTGCTAGCCTACTCTTCTATCCATACAGTTTTTAACGAACCAGCTATATCGCTTATTACCACGATAATTTTCACAGCCCAATAAGCACTCAACAAACGAAGGATCACAACATGAGCAAAATCTACGAAGATAACTCTCTTACCATAGGAAACACGCCTCTGGTCCGTCTCAATAAAGTGAGTAAAGGTAAGGTTTTGGCAAAAATAGAGGCTCGAAATCCAAGCTTTAGTGTTAAATGCCGCATCGGTGCCAACATGATCTGGGAAGCAGAAAAAGCAGGCAAGCTTAACCCAGGCATAGAACTTGTCGAGCCAACCAGCGGCAATACTGGTATTGCATTAGCCTTCGTAGCGGCAGCTCGTGGCTATAAACTGACACTGACAATGCCAGAGTCGATGAGTCTTGAACGCCGCAAGCTACTAAAGGCTTTAGGGGCAAATCTCGAGCTAACTGAGGCGGCAAAAGGAATGAAAGGCGCAATTGCTAAAGCCGAAGAAATTGTCGCAGCTGCACCTGAAAAATATCTGTTACTCCAACAATTCAACAACCCTGCAAACCCTGAAATTCATGAAAAAACCACTGGGCCTGAAATTTGGGATGCCACAGATGGACAAATCGATGTATTTATCGCTGGAGTTGGTACCGGAGGAACAATTACCGGAACAAGCCGCTATATCAAAGCTGAGAAAGGAAAAAACATTGTTTCTGTCGCTGTTGAACCAGCCGAGTCTCCGGTAATTACTCAAGCTCTAGCAGGTGAAGAAATTCAACCCGCACCGCACAAGATTCAAGGTATCGGAGCTGGATTTATCCCTGGTAACCTTGATTTAGAGCTAATTGACCGCGTTGAGCAGGTAACTTCAGAAGAAGCTATCACTATGACAAGACGCCTAATGGAAGAAGAAGGGATTTTAGCTGGTATTTCTTCGGGGGCTGCTGTCGTAGCCGCAAACAGAATATCAGAGCTACCTGAATTTAAAGGGAAAACCATAGTCACTGTTCTACCAAGCTCAGGTGAGCGCTATTTGAGCTCAGCTCTATTTGCTGGTATCTTCACAGAAAAAGAGAATCATCAGTAATACGTGACGAAATCAATTTTTCATCGAAAAAAGCCCCTAAATGGGGCTTTTTTGTTGATCCCTGACTCACCTTTGGTAATATCGGGTCAGTTTTATTTTTAGCTTCAAAATAATAGAGAAGCCAGAATTAGCATCGGTTATGAAATCCGGCACAGATCGAAATCATATCTGAAAAATTTGCAATCAAGATAACTTATGACACTAATTGAGCATCGTGTGTTTGTCACGACATTCATTTAAAGGTTAAGCTGAGTCTGATTAAGAATCTATCAAAATATAAATCAATTTGGGGTATAAGACATGTACGAGAAGCAAGTAGAAATCACTGCAGAAAATGGCCTTCACACTCGTCCAGCTGCACAATTCGTAAAAGAGGCGAAAGGCTTTGATGCGGATATTACTGTGACTTCTAATGGTAAGAGTGCTAGTGCAAAGAGCTTATTTAAGCTACAAACATTGGGTCTAGTTAAAGGAACTCAAGTAACCATCTCAGCAGAAGGCCCTCAAGCTCAGGAAGCTGTAGATCACCTTGTTGCTCTAATGGACCAACTACACTAATCCGATCTCGCATTTCTAAAGCCATTTTGTAAAAATGAAATGGCTTTGTTGGAAATAAACCCGAATATAAGCTAAAGATTATCGTTAGCGCACCCATTTTTCTCCCGTTTTTAAGTTGACCACTTTAAGGTAAGGCTATGATTTCAGGCATCCTAGCATCTCCAGGTATTGCTATTGGTAAAGCACTACTCCTTCAAGAAGATGACATTGTCCTAAACACCAACTCTATAACTGATGCGCAAGTCGAAACTGAAGTTGCATGTTTCTTTGAAGCACGCGATAAATCAACGGCTCAGCTTGAGATTATTAAGCAAAAAGCGCTGGAAACATTTGGTGAAGAAAAAGAAGCGATCTTTGAAGGTCACATTATGCTTCTTGAAGATGAAGAGCTAGAAGAGGAAATCCTTGCTCTGATTAAAAATGACAAGATGCATGCTGATAATGCTATCCACACAGTTATCGAAGAACAAGCTGTGGCTCTTGAATCACTCGATGACGAATATTTGAAAGAACGTGCAACAGATATCCGTGATATTGGCTCTCGCTTTGTTAAAAATGCACTCGGTATTAACATCGTATCTTTAAGTGATATTAATCAAGAAGTTATTCTTGTTGCTTACGATCTTACTCCATCTGAGACGGCACAAATTAATCTAGACTATGTGCTAGGATTTGCCTGTGACATTGGCGGGCGTACATCACACACTTCTATCATGGCTCGTTCCCTTGAACTTCCGGCTATCGTAGGTACAAATAACATCACTAAGCAAGTGAAAAACGGTGATACTCTGATTCTCGATGCTATTAATAACAAAATCACTATCAATCCATCAGAAAAAGAGCTTGATGAAGCAAAAGCAGTCAAAGCCGCCTTCATCGCTGAAAAAGAAGAACTTGCTAAGCTAAAAGATCTACACGCTGAAACGCTAGATGGTCACCGTGTAGAAGTATGCGGTAACATTGGTACTGTCAAAGACTGCGATGGTATTCTACGAAATGGCGGCGAAGGTGTGGGCCTGTATCGTACCGAGTTCTTATTTATGGACCGAGATGCTCTACCCACCGAAGAAGAGCAATACCAAGCCTACAAAGAAGTTGCAGAAGCAATGAATGGCGAAGCTGTCATCATTCGTACTATGGATATTGGTGGTGATAAAGATCTGCCATACATGGACTTACCACAGGAAATGAACCCTTTCCTAGGTTGGCGTGCGGTTCGTATTAGCTTGGATCGCCGTGAGATACTGCGTGACCAGTTACGTGGTATCCTACGTGCTTCAGCACACGGTAAACTGCGTATCATGTTCCCAATGATCATCTCGGTTGAAGAAATCCGTGAGCTTAAAAAAGCCATCGAAGAATACAAAGTAGAGCTACGTGATGAAGGGCATGCATTCGATGAAGACATCGAAATTGGTGTTATGGTAGAAACACCAGCCGCTGCTGCTATTGCTCATCACTTAGCCAAAGAAGTAACTTTCTTCTCAATCGGTACCAATGACTTAACCCAATACACTCTCGCAGTGGATCGTGGTAACGAGATGATTTCTCACTTATACAACCCATTATCCCCTGCTGTATTAAATGTAATCAAGCAAGTGATTGATGCTTCACATGCAGAAGGAAAGTGGACAGGTATGTGTGGCGAACTGGCTGGTGATGAACGAGCGACACTACTGCTTCTCGGTATGGGGTTAGATGAGTTCTCAATGAGTGGTATATCTATCCCTAAAGTGAAAAAAGTCATTCGTAATTCAAACTTCAGTGAGGTTAAAGCTATGGCTGAACAAGCGCTTGCTTTACCAACCTTTGCAGAAATTGAAGCCACTGTAGAAAAATTTATTGCAGATAAATCTCAATAATTAACTGATACTAATAAGATAGTCGGCTAAAAATAGTCGTCTATCTTCAGAGATTGGTATACTATAATTCGACAGAATTGAACAAAAACGTTAGGAGCATGACACAATGGGTCTGTTTGACAAACTTAAGAAGCTAGTATCTGACGACAGCGCTGACGCAGATGCAATTGAAATCATTGCGCCTCTATCTGGTGAAATCGTAAATATTGAAGATGTACCAGATGTTGTTTTCGCTGAAAAAATCGTCGGAGACGGTATTGCTATCAAACCTGCTGGCACCAAGATGGTAGCTCCTGTTAACGGTACTATTGGCAAAATTTTTGAAACCAATCACGCTTTCTCAATAGAATCAGATGAAGGCGTAGAACTGTTCGTTCACTTTGGTATTGACACTGTTGAACTCAAAGGTGAAGGCTTTAAACGCATCGCCGAAGAAGGTCAAACAGTTAAAGCAGGTGACACAATCATTGAATTTGATCTTGCACTTCTTGAAGAGAAAGCTAAGTCAACATTAACTCCTGTTGTCATTTCAAACATGGATGAAATCAAAGAGCTGAACAAGCTGTCTGGTACAGTTTCAGTTGGTGAAACGCCTGTTTTACGCGTAACTAAGTAGCCAATAATTAAAAATTCGCCTAAAACGCAGCTCTTAGCTGCGTTTTTATTAACAACGTAAATTACTTCAACCCCAAAGCATATTTCAAAACCTGTTTTTTAAGTGGGCCTGAGTTATCCGCAATTTTCATGACAACATTACGAGCAAACTTCAAAGGTGCTAAATTATTGCTAAAGGTTTTGTAGAAAATATCCATGCCTGATTGCATCATCAGATTATCAGGACGACGCTTACGCTCGTATAATTTCAACACTTGCTGCGAAAACAAACCTTGCCCTGAAGTCACTTCAAGTAAAGCTTCTACATCTTTAAATCCAATGTTTACACCCTGACCTGCGAGAGGGTTGATAGTATGAGCAGAATCTCCAACTAGCACACAAGCATCGCCAGAGTATTTTTGAGCATGTCGCCTAGTTAATGGAAATGAACCAAACTGCAATACTTGGATATCCCCTAATTCTTCAGGAAAATGAGTTAAGATCTCTTGTCGTAATTGCTCATTAGTCATAGAGCACAGCTGTTTAATACGCTTAGGTGAGTCATACCACACTAATGACCCTTGATGACCGCATAAAGGTAAAAATGAGCGAGGCCCAGATGGGGTAAACTGTTGCCATGTAATATCTTGTTGAGCCAACTTTGTTTCAACATTGATAAGCATACAATGTTGACGATAATCCCACGCCGTAACACCAATACCAGCTAATGAACGAACACGTGAGTTTGCTCCATCTGCCCCAACCACTATATCAGCATTCAGTTTTTGTCCAGACGATAAGGTAATGACGCAAGGCTGGCCAAAATCAAGCTCTGCTAACTTATCTGGACAACGAAGTGAAATATTGGGGTAATGAGCAAATTGCTCCCACAGGGCGAGTTGTATTAGACGGTTTTCAACTATGTAGCCGAGTTGGCTAATTCCCAGTGAATCAGAATGGAATCGGGTTCGACAATGTGGATTCTCCCAAGTTTCCAAACGACGATAGGGGCATATTCGCTTCTCTGAAATACTTTGCCATGCTCCTAGCTCATCGAGAATCGATACCGAATGATGTGAAATAGCAGAAACCCTAATATCCATCGGCTGATCGGATATAAAGGGCTCAGGCGCACTACCCTCAACAACAACAACACTTCTGCCTTGCTTAGCAAACCCGACAGCCACGGCGGCACCAATCATTCCACCGCCAATAACGGCAACATCAAACTTGGTCATTTTTTGAACTTTAATTAGTAGGATACTTTATTGTACTTTTTCACTGCCAAAAATGTAACTAAAAACCTCATCTACCATATGGTCTACTTTCTACTATGTATGGTCAAAAAATGATTTTATTTAAGCCCCTAGTCAGTAGGTACTGAAAGCAGTACAATACGCCGCTTGACGCCAAAAAACAGGCTAAAATATAGCCGAACAATTAAAATGGCGACACTGTTCCACGCTGGGCGATTTGCTCCCTTAATTTAAACTAACGATCGAGCGAACAACATGAGTAAAAAACTGCTAATTAAAACCTGGGGCTGCCAGATGAACGAATATGATTCATCCAAAATGGCCGATCTACTGAATGCAACAAATGGCTACGAGCTAACAGAAGAACCAGAAGAAGCAGATGTATTACTCCTCAATACCTGCTCCATCCGCGAAAAAGCCCAAGAGAAGGTATTTCACCAACTAGGTCGTTGGAAAAACCTAAAAGATAAAAAACAAGGGGTCGTCATTGGTGTAGGTGGATGCGTCGCCACTCAAGAAGGTGATCATATTCGTCAACGCGCACCATTTGTTGACGTTATTTTTGGCCCTCAAACCTTGCATCGTTTGCCTGAAATGATCAAGCAGTCTCAAAATGATGATGCGCCAGTTATGGATATCTCATTTCCTGAAATTGAAAAATTTGATCGTTTGCCAGAGCCTAAAGCTGAAGGGGCAAGCGCGTTCGTTTCGATTATGGAAGGATGTTCTAAATACTGTACTTATTGTGTCGTACCTTATACTCGAGGTGAAGAAGTTAGTCGTCCACTCGATGATGTACTGTTTGAAATTGCACAATTGGCAGACCAAGGCGTAAGAGAGGTTAACTTACTCGGGCAAAATGTGAATGCCTACCGTGGTGCAACTCACGAAGGAGATATCTGTAGTTTTGCCGAACTGCTTCGCCTTGTTGCCTCTATCGATGGTATTGATAGAATACGATTTACTACAAGCCACCCACTTGAGTTTACAGATGATATTGTCGCTGTCTACGAGGATACACCTGAGCTTGTTAGCTTCTTGCATCTTCCAGTGCAAAGTGGCAGTGATCGCATTTTAACAATGATGAAACGTCCACATACAGGTATCGAATATAAATCGATTATTCGTAAGCTGCGTAAAGCTCGCCCAGATATTCAGATCAGTTCAGATTTTATCGTCGGTTTCCCTGGTGAGTCCGCTATGGACCACCAAGCAACAATGAAGCTGATTAAGGATGTCGATTTTGATATGAGCTTTAGTTTCATTTTTTCTCCTCGCCCTGGAACACCCGCTGCCGATTACCCATGTGACTTATCAGAGCAAGAAAAGAAAGATCGCCTGTACGAATTGCAACAAACTATCAACGCACAAGCAATGCGCTATTCTCGTCTAATGCTTGGTACAGAACAACGAGTACTTGTTGAAGGGCCTTCTAAAAAGAATCTAATGGAGCTTCGCGCACGAACAGAAAATAACCGTGTGGTCAATTTTGAAGGAAATGCCGATCTAATCGGTCAATTTGTTGATGTAAATATTACTGATGTCTTCGCTAATTCATTACGCGGGGACATTGTTCGCACTGAGAAAGACATGGATCTGAGAACCGTCATTTCTCCAACTCAAATGATGGCGAAAACAAAACGCGAAGATGAGCTCGGAGTGGTAACCTTTACTCCTTGAGCTTGAAAATACTCGTCTAAGTGACCATCTTAGATAGAGGTATACAAAGCCATTAGGGCCCGGTCGAAATCGGGCTCTAAACATGGCCAATAATGAGAGGCAACTTTGAGCAATAAAATTGTAACTCTAGAAATCAATCTGGAACCTTCAGACAATCGCCGCCTTGCAAACCTCTGCGGCCCTTTCGATGATAATATCAAACACTTAGAACGCCGTTTAGGCGTCGAGATTAGCTATCGAGGCAATTTTTTCACTATAGTCGGCAAGCCACACACTTCTGCTGCTGCTTTAGAAATCATCAAAACTCTTTACGTCAGCACTAGTCCTATACATGGCAACTTCCCTGATATAGAGCCAGACCAGATTCACCTTGCTATCAAAGAAACCGGAGTTCTTGAACAAGATGCTCAACCCAGTTTTGAGCATGGTAAAGAAGTCATTATCAAAACCAAAAAAGGGATCATTAAGCCTCGTACTCCAAATCAAGCTCAGTACTTGGTTAATATGGTTACCCATGATATTTCTTTTGGAATCGGCCCTGCTGGTACAGGTAAAACTTACCTTGCTGTTGCCGCTGCGGTCGATGCATTAGAACGTCAGGAAATTCGTCGTATTTTGCTAACACGTCCTGCAGTTGAGGCTGGTGAAAAGCTCGGCTTCCTGCCAGGAGATTTGAGCCAGAAAGTCGACCCGTATCTACGTCCTCTGTATGATGCCTTATTTGAAATGCTTGGCTTTGAAAAAGTCGAAAAGCTGATTGAACGCAATGTAATTGAAGTAGCGCCTCTGGCTTACATGCGGGGTCGTACACTTAACGATGCCTTCATTATTTTAGATGAAAGTCAAAACACCACAGTCGAACAAATGAAAATGTTCCTTACCCGTGTCGGCTTTAATTCTAGAGCGGTTATTACGGGCGATGTAACACAAATCGACCTGCCACGTGGTGCTAAATCTGGACTACGCCATGCTGTTGAAGTACTCAATGAAGTCGACGAAATCAGCTTTAACTTTTTTCAGTCAGACGATGTAGTGCGTCATCCAGTCGTTGCTCGTATTGTTAACGCTTATGAGAAATGGGAAACACAAGATCAAAAGGAACGTAAAGAATACGAAAAACGTTGCCGTGAAGAACGTGATGCTAAGGCTCAGGAAACCATTCCTTCTCAATCAACGCCAACACCAGAGATAAAGCCATCATGAGTATCGAACTTGACCTTCAATTAGCAGTCAAAGAAGAAACAGGTTTGCCCAGCTTTGAAGATATCCATTTTTGGTTAACGTCAACGATTGATAAGTTTCAGCCACAAGCTGAAGTGACAGTGAGAATTGTTGATGAGAGCGAGAGTCATCAACTGAACCATGAATATCGTGGCAAAGACAAACCAACAAATGTATTGTCTTTTCCCTTTGAAGTTCCAATGGAAATAGAGATTGATCTTCTTGGTGATCTCATAATCTGCAAACAAGTTGTCGAGCAAGAGGCAAAGGAACAATCCAAACCTTTGACGGCACACTGGGCCCATATGGTTGTACATGGCAGCCTGCATCTGCTAGGTTATGATCATATCGAGGATAAAGATGCTGAAGAAATGGAATCTCTCGAGACTGAAATAATGCAATCTATGGGGTTTGATGACCCGTATATTGCAGAAAAAGAGTAGTAACCAAATAAAGGTAGTGAGATAAGATTTTGAATTTAATACCTTATTAAATTTGGTTCTACTAATGTGTGCTATCACACATCTGATAGCGTTACTTAAATGAAAAATAATGAACGAAGACAATTCGCCTTCTTCTCCAGAAGGTAAGAAAGAAAAATCTGAAGGTCCGAGTAGG
Organism: Vibrio pectenicida; assembly: GCA_024347015.1. Taxonomy (GTDB): domain Bacteria; phylum Pseudomonadota; class Gammaproteobacteria; order Enterobacterales; family Vibrionaceae; genus Vibrio; species Vibrio pectenicida. The sequence continues at coordinate 783,800 of AP024889.1, read as the reverse complement.
AAGTCCTTCTTCGAACGTATAGGTCAAATGTTTCAAGGCGATCCTAAAGACCGCCAAGAGCTTGTAGAAGTATTTCGCGACTCTGAAGAGAATGACCTAATAGACCATGACACCAGAGACATGCTCGAAGGCGTTATGGAGATTGCCGAGATGCGTGTACGTGAAATTATGATCCCACGCTCCCAAATGGTTACTGTTGATCGTAGTGATGATCTTGATGCTTTGGTTCACTTAATTACCGATGCACAGCATTCCCGCTACCCTGTCATTAGTGAAGACAAAGATCATGTTGAAGGCATACTATTGGCGAAGGACTTACTTAAATACTTAGGCTCTGGCTGTGCTCCTTTTGATATTGAACAAGTCATCCGCCCGGCAGTAGTGGTTCCAGAAAGTAAGCGCGTTGACCGCTTACTTAAAGAGTTCCGAGAAGAACGATACCACATGTCGATCGTCGTAGATGAGTTCGGTGGTGTTTCTGGCCTTGTTACAATCGAGGATATTCTTGAAGAGATCGTCGGCGATATTGAAGACGAATTTGACGATGAAGAAGAGCTTGATATTCGCAAACTGAGTAAGCACACCTACGCAGTTAAAGCGCTTACAACCATCGAAGAGTTTAATGAAACCTTCAATACCTCATTTAGCGACGAAGAGGTTGATACTGTAGGAGGTTTAGTGATGACAGCTTTCGGCCATTTACCTTCCCGTGGAGAAGTAGTTGAAATTGATAAATATAACTTCAAAGTTACCTCTGCCGATAATCGTCGCGTCTTGCAGTTACAAGTAACGATTCCCGACGAAGAGCCTCTTCCAGAAACAGCTGAAGAGTAACGCGAATTCTATTAGATAGTACTACGATGATGATAAAACTTTTTCATCGCCTAAAACGGCCGCTAGCGGCCGTTTTTATTGGCGCTCTCACCACACTTGCTTTTGCTCCCTACCAGATTTGGCCAATTGGGATTCTTAGTCCTGCTCTGCTAATGATATTGATTCACAATCAGTCAAGTAGATCTGCTCTTTGGATTGGTTATGCTTGGGGGTTAGGTCAATTTGCCACAGGTATAAGCTGGGTACATATTAGTATTGATAAATTCGGTGGTATGCCAAAAATTGCCAGTCTTTTCCTTATGTCTCTATTGATAGGGTATCTTGCTATATATTCTGGGCTTTTCGCTTGGGTTCTAAACCGTTACTTTAGGCAAAATAATCGCATACGCTTTCTTATAGCTGCGCCAGCCATCTGGTTATGCTGTGATTGGCTAAGGGGTTGGGTTATGACTGGATTCCCTTGGTTATGGCTTGGCTATAGCCAGATTGATGGCCCACTAGTTAACTTCGCACCTATAGGTGGGGTGGAACTCATTACTCTGCTTTTGATCGTTTCAGCAGGTTCAATCGCCTATGCCATAATGAAAAAACAATGGATGCATTTTCTCATTCCATTAACAGTATTATTTACTGGCTACGGCTTACAATCCACTCACTGGGTTACGCTAAATCCAGAAAGCACCACTAAGCTAGCGCTCATTCAAGGCAATGTGAATCAAGCCAAAAAATGGTTACCTCAGCAGCGCTGGCCAACCATAATGAAGTATACCGACCTTACCCGTGAAAACTGGGATGCCGATATTATCATCTGGCCCGAAGCAGCAATTCCAGCATTTGAATTTGAGATCCCTTCCTATTTAAGTAATCTCGATTCAGCTGGGAAAATGAATGATAGTGCGATTGTTACAGGTGTCCTCAATCAAGATAAAAATGGCAAATTTTTTAATAGCATTCTTACATTAGGTAAAACCAATTACGGCGATTATCGCCTAAATATGGATATGCGATACCACAAGCATCATTTACTGCCATTTGGTGAGTTCGTGCCGTTTGAAAACATTTTAAGGCCATTAGCCCCTTTATTTAATCTCCCCATGTCATCCTTTACCCGTGGGGACTTTATTCAAACTAACATAGTGGCAAATGCTAGGCATATAGCATCTGCACTCTGTTATGAGATTATATTTAACGAGCAGGTTCGCCGAAATGTAACACCAGAAACGGATTTTATCCTCACACTGTCAAATGACGCATGGTTTGGTAAATCCATTGGTCCACTCCAGCATATGGAGATTGCACGTATGCGCGCCATGGAGCTGGGGAAACCGGTAATCCGTTCAACAAATAACGGAGTTACTGCTGTTACTGATTATCGAGGAAAGGTCATTGCTCAACTTCCTCAATTTGAAACTGGCGTCCTTCGCACTCAAGTCACGTCTACAAGTGGCCAGACTCCTTTTCATAAGTTTGGTACATGGCCACTTTATATCTGGGTATTCTTTAGTTTAGCTATAGGCTGGCGGCTGAAAGACTAAATGGGATTAAAGGGCTAGGTAGCTACTTAGCCCTTTATCAATTGAAGTGCATTATTAATTAGAATAAATTATGGCTTCAACGCTTTACGGCTAAAGCCCTTACAACCACATTTAATGCATGGGATGACAACGGTAGGATGGTTGTATTGAATCTTATGCCCACATTCATCACAAACTAAAATACCTAAACCAATCACCTCTCCTACCTGATACAAGCCTTGATGTTCAAGATCATCAAACAGTTCGACCCATTCCACTTTTGTTCTATCGGTAATCTCTAACAAACCCTGCCATATTGAATCTGCAACCATTAAGTAAAAAGGCCCCCCTTTTGACTCTTCAAAACTTTCAGAAAACTCCTTTAAATCTGATTTTACATACGCAGACACCAAAGCTAGTTCATCTTTGGTCAAATCATTTGCCGCTTCAACTAACTTTTCTGAGGTTTCCAGAACACGATTAATTTCATCTGGGCTGTGCTTAAGTACTTCAACCACATCCTCAAACATTTCCTCATAACCCAATTTGCTTTTAGACATAGTCGTCTCCTTCGAACAATTGAACTGAGTAAGCTATTGTTGAACTCCTCTCCTTTAGGTATTCTATGACGATCTATTTATGTCTGTTCTAACTGAACTCACAATTTCCAAGATAACCGGATATCATCGATGCAAGAACAATACAACCCACAAGATATTGAGCAAAAAGTTCAAAAGCACTGGGATGACAATAAAACCTTTGTCGTAAGTGAAAAACCAAACAAAGAAAAATTCTACTGTCTCTCTATGTTCCCCTACCCAAGTGGTCGACTGCACATGGGTCACGTACGGAACTACACTATCGGTGATGTTGTCTCTCGCTTTCAACGCTTGCAGGGCAAAAATGTCATGCAACCTATCGGTTGGGATGCATTCGGTCTTCCGGCAGAAAATGCAGCAGTAAAGAATAACACTGCGCCTGCACCTTGGACTTATGAAAATATTGAGTACATGAAGAACCAGCTTAAGTTACTCGGTTTTGGCTATGACTGGAACCGTGAGTTTGCAACATGCACACCTGAATACTACCGCTGGGAACAAGAGTTTTTCACTAAGCTATACAGCAAAGACTTAGTTTATAAGAAAACCTCTTCGGTCAATTGGTGCCCTAACGATCAAACAGTACTGGCCAACGAGCAAGTGGAAGATGGTTGCTGCTGGCGCTGTGATACACCAGTAGAACAAAAAGAAATTCCCCAGTGGTTTATTAAAATCACTGAATACGCCCAAGAACTTTTAGATGAGCTAGATAACCTAGATGGCTGGCCTGAAATGGTCAAAACCATGCAACGTAATTGGATCGGTCGCTCTGAAGGGGTTGAACTAAAGTTTGAAGTAAACGGTCAGCAAGATCTAGAAGTCTATACCACTCGCCCTGATACACTGATGGGTGTTACATATGTGGGTATTGCTGCCGGTCACCCTCTTGCTACTACCGCAGCAGAAAATAACCCAGAGTTGTCTACATTTATCGAAGAGTGTAAGAATAACAAGGTTGCAGAAGCTGAACTTGCCACAATGGAGAAGAAAGGAATGGCGACAGGCCTGACTGCTATTCATCCATTAAATGGTCGTGAAGTCCCAATTTACGTCGCTAACTTTGTTTTAATGGATTACGGTACAGGCGCTGTAATGGCAGTTCCTGCACATGATCAACGTGACTACGAGTTCGCGACTAAATACGGCCTAGATATAGTGCCAGTAATCAAGCCCGTTGATGGTGGCGAACTAAACATCTCTGAAGAAGCATACACTGAAAAGGGTGTTTTGTTTGATTCAGGTGAATTCGATGACCTTGAATTCCAATCCGCCTTCAATGCCATCGCAGCAAAACTGGAAGCAGAAGGTAAAGGACATAAAACCGTTAACTTCCGCCTACGTGACTGGGGTGTATCTCGTCAACGTTATTGGGGCGCACCAATTCCGATGGTTACTACTGAAGATGGTGAGGTACATCCAGTACCGGCTGATAAACTACCAGTAATTCTACCAGAAGATGTGGCAATGGATGGTGTAACTAGTCCAATTAAAGCTGATAAAGAATGGGCCAAGTCAACCCATAATGGAAAACCAGCTCTACGTGAAACAGATACCTTCGATACCTTCATGGAATCATCTTGGTATTATGCTCGTTACTGCTCACCTCAAGCAGAAGATATACTAGACCCTGAAAAAGCCAATTATTGGTTGCCAGTAGATCAGTACGTAGGTGGTATCGAACATGCTTGTATGCACCTTCTATACTCTCGCTTCTTCCACAAGCTATTGCGTGATGCTGGTTACGTAACATCTGACGAACCATTCAAGAAACTACTCTGCCAAGGTATGGTTCTGGCAGATGCCTTCTACTTTGAAAACGACAAAGGTGGTAAAGAGTGGGTAACCCCAACAGATGTAACAGTCGATCGTGATGGAAAAGGCCGCATTACTTCAGCAAAAGATAACCAAGGTCGTGATGTTGCTCACTCAGGCATGATCAAAATGTCAAAGTCTAAGAACAACGGTATTGACCCACAAGAGATGGTAGACAAGTACGGCGCTGATACTGTCCGTCTATTCATGATGTTTGCTTCACCAGCAGATATGACCCTTGAGTGGCAAGAATCTGGCGTGGAAGGCGCTAATCGCTTCCTAAAGCGTGTATGGAAACTGGTTAATGAGCATGCATCAAAAGGCTCTGCTGTTGCTGTTGATACTGCCACTTTATCTGGCGACCAAAAAGCATTGCGTCGCGATGTTCACAAGACTATTGCCAAAGTCACTGACGATATTGCTCGCCGCCAGACATTCAACACAGCAATTGCAGCTATCATGGAACTAATGAACAAGCTAGCAAAAGCACCTCAAGAGTCCACGCAAGATCGTGCCATCCTTGCTGAAGCACTAAAAGCTGTTGTCACAATGCTTTATCCAATTACTCCGCATATCTCATTCGAACTATGGGCAGCTCTTGGGGAATCTGATATCGATAGTGCAACATGGCCTGCGCACGATGAAAATGCATTAGTTGAAGATGAGAAATTAATTATCGTTCAGGTTAATGGTAAGCTGCGCGGTAAATTGACTGTACCAGCAGACGTAACAAAAGAGGAAGTTGAAAAGCTTGCCCTTAATGATGAAAATGTTACCAAGTTCACACAAGACAATACCATTCGTAAAGTGATTTACGTACCTGGTAAATTATTGAACATAGTAGCAAACTAACTCGAAACCTAAATTAAAGCAGGGTAAACGTTTCACCTGCTTTACTTATCTCAGTGTATTCACTGAGTAGATTAAGATAAGTATTCCTATAACTGAGAAAGTTTCACTAATGCGCCTAATCTCAATATCTTTTACAAAATTTGTCAGCGTCATTCTTACCGCAAGCCTATTATCAGCTTGTGGATTTCATCTGCGGGGCGATTACTCAATCCCTGAAGAGCTCGGTACTCTTTCACTCACCAGCTATGACAAATACAGTTCATTCACAAGAATGATGAAAGCTCAATTACGCATCAATGAAGTAAAACTTGTTGCGCCATCAGAGAATATACCCAACCTGCACATCATAGGTGAAGGAGTGGGTGAGCGAACCTTATCGCTTTATCAAAATACGACCGCCGCTGAAAAAGAACTCACTTATACAGCAACATACCGTGTCACCATCCCCGACTTAGGTGATAAAACCTTCTCTACAAGCGTAAGTCGTAGTTATCTAGAAAACCCGTTGACCGCATTAGCAAAATCAGTTGAGAGGGACATGATTGAAGATGAAATGCGTCTGTTTACTACAGGGCAGATTATTCGTCAGATGGCTCGATTGCGCTCAGATATTAAAGCTGGGCATATATTGACTGAAGAAGAACTTGAGTCATTTGATGAGCAAGCCTCCAAAGATTCATCAGACATTGACAGTGTAGAGTAACCGTGTAATGCGTCTTTTTGCTGAAAGACTTCCAGAACAACTGGACAAACAGCTTCACTCAACTTATTTGTTGTTTGGCAATGAGCCACTACTACTGCAAGAATCACGTCAATCAATTCGAGAAGTAACTTTTGCTCAGGGCTTTGAGGAGCTACACAACTTTGCTATTGATGCTAGCTTCGATTGGAATCTAATCTATCATTGCTGCCAAAGCATGAGTTTATTCTCATCGCGGCAGTTGATTGAACTAGAGCTTCCTGATGCTGGTGTAAACGCCAGCATTGCTAATGCATTATTAAACCTAGCGGATATGCTGCATAATGATATTATTTTGGTCATCGTAGGTAAAACACTGACTAAGGCACAGGAAAATGCTAAATGGTTTAAAACACTCTTTTCACGGGGGTGTTGGGTAAACTGCCTCACTCCAGATCTCAGCAAGCTGCCTCAATTCGTGCAAACTCGTTGCAGGAAAATGAAACTTCAACCTGACACAGAAGCTGTTCAATTACTGGCACAATGGCATGAAGGCAATTTATTTGCTCTGACACAAAGCTTAGAAAAGCTCGCTTTACTCTACCCCGATGGACAATTAAACTTAATCAGACTTCAAGAGTCGCTCAGCCGCAGTAACCACTATAGCGTATTTCATTGGACTGATGCTTTACTTATCGGTAAAGCCAAACGTAGCCAACGCATATTACGCCAGTTACAAGCGGAGGGAATTGAACCTACAATTCTTCTTAGAACAGTACAGAAAGAACTCATATTACTACTCACAATACAACAGAAAATACAATTTCAACCCATAGGTCAAATCTTCGAATCTCATAAAATCTGGCAATCAAAGCGAGCTCTCTACTCTAGTGCATTGAACCGACTATCAAAAAATAAGCTAACACAATTAATGCAGTTAATTGCCAAAGCAGAAATTCTTTCCAAAACTCAATATGAGACTTCCTGTTGGCCATTGTTACAGCAGTTGAGTATTGAGATGTGCCTGCCAAAAATTGAGCTATAAAAAGCGTGATATACTGCCGTGCTTTGATTTACCTAAAAATGAGGACAATACCTTGCAACATGAACAACTGAATAATTTTTTAGTCGAAAAAGCAGATGACATGAAAGCACAACATATCAAAACCTTGAACGTTAAAGGTAAATCGAGTATTACCGACTACATGATTATTTGTACTGGAACTTCAAAACGCCATGTTAACTCGATAGCTGAACATGTTGCCAAAGAGTCGAAAAATGCAGGTCTTGAGCCACTGGGTATTGATGGCGATACCGAAGGAGAATGGGTGGTGCTTGATATGGGTAACGCCATAGTCCATGTCATGCAAGAAGAGCAACGTGAGCTTTATCAATTAGAAAAGCTCTGGGGCTAATTAATGAAGCTACAGTTGATTGCAATTGGTAACAAAATGCCCAAATGGGTCGAGGACGGCTTTCAAGAATATAAACGTCGTTTTCCTCATGATATGCCCCTAGAACTGGTTGAAATCACCGCAGGAAAACGCGGAAAAAATGCTGATATAGCAAGAATTTTACAAAAGGAAGGCGAAGCTATGTTAGCTTCGATACCAAAAGGAAATAGAATCGTTACTCTAGATATTCCCGGTAAAAAGTGGGATACCCAGCAATTGGCACAGCAGCTCGATAACTGGAAGCTAGATGGCCGCGACGTATCTATTCTAATTGGTGGGCCAGAGGGCCTTGATCCGGCCTGCAAAGCTGCAGCCGAACAAAGCTGGTCACTGTCAGCTCTAACGCTCCCACATCCATTAGTGAGGATTGTCATGGCAGAAAGCCTTTATCGTGCTTGGAGTATAACCACAAACCACCCATATCACCGAGAATAAAAAACCCAATGATAAGGAAGCACACCCGGTTTAGGGACTATCAAGAAGAAGCAAAGCTATTTAAGAGCCGTGCTATCACCGCTTTCATTGGAATTATCACTGTTGTTGGCATACTGGTTGCCAACCTCTACAACATTCAAATTAATCAATATCAGGATTACAAAACGCGTTCCAACGATAATCGCATTAAAATTGTGCCCATTGCCCCAAACCGTGGTCTTATCTACGATCGTAATGGTAAATTACTTGCAGAAAACCGCCCTGTATTTAGCTTAGAAATTATCCCAGAAAAAATTAAAAACATGCAGGTGACTATAAAACGACTGCGGAAGTATCTAGATATCACTCCCGAACAAATTGAAAGCTTTGAACGTGAGCGGCGCCATTCACGCCGTTTTAAATCCGTGCCTATTTTGACACAATTAACTCAAGAACAAGTCGCCAAATTTTCCGTCAATCAGCATAAGTTCCCCGGCGTGACTGTCAATGCAAACCTCAAACGACATTATCCTTATGGGGAAGTACTCACCCATGTCATTGGGTATGTATCAAGAATCAATGATAAAGACATTAAAAGGCTTAGCCGTGAAGGCAAAGATGGTAATTATCAGGCAACACGAGATATAGGTAAACTCGGTATAGAGCGCTATTATGAGGACTTATTGCACGGGACCGCTGGCTACCAAGAAGTCGAAGTAAACAGCCGTGGTCGCATTATTCGTACGCTTAAATATATTCCGCCATCTCCAGGTAAAGACATTGTCCTCAACTTAAATATTGACCTACAACTGTATATCCATCAATTACTTGCCGAGCGTCGTGGTAGTGCCGTTGTGCTGAATCCCAATAACAATGGTGTTTTAGCTATGGTTTCTAGTCCAAGTTATGACCCAAATTCCTTTGTACATGGCATATCTAGCAAAGCCTATAATGCCCTACTCAATGACAAAAATCGTCCCTTAGTCAATCGAGCTACCTTAGGTATTTATCCACCCGCTTCTACCATTAAACCTTTTATGGCAGTTGCTGCGCTTCAAGAAGGTGTCGTCACCCCGTATACCACACGCAACGACCCTGGTTATTGGAAAATACCCAATTCAAAGACAAAACCATTTAGAGATTGGTTACGCTGGGGGCATGGTAAAGTCAATATTATAAAATCAATCGAAGAATCTGTGGATACCTTTTTTTACCAAATTGCTTACGACATGGGAATTGACCGTATATCGAACTGGATGTCGATGTTTGGCTTTGGCGAAAAAACAGGTATTGATATCTATGAAGAAAGTAAGGCAAATATGCCTACTAAGGAATGGAAAATGTCCCGCCACCGCGTTCCTTGGTATCAAGGGGACACTATTCCCGTAGGTATTGGACAAGGCTATTGGACTGCCACCCCAATGCAAATAGCGAAAGCAACCTCAGTGCTAATCAACCGAGGCAAAGTAATGGCTCCTCACCTCCTAAGAGGGACTATAGACAATGGCCAGCCATTTGAAGATCAAGTACTAACTAATATTGAAACCTACCCGCCAATTACAGGAGTCAAAAACCGCTTTTGGGATATAGCTATAGAAGGTATGCGCTTGGTAAACCACGGAAAAAAAGGTACTGCTCGTCGCTCATTCTACAAAACGCCATATATCAGCGGTGGGAAGTCAGGTACCGCTCAAGTCTTTGGTTTAAGTGAAGATGAAGAATACAATGCCGAAGAGATTGCCGAACATTTACGCGATCATGCTTTATTTACCGGTTTTGCTCCACTAAACGATCCAGAGCTGGTCGTAACAATTGTGTTAGAAAATGCTGGAGGGGGCTCATCACAGGGAGGGCCTTTGGTGAGAAAAGTCTTTGATCACGCATTAGTAGAAGATAAAGAGGCACAATAATCATGGATTTTGATCCCGCCACAGGCCAAAACCGAGCTCTATTTGAACGTTTCCATATCGACCTCCCTATGCTACTTGGGATTTTGGTATTAATGGGCTTTGGTCTCGTCGTAATGTATAGCGCCAGTGGTCAGAACCTAGGAATGATGGAGCGACAAGCAATGCGCATGGCCTTATCACTGGGTATCATGGTCTTACTTGCGCAGATACCACCTCGGACCTATGAAACACTTGCTCCACTCATGTTTACAGTCGGCGTACTCTTGCTACTTGGGGTGCTATTTTTTGGTGAGTCCTCCAAAGGTGCTCAGCGCTGGCTAAACTTAGGCTTCATTCGCTTCCAACCTTCGGAACTCCTGAAACTAGCAGTACCTTTGATGGTGGCACGTTTTATTGGTAAGCGCTCACTACCACCTAGTTTTCAAACGCTAGTTATTTCACTGGTGATGGTATGTGTACCCACCATTCTTATTGCCAAGCAACCAGATCTTGGAACCTCAATACTGATTGCCGCTTCCGGTATTTTCGTTATCTTTCTTGCTGGCATCAGTTGGAAAATTATTTTTGCTGCGGTGTGCAGCCTTGGTGCTTTCTTACCTATCTTATGGTTTTTTATGATGAGGGAATACCAAAAAGTCAGAGTCAGGACTCTTTTTAACCCAGAATCCGATCCTCTAGGTGCTGGATACCACATTATTCAGAGCAAAATAGCTATCGGGTCTGGGGGGATATCAGGTAAAGGCTGGCTACAAGGAACCCAATCCCAACTTGAATTTCTTCCTGAGCGCCACACAGACTTTATCTTCGCTGTCATTGCAGAAGAATGGGGGTTAATTGGCATTTTAATCTTACTTAGCTTGTATTTATTTGTGATTGGCCGCGGCCTTGTTTTAGCCAGCAAAGCACAAACCGCCTTTGGCCGAATGATGGCAGGAAGTATAGTATTGAGTTTCTTTGTTTATGTATTTGTTAATATCGGTATGGTTAGTGGTATTCTACCTGTCGTCGGGGTTCCATTACCTCTGATTAGTTATGGAGGCACGTCAATGGTAACCCTAATGGCAGGATTTGGCATATTGATGTCTATACACACTCACAGAAAAGCATTCTCAAAGGCAACATAAATGATTTTTAGTAACCCTCGGCTCGGTATGCTTTTTGTCGTTATCGTTTTAGCTGGCTGTTCCTCTTCACCATCAAAACGTTATTCTATCGACGATGACCTTGCTCCAAATTCACCGATCTCTGTTGATCATATTGAAGATGCTCATCCTCAATATGAGCCTTACAGCATAGGTGGAAATCGTGACTACACCCTAAGAGGAAAAAATTATTCGATTATCAAAGAGCCTCAAGGCTTTACCCAAGAAGGGATAGCCTCCTGGTATGGAAAAAAGTTTCATGGCCACCTGACATCAAATGGTGAGGTGTATGATATGTATTCAATGTCCGCCGCCCATAAAACATTGCCCATTCCAAGCTATGTAAAAGTCACCAATAAAGACAATGGCAAAACTGCCATTGTTAGAGTCAATGATAGAGGCCCTTTTCACCAAGGGCGTGTTATTGATCTTAGCTACGCTGCAGCAACTAAACTCGACGTGATACGTACTGGTACTGCCAATATCAAACTTGAAGTCATTTCAGTAGAAAAACCTAGCGCAGAGCACAAACAGAAAGCACTGCCTAAATTTGTCGTTCAGGTTGCTTCATCACAACATGAAGATAGAATTCGAACTTTAGCTAAAGATTTGAGTCAAAACCTTTCTGTTAAGAGCTATATAAACTCAGATAAAAGTATGCACCGCGTCTTTTTAGGCCCATTTGATGACTATATGTTGACGCAAAAGACATTAGAACAAGTTAAAATCATGGGTTATTCGAATGCTTTTATAAAATCCCTGTAGTCCTCAAACCAGTTGATGCATTTAGCACACTGGCTTGAGAGATTGTTTCTGTTAAGATATGGACAGTTTATTAAAATCTGTAGTCAATATGAAAAAAACAACGCTAATTAAATCCGTTTTTGCTTCTTCTATTGCGCTTTCTGCAACATTCGCATCTCCCTCGTTCGCCTCACCGATCGTCATGCCTGATGCACCGCAAATTGCAGCTAAAGGCTATGTTCTGATGGATTATCATTCAGGCAAAGTGCTTGCAGAACAAGAAATGAATACAAAACTATCACCAGCAAGTCTGACTAAAATGATGACTAGCTATGTCATTGGTCAAGAGTTGGAACAAGGAAATATATCTCCTGATGATGATGTTACAATAAGTAAAAATGCTTGGGCTAAAAATTTCCCTGACTCTTCAAAAATGTTCATTGAAGTGGGCACGACAGTCAAAGTAAACGACCTAAACCGTGGCATTATTATTCAGTCTGGTAATGATGCCAGTGTGGCAATGGCTGAACACATTGCAGGTTCAGAAGGTGCGTTTGTTGATTTAATGAACGCTTGGGCAGATAGCCTAGGTATGAAAGATACACATTTCGCTAATGTACACGGCTTAGATAACCCTAATTTATATTCCACACCTTACGATATGGCACTGCTGGGTCAAGCTCTGATCCGTGATGTTCCAGATGAATATCGTATTTACTCAGAGAAAAAGTACACCTATAACGGCATCACTCAGTATAACCGTAATGGCTTACTGTGGGATAAGAGCATGAATGTTGATGGGATAAAGACAGGCCACACCAACAGTGCAGGGTACAGCCTAGTCAGCTCAGCAACCGAAGGAAAAATGCGCTTAGTTGCTGTTGTGATGGGCACCAAAAACGCAAACGCGCGTAAATCAGAAAGCAAAAAACTACTAAGCTACGGCTTTCGCTTCTTTGAAACTGTTGCACCACATAAAGCAGGTGAAACCTTTGTCGAAGAAAAAATCTGGATGGGTGATAAGGACACCGTTGCTCTTGGCCTTGATCAAGACACCTATGTAACGCTTCCTCGTGGCCAAGCAAAAAATCTTCAAGCCAGTTTTGTTCTAGAAAAAGAACTTGAAGCACCAATTAAGAAAGGCGATGTTGTCGGTAAGCTATACTATCAGTTAGAAGGCGGAGATGTCGCTGAATACCCACTTCTTGCTCTCGAGAATGTAGACCAAGGAAGTTTATTCAGTCGTCTTTGGGACTATATCGTCATGTTGTTTAAGAGCATGTTTTAATCATCCCAGCTTCCATGATTTGAAAGCCGCATTTAGCGGCTTTCTTTGTTCTTGGGACCTGTTGAGATTTTAATTGAATAGCAGTACTATTTCGCGCTGGCTAAATGACATCCAATTTGGAGTTTAAAAATGTTGACTATTAACTCAGATGCAAAACTGAAAGATCTGCTTGAGTTTCCTTGTTCCTTTACCTACAAGGTAATGGGCTACGCTAAACCGGAATTGCCGGAAAAGGTGCTTGAAGTCATACAAAGACATGCTCCAGGTAGCTATAGCCCCAGTGTAAAACCCAGCGCTAAAGGGAATTACAACTCTGTTTCTATAACGATCACAGCAACATCGATTGAACAAGTAGAAGTTCTATATAAAGAGCTTGGCGAGATTGATATAGTTCGCATGGTTCTGTAAATTTATTTGGTTAAATCAATAAATTTCAAACCAGAGTTCATGATGCTTTATTTAAATATATCAGATAGATATAAATAACACTCTTCTTCAAATGGTTAAAAATATCTCTCTAATATATAGTTCCATAAACCGAACCAGTTTATAATCTGTAAACTTGATTAACTAACGATAGGATCGGGAATGCAAAACCAGCTTGTTGTAAAACGCTTGGGGCGGCAGGACTACGAGCCCATTTGGCGAGCAATGCATGACTTCACTGATACTCGCACGGAGGATACCAGTGATCAAGTATGGCTTGTTGAACACAACCCTGTCTTTACTCAAGGGCAAGCGGGCAAAGCAGAGCATTTAATCAACACTGGTGACATCCCTGTCGTTCAAAGCGATAGAGGTGGTCAGGTAACATACCATGGCCCAGGTCAATTAGTTGCTTATTTCCTAATTAACCTTCGTCGCAGAAAACTTGGCGTAAGAGAGCTCGTTACCTCTATTGAGACTCTCGTTATCAAAACATTAAAACATTACAATATAGAGTCAACAGCACGACCAGATGCACCAGGCGTCTATGTTAATGATAAGAAGATCTGCTCTTTGGGTCTAAGGATCCGCAAAGGCTGTTCATTTCATGGGTTAGCACTTAACGTGAATATGGATTTATCACCTTTTTTACGTATCAACCCATGTGGCTATGCGGGGATGGAAATGGTCCAAATGAGCCAACTTGGTGGGCCAAACGATCTTTCCCAAGTTGAAAAGACATTAGTCGAAGAGCTTGTCACTTTGCTGGGTTACGAGCAAATAGAATTTAGCACAGAAGCCTCTCCTACGCGATGAGAAGCAAAGAGAAGTAAAAAGCATGAGTAAACCAATCCAAATGGAAAAAGGCGTTAAATACCGTGACGCTGATAAGATGGCACTAATTCCAGTAAAGAATATGCCAACTGAAAAAAAAGAAATTCTACGCAAACCAGACTGGATGAAGATTAAACTGCCTGTTGACAGCCAGCGTATCCAAGAAATTAAATCTGCAATGCGTAAAAACAATCTTCATTCCGTTTGTGAAGAGGCATCTTGCCCTAACTTAGCGGAATGTTTTAACCATGGAACAGCAACTTTCATGATCCTTGGTGCCATCTGCACTCGCCGCTGTCCTTTTTGTGATGTTGCTCACGGGAGACCTGTTGCACCTGAAGAAAATGAGCCACAAAAGCTTGCCCAAACTATTTCAGATATGAAGTTGAAATATGTAGTAATTACATCAGTAGACCGCGATGATCTGCGTGATGGTGGCGCTAAACACTTTGCTGATTGCAACCGCGAGATTCGCGCAAAAAACCCCAGCATCCGTATCGAAACTTTAGTTCCTGACTTTAGGGGTCGTATGGACGTGGCACTTGAGCTGTTAAAAGACAACCCACCTGATGTTTTTAACCATAATCTTGAGACCGCCCCACGTTTATATCGTAAGGCGCGTCCAGGAGCTAATTACAAATGGTCATTACAACTTCTGCAAAAGTTTAAAGAACAACACCCTGACGTTCCAACCAAATCAGGCATTATGATGGGCCTTGGTGAAACAAAAGAAGAAATTATTGACGTTCTAAAGGATCTACGTACTCATGGTGTGACTATGTTAACCCTTGGTCAGTATCTTGCACCAAGCCGTCATCACCTTCCAGTAGAGCGTTATGTTCCACCATCTGAATTTGATGAACTGAAAGAAATTGCGCTTGAACTTGGCTTTACGCATGCAGCCTGTGGGCCATTTGTTCGCTCATCGTATCATGCAGATCTGCAAGCTCAAGGTATCGAAGTGACGTAATGTCGACTTTCGCATCGTTTAGAATGGCTAACCTATGGTCTTTTTTTCTCTGGGTTTCTTGATTGAGACACAACTCTTCTATAGGCTTAGCCGCAACAATATAAATAAAAGTATATCGACTAGGGAATGATTATGAAAAGATTCGGTTTTATCGCCGTCGCGTTGGCCACCCTGCTGGCAGGTTGTGCTTCTAATACACAGCAAGACAATTTTCGTGAGGCTTCTTTTGAGCTGTGTAACACTGAAGTCGATCTGTATTCTGTCAGTGATGATGGCCGCGTACGTATCGTTTGTGCCGATGGTTCAAAGTTCGCGCTAACGACGGAAGCGACCCTTGAAACCATGCGAGATATAAATATCGATTACTGTGATGGTGAAGGCTTAGGCAAGTTTAATGAAAGCCGTAAGTACTACTCATTTAAATGTAAATCAGGCACCTTACTCAGCATTGCAAAGTAAGCAAACCAGAAATCAAAAAAAGGGCCGATAACATATTATCGGCCCTTTTAATTTTACATCATTATCGTCGACAAAAGGACAAACAAGCCCCTTTAAAAAACCGATGATAGGCCGTCAAAGCCATCATGTTTGTCGCTAGGCATACACTGGCAGGCGTTTACAAATATCGAGCACCTTGGCTTTTGTTGCCGCGATCACGTCTTCGTTACCGATATTGTCCAACACATCACACATCCAGTTAGCAAGCTCTTTAGCGTCCACTTCAGTAAAGCCACGACGAGTAATAGCTGGCGATCCAATACGAATACCAGATGTTACAAACGGGCTGCGTGGGTCATTAGGTACCGAATTCTTGTTAACCGTAATATTGGCAGAGCCTAACGCTGCATCAGCATCTTTACCAGTAATATCTTTGTCAATCAAATCAACTAAAAACAGGTGATTTTCAGTGCCATTCGAGACAATTTTATACCCGCGCTCTTGGAACTGAGCAACCATTGCTTTGGCATTCTTAACCACACGTTCTTGGTAAGCAGTAAACTCAGGCTCAAGTGCTTCCTTGAAAGCAACTGCCTTACCCGCAATAACGTGCATTAGTGGGCCACCCTGGCCACCTGGAAATACCGCAGAATTGAGCTTCTTATTCATTTCCTCACCAGCATTGGACAGAATTAATCCACCACGAGGGCCTGCAAGTGTTTTATGGGTGGTTGTCGTCACGACATGGGCATGTGGGACAGGTGTAGGGTAAACACCGGCAGCAATAAGGCCAGCAACATGAGCCATATCAACAAATAAATAGGCTCCAACTTTATCGGCAATTTCACGCATACGTGCCCAATCAACAATTTGAGAGTAAGCTGAAAAACCACCAATGATCATCTTTGGTTTATGCTCTAATGCCAGTGATTCCATTTCATCGTAGTTAATCTGGCCTGCTTCATCAATACCATAAGGAATGATGTTATAATGCTTGCCGGAGAAGTTAACCGGTGAGCCATGAGTTAAATGACCACCATGGGCTAGACTCATTCCCAACACAGTGTCGCCAGGGTTAAGTAACGCCATATAAACAGCACTATTTGCTTGTGAACCAGAATGAGGCTGAACATTAGCATAGGTACAACCAAACAGTTGGCATGCGCGATCAATCGCTAAGGCTTCAGCTTTATCAACATACTCACAGCCACCGTAATAACGCTTACCGGGATACCCTTCGGCATACTTGTTAGTAAGTTGAGAACCTTGTGCTTCCATCACTCGTGGACTGGTATAATTCTCTGACGCAATAAGTTCTATATGCTCTTCTTGGCGACGAGTTTCTTCTTGGATAGCTGTGAATAATTCCGCATCATAATCTGCAATGTTCATATCACGCTTTAGCATCTATATCTCCTAACTCAGAGTTAAACTGAAATTAATAAAAATCTACGAATAACCTATTAATCTACGTGAACGAACCCACGCAAACGTTTGCATCGCGTTAATAGCGCGCATTTTACATAATTTGATGATAGCCATAAAGAGAAAATTATACTTTTTCTTGTAAAGGCTTTTCATGAAGTGCCGCAGAAGATGTCATTTATTGTTGCAAAAAAAAATCTATGGATAACAAAAGTGTCAATTTTTCTCTTTACAGATCGTAAAAAGATAATTACATAGGTTTACCTGAAATGTATCTACCAAGCTACCGAAATCGTTTTTTTTTCACTACCATGCCAGCCCTTATTAACTATTTTATTTTTATTCAATGGACAAACATTCACCCAAAGAAGACTGGATGGCGATTTTAACCGGCTCATTTCTTGTCGCACAAGGTATTTTCTTTCTTAAATCTGCCGAATTGTTAACCGGTGGTACAACAGGCTTAGCACTTTTGTTTAGTCAATTCGTACCGCTTTCTTTTGGAATAGTTTACTTCCTGACCAACTGTCCGTTTTATGTTCTTGCATGGCGTCGATTTGGTTCTCGATTTGCCACAAGTAGTATCATTTCAGGTGCTCTAGTGTCTGTACTGTCGGATCACCTTTACCTTGTAATCAGCCTAGAAACAATCAACAGCATGTACTGCGCTATAGCGGGAGGGCTGTTGATGGGGTTAGGTATGCTGATTTTATTCCGCCATTGCTCAAGCCTTGGCGGATTCAATGTACTTTGCTTATTTATACATGATAAATATGGAGTTTCTGCTGGCAAATCTCAGCTAGCCATTGACTGCTGTATTCTCATCACTTCGTGTTTTTTTGTTTCACTCACCAACATAGCTTTATCTATTCTAGGCGCTATTTTACTCAACATAGTTCTGATAATGAATCACAAACCTACCCGCTACTCTGTCAACTACGGATAGCATCAATTCACCTAGCTCCTTAGTAATAAGGAGCTAGGTGAAATTTAGTGTGAGCTGCGCGCTTTAACATCATGGCTAAGTTCCTTGTTTAATTCAGCTTCGACATACCCAGGCGATCGAGTTGATACTGAAATAAGTCGATACATTGCAGGAATAACAAACAAAGTAACTAAAGTCGCAAAGCCCATCCCAAAGAAAATAACACTCCCGACAGCCACTCGACTCTCATATCCAGCACCAGAAGAAAAGATCAGTGGTATCGCGCCAGCCAAGGTAGTGAAAGCCGTCATCATGATAGGTCGTAAGCGTCGAGCTGACGCATCAATAATCGCTTTTTCAAATGCAAAACCTCTGTCACGAAGCTGGTTAGCAAACTCGACAATTAAAATACCATTCTTGGTTACCATACCAATCAGCATTATCATGCCTATTTGGCTATATATGTTAAGCCCTTGCCCCATCACAAGCAGCCCTATAAAACCACCAAATATTCCCATGGGTACCGTAAACATCACAACTAGAGGGTTTATAAAACTCTCAAACTGCGCTGCTAATACTAGGTAGGCAACAAGCAAAGCTAAACCAAATACCAGTAAAATACTCGATTGATTCTCCTTGTAATCTTTAGATTCTCCGGCATAACTTACCGACACATCGCCTGGTAATATCTCAATAGCTTGTTGGTCTAAGTAGTCTAACGCCTCTCCTAGGGTATAGCCTTCTGACAAGTTGGCCGTTACTGTGATTGATTTTTGTTTATTGAAATGAGACAAGCGGATAGATGAAGCGACTTCTTCTATCTTAGTTACCGCATCTAAAGTGACTAACTCGCCAGAGCTGGTTCTTAAGTATATTTGACTAAAATCCGCTGCATTATTAAAACGGTTTTCATCGCCACGCAAATACACATCGTATTCTTCACCACGTTCAATAAAGGTCGTTTCACTTTTCCCTCCCAGCATAATTTCAAGCGTGTCAGAAATATCTGAGATACTGATACCTAGCTCAGCTGCGCGCTGTTTATCAACATTCACCACCAGCTCTGGTGTACGCTCTGAGTAATCAATATCAGCGCCTTCCATCATGGGAGAAGCTTCGGCAAGCTGCTCTATTTTCTCTGCCCAGACTTTTAGTTCTGAGTAGTCAGCTCCACCCAAAACAAACTGGACTGGTTCGCTTGAACCACCTCGAAAGCCTGGCATAAACGGGAATATCCGCACATCAGGAATTCCACTAAGCGATTGTTTTACTTTAGCTAAAGCTTGTAAAGCCGTAACATCACGATCATTCCAATCATCAAGTATCATGATAACAAATCCAGTCTGATCGCCAGCATTACCACCAAAAGCAGGTGACTGAATACTAAATGATTTGAGAAAGCCTCCTCCCAACATTGGCAGTAAACGTTGCTCAACGACCTCCATATTTGCCGCCATTCGGTTGTAGCTAGTTGCATCAGCCCCCCTGACAAAAGCAAACACAACTCCACGGTCTTCTGATGGGGCTAATTGAGAAGGAATTTGTTGCATTAGCCCCCAGCTCCCTGCTACACAAGCGAAGATAATAATAGGAGCAACCCAAGTCCACTTTAACGCCATTGAGAGTAGCTTTCGATAACCAGTTTCAAGACGAGAAAACAGACGATCAACACATTGGTTAAATCGATTTGGCTTCACATTCGCTTTTAATAGATGGCTACTCAGCACAGGAGTTAAAGTTAATGCAATGAGAGACGAAAAAATAACAGCCATAGCGAGCAAAACAGAGAACTCTGTAAACAATAATCCAACCATGCCATCCATAAAAGAGATCGGTAGAAAAACCATCACCAAAACCAATGTGGTTGCCACAACAGCAAATCCAACTTCTCGCGTTCCTTTATAAGCTGCTAGGAGCGGTTTCTCACCTCTTTCAATATGATGAAAGATGTTCTCTACCACCACGATAGCATCATCAACAACTAAACCAATGGATAAAATAAGTGCCATCAAAGTAATAAGGTTTACTGAAAAACCAAAGTAGTAAGCGGCAATAAAAGAAGAGATTAAAGCAACCGGAACGGTAACAGCAGGAATAAGGGTCGCCCTAACTTGGCCAATAAAAATATAAAGAACGAGAACAACTAAACCACCTGTGATAAATAAAGTGTTATAGACTTCTGTGATAGAGCGTTCTATAAATACTGTCGAGTCATAATCAATGGCAAGCCGAGTCCCCTCTGGTAAAAACTTCTGGATTTTTTCCACTTGATCGTGAACCCGCTCAGCCACATCAAGCGGGTTAGCGTCAGACTGCGGCACTATCCCCATGCTGACATTAACAATGCCATCACTTTTAAAAGTAGAGCTCTCATTTTCAGCACCAATAAACACATCAGCCACATCTTTGAGATATATTGGAGCATTATCGCTGGCTCGCTTTACCACCAAATATTCAAAGTCTTCAGCTGCGTTGTAGCTTCGCGCGGTGCGAACAGACATAACGATTTGGTCATTACGTACTTCCCCGCCTGGGCTCTCAATATTTTCATTATTAAGCGCAGTGGTTATATCGGCTGTTGTTACTCCACGCCCTGCCATTTCAGCTGGCTTTAGCCTGACGTACATTACTTTATAAAGACCGCCTGATATATCCACAGAACTCACACCCGAAATGAGACTGAACCTATCTAGAAGTACTCGATCAACGTAATCAGTTAACTGTGTCCGATCCATTTGAGAAGAACTCAAATTAATATATAAGGAGGCTTCACCAGAGCCATTGTTCTTATAGACAATCGGATCATCAGCTTCATCAGGTAAAGACCTCTGCGCTCTAGATACCGCATCTCTAACATCACTAACGCCAGTATTAAGATCATAACCAAGCTCAAAGGTAATCATGATTTGCGACATACTATTTCGTGTGGTTGACTCAATTTGATCAATCCCACTAATACCGGATAATTGATCCTCCAGCACTGACGTTATCTGACTTTCAATTATGGTTGCAGAGGAGCCTTCATATCGAGTACTGATAGAAACCACTGGGCTTTCAATATCAGGCATTTCGCGCACAGCGAGCTTATTAAATGAAACAATACCGAATACACATAGGAGCAAACTAAGTACGACCGCAGCAACAGGCCGTTTTACCGCGACATCAGATAACCACATTAGCCAGCTCCTTCCAGTAGAGCCTCATCTGACTGACTACTCTGATTAAGCTCAGTTACAGAAATCCCGTCACGCATATTAACTATACCTTGAACAACAATTTTATCGCCAATTGATACCCCTCGCTCTATGACAACCTGATTACCAATACGAGCACCCAAAAAGACTTGAGTTCGCTTAACCTTATTGTTCGCATCAACAAGGTACACGTAGCGTTTAGTGCCTGAATATTCAAGAGACTGTACTGCGATAATAGGAGCCTCTAAAGCAGTGAAAGCCATAGTTGCCGTCACTAACATACCAGGTTTAAGCTTACTTCTTGGATTTAGAAAGTGAATCCGTACTCGTAAGTTCAAGGTCTCCTGATTGATTCTCGAATCCACACCTACAACCTGTCCCCTGAATTCTTGGCCATTCCAAGCAGCCGTTGTCGCTATGACTTCCATTCCTTTAGAAATTTGTGATAGGTAACGTTCCGGCACTTGCAGATCAAGCTGCATCACCGATAGATCATCCAATGTAACTAACTCATCCCCTGCGGTGACTAACTTACCAAGACTAAAATCAATAAAACCGACGGTTCCTGAAAAAGGCGCTTTGATATGTAAGTCACTAAGGTCAGCCTTTGCAGCATCCAAGCGCGCCTCAGCGATGGCTACACTCGCTTTCTGGGCATCAATTTCGGTTTGTGTAATCGCACTACTTTTAGCCAACCGTTCAAATTCTTTGAGTTTACGTAGTTCATCATCAAGATAAGCATTCGCTTCCGCGATACTGGCCTTAACTTTATCGTCATCTAACTGAATAAGTAGCTGCTCTGTGTTAACTTGCTGATTAGCTTTTACGGCAATACTATTAACTCGACCAGTAACTTCAGAGGCAATAACCACGGATTGTTTGGCCTCAATTTTCCCCACTAAAGTTAATGATTGAGAGACTTGATGGCTTTGAACTTGTTCCGTCACTACGGTGACGGCTTGCTCTTGACCATTGCGAGCACAGGCCACTGACGTTATTGTTGCCAAAGACAACGAAACGATACTTAGAATAATTGTTTTTTTCATGATTAGGTTCTGTATCAAAAAGCTGCATATAGTTTACTTGGTAAACAGCATTAAAAACGTCAAGCTATGTAAAGAGAAAGAAATAAACTGTAAGTTCAGATTTTGGTGTATTTGGTTAAATTATCTTCCCTACCCACGGCAAGAACTCCACTCTTTATGCTGTTTGGAGTGATTTCAAACCTTCAACATCATCAAAATATACTCAATCAAGATGAGAAACCTTAGTGCTAGTTATGACTAAAGCGCCTACGCACTACTCACAAAAACACTAAGAGAATGAAATTTAAGAGAAAATAAACTTATCTTAACTGGATTAATACTAATTCCTTGCCTCTTTGCCCAAAAAGTCAGCATTCAATTCAAAATTACAAGAAAAGGCTTTACAGCTTTAACGAGTTTGCTATCATTCGGTCCTCGCTTGATTGATGCGCTGGGAAAACATCAATTAAGGATAAAAATACCCTGGAGGGGTTCCCGAGTGGCCAAAGGGATCAGACTGTAAATCTGCTGGCACTGCCTTCGATGGTTCGAATCCGTCTCCCTCCACCATATTTAACGCTTGATTGCTGTGTTGGGAAAACATCGATTAAGGATAAAAACACCCTGGAGGGGTTCCCGAGTGGCCAAAGGGATCAGACTGTAAATCTGCTGGCACTGCCTTCGATGGTTCGAATCCGTCCCCCTCCACCATATATAACGCTTGATTGCTGTGTTGGGAAAACATCAATTAAGGATAAAAACACCCTGGAGGGGTTCCCGAGTGGCCAAAGGGATCAGACTGTAAATCTGCTGGCACTGCCTTCGATGGTTCGAATCCGTCCCCCTCCACCATATTCAATATAACCAGCTCTCTTGAGCTGGTTTTTTTATATCTTTAATTCTCCCTCTCCCCAAAAAACAAAAAACCCTGCTAAGCAGGGCTAAAAGACAACACTAAAGGGGGTGTGTTTACTTTTCAAATAAGATAATTCGCGTTTCATACGGGCGCAGAACCTGAAGTAAAGGCACCTTCTCTGTCAAATCTACATAGTTGCCCAACAGGTATTTAGCTTTACTGATGTCACATTCTTCAGGAAGAAAGCATTGTGCTTCAACAGCGTAAAAATTATTTAAACAGATTAGGGTTTGGGTTTCATTCTGACGCTGGTAACCAAAGATCTGTTTATGCTGTGGGTAAAGATCTTGATAATTACCAGACGTAATCACGTCAACCTCTTTTCGCAGAGCAATCAAATTTTGGTAGAAATAAAATACCGAGTTATGGTCATCAACCGCCTGAGCCGCATTGATATTACAATAGTTATCTGCCACCTCAAGCCAAGGTTGAGATGTAGAAAACCCTGCGTATTGCTCTGCATTCCACTGCATTGGTGTACGTGAATTATCACGCGACTTCTGCGCTAAAATAGTCATCATTTCGTCGTTAGTGACACCATTGCGATTAACCATTATGTCATACATATTGGTGCTTTCAACATCGCGATACTGAGTAATAGAGGTATACCCAGGATTAGTCATTCCTATCTCTTCACCTTGGAAGATATAAGGTGTTCCCTGCATCATGTGAATAGAGGCTCCGAGCATCTTTGCGGACTCAATCCGATACTGCTCATCATCCCCAAAACGACTAACGACACGAGGCTGATCGTGGTTACACCAAAACAACGCCCCCCACCCTTGACCATTTAATCCAGTTTGCCAATGGTTGAAGATCTCTTTGAGCTGAATAAAATCAAACGGTGCATTTGTCCATTTATCACCATTAGGATAATCCACTTTAAGATGGTGAAAATTAAACACCATGGAAAGCTCTTGGTTATCAAGTGAAGAGTAACGTTGACAGTGCTCTAGAGAAGTTGAAGACATCTCTCCTACCGTAACACTGCCATATTTTCGAAACACAGCTTCACTTATCTCTTGCAAATATTCATGCACACGTGGGCCGTCTGTATAAAAGCGTCGTCCATCTCCTACCTCATCATTGGGATAGTTCTGTTGCTTAGAAATAAGGTTAATGACATCAAGACGAAATCCATCGACGCCTTTCTGTGCCCAAAAACTAATCACTTCCTTGACGGCCTGACGCACATCCGGGTTCTCCCAGTTAAGATCCGCTTGCTCTTTTGCAAAGAGGTGAAGGTAATACTGGCCTGTTTTACTATCTAGCTCCCAAGCACTACCACCAAACTTAGATAGCCAATTGTTAGGCACTTCATCGTCAACAGGATCTTTCCAGATATAATAATCACGGAAAGGACTATTTTTGTCTCCCAAAGCAGATTGAAACCAAGCATGCGCCGTAGAAGTATGATTGACAACAATATCCATGACAATACGAATGCCTCTCAGGCGAGCCTCAGTAACCAGTTGCTCGAAGTCTTGCATAGTGCCAAAGTCAGGGTTGATAGCGTAATAATCTGAAATATCGTAGCCGTTATCAATCATCGGAGACTGATATACAGGAGTGAGCCAAATTGCGTCAATTCCAAGTAACTTTAGGTAATCCAGCTTGGAAATTATTCCTTGAATGTCGCCAGTACCTTTATTACTACTGTCACAAAAACTTTTAGGATAAATCTGATATATAGAGGCCGTTTTCCACCAATGCTGATCAGGTGTGCTTAATGTCATTGTCTAATTCACTTACCAAAAAATAAAATCACAAAAAGGCCGAGTCGAAACCAAGAATATTGATCCTAAGTAAAGCTCCTCGGCCTGAACTGGTGCTAAACCTTTACAGGCTCTAACTCACCTTTTATTTGAGCACGTTTGTAGAAGAATAAAGTCAGAGCCGTAGGCACAATGATCGCGACTAAGATAGCGGCAGAGTAAATCCCCCAAAATTGTGGCTGAATAGAAAGAATACCAGGCAAGCCACCGACACCGATGCCATTTGCCATAACTCCTGCACTGCCACAAATTGCAGCCGCAATAGCACTACCAATCATTGCACTTAGCATAGGGAATTTGTATTTAAGATTAATACCGTACATTGCAGGCTCTGTTACCCCTAAATATGCAGATATCGCAGCAGGAACGGAAATATCGCGTTCACCATGTTTTTTGCTAATAATAATAATGCCGACAACAGCCGAGGCTTGAGCAATATTAGACAGGGCAATCAGTGGCCATATTGGTGTACCACCTAAATCTTGCATTAATTGCAGATCAACAGCATTAGTAGTGTGGTGAATACCAGTGATAACCAATGGCGCATACAAAAAACCAAATATAGTCGAACCGATGATGGCAAAATCCCCTGTCATGGCAGCTTTAGCAGCGAATGCCACACCATCACCCAATATACGTCCAAATGGACCAATCAAAGAATGTGCTAATACCACAGAAACAATGATCGAAACAAAAGGGACTACGACTAGATAGAGATAAGAAGGTACAATCCGCTTAAGATTAGTATCAATAAAGGCTAACGCTACCCCAGCTAACATCGCAGGTATCACCTGAGCCTGATAACCTACTTTTTCAATCGTAAACCAGCCAAAGTCCCATATTTCCGGCACTTGCTGACCTATCAGATATGCATTCATTAACTGTGGCGAAACTAAAGTCACACCAAGAGTTATACCCAAAATTGGCGTGCCGCCAAGTTTTTTAACGGTTGACCAACACACGCCAACTGGGAGGAAAAAGAAGATGGCTTCACCAATTAACCATAAAAAGCTATGAACTGTGGCCCAAAACTGACTGATTTGGGTCAAGGACTGGCCATCAAACATCTTGATGTCACCAATCACATTGCGAAAGCCTAGAATCAAACCACCGGTAATAATTGCTGGTAATAGCGGAACAAAAATTTCTGCAAGATGCGATATACCGCGCTCAAGAATGTTCATGTTCTGACGAGCAGCTAGCTTAGCTTCATCTTTTGATGCACTAGATTGACCAGAAAGCTCAGTTAGAACCTTATACACTTCATCAACATTAGTGCCGACAACGACCTGAAACTGACCAGCATTAGTAAAACACCCTTTAACTAAAGGTAGAGCTTCCAAGGCTTTGGTATCAGCCTTGCTGGTATCGTTTAATACAAAGCGAAGCCGAGTCAAACAATGGCTCACACTAGCAATATTATCTCGTCCACCCACATTCTCTATTAGATGCTCGACCTCTTGTCTTGAAATCTTGCTCATAGTCATATCCACCCTGAATTGGATTCTCATTTTGCTCAGCGCACTGCACCCCAAGCGATAAATTACAATTAAAATGGGAAGATTCCCAAGCTGAGTATAATACTGTCAAATCTATCTACAGATATAAATGGGAACGATCCCATTAATTGAATGAGATCACAGTATAATTTTAAACCATATAGAATAAGGAAATTAGTTTAGAATTGGACTTTGAGTAAGGTGAACTGGCTCAACCTCTTCATTAATGCAAGAAATCAGTAAGTTAGCAGCCTTCTCTCCAGCTTTCGCGTAACCTGGGTCAATACTAAATACATTAGGAAAAAGAAACGATAATAACTCACTACCTCCAACACCTGTAACCATGACATCTTCTCTGCCAAGTTCTTGAAGACGTTTGATTACGCCAAGTGCTAAAGTATCACTTGCGCAGCTAATCGCTTGAGTGTCCTTCACTAACACTTTATCAACCAACTTATAGGCGCTTTCAAGATTAAGCTGACCAGTCTGATAATTGGCTTGGCGTCCGTGTTCGTTGCACCAAGTTAGGTAGGCTTGCAAACGCAGCTTGCCAGTTGTTTGATCTAAGGGATCAACACCTATAAAAGCAATCTCTTGGGCCCCTTGACGACGTAAATGCTCTAGCGCTAAGCGAATCACACCATCATTATCATAATTAATTGATGAAGTCGCATTAGTATCCATAGCAATAACCACGGATTTTCTCTGCCAATTTGCCAGCCGTTCAACGTCAAAGTGACTAAAACCAAAGACAATCACACCATCGACATTACGTTTACCAAGCACCTCAAGATGCTCATTGGCTAAGCAGCGATTCAATTGGCTTTCCATAATGACAGCGTCATACCCATTACGGTACAACACCTGCAACATACTACCGACCGCTCTGTTTTCTGATGGAGAGTCTAAACGGGAAATAATCACCCCAACGACTTTCTGACTACCGCCACGCATAGCCTGCGCTGATTTAGAAGGGACATAACCTGACTCTTCAATAACACGCTCAACTTTTGCCCTAGTTGCAGGTTTCACTTTAGGATCATTAGTCAGAACACGAGATACGGTAGATTTTCCAACACCAGAAAGTGTTGCAATATCAACAATGGTCAGTTTTTTACTCATAATTCCTTATGGAAAATCAATCAGTTAAAACAGCTATATTTTACAACCCTTATAAACTTCAGATCCAACTTCTAAACGTGCATAATCGCCCTTTGTATGCAAAATGAGAGGATTGGCGGTAGATTCTGTATCACTTTTAAGAATGTATTTCGCCCCAGAGCCAGCAGGAACATGCATTAACGAATATTCTTCATTAGCCAACCTAAGTACTGCATTTTCATGATCTTCTGAAAATGCCACATCAAAGTGTTTATCTAATGGGCAGTAATAAGTCACATACTGGGAGCTACAACCTTGCAGTATGGTAGCTAACAAAGCGATGTTCAGTACTTTCAAATTCATCATTGTTTACCTAATAAAAGAGACCTAATTAAATCGCTGCTACATCGTGCCTTTATTGTGACAAATACTCCGGAACATCTTTGATGCTATCAAGCACAACAGATGCTAAAACTTGTCCTTGCTCAGTTACTGGTTTACCTGTACGAACCAATATACGCGTAGCAACTTCAGCAGCCTGTGCAGCCATCATATCTTCAGCCTTGTCGCCAACCATCACTGAATTGGCCATGTCGATATTGAGAAAATCACGTGCGGAAATAAACATACCTGGCTTGGGCTTTCTACAATCACAATTTTGTTGATATTTCCCTTGCCCATGTTCTACGTGATGAGGGCAATAATAAAAGCCGTCAAATTCAACCCCATTATCAACAAAGTTCCAATCCATCCACTGAGTAAGCGACAAAAAGCGTTCCTCGCTAAACTTTCCACGAGCGATACCAGATTGGTTAGTAACCAGTACCAGCATATAACCCATATCTTTGAGTTTTTTCGTTGCTTCAAACACACCTTCAATAAATTCAAAGTCATGCTCGTCGTGTACATAACCGTGATCGACATTAATGACGCCATCACGATCCAAAAAAACAGCAGGTTTTGGCAAAATTTACTTCTCTATATTTACTATTTATTACTCGCCTTTCAGGATTACATTTTGCTTGAAAGGCCTACACATGCTTAAATTATTACACGCTTTATTTCATTCAGCACTATCTAATTCCTCTTCGGTTAGATGAAAAAAGGCATTTAGACGTCTAGACGTAAAAATTTCTATTGACAGGTTTCGTATGAAGCCATAGCATCTGTTATCTATACGACATAGTGTCAAACACTCTACTATTCACTGGGGGTTGCTAGCTTTCAAGCATCATTGATGTTCAAAGCGTTAGCTGGCCTTAACCTGTTCTCGGATTTCTCGATGATTGAAATAAATCAAGTAAACAAGGTATTTCTGCAAGGAAGCAAAGAGATACATGCTCTCAAGGATATTAACCTTGATATACCTCAGGGAACCATATTTGGTGTGATTGGTTCATCAGGAGCAGGGAAAAGTACGCTGATTCGTTGCGTAAATATGTTGGAAGCACCAACGAGTGGTTCGATTATTGTCGATGGTATAGATCTAACAAGGTTATCTAAATCACAACTTAGTGAAACCCGTCGTAATATAGGCATGATTTTCCAGCATTTTAACCTGCTGTCATCTCGTACTGTTTTTGATAATGTGGCTTTGCCTCTCGAACTTGCTGGAAAAGAAAAAACACATGCCCAACACAAGGTGACGGAACTACTTAACCTTGTCGGTCTGTCTGATAAACACGAGAGCTACCCTTCGAATTTAAGCGGTGGACAAAAGCAACGTGTTGCTATTGCAAGGGCGTTAGCATGCGATCCTAAAGTCTTACTGTGTGATGAAGCCACCAGCGCTCTTGATCCTGCTACCACTAAATCAATTCTTGAACTGCTAAAAGAAATCAACCGTAAGCTCAACATCACTATTCTTCTTATCACACATGAAATGGACGTGGTGAAAAGCATCTGCCATGAAGTCGCAATTATAGGTGGTGGCGAGCTAGTTGAAAGTGGCTCAGTAGGTGACATCTTTGCTCACCCTAAAACTGAGCTCGCCCATGAATTTATTCGCTCAACGCTCGATTTATCTATCCCTGATGATTATCAGGCACGCCTTCAACCCACACGAGTAGAGGGTAGTTATCCGTTAGTACGCCTTGAATTTACTGGAGCAACGGTTGACGCACCAGTGATGAGTCAAATTGCACGCAAGTTTAATATTGACGTCAGTATTCTTAGTTCTGATCTCGATTACGCTGGCGGCGTTAAATTCGGCATGATGGTCGCAGAGCTCTTTGGGAGTGAAAATGATGACAACGGTGCGATTGAATTTTTGCGTGAACATAATGTAAAAGTAGAGGTACTCGGTTATGTCCTTTGACGTTCTTTCACAGTGGTTACATCTCAATAGCCAACTTTTAATCAACGCAACTTGGGAAACTCTATATATGGTGGCAGTTGCAGGTATAGTGGGCTTCGCTGTCGGCATCCCTTTAGGGGTTATTCTACATACCACTAAAAAAGATGGCTTGCTGGAAAACACCAAGCTGAACCGTTTATTGGGTGCAATCGTTAATGTTGGCCGCTCGGTTCCCTTTCTGGTGTTAATGGTCGCCATCATTCCAGTCACTAAAATTCTAGTGGGTACTTTTATTGGCACAACTGCCGCCATTGTCCCGCTCACCATTGGAGCCATTCCGTTTGTTGCTCGCCTGATTGAAAGTGCTTTACTCGAAGTTCCAACTGGTTTAGTAGAAGCCGCACAATCTATGGGCGCAACACCTCTACAAATCATCACTAAAGTTTTATTGCCTGAAGCGCTACCCACTATAGTTAACTCAGTTACTATTACGCTTGTCACTTTGGTTAGTTACTCAGCAATGGCAGGCACCGTCGGTGGCGGTGGACTGGGTGATGTAGCCATTCGCTATGGTTTTCACCGCTATGATGTGGTGATCATGGCGGTAACAGTCGTGATGTTAATTGTTTTAGTACAAATTATTCAATCGATCGGCGATGCCCTTGTGCGCCGAGTCGATCATAGATAACAATATTTGAATTGAAGTTAAGGAGAAAGTCATGAAATTTGGATTTAAAGGCCTGCTCGCTACAGCCCTAGCCACTTCTGCTCTAGTGTTAGCAGGGTGTGGTGACAAACAAACCGATACAAACAAAGTTAAAGTGGGTGTGATGGCTGGCTCTGAAGCACAAGTCGCTGAAGTGGCTGCTAAAGTAGCAAAAGAGAAATACGGCCTTGATGTTGAACTTGTCACCTTTACCGATTACGTCACACCAAATGCAGCATTAGATGACGGTTCAATTGATATCAATGCATTTCAGCACAAACCTTACCTAGATCAACAGATCAAAGATCGTGAATACAAGCTCGCTATTGCTGGCAATACCTTTGTCTACCCAATTGCAGGCTACTCAAAGAAAATAAAATCTGTCGATGAAATCATTAAAGGCGATCGTATTGCTGTACCAAACGATCCTACCAACCTTGGCCGTTCACTCATATTGCTAGAACAACAAGGGATCATAAAACTACGTGAAGATGTGGGTCTACTGGCTACCGTGCGTGATATTAGCGAAAATCCAAAAAATGTCTCAATAGTTGAACTAGATGCCGCTCAGCTTCCACGTTCTTTAGATGATGTTGCACTCTCTGTAATCAACACAACTTATGCCAGCTCTATCAACCTTACTCCAGAAAAAGACGGTATATTTGTTGAAGATAAAGAGTCACCATACGTAAACATCATCGTGGCACGCGAAGATAATGTTAATGCCGAAAAAGTACAAAACTTCATCAAATCTTACCAAACTGAAGAAGTCTATAGCGCCGCTTATAAGATTTTCCAAGGTGGGATAGTAAAAGGTTGGTAAGCCAGTGTAAAAATTACTAACCGCAGATATCGGCACAAAAAAGAAGGGAGCATTAGCTCCCTTCTTTAATACACTTATTTAGTGCCAAAGATCTTATCACCAGCATCACCTAAACCAGGTACGATATAACCTTTATCATTGAGTTTCTCATCGATGGCCGCAGTGTAAAGCTCAACATCTGGATGGACCTTTTTAAGAGCTTCAATTCCCTCAGGGGCCGCCACCAATACTAATACCTTAATTTGGCTACAACCTTTGTCCTTAAGTAAATCAATGGTGGCTATCATTGACCCTCCAGTTGCCAACATAGGATCAACGACCAAGGCAATTCTCTCGTCAATGTGTGAAGCGAGTTTGTTAAAGTAAGGTACAGGTTCAAGCGTTTCTTCATCACGATAAATACCAACAACACTGATACGAGCACTTGGCACATGCTCTAACACGCCATCCATCATTCCTAGCCCGGCGCGTAAAATCGGCACGACAGTAACTTTCTTACCTTTGATCTGGTCGACTTCAACAGGTCCATTCCAACCTTCAATAGTCACTTTTTCCATTGCAAAATCAGAAGTTGCTTCATATGTCAGCAGACTGCCCACTTCCGTTGCCAACTCACGAAAACGCTTTGTACTGATATCACCTTCTCTCATCAAACCAATTTTGTGCTTAACCAGAGGGTGTTTTACTTCAACAACTTTCATTTCCATCTCCGAGTATTTAGGTAAAATTTTAACAAACTTGCTGATTATAAATGATTTCGTAGTGTAATTCTTGAGTTAGAACAAAAGAAAAACCCACGCAAACGTTTGCCATATAGTGTTGTCCACTGTTAGAATAGCGTCGATTTCATATCCAATATTTAAACTGAGGACTTGCTTGTGAGTGCTGATAACACTTCTCTTAGCTATAAAGACGCTGGCGTAGATATCGATGCTGGTAACGCTCTAGTTGACCGTATCAAAGGCGCCGTTAAACGTACTCGCCGCCCTGAAGTGATGGGGGGCCTTGGGGGGTTTGGTGCTCTGTGTGAATTACCGACTAAATACAAGCAACCAGTACTTGTTTCAGGCACCGACGGGGTTGGGACAAAACTACGTCTTGCACTGGATATGAACAAACATGACACTATCGGCATCGATCTTGTCGCTATGTGCGTCAATGATCTAATAGTTCAAGGTGCTGAACCTTTATTTTTCCTCGATTACTATGCAACAGGCAAACTTGATATTGATACCGCTGCAGATGTAGTTTCTGGTATTGCAGAAGGCTGTGTCCAATCTGGGTGTGCTTTGATCGGTGGTGAAACTGCTGAAATGCCCGGTATGTACGAAGGTGAAGACTACGATGTGGCGGGGTTTTGCGTTGGTGTAGTTGAAAAAGCCGACATTATTGACGGTACTAAAGTCGCTGCTGGTGATGCGCTTATTGCCGTTGGTTCAAGTGGTCCACACTCAAACGGCTACTCCCTAATACGTAAAATACTTGAAGTATCTGGTGCCGAGACTAACCAAGAGCTTGAAGGCCGAACCATAGGTGAGCATTTATTAGAACCGACAAAGATCTACATCAAATCTGCGCTTAAAATGATCGAAAAACATGACATCCATGCTATTTCACACATTACTGGTGGCGGTTTCTGGGAGAATATCCCTCGCGTTCTTCCAAATGGCACCAAAGCAGTCATTGATGGTAACAGCTGGCAATGGCCAAGTATCTTCGGCTGGTTACAAGAAAAAGGCAATGTGACCACTCATGAAATGTATCGCACCTTCAACTGTGGTGTTGGTTTAATCGTAGCTCTACCTAAAAGCCAAGCTCAAGCCGCGGTTGAACTCCTTGAAGCTGAAGGCGAGAAAGCATGGATCATTGGTGATATTGCCAATGCTGATGCAGGTGAAGAACAAGTTGAGATCAAATAAACGATGAAAAGTATTGTTGTTTTAGTTTCAGGAAATGGTTCAAACTTACAGGCGATAATTGATGCTTGTGAAGATAAGATCACAACGGGCCGAGTAAGTGCTGTTTTTTCAAATAAAGCAACAGCTTACGGCTTGGAGCGTGCAAAAAAAGCGGGCGCGGCGGCACATTCTTTAGATCCAAACTCGTTCGACACGCGTGATGCGTTCGACCGCGAGCTTATGAAGCAGATCGATGAATATAAACCGGATGTGATGGTACTCGCCGGTTATATGCGTATTCTTAGCGGCGAATTTGTGCGCCACTATATGGGGCGTATGATCAATATTCATCCATCACTACTGCCTAAATATCCTGGTCTTAACACCTATCAACGAGCCATTCATGCCGGTGACGAAGAACATGGCACTAGTGTGCACTTTGTGACTGAGCAACTCGATGGTGGACCGGTCATTCTTCAAGCCAAGGTGCCTATCTTTGAAGATGACACAGTGGAAACACTCACCAAGCGTGTCCAAGTACAAGAACACAACATCTATCCCTTAGTTGTGCAATGGCTGGTTGAAGAACGTCTAACCATGAAAGATGGCAAAGAAGGCTATCTAGATGGTAAGCGCCTTGGCATTCATGGCTATGCGCAAGATTAACTGTTTATAAATAAAAAAAACGGGCGGCAGCCCGTTTTTTTTATTTCTCACTCACATCTATTTACCAATTCATGTATTAATCTTGTATTCATTTACGTTAAGCTAGAATGGCGATAACCAAGGAGGCATAAATGGATTTAAAAAGTTTACTCAACCAAGCATTAAACTCAGATCTCGCTCGCCAAGGCCAGCAAAAAGTTCAGCAAGCCTCAAACTCTGGGTCACTTAAGACACTCGGAGCAGGCGCTCTTGGTGGTGGACTTGTCGGCTTATTAATGGGCTCTAAAAAGACTAAAAAGATCGGCAAAAAAGTCGGTAAAAACGCACTAAAGATTGGCGGCGCGGCAGCACTTGGAGCTCTCGCATACTCTGCATACAATAACTGGCAAAGTAAGCAGTCGGCTACCGAAAATAGTGAAAGCTTTAATAGCGATGACGACATACACCAGCAACTAATTTTAAAAGCCATGATTGCCGCAGCAAAAGCCGATGGCCATGTAGATAATGATGAGATGCAACGTATTGAGTCAACACTGCAAGAAGCTGGAGCAGATATTCAGCTGCAAACTATGCTGCACAATGAACTCAATAAGCCACTAGATCCAAATGAAATTGCCAAACTTGCGCAATCACCGCAGCAAGCCAGTGAAATCTACCTTGCTTCATTGATTGTTATTGACGAGCAAAATTTTATGGAAAAGGCTTACCTGCAAGAGCTCGCAAAACAGCTGCAACTAGCACCAGACTTGACTGCTCAACTTGAATTGCAACTACAAAGTTAGCACTAACTTTGCGTGATCAGATCTAAAAAAGGGACCAGTTTGGTCCCTTTTTTACTTTAACCGAATGTTATTTACTCAGCCATACAAAAGCAGCCCGTTGTAGCAGGGCAGCGTAATACCTCTCCCTCAGGACAAGGGTATGCAGAATCTGAAGCACTGACCATTGCCGATATACAAATCGTTAAAATCAATAGTACTTTTTTCATTTTTATTCTCCTTATTATGAAACCGGCACTATATGTTATTTATTTGTAAAATCGAATTTTTTTGCTGGTATAAAGCCTGATTTTGAGACCATCTACCCAAAGGAGAATAACTTGGCCATATCAACCTATTCTTTGCGCGCGATCAAACCATATTTTAGGGTTTTGTCGTTACTATGGGTATATTCAATAGCACCTTAAATAAATGAATAAGGAATAAATTTACAAATGAAAGTGTATGACTGTTGTGAGTTAATTCGAGAACTCTACGCCCAAATAGGCAGCGGCGACCAAGCTTACATCCCAAAAGCGATTGGCTGCACCTTACGTGCACTCAATGATATCGCTTCCCAAGCAGACCTTCCTCAAGAGGTGCGTGAAAAAGCCGCTTTTGCCGCCGCAAACCTGCTTATTTCAGATTTTGAAGATGCGTGACAAGCTTTATCACAAGACTTTCTAATGGTATTTTTCTTCTTAGATTGAACCAGTATCTTGATAAGGACTAAAACTTGAGCCAATTACCAAGAAAGTACGCCATAACGGGTAATGAAGAAGAGTTAGACACCATCATAAAAATGCTGGAGAAAAACCGCGCCAATGAAATGAGTCAAATCCGAGCCAAAACTCACTCTTTAACAAACCTAAAACAAATCCTTGGCCCTAAACTCACTGGTATAGTGCTGATTAACTCATCGTCCTATGATGGCAGCCAGCTTGGCCCTTTCCAAGGCGTCCATTTAACCTCAAAAGATGCCCAAGATACGGCGCTTATCAAAGATATCAAAAAAGCGGGGGCACGCTATATCGCCGCCTCATGCCACAATCAAGCTGAACTAGAGATTGCCAACAGCGTAAAATGTGACTTTGTGACAATTTCTCCGGTTCATATCGCAAGTTGTCACCCAGAAGCCACACCGATTGGGTGGCAACGCTTTTCACAGCTTGCCAAGCTTACAGCCATGCCTGTCTTTGCTCTAGGCGGAGTGAGTGCTGATGATCTCACCACGGCGCAACAACACGGCGCTTATGGCGTATCTGGAGTGAGTAATTTTTGGCAATGATTTGATTTATATAAATCACGCCACCCACCCCAAAAGTCAGTAAGCACTCACTTTTCTAATCAGCCAATTGCGCCAATATTCTCGCGCACGCTTTACCATCGCCATAAGGATTATGAGCAAGACTCATGGCTTTATAGGCCTCTTGATCGCGAAGCAATATATCAAGCTGCTGCACAATGCTTTGCACCTTAGTACCAACCAATTTTACCGTGCCTGCTGCTACCGCTTCTGGCCGCTCTGTGGTCTCTCTCATCACTAGTACAGGCTTACCTAAAGCGGGCGCTTCTTCTTGAATGCCTCCTGAATCGGTCAAAATAATATCGGCTTTATCCATTAAATAGACAAAGGGTAAATAGTCTAAAGGTTCAATCAATAGGATATTATCAATACCAGCTAAAAGGCGATTAACGGGCTCTTGCACGTTAGGGTTTAAATGCACGGGATACACAATTTGCGTTTTGGGGTGAGCCTTAGCCACCATCGCTAACGCTTGGCAGATATGTTCAAACCCTGCGCCAAAGCTTTCTCTTCTATGTCCTGTGACCAAAACAAGCTTGTTATGAGGATTTATAAAATGGAACTGGCGTTTAAGGTTGGCGCTAAGCTTAGCATCGAAAGCGATTTTGTCTTTGATAAGATACAAAGCATCAATCACCGTATTACCCGTGACACAAATTCGCTTTTGTGGGACATTTTCTGCCACTAAGTTAGCTTTTGATGCCAAAGTTGGCGCAAAGTGATAATGCGCAAATACACCAGTGAGTCGCCTATTCGCTTCTTCTGGCCACGGCGAATAGAGATCGCCCGTTCTAAGCCCTGCTTCAACATGTCCAATGGTAATTTTTTCATAAAAAGAGGCCAAACTAGCAGCAAAGGTAGTGGCCGTATCACCATGGACCAAAACCACATCAGGCTTAAACGCTGTTAATATCGGTTTAAGTTCAAGCACAATACGCGCGGTGACTTCATTAAGCGTCTGACCTTTCTGCATCACATTTAAATCGTAATCGGGTGTAATTGAGAACACCTCCAGCACCTGATCAAGCATTTCTCTGTGCTGCGCGGTTACGCAGCATTTTGCTTCAAAACGTGCATCTTTAGCTAGCGCACGCACCAAGGGCGCCATTTTTATTGCCTCTGGCCGAGTGCCAAAAACCGTGAGTATTTTTTTCTTCGCCATCACCTATTCACCATAACTCTAAAATACTGCTGAGCTTTCCCCTTAAAAACTTTCAGTTTTAAAAAGAAAATTGATGACTTAGGCTATAACAGGTGCCCTAGGCGCAGCTTGGACGTTTTAACTCACTTGAGAAGTTTTAATAGGCGGTTGGTCATAGGTGTGATATTGAAGCAGTGAAGTGAATAACGTCAAATCAAGGGCATAGGAGACATTAAAAATAATATCTCCTAATTAGAGATCATTTAAAAAGGCATGCTGCCAATTTTAATACCTTTTATATCTTGTGAGTTACTCCAATAGTTACACGTTGGCGTAACATAGATATCAACAGAATTTTGTTTAGATGTGTAGGCGGTTAAAGCAAAACTTACCATTTCTTTAAAGTTAGGAGCAGTGCTATCTATTGCTAGGCGGCCTGAAGAATCAACAAGCAGGCATGCCTGATTTATCACCGTCAATATCGATAAATAGGATACTATTGCCACCATTATAGTAGATGCCAGCACCCACTATGGTTTTATTTCGATAATAATCTGCAGCCATTACGCTCGTAGTAATAAATAGACCACCTAAAATAAAAAACAATTTTTTCATCGTTTTTCCATTATTGTAAAAGAATTTAATACTAATTAACATAAAGCGCAGTTAGCTGACAGACGATATCATTACCTCCGGTTGGAACACTGCGATCATCTACTTCCATTTTTATCGCTTTTCCAGTTGTCCATGCCATTAACAAAGATGACAACAAGTGGCTGTCTTCCTTTAAGAGATCAGCAGCATCATGACGACAAGCTGTATCACCCAAGGCGCAGGGTTTACATACACTCTAATCGTATCTTGAGTATTCGGTGATGCAGGGCGATTCGATGATATAGGGTGTATCTGAGTGATGGTAACATCACGGTTAGTATGGCCTGCAAATGTCATACCTGAGAGCAAGACTAGAACAAAACCCAATAACTTTGTAATATTAATTCTATTAATCACAGTCTAATTCCTAATATGTAGATTTAAGATTGACATATGACAATTCACACTTAGGGTGACCTTCCTTAATTCTTAGCCCTATTTTTTTACCTGCCATATACGCAGATAAGAGACTAGAATAAATATATGACGCATTTGAAGCATTAGGGTTGAGGGTAAAATAAACATCTGATACTGGCTGGCAATTAGCTTTTTTTTCATCCAATGGGGTACCGATATAAATAACCCCCTCAGCATTTGTGTAAAGGGTTTCTATTGTTGATATACATCCCCAACTTCCACATTCATCTGCAAATGAAAAGGTTGAAAAAAATATCAACATAAATGGCAGTAACTTTAATTTCATTAGATTATTCCTAAATTTATATACGAGTTTAATCATCAACCAAGCACGAAAATAGCCACTATTCTCGCACTCATTTAATTTATTATCCGCGAGTGTTCCACCAAATAATTGGGTGGAACACTTATTAATAATTAAGAGGTTATTTTAAATACACATAAGTTGGTAAATAGCCCGATTCAAAATCGAGGGTAAAGCCGAATTTTTCATAGGCATATCGAGCAGCGGTTAATAAAGGCAAAGATACATAACCTTGGAATCGGCCGCTAAAATCCTCATCATGCGTCCACCACTCTTTGTGCATTTCGAGTGCTCGATGCATAGCGTTGCGATACCCTTCCTGATCTTGCTGATGTACTGCTCGCATTACATCAAAAAAACCTAACGTAATGGTAATACTATGAAAAGGTACCCACTCTCCAAGAGTAGAAGTATCTTTATTTTCGATAAGCTCAGTGAGCTGTTCAATGGCTGCGGAAATATCATTGCTTGTCTTAAGGCCAAGCATATGCAAGACAATTTCACAGTGCAGCGAACTGTTAATTCCAAGAAATTCTACTTGGTTACTGTCCAATAGTGCCATCAATGCATTTAAGTCGTGGTATCTCCCTGCAACAATGGTTATAAAAACCATATTAAGCCAGTCTGGTGATGGGATATGTTGCTTTTTACCTCTCGCCGGTACTTCAAAGTCGACACCTTGATAGGTAAAAGGCACCACATCCCCTTCAGGCTGAGTCAGCGTACGCTGCCATAAGGTTAAGTATTGCTGGGCAGACAATACATGCTCTGTCACCTCTTGCTGTGAGATTGAAGGCAAATGATGGCCAATCGCAAATAACTTAAACTGATTCTCATAACCAGTTTCAAAACCAAAGCGTGTTTTGGTTTCATCCTCTAAGCACTTTTGGTTAGTTTTAAGAAACCTTTTCAACGTCGCATCATAGACTCGCTGCTTACCTTTAAAGTTTCCTACATGCGACTTTAATGCTTTTCTCATAGCGATGCCGAGACCTCGAACTTAATATTGTTAGTGCGTTTAATACTACCATCTTTATTAAAGATAAGCTCAGCGCCACGGTATTCAATATAACTGCCTGTGCCTGAAGCTTTGTAATCCTCTAAAAGATCGAGTGTTTCACCCAACTGCTCCGTTTGATTACGATAGCTTGAATCAAGATCATACTTGTTACTCTCCATCGCACTGTCATATTTTTTTTGCATATTACCCCAAATGGCTTTGTGATATTCATCACTGCCTTGCTTGGCATCAATGATATTACCTTGCTCATTGGTACCAACTTGACGGGTGCCGTAATGCGGTTTACCAATGCTGGCTTTACTTTCGCCACTAATCAGCTTTTTCACGCCAAACTTATCCACCACTTCATAAAGGCCATCCAGCTGTCCTTGTTCTCCACGCCCGGGAACCTCAAAAGCCAAAGGTCTAACCGAGACAAATTCAGAGCGGATATTATGCTCAAAACGGGCGACACCTAACGCATTGCCTAGATTTCTGACTTCAGCATCTAGCGCCAGAACTTGATCACGATTTTGTGCAAAGTTTTTGCGTTTTAATCTCTGCGCTAGGTCATACTTCTCTTTTCTTAGAGTAATGGCACGCTCCACCGAGAACATTTCTCCGTTTGGTGGTAGCTT
The DNA here is from genome assembly GCA_024347015.1 of Vibrio pectenicida. Classification (GTDB taxonomy): domain Bacteria; phylum Pseudomonadota; class Gammaproteobacteria; order Enterobacterales; family Vibrionaceae; genus Vibrio; species Vibrio pectenicida. Next base: position 743,423 of record AP024889.1, on the reverse strand, counting down.
CACCTCTCGCTGTATAAAATCAGCCATATCTTTTTGCGCATCGATACCCAAGTCGATATCTCGTTTGTTTATATGATACTTAGGGTCATCGGGTATATTAGCTTGTCGTTTGTCGATTCTTTGCCAATAACCTTGGCCTACAATAGTAAATCCTTTCTCGCGCTGCTGGACATAACGCTCTTTGGAAATCGATGTATCCCCGTTCTTCTGGACGTACCTAAAGTAATCGCCCATATCAGGAAGGCCATCGGAACGGATGTCATCAAGCGATATTTTGCCCGTTTTTAGAGCTTGGTAGGTTTCTTCATCAAATTTTGTTGACCAAGTATCATAGTTTTCACTGCCACCTTTCTCTTGGTAAAAATCATACTGATCTCGTTTAAATTTGATATTGTTGCTGACCTGTCTAAAGACATCACTAGCAACCTGATCACCTTGCATCGAGAACCTATGAGCAAGGTAGTCGGCAATTTCATCGACCGATGCTTGTTCTTTTAATACTTGTTTGGTAACCGCTGTAGCGACACCACCAATTGTAATACTTACGGCCGTTTCAAAGCCAAACTGCAAGGCAAGAGCAAGCATCTCTTGTTTGGCGGCTTCTTTTTCTGCTTTGTTGCCACTGGTGTACATGCGGTAAAGTTTTGACCCCTTCTCAAAGGTCTCTGGCACTGACATGACAAATTCTTTAGCTGTGTACGCTACCATAATAGAAGAAAGCAGAACCATGGACTGCTCTGATGCAAGTAGTACTAAAATAAGATGAAGAGCATTGTTTTCTGCCGCATTACCTGCTGTTGATATAGCAATATCAACATTTCCGCCAAAGGCAAACACAGTCACACCCGCCATTAAACGCGAGATATCAGCCCCTCTAGCTTGCAAGCTTAGTAGCTCAGCTTTTAATGCTTCAGGAGATAAATCCGTCGCCCCTTGAGATTGGATATGTTCAATAAGCTTTTCAGATACGGCTTTAGTGTCAGTTTCAAGCTCAGTAATATCTTCTAAATAGGTTTGTGCAACATATTCACCGATCACACCACCTGCAGCGCCTGATGCACATCCAGTACGATTCGCATCACTATTGCCGCCATTAATACCTGAAATTGCAGTACCGAGCCCGCAACCTAATGCGGCATGAGCGATATATTGTGTTGCGGTATCAATGTCTGGTGTTTTTCCATCAGCTGTACTTGCCGCCTCACCTATATCGTTAGCCAGCTCTTTACCAATGCGCATTACAGCAGACATAGCAAGGCTTTGCACAAAAGCATCACCAAATTCGTCAAGGCTATGGCCATTGGCAAGTGCTGAAATACCAGTCGTGACGGTTGAGTTAATTACCTGCATTATGGCTTGGGCAGCAAGCTCATTGCCCGCGCCAACAGCAGCATCAACCACATCACTTAGAGATAGTTGAGCCCCGTTTTCTCCGCCAAACATGGGGATATCTAAACCACTTAACACACCCGCGGTTACCATGCTTGTCGCAAGACTCGTTAGGGTCTGTTTTGACGCCAAATGCTTCATGGTCTGATTAACATCAAACCCATTGGCAAGCAAACTCGAAGATGTTTGCACCACCAAAGCGCCAAAGCCTGCATTTACCGCCGCAGCGAGCGCCACGTTAGAGATGGTAATCGTCGCACCCGCCCCAGGCCCTGCTATTGCAAGGCCGCCAGGGCCCATCGCCACAGCCATAGCGATAGCGAGAATCGCCATAGCCGCAGGGCTTAGGCCAGACTGATCGTAGTCCCATTCTTTCATGACTAGCTCAACAGATTCCCAATCTATATCGCTATATTCAGGGTTATTACGAATTTCCTGCATCCAAGCCAAATCTGGACTTTGAGCCAATTCAGCCAACGTTTGATCAAGATCTTTTGAGCCCGAAGCAACCTGAATTCTTATTCCTGTCGAGGCATCAAGGAATAAACCACCGCTATTGACAAACTCAGAGTAATAAGCAACTTCTCGTTGATAACCGTGACCTTTATGCCTGTAGGCTAACGTTCCTTCAGACGAACTTGAATAACTGTAAGACTCCAGCAATTTTGCCAGCTCAAAATCAATCGAACCATTTTCAGCAATGATGTTTGACATGCCTTTATTATCAACCGTTACGGCTTCAAGTAATACATTGCCGTGCACTGTAGAGAGCAGCATGCTTTGCCCAGCCTTTAGCAAGGTACGAACAATTTTTGCTTCTGTACCGCTTTCCGCTTCACTCTCTTTAGTACCAAAAATACCGCCACTTTCGGCCTCAAACTTGCGATCAAAAGATTTCAGATCGGCAGCACTTTTTAGCGTAATACCATGTCCTGCAAGGATTTGAAGTAGCCCTTGACTTTCAATTTCGGCTCCCTGTATAAAAACTTGCCCGCCAGCAATCAGTGATAAGGTATCCACCGCAGACAGGTTAGTTTGCAGGTTAACTAAAGACGACTCACTATCCGACCAACGCTGGCCTGACTCTGCACGCTGATCTTTTCTCGCTTGAGGAACAAGAATAATGTTGCCATTCGCTCTGATCTTCATTTCACCTTGCGAGCTAAACTCGCCGCCATGACTCACAACATCAGTTGCTGAGGAAAGGTTAAGGCTACCTAGTGCAGAAATGCTGCCAATTTGATTAAAGGTCTCGGAAAAGCCGTGACCATAGTCAAGCCTTGTTACTAAAGTGTTGTTGGTCAGTTTATTGGCAATAAGAGTCACGTCATCGCCAGTAATGGTGCCAGATAAGTTTTGCAGTTCGCGACCTGTTCGAATAGTAAATTCTTGGCCACTAACATGCCCTCTGGTATTAATGAAGTCTTGCTCGACATCAATCAAAGCTTTGTGCTTAAACTCAACTCGGCCACCATCAATCACAAAAGTTTGAGTATTAATTTCGGCACTATCTGCCACAAACGTGGATTCAAGTAATTGCTGCTCTTCTATTGTTGCTGGTGTTAAATATAAAAATGGCACCAAGTAAGACTGGCCATTAATCTCACGAATTTCTGGCCAAACGATATCTATTGTTAAGGTACTAATCTGTGCTTGAGTTAAACGTTGACCAAGCTGATAATTATTTTGCTTGGCAAACGCGGCCGCATTTTCGTACAGCTTTTTAGTTTGTTCGTTGTAGCTGGAATAGCCTGGTTTACTCAACCAGCTTTTATTCAATATTTGCTGCATCTGCTGACGAATCACACCGCGCTCAACATAAGGTGAACCAAAACGCGGAGGTAAACTGGTTAACTCAATACCCTGTTCTGATTCAGGCTGATAGCCTGGGATCAATTCCGGACGGTCTGAACTTAGGAGTTCAAAAAAGTGGCCAAAACCATCAAATACACCCAGTTCATTCTTCTCTAATGCACCGCGATAAAGGTATTCATCCACTGACTCCATTAACTCATAACGGGCACTATACGTAATGGCTGATTGAATATCTTCTAACGCTACACTGGTTTTTACTGACGCATACACAGGAAAAGATAACTGTGTTAGCAAAATTGCAAGCAACGCATTAGAGGTTACTTTTTGCCACAAAGGCGATTTTATTGTGCTCATTTAACCAACTGCCTTTTATGCTTTAAAATTAGGATTAGGAATAAAGAAGGTGATTCCAGAATTGATAATTGGAATGTACTTACTTGGCTTTATCTTTGGCTTAGATACAGGTTTATCTGATGTAGCATGTGGACCAAAAATGATATCGCGCATATTCACGCGCCAGCTACCAAAGCCTTTGTTTATGTGGCCATCGACATAAAACACAAATGGAAATTGCGCAGTCACCTCGTTTTTAGTTAAATCAGTCCTAGATGTGGTCCAATAATCAGTTTTTCTTTTTCTGCAACTACGAAGCACTCTTTTTGTACAATAAGTTCTGTGGTGATGGGTCACTGTTGTGGTTTCCCAGATATCACGCAAACTTAAGCCTTCCATCCAAACATTATTTACTGTCCCTACCACATCTTTTTTCACTTCAACTGCACTGTGCTCGTTGTTAAAGGACTGAGATGATAAAATCAGACTACCTCCAGTATTAATTCTCGCTTGTGGAGATAATGCCTTAATATATTGGTGATATTTTTTTATTGAAATATCTTGCGGGTTAGATCTTCTAATACAAAATCTGCCGAAAATATACCATTCACAGGTAGAACTATTAGATACATCTTCGGTATAAGCAAAAGTATCAGCCCATAAGTAATAGCGTTCATTATCAATCACTGGCACTTCAATAACGGTATTTCCAGTCCAAGACTCAGCAATGGATGACATATTCCAAAAACGCTCTTTAAGCCTAAGATCTAGAGTGTTTTCTGCCGAAACTATGACTTGGCTGCTTTTATTGTATTCAAGCAACAGCTCAGGAGACTCTACTGATTGACGTTCAACATGATAAGGGTTGCCATTGGTAAATCGATTCGCTTCAATACGGATATTCTGTCCCAGAATAAAGGCTTCCAGACTTGCTACTTCTACTGGCATCATAGTTTCTGGTGGTGGCGGTACCGATAAACGGGCACCAACTCGCTTTTCATTTATTGAGCTAGCTCTGGAAAGTGCCTTTACTCCCGCTGTAGCAGGGTCATTTTTTGGCAAAAGTCGAAACGGATATAGTGAACCATTTATCACATCATGGTCTGACTTTAGCAAAATGTTTTCACTCAGTAACACACCGCCGAACTGGTTTCTGACTTCTTCTTCGCCATTGATATAAATATCGCGTGATGCTTCAACATCACCTTCATTAGTAACTTGATTAGATGAAAAATAGACACTTTCACCGACTACCGCACCAGTATTTTCGATAGTACCGACAGCAGCAATATTTATCTCAGCAGCACGGATATTATCAATGCCAAACCGAGCGACTCCACCTTCAGGAATAATGCGTATATCTTGAGTAGATTCAAGGTCGACCTTATTGGCGGCAATAATTTGATCATAGATAAGGATGTCACCATTAGATTTGACATTGACGGATTCTAACGGAACCACACTTTGATTGTTGTAGCGGCCAACGTATGTCCAAGCGCCATTGGCAAGAATACGGCCATCAATTGATACATCACCTTGCGCATAGGTCGATTCTAGATGTAAGTTACCAACTGTAATATCAGCATTCGAAGTTAAAGTAAGCGCAGTACCGGAAAAGGAATTAAAACTGGCGTCTGACTGACGGTCGCCGTAACGAAATGCATTGTCTCCCACTATAAGTTGCACATCCCCGTTTGAAACCTGCAAGCTACCAGCGGTATCGATTTCTTTCAGTTCTTTATTGGCTCGTGTTACTACACGGCCTTTCATATTCGTCGTCAAAGGCGCATCAATGGTGATTTTTCCAGCAGCAAAATCAATTAGGCTACTTTCGCTGGCAGAAAAGCCAGAGCCAGTAACCGAAATCTCACCGGAAGACAGAGCAATACTAGTTAACTCACCACTTTCATATACGCCTTCACCTGTTGCCAAAGTGACACGTTCGGCATTAGTCACAGAGCAACCATCACAATTGACACCTTTGGGTGCCAGAATGACCACATCTGCAGCCCGTCCCTCAATACGAATTTCAGAAAACGATGCAATTTGGTTGGCATTTAAGGCAAGGACTATCGTCTGAGCAGGTGAACCTGAAAGCTTAGGGTTGATTTGCAGTGAATTGGCAAGTACTAAAGTTTTATCTTTTGTATCCAGCTCACTTAACGTATTCAGCGAATAGCCATACTCGTTGGATTTAGAAATTTTTACCAAATATTTGGTCGAAGTTTTAATGATATCAGGAGTATTTGCGCCAATACCACTCAAAGGTGTTTTTACATCAGCATAAGATTTCAAACTTGCAAAAAAAGGCGATAAAGCCAGTATGGTAAAGTAAAATGTGGCTGATCTTGCTAAAGAAAATGTTTTATTTTTCATTGGCCAATTGTCGTTTTATTTGCGGGACATGACGCAACAGGCAACAAGTTGAACTTATTTCACCTGAGCATTTATATATATTTTTTTATAAAAATGACGAACTTTAGCCCTTCACTTGCATACATTAAACTTATCAATTACATAAATTGATATTGCTCACAATGAATTTATTATTTTAATTTATTGATTCAAACACTTAAATTAGAGAAATCTTAAATAAGAGAATTTTCGGCCTAAACCTTGCTCCTTGGTTGTCAAGCATCACAATTCTGCGTGGCTCATTATTGGCTAGATAAATAAACCTATTGTCTTTATATCGAAATCTCGCCATTGATAATTTCGGTAATCTGTATCCTATCCATACCGATGAGGAAAAAAGAAATGAACAACCGAACGCTAACTTTAAATGCACTGCAAGTTTTGCTTACCAATCCTGAGTTTGACGAAGCTGAAATTGCGCAATACTTTGCGCCAAATTATCAACAAACCGTAAATGGTTTAGAGCTAGATTATGCAGAATTTGTTACCCACGTGGCCAAGCTTAAAAAAGATACTAAAAATAGGCGCATTACTATTTTGGCTTGCGCTGCTGAAGGAGAGCATGTGTTTACTCACCACCAAGTATCTGCCGAGAAAGCAAATGGAGAAAATGTGATGTTTGAGGTTATTGCCAACTTTACCCTCACCGAGGGCAAAATTGTTCGCTGTCAGGAGCTAACTCGAATGATACAAGGGCAAGCGCATGATGAAGATTTGGGCAGTCGCCACTAAGGGGCGGCCAAAGGCTTAGCGAAACTGCTTAGCTTCGGCTAAATATTCAAAGCCGGCTTTTGCGAGTTTTTCTTCCAGCTTGGTTTTATCAATATCATAAAATCGGACTAGGCTGTCCAAGTCACCAAATTCATCGCGAATTTTCATATTCACCATGCTAAGTAGGATAAAGGTATCCATGGTCTCAAAATGTTCTAGGCTCATTGGTTTTCCTTAGCGGACAAAATAAACTTACTATAACAAAAACGCCCTATTTTTCTATTAATGAAAAACAAAGCGCAAGCCAATGGCCTGCGCTTTTTATCTTTGTATTTAGAAATGAAATACCGACTTAGCCTAGGTTCTTACGCGCGTTTTGGAACATACGCATCCAAGCGCCATTTTCACCCCAATCTTGCGGCGCCCATGAATTTGCCACAGTGCGGAACACACGCTCTGGGTGCGGCATCATAATGGTTACACGGCCATCTTGAGTGGTTAAACCTGTGATTGCATTTGGCGAACCATTTGGATTATTCGGGTACTGCTGAGTCGGTTTGCCAAAGTTATCGACATAACGTATAGCTACTGTGCCAGATTGCTCTATCGCGGCAAGATGATCGCCACCTTCAACTTCTACTTGGCCTTCACCGTGGGAAACCGCAATTGGCATCCGTGAGCCAGCCATTCCATCAAAGAAAACCGAATCAGATTTTTGCACTTCAACCAAACTAAAGCGGGCTTCAAAACGCTCAGATTGATTGCGCACAAACCGTGGCCAAAGATCAGCCCCCGGAATCAACCCCTTGAGATTGGACAGCATCTGACAGCCGTTACACACACCCAATGAGAAAGTATTGTCACGATTAAAGAAGGCTTCAAATTGCTCACGAGCCGCATTATTAAACAAGATAGATTTTGCCCAACCTTCACCCGCGCCCAGTACGTCACCATAAGAGAAGCCACCACAAGCGACAAGGCCGTGGTACTCATCCAGTGCTGCTTGACCAGTTAGAATGTCACTCATATGAATATCGGTTGATTCAAAACCAGCTCTATCAAACGCTGCGGCCATTTCAACGTGAGAGTTAACACCTTGCTCACGTAAAATCGCCATTTTCGGCTTCGCGCCAGTGGCAATATAAGGCGCTGCAATATCTTGGTTAACATCAAAGCTTAAAGACACATTCAAGCCTGGATCAGCATCGTCTTGCTTAGCTGCAAATTCTTGATCGGCGCACGCTGGGTTATCACGCAGCGCTTGCATTTTATGCGTGGTTTCTGCCCAAATAGTGCGAAGATCAGTACGTGAGCGATCAATGATGACTTCATCAGCCAATGTGATGACGAACTTATCTGACGTTTCTACGCTGCCAATAACATGAGAGCAGTTTTCAAGGTCGTGAGCGGATAAAATAGAGAGAACAGAATCTAGCTCATCGTTACTCACTTGCACTACTGCGCCAAGTTCTTCGTTAAACAGGGTAGCCAATACATCTTGCTCTTGTGCAGCGCTTGCCATTTCAGCAATATCAACCCGCACGCCACAATGGCCAGCAAATGCCATTTCAGCCAGAGTCACAACTAAGCCGCCATCGCCTTTATCATGGTAAGCAAGCAGCTTGTCTTTGCGCACCAGAGTCTGCATCGCATCAAAGAAGCCTTTTAGCTGCTCAGCATTATCGACATCGGCAGGTTTATCACCTAATTGCTTGTATACTTGCGCAAGCGCCGTCGCGCCAAGGCGATTCTTACCGTTAGCTAAATCAATCAGCACCAGCGAAGTCTCACCTAAGCCTTGTGACGTCGCCGGTGTTAAAAGCTGTGGCGTGATGGTTTTGCGCACATCTTCAACTCGGCCAAAGGCGGTAATAACCAGTGACAGTGGTGAAGTCACTTTCTTGTCTTCGCCGTTATCTTGCCACTTTGTTTTCATCGACATAGAGTCTTTACCAACAGGAATGGTCAAGCCAAGCGCAGGACACAACTCTTCACCAACGGCTTTTACTGCTTGGTATAAACCTGCATCTTCACCTGGGTGACCGGCTGGCGACATCCAGTTAGCTGACAATTTAATGTGCTTGATATCACCAATATCCGTGGCAGCAATATTAGTTAACGCTTCTCCAACCGCCAAACGTGCAGAAGCAGCAAAGTCTAGTAGGGCGACGGGGGTGCGTTCACCCATTGACATGGCTTCGCCGTGGTAAGTGTCGTAACTTGCAGCGGTCACTGCGCAGTTAGCTACCGGTACTTGCCAAGGTCCCACCATTTGGTCGCGCGCAACAAGACCTGTCACCGTGCGGTCACCAATGGTAATCAGGAAGGTTTTTTCAGCAACCGCAGGAAGGCGCAACACGCGATCAACCGCTTGATTGATTTCAATATCATCACGATTAATTGCAGGGCTATCCACCTTTAGCGTGGTTGCATCGCGGTGCATCTTTGGCGCCTTACCAAGCAGAATATCCATTGGCATATCAATGGGCGTATTGTCAAAATGCGAGTCTTCTAAAGTCAGATGGCGCTCTTTAGTTGCCTCGCCAACGACAGCATAAGGCGCGCGTTCACGCTGACAAATAGCTTCAAATACAGGCATATCTTGTTTAGCAACCGCCAACACATAACGCTCCTGAGACTCGTTACACCAGATTTCAAGTGGGCTCATTCCCGGCTCGTCATTGGGTACATCACGTAGCTGGAATTTACCGCCGCGTTCGCCGTCATCAACCAGTTCTGGAAGCGCATTAGAAATACCACCAGCACCCACATCGTGAATAAAGGCGATTGGGTTATCATCACCCAACTGCCAGCAACGATCGATGACTTCCTGACAGCGACGTTCCATTTCAGGGTTTTCACGCTGCACTGAAGCAAAATCTAAATCTTCTGCTGATTGACCTGAAGCCATTGACGAAGCCGCGCCACCACCAAGGCCAATATTCATCGCTGGACCACCTAAAACGATTAGGCTCGCCCCAACTGGAATTTCTTTCTTTTGGACGTGATCATCGCGGATGTTACCCATACCACCAGCAATCATGATAGGTTTATGGTAACCACGTACTTCCTCACCAGCATGTGAAGTGACTTTTTCTTCGTAAGTACGGAAATAACCCAGCAGATTAGGACGGCCAAATTCATTATTAAATGCAGCGCCACCAAGTGGGCCTTCAAGCATAATATCCAGCGCATTGACTATGCGATCTGGTTTGCCAAAATTGGTTTCCCAAGGCTGCTCAAAACCAGGAATACGAAGGTTAGAGGTAGTAAAACCGACCAAACCCGCTTTGGGCTTACCTCCAATTCCGGTTGCGCCTTCATCACGAATCTCACCACCGGATCCTGTTGATGCGCCCGGCCATGGGGAGATGGCTGTTGGGTGGTTATGCGTTTCTACTTTCATCAAAATATGGGTATCTTCATGATGATAGCCATACTGACGAGTCGTAGGATCTGGGAAGAAACGACCTACTTTCGAACCTGTCATTACCGCAGCATTGTCTTTATACGCAGACAATACGTGCTCAGGTGTCGTCTCATAGGTATTTTTAATCATTTTAAATAGAGACTTAGGCTGCTCAACGCCATCAATTGTCCAATCGGCATTAAAGATTTTATGTCGGCAATGCTCCGAGTTGGCCTGAGCAAACATCATAAGTTCAATATCGTTTGGATTACGGCCAAGTGTCGTGAAGCTCTCAACCAAGTAATCAATTTCATCTTCTGCTAAAGCGAGACCCAGCGTCAGATTCGCCTTTTCGAGCGCCGCACGTCCACCACTGAGAATATCCACATCAGCAACAGGTGCCGGCTCTGCAACTGTAAATAAAGCCGACGCAGATTCAAATTCAGTAAACACCACTTCCATCATGCGATCATGAATAATGGCTTTAACTTGCTGAACTTGATCCTCTGTCAGCGAAGAAGAGGTATCTAGATAATACGCAGTACCACGTTCAAGGCGCTTGATTTTATCCAAACCACAATTGTTGGCGATATCGGTTGATTTTGAAGACCAAGGTGAGATGGTCCCCGGACGCGGCGTCACCAAGAGTAACAGACCTTGCGGCGCATGCTCCTCTATCGTTGGCCCATAAGTCAAAAGCTTTTCGACTTTCTCAAGCTCAGACGAGTTTAGGTCTTCAGTTAGATCAGCAAAATGCATAAACTCAGCGTAAACTCCTATAACAGGCAAGTCTTGTTCACGGCAAAGTTCGAGTAGTTTGTTAACACGAAACTCAGAAAGAGCTGGGGAGCCACGCAAAATTCTCATGTGCTTAGGTCTCTTGTATTAAGGTAATATGGGAATAAACTCAGGAGGTTATATGAAAACCCCTCAAACTTATGCCGATGCTACCTCGCTGTTTCGAGCAGCATTATAAAGGATTTATTTTTGTGATGTAACACCAAAGGCAACCGTTTGCGTCATTTTTTCAGCAAATTTGAATTATCGCAGCAATCGTAATTTTAAATCTTTAGTCGCAACGGGGTCTGATTGGCTTGCCTTGTCACGACACTCTGATATAAATGCTCATAATGGAAGTATGAGAATGTGGTCAATGAAGAAGCATTACTTAAAACGTTGGACATCCATCAGCACCTTGTTGGTTTCTGCCTTAATCTTGTCCGGCTGCCAAATCGAATCTGAGCCTAAAAATGACTTAGACCAAATTCGTGAGCGCGGTGTACTACGCGTTGGTACGTTAAATAACCAGCTTTCCTATTATATTGGCCCTGATGGCCCTGCTGGTTTGGATTATGAATTGGCACGTGAGTTTGCCAATGAGCTTGGTGTTCAGCTTGAGATGAAGCCCGCCTATCGAATATCGTCACTCTACCCTGCACTTGAAAAAGGCGAGATTGATGTCATTGCAGCAGGCCTTATTCTATCGCCTGAACGAATGGAGCGTTTTCGCCCCGGCCCTGCGTATTACTATGTCAGTCAACAAGTCGTCTACAAAAAAGGTAATTGGCGACCACGGAATCTAGAGCAGCTAGTCAGCAAACATGACGCCAATGATGAACCGGCTGCCATGCTCAAAATCGTTAGTGACTCTCATGTAAAAAAAACGCTCGACACTATCAGGCAAAAAGAACATCCTGATTTTGTGTTTGAAGTCGATCCAGAAGCAGAAGTCAGCGATTTGCTAAAACAAGTTGCCCAAGGTGAACTGATGTTTACTGTCGCGGACTCTGTGGAATTATCTCTTTCACAGAGAATTTATCCCGAAATCGCAATTGCTTTTGAGCTTACCGAAGACCAACCCATTTCATGGTTTGTGCGCCGCTCCGAAGATGAAAGCCTATATGCCTTGATGATTGAATTTTTTGGTTATACCAAACAATCTGGGCTCCTTGCCTCACTAGAAGAAAAATATATTGGCCATATTGGTAGCTTTGATTATGTCGACACGCGCGCTTTTATCAGAGCGTTGAATAGCAAACTTCCACAATGGTCACAACTATTTAAACAATATTCTGACGAATTTGATTGGCGCTTGGTCGCCGCTTTAGCTTATCAAGAGTCTCATTGGAATCCACGCGCAAAATCCCCTACAGGTGTACGTGGTATGATGATGCTGACCTTACCAACAGCGAAAAGTGTCGGAGTCACTAACCGCCTCGACCCGCAGCAATCGGTACGCGGGGGAGTTGAGTACTTACGACGTATGGTCTCTCGTATTCCTGATTCTGTCGCCATGCATGAAAAAATCTGGTTTGCGCTTGCAGCCTACAATGTCGGATACGGACACATGATGGACGCAAGAAGACTGACCAAAACGCAAGGGGCAAACCCCAACTCGTGGGTCGATGTCAAAGATCGTTTGCCACTACTTCGCCAGAAGAAATACTTCAGCCAAACACGCTATGGTTATGCGAGAGGAGATGAAGCTAAAAATTATGTCGAAAATATTCGCCGTTACTATCAAAGCATCATCGGCCACATTGATCAAAAACCGATCGAGAATAGCGATGTTAATATTGACGACCTGGCTGTAATTGAACTTCCAGAGACTGAACTTCCAGAAGTTGAACTCTCCACAGCAGAAGCTGCCTTACCTGAGCAAACGCAAGAGTAATTAAAGTTTAATAATTCAAGTGCATTTAAGCACTTGAATTATTGCTCTGCGCCCACACATAGTAATCGGTATCAAAAATATACGCCTGCTTAGGAGGGTGTTTTTATGCGTAGAAACAAAGTTCAGTCAAGACGCTTTAATAAAACCGTTGCGGCCAATCGTCGCAAAAGAATGCTCAGTAATAACAAGAAAAAAGTCATTGCACGTCATCGAGCCTTTATGCAGCTCATCTGCACTTAGTCTCTATTAGTAAACCGTTATTATTAGTAATAACATCCATTACTAGTAAACATCTGGGATAGAGTCTGACATCTTTCTATGCTCAATAAATAGCGAAAGATATCTAGACTCTTAATATTTTGCAGGCCATTAACCTTTTGCCTGCTTGAGAGCTTTTTTTTCTTTGCGGCGGCGTTTAAAAAAGGCTTGAAGCTGTATCCTACACTCCTCTTCTAATAATCCTTGCTTTACCTCTGCATAGTGATAAGCGGCTTGATGCTCGAACAAGTTTAAAACGGTACCCGCAGCGCCCGACTTTAAATCTGGTGCTCCAAATATAATCCGCTGTACTCTGCTATGCAACAGTGCACCTGCACACATTGGGCAAGGCTCAAGTGTCACGTATAAGATGGTATCAAGCAGTCGATAGTTTTTTAACTTCTGCCCAGCTTTACGTAATACCTGCATTTCTGCATGAGCGGTCGCATCATGCTGAGCAATAGATTGATTCCAACCCTCAGCAATTACCTTTCCCTCTCTTACAAGTACCGCGCCTACAGGCACTTCTCCCTCTCGTTCAGCCTGTGCTGCTAGCTCTATGGCCCTGCGCATAAATAAATGATCTTGTTCGCTAAATTGAGGCGATGGCAAAGGAGCTCCTGAAAATATATCTGGGTATTAACTAATTTTACAATTAACTCAAGATAAGTAAAAGCACCCATATTTATGCTATAGCATAATAACTTTAACCCACTTTAAGGGGCGGCCGTTACCTGCGAGGAAAACAAGGTATTAAGGCTGACCGAATAGACATGTCCGTGCCGTCCTTGCCAGCAAACATCAATCTTGACTTTTTGGGCTTGCGTGCCGTCAAGTAACATAGACTCTGCTGTACAATGTATTTGCAACTGACCATAGCTAAGAGGAATACACTCACCTGCCGAACGACAGTCTTCTGGCCAATATCCATAAGCAGAGAAGGCTTCCAACCTAGACTCAGCCACATTAAGAGCAGCCAATCTTTTTTCCGCCATTCCAGCTTTAGTTTCAATATCAATATGGAGTTTCACCAGCCCCATCGCACTCACAGCGACTATTGCAAGCGCGATCAATACTTCTATCAAACTTGTGCCAGCTTGATTAGAAATCATACCAACTGCCTAAAACCCATCTTAAAAAGTGAAAATTACGAGCAGCAGCTTCAGTCACATGCTTACGGTACTCTGTATTCAGAGAGCCATTAACTAAAGCATAATGATTAGGAGCATCGAGTACTAAGCCTCCAAGTGGATAAAAACGGCCATTTTGAAAATAACTCACTTGCTGTTTGGTTAACCGGGTGACAAACGACAGTTGCTCTATCGTTTGCTCCAAAACTGATGGAGGCTTGTCATTCGCGGTCTTTGACCAATCACTGTCTTGCTCTGCTAAATCGGACGTCACCAAATGATAGATCAATCCTTTAAGTGGCTGCTGAGCTGAAATAGAAACAATACCGTTATGAAAAACCAGCACCAAGCCAGACTCTAGATGAGTTTCGATAGCAAGATTTAGCAAATATACATCATCTTCGCTAATCTCACACCCGCCATACACCCAGATCAACTCATGAGCAGCTTTCACTAAACTAACAACTTCCTGGCCACAGTTATCGATAAACTTAGACTTTGGCAGTTGGGTAGCATCCGTGGGCATCGACTCTGTTAGCCAAATGGGCACATGCGCTAGCCGAGACGTATCAGACATCACACTAAACCAATCGTGGCGTTCCAGATTAAACACCTCCTTAAAAGGGTCAATGTCAGGCTCAAAACTAAAGTCATTTAGAGTATCTTCTAACCGCCATGCTAGGCTGGTAAAATATGAGTCTGAGCATTTTTGGTGTGTAAGACTATTTATGCTAGAAAAGCTATTCACCCTAGAAAAGCTATTCACGCTAGGAAAATAGCGAGAAGCAGGATCTAATTGGTAAGGCTGCTTGCTTGAAAAACTTCGCGCATAAAGCTCTCCAACATAGCGCAGCGAATAGCACTGCCAATCAGTATGATTTATTCTCGGGCCAATACTGGGGGCAATAGCTAAATTGCCATTGACCAGCAAATGCGATCTTGTTGTTATGGGGCTTTTTATTTGTAGCTCAGGTAAATAGAAAGCTTTACTCAAAGTGACATAACCACTGCTAGAGCGAATGATATTAGGCGTTCCTTGCTCAATTTTCAGTTCATCTAAACTCAGCATCGCAATACAATCACTGAAATTTTGCATCAATCTTCCACTGCGCCACATCTTCGCGTATGCACATTCAAGCCCACCTTCGGCTTGCCAATATGAACGACGACTGTCAATTTGATTATTGCTGTGTTTGAGCTGATACAAAACACCTTTAGCACTTGCCATTACCAGCATCAGGATCAGACCTACCAGCACACTCGTTATAATGATGGTCGTAGCACCAGATTCCGGTTTCACTTTAAGGGTTCCTTGGATTGATGGTAAAAGAGACTGAAGTGGTTTTTTCAGGCCAAACCGTCAAAGCTGTGATGATATTGACATTTAACACCGCAAATAAAGAGGAATCGACCGGTAATAATGCCATCTCTAATTCAAATGCCTTAACGACTATCTGTTTACTATCAAACAAGGTATTGCACGTATTGCCAAAATGAGTGTTAAAGCTTGTAGCTTCAATAACTGACATAACTCTTGGTAGCTTAGTTTCACACACCCTCAGCATATCTTGATATTGACTATCTTGCTGATAGACCACATTGGTATACGCACTCTCTGTACCTAATTCCCCGGAAAGATACGCGTAAGCAATCAAGGTAGTATTCACATCTTGGTAAATAAAAAACACATCTTCGGAACCTGATATCTTGATGCTTTGGCCATAGTCGCCGCCATAGCCAGCTCGATATAAGTCATGCTTCATCATCTGCGCAACGCTATGAGTATTTTGAGTCAGTAACCTTCGCTGCATGCTTTTATTAGCTACTCGGGCATTGTGCAGCAGTAAACTGATCACACTAGTAATGACCATCATACTAATGGCAACCGAAACCAAGCATTCGACAAGACTGATACCCTTGTGATGATGCTTTGATTTCAACACACGCCATAGCCTAAACGAGCTATTCTGGGTGCACATACTCGAACAATCGCAGAACGAAAATGGGTTCTAAGTTCAAGTAAAAGGTAGGGATTAGCCATAGGATGAAATACCAATCTTCCGCTCTTAGGCCGTCCATGGGTAGCATCAAAACTGATTCGGTTCGCGCTGTAATTTGAACTAAGTGCAAGATCTTTAAAAGGTTCACCGGACAGGCTCATCAACACAGAACCTTGTGCTGCATCCTGTTTATCCGTCAGACTCAGTTCCCAACTGGAATCAGTGTGGCTAAAGTGAACCCATAAAGGCTGCCTACGTAACATAGCCTGTGATTTTGCTAGTAAGACAAACCCGCGTAATTCATTTGCTAATCGAGTCATCTTGGTGGTATCTGACACTGAGCGAAAACTAGGCACTGCCCATAGCAGAGTCAGGCTTATCAGCCCAATAACTATCGCCAATTCAAGCAGTGTAAATCCACGAGGCATTTCTCAACTTCTCCTGCAACAATCAATGTGCCCAAAACCATACTTGGTTTGATGCTAACACTACTCAACAATACAGCATGCTCAACATTGAATAGGATTCGAGATGAAGCTTGTAATTCACTGCAATCAAAGTAAGAAAAGTTTAAATGCAATGACCTTAATCGAACTATTAATTGTTATGGCTTTAATCAGTGTGTTAGCTCTGGTGGCTTACCCAAATTATCAACAGCAAATCAGAAAGGCGCATAGAACCGTGGCGATTGGCGACCTAGCCAAGCTGCAACTGGAGCTTGAAGCTCGCTATCAGGGAGGATATGAATGGGAAGATTTAGTGTCTGGGGGAAGATGCGATTTCTGCAATTCCGAGCCTGAACGTTTTCTATTTGAAATAAACAGTGATGCAGATTCGCTATACTTAATCAAAGCTATTGCCCAAGAGAAAAGCCAGCAGACCCTAGACAGCTGCTTAATCATTAGCAACACCAATTACCTTAGCCTTGATGCTCGCAACAGAGAGTTTCCAAAAGATTGCTGGCAATAACAAAGCCTGCATAGGTTGCAGGCTTTGTTAATAATGTAAACGTTAACTGGTTAGGTCATCAAAAAACTTTTTGACACCATTGAAAAAACCTTCGGCTTTAGGCTTATGACGAGTTGCCGCTTCGCCACCACACGATTCTTCAAATTCTTTGAGCAATTCTTTTTGGCGGCTACTTAGTTTAACTGGTGTTTCAACCACTAATTTAACGATTAAGTCACCAACCCCACCGCCACGAACGCCTTTCACGCCTTTACCACGCATACGGAACATACGGCCAGTTTGAGTTTCAGTCGGCACTTTAAGGTTCACACGGCCATCTAATGTCGGTACTTCAACTTCACCACCAAGTGCAGCCATTGCAAAGCTCACTGGCACCTCGCAGTACAAGTTATTGCCATCACGTTCAAAGATATGGTGCTCTTTAACATGAACCTGAACATATAAGTCACCCGCTGGTGCGCCCATTTCTCCCGCTTCACCTTCACCAGATAAACGGATACGGTCACCCGTATCAACACCTGCCGGGATCTTAACATTGAGTGTTTTAGTCTTGCGCTTACGACCTTGACCATGACAAGAATTACATGGGTCTTTAATGATCTTACCTTTACCATGACAAGTAGGACAGGTTTGCTGTACGGCAAAAAAACCTTGACGCATCTGGACCTGACCATGGCCATGACAAGTTCCACAGGTTTCAGGAGCTGAGCCTTTTTTCGCTCCACTGCCATCACAAATGTCACAGTTAACCAGTGTTGGAACTTCAACCTCTTTAGAAACACCACGAACGGCATCTTCTAGAGATAATTCCATGTTGTAGCGCAAGTCTGCACCGCGCTGAGTACGTTGCTGACCACCACCTCGACGACCTCCACCAAAGATATCGCCAAACACATCACCAAAGATATCACCAAAATCGGCACCAGCGCCACCGCCACCACCTCCCATGCCACCTTGTTCAAATGCAGCATGGCCATATTGGTCATAAGCTGCTTTTTTCTGAGGGTCAAGGAGGATTTCGTACGCTTCTTTTACTTCTTTAAACTTTTCAGCAGCAGAGTCATCACCCTGATTTCGATCGGGGTGAAATTTCATAGCAAGGCGTTTATAAGCCTTTTTTATATCACGCTCTGATGCATCACGACTGACGCCTAATACTTCGTAAAAATCACGTTTTGACATGTTCTTCGTCACCAATTTATTACTACAAACGACCACTTGTCGCTTGGTGTTTATATCATTTCTAGATAAAAACTCGAGATTACCGCTTCAAGAACCATTATCTAGACTGACAAGCCTACTACAAACAGACGGGCGAATGAGTTACCTCAAACGCCCGCAATTTTGCATTAAGCTAAGTCCGAGTTAAAGCTTATTTTTTCTCGTCTTTAACTTCTTCAAACTCAGCATCAACCACGTCATCTTCTTGCTTAGGCTGTTCTTCACCAGCTTCCGCACCTGCTTGTTGTGCTTGAGCTTGTTGCTGAGCAATTTCCATTAGCTTTTGAGAAGCTGTCATTAGCGCTTGAACTTTAGTATCAATCGCGTCTTTATCATCGCCGCTTTTGACTTCTTCAAGCTCAGAAATTGCAGCTTCAATCTTTTCTTTGTCTTCTGCTGGCAGTGCTTCACCCGCTTCTTCAACTTGCTTACGCGTGCCATGAATCATTTGATCAGCTTGGTTACGTGCAGTTGCTAACTCTTCGAACTTTTTGTCCGCTTCTTTGTTTGCTTCTGCTTCTTGAACCATTTTCTCGATTTCATCATCGCTAAGGCCACCAGAAGCTTGGATAGTGATCTTCTGTTCTTTACCCGTCTGCTTATCTTTCGCAGATACGTGTAGGATACCGTCAGCATCGAGGTCAAAAGTAACTTCAACTTGAGGCATACCACGTGGTGCTGGCTGAATACCTTCTAGGTTAAATTGACCTAGAGATTTATTGTACATCGCCTGTTTACGCTCACCTTGAAGAACGTGGATGGTCACTGCGTTCTGGTTATCTTCTGCTGTTGAGAAAACTTGGTTCGCCTTGGTTGGGATAGTGGTATTCTTCTCAACCAATTTGGTCATCACGCCACCCATAGTCTCAATACCTAGAGATAAAGGAGTTACGTCAAGTAGAAGAACGTCTTTTACATCACCAGCAAGTACACCACCTTGAACAGCAGCACCCATTGCTACGGCTTCATCAGCGTTAACATCTTTACGTGCATCTTTACCAAAGAATTCAGCCACTTTTGCTTGAA
This sequence comes from Vibrio pectenicida, assembly GCA_024347015.1. Classification (GTDB taxonomy): domain Bacteria; phylum Pseudomonadota; class Gammaproteobacteria; order Enterobacterales; family Vibrionaceae; genus Vibrio; species Vibrio pectenicida. The sequence goes on along the minus strand of AP024889.1, from coordinate 724,073 downwards.
CCATTGGCATACGAGTCTGACCACCAACTAGGATAACGTCAGTAATTTCGCCCACAGAAAGATCAGCATCTGCAAGAGCAACTTTTAATGGCTCAAGTGAACGTTGAACTAAGTCTTCAACTAGAGATTCTAGTTTCGCACGAGTCACTTTTACGTTCATGTGCTTAGGACCTGTAGCATCAGCAGTAACGTAAGGTAGGTTTACGTCAGTCTGTGAAGTAGAAGAAAGCTCAATTTTCGCTTTTTCTGCTGCTTCTTTAACACGCTGCATCGCTAAAGGATCGTTTTTAAGGTCGATACCTTGCTCTTTCTTAAACTCATCAACCAAGTAGTTGATCATACGGTTATCGAAGTCTTCACCACCTAAGTGAGTATCACCGTTTGTTGCAAGTACTTCGAATGTTTTCTCGCCTTCAACTTCGTCAATCTCAATGATAGAGATGTCGAATGTACCACCACCAAGGTCGTAAACTGCGATAGTACGATCACCACCTTTCTTATCTAAGCCGTAAGCTAAAGCGGCAGCAGTAGGTTCGTTGATGATACGCTTTACTTCTAGGCCTGCAATACGACCAGCATCTTTAGTTGCCTGACGCTGAGCATCGTTAAAGTAAGCAGGAACTGTGATAACTGCGCCAGTAACTTCCTCACCAAGGAAATCTTCAGCCGTTTTCTTCATTTTCTTCAATACTTCAGCAGACACCTGAGGCGCTGCCATTTTTTGGCCTTGAGCTTCAACCCAAGCATCACCATTATCTGCCTTAACAATTTTGTAAGGCATTAGCTCGATATCACGCTGCACTTCTTCGTCTTCAAAACGACGACCGATCAGACGCTTAATTGCAAATAGCGTATTTTCAGGGTTGGTTACCGCTTGACGTTTAGCTGGCTGGCCTACTAGCGTCTCTCCATCTGTATATGCAATTACTGATGCTGTTGTACGCTCACCTTCCGCGTTTTCGATTACACGAGGCTTGTCACCGTCAAGAACAGCAACACAAGAGTTAGTAGTACCTAAGTCAATACCAATGATTTTACCCATCAGGCTATCTCCGAATAAATTCTATTTTCGTTTCGCTATATCCCCTATGTGGGGATGGAGAACAGGGATTCAACCCTTACTTACAAACTAAAACAATTTTGTTTGTTTCATTCATGCCAAATAAATAAGGGCAGTAAATGCCATTTCAAGGGGATAATGAAAAAAAAATGAAAAATTAATATAAAAAAAGCGAGGCTATTAGCCTCGCTTAACAATTTTGTTATATAGGGTTAAGCATTCGCTTCAGCTGGCTGTACCTTGTGATCTTCTTTACCAATTTCATCTTCTGTTTTAGCAACAATGGTATTAACGGCTGTATCACCAACCACGTTTGAAGATGTACAGAACATATCATTGATACGGTCCACAGCTGCAATAATCGCTAGACCTTCTGGTGGTAAGCCCAGTTGATGAAGCAATACACCAACCATAACTACACCGCCACCTGGCACCCCACCTGCACCAATAGAGAGTAGCAAAATAGTCAAACCCAGAGTGAAGACATCTGCCGAATTAATTGGCTGGCCAAAGGCGTTCGCAACAAAAATAGTCGCAAGCGCGATGTAGATAGACACACCTGACATATTCATAGTTGCGCCCAGTGGTACACCAAAACCTGCAACTGAATCTGAAACTTTTAGCTTCTCTGTCAGTGTTCTCATCGTAACTGGAATTGTCGCATTCGAGCTTGCTGTCGATAGTGAGAACAGAATTTGCTCACGCGTTGCACGCAGGAATGTCTTAGGAGAAACCCCCGTAAAAATGCCTACTGCCATTGGGTAGAAAACGAAAATCCAGAACACTAGCATCGCAACGACCAAAGCCACATAGCTAGCAACAGACCCTAAAGTATGAGCATCTAACGTTGCACCTAATTGAATCATTAGGGCAAATACACCGTACGGGGCAAGACTCATCACTAAGCCAACGAGCTTCATCATAATTTCATTAGCTAACTTAAAGGTACGGATAGCTGGTCCACCTCGAGAATCCAAAGCTTGGATAGCAAGACCTGTCAAAATAGCCATGAAGATGATTTGCAACATATCACCATTAGCAAACGCCTGAACTGGATTACTCGGTACAATATTGACTACCAAAGAAAAAATATCAGGAGTTTCGGTAGTAGTCAGTTTAACTGACTCTGAAATGGTTCCAGCCAAATTTGCATCAGCGCCTGGTTGGAAAATTAGACCTACAGTCAAAGCCGCTGCAATGGCAATAATGGTATTGATTATATAGAGAGCGAAGGTTTTGCCACCTAAACGACCGAATGCAGTGATGTCTTTAAGATCAACAATACCACATACAATGGACACATAAACTAGAGGAACAACAAGGAGTTTGATCAATGATACAAACATTCCCCCTGCACCTTCCGCTGCGCCAAGTAAATAGGTATCAAAGATAGCGACCCCGCTAAACAGGTATTGAATTGCAGTGCCTATCATTAGGCCAGCAAACAAGCCGACAAAAATTTTGCTCGATAGAGATTTGTCCATCATTCATCTCCAGGATGTTGTGTGTATTTTATGGTTTTATAATTTATTCCAACCATATTCGTGGCGGAAGTCGCACATAATACACGCAAAGGTAACAAAATAAAGCGGCCGTTCACTTTAGTGTTACATTTATCAAATAGGAAATTATTTTTCTTATCGGGCTTCTTTAGTAAATAATTTAATAAATCAATAGATTCGAATCTCGCTCCTCAAGTGCTCTGACAAGATCAAAAAAAGAGAGGTAACCACCTCTCTTTACATAAAAACATTCGCAATAATTATTATTTAGAAACCATAACCATCGCTGGGCGAATAACTCGACCATTGAGCTCATAGCCTTTTTGCATCACAAACATGACTGTATTGGGCTCATGTTCAGGACTTTCCTGAATAGACATTGCTTGGTGCAATTCTGGGTTAAAGGTTTCCCCTTCAGGGTTAATTTCTTTAAGACCAAATTTTGCGACCACATCAACAAAGGTTTTATGTGTTAACTCAACACCTTCGACGATTGATTTAACCGCTTCATTTTCAACATCCGCTGACTGAATCGCACGCTCTAGGTTATCGATAACAGGAAGTAATTCCTCAGAAAACTTGTTCAATGCGTATTTACGCGCCTTGTCAATTTCAGTCTCGGTACGACGACGCATATTTTCAATGTCTGCTTTCGCACGTAATACCGCATCTTGCTGATCTTTTACTTTTGATTCACTAGAAAGCAGAGCCGCTTCAAGTTGGGCAATCTTTGAATCTTGCTCAACATTTTCTGTCTCTTCATTCCATTCGATATCAGCCTCAGTACCTACAACTTCGGCTTCAACACCTTGTACCGTCTCTTGCTGCTGTAGTTCTTCTTCTTTCATTTTGTTTTCTTCGTTGCTCATGATATCTCCAGAATTTAATTCCATCTGTATCTAAAGTGTCACGTTTATTGCTTTTAGATACATAAAAATTCGCATAAATAGCTAACTTGCCATTATTATGGGGATGAAGATTGTCGAATCAAGCCTATTTAGTGCGGAAAATCTATGAAAAAGCCTTTTGAAGTGATCGCCATCATTGGTAAACCCAGAGATCAGCAAGCTATTCAGACTCACAGAGAGCTATATAACTGGCTTAAATCTGAAGGATATCAGGTTTTTATTGATGACCGATTAGCCGATATTTTGACTGATGTACCAGCCAAAGATTTTTCCAGTCTTATTCAACTTGGTAAAGCTGCCGATCTAGCTATTGTCGTTGGAGGTGACGGTAATATGCTCGGAGCCGCAAGAGTCCTGTCACGATTTAACATTTCTGTCATTGGTGTTAACAGGGGAAGTTTGGGGTTCTTAACGGATCTTAACCCTGAAGATTTTCAAACGGCATTGAAAAATGTGTTGGACGGTAAATTTATTGCTGAAGAGCGCTTCTTACTTGAAGCAGAAGTTCACCGCCATGGCCAAGTTAAAAGTCATAATGCGGCATTGAATGAAGCTGTGTTGCACCCTGGCCAAGTTGCTCACATGATTGAATTTGAAGTGTATATCGATGAGAGCTTCGCCTTCTCTCTCCGTGCTGATGGGTTGATAGTTTCTACACCTACAGGCTCGACAGCTTATTCTCTATCGGGGGGAGGTCCGATTCTGTCTCCGAGTCTTAATGCTATTTCTCTCGTACCTATGTTTCCACACACACTTTCGAGCCGTCCTCTGGTTGTTGATAGTAAACGCCGTATTCGACTCGTTGTGTCACCAGAAAATAGAGGGACACAAGAGGTAAGTTGTGATGGACAAGTTTCTCTGCCTGTATCCCCAGGAGACGAGGTTCATATTTATCAAAGCCCCAACACATTAAATCTTATTCATCCAAAAGATTACAGCTACTACCACGTCCTAAGAAATAAACTAGGCTGGTCAAGCCGATTGTTTTAATTCTGAAAACTTTTAGAGTTTTTAATAAAAAAAAGCCAAAGATATCATTTGGCTTTTTTTGTTATATCTATGGCTTGTAAGTTATTTAATCACACCACATACAATTCTCGATCCACCGCCACCTAATGGGGCTGGGTGATCCGAATGGTTGTCTCCACCCGCATGGATCATAAGTGCTCTATTTTTAACATCACTTAGCTGTACTCTTGGTGCTAATACGGGCTGAGTTGCCATACCTTTAGCATCAGCGTAAAGCGCAGGCAAATCACCAAGGTGGTTATCATCACTCCAAGGAGTCCCATGCTTACCTGTTCCTTTAGGATCATAGTGCCCACCGGCTGCGCCGCCTAAAACTGTCTTATCATCCTTCATTATACTGTCACAAGATGCATTGGTATGAATATGAAAGCCATGCAGACCTGCGGGTAAACCACTCAAATTAGGCACAAAAACAGAGCCATAAGAGGTTTGCTCAATTGAGACGGTACCAAGAGTTTTTCCTGAATTTAGATCGACCATTTCCACGCTGGCGGTATCAGCCAATGCTGTAGCCGAAAAAAGCATCATCATGGAAGCAAGTTGTGTTTTGTACATGAGGTATTCTCCATTAATTCTTATCTGTAAGGCAAACTTTCTTATCAGCTATTGATACAAGTCTCACCAACTATAACGCCTTTACCACTGACTCGTGAAATCAAAACCACCTATTAATACCATAGGCAACAACAATCTCTCTGGTAATGATAAAGTTAAAATAATTTAACCCCACAGTATTTACTGTACAAAAAAACAGTATATACTGTTTTCTTATACAGTATTTTAATTTAAGCAGGTGTGACAATGCTGGCTCACTTAAGTGTTAATAACTTTGCAATTGTTAAGTCTTTACAACTTGAACTTTCAAGCGGCATGACCACGATTACTGGTGAAACAGGGGCTGGGAAATCTATTGCCATCGATGCACTTGGGTTATGTTTGGGAGGAAGAGCAGAAGCCTGTATGGTAAGGCAAAAAGAAGAGAAGGCTGAAGTCAGTGCTGCTTTCACTTTAGACGATAATGTGAACGCCACTCGCTGGCTAGAAGATAATGACCTGCTCGATGGCAATGACTGCATTTTACGTCGAATTATCAACAAAGAAGGCCGTTCAAGAGCCTTTATTAACGGCAGCCCAGTACCACTTTCACAACTCAAAAGCCTCGGGCAATTATTAATCAACATACATGGCCAACATGCTCATCATCAATTAATGAAAAATGACTATCAAATGACCATGCTAGACCAGTACGCTGGACATGATAATTTATTAAAAAGCACCCGTAATGCTTATCAAACTTGGCGTCAATCTGATAATCATTTAAAACAGCTCAAAGAAAATAGCGCGGCTAACTTAGCGAAAAAACAACTCATTGAATACCAAATAAAAGAGCTAAATGAGCTCTCTCTTGACGAGGGTGAATATGAACGACTCGAACAAGAACATAAAAGATTATCCAACAGCGGAGAACTGGCGACCACCTGCCAACAAGCCATTGAACTTATATATGAAGGTGAAGAGATTAATGCACTTGGTATTCTCCAATCAGCCAACAATTCCTTGATCCAGTTAGCTGAGCTAGATAATTCGCTCACTCAGCTTCCGGCTATGCTTGCAGAAGCCATGATTCAAATCGAAGAAGCAAACTGTGAACTACGTAGCTACCTCGATAATATTGAAGTTGATCCCGCACGCATGTCCTATGTTGAAGAGCGTTTCTCAAAAGTCATGTCAATCGCGCGCAAACACCATGTACTGCCTGACGAGCTCTATCAACACCACCAAGATCTGCAACAGCAGATTAGGGCACTGGATTGCTCAGATGAAAAACTTGATGAACTACAACAAGGTGTAGCAGAAACTTACCAAGGTTTTCTCACTAGCGCTGAAAAACTAAGTAAGTCTCGCTGTCGCTACGCCAAAGAACTCAACAAATTAATCACCACCAGCATGCAAGAGCTGAGTATGGAAAAAGCACAATTTTGCATCGACGTTGATAAACACAACTCTCACCCTTCTCCTCTTGGAATAAATAACGTGTGCTTTTTAGTCTCAACTAACCCAGGTCAACCTTTAGAGCCTATTGCAAAGGTTGCATCAGGGGGAGAATTATCGCGGATATCGTTAGCGATTCAAGTCATCACAGCCCAAAAAGTGGATACTCCAAGTCTTATTTTTGATGAAGTTGATGTAGGCATTAGCGGCCCAACAGCCGCGGTTGTAGGCAAAATGCTGCGTAAACTTGGGCAGTCAACACAAGTGCTGTGCGTGACGCATTTACCTCAAGTTGCTGGCTGTGGGCACCAACAATTGTTTGTTGCTAAACAAACAAAGGCTGGCAAAACAGAAACACAAATGCACGCTCTAAATACTGAACAACGAATCTCAGAGCTGGCTCGACTACTAGGTGGCAGTGAAATTACCGAGTCAACCATTGCTAATGCGAAAGAATTACTTATTGCAGCTTAAAAATGGCTTGAACAAAATACACTCGCTCTACTGGGTGTATTGACCATTAGCACTAAAACTTTTCTAAATTTTGGCTATCTTTTGCAACTTAACTCAAAAATAGCGGTCTGAAACAGTTCAAAACAAGATGAGTTTTTTACTTTAGCGCCCAGCTTGTTTATCATCAGCCCAATTTACGAAATTTCCGTTACAAGAATCTATTCATATGCAAATAAAAAAGTGGCTTGTTATCGCGCTTCCACTCTCTATAACACTTTTAACTGGCTGCTCCCTATTGGAAAAGCTTGTATACCGGATTGATATAAATCAAGGCAACTATGTTGAACAAAAAGCTGTCGATAAATTGAAGTTTGGCATGAACAAAGAGCAAGTGCGTTTTGTTTTAGGTTCACCCATGCTAATCGAAAATGGCTATCCTAATACTTGGTATTATATTGATCATCAGACTGAAGGCCATCAGGACTCGGTACAAAAGAACCTTATCGCCCACTTTAGCGGCAAAGGTGAACTCGTTAACATAGAAGGTGACTTCCCAGCTAGTTCAAATTTCTTTGAGCAAATCCGCTAAAACAATAGCTTTAAACAATTGAAAGGGTTGAAGCAGATGCTTCAACCCTTTTTCTATTTCTGACAATCACAAAGAAGCAGATCGACTTGACTGTTTCGCTTGTTCAGCTCTTTTACGGCGAATTTCCTTCGGATCGGCAAGCAGAGGACGATAAATTTCGATGCGATCTTTATCCCTCACCGTTGCATTAAGTTTGGTATTACGACTGAACACACCAACTTTATTTACCGATAGGTCCACTTCAGGATATTGCTCTAATACCCCAGACTGGCGAATAATGTCTTCAACCGTCATCGATTGATTGACAACCAAAGTGTATACACGCTGTTCATGCGGTAAGGCATAAACTACTTCGACATGGATCATCTCAGATTCAATACTCATAACATGTGTACACCTGCTTTGCGCGTTGAGTAAATGCATTAACCATGTTACCGGTTAACTCACTAAATATTTTACCAAACGCCATTTCAACCATTTTACTAGAAAATTCAAATTCAAGTTTAAGCTCAACTTTACACGCTTTTTCATCCAGCTCAGTAAAGAACCAGCCACCTTTTAAGCTTTTAAATGGTCCATCAACAAGGCTCATCAAAATAGCTTCACCATTGACTAATTCATTTGACGTCGTAAAGGTTTTACTAATCCCTGCTTTCGAAACATCAACAGCAGCTACCATCGAAGAGTGACTAGACTCAATCACGCGAGCCCCAGAGCACCCTGGTAAAAACTCAGGATAACTAGCAACATCATTGACTAAATCAAACATCTGCTGTGTGCTAAATGACACCAAAGCTGAACGGCTGACTTGCTTCATATAGATTCCTCGTAACACATGCCAAAACAGCTGACATGTATCAATTTTACGTTTATTTACGCTCATCGTAAATAAAGGGATTTCTTATCTAGATTCCTCACCGTATAATGGCGCTATTATGGCAAAGAAAAAATCAAAGCAAAAAGCGGGTAGTAATACCATCGCTCTCAACAAAAAAGCTCGTCACGAATATTTCATCGATGATGAAATTGAAGCCGGCATGGAGCTACAAGGCTGGGAAGTTAAGTCACTTCGTGAAGGTAAAGCGAATATCGCAGAAAGCTACGTCTTTATGCGTGACGGTGAAGCATTTATTAGTGGTATGACGATCACTCCCCTTAATCAGGCATCGACACACGTTGTTGCTAACCCAACACGAGTACGCAAACTGCTTATGAGCCGTCGCGAGCTCGATAACTTATTTGGACGCATTAACCGTGAAGGTATGACCCTGGCTGCGCTCTCACTATACTGGTCTCGCTCGTGGGTGAAGATCAAAATAGGTGTGGCCAAAGGTAAAAAGCTTCACGATAAGCGAGACGACCTCAAAGATAAAGATTGGCAACGCCAAAAAGCGCGAGTTATGAAAAGCGCATTGCGTTAATAATGAGCACTTAGACGCACAGGCCTAGACAGAGTAGCCTTTTCTGGTACTATGCTTATAACACTTGGGGCTGATTCAGGATTCGACGGGAATTTTGCAGTCTAAGGTGCATGCCGTGGGGCGGTTGGCCACGTAAAAAGCCGCAAAAAAATAGTCGCAAATAACGACGTATTTAATCCTGCTGACGAACAAGCTCTGCTTGCAGCTTAAAAGTAGCTTAATAACCTACTAGGATGTTCTCACCCTAGCTTTCGCACGTAAGACGGGGAATAATGAGGATTAAAACCCAAACGCGCTAGCCCGGATTCTCCTGCCTGAGAGATGAACGGCGAAGTTTAATTCAGGCTAGTCATTCATTAGCGTGTCGGTTCGCAGATGGGTGGCGAAATTAAAGATCGACTAAGCATGTAGTACCAAGGATGAATGGTTTTCGGACGCGGGTTCAAATCCCGCCAGCTCCACCAAACGTTTGGAAAGGCCCAGCTCGACAGAGTTGGGCCTTTTTTTCCATATCAATTAGAATTTATTTAACCACTTCCCAATATTCGCGCTTTTATAACGACTCTAATCAAGCTCATCACCTCTTTAGGGTAATGAGTATTTATTTACTCATAGAGGTTCAGCCAAATATCCCCACTAGGGGATATTAAGAAGTACCATACCCTATAGTGGGCTGGCACCAATGATATAGTCCAAAGCAATTGGTAGGCATAATGTTACTCACACGCCAGAAGAATGGCTGGACACAATCGGAGCTTGCGAAAAAAGTCGGCATCAAGCAAGCAACAATCTCAAATTTCGAGAATAACCCAAATAAAACGACGCTTTCTATCTTCTTTAATCTGGTCCAAGCAATGGATCTAACATTGAGTATCCAAGAAAAAGCGCAGGTAACTTTGTGAGATGGCAATGGTGAGAGTTGGTAATGCAAAAACTAACAATAAGAATGGTAAGCGAACCCGTGCAAATTCATTGCAACCATATATCTAAAAGGCCAGGTAAGTAAACTCAAACAACTTATTAGTTGTACCAGCCTTTCTAAACAACTCATATGTTGTATTTAAAACAACAAACAACATATAAGTTGTAATTTGAGACACGTGAAAAATCAGGACTGAAGAAGTTTAGCCTGTTTGTGCACAAAGTTGGGATAGCCTCAATACGCTGATCTACTGAGAATACAACTGCCGAATCGGCTCTGGTTCGATATAGTCAATCAAATCATCTCCTTCGAGCTGTTTCAGCTTATCTTTAGGGCCTGAGACAACCAGCACCTGTAAATCATCCAGTGCGTCTAATATTTCTAGGCTATTGGCTTGCAACAGCTCTCTCACTGGCTGCTGCTTTCCTTGATGATATTTGACGTAAAACCTCATTTTCTCACTTGCTGCTTTCTCCAATTGTCTGTCTTTAGCCATTGGATCTTGGCTTGCTGCCAATGCCATCATTGGCAGCCATAGTGAGATCAAAATAAGACCAATAGAGCCCAAGTATGCTATTAAAGTGCGCTTTCTCATTTTATCTCCCTACTCAAAAAACTAGGCTCCAAAAGACAGAGACCAACGATTAATTTGCCCGGTATGCCAAGAAGAATTATCGACCGCTTTTAGCTTCCATATACCTTGAGAGTCAGAACCAGTAAAGTCCTCGTGATAGGTTTCTGTTATCGACTTAAGAGCGCCTCCGGTTTTGTTATGTAATACAACTATCTTACCTGAAGGTGACTCTAGCGTTACCTGTAAATCGCCAATATAACCATGGCTGATATCAACCTCGATAGACACTAAACCTGCATCCCCCGCGTGCTGCACGTCAATCTCACTAATAACGCCAGCCTCACTTTGGTCTGGTATTTCCATAACGTCGGCATTGGTATATTGAGTTGGTACCGTCTTATCAACCACCTCACCGTTATGGGTAGCGATCAAAGTTACCCCCTGATACGCTTTATATCCGTAGATTAGCACTTGGTATGTACCGGCTTCTGTCACATCAAGGACACAAGCCTCGCTAGTACCTTCTTCCTTTGAGCTGCAATCATGAGCACTCTTTGTCGGTATGCCATTAAATCGCACATAGATATCAACATCTCCAATCCCTCCGCTAAGCTCGAAAGTCGCCTTTGTTGCGCTGTCAGGAACATCGAAGGTATATACGTTGCTTGATTTACTTTCACCAAATAACTCTTGCTTAGCTACGCCATTGTCCAATACTTTATTCCCCGCATCAGGGCCGTTACAACCAATATCAAGATAAGCCTTGGCTGCTTGTGCGTTAACCAAACCATAACCGGTGCGATTATCACGCCCTTGTGAGTCGAGATCAGTAGCCGTTATTGTCAAAGCTCTACGCACTTGCTGAGCAGTACATTTGGGATGATAACTCCAAACTAGCCCCGCAACGCCTGCAACATAAGGCGCAGCCATCGAGGTTCCGTTGTAATATTGATAATTCTCACCCATGGTTGTTTTAACCGTCACTGTCTGAGTGATTTTCTCTGCAAGCTCTAGTCCTAATTGACGGTCCACCGTCACAGACACTAAGTGATAAATATCATCTTCATCAAGCACAAAAGGATTTTGCAAGCCTGGAAGGGCTTGGTTACTAAAGACGATTGCCGCTTTAGCGCCAGCTTGATAACACGCTTTTACTGGGTTAATTTCCGGCCTAAAACCTGACGCTTGATTCTCAATTCGTTCAACTAAACATATCTTTTCAGACATATCTCCACAGTCATAATTGCCAGATGACACATCACACAAAGCAAGTGGCGCGGTTACGCTACCTGCTACAGGATCTGATTTATAAGGATCGAGTGGGTTTTCTGGCACTCGTAACACTTTACGGTTGTGAGGGACAACTCCGCGTGCAAAATAGTGACCATCACTCGATCGAATATCGGCAAGTACCCCCTCGCCCATAGTTACGGTAGACAAGACCGCCATTCCCGGCGCAGCAACATCCACCTGATCAGTCGCTTGCGAAAATGCCGCATGGTGATTTTTATTATCGACAGCCGCTATAGACATCACAGCATCATAAGAAGCAGGGTAGCTATGCATTGCATTACCACCATTCCCAGATGCGGCAATCAAAAGCACGCCATCATCATACAAAGATTGCAAAACATCGCGCTCTGTCCGGCTTGAAATACTACCACCTAAGCTCATATTGACTACGTTGGCACCATTGTCAGCACAGATTTGAACAGCTTTAACAAAACTCGATGAATAGCCCCAACCTGACTCGTTAAATACCTTAACTATGTGTAAATTGACATTTTGGTTTGACATGACTCCCTTCACGCCCTCACCATTAGCAATTGCGGCAATGGTCCCAGCGACATGCGTACCATGCGCATTACCAGCTCCGGGAAACTTCCATGACCCTGTACCACTGTCATCACTACCACTGACTCGGTTACCACTGAGATCATGATGAGTCATATCATAACCAGAGTCGATAATACATATGGTGCGATTTCCCGTATTCTCATCACTTAGTAACTGGGCCTTAACGGCTGTATAGCCCCAAGGAATTGTTTCACTGAGAAGGTAACGCGGTGGATCTACTTCAACATATTCAACTTGACGATTCTCTTGCAGCTTAGACACTTGCTGCTTGTCCATTTCGATACTGAACATGGAAGGATCACCCAAACTCTCTATTTCTCGGGCTTTAGCTTCCTCAAGTAGGCTCTTATGAGATTGAGATGCAGGCTGTAGTGAGCGTGACATTCTCATCGGTGTTGGTGGGGTATCTTTAAATTTAACAATGTATTTAGTGGGGAGGTTAACCTCATTAAACTCCATTACATTCGCTAACGAAACAGACGTCATGCTAGCCATTACCACTGCCACAACCATCGATGACAGGATAAACATTCCTTTGGTTTTATTTATTATGTTGTGCATCTGCTCTGATCCTTTTGAGCTATTTTTATTCGTTTTATTCCCATGAGTCGTCAGTCATATCGACTTTTCAGAAGAATCTTAGCTATAAAGGACGCTCACAAAACAACCAACATTTTATAAAATATAAACATCATAAATAGGCACTAAATCAATTAACCAACTAAATAAGTTAACACCAAAAAATACACCCGCCTGTAAAAAAATGAGACTTTAGTCAACAAAAAGTAGATAATAGCAACATCTAGTTGAGCTTTTATTCCACAAATAGGGGTTAAGCTTACCAACACTAAATTGAACAGATGCTGAATTTAACTATCAAGAGAGGGGATGTTTAAAACGATCTCGCCTAGAAACACTCTAATGTGGTTAAATAGAGCCTAAGCGATAGCTGCCTAAATAGTATTCATAGTGCAGCACGTCCATACTCAATGAGGAAAGTCTTTTGCTTGCTATTATTCGCCTGATTCTGACTGCAGTTTTTATTGTCTTCACCACACTGTTTGCTTTGGTGTACTGCTTGTTTAGCCCAAGAAATCCAAAACACGTATACTTTTTCTGCCGCTGGTTTAATCAGTTACAAAAAATAGTCGGTGTAGAACTGATACACAGAGGCCTTGAGAAATCGCCAACACCAGAAAAGAGTGTTTATATTTCCAATCATCAAAGCATCTATGACTTTGTGACAGATCCAGGCATGCTTAGACCAAGAACTGTAACACTAGGAAAAAAGGATTTGCTTTGGTTACCCTTCTTTGGTCAATTATATTGGATCACAGGCAATATATTGATCAACAGAGAAAATAAATCTCAAGCAAGAAGTACTATCAAGCAAGTAGTAGAAGCTATACATCAAAGAGATCTGTCAGTTTGGGTCTACCCAGAAGGCACTAGAAGCAACGGTAAAGGCTTACTACCGTTTAAAACAGGCGCATTTAGAATGGCAATAGAAGCTGGCGTACCTATCACTCCAATGTGTGTCAGTACCACTCATGGCAAGATTGATCTCAACCGAAGAGGTAACGGAATTGTCATTGCGGAGATGCTTGAGCCAATTGATGTCTCTAATTACAAATTGGAAGATGCTCGTAAACTAGCGCTGCATTGCCATACGCTGATGGCCGCTAAAATATCAGAGCTGGACAAAGAAGTTGCCCAGCTAGAAGAAGATAAAAGCCGTTCTGATAAAACACAATTAGTTTAAGATAAATTGATCCATTAATGCCACCATACGGCCGATCTCAGGTTTAGTAAGGGTGTCGTTGGCACCCAAGGCTAAAGCTTTCTCACGATTATCATCACTCATCAATGAGGAAAACATGACAATAGGCAGTTCTTTATAGACATCAGCTTCACGCAGCCTCTTAACTAGGTGCATACCATCCATACGCGGCATTTCAACATCACTCACAACAGCGTCAACAAATTCAGTCACAAGGACATCTTCTTTTTTTGCCGTTTCAGCAAGTTCTGTTAGCTTGTCGTGCGCTTCACCACCATCTTTACAAGCAATGGTGTTGTAACCTGCTGAGCTCAATGTTTCTAGAATGAGATTACGAATGAATGCAGAATCGTCCACAACCATAATGGTTTTCGCATTACGTTTAGTAATCATTTTCTGGTTAAGATCAACACTTTTATCCATAGTAACATCGTATTTTTCCATACTCAGTTCTGGATTTATATCAGCAATGATTTTTTCAAAGTCGAGAATCATTATTAGGTTTTGTTCTTTACGTACCACGGCTACGACACAATCTTGCTCTCCAGCTTCAAGGAACTGGCTTGGAGATTCAACATCATTCCAAGATATCCGGTGAATACGGCTGATACTATCTATTAAAAATCCATTGGTCATACGGTTAAAGTCTGTCACGATAACAAACTTCTTATCAAGTTCCTGACTCGTAGGCACTCCCAGCCAACCCGCTAAATCGACAAGAGGAGTCAAAATATCTCGGGAAGAAAATACTCCTACCATGTGTGGCTGAGCATTTGGGTAGTCTGATGTTTCAGGAACTTGAATAACTTCGCGCACTTTGGCAACGTTAATACCGTAATAACAGGTTTTTTTCGAGCCATCTGGCATCTGCTTAACCAAATGAAATTCAATAATTTCAAGTTCATTGGTGCCACTTTCCGTAAGAATTGTACTGCTTGAAGTGCTCATAATGGGTTTTACTCATTCTCGGTATCAATTACATGTACGTTGGGTTATCACAAGCCCACG
The DNA here is from genome assembly GCA_024347015.1 of Vibrio pectenicida. Taxonomy (GTDB): domain Bacteria; phylum Pseudomonadota; class Gammaproteobacteria; order Enterobacterales; family Vibrionaceae; genus Vibrio; species Vibrio pectenicida. The sequence continues at coordinate 708,978 of AP024889.1, read as the reverse complement.
TAACTGCCTTCTTTGTGCTACCCCACATTCATTTACCCAGCAAATGAATGTGGGGTAGAAGTAAACTATCTCATCTATCACTATAAATACTAGAATAATTCGTCAATATCACCGTAAGCTCCTGCCTTGCTCACACTATGATGAGATCTTAGCTTCCTCTCCAAGTATAAACCTCGCTCGGTAAACTTTCCTCAGTTGCGTAAAACAGGTTATTAATTAAACATTTACATTCTAAATATTTAAACATTAGCTTGAACTCTATCAGAAAAATGACCGTTAAATCTTTATTCGCCAATATTCATCAGTCAACTTAACGTGTCATTTTCTTAACAAAAACCACCACAAATAACGCCATGGTAAAGCTGCCAAGAAAAGCTTCTAATGCAGCGACAAACCTCGCAAAACCAACTGGAGAGATGTCTCCATAACCAAGTGTAGTAAATGTCACCACGCTAAAGTACAGCGAATTAAAAAACTCAAATAAATAAAACTGCCAACCACTGAGCTCTTCATATATGGGATGCGCACTTGTTGTATCGAGAAAAAAGTAGGCTAAAGCACATACCAATATCAGAAACATGGAAAAGCCAACGACCCTCATAGGATCTTCACCATAACCACAAAAAAGATCGACGGTTTTAGACACAATTCTTTTGACACATAATCTGGGCATCTGATAACGCCTAAAACGCATCTCACGCTTAAAAAAATCACCTGCTATCTCAAACAAACCCTGCGTTTCGCATTGCTTACGAATGTTACGGCACACTTCCTCCGCTTCCTGATACAAGGGGGTGACTCTGTCATATTGACGTGCTTTTCGCGCTTCTCTGACTTGCTCTTCTTGCTTTATGTAGCGCCCCCATTTCACATTCTCTAACTTGGCTCTATCTAGATCAGCTCCCAGCAAATTACAATGATCCAACTGAGCACAGTGGAGATTAGCACCCACCATCTTGGTTTTCATCATAGATGATCCCCTCAAATCAAGGCCAAAAAAGTGAGCATCTGTTAAATCAGCACGATAAAAGTCCACATCACGGCATAAATAGCCATCCTTGTTACCTCGGTTTACCAGGTTTATGTCTAATAAGTTCGTTCTTGCCAACTGAAATCCGTCTAAAGGTTTACCTTCTGCAGCCCATTGCTCAACCTTGTCTTTTACATCATCATTGCTTTTATCGACTTTGGGGTCATGCCAGTAACATAGACCAGAATCCCCACACGGTTGATCGCAGCACCAGCCATCAGGATTTTGATAGCTGCATTGGCTTTGGGTCGATTCCATATAAACTGCCCTGTAAGCGCGTCAGTAAACTGACATTTACTGATACCATTAATTGTAGTGGGCACTTATGTACTCGCAAATTATATTTACACATTAATCAATAACGGCTTGTTGTTGCAGCCAAAGTTTAAACAAGTGGGTATCTGGAGTATTAGAATGAGTAATAATAAAATATCCTGCACCAGCTCTAATAGCGGAATATGGGGTAACTAACCTCTTCTGAGTGATTTCATCTCCAAGCAAAGCTTTACGGGCAAGAGCCACCCCTACACCAGCTTCAGCAGCTGCCATAGCCATATCAGTCCTGTTAAAGAAATGTCCTCGAGTCACGTCCAAATCCAACTTATGCTTTGCTGCCCAATAGTGCCACTCTTGTTCCTTTAGGGCTCCTTCCCAAGGCATTGCATCATGAAGTAAAGTAACGTTTTTCCAGACTAAATCCGGTATAGAACTACAAGAACTGAAAGTACTATGCAAATAATCAGGGCTCATCACCGGCACAAGCGACTCTTCCATCAACAATTCTGCATTATTAAGCTTGTAAGGCAGTGGTCCATAGTCAATCGCTATATCATAATCTCGACTAGTACTATTAACTAAAGCGCCTTCAGCAAACATCTGTATCTGAATATCTGGATGACTTTTCTGAAAATCATCTAAGCGTGGTACCAGCCATTTAAAAGCGAGCGAAGGGGTTAACTTCAATCTAATCGGCTGATTGGATCTTTCGTTGCTCAATTGATAAACGCTGTCTTCAATTGCGACTAAATGTGGGCTCACAGATTCCACTAACTTCTGTCCAAGAGTGGTTAAACGTATACCTCGAGCATGACGCTCAAAAACCAAAAAGCCTAGTCGTTCTTCGACCAACTGGAGTTGCTGGCTTACCGCCCCAGTAGTGATATTCAACTCACTTGCAGCACTAGTCAAACTTTTATGTTGAGCCAGAACGCTCACCAAATTAATACCATTGAGTAAATAAGGCTTCATTTGCATAGCTTTTAGTTTTTCTAAAACATGATATTAATTTTCATCGATTGTTACTCAGATGTAAACACAGCAGAGTAAAGTAAAGCCGTAGGGAGAAAGTATTGTGAAAGTCATTATTTTAGGAAGTGGTGTTATCGGTTTAACTAGCGCATGGTACCTATCTCAGGCTGGTTGTGATGTAACAATGATAGATAGACAACCTCGCTCTGCACAAGAAACAAGCTTTGCTAATGCAGGTCAAATATCATACGGCTACTCTTCTCCTTGGGCTGCTCCGGGGATACCACTCAAAGCTATCAAATGGCTGATATCAAAACACGCCCCTTTTAAAGTAAAGCCCAGCCTAAACCTAGATCTGCTAGGCTGGTCAAGCCAAATGCTACTCCAATGCAACCTAGAGCGATATCGAGTCAACAAAGCTCGTATGCTGAAAATCTCATTACATAGTCGCCAGTGTTTAGCAGAATTAAATAAGAACTATAAGATGAACTACCAAGGGAGAAGCCAAGGAACCTTGCAAGTATTTCGCACCAAGAAACAAATGCGCGCGCTAGAAAAGGATATCTCGCTACTAAAAGAAAGTGGAACACGTTACCAATTGCTCGACAGTAAGGAGTGCCTTAATCAAGAACCTGGGCTTGCTAATATGCACGGAAAACTAGCGGGTGGTTTATACCTGCCTGACGACCAGACTGGTGACTGCCATTTATTTTGCCAGCAATTGCAAACTATGGCTCAAAAAGCTGGTGTTACGTTTAATTTTGATACTGACGTTTGGCACTTAAACTTTAATAAAAATAAAATTCATAGCGTGAGCACTTCTCAAGGTGAGTATACAGCAGATAAATTTGTTGTGGCGCTGGGAAGCTACTCTAAAGAACTTCTTAAACAGGTAGGCATACAACTCCCTCTGTATCCTGTAAAAGGCTATTCACTTACTTTGCCCATCCTAAACGATAGCCATGCGCCAAAATCAACCATTATGGACGAGACTTACAAGGTTGCCGTTACACGATTCGATCAAAGAATACGAGTCGCTGGTACAGCAGAACTTGCAGGGTTTGATTCATCTTTACCGAACAAACGAATTGCAACATTAAATCATGTTGTAACGAATTTATTCCCTAATGGGGCCGACTTATCAAAAGCAGAATATTGGACAGGATTTCGTCCTATGACTCCCGATGGAACACCAATTATTGGTAGCACCCCAATCAAGAATCTATTTACAAATACCGGACATGGCACTTTAGGCTGGACAATGGCCTGTGGTTCTGCCGATATACTAACGCAAATTATTACTCAACCATCAGTAAAAAAATATAACCAACTAAATATGCATCGCTACATAAATGAATATTCTTGAGTTTAACCATACAAAGAGTGTTAAATAAATGTTTCACACACTATACCCTCAGGATTTATAATGCTACTAGTAAAATATAGCAAATAATTGAATTATAATATCTTTTATGTAGAAATCAAAAATGACAATCTACATAAATAAGCTTACGAATTCCGAACAAATATTAACCACTCCCTACAACTTTTTATCTCTATGTATAGATATTGGCTGGTTTAACGTTTGCCTAGCATTTTGTGCCTGACTTCACGCAAAACAACTTTATAACACAAAATATTTAACACTAAAGTTACAAAAAGGTTAATATCCAGTGCGAAAAACCACTAACTAAAATAAAACAGGGAAAATACTTATGCAGTCATTAGTTGATTTTCTGAATGGAATTATCTGGAGCCCAGCATTGATTTATCTATGTTTGGGATCAGGGTTGTTCTACTCAATCATGACTCGATTTGTTCAAATTCGCCACTTTGGCGAAATGTGGCGACTCCTCCTCTCAGGAAAAAGTTCGTCCAAAGGGATTTCTTCTTTTCAAGCACTTGCAGTGTCGCTATCTGGGCGTGTAGGGACAGGAAATATTGCCGGTGTTGCTGCTGCAATTGGCTTTGGTGGGCCAGGAGCGGTGTTTTGGATGTGGGTGGTGGCATTTTTTGGAGCGGCCACCGCTTATGCCGAGTCGACTCTAGCTCAAATCTATAAAGAAGAAGATAACGGCGAATTTCGTGGTGGCCCAGCCTATTACATAGAAAAAGCCATGGGCCAAAAATGGTATGCATGGATATTCGCAATCGCAACTATTTTTGCTTGTGGATTCTTACTACCCGGGGTGCAGTCAAACAGTATTGGAAATGCTGTTGAGGGAGCATTTGGTTCTGGTGGGATGGTCGAAACTGCAATAGGGACCTTTAGTTTTGCCAAAATTTTCACTGGCACTGTAATATCAGTCATTCTAGCATTCATCATTTTCGGCGGTGTGAAGCGAATTGCCAACTTTACTCAAATTGTTGTTCCGTTCATGGCACTTGCATACATAATCACTGCATTCGTGATTATCTTGCTCAACATTGAGCAAGTACCTATGGTCTTCTCTATGATCATTGGAGATGCCTTTACTCCAATGGCTGGCGCTGGTGCAGCCATCGGTTGGGGAGTTAAACGCGGCGTTTATTCTAATGAAGCAGGCCAAGGTACAGGGCCTCATGCTGCGGCCGCGGCAAGTGTTGACCATCCAGCTCAACAAGGTTTAGTACAATCATTCTCTATCTACATTGATACCTTACTAGTGTGTTCAGCAACGGCCTTTATGATCATTATTACCGGTGCATACAATGTACATGGAGCAGAAGGCTTCCTGATACAAAATGTGGCTTCTGACATCGCGGCCAATGGTCCAATGTTCACTCAAATGGCGATCGAAAGTGCTCTTCCTGGTATAGGAAAACCATTTATTGCTGTTGCTTTGTTCTTCTTCGCCTTTACAACAATTCTTGCCTATTACTACATAGCTGAAACAAATGTGGCCTATATCCGTCGTCATATCAAAGTTAATGGATTGATGTTTATGCTAAAAGTGGCACTTGTTGCGGTTGTGTTCTACGGTACAGTTAAGACTGCCAACTTAGCATGGGCGATGGGTGATGTCGGTGTTGGCCTTATGGCATGGTTAAACATTGTCGGTATTCTGACTATTTTCTTTATGGCAAAGCCTGCACTAAAAGCCTTGCATGACTATGAAGAACAGCAGAAACAAGGCGTAACTGAATACATATTCAACCCTGTTAAACTTGGTATAAAAGGTGCTGATTACTGGGAAGATAAATACCGTCGTAAGACAGGTAAAGAACCTACAGCAGAAGTCGAGTCCAAACCGGTAGAGCAACCCTCTACCTAGGACACTAATTAAGATAAAAGCAGTGGTAAAAAAGGGGTTAGCAATGTGTTAACCCCTTTATATTTTCCCGTACGAAAAGCCTTTAAAGTTCAAACGATGGGCACTGAATTTCATCCCAGAACCAATTTGACTGAAGGGGCGTATCCCACACTCCTGGTCCATTTTTAGCACTAAAGCATTTTCCATTGTGAATCACTTTATCTCCATCGCTCACCTGAGTGACTCCATCTTGCCAAGGAATAAACTCACTTGGATTTGGCTTTGTTGGCCCATCTAACATTTCCTCCCAAGGCCCACCTAAATCTGGTCTATCTCCTTTTGTCCACCACTTGGCTTGGTATGTATTTTTCTTGTAATTGACTTCTTCACCCGCCATATATTGCTTGTTAACATTCCATTCCTTGCCTTTATTAGGATCAGGGACATCAAGTTGGTCAACAATGCGAACCTCTGGCCACTGAGTATGAGACTTATAGAAGTTAGTGACGCATTTTTCATAATCACCAGCGACAAGGGCTGAATACGCGGTTTGAAAACCAACTAGCTCACATTCAAATGAATAGCCCGCGGGACGATTAGGGTAATATTTCCAGTTACCATCCCAATTGGTGTAAAGCACATCTTCAGCCCCATCAAGGTTGAGGCTACCATATGGGGTTTGCTGCCAACAGGTATCTTTTTCATCAAGACTGAGAGGGATCTGATAATGAGACGATAAACCCTGCCAGTATTTTATTCGATTGACTGGCTGGCCTTTATCTTTATTCTGCGCCCCGCACTCTATTCCCCCATTGATGATATTTATGGTGGTGCCAAAACCATACCCAATACCGGCATCAATCTCTCGCTGAGATGGCTGCCAAGTTCCATCAATCACATGTAGCATTGCGGGTTTGGGAGCTTGTGGGGTCAGAAAAAACCAGATTGCAGAAGCAAGATTAAGCCATGAATCTGCAACTAAACCGGGGTTATTGAGTAAGACTGTTGCATCCCCTGCAAACATGACCTCTGAAAAAGCCCCATAGTTGAAATGATAGGACAATTGCTTTGCACCTCGCCCGAAATACCCCTGCCCAGCACCACATGGCCACTTTCTATTCTGCCAATTATTCTGACCGCAACCTGTCGTGTATCCGACATCACCTTCAGACCACCCCATTTCTCGCACATGAACTAAAGCTTGCTGCCATTCTTCTAATCCAAGTGGATTATCAGAAGTGTTATCTTTAGCAATATGTCCGCCAGTTTCCTGAGCAAAATGAGCAAATGCCGTTACAATCGAGCGCTTACAAATCGCATCCGCATCTCTTCCATCCGTGTACAAACCACAAAATGCTGGAAACTTGCCTATTGCACGTAAGAACCGAATATAGCTATATTCAAACGTTGCCATATGAGTAAGAAAGTCCCACTCCTGCTTTGGAAATACTCTTTCTGCACGTTTTACGTTACTCGGGTTACTGTCTAAACCAGGTTCTATCGCTTCAACAATATCGTTAGGTACCGTCCCAAGCGCTTGAGACCAAACTTGGTACATGGGGTTCGAAGTCTGTTCTTGCTCTACCGCTTCAATATCAGAACGTTTAATAACGTACCCAGTTGGATTAAGCGGATCTGGCTGAATATTTATTGCAGCCCAACTTGGAGAGGTAGCATACACACATAAGGTAGCAACCAAGTAACTTGCTTTTCTCATCACACTTTTCCTTGTTAATAAGAGGCAAGAAAAGATTAGAAAAGGCAATAAAAATATTCACCACATAAGCATTAACCTAAGCTTAAGTTGCGAGTGATCTTGAGGTTGTGAGGAGGGATAAAGCTTTGCTAGCGACCAAAAATGCAAACTGGCTTCAAAAATACAATCAATTAAATAGAGTAACAAAAAGTAAGCATATACAAAAAAGCCAGCATCAAAGCTAGCTTAAAAAAGAACAAATAAGTCTGAAATTATTCCCATTCAATCGTGGCTGGTGGTTTACCTGATATGTCGTAAACTACACGTGAAATACCATCAATTTCATTGATAATGCGGTTAGAAACCTTACCTAGGAAATCATAAGGTAGGTGGGCCCAATGCGCTGTCATAAAGTCAATGGTTTCTACAGCTCGCAAAGAAACAACCCAGTCGTATTTGCGTCCATCCCCCATTACACCGACAGAGCGAACTGGCAAGAATACGGTAAAGGCCTGAGATACTTTATGATATAAATCCGCAGCATGAAGTTCTTCAATAAAAATCGCATCCGCTCGGCGAAGTAAATCGCAATACTCTTTCTTAACCTCACCAAGCACGCGCACGCCTAAGCCTGGTCCTGGGAATGGATGTCGATAAAGCATGTCGTAAGGCAAACCAAGTTCTAAGCCAATCTTACGTACTTCATCTTTAAACAATTCACGAAGTGGTTCAACAAGCCCCATCTCCATGTCATCAGGCAAGCCACCGACATTATGATGAGATTTGATCACATGCGCTTTACCCGTTTTAGATGCCGCAGATTCAATCACGTCAGGGTAAATTGTTCCTTGAGCTAGCCATTTAGCGTTTTTAAGCTTCTTGGATTCCTCGTCAAATACATCCACAAACACATGGCCGATAGCCTTACGCTTATCTTCTGGATCAGACTTGCCTTCAAGTGCTGTTAAGAATCTATTTTCAGCATTAACTTTAATGATGTTAAGCCCAAACTTATCACCAAACATATCCATAACTTGCTGACCTTCGTTTAAACGAAGCAAGCCATTATCGACAAATACACAAGTTAATCTGTCACCAATTGCACGGTGAACTAGCATGGCAACAACAGAAGAATCAACACCACCAGATAGGCCTAGGATAACCTCATCACCACCAACCTGTTCTTTAATACGCGCAACGGCATCTTCAATAATAGATCCAGAAGTCCAAAGACGTTCACAGCCACATACACCAAGAATAAAGTTCTCTAGTATTTGCAAACCATGTTTTGTATGCGTTACTTCAGGATGAAATTGAACTCCGAAATACCTCTTATCTTCATTTGCTATTGCAGCGTAAGGGCAAGTTTCTGTGTCACCAACTTTAACAAACCCCACTGGAAGATCGACTACTTTATCACCATGGCTCATCCAAACATCTTGAGTTGCTTCAAGATCTTTGAAAATAGAAGACTCACCAGATACTTGAACAGCAGCATAGCCAAATTCACGCTCTTCAGACGTAGACACTTTACCACCTAACTGCTCAGCCATGGTTTGCATGCCGTAGCATACGCCAAGCACAGGTACTCCTGAGTCAAAAACATATTGGGGCGCGCGTGGTGAATTACCTTCTGTAACACTTTCTGGCCCACCCGAGAGGATGATTCCGTTTGGGTTAAATTCACGAATATCAGACTCATCGACATCCCAGCTCCACAGCTCACAGTAAACGCCGATTTCACGGACGCGGCGAGCAACAAGTTGAGTGTATTGAGAACCGAAGTCCAAGATCAGAATACGTTGGTCATGGATATTTTTAGTCATTTTGAACAGTCTTATAAGCTTTGTTATTAAACTGAGGCGAGCAAAGTCGCCTCTAAATTGATCTACCAAGGAAAAATAAACATTTTTGCTTGAGATTGATTTAAATATTCCCGAGTCTGCCTTATCCACATGTATGGGGGCAGTCAGTAGTCATTATCCCAAACGGTAGTTAGGCGCTTCCTTAGTAATTTGAACATCGTGTACGTGGGATTCTTTCATTCCAGCACCAGAGATTCGAACAAACTCAGCTTTAGTGCGCATATCTTCAATCGTAGGGCTACCAGTCAGACCCATACTTGAACGCAAACCGCCTATTTGTTGATGAACAATCTCTTTTAAACGACCTTTATATGCAATTCGGCCTTCAATACCTTCAGGAACTAGCTTATCCGCCGCATTATCTGATTGGAAATATCGATCAGAAGAGCCTTGAGACATAGCTCCCAAAGAACCCATACCACGATATGCTTTATATGAACGACCATTATATAAAATGACCTCACCAGGGGCTTCTTCTGTACCAGCAAACATAGAACCCACCATGACACACGAAGCGCCAGCGACAATAGCTTTACAGATATCACCAGAGAAACGAATGCCGCCATCAGCAATAACAGGGATACCGTATTCATTTGCAACCGCTGCCGCATCAGCAATAGCCGTGACTTGTGGCACTCCGACACCAGTAACTATACGAGTCGTACAAATAGAACCTGGGCCAATCCCCACTTTTACCGCACTGACTCCAGCTTCAATCAACGCAAGTGCACCAGCACTAGTGGCAACATTACCACCAATGATATCTAAATCTGGATAAGCAGCACGAGTTTCACGAATACGATTAAGAACCCCTTCCGAATGACCATGAGAAGAATCAATAAGTAGAACATCAACGCCAGCTTCAACCAATGCTGCTACGCGTTCTTCGTTACCCGCACCAGCACCTACTGCCGCGCCAACGCGTAAACGCCCTTGCTCATCTTTACATGCGTTAGGTTTACGCTCTGCTTTATGAAAATCTTTTGCTGTGATCATCCCGGTCAGTTGGAATTCACCGTTAACAACCAATACTTTTTCTACGCGAGCTTCATGCATCTTCTCTTGAACGTCTTCACGAGTAGCACCTTCTCTTACTGAAGCCAAACGCTCTTTAGGTGTCATTACCACTTTAACTTTCTTCGTTAAATCGGTAACAAATCTCACATCTCGACCTGTAATAATGCCTACCAATTCCTTGGTATCAGTCACAACTGGAAAACCGGCAAAACCATGTTTTTCTGTCAGGGCAATAACATCCGCAATCGTGGCATCCGGGTTTACTGTAACCGGATGAGAGACTACGCCAGCTTCATAAATTTTCACTTGGTGAACCATATGAGCTTGCTGCTCAATCGACATATTCTTATGGATAAAGCCGATACCACCTTCTTGAGCAAGTGCTATAGCTAAGCGAGCTTCGGTCACAGTGTCCATAGACGCCGAAATCATTGGTATATTTAGAGTGATGTTTTTCGTCAGCTGAGTGCGAAGATCAGCTGTATTTGGGAGAACAGTGGAGTGTGCTGGCACTAGCAATACATCATCGAATGTCAGCGCTTCTTTGGCAATTCTTAGCATTTGCAATATCTCACAATTAAAGGAGTAAAAAGAGTAATCCTATCATCATCGTTTCGCATAATGAGAGCAGTTAGCCATTAAGCTTTACTGCATTTGGATTAGATATTGCGGTGGGATTATACGGCTAACGCAATCGTTTTACTATATTTTTTTTAATTTTTTTCTTGCATTCCCCCCCTTGCTATGTATTATATTGCCGCTAACTTCCATACTCACGCCTATGAGACTCATGGTGTCATCTGTCAGTAACCAAAATATCTTTACTGTTTCTCGTCTAAACTCTGAAGTTCGTCTTTTACTCGAAAATGAAATCGGCATAGTTTGGCTTTTAGGTGAAATATCCAATTTCTCAGCCCCCGCTTCTGGTCACTGGTACCTCACTCTTAAAGACTCCCGTGCCCAAGTCAAATGTGCAATGTTCCGTGGCAACAATCGTCGTGTCACCTTTAAACCTCAGAACGGTCATCAAGTACTCGTCAAAGCGCGGCTATCACTATATGAACCTCGCGGTGATTACCAATTAATCATAGAGAGTATGCAGCCAGAGGGAGATGGGCGTCTGCAACAACAATTTGAAGAGCTTAAAATCAAGTTGGCAAGCGAGGGATTATTTGCTCATAGCAGCAAACAACCACTGCCAGAACACCCCAGATGTGTTGGTATTATTACTTCAAAAACTGGAGCGGCACTGTTTGATATCCTCAATGTACTTAAGCGTCGCGATCCTTCACTTGATGTCATTATTTACCCGACTGTAGTACAAGGAGAAGATGCGGCTATTCAGATTGCTCAAGCAATAGGATGTGCTAACAGCCGTAAAGAATGCGATGTATTAATTGTTGGTCGTGGAGGAGGCTCTCTTGAGGATCTATGGTGTTTTAACCATGAAATAGTTGCTCGCACTATTGCAGCAAGTCAAATCCCAGTGATCAGTGCTGTTGGGCATGAAATTGATGTTACCATCAGTGATTTCGTAGCCGATCTACGCGCAGCAACACCATCGGCTGCTGCAGAGCTCGTTAGCCGTGATAACAGCCACAAATTACAAGCATTCAATAGTTTTCAAAACAGATTACAAAGTGCCTTTAGCAGCTATATAAACAGATATAAGCAAGCAGCCACTGCATTGCAGCATCGATTGGAACGTCAGCACCCTACTTATCAATTACAGAGACAAAACCAACAACTTGATGAGTTATCTACGCGCTTACAAAGGGCAATGAACATCTATTTAGTGTCTCAACGCCAGAATATTGAACGTCAGCAATATAAACTGCAGTTACATACACCAATTCGTCATATGAGTGAGCAAAGATCAACATTAAAAAGGCTCGAGCAAAAACTCATCGATTGCATGGAAAAAAAACTGCTTAGATCTCGTCATCAACTATCTTTGGCTGGTGAAAAGCTTGATACAGTTAGTCCATTAGCCACTTTGAAACGCGGCTATTCCATCACCCAAACTTCATCGGGCCACATCCTTACTAGCACAAAAGACGTTAAAGCTGGCGATGCAATAATCACTCGTTTAGGTGATGGTGAAATACACTCCACTGTGTCTTAGCAAGAAAGTACTTATCTAACATAGTTTCAGTTATAAATATCAAACAACTCGACGCCACTTGCTTACGTTTGCAAAAATTTATGTCTGTTTAATCAATAAGAACTTCACTCGAGATTTAGACTTCAGTTCATTGCACTGATTACAGAAATAATTACTCGCACCGCACGCTTGAAGTTTTTCAAGCTGAGCTTCACAATCAAGGCAATAACCGAGTTTGTTAAAGTCATTTTCGCACCGCACACAATGGTAATTTCCCTGCCAGATAAGATCAAAATCACAAGCGGGGCACTGTTCTTTATTCATAACTTCAGCGTTTCCTGATAAATATTAGCTATCGTATACCGAAACATTAAGTTTGTACTTGATCGATATTACTCTGCATGGAGATCATTATCCGATCATAGGCTAAATCCATTTTGATCAGCGATCTGGCCATAAAAGAACATTTATATCACCACACACCGAAAGCATAAGTTACATATTCTGCATTTGGATTTTAAAAAGGATAAAAATCTAAAATTAAATCAATGAGACTAACTTTTCAGTATTGTATAAAAAGATCCATTAGTTATCATATTGCCAATACATGAGTGTGCATTTCAATGTTCTGTTCATCTAATTGAGTTAAAGTTATACGAATTTCTTTGAACTCCTGTAAGCTCCGAACATGAGTACCACCACATGGCATTTCAGCAATAACACCCTCTCCCAAATCACATTGCCAATAACGTGAATCTGTTAAACTATCACCACAGCACTTAATATTAACCTCGGTTTTCAGCATTAACCATTGTTCTAGTTGAATATTTACTTGTTCCTCTACCCTGTTAAGAGTACTAAACAGCTCAGCGCTGTTTAAGCCACGTTTACGCAGCGTCTTTCCTAAACGGTAGGTATCAACACATTGGTCTTTTCCAACCAAGCTAGTTAGCTGAGCGTAACTGTTAAAATCACAGTAACCATGCGGATCTTTACGTTCAGCATCTTTACGCCAATACCCCAGCTCAACCAGCACTTTATTGAGTGCAAGTGACGCCATATGACCTGCACTGTGTCCTCGGCTTAATGTTTGCTGGTAAGGTTTATCCACCATCAAAGTGACTTCCTGACCAACACTCAAATTAACGCAACCCTTCTCTAAACAATGAACAACAACAAATGCCCACCCATTCTCATCACGTCGAACCGGAATATCACAACCAACGAATAATTGACCACTAGATAACTCAACGGCCCCTACTTGGCAGTCAATAACAGGATATTCATCTAATGTACCTCTATCTGCTGGATGATCTGGCCAGATATGGCTCACAGGATGAAATGGTGTTGTCTGGGTTATAACATAGAAATACTTGCTATCACTTTCCACCATCTGCACTGGTGAACTAAGACACCAAATATCATGGCAAAAACTGATAATAGTTGGCGTAACTGGCATCTATATCTCCTCCAAAAAAAAGCGCCTATTATATAAGGCGCTTTCAAATACTATTTTTTACGATTTTTCATCATGCTCATGAGTCGTTTACGTTTGCGCTCCTGAGACAGGGTCATCTTATTTGATTTACCTTCAAATGGGTTATCACTACTTTGGAACTGAATACGAATTGGTGTCCCCATGATCTCGAGTGACTTACGGTAATAATTCATTAGATAACGCTTATAAGAATCCGGCAACTCATTAACCTGATTACCATGAATTACCACAATTGGAGGGTTGTACCCACCTGCATGTGCGTACTTAAGCTTCACTCTACGACCACGAACCAAAGGTGGCTGATGATCTTCTGTCGCTATTTTCATGATACGGGTCAATACAGACGTTCCAACTCTTGTTGTCGCTGATTTGTAGGCTTCTTGAACCGATTCAAATAAGTGCCCAACTCCAGTACCGTGAAGTGCCGAAATAAAGTGAATACGTGCGAAATCAACAAAACCTAGACGGCGATCGAGCTCTTTTTTCACATGCTCTTTGACATCGCTATCTAAACCATCCCACTTATTAACCGCAATCACAATAGAACGACCCGAGTTCAACGCAAAGCCGAGCAAACTGAGATCCTGATCTGAAATATTTTCACGTGCATCAATAACAAGTAAAACTACGTTGGCATCTTCTACGGCTTTTAACGTTTTAACGACCGAAAATTTCTCAACCGTTTCATTGATACGTTTACGGCGACGAACACCAGCAGTATCAATTAGAACATATTCACGATCATCACGTTCCATTGGAATATAAATAGAGTCACGAGTTGTCCCTGGCATATCATATACAACTACACGCTCTTCACCCAAAATACGATTAGTTAGGGTCGATTTCCCTACATTAGGACGACCAATAATCGCCAATTTTATCGGCTGATCTTGTAGACGCTTAAACTCTTCTTCTGCTTCTTCTTCGGTGTAATCTAGCTTCTCTTCATCTTCATCAACGAAATCTGTTAAATCTTCAATTTCACCTGCGGCTTCTTCTATCATTTTTTCAGCAAATGGGTTAAGAGCTCGATCGATCAAAGCCCCGACACCACGGCCATGGGTCGCAGCAATTTGATACATTTGCTCAACACCCAACTGCCAGAAATCAGCGGAAGCTGCATCAGCATCAATGCCATCAACTTTATTGACTACCAGCATTGAAGGCTTTTCAAGCTTTCTTAAATGATTCGAAATTGCAATATCGGCAGGTGTTAGACCCGCACGGCCATCCACCATAAACAACACAACATCGGCTTCATCAATCGCGGCAAGCGACTGCTCAGCCATCTTGGTTTCAACCCCTTCTTCAGTGCCATCAATACCACCGGTATCAATCACGATAAATTCGTGCTCACCAAGCTTAGCTTGTCCATATTTACGGTCACGAGTTAAACCAGGGAAATCCGCAACCAAGGCATCGCGAGTACGAGTTAATCGGTTAAACAACGTTGATTTACCAACGTTTGGACGCCCTACAAGAGCAACTACAGGAACCATAACAACCTCTACAATATTCTTTTCTTTTATGTAGTTATAGGTAACAACTCAATCCGATACATACCATGAGTTTTTTACCTATAACCACATTACTCTACAAATCTCTAAAACAAACAAACGGCCCCCAACTGTCGCCAGAAAGGAGCCGAATGTGAATTGTATCACATGATCACTTAGTCAGGGTCAGTTTCTTTACTTGCCCATTTCTCGTGACTACAACATAACCATCATCAACCCAGATTGGAGCAACAGCAAAACCACTACTATTGATTTTCTGCTGCGCAACAAACTCTCCAGAATCTCGATCCAGCCAGTGCAGATATCCTTCGACATCCCCAACTACTAGATAATCATCAATGATCGCAGGTGCAGTCAGTAAACGATTTTCAAGCTTTTCGTTGCTCCATAGTTCGGTACCACTTCTCGCATCTACCGCAACAAGGTGATCTTTATCCGTCACTAAATATATCCGGCTAGTGTCACTGGCTAAATTTGTTGATGAGGAATATTTACGTTTCCAGATGGGTTTACCTGAGCGCAAATCAACGGCGGTTAATTGCCCATTAAATCCAACAATATAAAGCATACTACCTAGCAATAATGGTGAAGCATCAACATCGACCAAACGATCAATTTCTGTCGCACCTTGGGGCGTACCAATCGGTTGCTGCCAAATCAATTGACCACGTTCTACTATGGCAGCAGCCAAACGACCACCTGCAGTTCCCCAGAATACTCCACCAGAAACAGTCACTGGTGCACTATTGCCGCGTAAAGTCAGGTTAGGAACTTCAGTGCTAATCGTCCATTTTACATCACCCGTCGCTTGATCAAGTGCGATAAGCATACCTGTTGTAGTGTGAACCATAACCAGGTTATCATCCGTAGCTGGGGCAGCAAGAACTTCCCCTTCTACATCAACGCGCCAGTTTACTGCACCAGTTTCCTCATCAAGCGCAATGACTTGACCATTTTCACTACCAATAAAAACCTGACTGTAACCCGCAGTAATGCCACCCGACAATCGTACAGGAACATCTTGTTCTAGATCTTGCTTCCAAAGTGTCCCACCACTCTCGGGATTAAACGCCTTAACGACGCCTTCACGACTCGCCACAAAAATTTTGTCGTAAGCATATTGAGGGGCGAGTTTGGAAAAATATTGACCAACACCATCACCAACACTGCTACTCCAGAGACTTTTGGGGGTAAATTCACTCTTTACTTTGGGGACAGGTGCCATAATAACGGTATCTTCTTCGCTAGCACACCCTGAGATGATGCCGACAATTGCCGCAGCTATAATGGCTCGCTTTAGCATTATTTTCATGCATTGCACCTTTTACTTAGCCAGATCGTCCAGTTTCATTTGTAATGCCTGGCTTGCATCCTTAGCTTGTTGTGCTTCAATATAAGCTGTATAGGCACCTTCAGAATCTCCTTTACGAAGCAGAATATCGCCTTTCAATTCAGCCACTCTACCAGCCCAGCTTTCATCATCAATCGCAGATAGTTCTGTTAATGCATCATCAAAATCACCCTGCTCTGACTTTAGGCGAGCAAGACGAAACGAAATAACAGAAACCAGCGCTTGATCTTCTGTAGCAGATTTAGCCCACTCTAGTTGAGCCAAAGCTTCATCAAACTCTCCAGCTTCAACTTGCACTTTCGCCAGCTGAAGTGCCGCTAAGACAGCATATTGGCTATCGTTATTTGCATCGATGAACACCTGCAAAGCAGCTTCACCCTCAGCACCACTTTCTGCTAGTTGCTGAACAGCCTTAGTGTAGCTTTCTGAAGCACTTTCTTGAGCTGCTGTCACTGAATCTTGATAATAACGCCAACCAAACAGACCTCCCAAACCAACGACAGCGCCTAAAATGACTGACTTACCATTCTCTTTCCACCAATCTTTGATCGCTTCTACCTGTTGTTCTTCAGTATCGTAGAGTTCCACTTCCTGTCCTCATAAATCCAAAAAATGGCGACCTGAGCCGCCACTTTTAATTTGAAATTGTGTTTAAACCAGTTCTGCCAATTTAGCAGCTACATCATTTTGGCTGTAGGTCTCTTGAGTACCGCCAATTAAATCTTTTAGTACCACGGTGCTTTCTGCGACTTCATTCTCACCAAGAACCAAAGCGAAAGATGCACCAACTTTGTCAGCACGCTTAAACTGCTTCTTAAAGTTGCCACCACCAAAATGGCTCATAACACGCAGCCCATCGATATGCTCACGCAGTTGTTCGGCAAGCTTCATACCTGCCATCATAGTACCTTCACCAGCGGTCACCATGTAAACATCAACTGCTCGGCGAACATCTGTCAATTCGAGTGTTTCAAGCATGAGCACTAAGCGCTCTAGGCCCATAGCAAAACCGACTGCAGAAGTCGCTTTACCGCCTAACTGCTCAACTAGACCATCATAGCGACCACCGCCACATATAGTACCTTGCGCACCAAGACTTTCAGTTATCCACTCAAATACAGTCCGGTTATAGTAATCAAGACCACGCACTAAACGCTCGTTTACCGTGTATTCGATACCCGCAGCATTAAGAAGTTCACATAAACCTGCAAAATGTTGCTTTGACTCTTCTCCAAGATAATCAGAAAGGCGTGGAGCATCTGCTAAAATAGCTTGAACGTCTGGGTTTTTGCTATCCAACACACGTAATGGGTTAGTATGCATACGACGCTTACAATCGTCATCTAAAACATCGATATGTTGTTCCAAAAACGCGATCAGCGCCGTACGATAATTGATCCTGTCTTCAGATGACCCAATTGAATTAAGTTCTAAGCGCACATGTTCAGAAATACCTAGCTCTCGCCATAGACGAGCCGTCATCATAATAAGTTCAGCATCAACATCAGGACCATCAAGACCAAAAACCTCTGCCCCACACTGGTGGAATTGGCGATAGCGTCCTTTTTGTGGTCTTTCATGACGATACATAGGCCCCATATACCATACACGTTGTTCTGAACGATCAATTAAACTATTTTCAATACATGCACGCACACAGCCAGCTGTTCCTTCAGGGCGAAGAGTCAGACTATCACCATTACGATCTTCAAAAGTGTACATTTCCTTTTCAACCACATCGGTAACTTCACCGATTGCTCGACTAAATAACTGTGTCATCTCAACAATTGGCATACGCATCTCAGTGTAACCATATGCACTGATTACTTTCTTTACTGAGTTTTCTAACTTTTGCCATAGCGCTGACTGAGCTGGAAGACAATCATTCATGCCTCGAATTGCTTGAATTTTTTTTACCACAATATTTACCGTAATTTAGGTGATCTTGAACTTAATCTTCGACTTTAACATCAATGCGATTTTGGGCATCCATGACGGAAGCTTTAGCCCGAATTTTTGCTTCTAATTGATCAACAAGGTCATCGTTATCAAAACGCTCTTTCTGACGCTTACCATCTTCATAGAAAGCGCTTTTTTTATTACTACCTGCAAGACCGAGATGGGATACCTCAGCCTCACCCGGTCCATTAACCACACAGCCAATAATCGAAACATCCATTGGCGTGATAATATCCTCAAGGCGTTCCTCTAATGCATTAACCGTGTTAATGACATCAAACTCCTGTCGAGAGCAACTCGGACAAGCAATAAAGTTTATTCCTCGCGAGCGAATACGCAATGACTTAAGAATATCAAAACCTACTTTAATTTCTTCAACTGGATCTGCGGCCAGAGAAATACGCAAAGTATCGCCGATTCCTTCAGCTAACAGCATCCCAAGACCAACAGAAGACTTCACAGCCCCTGCACGTGCTCCGCCCGCTTCTGTAATCCCTAAATGAAGAGGCTGATCAATTTTTTGTGCAAGCAAGCGGTATGAATCTACGGCGAGAAAAACGTCAGATGCCTTTACACTAATCTTAAACTGGTCAAAATTAAGACGATCTAGGATATCCACATGTCGCATGGCTGATTCCACCAAGGCTTCAGGTGTTGGTTCACCATATTTCATTTGAATATCTTTTTCTAATGAGCCGCCATTGACACCGATTCGAATTGGGATATTTTTATCACGCGCACAATCAACAACCGCCCGAATACGATCTTCCTTACCAATATTTCCGGGGTTAATGCGTAAACAATCCACTCCATATTCTGCAACTTGCAGAGCAATACGGTAATCGAAGTGAATATCGGCGACCAATGGTACAGATACCTGTTGCTTTATGAGTTTAAAAGCTTCCGCAGCATCCATAGTCGGCACGGATACTCGCACAATATCAGCACCAACATTTTCCAATGATTTAATTTGCGCAACAGTTGCTTCAACATCTGTTGTTCTTGTATTAGTCATCGACTGTACAGCTATTGGAGCTCCGTCACCGATGGGTACATCACCCACATAAATACGAGTAGATGGACGACGTTTTATAGGAGATTGGTATTGCATAATAATTTCTAAGGTAAGGTGAATCTTGCTACTTTACCAGAAGTATACCCAGAAAGGTCAACAGGTTCACTTGATAATGTTATAGATACATTTTCCGGCGCCCCTAAAATAACCTTGTAAGGAGGATTACCTGTTAGCTGTAAACCTTGACCAGCTTTCTTGATACCAGTCGCAAGCGTTTTACCAGTAGCATCTTTAACTTGAATCCAACAATCATCGCGAAAAGACATTTCAAGTAAGTTAGCCACTATGGAAGTGGTGGGCTTCTCTGGCTTAGACGATACTTCTGAGTCTACCTTCAAGAGATTGTCTGCCGTGTCAGAAACGTTGCTTGTAGGTGTTGAGTCTGGTGTAGCAGGGTTATTCGAGGGCACTGGCTGAACTTTGGTCGGCTCTGCTACCAATATGGCCGGTGCAGTATTTTCAGACACTTTTTTAGGCTCCACGGCAAGAGTCGCAGCTTGAGTTGTCACATCTTCTAGTGGCGTCTCTGCAATTTCTGATTCTTCCTGCTTGGTCTTTGTTAAGGGCTCAGGTTCAACTGCTGCAAAGTCCAACTTATTGTTCTCTGCTAATTCTTGTTCTATTTTCTTTTCTTGCTCAGTTACGGAAGTTAACTCAACCGCTGTTTTTTCTTGATTCTGCCACCACCAAACACAAGAAATACTGACAATAACAGCACAAATACCCCATGTCAGGACCATTATTCGATTATCATGTCTCTCTTGATTAGTTTTTTGGGAAAAACTTTGCATTTCATGCTCTTGATGTTGAGCTTCTCCATTGTCATCCAGAGCGCACAAAACAACAGATTCTTCTACACCAACGACACGTGCGTACGAACGCAGGTAACCGCGTGTGAAAGTAGCAACTTGCTCACTTTCAAACTGATTTGATTCGATATTTTCGATAATTGCACGTCGAAGACGCAGCCGACTAGCGACCTGCTCCAATGTCAGACCGAGTTCTTCACGTTTCTGCTTTAAAATCGTACCTGCTTCAACTTTTGTCTCTTCGTCTATCAGGGGTGTTTGTTCAGCACTCATTTTATAAACGTCTCTTTTTGAAGGATTCTATCCAAAATGCACATTCGTTATTTATCGTTAGTTGCACTGCCTTGAACTAGAATCTTATATTTTGAGGAAAATCCCTCACCAAAATGTATAAAGTACTTCACATAAATCTTAGGGATATTATTCCTAAAGCACTAAAGTTTAATTCTAATAGATATCAGAGATGAAACAACATAGAAAACACGTATAATTCACAACTAGCTCAAGGTTTTTCTATATTTTGACATTATTTAGCTCAATCAGTTTAAAAAAAACCAGAGCAGAGCTCTGGCTTCGTATCCAAAACAATCTTTTTAAACAGCCTTAACGGCTATCGTTTCACCTTTTGCAGCACGAATAGTCGCAGTACGCTTAGTACGATCGATAACATCACCAACTAACTGGCCACAGGCCGCATCGATATCATCACCTCGAGTTTTACGCACAGTTACAGTATTATCGTATTGCATTAGCGTCTTTTGGAAACGGTCTATCCTTGAGTTACTTGGTTTTTTATAAGGTGAACCAGGATAAGGATTAAATGGAATTAGGTTAATTTTACATGGCGTATCTTTAAGTAACTCAGCGAGTTCACGGGCATGCTCCATATCGTCATTAACGTGATCAAGCAGAACGTACTCAACTGTCACTTTACCACGATTAGCTTTAGATGAATCTATGTAACGACGAACTGATGCTAGAAAATCTTCAATATCCCAACGATCGTTGATTGGCATAATTTCACTACGCAATTTGTCATTCGGTGCATGAAGTGAGATGGCTAGAGCAACGTCTATCTGCCCAGTCATCTTATCTAGACCAGAGACAACACCAGAAGTAGATACCGTAACTCGACGTTTGGATAAACCAAAACCAAGATCATCAAGCATGAGTTCAAGCGCTGGGATGAGATTTTTCATATTAAGTAGAGGCTCTCCCATTCCCATCATAACAACGTTAGTGATAGGGCGTCGGCCTGTATCTTTTTCTAAGCCAACTTCACGTGCAGCACGCCAAACTTGACCAATAATCTCAGACACCTTTAGATTACGGTTGAATCCTTGCTGTGCTGTAGAACAAAATTTACACTCGAGAGCGCATCCTACCTGTGAGGATACACATAAGGTTGCCCTATCATCTTCAGGAATATAGACCGTTTCTACATCTTGATCGCCGACTTTCATTGCCCACTTTATCGTACCATCAGACGAATGCTGAGCTTCAGCAACAACTGGCGCTTTAATTTCACAGCGATGCATGAGCTTTTCACGCAATTTTTTATTAATGTTGCTCATATTTTCGAAGTTATCGACACCAAAATGGTAAATCCACTTCATTATTTGATCGGCACGAAATGCTTTTTCACCGAATTCTTCAGCAAACAGTTTACGCATCCCTTTACGGTCAAAGTCAAGTAGATTGATTTTTTCAGTGTTCATGGAACCTCACGAAACGACGTAACATTAATTAAGGGCGCGAATTGTACAGCCTTTACTCAACAACAACAAGATCTCTAACGCCCTGTATTATATAAATCATTAATATTGCTTTGATTAAATTTTATACAACATTAATTATTAAAAAAATACTGATTAAAAATCACTTGCTACTTCTCAAGTGTGAGCTGTTTTATCTGTTCTACGATAGCTTTCAATCCATTTCCACGCGATAAGCTGAGATGAGAAACAAGACCTAATTCTTTAAAGTATCCTTCAATATCAAATGCTTGAATCTGCTGTGACGTTTTACCATCAAAAGGGGTTAATACTAGTGCAATCAGCCCTCTAACAATACGAGCATCTGAGTCCGCACAAAAATACCATACCCCATCGATATTGTTACTCACCAACCAAACTAGGCTTTCACAGCCAGTGACTTTAACTTGATCAGTCTTTAGTTCATCAGGCATTTCAGGCAGCTTTTTTCCCCAAAGAATGACTTGGCGATAACGTTCTTCCCACCCTTTCAAGCCCTGCATGGTTGAAACAATATCGTTTACAAGAATCTCTGTGCCAAAAGGCGAGCGAGGAAAAGATGACATACGGACCTCTAAACTAAATGATTACTGGCTGAACTTTTGGATCAGTTTTTCCACAATACGTGCAACTGCAACAAAGCCAAAAGTAGCAGTCACAACGGTTGCTGCTCCAAAACCACTCGCACAATCCATACGCTTAGGTCCCTCAGCTGTTGATTTCATATTACATACTGTTCCATCGGGCTGTGGATACTTCAACTGCTCAGTTGAAAAGACGCACTCAATTCCAAATTTACGTTGTGGGTTTTGAGGGAAATTATGATGACGTCGCAAAGTATCTTTGATTTTTTTTGCCAGCGGATCCTGAATTGTTTTGGTCAGATCCGCGACTTTAATCTGAGTTGGATCAACTTGCCCTCCAGCACCACCAGTTGTAATTACTTTAATCTTATTACTGCGGCAATAAGCAAGCAATGAGGCTTTCGCTTTGACGCTATCGATGGCATCAAGCACATAATCAAAGTCCTTAGTTAGATATTCATGCTGATTGTCTGGCGCTATAAAATCATCGATCAAGTTTACCTGACAGTCAGGATTAATAAGCTTGACTCTTTCAGCCATCACTTCAATTTTGCTCTGGCCGATATTGCCATTCATTGCATGGATTTGTCGATTGATGTTAGTCACACAAACATCATCCATATCGATCAATGTCAATTGACCAATCCCCGAACGTGCCAATGCCTCAACAGCCCACGACCCAACTCCCCCAATACCTATCACACATACATGTGCTGCACGAAGAATTTCGACTTGCGAATGACCATAAAGGCGTCGAGTCCCACCAAAACGTTGGTCATAACTGTCCGAAGCAGGTGTATTAAGTTCACGCATGGTGCTTTCCTCCGAGATATTAGGGGTAAAATACAAAGAGTGCGTTTTATACGCACTCTTTGATAAAAAGTCTAGCCAGCGCAGACTATTCTAGTTTTTCCGGGGGTAAAGCCCAAGGAGCCTGAGTTGCTGAGTTTTCTAACCCTAACTTCCAAACACGGCCAAAGTGCTTATAATGCCCGGCTTCAGTGCCCGCTCTTGGTCCCATACCATGATATAGATCTAAGTGGTTTTGCTTAACCGCACCACCAGTATCTAGAACAATAAGTAAACGCAATTGATGCGCTCCACTCCAGCTGCCATCTGCGTTTAATAAAGGTACTTCAGCAAGAATTGGTGTTCCCATTGGGAAAACTGCAGGGTCACCTGCGACAGAAGCCATAGGTAATAATGGGATACCAGCAGTCCCTGTCACCGGTGCGTCCGCTCTTGGTTCAAAGAAGACAAAAGATGGATTTTGCTCCAACAGTTCACGTACTGTTTGGTCATCATTAGCTAACACCCAGTCTTTTATCGCTTTGAGTGACATTTTTTCACGAGAGACCAAGCCTCTTTCAATCAGCACCTTACCAATACTGACATAGGCTTTGTTGTTTTTACCACCGTAAGCAAAGTACTCCAATGTATCATCTTCAAAGTGGACAAAGCCGCTTCCTTGGACTTCCATCATAAATGGATCAATCATATTGGCTGAATAACCCAATTCAAGTCCCAGACCTTCTAAGGCACCATCATAAATCTGCGTTCGCGTTGGGCAATCAGCTTCACAGTCTGGCTTAGCGTAAACGGGATATCGATATGTCTCATTTGGCTCATGACGCAATTCCATTACTGGTGAGAAATACCCCGTAAATAAAACATTACCCTTTTTATCTCCTCCACCTAACTGGGCAGCTTGAACACCAAAATCAGCCAAGTGTGCAGTATCACCACTTTGTAAAACCCATTCATTTAATTTTTCGTACAACGGCAGATATAGGCTGGTCATTGATGGTGAGTTTTCAATCACTTGTTCTGATTGTTTAGCAAACTTTGTAAAATCCTTCGGTTTATTAGATTCGATAATAGTACTTTTATTAAGTATGGAGACAAATTCACCATCAAGATATTGCTGAGCACGATCCTTGGGCTGTGCGCAACCAAACAAAACACTGGCGGCAACAAGAGGAAGATATTTTTTAAGCACGAGAATGATTCCTTATTGAACTGCATGTAGGATGACAAACTCAAGCGATTAGCGCAATCAAGGATATTTCTACCAAAGCCATTTTTAATAATTTCTGACAATCTCACCTAAAAGATCATCATATATTTAGGAACAAAAACCTTGAAGATAATAGAATAAAAATGCATTATTAAAACATAGTAATTCACAAGCATAATAGTTATGAAAATTCGTAATACAGCGTTAGTCAAAGGATTTCGTCAATCTGCTCCTTATGTGAACGCACACCGCGGCAAAACCATGGTTGTTATGCTTGGTGGTGAAGTCGTAGCAGACGAAAATTTTTCAAATATCATCAATGATATTGCCCTACTCCATAGTTTAGGTGTCAATATTGTGGTCGTACATGGCGCAAGACCACAGATAAATCAGATGCTTGAACTGTCTAATCATAAGAGCCCCTACTACAAAGGGATTCGCGTAACAGATCAACAGACTTTGAATATTGTCATGCAGGCCGCCGGTCAGCTCCAGTTAGCTATTACGGCTCAACTGTCAATGAGCCTTAGCAACACGCCAATGGCTGGTACTCAACTCAATGTTGTCAGTGGTAATTTTGTTACTGCTCAACCACTGGGCATAGATGATGGCGTTGATTACTTTCATAGTGGCCGTATTCGGCGAATAGATACACAAGGCATCAATCGAGCCTTAGATCAGGGTTCTATCGTTCTTCTAGGGCCAATAGCAGGTTCCGTAACGGGAGAATCATTCAATCTACTTGCCGAAGAAGTTGCGACTCAAGTTGCCATCAAGCTTAGTGCAGATAAACTGATTTGTTTCTGCTCTGAACAAGGCGTTATAGACTGTGACGGAAGAGCTGTAGCTGAGCTGTTTCCGCGTGATGCCAAACAATTTCTTCTCAAACTAGAACAAGAAAATCAAGACTCCTCCGGTACAACGCGTTTTTTAAAAGCGGCAACAACAGCTTGTAACTCAGGGGTGCCTCGTAGCCACTTAATTAGTTACAAAGTTGATGGGGCGCTGATTCAAGAGCTCTTTTCTATCGATGGAATAGGCACTCAAATTTCTAAAGCAAGTACAGAACAAGTCCGACAAGCCCATATCGATGATATTGGTGGTATTTTGGATTTAATTCACCCTCTTGAACAACAAGGTGTACTAGTCAGACGCTCAAGAGAACAACTAGAACAGGAGATACACCAATTCACTATCATTGAAAAAGACGGATTAATTATTGGATGTGCAGCCCTCTATCCATATGCCGATGAAAAAATGGCGGAAATGGCCTGTGTTGCCATTCATCCTGAATACAGAGAAGGAAACCGTGGTGCTCTATTACTTAAACACATCAAGTTACAATCCAAGGCTCAGGGTATAAAACATATTTTTGTCCTTACTACCCGCAGTATTCATTGGTTCCGTGAACAGGGTTTTCAGGAAATGTCGGTCGAGTTTTTACCCTCACACAAACAAAATCTCTACAACTATCAGCGCAAATCGAAAATTTTAGCAATTGAGCTTTAAATTTTAATTTTTACAGGGATATAACGCACTGAAAAAGACGTCATTGTGAGAGACGTTTAACTAACCCACTAGCTCTTTGCGTACGAATTTTAATACCGCGAGCCATAACTCTATCATCAACAAATAAGCTCAAACGGTGCTTAGCTCGCGTCACTCCTGTGTAGATAAGCTCACGTGTCAAAAGCGGGGTATATTCAGGCGGCAATACCACCAAGGTATGCTCAAACTCACTTCCTTGAGACTTATGAATCGTCATCGCATAAGCTGTCTCATGATCTGGCACTCGACTTGGTAACACAGCTTTGATTGAACCATCGGGCAATTCAAAAAATACTTTTAGTCTTTCAACTCCCTCTGAGTTATCGAGCAAGCACAATCCAATATCACCATTATATAGCCCTAAAGCGTGGTCATTACGCACAACCATAACAGGACGACCATGGTACCAAAGCTCATCTTGCGCCTTAATCAATTTACGAACTTTTAACCCACGCTCTATACGCTGATTTAGCCCAACAATACCAAAATCGCCCTCACGAACAGCGCAAAGTAAGCGGCATTTAGAAAAAAGCTGTAGTGCCTCTTTTGCTGTGTCATGAATCATCTCTGATTTATCACAACCAACATTTTCACTAGACTGCTCGACACGCTTTAAGTAGTGGCTGTACTCATGAACCAAGGTTTGAATCATCTGACTGTAATGATGACTATCGACAGGAAATTTCGCGACATCATCAAAGTCCTTTTGCAAAACTAAGCCAACTTTTGTCATTGAACCTGAATTGATTGCCTTAGCAAATTGACCAATCCCTGAACGAGCATCAAAGCGGTAGCTTTTTTGTAACATACACAAGCTATCTGCAATTGTTACCGCTCTATTCGATGTATTGATAAGTGATTCAAATCCCGTCAATTGACTAATCATCTTGGCTTGTTCAGAACTGTATCCGAATTGATGAAATAAACAAATATCACCTAATACTGCACCGGCTTCTACAGATGCGAGCTGATCTTTATCACCCAGAAGTATTAAACGTGCATGCTGGGGTAAGGCATCCACCAGCTTATACATCATGGATAAATCAACCATGGATGCCTCATCGACAACCAAAATATCTAGATGAAGAGGATTTTGTTGATTATGTCGAAACTCGGCACTATTTGGCACAGAGCCTAACAAACGATGTAAAGTACTCGCGCCAGTAGGTATAAGGCTTTTCAAACTCGGTTCAATCGGCAGTTCAGCCACCGCTTTACCTATAGATTCGGTCAAACGTGCCGCCGCTTTACCTGTAGGGGCAACCAATTTAATAACCGGCATCTCATTTACTTGCTGAGCCTGAACATTTAATGCAGCAAGTAACTTAGTAACTGTGGTCGTTTTGCCCGTTCCGGGGCCACCAGAAATGACGGTAAAACGACGCGTCAAGGCAACCGCAGCCGCAACCTTTTGCCAATTAACACAAACAGACAAGGGCACCAAATCATCTAGGAATTTAAGCTGTTCTATTTTAGATACACTGAGAAGCTTTTGGTCTATGGTGAACCAATCAAGCAGCTCGCCGTTAACAACATCAAGATGATCGCAAACAAGCTGCTGTCTAATCACCTGCGTTGAGCTACCATCAGACTGAACTGAAACTAGTGAATCAAAGAGATAGCGATAATTTCTGGCAAATAAATGATTCAGTAACTGAGTTAGTTTTTTAACATTAGTAGGCTTTAGGATCATAGGTGACCCAAAGCTATTTAAACGCTTTGCTAACATCATCTCATAATGCCAATAACGGTGAAGATAAAGCCTTTCACCATCAAAAATCATAGGTAACGTCTCTTCCGGCTCTCCAACTAACGTGGCATTGTCCAATACTTGCAGCCAATCTATCTTTTGCAATACTTGATTGAGCTGATGAGCAAGGTCGCCATATATGCCCAGTTTAGTGACCAAATCGGACAGCTGACCATAGCTGTCTAACAAGGGTAGACAAATATGTCCTTTGCCCAATTCACAGCTTAGAATAGCGGCAATAAAAGCCACATTGTCGTCTTTGCCTTGCTGATGAATAAATCGGGAAAATTGATAATCAATTTGTCGTATTACTCCCTTTTCAACCAAAGGCTTAAGAGATAAAAACAGATTTTGCATAACTAGGACCCTATATTAACTCAATCTGCCCTGAGCTGGTTTGCTTTGGCTCTATGGGACGCCCCTCTATCAAACTATCTAAATCTTGTAAAAGCTCCAATGTCGGTCGAGCATAAAAGATTCCGTGTTCACTTTCCCCATCCATACCGCGCAAAAATAAATAATAAACACCACCAAAATGAGAGTGGTAATCATAGGTAGGCAAACGGGAACGTAAAAAACGATGTAATGCTAAAGCGTAGATTTGGTATTGCAGGTCATAGCGATGCTCAGCCATTGCGTCCTTTAGAGCATCTCCATGATAATCACTTAGGTTATTGCCAAGGAAATTGGATTTCCAATCGAGTATGAAATATTGGCCTTGATGCTCAAACACCAAATCAATAAACCCTTTTAGCATACCTTGTGCAGAATGAAACCCTAGATCGCCAGCTTTAGCAGATAAAGGATCATGACGTTGAATAACCCGGTTTAATGCAGGTGCGGTAAGTATTTCAATCGGTAGCAAAAACTCCATCTCAACAAGACGTTGAGATGCTTGCTTTTGATTCAGTTTGAGTTGTTTACCATCTAGAGGGGTATCTAAAACTGTATCGACTAAAATCTGTAATACAGGCAGCCAGGTAGAATCTAGCTGTTCACTCTCCATCAAATCAGCAATAATCTCTGTATTGGATTGACTTGTGGCCGGCTTAGTAAACTCTACTTCTTCAAACAAAGTGTGGAGGAAAGTACCAGGCCTCGCTCCTTTAGGAAAAGTGAAGATACTCTTTTCTGGCTCAAGTAATTCTTCACCTTGTTGATCATCAGAGGAATCAACATCTAAAATCAGTATATCGGTCAGAGCATCATCAAAATGATGACTAGAACCTTGCTTAACTAACCCTGAATAACTAGTGATACGCCAGTTGCGATCAATATCAGTTTGTAGCTCACTAGCACTTAATTGAACATTCTCTGGTGAGCATATCACAAGCTTTACATCATTACTTTCGGGCAATGACATCAGCTGTACACTGGGCAATTTATTAGCATGCTGCACAAGTGCTGTTGTCAATTCAGTGATGCCCCCTTGCTGGCCATTTTGGATCAAATACCCCATTGCGCTATGATGTACCCCTGTCGGCTCCTTAGTAGAACGACCATTTCTAATCGGTGCCATGCCAATAAAACATCCATAAATAGCTCGCGTAAGTGCAACATAGATTAGGCGCAAATCTTCCGCTAATCTTTCTTTGTCAGCCTGCTGTAGTGATATATCTTGTGCAGTAATATCGAGAATGGTTTGATCCAATCGACTATCGTAGTATTTTGCTTCGCTAGCTTGACGATAATTCAACACAAATGGCAAAAAAACCAGATCATATTCTAGCCCCTTCGATTTGTGGATAGTG
Organism: Vibrio pectenicida; assembly: GCA_024347015.1. Lineage (GTDB taxonomy): Bacteria > Pseudomonadota > Gammaproteobacteria > Enterobacterales > Vibrionaceae > Vibrio > Vibrio pectenicida. Next base: position 679,172 of record AP024889.1, on the reverse strand, counting down.
ACAATTTGCACTAAGTTTCGTTCTGACTCTAAGCGCTGAATCTGTTCTTCGCTACCACCAAACCCAGTATGCGCATCTGTTATTGATTGGGCTAACCAACGTAAAAGACCATGGTCGCTATCTAGTTCTAAACTCGCTTGTTGGAGTAGTTCCCCGATATGCATAAAATCCGTAAGCGAGCGTTCACCATTATCTTCTTCCAATAAACGTTCAGCAATGTGCCTTTTACTCATAACGCTACGTAACATGGGCAAAACACCACGCTGCATCCACAAACGTCGGTATTGTTTAAACTCATTGATGATATTTTCCCACTCAATTTCATCATTATTGAGCTTGTCTAATGAAGCTGCATTCAAGGCAAATATTTCAGAAGCGATACTCGCTCTAAGCGCTCGCTCATTTTCTGGTGTCAACACAGCTTGAAGCAAGCGTTGTATATCTTCTGCTATCACTGAGGTAAAAACATTATCACGGTTAGAAAGATAGACACTAGCAACGCCCTTAGTTGCCAAAGCTTGCTTGATAATATGGCCTTCACTGCCAGTTCGTACTAATACGGCAATGTCTCCAGCTTGGATGCTATGTCGAGATTTCCCATCATCAAACACCGCATTGTCTTGCTGCGCTGCCAATAAAATATCATGAACTTCTTGTGCACATGCATGTGCCATTGCATATTGATATTCACCTTTAGCGACGGGTTTATCCTCCGTCTCTTGTAGCCAGAAAGTCAAAGCGGGTTGAGGCTGGCCATGCCGAAGCCAGCGGCGTTTATTAGCGTCTGGACTAGCTTTTACTGGCAAAAAGGGAATGTCATCGTCATATATAAATGGATTTTTTGGTGTATCAAACAACTGATTAACCGCATAAACCATATCTTCACTCGATCGCCAATTAGTCCCTAGCGTAAAATGAGAAGAAACCTGATTACGAGCCTTGATGTAAGTAAAAATATCAGCACCACGAAATCCATAAATGGCCTGCTTAGGATCGCCTATCATAAATAAACCACACTGTGGTGAGTTAAGGTAGATACGGCTAAAAATACTGTATTGAAGTGGATCGGTATCTTGAAATTCATCGATCATCGCAACCGGATATAGCGAACGTATGCGCTCAGTAAGTTGGTCTGTAACGTCATCATCTATAGCAGCCGAAAGCTGGGTGAGTAGATCATCAAACGATAGCCATTGTTTCTGTTGCTTAGCTTTAGATAACATTTCTCGGCACTTTTCTATCGCGTGTGCCAGTATAGGAGCTTCTAAGCTAATAGGGTTTAGAATAAACTCATCGATTGCAGCAAATACCGGGTGGTTCGGTCCATCGCCTTTAGGTGTTTTCTCATCGAGCACACTCTGGGCGAACTTTTCCAACTTATCTGGGTAGTCATAGCCTGTCGTTTCTGTCGATGCCCAGAAATCAACAACTTCAAGCCAGTTAGGTAAAGACTTTTTGTTGTAGCTGCGCTTATTAACATCTGAGCCACTAATTAAGGCGAGATAATCCTGTTGGCTTGAGCGCCAAAGCGCTTTTAGCTGATCAATTTTGTTAAGATTTTCAGTGTGAAGTTCAGCTAAGCTTCCTTGCATCGCCGGCACTGAGGTTCGCAGCGGCGAACCAGTCAAATAAGGGCTTATTTTTCTTAGCAGCTCAGCAGGAGAGTGCCAAATACGGCGAACTTCGCCCGCTAAATTAAGTGGTAATGGATAAAAATTACGTCGCCAATAATCGGCCACTACTTGAGCTTTAAGGCGGCTTTCATCGGTAATAAATTCGTTATCAAAACGGCTACCAGATTCAAATGCATTTTGAGTGAGCATACGCTGGCAAAAACCATGAATCGTATAAACCGCCGCTTCATCCATCTGCCTTTCTGCCTGTAAAAGAATCTCGGCAGCTTGGTGATGATCATCAATCTGATGTAATAGTGGCTCAATAACGGGATCGGTACTGTTGCCACGAGAAAATGCAATTCTCGCATCGTGAATACGCGCTCGAATGCGATCTCGCAGCTCAGCAGTAGCGGCTTCGGTAAAGGTTACCACTAATATCTGATCTACTGTCAGTGGCTGCTGGTGCTTTGCCTTTGCACTGCCGTGGCCAAGTAATAATCTTAGGTATAATCCTGCAATGGTGAAGGTTTTACCAGTTCCTGCAGAGGCCTCGATTAAACGAGCGCCATGCAATGGGAAAGTCATGGTATTGAGCGATATAGCCATTGAAGCAGATGTCACAGTTTTCCAACCCTTCATTTATTCCAATAAAGACATGTAAATTAAACGATATTAAATAACAACAAATTCGCTCATAACATAACGAGGTTATTCACCACAATTATCTTGCGCTGCTAACCTTGGGGCTTGCATAACCAAAGTAGCTAAATCTCTTACTTGTAGTGCAAGTTCATCACTCCACTTTGGCCAAATTCTGGAAATATATGTATTGGAACCTTCGCCTAGCTTTTTTTTCCCATTAATTTGGTAACCATCGTTAAATATCTCAGCCATTTTCTTCAAAGATTTTTCTTCGTCTTCAGACCAACTTCCTCGACTGAATCCAGCTTCAACACACGCTAAAGCAGTTGATGGGAAATAAGCTAAAGGAGTCGTCATACCTTGATAATAGAGGCGAATCAACTCACCAAGATTAGACTTAGCACTACTCGCATCTATTATTGCAGGAAAAGTCAGGTGTACAATTCCTTCTTTACGATCGTACCCCACCATATGGGTGCACTGGTTATGCCCCATTGCATTCATTGCCAGATGATCAATCCAAGTCGATAAATAGTCTTGAGCCCTTATTCGCCCACTACGAAAACGTACTGAGCCTGAGCGGTAATTCTGAGTCAGCCATCCTATTAATTCAATCGGCTTGCCCTCACCCAAAGTATCAAAAGATAGTTTAACTTCTCGGTCTTGTGCTTCACAGCTGCAAAGCCAGATCAGTTTTTCAACTAACTCCTGTGTTTGAACACGATTCGTTTCAAACTCAATATCACCAAAAGCCCCAACAGGTAACTTCCCCTGAGCCCGCTGCTGAGCAATAAATTCTTCAATAATGACTTGCTGCTCTGCACTGCCTTTGAGCTGAGCTTCAAGCAACACTTCAAGTAAATTATCTCGCATTTGATAGCTTTCCAGCCCATTTAATACAAAAGGCTCATCATCTTCAATGACAGGTAACGGCGGTTCAAACACCACTTTTAAACGACGGTTAAAAAAGTATTGAACCGGCATTCGCCAAAAGCGCTGTAGTTCCACTAAATCCAGCTCCTGGGGGAAAACAGCATCAAGCAAGTAATCACTTAACTGACAGTTGAACTGCCCACCAACTAGACCTTGGCGGTTAGCAGCAGGTAACCATTCTTTGGCATAGCTAGTATTGTGCGCAGAAAAAGCACTAGGGCTAAAGGGAACCATAGGATGTAAACAACGAATTGCTGCCAGTAAACGCTTTCCAGATTGATCAACACTTAGCATTTCATCGTCTTTCAAACAGTAGTTTTGCTGACAATATTCCATCAATTCAGAAACCAAGACTGAAGGCACTCGCTCAGTGTTATCTTGAATCGAGCGGCCAATATAACTGATATAGAGCTTATGCTGAGCAGATAATAAAGCTTCTAGAAAAAGATAACGATCATCATCACGACGTGAACGATCACCGGGCCTAGCTCTACCATTCATAAGGTCAAAACCTTCTGCTGGTACACTACGCGGATAGACGCCATCATTCATACCCAGCAGGCATACAGTGCGAAACGGAATCGAACGCATCGGCATTAATGTACAAAAATTAACCTGACCGGCAAGAAAACGCTGGCTCACTCGTGTTGTAGAAAGTTTACTTTTAAGGTATTGAGAGACAATATTGGGCGTCAATTCTTGTTGATATGCTGCCTCTTTAATTTGCTCATTCAATCCAGATAATGTATCGCGAATTGATTTAAGTACCGCTTCACCTTCTAAATCAACCTTAAAAAAGTCATCTAAAGCCAAGGTCAATATTTCACGCCAGTTTTCAATTGGCTGAGTTAAAGCCAACTTGGTGCGATAGTCACTAACCGTTTCAATAAAGTGGGCTAATTTTCCTGCCAAGTCAGCACCTATTCCTTGAACCTGATTATACGGTGAAAGTAGACCATTCTCTGTTTCTAGTAGTCCGGCTGAATCAGGCATTGCATAGCCAAGCAACATACGCTGGATACCAAATTGCCATGTGTTCTGTCTCGTTTCAGGTAAATCAAATTCTTCTCCGCTATGAAGGCTAAGACCCCATCGAATACCAGACTCCTCAACCCAAAGCTTTGCTTGAAAAAACTCTTCTTCACTCAATCCAAACCGAGATAAGATAGAAGGTGTTTCCAATAGTTCGAGCAACTCTGAAGCAAGACAGCGGGTATTGGGTAAGTTCACAATCTGCATAAACGAATGCAAAATAGGGCTTTCCTGATCAGCGGTTCGATCCGAAATAGAATAAGGAATGAAACGCTCGCCAGGTGCATTACCAAATACCGCTTGAATGGCGGGGCTATAGGCATTGATATCCGCCACCATAACAATGATATCACGTGGTTTTAGACTCGATTCTAGATCAAACATCGCCAATAACTGATCATGTAGAACCTCAACTTCCCGCATCGCGCTATGGCAAACATGCAGACTAATAGAAAGATCTTGAGGTTCAATTGCATATTTATGCAGGCTTGAATCAATAATTTTATCATTCTGCTGCTCTTCGAGATTAAGAATATCGGCCTGCAAATGATGTAATAAAGAGTCTCTATCGATAGCAACAAAAGCTTCAATTTCATGTGAGTCTATTTGTGACAGCAAAAACATATTATCTCTGCCTAGCTTTCCCATGGAAGCAAGTAAACTATTTCCAACAGCATGGGTATGCAACCCATCATCCAAATTCTGTTCAATATCCCCTTTCAACTGACACGATTCACCTTCTCGTTCAGAATGATCGTCTTTCCACACCAAATGCTGGCGATGCCGAGCAGCAAGACGCGCAAGGTATTTACGATCTCGCACCTCACCCCAATAATAGCGACAAGGATTAGTAAACATTAAATGAACATCAATATGTTCACCAATAGCTTTGAGCGCATCAATATAACGTGGGGGCAAAGACGTGATACCAAAGACAAAAAGGCGTTTAGGCCATTGTTCACAACGATCAGAATCATTGGCTAGCCTATCAATAAAATTTTGGTAAAGATTAGCTCTATGGTAAGGGGATTGAGCAAGGTAAAGCGTATGATCGTATAGTGCTCGCCACAACATAGGCTGCCAGTTATGCTCACCTTGTATTTCAGTTACTTCTTGATCTGTTTCCCAACGGGCAATCCATTCAGGTCGATAAACGAGGTAACCATCAAATATGTCGGCGATTTTTTCAGCTAGTTGATATAACTTGCTCTGATCTTGATCATTTTGCAGATAATGCTTTAACGCAGAAAATTCCTCTTTTTCCAACAAACTTGGTAGAATTTGCATCAATTTCCAAGTCATCGCATCTTTGTTAAACGCACTTCGCTGCGGCACATCAGCAAGAACTTGTGTAAACATATTCCAAATAAACGTCGCAGGTAGCGGAAAGGTAATATTTGCTGCCACACCAAATTCTTTGGCTAACTCGATTTTGAGCCACTGGGACATACCTGGGCTCTGGACCAAAATCTGTTCCTGATCAAAAGGATTATCTAAAGGGTTAAGCCGAATCAACTCGACCAGTAAGGATTTTAAAACGTCGACTTGGTTGGAATGGTAGACAGTAAACAAAATACACTCACACTATCATTGCCGCTATTGCGTCCAGACTAGCATAAATGTATTCGTTTCTTGAGTATTAAGCTTCGATCAATGCTTCAAAAAGCTAAGAATTACGCACTATCACTTTATGGGGTTGATAGAAGTTAAAATATCTTAATGCTACATAAGAAATAACCGCAGTAGCGATAATTAATTCAACCTCAGCCAGAGTATGCACCTGCTGTATATATTGGCTATCCACCCCTGATACTTGCATCCAGCTCGCAAGTTTAAATAAAGCGGTGGCACCAATGGCCATTGGAAAAGTAAAAGCAGCATAACCTGGGCTAAATGGTAATCTTAATAATCTAAAGAAAGCGAGATAAATAATAGCTGTCATTAAAACACCGATACCAAACAATAATCCGACAATCACAGGGGATGGTTGAGCGACGACAGTCAAGTATCCGGCTAGAGATAGGCTGGCAGGTGCTGCCATAATTGCTAGTGTAGGCTTCGCTGCATCTGGCACTTCATGAGTGAACATAAAACGGTAAATCATCATAGGTAACATGACAGCATAAACCAGCATACCAAAGATTAGAGTACCACTAGCAATAACCAATAAATCTGGGTTACCTGAGAAAGAAACATCGGCAACGATAATACCCACCGGAGGAACAAACCAGCTAGGGACCATATGATGCAATTCAAACTCTTTTGCTCTGTGGTACACAAAACTGACGAGGAAAACAATGTGTAAGCCTACAGCTGCAAGCCAGATCATATCACCAAACATGGGGTAAAAATGACCAAGAGAATTGGACACCACCATAGTAGCCATAGCAAAAGTAGGCACCACACTTCCAACGACAGGGTGAGCGAGATCTTGACGAAGTAAATGACCGTGGAAAAGAAATTTCACCGCTAGAATTACCAATAATATACTCGCAATAGCGGATCCAAATAGTTGACCAAAACCATGCAAAGGAGCAAAGTTCTCCCAGCACCATCCTAAACTGGCAATCCCTAAGGCTAATCCCGCCATTGGTGTAGGGGCTCCCATCACTTTTGCTTTTGTTGCTTTAATCATCATCGCCTCACAATCTTTCTCTGTTCCTCAACGATAATAATACGCTTGATATTTGTTCGGATATATCTAATTATTTAAAACAAACGTTCAGAATAGTTTAACAAAAAATTATGGCCGCTAACATTTCTCTCAAACAGCTGAAAGTATTTATCTCAATAACTCAGCACGATACCCTAACAGCTGCATCTGATGCATTATTTTTGTCAAAGGCCGCCGTGAGTATGGCTCTATCAGAGCTAGAAAAACAGATTGGATACTCTCTGTTTGATCGAGTCAACAATCGATTAATCCTTAACCAAGAAGGACAAAAATTATTACCTTTAGCTGACGAGTTATTACTTCGAGCCCAAGATATCAGACAACTCTTCGACGGTGATAAAACATTAACTGGCCAATTGAGAATAGGAGCAAGTGATACGGTTGGTAATCAAATTGCACCCTATTTATTGCGTGATTTTCGCCAACACACCGGGCATAAATCTCAAAGTTTATTTATTTCCAATTCCACATTGATTTGTGAAAAACTGGTTGACTATGAGCTCGATCTTGCTCTGATCGAAGGAAAAACACTTCATCCTCAACTTATTTCTAACCCATTTAGCGAAGATGAAATGTGTGTCATTTGTGCCCCTAGCTCTAGCCTAGTAAATAAAGAACAAATCTCTTTAGGTGATCTAGAACAAAGCGAGTGGGTACTACGTGAACCAGGCTCTGGCTCACGAGAGTTTTTTCTTCGAGCTATAGCACCTAGACTTGAACAATGGCAGGAAGGCTTTCAACTTAACACGACGGAAGCACTAATAAATAGTGTCTCTGCGGGGCTGGGCCTGAGCTGTTTATCTCGACTTTCTGCAGGACCTGCCATACACGATGGTCGAGTCGTTGAATTAAAACTACCTCTTGATATGAAAAGGCGTTTTTGGTTGTTGGTACATAAAGAAAAATATCAGAGTCCCCTACTACAATCTTTCATTAATTTTTGTCATTTATGGCAAAAAAATGCCTAGGTTTACTCGATATCACCATAACGATTCTGGACTTAACACCACAAAAACTGTATAAACAGACAGTAAATAATCCAATTAATTTTTTGAGCTAGAGGACCAACCATGGCTGTAATCGTCAAGTACGTGGTAGAACGTAACGGAGAAGAAAAAATGACTTTTACCTCTAAAGTGGAAGCTGATGCCTATGACAAAATGCTCGATATGGCTGATGAACTGTTTGAGCTATTGGGTAAAAGTGAACTACTAGAAGATGAAGCTAAACAAGAAGATTTAGCTATGTTCTTGGCACAAAATAAGGAAGAGCTACTATTCGCTCTAGGAGCAAAGCGCAAACCAGTTGCAAAGAAAAAAGCAGTCGAACCAATTGAAGAGGTAAAAGAGACGCCAACTCAGGACGACGCAGCTTAAGTTTCGCCAAACTCCAGGTAAACCAAGGCGTGCTGAACTTATAATATAAGTATTTGCATTAAGATTTAACACGTCTTTTCGTTTTTTCTTTTGAGGAAAAGGCCACCACCTACCTTTACCCTAATAAATTTATTTTACTTGGGATAACATAGCTCCTTTCTCTTGTACTCAAATTAATCGCCATGAATTATGTTGTAGAAGTTTGCATTGATAACCTTGAATCACTCCACCAAGCAATAGAAGGTGGTGCCACACGAATTGAACTATGTTCCTCACTTACCTTAGGAGGTTTAACACCCAGCTTTGGTATGATGAAGCAAGCTGCTCAATTATCAAACATACCTATTTTTGCCATGATACGCCCCCGCCAAGGAGACTTTCTGTATGACAATGATGACATTGAGAGTATGTTAATGGATATCGAGATAGCAGCACATGCAGGGCTCAATGGTGTCGTTCTAGGCGTACTCAACTCAAAGGGCCAAATCGATATGCCGCATGCTCGCCGCCTGGTTAACAAAGCAAAACAGCACACATTGGAAGTTACCTTTCACCGAGCAATCGACCAATGTGTCGATTTTCGGCAATCTATCGAAGAAATTGCAGAACTTGGTTGCGAAAGGGTACTAACGTCAGGTTTGAGCGTTAATGCTGAGCAAGGCATAGATACTTTAAGAGAAATGGTAAAACTGGCTAATGGAAGGTTTAATATTATCGCAGGTTCAGGTCTAAATGCAGATAATGTCAGCACAATCGTCGATAAAGCACAGATAACAGAAGTCCACCTATCTGGAAAATCTACTCGCACAAGTAAAATGCAACGTTTCTCAAACCAAGCAAAAATGGGTACCCAAGACTTGGATGACTTTATCATCCCTGTCACCAACCCAATAGCAATTCAAAAAGTTGTAAAAGCTCTCAATTCTTAGTATCCAAGCTCTTCTAACAACACTCAAAGTGATAGCCTGTGTAAAAAAGGGGACGTCATGGGTAAAAGTAAACTGAATAATAACTTCTATGAAAATGAACTCTCTAGACTACAAATAGAATTGGTAAAACTTCAAGAATGGGTGAAACAAGAAGGTTTGAAAGTCGTTGTTATTTTTGAAGGCCGCGACGCAGCAGGTAAAGGAGGGGTAATAAAGCGTATTACCGAAAAACTTAATCCTCGGATATGCAGAATCGCCGCCTTACCAACTCCAACAGAAAAAGAAAAAACTCAGTGGTACTTCCAACGTTATGTAGCGCATTTACCTTCAGGGGGAGAAATCGTATTGTTTGACCGGAGTTGGTACAATCGAGCTGGTGTCGAACGCGTTATGAATTTTTGTACCGAAGAGCAATATAGCGAATTTCTGCGATCTTGCCCTGAATTTGAGTATATGTTGCAGCGTTCTGGAATCATCTTGATAAAATATTGGTTTTCTGTTTCTGATGAAGAGCAAGAAAAGCGTTTTCTTGAAAGGATTAATACTCCAATTAAGCGATGGAAATTTAGCCCAATGGATCTAAAATCTCGTCAGCTGTGGGAGGAGTATTCACAAGCCAAAGATAAGATGTTTAACCACACAGATACTGAGAACTGCCCTTGGTGGGTAGTCCCATCTGACAATAAAAAACAAGCTAGGCTAAACTGCATTAATCATCTACTTGAGCAGATAGATTACCAAGACATACATTATCAAGAGATCAAATTGCCTGAACTAAACAAACAAGGTTATGAACGCCCCCCTATCGAGGCACAATCTTTTGTCCCAGAAAAATACTAGCAACACTTAAATAGCGAGGGATATCACTTATCGTAGCGCATCATCAATACTTTGATCACCTAAATGACGTACATCTTTACCCCTAACAAAATAAATGATGTATTCACAGATATTTTGACAACGATCGCCCACTCGTTCAATCGCTCGAGCAGACCACATCACTTGCAGTATATGGGGAATATTTTTAGGGTCCTCCATCATATAGGTCATCAACTGACGAATCACGGCTTCATACTCAGCATCAATTTTATCATCCAGCTTATGAACTTCAGCAGCCGACTCTACATCCATACGTGCAAAGGCATCCAACACTTGGTGTAACATTCCAATCGCCTGACGACAGAGTGGTTCGAGTGATACTTGAAACTGACACTCTTTCGAAGAAGGGCTTTCAATCGCAACATAGGCCATACGAGTAGCCACATCACCTATGCGTTCAAGATCAGTAATGGTTTTTATGATAGCCAAAATCAAACGCAAATCTTTAGCCGTTGGTTGTCGCTTGGCGATAATCCGAGTACATGCTTCGTCAATTGAGACTTCCATAGCGTTAACTTTATGATCATCACGCACCACCTTACGTGCTAATTCTATGTCTTCTTTATGTAACGCTTGCATTGCAAACGACAGTTGCTGCTCCACCAATCCACCCATAGTGAGAACATGAGTACGGATCGATTCTAACTCGACATTGAATTGACCTGATATGTGACGTCCAAAGTTCATAACAACATACTCACTCAAATATTAGCCATAACGACCGGTAATATAATCTTCCGTTTGCTTTTGACAAGGCGAAGTAAAAATTGAATCTGTATCTGAGTACTCGATAAGCTTACCCATATGGATAAAGGCAGTATGATCACTCACTCTTGCAGCCTGCTGCATGTTATGAGTAACAATCACAACTGTATATTTTGTTTTGAGATCATTGATCAGCTCTTCAATTGTTAACGTCGATATAGGATCCAATGCAGATGTGGGCTCATCAAGAAGTAATACTTCCGGTTCAATTGCAATCGCTCTCGCAATCACCAAACGTTGTTGCTGGCCACCAGATAAACCAAAGGCATTTTCATGTAAACGGTCTTTCACCTCATCCCAGAGTGCTGCGGCACGAAGAGAGCTTTCAACTGCATCATCTAAAGTGCGGCTATTACTAACACCTTGCAAACGTATGCCATAAACAACATTTTCATAAATAGATTTAGGAAAAGGGTTGGGGCGTTGAAACACCATTCCGACTCGCCGACGTAAGGTAGCAACATCTACTTTAGGATGATAAATATTGTTACTATACAGCTTCACTTTACCTTCAACACGGCAGCCTTCAACTAGATCATTCATTCGATTGATACAGCGTAGTAACGTTGATTTACCACACCCTGAAGGGCCAATAAATGCGGTAACCTGCCCTTTAGGAATTTGCATTGAAATATCCATAAGAGCCTGAGTGTTATGATAAAACAGATTCAATTTTTCAATGGTAATAGCAGTCTGCTCTTCGGTGAGATTATTCACATCTAGCGGAATCTGATAGCCCAATGCCTGATCAACTGAAAACATCTCTAATCTTGCCCCAAAGTTCGGTATTTCTCACGAAGGTTATTTCGAATACTAATCGCGGTTAAATTTAATCCAACGATCACACATACCAACAAGAACGACGTCGCATAAACCAAAGGCCTCGCACTTTCAATATTAGTCGTTTGGAAGCCAACATCATAGATCTGAAAGCCTAGATGCATGAACTTTCTATCTAAGTGTAAAAATGGAAATTGGCTATCAAGAGGCAAACTCGACGCTAATTTAACTACCCCGACCAACATCAAAGGCGCGACTTCACCGGCAGCGCGTGCGACCGCTAAAATCAGCCCTGTAATAATGGCCGGACTCGCCATAGGAAGAACAATTCGCCACATAGTTTCAAACTGAGTTGCGCCCAAGGCAAGAGAGCCATGGCGAACTGAGTTGGGAATCCTAGTAAGACCTTCTTCTGTAGCAACAATAACTACTGGAAGTGTCAGAACAGCTAGAGTCAATGCTGACCATAATAAACCTGGAGTGCCAAACGTAGGAGCAGGCAACTGCTCAGAATAAAACAAATCATCAACAGAGCCGCCAACAGTATAAACAAAAAAAACCAAGCCAAATACCCCATATACAATTGACGGTACCCCAGCAAGATTGATAACAGCAACACGAATCAAACGAGTCAGGGTATTACTTTGCGCATATTCATGTAGATAAATAGCCGCCACAACTCCAAGAGGCATCACGATAATAGACATGATTAAAACCAATAGCACAGTGCCAAATATTGCAGGAAATACACCGCCTTCAGAGTTGGACTCTCTTGGCTCACTCGTGACAAACTTCCCTACTTGTTTTAGCCAATGATAGGTCTTATCCCACGCAGACATCTGATTTGGATACCACACATCTAGAATCTCATTAAGTGTGATTCTGTAAGTATCACCTCTCATATCTTCAACGACTATGCCTTGCCTTGCTAACACTAACCGAAGTGAATCCAGTTTTGCTTCCATGTCAGTCAGTTGCTGACGAAATATACGCGATTGATTAACGTAACGTTTGAGAAAATCAGAATCAAGCCGCCCGTTTATTTCACGCTTCTTTTTTTCAAGATTGAGTCGATTGGATTGAGCGCTTATTACTCGAATTTGTTTTTCAACTAGACGATCTATTTTTATCCGTTGAGCGCTAGCAAAAATCAGGGCTTGGCTGATTTTTTCTTCTAAGTCGGTATCGGTCTGTTTCCCTTGAGCAAAGTAACCTTTCGGCTGACCATAAAAGTCACCACCTTGAGTGCGTTCAATGACAGCCCACCCCTTGGGTTCAGCTGGTTCAAGTAAATCTTGAGCTAAGATGGAAATAAAATCAGCTGGATAAATATCACGATTGGCAATTTTAATATCCAATCGTTCGACGACCCCTTTAGTTTCAATTTCAGAAGATAAAGCCACTTCCATTTGTTGTAGGTGGCGAATCGATACCGCTTCCTGCGCATAAAGCTGGCCAACAATGACTTCACCTTTCTGATTAGTCCACTGATAAAGCGGTGAAGGCCAAAAATAGGATAAACCTTTCCAGCCGATGAGCAGTAGCAAGCCAAGTACAGATAATAAACTGATACTGACCGCCCCACCTGTTAGCCAGATCCATGGAGAACCTGATTTAAACCACTTATATCCCATCAAATGCCCCTAATAGAAGCCATTCATAGTGCACGGTATTTCTCTCTCAATCTTTGACGAACCCACTCAGCTAATGAATTAACAACGAAGGTAAAAACTAACAAAATCAAAGCTGCTAGAAAAAGAATTCTAAAGTGCGAACTACCGACATCAGACTCAGGCATTTCAACCGCGATAGTGGCCGATAAGGTGCGCATACCTTCAAGAATATTCCAATCCATGATCGGAGTATTTCCAGTCGCCATCAGAACTATCATTGTTTCCCCAACTGCTCTTCCCAGTCCCATCATAACTGCAGAAAATATTCCTGGGCTGGCTGTTAGCAACACGACGTGAACCAGTGTTTGCCATGGCGTCGCACCTAATGCCAAAGAGCCATCAGACAAATGCTTGGGTACAGAGAAAATGGCATCTTCCGCGATAGTGAAAATAGTCGGAATGACAGCAAAACCCATAGCAAAACCAACCACCAGCGCATTACGCTGATCAAAACCAATACCTTGCTCTGACAGGTAAACACGCACATCACCACTAAATAACCACCACTCGATATTATCACTCTGCCCCCAAATGAAAGCGGTAAGAACAAGCATTAGCGGCATAAGGATAAGCACGTGTAGACCATTAGGAATCCCTCCGATCCAACCACGAGGAAGACAGTTCCAGATCCCTCCAATAATGATGGTCGAAGCTGGTAGCAAGATTATGAGTGAAACAACCGAGGCTAAATGATTTTCTACAATGGGGGCGAACCATAATCCAGCAATAAAACCAATAATGACTGTAGGTAAAGCTTCCATTAATTCAATAGAAGGCTTGACGATTCGACGCATATTAGGAGTCATGAAATATGCGGTATAAATAGCGCCTAATACAGCAATCGGTACAGCAAACATCATTGCAAATGCTGCGGCTTTGAGTGTACCAAAAGCAATAGGCACTAAACTAAATTTCGCTTCAAATTCATCAGATGCAGACGATGTTTGCCAGACATACTCTGGCTCTGGATAACTTTCATACCAGACTTTTTGCCAAAGAGACGACCAAGAGACTTCAGGATACGGGTTATCAACATGAGCAACTTTTAACTTAGTGCCAGAAAGAGCCACTAAATAGTTTTCATTATTGGACATGGCCACAAGTTGAGGCGCTTTGTCGTATATTCGTTGAAAGATGGCTAATTTTTCACTGGTCGTATAGTGACTTTGTACTGTGCCATTGGTGTAAAAGCTATAAAACCCTTTGCGATATGTATCTGGCAATAAGAACTCTAGTTGAGGAGCCAATTGAAAGTTTCGAATATGATTCAAGGTTCTATAGCCATCACTTAATACATCAAACCACTGCGAAACCATACCATCTTGATGCATGACTATTAAAGAATGTCCGCCAGATAATAGACTAACACCTGTGACCATATGCTGTTCGTTACCAAAATTGAGACTAACAACTTCTCTAACTTTAAAGTCTTTTGCTCTTTTTTTAGCAATAATCAACTCTGAACCAGTGCGTAAATATAGTGTATTACCATCAGGCGTCACGATTATCTGGTCTAGGTCACGAAAAGGTTGTGAAAACTCAAATGACTGCACATTTTGGTCAATGTCTTGCCAACGTAGACGCACTCGATGATCATCATAATAACCAGCCAAGGTGGTATTAGGGTTTACTGCGTAAGCGAAAGAAATTAAGCGGGCGTTTGAATCATTTTTAAGATCAAAAGGTAGGGACATGCGGTTAACTTGTGGTGAAAATACGCGTTTCTCACCTTTAACAGCATTAAACATACTGGGCTTATATAGTAAAACCTCTCCTGCTGGGCTTGCCATACCTAGCCAGCCATGTGCTGAGCGACTCGAATAATTTAAGCTATAACCCTTTGCTAGTTCAACCCTCAACTCTGGGGCTATAGAGTTATGCCGTAAGGACCAAAAATCAACATAACCCAATGTTGACACTACATAGGCATTTTCACCATAATCATCAATACCGATTAGCGTCGGTTTTTCTGTATTTATTCCCTTTATCGATACATTTGGCGTCAACTTCGCATCAGAAAAAAGCGGAAGCACTGAGATAATGAGATAAATGAATATAAGTACAAGGGCTGCTAATACAGCTACTCCGCCCGTCGATACTAACCACCGAGCTAAACGATCTTTAATTAGTCGCTTGCGATCACGTTCTCGCAATGAAAATTCGGCTTTGGCCATTTCACTCACTTACCTACAACTACCCACATGTATAATATTTCGATTGGGTGACAATTATATTACATAGCGGATTAAACAACTAAAAACAATGTATTAACTCAATTAAGGTTGTTTCCATAACGCCTAAGATTGCACTCCCTGTGAGTATGACTCCATTACTCAACTTCGTCAGTCAGGTTAATAGGAAAAATAATGAGCACAGAAAAGCTGTATATTGAAAAGGAACTCAGTTGGCTTTCTTTCAATGAACGTGTTTTACAAGAAGCCGGAGACAAAAAAGTACCTTTAATCGAACGCATACGATTTCTCGGTATCTTTTCCAATAACTTAGACGAGTTTTACAAAGTGCGCTTTGCCGATGTTAAGAGGCGTATTTTAATCAACCAAGAGCGAGGGGGCAATGATAATTCCAAGCACTTGCTGACCAAGATGCAAAGTAAGGCTCTAAAACTAAATGATCGATTTACTGAATTGTATTCAGAGCTTATTCGAGAAATGGCACGGCGACAAATTTTCCTTGTTAAAGAGACGCAACTCAACGAGTCGCAACAAAAATGGGTACGAGATTATTTTCGTACACAGGTACAACCCCATATTACACCGCTTCTATTAAGAGACGATATCGATGTCCTCGAATTTCTAAAAGATGAATACACTTACCTCACAGTCGATCTAAAAAAAGCCGACCTTAGTCAATACGCACTGATCGAAATCCCCACAGGTCACTTACCACGATTTGTTATGATCCCCGAGCATAAAGCTCGTGGCCGCAAAACCATTATCCTATTGGACAACATCATCAGATACTGTCTCGACGAGTTATTTAATGGCTTCTTCGACTATGACGAACTAAAAGGCTATGCGATGAAAATGACTCGAGATGCTGAATATGATTTAAGCCATGAGGTTGAACATAGTTTGCTAGAGCAGATGTCGGAGGGGGTAAGCCAGCGTCTAACCGCCATGCCAGTACGCTTTATCTATGAAATAGGTATGCCGCAAGCAATGCTCGAATTCTTGTGTGATAAACTCAGAATATCCAATTACGATAGTCTAATTTCAGGTGGTAGGTACCATAACTTTAAAGACTTTATGGATTTTCCTAACGTAGGTAGAGATTACCTAGAAAACAAGCCATTACCCGCTCTACAATGTTCTGATTTTGATGGATATGCAAACAAATTTGATGCCATTAAGCATCAAGATATCTTGCTTTACTACCCTTACCACACATTTGAGCACATTACTGAACTCGTACGCCAAGCTTCCTTCGATCCAAAAGTATTAAGTATAAAAATCAATGTCTACCGCGTGGCTAAGGATTCTCGCCTGATGAATTCACTTATCGACGCGGTTCATAATGGCAAACAAGTCACCGTTGTGGTCGAGTTACAGGCCCGTTTTGACGAAGAGGCCAATATTGAGTGGTCTAAAGTTCTAACCGAAGCAGGAGTTCAAGTCATTTTTGGCACACCCGGTTTAAAGATTCACTCTAAATTGCTTCTAATCAGTCGTAGAGAAAACAGTCTCATTGTTCGCTATGCTCATATAGGAACAGGCAACTTCCACGAAAAAACAGCTCGCATATACACAGACTTTTCACTGCTGACCGCCGATCCTGAAATTACCTATGAAGTGCAAAATGTATTTGCTTACATCGAAAATCCTTACCGCCCTGTTAAATTTGAACATTTGATTGTCTCGCCTCGAAACTCACGAATAAAACTTTATCAAAACATTGATGAAGAAATCGCCAACGCAAAATCTGGGAGAAGAGCTGCCATTACACTAAAAGTTAACAACTTAGTTGACAAGCCACTCATTAATAAACTGTATGAGGCGAGTAATGCTGGTGTCAAAATTAAAATGGTTATTCGAGGAATGTGCTCTCTCGTCCCTGGTATAAAAGGAGTAAGTGAAAATATTCGTATTATTAGTATCGTAGACCGTTTTCTAGAACATCCTAGAGTGCTCATTTTTCACAATAATGGTTCACCAAAAGTCTACATTTCTTCTGCTGATTGGATGACTCGAAATATAGATTATCGAATTGAAGTTGCCACACCTGTTCGTGATCCAAGACTAAAACGGCGAATCATTGATATCATCAATATCCACTTTACCGATACTGTAAAAGCACGCTTAATAGACAAAGAAATGAGTAATAAATATGTACCACGTGGCAATCGTAAGAAAATTCGCTCACAGATCGCTATATACGACTATCTTAAAGAAGTAGAAAAACAGATTAAAAAACGCAAAGAGCGACCTAATATCCATGACGAAGTCTTCGCCAATTCGTGACATTGCCGCTATCGATCTCGGCTCTAATAGCTTCCATATGGTGGTTGCTCGTGTTGTTGATCAAGGTTTACAACTAATTAGTCGCCATAGACAAAGAGTGAGACTGGGTGCAGGTTTAAAAGGACAAAAATACCTTGATGACGACTCTATCGAGAGAGGAATGGACTGTCTGGCGATGTTCGCTGAACGTTTGCAGGGTTTTGAAGAAGATAGTGTTCGTATCGCAGCGACGCACACATTACGTCAAGCAAGTAATGCGCATATTTTCCTACTTCGTGCCAGGGAAATTCTGCCATTTCCCATTGAGATCATTCCTGGCGTCGAAGAAGCTAGGTTAATTTACCTTGGTGTGGCACACACTCAACCAGAATCAGATTCAAAACTTGTGGTAGATATCGGCGGCGGAAGCACAGAAATAATCATAGGACGAGGGTTTGAACCAAAATTAGTGAACAGTAAACAGATGGGTTGCGTCAGCTACACGCAGCAATATTTCACTAAGGGTAAACTCTCACCAAAAAACTTCGCTAGAGCTATCCTCGCCGCTGAGCAAAAAATGGAGTCCATTGCCTATCACTATAAGAAAAAAAGCTGGGACATTGCTTTTGGCTCTTCAGGCACCATTAAAGCTATCCGAGAAGTTTTGATTGGAATGGGCTTTGAAGATGGATTGATTACCTCCAAACGACTCGACAAATTGATCCATACTCTTTGCCAATGGAATAACATAGATAAGATTTCTCTTACCGGATTAACCTCTGAGCGCCAATCTGTTTTTCCAGCTGGTGTAGCCATCTTAACCGCGATCTTGGCCAGTCTTAGAGTTGATGAAATGCACGTTTCTGAAGGCGCTCTGCGAGAAGGCCTTCTATTTCAAATGGAAGATAGCTTCCAACGCTCTGATATCCGTATGAGGACCACGGAAAACCTCGCCAGTAAGCACGTGGTAGATTTAGAACATGCCGATAAAATAAAAAAGCAAGCCTCTGATTTTTTACAACAAATACATAAAAACCTCGGAATTAAAAAGCACTCGGAGCTCTTCGACTTACTTGAGTGGGGAGCATTACTTCATGAAGTCGGTTTGAGTATCAGCCTGCAAGGGTTTCATCGTCATTCATCCTACATCCTTCGCCATACATACATGCCAGGCTTTAATCGTGAACAACAAACAGTGTTAGCTACACTAGTACGCTTTCAACGTAAAGCTCTCAAGTTGTACGAGATGGAAGAGCTAACACTTTTTAAAAAGAAGCACGTTATCAGTTTGATCCGCATATTACGCCTTTCCATCTTACTTCACGGCCAACGCAACCATGATCCGCTCCCCTCATTAAAACTCTCTATCGATGGCCCTCAATGGAACCTCATTTCAGAAGACAAAGCTTGGTTAGATACCAACAAACTCTTACACGCTGATCTCACCACAGAGCAGAAATATTGGCGTAAAGCTAACTGGGATCTGCATTTTTAAAGCAAATTTTCATACTCACCCTATGCTAATGTCTTACCACTCCGACTTTATTCAATTCATGCTGGGCTATTTCCGTAGACACAGGTACATAACCTCCTTTTTCAACTAGATTTTGCCCCTGCTGAGAGTATATAAATAAAATGAACTCCCTCATGATGGTAGGTAACGGTTGTGAAGGATTTTTATTTACATATAAGTAGAGATAGCGAGACAGAGGATACTGGCCTGATAGAATATTCTCTTTACTTGGATGAGTATAGTTTTGGCCTTGTGTTGCGATTGGAATCAGTTTAGCACCAGAAACCTGATAGCCTACCCCAGAATAGCCAATAGTATTAATAGATGAAGAAACCGCCTGAACTACTGAGGCGGAGCCAGGCTGCTCATTGACGTTATTTTTAAAATCACCACCACAAAGCGCACTTTTCTTAAAGTAGCCATAAGTACCAGAAACAGAGTTTCGGCCAAAAAGCTGTATACTGCGCTTTGCCCATTGATACTCAAGCCCTAAATCAGCCCAAGTTGACACTGACTTAGTTCCCCCGCAGCGTAAGGTAGCAGAAAAAATACGGTCCAATTGCTCAAAATTAAGACCAGCTACTGGGTTATCTCTATGAACGAAAACCCCAACCGCATCAATTGCGATACGAAGTTCTGTGGGTTTGTAACCATGTTCACGTTCAAAAGCTTCTATTTCACGTTGGCGCATTGGACGACTCATAGGGCCGAACTGAGCAGTACCTTCGGTTAGAGCTGGCGGAGCGGTTGAAGAACCAGATGCTTGCACTTCACCATTAACGTTCGGGTACAAATATTTAAACTCTTCCACCCATAGCGTTGTCACTCCTGCTAGAGTATCTGAACCTACCGTAGTTAAGCTGCCACTTAGATTCGCAATCTTTTTATAATCACCAAGGCCAACTCCCGTCGACTCTTTTCCAATAGTAAAAAAACAAACTAAAACGAGGAGAAAAGTGACCGTTAGTCTCATCAGTTCACCACCAAACGTGGCGGCAAAACAAACGAGAACTTACTTCCCACACTCACTTCAGAGTGAATATCCAAATGAGAATCATGGTGCGTTAGAGCATGTTTGACAATGGCAAGCCCAAGGCCACTACCTCCAGTATCTCTTGAACGGGCTTTATCAACTCGATAAAAACGTTCTGTCAATCTGTGTAGGTGTTGAGGCTCAATACCTTCACCACTATCTTCAACCTCTAAACAGGCTCCCTGTCTTGTATGATACCAGCGAACCTTGACATCAGCTCCAGCAGGCGTGTACTTAACTGCATTATAAACAAGATTGGAAATAGCGCTCCGCAGCTGATCTTCATCCCCTAATACCAATAACCCGCTTTCTACTTCAAAGTTAAGCTTATGTTGTAGCTCACCACTCAAACTCTGTGCTTCTTTTTCTAACACCTCAAGCATCGCAGGTACATTAACCACTTCTTCTAATTCGTGCATTGGCGCGGCTTCAATTTTTGATAGAGTCAATAACTGATTAACTAAGCCATTCATACGATTAAGCTGCTCAGTCATTACGCCGTGAGCCTTGGTCCACATAGGCCCAACTACCATATCTGGGTCCTCTGTCATCTCTAGGTACCCCTGTAACACTGTCATTGGTGTACGAAGCTCATGAGAGACATTAGCAAAGAAGTTGCGCCTCATTCCCTCCAATTGCTTAAGCTGAGAGACATCACGAACCACCATCAAGTGTTCACCTTCTGTATAGGGCACAATACGAAGCTCAAGCATGCGTTCAACATTAAGTGGCGAACGCATTTCTAAAGGCTGAGAAAAGTCGTTTTTATTGATATATTTAATAAAGTCGGGTGTACGAAGTAAGTTGGAAATAGGCTGACCTGAATCATCTGGCCAGCGAAAACCTAGTAGGTGCTGAGCTAATTTATTACACCATACAATATTACCCTCACCGCGAAAAACAACCACCGCATCAGGTAACGATTCTGCACCATTACGAAAACGGCGGATCAGACTACTCAGTTCTTTTCGTTTACTACGATGCCGCTGCTGCAGGCGATAAATACCATTAAATAATGATTCCCAATGGCCACTACCAGAAGGCGGAGTTAGACGCTTTTCATCCCACAGCCATGCTGAAAGACGCATTTGATTGTGTAAATGCCACACGAGCTGCAATACCGTTGCCGAAAAAAGCAACCACGGCATATAACCAAAAATCCATCCTACGATCACCCAAGGGGTGTAAAAAAAAGCCAGATCTCGGGCTAGCTTTTTCCATGTTAACCGTTCAACCACTTACCTCTCCTGATGACAAACTAAAATCAGGCTTTAGTTGAAAAGCGATAGCCTGCACCACGAACCGTCTGAACCAACCTATCGTGACCTGCTCCTTCAAGCGCTTTTCTCAAACGGCGGATATGCACATCAACCGTTCTATCTTCAACGTAAACATTGGTGCCCCAGACATTATTTAACAATTGTTCACGGCTATATACTCGCTCTTGATGAGTCATAAAAAAATGAAGCATTTTGAACTCTGTAGGCCCCATTTCTAGCGGCTGATCATTTGCCATAACTCGATGAGAAACAGGATCAAGTTTAAGCCCTTGCACATTAATTACATCTTCTAAAGCCGTCGGAGTCACACGACGAATAACAGCTTTAAGGCGCGCAACAAGCTCTTTGGGAGAAAAAGGTTTAGTGATGTAGTCATCTGCCCCAACTTCTAAACCGCGTACCTTATCTTCCTCTTCTCCACGAGCTGTCAGCATGACCACTGGTATATTACGGGTCAGCTCTTCGCGTTTCATATGTTTGATAAAGTTAATACCACTGCCGCCAGGTAGCATCCAGTCGAGAAGAACCAGATCTGGAAAAGGTTCAGAAAGTTTGGTTACTGCACTATCATAATCTTCTGCTTCAACAGCATGATAACCTTTCTGCTCAAGGACAAAGCAAAGCATTTCGCGAATTGGGGCTTCATCTTCAACAACAAGAATCCTTCTCGACATAATTGAATAACCTTTAAGTAAGTTAATTTAATCGGGCATTGACCAAAGCATTATCACTATCAATTATGACACTTTTGTGACCATTGAAAACAAATTTTAATATAAGTTTCATCTCAATGATGAGCAATTGCAATGGGACAAGCTGAGTAAAAATCTTTATGATTGGTAACCAAAGCTTAAGATCAACAGACCCTAGGTACAGAGAAATTATATGTGGTTTAAAAACTGTCTAGTTTACCGTTTTAATCGTGATATCAAATTCCAAGCAGACGAGCTGGAAAAGCAGCTTACTGAATTTCGTTTTACACCCTGCGGTAGTCAGGACAAGCAAAAATTTGGCTGGGTGGCAGCAATAGGAAGGCACGGAGACATGATGACTCATGTCTCTGAAGATCGGATCTTGATCTGCGCAAAAAAAGAAGAAAAGATGTTGCCAGCATCTGTGATTAAAGACTCACTCAATGCCAAAGTAGATGTACTTGAAGCACAGGAAGGTCGGCCTCTCAAGAAAACAGAAAAAGATAACCTTAAAGAAGACATTATTATGGACTTGCTGCCACGAGCTTTTAGCCGCAGTAACCATACCTTTGTACTGATCTTACCCAAAGAAGGCTTCATCCTCGTCGATGCTAGCAGCTATAAAAAAGCTGAGGATGTATTAGCACTTCTTCGCAAAACTATCGGCAGTTTACCCGTTGTTCCTGCCATACCAGAAAAGGCAGTGGAGACTACATTGACCGAATGGGTCAAAACTGGCGATACGCCCGTAGGTATGGAGATGCTTGATGAAGCTGAACTTAAATCCGTTCTTGAAGAAGGCGGCGTCATTCGCTGTAAAAAACAAGAATTAACAGCCGATGAAATCCTCAGCCATATAAAAGCAGATAAAGTTGTAACTAAGCTCGCCTTATGGTGGCAAGAGCGGATCGAGTTTCTTCTTGCTGAAGATGGAAGTATCAAACGCCTCAAGTTCTCAGATGAACTAAAAGATCACAATGATGACATTCCAAGAGAAGACCAAGCCGCTCGATTTGACGCCGACTTTTCACTAATGTGCGGCGAGCTTAGTGCTTTCCTACCCAACTTGTACGAATCTCTTGGTGGTTTACCTCAAGCAAATGCTTAGTCTCTATCTAGGTACTCGATATCTGCGAGTACCTAATCCCTCAACAATTCCCGCAACGGTAACATGGACTTTTTCCTAGTCACATCTCACGTTTTAGCGTAGAATTTTCGCCCCAATTCCATTAGGTGGAATTGACCTGACTTGAGATCAGACTAAGAGAACTAGACATGACGACTGAAAAAGCATTTATACCTGAGCTACTGTCACCAGCAGGCAGTTTAAAAAACATGCGTTACGCCTTTGCCTACGGCGCAGACGCAGTATATGCAGGCCAACCTCGTTACAGCTTGCGTGTACGCAACAACGAATTCAATCACGAAAACCTAAAAATTGGTATTGATGAAGCGCATTCATTAGGCAAAAAGCTTTATGTGGTATGTAATATCCAACCACATAACTCTAAGTTAAAGACCTTTATTCGCGATCTTAAACCCGTAGTTGAAATGGGCCCAGATGCACTCATCATGTCAGATCCTGGTTTAATCATGATGGTTCGTGAGACTTTCCCTGACATCCCTATTCACCTATCAGTTCAAGCCAACGCGGTTAACTGGGCAACAGTTAAGTTTTGGGCGGCCAATGGCATTGAACGTGTGATTGTTTCACGTGAACTTTCCTTAGAAGAAATTGAAGAAATCCGCCAACACTGCCCTGAAACTGAACTGGAAGTATTCGTTCACGGTGCGCTATGCATGGCATATTCTGGTCGTTGCTTACTCTCAGGATATATGAATAAGCGAGATCCGAATCAAGGAACTTGTACTAATGCCTGCCGCTGGGAATATAACGTTGAAAAAGGTAAAGAAGACGATTCAGGACAAATCGTTGAGCAGTTCGACCCTAATCAAATACAAGCAATTGAGGTGCAAAATGAAGCGCCTCAAACTACTTTAGGCCATGGGCAGCCAACAGATGAAGTTGTGCTACTTTCAGAGAGCCACCGACCTGAAGAAAAGATGGCAGCCTTCGAAGATGAACATGGCACTTATATCATGAATTCAAAAGACCTCCGTGCTGTTCAACACGTAGAGCGCCTAACTAAGATGGGCGTCCATTCACTTAAAATTGAAGGACGTACTAAATCATTTTATTACTGCGCCCGAACCGCTCAAGTGTATCGTAAGGCAATTGATGATGCCGTCGCTGGTAAACCGTTTGACCAAAACCTAATGGGAACCTTAGAGGGTTTGGCTCACCGCGGCTACACCGAGGGCTTCCTACGTCGCCACACACACGATACTTATCAGAACTATGATTATGGTTATTCCGTCTCTGATGCTCAGCAATTTGTTGGTGAGTTTACAGGTAAACGCCGTGGAGATCTTGTTGAAGTAGAAGTTAAGAATAAATTCCTTGTAGGTGATAGCCTTGAGCTGATGACACCAAAAGGAAATGTTGTCTTTACGCTTGAAGTAATGGAAAACCGCAAATCACAACCTGTTGATGATGCAAAAGGCAATGGTCACTTTGTTTTCATTCCTGTGCCACAAGATATGGATCTAGAATACGGTCTCTTGATGCGTAATCTTAATAAGGGTCAGGATACCCGTAATCCTACAGGCAAATAACCATGGCATTGTTGATCACGGATAAATGCATTAACTGTGATATGTGTGACCCAGAATGTCCTAATGGTGCGATTAGTATGGGTGACTCTATCTTTGAGATCGACCCTGATCTATGTACAGAATGTAAAGGTCACTATGAAAAACCAACTTGTCAAACAGTATGCCCAATAACAAAGTGCATCATAACAGACCCAGATAATATCGAGACAGACGAACAACTATTAGAAAAGTTTGTCATCATTCAAGGGTTAGCTTAGGGTCTGTTGCACTTAACAATTAGATGCCGCTTATTAGAGCGGCATCTTTGTCTAAATATTGTCTAACATTTGTTGGCATTGTACAGGTATCACTTTGCTTTTTTTCTTATTCACTTTCCTCGACATTTGAGGTTTAGGTTGAGGCCGCCAGCTTACTAACTCAGCACCGCAGCCATCGCCATCTGGTGGTGCAACTTGAGGCTTACAAGATACATTTTCCTGTGGGCACTTCAACCTAACGTGCATGTGATAATGATGCCCCCACCAAGGCCGGACTTTTCTTAACCACTCACGCCGCCCCAACTCCTCTTCTGCACAAAGCTTTTCTTTAATCACAGGATGAACAAAAATACGTTCAACGTCAGAGTCATAAGCTGCCATTTTAATTAATTCAAAATGACGGGCATCCCAATTTTCCTTTAACAACTGATACTGTTCTATATTGACGACACTAATTGGCACTGGTGTCCGGAGCTGTTTTTCAGGAAGCCTTTCACGAGTAAGCCTGAGCCAAATATCAATATCTAACCCTGTTTGATGGCTCGTATGCCCAGAAGAGAAGCGTCCTCCCTGAGGTAGGGATAGATCACCCACTAGAATGTGTGTATTAAGGTATTGCTCTGAAAGTTTCCCAAAACGCTGAACAAAACTGACGGCACTAGGGTGAGCATAATATCTTTGACGATGACTTCTCAACACCTGGTACCCCACCCCCTTTAAAGGCAATGGAGAGGCGCCAGCCAAACATCCGTTGGCATAACTGCCGATTGCTTGAGAAGACTGCTCTGAAGGAGCATTAACCTGCTCCCAAGGGCTGGATAGTGCCAAGCAAGGAACACAAAACAGCAGTAATGCTACAGGTGATCGCCATCCAAAGCTATATACCATCTCCCCACTCTCCTTGATAATCACAACCTGTGCTTACCTTTAAGGGCATTAGGGTCGAAGGCTTAACACATGTTAGTTAATAGTGCTCACCATTATCATAGTAGGCTGTGGCATCAAGAGCAGTAAAGATAACCGCAACATCGACATCATCAGCAATAATATGACGAATTTGTTTAGTAATAATAGTGGCTACAGCATCCTGTGTTTCTTGACCTCGTTCAAACCATAACACTTCAACAAATGGATATGCTTGGCTTACTTGACCTTCATGATAAAACGTTGTGTATACATACTCGAACGTAAAATCTTCTCTGGGGCAATCCATATATGGTTGTAGATCGTCAATTAAAGATTTGGATAAGGTTTGAATACTCTGTGGTTCCATGGCACGAAAACGTAAATGTGGCATCAATGTCTTCCTGTAATTGCATTTTCGCCATAATACCAAGTTAATTAATAATATCTCGATTATTTCTCGTTTAAACAAAACAGAAAGAAAAAACCGCTGAGAGTTCAGCGGTTTGTGTTTTATTGAGGTATTTCGTCGAATTCAGCACCTTCTTTTTCCACCTGAGGTGGCATGAGATGCTCTTTGGTAATACCGAGTTTAAGAGCCAGTGCAGATGCAACGTAGATTGAAGAGTATGTACCAACAGTAATACCCAATAAAAGAGCAGTAGCAAAGCCATGAATCATCGCTCCGCCCTGAACAAATAGGGCAATTACTACAAACAAAGTAGTACCGGAAGTAATAAGAGTACGGCTTAAAGTTTGAGTAATGGAACTATCCATAATTTCTGCGGGTTCACCTTTACGCATCTTGCGGAAATTTTCTCGAATGCGGTCAAACACGACTATCGTGTCATTGAGTGAATAACCCACAACCGTAAGGAGCGCCGCTACTATTGTCAAATCAACTTCGATTTGCATCAAGGAGAAGACCCCAAGAGTAATAATCACATCGTGTGTAAGCGCAAGCACAGCACCAGCAGCAAGCCGCCACTCAAATCGTACTGATACGTAAATCAAGATACAAATCAGAGAAACGATAATCGCAAGCCCACCAGCTTCTGTAAGCTCATCTCCAACATTGGGCCCAACAAACTCAATGCGGCGCATTTCAACGCTTTCACCAGTACCGGTTTTTATCGCGCTAAGAATTTCATTACCAAGAGTCTCTCCAGCGACGCCTTCACGTGGACGCAAACGAACCAGAACGTCACGTGAACTACCAAAGTTCTGAACCGTTGCATCACCAAAACCTTTTGCCTCAAGAGCACTGCGGATTTCCTCTAAATCTGCAGGCTGTTCAAAGCCAACTTCTATTAGAGTACCACCGGTGAAATCAAGTCCCCAGTTAAGCCACTGAGTTGATAAAGTAAATATCGACGCACCAATCATAAGAATCGATAGAAGGAAAGCGAATTTAGACCAACGCATAAAGTCGATCATTTTGTCTACTTTTAGAATCTGAAACATAGTTATATCCAGCCTTAGATCGACAATTTATTGATACGCTTTCCGCCATACATCAAATTGACAACGCAGCGCGTTCCTATGATGGCAGTAAACATAGAAGTTAAAATACCGATAGACAGTGTGACGGCAAAACCTTTGATCGCACCCGTACCAACAGCAAAGAGAATAATAGCGGTGATCAGAGTAGTAATATTCGCATCAGCGATGGTACTAAATGCATTTGCATACCCCTGATGAATAGCTTGCTGAGGGTTACGTCCATCACGGAGTTCTTCACGTATCCGTTCAAAAATAAGAACGTTGGCATCTACCGCCATACCGACAGTCAGTACAATGCCAGCAATACCAGGAAGGGTCATAGTTGCACCAGGTATCATCGACATCACACCAATGATTAACACAAGGTTTACCATCAATGCCATGTTGGCAATAAGGCCAAACTTACGATAATAAAGCAAAGTAAATAGCATCACAGCAACCATACCCCAGATACACGCCATCACTCCCATGTCTATATTCTGCTGGCCCATAGATGGACCAATAGTACGCTCTTCGACAATAGAAATCGGTGCAATCAGAGCACCAGCTCGAAGTAATAACGCGAGATTGTGAGCTTCAGCGGCAGAGTCTATTCCGGTGATACGGAAATTACGCCCGAGTGCAGACTGAATCGTTGCTTGGTTGATGACTTCTTCATGCTTACTCAAAATCACTTTGCCTTCAGGCGTACGTCGACCACTGTCTTTATACTCAGCAAATACCGTCGCCATCAGCTTACCAATGTTCTTTTTTGAGAACGCTGACATTTTACTGCCGCCCTCACTATCAAGTGAAATATTCACCTGAGGGCGACCGTATTCATCAGCACCTGAACTGGCATCTGTAATACTCGAACCGCCCAAAATCACACGTTTTTTCAAGACAACAGGCCGGCCGTCTCGAGTTTGCTTGATTTCACTACCCGCTGGAGCCCTGCCACTCGCTGCCGCTGATAAATCCGCTTTATCATCAACTTCACGAAATTCTAGAGTAGCTGTTGCCCCCAAAATTTCCTTTGCACGAGCCGTATCCTGAACACCCGGCAATTCAACGACAATCCGACTCGCTCCCTGGCGTTGAACAAGAGGCTCAGCAACACCCAGTTCATTGACACGATTGCGCAAAATGGTAATGTTCTGCTCCACCGCATAGTTTCGAATTTCAGCTAGACGCGGCTCTGTAAACGTCGCCGTCAGTGTAAAACGACCACCAGCATCTGAGTCCAAAAACGTCATGTCGGGGTGGTTTTGCGTCAATAGACGTTTCGCATCAGCAAGCTGTTCATCATTGCGAAGTAAAACTTCAACAGAATCTTTATCTGAAGGGCGAATCGCTCGATAGCGTATCTTGGCTTCACGAAGCTCGCTACGAAATGCTTCTTCCTGTTGGCCGACTAATTTTTCCATCGCTGCCTCCATATCCACTTCCATCAGGAAATGAACACCGCCACGGAGATCTAAACCTAATTTCATCGGCGCAGCACCAATAGTATTAAGCCAATCAGGTGTCGCAGGAGCTAGGTTTAAGGCAACAATCTTATCTTTACCCAAGGATTCGTTAATAACATCACGAGCACTAAGCTGAGTATCAGTATCATTAAAACGAACAAGAATGGATCCATCTTCTAAAGCAATGGATTTTTGAGATAAGCCCTTTTCATCAAGAACTTGAGTGATAGAGTCCAGCGTTGACATATCAACAGAGGCGCCTCGCGCCCCTGTAATTTGAATTGCCGGATCTTCACCATAGATATTGGGAAGTGCATATAAAGCAGCAATGGCAATGGTCAACACCACCATCAAATACTTCCATAATGGATAGCGGTTAAGCACAGCGAGGATCCTTTAGCTGTTTATAGAGATTTAAGCGTACCTTTTGGTAGCACTGCTGTCACAAAATCTTTCTTAATAACGATTTCGTTGTTGGCATTTAATTCAACAGAAATGTAGTCATTATCTTCTGCAATTTTAGTAATTTTACCGACTAAACCACCACTAGTGAGGACTTCGTCACCTTTACCCATAGATGCCATTAAACTCTTATGTTCTTTAACACGCTTTGATTGTGGACGGTAAATCATGAAGTAAAAAATAACCGCGAACATGCCAAGCATGATCAGCATTTCAAAACCACCGCCTGCGGGTGCGCCATCTGCGGCATAAGCATTAGTAAACATTAAGATTGTCCTCTATTTTCTTTTATTAAATATCCAAGTTGGGCTTATGTTTCAAGGTTTCAAGGGCGAGTTAAACAATTAGCTAGCCGACTCGCAAAATTACCTTGAATTTGCCTACTTAATCCACAAAAGCCTTTGGCAAAATACCAAAAGCCACTAATTTTTATTGCTCTTTTGCCAACGGTGGTACTTCTCGATCACGACGAGCATAAAATTCTTGGACGAATTCATAAAATCTGTCTTCATCGATTGCACTGCGGATCCCTTCCATTACACGCTGGTAATAACGTAAGTTATGTATTGTATTTAGGCGAGCACCTAATATTTCATTACAACGATCCAAATGGTGAAGATACGCCTTCGAATAATTCTGACAAGTGTAACAGTCACATTCAGGATCGAGTGGCGTTGTATCGGTTTTATGCTTCGCATTGCGGATTTTGATCACTCCACCTGTGACAAATAAGTGTCCATTACGGGCATTACGGGTTGGCATGACACAATCAAACATATCAATACCACGGCGAACACCTTCAACCAAGTCTTCTGGTTTTCCAACTCCCATTAGATAACGAGGTTTATCTTCTGGAAGCTGTGGGCAGGTGTGTTCTAATACACGATGCATATCTTCTTTAGGCTCACCTACTGCTAGACCACCAACGGCATAACCATCAAAGCCTATCTCAGTCAAACCTTTCACCGATACATCGCGCAAATCTTCGTAAACACCGCCCTGAACAATACCAAATAAACTATTGGGGTTTTCTAGTTTATCAAAGTGATCGCGTGAACGCTGCGCCCAACGCAAAGACATTTCCATCGACTTCTTTGCCTCATCATGCGTTGCAGGATATGGCGTGCATTCATCAAAGATCATCACAATATCAGACCCTAGATCTTGCTGGATTTCCATCGATTTTTCAGCATCCATGAAAATCTTATCTCCGTTAACAGGGCTACGGAAATGTACTCCTTGTTCGGTGATTTTGCGCATATCACCCAAACTAAACACCTGAAAACCACCTGAATCAGTCAAGATGGGGCCCTGCCAATTCATAAAGTCATGCAGATCACCATGCATTTTCATGACTTCTTGCCCTGGACGGAGCCAAAGGTGGAAGGTATTACCAAGCAGGATTTCAGCACCGGTATCTTTCACTTCCTCAGGCGTCATACCTTTAACCGTGCCATAAGTACCGACAGGCATAAAAGCCGGAGTTTGGACACTTCCACGCTCAAAGGTCAATTGACCTCGACGTGCTGTGCCATCTTTCTTTTTCAAATCAAATTGTAATTTCACTAAGCCTCCAATTGTCAGAGATACAGCCTGACGAAAAGTGCCGAGCATTTCGCTCAATGGGAGTGATCGCTTGGGTTAGCAACAAACCAATCTCTAGTTGGTTTCCTAGCTCATAGCTAGCACTCTTCAATTTTTTAACGCTCAATTGTTTTCTTTTTGATAAACATAGAGTCACCATAGGAGAAAAAGCGATATTGTTTCTCAACAGCATAACTATACGCATTCATTGTATTTTCAAAACCCGCAAACGCACTGACTAACATAATCAAAGTGGACTCTGGTAGATGAAAGTTAGTAATCAAACAATCAACCAACTGATATTCATAACCCGGGTAGATAAAGATTTCCGTATCACCAAAAAAAGGAGCAAGTTCAGTACCTTTTTTGAGCGCATCTTGAGCAGCACTTTCTAAAGAACGAACTGATGTCGTACCCACAGCGATAATTTTACCACCACGCGACTTAGTTTTATTAATCGCATCAACCACTTGCTGGGGAACTTCAACATATTCAGCATGCATATGGTGATCATGAATATTATCGACTTTAACAGGCTGGAAGGTTCCAGCGCCCACATGCAGTGTGACATAGGCTAACTCCGCACCTTTGGCTTGAATCCTATCCAGTAATTCATCATCAAAATGTAACCCTGCTGTTGGCGCAGCCACAGCACCTGGTTTTTGGTTGTAAACCGTTTGGTAACGTTCTTTATCCGAATCTTCATCAGGCCTGTCAATATAAGGAGGTAAAGGCATATGACCAATATGCTCAAGGATTTCTAATACCGCCTTGTCCGACTCAAACTGTAGTTCAAACAATGCTTCATGCCGTGCAAGCATCTTTGCAGAATACTCATCGCTTTCACCAAGCATAATAGTCGAACCGGGCTTGGGAGACTTAGAACAGCGAACATGGGCAAGTATACGTTGCTCATCAAGTATCCGCTCGACCAAAACTTCCAGCTTACCGCCTGATTCCTTACGGCCAAATAAACGAGCAGGTATAACGCGCGTGTTATTGAATACGACTAAATCGCCAGCTTGAATTTGTTCTAAAACGTCAGTAAATATGCCATCACAAAGCAGCCCAGTATTACCATCTAACTGTAATAATCGGCTGGCCGTACGCTCTGGCTGAGGGTAACGAGCAATTAGCTCATCAGGTAAATCAAAATGGAAATCGGATACTTGCATCTTACTAATCTTTGTCGATGTTCTCTTATTGTGACCAAAGCCGAACTGATTCTGTCACAAACAGACGACGAGTTTTTCGCAGCCGACTAGTATATGCTGGACGTAGTCAATAGCAAGGATTCAGGTGTGAATATTTGTAATCTATGTTGATTTAATTAACAGCCGTAAACTTCACCTGATCCGCTGTACACAATTTGCCACATCTTTAAGGCCAAAAGAAAAACAAAAATCTTGTTAGCTCTCATACTCCAGAGCCAAAAGTTACTATAGTAAGAAGGTCAAACAATAACTCAGGAGGCTACCATGATAAAAGTCGAAGATATGATGACACGTAACCCACATACTTTGTTACGTTCCCACCAACTTGCTGACGCAAAACATACCATGGAAGCACTAGATATTCGCCATATTCCCATTGTCGATGCTCATAAACAGCTTCTGGGAGTGGTATCACAACGTGACGTGTTGGCCGCGCAAGAATCAAGTCTACAGAACATACCCGAAAACCAATCCTTTACCCTAAATATCCCGCTCTATGAAGTCATGAAAACTGGGTTAATGACGGTGTCCCCTCAAGCTGGATTAAAAGAAAGTGCGCTCTACATGCAAAAACATAAAGTGGGCTGTCTACCAGTGGTCGAAAAAGGTCAACTCGTTGGTATCATTACCGATACTGACTTTGTGGCTATCGCCATCAACTTGCTGGAACTACAAGATGAAATGGAGCCAGAAGAAGTAGACTAAGGAATGCCTACCTTTTGTTATATGGCTGTCATAAAAAGATCCCTAGCGAGCCAAGACTATCAGGCTAGACTCGCTGGGAGCATTAGCTAAAACTGGTCCTCTTCTGTCGAGCCTGTTAATGCTGTCACAGAGGAGTTTCCTCCCTGAATAATGTTAGTCATTTTATCAAAGTAGCCAGTCCCAACTTCTTGCTGATGCGCAACAAAGGTATATCCCTTTTCTGCAGCTTTAAACTCGGGCCGCTGAACTTTCTCAACATAATGACGCATCCCCTCGCCTTGCGCGTAGTCATGCGCGAGTTCAAACATGTTAAACCACATATTGTGAATCCCAGCTAAGGTAATGAATTGGTATTTATAGCCCATATCCGATAACTCTTGCTGAAACTTTGCAATCGTCTCTGCATCAAGGTTTTTCTCCCAGTTAAACGAAGGAGAGCAGTTGTAGGCCAACAGCTGTTCTGGATACTGAGCATGAATCGCCTTAGCAAACTTGCGCGCTTCTTCTAAACAAGGCGTGGCGGTTTCACACCAAATAAGATCCGCATAAGGCGCATAAGCAAGGCCCCTGGAGATAGCTTGATCAATACCAGCACGCACGCGATAAAAACCTTCTTGAGTGCGCTCACCTTGAATGAAATCTTTATCATACGAATCACAATCAGAGGTCAAAAGATCCGCGGCATTAGCATCTGTACGCGCTATAACCAAGGTAGTCGTACCTGCAACATCTGCTGCCAAGCGCGCAGCGACCAGTTTTTGTACTGCTTCTTGGGTCGGCACTAAAACCTTACCGCCCATGTGACCGCACTTTTTCACTGAAGCAAGTTGGTCTTCAAAATGTACACCAGCCGCTCCAGCATCTACCATGGATTTCATCAGCTCATAAGCGTTGAGCACGCCGCCAAAACCCGCTTCAGCATCTGCAACAATAGGGAGGAAATAATCAATACCATCATCATCTGCTGATGATTTGCCGCTTGACCACTGGATTTGGTCTGCGCGACGAAATGAATTGTTGATCCTTTTCACCACCGAAGGTACTGAGTCTACCGGATATAAGGATTGATCTGGGTACATAGTCGACGCACTATTGTTATCAGCCGCCACCTGCCAACCGGACAAATAAATCGCTTCAATACCTGCTTTTGCTTGCTGGACGGCTTGGCCTCCTGTCAAAGCTCCAAGACAATTAACATAACCTTTCTTAGCATCACCATTGACCAAAGACCAGAGTTTGTCAGCACCACGCTGGGCGATAGTATTTTCAGGAACTATAGAGCCGCGTAAAGTCACCACTTCTTCGGCGCTATAAGGACGTTTTACATTTTTCCAACGCGGATTAGTTGCCCAGTCTTTTTCAAGTGCTTCAATTTGCTGGCGGCGAGTTAAGTTTGTCATCGTTATTTCCTTCTATTGATGAACGAATATAAATAGTGTTATTTCAGTGGTACTTCCTTTTTCCACTGCTGAATATTGACGTTGTTGGTGATTAACCTAAGTTGGTCGTATTTAATCGAGATAGTCGTAACCTGGTATAGTGAGAAAGTCACTCAACTCATCACTGGTCGTAAGCTTTGTCATTAAATCAGCCGCTTCCGAAAAACGACCAGACTGATAACGCTTATCACCAAGTTCTGCTTTAACTACATTGATTTCTTCACTTAAATAGCGCTCAAACAGTGCTTTCGTTACCACTTGGCCGTTATCTAAAGTTTTACCATGCTTGATCCATTGCCAAATAGATGCTCTTGAAATCTCAGCTGTTGCCGCATCTTCCATCAGCCCATATATAGGCACACATCCATTACCCGAAATCCAAGCTTCGATATACTGCAAAGCGACTCGAATATTATGACGCATTCCTTGCTCGGTTCTCTCACCTTGGCAAGGCTTGAGTAGCTCTTGAGCTGAAATAGGTAAATCATCGGAGCGAGTCACATCAAGTTGATTATTCCTTTCATCCAAAACATGGCTAAAGATCTTCATGGCTGTTTCTGCTAATCCGGGGTGAGCCACCCAAGTTCCATCGTGGCCATTTCGAGCTTCAAGTGATTTATCTGTTTGGATTTTATCGAGCACTTTCTGATTTTGCTCAGGATCCTTGGCGGGAATAAACGCCGCCATTCCTCCCATAGCAAATGCACCTCGAAGGTGACAAGTGCGAATAAGTAAGCGCGAATAAGCGTTTAGAAAGGGCTGTTCCATAGTGACAGTCTGCCGGTCAGGTAAGACACAATCAGGATGATTTTTTAGCGTTTTGATATAACTAAATATGTAATCCCAACGGCCACAATTGAGGCCAACAATATGCTCTTTAAGCGCAAACAAAATTTCATCCATGACAAACACGGCTGGAATTGTTTCGATAAGAACTGTCGCTTTAATCGTACCAATATCTAAACCATAATACTGTTCTGTAAAGTGGAAGATTTGGCTCCACCACTGAGCTTCTTGGTAAGATTGAAGCTTAGGAAGATAGAAATAAGGGCCACTACCGTTGTTTATAAGTGTCTGATAGTTATTATGGAAATAAAGCGCAAAGTCGAATAAAGAGCCGGGGATAGGTTTGCCATTAAAAGTAACATGTTTTTCTTTAAGGTGGATGCCTCTTACTCGACAAATCAGCACCGCAGGATCACTTGCTAACCGGTATTTTTTACCCGTTTCTGGATTGGTGTAGGAAATCGTACCATTAACTGCATCACGCAAATTTACCTGTCCATCAAGCAACTGCTGCCAATCTGGGGACATTGAATCTTCGAAGTCTGCCATAAACACTTTTACATTGGCATTAAGTGCGTTTATAACCATTTTACGATCTGTTGGCCCAGTTATTTCAACACGGCGATCCTGAAGATCGTTGGGAATTTCACCAACCTTCCAATCACTGTCTCTGATTTCTTGGGTATCCGGATCGAAGTCAGGTAAAGATCCAGCATCAATGCAAGCCTGATATTCTTCACGGGCGGTCAATAATACTTGATTTTGACCAGCAAATTTCTCACATAAGAGAGACAAAAAGCTCTGACACCCATCAGAAAAAATCGCTTGATGCTCTAGTGATAGGTCAGTGGTTATCTCTAAGCCGCCTTTATTCAAACCTTTTCCTTGTGCTTGCTTAACTGTATTTTCTTCAGGTGAAGTATTCAAAAGCATTTCCTTTACCTTCCTTGGTTAACAATCCAAGTATGGCGCTTGTAACTCATACAAAGCCAGTCAATAAAAATTACATATGTAACTATAAAACAACA
Source organism: Vibrio pectenicida (assembly GCA_024347015.1). GTDB lineage: Bacteria > Pseudomonadota > Gammaproteobacteria > Enterobacterales > Vibrionaceae > Vibrio > Vibrio pectenicida. The sequence continues at coordinate 642,893 of AP024889.1, read as the reverse complement.
AAGCCACGGTATTATCTATACCCTGCGTTGGGCTAAGATTAACTCTAAACATAGATAACACTTGGTCACTAGGTAGTATTAAGTCGTCCTAAAACTTTAATTAAACTATAACAGCAAAGATTAAATAAAAAGTCTTTAAGAGCGTAAAAAACAAAATTCAATATTTTATCTTTTTGACTTTAAGTTATTGATTTTTCATTGTTGTTGAAATTTAATTTCGTAAATAAATTACCAACAACAATCAACCTGAAGAGTTTTCAAACAAGCGTTTAATTTTTTTCAACAAGCAGTTAGGCGTTATACTCTGATGTATAAGCACAGCGGATATAGTCACTTCAAACAAACAAGATGAAAGGGATTGTAAAATTGACACTGTGAAGTTTCACTATTTAATGAAACCTTCGCCAAGAGATGGCTGTGAAATTTTACAAGTCAAAGTTCACTAATAGAATAAAAAACCATTAAAGGAAGACAAACCAGTGAGTAAAACTGGTTACAATAGAGAATAGATCATAATCACTACACTTAAAATAGATCAGAAACGACTTGTGCTAGCTGATTGAAGGTGTTGACTCTTGAAGAGCTGGGTCTCCAGACCAAACCAATATGTCGGTGAGCTTGCTGCTCTGGCGGTTCGACAACAACGAGGTTTTGATTCTCAATTAGTCCATGATCGATTGCCATCTGGGGAATAAAAGTAGTGCCCATCCCATTAGCAACCATTTGAACAAGAGTATGTAGACTTGTTGCGGAGAAAGGATTGATCTTTTCTTTACTTGTTAGCTGACAAGCTGACACAGCATGCTCGGTAAGGCAGTGCTCTTTCTCAAGCAGAAAAACAGATTCATCGGGTAAGTCATCATACTTAATAGGAGTACGTATTGCATTGGCCTGATGACGGCTAATAATCATTTTAAATGGATCACTACCCACAATTTTGCTTTCCATCCCACCTATATCAACAGGTAAAGCAAGGATTAACACATCCAATTCACCATGGCGCAGCGCCGCAAGTAAATTGTTTGTTGTATCTTCTCGAAGGAGTAAATTGAGCATAGGAAAACTTCGATTCACTTCTTGCACCAAATCACATAGTAAAAATGGTGCTATGGTTGGGATACAACCTACTCGCAGTTGTCCCTGCATCTCATCACCCTGACAAATACGGCCAAGTTCAACCAAATCTTGCCCCTTGGCCAATAGTTCGCGACCTTGCTTAACCACTTGCTTACCAGCCAAGGTAAAAACAAGCGGCCCCTTCTTATCTTTCTTTTCATAAAGCGGGCAACCGATCAGCTCTTCAAGGTTTTGAATGCCTTTACTCAGAGTTGATTGACTGACAAAGCACTTTTTTGCTGCCTCACTAAAGTGGCGAGTTTCATGCAAGGTGATCAAGTAATGTAATTGTTTGAGATTAGGCCATTTAATCATAATTATATTTTTAAAATATCTCTATCTAGTGAGCAGCGTATAGATTTCAACCTATCGATTTTATCGATTAACTTAATCTATTTATTTCGCTTTTTTCAATACTACAATCTGTACTATAGTTTGTCTCGCACAAACACGGACCAAACCAAAATTACTCAACATGGTTTGGCACTAACCATACTTTTTAGGAGCAAAAAAATGGTACTAGTAGGTCGTCAAGCCCCTGACTTTACTGCGGCAGCTGTTCTAGGTAACGGTGAAATCGTTGATAACTTCAACTTTGCAGAATTCACTAAAGGTAAGAAAGCGGTTGTTTTCTTCTACCCACTAGATTTCACGTTCGTTTGCCCGTCAGAGCTTATCGCATTCGACAACCGTCTTGCTGATTTCCAAGCTAAAGGCGCTGAAGTAATCGGTATTTCTATTGACTCTCAGTTCTCTCACAACGCATGGCGTAACACTGCTATCGAAGATGGTGGCATTGGTGAAGTTAAATACCCACTAGTTGCAGATGTGAAACACGAAATCTGTAAAGCTTACGATGTTGAGCATCCAGAAGCAGGCGTTGCATTCCGTGGTTCTTTCCTAATTGACGAAGAAGGCGTTGTTCGTCACCAAGTGGTTAACGATCTACCGCTAGGCCGTAACATTGACGAAATGCTACGCATGGTTGACGCTCTAAACTTCCACCAAAAGCACGGTGAAGTATGCCCTGCACAATGGGAAGAAGGTAAAGCTGGTATGGATGCATCGCCAAAAGGTGTTGCAGCATTCTTATCTGAGCACGCTAGCGATCTAAGCAAGTAATAGTTTTGATACCGGCTATATAAACAGATGGCCTAAATCGGTGCAAAGAATACTATCCTAAAGAGTCCAAACATTGTTTGGACTCTTTTTATATGATTTCTAACCTAATAATATTGAGCAAAGCGGTATATATAAAAAGACATGGTATTGGTAAAAAGACAAAAAGTATCGACCTAAAGACTTTATCTAACTTGGTACTTTAAAGTCAAAAATACTCTCCTTATGATAAGCTCAATACCGCTTAAGAAGGAAAGATTGTTTTTCTTCACCAACGATGACCCAATGGAGATTCAACACATGGCCTACTTTTCTCTCGCTTTTGGCACGGCAACAAAAAACCGTGATGGAAAAATTATTGAAGCCTTTTTCCCTCACCCAACCCTAGCGCCAATCGATGCTCTTGTTGATTCACTGGCTGAAATCACTGGTTATCAGCAAGGTAATCAAGCTATAGAAATATCTGCCAATCAAAGTGCACAACTTGCCAGAGCATTCGAGAATAACGGCGATACAAACCACGCAGCGTTTGCAGCAAAAGCAGCCGAATCTAACCAATCTCTGGTACTTGTTATTCTTGCCAATGACGAAAAGCCATCATCTGTTGCTGAAGGCTTCCTTAAATTGCAGCTTATCTCTAACCGTCTTGTACTACCTCATGGTACTGTCCTCGATGGCATTTTTGGCCTACTGCACAACATAGCATGGACAAACGAGGGGCCAATTGATCTTCCTGAACTTGCTGAACGTCAAATTGAAGCTCGCTTAGCAGGACGCCACTTGTCTGTTAATTGTGTTGATAAATTCCCCAAAATGGTTGATTACATAGTACCGGAAGGTGTGCGTATTGCCGATACAGCGCGCGTTCGCCTTGGTGCACATGTGGGTGAAGGCACAACGGTTATGCACGAAGGGTTCATCAATTTCAATGCAGGAACAACTGGCGTAAGCATGGTTGAAGGTCGCATTTCTGCCGGTGTCGTGGTTGGCAATGGTTCTGATATTGGTGGCGGTGCCTCAATTATGGGCACACTCTCTGGCGGCGGCTCAGTGGTAGTATCTATCGGCGAAAGTTCACTACTCGGTGCTAACGCAGGGCTAGGTTTCCCACTAGGCGATCGTTGTACAGTCGAGTCTGGTTTGTATGTTACAGCTGGTGCTAAAGTTCTCATGCTCGATTCACAAGGCAATGAAGTAGAGACAATCAAAGCACGCGAGCTTGCAGGCGTATCCGACTTACTCTTTCGCCGTAACTCAGTCACGGGGCAGATTGAATGTCTAGCGAACAAAACGGCAGTGGAGCTCAACTCTGAGCTACATAGCAACAATTAAGTTTTAGCTAATGCTAACAACGATAAAAGCTGATGTAGAACCATCAGCTTTTTTATTTGAGATGAATAATCATACCTTGAATGCATTACCCAGGATGCCCATCAATTCTAGGTTTAAGCAACATAAAACCAAACTTAAGTACATATAAAGTAAATGCCAAAAACCATAGTAAACCGCTGATGTTGACCAGCAAGATTATTTGCTCAGGCCAGAACGCCACTCCAACACTACGTATTAAAGCCGCTGTCATTAGCATAGCAAAAGAGATTGCCATATTAGGGCCTTGATAAATAGAGTACCCTGTATGTCCCATAGTCACACGGGTGATCATCGCGAGAACTAACCCACCAAGCGCACCAATCGCAAATAAATGCAGCATAGTGTGAGCTGCAAACGCATTACTTAACCCTGCGCGTAATAACAGGCTAATCGGTATACATAAATAAGCCAAATGTAGCGACCATAGTAAAGGCTCTTGGTAGGTTCGCCAAGGCTTCCATCTCATCACTATAATCAAATGCGCCAGTCCAGATAACAACAGCAGAAATTGGCCAAATTGAGTCAATATTGACGGAGAAAAACTAATAACAAACAATGTAATCAAAGGCAAAATAGCTAGCCACTCAAGCCAAGCTATAGATTGAGGCTTTTGAAAATTTAACCGACGAGCGGTAAAAAATGGGATAACTCTCGCTCCCATGACTGAGAGTAAAAGAGTAAACCACCATAACATCGCCTGCCATACAGCAGCAGAAGAGAAAGGAACTATACCTTGTAGTGATGAATAACTGGCTAAGTTTGCAAATATAGCCAATACAAATAAAGGAATAAAGAATGCGTTGCGCCAACCTTTGGCTTTTAGCACTCGAAATCCTGTCTCATATGCCGCTAGAGCAATAAATAAGGTCTCTATAGTTGCTATAAGCCACACTGGCGATTCGGTCCAGAACAACACTCTAGGAATGACCCATAAACTGACCAGCAGCGCCAGCCTATAACTTTTGGTACCATTTATTCCTGTCCAGTTCTGTACCGCTGTCAAGACAAAACCCACAACAATGGCCATAGAAAAACCAAACAGCATCTCATGTACATGCCACCATAGAGCGGGGACTTGTAAGCTATCAGACTGGCCTGCTTGAAACATCCACACCCAAAGTGCAATAGCAATCGCTGCATAGCTGGCGCCAAGAAGGAAAAAGGGCCGAAAGCCAAGACGAAAAATGGGCACAATGGCATCTTCTATTTTTTTATCACTGATATTGATCACCGCATATCCTCTTCCAAAAACTGATTACTAGACCAACTAACAACAGTACCCAGAGCAATATTTATTCCAAACCTATAAAGCCTTATTTCATCTATGTACTCATACTTTTTCATGTCATTTACACCCAAGCAATAAAGAGTCACAATGACACTATGGATTCATAATAAACACAGAATAATTAAATAAATCATCAAGAAAACCATTGTATAAATGCACTAAAATAAGTACGGAGCAAACAAAGCTGTTATCTTTGATGTTTAGCCTCTCAATTAAGTTAAAAGAAAAGGGCCAAATTGATAGAAAAGGGTTGAGTTGATAAAAAAAGGAAGGAACGTGACGACTTATATATTTGGTTATGGCAGCTTAATTAACTCAGCATCAAGGCAATTGACAGGTCAAACAGGCCCTGCTCACCCTGCCGTTATTCACGGGTTCAAACGCATATGGGGAAAGCTGGATACAAGCTATACTTTGTCACCTTTGGTGGTACAAAAGGGGCAAGGGCTGGTCAACGGGGTGTTAATTGAAATTGAGCAAAGTGAACTGCCAGAGTTTGATGCCAGAGAACGCAGTTACCAGCGCGTTCAAGTATCCCTGTATGAGATTGATGCCACTCATTCGCTCACCGCAAATGATCATATCTGGTTATATATTAATAATGACGCCAAGCAGCCCTGTGAGCAAGTCCCTATCATGCAAAGCTATGTAGATACCGTACTCGCTGGCTGCCTAGATATTTCAGAGTCTTTTGCCAAGCAATTTATAGAACATACCTTAGGTTGGCACTGTCCACGTCAAAACGATCGCCATACGCCACAATATGCCCATTTGGCCGGCGTGCAGCAACATCATTATTGCTTGATAGATAAACTATTAAAGGGAGCCTAAGCTCCCTTGGTTTGTAAAATATCGTGAGGCTTAGAATTTATATTCGATTCCGCCGTAAATAGTGTCTAAATCTACCTTTGCATCATCAAACTCAGGTGACGCTTTACGATAACCAAGATTAAGCAGCCAGTTTTGATTTAGTGCATAGCCTGTTTCAATACCATAAGTCAGCGTGGTATCTGTCTTGGTGTTGTATGTCTCATTTGGCTCATCGCGGTTATATAAAAAATATCCCAACCCCAAGTGAGCACCTAAGTAAAAGTCGGTACTTCCGAAAAAATACTTAGGCTTGATATTAACGCCTACCGAAGCAAAATCCTCTTCTATATTCTGCCCGTAATCAATCTCACCATAATGAGCTAAATCAGCTTCCACCCCAACTATAAAGTTTTCATGTAGCTCAAAGCTATAACCCGCATTTAAAGAAAATCCAGCTTCAGTTTTATCTGCATCCGTACCATCCGCAGTAAAATTCGTTGACATTACATCGGCGCCAATATACCAACCATCATTTACATATTCTGAGCCCACTGCTTGAAACGAAGCCGCGGCGACAAGTGCGGCTAAGACTGCTTTTTTCATTTTTATCACCTATTATTTGATTCATTACACAAAAAACCGATGAATAATAGAGTGATATTAAGAATAAAAAAACAAATGACAATATGCGCATTTATTTATATCACATTGAGTGTTATCAATTGAGTGAATAATAACCAAATTAGTATTAGGGAACATGATATCCAGTTGAATATATTGAAAGTTCTCTTTTTTAATACACTACTATTACTATAGGAAACAATGATTTTATTAGGTTATACAGCCAATAATGCAGATAACTTACCGGCCACAATGGCAGCAGCTTAAAATCGCCTTTTATCAGGATCGCATCCTGTATATTTATGTGCTGATCACGACCCTACTGGTGTACCTACTTTCGAGTATGTTTCTCGATAACCAGTCGTTAAAATTTGATCCTTTTATCTATCTTGATATGCTAATTCAAGTTTGCTACATATCCTTTCTTATCTGGGCAACAGGGTTTTATCTGTTCCTTGCTTATAATAGAACGCCTCACCCGTTACACCACTTTGTCAAAGCAATCAAAAGTAGTATCAATCCCTCACACAAAGCCTTGAGTTTTATATTCTTAATACTTGCTTTAAACTTTACCTTTTCCAGCTACACCTTTATTAAGCCCCTTATCCCACAGATCAACCCTTTTCAATATGATCGATTATTTCACCAACTCGATCAATGGCTACATTTGGGCTATACGCCTTGGCAAATTACGCACTACATTTTTAGTAGCGCGATAGCAACCAGCATATTGAACATTCTGTATCATCTATGGTTTTTGTTAAAATGGGGGGCGATATTGTTTTTTATCGTCCGGCGAGATTTGATTCAGTTAAGAGTTCAATTCCTGCTCACTTTCCTTTCTAGCTGGCTATTGATTGGAGGACTCGGCGCTATTGCTCTATCCGCAGCAGGTCCATGTTACCTGCATTTACTTGACCCTGATGCACTTTACTACCAACCGCTGATGCAAAGACTCATTGAACAGAATCATGAATTAACCCAACTTGGCTGGTTTCGAGTGTGGGTACTTGATGTTCAAGATACACTATGGCAAATGCATATTAGTCAACAACAGTCCATAGGTGGAGGCATTTCAGCTATGCCGAGCATGCATGTTTCCATCGCAGTGTTAATGGCTCTTGCTGCTTATCGTTATAATAAAAGATTAGGATTAGTAATGTGGTTATATGCTATTACTATTCAAATAGGCTCTGTACACCTCGCTTGGCATTATGCGGTCGACGGTTATTTTAGTGCCATATTTACCGTATGTTTATGGAAAGGAATTGGCTGGATACAAAACCACTTTGGCCAATCCAATAAGGTATAATCCCTCACAGTTACACCATTTTATCTTTATTGATGACGATAAGATCATTAAATTGTCATCATTCTGCTGTAATGTTTTTGCGTTAGGTAAACGATTAATAATTTGGCAAGTAAAGCATGTTTTCTATTTTTAAAACCTTTTTCTGGCTCGGCTGGATAAGCTTTGGTGGCCCAGCTGCCCATATAGGCTATTTTCGGCATACTTTTGTTAACAATCTCAAATGGTTAGATGACAAGGAATATACTCAGCTAGTGGCGCTAAGCCAGTTTTTACCTGGGCCAGGCTCTAGTCAAGTTGGCTTTGCCATAGGGTACAAACAAGGAGGTTTATTCGGCGCTATAATGGCGTTTATAGGCTTTACTCTACCCTCTATAATCCTCATGCTAGGCCTTGCTCTGCTTAGCAGCCAGTTGAACCAAAGCCCTTTATTTCAGAGTATTGTTCATGGTCTGAAGCTTTTAGCCGTAGTCGTAGTTGCCGATGCCACATGGGGAATGTATAAAAGCTTCTGTAAACAGAGACTAACGGTGAGTTTATGCTTAGTGACTGCTGCGACGCTACTGATAGTGCCAAGTATTTTCTCGCAAGTGATAGTATTGATTCTTGCTGCGATTATTGGCGCCAAATACTTGCGTTCAAATGAATTAAGCTCTGGTAATAACTTTCACCCTACTGCTTGGCCTATAGTAATCTTCTGTTTTTTGCTCATCGCTCTGCCATTGCTGATATCAGACATACCAATTTTAAACTTGTTTAATGATTTTTTTCAAGCTGGGAGTTTAGTCTTTGGTGGCGGGCATGTAGTGCTACCGTTACTACAGAACATAGTTGGGGAACAGATATCTCAGGATGCTTTTCTTACTGGCTATGCCGCCGCGCAAGCTGTGCCTGGTCCGATGTTTACTTTTGCAACCTACATTGGCTATCAGCTAATGCCACAATCACCTATTATTGGCGCCTTGGTAGCGACATTAGGTGTTTTTCTGCCCGGATTTCTGCTATTGCTTGGTGTTTTAAAACAGTGGCAATGCCTTGCCAAAACTCCGAAAGTGTCTGGGGCTTTGAATGGAGTTAATGCCGCCGTCGTCGGATTGCTTTTAGCGGCACTCTATCAACCCGTTTTTACTAGTGCCGTAATTAACTCTTCCGACTTGGTATTTGTTCTTATTGGTTTCTATCTGCTCAAAGAATTAAAATTGCCCATCATATGGATAGTCAGTAGCTTTATTCTCATCGGTATACTTAGAGTCTAACAATGAGCCACTTCAGCTACTGGCTGAGTTACTCTCTAGCAGAAATACCTGCCGATGTTTGCTCACGTACCAAGGCCAGTGCTCGCTCTAGGTTTTCATTCGCTACCTTATAGTATGAAGTTTTACTATCAATCGCTTGCTGTAAGTATGGAATGGCTTGATCGGGCTTACCTTGCAATATAAGGAAATACCCAACATTATTGAGCGCTTCCGGCTTTTCCATGTGTCTTGAAAACACATTAACCGCTCGAGTGATTTCCCCTTTACCTAAATAAATCAAAGCAAGGTTATTGAGTGCTTTTTCATCATTTGGTTTTTTTTTCAATGCCTGCAGAACAAAACGTTGAGCTTTTCTGTATTCGCCGGACATATAAAATGAATAACTAACATTAATTAAGGTCTTTATAGAATCAGGTTTTATACTCAAGGCTTGTTTATAAAAAGCTTGCGCTAGCTTGTGCTCAGAGTCTACATCCGCAATCACTCCTAGACCCATATATGCGTATTCTGGAGAATACTTATCAACCTGCAACTTTACAATTTGCTCTGGTTCTAACTGATCCTTATAACTAATACTGGTATTAGTGCTCAATCGTAATTGATCTGCGTTAATCGCTCGATAAAAGTAACTCTTACCCAACTCCAAATCGCCCATTTTACTGTATATAGTGCCTAACTGCTCCAACACTTTAATATTGTCTGGGTTCGTCTCAACACCCATTAAAAACGCTTTCTCAGCAAGAGTAAGGTTTCCTCTCGACTGGTGGATACGGCCAATATTATAAAGGGCACGATCTTTGTATTCACCATTTTCAAAAGACATCGAGCGAATATATTCGTACAAAGCCAAATCACTATTGCCACTACTCAGTGCGGCATCTCCTCGCGAAATTGCTTCCTGTTCTGTTTTGGGAGGGTCCTCAGAAGATAAAGTATCAATGGGTTTACCATCATACAGCGAAGTATCTACACTAGGTTGATTGGATGCACAAGCAGTCAAAAGCATTACAATTAAAGATAACGAGGTAAAATGAAGTCCTTTCATAACGGGGTCCTTAGTTATCCGTTTCCTAAACTCGAAGTAAACAGCAACATCGATGGGCCGATCGCCACAATAAAGAAACATGGCCAGATAAATAACAATAATGGAAAAATCATCTTAGTGGGTATTTTGGCCGCAATTTCCTCAACTTCTTGATTTCGCTTGTCTCTATAATCTTCCGTATACTCACGTAAAGTCTGAGATAAGCTGCCTCCAATACGCGATGCATGAGCAAGCATAGTGACCAAACCTGCAATCTCCGTCAGCCCTGTGCGATCGATTAAATCATCAAATGCATCAGACATTTCAACCCCTGCATTAATCTTTACACACACTGTATCTAGCTCATCAGCAAAGTCCGGATGAGATATATTAATTTCGTCAGCCACTCGCCTTAAGGCAGCATTGAAACCTAACCCAGACTCAGTACATACCACAAGTAAATCCAAAGCATCCGCAATACCACCACGGATTTTCTTTTGACGCTTATCTACTTGATAATTTAGCATAATATTTGGCGCATACAAGCCAGCACCTACGCCCACTACCATGACTAAATTTAACATCGACATTTCTGGAAACAGAAAATATAACGCAGCAGCTAAAGCCAGACCCAAAACTAAAGAGATACCTTTAAAAGCATAAAATACGGTCAGCGCATCAGCGTCATGATAGCCAGCGTGCATTAGCTTATGCCTAATACTCTCACTTTCTTTCGAATTTGAGCTTTTCATCATAGGCGCTAGCGACTCTAATGTATGATCAAACTTACGATTTTTTTTCAATCTATTAGCGCTGTTCGCATTTTTCATTTGCTCCAACCTAGAGCGTATAGGAGATTTTGAGCCTACAAAAAGTAGCGATAAGGTAAATACTATTAATATCGTAGCAACTAAGATAACACCGAGTAACAAGGTCTCTTCGTCAAGATTATAAGCGGCAAACTGACTAAGTAAATACTCCATACTAGACCTCAAAGTTAATGATGTTACGAATCCACATTGAGCCAATAAACAAGCTGAACACGCCCCCACTGACTAACGTCATCCCTCTTGGATCAGTATAAAGAGGCTCTACGTAAGCTGGATTAATAAAACTGAGGAAAACAAATAATATGAAAGGGGAAAGTACTAATATCCAAGCTGATAAACGACTTTCAGCCGATAACGTTTTGATCTTTCTTTGTAATTTAAACCTTGACCTTAGCACCTGTGATACTTTTTCAAGATTTTCAGATAAATTTCCCCCCGTTTCTTTTTGCAGTATTACTGCACTGGAGAAAGCTAGCATCGAAACGGTTGGTGTTCGTTCTGCCATCTGCATAATGGCCATTCTCATATCATAACCATAATTAAGTAGATTAAAGGTATTTTTAAATTCAACACCGATTGGATCAGGCATCTCAATGCCAACTTCATTAAAGGCTTGAGTTACAGGCTGTCCAGCTTGAAGCATACGCCGCATAATATCGAGAGCCTCGGGTAACTGTTCTTCAAATGCTGCCAGTCGATCTGAAATTTTTTTATTAAGCCAAAAATACAAACAGCTCCATACCCCCACTATCGAGGCTAAGCCAACATAGAAAGGTTGACCGATAAGTAACACGATAAAAAGTGCGCAAACAGATAAAATGATAGTGACTAGCAAAGTTTGAGATAAGCTCCAATCGTATCCAGACAGCTCAATCATCTTTTTCAACGATGATAATGCCGGTACTTTGACGAGTTTTCTGTCGACGGGCGTTAAACTTTTTAAGTAATGCTCCTGTAGCAGAGAACGCGCTTCTTCATCTAATCGAGACTGAGACTCCTTTAAACGCTCAGAAAGTTCTTTATGTTTTGCTTTGCTTCCCGCAGCTGGAAGAATCAACGCTTGCGAAATAAAAACGACCGCAAAGAAGAGTAAAATAATAAATAATGTGGAGTCTTGTAACATGCCTAGCCTCCCTATAAAAATGACTCGTTGAAAATATCAAATGGTATGTGTAACCCTTTTTTTGCTAGCTGATCATGGCATTGAGGTACTACCCCTGTAGCAGTAAACCTACCAATAACATTACCTTCTTCATCCATTCCTTTGCGATGAAATCTAAAAATTTCAGACATAGTGATGATTTCTCCCTCCATGCCATTTATCTCACAAATACTCACCATACGACGTTTACCATCTTCCTGGCGTTCCATTTGCACCACCAGATGGATCGCTGATGCTATTTGAGATCTCAAATTTTTAGCTGACATATTCCACCCAGCCATAGCAAACATGTTTTCAACCCGCGATAATGCATCTCTTGGCGTATTAGCATGAATAGTTGCCAAAGAGCCATCGTGACCCGTATTCATAGCAGCCAGCATATCAACCGCTTCTGACCCCCTCACCTCACCAAGAACAATACGATCCGGGCGCATACGCAACGCATTCTTTACCAAATCTCTCTGAGTAATCTCACCTTTACCTTCAAGGTTAGCGGGGCGGGTTTCTAGCCTAACAACATGAGGCTGTTGTAATTGTAACTCGGCTGAATCTTCTATCGTCACAATGCGATCATCTGATGGAATAAAGTTGGAGAAAATATTGAGCGTGGTAGTTTTTCCAGAACCTGTACCTCCAGAAATAAGTACATTCATTGCCCCCGTTACCGCTGCTTCTATAAACTTAGCCATTTCTGGAGAGAGGGAATTAAAATTAAGGAGGTTATCCATATTTAGCTTTTCAACAGCAAAACGCCGGATTGAGACCGAAGAGCCATCAAGGGCTAATGGCGGAATAATCGCATTTACACGTGAACCATCAGTTAATCTTGCATCTACCATAGGTGAAGCTTCATCAATTCTTCGCCCAACTTGGCTAACAATTCTATCGAGAATATTGCGTAAATGCCGCTCGTCAAGAAAGGTATAAGGAGTAAGCTCTAGTTTACCTCGCCGCTCGACAAACACATGCTTGGGACCATTAACCAATATATCAGAGACAGAAGCATCATTGAGCAATGGCTCTAAAGGCCCCAAACCAAATACCTCATCTTCAATCTGCTGAATAACATGCTTGCGCCCTTCTGCACCTAACGCATGGGTTTTATCTTCAGCCATAAGTTGTACGATAGCATCATGAAGCTCTTTCTTTGCTCTATCCAACTCAAAACTTGCCAAAAGTCCCAAGTCAAGAGTTTCAAGTAGCCTTTGATGATAATAGTGTTTTACTGACAATTCTTGCTCAAGTTGTCTCTTGGCTTCCTCAACTGCATGCTCTTTCGCCTCAGCTTCGAGCTTTCTTCGCTCTTGAAGCGTTTCTGTACCTTGATTTTTAGGCTCTTGAACAATATTGGGGATAGCTTCATCTTGAGTAGTACTCTTCTGTTGTTCTATTTCCGCGACTTTTTGTTGTAGATCAGAGTTGATGTTTTTGCGCTTAAAAAGCATATAAAGTCCCTTTTTGTCATAATTAAGAAAACAGCTTTTTAAACCACCTTTTTTGCTCTTCTTGGTCAGGCAATAATGAAGCGGCCAACTTTTTCACTGATTTAGCAATCGAGCTATTCTGTTTTGCTTGGATGTAAGGCCGACCTAAATTGGCACTTTCCAAAGCAATTTTAAAATCGTTAGGGATGGTATGAACTTGAACATGTCCAACTGTATCTTCAACATCCTTTAACTTGATTGACTGACGACTTTCGTATCTATTAACAACAACCTCCATATGCTCTTTCGCTACACCAAATTCAAAAGTCAGTAGCTTCATTAATTGTGTCGTGTTTTTTAGCGCAACAAGGTTTTGTTGAGTAATTAAAAATATCTTTGTTGCAGGAGAAATAACCGATGAAAAAATACGGTCCAAGCCTCTGGACATATCGACAACTACATAGGGATAGCGCTCTCGAAGAACTGGAATCAGCTTATTCATATGTTGCGCTTTCTCAAAATTATCTTGACTATTGTCTCTCTTGAATCCAATAGTATGAAGACCTGAGTCGTGCTTTGTCACCAGACTACCCAAAGACACTTCATCTAGATCGGCTACATTAGCGATTGCATCAGCTAAGCCATATGTTCCATTAATATTGAGATAATCTTCGATTACACCAAATTGCATATCAAGGTCTAAAAGAAGTACTTCGTTAGGATTATGTCTTGCAAGAGTAATCGCCGTATTTAAAGCAATCATTGAAGCACCGACCCCACCTTTAGTGTTCATAAAAACTAATAGTTCTCCAAGATGGCGATTTTCTACTTTCTCTTCTGCGACATTTTTTAAAAGAGGGGCAAATTCATCTAGCATAGCCTTATCAGAAATAAAATCCGTTGCTCCAATACGCAACGCAATTTTCAAAGCCCCGTTGTCACTCTCATTACCGAACACTATCAAAGATGCATCGTGACCAGCATCATGAGATTCAGGAGCATCAAACTGCTGCAGTTCAACGATCTTTTGTGCCCAGTTAGGTCCTGTTTCAACAAAAATGAGATCAGGTGGGGTGAAATGTACAAGATTACTAACCACTAAACCATGAAATGCAATCATCTCAAAACTGATACTCTGGCACTTAGACAATTGTTGGCTAATATGCACCTTAAATGTATCCGACGAATAAAAAACCCAGACTGTTAAACTGGTTTTAAGTCGAATAGGGCACTCTCCATTTGGTGATAGCTTAACTGCCTCTCCCATAAACCCTCTCTTAGCAATCCGTACTATTATCGGGATTGGTCGACGTTTCTCTGTGACGACCTAAGTTCTCCCGGGGGCGCGTTGTTTCAAATTCAGGTACCGCTAACATTCCAGTTAAGCTGACAAAACTGAGTAGCCCAGTAAATTGATATTCAAAATCAACTACTTTTGCTCTTACATACTCAATTGTAGAAAAAACATCATCATCTGTCAGAGTTCCTGTAATAACATTTCCTGAAGCATCCAAATATTCAATGGTTAAATTTGCCGCTGAAAAACCAACGGGAGCATTAGTAGATAGTGATAATGCAGGAATATCATTTCTATCTTCAACTCGGCATACTACTGCCAATCTAGCAGCTACTCGAGTCATATCATTTACCACCTGTAAAGAATATATATACCGACCCACTTCAATAACAGCAAATATCAGCAACAGTAATGTCGTAGACACTAGAGTAAATTCAATAATACTCAGGCCTTTTTGCCGTTTCATGGCGCAGTCCTCATCATCGCTGAAACATTGAGCGGAACGTTAAAATTAACAGATGAGCTAAAGCCAGAAATAATAGGGGTGTAATTATGATTGATAGTGATTGTGACGTAACCACTGGCATGATTGATGGAAACATGTGATGTGGTTATCCCCGATAATAAAGAAGAAGCACCAGAGCCTGTATGGCCATATACCACCATGTTCTTTATTTCATCGACATCCGCTATTTGGTCATAGCTGGCAGTTCCTGTTACACCGGAAGTCGCATAGCGAACACCACTTTGTGCCATTTTATTAAGTGTCGTGTATTGTATAAATGCATTACCAAATTCAGTGATAGCCATCAAAATCATCATCAATACTGGAACTGCAATCAACATTTCAACTGCTGCAAGTCCCGTTTGTTTACGTTTGATTCTAATAGAAAACATCACGACTCCTCCCCACTCGGATCTTTATACAAAACGATTGTATAAGGACCATCATCAGATGAGTTTTGACCTGGATTTCCTCCTCCAGCCGAACAGCTCTCAAGATATTCACCCACAATAGGGTCTTTACTTCCATTAGTAGTAGGTGCTTGCTGGAGAATAAAAAAACAACCTAGGCCTGTGACAGTAAAAGAGCTAGTACCACCACTGGCACTCGAACAGTCTACAACCGGTACTGAAATTGTCCTTCGGCCATGTTGACCACCTGATGAAGCTGTGCAATCTGCATCACCGGTACAATCAGGAAGCGCAGCTATATAATCTTCATATCCCCATGGTGTTCCACCAGTACCACTAGTGTCTGAATAAACAATATTACCATCTTTATCCATGCTCGCTGTGCTAGCTGGCTCTTTTACATAAATATCGGGGGGGAAATCATTGGCAGATAAACCACCACCACTATAGACACCAAAGCGGGTATTAAGCCCTTGACCTACTGGACCAACTGAGTTTCCAGGTTTGGTTATGACCGTATCCCCGATAGCAACACTACCCACATAATCACCAGCCAAAGCTTGCCGAACCGTGCTAGAACCAGAACCAAAATCAAGCAACTGAAAATTGCCGCTGCCCATAGAGCTTAACTTCTGATCCGCTACTTTCAGTGGGTATAAATTGCCAGGAGTATAACCATTGACGCCAGGCTCACTCCCTTCACATACAGCCATTGGTACTACATTAACATCAATGGCTGCAGTACTTGGACCAGCAACAGCACTCACTCTAAGTTGTTTATTAACGCCGAATAAATGAGCAAAAAAGTTATCTAGTGGGTAAGAACTAATCGTCACTCGAACAAAAGTATCGAGACTGGAATTGTAGCCAGCTTGTGGAAAAATGCTTGGATCGTTAGAGTATTCAACTGACACACTAGCAGATGAAAAGTCCATTTCATCATTGCCCGTTGCTCCTGCCATATTAGTCAAAGTACTGTTAACGGCACCAGTTGCATCCGTGTTGCTTCCCTGACCATCCAAAACCACAGCTGCAGCTAACGCTGCGGCATCGACACTGTTCTGCAACCGTGTTTTATTGAGAACGGCATGGCTAACATCAATTGATAAAGCTGCAATACCTATCAATGAAAGCATCGCAGCTGTGACCATTACTAACACTAAGCCTTTCTGTCGATTTGGCATTCTCCGACATTGCCTTGAACTGGTCATAATACTATCCTTAAGAGCGGTTAATTTTTCCCCTCTGTAACAAATTGACTATCGGTGCCTTCTAAGTCTGTATCCTGTTTTCCGGTATAGACTTGGTTTACACCTTCCATCCTTTCACCACTACCTGTAGGAATTATCGCCATGTTATCTCTGGTCGCATTTAAGTTATAGGTTTGTTCAGCCCTTAGTGTAAGGACATGACCACCCAAGTTTTCTGCATGGTTCACACACCCCCCAAGCAATATAGAAAAGCAGAAAGTACTTAGAATTAACTGTTTAATATTCATCATCGCTGCCTCTATAAGCTATGTCCAAAAGTACCTTCGGTTCCACCTTTTGAGTGATCCATAATACTCGCCTCTTCTAAATAACCTTTCTGACGCTGGTTATCTGGAGCGATGTAAGCACCTCGTCCCAATAAGTAATATTCAAAATCACTGGGCTCGATAAATGAGTCGGTAGGAAGAGACACTTTATTTCTATCAACAGGCTTTGCTAGCCTTGGTGTAACCAAAATCACCAATTCAGTTTCACCCGAAATATACTCTTGACTATTAAACATCTGGCCAATAATAGGAATATCACTAAACCCTGGCATCTCAGAAACTACATCCCTGACATTTTCACTAATAAGCCCCGCAATACCAATAGTTTGGCCATCGGCAAGTTCCAAAGTCGAAGAGGCACTTCGCCTCGTTATTGGCGGAATATTATACGTAGAGTTAGTTCCGCTAAGTGACAAGGTTAGTGATGAAGTATTGGCAATTTCACTAACATCAATCGCTAAGTTAAGGTTAATTTTCTTATCACTCAGAACCGTAGGAATAAACTTCAATCCTACACCATACTCTTTGTACTCAATTGTGATGCCATCGTCATCCGGAACTGGAATCGGGAACTCTCCACCAGCTAAAAACTCAGCTTTCACACCACTGAGAGCTGTTAGGTTAGGTTCAGCTAATACTTTTGCTGTACCATTTTGCTTAGCAATATCCAGAGCAAAAGAAAATAAAGTATTGCTGTCAATAAATGATCCTAGCAATCCGGTGCTATCGATTGATGGAGAGGTAAAAACTGGAGAAACTGCGGTTGCTGTCGTCGGCAAAGATGCTCCTGCTGATGTGCCTCCCCATGAAATATCACCACTTTTTTGGAAGAAGTGAAAATTTGCATCAAACTTTCTGACTAAACTTCTTTGGACCTCGGCAACCGTGACTTCCAACATCACTTGCTGTGCCCCTCCAATACTCATAAGGTTAATAACTCCAGTCTTATCTGTCTGTTCACTCAAAGAAGTCGTCTCTTTATCTACTTGCTCACCTGCGGCATAAGTCTCCGCTACTCTCAAAGCAATATTCATCGCTGATTGACTACTAATTATTCCACTTAATATCAAACGATTTTGTGCACTATGGACTTTAATCTCTTCATCAGGTAAGAATTCATATAATTTTGCTTTAAGACTGTTAAGGTCATGAGTAACTTCAATATTTATCGACTCAATCAAACGACCACGGCTATCCCAAGCCATAAGGTTTGTCGAACCAAGTTTTTTACCAATCAGAAAAACTTCATCAGATTTAAGCATCACAATATCCAAAACTTCAGGATCACCAAGTGATACACGCTTGGCTTTCCCCGCTAAAGTGACATGCGTAGATTTATGATGAGGAACCAACACTGCCTTTCCTGACTGAGCAGCTGCAAAGGAAACCTCAACCTGGAAAAATAATAATGAAATAATGGTGATTAAAATTCGCATACTTGACCTCAATCCTTGACCCTGATTTTGCGAGATTCGGTGCCCTTAATAACCGTAACACTCGGGGCAACATATCGTTTGACGACTTTTTCTTCTTCATGAGGATTGCGCAAAGCAAGCTGAATCTCACCTTTACTCTGAGCAGATAACAGCTTTTCAGCCTCTCTTGGCGACACTTCTAGTGTCACCGCACGAACTATAATAGGTTTGTTTTCTTTTGTTCTGGCTGTCTGGTCTACTGCCAAAACTTTAATTTCTTTAAGAACGGTTACTGTATTGGCCGAAGTAGAGCTGTACTTAATCGTGTTAAGTACATCAACTTTGTTTCCGGGTAAAAGGAAACCAGCTACGCCTATAACATCATTAACACGAATAGTGATGGCTCGCTTATTTTCTGGAATCAAAGACGCAAGTGTTGAACCTTCCCCTGTAATAGTTAAGCGATGCAAAGTGAGAATTTCTCCTGGATAAATATTAGTTGCTGCAACCTCACCGACTAACTCATCGGTAGTAGTAAATTGAAATTCATCACGCCAATCCTTTTCCAATAGCTTGCTACTGACATGTTGCTCTTCAATTACAGTACCTGCCAAAATTTCCTGAGTTGCTATCATCACGGGCTCTCTCTCAACAACCTCAACTTCGGTCTGAGGCTGCAATTGCCTATCCATCCACTGCTTAGCAAAAAAGACCGCACCTAAGCCGAATGCAATAGACAATAAGAATAGTAACACCACTTGATTTCGACTCATCGAGCACCTCCGCCCTTACCATCCGCTGTGAAATACACTTCCCATGCTCGTTTTACGACTTCCATAGAGATCACTGGTTCCTCTTCCTCAAAAATAATGATATCTCGGCTAATACCAACAATATCTTTAGGTAAGCACGGATAAAAACCCACGTCATGCTGACGATGTAAGTCAAGTACAGCTTCAAAACATCTATCATCAAGGGACAAATTTTTAGAATGTGAGATGCCCTTCCATAATTCATGATATTCACCTTCCTCTAAAGGACCAAACTGGATTTTGTAACCTAAACGACGTAAAAAAGCAGGGTCACTGATCTTTTCCGGATCTAAATTCGTAGAAAAGGCAAGGGTAAGGATAAAAGGAATACTGATCTGCTGGCCGTTGGGCAGATTCAAGTAATCATAGAAGTATTCCATAGGTACAATCCAGCGGTTTAATAAGGTATCAACCGGCATAGGCTGACGGCCTAAATCGTCGATAATAAAAATGCCGTTGTTTGCCATCATTTGTAGTGGAGCCATCCATACCTTATTGTGTTCACTATGATTAACCTCCAACATATCCATAGTTAGCTCACCACCGACTTGAATACTTGGGCGCTCACATAACGCCCATCGGCGATCAAAATGCTCTTTAAAAGTAATGGATTGAACTTCTTCCTTGTGCACTCGTTTGTGATGCTGAGGAGAAAAAACTTTGATGATATTTCCCGCAGCAAAAACTGCATATGGGATATAGACGGAAGTATTCAAAGAGTTGAGTATTTTGGTAGCAACAAAAGTTTTACCTGAACCCGCACTGCCATATAACAATAATGCCCTACCTGAATTAATAGCAGGACCCAGTACCCCAATCATTCGATGGGCACCTAGTACATCAGAGAGGGCGTATTCAACGTCTGCGCGGTTAACCATTTGTGCCCGAACATCTTGGGTTTTAACCATTTCACTATAAGCAGTTAAAGATACAGGCACAGGACCAAGGTATGCATCTTTTGCAAAAGCCGTATCGGCTTCCTGCATGCCTGCTTCTGACAAACCATAGCGAACATGTCCAGTAGCTTGGGCGGAAAAAGAGTTTGCTGATGCTTGAAAAACTTCTGCAAAAGATTTGGCACGTAGGCCAACAAGAATATCTTCAATAAGATGACTATTCACAGCTAACAGTTTGGTAAGTTGTAGGATGTCAGATTTCGGGTAAGCCGCTAGATGTTTTATTACGAGGTTTTCAACCACAGCTTTTGGGATGCCCAAGTCATCGAACGTGGTTGGCACAGAAGGTTCAGGTGCTTGAGGGCTAAGCTCTGTACGATGTCGTACTTGTGAATTGACCTGAACCATGCTGACTCCTTGTCATTGATTCAAAAAATAAAAATAAACCGCTATTCCCAAGACCACCACTGGAGCAAAAGGCATCCTAAACCTTTTGTCCGCCTCTATTTTATATGAGCCTCCTACTTTAGCTTCTGATACACCGTACAAAGCAAGTAAAGAGTACTTATTCAACGTTTCCTTCCCAGTATCAGGAGCTTGAGCCAGTCTTAGCAGAGCATAAAACAAACCAACCACAACACTTGAAATTGCAATCCAGAATATCGCTTGATAAATGTGGGATACTCCTAACCAAAACCCAACAACCCCTAAAAGTTTTACATCACCAGCCGCCATGACTTTTAAAAAGTAAAGAACTAGAGCGCATATAAAGCAAGTTAATCCAGCGATAAATGACCAAAATAAAAGGGAAAAATCTTGCAGAGAAAACGTTTTGTTAACAAAAGCTAACGCCAAAATTATTAATAATCCAATATTGGGAATTCTATGCTCTTTGGCGTCAGAAACGGCTACAGTAAATAATACCATCCATATAAGTAAGTCCATTTACCGCTCCTTAGGTTGCTTCTACGCATTAACTAAATAGAGTCGCAAATTCAGCAGTAAGTATGTCCCTAAATGCAGCAAATAAACCAGCAAAACCAACAACAAGCAACCCTGCCCCAACGACGTACTCGACAACTGTTAGCCCTTCTTCATCGGCTAAAAAATTTTGTATCTTCTCCATAACACCGACCTCATAACTGGCAAAAGAAAATTGCCCATGACGCTTACGCCATGGGTCCAAATATCTTTCAAATGACAAGAAAGATAGATACCTAAGAAGAGGAGAAAACCGATCCTAATTGTGTCTGTAGCGTACTGCTAAAGGTGGTAAATATACCTGTCAACCCCGCAACTAGCAGGCCAGCACCGACTACATACTCAACTACAGTTAACCCTTCTTCATCCTTAAGAAATTCTTGAATGTTAGTTAATACCCTATTCATATTCAGTCTCCTTTCTGAAAATATGCTAAGCTGTTGCGCTTAACTTTTAATTTAGTTTTGATAACAGATAATGGTTAGGATTTTTTTAACCAAATTTGGTACTTTCTTGACATGCCATTAATTTAAACAAATAAATTTATCTGCATAAAAACACAACTTACCTCATAACTTAGAATATTAACCCCAAACGCTACTGATGTATAAAACATTTTATTCTACTGTTTTTATTATTAAAAAAACAATCACAGTACGTAACCGATACATTATTTCCTTTGATTTTCATTTTGTATCATTTTTGAAACTTGACAAGATTAATAAAAAATAAATAAGACATGAGCACAAGTTAAATCTAAATTAATAACCTTAAAGCCAACAAAGAGTTGTGATTAATGTATCTGGAACTCAGGAATCAACAATAAAGTTATGGTTGAGATTACCACTCTCTAACCTACCCTTAATGTTAGGAAGTACAAAGGTTTAATGGGGCACTTAGGTCTGTGGACATATTGCATAAAGGGTATTGGCTTGGCCAATCAATAAGTTATGTTAAAAAAGATACCGTTAGGGATTTGGAAAAACATTTCCATTTACTTGATTATGGTTATGATGTCTCCGTGCTAAGCGAATCTGATATCCATTTCTGCTTTTTCTTTTACGAGGATAATTTTGAATCTTTATTTCTAACTGCAGCCAAAATATGTCAAAACCTGAATAAGCATGTCATAGTCATATATAAAGATCACCTGAAGTCTGAGGTTGCTAAACTAGATATCGTATTTTCTACTTTAAATTTAAATGAAAACACCGCTATAGATTGGGCCGAAGAGCTAAGCAAAAAAATTTACTGTCAATTCAATAATCACCAAGAAACATTAGAAACATATAAGATACCTGAATTAATTGAGCAAAGAGTTATAAACAAAGATTTGGTTGAAATACTAAGGTATATAGACAACAATTTATCGCGTAAAATTCGCGAACAAGACATTGCCGATTACTGTCACTATTCAGTGACCTACTTTTCAAAATTTTTTCATAAAGCTATCGGTGTTTGCTTTCGAGACTACTTAACCCTCCAACGGATAAACCTTGCTAAACAACTACTAAGTGAAAAGAAGGAGAAAATTTCTTTTATCGCCTTTCAATGCGGATACAATGATGTATCTTATTTTTCAAGGATATTCAAAAAGAAAACCGGATTGAGTCCTGCCATCTATAGGCAACTGCACTAGTTTTCACACTCTGGTCACAAGTTCTCTTACTAAGGTTTCCAGCTTTATTACCCTCCATGATAGAGTTAACACGCTGTTAACAATAACAATATCATAACTTTGCTAATAACATGGAGTTAGAAAATGATTCAGCCTAACGAGTTACGCAAAAGCACTTGTACTATTCCACCGCCTAATGAAATGATCCTCCGTTGGGCAGAGGAACGCCCTAATGAAGTTTACCTTAAACAGATCATTAATCGTCAGTTCGTTGAGTTTACCTATGCCGACGTCGCTGACAAAGCTTTAAAACTAGTTTCCGCTTTGCAATCACTCGGATTAAAACCCCGTGATAAAATTGCTCTAGTATCAAAAAACTGTGCTGAGTGGTTTATCTGTGACTTAGCTATGATGCTCGGCGATTTCATCAGTGTGCCAATATTCCCGACCGCCGGGGCAGAAACAATAGAATACTGTATAACTCACAGTGAAAGTAAAGCACTCATATGTGGCAAACTTGATGATTCATCGGCAACGCAGCAAGTTTTAGATAGCATGCCGCATTTGATCAGCCTCTCTCTACCATACGATACTGCACCTAATTGCCAGCATGAATATGAGACTCTAATAGACAATATTCAGCCAAGTACCTATCGCCCCGAGCATGATGACGATAAACTAATGTCGCTTGTATACACCTCTGGTACATCTGGCTTACCCAAAGGTGCCATGTTAACTTATGGTGCATATAACTGGTCAGTACAACAATTGATCAACCATATAGGCATAGAACCTAGTGACCGCCTATTTTCTTATCTTCCACTGGCTCATATTACAGAAAGAGTATATATATTCGGATGCTCTATTGTGGGTGGCGTACCTACTGCTTTTCCTGAATCGCTCGATACCTTTATCGAAGATGTAAAAATGCATCGACCAACACTCTTTATCTCTGTCCCTCGTCTTTGGACCGTTTTTCAGCAAAGAATTCAAGATAAACTACCACAGAAAAAACTGAATATTCTGCTCAAAATACCCTTTGTAAATTCTCTGATTAAAAAGAAACTTGCTGATGGACTTGGCCTAGATCAAGCACGTGTTTTGGGGTGTGGCTCGGCACCTGTATCACCAGCTCTTCTCAACTGGTACCACAGTATCGGGCTTAATATTACCGAAGCTTGGGGAATGACCGAATCATTTGCTTATAGCACAATCAATTACCCATTTCGCGCAGACAAAATAGGCACTGTTGGTAATGCCGGACCCGGCATTAAACTAAAAATTGCAGACGATGATGAAATATTGGTGAGTGGTGAAGGTCTATTTTCCGGTTACTATAAAAATGATATTGCAACTCAAGAATCTTTCAATTCGAGTGGTTGGTTACATACAGGCGATATAGGCTCAATTGATAGAGAAGGCTATCTCACCATTCAAGGCCGTAAAAAAGATACCTTTAAGACGGCGAAAGGAAAATTTGTTGCTCCGGTACCAATTGAGAAAAAATTATTCGAATATAGCCGAGTTGAAATGATGTGCTTAATTGGACTGGGTTTACCCTATCCAATACTTCTCGTTGTTCCTCATGATTTCCCTAACTTCGATAAAGAACGTTATGAAAGAACGACCAAAAAAGTCATCGCTAAAATGAATGAGTCTCTAGAATCACACGAACAAATCAAAGGTGTGTTGATGATTAAAGATCCTTGGAGTATTGAAAATGGCATTCTGACACCAACCTTGAAAATAAAGCGTCATATTCTCGAACAAAAATATCATGATGTTGGACAAAATTGGCCAAAAGGCCAGCTTGTGGTTTGGGAGTAATAGGCCATGGCAATCTTTTCACTTCAATCATGATTTTTGTTTATCCATGGCAAAAGGATAGCGGATGCTATCCTTTTGTTTTTTTCGATACAAGTGATTATCATAATCAAAACAATAATCAGGGATTGGCTATGGATGTTCGCCTACATCACTTATCGGGTCTGCGTTATTTTGAGGTCGCGGCTAGACTAAAAAGTTACAGCCGCGCTGCTGAGGAGTTATTTGTCAGCCAAGCTGCTGTCAGTCAAAAAATTCGCCAACTTGAAGATGGATTAGGCTGCAAGCTATTTATGCGAGATGGGCGAGAAATGCGCCTAACCGAACATGGTAAAATATTGTCTAAACACGTCTCTCAAGGGTTTGAAAGTATTATAACTGGACTAAATCAAATCCAAAGTGAACCCATTGAGGGGCTACTCTGTGTCA
Organism: Vibrio pectenicida; assembly: GCA_024347015.1. Lineage (GTDB taxonomy): Bacteria > Pseudomonadota > Gammaproteobacteria > Enterobacterales > Vibrionaceae > Vibrio > Vibrio pectenicida. The sequence continues at coordinate 617,839 of AP024889.1, read as the reverse complement.
GTTCCACACCTTCATTTGCATCTCGCTGGCTACTACCTCGACTGTGGAAATTTTCTACCCAATACCCAAACATTCCAATTCGTATTATCACTAGTTGTAACGCCCCTCAGCTTAAACAAGGGGATGCCGATCTTGCTATTTGGCAAGGTGATGAGATTGATATCAATAGAAATCAAACATTACATAAACAATTTCTATTTGAGGAAACAATTTACCCTTTCTGTTCGCCTAATTTTACCAAAGCAATCACTTTAACTTCTCCTAAACAATTACTTAACACTCTGCTCATTCATTATGAATCTGGTGGCTATCCATGGCAAACGTGGTTTGCTCAAGCAGGTGTCACCATGAATAAAGAGTCGGTTCAGTGGATGGAGGTTGCAACCTTTGATCACGCTATGAATGCAGTAATGGCTGGCCATGGCGCATGCTTGGCATCAGATTCTTTAGCTAATGACTATGTTGAAAGAGGTTTACTTACCAAGCCATTTGATATTGGCATAAATCCTGGGATACAGTTCAATTTATTTTATGATAATGACTCACCCCGTCAGCAACGAATTACCGTATTTTCAGAATGGTTACGCAGTGAAATTACAGAATAGCCAATAAATGAATAATTTCATTTCCTTACTCATTGATTGGTCAGATAAATACACTTATCTCATCATATTGTATTAATTACTTATAAAAAGAAAACCCCTGAAGTTTTCACTTCAGGGGTTTATTAAACGACTTGGCTAAAGTAATAATTACTTCTTAGCGTCACGCTCTTTAACTTCTGCGATAACTTGCTCAGCAACGTTCATTGGGCAAGGTGCGTAGTGTGCAAATTCCATAGAGAACTGACCACGACCAGAAGTAATAGTACGTAGGTGACCAATGTAACCAAACATTTCTGATAGAGGTACGTCTGCTTTAATACGAACACCTGTAGTACCAGCTTGTTGGTCTTTGATCATACCACGACGACGGTTAAGGTCACCGATTACATCACCAACATTGTCTTCTGGAGTAAATACGTCAACGTTCATAATCGGCTCTAGAAGCTGCGCTCCTGCTTTTGGCATAGACTGACGGAATGCACCTTTAGCTGCAATTTCGTAAGCGATAGCCGAAGAGTCAACTGCGTGGAAACCACCATCGTATAGTTCAACTTCAACATCTAGCGTTGGGAATCCAGCAAGAACACCATGATCCATCATGCTGCCGAAGCCTTTTTCGACTGCAGGCCAAAATTCTTTAGGTACGTTACCACCAACAACCTTTGAAGAGAACGTGAAACCAGAGTTTGGCTCACCAGGCTTGATGCGGTAGTCGATTTTCGCGAACTGACCAGAACCACCAGACTGCTTCTTGTGCGTGTAGCTATCTTCAACAGGTTGAGTAATTGTTTCACGGTATGCTACCTGAGGAGCTCCCACTTCTAGCTCAACACCGTAAGTACGCTTAAGGATATCTACCTTGATGTCTAAGTGAAGTTCACCCATACCTTTTAAGATAGTCTCACCTGAATCTTCATCAGTCTCAACTTGGAATGATGGATCTTCTGCAACCATTTTACCGATAGCAATACTCATTTTCTCAGTAGAACCTTTATCTTTAGGTGCTACAGCGATAGAGATTACAGGTTCAGGGAAGATCATAGCTTCAAGAGTACATTCATGCTTAGGATCACATAAAGTGTGGCCTGTTTGAACGTTCTTCATTCCCACAACCGCAATGATGTCACCAGCTTGCGCTTCAGTAAGCTCGTTACGCTCATCTGCTTGCATCTCACACATACGACCGATACGTTCAGTCTTACCAGTTGCAGAGTTAAGGATAGTATCACCCTTCTTCAAGCGACCAGAGTATATGCGGATAAAGGTTAGAGCACCAAAGCGGTCATCCATAATTTTGAATGCTAGCGCTTTTAGTGGCTCGTCTGAAGATACTGTCGCAACTTCACCAGTAGGCTCACCTGTGTCTGGATCAGTTAACGGCTGAGGATCAACTTCAGTTGGTGCAGGTAGGTAATCTACTACTGCATCTAGGACTAGCTGAACACCCTTGTTCTTAAATGCAGAACCACAGAATGTTGGGAAGAAAGCTAGATCACGAGTACCTTTACGAATACAAGTTTTTAGTTGCTCGAGAGAAGGCTCTTCACCTTCCATATAAGCTTCCATTAGGTCGTCGTCTTGCTCTACAACCGTTTCAACTAGCTCTTCACGATACTGTTCTACGTCATCAAGCATATCCGCAGGAATGTCTTGAACTTCATAGTTTTCAGGAAGACCAGTGTCATCCCATACATATGCTTTACGAGTTAATATGTCTACAACACCAACGAAATCATCTTCACGGCCGATAGGCAGAGTCATTACTAGTGGGTTAGCGCCAAGAACATTTTTTACTTGGTCAACAACGCGTAAGAAGTCTGCACCAATACGATCTAGTTTGTTGACGAAAATCAAACGAGATACTTCTGAATCATTCGCGTAGCGCCAGTTAGTCTCTGACTGAGGCTCAACACCACCAGAACCACAGAATACACCGATACCACCGTCAAGAACTTTAAGTGAACGATATACTTCAACTGTAAAGTCAACGTGTCCCGGAGTATCAATGACGTTTAGGCGGTGGCCTTTCCACTCACAAGTTACGGCAGCAGACTGAATAGTGATTCCACGCTCAGCTTCCTGTTCCATGAAGTCGGTAGTAGATTCACCGTCGTGTACTTCACCAGTTTTGTGGATTTTACCAGTAAGCTTAAGGATACGCTCAGTGGTGGTAGTTTTACCCGCATCAACGTGCGCGAAAATACCAATGTTTCTGTACTTTGATAGATCTGCCATTGTCTTACTCTGTTAATAAGGTATAAATTGCGCGCAGAGTATATCATAATCTGTCAAGACTGATAGCTTTGCGTGCTTATGTGAATGAAAAAATTTATCTCACTAAAGTTAGCTTACCATGAGCAACGTATTTACCAGACAGTAATTATAAGACCTCATTATTTTTCAATTAGTTAGAATTATATTTAGCTCAACTTGATATCTACAAAACACCAAAGAACAAAGTCGTTATCCGACCACAATCTAATTACTTGATTTTATGATAATCAATAATGTCTATCTTAAAAATTTAATGGCTAGCTAATCGATGTGTCAATTGGATAAAGCGATTTAATGGATAAGAAAAGTAATCTAATAAGAGGTGCTGTCGATATCGACAGCACCTAATTATGTATAAAAGCGAATCAACCGCGTGGGCAAATTTCAGCAGCTGGAAAGAAAAATTCAATTTCTCTAGCAGCGGATTCAGAACTATCAGAGCCATGTACCGAATTAAGGCGCATGTTCAAAGCATAATCCGCACGAATCGTACCACAAGCAGCCTCTTCAGGGTTGGTTTTACCCATCAGTTCACGGTAACGTGAAATTGCACTTTCACCTTCAAGCACTTGAACCATAATAGGTCCTGAAGTCATAAACTCCTTTAATGATGGGAAAAATGGCTTACCTTCGTGCTCAGCGTAAAAACCACTTGCTTGCTCTTCTGTCAATCGCACCATTTTTGCCGCGATAATCTGAAGGCCTGCTTTTTCAATACGATTGTAGATTTCACCAATCAAGTTTCGTTCTACTGCATCAGGCTTGATGATAGAAAATGTTCTTTCTAGAGCCATAGATATACCTTTTTATATTTTATTACTGTTAAGAGACGATTTATCGCCACTAAAATTACTGGTTGGCCTGCTGGATAAGTAAACCAGCTAAAGTACGCACGCCCACTCCAGTTGCACCTGCAGCCCACATATTTGTTGAGGATTTGCAATACGTTGCTGCGCAGTCAAAGTGTAACCACCCTTTGTGATAATCTTCAACAAAATAAGATAAAAATGCAGCCGCTGTACTAGCTCCAGGTGAGAAATCACCACTGCTGATATTGGATAAATCAGCAAAGTTTGACGGTAGCATATCTCGATGATGACTGGCCAGTGGAAGTGACCACAGCCCTTCCTTTTCTTCTTTAGCAGCAGATAAAGCCTGCTGAGAAAGTGGCTCATCAAAGCTCATAAGAGCATGGTAGTCATTACCCAGCGCATTTTTTGCAGCACCAGTTAAAGTGGCGCAATCTATGATCAATTCAGGTTTATGTTCACTCGCGTATATCAAACCATCAGCCAAGACCAAACGTCCTTCAGCATCGGTGTTCATTATCTCAACTGTCTTACCATTTTTATAAGTGATAATGTCACCTAGCTTTAATGCTCTGCCAGAAATCATGTTCTCAGCACAACAAAGAATCAATTTCACTCGCTTGTTAAGACCACGCATAATAGCAAGGCCTAGACCACCTGTAATCGTAGCAGAACCACCCATGTCGGCTTTCATCGACGCCATAGAATTTGACGGTTTAATACTATATCCACCAGAGTCAAAAGTGATCCCTTTACCCACTAAGCAAGCCCATACAGGCGCATTTTCGTCCCCAGTCGGATTATAATCAAGCTGCAACATAGCAGATGTTCTCTCTGAGCCACGCCCTACGGCGTAAACTCCTTCCCAGCCTTCATCCAAAAGATCTTTATCTTTTACAATTCGGATTTTAACTGTGCCTTTTGGCGCCACTGACTTGATAAATTCAGCAGCCATTGTCGCAAGTTGCCTTGGCGCGACCTCTTCAGCAGGCTTGTTAATAATATCACGCGTAAATTCGGTTGATTTAATACGAGCGTCAAGTTCTACCTGCGCGGCATCAACAAGCTCAGGTAAAATCAAAGTGTTCTTTTTCTTTGGGGTACGATAACCTTGATGAAACGCCCAAAGGCTTTCTAGATCCCAACCCGCGCCTTCTAGTGAAATAGAGGATATTCCTTGAGAATCTAGCTTTCGTGCAGCCCGTTGGACAATATCTAGCTCATTGTCTTGACTTAAGTGAATCGTCGCACGCTGTTCCGAGAAAGAAAGAATGGCTTTTTCTCCCCAATACTCTGGTGCTAGTTCTGTGCTCAAAAATACTGACATCTGTGCAGACATGGTTTCTCCTTGTCTTTATTACTGGCGTACTCTACGCCTCTTTCACTCAACTTAAGGATGTTAGCATCTTGGCAGGTAAAAATATCAATTCGATAAAAAAACGGGCGATTACGCCCGTTATTTTAAATAAGAATTGTTAACTGGAAAGGATTTTACAGCCTTCAACTAATCCATTTCATCCATCCAACATAAAATCACAGCTTCAAGGATTTTTTCATTTGAGCGATTAGGTTCATCGTCAAACTCTTCCAGGTCAGTGATCCACTTATGCAGATCAGTAAAACGCACTGTTTTAGGGTCAAGATCTGGAAATTTATCACACAATTCTATCGCAATATCACGCGAATCTGTCCATTTCATTACTCAACTTCCTTCTAATCAAGATTAGTCATTGTCACCACAATTTAACTTATAGCTTAGTGATCTTCTGAAGCATGGTTCAATGTATACTTGGGAATTTCAACCACTAAGTCTTCATTTGTAACCCTAGCTTGGCAACCTAAACGAGATTCAGGCTCTAGTCCCCAAGCTTTATCTAACATATCATCTTCAAGTTCATCACTCTCATCTAGAGAATCAAAACCCTCACGAATCACGATATGGCATGTTGTACAAGCACAAGATTTTTCACAGGCATGCTCAATGCCAATACCATTTTTAAGCGCGACATCAAGCACCGAGTCACCTGCACTCGCTTCCAAAACTGCTCCTTCAGGGCACAAATCTTCATGCGGTAATACAATAATCTTAGGCATAATTGTTTCTCTTAAATATCATCTACTGATTGACCTGACAATGCAGCTCGAATCGACTTATCCATACGGCGCGAAGCAAAATCTTGACTCGCCTTATCAGTATTCTTAATCCCTTGCTCAATGGCATCTGCGTCATCACCATTACGTAACTCGATCAATGACTCAATCGCATTAACTAAAGTCCCTCGATCCAAGTCAGACAACAGCTCATCACCATCTGCTTGCATTGCCACCAATAAACCTTCGATAACTCTATCAGCTTCAACCCGTTGTTCAGCAAGTGCTCGCGCCAGCATATCTTCCTTCGCATAAGTCATCGAATCACGCAGCATATTCGCCACTTCATCATCACTTAAACCATAAGACGGCTTAACTTGGATTTCTGACTGAACTTTCGTGCTCTTCTCCATCGCATTAACGGATAATAATCCATCAGCATCCACTTGGTAAGTTACTCTTATATGTGCTGCTCCCGCAGCCATTGGTGGAATACCTTTAAGTGAGAAGCGCGCTAGGGAGCGACAGTCATCAACTATTTCTCGTTCACCTTGTACAACATGAACACTCATTGCTGTCTGACCATCTTTGAAAGTAGTAAACTCTTGAGCTCGAGCAACTGGAATTGTCGTATTACGCGGAATAATCTTTTCTACCAATCCGCCCATTGTTTCTATACCAAGCGAAAGGGGTATAACATCCAAAAGCAGCATTTTAGAATCAGGTTTATTACCAACCAAAATATCCGCTTGAATTCCAGCCCCAATGGCAACAACTTCGTCAGGGTTAATGCTCGTTAATGGTACACGGTCAAAAAACTCACCTACCATTTCACGTACCAGCAAAGTTCGTGTAGAGCCTCCAACCATAACAACTTCTAGAATATCTTCCGCATCAACTTGAGCATCTTTCAATGCTCGCCGACAAGACATCAAAGTTTTTTTAACTAAAGGACGTATTAAAGATTCAAATTCACTTTTTGAAACACTTCCTGTCCAATCGTAAAGTTGAACATCAACCTTGTCTTGCTTTGAAAATGTAATCTTAGTCTCTGTGGCCAAATTCAAAATCATTCTGCGTTGCTCAGCAGAGAGCGGAGCTTTAATTGCTGCTTTTTCGATTAAGTACTCAGCCAAGAGATGATCAAAATCATCCCCCCCTAAAGCTGAATCACCACCCGTCGCAAGTACTTCAAAAACACCTTTTGACAAGCGCAGGATAGAGACATCAAAAGTGCCTCCTCCAAGATCATAAACAGCAATAATTCCTTCTTGGCCAGAATCTAGGCCATAAGCAATAGCTGCTGCTGTCGGTTCATTCAGCAAACGAAGTACATTTAGTCCAGCTAACTTAGCCGCATCTTTGGTGCCAGCACGCTGGGCATCATCAAAATAGGCTGGTACCGTTATCACCACCCCTGATAAATCACCACCTAGTGTTTCTTGGGCACGCTGCGTCAGTGATTTTAAAATATCAGCAGATACCTGGATCGGATTTTTATCACCTGATGCTGTCTGAAACACAGGTAAACCATTGTCACTTTCTTTGAAGTGATACGGCAAATTAGGGTAACGAGCTTGAATATCTTGTAAAGAGCGCCCTAGTAAACGTTTAACCGAAATGATGGTATTTTCTGGATCCAATTCCGCCTGTTGTTTTGCATCGTAACCAACAGAAGGCTGGACTTGAGCATAATTAACGATAGATGGCAGGATACCACGCCCTAGTTCATCTTTTAACGTCGAAGCATTGCCACTACGAATAGCAGCAACCAAAGAATTGGTCGTACCTAGATCAATACCCGCAGCGAGTTTATGTTCATGAGGAGCAGAACTTTGCCCTGGTTCTGCGATTTGAAGTAATGCCATGGTTGATCCTTATTCTTAACTAGCCGAGGAGCTTATCTTCCACTAGTTCAATTTCATTTTTCAGTTTGGAAACAAACTTTAGCTTACGCACATTCTCTGCCGCTTTAGCCCATTGACCAGCATTCAATTCAAGTTCAACTGAATGAAGATACTGTTTGTACATTTTGCTTACTTTGTCATCAAAATCAAACAGTACTGTCTCAGGTTCAACTTGAGATGGAATATCTCCAAGCTCCTCCCTCAACTCCATTTGTTCCATCAAGAACATAGGATCACTCATCGTTTGCTGTTCATCACGGATATCTAATCCATTTTCCGCCAATATGTATTCAGCACGGGAGAGAGGGTTTTTAAGTACATGGTAAGCATCATTAATTTGTGATGCTTTTTGCACAGCCATCAAACGATCACGTTCTGATGCTGCCGCAAAGTTATCGGGATGAAAGCGCTTTTGCAATTCACGGAACTGTGAAGAAAGAAGGCTACCATCCAGTTGAAACTGACTTGGTAGCCCGAATAATTTGAAGTAATTCATTAAGAAATAGGTCCTTAGGTAAAACAGGGCCAGTCGGCACTTATCACTTATACGTTGAAGCTTTCACCACAACCACATTCGCTTTTCGCGTTAGGGTTGTTAAACTCAAAACCTTCATTTAGCCCTTCCTTAATGTAGTCGAGCTCAGTACCATCTAAATATACTAAACTTTTCTGGTCGATAATGACTTTAACACCTTGGAACTCAAACACTTCGTCTTCTTCGTTAAGCTCATCGACAAACTCAAGTACATAAGCCATGCCAGAACAACCTGTCGTTTTCACACCCAGACGCAAACCGACACCTTTACCTCGGCTTTCTAAGAATGTTCTAACCCGACTTGCTGCCGTTTCTGTCATTGTAATGGCCATACTGCACCTTAATTTCTTTGTTAACAATGGAATGGGAGCGATGAACTCCCATTATATAGTTGTCACCTGTTATTGGTGTTTTTTCTTGTAGTCAGCTACTGCTGCTTTAATTGCATCTTCAGCAAGAATTGAACAGTGAACTTTTACAGGAGGCAGCTCAAGCTCTTCAGCAATCTCAGCATTTTTAATTTCTGCTGCTTCGTCAATACTTTTACCTTTAACCCACTCAGTAACCAGTGAGCTTGATGCTATTGCACTACCACAGCCATAGGTTTTGAATTTTGCATCTTCAATAATACCTTCAGAAGTCACTTTAATTTGTAGCTTCATCACGTCACCACAAGCCGGTGCACCCACCATACCACTGCCGACGTTAGGATCTTCTTTATCAAATGAACCCACATTTCTTGGGTTCTCGTAGTGATCAATTACTTTTTCGCTATATGCCATAATTATTTACCTCGAATCCTCTATATCTACCACTGAAGCGTAATTTAACAAGTTAGTGGTGTGCCCACTCAACTGTACTTAAATCCACTCCTTCCTTGTACATATCCCATAGAGGAGACATGTCACGTAGCTTAGTCACAGCCACTCTAATTTGTTCTATCGCGTAATCAACTTCTGCTTCTGTTGTAAAACGCCCAAATGAGAATCTAACTGAACTATGTGCAAGTTCATCGTTTAGACCTAAAGCGCGCAGTACATATGAAGGTTCAAGACTTGCGGAAGTACAGGCACTACCAGAAGATACTGCAAGATCTTTCAATGACATCAATAAAGATTCGCCTTCAACGAAAGCAAAGCTGATGTTTAGGTTATGCGGGACGCGCTGCTCAAGTGAACCGTTAACAGTCACAGCTTCGAGATCTTTTACACCATCAAACAAACGATTACGAAGTGCCAATGCGTGCTCATAGTCTTTCTGCATATCTTCTTTTGCAATACGGAAAGCTTCACCCATACCGACAATTTGATGGGTTGCTAAGGTACCAGAACGAAAACCACGCTCATGTCCACCACCATGCATTTGAGCTTCTAGACGAATACGTGGTTTACGACGAACATAAAGAGCGCCAATACCTTTAGGACCATAGGCTTTATGTGCAGATAAAGAAATCAGATCAATTTTCATCTCTTGTACATCAATGGATAATCTACCTGCAGACTGAGCAGCATCAATATGAAAAACAATTTTACGACTGCGGCATAAATCGCCAATCGCAGCAACATCTTGAACCACACCAATTTCATTGTTTACATGCATGATGGATACTAAGACTGTATCTTCACGCATTGCTGCTTCAAGCTTCTTAATATCTACAATACCATCAGTTTCAGGCTCTAGATAAGTAACCTCAAAACCTTCACGCTCCAATTGACGACAAGGGTCAAGTACCGCTTTATGCTCTGTTTTACATGTAATGACGTGCTTACCCTTCTTCGAATAGAAATGCGCAGCACCTTTAATGGCTAAATTATCTGACTCAGTCGCACCCGAAGTAAAAACTATCTCACGAGGGTCAGCATTCAATAAATCCGCAATCTGTTCACGAGCAGTATCTACTGCTTCTTCCGCCTGCCAGCCATATCTATGTGAGCGGGATGCTGGGTTACCAAACGTACCGTCCATAGTCATATACTGAACCATTTTTTCAGCTACCCGAGGATCGACAGGGCATGTTGCTGAATAATCAAGATAAATAGGCAGTTTCATTTTCTACTCCAATGTAACAGGCAAACCGCTTAAGAGCGGAAATTTATACCGATGGGTGCGGTGTTAGAATTCTTTTTAGAAAACCCATGATTAGCCGCAAGATCTAAATCTTGGCGGTCAGAAACTTCTAGAACATCGTTATCTGTCATCAACTCACCTAAAGTGATGTTGTTTAAGAAATCGCTAATACGAGAACTCAGATCGTGCCATAGTGTATGTGTTAGACAACGAGTTCCACCTTGGCAATCGCCCCTACCATTACATTTAGTTGCATCAACAGACTCATCAACTGCAGCAATGACTGTTCCTATAGCGATAGAATTAGCATCTGTCCCCAAACGATAACCGCCGCCTGGGCCGCGTACGCTGGAAACCAATCCTGCTTTTCGTAATTTGGAAAAAAGTTGCTCCAAATAAGACAGTGAGATGCCCTGACGTTCAGAAATATCCGCCAGAGGTACTGGGGTCTGTTGCGAGTGTAGAGCCACATCTAACATGGCCGTAACTGCATATCTTCCTTTAGATGTAAGTCTCATATAACACCATATCCACATCATTTATGTGCTATAAATTCTTTCATACCCGACTAAAATAGTCAAGTATTTAACCAACCATTTTACTCAAGTATTAGTTCTAAATATAAAGCTGGCAAGGATTAAAGAGTTTTTTTCTCAATAGCAGTCAAAATACCACGCAGAATATTTAGCTCTTGTGCTTCAGGCCTCGCTCGAATAAACAAGCGACGCAACTTATTCATTACTTTCCCAGGTTGGTTTTCATTTATAAAGTCAACATCTTTTGTAACTTTATCAAGATGTAAAAAAAACATTTCTAATTCTTTATGTCTCGGGAAGTCAGGAGCTGCAATCTGTTGATAATGTTTCTTTTCCTGCTCCAAATAGGCCATACGAATTTCATAACTGAGTGTTTGCACTGCCATAGCGAGATTTAACGAACTATATTCAGGGTTGGCTGGAATACACACATGATAATGACAAGTTTGAAGCTCTTCATTAGTTAAGCCTGTGCGCTCGCGGCCAAAAACTAATGCCGTCGGGGATACCAAGGCTTGCTCCACAAACTTTTCACCACATTCACGAGGCTCAAGCATTGGCCATTCCAAGGTACGAGAACGCGCGCTAGAACCGACAACAAGAGTACAATCTGAGATGGCTTCAGTTAAACAATGAACAATTGATGCGTTTTCTAGTATATCACTTGCACCTGACGCCATCGCTATCGCTTGCTGATCCAATTCACACTGAGGCTCAACAAGTACTAAGTTTGATAATCCCATTACTTTCATCGCGCGAGCTGTCGAACCAATATTTCCTGAATGTGAGGTCCCAACGAGTACCACTTTTACATTATTTAACATTGGTTTCTCCACAAGACAATATTTTTAGTCGCGCGATAATAACATATACCAAGTTAAAAAGGGCCACGTCCTTTTGGCTAATCTCTTCAATAGAACAAAAAACACTCACTTCCATTTGGCCATTTATCTGCTATAATCCCGTCCGTTTTTGTTCTTTAACATCCGTTGGGAAATAAGTATGCATCCAATGCTTAATATTGCTATTCGTGCAGCACGAAAAGCAGGCAATCATATTGCTAAATCTTTAGAAAATGTAGAGAAAATTGAGTCCTTTCAAAAAGGCACCAATGACTTTGTTACGAACGTCGACAAAGAAGCGGAATCAATAATTATTGATACAATCAAAGCTTCGTACCCCGATCACACCATCATAGCTGAAGAGTCTGGCAGGCTCACAGGCAAAGATGATGATGCTCAATGGGTTATCGACCCTCTGGATGGCACAACAAACTTTGTAAAAGGTTTCCCACACTTTTCCGTTTCTATTGCTGTTCGCCTAAAAGGCAAAACGGAAGTAGCTTGTGTTTATGACCCTATGCTAAATGAACTATTCACAGCTCAACGTGGTTCAGGAGCTCAGCTTAACAGTGCACGTGTCCGTGTTAAGCAAGTTAAGGATTTGCAAGGGGCAGTATTAGCCACTGGTTTCCCATTTAAACAAAAACAACACTCAGAATCTTACTTTAAGATTATGTCTTCTCTATTTGTTGACTGCTCTGACTTCCGCCGAACTGGTTCTGCTGCACTAGATTTATGTTACCTAGCTGCTGGCCGTGTCGACGGCTTCTTCGAATTAGGCCTTAAACCTTGGGATATAGCAGCAGGAGAGCTCATCGCCCGTGAAGCTGGTGCTATTGTAACTGATTTCGCTGGTAGTACCGACTATATGAAGTCTGGTAATGTTGTTGCCTCAAGTGCTCGTGGTGTTAAGGGCATGCTTAAAAAAATCCGCGAAAATGGCAATGAAGCACTGCTAAAATAATTTAAAATCTCACTATTCAAGCCCACTCTATTGAGTGGGCTTTTTTGTATATTGAAAATAAAATCAGCTTAACCAGCTCAAAATAGCAATTTGAATACGTTTATTTATTTAATTCTGCCTGTCCAACAAGAAGGATTGTGAAACAATCGTCGCTCCTTGAGTTAACAAAGATATCATGGTACACCACCCAAACAGATATAAAAAGATGACATGATGTCGTTATAATGGATGGTTCAAGCTGGCACTCCCAAAAAGGTTGCTAAGTCAGCTTAACAAACTTGAAAGTCTTTATTTACATGCTCAACAGGCAGGGGTAGAGAGATTCGAACTCCCAACACGCGCATTCTTTGGCTATCAACTGAATCCACTGCGGCGTTCAAATGAAAATTTCAAATAAAAAAGGCTCCAGTCTTTCGAAATATGGCAGGGGCGGAGAGATTCGAACTCCCAATACGCGCATTCTTTGGGTATCAACTGAATCCACTGCTGCGCTCAAATGAAAATTTCAAATAAAAAAGGCTCCAGTCTTTCGACTAGAGCCTAAAATATGGCAGGGGTGGAGAGATTCGAACTCCCAACACGCGGATTTGGAATCCGCTGCTCTGCCAATTGGAGCTACACCCCTAAACTTTATAATTAATGGCGGAGCGGACGGGACTCGAACCCGCGACCCCCGGCGTGACAGGCCGGTATTCTAACCAACTGAACTACCGCTCCGCACTGGTTAGACTGTATGTCTAAATTTGAAGCCTGGCGATGTCCTACTCTCACATGGGGAGACCCCACACTACCATCGGCGCTATTGTGTTTCACTTCTGAGTTCGGCATGGGTTCAGGTGGGTCCACAACGCTATGGTCGCCAAGCAAATTAGGTGACCCGCTGCGCACTCGCAACCGGTCAAAATCTGGAAAGCTGCTTACTCTTTAAAGAGCGTTCTCTACACATTCAATGTTCTACTTTGAGTCCACAACAAAACCCTTTGGGTGTTGTATGGTTAAGCCTCACGGGCAATTAGTACAGGTTAGCTCAACGCCTCACAACGCTTACACACCCTGCCTATCAACGTTCTAGTCTTGAACAACCCTTTAGGACCCTCAAGGGGTCAGGGAAGACTCATCTTAGGGCTCGCTTCCCGCTTAGATGCTTTCAGCGGTTATCGATTCCGAACTTAGCTACCGGGCAATGCCATTGGCATGACAACCCGAACACCAGAGGTTCGTCCACTCCGGTCCTCTCGTACTAGGAGCAGCCCCCTTCAATCTTCCAACGCCCACGGCAGATAGGGACCGAACTGTCTCACGACGTTCTAAACCCAGCTCGCGTACCACTTTAAATGGCGAACAGCCATACCCTTGGGACCGACTTCAGCCCCAGGATGTGATGAGCCGACATCGAGGTGCCAAACACCGCCGTCGATATGAACTCTTGGGCGGTATCAGCCTGTTATCCCCGGAGTACCTTTTATCCGTTGAGCGATGGCCCTTCCATACAGAACCACCGGATCACTATGACCTGCTTTCGCACCTGCTCGAATTGTCATTCTCGCAGTCAAGCGGGCTTATGCCATTGCACTAACCACACGATGTCCAACCGTGTTTAGCCCACCTTCGTGCTCCTCCGTTACTCTTTGGGAGGAGACCGCCCCAGTCAAACTACCCACCAGGCACTGTCCTTGACCCAGATAATGGGTCTAAGTTAGAACATCAAACATACAAGGGTGGTATTTCAAGGATGGCTCCATGCACACTGGCGTGCACATATCAAAGCCTCCCACCTATCCTACACATGTAGGCTCAATGTTCAGTGCCAAGCTGTAGTAAAGGTTCACGGGGTCTTTCCGTCTAGCCGCGGGTACACTGCATCTTCACAGCGATTTCAATTTCACTGAGTCTCGGGTGGAGACAGCGTGGCCATCATTACGCCATTCGTGCAGGTCGGAACTTACCCGACAAGGAATTTCGCTACCTTAGGACCGTTATAGTTACGGCCGCCGTTTACCGGGGCTTCGATCAAGAGCTTCGACCTAAGTCTAACCCCATCAATTAACCTTCCGGCACCGGGCAGGCGTCACACCGTATACGTCATCTTACGATTTTGCACAGTGCTGTGTTTTTAATAAACAGTTGCAGCCACCTGGTATCTGCGACTCCCGTTAGCTCCATCCGCAAGGGACTTCACCGACAAGAGCGTACCTTCTCCCGAAGTTACGGTACCATTTTGCCTAGTTCCTTCACCCGAGTTCTCTCAAGCGCCTTGGTATTCTCTACCCGACCACCTGTGTCGGTTTGGGGTACGATTTCTTACAATCTGAAGCTTAGAGGCTTTTCCTGGAAGCATGGCATCAATGACTTCACACCCGTAGGTGCTCGACGTCGTGTCTCAGCTTTGGAGAGAGCCGGATTTACCTAACTCTCAAGCCTACGCACTTGAACCTGGACAACCGTCGCCAGGCTCACCTAGCCTTCTCCGTCCCCCCATCGCAATTGTAAGAAGTACGGGAATATTAACCCGTTTCCCATCGACTACGCCTTTCGGCCTCGCCTTAGGGGTCGACTTACCCTGCCCCGATTAACGTTGGACAGGAACCCTTGGTCTTCCGGCGAGGGGGTTTTTCACCCCCTTTATCGTTACTCATGTCAGCATTCGCACTTCTGATACCTCCAGCATGCCTTACAGCACACCTTCAACGGCTTACAGAACGCTCCCCTACCCAATACAGTAAACTGTATTGCCGCAGCTTCGGTGTATAGCTTAGCCCCGTTACATCTTCCGCGCAGGCCGACTCGACTAGTGAGCTATTACGCTTTCTTTAAATGATGGCTGCTTCTAAGCCAACATCCTAGCTGTCTAAGCCTTCCCACATCGTTTCCCACTTAGCTATACTTTGGGACCTTAGCTGGCGGTCTGGGTTGTTTCCCTCTCCACGACGGACGTTAGCACCCGCCGTGTGTCTCCCGGATAGTACTTACTGGTATTCGGAGTTTGCAAAGGGTTGGTAAGTCGGGATGACCCCCTAGCCTTAACAGTGCTCTACCCCCAGTAGTATTCGTCCGAGGCTCTACCTAAATAGATTTCGGGGAGAACCAGCTATCTCCAGGTTTGATTGGCCTTTCACCCCTAGCCACAAGTCATCCGCTAATTTTTCAACATTAGTCGGTTCGGTCCTCCAGTTGATGTTACTCAACCTTCAACCTGCCCATGGCTAGATCACCTGGTTTCGGGTCTATATCCAGCAACTCGACGCCCAGTTAAGACTCGATTTCTCTACGGCTCCCCTAGATGGTTAACCTTGCTACTGAATATAAGTCGCTGACCCATTATACAAAAGGTACGCAGTCACACCACGAAGGTGCTCCTACTGCTTGTACGTACACGGTTTCAGGTTCTATTTCACTCCCCTCACAGGGGTTCTTTTCGCCTTTCCCTCACGGTACTGGTTCACTATCGGTCAGTCAGTAGTATTTAGCCTTGGAGGATGGTCCCCCCATATTCAGACAGGATATCACGTGTCCCGTCCTACTCGATTTCACTGAACACACGTCGTCGACTACGGGACTATCACCCTTTATTGTCGGCCTTTCCAGGCTGTTCGTCTAACGCGTGTAAAGCTTAAGGGCTAATCCAATTTCGCTCGCCGCTACTTTCGGAATCTCGGTTGATTTCTTTTCCTCGGGGTACTTAGATGTTTCAGTTCCCCCGGTTTGCCTCATTAACCTATGTATTCAGTTAATGATACGTGCTTATGCACGTGGGTTTCCCCATTCAGACATCCCAGACTCAAACGGTTGTTACTACCTAATCTGGGCTTATCGCAAGTTACTACGTCTTTCATCGCCTCTGACTGCCAAGGCATCCACCGTGTACGCTTAGTCACTTAACCATACAACCCCAAAGAGTCTTGCTCAGTTGGTGTTGTTAATTAAACAACCAAAGTTGCTGTCTCATTATTTGAATGAGCGAGACAGCGTTCGATTTTGCCGGACTCAAATATAAACGCCACAACGAATTGTGGTGTTTCCAAGAACACTTGAATGTGTGTTGGTACCCAATCATTCTTTCGTTAAAAAGAATCATTAGGATTTGAGAACTTTTATTTGAACAACAACCAATCACGGTTATTGTTCGTCAGCTTTCCAAATTGTTAAAGAGCAAGATTCTAATTAAGAACCATGTTTAAGTGCACTATTGCAAATGCATTTAAAGATGGTGGAGCTAAGCAGGATCGAACTGCTGACCTCCTGCGTGCAAGGCAGGCGCTCTCCCAGCTGAGCTATAGCCCCATCAGGTGTGATACTGTATGCCAACTCTTCTGGGATGAAGATTGGTGGGTCTGAGTGGACTTGAACCACCGACCTCTCGCTTATCAGGCGAACGCTCTAACCACCTGAGCTACAGACCCAGTATCGTCTTTAAAATCTATAAACCATCAATCTGTGTGGGTACTCATCAAAAATAATCATCGTATAAGGAGGTGATCCAGCGCCAGGTTCCCCTAGCGCTACCTTGTTACGACTTCACCCCAGTCATGAACCACAAAGTGGTAAGCGTTCTCCCGAAGGTTAAACTACCTACTTCTTTTGCAGCCCACTCCCATGGTGTGACGGGCGGTGTGTACAAGGCCCGGGAACGTATTCACCGTGGCATTCTGATCCACGATTACTAGCGATTCCGACTTCATGGAGTCGAGTTGCAGACTCCAATCCGGACTACGACGCACTTTTTGGGATTCGCTCACTTTTGCAAGTTGGCCGCCCTCTGTATGCGCCATTGTAGCACGTGTGTAGCCCTACTCGTAAGGGCCATGATGACTTGACGTCGTCCCCACCTTCCTCCGGTTTATCACCGGCAGTCTCCCTGGAGTTCCCGACATTACTCGCTGGCAAACAAGGATAAGGGTTGCGCTCGTTGCGGGACTTAACCCAACATTTCACAACACGAGCTGACGACAGCCATGCAGCACCTGTCTCAGAGCTCCCGAAGGCACACCTGCGTCTCCGCTGGCTTCTCTGGATGTCAAGAGTAGGTAAGGTTCTTCGCGTTGCATCGAATTAAACCACATGCTCCACCGCTTGTGCGGGCCCCCGTCAATTCATTTGAGTTTTAATCTTGCGACCGTACTCCCCAGGCGGTCTACTTAACGCGTTAGCTCCGAAAGCCACGGCTCAAGGCCACAACCTCCAAGTAGACATCGTTTACGGCGTGGACTACCAGGGTATCTAATCCTGTTTGCTCCCCACGCTTTCGCATCTGAGTGTCAGTATCTGTCCAGGGGGCCGCCTTCGCCACTGGTATTCCTTCAGATCTCTACGCATTTCACCGCTACACCTGAAATTCTACCCCCCTCTACAGTACTCTAGATGACCAGTTTCAAATGCTATTCCGAGGTTGAGCCCCGGGCTTTCACATCTGACTTAATCATCCACCTGCATGCGCTTTACGCCCAGTAATTCCGATTAACGCTCGCACCCTCCGTATTACCGCGGCTGCTGGCACGGAGTTAGCCGGTGCTTCTTCTGCAGCTAACGTCAAATGAATGCGCTATTAACACATCCACCTTCCTCACTGCTGAAAGTACTTTACAACCCGAAGGCCTTCTTCATACACGCGGCATGGCTGCATCAGGCTTGCGCCCATTGTGCAATATTCCCCACTGCTGCCTCCCGTAGGAGTCTGGACCGTGTCTCAGTTCCAGTGTGGCTGATCATCCTCTCAGACCAGCTAGGGATCGTCGCCTTGGTGAGCCATTACCTCACCAACTAGCTAATCCCACCTGGGCATATCTTGACGCGAGAGGCCCGAAGGTCCCCCTCTTTGGCTTCCGTTCATTACAAACAAAAGCATTATGCGGTATTAGCCATCGTTTCCAATGGTTATCCCCCACATCAAGGCAATTTCCCAGGCATTACTCACCCGTCCGCCGCTCGACGCCGAAGTAGCAAGCTACTTCTCGTTTCCGCTCGACTTGCATGTGTTAGGCCTGCCGCCAGCGTTCAATCTGAGCCATGATCAAACTCTTCAATTTAAAGTTTTGATTTCCTAACTAAATAGGATTGGGCTCAATGAATACTGACTTCAAAACTAATATTTACCGCTTATTCGAAAATAAACAGAAACATGTAATTCTAAAGCTATTATCGTTCTCTTCTTAAATAAATAGGAACAGAACGATAATGAATTGACTGTGCCAAATAATGCCTTTCTACAAGAGAAAGTCGTTATTTGTATTGGTCACTCAGTTCATTGATACCTAAAGTGATTCAATAGAATCATTTTTGGATTATCATCAACGAGTGCCCACACAGATTGATAGGTTTAGTTTGTTAAAGAGCAATTCTTCTTTGATTTCGTTAACTCTTAAATAAGAGTCGGCCATTCTAGCGATATAAAATCTAGTGTCAAACACTTTTCTTTATTTCTCTTGAGGTTACCGCTGTAACCTTCGCTGGCCAAAAAATGATGCCAAACTCTTCATGCCTGACAACGAGAGCGGATTATAGGGAAGTATTTCGATAGCACAAGGATAAATTAGTAAAAAACTCTCCTTTCGGCATCGTTTGCTCAAAAAACAATCTAAAACTAAGGTTATCTATAATTAGAGGGCTAAGCAGCCCTCTATAAATTTAGTTTAAAGTCATTGCTGAGCGACAATCTGGTCTTTACTCACCGACAACTTAATTACTTTATCCGGTATCACCTTCCCTGCAAGTATTGCTTTAGCAAGAGGGTTTTCGACACTCTGCTGAATAGCGCGCTTTAATGGTCTGGCTCCAAACACAGGGTCAAACCCAGCTTGAGCAATAAACTCAAGTGCCTTATCAGTCACTTGCAACTTATACCCTCCATCTTCCATACGCTTGGTAAGCCTGCCCAGCTGGATCGATGCAATAGATTTAATATGCTCTTGTGCAAGGGGATGAAAAACAACACTTTCATCAATTCGGTTGAGGAACTCTGGGCGAAAATGTTTATTAACCACTTCCATTACTTGCTCTTTCATTCCTTGATAATCAACAGAGCCAAAGTTCTCTTGAATTTTCGCCGAACCAAGGTTTGACGTCATAATCACAACAGTATTACGAAAGTCGACTGTTCGACCTTGTCCATCAGTAAGCCTTCCATCATCCAACACTTGAAGTAGTATGTTGAACACATCGGGGTGAGCTTTCTCAACTTCATCTAGCAAAATTACGGAGTATGGCTTTCTTCTTACCGCTTCTGTTATATACCCTCCTTCTTCGTACCCTACATATCCTGGAGGAGCCCCTACAAGCCTAGCCACTGAATGTTTTTCCATAAATTCTGACATATCAATACGCACCATTGCATCTTCACTGTCAAATAAGAAGTTGGCTAAAGTCTTACAAAGCTCTGTTTTACCTACTCCAGTTGGGCCTAGAAATAGAAACGAGCCAATTGGCTTGTTAGGATCAGACAAACCTGCCCTGCTGCGGCGAATGGCATTAGATACCACTTCTACCGCTTCTTTTTGGCCGATGACACGAGCATGAAGAACTTCTTCCATTCGCAGCAGCTTTTCTTTTTCAGCTTCAAGCATCTTGGATACAGGGATACCAGTCTGCTTAGATAGTACTTCAGCAATCTCGTTATCTGTTACCTTATTACGTAGTAAGGTCATCTCCTGCATCTCAGCCTGGGTAGCAAGATCCAGCTGTTTTTCCAATTCAGGAATACGTCCATACTGAAGCTCGGACATACGATTGAGATCACCAGCACGACGCGCAAACTCCATATCCATACGTGCTTGCTCTAATTCGCTTTTAATGTGTTGTGTCCCTGAAAGGGCTGCTTTCTCGGCATTCCATACTTCTTCTAACTCAGCAAAAGCACGCTCTTTATCCTGAAGTTCTTCATTAAGGTTGAAAAGACGTTTTTCACTTGCTTCATCATGTTCGTTGGTCAGAGCTTGCTGCTCTATTTTTAGCTGTACAATTTTACGTTCAAGCTTATCCAAGGATTCAGGTTTGGAATCAATTTGCATTCGTATGCTTGATGCCGCCTCGTCAATCAAAT
This sequence comes from Vibrio pectenicida, assembly GCA_024347015.1. Lineage (GTDB taxonomy): Bacteria > Pseudomonadota > Gammaproteobacteria > Enterobacterales > Vibrionaceae > Vibrio > Vibrio pectenicida. The sequence goes on along the minus strand of AP024889.1, from coordinate 597,177 downwards.
CTATGGCTTTGTCTGGCAGCTGACGATCGGAAATATATCGATGTGATAAACTTGCAGCGGCTACAATCGCTGGATCAGTGATCTCCACATGATGATGAAGCTCATAACGCTCCTTAAGACCACGTAAAATTGCAACTGTATCTTCCACCGAAGGTTCATCTACTAACACCTTTTGGAAACGACGCTCAAGGGCAGGATCTTTTTCTATATATTGACGATATTCATCCAAAGTTGTTGCACCAACGCAGTGAAGCTCACCCCTCGCCAAAGCAGGCTTAAGCATATTTCCTGCATCCATCGAACCTTCACCTTTACCTGCACCAACCATAGTATGAATCTCGTCTATAAATAGGATTATGCTTCCCTCTTCTTTAGACAGTTCATTCAGCACAGATTTAAGGCGCTCTTCAAACTCCCCTCGGTATTTAGCTCCAGCGACCAAAGCCCCCATATCGAGAGACAAAACACGTTTATTACGCAGACCCTCTGGAACCTCATTATTTATAATACGCTGAGCCAGGCCCTCAACGATTGCAGTCTTACCCACACCTGGCTCGCCAATAATTACCGGATTATTTTTGGTTCGTCTTTGCAATACTTGGATGGTGCGGCGAATTTCATCATCTCGACCAATAACAGGATCTAACTTACCTTGCTCAGCTCGCTCAGTAAGATCAATAGTAAATTTTTCAAGTGCCTGGCGAAGTTCTTCAGCATTAGGATCGTTAACGGTTTGACCGCCACGAATTTTATCAATTGCAGCACTCAATTTGGCTTCGGTTAAGCCCAATTCCTTGAATAGCTCACCTAAAGGCCCTTTATCTGCAACAGCTGCAAGAAGAAAAACTTCTGAAGAAATATAAGCATCTTGGCGTTTTTGCGCGACCTTATCGCAAAGGTTGAACACAGTGCCCATAGAGCTCGATAGTTGTACATCGCCACCAATACCACTGACTTTAGGTAAGCGATCAAGCATTTCACTTAATTTGGATCTCAAGTGAGTAGCATCGACATCAAGCATAGTGAGCAATGGACGAATAGGACTGCCATTTTGATCCATCAAAGCGACCATGAGATGGACTGGCTCGATATATTGATGATCACGCCCTAACGCCAATGATTGTGCGTCAGATATCGCGATTTGAAATTTGCTGGTGAACCTGTCAAGACGCATATCTACCTTCCTAACCTTAACAAAGAAAACTCTTTTAGTCAGTATGATAGATGGTTCCGCAACCAGCGACTTTCAAGGGTCAGTAATTGAAAACCATTACTTTTCTATCCAGATAAAAGTTGCTTGTCGGCCTGTTACGCCATCTCGACGATAAGAGAAAAAACGTTCGGGATCAGCGTATGTGCACATATCACTATAATAAACATCTAATACGCCGACTTTATTAAGTCTTTGTGTAGCTAGCATATTCATATCTGCTAGCCATTTTCCCGACATTCCAATACGTTTAAATGCATTTGTCGCTGACGGATCTATTGAAACAAATGCTTCAAACACATCCTCGCCAACTTCAAATGCTGTCGCACCAATAGCAGGGCCAATCCATGCCATTACTTGACCTTGAAATTTTGCTACTGCTTGCTCAATAATTCCACTTGCTAAACCTCGCCAACCTGCGTGTACAGCAGCGATCTGGCTACCAGAAGCATTTGACAATAATACAGGTAGACAATCCGCTGTCATTACAGAGCAAACCAAACCCGCTTCTCGGGTAAACAAGCCATCAGCATTGAGCGTTACATCATTTGATTCTGCAACCTCAGTCACTGTTGTTGAATGTGTTTGATTTAACCAGATAGGAGTGGTTGGCATCGATGAGTTCTCCACCAACCAGCGACGATTATTTTTAACATCAGTGGCATCATCCCCAACATGCCCACCTAAATTCAATCCTCTATACGTACCACTCGAAAAACCTTGATTTCGAGTCGACGAGAAAGATCTTACACGTGCAGGGGCAGGCCAATTGGGAATGATCATTTCCATATTAAAAATCATCCTCGATGCCATGATCCTGAACATCTTGGCGTAAAGCGTCTGTCATACACACCATATCTTGAGGTACAGGGGCATGAAACTCCAGTTCTTTTCCCGTTATGGGATGTTCAAATTTGAGCATCACAGCATGCAGAGCTTGCCGATCGAACTTGCGTATCATATTCGCCAGCTCATCAGAAGCTCCTGACGGAATTCTAGCACGGCCACCATACGCCGAGTCTCCAAGTAATGGGTGCTGAAGGTAAGCCATATGAACACGAATCTGGTGAGTACGCCCAGTTTCTAGCCTTAACCGAATTCGAGTATGCTCACGAAAGTGCTCGGCAACACGATAATGTGTTACTGCCAGCTTCCCCATGGGGCTAACCGCCATCAAAGTACGTTTTGTTGAATGACGCCCAATAGGCTGTTCTACTCGCCCTCCAGCTGTCATACGACCAATAGCAATGGCTTCATACTCTCGAGTGATATTGCGCTTTTGCAGTGCTCGGACAAGTCTAGTCTGAGCTGGCACTGTTTTAGCAATGACCATCAGTCCTGTGGTATTTTTATCAAGACGATGCACGATGCCAGCACGAGGCACCTCCGCTATATCTGGGTAATGGTGTAATAATGCATTTAATACTGTACCGTCAGGTGTACCTGCTCCTGGGTGAACTACAAAATCACGTGGTTTGTTAATAATAATAATGTCACTGTCTTCATAAACGATATCTAATGAAATATCTTGCGCTTCCCAGCGCTCCTCATCTTCTAGTTCAGCCTGAAGTGTTATAGTTTCTCCCCCCATCACTTTCGTGCGAGGTTTAGTGACTACTTCTCCATTAACCTGAACTTTTCCATCCTTCAGCCATTCTTTAAGGCGAGAACGTGAAAAATCGGCGAATATTTCTGCAATCGCTTGGTCAAGACGCTGACCTAATTGACTATCTTTTACTGTATTGTTTAATTCAATCTGCTGAGCCATATCGAACTTTTTTAAAAACTGTGGGACTAATTGCCACTAGTATGGAAGAATATTGCTCCATTGTATCTGCTACCGACAAGAAAGTAACGGAAGCAAAAGAAATATTTATCTCAAGGAATCGAATCCTGACATGAAAAAGTATACTTTATCTGGTTTATTAGCATTATCTATTTTAGTTGGCTGCTCTAGCAGTGATGAGATTGTTCCAGATATTCCACCTTCAGAATTATACTCAGAAGCTCAGGTATCTTTGCAAAGCGGAAACTGGCTAACGGCAATCGATAAGCTTGAAGCCTTGGATTCCAGATACCCGTTTGGTGCTTATTCCGAGCAAGTCCAATTAGACCTCATATATGCATATTACAAAAATGATGATTTAGCGCTGGGCTTGGCGACGATCGAGCGGTTTTCGCGTTTAAATCCGACTCATGAAAAGCTTGATTGGGTTTTATATATGCGTGGCTTAACTCATATGGCGCAAGATCGTAATTTTATGCACGATTTATTTAATGTCGATCGTAGTGACAGAGACCCAGAACCAGTCAAAAAAGCATTTTCTGATTTCAAAAAGCTACTTGAGCGATATCCAAGCAGCCCATATGCTGAAGATGCGAACAAACGCATGATTGCACTAAAAAACCGCCTCGCTAACTACGATCTTGCTACAGCTGATTTCTATCTTCGCCGGGAGGCTTGGATTGCCGCAATCAACCGTACACAAGAGTTACAAAAAACTTACCCTGATACTGAAGCTGCAATTAAATCCCTTAAAATCCAACTGATAGCATATCAAGAGTTAGGATTGGAAGATGCTACTAAGCACACCCAGCAGTTAATGGACCTCAATAAACAGTAAAAGTGCTTATACTGAGCACTTTACCCAAAGCGGCTCAGTTTAACTTGCCTTGAGAGACTTATTTGATAGCCTATGAATTTAAGTCTCTTAACTTATTTCCATCATTATTAACCTAAAAACAGTAAAGCATTCAAAGCCGAACCCTTTACTATAAAAGTTACTATAAAAGTCATAAAATGGACACTTGTACTTGGGACGATATGAACCCCTAAAAAATGTTAATTTTTCAGCCCATAACATTAATAACTTAACAAGTTTTATACCCATAACAAGCCTTTTCCCTGTTCAAGATGCTCAGTTCTAGATGTCGATCACGTTTAAATTCTCAATCGAAACATATAAGTCAAAAGGTGATATAGATCACGTTATTTTGATTATAGATAGGTAATCTGAAGTTAATCCATCGAGGGTGCTACAGAGGAAAAATATCTATGAAAGTAAACATTACCGGTAAAAATATCGACATCACCTCTGCTATCCGAACTCACATAGAGAGTAAATTTAAAAAACTAGAAAAATGGCAAGTTGACATTATCGGATGCCAAGCCTGTTTTAGCGAAGAACCCAACAAACACAAAAAATTTGAGGCCGTCATTACCGTACCAAAAGGAAAACTCGTTGCTTCAGCTGTTCATGAAGACCTTTATGCTGCGATAAATGAGGTAGAACAAAAACTCGAACGTCAGCTCAACAAGCTTCGCCACAAACCTGAAGCTAGACGGTCTGAGAAGCCCGAACCAGAAGAAACGGAGATTGAGTAATAGCTGGTTCAAAACCGACTAGATGATAATATTAAAAATAGCGCTTCGAGCGCTATTTTTTTGCTTGACGCTGATTAATCGGTTGCTTATTGTGTTATCAGTATCACAAGATTACTGACAAACAATGATTTTAGATCGCCTGTTCTTTTTTGACTTATTTTTTCTCCACTAAGGCTGGAGGATGTCTCGTTTTCAAAAGAAAAGTCAAAAACGAACAGGAAGCCTCCCAAATGGGAGGCTTTTTCAATGAGGACCATAGGATGACCGTTCAAAAATACTCACTCAATGACATTCGGCTACGTTTAAATGAGCTGGATGATGAATTGCTCAAGCTTTTATCAGAGAGAAGGCAAATGAGCATTGAGGTAGCCAAAAGTAAAGTTCAGACATCCAAACCGGTGCGCGATGCAACACGCGAACAACAATTACTAGTGAAATTAATTAATGCTGGACGTGACAAATACGAACTTGATGCTCAGTATATTACCAAACTATTTCATACGATTATCGAAGATTCGGTTTTACTTCAACAGTCTTATCTACAGAATCTTGCCAATCCAGAAATAAGTCGAAAACCATTAGCCCGGGTGGCTTTTTTGGGGTCAAAGGGCTCCTACTCTCACCTAGCTAGCCTTGCATATTTCAGCCGAAAAAATACTGAACTGATAGAATTAAATTGCCAACACTTTAAGGAAGTAGCCCAAACTGTTGAGTCTGGACATGCTGATTACGGAGTGCTTCCTATTGAAAATACCAGCTCAGGTTCAATTAATGAAGTATATGACCTTCTCCAACATACAACACTTCATATCGTCGGAGAAATGATATTACCAATAGAGCATTGTTTAGTCGCCACCTCAGATATTCGCATAGAGGATATACAAACTTTATATTCACACCCTCAACCACACCAACAATGCAGCGAATTTCTGAGTAGACTTAAAGGCATCACTCTTGAGTCCTGCACCAGCACTGCAGATGCAATGAAAAAAGTAAAAGAAATCAACAGCGACAATGTTGCCGCCATTGGACATGCTGCTAGTGGAAAGCTTTATGGCCTACAATCTATTCAAACAAATATTGCCAATCAAACTGAGAATCATACTCGTTTTATTGTGGTAGCACGAAAGCCAGTTGAAGTATCCTGTCAGATCCCTGCGAAAACAACTCTTATAATGTCAACTTCCCAAGAAACAGGTTCCTTAGTGGCCACATTATTAGTGCTACAGAAGTACTCAATTAATATGAACAAACTTGAATCTCGACCTATTATCGGAAACCCTTGGGAAGAGATGTTTTATGTCGATCTAGAAACACACCTAGAGTCTGACGAAATGCAAAAAGCACTACAGGAACTGACAAAACTGACAAAACATCTCAAAGTTTTAGGCTGCTACCCAAGTGAAAATGTGTCCCCAACGAAAATAAGATTCCAATAAAAAAAGGATATAGATCAAATAAATAATATCAAATGACTGACACTGATCAGAAAAAAAATTAATATCACTAACATTAGTTGCATATAGATGTAGTGTCTGTCATTCTTAGACATGTCATTTTGAGCGAATTTACCAAAGCATTATGGAACTTCCCGTTTGACATGAGATCACTAATTCTCTTTTTACTAGCATTCACTACGCGAAGCTTTTCAGCACAATCCAACACACCTATAAACATCTATATGTGGGAAGATACTATCTCACCTTATGTCGTTGAAGACTGGGAGTCCTCAACAGGCATACCTCTTGAAGCCACACATTTTGATAATGATGATGAACGCAGCCTATTGATGATAAAAAGTCTTCAGTTACCCTTTGATGTTATGATTTTGGATAACGTTTCTGCACAGATATACGGCCGATTAGGTATATTTGAAGATCTTACTGATATCAAAAACCGTCAGCATAATGGAAAAAAATGGTTACAAGCTTGTGGGGATTACGCAGTTCCATATTTTTGGGGAACAGTGGGGGTAGCTTATAGAAAAGACCTAGTCCCAAAACCACCAGCTACATGGAACGAATTTATATCTCCTCCGAAGGAGCTAGAAGGACGTATAGGAATGATCAATGATAGCATTGAAAGCTTCCTACCTGTATTTTATAGCCTAGGTCTTACTCCTGATGAAGAGACCCCATCACTCATCGAAGCCGCTTATCCTCAAATGCAAACCTTCAATGAAAAGATACTAACTTACGAATATATATTGAGTTACGTAAGGAGTACGCAAAATAATAATGAAAAACTAGCTATGGCTCTCGCCTACAGCGGAGACCAATATTCTCTTAACCGCTACTTTGTCGGTGAGAAATGGGGCTTCACTATTCCTGACGGAGAGATTTTCATTTGGATTGACTGCCTCGCAATAAGCAAACATTCAACCAATTCGGTTAACGCCAAAAAGTTTCTAGAGTACATTATGGATCCCGATGTAGCTGCAAAAAATGCCATTTTTATCAAAGCTTCAACACCCAATCTAACTGCGTTAAAACAAACGCCTGATTGGTATAAAAATGATGCATCATTGTTTCCACCACAGCAAAGGATAGACCAGGGGCGAGTTGATGTTGAACTATCCTCTCAAAACATCAGCTTACGAACTAAAATACTCAACCGCATTCTAAAACGTCATGAAACTCAGCACTAGAGTACTATTGCTAGTATCGCCAGTCATTCTAATAAGTGCTGCATTTTCTAGCTACGGTATATATAACAATCAAAAAGATGCGTTGGTTAAACGTGAAAATAGCTACCTTCAATTAACAATAGAAAAATTGGCGGGACACTTTAGGCAATCTGTAGCAATATTAAACAGCTACTCTCTAACCCTAACTAAAAGCGATATCATACGCCATTATTTTAACAAGGAAGATAACCCATATCGTGAGATGGAGTTAATCGAGACTTTGCAAACAACTATCACAAACCTCCAGTTAAATACACAAAATGATATTGCAGTCGCCATACTCGATCACAGTCGAAGTCCATTGTTTTATGCCGATAACCAACTTGACCCATTTTCAAAACTTGATAAAAATGTACACCAATTCGTCAACTCAAATTACCGGCAGACTGGCAATAGTTCTTTCATTGGGTTTACACAAAACCATCAAGGTCAGAGCATCCTTGTCCGCTACGATGTACTTGATACTGACACTTTAATGACTCCACTCAGCTACAATAAAGATCATCTGTTTTTTGTTGTCGTCTATTTGTCGTTAAATAAATTCGATCAACTAAAACATATTATTGAGTTTGACAATGATACTAGTATTTTTTTCAGTGATTACCCTGTCATTAAATCCGGTTTGACTCAATCGGTAGAGCTTCTGCCAAAGCTTTATGCAGTTTTAGATCCCGCTCAATATTTACTTAAAGAAAAACTCGACAATATCGAGCAGCGATTATTACTCTTTTTTGGCGCGTCCACTGTGATCACTATTTTTATCTTACTTTTCCTTCTCCATAATCGAGTAATAAGTCCTATAATTTTCCTTGATAAACAACTTCGGCAAGTTGAACAACGCCAACGACAAAATATTATTCGCCTCAATACTAATGATGAAATAGGACGGCTATCTGTTCGTTTCTACGACATGTATAAAGAGTTAAATTCCAGTTACCAGAAAACTAAAGCAATGGCTGAGAATGACCATTTAACTCAATTAGCTAACCGGTATCAATTTCAAATATATGTCGAACAAGCGATTAAAGACAGCCAGCAGTCTAATCAAGCTTGGATTCTATTTATTGACTTAGACAATTTTAAGTATGTAAATGATAAATATGGCCACCACGTTGGGGATTCATTGTTAATTGATTTCGCAGAACATATACGCAAGTTAAGTGAAAAATATCAGCAGTCTTATAACACTAAATGTCTTGCATCAAGATTGTCTGGAGATGAGTTTGCTATTTTTATTGCATCTTCACAGCAAAATAATTATTCATATAATCTGGCACAGGAGATTCTAGACCCCATTCAAAACTCGAAGGGTTCTCCTTTAGGTAATTTTCCTATAACGGCTAGTATTGGCATAGCCACCTACCCTGAAGATGGCCAAGATTTGGAAAGCCTCCTTTCAAATGCAGATACTGCTATGTATCAAGCCAAAAGAGCTGGCAAAAACCAAATAGCTGGCTACTCGCAAGAACTAGATGAAATTGTTAAACGTAGAAACCAAATAGAGCAAGCACTTAGAAATGGCCAATTCGACCAAGAATTTTCTCTCATGTATCAGCCATACTTTGATCGTTCTGGTAAAAACATTATGGGTGTAGAAGCTTTATTACGTTGGTTTTCTCCAAACATGGGGAAAGTAAGTCCAGCGGAGTTTATCCCCATTTCAGAAAAAACTGGCATATTTGGAAAAATAGATCGCTGGGTGATACTACAAGCATTTAAAGATTTTGTAACATTACAAGAATGTTTTGGTCACCCCCTTCAATTATCAATTAACTTATCATCGGCTGAATTAGATTCACAGCAATTAGCAAGAGACATACAAAATGCTGCCAAGAAATATCACGTAGAACCAAACTTAGTCGATTTCGAAATTACCGAAACTTTTGCTACAGACTCACAAAGTTACTCTCTACTACATGAACTATCTATAATGGGGTTCAAATTAGCTATTGATGATTTCGGCTCAGGTTATACTTCTATCACCCAGTTGGTGGAATATCCTGTACAGAAAATCAAGCTTGATCGAGAGTTCCTTAATACTTTGATTAAAACTCAAAATCAAAAAGTAATTAAGCCACTAGTAGATCTATGTCATTCTCAATCAATGATAGTCACTGCCGAGGGCATAGAATCCATCTCTATGTTAAACTGGCTTGCCGAAAACCAATGTGACTATATGCAAGGTTATTTTCTCTCTCCACCACTCTCTCTATCTGAGCTAAAGTTTCTCAAGCAGAGCGAACTAGGGTATAAACATGTTAACGAAGAAAGTTGTTATCACTTCTCTTAATCCAGCCAAAAGCAAGGCTGTTAAAAGTGCTTTCAAAAAAGTTTTTAGTTCACAAAATTTTGATTTTTTAGCAATTCAAGTTCCCAGCGGTGTTGCAGATCAACCGATGAGCAATGATGAAACCTATAAAGGCGCTATTAACCGTGTACAAAATGCAAAAGAGGCTCACCCACATGCGGACTATTATGTTGGCCTTGAAGCCGGAATAGAAGGCAACGCGACTTTTGCATGGATGGTTATTGAATCGACCAAACGCAGGGGAGAATCTCGTTCCGCCAGTTTAATTTTACCCCCCCTGGTATTAAAAAATCTGCTTAATGCCAACGAACTCGGGGATGTAATGGACGATGTATTTGGCACCGAAAATATCAAGCAAAAAGGCGGCGCAATCAGCCTATTAACTCAAGATATACTCACACGCAGCGATGTCTATCACCAAGCATTGATATTAGCGCTCATCCCATTTACTAATACTGAATACTTTCCTGAAAATCTTTAAAGACGCGATGAAGAGTGGTTATTTAAGGTTTAGAAGTGAGAATAGCTGTGCTTTCTCGATTTCTGACTTTGACTTAAGCTCATTAGATCCACGAGTTATTGTGGCAACACCAACTCCTAGCTTGTTACTAATCTGCCGCTGTGAAAGATCACCTTTGAGTAATTCACAACAGATGTTCACTCGTGCAATTAAAGCTTCACGCTCATCGGCAGTCAATAACATAGTCAACAGCATCTCATGTTGATCGGATTTAATACTGGTTTTGATTAAATCTAAAATCTGTTGCCACTCGTTGTACTCAGGTTGTATTGCCATTTACTTTTAGACCCTAGGAACGCAATAAATTAATATCTGGCTTCTATCTCATGTTGGTTGAGAAACGCACCATCTACCCCTAACAAATCACGGTAATATGTTTCAAACATTAATATGTTCTGGACATATCCACGCGTTTCCTTAAAAGGGATGGCTTCAATAAATGCATATGCATCTAATCTTCCTTGAGTACGTTTCCGCCAAGTTTTGACTCGATGCGGCCCAGCATTATACGCTGCAAAAGCGAAAACTCGATTATTATCGTACCTTTCTAACAAACCTTTAAGGTAGTGGCTGCCTATTTCAATATTTTTCCCTACTTCGTATAGATCCTTACTGCTTCGATACATCAATTGATATTTTCGAGCAGTATATTTAGCTGTTGAAGGCATAATTTGCATAATACCTCTCGCACCGACAGGCGATCGAGCTAATACATCGAGAGCGCTTTCTTGTCTCGCCAAAGACATTAAAGTGATAGGATCAATACTATGCTTCTGCCCATAGAAATCAAACCACCATTGATGCGCTACTGGGAAGCGAAGTTCAATATTATCCCACATTTTTGCCTGAATGCTTGCCTTTACGCTCAAATGAGACCACTGTTTGCTAGCGGCATAAGCCGCTAACATTTCTTTCTGAGTATCATTTGCTCGATCGAGTAACCACTGCCATTCATTTTTAGCCACAGCAATTTTTTCTCGTGTAATAAGTTCTTCAATTCTAATCAAAGCCTCCCGAAAAGGTTTGACTGTATCTTGCTGAAAAGAAATAGTTGAAATGGGGTAATTAATAGATTGTTTGATCTCTTTTGCCGCTGCAACACTGTAGAAATTGCGCTGACCTACGATTCGTTCTAGGCGCTGAACTCCCTCCTTCATTTCACCTTTGGCTAACTCACTCCTACCTAACCAATATTGCCAACGTAAACTATTCTTTTTGTTATCAGGAAGCAAAGCAATCCACTTGGTAATCCCTTTCCAGTCAGCATCTTGAATTGCAAGACGAATACGACGTTCAATTAATTTATAATTAGTTGATGTGGCAATTTTTTTATCGCGCCACCGTTCCTGTAACAAAGACTCAGTATTGATTAGTCTAAAAGAGATAAAATCAGCCAAAATTTGCACCTCATCAGCTGACATATTTTGTGATGAAACTACCTGTTCAAAAACACTAAATGCTTTTTTGATATCTTTACGAGCAAGCTTTTTTAGGGCCATGGCCGTTAAAGAGCGATACCAATTGCTGTCTGGATGATCAAACGCAAAGTTCAGTACTTGTTCTGGGCGGTTATACAAAGCTTTCATTTCCTTAGCTTGCTTTTTAGCTTTGTTCGTTCTGAGTTGCTTCCTCAAATAGTTCATCAATAAGCTGTTACGAGCTTCGAATACTAAATGCATCCGTTCAAGGATATGTCTATCTGACCTTGCTCCTGACTTATCCCACACACTAAAAAGGGCGTCACATGCGTCGGATATACTCTCACCTGACAGCCAAAGCTTTTCTGCACCTGCAAAGGCTTTTTCACGATTTCCTGTTTTGTAAAGTGCGAAGTAATAATGACATTGATACGTTTCACCACGAGGTTCAACAGTCTGAAATTCATTTAGTTTTTTCCATTGCTTCCTATGGGCAAGGCTATCAATATAAGGGGCGCGAATTCGACCTGAGAAAGGTATAGTCTTGTAGTTATCAATAAAAGTTTCGACTTCTTCTGGCGTTTTTTGACCAATATTAACCAAAAATGCTCGATAGTCGGTATAGGGGGTTAGAGGATACTCAGCTATCTGATCGCGAATTTTGAAGTATTGAGATACTTTACCTTTATCCAGCAATTTCTGAGCCTTATCATATGCGGCACGTTGCTGCTGAAGGTCACTACCCCACACATGTGGAGCAAAACTTACGCTGCAAACCACCGACCCCAAGAAAAGAGTCAATGAATGAATGCGATGCAGCGACTTAAGAAACGTTAGCGTCATAAGTTCTCATCCCGTAGAGAAGTTAAGGTTTATATCGCAGTATATATTTGATCATTAAAGTAATTTGAAACAATCTAGAAGACAGCGTATTCTTGGGTCCTTATTACACCAAAGCTATGCTCTTTCTCCTTCAATTCGTTAGGTCTTATGAATAAAGAATAGCTACATAAAATAAGCCTTGCCTCATAAAGATTGACCAATGTAAGTTTTAGCTCTTCTAAATGCCCGAGCCTACTCTCCACTATGAATGTATCCTTATTCTAAATAGAACCAAAAACTTAATAGATATAAATACTAATAAAATCATACTAATGTGACACTATCAGTAGTAATCAAGGATAATTAAGAACAAAACGGTCAGAAAGGTCATTCGATACAGACGAGGTAACAAAGCATCCCGTCTTAGTATAAAATACCCCTCTATTTAAATTCATAGTCTAGGGACAATCAGCAATGGCTGAATACGTATATACCATGTCTCGGGTGAGCAAAGTTGTTCCACCCAAACGTCAAATTCTCAAAAATATCTCTCTCAGTTTTTTCCCTGGGGCAAAGATCGGTGTACTAGGGCTAAATGGCGCTGGTAAATCAACTTTACTACGCATCATGGCAGGCATTGATACAGATATCGATGGTGAAGCTCGTCCTCAACCTGGCTTAAACGTAGGTTACCTACCTCAAGAACCAATACTTGATGAATCAAAAACAGTGCGAGAAATCGTTGAGGAAGCCGTTTCAGACGTCGCAGGAGCAATGCAACGACTGGATGAAGTCTATGCTGCCTATGCTGAACCTGATGCCGATTTCGACTCATTAGCAAAAGAACAAGGTGAACTTGAAGCATTAATCCAGGCCAAGGATGGACATAACTTAGAGAATGCCCTTGAACGAGCAGCAGATGCGCTGCGTCTTCCAGAGTGGGACACTCCAATCAAATATCTATCCGGTGGTGAACGAAGACGCGTTGCTATTTGCCGTTTGCTACTTGAAAACCCTGATATGTTGCTTCTAGATGAGCCAACCAACCACCTTGATGCCGAATCGGTGGCTTGGCTTGAGCGCTTCCTAGTTGATTATACGGGCACAGTGGTAGCCATTACCCATGACCGCTACTTCCTAGATAACGCTGCTGGCTGGATTCTAGAGTTAGACAGAGGTGAAGGCATCCCTTGGCAAGGTAATTACACTTCTTGGCTAGAACAAAAAGATGCACGCCTCCAGCAAGAAGCTTCTCAAGAAAAAGCTCGTCAAAAAACTATCGAGAAAGAACTCGAATGGGTACGTCAAAACCCTAAAGGGCGTCAAGCTAAATCTAAAGCTCGGATGGCACGCTTTGAAGAACTACAAAATAGCGATCACCAGAAACGTAATGAAACCAATGAACTATTTATCCCACCAGGTGAACGCCTAGGTGATAAAGTTATTGATATTAAGAATTTAACCAAATCATTCGACGGACGTGTCCTTATTGATGACCTATCATTTAGTCTACCCAAAGGTGCTATCGTGGGTATTATTGGGGCTAATGGTGCTGGTAAATCAACGCTATTTAAGATGCTAAGCGGCATAGAACAACCTGACTCAGGGACCATTGAGATGGGGGAAACGGTTAAACTCGCCTCAGTAGATCAGTTCCGTGACAGTATGGATGATTCAAAAACTCTCTTTCAGGAAATATCTGAAGGTTCCGATATTATCAAGATAAACAATTTTGAAATTCCTGCCCGTGCGTACTGCTCTCGCTTCAACTTCAAAGGCAGTGACCAGCAGAAAATCATTGGCGAGTTATCTGGGGGAGAACGTAACCGAGTTCATTTGGCCAAGCTGCTAAAAGCTGGTGGTAATGTTTTGTTACTCGATGAACCGACCAATGACCTTGATGTCGAAACACTCCGAGCTCTAGAAGAAGCTCTTTTAGAGTTCCCCGGCTGTGCTATGGTTATTTCACACGATCGCTGGTTCCTAGACCGTATTGCAACTCACATTATCGACTATCGTGATGAAGGTCAGGTCAACTTCTACGAAGGTAACTATACTGAGTATATGGAATGGCTGAAGAAAACCTTGGGCCCTGATGCAGCGGAACCTCATCGAATCAAATATAAGCGTATTAGTAAATAATACTGACTTATTATTCGAATCAAGGCCGCACCTATTAGCGGCCTTGATTTTTAACTCCATCGCAAGCAGAGTTGTAATTTCAAACTATTGATATTAAAGACTAACTGGCTGCCATTCTTAATTTAATAATCTTAACTATTGGGTAGCACAGAGAGAAAAACCATGATAGAACGCCGACAATTTTCGCGAATCATATACCAAACACCAGCGGTATTATCGCAAAATAACAAGGTAGTCAATTGCTTTATATGCGACTTATCTTTGCATGGATTACTACTAACGTCCGATAATTCTGACGATTTAAACCTCAATACTATGGTAGATGTAGAGTTCGCACTTCAAGATACCGACATTATTATTGAACTTGTGGGAGAAGTTGTCGGACTCAATGGTAATGTAATACGCCTAAGCATCGACCATATAGATATTGATAGTATTGGCCATCTCAAAAGGCTGATCGAATTAAACGTAGGAGATGACGAGCTATTACATAGAGATATCGAGCACTTAACAGACTTAGGCGAATACCACTAACGAACACAGCAGACCCTAAAAGCACTAAGTCAAAAGATCTTATAGCTGATTGAATATTTAATAAGATAAGACTAGAAAGGATCTTATACAAAAAGGAGCTCCTTCAAGAGAGCTCGTTGACATTAGTGCAAACAGAACAACTAGCCTCGATGGATAGAATCATTAGCCTGTTTCAATAGATTTTGACTTTCATGCATAAATTGTTGGGAGTAGTCTCCAAACCAATCACTGACTTTATTAAACTTGGTCACAAATGCCTGTTTATCACAACCATCTAAAATATCTATAGCTTCTCCAAAGCATTGGTGGAAGCGTTTTATCATTTGTACATTCTCATCAGATGAAAGAATTATATCCCCATATAAATTAGGGTCTTGGCCGAATAAGCGGCCTACCATAGCCAACTCAAGACGATAAATGGGCGAACTCAGTTGCATAAGTTGTTCGATATTCGGATTTTCTCGGCTCAAATGTAATCCATAGGTAAATGACGTAAAGTGACGCAATGCTTGAATTAAAGTCATACCATGATCATGTTCTGCCGCATCCATGTCACATAAACTCGCTCCCCAAATTGAAAGCTGTTTGAGTAACCACTGGTAATCTTCTTCCCCACGACCATCACAATAAACAACCACTTGCTTAGCTAAACTTGGAACATCAGGGCCGAACATTGGATGAAGGCCGACGACTGGCCCGCTATGGACATCAAGCATCGTCTGTAACGGACTAACTTTAATGGAAGTAAGATCACACAAAATACAACTTGGAGGCAAGTTACCCAATTTTCTAATGACTTCCAGAGTGTGATCAATGGGCACGGTTACCATAACTAAACCAGCTTTAGATAATATTTCATCAGCTTGTTGCCAATCATCCCTGTCAATTACCTCAACTTGATAGCCAGACAACTTAAACATTCTAACAAACAAACGTCCTAACTTACCGTAGCCACCAACAATAGCAATAGTCCCCAACTGTGGTTTCAAACACTTAAAACCTGCGTCTTTTTCACTCGCATAAGACTCTCGCATAGTACGACGCAAAATATCTTCAATAAGCTGCGGAGGAACCCCTTTCTTCACAGCCTCTTCACGACGGGAGGAGAGCATAGCCGCTTCACGATCGGGAGCATAAATAGGCAACCCATGAGTGCTTTTCACCTCACCCACTTTCTCCACTAAAGCCAGTCGCTGTGCTAATAAATCTAGAATTTGTTTATCTACTACGTCAATTTGATCACGTAACTCGTTTAATTCAACGGCCATTGATATTCCTTGTTAACCTTTTAACCTATGTTCCAAAAATGGGATAAGCTCAGTATACGCACGACGTAATAGTGCCTCAGTGGCCTCCCAATTAATACAAGCATCGGTGATTGAAACACCATATTTCATGTCGTTTAGTGCAATGTTAGAAGCTTGATTTCCCTCATTGATGTGGCTCTCTATCATCAAACCTATGATAGACTTATTGCCTTCACGGATCTGGTGAATCACATCTTCGGCAACCAACGGCTGCCGACGGAAATCTTTGCGCGAATTCGCGTGGCTACAATCAACCATTAAGGACGCTTTTAAGCCTGATTTCTCCATCTCTTGCTCACACTCTGTAACGGATACAGAATCATAATTAGTCTGCTTTCCTCCGCGCAAAATAACATGACCGTTAGTATTTCCCTGTGTTGTTAGTAATGCCACTTGCCCTTCACGACTTATTCCCATAAATCTATGACTTGAAGATGCAGCCTGCATAGCATTTATTGCCGTAGACAAACTACCGTCAGTACCATTTTTAAATCCGATTGGCATTGACAATCCACTGGCCATTTCTCGATGGGTTTGTGATTCAGTTGTTCTGGCTCCAATCGCAGCCCAACTGAATGTATCGGCTAGATATTGAGGGCTAATGGGATCAAGAGCCTCTGTTGCCAAAGGTATTTCCATTTCAGCGAGATCCACCAACAACCTTCGGCCCACATGTAAACCCTGTTCAATATTAAAAGAGCCATCAAGCTGAGGATCATTAATCAATCCTTTCCAACCAACCGTCGTGCGAGGCTTTTCAAAGTAAACACGCATCACAAGATAGATTTGATCACCAAGCTGCTCAGAAAGAGCTTTTAGACGCCTAGCATAGTCTTTAGCTGCATCAATATCGTGAATTGAGCATGGTCCACAAACCACCAATAAACGATGATCTTTTTTATGGATTATGTCAGATATAGTCTGGCGAGACTGTTGAATAAAATGGCGAGCGCTGTCACTCAAAGGTAATTTTACTTTTAATTCCTCAGGTGTAATCAGTACCTGCTCTTCAATTATATTAATATTGCTCAATTCACTTTTTTGCATAATTCAACTTCGTATAAAATAATTTACATAAAATCACCTCACACCTGTAAGGTTGGTTTAAAATACCTTATCAGGCTGTATCAAAAACTCAACATGTAAACCAAAAAAAACATATCGTAAAATAAAATTTACACAAAGCTATGTAATTAGAATATTTCAGTTCAAGATATAGATAACAATGGAGATTTATTGTGCTGATCATTCAAGAATACGTTTCATCATTTCTACAGCAAGCTTCCACTCTCGGCTACGGCAAAGTTCTGACAGGCTAAAGGATTGCTTCTTCAATAAATTTATTGCTTGCGGTACTTGGCTTATTGCCAAATTATCTAGAACCTCAACCTGAGCATCACGTTTATTGCATACAAGTACCATATCGCAGCCAGCCACTAATGATTTTTGTGCACGCTCTGCAACAGAGCCCATGACTGCGGCTCCTTCCATAGTCAGATCATCAGAAAAAATAATGCCATCAAAAGCTAATTGTTCTCTTAATACATTCTTTAACCAATATTTAGAGCCGCTGGCAGGTTCTGAATCGTAATGAGGAAAAATAACATGTGCAGGCATCATGGCATCGAGTAGATTATGTTTAATCTGAGCTTCGAAAATTGCCATGTCCTGGTCAAATATTGACTCTCGATAATCAAAAGGAGTTTCAAGATGAGAATCTGCAACAACACCGCCGTGCCCAGGAAAATGCTTTCCTGTGGTTGACATGCCTACAGCTTTCATTCCACGCATATAAGCACTGCTATGGAGAACTA
This sequence comes from Vibrio pectenicida, assembly GCA_024347015.1. Lineage (GTDB taxonomy): Bacteria > Pseudomonadota > Gammaproteobacteria > Enterobacterales > Vibrionaceae > Vibrio > Vibrio pectenicida. Next base: position 579,031 of record AP024889.1, on the reverse strand, counting down.
TGGTGTCTATATCTTCACCAAAAGAGCGACTACCGATAGCTTTCGATTGATGACCTTTATCTAGTACAGGAGCAAAGCTAAGATCAATGTCATGAGCAATCAATTCAGCAGCCATAAGCCAGCCACCGAGCTCTGCCATCTTTTCACCGTTATCTTGCTTAGCATACAAATTAGCAGCAGGAATAGAGGAAAAGCCTTGGCGAAAGCGTTGCACTCTCCCTCCTTCTTGATCGACACCAATAAGGATTGATCGCTTTGCCGCTAGGCGGATAGCTTTGTTCAATGCCAATAACTGCTCATTATCATAGTAATTTCGAGAAAATAGTATGACTCCACCGACTGTAGGATGCTGAAGAATCTCTTTATCTTCAGCGGTCAATTCATACCCTTCCACATCAAGCCATAAAGGTCCCATATAATCAGTCCTCAGATATTTCACATAGCATCAAAAAATTAATTCAATTTAGTGGCTACTTTTACCACCCATTTAAAAACAGCCATCTATCCTCACGCTAGGATACGAAGAAAATAGTAAGATCTCCATATCACCTGCATCGTCTTTTTTATTTTCAACCTGTGCACCCAGCAAATCTTACTAACCATATCCCCTTAATAAACCCACCTATCCTTTGAAAATTTGACTGTATAACTTATGAAAATAGTGGTTTATCTATCGCTTTTTGGTCCAGTATCATCGCATACTATGGTCTAGAGTATATTTAAAGGAAAACTAGTGGCTATGAATACAGAGCTATATATTGGCCTTATGTCTGGTACTAGTCTAGACGGTATAGATGCTGCATTAGTTGAAATATCTGATAAGAATATAAAGTTAATAGCTTCAAAAGCTTATATCATACCCAACGGCATTAAACAGCAGGTGTTAGGTGTATGTTTGGGTCAAAAAACAGATCTGAAACAACTTGGAGAATTAGACCATCAATTAGGGCATTTGTATGCAGAATCTGTGCAAGATTTACTTAAAGAGACTGGATACAATAAAAAACAAATATCTGCAATTGGTAATCATGGGCAAACTGTTTTCCATCAGCCTACTGGTAATACTCCATTTACCATACAACTAGGAGATGCCAACATAATCGCGGCGAAGACAGAAATTACAACTGTAGCAGATTTTAGACGCAAAGATATTGCACTAGGTGGTCAGGGCGCACCATTAGTTCCAGCCTTCCACCATGCTCTCTTTCATTCAAAAGAAACAACCACAGTGGTAGTCAACATTGGTGGTATCGCTAACATTTCAGTACTTCATCCACAACACCCTGTCGTGGGCTACGATACAGGTCCTGGAAATGTATTGATGGATGCTTGGTGCACCAAGCATAAAAACGTACAGTTCGATAAAGATGCATTTTTTGCACAACAAGGAGCAGTCAATACTCCACTTCTACATGAGATGCTAAAAGAGCCCTATCTAGAAAAGTCCTCCCCAAAAAGTACAGGTCGTGAGCTGTTTAACCTTCCATGGTTAGAGGCGATTTTAGATAAACACTCATGCAATAGCGAAGATGTTCAACGGACCTTGTGTGAGTATACGGCTATCACCATCAGCAATGAAGTTGAAAAATATAAGCAAGGTAAGCAACCAAAACTTTTAGTATGTGGTGGAGGGTCTAAAAACCCGCTTTTAATGGTACGTCTAAAGGCTTTATTACCATCATGGGCAGTGGAAGTAACCGATTCAGAAGGATTCGACAGTCAAAACATTGAGGCAATGGCATTTGCTTGGCTTGCTTATCGCCGTATCCACAATCTACCAAACAATGCGCCACAAGTAACTGGTTCAAGCAGAGAAGCTTCTCTGGGTGTCATATACTTTGCCGATTAACTCAATTTAGATGCATGGAATACCACGAACAATGACTAACGACATACTGATAGCAACACTTTCTCACTTAATTTCTGAAGACCGCAACCCAGAAACAATGGACATCGATTTACTTCCATCATTGGCTATTGTGCAGCGTCTCAATCAACAAGATAAGCAGGTGCCTCTTGCGGTAGAAAAAGTCCTACCAGAGGTCGTACTTGCCGTCGATAAGATAACCGATGTATTTAAAGCAGGTGGTCGATTAGTCTATATGGGAGCTGGGACAAGTGGCCGCCTCGGCATATTGGATGCCTCAGAATGTCCGCCAACCTTCGGTGTGCCAGATAACATGGTGATTGGGTTAATTGCAGGTGGTAATGACGCTATATTAAAAGCCAAAGAAGGGGCAGAAGATTCACCAACGATGGGAGAACAAGATTTAAAAAATATCGAATTTACCAATCGCGACCTAGTCGTAGGTATAGCGGCCAGTGGACGCACTCCTTATGTTATTGGTGGATTAGAGTATGCCAACAAGATAGGAGCAACGACCATCGCTTTATCTTGTAACTCAGACTCTCCAATTGCAAATATCGCCAGCATAGCGATTTGCCCTGTTGTAGGCCCAGAAGCTCTGACAGGTTCAACACGTTTAAAATCAGGCACAGCACAAAAGCTGGTTCTCAACATGCTAACCACAGCAAGCATGATACGTTTAGGTAAAAGCTATCAAAATCTAATGGTTGACGTGAAAGCAACCAATGCCAAACTTATCGCTAGAGCGACGCGAATTGTGATACAAGCTACGGATTGCGACAGTCAAAAAGCCAAAGATGTACTCGAAGAAACTAAATATGATGTCAAGCTAGCCATTTTGATGATCTTGACTGGCCTAGAAAAAGAAACCGCTAGAGAAAAGTTAAATCTTCAGCATGGTTATTTGAGAAAAGCCGTCATTGATACAAATGGTACTTAAGTAAAAGCGCCTAACTTGAAGTTAGGCGCCACTTGCCTTAGCCAGCTAATATTCTAAACGTTCAATATGAGTAATACCCACATTACCACCAAGATCACTAAAAATATGCACCATAACAGGGTAAGGGTGAGCTCCGAGGGAAACCACTTCTGCGTTACAGAAAAACGCATAATTTTGCCAAAAAATCCAAGCTATAATTGGTCAATTGGAATATTCATACCAGCCACGTTGCCATTCCATTCGAAACTTTTGCGCCTCTTCAGTCCCCTCACAAACTCCATCATAGTACTTACCAGTGAGCCCCATTTGATAAGCATGATTGGGATTACAAAACTCTTCAATTCCAGTTAGATAACCTTGGTCGTAATCTCCATGCTTTGTACTTCCCAATTTGGCAAGAGCACTAACTGAACGCTGATGATTACCTCGGATACCGTCTTGATAGCCTATCGTATACCAATCGCCTTTCTGAGCAAGTTGTTCTGTACTCGCCACACAGCCCAATAACATTGTTGCCACTATTATAAAAGTAAGTTCTCTCACTGCGTTTCCTTGTTCTTAAAGTATTTCATAGGATAAGGGTGCCTATGCGCCCTTTGCACGTCAATATAACCGTACATTTTAATTCTTGTTTGTCTCGAACAGCCACCAAGCTAACAGAACCTAGTGATAGAGGTGTGTAACATACAGATTTACTAATTAACTAATCACTGAGGAGCAAGTGTCATGTTTTGGTTTTTAAGCTGTGTTGCGGCCCTAGTTGGAGGCTACTTCCTTTATGGAAGTTTTATTGAAAAAGTATTCAATATCAATGAAAAACGACAAACCCCAGCACATAGTCAATCTGATGGAGTTGACTATGTACCAATGTCAACGAAGAAAGTTTATCTGGTCCAACTACTCAATATCGCTGGCGTTGGTCCAATTTTCGGTCCAATAATGGGGGCTTTATATGGCCCAGCAGCTATGCTTTGGATCGTCATCGGCTGTATTTTTGCAGGCGCAGTGCATGATTACTTCTCTGGCATGTTATCTGTGCGTAATGGTGGGGCATCAATTCCAACTATTACTGGCCGATACCTTGGCAATGGCGCAAAGCACTTTATGAACATTTTTGCCATAGTCTTACTACTACTTGTCGGGGTAGTATTCGTATCTGCTCCAGCAGGAATGATAACTAACCTTATCAACGATCAGACGGACTTTACTGTTAATATTTCAACTATAGTGATTACAGTTTTTGCCTATTACATCATTGCCACTCTTGTCCCAGTAGACAAAATTATTGGCCGTTTTTATCCATTATTTGGTGCTTTGCTTCTCTTTATGTCGATTAGCCTGATAACAGCAGTCGCACTATCAAATGAATATACAGTGATGGGTGATTTTCAGGCCAAGGACATGTTTACCAACCTTAACCCAAATGATATGCCACTTTGGCCCGCACTATTTATCACCATTGCGTGTGGGGCTATATCAGGATTTCATGCCACTCAATCACCACTCATGGCTCGCTGTATGGAAAACGAACGTAATGGTCGATTTATTTTCTATGGCGCAATGATTGGTGAAGGCATTATTGCTCTTATTTGGTGTGCGATTGCACTGTCATTCTTCGACAATTTAGACGCACTGTCTCAAGCTGTGAGCACAGGAGGACCAGGTCACGTAGTGTATAGCGCTTCTTTTGGTTTGTTAGGAGTGCTGGGTGGAGTAATAGCTTTCTTAGGCGTGGTTATTCTTCCCATTACCTCTGGAGATACCGCATTTCGCTCAAGTCGTCTGATATTGGCAGAATATTTTAATATGGAACAAAAAACCTTACGCAGCCGTCTTATGGTAGCGGTTCCACTCTTTGTCATAGGCGGTATACTGACTCAAATTGACTTTGGAGTCATATGGCGCTACTTTGGATTTGCCAATCAAACCACCGCGGTTATGATGTTGTGGACTGCATCCGCTTACCTGGTTCGTAATAATCAACTCCACTGGATAACCACTATTCCCGCTATCTTTATGACAACGGTTGTGATCAGTTTTATTCTCAATAGCAGCAGCCTTGGCTTGGGACTCCCCATTTCCACATCGACCATAGTAGGTATTGTATTTTCACTCATAGTTACCGTCTATGTCATCAAGCTTCCCAAGCAAAATCATTTTGAACATGAAGGGATAGACAATAGTACCACTGTAAAGGAAACAACTTAAACCGACAAAAAGGCTCCGCTAGGAGCCTTTGTGCAATTTATTAGTCACTGTTCAACCAAAACTAGGAGTCTGCTTTAAAAACTTTAAATCAACCTTAGGAAGTTTAATCTATTTGCTTAACTTGCAATTCCTTGGGTACTTCAAAAAACATATTTTCTTCTCTACCCTGTATCTCTTGTACAGTTCGAGTACCAACAAGCTCTTGAATACGGTCAAGTATTTTATTAACAAGTTCTTCTGGGGCAGAAGCTCCTGCTGTGACTCCTACTTTGACTTTACCTTCAAGCCACTTAGGTTCGATGTCTTCTGGACAATCGATTAAATAACCAGGCGTACCCAGTTTTTCAGCAAGCTCTTTCAAGCGGGTTGAGTTAGACGAGTTCTTAGAACCAACAACAATCACAACGTCGACATCTACGGCCATATCGCGCACTGCATCTTGACGATTTTGAGTCGCGTAACAAATATCATCTTTACGCGGACCTTGAATATTAGGGAAAACTCGACGAAGTTCTTCAATAACATCAGCCGTTTCATCAACGGATAAGGTCGTTTGGCTGACATAATGCAAGTTGGTTGTATCTTGAACTTTATCTTTTAAGCCCAGCACATCTGATGGCGTCTCAACTAGATACATTCCTCCCTGTTCACTTGCATATTGACCCATAGTACCTTCTACTTCAGGATGCCCTGCATGCCCTATAAGTACTACTTCCATATGCTTACGACTTGCTCGTGCAACTTCCATATGAACTTTTGTAACGAGTGGGCAAGTGGCATCGAACACTGTTAAATCCCGCTCTTTAGCTTCTTTACGAACCGCTTGAGAAACACCATGAGCTGAAAAAATAACAATATTATTGTCAGGGACTTCATAAAGCTCTTCAACAAAAATTGCCCCACGTTGCTTAAGCCCTTCAACAACAAATCGGTTATGTACCACTTCATGGCGAACATAAATTGGCGGCTGATAAAGCTCCAGTGCACGCTCAACAATGCTAATCGCTCGATCAACGCCTGCACAAAAGCCACGTGGATTGGCTAAAAGAATTTTCATATCATTGCTCATAATGAGTGTATTATCACTTTGGTTCATTATTCTACTGACAAAATCTCAACTTCAAAAGTCACATCTTGCCCAGCCAAAGGGTGATTAAAGTCTACCGTGACAGAATCACCTGCAATTTCCGTAATGACGCCAGGAATTTCCACACCACCAGCGCCTGAAAAAGCCATAACCGTCCCGACTTCAACTTCAGCATCACCGACAAACTTAGCTCGGTCCATATGGTGGACATTATCAGGGTTGGGTGCACCAAACGCATCTTTAGCTTGGAGTTCAATCACTTTTTTCTCACCTACACCAAGCCCTAAAAGACATTGTTCAAAATTCTCACTCAGACTACCATCACCCATCACCAACTTGGCAGGCTTTCCCATGCTATGTGTGCTGTCTGCTACCGAACCATCTTTGAGCTTAATAGTAAAATGCAGAGTAACTGCAGATTGTTGGACAATAGTCATCACAATATGGTTTCCTTATTTTTGTAAACTGGCCACGATGCAATAGATGTACAGAGAGCTTAAGCATCGCTCTATAATCTCAAAGGCCAAAATAGGTTTAAGCGTTACTCATACTTTTCAGGATTTTTTACGAAATCCATCTAGGATTATCATGACAGCACCAATGCAAATAGTGCTATCAGCAAGATTAAAAGCGGGCCAATGATAACTACCCCAGAAAAAATCCAAGTAGTCTACAACAAAGCCATGTACAACACGGTCAAAGACATTTCCTACAGCTCCACCAATAATCATCGCATAGGCAATATTGTTCCACTTCTCATTTGCCGGAAGCTTGCTCATCCAATATGTCAGCAAGCCAGTAACAGCGAAGGCGATACCGGTAAATAACCAGCGCTGCCACCCTGCTTGATCACTCAAAAAGCTAAACGCTGCGCCATAGTTATGGACATAAAGTAGATTAAAAAAAGGTAAAACTTCAATACGATTAGCCCAACCATAATCCATGGTATCCATGACCAAAAGTTTAATGCCAATATCCATCAGAAAGATAACTACAGCTACCCAAAGCCAACGCACTCCAGATTGCTTGAAAGTTAATGCTTGTTCACTCATATATTTCCTATAAATAACCCCAGTAAATACTGGGGCTATTGATTAACTATAAAGTTCCAAATGAAGGTAACACTCGCTATGTTTAAGCGAACTTACGAACTTCACCCTCTCCTTCGATATTAGATACACAACGGCCACAAATTTTCTCATGGCCCTCAAGAGTTCCTACATCAGGAGAGTGATGCCAGCAGCGATCACATTTTTCCGCATCCATGGCTGACACTTCAACAAATAGGCCTTCAATGTCCGTCGCCTGAGCAGCATCAGATTTATCACTAAGAGGCTTCACAGTCGTAGCTGAAGTAAGCAGTACGAAACGTAGTTCATCCGCTAGTTTAGTCACTTTTTTAGCTAGGTCATCGTCTACATATAGGATAACTGAAGCTTGCAGTGCACTACCAATTATCTTGTCGTTACGGGCCGTTTCTAAAAGCTTATTAACAGCAGTTCTAACCGCCTGAATTTCGGACCAGAAGCTATTGTTTAGTTCCTCACCATCGGCAAGACCATGTAACCCTTCAAACCACTCTCCTGTGAAAACAAATTTTTCACGTTCACCCGGCATTTCATTCCAAATTTCATCAGCAGTAAATGACATTATTGGCGCCATCCAGCGAACTAGTGCTTCAACAATATAATAAAGTGCCGTTTGACAGCTACGCTGAGCATGCCCACCACGTTTTGCTGTGTACTGACGATCTTTAATAATATCTAGATAGAAAGAACCCATTTCAATCGAGCAGAATTGCATTAGACGCTGCGTCACTGCATGAGTGTTGTACTCACCATAAGCTTGAATAATTTCTTCCTGAGCCGCAAGTGCACGCCCTACAGCCCAGCGATCCAACGCTACCATTTCTTCTGCAGGAACGATATCTGTTGCTGGATTAAAGCCGCTCAAATTGGCTAAGAAGAATCGTGCCGTATTACGAATACGACGGTAAGCATCAGCACTACGTTTTAAAATTTCGTCAGAAACCGCCACTTCGCCAGTGTAATCCGTAGAAGCTACCCATAAGCGCAGAATATCCGCACCTAGTTTATTGGTGACATCTTTTGGAGCAACAACATTACCGATAGACTTAGACATTTTACGGCCTTGCCCATCAACAACAAATCCATGCGTTAATACTTGTTTATATGGGGCTTCACCTTTCATCGCAATTGATGATATCAGCGAAGATTGGAACCAACCACGATGTTGATCCGACCCCTCTAAATATAGATCTGCACTATGACCATTATACTCTTCGCGAGTATCTACTACCGAGTAGTGAGTAACACCAGAATCAAACCATACGTCCAATGTATCTAACACTTTTTCGTATTTGGCCGCATCGTCACCTAATAAGTCTGCTACTTCTAGATCCCACCAAGCTTGAATACCTTTTTGTTCAACTAATTGTGCTACCTGCTCCATAAGCTCTGAAGAACGAGGATGTAGCGCTGCTGTTTCCTTATGAACAAAGAGTGCAATTGGCACACCCCAAGTACGTTGACGAGAGATACACCATTCAGGACGACCTTCAATCATACCTTCGATTCGGCTTTGCCCCCATTCAGGCATCCACTCGACATCTTTGATAGATTCAAGTGCTTTACTGCGAAGACCTGCTTTATCCATCGACACAAACCACTGCGGAGTTGCACGAAAAATGATAGGAGTTTTATGACGCCAGCAATGAGGATAACTGTGCTCATATGCATGATGGTGAAGCAATGCACCTTTTTCTTTTAACGTTTCAACAACCGCATCATTGGCTTTAAATACATGTTGTCCAGCAAATAGTTCAGTATCTGGCAGATACACACCATTAGAACCAACTGGGTTTGCTACTTCTAAATCGTATTTCTTACCGACTACAAAATCTTCCTGTCCATGGCCTGGAGCAGTATGCACAACCCCTGTACCTGATTCAGTGGTAACGTGATCGCCAAGAACGGCTGGCACACTGAAATCATAAAATGGATGCTCAAACTGAGATAGTTCTAAATCACTACCTTGAGCAAAACCTAAATTGTGGAAATGTTCAATACCAACTCGATCCATCACATCTTTAGCAAGCTCGGAAGCAACAATGATGCGCTCCGGGTTATCCCCTTCGACTTGAACTAAAACGTATTCTAAGTCTTCGTGTAAGCATACTGCTCTGTTTGCTGGTAAAGTCCAAGGTGTTGTAGTCCAAATGACTATAGAAATATCACCTTGCCCTTCATGGCCTTGGCTTAATGAAAACTTAGATAATACAGCAGCACCATCGCTGGCCTTAAAACGGACATCAATCGATGGTGAAACCTTGTCTTTGTATTCAACTTCCGCTTCAGCTAATGCAGAACCACAATCAGTACACCAATGAACGGGTTTAAAGCCTTTCAGTAAGTGATCATTATCTGCAATCTTACCTAAAGCACGAATAATATTTGCTTCCGTTGAAAAATCCATCGTGCGGTATGGCTTATCCCATTCCCCCATAATGCCTAAACGCTTGAAGCTCTCTTTCTGACCCTCAACTTGACCTGCCGCATACTTACGGCATTCCTCGCGAAATTCAGCTGAAGAAATCTTCTGGCCAGGTTTACCCTTCTTTTTCTCTACCATTAGTTCAATTGGTAGACCATGACAGTCCCAACCTGGAATGTATGGTGCATCAAAACCAGAAAGTGTTTTGGATTTTATAATAATGTCTTTAAGAATCTTGTTTAGTGCGTGACCAATATGAATATCACCATTTGCGTATGGAGGGCCATCATGCAGAACGAAAGATTTTTTGCCTTTTTTCGCTTTGCGGATTTCACCGTAAAGGTCTTCTTTGTACCAACGCTTTAGCATCTCTGGCTCACGATTTGCCAGATTACCACGCATCGGAAACCCTGTTTCAGGAAGGTTCAGGGTATCTTTATACTCACTCATCGATTCTTAATTCCGTTGTGTTGGGTGACAGTTAGACATTATGCCAAGCAGTGAACTAGACCGCTTGGTCTTTATACTGATGCAGCCACACCCTTGCTGCCTCAGCATCCAATTTAATATGTTGTTTTAGTACGTCAAAAGATTCAAACTTTTGCTCGTCTCTAATTTTACTTAAAAGTACGATTTCGAGCTGCTTTCCGTACAAGTCGTCTTGAAAGTCAAATAAATGTACTTCTAGCTGTTGTCGTATTCCGTTAACCGTTGGTCGAGTGCCAATATTAGCGACTCCACCTATAGGCTTTTCTGCTAGACCAAGCACCTGGACGGTATACACTCCCGCCACTGGCGACACGCAACGCTTCAGTGGAATATTAGCCGTAGGGAAACCGATTGTTCTGCCAAGTTTTCGACCATGAGCGACTCTACCACTGATACTATAATTACGCCCTAACATGCTTTTAGCCAGTGTTAAATCATCACTCGCAAGTGCTTCTCGTATCGCTGTACTGCTGATCCTTAGTTGATCCAAACATAAACTATGTGTATTCACTACATCAAAACCATGGACTTTTCCAGCAGCCTTAAGCATGGCAAAGTTACCCTGCCTCTCACGCCCGAAACAAAAGTCATCTCCAACGATGAGAAATTTAACATCCAATCGTCTAACCAACAAGTCACTAATAAACTCTTGCGCAGTCTGGTTAGCAAAGGTTTGGTTAAAATTGACACATAATAAGCGTTCTATATCAAGCTTCTTTAACTGAACAAACTTGTCTCTCAAGCGAGCTAGTCGAGCTGGGGCTTTATTTTTAAGAAACAGCTCCAATGGTTGAGGTTCAAAAGTCATAACAGTTGAAGGCAAGCCCATATATTTTGCTTTTTCAGAGAGATTCTTCAAAACAGCTTGATGACCTAGATGTACACCATCGAAGTTACCTATCGTCAAAACGCAACCTTTATGATGTGCTGTGATGTTGTGGATACCTCGGATCAATTCCATTAAGAGCGTCTAAGTCCTATTGGTTTCAAATTTTATACTACGTGAAACTGACGGATTATATACTATATCATCCTTGTTGTGTCGCGGCTTTTAAATCTTTTAAGCGCACTCCCATGATCAAAAGTGTGATTAAATAAACTGCGGCTCCCAAACCAATCAGTATTGTCAGCCAAAACACTCTGTGTGATAACCCCCAATCCAACCAAACAGATATATCTTCTAATTGCCATAAAATACATCCGGCCATCAGACCACCGGCAATCAATGATTTACCTATGAAAAGTACGGTTCGACGAGTCAGCTGGTATACTTCTGCTAAATGCAGCCCTCTGTACAGTAGAGACATATTCACAAAAGCAGATAATGCCGTAGCAATGGCTAGACCCACGTACCCGTAAAACCAAGCAAAAATAGCGTTAAAGACCATATTAACGACCATCGCAATAATGCCGTACTTCACTGGTGTTTTGGTATCTTGGCGCGAATAGTAGCCAGGAGCTAGAACCTTAATCAACATGAAATTAAGCAAACCGGACGCATAAGCCACCAAGGACATGGATGCACGTTCAACATCCATAGGGCTAAACTCACCACGCATAAAGAGCACCATCAGCATCGGCTTCGCTAGCACCATCAAACCCAGAGTTGCAGGAACACCGAGTAATATTACCATCCTTACTCCCCAATCCATGGTGTGAGCAAAACCAGTCGTGTGAGAGTCAACATGCTTACGCGATAAAGCAGGTAAAATAACGGTAGCAATAGCAATACCGAACAAACCTAGAGGAAACTCAAGCAAACGATCCGAGTAATACAACCAACTGATTGAACCTGTTTGTAAAAAGCTAGCAATGAAGGTGTCAAACAATAGGTTTATCTGACTAACGGAGACACCAAATAAAGCCGGAATCATCAAGGTGCGGATTTTTACCACCCCAGGGTCGCGCCACCCCCAAGCAGGTTTAACAAAAACACCTGCTCTTATTAGAAAGGGAATTTGGAACAGAAATTGAACCAGCCCACCAAGGAGTACCCCTATCGCCAAACCTACTTCAGGTTGAGAAATATTGGGAGATATATACCAAGCTGATAAAATAATCATTACATTAAGGAATACTGGAGTAAATGAAGAGACCGCAAATTTCCCCAAGGTGTTCAATATAGCTCCAGATAGCGCAACAAAGGTTATAAACCACAAATAAGGAAAAGTTATTTTGAGCATAAAGCTCGCCAATTCAAATTTTCCCGCTGAAGGCCCATCATGAAGCCAATCAAGGAACCAACCAAAACCAAACAAAGCGGTAACAGCACCTGAACACAAAACACCTAGAACAGTCACAATAGAGACCAGAACCCCCAAAGTGCCAGCAGCTCGTGCTATCAAATGGCGAATCTTGTCCATATCCCCTGTAGCATGGCATTCTGTCAGAACTGGAACAAAGGCCTGAGAAAAAGCTCCCTCTGCAAATAAACGTCGCAGGAAGTTAGGAATTTTGTTGGCAAAAAAGAACACATCGGCACTAGCACCTGCTCCCATTAAGTTTGCCACCACAACATCGCGTACCAATCCAAGTACACGAGAAATAAAAGTCATGCTGCTAACAATTAGGCCTGACTTGAGTAGACGTTTACTCACAACTACCTCGAAAGTTCTGCAATACTTGAAATGAAGTTCTACTCTAAGACAGGAATGTCAGAACTAGAGCAGATTAGTATTAGCAATGAAAAAAAAATACTGATAGAATCCCCGCCATCTTAACCGTGAAAACTTATCTAATCCAAAGTTTGTTTGGAGTAGACTGGTTTTTACACAAATCATTTGACATTTAAGCGCAAATAGGGGATATTCCTCGCCCTTAAATTGTCACAGAACTTAAGTTTTTGGGAGTTAGACCCTTGGCAAATAGTAAATCTGCTAAGAAGCGCGCTATCCAAGCTGAGAAACGTCGCCAGCACAATGCTAGCCGTCGTTCAATGATGCGCACTTACATGAAGAAAACTGTTGCTGCTATCGAAGCAGGCGACAAAGCTGCTGCAACTGAAGCATTTGCTACAGTTACACCAATCTTAGACCGCATGGCGACTAAAGGCCTTATTCATAAGAATAAAGCTGCACGTCATAAGTCTCGTTTCGCTGCTGCAATCAAAGCTCTTTAATGTAACTTTTGATTCTAGTAGCAAAAAACCGGCTTAGGCCGGTTTTTTTATATCTTGATAACAGTTAATCATTATTCAATGAATTCATGCTTGTACTACCTCTGTACAATATAAGCTATGCAATAAATGAATCATCGATTTAACCTCTTCACTACTTAGTGTATAAAACACTGTTTGTGCTTGCTTTCGCGTATTAACCAAGCCATCTCGCCGCAACCATGCCAAGTGCTGTGATAATGCCGATTGGCTCAACTCCAATTGATTGCACAACTCTCCCACGGAAAGCTCCTGATTATGTAACAAACACAAAATTTGCAAGCGTCTTTCATTTGCCATCGCTTTGAGTAGTACTACCGCTCTGGCAGAATTTTTTTCCATTTCTTTTAAATTCATCGGCTAGCACCTCTTACAACGAAATAACATCTCAGTCTGCTATTTATCAATTGATACATTTACAAAGCTGATACTAATCTATTTGCATCAAGTAATCTATTTGTTGAAATCAAAAATATTACTATTGAAACAAACTGGTGAAATCAGCATCACACACATTCTTAACCGCAGGGTGTTGAATCATACGCTCAGCAAAAATAACGTAGTATTCTTCTCTAAGATCTTCAATATGCTCTATAAGCTGTAATGGTAAGTCATTCTCTACCTCCGACATATATAACGAAGGAGCCAAAAAAATCACATCTGGATGATAACGAGAAAAAGACTTCATCAGAGCGACATCATCAAATTCTCCAAGAACATTGGGTTGTATCCCCTTATAATCAAACCATTGAAGTACTTTTCGTCCCATTGCAGTCCTACTTCCCGGTATCAATAATTTTCGCTGCTCAAGTACTTCTGGAAACTGAACATGCTCTATACGGCTACTAGAAAAAAAACTCATGTGGCATTCACCGAGCTTTTTACTAAACAAACCGGGGCTCTGGCTTGAATCCACTGGACAATCCGACAAAATCATATCTAACTTATGTTGAGATAGCTGCTCAAGTAACATTTCGTGCGTTGATTCAAAGCAGCGTAAGTGAATACTATTATCAGGAGGAACAGCCATCATGAGTACTTTACTCACTAGTCTTTTAGATAAAGCATCAGCGACTCCAACGTCAAACAATATATTAGCTCGCTGACTGTAATTAACAATATCTAGCATCTCATAACTAAGGCCAAACATCCGATCTGCATATTTAAAAACCAGTTGCCCTAACTCCGTAGGCTCAATACCTCGACCACTTCGCTTGGTGAGCTTGCCTCCCATGCGCTCTTCTAAGGCCTTAATCTGCCCTGTTACAGTTTGAGGGGTCAAAAAAAGTGCATCAGCCGCTTTTGTGACTGATCCTTGGTTACATACCATCCAAAAATAATAAAGGTGGTTGTAGTTTAAATGCGACATGATCATTCTCTCTGTACTACATTGCTCTATCGGTTATAACAAAACCTTTTGATGACAACAAGAACTCGAAAAAACCGAACATTAGAGGAGTCAATCAATATTAAAAACGAAATATTGATTGGATGACATGACAATATCAATCGTTATAAATCACAAAGATTTTAATTTTCAATACAAATTCGTTTCAATTAATAATAAAAATTCCATATAAATCAAATAATAACAAACGATTAACTACTCTTGATAGGTAAAGTTAACTGGCAAAATTTAACTGTAATATTAATGAAATAATTAACCTCTACTATCGCCAACAGATTTAATAATTGACCATAAAAATAATTAAGGTCCACGGAGAAAAATTATGAACCAAGCTATTACAACAGCGGCGCCTATTTCGAGTACCACTCGATGGTTACGTTGGGCTAACTTGGCATTCATGCTGTACCTACTGCTTTTGGCAGTATCTATGGTTGGCAGTGGTTTCAAATGGGCGACAGGCGATCAAGCTAAAGTATTATTTGAATTTGCATCACACCCAGTTGCAGGCTTGATGATTGGTCTGGTTGCAACAGCTCTTATTCAATCTTCCAGTACAGTGACTTCTATCATTGTCGGCCTTGTAGCAGGTGGCTTACCTGTCGAAACTGCTATCCCAATGATAATGGGGGCGAATATAGGTACTACTGTCACAAATACTTTGGTTTCTCTTGGACATATCCGCGACAAAGAAGAATTCAAACGCGCTTTTGCGAGTGCCACAATTCATGACTTCTTCAACCTACTTGCTGTTGCCATCTTCCTTCCTTTGGAAATGATGTTTGGTATTTTGGAAAAAACCTCCCATTGGCTAGTATCACCATTTCTGGCAACCGGAGATATGAGCATAAAGGGGCTAAACTTCATTAAGCCAATTACCAAACCTGTTGTCGGTGCCATCAAAGAGCCATTGAGCACCTTTGGCGATACTGTGGGAGGAGCATTTCTTATTGCTATCGGTATTGCGACCATTTTTGTGGCCATCACTGTGATGGGTAAATTGATGAAAAGCCTGATGGTTGGGCGTGCTCGTGAGATCCTGAAAAGTGCGATTGGCCGTGGCCCAATCCATGGTATCCTGTCTGGGTCGATTGTTACTGTGCTGGTTCAGTCATCATCAACGACAACCAGCTTAATGGTACCACTTGTGGGCTCAGGCGTATTAAAAGTAAGAGATGTCTATCCATTTACTTTAGGCGCTAATATTGGTACCTGTATTACCGCATTATTAGCAGCAACCGCCGCATCTGGAGAATTTGCGGTATTTGCCCTTCAAATCGCCTTGGTCCATCTGTCATTCAATATCCTAGCAACCCTACTTATTTTCGGCATTCCAGTACTTAGAGAGTTACCGGTTAAGGCTGCAGATATCATCTCAGACATGGCAGTAAAAAATAAAGCGGTTGTCGCTGGGTATCTCTTGGCTGTGTTCCTCGTTTTACCTGGTGCTATCTTAGTACTCAGTGCATAACGACTAGAAAAAGAATAAAAAAACACAACTTAACTACCCCCCCAATAGTTGGACATTCCAATTACTGGGGGTTTTTCTGTATTTGGCCATACCCAGCACATAAAAAAGCCGCCAACTGTTGGCGGCTCCATCTACATAAATATATAACTAGACTGAGAATGGGTATTGAATAGGATCATGGTGCTCATAACCTTCAACCCAAAAATCATCCAATGTAACCCATGTTTCCAAATCTTCTAGTGATTTTATCTCTGGGTTGATATGAAAAGTGGGCGCTTTTAATGGTTCACGTTTCAGTTGTATATCACGCATTAACTCAAGTTGATCTTCATAGATATGCGCGTTAACTATCTTATGGTATGCCTGGCCTGCTTTCTTGCCCGTGATCTGAGCCATAATAGCCAGAAACACATAGACTTGCACCATGTTAAAGTTTAGCCCCAGCGGCACATCACAAGAGCGCTGAGTACTATTTAAGTACAAAGTGTCGCCCAATAGAGAGAAATGATGACTATACATACACGGGCGCAAACAGCCCATGTGAAATTCACCAGGGTTGTAAAAGTTGAGAATCTCACCACGATCATCAACACCATGAGTTAAGTCATCAACAATTTTACGTAGCTGGTCAATGTAACCACCATCTGGCTGGGCCCATGCTCGCCCTTGAACACCATAAACACGACCCATATCATCTGTACCTTTCCGATAAGGGTTATTTAACCAAGCCGAATTTTTATTTGCATTCGCATCCCAGGTTTTAGTACCCAATTTACGAAAATCATCTGCATTATCATAACCACGAATATAACCTAGCAACTCTGCGACTGCCGCTTTCCAAAAGCTTTTTCGAGTCGTCACTAAGGGGAATTGATTCTGAGCAACGTTATAAGTGAGATCAGCATTAATTACCGTCAAACAGCGCTTACCTGTACGTTCATTTTCAACCCATTCGCCATGGTCTAAAATACGCTGACAAAGATCTAAATACTGTTTCACATCTGCTCCTTATTTCGTTTTCTGTGGAAGAACATCTTTATAATGACCGCGTTTATATGCCCATACCATCAATAAAATACCACCCAAAAGCATAGGCAATGACAAAATCTGTCCCATAGATATGAAGCCACCAAATAACCCCAAATGAGCATCAGGTTCACGCACGTATTCTACCAAGAAGCGGAATGTTCCATAACCTGCTAAAAATAAACCTGATACAGCACCTAATGGGCGCGGCTTTTTAATAAACCAATTTAGAATCAAGAATAACACGATGCCCTCAAGGAACATCTCATATAACTGGGAAGGATGACGAGGTAAAGGCCCGCCATTTGGAAAAACTATCGCCCAAGGCACGTCAGTCACCCGCCCCCAAAGCTCAGAGTTCATAAAGTTACCAAGCCGTCCCATACCTAAACCAAAAGGGACTAATGGGGCAATAAAATCAGCAACACCAAAAAACGTACGGCCATTTTTCTTAGCATACCAAAACATCGCACTAATTACGCCAAGCAAGCCGCCGTGGAATGACATCCCACCGGTCCAAACTTTAAATAGGTAAAGAGGGTCTTGTAGAAATAGGTCAAAGTTGTAGAACACAACATAACCAACACGACCACCAATCACGACGCCAAGGAATCCAGCAAACAAAAGATCAGAAACTTGCTCTCTTGTCCAACCACTTTCTGGCTTATCTGCCCGCCGATTAGCCAGCCACAAAGCAAATGCAAAACCAATCAAGTACATCAGACCGTACCAGCGAATCGATAAAGGTCCCAAAGAAATCAGAACAGGATCGATATTAGGAAATTCAAGAAATCCTTGAGACATAAAACTACCACTCTTTTCGGTATATAAGATAATTAAATGAGAGTTCGTTAAAGCAACATAGTTCCTGCCACAAATAGCAAAAACACTGCAAAAATTTTCTTCAATGTGCTGGTGGGTAAGGATGTCGCCATTTTAGCGCCAATACGAGTCGTCAACATGGATGCAGATGCAATCGCTAGAAGTGCCGGCAAATAAACGTACCCTATACTATACGATGGTAGAGATTGTGCCTTATAACCGTGCAAGATGAAACCTATCATTCCCGCAATAGCAATAAAACATCCACATACAGAAGAGGAGCCTATCGCCTTGCGCATTTCTACTCCATGACGATTAAGAAAAGGAACGGATAAAGACCCACCACCAATACCAGCAAGACTCGATACCATACCAATAACTGTGCCTACCACCATGGTTATAAGGCTGCCTGGCATCATTTTCATACTATGTCCTTTGATAGAAAACAACATTTGTATAGCCAAACCTAACACTATGAAACCAAAGACCTTTGGTAAATATTCTGACGGGATCCATTCAGCAATATTTGCGCCTAAAAAGCCGCCGACAACAACTCCTGGCATCAACCATTTTACGACATAGATATCGACATTACCGAGCTTAAAATGATTGAAAGCGGATGAGCCGGAAGTAACGATAATAGAGGCAAGAGAAGTCGCTAGAGCAATTTGCATACAAATCGTAGGATCTATACCAGCCAATGGTAAAAGCAACAACAATGCGGGCACCACAATTAAACCACCACCAATGCCAAGCAGCCCTGCCATAATCCCAACGATGCCTCCAAGAAGGACTAGCATGACTAAAAATTCAATATTCACATTGTTCCTTATTATTTGCCTGCTCGGATAAAACCGGAGAATCCTTTGTCATCGAAAAAAGTTTTCATCATGGCATAAATATCATTGCCATAAGGTTTCATCAAGGCTTTAGTCGCAAGCTCACGCAACTCACTACTATCTGTGTGTCGAAGCAAATATTTGACCTTTGCCACATTGGACGTATTCATACTTAAACTTCGATATCCAAGACCAACCATGAGTAAAGCACCAATAGGATCGCCTGCTAACTCCCCACAGATACACACAGGTAACTTGAGTTGTTCGCAAGTTCGGTGGATATGTTCAAGAGCCATCACGACTGAAGGGTGCATCGACTCATAAACATTTGCAACTCGAGCATTATTTCGATCAACAGCCAATAAATATTGAGTTAAGTCATTGGTTCCTATTGAAACAAAGTCCACTTTTTCTGCGACGAGAGGTAACAAATATATCATAGATGGAACCTCAATCATTACACCAATGGCAGGCATAGTAATTCGATTATCCAGCTTAACCAACTCCAGATGAGCGCGTTCAATCAATTCCAGTGCACTATCAAGCTCCTGAGCACCAGATACCATAGGAAGTAAAATACTAAGATTATGATGATCCACACTTGCTCTCATCATCGCTCTTATCTGCATAAGAAAAATATCTGGATGATCGAGTGTAAAACGAATTCCACGCCAGCCAAGAAAAGGGTTATCCTCTTCTATTGGTAAATAAGGTAAGGCTTTATCTCCACCTATATCTAACGTGCGCATTACAACACGTTTGTCCGGGTAAGCGCTAAGAACTGATTTATACTGACTAACCTGCTCTTCTTCAGATGGGAAGCGATGATGAAGCAAGAATGAAATTTCCGTCCTGTATAAACCTACACCATCGACACCTTGATTTAACGCTATATTGGCATCAGCGCTCAACCCTGAATTAAGCATAACTTCAATACGTATATCGTCTTTGGTACGTGCCGGTTCCAAAACCGTCTGGTTGACCATAGTAGCAAGTTCACTCTCTTCATCAACCAGCTCATGGTACTCTCTCAGCAGTTGCTTATTAGGTGAAATAAACAACTTTCCACTATAACCATCAACAATACCGACTTTACCATTAATCGCTTTCAAGTTGAGCGTAACTCCCATCACAGTAGGAATTCCAAAAGCACGAGACAGTATCGCAGCATGGGAATTTACTGCACCTTCTAGTGCAACAACGGCGAGTAATTTATCCTTGGGGACAGACGCTAAAAGGGTCGCAGTTAGTTCTCGAACAACTAAGATAATAGGTTTTTCAAACTCAGGCTGACTCTTCTCTTTATTGTGCAAAAACAAAAGCAAACGTTGACCGAGCTCTTTAACATCCTGAGCTCTCTCACGCATATATACATCTGACATTTTTGCAAATCGATTGGAGTAGTTCTCAACCACTTGCCTCAATGCCCAGTCAGCTCGGTCTCCTTTTTCAACCTGAGTCTTAAGATCTTTGCGCAGCATGGGATCATTAAGTAAGTGAGTAAAAAGATCAAATATGGCCAGAGCGTCCTTATTGATTTCACCATCTAACTTTTTTCGCATCCTACGAAAATCACTAAGTGCTTCTTCAATGGCTAACAATAACCACTCTTGTTCACGCTCAACATCCAGCGTAGATGCTGGGTACACTTCTGATAAATCAAGCTGTGTATCGTCCCATCGAAATTCACCGATAGCAACGCCGGGAGACGCCGCTATTCCTCTAATTTCATCTTGCTCTTTTTCAAGGCGCCATTGTCCTTGGGTCTGGGCATGAGCAATAATCACAGCTAACTGAGCCGCTAGTGTGACTAAAAAAGATTCTTCGATTTCATTAAATTGACGCGGCTGTTTTTGCTGTACCACCAATACACCGAGCACTTGTCTACGGTAAATGATCGGTATGCCAAGAAAACTTTGGTAGACCTTTTCCCCAAGTTGAGAAAAGTATTTAAAATTGGGATGTTTTGATGCTTCAGCAAGGTTAAGAGGTTCAGCGCTACGCTTGACCAAACCAACCAGCCCTTCGCTAAAGTTAACATGGATTTTTTTTCCCTTAAATTTAAGCCCCTGAGTAGCCATCAGTTCCAAGCGTTGCATGTCTTCATTAGCAAGGTAAACCGTACAGCACTCAGTATTCATTGCACTACACGTTTGCTTAACTAGAACTTTTAAAGCTTGGTGAACATCATCTAGTTTGGATACCTGTTCAACAATGTCCCTTAGTTGAGAAAGCATGTCTACCCTCTTCTGTTCTTACGCTTACCTTTCGCTTTACGCTCTTTAAATGGCATAGCAACCGCAGAGAACTCTTTCATTGCTCTGCGGTAAACATCACGCTTAAAAGACACCACTTGTCTAACAGGATACCAATAACTTACCCAGCGCCAACCATCAAATTCAGGGGCATTTCCTCGCTGCATGTTAACCTGTGATTCATCACAATCTAGACGAAGAAGAAACCATTTCTGTTTTTGTCCAATACAGACAGGCTTTGAATCCCAACGAACTAATCTCTTGGGTAGCTTATATCTTAACCAATGCCGACTCGTTGCTACGATTTTTACATCTTTATCAGTAAGACCAACCTCTTCATACAACTCCCTGAACATTGCCTGCTCAGGAGTTTCTCCATCATCAATTCCCCCTTGAGGAAACTGCCATGAATGTTGTCCGTATCGTTTAGCCCAGAAGACCTGACCATGGTTGTTACAAATTACTATTCCCACATTTAATCGGTAACCATCGCCATCTATCACTGGCCAACCTCTAATAAATTCTTAATTACTGTGATTTTTCCACATATACCCAGATGTAGCAAACTTACTCTCATAATTCACACATAAAATATGCTACGAAGAGCAATTTATGAATACTTTTCGTCTAAACAAGTAGTTATTCACAATACGGTGAGACACACTCCACATTTATTCACCTTTTCTGTGCATAACTATGTGAAAAGTTCCATAAAAAGCAATCTAAATTAGATTTCATTGTGAGGAAGAATTTCACATAAAAATAGAGAATAAAAAAAAAATACTAAAAATCATAAATTTAGTAAGAACATCATGTCATTAGTACCGATAATAAAAATTAACTACCTACCCTCGGAGTTAGATCGGTTAAAGATCCATCATAGTTCATTTTATCCACATAAGGATCTTGTAAAACAAAGGAAATTCCTAAAGTGCAAGTTATAAGTACCAGAAAAACCACTGTTTATTCATACATTCTTAGCTATGACTCTCCTCTAATGCTGTATACTGTGGATAACTATAGTTATCCAGATCTTTTATCAAGTAGGATCAAGCTTCGACACTTTGGGCATAAATCCGATACACTAGAGCTTGTATTTAAGATCCAAGACATTTTCATGAAGACTGAACCAAAATCAGAACAAGAACTGCTCAATCGAGCGATTAATATTGCTGGTATCAGCTTTAGAGAATTAGCTAAAGAGGCTAACGTCACTGTCCCACCAAACCTAAAAAGGAATAAAGGTTGGGTTGGACAACTTCTAGAATGGCATCTAGGCGCCCATTCTGGGAGTAAAGCTCAACAAGACTTCGCACATTTAGGCATCGAATTAAAAACTATCCCCATCAGTTACGTAGGAAAACCTCTAGAAACCACATTCGTCTGTGTGGCTCCATTAATTGGTACACAAGGACTGACCTGGGAAACCAGTCATGTGCGTAACAAGCTTTCTCGAGTACTCTGGATCCCAGTCGAGGGAGAACGAGAGATACCTTTAGCTCAACGCCGAGTTGGAACCCCCTTGATCTGGTCTCCAAGCAGAGAAGAAAACTCACAACTTAAAGCAGACTGGGAAGAATTGATGGAAATGATCGTCCTAGGTCATGTTGAAGAAATCACAGCTCACCACGGTCAAGTACTACAGTTAAGACCAAAAGCTGCGCATAGTCGCATTTTAACTGAAGCTTATGGATCTGCTGGCAAACCTATCATGACATTACCTCGCGGTTTTTATCTTCGCACACAATTTACCTCACGCATTTTGGCTCAAAACTTCTGCTAGTGAGTGGTTAAAGATAGTTCAATATCATAATAAAATGGACCATCACCTGCACCACATTCATCATAGGTATTGTGCAGACGCAAATAAGCCTTTTCAACGCCCAGTTTTAATAAAACCTCTTTAACCAAATCTAGAGACTCAAAATGTATTGGTTGATCTTTTTCTTTGATCGGCTCTAATTTGTGTTTGTATTCTACTGCAAGCAGGTAATGGGACAGGTCTGAACAACCAATCACAAATACCTTTGGTGGCTGGTAATTATCCTTATGATGACCATGAATCCACTTATCTAACTGACTTTTCTGCATACTTTACCTCCATGTTAAACTTTAGTTAACATTGAAAGTTTTGCGAAATTGTTACTAACATACATTTAATCTTGCGTTGCTATACCCTATATTGGTAGGAAAAGCTAATAGAGTAAGGAAGTTCAATGCAATACAACAAGTTACCTCATTCCACTCTTGAAATAAGCCAAATATGCCTCGGCACTATGACGTATGGTGAGCAAAACTCCGAACGAGATGCGTTTGAACAACTAGATTATGCTCTTGAACGCGGAGTAAACTTTATTGATACAGCAGAAATGTATCCTGTTCCTCCCAAAGCAGATACTCAAGGTTTAACTGAAACATATATTGGCAACTGGTTGAAAAAATCCGGAAAAAGAGAAAAAGTGGTGCTAGCCACTAAAGTATCAGGCCCAAGAAACATACCTTATATTCGAGATAATATGAGTCTTGATAGACGTAATATTCATCAAGCAATAGACGGTAGTTTAAAGCGATTACAAACGGATCATATCGACCTCTACCAACTCCATTGGCCTCAACGTCGGACAAATTGCTTTGGTCAACTAAACTATCCATACCCTGACCAACAGGAAGAAGTGACTCTGATCGAAACCCTCGAAAGTCTAGCTGGTCTTATTCAAGCAGGAAAAATACGCTATTTAGGAGTATCTAATGAGACACCATGGGGTGTTATGACATTACTTCGTTTAGCCGAAAAGCACGAACTACCACGTATTGTTTCAATTCAAAATCCTTACAATCTGCTTAATCGGAGTTTTGAGATTGGTTTGTCTGAAATAAGCCATTATGAAGGGGTTCAACTATTAGCTTATTCACCTCTTGCTTTTGGATGTTTGAGTGGTAAATACCTGAATAATGTTCGCCCTAACGGAGCTAGATGTTCTTTATTTGAACGCTTCGTACGTTATTTTACACCTCAAGGAATTCAAGCAACTGAAGCTTACGTAAAATTGGCAAAAGAGCATGACTTAGAACCTGCCCAAATGGCACTAGCCTTTGTTAATCAAAGACCTTTTGTTTCTTCAAACATTATAGGTGCAACAAACTTACAGCAGTTAAAATCTAACATTGATAGTTTAGATATTGAGCTCAGTGAAGAGTTACTGCTTGGGTTACAAGAAATTGGTACTACCTACTCAAATCCATGCCCTTAAAATTAAGGACGCCAGCCAGATTATACTGACTGGCAGACACATTTAAGGCCACCTAAAAAAAGACTTAGCTGGCCAGACTGTTACGTCGATATTCGCAAACTTAGGACTCGCCGAAGATGGCGAATACGGCGTTCAGTTTTTACATTGTCAGGAACAGTATCTGCGATAAAACGACCATCTGCTTCTAAACCGATATCATGCATAAGGTGAGAATTGTTCACTGGAGCATGGAAAGCAGCACGGCGAACACGACGCTTCCATTTCCTATTTTCAAGGCGTAGATCAGCTTTAACTAAAAAGGTGGCAAGTTTTAAATAAACAGATTGACTCATGATAATTCTCCAATCAATATGGCCGAGAAAAATCAACGAATAAGTCGAAAGTAGGATCTCTTTTAATTCGCTGCTTTTCCGCAGCCAATTAAAATAAATGGTTACGGACTAATTACATTACTTTTGCCGCTCTAAAATCACAGGTACAAGTTACAGTTCTGTATCCCGCGAAAATAGAAGCACGAAAATTAGAGGCATCGATAAATGATGTAATGTTGATATGTTTCATTTCCGCCTCCTAGTAAATAATTAATCCAAATAAATGTAGGGATGTGAGTATAAACTCACAACACAATTTTATGCATATTGACTAATATTTCAATGCATTTTTATCAGTAAGATATAATAAAGCATTTCCCACTCTTATAATTGACACTAGTTTATAAAAATATAATATTTAACTAAAGTTAGGCAAATTTATAGAGTTATTAACCATTTATATAATCAGACTAGGATAAAGGTGCGCCACACAAAAAAGTGTGACCACACCTATTTAGGTTACTATATCAGTAATTAAATTATGTTTATTGAGTAACCGGTACATGGTTGCACGAGAGACCCCAAGCTCTTTAGCTGCCATCGCAACTTGTCCGCAATGTGATTCCAAAACAACTAGTAATGCATCACGTTCACTGCTTTCACGAATGCTCTTTAAACTCCTCTTGCCTTCACTTCGTTTAGGTAAATCCAAATGCTGCTCATCTAACATCACAGTATCAGACATCAATACAATACGCTTAATTTGGTTCATTAATTCACGAACATTTCCAGGCCAATGATAGCGAGTTAACTCACGTGTAGCCTCCTCAGTGAAACTTCTCGCTTGAGCATTATATTCCTTTGAATATTCTTGAAGAAAGTGACGAGCTAAGATGGCAATATCTCCTACACGTTCTTTCAAGCTTGGGACGTTAATTCGTAGAACGTTGATATAGTGATAAAGCTCATCGTTAAAATTACCATCCATTAACGCCTTTTCAATATCACCAGAATTGGCAGTGAGAATACGAACATCTATTTCCCGTCTACCTTCTTCAGTATCTATTGTACCTTCCTGTAAAAAACGTAATAAATTAAGTTGCTGAGAATGAGGTAACGTCAAAATATCATTGAGTAAAATCGTACCACCATCTGCTTTCTCTAAAATTGATGGTTCTGATGGATCATCGCGGTTGATACCAAATAAATCACTTTCTAAACGTCTCTCTGACATCGCTCGACAATTAACTGAAATAAATTCTTTCTGCGAGCGTGATGATGTGTTATGCACAGCTCGAGCCACGGTCTCTTTGCCCGTGCCACTCTCTCCATAAATCAAAATACTAACATCTGTTGGACCAATACGCTTAATTTGATCTCCCAAGCGTTTGATTGGTATCGAGTTACCAATCAAACCAATATTGTTATTACTACCATAATTGGGCCATACTTTTTTCTCCAGCTTTAACATACCAAGCTGGTGTCCAATAGTACTCAGCAATTGAGCATCTGGGATTGGCGCGGTGAAAAAATCAATACAAAAGTTGACTATAAACTGACAGATGGTGTCAGAACTTAGCTGTGACTCTCGTATAAATGCTAACCAACGAACTTGTTTATGGTTACTGACCAAATTAGCAATACCATTAAGACTAAACTCATCATGACTCAAATCAACAATACCAATACAGGGTCCGGTCTCATTAAATAATGAGTCTGCTTTACGCAAATCTGCACATTGAGTACAACGCCAACCGACCTGCTCTAGTACTGACAACCATGGTTCATTCGTACCACCGACAACGATAAGTGAACCAGGAATAGAGTCCATTCGGAACTGACTAGCCATGCAATATATCCCTTTCGTTTTTTTTAGATTCTAATGCTGTGTCTTGGAAACACACTAACGCAAACGTTACATTATAGGGACTCACCCCGATAATCTGTCTCAATACTAAGACTAGTGAGTGAATTATATAAATTACAAAAAACTTCCACCTTACATTTAACACAATCATCAATATGGTAACGCAAAATGCGATGTTGCTTCAAATAAAAAATGACCATAAGTAACTGAATGATATAAGGTTTAATCGCCAACATCTTCAAGGTTTAAATTGAAATATACAAACTAGAATTAAAAAACCAATCAAAATGAATATAAATTCATAAAATATAGATAAATTCTCTTTGGGGTTACTGAAATTAAAGCGCTAATATCTCTGAAAAACAACTAAAAACCTTAGACAAAAACCTGCTGTGGCTTTTCAATTTGATATCGACGAACATCTTTAATTAACATAAAAATGACAACAATACTTAAGACTACATTCGACATTGGATAAGCAATCCATATTCCTATAACCCCCATCAGCTTGGGCATTAGATATAGAAAAGGCAACTGAATCAATATATTACCAACTATCACAAACATAGCTTTCCCACCTTTATTTATCGCCTGATAATAAGCCGCAGCTACAACAAGAAAACCATCAAGCGCAAGTGCAATAAGGTGTATTCGTATACCTAAAATAGTATTTTTAATCAGTTGTTCGTCAGAGTCATTAAACACAGAAACAAACTCTTTGGGAAATAGATTCAATAAGCACACAAATACAAGCCCTATTAATACTGCGCTTACTGTTGCCATTTTGAGTAATTTTCTAACGTTATACTGATGGCAAGCGCCATGATTGAAGCTCACTAATGGCTGCATACCGTTTGCAGTACCTTCAGCAATGAGATAATACACTGTTACAATATACCCAAGAATTGCATAAGCACCGATTATCATTTGGTCACCATAATGAGCAAATAAACCATTATGAACAGCAACCATAATTGCACCGTAGGCATACATAAAAAAACTCGCAATTCCGGTATTAATAATCTTAGGTACTAGAAATAACTTAATTTTGAGGTCGGATACACATAAGCTCAATGTTGCCTTTTGGGAGAAAAAATAACCAGCTCCCAAGACAGTCACTACCATTTGAGCTCCACCTGTTGCAATAGCAGCGCCAGTCAACTCCCACCCAAGGAAGACGATAAATACGTAGTCAAATACTATGTTGAGTATTGCACCTAAGACCATTAAATAGGTAGCGAGCTTGGGGCTATGATCATTGCGCAATAGAAATGGCATCGAGATTGAACCCAAGGAAAAAATACAAGCTCCAATAAGAACGTTAAGATATTGCTGTCCCAATTCAAATACTCTTCCCTGAGCACCTTGCCAACGTAAAAGATCGTCAGAAAAAAAGTATAATACCCCTGACACTATCGGTACTGATATTATCAATAACAAGAGTCCAGTTGCCAGAACCTGCTTCGCTCCAATACTATCTTTCTGCCCCTGATGAATTGAAATCAACGCTCCAGTACCAACACCAATCATCATGCCTACAGCTAAAATAGAGCCAATGATTGGCCACGCGATATTAATGCCAGCCAATCCATCTGCACCTACGTAGCGTCCTATAAAAATACCATCCACAACTTGATAAAGCCCATTAACTAACATTGCTACAACAGTAGGGATGGTATATTTCAAAAATTGGCGATAGATTGAGGTTTGCATACTAATAACCATTTTTAGATAGGGATGGTGACTTTAAAATTGATGCTATTTCGTTTTCAGCGCTTTATTTAATAAACATTTTTCAAGATTCAAAATCTGGCAGTTGACCAAGCCAAGATTATTGATTTATTCGTTTTTTTATCACAATAAAAAACCGCAGCTTGGGTTTAGCTACGGTTCTATCTTTCAAATCTCTAGGCTAAAGAACAGCTTGTTTTTTAGTTGATTCTGCTAATTCTTTCTTCTGCACCTGATCGTAAATTCCCTGAAGCTCAAGAAATGCATAGCGATGCTCCACATAATCAAATACATTAAATGAGATAGCTAATTTATAGAAAGAAACCGCTTTAGCCAAATCCCGATCTGTCCCCATTGCTTGATAACGCTTCCCTAGATAAAAGTAAGCTTCCGTCAAACGCTGGGCTCGAACAGTTCTATCTTTGCTGGTACGATATATTGCTGTAAATGCATCTTTTTCAGATACTTCACCTAGCATGAGTGCTACAAGAAACCATCCCCACTGTCTATCACCATTCTTATAACGCCCCTCAAGTTCTTGTTTAGCAGTATCAGGAGAGACCTTAGACTTCACTATATATAACCACAAAGCTCTAAAAGGATCACTTGGCTCTTGATCGTAGTGCTTCTGCATATCTTCGAGGGCTAGTTCAAATCTATCGCCGTAATATAAAGCAATGGCTCTGTTTCGCGCAGCATAAGCATTTTCAGGAGCAAGCTCTAATGCTGAATCAAACGCATCGTAAGCGGCATCAAAATTTCTATTTTCGGTGAAATAAACACCTAACAAGTTAAAGAGATCCGCTTGAGCTGGGAAAATCGCTAAGGATTGTTCGTAATCTAACCTAGCTAGATTACGTAGTCCTACGCTATCGTAATAACTCCCTCTTTCAAAGTACATTTTTGCTCGGGTTTCATTAGGTAAGTCATCTCTTTGAAGTAACTGACTTAACCTGGCAATCTGCACTTCTTGTTGTAACGTCGGTTGCAGTGCTTCCACCATAGGTGGAAATACCCACTCTGGTTGACTATCAATCAAAGTTGAACAGCCCACATTACCTAATAAAGCAATGCTTAGTGCGGCAGCTTGAAACCATTTCACAAATAAATACTCCTGTCGCTAAAACCCTATTTCAACATTGTACATATTAAAAAAGGGAGCTTAATGCTCCCTTTATAACATGCTTTTAGCTAGATAAGCCAATTACTCAGCATCAACAGGTGGTTGCTCTGTCATAGCTTCTTCAGCCGGTTTTTCAACTGCTTCTTTCATACTCAGGCGCACACGACCTTGACGGTCAATCTCAAGTACTTTAACTTGAACTTCTTGGCCTTCAGCAAGGTAATCTGACACTTTCTCAACACGCTTCTCTGCGATTTGAGAAATATGTACTAGACCATCTTTACCAGGAAGAATAGTGACAAATGCACCAAAGTCTGCAAGACGAGCCACTTTACCTAAGTAGATACGTCCGACTTCAACCTCTGCTGTGATTTCTTCAATACGGCGGATTGCTTCTTTAGCAGCCTCACCTTCCGTCGCAGCAATTTTGATAGTACCGTCGTCTTCGATTTCGATAGTTGTACCAGTCTCTTCAGTTAGAGCGCGGATAACTGCACCACCTTTACCGATAACGTCTTTGATCTTCTCTGAACTGATCTTCATGGTGTGGATACGCGGAGCAAACTCAGAGATATCTTCACGAGCACCAGAAATCGCTTCATCCATTACAGAAAGGATGTGCTTACGTGCACCTTGAGCTTGGTTAAGCGCAATTTGCATGATCTCTTTAGTGATACCTTCGATCTTGATATCCATTTGTAGTGCAGTGATACCAGTGTTAGTACCTGCTACTTTAAAGTCCATATCACCTAAATGATCTTCATCACCAAGGATGTCAGAAAGAACAACGAAATCATCGCCTTCTTTAACAAGACCCATTGCGATACCCGCAACAGAAGACTTAATTGGTACACCAGCATCCATAAGTGCTAGAGACGTACCACATACTGATGCCATTGAAGATGAACCGTTAGATTCAGTGATTTCCGATACAACACGCACTGTGTATGGGAACTCATCAACAGAAGGCATTACTGCTGCGATACCGCGCTTAGCAAGTTTACCATGGCCGATTTCACGACGCTTAGGAGAGCCTACAAAACCAGTTTCACCAACACAGTATGGAGGGAAGTTATAGTGTAATAGGAAGTGATCTTTACGTTCACCCGTTAATTCATCAATGATTTGAGCATCGCGCTGCGTACCTAAAGTCGCAGTTACGATTGCCTGAGTTTCACCACGAGTAAATAATGATGAACCGTGTGTACGTGGAAGAACGCCAGTACGTACATCTAATGCACGAACCATGTCTTTCTCACGACCATCGATACGAGGGTTACCCGCGATGATGCTACGACGTACAACTTTCTTCTCTAGATCGTGGAAGATAGTGTGAATTTCTTTGGTGTTTGCTTCCGGATTTTCAGCAAGTAGTACATCGTTTACTTCTGCAGCAATCGCGTGGATGCGGTCGTAACGAGCCATTTTCTCGGTGATTTGGTAAGCTTCAATAAGCTTAGCTTCCGCAAGTTCAGCAATCTTAGAGTTTAGTACTGTATTCTCTTCAGGAGCAACCCAATCCCAAGCTGGAGTTGCTACTTCTGCTGCAAACTCGTTGATCGCATTAATAACAACTTGTTGCTGGTCATGACCAAATACAACAGCAGAAAGCATCTCTTCTTCTGTTAGGTTATCTGCTTCAGATTCAACCATAAGAACAGCGCCTTCAGTACCTGCAACCACAAGATCAAGCTTAGAAGCAGCTAGCTCAGTATTGCTTGGGTTCAGTACTAGTTTACCATCGATATGACCAACACGTGCTGCACCGATAGGACCGTTAAATGGGATACCAGAAATAGCAAGAGCGGCAGATGTACCGATCATTGTGACCATGTCTGGTTGAACATCAGGATTAACAGAAACTACAGTAGCAATTACCTGAACCTCATTTTTAAACGTACCTGGGAAAAGTGGACGAATAGGACGGTCGATTAAGCGAGCCGTTAGAGTTTCACCCTCTGAAGGACGGCCTTCACGTTTGAAGAAACCACCCGGGATTTTACCAGCAGCGTATGTGCGCTCTTGGTAATTTACTGTTAGCGGAAAGAAGTCTTGACCTTCAACCGCTTCTTTTTTACCAACGACAGAGACAAATACTGCTGTATCATCCATCGTTACCATCACTGCTGCAGTAGCTTGACGAGCAATGACGCCAGTTTCTAGAGTAACGGTATGATTACCGTATTGAAACGTTTTAACAACTGGTTTTTCAAACATTGTTATTCCTTGCTTCTGAGTAATTAAAAAAGTTCTCAGAGTGTGTTAAATGACACTCAAGGCACTACAAATCGCGACTAGTAAAAATGCACTGCACCAGTATGAAATAACTTCAAGGACAATGTCATTTATAATAGCCGCGACCTTTTGGTCGACGAGGTTGACTGTAATGCTATGAGCTATACTTTAGCGCACTCAAATAACAATATGAGCACGCGCGTGCGTAGTATAACGAGATAAATTTGATTTGGCTAAATTTAGCCAACAAAAAAGGGGCAAAAAGCCCCTTTTCAACAAACTGTTCTATGCAATCGCTTATTAGCGACGTAGGCCTAGACGCTTGATTAGGTCATGGTAACGATCTAGATCTTTACCTTTTAGGTAATCTAGAAGTTTACGACGACTAGAAACCATACGTAACAAACCACGGCGACTGTGATGATCACCTTTGTGTGCTTTGAAGTGACCTTGTAGGTGGTTGATAGAAGCTGTAAGTAAAGCTACTTGAACTTCTGGTGAACCTGTGTCGCCTTCACCACGTGCGTAGTCAGCAACGATCGATGCTTTAGTTTCTGCATTCAGAGACATATTCTCTCCTAACATAAGAGTAAATTAAACATTGCGCCAGCCAATCTCTGATTCAGCCGACACGAGAAGCGCGAATTATATGGGATAGCGAATGCTTAAGCAATAGGAATTTTATAAGCTCATTAATACACCTGCTGCCCCCATATAAATAAATCCAAACCCTAGCTTTATTACGACTGTTCCCCCTTTCTGACATATCATTCCTATCTTGGGCATTTCTGTTACACTTAGCTCATTACAACCTACCTTCCCGAAATAACAGGAATCCTTATGAAAATTGGCATCATAGGTGCAATGGAGCAAGAAGTTACTCTTCTAAAGCAAGCAATCACAGACATAAAACAAGCATCTAAAGCCGGCTGTACTTTCTACTCGGGACAGCTCTATGGAGTTGACGTTATTCTCCTCCAATCAGGCATTGGTAAAGTCGCCGCCGCCGTAGGCACCACTATTCTCTTAGATGAATATCAACCTGATGTAGTTATCAACACTGGCTCTGCGGGAGGGTTTGATTCAACCTTGAATTTAGGCGATGTGGTTATTTCTACTGAAGTTCGTCACCATGATGCTGATGTAACCGCCTTCGGTTACGAGATTGGACAGATGGCTGGCCAGCCCGCATCATTTATTGCTGATTCAAAGTTAATGAATACAGCAGAAAAAGCTTTGTCTCAAATGGAAGGCAAACATGCAGTACGCGGTCTGATTTGTACAGGAGATGCATTTGTCTGCTCAAATGAACGTCAAACATTTATCCGCCAGCACTTCCCATCTGTGGTAGCAGTCGAAATGGAAGCGTCAGCAATCGCTCAAGTTTGCCACCAATTCAAGGTACCTTTCGTAGTCGTAAGAGCGATTTCCGATGTAGCAGATAAAGAATCGCCAATGAGTTTTGAAGAGTTCCTGCCTTTAGCGGCTCAAAGCTCTTCTGAAATGGTGTCAAATATGATCAAGTTACTCAAATCTTAATCATCATATTGGTTGCTGATAGTCGTGGAAACTATCTTTAATCAGTTGTATTCAAATGGTGCCCTGCTGGTGTTGTGGGGCGCTTTGTTGTGTCATCTGATACTGCCATTTCCACGTGAGGCGCACCCTGCCATTCTGTGGCATAAATTTGCAGAACAGTTAGCAGACAAAGTTAATACCAACACCAATTACTCTCAAAGCATAATTTCTGGCATCTTAGCAATGCTGCTAATGACCATACCCATGCTTGCTATTCTCCTAGCATTAAAACCTCTCGTTTGGCAGGTGCAATTATTTGATCTCGCTCTACTGCTGCTTGCCATTGATTGGCGCAACACCGATAAATTTACTAGCCACTTTGTTTTAGCAATAGCAAGAGAAGATAAAGAGCATGCAAAAATGCTTCTTAAGCCTATTGTTAATCGTTCAACCCACTCATTGTCGTTACTTGGATTAGGTAAAGCTGGAACCGAAACCCTTATCATGTCCTATGGCCGAAATGTGGTAGCAGTATTATTCTGGTATGCCTTAGCGGGTGGAGTTGGTGCTTTTCTCTATCGTATGACAGTTGAGCTTGCCAGAGCATGGTCTCCTTCCCGAAAGCGATTTTCACCTTTTGGTATTCCTGTCATACGATTAGTCGCGATACTAGACTACATTCCACTGCGTCTATTCGCTCTAATAATTGCAATGGGGGGGAGGACACGTGAAGTCTTTGCACTCCTAAAATTACAAGCAAGTACTTGGCCATTGCCAGGACCTGCGTGGTTGATTATATCAGTAGGTGCAAAGCAACAGCTTTCTCTTGGTGGCCCTGCTATATACGATGGAAGAAAAGCGGTTCGGAGTAAACTCGGAGGAAGAATCGCCCCTTCAGCCATTCATATTGCTCAGGTACAACGTTTACTTGCATGGAGAATGTTTGCCTGGATAATGCTGCAAAGTGCCATCATGGGACTTATCTATCAGGGAATTTAAATGCTTTTTCAGCGGCTTATTTTACTCTTAATTCTACTACCTACCTACCTAATCGCAGCGCCTGCAGAGCGAGTTATAAGT
Organism: Vibrio pectenicida; assembly: GCA_024347015.1. Classification (GTDB taxonomy): domain Bacteria; phylum Pseudomonadota; class Gammaproteobacteria; order Enterobacterales; family Vibrionaceae; genus Vibrio; species Vibrio pectenicida. Next base: position 544,839 of record AP024889.1, on the reverse strand, counting down.
CTAGCCCCTCATATCACCGAACTGGCCTATGCCGCTGGTCTGGGCGATAAACTTATTGCTGTTAGTGAATACAGTGATTATCCACCACAAGCGAAATCACTTGAGAAAGTATCGAATCATCAGGGGATAAAGATTGAACGTATCATTGCCCTACAACCTGATCTTGTTATTGCTTGGCCAGGAGGAAACCCAGTTAAAGAACTAGATAAACTCAAAGCATTTAACATCAATCTGTACTCTGTAAATACCAAATCACTAGAAGACATTGCTATGCATATTGAAGCGTTAAGTCAGTATGCACAAGACCCCACTATTGGCCAAAAAGCTGCAAAAAACTTCAGAGAACAACTGATAAAACTCAGACAAGATTATAAAGTCGATTTTCCGGTAAGTTACTTTTATCAGCTCAGCGATCAACCATTGATGACGGTGGCAAAAAATCATTGGCCAAGTGAAGTATTTTCATTTTGCGGTGGGGTTAATGTGTTTAAAAATAGCCCAGTTCCTTATCCTCAGGTTGGAAAAGAACAGGTCATTTTGAAAAATCCCGATGTTATTTTCTCATCACAACATTCTTCAGCTATTTCTTTATGGTCAGGTTGGAAACAACAAATGACAGCCAGCCAAAAAAATTACATTTGGCCTCTTAACTCTGACTGGCTAAACAGACCGACTCCGAGAACAATCAATGCTCTAAAAGAAGTGTGTACATACTTTGAAACGGTAAGAAAACAAAGCTAACATCTCTCGAACTAGAGCCTATGGATTCACATATGTAAAAAGATCACCAAAGTGATCTTTTTACATTATTACTTTTACCCTTGTACTCGATAAAGCACTTCTTTTAGTAACTCAAAATCATTGGCTAAATCTTCTGAAAGCAGATCCATTGCAGCGTGCTTGGCGAGCGGCCCCGGAAGGTCAATATTAGAATCGAGGATATCATCAACAACTTCCTTAAATTTAGCAGGGTGGGCAGTACATAAAAACAACCCCGTTTCACCCTCTTTCAGTTGTTCATCTAATACCCGATAAGCTATCGCTCCATGAGGTTCACATAAATAACCCTTATCAAAAAGCACTTGTACAGACTGAGCACTCTGCTCATCAGTAACAGCACCTTTACCAAGCGTTTCTAACCCCCACTCTTTAATACGGCATAGCTCTTCAATACGCGGCCAGTTATTTGGCTGACTTACATCCATTGCATTTGAAGTTGTTGCTATTGTAGGTTTAGGCTCCCAATTACCCGAATCCAAGTAACGCGGTACTGTATCATTAACATTGGTCGCTGCAATAAAGCGCTTGATAGGAAGCCCCAGCGCTTTTGCTAAAAGCCCGGCAGTCAAGTTACCAAAATTACCACTTGGCACTGAAATAACTAAGTTATTACGCTGCTCTTTACTCATTTGCGCTGCAGCTTCAAAGTAATAACAAACCTGCGCCATTAAGCGACTGATATTAATTGAATTGGCTGAGTTCAGCCCTATATCATCTCGCAGTTTTGAATCATCGAACGCTTGTTTAACAAGAGCCTGACAGGCATCAAAATCACCATCAATTGCGACTGTGTGGATATTGTTACCTAAGGTACAAAATAGCTTCTCTTGTAATGGGCTAATTTTTCCCTTTGGATATAGAATGACGACATTAATGTCCTCCATACCATAGAAAGCATGAGCAACAGCAGCACCAGTATCACCTGACGTAGCGGTTAAAATTGTAATTTTTCCAACATCAGAAACCACTGCTAATGACTGAGCCATAAAACGGCCACCAAAGTCTTTAAATGCAAGTGTAGGACCGTGGAATAATTCTAATGCATAGATGTTATCTGTTACTGGCTTAATCGGTGCTGGAAACTGAAAAGCTGCGTCGACTATCGCATTAACTGCTTCTTCTGATAATTCATCACCAATCAAAGTTGAAAGGATTTTTGTGCTACGAGAAATAAAGTCTTCGGCTAATAACGCATCAATATCCTCAAAATTTGGCAACTCTGACGGAAAGAATAAACCTTGGTTACGGCCTAACCCTTGACGTACAGCTTGAGCAAAAGACACTTGTTGATCATTTTCTTTTATGTTGTAAAGCTTCATAGCTCACTTCCTGTTACTTTGGATCCCTGCTTGTCTAACTGACAAATATGGACGAATCCTGCTTGATTTTGTATGTAGTTCTGTTCTAGCCAACGAGCAATTTGCTCAGCGACGTCTTTCTCTTTACATATACTAAATAGTGTTGGCCCACTACCTGAAATCCCCGTGGTTAATGCGCCAGCTGTCTCTGCATACTTTCGAGCATCGGAAAATCTCGGCAATAGCTTTTCTCGGTACGGCTCAGCTATCACATCTTTGATCATTTGAGCTGCTAATTCTGGCTGGTTAGAATGACAAGCATGAATAAAACCAGCTAAATGTCGCCCATGCGCAATAATATCCTGGCGACGATATTGAGAAGGGAGGATCTCTCGAGCCTCTGCTGTGGATACTTTTATTCCCGGATAGGCCATAACCCAAAACCAGTCATCAAAACAAGGGACTTCCTGACTAATAATATCTAGTTCTTCTAATATTAACTGCACGCCACCGAGGAAGCATGGAGCAACATTATCATAGTGAACACCGCCAGAGATCTGCCCTTCCATTTCACCCATAAGTGCAAGAAGCTGCGTTTGCTCAAGTGGATTACCGTGAAATTGATTTAACGCATCTAAGGCAGCGACTATCGAACACGCGCTGGAGCCTAAACCAGATCCAATAGGCATATTTTTCTCAAGGGTCATCTCTAAAGACAGTAAGTCGATACCTTCTTTATCCAATTCTCTTGCAAACACTCGCCAACAATCATAAACAATATTTTCTTTAGGGTTTTGTGGCAACTTAGAAACAAAATTTCCAGCTGTTTTTAAGCGAAAAGGTTCATTACCTGCCTTTACCATCACTCGATCACCTAGCAATGACCCATCAACTGGAGACACGGCAGCACCAAGGACATCAAAACCCACACTGACATTACCTATCGACGCTGGTGCGTAGACCACGACATCCATACCAATACTCATTCGTTTTAAACCCCTAGTTTCCATCCTAACGTACGCATAACATCGGAGAATACACCAGCTGCTGTCACTTCTGTACCCGCACCATAACCACGTAATACAAGCGGAATTGGTTGGTAATATCGACTGTAGAAAGCCAAAGCATTTTCGCCATCTTTTATTTTGAACATTGGGTCACTATCATTAACTGCAGAAATACTGACACGGCACTGACCATCAAGAATTTCTCCAACATAACGCAACACCTTTCCTTCATCTGCCGCTTCACTAGAGAGCTTTTGGAAATATGCATCAGCTTCAGGAAGCCTAACCATAAATTCCTCGACACTGCCCGAGTCATCAAAACCAGGTGGCAATGCCTTTTCAACAATCACGTCTTCTAGCTCTAGATTCATTCCAGCCTCACGAGCAAGGATCAATAATTTACGTGCGACATCCATGCCAGATAGATCATCTCTAGGATCTGGCTCAGTAAAGCTATTTTCTTTGGCTATATTAGTTGCCTGACTTAATGTCATACCTTCATCAAGCTTACCGAAAATATAGGAAAGTGAACCGGAAAGAATACCGCTAAACCGTTCTAGTTCATCGCCTGCCGAAATCAGATTTTGCAAGTTTTCAATCACAGGTAAGCCTGCACCTACTGTTGTTTCGTACATAAGTTTACGGCGAGAGCTACGTGCAATATCCCTAAGCTGATGATAATAAGCCATACTAGCAGTATTGGCTTTTTTGTTTGGTGTCACTACATGAAACCCTGCTGCTAGAAAATCAGTATATTGATTGGCAATTGATTCAGAAGAAGTACAATCAACCAATACCGGATTGATAATGTGATTACGCTGAACCAAAGCAATAAGCCGAGCAAGGCTAAACTCTTCAGTTGAATCATTCATACGGTCGCGCCAATGCTCCAAAGGTAGACCTTCACTGTCTAGCAACAAGCCTTTACTATTGGCAAGCCCACAAACTCTAAGAACGATGCCTTTATCCGCTAGCTTCACTTGCTGGCGCTGAATTTGATCAACGAGTTCACCACCAACTCCACCAATTCCAACCACAAAAACATCGAGGAAGTGCTTTGAGTTAAATAAGTTTTCATGACAAGCTTTGATCGCTTCTGAAATTTTATCTTCTGGTATTACAGCAGAAATCGCACGTTCTGATGAACCTTGAGCAATAGCAACAATGTTCACATTAACTTCAGCCAATGAAGAGAAGAACTGTGAAGCAACGCCTCTTGAAGTACGCATTCCATCACCAACTAAGGTCACAATTGCGACATCATCTATAAAGTCAACAGGCTCTAATAAACCCTCTTTTAGCTCAAGTTCAAACGAGTTGTTGAGTGCTTGCTGAGCAGTAACTCTATCTTTAGCTTCAATGCAAAAACTAATGCTGTACTCTGAAGAAGATTGAGTAATCAAAACAATTGAAACACCCGTTGAGGACATAGCGCCAAAGACTCGGCTTGCCATTCCCACCATGCCTTTCATACCTGGGCCAGAAACATTGACCATTGTCAGGTCACTGAGTGTGGTAATGCCCTTAATGGATAACTTATCTTCACCAGTATCTTGGCTAATCAGTGTCCCCGCTCCTTGTGGGTTGAAACTATTTTTTATTAAGCAAGGAATATGGAACTGGGCAATAGGAGCAATAGTTTTGGGATGAAGTACCGAGGCACCAAAGTAAGAGAGCTCCATCGCTTCTTGATAGCTTAAAGATTTCAATAAGCGAGCGTCAGCAACTAAACGAGGGTCACAATTATAAACACCGTCCACATCTGTCCAGATCTCACAACACTCAGCACGTAAACAGGCCGCTAAAACCGCCGCGGAATAATCTGAACCATTACGGCCCAAAGTCACTAGCTCGCCTTCTTCATTTCCTGCTGTAAAACCGGGCATGATATTGACAGTTCCTTGTGGCAATGGGTTTTGACGGAAGTTTTGGGTGGATACTTCAACATCAACCATTGCCTCTAGGGGATCTCCCTGAGCATAGAGGTACTTAACAGGGTCAATTAGACTGGCTGATTGACCTTTAGCTTCCAAGACCGCTTTCATCAGTTGAATGGAAACGCGTTCACCTTTACTTATGATACGAGCGTTAACATTACTTGGACACATACCTAATAGGTTTATCCCATGCACAAATTGACGCAGCTGACCTAAAGAGGTTTTAACTTGGTTGTCATATCCAGTGCTATTAAGATTGGGTAAAGCTTGTTTTATCTCTTGGTACAATTCTCGTAGGGAAGCTTCCAGATCTGCTAACTGTAACTCAGCCTCACCGTTTTTTAGTGCTCCATCAATAACAGCAACTAACTTATTGGTTGTTTTTCCTGGTGCAGAAAGCACAACAGCAACTTCTTCTTGTTGGGCATTATTAGCAATAATATCTGCCGCTCGCAGAAACCTATCTGCATTAGCTAATGATGAGCCACCAAACTTTAAAACACGCATTTCTTCCTCCAAATGCTTGTAAATGGGTATAAAAAAAGGCCTGTATCTCATTGGATACAGGCCTTTTTTTTGAATTTATTTCGCTTAGCAGCCTGCTCCAACATTTTTGATGTCGGTAATCATAATGGTTGTGGTCATTACTGATAGGCTTAAATGATGCATATGCGATATTTATGATGATAGTGTATTTTCTTACCCATACGTTTAACCTATTTACTAAGCATGAGTCAATGGTTTTTTTTTACTTTTTTATTTTTACTCGCTTGTCACTCTTCTTCCAAACACTTCAACAGGTTACACTAGATAAAAACAATAAGAGCTCGGTTTCATATAATTTAATTGATAGTTTTATCTTAAATATAGCTAGCGATGATTGCATTTTATGCTTTACTTGATCGTGCGGTGGAGAAATTTAAACAAGGAGTAGCAAATGAAAAAACAACTAAACCTTTTGCTTGCTCTTACAGCCTGTTCATCAATAGCAGCTGAGCTACCTGCACTACCATCACAAAAAAAAGTCTCCCCACACAAACTTTTTCTACTAAGCGAAGCTGATCAACATGATTTTGATACGTGGAAAATTGATGGCGGTTATTCATATAACCTATTTAATAAAATTGATGTCTACGTCGGTGCTCGCATAAATCAAAGTACGACCGTAAATGAAAGTGGCTTTTTGAGCGGTGTCAGTTATCAACTTACTCCCAGAGTGTCGGTACAAAGTTCTCTACATTCTTATCAAGAAGAAAATTCGACTTTAGGTAGTGAAACTATGATTTCTGCTGAAGTTTCTAGCCGAATGAGATTGACTGAAAATCTCGATATTCATGCCACTCTCGAACACCAAGAATGGCAGCAAGGGGTTGAAGTTGGTATTGGCTTTCGCTTTTAAAACTACAACACACCCAACAACACTTACTAACTCCAATCAAGCAACTCTGTGGACATAAGTACACCATTCCAATCTGCATAGACATAATCACCTGGCTGAATCATCTGGTTATGGATCGTCAAAGTCACATTCGTCTCACCTGCCCCATTTTTCTCGGCCTTAAAAGGGCAGGTTCCTAACGCTTTTATTCCAAACTCCATTTCAGCCATCGCTCCAGCATCACGAATAGCTCCATAGACTATCACCCCCTCCCAGTCATTATCGATGGCCAAAATCGCTAGTTGACCGCCAAGTAATGCTTCTTGGCAAGAACCATGACCATCAACGATCAACACTTTTCCTTTACCGTCCTGACTTAACATCTCCCTGACTTTCGAGTTGTCGTGGTAGCAACGTACGGTAACAATTTCTCCCCAGAACGCATATTTATTACCAAAAGTGTGCAGAGGTATATTCAATGAGGTTACTTTATCTTCATGTTTATCACATATATCCGGTGTTATATCTTTCATTACTCCTCCATGAAAATGCTCTTAAGTCTTACCTGCATCGTTGTAAACAACTACCAAGACTAACTTTTGTTTGATCAGCTAAACAAGATAACAAAAACAACTCATCATTCATCACATAGTAAATAGCATTCTGCTGATATTTTTGTCCTAAATATAAAGCTTGTTACTCCGATATGACGACTGCAAAGCTAGTTTCAACCCAATTGAAGTTCCTATCACCCACATAAACCTCACTAAAGTAAGTATGACCAAATTCTTCAACTAGACTGTGATTGCTACGATCATTTTCTACTTTAGGTTGCCACTGACTATTTGGGTTCCACGCAGTGATAATAGCAAACTCTTCAAACTCTAGTGAGTGAGTAAACTTAAAGTAAGGTTCTGAATATTGTTGCCAAAGGAGTTCATCTATCACCATATCATCCAAGCTTCATATATGTTATCGACTATTAATTTTTGTTACATTCTAACTCTTGATATAAATCAACAAAGTGAATGGAATTAACATTCTGACATTGTTAGCATGCTGTTAACATTATAGAATTCGCTTCAAAGACTGATAGGAAGCGTGAGGATAAAGGATCTCAAGAATGTATTGAATCCAAGGAAGGCGGGCAATCAAAGAAACGATGTACTTTTAAAATCTTTGGTTTATTATCAACATCACATTAACTGTATGTTAGGTTTTTGCCTAGAATTTATTCTATTAGCACAATTTTTTCACAAGTTTAGGTACCGCCAATGCAAACCCCGCACATTCTTATTGTCGAAGATGAGCAAGTAACTCGTAACACTCTAAAGAGTATTTTTGAAGCAGAGGGATACGCTGTTTTTGAGGCCAGTGACGGTGAAGAGATGCACCAAGTGCTGTCTGACAATCAGGTTAATCTGGTGATTATGGATATTAATTTACCTGGAAAGAATGGTCTTCTACTTGCACGCGAGCTTCGTGAGCAAGCTAATGTGGCGTTAATGTTCTTGACTGGACGTGACAATGAGGTTGACAAAATCTTAGGCCTTGAAATAGGTGCCGATGACTACATCACCAAGCCATTCAACCCAAGAGAATTGACCATTCGAGCTCGTAACCTACTCAATCGCTCAATGAGTTCCAGCACTTTGAGTGAAGATAAACGTAGTGTAGAAAAATATGAATTTAATGGCTGGGTTTTAGATATTAATAGTCGCTCACTAGTAAGCCCAAGCGGTGAAGATTACAAGCTTCCTCGTTCCGAGTTTAGAGCCTTACTTCACTTCTGTGAAAATCCAGGCAAGATCCAGACACGAGCAGATCTGCTGAAAAAGATGACAGGCCGAGAACTAAAACCTCATGACAGGACGGTTGATGTCACGATTCGAAGAATACGTAAACACTTTGAATCTGTATCTGGAACTCCAGAGATCATTGCAACCATTCACGGAGAAGGTTACCGTTTTTGTGGTGACTTAGACGAGTAACTAATCCTATATACTGTAATAAAAATGGAGCTCCTTGGCTCCATTTTTATTACGATGGGATTTACCCTCTTTCACCTTTGATTGCATCGATAATTTCGGTAGTTGAACATCCTTCTTCAAAGTTGAGAACCTTGACCTCCCCACCGTTAACAATCACTTCTTTACCACCAGCAATATCTTCAGGCTTGTAATCTCCACCTTTGACCAGCAAATCAGGTAATACTTCTGCAATAAGGCGCTGTGGCGTTTCTTCTTCAAAAGGTACAACCCAGTCAACTGCTCCTAAACCTGCAAGAACGGCCATTCTACGATCCGTTGGGTTAACCGGACGTCCAGGTCCTTTCAAGTTTTTTACCGATTCATCTGTGTTGACAGCAACAATAAGACGATCTCCAAGTTTTGCCGCATGGTTAAGATAAGAAACGTGTCCTGCATGGAGAATGTCGAAACAACCGTTAGTCATCACTACTTTCTCTCCCTTAGACTGCGCTTTTTTTACAGCATCAATTAGTGATGGCTCAGTGACCACACCAAAGTCTGTATCTTGACTTCCATGGACCGCTTCTGCGAGCTCTATTGTTGATACCGTTGATGTACCAAGTTTACCGACCACAACACCAGCTGCAGCATTAGCCAGAGCACAGGCTTCATCAAGCGGCTTACCAGAAGCAACTGAAGCGGCAAGAACTGAAATAACCGTATCTCCAGCACCTGTCACGTCAAATACTTCTTTTGCTAAAGTAGGCAAGTGGAATGGCTCTTGACCACGACGTAATAACGTCATTCCATGCTCGCTTCGCGTTACAAGAAGTGCTTCAAAATCATATTTATCGATAAGAGCTAAACCTTTATCTACTAACTCTTGATCTGTTTTAACCTTACCAGCAACAAGTTCAAATTCAGTTAAATTGGGAGTCAATAAAGTCGCACCGCGATAACGTTCAAAGTCAGCACCTTTGGGGTCAATGAAAACTGGCACTTTGGCTGCTCGTGCTTTTTGAATGAATAGCTGAACATGTTCTAGAGCCCCTTTATCATAGTCAGACAGAACTACTGACTTAACTTTAGGGAGAGCCTGTTCCATCCTATCCAAAATAAGCTCTGCTTCAGTATTTTCAAATTTATCTTCAAAGTCCAAACGAATTAGTTGTTGACCACGACTCAATATTCGCAATTTTGTGATGGTCGGATAACTGGGTAAAGCCACAAAATCACACTTTACTTTGAGAGCTGACAAAGTCTCATTGAGGACTTTGGCTGGTTCATCAATCCCCGTCAAACCAACAATATGAGCATGCCCACCGAGAGAAGCAATATTCATTGCTACGTTAGCGGCCCCACCTGGGCGCTCTTCATTATTTTCTACTTTTACTACAGGGACTGGCGCTTCTGGAGAAATACGCCCAGTCGGGCCATACCAGTAACGATCTAACATTACGTCACCAATAATCAATACGCCTGAATCACTATAGTTTGGTAGGATTGGTTTCATTGTGGGTCTCCAAGTTCTAATTCGGGCAAAAGTCTAACACAGGCAGATAAAGCGCTAAACTTATTCTAACCACTCATGCCAGAGAGACTTAACAATCTCTCGCTCTTTAAACAATTTTTCCTCGTCCACATCTGCATCTAAGTTGAGCAAATTACGATAATGAATATGATTGCGCATCGTGGTATACGCATGGGTTAAAGCTATTGCGGGAGCTTCTTCCATCACCCCCTGAGCTATCAAGGACTCGAAAATTCTCACGTTGTCACTCCAACGCGTTAACTTAGGGTTTTCATGGCTGTATCTTAAGACCAAATATTGAGCGAGAAACTCCACATCTGTGATACCTCCAGGATCTTGCTTAAGCAAAAAGCGTCCTGATTTCTTACCGCCGAGGTGCTCGCGCATTTTAGTACGCATTTCACCTACTGCTTTTTTGAGGGGAGCCTCTTCACGCATTCTGCTGAGAATATGGTGCCTGATGTGTGAAAAAGCATTATCAAGAGCTGAATCACCATAAATCATACGAGCACGCACTAATGCTTGGTGCTCCCATATCCACGCTTCATTTTGCTGATATTCGTCAAAAGCTTGAGCAGTAGTCACTAAAAGCCCAGATGCACCTGATGGACGCAAACGTGTATCTACCTCATACAATGTGCCGGAAGCGGTCCGAGTCGAGAATATATGTATGATACGCTGGGCTAAACGGAGATAAAACTGCCGACCATCAAGCTCTTTTTTCCCATCAGTATAAATATCTGCGGGGCAGTCATGAATGAAAACAATATCCAAGTCTGAATTATATCCAAGCTCCCAGCCTCCAACTTTGCCATACCCAATCACAGCAAAACCTCGACCCTCTCGATCTTTAAGGTGAGTAGGCTCTCCATATTTTTCAACCATTTGCAGCCAAGCTTGATTGACTGCGGAGTCGACAATGGCTTCTGCAAGATAAGTCAGGTGATCGCTGACTTTCATCACAGGTAAAGCGCCGGCAATATCTGCCGCAGCAATACGCAAAATACAGATTTGCTTGAACTGGCGCAACGCCTCCATTTGCTGCTCCATATCATTTTCTGGAATACGAGCTAGAAAATCACGTAATTCTGAACGATAACTTTCGAACGGAATTGGGTTATAAAGATGTTGTGGATCAATCAACTCATCAAGCAAAATGGGATAACGGCCAAGTTGCTCCGAGATCATTGGGCTTTCTGTGCACAGACGTACTAATTGAGTTAGAGCCGCTGGATATTCATCCAATAACTCTAAGTAGGTAGTACGAGTAACAATCTTGTGTAATAGATGAAGGACTCGTGGTAATCCATACTTAGCATCACGATGAGAATAGATTGCACAAAAAACCTTTGGCATTAAACGATTTAGGACTTCCCGACCTCTGGGCCCAAGGGTCTTTTTGGCCAGTTCTCGCTTGAAGCTGATAATAGTTTGTGCCATATCTGCCCATTCTTGGCTGCCGATATCTTGAGCAAGAATCCCCTCTATAACATCCAGCTTTTCCACCATATCCCATAATTCATGGTAGTGCTTAGCAACCTCTAATGATTCCTCTTCATCATCACCTATCAAGCAAGTAAAGACCTGATGTACATTATGCATATGCGCTTGTATTTCTTTAAACAAAGGAGGCCAGCCTGCGTAGCCCATTGCGACTGCTAGTTGCAATTGTTCTTGCCCATTTTCTGGTAGCGTTTGAGTCTGTTGATCTGTCATTGCTTGCAGTAGATTCTCTACACGCCGTAAAAATTGGTATGCATGCCGAAGATGTACCACTTTATCGCGAGATAACAGCTCTAGTGTTTCAACCGCAACTAGGGTTTTTAAGAGCCCTCGATGACGTAAGCTGGGTTCCCTACCACCGCGAATAAGTTGAAACACCTGAGCGACAAATTCTATTTCACGAATTCCCCCTGCTCCTAACTTGATGTTATTTTTTAAACCACGCCGCCGAACCTCACTACTTATCATTGACTTCATTCTGCGCAATGATTGTATAGCACTAAAATCAATATAACGCCGAAAAACAAAAGGCCTTAACATTTGACGTAATACCCGATACTCCGAGTACATCTCCTTACCCATGACTCGGCCTTTGATCATTGCATAGCGTTCCCAATCTCTACCTTGTTCTTGGTAGTAGTCTTCCAAAGCCACATAGCTCATGACCAAAGGTCCGCTTTCACCGAAAGGACGTAAGCGCATATCGACACGGTAACAAAAACCATCAAAAGTTTGCTGATCTAGCGCTTTGATAATTCGTTGAGCTAAGCGAGTAAAAAACTGAGCATTCGATAAACTCCGAGCAGCGCCCTGTGTATCTCCATTCTCTGGGTAGGTAAAAATCAGATCAATATCAGATGAAAAATTGAGTTCACCACCTCCAAGTTTACCCATACCAATAATCAACATAGGCTGAGCTTTACCGTCTGCACTGCAAGGGGTTCCCCACAGTTTACAATAAGCATCATATTGCCAATGATAGGTTTCAAAAAGCATGGCTTCAGCTAACTTAGATAAGTGTTCGAGGCTTTGCTCTAAATCCCAATTACCAAGAAAGTCTCTCCATGCAATGTAAACCATTTCTCGACGACGAAATTGCCTTAAAATTCTATGCCCTTGCGCCTCATCGTTACAATTAGCCAGATATTTAGCAAGGCAAGAGCGATAGTTTTTATATCGAGACGGCTGCTCTAACATTTCGGGCAAACTCTCTTGTAGGTCATGATCTTTTTGTAACGAATCTACGACAAACTGACTCAAGCCTGCAACATAGCTCAGTTGTTCACGCAGAGCCTTGGACCAATGTTGGATGGCATCAAGTTGAACTAGGGGCTCTAGCGCATTTTGGGACACACAAACAAGATTGTCGGGCAATTGCATGGTTCTTCCTTGGGTTAGTGAAAAGATTTATAACGGTGTTATACCAATAAAAAATACCCACTAACAATCAGTGGAAGCATATTAAAGATATTTTAACAATCAAACAGTGAAAGATGCGATCTTAGCATCAAGAGACTACTCATTTTTGCATCTCCTTTGACCTGTCTAATCGCGCCAAAGCAACGATAAGACATTTTCAACCAACTCATGCATCATATTGGTTAAGTTCTTGTTCATCTCTTCAGCAATACTGCTCTGCTATCTAGCAGCATTTGAATATAGTTGATGACTTACATGCTATGTTTGTCATTGTTAGTTCTTCGCTAGTTCTTATATAGTGACCAGCAGCCTTGTACACAATCAGAACCTATAATACTGCCGTTGATTGTGAACGTTAAATCGAAAAAGTAATATCAAATTGAGTCAAAACATGGAGAATAATGATATCAAAGACGATGTAAAACCAATGAGCTTATTATCGCTAGTACTGTCATTTATGGCACTATTTGTGATTTCCGCATTACTGTTTTTCCCACTTAAAGAACCTACACGCCAAGTTCTTATCAGCTTAGACTTTGTTATCTGCAGTATTTTCCTTCTTCAACTCACAATTGATTGGATCCGATCTGCAAATCGACTGCAATATATCAAACGCCACTGGATAGATTTTATTGCCAGTATTCCAATGGTTGAACCGCTGCGCTTTGCGCGCCTATTTCACATCTTACGCGTCATTTTGGTCATCAGATCGAGCCGATCTTTAGTCAAGCAGTTGATGATAAATCGCCGTGAAACTACTCTTGCTTCTATATTACTGCTGATGGTGATATTACTCACCATAGGATCAAGCATAATGTTGTTTTTGGAAAGTAAGTCGCCCGACGCAAACATTCAAACAGGTGGGGATGCCATATGGTGGGCACTAGTAACAATTTCAACGGTAGGTTATGGAGACCATTTCCCTGTAACTAATGCAGGCAAGATTCTCGCTTCAGGGCTAATTATCTGTGGAGTAGGGATTTTTGGTATGATTTCTGGCCTTATTACTTCGCTTATCACATCACCGACAGAGGTTCAGGCGCAGCGCTCAGAAAACAAAGAACGGCTATTACTTGAAGTACTCGAACAACAGCAAGAGATACTTAAACGTCTAGAGAGTCTTGAAAAACAAAAAAAATGAGATAGGGAACCATCGGCTCCCTATGACTAGAGTGTACGAGTCTAGTCTTGCCAATATGGCTGCGCTTCGATACAAATCACTCGAGTTTGTTCCATTGCGTGTAAAATAGACCTCTCTTGACGAGAGAGCCAGCGTTGAAGCTGTTCTTGCTCTTCTCCCTCTAACTTATCGACTAGTTTATCTAACGTTCTGAGTTTAAGTAGATCATCAATACCATGCAGTAAATCACGCCATGGTAGCCTAAAACGATTACGCTCTTCAGCATCAAACAAACTGGCAAAGCTCAACCCTGTGTATAAATTACGCATCAGGCGATAGCGTTGATCGATATAATCCTGACTGCACAGAGAATGCTCCGGAGGAAATGCTTCCATCAATTCAGCCCAAGTACGATCGAGTTGTTTAAAAGAGAAAGGTTCAATAGTCAGGGCAATTTTATCCTCTAATTTATCATCAAGAAAAGGCCGCCAACCCCGAGTTAAAATCCAACGGCTAAGATCAAGCAGCAATCCAATATATCTCGCGGAATTAAATAGGGTTAGCATATCCTCCCGACTTGGCAAAGATTCTTGGGTTAGTCTTAGCTCACCAACCAGAAATTTACGGGCGTCAAGTTTACGCAAAACGTGCCCCTTATCATCAAGTAAAGCCTCAATGTAATCAAAGTCATTAAGCCATTCCAATGATTGCTCTAGCCATTTCAACTCTTGACGGATCAAAGCACTTGCCCGACGCGGAACAGCACCACCGTAAACGGTAAACACTTGACGAATAAAGCTAATAGCGCTTTGTATTTGGTGTAATGATTCTATTGATACTCGTTCAGCATAGATTTGTTCATGATAAAGCCAATGTGACAAACCATGTTCAAGAGAATGGATAAAGCAATATTCCACCGTATCGTGTTTATCTGTATTAACCAAAGCTAATGGTTTAGCCTCATCACCTTGATAATCACTTGCAAGCCGATAACCTTTAGCCGCTTTACTCAAATTTCCAAGGCGAAGGCCCCCATGTGCAGACAAACGGCGAGCTAGAGTAAACAAAGCATCAGTTTGCCCTGACTTTAACTCCAACTCAATTTCGCAAATAGGCTCCTGTTTTTTACCTGCTTCTACTGTCCCTTGGTCAAAAGCTACTTCGATTTGGCTGCCATCTTGCATCGCAATCAACCACTGCTCACGAATAAAATCAGTAGTAAAAATGGGTACGATTTCTGACTGTAATAATGCAATATCTTTGTCTAGTGGCCATATATCTGACGGGTGAAGACTCAACAGGGGCTCATTACTGCTATGCTCTGCATTGTACTCGGGTCTCTGATGTAAACCAGCCACAACGCGACCAGACGTTTTGACGGTTTGAACATACACATCGTCAAAGCGACGAATACGAAGACCAATATCATGAACACGTAGCCAATTATCCGGTGTGTCAAAGTAAATATTACCCAGCTCACGACGGCTATGCTGGAGTATTGTTTCTTGCGTAATCATCTCTTGCAAAGTATTTGAAAATTCGGGAGAAACAAAAAATTTCAGCTCAATCTCGTTTTCCATAGCTAGCCCTTTAAAAGCAGATATAAACAGAATATTGCCAATTTTCAAACTGAGCAAGAAAGAAATATCACTGCAATGATGACCTAAAACAGTTTTAATGATGGATTTAATGCGTTAACATGCGCGCCTTTATAGCCATCGTTCAACATTTCGCCATGAATGGTATATGTTATTTTTAGGTTATATTAATAGGTTGAATGACCATGCCAGTAAATACAATTATGGGGTTATTTGCAAAGTCCCCAATCAAGCCTTTGCAACGCCACGTCGTGTGTGTAAACGAATGTTGCTCACACCTAGTCAACTTCTTTGAAGTCTGTTCAAAAGGAGACTGGGAAAAAGCATCAGAAATTCGCGCACAAATCTCGCATTTAGAGAAAGAAGCCGATGTTTTAAAACGTGAAATTCGTCTAAAACTACCTCGCGGTTTGTTTATGCCTGTTGATCGTAGCGATATGCTCGAACTTCTCACACAGCAAGACAAGCTGGCAAACCTAGCCAAAGACATTGCTGGCCGTGTATATGGCCGACAATTAATTATCCCCGAACCTCTCCAAGAAAACTTTATTGCGTATGTAAAACGTTGCCTTGACGCAGCTAATCAAGCGCAAAAAGTAATCAACGAACTCGATGAATTGTTGGAAACTGGATTCAAAGGCCGCGAAGTGACGCTTGTGGCAGAGATGATCCACCAGCTAGATGAAATTGAAGATGACACCGATGCAATGCAGATAGTTCTTCGCCAGCAGCTAATGGCAGTCGAAGACAGTCTTAATCCAATCGATGTGATGTTTCTATACAAAATTCTTGAATGGGTAGGTGGCATAGCAGATCAGGCGCAACGCGTTGGTGCACGCCTTGAACTCATGCTGTCCCGTTCATAAACATTAAGTAACTAAATAACGAAGAGCATTTTAAACACTCCCCAATAAGCGACACATAATTTGACGCTGAGGGGCTTTGTCGTGTCTAATTTGCTCCGCTTGTTATCAACAACTAGGTATTACGATGGATATCCTTGCGAATTACGGCACTGTCCTGATTATTATTGCGGCCATTTTTGGCTTTATGATGGCGATTGGTATTGGTGCAAATGATGTTGCCAATGCGATGGGAACATCAGTAGGTTCTAAAGCATTAACCGTAAAACAAGCGATCATTATCGCAATGATTTTTGAATTTGCGGGAGCTTACCTTGCTGGTGGTGAAGTTACAGACACCATTCGTAAAGGTGTAATTGAAACATCACTCTTTGCCAGTCAGCCAGATGTCCTTGTCTTTGGCATGATGTCGGCACTACTTGCTGCAGGCTCTTGGCTACTGCTTGCTTCTTATATGGGATGGCCCGTTTCCACAACTCACTCCATAATAGGCGCCATTATCGGTTTTGCCTGTGTTTCAGTGGGTACAGAAGCCGTTGATTGGGCTTCGGTCAAGGGAATCGTAGGTAGCTGGATTATTACGCCAATTATCTCTGGTTTCTTCGCTTACGTTATTTTTGTTAGTGCACAGCGGCTGATTTTTGATACTGAGAAGCCACTATTTAACGCCAAACGTTTTGTCCCCGTATACATGTTCATCACCACCATGGTGATTGCACTAGTTACAATTAAAAAAGGTTTAAAACATGTCGGGCTTCACCTTTCTAATAGTGAAGCTTGGGTATGTGCGGCAATAATTTCTACCATAGTCATGGTGGGTGGATACCTTTATATTCAGAAAAAATTCTCCAGCCGTGAAGATGATCATGGATTTGCTGGCGTGGAAGGTATATTCAGCGTTCTCATGGTTATCACAGCCTGTGCGATGGCATTTGCCCATGGTTCAAATGATGTGGCAAACGCAATTGGTCCCCTTTCAGCAGTAGCCTCTACAATTGAACATATGGGCGAAATTACAGATAAAAGTACAATTGCATGGTGGATTTTGCCTCTTGGAGGTTTAGGTATAATTGTTGGCTTAGCAACCCTAGGGCACAAAGTGATGGCCACTGTTGGTACTGGCATCACTGAGCTAACACCAAGCCGTGGTTTTGCCGCCCAGCTTGCCACTGCATGTACCGTAGTTCTTGCTTCTGGTACAGGACTTCCTATTTCCACTACTCAAACACTTGTCGGTGCTGTATTAGGTGTTGGTTTTGCGCGTGGTATTGCGGCATTAAACCTAGGTGTGGTGCGAAACATCGTAGCTTCATGGATAGTTACTCTTCCCGCAGGCGCACTACTTGCAGTTATATTCTTCTATATAATTCAAGCAGTGTTTACTTAATCAATAAGGTCAATGATGTGTTAACTCACGGTCATTATTGACTCAAATCCACAGAAAGGGAGGCTTAGCTTCCCTTCTTGGTTGCAGTAGCGTCTGAAACTACTTACTATTTGGTATTAGGGGCTGTTGACCCAGAAAGTGATAGAAAAAACTGTTAAAGGATTGATCGTGAAAAAACTGGTTTGCTTGGTTTTAGCTTCAATATTGGTTGTACCCGCCGCCTTAGCTAAAAACCGTTATATCGCAGATAACTTATTTACCTACATGCATGCAGGTCCGAGTAACCAATTCCGAATTATCGGCAGTGTCGATGCGGGTGATAGGGTTACTTACCTAGCCGCAGATAAAGAGACTGGGTATACCCAAGTTCAAGACAGTAAAGGCCGTAAAGGTTGGGTTGAAAGCCGCTTTGTCACCACTCGTGAGAGCATGGCGCTACGCTTGCCTAAAATTGAAAAAGAATTGTCTGATGTGAAAGCGAAACTCGCCAACGCACGTTCTAATGCCGATCAAGAAAAAGCGGGCTTAGCCGGGTCTTTAGAGAATCGAAACCGTCAAATCGCTGATCTAGAAAAAAGCCATGGCGAAATTAGCCAGCAATTAACGGCATCACAGGAAGAAGTACGAAACCTAAGAGCTAAATTAGATACGCAAAAAGACGACTTATTGCTTAAGTACTTTATGTACGGAGGGGGCGTCGCTGGTATCGGCTTGTTGTTTGGCCTTATCCTACCTCACATTATTCCACGTAGAAAACGTTCGCCCTCAGGTTGGGCATAAAATTCTCTGTGCTCTGAGTTGATTAGGATTTGAAAAGGTCGCATACGCGACCTTTTTTATCCCTGCCAATCATATAATGCCGGAACCTGAATTTCTGAGCCATTGAAGGATATAACACTATACTGTGACTCTATATTCTGTAGCTGAATATCATCACCTATCCAATCCCCCTCCCGATATTCAGTGCCATTTATCTTAGCCCAACGTTTGTCTGGGTTGCTTGAATAAACATGAGTCTGAAAGTTAAGAGGCGGAAGCTTACCCTCCCATTCACGGCTATTAAGTACCAGATCAGACGCATCGCTGTTGCTTTGGCTAGATGCTTCCCGATTGTCGAGTACAGATTCAACGCGCAGCGCAAGCTCAGGAGATAACCCAGACAAGTCTAAGTTTTCAATCAAACTATCATTTTCTATAGGGACTATTGCCTTTTCTTCTTGCTGAGGAGAAATGGTATTAGATATCAGTGCGGACGGCTCAAGTCTAATATTTTCTGGTGGCGCAAAATCATAGGTCTCTCGAAGAGTGCCAAATGATGGATAATTTAGAGTATAGTATTGAAATGAAACTTGCTGCACTTGTGATGGAGGCTGATTAGATATTTTCCATGCGGCCAATTGCTCATTGTAGCTATGATAAATACCCGCTACTCCCCCGAAAAATGCTGGAGTACAAACGAAGGTTAAAAGTAGCCAATTCGGAACTTTACGCTGCACTGATTTACTTATCGTTGGTTGCCCATATTCCAATATCTTGAATGTCTGATGATGCTGCTCTGAATGATCTAACGCTTGTAATACTTTCGACATTATACCTCTCCCTCTGACTCTAACTTACTAAGTGAAGGTGCTTTATCCTGAGAGAGTTTTTCTAAACGCTGCAACGTTTTTTTCCCAGCGATACCGTCAACATTTAAACCTTGCCATTGTTGAAATAATTTAATTTTACGTATCAATTCATTACCGTAAAAATCATTATCTGCTTCTGGCTCGCCTAATGTTTTTGACAACCGCCTATTCAATTCATAAATCGCAGGCCCAGACATTTTAGGCTTAAACGTCTGATGCCAATAACCTTGCCAAATTTGATAATACTCCCCTCCCCATAAACTTATTAGTTCATCAATCGGCAGCTCAACTCTCTGCTCAGCCAACAATAATTGAGCCATTTCATCATCTAACTTATACAAGACTGCATAACTCTTCCGCCCATCACTATTTAGAGCCAATAGTACTGGTACATTTGCTTCCCTCAATGCGGAAAGCATGCCATGTGACTGAACACATCGAAAGGCACCTTGATCTCCTTGCCGGCACAATCGTTCAACGACAGATGCCTTAATCCCCCATACACGATAAAGCACTTCCATTGCCTGCTGAAAATTCTCAGACTGCGATAGTGTGTACCTTAATTGAGATGGGAAGACTTTCTCTTCAACCATGGTGACTGTCTGAGGAGGATACTTTTCAACAATATGCTGATGAATCAAGCTATCTGCCAACTGAGGCGCAGCCCAATAACTTACCACTGTTAATATTACTCCCACAGCACTGGCTTTTAGCCTGCTTGAGATTAGAGGAACTGACTCAACAGGCAGATATGATGTTTGAAAACTCATAATGTCCTGGCAAGCAACTTCAACACTGGAATGACTTGGAAGAGCTTCCCCAATCCTATAGGCTTGCTTTAAGGCTGCATCACAAATTAGATTAATTAAGCGCGGAATACCAAAAGAGTGTTGTGAGATAAGTTTTAATGACTTAGACGAAAATAAACCGCTATCTCCACCAGCCAACTCTAAACGATAACGAATATAAAGCGTTGCTTCTTTAACATCTAAAGGTAATAAATGGTACCGACCCGTAATACGTTGTGCTAGTTGACGCAACTGAGGCATTTTTAGTCTCTGCTGAAGTTCAGGTTGTCCAACAAGCAATACTTGTAATAGTTTCTGATTATCCGTTTCTAAGTTAGTTAATAACCTCAATTGCTCAAGCACTTCGGCAGAAAGATGCTGAGCCTCATCAATCACCAATAAAGTTTGCATACCATTAGAGTAACTATTGAGTAGAAATTCATGAATCTGTTGGTTAAATTGTTTAAGTGTGGCACCCGAGTGGTAATCAATTGAAAACTCATCGCAGATCGCTTCAAGCAGCTCTATGCTTGAAAAGGTAGGATTAAGGATAAGGCCAGTCTGAGTATCACTATCCAGAGATTTGAGTAAAGTTCTGACTAAAGTGGTTTTCCCTGTGCCAACTTCACCAGACAGCATAGCAAATCCTCCACCTTCTCCAAGACCCGCTTGCAAACGAAACAAGGCTTCTTTATGTCGTTGGCTTTGGAATAGAAAACGAGAGCTTGGCACTATCGAAAAAGGCAGCTCTGTAAATCCAAAATGTTTCTTATACATGTCTCTCATCTCTGGGAATTTGCTGATAAGAAAAGTAACATTGCTAGCACTAATAGCCAATGCAAATATCCGAATATAAGAGGGATACCTGTGCAAATATTTCTAGTTGGTGGCGCGGTGCGCGATAGATTACTCAACATTGAAGTCCATGACCAAGATTGGGTTGTTGTTGGTGCTACTCCTGACATTTTAGTCAAAAAGGGATTTGTAGCTGTCGGCAAAGATTTCCCTGTTTTTTTACACCCCAAGACCAAACAAGAATATGCCCTGGCAAGAACAGAAAGAAAGACAGGGTCTGGGTATAAAGGGTTTAATTGTTATTTCGCACCTGACGTCACTATCGAAGAAGATCTTCTGCGTCGCGATCTCACCATCAATGCTATGGCGCAAGACAGTAAAGGTAGGCTAATCGACCCCTATGGAGGTCAAGCAGATCTCAACAATCGCACTCTAAGGCATGTCTCTAGCGCCTTTATCGAAGATCCTCTGCGTGTCCTTAGAGTCGCTCGTTTTGCTGCCAAACTTCATCATCTCGGCTTTAACATTGCTGATGAAACCCAAGATTTAATGAAGCAGATTGTCATGTCCAAAGAGCTTGAGCATTTAACCGCTGAGCGTGTATGGCAAGAGTGGCATAAATCTCTTTCTACTCAAGATCCACAAGTTTTCTTATCATCACTTCGTGACTGTGGAGCACTAAAAATCATTCTTCCAGAACTCGACTGCTTGTTTGGGGTCCCTCAACCAGAAAAATGGCACCCTGAAATAGACACGGGTATCCATAATATATTAGTTGCCAAACAAATCGCACTTTTGACGCAATCAACCAAAGTTCGCTTCGCCGCACAAATGCATGATCTAGGTAAGGGAATCACTCCAATAACTGAGTGGCCTAGTCATAAAAAGCACTGTCATACTGGCCAAGACATTATCAAGCGATTATGTGACCGGATTCGAGTACCTAATGAATATCGAGATTTAGCTTTAATTGTCTGTAAACAACATTCAAACGTGCATCGTGCGCAAGAGTTAAGAGCAGAAACAGTACTAAAAGTACTTAATAGCTTTGATGTTTGGCGTAAGCCAGAACGATTAGAAGAAGTGTTACTTGCTTGCATGGCAGATAGTCGTGGACGTACTGGATATGAAAAGGTCGATTACCCTCAGAAAATCTTTTTTGAACAAGCCTATCAAGCTGCCTTATCTATTAATGTTCAGGAAATTATTAAAGATGGGTTTCAAGGCGGAGCGATTCGAGAAGAAATGGAAAAACGAAGGATAGAGGCTATTAGAAGCCTGCGTAAAAAACGGCCTAAGGATAACCCATTAAGCTCATAGATCAATGCATCGAACTGAATAATAACAATAATAAATCGCCTCTAACCAAGAGGCGATTTTATTAAAATCATTTAGGTATCAATCAATTACTGACCTTTAACTTCTTTAATACCATTGTAAGGTGCACGTGCACCGAGAGCTTCTTCGATACGGATTAACTGATTATATTTCGCAACACGGTCAGAGCGGCTCATAGAACCCGTTTTGATTTGGCCAGCTGCCGTACCAACTGCTAAATCAGCAATAGTAGCGTCTTCAGTTTCACCACTACGATGAGAAATAACCGCT
Source organism: Vibrio pectenicida (assembly GCA_024347015.1). Lineage (GTDB taxonomy): Bacteria > Pseudomonadota > Gammaproteobacteria > Enterobacterales > Vibrionaceae > Vibrio > Vibrio pectenicida. Next base: position 522,229 of record AP024889.1, on the reverse strand, counting down.
GTATAACCAGCATCTTTAGCCATTTTGATTGCTGCTAGCGTCTCAGTTAGAGAACCAATCTGGTTAAATTTGATGAGGATCGAGTTAGCAACGCCTTTTGCGATACCTTCAGCAAGGATCTTCGTGTTGGTTACAAATAGGTCATCACCAACCAGTTGGATCTTGTTACCTAATAGTTCAGTCTGGTGCTTGAAGCCATCCCAGTCAGATTCATCTAGACCATCTTCGATAGAAACGATTGGGTATTCCTCAACTAGACCAGCTAGGTAGTGGTTAAACTCTTCAGAAGAGAAGATTTCACCTTCACCTTTCATGTTGTAGTTACCCGCTTCTTTGTCATAAAACTCAGATGCAGCACAGTCCATCGCTAGTGTAACGTCTTTACCAAGCTCGTAACCCGCTAGTTCAACCGCTTCTTTGATTGCTGCAAGAGCCGCTGCGTTAGATTCTAAGTTAGGTGCAAAACCACCTTCATCACCAACGGCCGTACTCATACCTTTCGCTTTCAGTACTTTAGCTAGGTTGTGGAATACTTCTGCGCCGATACGTAGACCTTCTTTCAACGTTTTAGCACCAACAGGTTGAATCATAAACTCTTGAATATCAACGTTGTTATCTGCATGCTCACCACCATTGATGATGTTCATCATAGGTAGAGGCATAGAAAATTGACCTTGAGTACCATTAAGCTCAGCAATGTGCTCAAACAGAGGCATACCTTTTGCTGCAGCTGCTGCTTTTGCATTAGCAAGAGATACAGCTAGGATAGCATTGGCACCAAAGTTAGACTTATTTTCAGTGCCGTCAAGGTCAATCATTACAGCATCAACTGCTGCTTGATCTTTCGCGTCTTTACCCACTAGAGCTTCTGCAATCGCTCCATTTACTGCTCCAATAGCTTTAAGAACACCTTTACCTAAGAAACGTGCTTTATCACCATCACGGAGTTCAAGTGCCTCGCGTGAACCCGTTGAAGCACCAGAAGGAGCCGCAGCCATACCAACGTATCCACCTTCTAGGTGAACTTCAGCTTCTACAGTTGGGTTGCCACGTGAGTCGATAATTTCACGACCTAGAACTTTAACGATCTTAGACATTGATGATTCCTCTCGTTCAAATATGAATGTCAAACTTATAAGGCAACCGCACAATTACGCGACCACCTGTATCCTTTTACTTCTCAAATTCACCACGAGAAAATTGCCCTGCGGCTTTAACAAAGCCTGCGAATAATGGGTGACCGTCTCGTGGTGTTGAGGTAAATTCTGGATGAAATTGAGCAGCTACAAACCATGGATGGGCGGGATTCTCAATCATCTCGACCAATTTCTTATCCGCAGACAAACCAGATACTTTCAAACCAGCTTTTTCAATTTTAGGTCGAAGTACATTATTTACCTCGTAGCGATGGCGATGACGCTCATGTATGGTAGCACTACCGTACATATCTCGTGCTTTGGTACCCTTCTCCAAGTGACATAGCTGAGAACCTAGACGCATTGTTCCACCTAGATCTGAACTTTCAGTGCGTTCTTCAACTTTACCTTCATCGTCAACCCATTCAGTGATCAATCCAACGACTGGGTATTTCGTCTCTTTGTTAAACTCTGTCGAATGCGCACCTTCAAGGCCAGCAACATTACGAGCATACTCGATCAAAGCAACCTGCATTCCAAGGCAAATTCCCAAATACGGTACACTATTTTCACGAGCATACTGAACCGCGAGAATCTTACCTTCAATACCACGGTCTCCAAAACCACCAGGAACTAGAATAGCATCAAGACCTGCTAATGCTTCTTCACCTTTGCTCTCCACATCCTGAGAATCTACGTACTTGATAGTAACATTAAGGCGGTTTTTCAAACCTGCGTGTTTCAAAGCTTCATTAACCGACTTGTATGCATCAGGTAGCTCAATGTATTTACCAACCATCCCAATAGTTACATCACCAGTAGGGTTAGCTTCTTCGTAAATAACCTGCTCCCATTCAGAGAGATTAGCTTCATTTGCTGTGATACCAAAACGTGCACATACAAGATCATCAAGTCCTTGAGACTTAATTAATTGAGGGATCTTATAGATAGAGTCAACATCTTTCATTGAGATGACCGCTTTCTCTGGCACATTACAAAATAAAGCAATCTTCTTGCGCTCATTTGCTGGGATCACACGATCGCTGCGGCACACCAAAATATCAGGCTGGATACCAATAGAGAGCAATTCTTTAACTGAGTGCTGAGTAGGTTTCGTTTTCACTTCACCTGCTGCCGCAAGGTATGGAACCAATGTCAAATGCATAAACATCGCACGTTCTCGACCCAATTCAACCGCTAACTGACGAATAGCTTCCATAAATGGCAAAGATTCTATATCACCGACAGTGCCACCGACTTCAACGATAGCCACATCATGACCTTCTGAGCCTGCGATAACACGATCTTTGATAGCATTGGTAATATGAGGGATAACCTGAATAGTTGCGCCTAAATAATCGCCACGACGTTCTTTACGTAAAACATCAGCATAAACACGACCAGCAGTGAAGTTGTTGCGTTTAGTCATCTTGGTACGAATGAAACGCTCATAGTGACCAAGGTCTAGATCTGTTTCTGCACCATCTTCAGTCACAAATACTTCACCGTGCTGAGTTGGGCTCATTGTGCCTGGATCAACGTTAATATACGGATCAAGCTTCATCATAGTCACTTTAAGACCACGAGCTTCGAGAATAGCTGCTAGAGATGCTGCTGCAATACCTTTACCTAGAGAGGATACAACCCCGCCAGTAACAAAAATGTAATTTGTCGTCATGTTTAACCTGAAATTGGTTGAATGAGGGAAATAGATTTCTTCTGGACGGGGGATAAATATACCAGAAGACCCTTATCGCCACAACGTGAAATCTATCACACTGTCATTTTTTCTTTTTTGTTTCAAATCAAATTCGAATGGTTCAATTTTCGCTAGCTTAGGCTAAGACTCTTGTCGCTTAACATAATCCCATAAGTTATCAAGCTGCTCTAAATCAAAATCTTTCAACAGCTTACCTTGCCCTGCAATAACAAACTCAATTGCCTTAAACCGTCGCACAAACTTTAAATTTGCTTTACTCAAAGCAGATTCTGGATCCTTATCTAAATGACGACTTAAATTCACCACTGCAAATAATAAATCCCCCAGCTCTAGTTCTATTTTATCTTGATTCGGTGATACCTGAAGCACTTCGTCCATCACTTCGTCAATTTCTTCACGAACTTTGTCCACAACTGGCCCTAAAGAGTCCCAATCAAACCCATAACGAGCACACTTCTTTTGAATTTTATTCGCTCGCGATAACGCAGGTAATGCGTTTGGTACAGAATCTAGAATACTTTGTTCAGCGCTGCCTTTTTTTGCCTTTTCTTTGGCTTTTTCCGCTTCCCAATTATCTGAAATCTCATCTTCACTTGAAAATTCAACGCCCGAAAAAACATGTGGATGGCGGCGAGTTAGTTTTTGGTTTACATCATCCACCACATCAGAAAACTCAAATAACCCCTGTTCTTTAGCTAATTGACTGTAGAAAATCACCTGAAACAACAAATCACCTAACTCTTCCTGCAGATTATCCCAATCTCGATTGTGGATAGCGTCAACAACTTCGTAAGTTTCTTCTATGGTGTGAGGCACAATTGTATCGAAAGTTTGTTGCAAATCCCATGGACATCCCTGTTGAGGATCACGCAACATAGTCATGATTTGTTCTAACTGCTCTATCGGGTGACTCATTATTATATTCCTCTAAACAAAAAGGTGAGTGGTATTAACCACTCACCTTTTATTAACCGCGGGCGGGTTAACCTAATCTCTTAACAGACATGACATCTTTGATTTGTTCTACACGCTTGGATAAACGTGATAATACCTCAACATTGGTCACTTCAAGATCAAAGTCCATAATTGACAACTGGCTACGGTAATCAACTCGGCTCTTCATACTAGTCACCTTTATTTTTTCATTAGAAAATAATGTGGTGATATCTTTCAGCAGCCCACCGCGCTCCATTGCCTCAACACGTACAGTCAATATGTATGAACCAACATGGCCACTTCCCCATACTGTATCTATGATTCTTTCTGGTGCATGATGACGAAGCTCTTCAAGTTGCTCACAATCTGATCGATGAACCGAGATCCCCCGACCTTGAGTGATATAACCTGCAATTTCATCACCGGGAATAGGCTGACAACAGCGTGCTAAATGCGTCATAAGATTATCAACGCCTTCCACTACTACTGCATCTTTTTTAGGCCGACTCAAAGCTGGAGATTTGTTTTCCGCTTCCTTAAGTTTTTCAAGCGCCTGTTGATCTTCTTCTTCAGCTGTAGGCTTATTAACGAGGGCATTTATATGATTGACAATCTGGTTAATACGCAAATCGCCGCTACCAATACCAACAAAAAGCTCATCTGCACTATTTATATTAAATCGCTTAAGTGCGTATTTCTCAGCGTCTTTCAGCGATGCACCTATTTTATTTAACTCAGATTCGAGGATTTCTCTACCTGCCTCTAAATTTTTCTCTCGCGATTGTTTACGAAACCAAGCATTAATTTTCGCCCGAGCCCGTCCAGAAGTCACAAAGCCCATTGATGGATTTAACCAATCACGAGAAGGGTTAGGCTCCTTAGAAGTAATAATCTCGACCTGGTCACCCATGGTGAGTTTATGAGTGAAAGGAACTATACGGCCAGCAACCTTAGCGCCAATACAACGATGACCCACTTCGGAATGAATATGGTATGCAAAGTCAAGCGGAGTCGCTCCCATTGGTAAATCAACCACATCACCACGAGGTGTAAATGCATATACACGGTCATCGAAAACCTGGCTGCGAACTTCATCAAGCATCTCGCCAGAATCTGACATTTCTTCTTGCCAATCAAGCAGCTTACGTAGCCAAGTGATTTTTTCATCATAACCACTGCGTCCGCCACCACCTTCTTTGTATTTCCAGTGAGCTGCAACACCAAGTTCTGAGTCTTCATGCATGTCTTTTGTGCGGATCTGAATCTCAATCGTCTTGCCTTCAGGGCCTAGAATGACAGTATGTATTGATTGATATCCATTAGGCTTTGGGTTAGCAACATAATCGTCAAATTCGCCGGGTAAATGTTTGTGTTTAGTATGAACAACACCTAATGCCGCATAACAATCTTGAAGTTTATCAGCAATGATCCGTACTGCACGAACATCAAAAAGTTCGTCAAATGCCAAGCTTTTTTTCTGCATTTTGCGCCAAATACTGTAAATATGCTTGGGCCGACCACTTACTTCAGCATTGATCCCTGACACATTGATTTCATTGGATAAATCGTCAACAAAGTCTTTGATGTACTGTTCACGTACGATGCGGCGCTCAGAGAGCTGCTTTGCGATTTGCTTATACGTATCAGGTTGCTGATAACGAAACGCGTAATCTTCAATCTCCCACTTAAGCTGACCAATACCTAAACGATTAGCAAGAGGAGCGTATATATTGGTACATTCTTTAGCTGCCGCACATCGAACTTCATTAGGTGCCTTTTTAACCTCAATCAAGTTACAGATTCGCTCAGCCAATTTAATGATTACACAGCGGAAGTCATCAACCATGGCAAGTAACATTCGACGAACATTATCAACCTGAGCTGAAGCAGCAGTCCCTTCTATCGTGACATTCAGTTGTCCAAGGGCTGCCATTTCTTCCACACCATCAATCAACTTGATGGTTTCTTTACCAAAATCTTCTTCTAAAGCCTCACGTTCATAAGCGCCACTTGATACCAGTGGGAACAGCAATGCAGAAACTAACGTGGCCTTGTCCATAGAAAGTGTCGTCAGGATCTCGATCATTTCCCGGCCACGCCACAATAACAAGGCTTTTTGCTCCTTGTCAGCCAAAATAGTTTCGCAGTGTAGGTATACCTCTTTGAGGCGTTTTGCCACTTTGGTATCTTGTTTTAAACTCGAGACCCAAGTATCTAACTCAAACTGCTCATCTTGATTCAAGTGTGCACTTCGTACCGCAACCATTATCTTTGTCCTGTTTTACTTTCTATTTTCGTAGGGTAAGACTGCTCTCAACGAGGTAAGTTCTTATCATTCTTTAATAAATAAGGCCATGGATTCTAGATGACTCGTATGGGGAAACATGTCTAACATCCCAAGTCGTTTTAACTCATAACCTTGGCTAAGTAGACTGCGAGAGTCTCGCGCTAGAGTAGCAGGATTACAAGAAACATAAACCACCCTTGTTGCTCCCAAAGAAGAGACTTGTTCTACAATTCCACTGGCTCCCGCTCTGGCAGGATCAAGCAATATCTTATCAAATTTCTGACTAGCCCAGGGCTGACCTGACACATCTTGTTCCAAATTTTCCTGAAAAAATGTCGCATTATTAATCTGGTTCACCTCAGCGTTATGAATGGCTTTATCAACCATCTCATCAACTCCTTCGATACCAATCAATGATTTAACTTGCTTTGCAATCGGCAAACTAAAATTCCCTAACCCGCAAAACAAATCCAATACACTGTCTTGGGAAGACAAATCTAGCCAATCAAGTGCTTGTGCAACCATCAGGGCATTGACATCTCGATTTACCTGAATGAAATTATTGGGTTCAAATGGAATGGTCAATCCAATCTCTTGATAGATCCCTGATTTACCATATTCAAGCACCATATCATCACTATTTGGCATCAGGTACAAAGTCACTTGCTTACTTCGAACAAAATCAAGCAAAGTTTGCTGATCTTTAGGCGATAAAGACTTGGTATGGCGTAAAACCAAAATACAAGCATTGTCAGCTTTCACCAATTCAACATGACCGATACATTCTGGATGAGAAAATGTCTGCAACAATTGGTATAAGTCTGGTAACAAAACATCCAGTTCAGGAACTAGAATCGGACAATGCGTCAGAGTAACAATGTCCTTACTGTGCTTTTTACGAAAACCAAATTTGAGTTGACGAGTTTTCCTGTCCTGCATCACGCTAAATCTAGTTCGTCTACGATAACCTTGGCTTGGGCCGACAATTGGCGCATCCAATTCAAGTCTTTTCCCTGCAAATTTACTCATTAGCTGGCTTAAGGTTTGTTGCTTGTATTCTTGTTGATCCTGATTGCTCAGATGCTGCATATTACAGCCACCACATTCATTATAATGAGGGCAAAATGGTTCAATACGTTGCTTGCTCGGACTTTGCACTTTAATTAATGATGCACGAGAATACTTGCTTTTGCTCTCAGTAAGCTGTGCTAATATTTGCTCTCCTGGTAATGCCCCCTCAACAAAAACAGGCTTACCTTTTTGGTACGCAATACCTGCTCCATAATGATCAAGCTTGTCAATGGTCAATAACTGATGTTTCGTATTCAGTTGAGTTTTCTTTTTCGGTTGGAAGAAACGCGCCATAACTCTGTTCTTTGCCTTGTGCTATTGTTCTGTATTACTATCCAAGTATCACCTTTTCGTACCTGAATGATTGTCGGAGCCGAACGAGTTGATTATGCTTAAGTATTCGATGGCTTCTTTTTACTTGGAAGTTATTTTCCCACATCCATACCACGATGTTTAGACAATAATGACTAGATATGGCTTACGCGCCCGCGTTATTACTCTCACACTTGCACCTACCTTAATCATTGGCCTGCTATTGAGCGCATTTTTCTCTTTTAATCGCTACCATGATCTTGAAAAACAAGTTATCAACTCGGGGTTAAGTATTGTTGAGCCCCTTGCAATTGCCAGTGAGGAGGGATTGAAAAACAACAGTCGTGAAGCTGTACGAAGAATTATTAGCTATGCTCATCGTAAGAATTCTAAATTCGTTCGTAGTATAGCCGTTTTCGATTACAACCATGATTTGTTTGTAACATCTAACTTTCACCCTAACTTTGAATCTCTGACATTCCCTCGTAATGAATCAATTCCGTTGCTCGTAACGTCTGACTTACAGGGGAACACTCTAATTTTACGAGCTCCCATCGTCGCAGAATCAGGACTACTTTCTGCAGCCAAAGGTCAAAACAGTAACTCTGCATTAGGTTATATTGCCATAGAACTTGATCTGTCTTCTTTAAGACTTCAGCAATATCAAGAGGTTTTCTCGGCCTTCCTAGTTCTAATTTCGGGGCTTGGATTATCAGCAATCTTTGCTCACCGCTTAATGCACGATGCCACTCGACCTATTTCGCATATGAAAAATATGGTAGATCGAATTCGCCGCGGCCACCTAGATGTTAGGATTGAAGGCAAAATGCACGGTGAATTAGACACATTAAAAAATGGTATTAATGCTATGGCAGTGTCCCTATCGGAATACCATGTAGAAATGCAGCATAGTATAGATCAAGCCACTTCGGATCTTAGAGAAACCTTGGAGCAGCTAGAGATCCAGAATGTTGAATTGGATATTGCCAAAAAAAGAGCTCAAGAAGCAGCTCGAGTAAAATCTGAATTTTTGGCTAACATGTCACATGAGCTTCGAACGCCTCTCAATGGTGTGATTGGTTTCACTCGCCAAATGCTCAAAACCAAATTGACCAACAATCAAACCGACTATCTACAAACCATTGAAAAATCAGCCAATAATCTATTAAGCATTATTAATGATATCCTTGATTTTTCTAAACTTGAAGCGGGTAAACTCGCTCTAGAAAATATTCCGTTTGATTTTCAAGAAACACTAGAAGAGGTGGTCAGTTTACAAGCTACAAGTGCCCACGAAAAAGGGCTTGAAGTAACACTTAAAGTTGATTCTAAAATCCCTACAGGCGTGGTAGGCGACCCACTGCGAATTCAACAAGTACTAACTAATTTAGTTGGTAATTCTATCAAATTCACCGAACGCGGTAACATAGATATCAGTGTTGAAATGCGCTCACAAAAAGATGATATTATCGAATTACAGTTTATGGTTCGTGATACCGGAATTGGCATTTCAGAACGGCAACAAGCTCAACTGTTTCAAGCATTTAGTCAAGCGGATGCGAGTATCTCTCGTCGTTATGGCGGTACCGGATTAGGCTTGGTCATCACACAAAAACTTGTTGGTCAGATGGGAGGAGAGATTAGTCTAACGAGTAGACTCCACCAAGGATCAACCTTTTGGTTTACCCTCAAACTTCATTCAACAGAAATGCCAGTCAATGAACTAGTAGAAACTCAATCGCTGAAACAACGAACATTGCTTCTGATAGAGTCTAATATGCAGGCAGCTTCAGTAATTCAGCAGGTTCTTGTTCAAGAAGGCTTGATCGTCACCTACCGAGCATCGCTCCCAGATGACTCAAGCCACTATGACTACATTATACTTAATTTAGCACCAAACAAACCCAATCAGCTAGAGCAAGTAGAGCAATGGGTGAAATACGCTAAGCAATGCACATCTCACCTAGTGGTAGGTATACCCAGTACAGCTCTAGCATTATCAGACCATCTAATCCAGACCCATGATGTTCATTGCATTACCAAGCCACTTTCACGTCGGAAACTATTACAGATTTTAGCGACCAACCAAGAAACACTCCCCATTATCGAGTTCAAACCTATATACAGTGAAAAGCTACCTCTCATTGTTATGGCTGTCGATGATAACCCAGCCAATCTAAAACTTATCAGTGCATTACTGCAAGAAAGAGTCGAGACAGTCATCACCTCTACCAATGGCTTAAATGCTGTTAGCCAAGCCGAAGAACGGCGATTTGATATTATCTTCATGGATATTCAGATGCCTCATATGGATGGGGTGACGGCATGCCACAAAATCAAAAGTACACAATACAATGCAAAAACTCCTGTTATTGCTGTCACAGCACATGCAATGAGCGGAGAGCGAGACAGGTTGCTTGGTGCAGGTATGGACGATTACTTAACCAAGCCCATTGAAGAGCATGTGCTTCAGCAAGTATTAACACACTGGAATCCAGATACCAACAGTCTTAATAAAGAGCGGCCTGATCCAGATATGCAAGTACCCTCTTTATTACATTCAACGGAAAACAACAGCCTTATTATTGATTGGCAAGTAGCGTTAAAACAATCGGCAAATAAAACTGATCTTGCACGAGATATGTTACAAATGCTGATTGACTATATCCCAGAGGTGAGTGTGGTGGTTGAAACAGCCATGGAACGAAAAGATTATGACAGAGAAAAGTTACTTCATTATATCCACAAGCTACATGGTAGCAGTGCTTATTGTGGCGTACCTCGACTTAAAAAAGTCTGTTCAACTATAGAGAAGGCTCTTAATTCCGGTTCCAGTATTTTGGAACTAGAGCCAGAATTATTTGAGCTACAAGATGAAATGGAAAAGGTTATCGAGAACTCAACACCTTATTTAGACTCATAGATAACAGTTGCAACGGTATAATGACGCTCATCTGAAATAGATAGGTGGATATGCTCAACCTGTTTCATTTTAGCAATTTCAGATGCTTTGCCAGACAACGACAAATATGGCGCGCCGTATTGATCATTAGTAATACTAAAGTCGTGGAATGTCACTCCTTGAGCTATACCTGTACCCAGAGCTTTTGAAGCTGCTTCTTTAGCAGCAAAGCGCTTAGCCAGAAATCGAGCCTGCTGTTTCATAGAATGAAATCGCTCCAATTCTTGCTCTGTTAGAATTCGTTGCGCAAAACTATCACCAGATCGAACAAGTGCTTTTTCAACTCGCTCTATTTCTGCGATATCTGTCCCTAAACCTACAATTGCCATCGTAACTACTTACGCGCTTCAACCATAAGAACTTTCATATCAGCAACCGCTTTGTGAAGACCATCAAAAGCAGCTCGACCTATAATGGAGTGTCCAATATTAAGTTCATGGATTTCTGGGATCGCAGCAATCGGAGCAACGTTATGATATGTCAAACCATGCCCTGCATTAACGATCATCCCCAAATCAGCAGCATAACTTGCGCCAGCTGCAATTTTTTTCAGTTCATCTTGCTGGTCATCATCATTCTCGGCATCAGCGTAATGCCCCGTATGAAGTTCTATGTATGGCGCACCACAAGCCTTAGCTGCATCAATTTGTTCTCTATCTGCATCAATGAACAAAGATACCTTGATCCCAGCCTCACTCAAGGCTTTTGTAGTATGTTTTATTTTCTCGAGATGGCCCGCGACATCTAGCCCACCTTCAGTCGTAAGTTCTTCACGTTTTTCAGGCACTAAGCAAACATATTCTGGCTGAGTTTTGAGTGCAATATCAACCATTTCTTCAGTCACTGCCATTTCAAGATTCATACGAGTCTGGATCGTTTCACGTAAAATACGCACATCACGATCTTTGATATGACGACGATCTTCTCTAAGGTGGATAGTAATACCGTCGGCTCCTGCACGTTCAGCAACTTCAGCAGCATGAATAGGATCCGGATACTTAGTACCACGAGCGTTACGCAGCGTCGCAATATGATCGATATTAACACCCAGATAAATAGAACTCATTTTCCAATACTCCGTGATTGAGGAGTTAAGATTTTCATAAATAACTCCCTACTTTTTAATGGCTTGCCCCCAAGATACGGCTTTAATGCCACTCGTGTAAAGCGTTTTGCCGCGTTTAGTTGCTCTTTTGTAATAAACCTACGCTCGCTGATAGCAATTAACTCATTACCTAAAAAGGTGAGATTGTCTTTTCGAACTGAAGCTATAAAACCTTTTTGTTCTCGGTAACGATATGTCATTTCAGCTTCAATAAGCTTACCAGTTCCAGCACAATGCAAAAAATCGACTCCATATCCCATTGCAGACAGCAATGCTAATTCAAAACGCCTCAAAGCAGGTTCAGGGTTATCACATTGAGCAAGTTCAGTGAGGGTATTAAGGTAATCATGAAACAGAGCTGGCATGGGTACTTCAGCCATCAAAACTCTAGCAAGCAATTCATTAACATACATTGCTGAATATAGAGTGAGCCCAGAGAGAGGTAACCCAAGACTAATCGGCTCAGCTTGACGAAGTGTCTTCATTGAACCTTTGCCGTACCACTTTAGCAGTAAAGGAGTGAAAGGCTGCAAAGCGCCTTTAAGATGAGATCGCTTACTTCTTGCTCCTTTTGACATCAGAGCTAATCGCCCGTATTCCTCACTAAACACATCGAGAATCAGACTTGACTCACTATAAGGACGTCTATGAAGCACAAAACAGCGCTGTAAGCCTTCTGCAACCATATTTAGTGCCCAAAAAAGATAAGGAGCCACAGCCCCTTATGGTGTTGTGCGAGAACAATAAAACTCTACTAAGGTCAAAGGTCGTCAATATACCCCAAAGAGCGCAGAGCACGTTCATCATCAGCCCAGCCTGATTTAACCTTAACCCAAGTTTCCAAATACACCTTACGACCAAACAGCTCTTCCATATCTAGGCGAGCTTCACGCCCTATTGTCTTAATTTTTTCACCGCCTTTGCCGATCACCATCTTTTTCTGGCCATGGCGCTCAACTAGGATAAGAGCATTAATATGGAAACCATCGGTTGCTAGATTATAATCAAAACGCTCAACCTCAACAGTGACTGAGTAAGGTAACTCTTCACCAGTAAACCTCATTAGCTTCTCTCGAACAATCTCAGACGCCATAAATCTCTGCGAACGATCCGTCACATATTCTTCTGGAAAATGATGAGTGGCTTTAGGTAAATGCTCACGAACATGATTGCGTAACACATCAATATTCTTACCTTGTTTAGCAGAAATAGGGACTACATCAACAAAGTCCATCCTTTTTGATACTTCCATCATATGGAGCATTACATCATTTCGGTCTTGGACGTTATCGACTTTATTAATACACAATACAACCGGGAAATTCGACTTTTGTAACTTAGTCAAAACCATCTCATCATCTTTTGTCCAATGAGTCCCATCGACGAGAAAAAACACTAAATTAACATCGCTAAGTGATGAGTTAGCAGCTCGGTTCATAAGGCGGTTAATTGCACGCTTTTCCTCGATATGCAAGCCTGGTGTATCAACATAAATCGCTTGATAATCACCTTGGGTATCAACACCCATAATCCGATGACGTGTCGTTTGCGGCTTGCGAGAAGTTATCGAAATTTTTTGTCCGAGAATTCGGTTCAAAAGAGTGGACTTACCCACATTAGGGCGACCAACTATTGCAATGAAACCACAATATTGGTTGTCTGGTGCGCTTTTTTCGCCACTCGATGAAAAAAATGTATCGATATCAAAATCATTTTTGTCTGATGAATCAGTCATTGCTAAGTTGCTCTAGTGCTATTTCAGCAGCCGCTTGTTCTGCCTTGCGGCGACTGGTACCTTTACCAACAACAGACGTCCCTATGCCTGCTACTTCACACGATACAGTAAACTGCTGATTATGTGCTTCACCTTTAATATTAGTCACTGTATAAACAGGTAGCGGTTTTCTTCGCCCTTGCAAGAATTCCTGCAAACGAGTTTTAGGATCTTTTTGAGAGATACCAGGTTGAATAGCCTCAAGACGCTGGAGATACCAACTAAGAATAATTCTACGGGCCACTTCAATATCACTATCGAGATAAATGGCTCCAATAATGGCTTCAACGACATCAGCGAGTATCGAATCGCGGCGAAAACCACCACTTTTTAACTCTCCAGGGCCTAATTTTAAGTAATCTCCAAGTTCAAACTCTCTGCCTAATTCCGCCAGAGTATTCCCACGAACTAATGTTGCTCTCATGCGACTCATATCCCCTTCATTAATGTCAGGGAAACGGTGATAAAGATCATCAGCAATAACAAAACTTAAAATTGAATCGCCCAGAAACTCTAGACGCTCGTTATGTTTTCCATGCGCACTGCGATGAGTCAGTGCTAAATGGATAAACTCAGCATCATTAAAATGATAACCAAGCTTTTTCTCTAATTTAGATATGGGAGAATTCATGCTCTCTCGATAAATTTAGTTAATACCACCGATGCGGTTAAAACGCACACCAGTCGGGATCCATGAGGGCAAAATACTATCGGTATCGCGCTCAAACTCAAAGCTTATCCATATAGCAACGGCCTTTCCTACCAAATTTGCTTCAGGGACAAAGCCCCAAAAACGACTGTCAGCACTATTGTCCCTGTTATCACCCATCACAAAATACTGCCCTTGTGGTACCACCCACTCTGTAGTGCCACTACGTGGGTAATACTGCTCAACAGGATTACGAGCTAGCGGATTGACCAAAATATTGTGTGCCATACTTCCTAATTGTTCCGTCATTTGAATCTGCTGAACACCTCGGTCAATAAAGTCACTTTCTTCGACGTTAAACAATTTAACAGGCTCGCACACTGACGTGTCTGCCTTTTGAATACATATCTGTTTATCACCACTGTAACGAATAAGATCGCCAGGTAGGCCCACAACACGTTTAATATAATCAATGCTTGGTTGCGGCGGATATTTAAATACCATCACATCACCACGTTCAGGTTTTCCAACTTCAACTAATTGATTGCGCCATACAGGGTCTTTTAAACCATAAGCGTATTTTTCAACCAAGATAAAGTCTCCAACCAACAACGTCGGCTTCATAGAACCAGAAGGGATCTGAAATGGCTCATATATAAATGAGCGCAGTACAAGAACTACCGCGATAACAGGAAAAATAGATACACAGTTTTCGATCCACCATGGCTGTTTAACCACCTTTTCAGTCACTGCTGCATCAAGTTCTTGAGTTTGTTCTTCAATAGTCGCAAGCTGTGCATAGCGTTTTTTAGCAAACAGCAACTTCTCCAGCACCCAAACAATACCGGTTACTAAAGTGACAATAACTAGGATTAATGAAAATGTATTCGCCATTGACTTCCCTTATCTCATAAACACGAAAGTGAAAGAGCCGTAACTCTTTCACTTAGCAATAGGTTAGTTTATCAGAAACTAAAACCTAATCTTTACCAACATGCAGAATAGCAAGGAAGGCTTCTTGAGGCAGTTCCACATTTCCGATCTGCTTCATACGCTTTTTACCTTCTTTCTGCTTCTTCAATAGTTTTTTCTTACGACTCACATCACCGCCGTAACATTTTGCAATCACGTTTTTGCGCAATTGTTTAACTGTAGAGCGTGCAATAATATGATTACCAATCGCTGCTTGAATAGCGATATCAAACATCTGGCGAGGAATAAATTCTTTCATTTTCTCCACCAACTGACGACCACGAGTTTGCGAATGATCTTTGTGCGTAATTAAAGCGAGAGCATCAACTTTGTCGCCATTAAGCAATACATCGACACGAACCATATCTGATGCTTCAAAACGCTGAAAGTTGTAGTCCAATGAAGCATAACCACGAGATGTCGATTTCAAGCGGTCAAAGAAATCAAGCACAACTTCAGCCATTGGAATATCATACGTTACAGCAACCTGATTTCCGTGGTAAACCATATCTACCTGAGTTCCACGTTTCTCTACACACAAAGTAATTACATTACCCAAGTAATCTGAAGGCACAAGAATATTACAACGCGCAATAGGTTCACGAATTTCTTCAATATCGTTGATCGCTGGAAGTTTTGCCGGGCTATCTACGTGCAGTAGCTCACCATCTGTTTGTTCAACTTCATAAACTACCGTTGGGGCTGTGGTAATTAGGTCTAAATCATATTCACGTTCAAGTCGCTCTTGGATGATTTCCATATGCAGCATTCCAAGGAAGCCACAGCGAAAACCAAAACCCAGAGCTGCTGAACTTTCAGGTTCATAAAATAAAGAAGCATCATTGAGGCTTAGTTTACCCAAAGCATCACGAAAGTTTTCGTAATCATCTGAGGATACAGGGAAAAGACCCGCGTAAACCTGTGGTTTAACTTTTTTAAAACCTGGTAAAGCCTCTTCACAACCATGCTTAGCAAGCGTCAGCGTATCTCCAACAGGAGCACCAAGAATATCTTTGATACCACACACTACCCAACCAACTTCACCAGTATTAAGCTGTGTTGTATCCTCTTGCTTTGGTGTAAAGATGCCTAAACGATCTACCCCCCACACCTGCCCTGTGCTCATCACCTTAATTTTATCGTTCTTCTTCAGCGAACCATTTTTAATGCGAACTAAGGAAACAACACCTAAATAGTTATCAAACCAAGAGTCAATGATCAATGCTTGTAATGGCGCATCCTCATCACCTTCAGGCGCTGGAATTGCAGAGACAATATTTTCAAGTACATCTTCGATACCCAGTCCAGTCTTTGCAGAACATCGGGTTGCTTCCATCGCATCGATGCCGACAATTTCTTCAATCTCCTCAGCAACACGCTCAGGGTCTGCTGCTGGCAAATCAATTTTGTTCAAAATAGGAACCACTTCAAGGTCCATTTCAATCGCTGTGTAGCAGTTAGCTAAGGTCTGAGCTTCAACGCCTTGCCCTGCATCAACAACCAATAATGCACCTTCACAAGCAGCAAGTGAGCGAGAGACCTCGTAGGCAAAATCTACATGTCCCGGTGTATCGATAAAGTTGAGTTGATAAGTCTCACCATCTTTAGCTGTGTAATTTAGGGTCACACTCTGGGATTTAATAGTAATACCACGTTCGCGCTCTAAATCCATTGAGTCAAGTACTTGAGATGCCATTTCACGGACACTCAATCCTCCACAGTCTTGGATCAAACGGTCGGATAGGGTCGACTTACCATGGTCGATGTGGGCGATTATCGAAAAGTTACGAATGTGCTTCATGATTTGGTGTGACTAAACTCTTAAATATAGGGACATAAAAAGGCCACATTACAGCAGCGCTTCAATAAAGTTGGCAGATTCTAACCAATTTCTAGACAATACGCACTAGCTAATTGGCTCACCTAGCACACGAAGCAATTTGACACCTCGTGATGAACGGAATTCAAGTTTAATAACCAACCGTTTAGCGCAATATATTCCAACTAGAGTAGAAAGAGCCGAAGTCAATATGACAACCCCCTCCCCAGGGCCGAAAATAGGGCTCAGTAACCACTGGCCACCCAATGCGCCAAGCATCATAGCAAATAAAGGCACTAGATAAACTAGGGTCGCAGATTGCAAAACATCTCTCTCTGGCAAACCAATTTCTACAATCTGCCCCTTTTTAACGTACTGGATTGTATCAAGTTGCCAATATAATGATTTACTGCCTATAGCCTTAGACACTATCCCTGTTCCACATCCTTTTTGTGATGAGCAATTAGAGCAGCTCGTTTGCTGATCGCAGCTTAAATCTACAGTATAACCACCGGAGTTTGGCTTAACTGAAGCGACTGTTGCTAACGCAGTCATCACTGCGTAGTACTCACTTGTTTATGAATCGTCACCGACTGAGCAATACGCTTCGCCGTTGCTGGGGGAATATCACCCACTACAGATATTTCCTTATTGCCTTTAACATAGCTATGGAGCGTTCGTCGCCCTTGACGTACTAACTGGCCTTTTAAAGAATAATTATCACTCTCTGACACATACACAGAAAAGCTAAATAACCCATCACTAAACATCTGAGTTTCGACCATTCGGTCACTACTTCCCATTCTGTAACGATTAAGTTCTGTTGATTCAAAGCCATTTGGTATCCAATCAACTGTCCAAAAACTTTTCTCTAATTCACCTTTGGGCAAAGACAGAACACCAGGCAATTTAACCGTATTAAGTGTACTTAGCACCTCAGAAATAGTGTCATTAACGCTGTAAGATATAGTTCGATATTGCTCAAGGACTTCACCATCTCGGTCAACTAAATCAGCCCTAAGTGGCAACTTGGTTTGCTCATCGACCCATAAAATATACGAATAGCGAAGGCCATCTTTTGATGCAACCCTCAATACTTGACAAGCTGCTCCTGCTTCTCGAGCACGGCCGACCTGAATAAAATCATAAAACTTACTCAAATCTTCAATATTACTATTCAAAAGAGGGATAGTAGGAGCAACAATATTACCAGACTCTATAGTAAACGGCTCAACACCAGGTTCAATATAACTAACCTCATCACCACGTCTTATTACCTCTCGAGCAGGCCCACTGAGATAAACAAGGTGGGCCAGTTGCTGACCATTATTTCGGGCATGGCGATACAAAAGAGGCTCGATGCTATTTTTCTTAACCAGAATATAAGAAAGCTCATAGTTAAGGTGTTGACTGGCCTCGTTCATTTGATGCAACAACGCCTCTGCAGTTTTTTCTTCTGCAAAGGCGAGTGGCGAACTCAAACTGAACAGTGCTAGTACACTGGTCAGGATTTTATTCATTCAACTACCGTTTTTGGATTATCGTTATGACCAGAGACTTCGCTATTTAAACGCAGCTGCAATTCGTAGTCTTGCAACATTGCATTAATGCGACGCCGCTGTTCCTGAACATTGGTTGTACTCGTTGGTGTAGACTGCTCAACCGAGCTACGAGTTAAACTCACAGGCTCAGCACTACCGGTAAATGGGATAGTTTGCAAAACTGGAAGCTGTTCCACATCAGCTTGTCCAGGCTCACTACCTCCATATTGCTGCACACCAAGAATGACCACAAACGAAACACAAGCCGCTACTGCAACCTGACCAAATTGGTTTAACCACGCGGGTAGTTCACGACGAGCTCTAAGTGGGAGTGGTTGCTCAGAAGGGGAATTAATCTGTGTAACATTCTCAAGAGAGAGTTTAGAGTGTGTTTTCTCTTCTTCCAGAGCAAGTGCAACGCTATCAGCTATATTCCACTCTTGTCTTTGCGGAGCTTCACCTCGCATCGCATCACCAATTAAATGGTAATTGTTCCATGTTTTTAGGCTAGATTGGTCTTGCTCTAATTCACTAATTAAAGCTTTATCAACCAACTCTCCATCCATGAGTGCTGAAATTTTCTCTTTGTCAGCCATTCTTTTCACCATTAACCTTACTGGCATTAGTGTTCTATAAGGGGTTGAATCTTTTTCTCAACCGCTTCACGAGCTCGGAAGATACGTGACCGCACCGTTCCAACAGGACATTCCATTACAACAGCAATTTCTTCGTAACTCAGACCATCAAGCTCCCGTAACGTCATTGCCGTTTTTAAATCATCAGGTAGAGCTTCGATCGCACTAAAAACTACTTGTTTCAATTCTTTGGACAACGTTAAGTTCTCAGGGTTCGAAATTTCTTTCAATGCACTACTTGTTTCGTAATATTCAGCTTCTTCAGTGTCCACATCCTGTGCTGGCGGCCTACGCCCCTGAGCAACGATGTGATTTTTAGCAGTATTAACAGCTATCCTATATAACCAAGTATAGAAGGCACTTTCACCTCGAAAACTTGGTATAGCACGATACGCTTTAATAAATGCTTCTTGTGCTACGTCAGGTATATCCCCTGGATTATTGACATAGCGAGAAATAAGATTACAGACTTTATTCTGGTATTTTATTACCAATAGATTAAAGGCTTGCTTATCTCCACTCTGAACTCGCTCAATAAGTACCTGATCGGTCAACTGCTCGTTCATTCGAGCGTATACTCCTATTGTTATCGACCCCTACCTTACAGATATGAGCATTAATTATTCAAAACCTAGTATTGACACCATCGCTTACTTGAGCACTATTGTGACTCAACTATAAATATAAAGTTCAAATTTTCTGCCGTATTTATTTTAGAAGCGATGACTCTATTACATTATGATCCATGATTGTGGGGATCAAAGGAACCAAAAGCAATGTTATTTACAAAGAATTGCATTCATTCCGATGCTAGTATAATTGGTCTACTCTGTGTTTTATCAGAGCTTAATTGCGATGTTTTAATCGACTTACAAACTTCAATGCTCTATGACTGATGCCCTATCGTTGGCGAGGGATCGGCACTATTTTGTTTAAGAATTAAATTAACTCAGGAATTAAAAAGGTTTATGAACGCAAACCGTGAACATCAATGTGATGTATTAGTGGTGGGTAGTGGCGCAGCTGGCCTGTCGTTAGCGCTTCGTGTCGCCGAGTACGGCAAAGTCATTGTGTTAAGCAAGGGAACGAGAAGCGAGGGTTCAACTTACTATGCTCAAGGTGGTATAGCAGCAGTCTTCGATGAATCTGACAGTATCGAGTCCCATGTTCAAGATACTCTTATCGCCGGTGCTGGCTTGTGTGAACAAAAAACTGTTGAGTTTATCGCTGAAAATGCAAAAGCTTGTGTTCAGTGGCTGATTGATGGTGGCGTTCCATTTGATCGTGAAGATGGTGATAGTGATGATAATCCTCGTTACCACTTAACACGAGAAGGCGGACATAGCCACCGGCGTATCTTACATGCTGCCGACGCTACAGGCATGGCGATGCAAACATCTCTACAAGACAATGCACACCATCACCCTAATATTACTGTACTGGAACGGCACAATGCACTGGATTTGATCTGTGCAGATAAAATTGGTGGTGAAGGTACTAAAGTCGTCGGTGCCTATATATGGAACCGTAATCAAGAACATGTCGAAACTGTACGAGCGAAATTTGTCGTACTTGCCACTGGTGGGGCATCTAAAGTTTACCAATATACCTCTAATCCAGATGTATCTTCAGGTGACGGTATTGCAATTGCTTGGCGAGCTGGATGCCGAGTAGCAAATATGGAATTCAATCAATTTCATCCAACATGTCTATATCACCCAGAAGCGAGGAATTTTTTACTTACTGAGGCTCTGCGAGGAGAAGGTGCTTATCTCAGGCGCCCAGATGGGTCACGTTTCATGCCAGAGTTCGATCAGAGAGAAGAACTTGCTCCACGAGACGTTGTAGCAAGGGCTATTGACTTTGAAATGAAACGTCTCGGTGCTGACTGTATGTATTTGGATATTAGCCATAAGCCAGCTGATTTTATCGAAAAACACTTTCCAACCATATACAGTCGTCTTATGGATTTGAGTATCGATATGACCAAAGAACCAATTCCAATTGTCCCTGCAGCTCACTACACCTGTGGCGGAGTCATGGTCAATAAGCAAGGAGAAACAGATCTATCGCAGCTTTATGCTGTTGGTGAAGTTAGCTATACGGGCCTTCATGGCGCCAATCGTATGGCTTCAAATTCTTTGTTGGAATGTGTGGTATATGCTTGGTCTGCAGCAAACGATATCATAGATAAAATGGCAAAAGCGGCTATACCGCCCACCTTACCTCCATGGGATGAAAGCCAAGTAAGCTGCTCCGATGAAGAAGTCGTCATACAGCATAATTGGCATGAACTACGTTTATTTATGTGGGATTACATGGGAATTGTTCGCACAGATAAGCGCCTTGAACGGGCATTGCGGCGCATACAGTTACTTCAACAAGAAACTCATGAATATTATAGTAATTTCAAAGTATCAAATAACCTACTTGAACTGCGTAACTTGCTTCAAGTAGCAGAACTAATGGTACGCTGTGCAATGGAAAGGAAAGAAAGCCGAGGACTACATTATACACTCGATTATCCAGAATTAGAGCCAGATAGTAGCCCGACAATTCTTTATCCTGAAAAACTACTGTAGACAAGCTAGAAGGGAGTTTAGTGCTCCCTTCTTAAAAGCATTAGAAATTGTCGATAGTGCTTATCAGGAACACTATCACGCCACAAAATATATCTATCACCACTATCAAACCTCAGTAGAACACCAAAACCTGACAAGCTCATAATGTGTTTATTAATTCTAACCATTTTGCCATTGAACTCACACAGACCAGAGCTTGAAACCACCAATTGACCTTTAATAGCTTGAGTCAACCAACTAGACAGTAGATGATACTTATACACAAAACCTATAAGGTAAATGGTAATTGGCAGGGGTATATCAGCAACGACAAAACAGCAGCAAGCCAAAATCACGACACTGAGATTGGCTTGGCAAGAAAAAAATGACGTTAAGGCAAATAACCTAACGTACTTTACTGAGGTTGTGAGCGACAATTTTATCGACCATAGAAGCATGCTCTATGTTATCACTGCGGCCGTGGCCCATAATCCAAGTAAATAAATCAGGGTCATCACACTCTAAAAGCGCCGCAAAATCTCGCTGTTCATCGTCTTGAAGCTCTTCAAAGCACTCTTCAAAAAACGGCATAATGACAACATCCAGTTCCAACATGCCTCGACGACATGCCCACTTAATACGCGCTTTTTCTTCCCGAGTATACATTTTACATCCCACCTTTTCGGTTGTTTGTAGCGAGTGTAACAATCAATAAATCACCCGACCACTAACTTAGTCACAATCCCGAGTAAGCTAACAGATTTATCACACTTACCATACAACTTGAAAGGTTGTTTATTAAGGTGTTTAAGCGCTAACATAGCAGCAATAAATAGCATTCAGGTAAAAATCATGGATTGGAAAAACGGTTTTGATCGACTTTCTCTATCAAGTACTGACTCTCTTCCCGAGCTTGCATTAACTCATCTAGCGTCATGGGGAATGATCACAGCAGAAGGAGATGATAAAAAATCATATTTGCAAGGCCAAGTCACATGTGATGTGGTAAAACTCGCTGCTGAGGAAAGTACCTTGGGAGCTCATTGCGATGCCAAAGGCAAAACATGGAGCACATTTCGTTTATTTCACCATCGAGCTGGCTATGCAATGCTGCAACCTAAATCAGCCATAACTCAAGAACTCGCGGAGCTAAAAAAATACGCCATTTTTTCCAAAATAGAATTTCTGTCTAGTACAGACGTCTTACTCGGCCTAGTCGGAAAAACAGCTACTCAGATTGTAGATCTTCTGTCACCACAACACACTTCGGTCAGGCAAATAGACGGTGGCACTGCTGTCAAGATAGATGAGCAAAGGTGGTTACTAGCTGTTGATGAAGTCACTGCAACAAAACTGTGCCAAACAATTGAAGCACCCAAAATCTCTGAAGAAATATGGACACTTTTAGATATTAAAGCTGCTATCCCTGCTGTTTCAGCATCAATACAAAGCGAACACATACCACAAGCACTTAATCTTCAAGCCCTTGGAGGAATCAGTTTCACCAAAGGGTGCTATACAGGCCAAGAGACTGTCGCTAGAGCTAAATACCGTGGGATGAATAAACGAGCTTTGCAAATAGTAGAAGGCGATTGTGATGAACAATCCGTCATATTCAGTGCGGAAAT
This sequence comes from Vibrio pectenicida, assembly GCA_024347015.1. Lineage (GTDB taxonomy): Bacteria > Pseudomonadota > Gammaproteobacteria > Enterobacterales > Vibrionaceae > Vibrio > Vibrio pectenicida. The sequence goes on along the minus strand of AP024889.1, from coordinate 499,121 downwards.
CGAACGCTCAGTAGGTGACAATTGGCGTAGTGCTGGAGCGTTAATGACTAGTTATCAATTTAATGATGGTAAAGCAATCGGACTTATTGTTCTGCCTAATAATCTTGAAACAAACACTCAACTTCGCCTAGCCAACCAACCCAATTCAAGATGGACAATCCAACCACTCCCATATTCACTTGATGATGACGAATAACTTCGAAACTAAGATAACCCGCTACCTAGACGCGCAGCGGGTTACATTTGGATTGTCGACACTGCTAAACAAAAAAGAGTTCGCCAAATGCGACTCATAACTCAATAAAGACTTCAATCTAAGCTAATTCCATTCCAAATTAATCCATCTTTAGATCAATAGTTACCTTTAGTAACAAGTCCCAATCTTGAGTTTTAACTGTAAATAAGATTATTTTTTATTATTAAATCATACAGATGTAACTTTTTCTCACCATATGTGAGCCAATTTATGCAAAAAATTTACCAGAAATTGGCATGAAATTAAAAAACTAAACTATTCTTAAAACTGTCATAAATCTCGGGTTTACTATTTGTTAATTGAACAACCGAGATGAGTTCCATAGACAGAACATAACTAAGGAAAACATCACATAGAAACGGGCATTTATCTATATTTTTTCTTAATGAAGTACAAGCGCCCAAAAGAAACTAATTTCACTGCATGTAATCCCATTAAAGTCATATTAATATTTGGTGGAAATTTGTATACTTGCAGTGCTTGCTACATATAAGGATCACTCTATGAGACTGTTTAAGCGTTACACACCAGGTATGATTGCTAAACACGTAAGTCGACTATTTAAGGGAAGGATTTATATTTGCGGAGTCGGTAAGTTTGAATTCGATAACGGGAAGCTAGTTTTGCCAGAAAGAGCTGAAAAGCGCCACTTTAAAACGGTAAAGGAAGTCAATCAGGAAATTATGCGGCTGCGTTGCGCATACATCTGAAAATTTTAGAGGGGCTGGTCAATACCAGCCCTTTGTCATTTCATATCAAACCATTTCTTGCTCAAGATATTTAGCTAAGACTGGTAAGTTCCCTTTAAGCCCAAGGGCTCTCTTCATAATCTCATCTTTGGCACCAGGAAGTTGCCCGACCAAAGTCATCCCTAGCCCTCGCACAAGTTTTTTGGCTGGATTACTGCCAGAAAATAAGTCCTTAAAGCCTTGCATAGACGCGATCATCTTGGCAGTTTCAGATTTACGCCAACGCTCATAACTGCGGAGGCTACGGCGACTGCCAATGTCTTGGCCTTTACGCCAATTAGCTTGAACTTCTTGAGCAAGACTGGCAGCATCAAGTAGCCCCAAATTTACACCTTGACCAGCCAAAGGGTGAATGGTGTGAGCAGCATCACCGACTAACGCAACGCGATCCACCACAAAATCACGAGCATAACGCATTTTAAGTGGGAATGAGGCTCGCTTGCCAATCACTTCACATAAGCCCAATCTTGCATCGAATTCTGCCGTCAGTGCTTTATTAAATTCTTGATCAGACATAGCCATCAAGTTTTCTGCTCGTTTGGGTTCAGTAGACCAAACTATTGAGCTCATATTACTTTGATTCATAGGTAAAAAAGCAAGTGGGCCTTGAGCAGTAAAAATCTGACGAGCTACTTTTTCATGTTCCTCAGCAGTCCAAATATTCGCTACCAAGGCACTATGGCCATAATCCCAATGAGTGAGAGGAATATCCAACTGCCTACGCAGCCAAGAATTTGCTCCATCAGCGCCGACTACAAGCTTTGCAGTTATTCCCTGTCCATTAGCTAAATTTAACCATACTTCGCGTTCACCAACAGCCATAGAATGGCATTGAGCAGGCATATGAAGACTAACGTTGGGCAGCTGTTTGACCCTATCAAGTAGAGACAACTGAATCACTCTATTTTCAACAATATGTCCTAAATCCGGCTGTGCAAGCTTCCTCGCATCAAATTCAATACGAGCAAAGCTATCTTGCTCCCAGACTTCCATCGCAGAGTATGGTGCTACACGTCGTTGCTTTATCCCTTCCCATACCCCTAAATTTCGCAAGATGATTTCACTCGAGCGACTAAGAGCAGAAACACGGACATCTGGTAGGTCATTAATCTCACAATCTGGTATCTGACTTTCAATCACTGCCACTCGCAATTCAGTGTCTTTGAAGGCAGCAGCAAGTGTTAGCCCTACCATTCCTCCGCCAACAATTGCAATATCAACGCTTTGCATCATCGAATCATTCCTCAATCAGGTTACTATCTAGTAACCAAACCTAGTGTTCTAGTTAATAAAGGCACTTTAAGCATCGAAACATTATCCATTGCCATTAAACCCAGATTACGAGCAATTTTGAGCGTCGGATAATCATTGGAAAAAATATGCACCAGGGATGACGTCAATGACGTAGTCATTGACCTATCCTGATCTCGGCGATGTTTATACTGACTCAAAACAGAGTAAGCGCCGGGATCATTTATTCCAGTCAAAATGGATTCAGTTAGTGTCGCTATATCTCGAATACCTAAATTAAAGCCTTGACCAGCGATCGGGTGAAGTGTTTGCGCCGCATTACCCACAATGGCAAATCGATGAGAGGTATTTTGCTGGCGATAACTTTGTTGTAAAGGATAACAACTTCTGTTTCCAACTGCCTCAAATTCACCTAAACGCCAACCAAAAGCACTTTGCAACGCCTCTTTGAATTCAGTATCGCCTAAGGACATCATCTGCTCTGCTTGTTCCGGTTCTAAGCACCAAACTAAAGACATCCTCTGCTCACTCATAGGTAGAAGTGCTATTGGACCAGATGAAGTGAAACGCTCAAAAGCTCGACCTTGATGAGCTTGAGCCACTTTAATGTTTGCAATAACCGCTACCTGTTTAAAATCATGCAAATCTTGTTCAACCCCCAATTGATCGCAGCAAGTCGACATTGAACCATCGGCTGCAACCAAAAGCTTGCCTGCTAGCAATTGGCCATTATTTAATGTGATACGAACTTCATTTTGCAACCTTTCTATGTCTTTGACATGAGCTGGGCACAACATTTCAATCTGATTGTGCTGACTCACTTTTTGATTATAGTAGTGACCGACATCAGCAAGCTCGACAACATACCCAAGAGCATCACTCCCTACTTCTTGACGATCAATTTCAGTCGCTCCTGCATGACCACGATCTGATACGTGAATACGCTTTATTGCAGTCGCAAACTCGGACATTTGCTCCCAGAGATCAAATTGTTTGAGGATATTGATCGTTCCCAAAGACAAAGCAATTGCACGAGAATCAAATCCAGGGTGCACATTATAGTCGGCTTGATAAGGCTCAACGACAGCGATAGATAATGAATTATCTGATAGCCGACTGATCGCTAATGCTAATGTCATACCAGCCATTGCGCCTCCGGCGATGACAATATCAAACTGCTTCATGGAACGTCCTAATTAATGAATTGTTGGCGCCTTCTTCTCGGCAGGTTTTTGACCAAATTCTGCGTAAATCGTTAATACACAAACCTTAACATGCTCAATTACTTGCTTAAGCAACTGAGCTTGTTCTTCGAGATCGTCCTCTTCATCTATACCTAACTTGGCAATTTCTTCTAAATCTGCGATTGCTTCCTTGGTATTTTGAGAAGATTGTTTGATTTCCGCGCCAACCAATCCAAGCCCAGAGATATAGTGACTGACCCACTCCGCGACCCCATCTGCAATATCAAACAAACTGGCACTCGCATCTTCATCAGGGATCAAGATAGAGATATTCATTGCAGAACTGGTAAGCTCAGCAATCGTCGCATCCAATGTGGTTTGAGCAAGTTGCAATGACTTCGTAGGCCAGCCCATTCCATCATTGGTATAGTCAAAGATCATCGGCTGCCAACTCTTATCAGTTAAACTCAGTCCACCACTTAACATTCCGGCTAAAAGCCCGTGTAATTCCGCAGGACTGACAGTCAAGCCCGCAGTTTGAAATTCACTCGCCAGTGTAAGATATGCTGGTAGCTTATGTTCGCTCATACAAGAGACCCAAAAAGAAGTAAATAATATCGATTCTAGCATTTACTCAAGGTAGCGAAAACGAACGATTGCCCTAATGTGGATAGCTTTTATACAATTTGCCTAATTAGTGTATTTTTATCCGGTAATTTTTCTCCTTCAGAGGGAAAAGCTTGAATCTTAACAAGCCTTTTCCTATAGTTTCCTCCTTGGTGATCATCTATATATCACCCCCAACTAACGTATTTAGAGTCGCTATGAGTAATCAAGCAGTTGAAGTTGAAATTTTAGGCAAGTTAACTCGGGTAAATTGCCCTGCAGGGCAAGAAGAGTCGTTATGCAATGCGGCTAAGCAACTTGATGAACGTCTAAAAGATATGACCTCTAAAACAAAAATCACCAATGAAATGCAATTACTTACCTTTGTGGCACTGAACATCTGTCATGAATTGGAAAGCCGTGATACATTAGAAGTAGAACAGAAAAAAGCGTTAACCAACAAATTGGAACAATTGACGGCATCACTAACTACTGCGCTCAATCAAGTAAAATTAGAGCCGCGATAAGTTTTAAAGCCTGAGACAAAAATTTACCCTGGAGTGTTCGTGAGGGGATTAAGTCCCTGAGCCGATAAGCAATAATTAAGGGTTGGTACTTGATAGCTATTGAGCAAGCTCGGCTTGAACCGAGAAGCCTACGGTTATCATTGCTGATCCGCCTTGAGCCAGCTGGTTCAAGGGTCAAAATCTCCAACGGCACTCTGGGGTACCCTACAAATATCCCACCAGTGGTATTCTTATGACACTTTCTCGGCAAAACTATCGCCAGTTGATCCGAACTCAACGCAATCAGATCAGCCAAGAAGATCAATCCCAAGCGGCCAAATCACTGGTAAAACACTTCTTAAGCTTGCCTGAGATCAATCAAGCACAGCATATTGCTCTTTACCTGCCTGCTGACGGAGAAATAGACACCTCATTATTAATCAATAGGTTAAGAATTGTCGATAAAAATATTTACCTCCCCGTTATTCATCCTTTCTCTGCTGGTCATCTTTTATTCCTCAGCTACGAATCAACCACTACTATGGTATCCAATCGCTATAACATACTTGAGCCAAAGCTTATGAAAGATGCAATCATACCTGCCAATCAGCTAGATATTATTTGCACACCATTAGTCGCTTTTGATAAACAAGGACACCGTCTTGGTATGGGCGGCGGCTATTATGATCGTACTTTAGCACCTTGGTTTCACTATAAATCGGGTCCAAAACCTATCGGACTCGCCCACTCGTGTCAGGGAGTCGAACAACTACCCGTCGAATCTTGGGATGTACCCTTACCGAAAATCGTCACCCCAAAACAAATCTGGGATTGGGAATAGCCCTTAATTGGTTATATAATCCCACCCTCAAACGTATACTTTAAACCCAGTTTAGGAGACAGGCATGACGCAAGATGAAATGAAAAAGGAAGCAGGTTGGGCTGCACTTGAATACGTAGAAAAAGACAGTATTGTAGGTGTTGGTACTGGCTCAACAGTCAATCACTTCATCGACGCACTGGGTAGTATAAAAGATGATATCAAAGGAGCGGTGTCCAGCTCTGAGGTTTCTACAGATAAACTAAAAGCGTTAGGGATTGAAATTTTCGACTGCAATGATGTTGCGTTTTTGGACATATACGTAGACGGAGCCGATGAGATTAACCCAGCACGAGAAATGATCAAAGGTGGCGGAGCCGCTCTAACTAGAGAAAAAATTGTTGCCGCTATATCGAACAAATTTATCTGTATCGTAGACGGAACCAAAGCGGTTGATATTTTGGGGGAGTTTCCATTACCAGTAGAAGTCATCCCTATGGCCCGCTCCTATGTCGCTCGCGAGTTAGTAAAACTCGGCGGCGACCCTGTCTACCGAAATGGTGTTGTGACAGATAATGGCAACGTGATTCTAGACGTTCACGGTCTTAGTATCACCAACCCAAAACAGTTTGAAGATAATGTCAACGCCATAACCGGAGTCGTTACCGTGGGCTTATTTGCACACCGTGGGGCAGACGTTGTTATCACAGGAACCCCACAAGGGGCAAAAATAGAAAGTTAGTTTTGGTATTTTTAGACATTTCATTAAAAACAGCACCGTTAGGTGCTATTTTTTTATCTATCTTATTAAAAATTATTCCATATGCTTTTATTTTCTTACCCAAATGTGTATTTTTTTGTTAATTTAATGAGCAGAACACATACAACGAAAACGTTTGCGTAGGTAGATAAACTCACGTAATGTTAGCTTTTATGCGGTTATATAACTTATACACTACTTAAGCACCAAATTTAGATTTTTAAGGATGAACACTATGGCCAGAGTTTCACTGGAAAAAGATAAGATTAAAATTCTACTTCTGGAAGGTCTTCACCCTTCTTCAGTCGAAGTATTACAAACTGCTGGTTACACTAATATCGACTATCACAAAGGCTCTTTGTCAGAAGAAACTCTCCTTGATGCAGTAAAAGATGTCCATTTTATTGGTATCCGTTCTCGAACTCATTTATCTCAAACCGTCATTGCAGCAGCAGAAAAACTCGTGGCTATAGGCTGTTTTTGTATTGGAACAAACCAAGTTGACCTTGACGCAGCTGCAGCGCGAGGCATTCCTGTGTTTAATGCGCCCTTTTCCAACACTCGCAGTGTCGCTGAATTGGTTCTTGGACAAGTCTTACTTCTGCTACGAGGTATCCCAGAGAAAAACGCCCTCGCCCATCGTGGAGTATGGAAAAAGAGCGCAGAAAACTCTTACGAAGCACGAGGAAAAAGGCTCGGGATCATTGGCTATGGCCATATTGGTACTCAACTTGGAATCATCGCCGAAAACCTTGGTATGCAAGTTTATTTTTATGATATTGAGAATAAACTGTCATTGGGTAACGCTACTCAAGTACGAACAATGACTGAATTACTTAATAAATGTGACATCATTTCTCTGCATGTACCAGAAACCGCAGAAACCAAAAATATGATGGGAGCCGAGCAATTCGAGCGTATGAAGCCTGGTGCGATATTCATCAACGCCGCACGCGGCACAGTGGTTGATATACCAGCCCTGTGTGATGCAATGGAATCTGGCCATTTGTCTGGTGCTGCCATTGATGTATTCCCAACTGAACCTAAAACCAACGCCGATCCTTTTGAATCCCCACTGCAAAAATTTGATAATGTTATTTTGACCCCGCATGTGGGTGGATCAACACAAGAAGCGCAGGAAAATATCGGCGTTGAAGTGGCAGGAAAACTTGCCAAATATTCAGATAACGGTTCAACACTATCGAGTGTTAACTTCCCTGAAGTATCCTTGCCAGAACATCGTGATTGTTCTCGTTTATTACATATCCATAAGAACCGCCCTGGCATTTTGACTCAAATTAACACGATTTTTGCAGAAGAAGGGATCAATATTGCTGGCCAATATTTGCAAACCCATGCAGAAATCGGATACGTAGTTATCGATGTCGAAAGCAACCGCTCTGAAGAGGCACTAAAAAAACTCAAGGGTATCGAAGGCACCCTTCGAGCTCGTATTCTGCATTAATCTCTATTTCGCTGCCGCTTACCTAAGCGGCGGCTTTATTATCCACCCTCATTAATTTCTCCTAACAAGCTCAAAAATTACTCTTTACTGCATCCAGATCCAAGTTCTCCAGATTAGATCACTCTATTTCATCAATATTTAACACTTATGTAGTATTTATCACAGAAATCGCTTTTATTATTCATACAATGCCGAATTCTTTCGAACGAAATCATTTTTGCTCGTTCCGTTTTCACTTTATCACCATCGCACAATACAAAATGAGGTCCTATGTTTGGAGTCTTCAAACCTAAGGCGCATATCAACAGACTCGTTTCAGGTCAAATAGATAGCACTTATTCACGTTTACGTTGGCAACTCTTTATCGGCATCTTTGTCGGCTACGCTGGCTACTATCTGGTACGCAAGAATTTTAGTCTTGCTATGCCCTACCTAATCGAACAGGGTTTTAGTCGAGGAGACTTAGGCGTCGCCTTAGCAGCCGTTTCAATTGCCTATGGGCTATCAAAGTTTTTAATGGGCAGTGTGTCAGATAGATCAAATCCACGATATTTCCTAAGTGGTGGACTATTGATGTCTGCGCTGGTGATGTTTTGCTTTGGCTTTATGCCATGGGCAACAGGCAGTATCACCGCTATGTTTATTCTTCTGTTTCTTAACGGCTGGTTTCAAGGTATGGGCTGGCCTGCCTGCGGCCGAACTATGGTTCACTGGTGGTCTCGTAAAGAACGCGGCGAGATAGTATCGGTGTGGAACGTGGCACACAATGTAGGCGGCGGTCTTATTGGGCCTATGTTCCTGCTTGGACTTTGGGCATTCAATGACGATTGGCGAAGCGCATTTTATATTCCTGCATTTTTTGCCGCATTAGTTGCTGTTTTTATTTGGCTAACGGTTAGAGATACCCCGCAATCTTGTGGCCTTCCACCAATAGAAGAGTATAAAGACGACTACCCTGACGACTACGATAAGTCACACGAAAAAGAAATGACCGCCAAAGAAATTTTCTTTAAGTACGTTTTCTCTAACAAACTGCTTTGGTCTATCGCTATTGCCAATGCCTTTGTGTATTTAATTCGCTACGGCGTATTGGACTGGGCACCCGTTTACCTTAAAGAAGCAAAAGAGTTCACAGTGGATAAATCCTCATGGGCTTACTTCCTTTATGAATGGGCTGGCATTCCGGGCACCCTATTGTGTGGCTGGATATCCGATAAATTATTTAAAGGCCGCCGCGCACCTGCTGGCATATTGTTTATGGTTTTGGTCACTGTTGCTGTACTCGTTTATTGGTTTAACCCTGCCGGAAATCCAGCAATAGATATGGCTGCCTTAGTCGCCATAGGTTTTCTAATCTATGGTCCAGTCATGCTTATCGGCCTATATGCTCTTGAACTTGCACCGAAAAAAGCTGCAGGAACCGCTGCAGGTCTTACAGGTTTATTTGGCTACCTCGGAGGTGCCGTTGCTGCCAATGCTGTGTTAGGCTACACCGTTGACCACTTTGGTTGGGATGGCGGTTTTATCATCTTGGTCGGCTCATGCATTGCCTCGATAGTGTGTCTCATATATGCCTATTTAGGTGAAAAAGCGCACCATGAGCAAAAACAAAAAGCTGCGCTTGCTTAAATCACTCATAAAGGCAGCTTAGCTGCCTTTATTTTTATCAAGGACAACTATAATGAAAACCCTTTCTCTCACTACAACCTTTTTAGCTCTGAGCTTATCTGCTGGGGCGATCGCCAAACCTCTAGTTATCGCTCACCGAGGCGCTTCTGGTTATTTACCAGAGCACACGCTTGAAGCAAAAGCTTTGGCATACGCGATGAAACCGGACTATATCGAACAAGATGTTGTCATGACTAAAGATGACCAACTAGTTGTACTTCACGACCATTACCTAGACAGAGTCACAGACGTGGCAGAGCGCTTCCCAGACAGAGCGCGTGAAGACGGTCGTTACTACGCGATTGACTTTACCCTTGCAGAAATAAAAACACTCAAAGTCACCGAAGGGTTTAATCTCGATGACAAAGGTAATAAAGTCGCAGGCTACCCCACACGTTTTCCAATGTGGAAGTCTGACTTTAACGTACCAACGCTAGCTGAAGAAATTGAACTTATCCAAGGACTAAACAAAACGCTTGGTTACGATATTGGTATCTACCCAGAAATCAAAGCGCCTTGGTTCCATCGTCATGAAGGTAAAGACATCTCCTCAGCAGTCCTTAAAGTGCTTAAGCAATATGGTTATGACGCTCAAGATGACAAAGTGTATTTGCAATGCTTTGATGCTAACGAGCTAAAACGTATTAATGATGAATTGATGCCCAAAATGGGCATGGACTTAAAACTGGTCCAATTGATAGCTTACACAGATTGGAATGAAACCATGGTCTATCAGGGGGATAAAGCAACGCCTTACAGCTACGACTGGATGTTTAAACCCGGTGCAATGAAAGAAGTCGCCAAATACGCTGAAGGCATTGGTCCTTGGAAGCCGATGCTAGTCGACGACAAGTCAACCAAAAAAAACATCATCATAAAACCGCTAATGAAAGAAGCTAAAGACGCTGGATTGGACGTTCATCCATACACCTTCCGCACTGATCCTGGCCGCATTCCAGCTTACACAGACAGCTTTGAAGGCATGATGGATATTTTCTACAACCAAGTAAAAGTCGATGGTTTATTTACTGACTTCCCTGATAAAGCGGTTAGCTTTTTAAACCAATAGCTTCAAGATCAAAAAAGCCTTAGTATTTACACTAAGGCTTTTTATGCAATTACACGCTCTTTAAGCTTTAAGTGCTCTTTCACCACGTGCAATGCCAACCACGCCACTTCTTGCAACTTCAATCACTTCCGTTACTTCTGAGATAGCTTGGATAAAGGCATCAAGTTTTTCGCTGGTTCCTGCTAATTGCACAGTATATTGAGCAGCAGTTACATCAACAATCTGGCCACGGAAAATATCGGCGGTGCGTTTTACTTCTTCGCGTGCCAAGCCGCTGGCTTTTACTTTAACCATCATGAGCTCACGCTCAACATGCTCAAACTCAGTAACTTCTTGCACTTTTAGTACATCAATCAGCTTGTTCAGCTGTTTCTGAATTTGCTCTAACTGCATATCATTAGAGATAGTGGTGATGTTTAAACGTGATAAGGTTTCGTCATCAGTTGGCGAAACCGTCAAAGACTCAATGTTGTAACCACGCTGTGAGAACAGACCAACCACCCGAGATAAAGCGCCCGGTTGGTTTTCCATTAGTAATGAAATAATGTGTCTCATATTAAGTTCTCTCCGTTTTGCTTAACCACATCTTGTCCATACCCTCACCTTTGATTTGCATCGGGTATACATGCTCAGTTTCATCAACATTAATATCAACAAAGACCAGTTTGTCTTTCATATCGAATGCTTGTTTGAGCCCTGACTCAAGCTGATCTGGCGTCTCAATTCGGATTCCTTCATGTCCATAAGCTTTCGCTATCGCCACAAAGTCGGGAACTGAACTCATATATGAATTGGAATGCCTCCCTTGGTAAACAATATCCTGCCATTGCTTTACCATGCCAAGAAATCGGTTATTGAGATTTATGATCTTGACAGGTATGTCGTATTGCATCGCCGTCGACAGCTCCTGAATATTCATCTGAATACTGCCATCGCCAGTGACAACTACGACTTCTTCTTCTGGTTTAGCAAACTTAACTCCTAAACCTGCTGGAAAACCAAAGCCCATAGTGCCAAGTCCACCAGAGTTAATCCAACGACGTGATTTATTAAACGGATAATAGAGCGCAGCAAACATTTGGTGCTGCCCTACGTCAGAGGCAACATAAGCGTCTCCATTAGTCAGCTTGTAAAGCATCTCAATCACTTGTTGTGGTTTTATACGCTCAGAGGATTTTTCATAAGACAAGCAATTACGATCGCGCCACGTCTGGATATCATCCCACCAGCTTTGCAAAGCCTGACTATCATTGACCGCGCCCTGCTCTTCTAATAAAGACAACATACTTGCTAGCACTTTTTCTGCCGATCCCACTATCGGCAGATCGGCCTTAACATTCTTAGAAACCGAAGACGGATCTATATCGATATGCATGATTTTGGCATTAGGACAATACTTTTCTAAGTTATTGGTGGTTCGATCGTCAAACCGTACTCCAACACCAAAGATAAGATCTGCATTATGCATTGCCATGTTGGCTTCATAAAGCCCGTGCATACCCAACATACCAAGAGCATTTTTATGAGTACCTGGAAAAGCGCCAAGCCCCATTAGAGTGCTGACTACAGGTAGGTTTAATTGCTCAGATAACTTTAAAAGATATTCATCTGCTTGGGAAATAACTGCACCGCCACCCACATATAGGACAGGTTTTTTAGCAGCAAGTAGCGCTTTAAGACCTTTTTTGATTTGCCCTTTATGCCCTACTGTGGTCGGTTTATACGAACGCATAGACAAGCTAGCTGGATATTCATAAGGCAGTTTATTGTGTGGACTTAGGACATCCTTTGGCAAGTCAATAACTACGGGGCCGGGACGACCAGTTGTAGCGATATAAAAAGCCTTTTTCATGATTTCGGGAATATCTTGCGCCTCTTTAACCAAGAAACTGTGTTTAACAATGGGTCTAGAAACACCAACGATATCACACTCTTGAAACGCATCATTACCAATAAGGTTATTGGGTACATTACCTGAAATGACAATCATAGGAATGGAGTCCATGTAGGCCGTTGCAATCCCTGTTACCGTATTGGTTGCACCAGGCCCTGAACACACAAGCACTACACCAGCTTTGCCCGTTGCTCGGGTATAACCATCAGCCATGTGAGTCGCCGCTTGCTCGTGGCGAACAAGGACATGTTTGATTTGCTCAGTCTTAGCATGCAAAGCATCGTAAATATCTAAAACAGATCCACCAGGGTAACCAAAGATTTGTTCCACACCTTCCTCGATCAGAGATTGAACAACCATCTCCGCACCGGACAACATTACTGCCATACTTTTCTCCTCGCCAACTCTCCAATTGATAAGGTCAATCAATGGGGCTGGGTTTACATAGTCTAGGACTTATTCGTAGCCTAATCGAAATACTTCCACTTTTTCGGCTATGCCTTGCTGTGATGTAACACAAAACAAGTTCGAGCAACAAATGTAACGTTTTCTTAAAAAATGATCTAATGATATTTAGATCACACTTTAAACAAAGTGCTAGAAACTAAAGCACTTGCAGTTCATCATGCTTGATAGCTAACGATATTAGAAATGTAGTGTTGTCATTCATATTTATTTAGATATAAATATTATGGATTGGTATTTAAACAAAAAGCAGTTAACTCTTTTTAAACCGCATTTTTATGAATTAAGCAGATTATAAATCTCATCTAGCGAGCACTCACTTTACCAAGCTCGATAGCATGTTAGAGTTTAAAGAATAGATATGGCACAGAGTCAAACTCAAACAGTTGAAAGTAAACAATGACAGCAGAAGATCCGAGCAGCGAAATAATAGATAGACTCATCAGTCTATACAATCAAGGTCAACTGAACTCAGTTATACAAGAGGCTGAAGCACTATCTCTAAAACACCCAAATAACTCAATGATTTGGAATATATTGGGCGTTGCGAGCAAAGGCGCTGGAAATATCGATCAGGCTTCGCAAGCTTTCAAAAAAGTCATAGTTTTATGCCCAGAAAATGTTGGTGGCTACAACAATATGGCCATAGTACTAAAAGACCAAGGTAAGCTCCAAGAGGCAATTTTGCATTATGAGCAAGCCATTAAACTCAAACCAGACTATGCAGAAGCGCACAATAATAAGGGGGTTGCTCTAAGAGATCTTGGTCACATACAAGAAGCGCTCATATCATACCAACAAGCACTTGCAATAAAACCCGATTACGCTGAAGCGCACAATAACTTAGGCATCATTTTTCAAGAGCAAGGAGATCTCAAACAAGCTTCTGGATGTTACATGAAAGCATTGTCACTCAAGCCTAACTATATAGAGGCATATGACAATATGGGGGCGCTGCTTGAAAAACAAGGTAAATCTGAGCTTGCTGCTGTAGCCTACCAAAAAGTGCTGGCCATCGATCCTAACCATGAATCAGCGCGAGTTAAAAAGCTTTACCAACAAGCGCAAATTTGTGATTGGTTAGCCATGGAACAAGATATCTCGACTATTACAAGTCTTGGCATAAAAGACAGGCCAGTATCACCTTTTGCTGCCCTAACACTAGAAGACTCGCCAAAGCGACACCGGCTGCGCTCTGAGCTATTTGTTAAATCCAAGTTTCTTCCATGTGATTTACCCCTACCTGCTAGGCCTTTTTCAAAGCCAAATCTTCTTCGTGTTGGCTATTTCAGTGCTGATTTTCATGATCACGCCACCATGCACTTAATGTCTAAAGTATTTACCGTACATGACAGACAACATTTTAAAATTTATGCCTACTCTTTTGGCCCTAATACCACTGACAGTATGAGACAGACAGCGCCAGACTTATTCGATGTTTTTCATGATGTGAGTGAGCTTAGTAATCAAGATATTGCTAAACTCGCGAGACAAGATGAGATTGATATTGCCATCGATCTTAAAGGTCACACGCGCGATGGGCGATTAGGCATTTTTGCTCAGCGTCCAGCGCCAATAAAAATCAGTCATCTAGGTTATCCTGGAACCACAGGGGCGAGTTTTATCGACTACCTAATTGGTGATCCACATGTGATCCCTAAAAGCCAAAGATCGGGCTATTCCGAAAATATTATTTATTTACCTAATTCCTATCAACCTAATAACAATAACCGAAAAATTTCTCAAAAATCGAGTACCAAACAAGAATTTGGCTTACCTAAAGAAGGACTAGTATTTTGTTGTTTTAACAACACTTATAAAATATCACCTTCGGAGTTTGATATTTGGATGGTTTTATTAAAACAAGTAAAAGGCAGCGTTCTTTGGCTTTTTAGCTCTAACAATAAAGCCGAAGAAAACCTAAAGCAGCAAGCACAACAACGAGGAATAAATAGTGAGCGTTTGATATTTGCTCAAAGCCTGCCCCAAGAAGAGCATTTAGCCCGATATCAACACGCTGACCTATTCTTAGATACCTTCAATGTTAACGCTCACACTACTGCAAGTGATGCGCTCTGGTCTGGTGTCCCTGTCATAACAAAATCAGGTAAAGGCTTCGCTGCCAGAGTATCTACTAGCTTGCTACATGCCGTTGGTTTGCCTGAACTTATTACACAAACAAAGGAAGAGTATCAGCAACTAGTTTTAAATATTGCCAATGATCCGGCAAAGCTGTTAGACATAAAAAAAACGCTATCTACCAAGCGTTTATCACTACCCTTATTTGATACTGAACGATACACACGTAATTTAGAAAAAGCTTATATAATGGCTTACCAACATTATTTTAATCAAAAGCCTTGTAGTGATATCTGGGTAAATGAATAATAACTCTCTATAAGGTAAGATGAAAAAATCTCTCAAACCAAAGTTAATAATAGAGCTTGAGGGATTTGTACATTGGATAAAGACCGTTTACTACTTGAATTATTTTTTCACCGCATCATCACGATACATTTCTTCAATCTCATCTTGGTACTTCTCGTCGATCACCTTACGACGAAGCTTTTGAGTAGGTGTTAGCTCGCCCGCATCCATTGAAAATGCTTTGGGTAACAGCTTAAACTTCTTCACTTGCTCGAACTTTGCCAATTCTTTTTGCAAGCCATTCACTCGGCGCTCTAGCATTTCCACTATTTGGTGATGTTTAATCAATTCAATACGATCATGGTACTTAATATTGAGTTCTTTCGCATATGTTTCAAGGCTATCAAAGCAAGGTACAATGAGAGCAGAAACAAATTTTCGAGTATCAGCAAT
The DNA here is from genome assembly GCA_024347015.1 of Vibrio pectenicida. GTDB lineage: Bacteria > Pseudomonadota > Gammaproteobacteria > Enterobacterales > Vibrionaceae > Vibrio > Vibrio pectenicida. Next base: position 483,608 of record AP024889.1, on the reverse strand, counting down.
TATTGCAACTTGCTCGAAGAAATGATCTTTTCCAATCGTGCCTTCGACCAACTGAGGTGCAATATACTTACCTCCCGATGTTTTCATTAGCTCTTTAATGCGATCGGTAATGAAAACATTGCCTCTATCATCAATATGACCTGCATCTCCTGTTTTTAGAAACCCATGCTGATCAAACGCTTCTGCCGTTTCTTTGGGCATTTTGTAATAACCGCGCATCACCATTGGGCCTCGAACCAATATCTCACTGTTGTTACCAATTTTAACCTCAGCACCAGGCATTGAAGTGCCTATTGACTCAGGTTGAAAACGGTCATCACTCCAACACGATACAGTTGCCGTGGTCTCTGTCATACCATAACCAAGCTTTATATTGATGCCAATAGCATGAAAAAAACGACCAATCGACTCATCCAATTTTGCTCCACCACATGGCATAAAGTTAATACGCCCTCCAAGTAAAGAGCGGAGCTTAGACAATACGAGGTGATCGGCCAACTGGTGAGACTTTCTCAACAACAAGGCTGGTTTTCTACCTTCTTGCTGACATACCACCACTTTAGCCCCCATATTAATAGCCCATGTAAACAACAGTTTTTTGGTAATCGATGCTTTCGAAACCCTATCGTGAATAGCAGAAAATATCTTTTCATAAAATCTCGGAACCGCGCACATTACTGTCGGCTGGATTTCATTGAGAGCCTCACGAACTTGCATCGTATCCTGTAAATAGCAATTAGTACCGCCACGATAAAGAGTATAAAAAGTCCAAGCTCGTTCAAAGACATGGGACAAAGGTAAGAAACATAATGACACATCATTATGAGTTAGACTTAATCTCTTATCATGTCCTTCAAGCTGCGCCGCTACATTATGGTAATCCAGCATCACTCCTTTAGGCTGCCCTGTTGTCCCAGACGTGTATATTATAGTGAGTAAGTCATCAATATTTGCATCCGCTAAACGTTGTTCGAGTTCAGGTTGTTTATTGTTTTGAAGACGAGTAATAAACCCCTGCCAACTGCAAGCAAAATCAAATTGCCCAATATCAACTTCACCTGACATAGCAACGACCAGCTCTAACTTCGGACATTGCTCAAAGACACTCACTGCCGCATCAAATTGAGATTGTTCACCGACAAAAAGGATACGCACATCCGCATTATCCAGAATATATCCTGCCTGATTAGCAGTATTAGTTGGGTAGATAGGAACGGTAACCGCACGAACTTGAAGTGCTGCTAGATCAGCAATGGTCCAATTAGGCATGTTATTGGCAAAAATACCAATTTTATCTTGAACTTTAATACCATGTGTCAACAATGCCAAAGATAGTGCATCAAGTTGAGTACCAAACCGCCTCCAAGTTATGCCATTCCAACCATCACCCTGTTTATACTTCAGAGCGACTCGATCACCATGGGTGCAAACCTGCTGACGAATTTTTTTAACAATATGAAAATCTAAGTTAGCCATGTCCCTACCTTTCGCTCACGCCTGTAAGCTTTTAGAGCGCACAAGTGTACATTTAGGTAAAGAAAAGGCAACTGAAGGGGGGGAAAGTTGGTAATTGAAATGTAAAAAACCTTGAATGACGACAAATCATTCAAGGTTTATCAATAGATTTAGTTACACTTGTGCTATAACTTCACCACAAATCATCATTAGCTGATCACGAAGCCAGATATGACCTTTGTCTTTTTCGCTTGATTCATGCCAGCTTAGGAAACCACTAATCTTAGCGTTTTCGAATGGGAAATCTAGAATCTGTAGCTGCTCTTCATTGGCAGCATTTTCAACCATCCAGCGAGGAGCTATAGTCACAAGTTCAGACTGACCAACCACATACAAAACATTACTTAAGCTAGTACCTTCATAATAGGCTTGTACATCGAGATCTCGATATGCCTGCTCAGAGAAACTACGTTGACCATGTACACGAGATAATTTAGCGTGACGCTCTTCTCTTAGTTGCTCAGCCATAACTTGCTGTTGAATACGTGGATGCGATTTAGACGCCACGACAACCAGCTCATCTTGGAAGATTTCTGTACTTGAAAAGCCTTGTTCATCAAAACGAGCATAATCAATCACAAAATCAATTTCCTGATAGCGCATTCTTTCTGCCAATTGGCGATCAAACTCTGCATCTAAATGAAGTTGTACATTTGGTGCTTGTTCATTAATAGTCGACATAATTTTAGGTGCAAAACGCATATCACATGGACTACAGATAGCGAGTTTGAACAAACGTGTTGATGTCTCTGGTGAGAAAATAGAGCTTGGTAATTCATTGCGAATCAATTGAAGTGCCTGACGCACAGGGCCAAATAGTAAACGAGCACGTTGGGTAGGCTGAATACCTCGGCCTTGGCGCATAAATAACTCATCGTTAAACATCACTTTCAAGCGCGCAACTGCATTACTTACAGCAGGCTGGGACATACCTAAGTTATGTGCAGCACGAGTAATATTTTGCTCTTGCATAACCGCATCAAAAACAGTTAGAAGGTTTAGATCTACTCCTCGGAGAGTACTTTCCATTCGGTAGCTGGCAATAGCACTCATAGATTCTTTTTTCTCAATCATCACGCAAGCCTCTTGTCTTGTATTCGTCAATGTAAATAGTTTTTAAGTGAATTTGGTTGGGAATAGATAACCAATTTTTCGTTATATTTGCCCGTCAGATATGTCGCAACGGATCATTACTATCAACGAATCATTCATTGATTGGCAACCCGATTGATAATTAATCAGTATTTTTCATCTGAATGATAAAATTAAACAATAAAATCAATGATTTAGTCAAAACATAAAAAAACATAAATTAATAATTACATGAAATTTTGAGTAATTAATTAAGTTGAGGAATAGATACCAAGTGACAAAAAGAATCATTTACAAGAAAAATCATTCCAATAGCAAGTACAAAACTGACACAAATATTTCCACTGAATGCTTGACCAATTTAATAAACTCGAAAGAAGTTGTTTGTTTGTCTAAATTAACTTTGAAGGCGTAAATAACCACATATACCAATAGCATACTAAGCTAACCAACCTTTCACTTAGTTCACAGTGCTATTGCATTGCCTGAATGTATTTATCAAATGAACCATTTCAATAATCTATTCATTGGTCTTTATCTAACAATTACACATCTACTTCTGTTTCATTTAATAAGGCTTATTTTCGTATTAGTGAATAAAAAGTACTTTTGGACTTGACGTCTATACCAGAGTGCGGTACTAATTTGTTAACTTAAATTTGTGGTTAATTTAACGCTTTAAAGGATTCGTTAACAATGTCCGAGCATTTTTCACTTCTGCTGAGCCTCCTCCTTATCGTGAACAACTCACGCGGGTAGGCTGTGGAAAAATAACCACAACAAGATTTTAAAAGCCCGCATCGAGATGCGGGCTTTTTTGTACCTAAATACCGGAAGAAAACGATTCACTGTGTGAACATAGAAAATCAGGAAGGAAGCAAACATGAACGATCAGGTCATTATTTTCGACACCACGCTACGTGATGGCGAACAAGCATTGTCAGCAAGCTTGACGGTTAAAGAGAAGCTGCAAATTGCCTATGCGCTTGAAAGGCTTGGTGTTGATGTGATTGAAGCAGGCTTTCCTGTATCTTCTCCTGGTGATTTTGAATCCGTACAAACTATCGCCAAACACATAAAAAATAGCCGTGTTTGCGCACTCTCTAGAGCTGTTACAAAAGATATTGATGCCGCTGCTGACGCTTTAAAGGTTGCAGAACAATTTCGAATCCATACCTTTATTTCTACTTCTACTATCCATGTTGAGGATAAATTACGTCGCAGCTACGATGATGTGGTTGAAATGGCGGTTAAGGCTGTAAAACATGCTCGTCAATATACCGATGATGTCGAGTTTTCTTGTGAAGACGCAGGCAGAACACCGATTGATAATTTATGTCGTATGGTTGAAGCGGCGATAAATGCTGGTGCAAGCACTATTAATATCCCCGATACAGTTGGCTACACTGTACCTAATGAATTTGGTGGCATTATTCAAACATTGTTCAACCGTGTACCCAATATTGATAAAGCTATTATCTCAGTACATTGTCATGATGATCTGGGTATGTCTGTTGCAAACTCTATTGCCGCGGTTCAAGCCGGAGCTCGCCAAATAGAAGGGACTATTAATGGCATTGGAGAACGAGCCGGTAACTGTTCTCTAGAAGAAATAGCCATGATTATCAAAACTCGCCAGGAATTTCTAGGCGTCCATACCAACCTTAAATATGATGAGATTCATCGCACTAGCAAATTGGTCAGCCAGCTTTGTAACATGCCCATCCAAAGTAACAAAGCAATCGTCGGCTCTAATGCATTCAGTCACTCTTCTGGCATCCACCAAGATGGCATGCTAAAAAACAAAAACACCTATGAAATCATGACGCCAGAATCAATAGGGCTTAAAAATCAAGCATTAAATCTTACCAGTCGAAGCGGACGAGCTGCTGTTAAAAGCCATATGGACAGTATGGGTTACAAAGAAGAAGAATATAGCTTAGATGCCTTGTATGAAGATTTCTTAAAACTAGCAGACCGAAAAGGACAAGTGTTTGACTACGATTTAGAAGCTTTGATGCACTTCTCTAATCTTCGTGAAGAAAACGACTTCTACAAATTAAATTATCTAAGTGTTCAGTCTGGCAGCGTCATGGCAACAACTAGCATAAAGTTGCAATGTGGTAACGAGGAGAAATGCGAAGCGGCAGTTGGCAATGGCCCTGTAGACGCACTTTATCAATGTATCTATCGCCTGACTGGATATGATATCGTGCTAGACAAGTTTGATCTGACTGCCAAGGGCGAAGGTGAAGATGGATTAGGCCAAGCTGACATTATTGCCAATTACAAGGACCGTAAGTATCACGGTACTGGCGTTTCAACTGACATAGTAGAAGCATCGGGACAAGCCCTACTTCATGTTATCAACAGTATTCACCGCGCAGATAAAGTTGCAGAGATCAAACAAAAAAAGATCGCAACAGTATAAATAATACCTAGAAGCCTAAGTCGCTCCTAGACATAAAGTATCAAATTTAAGGAAGCTCATGACAGACAAATCATACAAGATTGCCGTTCTCCCAGGAGACGGCATTGGACCAGAAGTAATGGTACAGGCAAGCAAGGTATTGGATGCAATCGAAAAAAAACATTCCATTCAGTTTCATCGCACCGAACATGATGTCGGCGGTATTGCGATTGATAACCAAGGATGCCCATTACCAGATAGTACAGTAGCAGCTTGTCAAGGATCCGATGCTATCCTTTTCGGTTCGGTAGGAGGCCCCAAATGGGAACACTTACCGCCAAATGACCAGCCTGAACGGGGGGCTTTACTGCCTTTACGTAAGCACTTCCAGCTTTTTTGCAATTTACGCCCAGCTCAAATACACCAAGGCCTAGAAGACTTCTCTCCACTGCGTTCAGATATTTCACAGCGTGGTTTTAATATTGTCGTCGTTCGTGAATTGACCGGTGGCATCTATTTTGGCCAGCCGAAGGGCCGCGAAGGTCAAGGAGCGAACGAAAAAGCTTTTGATACTGAGGTTTATCACCGCTTTGAAATAGAGCGTATTGCTAAAATTGCCTTTGAATCTGCGCGACTACGCGATCAGAAAGTTTGTTCAATCGACAAGGCGAATGTACTGCAAAGCTCTATTTTATGGCGTGAGGTTGTTGAGGACGTTGCACAAGGTTATCCAGATATTGAGCTTTCTCATATGTATATTGATAACGCCACCATGCAATTAATCAAAGATCCCTCTCAATTTGACGTGATGCTTTGCTCTAACATCTTTGGCGATATCATTTCTGACGAATGTGCGATGATCACAGGCTCTATGGGTATGCTGCCCTCAGCCAGCTTAAATGAAAGCAAGTTTGGTTTATACGAACCAGCAGGTGGAAGTGCACCAGATATCGCAGGTAAAAATATTGCTAACCCTGTCGCTCAAATCCTTTCTGCTGCTCTTATGCTGCGATACAGCCTAGGTGAAGAAACCGCAGCTCAAGATATTGAAACAGCCGTATCAAAAGCATTATCTGCAGGCGAACTCACCGCTGACTTAGCTGGTAGTAAGCCAGCGCTATCAACAGCAGAGATGGGCGATAAAATCGCCGAGTACATTTTAAATTCATAATAATTATTTGCTCTTGGCAAGCCGTTGTCAGGAGCTATACACAGGATCGCGATAATGGGCAAAACACTGTATGAAAAAGTCTTCGACGCACACGTCGTCGTAGCAGCAGAAGGTGAAAATCCAATTTTGTATATCGACCGTCACTTAGTTCATGAAGTGACGTCACCTCAGGCTTTTGATGGTTTACGTGAAAAAGGACGTCAAGTTCGCCAAGTAAATAAAACATTCGCCACTATGGACCACAACGTCTCCACCACAACCAAAGACATTAATGCATCTGGAGAGATGGCACGTATTCAGATGGAAACTCTCTCCAAAAACTGCCAAGAATTTGGAGTTACCCTTTACGACTTGAACCACAAGTACCAAGGTATCGTTCACGTGATGGGGCCAGAGCTAGGTATTACCCTTCCTGGAATGACTATTGTTTGTGGCGACTCACACACAGCAACGCATGGCGCGTTTGGCTCTCTAGCTTTCGGTATAGGAACATCTGAAGTCGAGCACGTATTAGCGACTCAAACCCTAAAACAAGCTCGCACAAAAACCATGAAGATCGAGGTAAAAGGTAAAGTTGCCTCCGGTATTACCGCCAAAGATATTGTTTTAGCCATAATTGGTAAAACCACTGCTGCTGGCGGTACTGGTTATGTAGTTGAATTCTGCGGAGAAGCCATTACTGACCTTTCAATGGAAGGCAGAATGACAGTCTGTAATATGGCGATTGAACTAGGCGCAAAAGCAGGCTTAATAGCACCAGATGAGACAACATTTGAATACATTAAAGATCGTAAGTTCTCACCTCAAGGTAATGACTTCGACGCGGCTGTGAAATATTGGAAAACGTTAAAAACTGATAATAGTGCCGAATTTGATGCTGTGGTTACTTTACAGGCTGATGACATCAAACCTCAAGTCACTTGGGGAACTAATCCAGGTCAAGTAATTGCAGTTGACCAACCTATCCCTGCACCGGAAAGCTTTTCAGACCCTGTAGAAAAAGCCTCCGCCGAAAAAGCACTTGCCTACATGGGCCTAACTGCAGGTAAAGCACTATCTGACTACTCTGTTGATAAAGTGTTTGTCGGTTCTTGTACTAACTCACGCATCGAAGACATGCGCGCCGCAGCAGCTATAGCTAAAGGCCGTAGGGTTGCTTCTCATGTTCAAGCACTTATTGTTCCAGGTTCAGAACAAGTCAAGGCCCAAGCTGAAGCAGAAGGCCTAGATGTGATCTTTAAAGATGCAGGGTTTGAATGGCGTCTTCCTGGCTGCTCTATGTGTCTTGCAATGAACAATGACCGTCTGGGCCCGAAAGAACGCTGCGCTTCAACATCAAATCGCAATTTTGAAGGCCGCCAAGGGCGTGATGGGCGCACCCATTTGGTTAGCCCAGCAATGGCAGCGGCGGCAGCTATTGCCGGTCATTTTGTCGATATTCGTGAATTAGATTGAGGAGAATCTTAAATGTCAGGTTTTAAACAACATACAGGCTTAGTGGTTCCTCTCGATGCAGCAAACGTCGATACCGATGCGATTATCCCTAAGCAATTTCTACAAAAAGTGTCGCGCTTAGGCTTTGGCAAACACCTATTCCACGATTGGCGCTTTTTGGATGATGCAGGAAAGCAACCAAATTCTGAGTTTGTAATGAATGAAACGCGCTACCAAGGTGCTTCTATCCTAGTCGCTCGTGAAAATTTTGGTTGTGGTTCATCACGAGAGCATGCGCCTTGGGCGCTAGCCGATTATGGTATCAGAGCCATGATAGCTCCAAGCTTTGCCGATATATTCTATGGTAACTCAATCAACAACCAAATGGTCCCTGTTAGGCTTACCGAGCAACAAGTCGACGAAATCTTCCAATTCGTTGAAACGAATGAAGGGGCAGAAGTTGAAGTAGACCTAGAAGCCAACCTAGTTCGTGCAAACGGCAAAGAATATTCGTTTGAAATTGATGAGTTTCGTAGGCACTGTCTGCTTAATGGATTAGATAACATTGGCCTAACTCTCCAGCATAAAGATAAAATTGCGGACTACGAGAGTAAAATTCCAACATTTCTAAAATAAATCGCACCACTTAAAAAGTTGAGATTGGCTTAGCCAGCCTCAACTTTTTTAATTTTGAAAGTTCTCAATCAGATGCTCGGTCTTAAGTCATATTGCTGCTATCAACAGGACCAACTATGAAATTCATTTTTCCTTTACTCTTGGCTATGGTATCTTTCAGCGCCTTTACTGCGCCTAAATCTGAACTTTGGTCTTATTGGAACACGAGCAATGAATCCAGTACTGTTACCATAGATCACCAAGCTTGGCAGAAATTGCTCGATAACTACCTTATTACTAAAGGTGAGTTTACCCTTTTTAAATACGCATCCGTAAGCCAACAAGATAAGCAGCTGCTCGCTCAATATATTCAAAAACTTAGTCACACTGACCCACTGATACTCAACAAAGCCGAACAATATGCCTATTGGGTGAATTTATATAATGCCATTACAGTTGAACTCATATTGGAAGCCTATCCGATTAAATCAATCACCAAACTTGGGGGGCTATTTAGTTTTGGGCCATGGGGAGATGACGTAACCTCCATCAATGGCAAAGATTTAAGCCTTAATGATATTGAGCACCGAATTTTACGCCCTATTTGGAACGATCCGAGAACTCACTATGCGATAAACTGTGCAAGCTTAGGATGCCCCAACTTGCAGCACAACGTTTTCACTGCCGAGAATACAGAAATGCTGCTAGAACAAGCAGCAACAAGCTTTATTAATAGCGATAAGGGCGTGTTCGTGACAACAGACAATAGCCCCCAACTTTCATCGATTTATGATTGGTTTAGTGACGATTTCGGTGATAAAGCATCACTTATTAAGCATTTAAGTTACTATCGACCTGAGTTAGTAACTTTGGATGGTAAGTTTAGCTACGACTATGATTGGTCACTTAACGAAAGTAAATAACACTCGTTGAGTCGTTGGTTGGTAGTCAATCTACCAACCATTAACACTGAGAGGGGACGTCACCTTCCAGACAATATTTAAATTATTTCTCTAATATCACAAAACGCATATTGTGTGCATTTTTTTCATCCGCGAGATACGTTTCAGAGTAAGTCTCTTGATAGTCATCACTCCATTTAGGGAAACAGGTATCTCCTACTACTTGAGTATCAATATAAGTGATATAGAGTTTGTCCGCTTGAGGCAAGCAAGCTTGATAAATCGCCCCTCCCCCAATAATCATTACCTCTTCTACTTCGCCCACTTGTGTCAGTGCTTGAGCAATAGAGCTAACAACACTGACATTTGGGATCTCCAAAGTCGCATCCCGGCTAATCACAATATTCAAACGACCAGGTAATGGACGGCCAATAGACTCATAAGTCTTGCGTCCCATAATAACTGGTTTACCCATAGTACAGCGTTTAAACCAAGCAAAATCTGCTGGTAGATGCCATGGCATTTGGTTATCTTTGCCTATCACACGATCCTCTGCCATCGCGGCGATCATACTAATGATCATTACTACTACTCCTAAATAACTCTCAAACAATAGGTTTGCGGCGATAGAATAACAACCCAGGCATCGCTAAGCCAACGGCTAATCCCATAATAATAAACATGGCTTTTAGAAAATTTTCTAACAAAGCGGCAAACAATTGGTCACTGTAACCTTTATGGTTAAGCTCAACCAGTGCAATCATAGCTTTATATGCGAACACTCCCGGAACCATGGGGATCAGAGCTGCTACTGTAAATACTTTAGGGTGCGCCATAAAACGATGCGACCAATGTATACCAATCAAGCTGACTAATATTGCCGCAAAGAAAGTCGCCCATTCAATCGGCAGACTAAAATGCATCATCAGATAACGCGAACCATGTCCAAGGGCTCCACCAATGGCACAATAGGACAGCGCTTTCTGTGGGACATTGAAAACCAGAGCAAAGCCTACAGCAGGAATGGAGGCAAATATCATATCGTTCAGAAGCCCTGTCAATAACTGGTAAAACGTCATAGGAGCCATCCCCATACTCCCACTAAACTCATCGCTGCAACTATGCCTAAACAAGTCGCTAAAGTAAGTAAACTAGCCATAACAAATCTTGCAATCCCCATATTGATATAACCTTTGAGCATATCTGCCACAGCATTTATAAGAGGAAAGCCAGGTACTAACATCAGCACTGAAGAAGCCATAACGACGGAAGGTAAATTACCCAGTTGGTAGATGACTGCCTGAGCGGAAATAACTGTGGTCACAAACGCAGTGACTGCAAAGTTCATTAGCGGATTAAAATGGCGATTAGCAATTTCCTGTCGAACAAACATACCGATAGAAGAAGCTATAAAAGTCATAAAAAATACTACCCAGTCACCTCCAGCTAAACGGCTAAAAGCAGCACATGACAAGCCTATCATACCCATCACTAGCCAGCGGTTATAACGTTTAGGGCTAATTTTCTCCAACTTGCACTGAGCTAAGTGGAGATCGATAATCCCTCTTTCCAGCATGATACAAATTCTCTGGATCTGAGTAACTACCTGCATGTTGATACCACGATCAGGGCTACGACGCACCGTCGTAATACAATGTTGCTGATAAATTGTCGTGACGACTAATGAGCTTGCCGAAAGTGACACTTCAACCTCATCCATTCCCACAGCTAATCCAATACGCCGTGTAATATCAGCAACCAGTGTACTTTCTGCGCCATGTGCAAGTAACATCTGCCCTGTTTGGACGATAAAACGAGAAGCACTGTTTTGTTTACATAACATAATAGGGATTCAACTCCTTTGTATGCTCACGGCTATGGCTTATTGTTAGTAACAGTAATCTGATTACAATAAAAAAGCCGCAATATAAATCACATTGCGGCTTAAGTTCAAAGGTGTGAGTTACTCACGGACGTAGACAACATGACCATCGTCATCATCGTCGTCTTCATCGTCCCAGTCATCATCTTCTTCAGTGATCACGTCTTTACCTGCAATCGCGTCTTTGTGGTAATCATCCCACATGAAGTTAACTTTTTCTTCTTCAGTCACTTCTTCTTCTTCTCGAGGTAGGCTCTCCATGAAATCAGCAAGCTTATAGCAGAGTTCTTTAGTACCTTGTTTATTCACCGCAGATATTTTGTAATAGTCTTCTTCCCACCCAAGTGCGTCGATAATATTTTGAATAATTTCATTGGCTTCGTCTTCGAACATAAGATCGACTTTATTGAAGATTAACCAACGGGGCTTACCTGCCAATTTCTCACTGTATTGCTCAAGTTCATCAATAATAGTAAGCGCATTTTCCACCGGATCAGATTGATCAATTGGCATAATATCGATCATATGCAAAAGAACACGACAACGTTCTAGATGTTTTAAGAAACGGATACCCAAACCAGCTCCGTCTGCCGCTCCTTCAATAAGACCTGGAATGTCAGCGACTACAAAACTCTTTTCGGGAACAACGCTAACCACACCAAGACTTGGGATCAAGGTAGTAAACGGGTAGTCAGCAACCTTTGGTTTAGCAGCAGAAATCGCACGTATAAAGGTTGATTTACCAGCATTTGGCAAGCCCAACATGCCGACATCTGCTAAAAGCAACAGCTCTAACCTCAGTTCACGGATTTCACCTTTGGTGCCTAACGTTTTTTGACGTGGCGCGCGGTTAACTGAAGATTTAAAGCGTGTATTGCCTAATCCATGCCAGCCACCTTTAGCAACCATCAATTTTTTGCCGTGTTCAGTGACCTCTGCAACAATTTCATTAGTATGAATATCGACAGCCCTCGTACCTACTGGAACACGTAATACTTTGTCTTTACCACGTTTACCAGTACAGTTACCACCTCGACCATTATCTCCACGCTCCGCTTCATAGAAACGCTGGAAACGGTAATCAATCAAAGTATTGAGATTCTCGTCAGCTTGGATATAAATATCACCGCCATCACCGCCATCACCGCCATCTGGGCCACCTTTTGCAACGAATTTCTCTCGCCAGAAACTCACTACACCATTACCACCGTCTCCGGCCTGAACCTTAACTACCGCTTCATCAACGAATTTCATCTCTTACTCCGCCCACTTGCTACATCACGTAGTTGCGTTGCAAACTTCATTCATAGAGCTAATTGGCATAGTATGAATGATATAAATTCTAGCAGACTCCCACTTCGGCTCGATCACCATAGTGCTCAGGTAGTTCTGCTATTTTAGGAAATATACTAAGGGGCTTTATCTAAAGCATCTTAGTATCAACTCCCTAGTACTCTAAATAAAAAACCCCGCCAAAACTGGCAGGGCTTTTGAATTCAGCTAGAAGCCTAAATTCTTACTCTTAGCGAGGATTACTCAGCTTCGATACTTACGAATTTACGGTTCTTAGGACCTTTAACTTCAAACTTCACTTTACCTTCGGTAAGAGCGAATAAAGTATGGTCTTTACCGATACCTACATTTGTACCAGCATGAAACTTAGTGCCACGTTGACGAACAATGATGTTACCTGCAAGAACAGATTCACCACCGAAGCGTTTTACACCAAGACGTTTGCTTTCTGAATCGCGGCCGTTACGAGTAGAACCACCAGCTTTTTTGTGTGCCATTGTTAAGCTCTCCTAATCAATTAAGCGTTGATACCAGTGATCTTCACTTCAGTGAACCACTGACGATGACCCTGTTGCTTACGAGAGTGCTTACGACGACGGAATTTAACGACTTTAACTTTGTCGCCACGACCGTGTTGTACTACTTCAGCAACTACTTTGCCACCCTCTAAAAGAGGAGCGCCAACTTTAACGTCTTCACCATTAGCAACTAAAAGAACTTTTTCGAACTCTACAGTTGCACCAGTTTCTACGTCTAATTTCTCTAAGCGAAGAGTTTGACCTTCACTTACACGGTGTTGTTTACCACCAGATTGGAAAACAGCGTACATATCTTACTCCGCTTTTTCCGCACAGCCTTATGTGTATTCTATACATCATGGGTGTGCGCTAAACTAATCATCAATAGGGCGCAGATTCTACAGAAGAGATTCACCTATGACAAGCCATATTTTTAAAAAGTTGGCGAAAAGCTAATCGCCAAATAAAAGTGCGGCGATCATGCCTTTTAGACGTGTATTTATCAACGTTTTTTAGTGTATTATCTACCAATAAAAATGATAAGCAGACCTTAAAAGTTCTAACTTTACTCGGATTTACAATGGATTTTAAAGCTATCCAAACACTTACTGCCAACGATATGGTAAAAGTGAATGAAACAATTTACGCTCAACTCAACTCTGACGTTTCTTTAATTAATCAGTTAGGGTTTTACATAGTGAGTGGCGGTGGCAAACGTATTCGCCCTCTCTTAGCTGTACTATCCGCCCGTGCATTAGGCTATCAAGGGCAAGCACATACTACTGCAGCAGCCTTTATTGAATTTATCCATACTGCCACGTTACTTCACGATGATGTGGTTGATGAATCTAACATGCGTCGTGGTAAAGCGACGGCAAATGCCGCATTTGGTAACGCTGCTAGTGTTCTAGTTGGTGACTTTATCTATACCCGCTCTTTCCAGATGATGACGGAATTAGGCTCCATGCGTATCCTCAAATTAATGAGTGATGCTGTCAACATCATTGCTGAAGGTGAAGTCCTACAACTGATGAACTGTAATAATCCTGACACAACTGAAGATAGTTACATGCAGGTAATTTACTCCAAAACAGCTCGTCTGTTTGAGACTGCAACCCAAATAGGTGCAATACTCAACGATGCGCCAAGTAATGTTGAAACTGCTTTACAAAACTATGGTAAATATCTAGGTACTGCATTCCAATTGATTGACGATGTCATGGACTACACCTCTGACGGCAAAGAAATGGGCAAAAATGTCGGAGATGATCTCGCGGAAGGTAAACCCACTCTGCCCCTTCTATACGCGATGGATAAAGGTAATCCTACGCAGAAAGGTATGATAAGAGAAGCTATTGAAAAAGCCAATGGCATGGAAAAGCTCGATGCTATCATGGCAACGCTCAAACAAACTGGTGCCTTGGATTATACCAGAGAGAAAGCTTACCAAGAAGCTGATAAAGCCATTACAGAATTGAACATCTTACCCGAATCACCCTACAAGCAGGCCTTGGTGACACTCGCTCATATGTCTGTGCATCGTAGCAAATAAATCTAATATATAGATAGTGGGAACCTAAGTTCCCATCATCTTCACCGCAGCAATACGAAGGTTTACCGACTGCATAATTACTAACCTGACTAAGTCTATGCTTTGCTTTAGCTAGTAATACATCTTCCCCGCTTTTTCAAACTAGCAGTAAAATAGCGACCAATAAAATGCTGAGCAGTATTTTGCGATCAAACTATTTGTTATGTATCGCAACGATTAGTTGTTTCATTATTAACCTCTAACAAGCCACAAATAATTTGTCCTTTAAAGAGCAATCATCAACTAGGCCTAGAGGTTAACATTACCAATTTTTAAGCAGAGGTTCACAACACCTTGACTGCTTTAACGTCAATCTTAGTCGCACCTAATAGCTCTTTATCAACTTCACCTGAGATCTGGACTTGATTGTCAGGAGTTGCGTTTTGCCCCAACCACTTGTCTTGATCAATCTCTACTGTGATCTCTCCAGTAGCATCACTAAAGGTATACATTTCCCCACCTAAAAAAGCTTTAATATTCCCTGTTAGAGTTACAGGAGTATCGTCTCTCGCCTCCATCGCTTGCTGAACTGTTGAGATACCTTGGCTAGGACCATTAAAACCAGCGGTACCTTGAGGACCGTCAAAACCTTGCGCATATGCAGTAGCTGAAGCCGAAAGCGCGAGTATAGAGATGAGTAATTTGCTTTTCATTGTTATTTCCTACTTGGTAAGTAATGGTGTCCAATCTAACGTTTAATGACTGAATGGAAGATGAATGATTTTGTTATATTTAACTATTTTGTCATTTACCTATCGAATAAATTGAGATTTGAGTTCAGAAATCAAGTTACTTACAAGCTATAAACAATGTTCAATTAATTTTTATCCTCCCTTATTTATGAGTCAGGCTCCCAAAAAGCATTACCTAAATAAATCAAACAGCACCACATTAAATTAATAATCATCATACATATCAATACAAAATTAATTGCTAATAATTTATGCGAATTATTTATTTCATAAACAAGAACAATAATTTCTTATAATTTTGTTTTACATTGTTGATAGTTGTGTTAGCTTGCAATAAATGAAAAGTATCAATTATTGTCGTTTTCAATAGACAAAACCAATGAGTCAATAGTGACTTTAACTTTATATGCTCAGTCAAAGCAGTCATAAGGTGTTGTATGCGCGACTTTTATTACCTAAATACAATAAAAACGACCTTGATCCTTTTAGCAACACTTTTGGCGGTTGCAAAGAGCCAAGCCGCTAATCCACCGATTAGCAGTCAAGTCGATCAAAATAGCCGTCGTGTGTTGCAAGAAAATCAACGCCAGTTAAACAAACAATTACAGCCAAAACCGACTAAAGGGCCTGCTGAAGAAGGCCTTAAAGAAGTTACTGCTGAAGGAAACCCTGTACTACAAGAATCGGCTAAATGCTTACCTATTACTGGTGTTTATGTCACTGATACAACGCTTCTATCAGAAAAAGACTTTGCCAAGCTCACGCCAATAGCTAATGACTGTATTTTGGCTGAAGATGTCAACCGTTTAATACGTGAATTGACTGGTCTCTATATTAGCAAAGGTTATGTGACTGCTCGGGTTTTACTTCTTCAACCCGGAGTATATGGTGAGCTAGGATTAGAAATAATGGAAGGCGAGATCGAAGGCATTCTAGGTGCCAGCGAAACCGTAAACATTGATACCCTTTTCCCTGACTTGGTTGGTCAACCGCTCAATCTGAGAGATTTAGAGCAAGGTCTTGATCAAGCAAACCGACTACACAGTAATAAAGTCTCAATGCGCTTGCTACCCGGTGAATATCGCGGGAGCACTGTTGTCGAGTTAATCAACCCACCTGCAACTCGCTGGAATAGCAACGCAAGTATTGATAACTATGGTCAAGAAAGTACAGGCCGTAATGTATTAAGAGCAATGACTGTCTATTCAAGCCCTTTTGGTATGTCTGACTACATTAGCCTAAGCGGCTCTACAACTCTAGAATCTAACCCTGAAGTTTACAGTCGCTCCGTATCAGCACTCTATTCAATCCCCTATGGATATTGGACCCTGAGCAGCTTTGGTTTTTATTCAGGATATTCCACAGAAAATAATAGCACCAATAATACTGTAAATATTCACGGTTGGTCTTCATTGCTTGGCATGCGCCTTGATAGAACCATCAGTCGAGATGGCAATCAAATCAATACCATCAGTGGACAAATCAATTATAAGCAAGCAAAAAACTTCGTAGAAACCATACAATTTGATATCAACTCACAGGACCTAGCCGTCTTATCTCTTGACTACTCCCACTTGAGAATTCTTTCAACTGGAGTAGTTAGTGCAGGAATAGGGATTGATCGAGGTACATCTCTTTTCGGTGCAAACACCGAAAGTACAGCAGTTGATGAACACTTTACAAAATTGCGAGGCAATATTACCACCTCCTACTACTTTAAAATGCTAGAAGACACTTATCTTTATCGAAATCGTCTAGTAGGGCAATTTTCACAACACATAATACCTGGTGTTGAATGGATTGGCATTTCAGACAGTAGTGCAGTTCGAGGCTTAGACATCAATAACTTATCATCATCTGACGGTTGGTACTTACGAAATACCCTGTCCCGCGATATTAATGTGACAGAGTGGATATTCACACCACGTCTCGGCCTAGATTATGGTCAAGTAGATACTGGTATCGAGGAAAGCGGTTTTGATAAGGCGGTTGGTATCAGTATTGGTCAACGCGCGACATACAAACAAGCAAGTTTTGATTTGGAGGTTAGTAAAGCTTGGATACTTAATTCACCAGAATACAAACAGGAAAGTGTATTGGTGCTTGCCCGTCTAGAGCTGGAATTTTAGGCCCGCTTGATATTGTGGTTCTACAAATGATTTACGAGGTAACTTTATGAAATCAAGCCATAACTTTAAACTTTCTTGTCAGGGCATGCTTAAGTATTCTATTATGCTCGCACTCTTTTCATTGCCAATTAGTACACCAGCTTACAGTGCAATTGTAGAATCAGGCAGCACCAATACAGCGGTAAGCCATATTGGCGATACCCCTGTAGTCGACATTGCAGCGCCTGATGGCAGTGGCATTTCGTATAACCAATACAATGAATATAATGTCACTGTGGCAGGGGCTGTATTAAACAATGCACAACAAGCTGCGCAATCTCAAATTTTGCAGCAGCTTGTGGCAAGCAACCCTCATCTCACCCAAGCTGCTGCGTCCACTATATTAAACGAAGTGATTTCTTCTAACCCTTCATTGCTAGAGGGCTTTCAAGAGATACTGGGACAACAAGCTGACCTCATTTTAGCAAACCCATACGGCATCACCTGTGATGGCTGTGGCTTCATTAATACCAATGCAGCATCTCTAGTAGTAGGCAAAGTAGAAGAATTTGCCGAATCAGGGTTAAAATATAATACCTTCAAGAACCAAAACCGCCTTAACATTCTGGAAGGTGGTGTAAGAGGTGCAGAAACTCTCAATCTTATCGCACCATCGATTGACGCAAACGGCCCAATAGAAGCGAAACAAGAGATTAGAGCTGTATTAGGAAATAACATTGGTGATCTAAAAACTGCCGCAGTAGAACAAACCGAAGAAAACAGAGACCACCAGACTATTGATAGCTACCTACTCGGTGGCATGATGTCAGGTCGTATCCAATTAGTCTCTACAAATATTGGTAGTGGCGTCAACATCTCAGGCAAAATCAAAGGTAACGACATTGATTTCCAAGCTCAGGGTGACCTAGGATTGAAAGCTACACAAGTTGGTGATCAAACAACCCAAAGAGTGAACCTTAGCGGTCAAAACGTAACAACTTCCGGCACAATCGATACCCAAACAGAATCACACTCAGACAGCGGCAATCGGAGTGGCAGTCTCTTTCGTCACGGTAAAGAGGGGTCAACAAAAAACACCTCTCAGACACTGAATCGAACCACAATTTCGGGTAAAAACATCATGGTTGGCGCTCGTGAAAATGCTTACCTCAAAGCAACAGAAATACAAGCAACAGATGTAACTGTTACAGGGAAAAATGTCGAACTTACCAATCAAACGGTTACCAATACTCAAGAAAGAACCGACAATAATTGGTACATGTCTTGGAGAAGTGACTATAACCGTACAGCTAGCCAAGATACTTCAATTGGCACCGAAATAAGCGCAACAAATGTTTCAATTAAGGCAACAGCTAATGATGTATTAATTAAAGGTAGTCAAATTGATGCAACGCAAAATGCAAACATTATTGCTGAAAAAGGTAATGTCAATCTAGTTGGGTCAGTTACTCAACACCGTGTTGAGGAAACTGGCTATAAGCGTAATGATGGTGCAGAGCTTAGAACAGGTAGCTGGGGAACCAATAATGTTGTCGAAACCTCAAATGCTTCCGTCATTAATGTAGGGAACAACGTTAATATCAATGCGGGTAATAATGTAACCACTCGTAATGCTCAAATTTCTGCCAGCAGAGATGTCAATATTACGGCCGGGCAATCTGTCTCTATCGGAGCGGATAAAACCACTAACATTAGCACTAACTCTGACGACCGTACCTATTGGGGTGGTATCGGAGGTGGTTCAGAAACCAATAAAAACCAAAATAATCAAACCGCAAATGGTAGTCGAGTCAAGGCGAAAAACGATCTTGAAATCCAAGGTAACAAGCTGGAACTTAGTGGTTCTGAAGCCCTTGGAGGTAAGGAAGCTAATGTTACCGCTCAGAAGGTGAAGATCGATGGTGCTGTAACGCAAGATACAACCAATAATAGCACTCGTACAGGTACGGTATTTAATATCACCAAAGACAGCCAAAATACCCAAGCGGTACAGCAAGGTATTACTTCAAGCGAACTGTCATCGCGCACCAACCTCACTGTTAGAGGCCAAGATAGCGTCAGTATATCTGGCAGCAAGGTCGGCGCTGATAACAACCTAACTATCTCTTCTGACGGTAACGTTAATATCGCGGGACAATCTGCAACAGGCACGACCACTACCGATACGACATCTCTTGGGATTAACACTTACGCCAAAGAAAAAACAGACAAGCAATACGCTGCCGGTATTAGACTTGAACACGAATCCACCAGCCAGACTGTAACGACTGACGCCAAAACCGCGTCTTCCATAAATGGTGGTAACGTCAACATTTCTTCAGGTAAAACCGCTACTGTTGCAGGTTCTACTGTTGGAGGAACCAATAACGTCGAAATCAATGGTGAAAACGTTGATATTGTTAGCAGTTATGATGAAACTCAAGATGATACTCACACGACAAAAGTGGGTGTAGGTTTCTACTATACGGGCGGTATAGATAAGGCTGGTAGTGGTTATGAAGGTAGCGTTGATGATACGCAAACTAAGATAACGACCTCTAACGCGAACACTTCGACCATTAAGTCAGGCGGCAATATTATTATCCAAGCCAATAACACCCTGACCAATGAAGGCTCGGCGTATAACGCTGGTGGCGATGTAAATCTAACTGCTAATCAAATTGATAATAAAGCGGCCGTCAACACTAGAACGGAAACAACCGATGCAGTAAGTGTCGGTGTCGATATCGGTGCAAATATCAATTATAGCGGCATAACACGTCCAATAGAAGATGGCGTTAATCAAGTACGTGAGGGTGGCGTTACCGCGATCCCGGAAGCTATTGCTTCTACTGCTGGTAGTATAGATACACCCAACGCGGGTATAGACGCTGAAGTTGCAGTATCAAATGGAACAACAACTAAGACAACAACTCAATCACAAGTCAGTTCTATAAACGGCCAAAACATTAAAGTTAGTGCGACTCAAAACGCAACTGATCAAGGTACTCAATATAAAGCAACACAGAGTGTAAACATTAATGCAGATCAGTATAAAAATACCGCTGCGGTGAATTCTGAGGTCACAACCAGTGATGTAACTCAAGGCTCTGTCAACGTGAGAGTATATACAACTACCGGTAAAGACATTGCTGTCGATGGCAAAGGAAGTGGTGGTAATACTAAAGAAACCCAGTCTACCGATAACGCTGTGGTCAGCAACATCCAAGCTGGCAACGGAGTTTCAATTGTATCAAATCAAGATTTGGACCTAAATGGCACTGTAGTAGACGCTGGTGATGGTAAAGCACAACTTACATCTCAGTCTGGGAATATCAATGTTACCCAAGCGACCAATAAAACATCACAAACCTCGATAGGTTATGGTGCTAATGCTGGAGTGAAAGCTGGCTTCACCAAAGAAAAAAATAACTTTGGCGGTAGCGGCGGTGGTAACTATAAGTCCACTGAAAAAACTGAAAATCAAGCTGTGACTTCAACAATTGCAGGCAAAAATGGCGTAGAACTCAACTCAGCTAAAGACGTGAACTTACAGGGAACGGATTTAGTCGCAAGCGAGTCTGGCAATGTTTCTGTGACTGCGGGTAATAATGTTAATTTCAATCAAGTAGAGAGCAGCAAATCGTCTTCAACTAGAGAGTATTCAGGCAACATAGAGCTGAACCAATCTATGGCCGATGGCGGTAAATCAAAAACATTGGGTGGTAAAATAGATGGTGTTTACGCAACCAATGACCAAAGCAGCACTACGGGCAAAGCCGGTTCCATCGTTGGTGCAAAT
Organism: Vibrio pectenicida; assembly: GCA_024347015.1. GTDB lineage: Bacteria > Pseudomonadota > Gammaproteobacteria > Enterobacterales > Vibrionaceae > Vibrio > Vibrio pectenicida. The sequence goes on along the minus strand of AP024889.1, from coordinate 462,583 downwards.
AATGTCGACGTCAAAGCAGGTAATGATATTTATCTACAGGGTACTCAAATTGGTAGTACAGACAATAAAGTTGGCAATGTCGCCCTTAATGCTGGTGGAGATGTCACGTTTGATGCCCAGACATCAAGCGAGAAGCAAAATGGCCTAGATATTCGAGGCGGAATTAACGCTACCACTGGCAATGTAACTAACAACGAATCCAACACAAGAACTAGAGAGGCTGGTGCTAATCTTGAAGGCAGTTATGTCGATGAGAACAAAGCAGGACAAATAGGCGGCACGATACAAAGTACCGGTAATGTATCAGTCAATGCACAAGGAACAAAAGGTATAGCATTAACAGGTACCAAGGTGGCTGCCAACTCAACCACTTTAAATGCGGACAATGGCTCGGTTTCATTGCAATCTGCACAAAGTTCAGAGCAACGTAACAACTATGGTGGAAGTATTGGCTTAAATACCAGCCGAACAACCGACCAAAACCAGGGAGGGAATGTTGCAAAAAGCCTAACGGGAGTAAATGCAGGTATAAAAGTTGATATCAAAGACAGCTTGGTCAATGAGAATGCAAACATCGAAAGCCAACAAGCTTCGGTTTCTAGCAAAGGAAATGTCACCCTATCAGGTGCCAATATCACAGCTGATAATGTCTCGATTCAGTCTCAAGAAGGCGGACTTATTGTCGAAAGTCGCCAAGACAAAGATTTTGCTGTCAATGTTGAAGTTGGTGCCGGAATAGAGTCAACCACCAACAAACCAGCAGAGAAAAGTCAGTATGACAATATAAAAGATGGCTTTAACGATATACTTAGCAATGACACCGCTAAACCGTATAAAGACAAAGTAACTAAATATACCGATGACAAACGCCTTGAATTTGCATGGTGGTACAACGGCAAGAAAGAAGATGTCAAATATAAGTACAGCAATATCGCAGATCAAATAGATCAAGATCGCGAAAATAAAGCGCACAAAGCACCATTGTGGGATAGAGCTGCTCAAAGCGTTGGTAATAAAGTAGATAACGGTATCCAAGGCCTTTACAAAACGGACAACAAACCAACTAGCGGTACAAGTCCTTCAGGGAATATCTCCGTACAAGTGACTGATAAACAGGCTGTTGAGCAAGAGTCTGGTATATCGGCTAAGCAGGATATTTCAGTTCAATCTGCTCAAGCTACACAACTTAAAGGCGCTAAACTTGAGTCACAAACTGGCACTGTTGATACTGGACCCCAGCCTGTAATAACAGAAACAATTTCCGATAAAAATGTATCGGTAAGAACAAACCTAAACACCGATATTAAAGAACTTGGTAAGCAAGCGTTCAGTGATATTAAAGAGGGACAAACACCCTTAATCGGAGTCAAGGTTGAACCTAGCACCTCAGAAGGTAAAGTCGTTCAGCCTACAAGAGGTGAAGCGTCAAATTAAAACTCAAAGCGTGCTGGAAACAGCGCGCTTTTTTATATTATTGATCGTTAAACTTACAATTTAGTTTGCCTTAAAGGATTGGTTCGCAATCTGATTGGCAACACGAATACCACTTCTCACCGCACCTTCAAGATACCCAACATACTCAATAGCAGTGTGCTCACCAGCAAAATAGACTTTTCCATCAGGAGTTAAAAAAGTGTTCCAATGACGAGTCATCTGCTCTGGCCCATAAGCGGCAAAACCTCCCATAATATAAGGATCTTGGTGCCAAGCATGAACGGAGCCATACTCAAAATACTTATTTGAACCCGGGTACATAGCCTCCATCTGTTCAAGGCGATTATCGATAATCGCTTTATCAGACCAACCCTTTTGTTGATGAGCAAAGTCACCCGAGGTAAATGCTACTAGTACTCCCCCCTCACCTTTTTGACGTTCAGAACCTTCCCAAAGCCACCCAATTGGTAACTCAGAGATCACATCCCCTCCCAGCCCTTGCTCTAGCCAAAAACGTTTACTGTATTTCATTAGCACTTTGACATGAGAACCATAGTTTATCTCTTGTGCGGCAGCTCGTTTATCACTGGCTAATTCAGGTTCAAATTCAATTTTATTCAAAACTGGCAGTGGAACCGTGACGACCACAACATCGGCAATAAATTCTTTATCAGTAGCAATAACCGTTACACCTGCTTTATTTTGGCTAACTTTTGTCACCGGATGGTTTAGTAATACAGGTCCGTTAATATGCTCAACAAAAGCGTTTGCGAATTCACGGGTGCCAGCCAAAAATCGCTTAATTTCTACTTTGTCATCGTCGACATCTTCATAAACTTTCGCCTGATGAGATAGCCACAGCAAGGACACATTTCTCGGCTCATCGTATTCACCTCGTATTGCATGTTCTGCAAGAGTTTTGGCAAAAGGCAACAGCTCTAAGCTATCAATCCACTCTTGAGCTGTAATTTTATCTAGGCGTATAGCATTGGGAGCGAGAGTAGGATTGGAAGAATCAGGAACGTTTTCGGCCAGATTATCAAAAGCTGCGTTAAAACGCTCTAGGTCATTTTTAACCTCAGGTGAATATTCTTTCTTAAAATCACTATAGTGAGTCAACTTTTTGTCTAGGTAGTAGGCTCCCTTTTCAAGCTCGTCACTGTAGCCAACATCAACGATCTTTACGTCAAACATCTTTGCATAACGAAATAATTCAGTGTGTACACTCTTATCATCAAGCAATTCACCACCAGACTCAGCATGTTGATCGCCCATAGAAATAGTATTCATCCGGCCGCCGACATGGCCTTTCGCTTCCAAAACCGTGACTTGATAGCCTTTGCTTTCAAGCTCATAAGCCGCGGTTAATCCTGATAAGCCCGCGCCTACAACAATGGCTTTTTTCTCTTCGGCACTGATGCTTTGGGAAAAAAACAAACCACACACACTCACAAAAATAAGTTTTTTACATAAAGATACAATCATAATGATACTCAAACAGATTCATATTATTGGCAACATAATATGCAGTTAAAGCCAACTATCAAATCAAAACAGCTTCGCTTGTGATCGCATCACTCTTAAAGGAGTCAAAACAAGTTCGAACTTGGGTTTTCATTGATTCTTATCGATAAGAAATAAATTAGTTCTTTACCTAAACCTAACTTTAGGTTTTAACCTCTCTGTGTTGGCAGGAAAAAGGAAAGGAGAAAACAATGATCCAGCTAGAACATATTAATTTAGTAGTTAGGGATATTCCTGAAATGTTAAAATTTTACCAAGCTGCATTTCCCCATTGGTCTATTCGTGATGAAGGGCAAGCAACATGGAGCGGAAAACCAAGAAATTGGCTACATTTTGGCGATAATTACCAATATCTTGCCTTCAGCGATAATGGAGAAGATGACAACCGTCACTTAGCAGGTCACCAAGTAGGCTTAGCGCATTTTGCTTACGTGACAAATAACATTGATGCTGTGATTAACCGCCTACTTCGTGCTGGTTACTCAATAGAAAAACAGGGGGCAGAAGAGCCTTACCGAAAAAATGTTTACTTTCTTGATCCGGCAGGCTTTGAGGTAGAGTTCGTTGAGTATTTAAGTGATGAACCTAAGCTGCGTAATTTATCAAGCTAAGCACTAATCTAGATTCAAACAAGCAGCTTAGAGATCACATCTCTGCGCTGTATAAAGTATCTAACAGCCTTGTAGGAGAACAGTTTAGTTCATTGATACTAGGGGTGGTTGAGGTTCTGCCCCTCGATTCTCAAAGAAACGAACCTTGCCTTGACTGCGCAGCGTATCTAAGCGCCAGCAAAGGAAGTTGTCTGGCATAAAACCTTGATGCTCCCCCATTACTTCACCGACAACTCGAGCGGTAGGCTCTTTGCCAAGCTGCTCGACTTTAGCTAATAAATGATGATCCCAATATGCTTCCGGATATTGGACAAGCTGCCCCTCCCTATTGAGATCTCTAACTCCCGTATCTTGCATGCGCCAATAGCGCCATTGAGAAGTTAATTCACTTCGCTCAGCCTGACTAAGCTCTTTAGGCTTAAGCGAAATAAGCTCTTGTGGATCACACATAGCCACCGCATACTGGCCTAAATATTCACTGTTCACTTTATTCGTTATATCAAGCACAAATAAAGGTGTGTTTGGGTCAGCGTAATAGGCCAACATAGCTAACATCAGCCTGTCTTGAGCGGTATTGCCTACCCAAACCACAATAGGTGTTTGCTGTTTTAAAACCTCAAGGATAGCGCTCTGGTAAGTTAAGCCTGACTCAGCAATCGCATCATCATCCCCTTGCTCATACCACCACTGAGCTTTCCAAACTTTTTTCCACCAATTAAGGCGTTGCTGTTCTCCATCTTTAATACCTTCCATCGGACCAAAACGTAAGTCATCAAAAAATGGATAAATTTCATGATGTTGTGCAGTCATCTTGTTGAGTTGTTTAAGACAACCAGCAGCGCTGTCTCCCCAACAGATATAACGATATACCATTGTTTACCTCACACACCAATCAGACAACTAAAGAATAACAAGAGCAACCAATAATAAGTTATAAAAATGACAAAACTCGCCTAAGTTTTCCCTTGCTCATAACTCGCAAGGCTTTCTTTTTGGTACTTTTCAAGCCGCTCTGCAATATCATTCTGCTGCAAAGAGATAGAATCGAGCGCACTCGCGGTCGTTTTAATCGCCCCAGCCATCGACGCCATATTCTGGCTCGCCTTAACCAAAGAGGATTGCATTGGCCGTAAAATACACCAGCCAATAGCGGCAATGATGAGTATTACTACCAGCCCAATAACGCTGATAGTCAGTAACACTTTAAACTGTAAATCATCTAAAAACAGGCGACTTTGCGCAGCAATCGCTTGTTTTGATTGTTGAAATGCACTAGGAAGTGATTCTACTGATTGCTTAGATACATCAACAAGCTGGTTAAGACTCTCCACCGTTTGTTTAAGAACGCCTTGCTGCTCTGGCGTCAAATTCTCACTGTGAGCTATCTTATCAAGCGCATCACCAATATTTTCAAGAGACTGATTGGTCTTATCCAGCGCTTTCTCAATCCCGTCCAGCTCTAACGTCATATTGACATTGATAAACGCATCGGCTTTATCATCGTCAACCGGCTGCGCGGCCGCAAAGCAACTTACAAGAGCAAAGATGAAAACCAGTTTCAATTTCATAGAGATTCCTTCAAGCGATAATACCGATTTAACATCAGGTTCAGACAACACAACATATCAGCCGACCTAACTGATACACCCCTATACGATAATACCTTAATGTATTCCTGTTGGTTGACTATAAAGTTTAATTGCATACAAGTTTGTGTAGGGAGGAACAACTGTTTTCGACGTACTTATAGATTGATTTTGGACAATTCTGAGTCAGTGACTTTGCTAAATTAGCTATTCACGGATAACTTTTGATATTACAAAAGACTGAGTGGCACCGCTTGATACGGTGCCGTCTGTGAAAGGAAATGTACAAAAGTGTACATGGAGATTTTGAGCCATTAATGTGTTCCATGCAGTTATAGCGACAGTCTATGCACCAGTACTGTTAGTAATATCAATTTTTTTAAAAAAAGTAATAATCTATCGTCTTTTTTAAACGTTGCTCGTCTTAATAGGTGTAAGTAGAAACAATGAACCGATTTGGAGCAACATAATGATTAAGCTGATTAGCTTTAAAAACTGCCCATTTGTGCAACGTGTAATGGGTGCGCTTGTAACAAAGAATGTACCATTTGAAATCGAATACATAGAGTTGAGTAACAAACTGCAATGGTTTTTAGATATATCTCCGAATGGTCAGGTACCCGTATTGGTTACCGAAAATGACACCGTGTTGTTTGAGTCAGATGCCATTGTCGAATATCTAGATGATAAATATGCGCCGATAGAAGAGGTTTCACCAGAGCAAAAAGCGTTAGACCGTGCATGGTCATATCAAGCAAGTAAACATTACATGCCACAATGTGGAACAATGGGAAGTAAGGATAAAGAGACATTTGAAGCGCGTTTCGCAAACCTATCCAAGGCATTCATAAAAGCAGAAAATAAGCTCGGTGATTCGTTATTTTTCAAAGGGGATTACATCTCTAATGTCGATATTGCATGGCTTCCATTGCTACACCGTGCGGCAGTAATCAAAGAGCAATCTGGCTTTGACATGTTAAATCAGTTTCCAAAAGTTCAAAAGTGGCAAGCTGCTCTCATAGAATCAGGCCTTACCGACAAAACTGTACCACAAGATTTTGTCTCTACCTTCAGCGGTTTTTACTTAAAAAACACATACCTTGCAAGTTTAATGAATGGTAAGGAATCAGAGTGCGCAACCAGTAATTGCTCAACATCATCCAGCTCATGTTGTGATTAACACAAAACGCTATAGTTGGAAATAATTGCATTATCTAAATGATGTACAGCTATTCAGGGCCTGCTCTGTATTCTATTCAAGAGCAGGCCCTGAGTAACTGCATATTAGCCTAAAGAAGTACCTGAGCATTTTCCTTGTTTCAAAGTTGTTCAATGAGTAAAGCATGTTTAACTTAAAACTATTACATATAGAAATTGACAATAAAAAAATACTAATAACACCAGATGATAATAATTTGGTGGATATAGCGCGAAAACTAAAAATCAACATCCCTGCACCATGCCTGAAAAATCAACGCAAGGAGGGTTGCTGCAAAGCTTGCCTAGTCTTGGTAAACGGCAAAGCAACTTATGCTTGTTCCACTCGACCCAAAAGTGGAATAATTGTAGTGGTTCGCAGAGATGACCTAGATAAAATAAGAAAAGACTCTATCAAAAAATTCAAAAAGCATGTGAAATCAGGCAGTCGCTCGCAATTCAGTTGATCTTGAGAGCAACCAAATTTAGAAAGCTCACAATAGCAGCATATTGAAGATGGAAATGCTCCTCTATGTTGTATGATAAGACCCAAAATAATAAAGGGAAGTATATATGTGGTTGAACGAAATAGAACTGGAGTCCAAATCAATAAAACTTATGCCACTTCGTACAGAGCATGCAACAGCTCTGATTGAAGCTGCGTCAGATGGTAAATTGTGGGATTTGTGGTTCACACAAGTACCAAGCACGGAAACAATCGATGCCTATATCTCTCACGCACTATCTGAACAACAAAAAGGAACTTCGTTGCCTTTTACTATTGTCAACAAAGCAAATGATAAAATCATCGGCTCTACTCGTTTTTGTCATGCGGATGTATTGAATAAAAGGATAGAAATCGGCTACACATGGTATGCTAAAAGCTATCAACGTTCGTCTTCAAATACAGAATGCAAACAGCTACTCTTAAGTCATGCATTTGAAACTCTTGATGCGATTGCTGTTGAGTTTCGTACCCATTGGCATAATCATCAATCGCGAGCAGCTATTAGGCGTTTAGGCGCAAAGCAAGATGGTGTACTCCGCAATCATCAAAAGGAAAATGGTGCTTATAGGGATACGGTTGTCTTCTCTATCATTGATAGTGAATGGCCAGCGGTAAAAATGAGTTTGGCACATAAGTTAGCTTGGTAGTTTAGTTAAGCCATTTTATAAGGGGTAAATGAATCACATGAAATTTGAATCTATCTGGCCAGCATATCAATCCAGCTTGAAGGCTTTTTTACACAGCAGAATTGCCAACCCTGAGGATGCTGAAGATCTACTTCAAGAGATTTTGATTAAAACTTATAATGGCTTTCAAACTGTTACAGATGGTAGCAAGATCAAACCATGGCTATTCCAGATCGCGAACAACACAATTATCGATTTCTACCGTAAAAACAATAAACAGAATAATTTAACAACGGATGATTTGTGGCACGACGAGCAGAATGAAGAGCAAGTTGTCAAAGCCCTTTCTCAATGCCTTTTGCCATTTATTAAGCAACTACCTGAGGAAGACGCAAAATTGTTGATCGCCGTTGAAATCGAAGAAGTTTCGCAAAAAGATTACGCGGAGAACAATGGCATCAATTACTCAACCCTAAAATCTAGGGTTAAGAAAAGCCGTAAGAAACTCTACAATTTGTTTAATAGCTGCTGCGATTTTTCCATAGATACGCGGGGAAACATCATGGAATACAAGCCCAAGTCTGGAAATTGCGATCGCTGTTGACCTGAAATCGCATAAATATGCCCTTACAGGTTGCTTGTAAAAATTCGATTTTTGCTCACTTCTGGGAGTTTCCTTGCAGTGCTGTTCTGACACCTGCCATAACTGCAAGTATCACAAACTCAACAACGTAATCCGCTACTGAGTAATCGGACTAAGTAGGAAAGGGGCAAAAACGTGTCAGGTTTTGGTCTAACACGCCTTTAATCACTAGACAATATTCTCAATTTGCTGGAGTAAGGTGTCAGTTTTGAGCGGCTTAGGTAGATACGCGTCCATGCCCGCATCGAAGCAACGTTGGATATCATCATCTACAACACTGGCTGTCAGCGCAATAATCGGAGTTTTAGGAAGCTCTAAAAAGCATTCGTAAGCACGTATCTTTTGGGTCGCCTCAAAGCCGTCCATAACTGGCATCATACAATCCATTAAAATGAGATCAAAACTGCTGTCTTGCTTATATTTATCCACTGCAACTTGGCCATTCTCTGCAATGTCAAATTGATACCCTGCTTTGTCAAGCATGAGTGACGCCACTTTCTGATTTACATTATTATCTTCAACCAACAAAATACGACCAGCTTTGTCACATTCAACTGAAGTCGTAAATGACTTGGGCGTTAACTCCATAAGAGGTTTCACATCAGTAGAAGCGCCAGAAATGATTTCTTCATTTAATGCTATAAGGGCTGTGATTTTTTCTTTCAACACATCAGCCTTGAAAGGTTTGGGCATATAGTCATCCATACCTACTTCAAAACATTCTTGAATATCATCATCTACGACGCTAGCCGTCAACGCAATGATAGGAACACGGTTTTTTTGTGGATTTTCTTGCTCAACTTGTCGAATACGCTTAGTGGCTTCAAAACCATTCATGATCGGCATCATGCAATCCATTAGGATGAGCCCATAATGATGGTTTTTAAACATTTCTAGTGCTTCCTGACCATTTTCGGCCACATCAAAACTAAAGCCCAACTTTTCTATATGCAGGCCCGCTACCTTTATATTGACTCTGTTATCATCGACCACTAATATTTTTTTCGGGTGAGTGTTATCTCTTGCATAGGTGAATGCTTGAGAAGACAATATCTTACAGTCTTGTTCGAATCGCTCAATAATTTTAATTAAGCGCTGTCCAAGAAGCGGCTGGGTGATAATCGCACTGACGCTGTCACCAAAATTGCTTGGATTACTGTGTAGGTGTTTCATCACGCAGACGGGTATTTCTTTAGATTTCAAACGCTGGAAGTATTCTTCGTGTTGTACTGCTTTATCGGGTTGCGTTTCCACATAAATGATCATCACATTGCCTTTGTTCTGGCTCCATATAGGTAATTCTTCCAAATGGTTGACAGATTGGTGCAGAGGAATGTGATAGAAATTTAGTGCGTCACAAATCTTACTTTCCTGATCCTTATCATCACAAACTAAGTACAGTAAGCTATGCCCATTAATGCTCTTAACCTCAAAGCTCTGTTGAGAAATAGGGAGAGGTAAAGCGAAGTAAAAACGACTTCCTTGACCTTTTTTTGATTCTAATTGGATATGCCCTCCCATTAATTCAACCAGCTGTGTACTAATCGCGAGACCAAGACCTGTGCCTCCAAATTGTCTCGTTGTGGAATCGTCTTCTTGGGCAAATGGCTCAAAGATTTTTTTCTGTTGTTGCTCATCAATACCAATGCCTGAATCTAGTACTGAAAATTCTATGACGGCTTCGGAGCCTTTGATATGTTGTGTGATGATGGCAAGCTCTACACGGCCTGCCTCCGTAAACTTCACAGCATTGGACATAAAGTTCATCATGATCTGACGAAGTCGATGATCATCAATCTTCACACAATAAGGCGTATTGGAGCTAATAGAAACATGAAGGTCAATGTGTTTTTCCTTCGCTTTCGGGGAGACAATAGATGCAATATCGTAAATAGACTCCCGAATATTAGTTGAATGCGGACTGATAACCAACATCCCTGACTCTATTTTGGAAAAGTCTAAGATATCATTAATCAAATTGAGAAGAAGCTGTGATGAGGTTTCTATCGTGTCCACATAGTCACGTTGAGTGGCAGTTAATGAGGTATCAGAAAGAATTTCAGAAATACCAATCACACCATTTAACGGCGTACGGATTTCGTGTGACATATTCGCCAGAAAGCTACTTTTAGCTTTATTGGCATTGATGGCGAGCTCTGTTGCTTGCTCTGACTCATCTTTTGCTTGGCTAAGTTCAACGCAGTGCGCTTCAATAATGTCACTGGACTGATTAAAATTATCCGCTAAGTGATCGAGTTCATCGCGAAACCAAGGGGATGGCAAGTGAATTCTATTCGGCGATGAGTTGCTATTTTCACTGACCGCTTTTGCCATCAAATCAATACGTTTAATGATGAATAACCAAGTGAAGGCGAAAACAGTGGTCAGTAGCAAGACGATACGAACACTTTCTGCAAACAAAATATGAAGGAATTGAGCCCAAAGGTTGTGATGAATACGAGATAAATCAGACTGGATGGTTAAGTCACCGAGCGCGTAACTCTTTCCACCGAACTCATAGGCTAAAGGCCACGTTTGAGTGACAGCATTATCATACAGCCGCTCACCTCGTTCAATGATTGACTCTGTACCTGATGATATATGCGCATAGTCAACCCCTGGCAGGGTTAACAAGCCTTCCACCTGAGAGTTGAGTATCTCTCTATCTTCAACCCATAAGCTACCTGTAATACTCGATAGTTGACTGGTTTTAATGCTGGATAATTTTTCATTGATGTACTGAATATCGATCTGTAGTCGGTGGTGAAGATTGTAACTGGTTGTCGCTAAAGCAAGGAGGACACTTATCAGTGTCACCGTAAACAGTATTTTTTTATTAATACTCATATATCTATGTGTATTTTTCATAGAGAAGCTAGCCATTGTTGTTTTTAGTCTTCCATAAAGATAGCTGGTCATATTGAAGTGGCGAGTTTGTTTTACTTTAGAGGGTTGAATTTTTGAATATGGGGGTTAAAGTGTGGGGGCTAAATATTTATTCGTTGTTTTGGGCCATAAAATAGTGATGAATATTATTCTATTTATTGTTGATTAAGTGGCTTTTTGTTTTGGTGTGACAGCCAAATAGATACCTTATTTTCATTATCTAAGTGTCACAGTTGCTTGGCTATACCTATATGTCACTAGTCATATACACAGTATAGTGCCTTGTGGTTTATATTTAGCTATACACTTTGATTCGACCTTTTGCATTTCAGATTGAGGTTCGATACGATCACATTTTCTGAATGAAAGCTAAATGAATAAGCGTAAAGAAGTGGGTTAGGTAATCTGTGCGTTCATTGGGGTGACAAAACGTTATGAGTTTGAAGTTGAAGTATCATCAGGCTTTTTCTGAAGTGGTGTTGCACGCTTTACTACATATCTTGATGCAAAAGGCTCAGAGTACGCGATTTATTCCATCAAAGCGAAGCAATGACATCTTCGTCAAATATCTCAAAGCTCAGCTGAACCGTTCAAGGTATTCTGTGTGCAAAAAGGACATCAAGACCATGATTGGTATTGCGCGAAAGGGCGGTAATCTGCTGGTGAGGCTGTTCGAGCTTCATCAGATGAACCTGGACTATCGAGCTAAATTCTCTCAGGCTGATGAGCTGTACATTCTGCTCAATAACCTGTGTGAGCAGCATGGTTATTCGTCAATGCTAGCCCTTGATGGCCAGCTGGCCGATGAAGTGAGTAATGACACTATTTATATGACACAGAAAGAAATTGAAATGGGATTTGACGAGGAAAATCGGCAAACTAAAGCGTTAAATTTTTGGATAAAAACGCCTCATCCTCCTCGTGTAGTGGAGTGTGTGGGCTTAACCTCTCCGTATACCGCTACCATTAAGGTTACAGACGAGCAGGGGATAACACATTTTATTCTGACTCGAAAAGACGTGGTGAAGTCAGCTCTCGTTTCACTGGCGCCTTAATGAGGGGAATAGCAGGGGCGAAAATTGGACAGAACCTTGTTAGACCCGATGCTCTAAAAGGGTTTTGTAATATTAGGAAAAGTATGTTGATTCCTTGATTGTTTGTTAAGTTCCTTTTCTCACAAGTTTATAACTATCTTTGGCATTTTTTATAAAGTTTTGTCCAGCGATAACTTTTTTAACTACGAGATTTATAAATGAATCTGAGTAATAGTGAAGCTCTGGGTTACAGTTTTTGTGATGATATTCGTTGTTTGCGTTTTTTACTTTTAGTTTGTCGACTATTGCCCGAAAACAATGTTGGTTAATAATTGGCTCACCTGATTTCTTACACCTCGCAACTAAGAATGTAATCAGTGCTTCCTCGGAACATTGTTCCTTAAGCTCATCATTAAGCTTCTTGATTGCTGAACTTTCTAGGTAAGGATGAGATTTTTCTCGATCGATTGGCTTATGTACAATTAAAGCTTTCTTCAAACCTTCCATACCATCTTCTGCTTTGGCTAACGTTATAGGATGCCCTTCGATATCACCATCTTTAGCAAACACCAACTTCACATTTAGGGGTATGGCAAACTCAATGTCATCTGTATTTTGAACGTCTTTGGTCAGACTTTCAGCCAGAGTTAAGATTTCTGTTGCAACATCACCATAGTTTGTTTTAAGAACCGAAACTGGAGGGTATTTAAAGTCACCAACCAAAGAAATCATGCCAGTATGTGATGAATTTAAAAATGATTGTTCTGAGAATTCTTCAAACTTCGCGGAATAGTTTAAAACCCCAGATTGAAATAACCTAGAAGCGATTCCCTGAATTTCAGGCATTAGTAGATGTACGGCTTGATCTCTAAAGAACACTATTTTCTCTAAGTTTGCTTTTACCTTATTTCCGCTAGGAAATACCAAGTTAATGGCTTCTCGCAATGAAATAGTTTCTTTGATCCCATTTTTTTTGAGACTCTTGAATATCGCGCTTTCACCATGTCCTTCAATGATCATAGCTTTCAAAAGCTGCTCCCAAGCAGTGCAAAAACACATTACAAAACCGTCCATACGGTTTTCAAGTGACGGTCTATTATATAACTCCAGTGCAAGAAGCATGTTGTCTCGGGACTTACGAAGCAGAGCTTTAGCTAGCTTAAATTTGCAATTATGCCCTAATCCACGGCGGTGTTTACTTTGTGATAATTTCTTAGAAAACTCGATTAAAGACAAGTTAAGTGAGTTAGATGCTGCGTACGAACCTGAAGCAACCTCACTTAAAAAGTCAGCAAGCTGCCCCTTGTTGAAATATGTCTTAAATGTTGATTCTTTCCAACCAGTTGCACTTATCAGCTCTTCTTTCGTAAAACTTTTATTCGTTCTCTCTTTTTCTTGAAGAAAGCAAAGAAATCGCTCGTGGCTTTTATTAACTTTCATAATTATTTTGCCTATAAGTCAACAAACAATACTCTATAATGCCCGTGTAATTGGCGCGAGCTTGGGAGCGTCCTGATTAACATGATTGTTATATGCTTACTCAATTTCTGTTTCTCTCTCAATCACGGTGGGGGAATGTTTCTTTCTATGAGTTTTACCAAAGTTAAGCATCATAAAACAAACAACAAATGCAACTACTATGACCAATGTGTGCGCACCTATAACTAACCATTGGTCTTTTGATACGCCGATAAGAATTAGGGATTTATATGCGGAAAAAATGACTAGAGATCCCCATGAAAATACGACGAAGACACTAACCCATTGATTGATTTTAGAAACAGACATACTAAGAGGGCCTGTAACTAGCTTCTCAGCCAAGTTTATATGACTAGGACGTTCTAGCAGTGTTTTATAGAGAGGGCCTGTCACATTATTTTCTAGTAGATCAAGATGGTTTTCCCAGTTCTCTTGCCAGTATTTACTCCCCCTACTAGCAAGGAACCAAGCAAAGGTAAACACAAACCCAACACAAGAGATTATTAGGCCCAAGAAAAATTTATTTGGCATGTGTTCAGAAGCCAGAATTGAAAAGTAACCAGCAAAGGCAACTGCTATTAATGCCCAGAAATAGGTTGCTCTTTTCCAGTAAAGCTCGATCTCGAATTTCCTGATGTCAGAGACTTGAGCAAACGCGGCCTTTAATAGCTTCGACTCCCTATCATTAACCTCAAACTTTTTGTCGTACTCTTCCTGATTCATACAATGAACTCGATTTACATATAACATTTTCAATTACAGGTCAGTTCGTTTTTCTGCTTGCCTAACTTTCATTCAAGCTATCACAAGTAAATGAAACATATGGTATATTTTCACATTTAGCATTATGTCTTTACATAAAAATGAGCGAGCGTGTTATCACTTTTTAACAATGCACGTTACCTTATGAAGAATAGCTCTAATCCTATGACTAACAATAACTTATTAAATCTTCTATCTGCTAAACGAGACTGGACTCTCGGAAAAACAAGCTATTTTTCATAAAAATTACGGGGGCAGGTATTGTCCTTTGTTTCTTATTACTTTTTGTATATCAAAGTTGTCTGAGCATCATTTTGTGATTTGGAGGCGCAACTCACTTTGGGGCATTTTCAATTTAGAAATGGCAGCGTATCGATATGAACGCTGCCATTTAATATGATTATTTATTCCCCTCTCACTCAAACATCAGGAGAGAATTAACGGCCTACTCCACTGTTACAGATTTGGCTAAGTTACGTGGCTGGTCGACATCCGTACCTTTAATTAAGGCAACGTAGTATGACAATAGCTGTAGCGGCAGCGTATAAACGATAGGGGCAATAAACTCATCACAATGAGGCACGTTGAGGACTTTCATGGTGTCATCACTTTCAAATGACGCCTTATCATCCGCAAATACGTACATCAGGCCGCCACGCGCGCGCACTTCTTCTACGTTAGACTTTAGCTTCTCTAATAATTCATTGTTCGGCGCGACAACAATAACCGGCATTTCAGAATCAATTAGTGCTAATGGGCCGTGTTTTAGCTCACCGGCTGCATAAGCTTCTGCGTGAATATATGAAATTTCTTTTAGCTTTAAAGCGCCTTCCATTGCAATGGCAGATTGTTCACCACGCCCCAAGAATAACGAGTGATTTTTATCAGCAAAATCTTCAGCAAGTGCCTCGATAGATTCTGCCATTGCCAATGTTTGCTCAAGTTTGGCAGGCAGTGATTGAAGTGCTGAAACCAGCTGCGCTTCTTTTTCTGCTCCGAGTGCATTATGGTGGCCAATAGCGCCCGCAAGCATGAGTAAACCTGCAAGTTGCACGGTAAAGGCTTTGGTAGACGCGACACCGATTTCTGCGCCCGCTTTCATCATATATGACATATCAGATTCACGGACTAGCGAAGAACCCGGAACGTTACAAATCGTCAAGCTCGCCATGTAGCCCATCTCTTTAGCAAGGCGCAGCGCTGCCAGTGTATCTGCTGTCTCACCTGACTGAGAAATAGTCACAAGCAGGGAGTTCTCAAATACATGGGATTTTCGATAACGAAACTCAGAGGCGATTTCAACATTGCAGGAGACGCCTGCCCATTCTTCGAGCCAGTAACGTGCGACCATTCCAGCATGGTAACTGGTTCCACATGCGATAATTTGAACATGTTTCACTTGGCTTAAGAGTTGCTGCGCGTTTTCACCAAACGCCGAAGCAACCACCTGACCATTAGCCAAACGCCCCTCTAAAGTACGTTGAAGTGCCACGGGTTGTTCATGTATTTCTTTTAACATGTAGTGGCGGTATTCACCTTTATCACCTGCATCATGAGAAACTTCTGTCTCTTTGACTTCACGTTTAACACTCTCACCATTGGCGTTAAATACAGTAACCTCGCGGCGAGTAATCTCAGCCACATCCCCTTCTTCTAGGAACATGAAACGACGTGTAACGTTTAATAACGCCAACTGATCAGAGGCTAGGAAGTTTTCACCCACACCAAAACCAATCACAATAGGGCTACCAGAGCGAGCTACCACAATACGGGCGGGATCTTTGCGGTCCATTGCTACTGTTCCGTATGCACCTTCAAGCTGCTTTGCTGTATTTTGTACCGCTTCAACTAGAGTCTTTGCTGTACGCAATTCCCACTCAACCATGTGAGCAATCACTTCGGTATCCGTTTGTGATTCAAATACGTAACCACGAGACTTTAGCAGCTCACGCAGCTCTTCATGATTTTCAATAATGCCATTATGCACCACGGTAATATCACCAGACATATGTGGGTGAGCATTAATTTCCGAAGGTTCACCATGAGTTGCCCAGCGCGTATGTGCGATACCCGTTCCACCAACAACTTTAGCTTGATCGACTGCATCTGCTAGCTCTTGGACTTTACCCAATCGTCTAAGACGCACAAGATTAGACTCTGCATCTACAATTGCCACACCCGCTGAATCATATCCTCGGTATTCTAGACGGCGAAGACCTTCGACTAAAATTTCTGCTACATCTCGTTGTGCCACTGCACCGACGATTCCACACATATCCAACTCCAATTCATTCTGATAGCTAGCAATTATAGCCAGCTGTAATTTATAAGTTTTAGGGGCTTAGCTAACATGAGTTCAGCCCATTAATTGCCTCACATATTATGCACAAAGCACTTTGACACCATGAGACTCAATATTTGCCTTTAATTCAGGCTCTATGTCTTTGTTTGTAACTAAAACATCAATGGCAGCCCAAGACAGCTCCAAATTAGGAATTTTTCGACCAATCTTTTCAGATTCAACCATAACAATCACTTCACGCGAAACCTCTGCCATCACTTTACTCAGGCCAACCAATTCATTAAATGTCGTCGTACCACGTTCTATATCCACACCATCTGCACCAATAAACAATTGGTCAAAGTCATATGATCGTAGTACTGACTCAGCGACTTGTCCTTGAAAAGACTCAGAATGTGCATCCCAAGTACCGCCCGTCATTAATAATGTTGGCTCACTTTCCAATTCACTTAGAGCATTAGCAACGTGCAATGAGTTAGTCATAACAACCAAACTACGCATTCCATTAAGTTGCTCTATTAATGACGCCGTAGTATTGCCACTATCAATGACTATCCGATTATGTTCTCGGATCAGCTTAACAGCTGCCTGCGCCAACTCAGACTTACGAATCGAAACTTTATTACTTAACTCATCATTGACCACTTCTTTAGGTAAAGCGATGGCTCCACCATAGCGACGTAAAAGCTGGCCATTTTTTTCCAAAGAGGCAAGATCCTTTCTAATCGTGACTTCGGATGTCTCAAATTGAATAGAAAGTGATTCAACACTGACTTCACCTTGTTCATTAACTAAATGAGAGATTGCATGCCTTCTTAATTGGGTATTTCGCTTTGACATTTAATTTACGCCATTAAGTTTCAAATCGAAACATATTATAATCAACCCGAAAGGTTGCAGTCTATTTATTTCTAGCTAAAAAATAAAAAATAGCGCCAAAAGCTTGTCCTAAGACAATTGTTAAGCAGTGATATTGAAATAAATCAGTGGTAGAATTTGCCACCGAAAAGAAAAAAAATTACAGAATTGAAGGTTAGTTTTGTATGCCTAGTAGCATATATTATGGGGTAGTTACGATTTAAACGCGTATTGCCACACAAGTTTGGTCATAAAATGACTAAATGCATTGAAAGACTTTCAGTTCTGAAGTCGACGATAACATTGATGTTCTCTTAATATATAAAAGGCTCCAACGCCAAGTAGGCACCCTCGACTTCAACCAGATAAATGAAATTTCAAATTTTAACTATTATCGACCGGAGAATATCTTCCATGAAAAAGACCAAAATCGTATGTACGATTGGCCCTAAAACTGAATCAGTTGAAAAGCTCACTGAACTAGTCAATGCGGGTATGAATGTCATGCGCCTGAATTTCTCTCACGGAGATTATCAAGAGCACGGCAATCGTATTGCAAACTTCCGCAAAGTAATGGAAACATCTGGTAAGCAACTGGCTATCTTGCTGGATACTAAAGGACCAGAAATTCGCACCATAAAACTAGCAGAAGGCAAAGATGTTAATTTAGTCGCTGGTCAGGAATTTACTTTCACTACAGATACTTCAATCGTCGGAAACAAAGATAAGGTTGCGGTTACATACTCTGGTTTTGCGGCAGACCTTAATGTTGGCAATACTATTCTAGTCGACGATGGCTTAATCGAAATGAACGTTGTTGCCACGACTGAAACTGAGGTTAAATGTAAAGTCCTTAACAATGGCGCTTTAGGTGAAAACAAAGGCGTTAACTTACCTGGTGTTTCTGTCAATCTACCAGCACTGTCTGAAAAAGATAAAAATGACCTTAAATTTGGTTGCGAGCAAGGTGTTGACTTCGTTGCAGCCTCATTTATACGTAAAGCATCTGACGTTAAAGAGATTCGCGCTGTATTAGCAGAGCATGGTGGTCAAGATATTCACATTATCTCTAAGATTGAGAACCAAGAAGGTGTCGACAACTTTGATGATATCCTTGAACAATCTGACGGCATTATGGTTGCCCGTGGCGATTTAGGCGTTGAGATCCCTGCTGAAGAAGTCATTTTTGCACAGAAGATGATGATCGAAAAATGTAACCGTGCACGTAAAATGGTCATTACAGCGACTCAAATGCTTGATTCTATGATCCACAATCCACGCCCAACTCGTGCAGAAGCTGGTGACGTAGCGAATGCGGTAATGGATGGTACAGACGCAGTCATGCTATCGGGTGAAACTGCAAAAGGAAAATACCCTGTTGAAGCAGTAACCATCATGGCTCAAATCGCCAATCGCACAGATACTGCGCTAAAAGCAGAGCTTGGTTCTCGTTTAGATAGCCCTCGCTTGCGTATCACTGAAGCGGTATGTAAAGGAGCTGTAGACACAGCAGAAAAACTCGCAGCGCCACTTATCGTTGTCGCAACAAAGGGAGGCAAGTCAGCACGCTCAGTGCGTAAATACTTCCCAACAGCTAATATCTTGGCATTAACCAATAACCCAAAAACAGCGGCTCAATTAGTACTCACTAAAGGTGTTCGACCTGTTTTAGTCGACTCAATTAATAATACAGACGCTTTCTATATCTTAGGTAAAGAGCTAGCCCTTGAATCTGGTTTGGGTAACAAAGGCGATATTGTAGTTATGGTATCAGGTGCTCTCGTTGCATCAGGCACCACGAACACTGCCTCAGTGCACGTTTTGTAACACTAGCGTCAACATGATTTATGCCAAAGAGGGTTCTGCACCCTCTTTTTTATCGACTCTTGTACGGCTAATTAATACGCTATATTGCATGATATTCAGAATATCTCTATAAGCTAGTTTAAGACGCTTTAATCTAGCTTATATATCACATCAACACGATCACGAATCACAATCGTAGAGTCTTGGTAAGTGTTGGATTCTGCTCTAGTATCCATCGCCATTGAACGCGTCAAAACAGGCTGATTATTCGGGGCATTGTAGTCTATACGCCAAACACCACTGATTTCTTTATCGAAACCTGAAGCGAGTGATTTTGCTTTTTCATTTGCATCTTTAATCGCAGCCTGCCTCGCTTGCTCTTGATACTTAGCCTGCTCTTTTACCTTAAGCTGAACATTTTGCACTTGGTTAATACCTGAACTCAAAGCAACATCCAAATATTGATTAAGATTAGCCAGCTGGGTAACGGTTACATTAACAGTACGCGAGGCTCGATAACCAACCAGCTCAGGTTGACCATTTTTCGGGTAATGATACTGAGGGGCAATATAAAGATTTGAGCTACTAATGCTATCATCACTCATTCCCTGCTCTTTCAGCTGAGCCAGAAAATCCGTAACCACTTTATCTACAGTTTGCTTAGCCTGTTCTGCCGTCATGGTTGTTTCCACCACTCGCACAGTAAACTCAGCCATATCCGGCGTTGCAATAACTTCACCATAACCCGTGGTTTGCAAATGGGGAAAATCAGGCGAACCTGCATAAGCACCAATACTGACAAGACATAAAGCGATGAAAAGCAGACGAGACTTCATCTTCATTATTATTTTCCTTAATTAACTTGTTTCATACATGATAACGTGTAGATATAACTTGAGGAGCCCTGTTGTATGTTCTGACACAATTTTAACCCACAGCTTACTCAACTGTCCCTGCAAGCTTTTAATTAACAGTGACAGATTAAATTCTTTGCCCTTTCTTAATAGAGCTGCTGATATAACTCATGAAACATAGATAAACGTTATAGCGAGACAAAAGCCTCGCTTCTCTAGTGTTAACTTGTACTACAGTTCTGCCTTGTTAAGGTGAATATCCATTTGTGGGAATGGAATATCTATATTCTCTTTATCCAACCCTTCTTTGATCGCTTGCATCAGATCAAAATATACATCCCAGTAGTCAGTTGTTGTGACCCAAGGGCGAACCACAAAATTAACCGAAGAGTCAGCAAGAGCATGTACACCAACTTTTACCGCAGGATCTTTTAAAATACGCTCGTCCGCTTGGCAAATATTCATCAGCAATTGCTTAGTTTTTTGCAAATCCGCACGGTAAGAGACGCCTATCACTAAGTCAATCCGTCGAGTCTGATGGCGAGAGTAGTTAGTAATAGGCCCACTGATAACACTACTATTAGGCACAACAACCATTTTATTATCAGGTGTAGTAAGAACCGTTTGGAAAATCTGAATCGATTCTACGCTACCGCCTACTCCGGCAATTTGTACATAGTCTCCCGACTTAAATGGACGAAAAGCAACGATCAAGACACCTGCTGCAAAGTTAGATAAGGAGCCTTGTAAAGCCAATCCAACCGCTAAACCCGCGGCACCAATTACCGCTACCACGGAAGCCGTCTGCACGCCGATTCGGCTCAGTGCAGCAATTAACACAATAGTAAAAAGCAAGTAACGAACCAGCGTATGGATAAAATCAACCACCGCTTTATCCATTCTTTTCCTGTTTAGTATCTTAGTAACACCATTGGCTACCATCTTGACAGCAATGCTACCGATAAAAAATATCAAAATAGCTGAAATTACGTTTACGCCATATTGGATAAGCAAGTCTGAATGCTCATTTATCCACGTCCCAGCTAACTCTAAGCCATTAATAATTGGAGTTTCGATTTTTCCAACATCTCCTGACATAGCCTGTACCCTCTAGTAATAGTCCAAATACATACCTTAAATCCAGCATAAAGGTAACTATGAATTTCTGACCGACCCCGAATTTAGGATATCGATACTTACAGCTAATAACGCTATTTTACAGTTACTTATAAGACCTAACAGATATTAGCTCATTAAAGTTATGTTATGGTGCCATTTTTCGCCATTGTTTTTAGTGCGCCTGACCTCATCGATCACTTTAAAAAGCCAGAAAAAAAGCCTGCTCATGAAGAGCAGGCTTTTAAATTTAACAAAGTACAAAAACCGTCAGGTTATAGTACGTCGACTGCGTTTAGGTCAGCGAAGGCTTTCTCCAAACGTTTAACCATTGATTCTTGTCCTTTACGCAACCAAACACGTGGGTCGTAGTGCTTTTTGTTTGGTGCATCTTCACCGGTAGGGTTGCCGATTTGTCCCTGTAGATAATCATAATTATCTGCAGCATACTGACGAATACCGTCCCAAGTAGCCCACTGAGTATCAGTATCGATGTTCATTTTGATAACACCGTAGCTGATCGACTCTTGAATTTCAGCTTCTGAAGAGCCTGAACCACCATGGAATACAAAGTTTAACGCGTTAGAAGCAAGGCTAAATTTCTCAGCGCAGTAAGCTTGTGAATCACGAAGGATAGTAGGTGTTAAAACAACATTACCTGGTTTATAAACACCATGCACATTACCGAAAGAAGCAGCGATAGTAAAACGGGGACTTACCGCAGTCAATTTCTCATACGCGTAAGCAACATCTTCTGGAGAAGTATATAGCTCAGATGCGTCCATATCTGAGTTATCAACGCCATCTTCTTCACCACCTGTACAGCCTAGTTCGATTTCTAGCGTCATATTCATTTTCGCCATACGCTCTAGATACTTAGCACAGATCTCAATGTTTTCTTCAAGAGGCTCTTCTGATAAGTCAATCATATGAGAAGAGAATAGTGGTTTACCTGTTTGGGCAAAAAACTCTTCACCGGCATCAAGTAGGCCATCAATCCATGGAAGAAGCTTCTTAGCAGCATGATCCGTGTGAAGAATAACAGGTACACCATAAGATTGAGCCACAGCATGAACATACTTTGCACCAGCTACAGCACCAAGAATTTGGCCGCCCTGACCTTCTAGTTTAACACCCTTGCCTGCAAAGAAGGCTGCGCCTCCATTAGAAAACTGAACAACAACGGGTGCTTTCACGTTTGAAGCGGCTTCTAATACTGCATTCACAGAATCAGTACCAACCACATTTACTGCTGGAAGAGCAAAATTGTTCTCTTTTGCTACTTCAAAAACTTTTTGTACGTCATCACCAGAAATCACACCTGGTTTTACGAAATCGAAGATCTTAGACATGGCGTCATCCTATTTATCTATCGTTTTAAAACAAAACTTATTAGTTTAAATTCTTGCAAACGTTTGCTACAACAAAAGCGCATTTAAGCAAAAAAATTCATATGCAGCAAACACGAAAGTGGGAGAATCTCCCACCTTCAGTAAATCATTTAGCGCGTGCTTCCAGCATTTCTACCGCAGGAAGCACCTTACCTTCAACAAACTCGAGGAAAGCACCACCACCAGTAGAGATATAAGACACATCGGCCTTAATACCAAACTTATCGATTGCCGCTAGAGTGTCACCACCACCAGCAACTGAGAAGCCCTCAGACTGAGCAATAGCATCAGAAATGCCTTTGGTGCCAGCTTCAAAGTTCTTAAATTCAAACACACCAACAGGGCCATTCCAAAGAATAGTCTTAGCATTTCTAAGAATTTCTGCCAATTCCGCCGTTGAATCAGGACCTAGATCGAAAATCATATCGTCATCTGTAACATCTGCGACATTTTTAATTTCAGCTTCTGCGTTCTCGTCAAAAGCTTTTGCGCAAGCGACATCAGTTGCAACAGGAATCGCGCACTCATCCATCAATTTCTTTGCAGTATTAACTAGGTCTGCTTCATACAGAGATTTACCAACATTGTGGCCAGCCGCTGCGATAAAAGTATTGGCAATACCTCCACCAACAACAAGTTGGTCTGCCACTTTAGATAAAGACTCAAGCACAGTAAGTTTGGTTGATACTTTTGAACCACCGACAATAGCGACCATTGGTCGAGCTGGCTTATCCATTGCTTTCGCTAGAGCATCTAACTCATTAGCTAGCAGAGGCCCGGCACATGCGATTGGCGCATGCATACCAACACCATGAGTTGATGCTTGTGCACGGTGAGCGGTGCCAAAGGCATCCATTACGAATACATCACAAAGAGCGGCATAAGCTTTAGACAGTGCTTGTTCGTTTTTCTTTTCGCCCTTATTGAAGCGAACGTTTTCAAGGACGACTAGCTCACCTGAATTTAGCTCTAAACCATCGAGGTAATCTTTCGCTAACTTGACTTCACAATCTAACGCATCGTTTAAATAGTTAACAACAGGTTGTAGAGAGAACTCTTGCGCATACTCGCCTTCTGTCGGGCGACCAAGGTGAGATGTCACCATCACTTTTGCACCAGCAGCAAGACAATGCTTGATAGTGGGTAAAGACGCTAAAATACGTGCATCAGAAGTCACTTTGCCTTCTTTTACTGGAACATTAAGGTCAGCACGGATAAATATACGTTTACCTGCTAGGTCCAGGTCAGTCATCTTGATTACAGACATGATGTGTCCTCTCAAATATTAAAAATAAAATTTTGTCGGTTCGGTATTTAGCCCAACCTATTCGTTATTAAAACTCACTTAGATATGGAGATTACCATTATTTATTTCAAGGCGGAAAATAAATACCTCTCCAGATGTATACTATACCTATTTTGCTGTGTGCATCACCATAGCAGTATCTAACATGCGATTGGCGAAACCCCATTCGTTATCACACCAAACCAACATTTTCACCAAATGACCATTGCTGACACGGGTTTGTGTCCCATCAACAATCGCGCTGTGAGGGTCATGGTTGAAGTCAATAGAAACAAGCGGAGCTTCAGTATAGTCAACAATTCCTCGTAATGTACACTGAGAAGCGTTAAGTATGGTTTGATTTACGTCATTAACTTTCACATTTGTATGAACTGTGACACTTAAATCCATCGCAGTCACATTAACAGTCGGCACTCTGACAGAAATTGCTTCAAATTTGTTAGAAAATTTCGGAAAAATCCTTTCAATACCTTTATGCAACTTTGTATCTACAGGTATGATAGATTGGCTTGCAGCACGTGTTCGTCTAAGGTCTGTATGATAAGCGTCTATGACTTGCTGATCATTCATCGAAGAGTGAATAGTTGTGATTGTGCCAGACTCAATTTCAAACGCATCATCTAACGCTTTAATAATTGGCACTATACAATTTGTGGTGCATGACCCATTGGAAACAACCTTATGCTCAGCTTTTAGAGTGTCATGATTAACGCCATAAATAATTGTATTATCAAGATCATGAGAACCTGGATGTGAGAACAACACTTTCTTCGCGCCCGCTTTAATGTGTTCTTGGCCATCAGCTTGTGTTCCAAACACACCAGTACAATCTAAAACCAAATCAACTTCAAGATCACGCCAAGGCAATAAATTTATTTCAGGCAGGTGCAGTATACGAATGGAATCAAATTCACCAGTACCTTCGTAGGGTGCATCATGGTGGATATATATGTGCTCTTGGTCGTGAGTGACTTTTCTACCAAATCGTCCATGGCTAGTATCATATTGCAGAAGGTGAGCCATCGCGTCAGGTTGGGCTAACTCATTAACAGCGACTACTTTAATTTGTTGGTTTTTACCGCTCTCATACACCGCACGCAGTACGTTACGACCGATACGGCCAAATCCATTGATCGCCACTTTTAGCATGATCCATCGCCTTACATCATTTTCGTGTCACAAATATTACCTGATAGATGTATAAATCGCATCTAGATAATAGGATCTGGCACCCATTTGCAGTCAAGTTCCGTTCAAAATAAATACCGAGCCCTTGTAAATAGAGCTCGGCTACTTATATACCAGAGCTATTAATCCAATAACTCTTTTGCCGTGTTAACGACATTTTCCGTGGTAAAGCCAAACATTTTGAATAGCTCACCCGCCGGTGCAGACTCACCGAAGGTGGTCATGCCGATAATGCGGCCGTCAAACCCTACGTACTTGTACCAGAAATCTGCAATACCGGCTTCGATGGCAATACGCGCTGTTACATCGGAGGGTAAAACGGCTTCGCGGTACGCGGCTTCTTGTCTATCAAAGGCATCGGTTGATGGCATGGATACAATGCGCACTTTTTTGCCTTCTGCTGTCAGCTCAGCCGCCGCGTTAACGGCTAACTCAACTTCAGAGCCTGTTGCAATCAGAATAAGCTCAGGCTGACCTTGGCAATCTTTAAGGATGTAACCACCTTTGGCAATGTTGGCAACTTGCTCTGTGGTGCGTTCTTGCTGCGCTAGGTTTTGGCGCGAGAAAATCAGGGCGGTCGGTGCATCTTTACGTTCAATCGCAAGTTTCCAAGCCACTGCCGATTCAACTTGATCGCATGGACGCCATGTATTCATATTTGGCGTCAAACGCAATGAAGCCATTTGCTCAACTGGTTGGTGCGTTGGGCCATCTTCACCCAGACCAATCGAATCATGGGTGTACACTTGAATGTTTTGGATCTTCATCAACGCCGCCATGCGCATGGCATTACGTGCGTACTCCATAAACATCAGGAAGGTTGCACCATAAGGCACAAAACCGCCATGAAGTGCAATACCATTCATGATCGCCGTCATACCAAACTCACGCACACCATAGTGAATGTAGTTACCAGATGCATCGTCAGCCGATACTGATTTTGAGCCAGACCACATGGTCAGGTTAGAAGGCGCTAAATCGGCAGAGCCACCCAAAAACTCTGGCAGCATTTGGCCAAAGGCTTCAAGCGCATTTTGTGACGCTTTACGTGAAGCAATGTTGGCCGGGTTAGCTTGTAAATCGGCAATGATTTGGCTGGTTTTTTGTTCCCACTGGGCAGGCAGTTCGCCATTTATACGCCGCTTAAGCTCAGCCGCTTCTTTAGGAAATGCTGCTGCGTATGCGGCAAATTTGTCATTCCACGCCGCTTCTTTAGCCGCGCCAGCTTCTTTGGCATCCCACTGGGCATAAACGTCAGCAGGGATTTCGAATGGACCGTGCTGCCAACCGAGTTGTTTGCGAGTGGCGGCAATTTCATCTGCGCCAAGAGGGGCGCCATGACAATCGTGAGAGCCAGATTTGTTCGGAGAACCAAAGCCGATGATAGTCTTAGTACAAATCAATGTTGGGCGAGGATCCGATTTTGCTGCATGGATTGCTGCATTGATCGCCTCAGGATCGTGGCCATCTACAGCCGCAATGACATGCCAACCGTAAGATTCAAAACGTTTCGGCGTATCATCAGAGAACCAACCTTCAACATGCCCATCGATTGAAATGCCGTTGTCATCCCAAAAGGCGATCAACTTGCCAAGGCCTAGTGTGCCAGCCAAAGAACACGCTTCGTGCGAAATCCCTTCCATCAGACAACCGTCACCCATAAAGGCATAAGTGAAGTGATCGACAATGTCATGATTTGGCTTATTAAACTGCGCCGCGAGGGTCTTTTCAGCCAGCGCCATACCAACAGCATTGGTAATGCCTTGGCCTAGAGGGCCAGTGGTCGTTTCAATACCTGGCGCATAACCATATTCAGGGTGGCCTGGCGTTTTAGAGTGAAGCTGACGAAAATTTTTCAGCTCATCAATTGACAGCTCATAACCGGAAAGGTGCAGTAGAGAGTAAATCAGCATTGAGCCATGACCATTAGACAACACAAAACGGTCACGGTCAGCCCATTCAGGATTAGCTGGGTTGTGGTTAAGGTGAGAGCGCCAAAGAACTTCAGCGATGTCAGCCATCCCCATAGGGGCGCCTGGGTGACCAGAATTGGCTTGTTGTACGCTGTCCATACTAAGAGCACGGATAGCATTAGCTAGGTGTTTACGGGAAGACATGTTTGCTCCTGAGTGCATTAAGCAAAAACAGATTTGATGGTCTTTTATTCTCTCAAAGCGCCCAAAGCACTGCAAACGTTTTACCTACTGAAAATACGCTTATGACACACTCTTAGCAGATAACATAAAAATCAATAATACTTATACTGACAAATAACAATATTTGAACATGTAATAAATAAAAAAAATGCTTGAAATTGGTATGAGGAAAACTAAAATAGACGTCTAGAAGTAGATACACCTACTATTATTCATACTATTCTAGTGAATAGACATATTCACAACCCCCAAATTAAAGCGGAGCTATCATGGCTAAACACCTGTTTACTTCTGAGTCAGTATCAGAAGGTCACCCTGATAAAATTGCGGACCAGATTTCTGACGCAGTACTTGATGCGATTATAGAGCAAGACCCTAAAGCCCGTGTTGCGTGTGAAACATACGTCAAAACTGGCATGGTGATGGTTGGGGGAGAAATTACCACATCCGCTTGGGTAGATATTGAAGAGCTGACCCGCCAAACCATTCGCGAAGTCGGTTACATTAATTCAGAAATGGGATTCGATGCCGATTCTTGTGCAATCCTAAACACTATTGGTAAGCAGTCTCCTGATATTAACCAAGGTGTTGATAAAACCGACCCGAAAGAACAAGGCGCTGGCGATCAGGGGATCATGTTTGGTTATGCTACCAATGAAACTGATGTGTTGATGCCTGCACCAATTACCTATTCTCACCTGCTGGTAAAAAGACAAGCTGAAGTACGCAAAAATGGGACTCTACCTTGGCTTAGACCCGACGCTAAATCTCAAGTAACTTTCCAATATGATCAAGGTAAGATTGTAGGCATAGATGCTGTTGTACTATCAACCCAGCACAGTGATACAATTTCTACTCCTGAACTGCGTGAAGCCGTGATGGAAGAAATCATTAAACCTGTTCTTCCTTCCGCATGGTTAAATAAAGATACCAATTTCTTCATCAACCCAACAGGCCGCTTTGTTATCGGTGGACCTATGGGAGATTGTGGTTTAACTGGTCGTAAAATTATTGTAGACACCTATGGTGGCGCGGCGCGTCATGGTGGCGGAGCCTTCTCTGGTAAAGATCCATCGAAAGTAGACCGTAGCGCAGCATATGCAGCTCGTTATGTA
This sequence comes from Vibrio pectenicida, assembly GCA_024347015.1. Classification (GTDB taxonomy): domain Bacteria; phylum Pseudomonadota; class Gammaproteobacteria; order Enterobacterales; family Vibrionaceae; genus Vibrio; species Vibrio pectenicida. The sequence continues at coordinate 434,201 of AP024889.1, read as the reverse complement.
GCAAAAAATATTGTTGCAGCGGGGCTTGCTGAACGTTGTGAAATTCAGTTGTCGTATGCTATTGGTGTTGCAGATCCAACGTCAATTATGGTTGAAACATTTAGTACAGAAAAAGTCTCCAAAGAGATCATTGTTGAGGCAGTTCGTCAACACTTTGATCTACGTCCATATGGCCTTCAAGAGATGCTTAACCTTCTTCAACCAATTTATAAGAAGACGGCGGCATACGGTCACTTTGGTCGTGAAGAATTCCCATGGGAAGCAACAGATAAAGCCGTTCTATTACGTGAATTCGCTGGTTTAAACTAGTTTAATTTCGCCAAATTATGTTCAAAGGGCTTCTGGTTATCCAGAAGCCCTTTGTTTTATGCCGCAAAAAGCAGTCAGTAAATTTGTATTTTTTTGTTATGGGGTCAATAGTTAACAAAACGTTAAGAGATGCTTGAGCGTTTCTAACTGCACAAATAAAATACAGATGCACAGCTTAACAAGCAGTAGTAAAGCCGAGCATCTCATTCGCACACGTCACTTTCACAGTAAAGTGCCCTAAGACTGAGAATCGATCAAGGAGGATGTATGCCTCGTACGGTGAACGAACAAGAAGATTTGGACCAAAAACAAAAGCCCGTGCCGGACAGTGAATATGCACGCACTATTCCATGTAATGAGCTCAGTATATCGTCGCCCTTTCATTGGCTGTCACTCGGCTTGCAAGACTTTATACGTATTCCCTTAATTAGCGGATTCTATGGCTTATGTTTCATGGCATCAGCAGTAGGAATAGTTCTACTGGTGCAGTGGCAAGGTACCCACTTGGTTGTTATGCCTAGTTTGATTGTATTTGGACTAATAGGGCCATTCCTTGCTTTAGGTCTATATGACGCTAGCTGGGAACTGGAGAAAGGTCATAAACCCCGTTTATTACACTCGATGAAAGCAATTGGACGTAATTCTTCTTCACAATGGGCATTTGCAGTACTGCTCGCTGTATGTATGATTTTCTGGATGAGAATAGCAGCGCTGCTACATGCGCTATACCCTTCCGTGCAAGGGGCACCTATCACTGAGTTTCTACCTTTTCTTGTGATTGGGTCTCTCGTCGGTTGCGTGTTGGCTGCTATTGTATTTAGCATCTCAGCCTTTTCTATTCCACTAATGATGGAACGTAGAGTAGACATGATGACTGCTGTTTTTACTAGCTTCAACGCCGTAAAATCGAACATACCGGCCATGATAGTTTGGGCTGCAATAATCTGTGGTGGCATCTTAATTGGATTCGCTACTTACGGAATTGGTATGTTTTTCACCATACCCATCCTCGGTTACGGCACATGGCACGCCTATCATGATGCAATAAGGAAAAAGCATCATTAGCGCTAAACCTTAATCCATTATATGATTCGCCTCATAAGCAGGGGCGAATTTATTGGGAGTCGGGTTGGATAAGGAACTGATATACCGCGCACAAAAAGTTGCAGCACATTATGTAATCAAAGCTCAAAAAAATTTTAAGCAATCATTTCCCATACCACAATTGAACTACAAACTAAGAGGGAAAGCTGCCGGTAAAGCCTACTTACAACTCAATGAGATTCGCCTTAACCCCATTCTTTTCATCGAAAACCAGCAAGCTTTCCTAAATGACGTCATTCCACACGAAGTGGCTCACTTAATCACATACCAAGTGTATGGAAAAGTAAAACCTCATGGTAAGGAATGGCAACTTGTGATGGAGTCAGTGTTTGGAGTCGCCGCTAAAACCACTCATGATTTCGCCCTAACTTCAGTACAAGGGCAAGTCTTTGACTACCAGTGTGGATGTCAGCGCCATCCACTCTCCATCAGACGTCACAACAAGATCCAGCGCAGTCAAAGTCATTACCGCTGCAAACTTTGTCAGCAAACTTTAATATACATCGAGCCGTAATTTCATTACTGGAGTATTAGTATTTGTTTATTTACTCGCTGAAGCTAAACCAACAGTAAAACCAGTAAAATACCACCACTAACTTTGTTCTATCTCCCCTTGTTTTTTCAACGCAATGCATCCATGTTAGGGGTTCAGTTACCCTTCTATGGCCGGATATATCTGATGAGAATCCCACGAATTTATCACCCTCAAGCAATCACTCAACTTGGCAGTTTAACTCTCAGCGAAGATGCAGCAGGCCACGTGGGGCGTGTTCTGAGAATGAAAGCTGGACATGATATTCTACTCTTTGATGGCCTAGGTGCAGAATTTCCTGCCGTGATCAATCAAATAACAAAAAAATCCATAACAGTCGAAGTGAGTGAGCGTGTTGAACGAAGTAGCGAATCACCACTTGATCTCCATTTAGGGCAAGTGATCTCTCGCGGAGATAAAATGGAGTTCACAATCCAAAAGTCGGTTGAACTCGGTGTTAACACTATAACGCCTCTGATTTCTGAAAGGTGTGGCGTAAAACTGGATCAAAAACGTTTTGACAAAAAATTGTCTCAATGGCAAAAAGTAGCAATTAGTGCTTGTGAGCAAACAGGTAGAAATACCATCCCTGAGATCCGGCCTATTATGTCATTGGAACAATGGTGCAGCGAAAAGTATGATGGTTTAAAACTCAATTTACACCCAAGAGCAACATACTCAATAAACACCCTACCCACACCAGTTGAAAAAGTACGACTTCTCATTGGTCCAGAAGGTGGATTGTCTAGCCAAGAAATTGAAAAGACGAGAAGTTATCAATTTGAAGAAATCCTGCTTGGTCCTCGAGTACTACGCACAGAAACGGCCTCCCTAACCGCAATTACAGCCCTACAAGTTCGCTTTGGTGATCTTGGCTAACTGGAGAATAAAATGATCAAATTAGGTATTGTGATGGACCCAATAGAGGCCATTAACATCAAGAAAGATTCAAGCTTTGCTATGATGCTAGAAGCCCAGCGTCGCGGTTATGAAATTCACTATATTGAGATGGCCGATCTTCACCTTGATCAAGGAGTAGCAATCGCTGACACTAAGGTCGTCACACTAAAAGAAGATCCAAATTCTTGGTTTGAGTTTAAATCGCAACAAACTATTGAACTTGGCGATCTTGACGTAATTTTGATGCGCAAAGATCCTCCATTTGATACAGAATACATCTATGCTACTTACATTCTTGAGCGAGCAGAACTGCAAGGTAGTTTGATAGTCAATAAGCCTCAAAGCCTACGTGATTGTAATGAAAAGCTATTTACTGCATGGTTCCCTGAGTTGACACCAACCACTATAGTCACACGCAAAGCAGAAAAAATTAAACAATTTCGTCAACAACATGGCGATGTGATCCTAAAGCCATTAGATGGCATGGGAGGTGCATCAATATTCCGTGTCAAAGCAGAAGACCCAAATGTGTCTGTGATTATCGAAACCTTGACCAACCATGGCCAGAGTTACGCGATGGCGCAAACCTTTGTTCCAGACATAAGTAATGGTGACAAACGAATTCTGATCGTTGACGGTGAAGTTATGCCGTATTGTCTCGCTCGTATTCCGGCAAAAGGTGAAACTCGTGGTAACCTTGCCGCTGGTGGAAAAGGTGAAGCGAGGCCACTTACTGATACAGATAAAAAGATCGCTGCGGCAGTAGCGCCTACACTTAAAGAAAAGGGTTTGATATTTGTAGGTCTGGACGTCATAGGGGACAAGCTGACTGAGATAAATGTAACCAGCCCAACCTGTATTCGTGAAATTGAGGCTGCGTTTGATATCTCAATCACAGGCAAGTTAATGGATGCGATAGAGTGCCGCATAAACAAACAATAACTGCCTAAAAAAGACTATGGGTGCGCAATATGCACCTAATTTACTCTGGAGTAACTATGAATTTAACCAACCACTTTTTAGTTGCGATGCCGGGAATGAAAGATCCCTACTTCCAACGCAGTGTCATTTATGTGTGTGAACACAATGATGACGGAGCTATGGGTTTAATGATTAATGCTCCTATCGATATCACTGTGGGTAAAATGCTTAAACAAGTCGATGTCGAAACAACGCAACCTCAACTCAAAGTTGGTAGCCTTGAGAAACCCGTTCTTAATGGTGGGCCCGTATCAGGCGACAGAGGGTTTATTCTCCACCAGCCAAAAGATCACTATGAATCTAGTATAAAAATGACCGACTACATATCGGTTACAACTTCAAAAGATATCCTCGCTGTTCTCGGTACAGAAGAAGAGCCCACTGAATATATTGTCGCTTTAGGCTATTCAGGTTGGGAACCCGGTCAATTGGAAATAGAGCTTTCTGAGAATTCTTGGTTGACTATTGAGGCTGACCCTGATGTGATGTTCAATACTCCCATCAACGAGCGTTGGCAGAAAGCAGTACAGATGCTTGGTATTGATGCCTCTCAACTATCAAGTGATATTGGCCACGCTTAAACTAATTATTTATCATTATGTCTAGAACAATTATGGCTTTTGACTTTGGCACTACAAGTATTGGTAGTGCCATCGGACAAGAAATAACAGGTACCGCCTCTCCACTTAAAGCATTTAAAGCTAAAGACGGCATTCCAAATTGGGATGACATCGAAAAACAGATTAAAGAATGGCAGCCGAAGTTACTGGTAGTCGGTTTACCGACGGATCTTCACGGAAAAGATCTTGACAGCATTGCTCCAAGGGCAAAGAAGTTCGCCAATAGATTACATGGCCGTTTTGGTCTGCTTGTTGAGCTTCATGATGAGCGTCTATCAACCACAGAGGCTCGTGCGGATCTCTTTGACCTCGGTGGCTACAAAGCCCTTACGAAGGGCAATGTAGACTGCCAATCGGCAGTCATAATTCTTGAAAGCTGGTTTGAAGCTCAATATGGTTAATTAGGACATTTTGAACTAGTTAATCCATATCAATTTTGACGTCAGCTAAAGCCCCACCCCCAAAACTCTCGCCACGCTGAGTTTTGAGCATGATGCGCAAGTCATTCGCTGAGTCGGCACTGTGAAGCGCATCATCTTCTGCGATCTTATCGTCTATAAGTAATTGATATAGAGCTTGATCGAAAGTCTGCATACCCGATTGCTGCGATTTTCCCATGGTGTTTTTGAGTTCATGCAGATCGCCACGACGTATTAGATCCGAAACCCTAGGGCTGTTTAGCAAAATCTCAAAGACGCCGTGGCGACCATTACCATGTTTATCGCGCAGTAGTTGCTGAGCAACCACGCCTCTTAAGTTCATAGAAAGATCAAATAAAAACTGCTCTTTTTGCTCTTTAGGGACAAGATGAAGAATACGCTCAAGTGCTTGATTAGCATTATTCGCGTGTAAGGTTGCCATGCAAAGATGGCCTGTTTCTGCAAACGTCATCGCAAACTCCATCGTCTCCCGAGACCGAATTTCACCAATCAAGATCATATCAGGAGCCTGTCGCAAGGAGTTTTTCAAAGCGACTTCATAGCTGTTTGTATCAAGACCAACTTCCCTCTGAGTAACGATACATTTACCATGCTCATGGACAAATTCTATTGGATCTTCAACCGTTAAAATATGCCCACTTTTATGATTATTTCGGTGCCCAGTCATTGCAGCCATAGTGGTTGATTTACCCGAACCAGTCGCACCAACAACCAAGACTAAACCACGCTTAGCTATAGATAAATCTTTTAATATTTCAGGTAATTTAAGCTCATCAAAGGTGGGAATAGTTGTTTCAATACGACGAATTACTGCTCCCGGTAACTCACGCTGGTAAAAAGCTGAAATTCGAAAACGACCAAAGTCTTTTACAATCGCAAAATTAGCTTCTCTGCTCTGAGCAAATTCACTCTGGCGACTCTCATCCATTACATTATGTAATAATGCTGATACTGCTTGCTGTGACAAACTATCACCAAGCGGTTTTAAATCACCATTAACTCGATATAGAAGAGGAGCGCCGACAGTAATATATAAGTCCGATGCCTTCTCACTCAACATACCTTGCAGGCAAGCATTGATATCCATCACATCCTCTCTCATATCATCCCAGACTCAGCTTCAATTTTTTTCGCCACCTCTTCTGCATCAACCAGTCCCTGAGCAATCAATTGCTTCGAGTGTTGCTCCATAGTCTGCATGCCGTGAGCTGCACCCGTCTGAATAACAGATTGCATCTGGGCGACTTTATCTTCACGAATCAAGTTTCTGATAGCAGGTGTCGCCATCATGATTTCATGACAAGCCACTCGACCCCCACCAATTTTTTTCAGTAGTTTCTGCGCAATGACAGCTCTAAGTGACTCCGAAAGCATGGAGCGAACCATACCTTTATCACTGCCGGGGAATACATCAATGATACGATCGATAGTTTTAGCTGCAGAACTGGTATGTAAAGTACCAAACACCAAATGCCCAGTTTCTGCTGCGGTAAGGGCAAGGCTTATAGTTTCTTGATCTCGCAACTCACCAACCAAAATTACGTCAGGATCTTCTCGCAAAGCACTGCGCAAAGCATTGTTAAAACTATGCGTGTCTTTGTGGACTTCACGCTGATTTAGCAAGCATTTATTGTTGGTATGCACAAATTCGATCGGATCCTCAATCGTCAGAATATGCTTGTTATGGTTACGATTAATATAATCCACCATAGCGGCCAGTGTTGTGGATTTACCCGAACCAGTAGGCCCAGTAACAAGGATTAAACCTTTCTCCATATTGGCGATATTTTCAAAAGTTGCCGGAGCCTCTAGCTGCTCCAAGGTCGGAATGACGGTCGGGATCGTACGAAATACCGCACCACATCCTCTCGATTGATTAAATGCATTGACCCGAAAACGTCCAACATCTGGCAGCTCAAAAGAAAAATCAATTTCTAAATGTTCCTCAAATTCACTACGTTGAGAGTCGTTCATGATTTCAGTCACTAAGCGATGGACCTCAGAGTGATTAAAAGCGGGCACACCTAACTTTCTTACATCACCATCAATACGTATCATCGGAGATACTCCAGCAGAAAGATGTAGATCTGACGCATTATGCTTTACACTAAAGTCCAGTAATTCAGCGATATCCATTTCAAATCCTTACTAAAGTTAACTATGAGTAATATTCAACAAAATATTGAACAGATCACCTCACAGATTACAGCGGCACAACAAAAGTGTGGACGCCCTACGGGCTCAGTGCAACTTCTGGCGGTAAGTAAAACCAAACCCAAGCAAGCTATTTTAGACGCAGCTCACGCTGGCCAAATAGCCTTTGGTGAAAACTATGTTCAGGAAGGCATTGATAAAATTGCCTATTTTTCTGAAAATCATCCTGATTTAGCACTAGAGTGGCACTTTATCGGCCCGATACAATCTAACAAAACTCGTCTGGTGGCTGAAAGCTTTGCTTGGGTACATACCATAGACCGCGCTAAGATAGCTCAACGTCTCAATGACCAACGTCCAGAAGGTATGCAACCTATTCAGGTACTGATTCAAGTCAATACCAGTAGTGAGAGTTCAAAATCAGGAGCAAGTGAATATGACGAAATCTTTGCCTTAGCAGAGTTGATTTCTTCACTTCCAAACCTCACTTTAAGAGGGTTGATGTCGATTCCTGCTAATGTTTCTAACTATCAGTCGCAATTGGCCGCATTTAGCCAATTAGCTGAGTTAAAAAACAAGCTTGTGAAGCGCTTCCCAACCCTTCCCCTTGATACGCTTTCTATGGGGATGAGTGGTGATATGGAACCAGCGATTGAAGCTGGAAGCACTATGGTACGGATTGGAACAGCGATTTTTGGTACTCGTGACTATAACAATAAGGCTTAAGCCAAAATAAAAAGAACTGAATAAATGGAAGATAAGAAAATTGCCTTTATCGGCGCAGGCAACATGGTGAAAGCTATTGTATCTGGCTTGGTATCAGGGGGCTACAATGCTTCATATATCACAGCTACAGCGCCTTCAGATACAAGACGCCTACTACTAGAGCAAGAATTTTCAATTCGCACCACCAGCGACAACATTAGCGCTGCTAAGCAAGCAGATGTAGTGATTTTGGCGGTTAAACCACAGATGATGCAAGAGGTATGCGCTACTCTACAATCTGTCGATTGGTCTGATAAACTAGTGATTTCAATTGCGGCCGGAGTTGGCTGCCAACGTTTATGTGAGATGCTTGATCACAACTTAAATATTATTCGTGTCATGCCAAATACGCCATCGCAACTCGGTTTTGGCATGAGTGGTATGTTTGCGCCTGTGCGAGTATGTGAGGCCGATAAATCTTTTGCCACTTCTTTGATGAGCGCGGTCGGAAAAACTTGCTGGATAGAGAAAGAAAGTAATATCAATAATATCATTGCAGCCGCTGGAAGTGCACCTGCCTATTTTTTTCTGTTTATGGAAGCTATGCAAGCCGAAGCTATCGCTCAAGGTTTTGATAGGCAAACCGCTCGTGAGCTGGTTCAACAATCTGCATTGGGTGCTGCGCAGATGGTGGTAACGAATCAAGAAATAGAGTTATCGACATTGCGCGAGCAAGTAACTTCTAAAGGTGGTACCACAGCAGAAGCACTGCGCACATTTAACCAACATCAACTTTCGGATATAGTAGCAAAAGCGATGCAAGCCGCTGTTACACGTGCCGAAGAAATGGAAAAACTGTATTAATCAGATTGAGCTTTGGCTCTATGAAATTAAGGGTAATCTATGAATTCAATGAGTTTTCTAATTTCCACCCTGTTTGATCTCTACATTATGGTAGTGATCTTACGTATTTGGTTGCAGGCTGCTCGTGCAGACTTCTACAATCCATTCTCACAATTTGTTATCAAAGCGACTCAACCTGTGGTGGCTCCACTTCGTCGAGTCATCCCCTCATTGGGCAACCTTGACCTAGCAACCGTCTTATTTGCTTATGTGCTCTGCATTCTCAAATTTGTCACGCTGATTTTCATTGCCTCTAATGGTTCGGTCTCTTTCAGTGCTGAGTTCTTATACCTAGGTCTACTCTCTCTTATTAAAGCCGCTGGTGGCTTATTATTTTGGGTGCTGCTTATTCGTGCTATTTTAAGCTGGGTGAGCCAAGGCCGCAGTCCAGTTGAGTATGTATTCCATCAGTTAACCGAACCTATGTTGGCACCAATAAGACGCATCATTCCCGCTATGGGCGGATTTGATTTAAGCGTACTAGTGCTTTTTATTGGCTTACAGTTCGCTAACTTTTTAATGGGCGATCTTATTGGACCAATTTGGTATCAGTTGTAACGGCTAGGTACCGTACACTAAACAATGATTACATTAGTAAAAGCCATCTTATCGATGGCTTTTATTTTATTTTTTGTACCACAGTAAATCATAATATGCAGGTGAGGAACCATCTTCTTCTGTGTATCATTAGAGAGTGGAGCTACCTTTCCAATCTATATAACTCAGTTGTTTAGGATAAATAATGAAAACATGGATCACTGTTATACTCGCTTTTTTGTTCTCTTTCCCAAGCTCGGCAGAGCAGTTTAAAACCATCAAAGAAATTGAAGTTCATTACTCAGCGTTTAATTCAACTTTTCTTACCTCGCAAGTCGCCAGCAACTACCAGCTTAAACGTAATGGTTACTCCGCAATTTTGAATATTAGTGTGCTAGATACCTATCAAGCTGGAAAACCCGCTATGACTGCCAAGATTACAGGTGATGCTAAAAACCTAATTGGTCAAATAAAAACGCTTGAGTTTACGGAAGTCAAAGAAGGGAACGCTATTTACTACTTGGCAGAATTTTCCATTTCTGATGAAGAGAATCTTACTTTTAATATTGATATCAATGCTGGTAATAAAGGCACTGGAAGGTTAAAGTTCTCTCAAAAATTTTATGTAGAAGAGTAAGAGCTACACTTACTGTTAAGGCAATATCATGAATACAAAAAAAATTGTTCTCGCGACAGGTAATCAAGGAAAAGTTCGGGAGATGGCTGGGTTTATTGAAAATTTTGGTTTTGATGTCCTTGCCCAAAGTGAATTCAAGGTCTCAGAAGTAGCAGAAACAGGCACAACATTTATTGAAAACGCAATTATTAAAGCTCGACATGCTGCCAAAGAAACTGGACTACCAGCGATCGCTGATGACTCTGGCTTGGAAGTCGACTTTCTTCAAGGTGCGCCAGGCGTCTATTCTGCTCGTTACGCTGGCGAAGACGCGACAGATAAACAGAATATAGAAAAATTGCTTGCTGCCATGCAAAATGTTCCAGAAAATCAACGAAGCGCTCGTTTTCACTGCGTGTTAGTTATGATGCGCCACGAATTCGATCCTACTCCAATTGTTTGTCACGGGATTTGGGAAGGCAAAATCCTAACCAATGCTCATGGTCAAAATGGTTTTGGCTACGATCCTATTTTCTTTGTCCCCGAAGAAAATTGCGCATCGGCAGAACTTGAACCACAGCGTAAAAAACAATTATCACATCGCGGCAAAGCTCTGCAAAAGCTCTTTAGCCAATTATCTTTCCAACCTCTGTAAACCTAGTTTGAAATGAGTCAACTGATACCACCACCGTTAAGCCTTTATGTACACATTCCGTGGTGCGTACAAAAGTGTCCCTATTGCGACTTTAACTCTCATGCCCTAAAAACAGAGATCCCAGAGCAAGCGTATATTGCGGCATTATTGCAAGATTTAGATACCGATATTGAGCGGTATCAGATAAAAAATAACTCACGCCCTCTGCATTCGATTTTTATAGGTGGTGGCACCCCAAGTTTATTTTCAGCCCAAGCAATTGCAGATTTACTACAAGCTATTGAAGCCAGAATTCCATTTAAAGCTGAGATTGAGATTACCATGGAAGCCAACCCTGGTACGATTGAATCAGAACGCTTCATGGGCTATAAAAAAGCGGGAATTACGCGAATATCTGTCGGTGTACAGAGCTTTGAGCAGTCCAAGCTCATCAAGCTGGGGAGAATTCACGGCCAAGAAGAAGCAGTCAATGCAGCAAATCTTGCTCATCAAATCGACTTAAATAGTTTTAATCTCGACTTGATGCACGGTTTACCTAATCAATCTGTTAATCAAGCTTTAAACGACCTTGAAAAAGCGATTGAACTCGACCCTCCGCACTTATCTTGGTATCAATTAACGATTGAGCCCAACACTCTATTTCACTACAAACGTCCCACTTTGCCCGATGATGATGACTTATGGAAAATATTCGAACAAGGGCACAAAAAGCTTAATCATGCGGGTTATGTACAATATGAAATATCAGGTTACAGCAAACCTAATCATCAATGTCAGCATAACCTCAACTATTGGCGTTTTGGTGATTACTTAGGGATTGGCTGCGGCTCTCACGGCAAAGTAAGCTTTGCTGATGGTCGGATAATACGCACGACAAAGATAAAGCACCCTAAAGGCTATCTTGCGGCCTACAACAATATGATCAAACCCTATCTTTACAGCGAAGATGAGGTTGCGCTAGCAGATCGCCCGTTTGAATTTTTTATGAATCGCTTTCGCCTCATCGAAGCCTGCCCTAAACAAGACTTCCTCGACACCACGGGTCTTGGTTTTGAAACCATAAAAACCACTATAGATTGGGCAATTAATATGGGTTACATCAACGAAAGTGAAACACACTGGCAAATCACAGAGAAAGGCAAACTCTTCCTTAATGACTTGCTAGAAGCCTTTATGGTGGACTCTGACTAAATCAAAGCAAAACAAAATTAAGCTAAATCACTTATTTTGATCTAGAACTACTGTCACTTTCTAATGCTCTCTACACTTCAGTTGGCTATTAACTTCAGTTAAATATTAATAGAAATGAAAATTATTATAGGGATAACTGTAACGAGAGGCTCACATTATACTTATAACTTGTAAAAATTATAATTTACCTAGGAACTTTCCTCTCAATCTTCCATCAAACGTATAGTCCTTGTTTTTAAGTCTATATTTAGAGAGAAGTAAGGAACATACTTCTCTCTATAAAAGCTAAGATAGATTTATCCGACTAATTGGTTTTAGATGAATAAGTGGTTTTTAGATGAATGAAATATCAAGAAAACTATTTCTAATCATATTTATCATGGTGATATCTATCTCATCTACGACGTTTGAGTTAGTTATTGACAGTTTAAACACCGAAAATAATATCACACACCTCTTTCATGTTGACTCTGACAATTCTGATTTAGAAATTAGTAAGATAGTAGATAGCCATGATGAGGGTCAATGCAATATTCATCATTGTCACTCTAATCAAAACTTAACAACAAACACTTTTTTAATTTCAACAGATTTCAAATCAATACTGTTCATATTTGATAATTTAAATATTTACATTTCACCATTATATTCATTTTTCCGACCACCAATTTCCTTTTAACTTTAGCAATAAAAATTAGTTAAAAAATGCGATATATCGTAGGTATCACTATAGTTAAAGGAAATTTTCATGACAAATTCAAACTCATATTTCATTTACAGAATTGAAGGAAAATGGAATAACAAGCACCATCAGGTTACGGGTATATTATATCATCATGAGTATAACTCAGAATTTACCAAACCTATTATTCCCCATGAACAGACTAACCCTACAAGAGTAAAGTCATTAGAAGAGTTATCACCAAGCGCTTACCCACCTAGCTTTTGGATTACTGATAGCAATAACTTTCCCTTAGAGATCATTAATCATTGGTTTAATCAAGCAGATAATAAAATCTTTGTTCCAAGCAATGATGGCATGCAACATACCGTTTCTAAATTAGAGAGCTATTATCAAACTGAGACAATAAGAAAATCTTTAGAAAAGATCCCAAACTTCTTAATTGCAGATGGTCACCATCGTTATGAAGTGATTAAAAAAAATCAGTATCAAATAAGCCTACCTGTGTTTTTGATATCATCCTCTCAAGCTTCTTTTGAGTTTAATGAAATATATTGCCATTTAAAAAACAAAAAAAATATCACGAGTATAATTGATAACATAGCTAAAAACTGGCTAACTCCATGCCAATTAGATGAAGCTGACTTCAAAATTTATTTCAATGAAAAAGAATGGGGATATCGACATAAAGAAAAAAATACACAATATATCAACAGCTTCAATCTAATTTACCAAAAGCTAAAAACTCTTCATGAAATATCATCAATAAAAACATCTCCAGAGACTTCTACTATTTTTAAAGATTGCATTTCGGTTAAAGTCATACATTCAGACGTATCTTATGTTATCGACGAGGGAATATCCGGAAGAAAAATGCCAATTAAATCGACATGTTTTAGACATAAACCTGATGAAAAAATCCTACAACATATTGCTAAAGCCTATTCAAATGAATTTATGTTAGAAGGAGCTTCACTATGAATATGACTAATACAAGGTCAAAAAATGAGTATACTCACAAGCTTGTTGCAAACTCTATATCGGAAGCTGTCGGTAATGTGCCTTTTATAAAATTGAATAGGCTCCACTCATTATGTTTAATTAACGATTTCTACGTAAAAATGGATTCATGTAACCCAACCGGAAGTATAAAAGATAAAAATGCGGCTTTCCTAATTGACCAAGCTGAGAAACAAGGCCTATTAAAACAGGGCGGTACTATTATTGAGTCCAGCTCTGGTAATTTTGGGATGTCACTTGCAAGCATTGGTGCATCAAAAGGGTATCAAGTAACCATAGTCATTGATGCTAAAACGCCACCTCCAGTCATCAAGATGCTAAATGCTTATGGCGCAAAACTTGAAGAAGTGCCATTAAGCTTGGCAGATAGCGCAGGCTCGATGCAAAAAGCACGCATGGCTCATGCAAAAAAGCTCGCTGAAACAATGCCAAATTCCTTTTATCCCTGTCAGCACCTTAACCCTGACAACCCTCTTGCACACTATTATTACACTGCGTTTGAGATTGCTAACGCTTTCCCAAAATTACCAGATACGGTAGTGATTGGTATTAGCACCGCTGGACAACTGTCAGGGATCGCTCGGTATTTTCGAAGCCACAGTCCTACAACAAAAATTATTGCTGTCGATGTGGCAGGTTCTGGGATATTCGGCAAGCCAAGGCACCCTTACAAACTGACTGGGCTCGGGCTCTCTTTTGTGCCACCAGCTTTTCAACCAAGCGATATTGACTATGCCTATAATATCACTGATCAGATGGCGTTTTCTATGTGCCACCATTTAGGAAAAAGGGAAGGTTTGTTATTAGGTGCTTCTACTGGTGCCATTGTCAGCGCTGGTCTTGCTTATGCAATGCGGACAAAAGCAAAACACGAAAAAATCATACTTATCAATCCAGACAGAGCAGATCGCTATCTAGATACTGTCTACAACCCAGATTGGTTAACCCATTCAAAGATTTCTTTATATAACGATCAACAACTGGATACACACATTAAACAGTTAGAACCAGTATATGAGCCGCATATTCATGAGGAGGGTATAATTGATGCAATCTCATAATCGACGTTACCTTAAAGAACTCGCGCCAATGTCTTTAAGTGATATGGTAATGGCACTTGGCGATCCTATTATCATTTTTGTTCTAGCATCACTACCAAATAGCACTCTAAACCTAGCTGCATTTGCACTAGGAAAAGCAATTGCGGTGTTTTTTGAGAGCCCCATCATTTCTGTTTTGCCTGTATCTAACATGATGTCAGCTGCAAAGAAAAGTCGCGAAGTTTTGTTTATCTTTGTGGTGACATTAGGAGCAATCCTAACGATAAGTATGTCCATACTCGCGTTACTTCCACAGGTTAGTAGCCTAGTTTTCATTCAATCTGAAGTTTGGCAACAAGCTTCATTGATGGTTTTGTTACTCTGCCCTTGGCCTTTAATGATTGCAGTAAGGCGCTATTGGCAAGGTCAAATGATACATGCTGGGCAATCGACACAAATAGCCAAAGGTGCCATTTTAAGGTGCTTGGTGTTAATTAGTATTGCCTTTTCCGTGTCACTCATAACCAATTCAGGTCCATTGATTGTCGCTGGAGCATTATTATGCGGCGTATTAGCAGAACTTATTTATGTCCGTTACCGCGTGAGCCAGATAAAAGTCATTGAAACAGAGACACAGCATGCTCTACCTACTGATATGATCTCCATGGGGCGCTACTACTGGCCATTAGCCCAATCAATGATCACATTATGGGGGGCGCGCCTGATGCTACCTATTCTAATTACTTTCATGGGAGAACAACAACTTGCGGCATGGGCGGCCATCTGGGTGCTAGTGATCAGTATTAGTAATGGGGTGCGTATGCTACAACAACTCGTCATTCGTCACCTACAAGCTATACCTGCTAGTGAACATGTAGCTGAGAGAAACCATTTGCGCCAATTTGTATTTCTGGTTGGAATAGGATTCAGTTTCATTCTTGGTTTACTGGCTTTTTCACCACTAGGTAGTTCATTACTATTACTTTATGTCAGCGGCGATGAACAACTTGCAAATAC
The DNA here is from genome assembly GCA_024347015.1 of Vibrio pectenicida. Taxonomy (GTDB): domain Bacteria; phylum Pseudomonadota; class Gammaproteobacteria; order Enterobacterales; family Vibrionaceae; genus Vibrio; species Vibrio pectenicida. The sequence goes on along the minus strand of AP024889.1, from coordinate 418,795 downwards.
AATGCGTCCAGTGCTGTTAGTATTGTTCACAATGCCTATGCTTATGGCAATTCAACATTACTTGATGGGGCTACTAATGCTAAGAAATGCGACCCATTCAATAGGTAAAGCAGCTTTAGCTGCGAACCTATATATGGTGATTGGAGTAGCCACGTCGGTGTGGTTTAACTTACCCTTATATATAATTGCAATTCAAATAATACTGGCCATGTGCCTTGAAATAGCATTACTTGGAGGAGCAATGAAAACTCGTAAGTTAGAAGCTATACAGACAAAAAGCTAGAGACAAGCCTCAATCAATGCAACTATCCCTTAATAAAACGGGATAGTTGTATATTAATTAGCCCAAAGATTCAGTACTAAAAAATCGAACGACCAATACGCTCAGATAGAAGCTCTAAAGCCCGCGTTCCAGCTAAGGAGTTACCAGAAGGATCTAGTTCAGGAGACCAAACAGCAATTGTCATCTCTCCTGGCACAATAGCAATGATGCCACCACCCACTCCAGATTTACCTGGCATTCCAACTCGATAGGCAAATTCTCCTGCTCCATCGTAGAGCCCACATGTGGCGAGCAATGCATTAAGCTGCTTAGTTTGAGTTGGCGTTACCACAAGTTTACCTGTCTGAACTGAGGTACCTTTGTTTGCGAGATAACTAAAGGTTTTAGCCAAATCTACACAACTCATTTTTAATGCACATGCGTGGAAATAGTTACTCAATACCGGGATAACATCATTGTCAAAATTACCAAGAGACCGCATTAAATAGGCAATAGCAGCATTGCGATCACTGTGCATCATTTCTGATGCTGCTACAACTTTGTCGTAACAAATATGAGTATCACCCGATAGCTGACGGACGAATTCGAGTAAGCGCTGCCTAGGTGCTGATAACCGGCTTTGCAGTAAGTCAGCAACAATAATCGCCCCGGCATTGATAAAAGGGTTACGGGGAATACCTTGTTCCATCTCGAGCTGAATAAGGGAATTAAAAGCCTGCCCAGAAGGCTCTTTACCTACTCGAGCCCATATTTCGCCAGGCGTATATATCCCCATTGCTAAAGTTAGGCTTAGCGCTTTAGATATAGACTGAACGGAAAAAGCTTCATCAGCATCTCCTGCTTTAATCACCTCACCTTGATTGGTAAAAACAGCAATCGCCAGCTTTCTCGCCGGTATTTTCGCCAGTGCAGGGATATAATCAGCCACCTTACCTTGGCCAATTAACGGCCGAACCTCTTGTAAAACATCGGCTAATATCTCTTTTGTTGGTTTCATTGCTTACCTATTTTGTAAAGGCTTATTATTTTTCTTGTAGGGTAAAAAAAGCCAACAATATGATGTTGGCTTCCTCATTCGCATTAATTTGCTGGCGATTTAGCTAACACGTTTGAATTTAATGTCCCATACACCATGCCCAAGACGATGACCACGAGCTTCAAATTTGGTTAAAGGACGATCTTCAGGACGAGAAACAAAATCACCATCCGCAGCGATATTCTCATATCCGTGCGCTTGATTCATCACTTCAATCATATGCTGGGCATAATTTTCCCAATCTGTCGCCATATGGAAGATGCCTTCATCGATAATCAACTTTTGACGAACCATCTCAGCAAAGTCTAGCTGAACAATACGCCGCTTGTGATGACGCTTTTTGTGCCACGGATCTGGAAAGAATAGCTGTAATGTCGCAAGGCTGCTATCTGGAATCATGTTAGCAAATACTTCTACAGCATCATGACACATAACTCTTAGATTGGTAATACCTGCCGCATTTGCATCAGCAAGGCATGCGCCAACTCCAGGGCTATGTACCTCAATACCTAAGAAATTCTTTTCTGGTGTGTTTTTTGCCATCTCAACCAGAGATGCCCCCATACCAAAACCAACTTCCAGAACTACCGGGTTGTCATTACCAAATACTTCTTTCCAATTAAGAAATTGTGACTGATAATCAATCCCCATAGTCGGCCAGCATTCATTCATTGCGTTTTCTTGACCTTTGGTTAACCGGCCTTCACGGCGCACAAAGCTGCGTACTTTCCGTATCAGTTTACCGTCTTGATTGTATTCGTTAGTGGTCACTTCACTCATGATTTTGCCTGTTTAAAAATTGCTCTCGACCTAAAGGGATTGTGATTATCCAAAGAATCGGCACTGGTGCAAGTTTTTTAATGTATTTGACATGGAATAAACCCTTACTCTTTATCGGTTGAACTTTACCCATAATCTGTGATGCAATTTTACTTAATTACACAATAATATTGAGCAAGTCGTGACTCCTTTTGCTAATGCAATCCTAACTTGGTACGAAAGCTATGGAAGAAAAAACCTGCCATGGCAACAAAACAAAACAGCTTATAGCGTATGGCTATCTGAAATTATGCTTCAACAAACTCAGGTAACCACTGTTATTCCATATTACCAACGCTTTTTAGAACGTTTTCCAAATGTCATTGAGCTAGCTAACGCCGCACAAGATGAAGTACTACACTTGTGGACAGGCCTTGGTTATTATGCGCGAGCAAGAAACCTACACCAAGCAGCTCAAATCGTTGCCAACAAATACCAAGGAGAGTTCCCTCTTAATATCGAGGAGATGAACGCACTACCGGGAATTGGCCGCTCCACTGCGGCTGCTATCTTATCATCTGTCCATAAACAACCTCACGCCATATTGGATGGCAATGTAAAGCGTACATTAGCTCGAAACTTTGCAGTCGAAGGCTGGCCGGGACAAAAGCAAGTAGAAAATCAACTTTGGCAACATGCACAACAGCATACACCACATATTGATACCGATAAATATAACCAAGCAATGATGGATATGGGGGCTATGGTTTGCACTCGTAGTAAACCTAAGTGCTCATTATGCCCTGTTTTAACATTTTGTTTGGCATATAAGCAGGGTAATATACTTGATTACCCTGGTAAGAAACCTAAAAAAGAAAAACCAATAAAATCAACTTGGTTCATTATATTACACTGCCAAGGTAAAGTGTGGTTAGAACGACGCCCACCATCAGGCATATGGGGAGGACTATTTTGTTTTCCAGAACATACGCACTCAGAACTTAGCAACCCTCTAATCATGCTTGGTGTAAATGATGATGATATTGAACGCCACGAACAAATGATCGCTTTTCGCCATACCTTTAGCCATTACCACCTCGACATTACTCCAATTTTGGTAGACCTATCAAAGCAACCCAACATCGTGATGGAAGGAAATAACGGTCTTTGGTATAACTTATCGCAACCTGAAGAGGTAGGCTTAGCCGCTCCAGTAAAACAATTATTGGATAGCTTGCCTGCGGAACTTCAATACTAAACCATTCAGAGGAATCATTATGAGCCGCACCATATTTTGTGCTCGACTACAAAAAGACGCAGAAGGGCTAGACTTTCAGCTTTATCCTGGAGAACTTGGCAAACGGATTTTTGATAATATTTCTAAGCAAGCATGGGCTGAGTGGCAACACAAACAGACTATGCTCATCAATGAAAAAAAACTCAATATGATGGACTCTGAGCACAGGAAATTAATCGAAACTGAAATGGTTAATTTCTTGTTCGAAGGAAAAGACGTCCATATTGAAGGCTATACTCCACCCAGCGACTAGAGCGCCACATTTAGATTTGAAATAAAAAAGTGACATCAATACTTCTTATTGATGTCACTTTCAGGATATATATGAATAAGTTAGCTTACTTTTTGTTGGCAATGGTACTTGCTGGGTGTAGCCGTGAATTTATTGAGAACATCTACGATGTTAACTATGAACCAACAAACCGCTTTGTGAAAAACCTTGCCGCATTGCCAGGCCAATTTCAAAAGGACACAACGGCCTTAGATGCATTAATCAGCAGTTTTTCTGGCAACATCGAAAAACGATGGGGTCAAAAAGAAATTAAATTTGCAGGTAAAAGTAACTACGTCAAATATATAGATAACTATCTCAGTCGTTCAGAAGTCAATTTTGACAAAGGCACCATTATAATCGAGACAGTATCGCCAACCGATCCCAAAGGGCATCTGAGAAGTGCGATTATCACCACCCTACTCACCCCCGATGATCCAGCCAACGTCGATTTATTTTCTTCCAAGGGCATTAAACTTGAAGGACAGCCATTTTTATACCGCCAAGTAGTCGATCAAGACAATAAACCAATTCAATGGTCATGGCGCGCCAATCGCTTTGCTGACTATTTGATAGCCAATAAACTCAAAGTTAAAGATGTCGACTTCAAAAAAGCTTACTACGTTGAAATTCCTATGGTTGAAGACCAAGTAGAAATTCGTAGCTACAAATATGCCGATATCGTCCAACGTGCTTCAAATCGCTATGGTATTCCTGAAGATTTAATTTATGCCATTATCAAAACCGAAAGTAGCTTTAACCCTTACGCAGTTAGCTGGGCTAATGCATACGGATTAATGCAAGTCGTCCCTAAAACCGCAGGACGTGATGTCTTTAAACTGGTAAAGAAAACTTCAGGGCAACCCTCTCCTGAATACCTATTCAACCCAGAAAAGAACATAGATACGGGTACTGCCTACTTCTACATTCTAAAAAATCGTTATCTAAAAGATGTACAGCACCCTGTGTCTCTAGAGTACAGTATGATTTCAGCCTACAACGGAGGTACTGGGGGTGTATTAAATACTTTTAATCGTAACGACAGAAAGCGGGCAATGCGTGATCTCAACTCATTACAACCCAATCAGGTATACTGGGCCTTGACCCAAAAACACCCAAATGCAGAAGCACGCAGATACTTGGAGAAAGTCACAAAATATAAAAAGGATTTTAACACTGGCAAGCCTTAAAAGCGTAAAGTGTCTAAATTATCGGCACTCAACTCGTTTTTTACATTTTTTTCTAAAAACAAGTTGACGTTACGGCGGAAAATCCGTTTAATAGCGCTCCGTTGCCCGGATAGCTCAGTCGGTAGAGCAGAGGATTGAAAATCCTCGTGTCGGTGGTTCGATTCCGCCTCCGGGCACCACAATTTATCCGTTGTTAGTGTAATATCACAAGCAACAAAAAATAAAAATGTGCCGACTTAGCTCAGTAGGTAGAGCAACTGACTTGTAATCAGTAGGTCACCAGTTCGACTCCGGTAGTCGGCACCATTTATTTGCCTCGATAGCTCAGTCGGTAGAGCAGAGGATTGAAAATCCTCGTGTCGGTGGTTCGATTCCGCCTCGAGGCACCATTATTTGGTGCTTTACCCTTGGTAACACAAATAATTCCCCCTTAGTTCAGTTGGTAGAACGGCGGACTGTTAATCCGTATGTCGCAGGTTCGAGTCCCGCAGGGGGAGCCATTTTTAGAAAAGCCTCATCATTTGATGAGGCTTTTTTTTTGCACTACTATCACAAAGGCACTATTTACTTCAAACTCATTGACAATGAGTGAAAGACGTTCCCATAGCACAATCCCCAACCAGAGCTAAGAAAGTAGAGTTCGAAAGAGCATTTATTGCCTATATTGTTCTAATATTCCCTACAGTTTGAAAGTTAACTTCTATTACAGTCTATACACTTCTAGCCCTAAATGAGTAAAAACAGCCCATTAAGTATAGAAAAACAGCAAACAATATTTTTTTTGCATTTTAATATTGACCTTAAAGACGAAAAACCGTTTAATACATCTCGTTGCCCGGATAGCTCAGTCGGTAGAGCAGAGGATTGAAAATCCTCGTGTCGGTGGTTCGATTCCGCCTCCGGGCACCACAATTTATTCGTTGTTGGTGTAATATCACAAGCAACAAAAAATAAAATGTGCCGACTTAGCTCAGTAGGTAGAGCAACTGACTTGTAATCAGTAGGTCACCAGTTCGACTCCGGTAGTCGGCACCATTTATTCCCCCTTAGTTCAGTTGGTAGAACGGCGGACTGTTAATCCGTATGTCGCAGGTTCGAGTCCCGCAGGGGGAGCCATTTTCAATCGACGAGTACCACTTGTTGATAAAGATGCCGACTTAGCTCAGTAGGTAGAGCAACTGACTTGTAATCAGTAGGTCACCAGTTCGATTCCGGTAGTCGGCACCATATTATTCCCCCTTAGTTCAGTTGGTAGAACGGCGGACTGTTAATCCGTATGTCGCAGGTTCGAGTCCCGCAGGGGGAGCCACTTTAAAAAAGCCTCATCATTTGATGAGGCTTTTTTATGTCTACAATCAAATAGGACTGGCAATATCTACCAATCTATTAACCGCTCTTAATCGGTACCACCGACTGTCAAAGAGTCGAGTTTTAAGGTAGGCTGCCCTACTCCAACCGGCACACTTTGTCCCGCTTTACCGCATATCCCGACACCACGGTCAATGCTAAGATCGTTACCTACCATAGATACCTGCTGCATAGCTTCAATACCTGAGCCTATTAAGGTAGCACCTTTAACTGGCCGCGTGATTTTTCCATTTTCAATTAAGTAGGCTTCTGATGTTGAAAATACAAACTTACCAGAGGTAATATCAACTTGACCACCGCCAAAGTTTGGTGCGTAAAGACCTTTTTCTACTGTTGAAATAATTTCTTCGGGAGTATGCTTCCCTGGCAACATATAAGTATTGGTCATACGAGGCATTGGCAGATGAGCATATGATTCTCGGCGCCCATTACCTGTAGGCTCAACGCCCATCAAACGAGCATTATGCTTGTCTTGCATATACCCTTTGAGTACACCATTTTCAATTAAGGTGTTGTATTGGCCTACAACCCCCTCATCATCAATATTGAGTGAGCCACGTAAATCCTTAAGCGTTCCATCATCAACTATGGTGCACAATTCAGAAGTCACTTTTTCGCCAATTTTCCCACTAAACACCGATGATTCTTTACGGTTAAAATCCCCTTCTAACCCATGACCAATCGCCTCATGCAATAAAACACCTGGCCAGCCAGAGCCCAATACAACTGGCATAGTGCCCGCTGGGGCTGCATCTGCCTCTAAGTTAACCAGAGCCATACGTATTGCTTCATCGGCATATTGATAAGCTATTTTTCTGCCTTGCTCTTCTCCAAGAAAGAAATCATAGTTAAAGCGACCACCACCACCAGAGCTACCACGTTCACGACGCTCACCACGTTGAGCAAGCACACTAATTGATAGGCGAACTAGTGGGCGAATATCACCCGCATAAGTACCATCTGTTGCAGCAACAAGTATCTGTTCATGCACACCGCTCAGGCTTATCGATGCTTCTTTGATTAAAGGCTCTTTAGTTCTAATATAAGCGTCTAACTCTTTCAGTAACTGAGTTTTTTGCAGCTTTTGCCAACTTTCGAGTGGGTTAACTGCACTATAAACCTGTTGGTTATCACTACGTTTAAAAGCTTTTACCTGAGCACTCTGGCCTTGCTGAGCGATACCACGAGCAGCATGAGCACTTTGCTTAAGAGCGTCTAATTGAATTTGATCCGAATAGGCAAAACCTGTTTTTTCACCCGCGACAACTCGCACACCAACCCCGCGATCGATATTAAAAGAGCCATCTTTAATGATACTGTCTTCGAGAACTAGGGACTCGTGCCAACTCGACTGAAAATAGATATCAGCATAATCAATCTGACGGGTGGCTATACTGGCTAAAGTTTGCTCGATATCCTGCTCAGTTAGATTCGCAGAATTTAGTAATACATCTTCTACTTGGTTTATTGTCATATATAGCTCTTAAACGTTTAATTGAGTTTGAAAGCGGATGTGCTTGAGAGTTGGCATTGCCGCTCGAACTACATCAACTCTATCTAAATCTAAAATGGCGACTAGATTGCCTGGGAGGTTACTTAAACTGGCAACCACTTCCCCCCAAGGAGACACTACCATTGAATGCCCCCAAGTCTCTCGACCACACGGGTGAGTGCCAGTTTGATTTGCCGCTACCACCCAGCTTTGGGTTTCGATAGCACGAGATCGTAATAATGGTTCCCAGTGAGCCGCACCTGTTACCGCTGTAAATGCTGCTGGGACAAGCAACACATTCGCACCTTGCTGCACGAGTTCACTATATAAATGCGGGAAACGCACGTCATAACATATCGTGAGACCAAGGTGCGCAATTGGTGTATTGACGGTGACAATTTGGTTGCCTGGTGTGAAGGTTTCCGACTCACGATAGTGCTGGTAAGTATCCTCCACATCAACATCAAACATATGCAGCTTATCATAATGTGCAATTAACTGACCTTTAGGATCGTATACCAATGATGTCGTCGTCACTCCCTCAGCTCGCCGAATCGGCATACTACCAACAACAAGAAAAACACCTTCAGTCTTTGCTACACTTGCTAACTGAGATTGAATTTTGCCTTCCCCCAAAGGTTCTGCAACTTGATGGTAGTTTTCACGACAGCCAAAAACCAGACTATTTTCCGGAGTAATTACGAGCTCAGTCCCTTGATTGGCTAACAATCTAACCTGATGCTTGATATCAGCCAGATTAGATTGAGGATCTGGCCCAGAAGTCATTTGAATGAGTCCTATTTTGGGCATCATTTATGTTCCCTATTTAATTGTCTCACGTAGAGTCTCAGGTAACTCAAATTCACCTTTACTGCGTGATAGCTCTTTCACCTCTGGGTTATCAAGAGGCCCCTTAACTTGGTAGTTGACTTGAGTAAACACTTCAACCACAGGAGAAATTACTGTTGTTATTGCTAAAACATATAAAGCCGTCGTTGGTGTGACCGCAAATGCCGTAAGAACAGGAATTCCCGATGTAATATCTGGCACAAAATTAACTTCAGCATCGACTGTCTTAGAGTTTAAATTGGCGAGCCCTTTTATTGCCATCTCACCAGCCAAGGCATCCATTTTGATATCATTTGTTAAGAAGATACCATTCTTAATATCACCGCTACCGGTGATAGAGTTAAAAGCCATACCACCATCAAATACATCACTGAAATCAAGCTGCATCTTACGAATAATCGAATCAAGACTAAACAAGCCCAAGAGCCTTGCTGCTCCACTCGCTCCAGTGACTTGGCCTTTGCCAAGTTTCATAGCGACATGCCCTTCCAAAGTACTAACTTTCATTGACCATGGAGAACCATCCCATTCCACTTGGGAGTCAAGATCAAACGGCGCTTGTTGGATTCCCGATGTAATACCAAAGCGTTCCATCACATCACTATTATTCTCACCGGACATAGTAATATTGAATTGAGTATGGCTCTGCTGCTCGCCAAGACGCCAAGAACCACTCATATCGACCTTGCTACTACCACTTTCAAAGTTAAGTTTTTTCCACTCTAGTGTTTCCCCATGGCGTTCTAAATCTAAGAGTACCTTACCGACCTTATATCCTTGCAACCAGAAATCGTCGATTGCTAGAGTTATATTTGGAATATGCTCATGAAAGGAACGTTCAAAATCACTAATCAGTTCCTTTTGGTCCCGGCCTGCTTTAAACAATGTTGTCTCTTTATATTCCTTATCCAAAGCTGGAACATAGACATGCAGCCTATCTAGTGAAACAGAAAGATCATAGGGCTCAATATAGTTCGCTTCGCCTGATGCCTCCTGACTTTCTAAATTCATATGCCACCCCAAACTCTTACGTTTGGCTCTGAAATCAACATCATTCCACCAAATACTACCTAATGTCAGCTCTTCAACATTTAGATCGATGCGATTAGGCATAGGGATTTGAGGAGTATTCATATCATCTAGTGCAGCTTTATCATCATTGGTAGGGTTAGAGATCAAATCTGCCCATTTATCTAGGTTAAGTTTATCAATGCGAACCTGTGCCTGATGGCCTGAAATTGGGCTAATTTTAAAGCTACCTTTACCCAAAATAAGATTAGTAGCCTTTAATACTGGTGTCTCTGAGCGAATATCAATTTCTGTTTGATATTTAAGGTTAGGAAGTTGCAAACGAGCACTAATACTTTCTTGATTTCCTGATGCTTGCATACTTGCTTTCCAAGGCTTATCAAGCGTTTTATTAAGAGGATAAGGGTAGTTACTGCTTACCATCTTAAGATCAGCATTAGTATCAATTTGGTAAGAAAAGCCAACATCGTTGAGTTGAATAGCGATGCCCATTTGCCAAGGTGCATGTCCATTAACTGGATTTGTCCATCGTTTACCAAGATATGGCGTCAACGGTTTGAGTTCCCAGTCACCAACCACATCGATATTTACATCGTATCCCTGCTTTGCATTTTCACCTCTAAAATCAAGTGCAATTGACTGCTTAAGAAGTTTGCCAGTTAACCCAGCAGCGCGTACGACGTCATTATCAAATTCAATCTGCCCGGATACATGCTCTAAATTCATTTGTGGGGTTTTAATAGTAACTTGAGCATTATCCAGATTTGCATCCCCCCAAGCACGGACTTCGGCCTCAGAGTCAAAAGGAATATTGAGCTTAAAGTTTGACTTAACTTCTCCTTTAACTTGCACTGTAGTTAAAGCTGCTCCAACCGAATCCACAAGTGGTGAAGCCATCATATAGTCTCTAACTGAATTACCTTGTGCGGTTGCACTCGCTTCGATTTCAATATGCCCACCCGGTCCAAGTTGTGGTATCTGGCCAGTAATACGAGTCGCTTTTATATCAGTTAAAGTCGCACTATGTGAGTCAAGGTATAGCTCATCATTTTGAAACAACAAATCTAGTTGCAAATCAGTAATCGTCGGCCAAGCAGTATCAAAGCTAAACTTGGCGTCCTTTAGCCCAACCCACGCCTGAAATACGCCATCATTGTTGATGTATGGAAAATCTCCTAATTCTCCATACCATAACAATTTTGCCGCTTTAACTTTACCAGCTTGAATTCCACTCGATAAATAATCAGTTAAGTCTCGCCCTAAAGCTAAGGTGGGTAAATAACGCCATATTTCTCCGGCATTGTAGAGGTCAGCCTCAGTATAAAAGGATAAAAATGGACTTCGACCTTTAGGAAAATCTAGGCGAAACTCCCCTAAAGCTTGAAGATCAGGAGTTGCCACCGTGACTTTGTCAGCCCACAAAGTCCAACCATTACTATCACTTTGCCAAACAATATCTACTTGGCCTCGTTTAATATTGAGTGGTGCCTGAAAAACATCCCCATAAGGCAAAATATCATCAATAAGGCTTAGCCTTGATTTAGCCTGATAACGATCACCTGAAATATTAGCAGATAGATGCTGAACACTAGGCAGCAGCTCCCACTGTTGCATCGCCCCGTCTTTGAGTTGCAATGAATATTTTAGCGAATCAATATTTTCACCACTCATTGAGACACGAACATCTTCAACTGTGCCATCAAGTTTTAATCTCTCAAGTAATCGTGATGCTTGTGCTGAGTGTGGAAACAATTTGACTAAGGGAGAGATAGCTTTCAGATCAAGTTGCGATACGTTAAGAAGCCAGTGTTCAGCTTGCCACTTAAATGCAATATCAAGCTCTGGCCAAGGCTCATGATCGGTACGCAATTTAAGCGAATGGGCATTGACTTGCCAACCATTTCCAGTCGGCTCTAACTGCAAAATACCAGATTCGATCATCAACTCATGTTGTTGACCTTCTTGCCAAATTAGTTCTGAAGGCTCTAACTCAACATAAGCACTAATTGGTTGGCTGTGGTCAAGAGCAACCCAGCTATTGAGGCTTACTTGACCTTTCTTAATGCCTGTTTCTATTTGAAGGTACTGAGTCAACCAAGGCGTAATTAAAATATTATCTACAGCCAAATAAAACTCACCACTGACCTCGGCTAAAGAACCATGATCAACAAAATCAGCCTTGACCTGCGCAGAATTGAGATTAGTATCTGCAATACTGACCTCACCATCAGCGATATGACGTCGCCCCTTGTTCTGCCAAAAAAGTTGACTGATTTCTAGCTCTCGAATAGAACCATCAATGCCTTGAAGGCGAATTTTTGAGTTTTGCAGTAAGAAGCTATCTAGTTGGCGCAATAATAATTGATCTAGCTTCTGAACAACGTTCTGCTGTTCTGTTTTTGGCTGCAAAGCCTTTTTTCCTCCAGATTGAGCCCATGCTATTGAGCTAAGATCAAGATTAAGGTTGTGCATACTCAAATCAGCAATTACAGGTTTCATATCCAGCAGTGACTGAATCAAGTCAAACTCAACTTCAACCGTTTGTATCGAAAAATGAATACCACTCGCTTCCAGTGTATTCGCGCGAACATTTTTCAATGATATTGAAGGATGAGTATTACGCCAAAAACCACTTATTTGATCAATTTCAAAATCCAGATCTGACCCTTTGTTAACCCAAAGTTGGATTTCACTTTTGAAATGATTAAGCTGCGGTAAAGCAATCCTAAGGGTCGTCACCATCACAGCTAAGGCGACAAAAAACACCACCAACAACCAGCCCAGTCCACGAAGAATATATTGCGTCGTTAATTTATTCACAAACAGCCTACATCATAACAACATCAAATTGCTCTTGTACGTATAGAGGCTCAGCTTGCACTTTAACCTGCTTACCAATAAAAACTTCCAATTCTGCCAATGCGTGTGACTCTTCTCCATGTAGATTTTCTGCTACCGCTGGAGATGCATAAACAACGAATTTGTCCGCATCATATGCTCGATTTACTCTGGTGACCTCGCGCAAAATTTCATAGCAAACAGTATCTACAGTTTTAACACTTCCGCGACCTTCACAAGTTGGACATGTGGAACATAAAACATGTTCAATGCTTTCTCTGGTTCGCTTACGCGTCATTTCAACTAAGCCGAGTTGAGTAAAACCATTGATGCTAGTTTTGACCCTATCTTTACTTAAAGCAACCTCAAGAGAAGTAAGTACACGCTTACGGTGCTCATCCGACATCATATCAATAAAGTCGATAATGATTATTCCACCTAGATTACGTAATCGTAATTGACGAGCTATCGCCTGAGTGGCTTCAATATTAGTATTAAATATAGTTTCTTCTAGATTGCGGCGACCAACAAAAGCACCGGTGTTAATATCAACCGTCGTCATAGCTTCTGTCTGATCTATGATGAGATAGCCTCCCGATTTTAACTCCACTTTTCGGTCCAAAGAGCGCTGAACCTCGTTTTCAGTATCGTACAAATCGAAGATAGGTTTATCACCAGCATACAATTCAAGTTTATTGGTAAGTTCAGGTACATACTCTGAAGTGAATTCTTTAAGATTTTCGGTTTCCAATCGAGAATCAACCATTATTTTGGTTAACTCTGTACCGACAAAATCTCGTAAGATTCGCTGTGAAAGCCCTAACTCAGCATAAAGTGTAGAGCGCGTTTTGTACTTAGTACGCCGCTCATTCACCTTAGACCATAGGCGCTTTAGAAAAGCTGCATCTTGAGATAGCTCTTTATCATCAGCCCCTTCCGCGGCCGTACGGATAATAAAACCTCCCTCTTCATCGCAGTAACAACCGACAACTTTTTTAAGTCGATTACGCTCTTGTTCACTCTCAATGCGTTGGGAAACACCAACATGACTAGCACCCGGCATAAAAACTAAATAGCGAGAAGGAATAGTGATATCGGTAGTCAGGCGTGCGCCTTTAGTACCAAGGGGGTCTTTGACGACTTGAACAACAATATCTTGGCCCTGACGGACCAATTCAGAAATGTCCCGAACCTGAAACTGCTGCTTCTCATTTTCAGCCACGCATTCTGTATGGGGAACAATGTCAGAGGCATGAAGGAAAGCAGCTTTATCAAGGCCAATATCAACAAAAGCGGCCTGCATACCTGGTAATACACGACTAACTTTACCCTTATAGATATTACCAACAATACCTCGTTTTGCTTCACGCTCAACATGGATTTCTTGAAGAGTTCCCCCTTCAATCATAGCCACTCGAGTTTCACTTGGGGTCACGTTGATTAACAACTCTACACTCATGAGCACACCTCAATATTTAAAATCTATAAGAATTTGAGCAAGAGCTGGTCTGTTTCGAATAATGGCAGGCCTACCACAGCATGATAACTACCTTCAATACGTGTTACAAAACGTCCTCCAATTCCCTGGATTCCATAACTACCAGCTTTATCGCATGGTTCACCCGTTTGCCAATATTGTTCTATTTCTTGCTCTGACAATGGTTTGAACCAAACATCTGTAGTCACTACTACAGTTTGTTGTTGTTCTTTACTTGCTATAGTCACAGCGGTCATGACTTGATGAGCTCGGTTAGACAATGACATCAACATCTGTTTAGCATCTTCCAGGCTGTGGGGCTTTTCCAGTACAGCATTGTCACAAACTACAATCGTATCTGATCCAATTACAATCGCTTCATTTTCTGCATCCAGACCTGCTAATGCTTTATCTTGAGAAAGGCGCTCAACGTATTGAAACGGCGTTTCAACTCGGTGCTGGCGTTCCTCAACATCTGTTCGAATCACGCTAAATTGATAACCAAGTTTTGAAAGCAGCTCCTTACGTCGCGGAGAACCGGACGCCAACACCAATTTCTTTTCCACTTCCTACCTCACATGCCAATGTCTTCTGACTCTGCGCATCAATAAAAACAACCACGGCCAGAGAATAGTGTTAATCAGTCCACTCCATAACAATAGTGGGTTGAAAGCAATATCCTGCACTAAATATTCACCGGAAAAAATTAGCACATCCAATATCATGGAAAGCAAGCCAATCAATATTGCTTGTTGCCAAAGCGCCATATTTCTTAACAACAAGAAGTTTAGCGCCACTAGGTAAACAACAATTGACATCATCATGCCACGAATACCGAGTGTAGAGCCCAATAAAAGATCCCATAACAACCCCAGTATCAAGGCCGTACCGACATTGACTCTATGTGGTAAAGCTAATACCCAATAACAGGCTACTAAAAGCAGCCAAGAAGGGCGTAATAAGTCCAAAACACCCGGCCAAGGAATGGTCTGTAATGTTAAGGCAATTAAAAATGACAAGGCAATAACCGTCTTGCCTTTCAAAACACTATTCGCCACCAACCGCTACCTCTTGGTTATTTTTCGGCAATGCCTGCTGAATTTTGTTTTGTCTAGAATCGTTGGGCCAGATGAGTAGTAAGTAGCGCAAGCGTTCAAAGTCGACGACAGGCTCAGCCTCAATCGCGGCAAACTCACGTGCGGTATCACGCATTACATCAACAACATGTGCTACTGGGTAGCCTTCTGGGTACACACCGCCAAGACCGGATGTGACCAGTAAATCGCCCTCTTCAATATCAAGGCTAATTGGAATATGATCCAAATTAATCCTGTCAATTGAACCATTGCCTGAGGCAATAACACGAATGTCATTTCGTATCACCTGAACTGGAATTGCGCTCTGGCTATCGGTAAGAAGAAGCACTCGACTATTATGCGCAGACACAAAAGTCACTTGGCCAACAATGCCTTTCTCATTCGCAACGGGTTGCCCCACGTAGACACCATCTATCTTACCTTTATCAATCACGACTTGCTGACGATAAGGCGACGTATCTACCGCCATAACCTCAGTAACAACCTTACGTTCACCACGTACAAATGAAGAACCTAATAACTTACGTAAACGCTGATTTTCTTCACGATACTGATCAAGCAATAACATATCGTTTTTAAGACGCAGAATTTCACGTTTAAGCTTGTAGTTGCTTTCCATAAAGTCTTTGCGGATATTAAACCGCTCGTAAGCATCATCAAACATAATGCGAGGGACATCTGCCAAGTATTGAATTGGCGCCACCATACTATTAAGTAGATAACGCACTTGGGAAAATGCACCTAAACGACTGTCAGCCAGCATAAGGCTGGCTGACATAATGACCGCAAAAAACAACCGTAACTGAAGTGAAGGTCCTCTGCCAAAAATAGGCTTCATTGAATATGAGTTCCTTATATACTCAAAAAGGCCCCAAGTTGAATCAGGCCAATTTGATTATTCTTCACTGAAAAGATCGCCACCATGCATATCAATCATTTCTAAAGCTTTACCGCCACCGCGTGCAACACAGGTCAATGGATCTTCTGCAATCACGACTGGGATACCTGTTTCCTCAGTCAGAAGGCGATCAAGGTCTTTTAATAAAGCACCGCCACCGGTTAGCACCATCCCGTTTTCTGAAATGTCTGACGCAAGTTCAGGTGGACACTGCTCAAGTGCTACCATCACTGCAGAGACAATTCCTGTCAAAGGTTCTTGCAATGCTTCGAGGATTTCATTGGAGTTTAAACTAAAGCTTCGTGGTACACCTTCTGCTAAATTACGACCACGAACTTCAATTTCTTCTACTTCGTCACCTGGGTACGCAGAACCGATCTCATGCTTGATCTTCTCCGCCGTCGCCTCACCAATTAAGCTGCCATAGTTACGACGAACATAATTAATGATGGCTTCATCGAAGCGGTCACCACCAATACGCACAGATGATGAGTAAACCACACCATTTAACGAAATAACCGCTACTTCTGTGGTACCACCACCGATATCTACCACCATTGAACCTGTAGGTTCTGAAACACGCAGGCCTGCACCAATTGCTGCCGCCATAGGTTCATCAATGAGATAAACTTCACGAGCGCCCGCACCAAGTGCAGATTCACGAATAGCGCGGCGTTCAACTTGGGTAGAACCACACGGCACGCAAACAAGAACTCGCGGGCTAGGTTTTAATACACTATTGTCATGCACTTGTTTGATAAAATGCTGCAGCATTTTTTCTGTGACATAAAAGTCAGCTATCACGCCATCTTTCATTGGACGAATCGCCGAAATATTCCCCGGAGTACGACCTAACATTTGTTTCGCTCCGTGTCCCACAGCAGCAACACTTTTACCTGCTCTGTTACGGTCTTGACGGATAGCGACGACTGAAGGCTCATCAAGAACAATACCTTGCCCTTTGACGTAAATAAGTGTGTTGGCAGTACCTAAATCGATAGATAAATCATTAGAAAATATGCCACGAAGTTTTTTGAACATACTCTTCGCTCGTCCTGAAAGAATTAGAAGATAGAAAATTGCTCTAAATGTACCAATGCCTAGCGGTATCAGCAAGGCATTGAGCTATAAACATGGGATGAAACGTGTAATTTCTAACAGATTCCTAACCAAAGTCGAAAAATCAAGCAATGAATGAGGCTTGTTTATCGCTTGCGATGATTTTTTGTTCACGGTAAAACCTTAGTTTTGTTCATTCCACCAAATCACTCGATCGCTACCTCGGTAAATACCAAACTGAACCTGCCCAGAAACCGAATTATCATCATCATCGAGACTGCCGTCATTATTCGCATCTTCTCTTAGCCAGGGCACTCCCCTGATCTTCATATTAAAAGATGAGGTAATCGTCCCCGTATTTCCAGAGCCTGGCGCACTATATTCTAACCAAGACTCACCGTTGCTAGCTGTGGCAGATGTTAGGGAAGCATTGACCTCAGGTGGCGTCTGGCTACCACTGGTGACAACTGTGTAATCACTTGAACTAAAAGAAAAGTCGGTAATGAGACCAAAGTTTGTACAAGAATCGACTGTATTAGTGACAAACTGGTTGCTGTTGTAATATTGCAATTCAAGCCTTTGTCTCAGCGCAGCAAGCTCAGAGCCGTAGGTATCATTGAGCAATAAGCGCCCCCAACGTAACTGCATTGCATTATCACTACTAAAGCTAATACCTAAGCAATCACTAGTGGAGTTCGAATCGTCTGTTTTATAACAAACATTATCTGGATCGGTGATATCGCTTGCACCCAGAGTAAGCTGAAGATTTGCTGCAAAAGAATTTATAGGACTCACACCTTTGGTGTATGTGATCTGTTCATTATTTAGTTGCACTACTGTTGCGTTGTTAGGGTCTGTAAATCTGTCGACATTTGCTACACCTTGTTCAAAGCTAATCGATTCACTGGTATTACTGTCACTGTACGCACGCGCAGGCCAATTACTGTTATAACGCCAAAAGTCGCCAAATTCATAATTCTTAACCGCTGTACCATCCGTTGCTTTTGGGTTTAACGCTAAACGGGGAGCAACGAGATAGTCAAAAGGCTGGCCAATATAGCTAAAGCTGTTACAAGTCGCTTGCAGCGTAGGTGATTGAAAAACAGAGGCTGCAAAGTAAGCGGGGATAAAACGCAGATACACACTCTTAGCTGGTGTAATGGTTTTCGCGCTACTGCCATTGAATATTGCTGGAGGAGTGATGGTAAAATCAAACACTCCAACTTCTGATAAAGACTGGGAAACAATGTTAGTGCTGCCAGCTACAGCAGAATGGTCATAGCTTACTGTGCTTATAGTGCCTTCTTGAGAATTTTCAGTATCAGGAGATACCAACTTGTGAGCAACATCGATGCCGCTATGCGTATAGTTAGGAGTTGGCTGATTGGTTTGACCTAGCGCTGTGACTTCAAGGTTAAAGCTCGCACCCGCTTTGGTAAACCAATCACAGAACGCATCGATGCTGGTACACTCCTCTTCAATTCCAGCAGAATTCTTTGCCACTACAGCAAGAGAAGCAGGAAAACTCACAAAATTACTAGCCCCAGTTAATTCCAAACCACTTTCATCCCCCGTACCAGTAAATTTAGCATTCAGCTGCATCTGCCCTGCATCGTCATAATTAAGATTAAACTTTGTTTGGCCATTGCTATCAAAGGCCAAGTTAAAATTATCCGCTCCTGACTCACTTGTATTAAGTGGAACATATGTTCCAGTTGGATCAACAGACACTTTAGGATCACCGATGATATCAGCAGCTGTGGGGCTCAAATACTGACTCCAGAGGGTCACACTCTTAGTCACATTGCCAAAACCCACATCACATTTGGTATTGCTATCACCTTGCTTAACTGCGCTTATGGTTACCTCTACAACTTCAGCGGCGTATTTATCAGGTACATCAATGTCAAAACCGCTGTCAGAAAAGACTAGATCACAATTTGATGCGCTCCAGCCTCCGCTGCCTATTTGGCATAGATTAGTGGAAAATGGTCGAGCGGGCGGATTAGACCCCATAACATCCAAGGTTATTGTTCCCGGTTGATATTTTCTAATGTAAAAAGTCCCCGAACCACCAGTAAAGCTTTGCAAGTTGCCGCCTTCCCAACCGCCACCGCCAGAGACACTCGACGGATCTAGAGAAACCGTAACGGTATCGGTAAATAGCTCACTACAAGTGGCATTTTTGCAGGCCCGTATAGTTACTTCAGACTTGTTGCAGGTAATGCCTTGCCCTGTGTGGGTAATTCTAAAATGATCGATTTGCTCATCGATTGGACGTGAGCGAAGTGCACACACTTCAAAATTATCGATTTCATGGTTATTGGTACTACCACCCGTCGAACCTGTTACAGATAGTAAAAAGTCAGCAGGTACTGCTGCCTGATTATACTGGCTATCTAACACATTGACTGGACCAACAATAGACTGCCAATTACCATTGCCTATTTTACGCGAAATCTCTACTTGTGATTGATTACTGACTTGCGAATCAACAACAATACGATAACGATGAACTGAACCCGAATTATTATTATCAACGGTAGGAGATAGACAGCTCCCCCCAGTATTAGTCTGACCATTATTACATGCGCCCGCTAAATATCGATAACCTGTTTCATCTAACCCTGAGCCGCGGATTGCAACAGACTGTCGCCTTCTTCCAGGAGCAAAACCCTGGCCTCCCTCTCTAGAAAAGTTACCATATTCATCAATACCAACCCCAAGCCAACCGCCAGCAAAACCCGGTTCATTCGGCTTGAAACCATAACCAAGAGGCCCCCCAAAAGCTCCTGCTCTTGGGGTCACTAGAGCATCGGACAGCACAATCCCTATACCATCAGCTCCATTACCGCCATAAGCAAAATGGTCAAACTCAATTTCAACTAAATTGTCTGCGGCAGGAAATAGGCGCTGATAAGTAGAAGACGTTGCCTGATTTCTTACAGCCTGGGTAAACCTCAGTCTATTGCTTATAATTTGTGGTTGAAAAGAGCCTTTACTGGTTGAGGTCACCCATAAATCAGACAATGACCCCGCATTGAAATCATCACTAAAGCATTGTGGTGATGGATTAGATCCACCATCACACATATCCAATAGGTCAGCATTGGTAATCGCATCAGGGTCTATAATGACATCACTATTACCCCCGATTGTCAGCGCCCCCCCAGCGCCAATCGCTCCTGTTATATCAGCATTACCAGCAACATTGACTGAACCTGCAACATAAATGATCCCATTGACGTTATTTTGCCCAGTGATAGAGAGGCTACCTGCAACATAAATAAATAAATCTTCTGGGTTCCCATTAGGGTTGAGATCAGCATTTATTAACTGTAGGCTGTCAAAATAGAGACGAGTCGTTACCCCATTGGTCGTCAGTTCCGATCTATTAGCAAAACGGCCTTGATAATAGCTATAGTCGCCAGGCATGAAATTGGCCTGTATAGTATTTGCCCCCTCATAACAGATGGTGTTTCCTCGGCTAACAAAGCAGTCCAAGCTTGAGTTGGTACCAGCAATCACATCTGGCGGGGGAACAATACCATTAGGACTCTGATTTCCCGATGGAGGGTCGGTAAAAATATCAGTACACAAGGGTGCTGCATACGCAAAGGCAGAACACAGCAAACTCAGTAAAAAGCAGCCAATAGAAGATAACCATTTCATTGCTTAAGCCCGACTTGTATTACTCTTTGTAATTGCCAATCACCCACATTGCAGGTCCCTGTGGATGTAATCTGGAAAATATTGCGGCTGTCATCAAGCTGGCCAACATTGACACAACTAACGTTCGCTGAGCATTGAAAAAAACCATTGCCTTGTAGGGTTATCGTTTGGACAGAAAGAGACTGGCAACTGCCGTTAGATGGGGTTTGATAGAAACGGCTAAGCTCGATTTGAGCAGCAGAGCGAGCCGCCAGTTCCGCTCTTGTTCCGATTACAGAGGCGATAAATTGATCGCTACTACGCTCTTGGTTTCGGTTAGCCACTGCGGCGACAAAGCCAACCACAACCACAATAATAAATATCACCAGCAGCAGACCACTGCCGGTTTGTTTATGGCGTGTTGTAGATAAGCGCATCATGATCAAACCTTACCTGCTCTCCGTTATCCTCAAATATCAGCTCCATTTTCACTAAACCATTGCGTTGCAACTGTGGCTGTTCAACGATAAAGTTCACATCGCTGAGATTACCCGCCACTCGAACTCCAGTATTTAGGGAAGCTGGCGCCAACGAGGCTCTGTTTAAAGAATAGCCGGAATAGCGCAATAACTCATTACCCACAAGACAAAATGCCACGGGCTCTCGATAGAAATAAAGGCGATCAGCGGGACTAAGTGTCACAAATCCGCTTGATTGCGTCAAAGTCACATCCATCATACTTGTCATTGCTCCACTCACAGCAAAATCAACCGCTGTCTGAACTTGGGCTGTTTGGCCTATAGCGGTTACATCGGATCTAAGCTCAGCGGCACTAGTTGGGTAAACAACCACTCTCTCATTGGCCGGAATACTCTTCTCGATTGGCAAAACTCGAATCGCAGAAGACGCGGTAGATGGTGAGGGAAGATCGAGATAAATAGCACTGTTGGTAATGGGTAAGATTTCAATGCAATCACTGCTAACAATCACACTATTAGGTACTGCTTCACGGATTTCCCTGCGTAACCTTTCGGTAACAAAACGGCCTTGTTGAATCAATGTCTCACGAGTGGCAGAGTCAGAATAAAGCACTAAAGACTGGCGAATCACCTCACCGATAAACAAACCAACAATACCGAGTAACGTAATTGAAATCACCATTTCAATCAAAGTAAACCCATGCATCCTGCCTACTCGCATTAATAGTTCCCTCTAATGGCTGCAAATGGGTAATCATTACCCTGACGGTCAGTAACCACCACTTCAATGCGTTTATAGTGAGTTGAAGTGGCAGATACCGTACCTTGCATCACGCCGCCATTAAAAGCTTCATAAAAAACGTCTATCGCTATGTTGTAGCCTTGGTAACCATTACTGAGGGTATTGCCCAGCACATCACGTGCACTTCCATTAAAGCCATTAAAGTCATCCACATCGTTGTAAAATGTATTATCGCTTTCTCCAGACTCAGCGCCTAAACTGCCCACGGAAGTACAAGAATTACTCTGTCCCGATGGCAGCACGCATTCTGGCAAGCCTCCATTTGGGCCCGAGTTTTGATCAAAGTTTCTGCCCAGCACTTCATCCATCACCGCGCGTCCAAGCTCAGCCGCTTTCACGGCCGCTATTTGATCAGCGCTTTGTTTTCCCCTTGGAAAAAGCGCAGTAGAAACCCCGCCAACGGCTATCGCCAAAATGGTGATGACAATGATCATTTCAATCAGAGTAAAGCCAAACATCTTAGCAATTTGATGTTTTGGCATAGATACCCCCTTGTGAATTAATACAGATATAGCGCTGTGTACCTGATTGCCCTACAAGCGTGACCGTGCATTCCGCTGTTGCACACTGCTGCGGACGACCCAAGCCATCGAAATCAATAAAGTCAACATTACCATCAGCATCAAGACTTAGCTGCACATTGGACTGTTGAGCATTTACATAGCTACTATCGCTGGTATCGCTTGGTAAACTGACACTACAAGACCCAACTGACGCTGTAGGAGAAATTTGCATCACTTGGTTATTGCTTACCATCCAGCGGCCACAAAAGCCATTACGATTCATAGATCTAAGCTGGGTTAAACGTAAAGAAGAAAGTACTTCTTGCTCTAGAAGCTGGGCATCAAAACCACTTTTACCAAAAAAGCGACTGGAGGCATATAAAGAGACAATCCCAAGCAGGATAACAATGGTGATAAGCTCAACGAGTGTAAAGCCTTGGTCTTGCTTGATAGGCATATAAACCTTGAGTGGGTTATTTTTCGCTTTAATTATAGGTGCTAAATATCAAAACTGGCGTCGACTCAATCCCACTTATACGGAAAATTCTCTGGAAGCAGAAAAGATAACTAAGGCCAGCGTCGCTGGCCTCACTCAAGATTGGTTAACAACCACCATTAACCACGACTGACGTAGCGGCAGCTCCAGAGGTTGCCTGGGTATAAGTCACAGCGCAAGTTGCTGATGGGGAGCCTGAAAAACCATAAGAAATAGAGGTGTCAGCTACACTAGCAGCCACAGCCCAATCAGTGGTTAACCCCGTAACTGCAGCGCCAATGCCTGCAGTATTAGCAGTAGGATAGCCAAAAATAGTACTAACCGTTGTACTCCCAGCACTAACATTCGTTGCAGCTGAGGCAGTATCTAGTCCATCTATAGCCGCTTTTCCGTAGACAATACCAGCTGCACCATCCATTGCGCCTTTTAACCCTTGTAAAGATGCCTCACGAGCATCCCCTTGGAGGCTAAGAAAGCGAGGCGCTGCGGTTACTGCCAATATCCCTAAAATCACAATTACCACCACTAATTCAATCAGGGTAAATCCAGCTTGTCTTTTTTTCATCTTATATCTCTCTTATTACTTGGGCCCTTTATTGAAGCGTGACAATAACGCGACCCGTTTTAATCTCATACACAAACTGATTATCAACGCCGCCGACTTTTTGGATATAAGTACAGCGTTCATTACGCTCAGCCTGTGCCGAATATTTAATATTATCGTTACCACTAGCAGTGTCTGCGATCTCCACACCTGGAGAGTTCTGCAACAAGTTCTCCATCAGATCAACACAGATCTGATTAGTCAGGGTCGCCGGGAAGCTAGTATCATCGGTTTTAACTGCCCATGGATAGCCATCACGAAACCCTGTATCCGTATCACTGCTATTTTTTGCCCGCGTGAGCCAAAACTCAACGCCATCATAATTAACACTGTTGTAAATCTCTGTATTAACCGTAACTGAAGGGCGGGATTCAGCCTCCCACTGCGCACGCGCAGACAAGACTCCAGTGGCATAGCCTCCCGCCACTCCCTCTACACTGGCTTTTTTAGCACTGTCTGTCACATCTAAAAAGCGCGGCAAGGCTGCCACTGCTAATAAACCAACAATTACAATCACCACTACCAGCTCAACTAAAGAGAAACCCGACTGCTTACTTAGCATAATTATCAACTCGCCATCTAGCGGCGCGCATTATACTTAACGCACCAATTATAACCAAAACAAATATTACGTTTTTTACTCTAGTCACTGTCAGTATCAACGCTAAACTTACCTTCTACTAACTGAACCTGAATTTGCTTGCCTTGAGCAAAAATATAGTTACAGCGATAATTATCTAACTCAGAATGCTCAACCACACGTACTGGACTTTCATCGAGTACCCTTTGCTCTGGATAAAGTAACGCAAACCAAAACTGGCAGCTCGAAATACTTTTATCACCTATTGGCAGCGCCCAGCCACTGGATGAAAATAGGATTTTTTTCCTATCTACCTCCAGCCGTTCTGGCTGCCCCTTTAACACCCACTGCTGTTTATAAAAACCAGCCCTTTCAATTATTCTCTTACTCGCGAGCAAAAATGCCGTTTCATTCATATCTGCTTGCAGCTTTTCTACCACGCTAAGCAAACTCAAAAGTAAAATACTGATCGTAACCAGCCAAATGACCAGTCGAGACCTGTCCGGAACCATAGCAATATTAGCCCTGAACAGCATCTAACATTCCCCACATAGGGAGGAATATTCCCAAAGCAAGAATCAACACCATACCAGCCACTACTACTAATAATATAGGCTCTATTCGCGCTGTTAGCGTTTTAAGATCATAATCAACTTCTCGATCATAAAAGTCTGCTGCCTCTAATAATAGTTCATCAATCCGCCCTGTTTCTTCTCCCACAGATAGCATCTGCAATACTAACGGCGTGAAAACTTGGCTATTACTTGCAGTTGATGAAATAGTACCACCAGCCTCAATCGACGATTTCATCTCCAGCAAACGGTTTTCTAGAAATTTGTTTTCCAAAGCTTCCGCCGAAAGCGCTAATGATTGGTTAAGCGGAACACCTGCTTTAAGCATTAACGCGAAAGTGCGAGAAAAGCGAGACAGCTGGGCTCGATTGACCAAATCACCAATGATTGGCATGCGCAGACGAAATTTATCCCATTTCTCCTGACCATTAGGCGTGCGTTGCCAAGTTTTAAAGCCAAATAGGGCTCCAAGCATCACACCTAAAATCAAGGCCCAGTAATTAACAAAAAAGTCAGATGTGGTAATGATAATTCTTGTTGGTAGAGGTAAATCAACGCCAAAACGGGAAAACATGCTCGCAAACTGAGGAATCACTTTCACATTAAGAACAAATAGCGCAACGAGAATAAAACTGATCACAAAAGTTGGGTAACGCATTGCGGTTTTAATCCGCTTGCGAGTTTCCACTTCCAGCTCATAATAATTTGCCAGTTGCAGCAAAGCTTGATCCAAACGACCTGTGTTTTCACCTACGTGGATTAAGGAAACAAATAGAGGACTAAAAACCTTAGGATGCATTTGCATCGAAGCTGACAAACCACGACCATTGGTCAGTTCATGAGCAACCTCTTCTAAAGCCTCTTTAAGCTGTTTGTTGGCACTGTTTTGCGTGAGACCTTTCATCGAACGAAGGAGTGGGACTCCAGCTTTAGTTAGGCTGTATAGTTGGCGACAAAAAATCACCAAAACTTCAAGTGGGATAGAAGGTGTTAATAAAGCTTTAAGATCAAAGTTTAAGCTACTACCGCCACCACCCAAAGTAATAGCAGTCGGGATCACACCTTTGTTAATCAAAGACTCAGCCGCAGCTTCTTCACTGGTGGCATCGACCTGCCCTGCAACCGCAGAGCCATCTAGATTTCTTCCCTCATAACGAAACACTGGCATCACTTAACCTACAAATAAATTGCATCAACAGAGCCTGATGCATCACCTTCACCAAGCGTCATCACTTCGTCCAAACTGACTACACCTTGCAGGGCAAGTTCCATAGCCGATGCCAGCAAAGGCTTGTAGCTTTCAGCTTGGCGAGCGACAGAGGCAAAGCCTACCGCATCTCCTGCTCTTAACATGTCCATCATATCGTGCTCAAGCTCCAACATTTCAAATACACCGATCCTGCCCTGATAGCCAGTAAGATTACAGTTTTGGCAACCTCTACCTTTGACAAACGAGGATTGTTCTTGGTTTGGAAAACGCTGTGCAAGCCATTGCTTTTTAGCTTCCTCTAACTTGGCATCAGTTTTACAATCTGGGCAGACTTTACGCACTAATCGCTGAGCAACTACAGCACGCACAGCGCTGGCAACAAGATACCCCGGCGCTCCCATATCCATCATACGCAAAGCGCTATCTACGGCATCATTGGTATGCAGCGTACTCAATACTAAGTGACCTGTTAACGCAGCCCGCAAACCAATTTCAACCGTTTCTTGATCACGCATCTCCCCCACTAAGATAATGTCGGGATCTTGGCGAAGAAAACTGCGTAGAATAGTGGCAAAATCGAGATTTATTTTAGGGTTAACCTGAACCTGATTTACACGAGATAAACGATATTCAACAGGATCTTCAACGGTAATAATTTTTTTACCTGGCTGATTGAGCTCCGTTAATGCACCATATAAAGTCGTGGTTTTTCCTGAGCCAGTTGGCCCAGTAACCAGTATCATGCCGTGTGGCCGCTTTAACTGCCGCCTTAAACGGACCAATATATGCTCAGGAAGACCTGATTCCTCAAGTTTTCGTACCCCGGCAGATTGGTTTAGCAAACGCATTACCACAGATTCACCATGTTGGACTGGCATGGTCGACATACGAATATCAACCGATTGGCCTTTAGCACGAATATTGAAACGCCCATCTTGAGGTAAACGCTTTTCTGAGATATCCAGATTAGCCATGAGTTTGAGCCTCAACACCAAGGCTGGTGCAACATTAACTTCATTCAGTAGCGTTTCATGCAAAACGCCATCAATACGTTGACGTAGGCGTAATACATCAGCATCAGGCTCGATATGGATATCCGATGCCGCAACTTGAATCGCATCTTCAAACAAGGAGTTAATCAACTTAACGACCGTGACTTCATCACTGTCTTCGTCCTCAATATTGAAATCAAATGAGTCAGTAACCTGGTGCTCTGCCTGTAACTGCTCGGCGAATGACGCTATTTCTTTTGTTCGACGATAATAGCGATCAAAGCCGTCCACTAACTGTTGCTCTGGAGTAATGACAAACTCAATCGTGTATTGTGCCAATTGATCAAGTAATGCTTCTTGCGAAGACAAGTCCGCAGGATCGCTCATCGCAACCCTCAATGTATTTTCCTGACGGCCAATCACCATAGCGCGTAATCGGCGCGCATGAACTTCAGGCAAAATCTGCACCGCATCCACATCAACATGTGCTCTGGCTAAATCAATCAGTGGTACATCTAGCTGCTGAGAAAGGAAACTCAGCATCTGATGCTCACTCAAAAAACCAAGCTCAATCAGTGTTGAACCTAGCTTTCTACCTGAGCTCTTTTGGACCGCTAGTGCCTCTTCTACTTGGGATTCACTAATAATCCCTTCTTCCACCAGCAAGTCACCGAGACGTTTTCTGAGTTTAATTTGCATCTGGTTGTTCCTCTAAGTGGCGGATCAAGGCCAAACGATCGCGAATAAACTGTTGAGACTGACTGGACAAACCAAGTTTGTTTAATGCTTGCTGATATGCCTGCTCTGCGCTCGGTAAATCCAATGCTCGCTCTTGTTGTATACCCAAACCAAGCCACCAACGGCCTGAGTCTGGCTCCAAAGAAACCAAACTCTGATAGCTATTAAGCGCAATATCATCATGGTGAGATTTCTGAGCCAGTGCAGCTCGTAATGAGATGTAATCGACAGACGCCTGCTCAGGGACATAAACTAAGGCTGTCAATGCTGCATCATTTTGCTTTTCTTTGATCAGTAACTTAGCGAGCGACAGCCTAAGTACAGCCGACTCTTTATCGATTTGAATGCCTTTACTCAATATCTCAACTGCCTTTCTGACGTCACCTTTGCCATAATACAAAGCCGATAATTTCTTGCGCACTTCAATGTTATTTGGCACATAACGAAGGGCAAGTTGGTATTCATCCAGAGCTTGGTCAAGGTTATTGTTATCAAGCGCTTTACTCGCTCTGTGTTGAGCTTTTTCTGCTAACTGCATTGGTGACAGTTCAACTTGATGAATGATCATCTCACCTACCGATGCCTTGCTAAACGATGTGTGCCTAGCCTTTGGCTGTGCAGCACTCTTACTCACCAACAGTACCGAAGGGACTTTTGAGCTTGGACCTTCAGTTTTTATTACCCGCTGGTTTTTAGCGGCAGGTATCTTAGCTCTTAGCTGGGAAGTATAAATAACTTCTGTACTTACTGAAGATTTTGCTGTCGGGGATAAGGGCGCAGCAGACGATTGTGCTTTAATGATGGGAATTTTTGGGGTGACTTCCAATGGAGCCTGAGTCGATAACGTCCATCCACCAACAGCAAGGCTTAGGGTAAAACTACCAACAATCCAAGGTAACACTTTCAGCTGTTTAATCGGTTGTATTTGCGCTTTTAATACTAGCTCGGGTTGTTGCTTCGAGTTCTGTTTCGATAGCTTTGAAAGCGCATTATTAATCGTACTCATGATATACCCCACCCCCATATAAGTGGTTTTTTAAACCTTGGTTTACAACTATCATAAGTATCGTGAATGGCACTAAATACATGCTGATTATTTACCATCACACTCCCCTGACTGCATGCTAGTACTAAACACTTGTGGCATATTTGATTAATTAACCTCGGTATACCGCGACTCGCTTTCCAGATAGCTTTCTTATTAGCTAGAGTAAAGAAATCTATCTCAGCATTAGATTTTTGAAGCCTATTATCAATATAAGCAACTGCTTCAGAAAGTGTTAATCCTCTCAACTGAGCACTAAAGGTAACCCTCTGTCTCAACTGACGTAGGTGATGCTGCTCTAGACGCTTATCCAATTCGGGTTGACCAAACAGTACTATTTGTAACAGTTTACTGTGCTCAGTTTCCAAATTACCAAATAAACGCAGTACCTCCAGCGC
Source organism: Vibrio pectenicida (assembly GCA_024347015.1). Taxonomy (GTDB): domain Bacteria; phylum Pseudomonadota; class Gammaproteobacteria; order Enterobacterales; family Vibrionaceae; genus Vibrio; species Vibrio pectenicida. Next base: position 389,782 of record AP024889.1, on the reverse strand, counting down.
CTCGTCGCTGAGAGCCTGAGCTTCATCAACAAATACCACGACCTGCGAACCAGCTCGGGCCAGTTGTATAAGTTTAGTATGAATATCACCAACCAAAGTTGTTGAGTCAGAAACTGTCACATCGAGCTCAGTGGCAATCGCTCTACGTAACCCATCACCATTGAGAGCAGAGTTAGGTAAGTAAACCAACTGAAATTCTTCATCCAGTTGATTGACTAGAATTCGACACACCATAGTTTTACCTGTGCCGACTTCCCCCGTCACTTTGATTAAGCCCTCTCCCATTTGTATTGCAGAGTAGACCGTTTGGATAGCCTCATAATGAGGCTCCAAACCCAAAAATAATTCAGTATTAGGTGTCAGATGAAAAGGAAATTGCGTTAAACCAAAATACTCAAGATACATAAGCTACTACTGCTCATCAGGGAACCACTCTTCCAACAAATCTCTGGAACGTTCAAGTTCTTTTTGCCAAGTGTTAACGCCAACTATGGTTGGCTTGAGCAAAATTACAAGTTCCGTTTTTTCAGTATACTGAGTCGTGTTACGGAACAAGTAACCAAGACCTGGTATATCGCCGAGAAACGGAACCTTTGAAGTTTGATCAATCGTGTTTGATTTCATCAAGCCACCAATTATAACCACATCACCATCACGAGCTCTTATTACAGAATCAGACTCACGAATAGAGCTTGTCGCGACAGGTAAAGTTACCTTATCAGTACCATTGGTAATATCTTTGGTCTCTTCTTTAACGTCAATCACAGCAGGGTGTACATGCAATAAAACACTGCCATCATTGTCTATTTGCGGCGTAACATCTAAGGAAATACCAGAGAAAAATGGAGTAAGTTCTATGTCTGTCGACGTATTTGAGGCTGTCGTTCCGCTACTAGTATTACTGGAAAAATCTGTCACATAGTAACTGTCGTTTCCTACTTTAATTACTGCTTTTTGGTTATTCGATGCCGTCACTCTCGGACTAGATAGAACATTAAGATCACCTTGTGTGGACATAAAACTAATCACAGCATCAAAGCTACCACTGGATATCACTAGGTTACCAGGCCCTCCAAGCAAAGCGCCAATAGAGTCTAAACCCGGCAAGGCAGGCACAGGGGTCGTTGGACTTCCTTGACCTAAAGTGTAATTAGTTCCACTAGACGTAAAGGCCTTTGACCAATCAATCCCCTGCTGATAACCATCTCTTAAAGTAACTTCCAAAATTTTAGCTTCCAAAATCACCTGCCGGTGCAGTCTTTGCTGAGACATACCAATAAAATTTTGTACCTCGCGAATTTGATCAGGGAAAGCTCGAATTGTGATGATCCCTGCTTGGGGAGTTATCACAACACTTTGACCTTCACCCGAACCAATAAGCTGGCTGACTGCTTGTTCTAACTGTGGCCAAAAGTCACTTTCACTGGTGGTTTCAATTTCCGTTCCCCCTTTAGATGAAGTGTTAGAAGAAGAGCTAGTGGTAGATGAATCCGAGCTACTAGAAGAAGAACTCGAAGAATCACTATTGGTGATAGTCCCAGTAGTTATAACTGTATTGGAACGCCCGCTACGCTTAAATTGTAAGTAATCAACCGGTATTGTGACCGTTCTAAGCCCCGCTGGATATATCTGGATAACCTTACCGCTTTTCTCAACTTGGTAGCCATATAGATCGCGAATAACAGACAAGACTTCATCTAAAGATACATCTAACAAGTTTACCGTTATACTGCCAGACACATCAGGGTGCAAAGCCATACTGTACTCTGTTCCCTTGACTAAGCTTGTGAAAAAAGCTTTCGCGTCAACCTCATTAGCATGAACTCGAAAGCGTTTCACAGTTTTCGATTCTGTTAAACCTGCATGTTCAAGTTCCGGCATTAAATCAGCTTCAACAGAAGGCGGCAGCTGCTGTAAACCGTGACCACCACTTTCATTGATCGCTTCGTTGAGCGTATCTTTTATTTCAACCGGCTCGCGATGCCCCATTGAACAACCAGTTAATGACGCAACAACAACTGCTATAACGAGCTTACGCATATAATCCAAATTACCTTAATGTTTAATATCCAGAGTAAAAAGTTCGAGTTTCCATTGCTTACTCCCTCGTGAAAGTGTAACCATTTGAGGCTCTATGCGGCTGACTTTAAAGCCATTGACCAATTCGCCGACAAGAACAACATTGCCACTCAATACCGCTTGGCATTGATCATTGCTAAGACAAACAATACTTTGTAATTTAGGTAGTGGCTGCTGCACCTTCTTATTACTGAATTCAGTTGTCTCAGGCTTTTGCCAACCCAATGGCGCTGTTGGGTCTTGAGAGGTATTTCCCAAAGATGAATAGACCAAAAATACAGCACACAATACTCTAACCACCAATAAACTCCTGCCTTGTTCCCAAGGTATATACTTCAAGAATCACTCGTGCATTTGGATAGTTCTCTACTTTGTAGCTAAAGCTTCTCCAGTAGTAATGAACTGGCATAGATTCCAACGTTTTCAGATAGCTCAGAATTGAAAAATAACTACCTGTTAGTTCTATCTTCACAGGGTGCACGTAATACTCTGTTTGAGCTTGGTTGTCTACTTCTCCCACAATCGGCTGAGCCTTTAGCGACTCTAATAGAACCAATTTAAGGCCTTGGGTTTCTGCTAAAACACCTTCTAGCAACTCCGCCATCAAACTTGGTGAAATAAAACTCTCTATCATCAGAGCCAACTTTTCAGACAACCGCTGACTCTCAGTAAGTAATTTCTTATACTCTATGTTTAAATTTTCATTAGGATCTTTTTTTAGCTTAGCAGTAACTACCAATATATCTGCTTCTAAGCTTTGAAGATTTTGTGAGGTTAAGCCTACTTGCCGCGTGAGTTCCTGATTCGATTTAACTACAGGCTCGATAAGCCATGCCAACATAGTGAGAGCAATCACGACCAAACCACATATGGCTAAGAGAAGCTTTTCTCTTTGGTTCAGTGTGCTAAATCTATTATCTAGTTGATTCCATATTCGATTCATCACTTATTCTCCCGTTGAGTGATAAGCTCGAAAGTAACTATATCTTGATCATTGCGTCCGATACGCAATTGCTCAAAGGTGCGCCCCACAAGGTTAATATCAGATTGAAACTGGCTAACCCAGTTAGGAATGGCTTTAGGTTCACGTGCCAAACCTTGTAAATCCATAGTGTTCGCATCAATAAAAATGCTGTTAAGAGATATATCCTGCCGGCCTAACTTTGCCAATGCTTTCATCACACCGGAATATCCCATCTGCTGAGATTTATCAAACTCAGCCACGGCTTTTAATGAAGCACGCGTACCTTGAATATCAGCTTTAAGCCTTTCGACGGCAGCTATTTTTGCCGCTGATGGCTTATGCTTTACGAGGCGCTTGTTGAACTCTGCTAGCTTTTGCTCTGCTTGTTGCTGCTGTTTAGCATAGTGTTGCAGTTCATTGTTTAATTGGGTATGTTGAAAATAGAGGTAACCAAACATTGTGAGCAAGAAACCACCTACTGCCGCCCAACCTATTGCAATATTTGCTAGCGTTAAATGCTCTGTTTTCGGTTTAATCGAGTCTGGGTAGAGGTTAATCGCATTTGCACTCAAGTGAGACACAAATTTTATCAGCACCTCTCCTGAATCACATTGCTCCTCTGTTAAGCTTGCCACGCTGACATTAAGGCGCTCGTTTAATGCTTCAACTAACTCTTGCAGCTCTTCTTCATCACAACAAACTTTCATCTTGTGCAGAGAGCTGCCTCTCAATTGTGACGATAGATAATCAATCGAACGTTGCAGCTCAAGAGCAATACCATCAAGCTGTAGGATACTTGTGGCAACACCAGTTAATGGTGACGCAATACCTCGCATGGTTCGTTGAAAAGCACAATGATGCTCAACAAATGCACTAACTCGAAAACTACGTTGCTTGCTGCGCTGCAATAGCAAAAAGCTGCCAAGCTCTGCCGCTGAAACACCCCAAACCTCATCTTCAACCAGCACACGGCCAAGCTGGACATCCAATGTTAAAAGCATTTGCTGTAACTCAATAATGAGGCTCTTTACCACCACATAGACTTGGAGTTTATTTCCACCAGGCAGTTCTGCAGAATCAGCAATAATATCAGTCACTTTTTCACTGATGAGGTCTTTGAGCAGAAAAGGCAAAGCACCACTCAATTCTGTTGGTGGTATATTTGGCTTTTCAATTTGATATGTCTGATAGAGCTTTGAATTAAGGACGACATCAAGTGTCAGATGGGAAAGCTCGATATCATCAAGGCAACGGCGCAGAGTGCCTTGCCATGAGCCATCCTCAACTGATACTTTAGAGGGAATATCAACACCAGTTAACTGAGAAAAATACAGTTCACTAGGTTGGATCACAACCGTCAGGGTATTACGAGCCTGATTGTTGCGTTTAAACTTTCCGATCAAAGACTGAATGTTCATTTACCACTAACTTTTCGCCATCGGTTACGACGTCCAATACGAACTTGACTGGCCGTCATTGCTTTTTTATCTGGTTCTGATTTTGGTAACAACTGCTGCTCAGGTTGAAAATATCGACCTTGAACACCTTGTACCCCCAAATGTATCATGGTTTTGAATTCTTGCTTGTTATCCACCCCAACCGCAATAACTTGTGTTTTTAATCCTTCACTCGCTCCCAATAAGCTTCGAACAAAAAGTTGGTTTTCATCACGCTGATCGATTTGCTTTACTAAGCTTCTATGTAACTTTAGAAAATCAACAGGAAGATCTTTCAAATAGTGAGTACTCACAATGGCTCTCCCAGCCTGTCCAACAGCTATTCGACAACCTAATCCAGCAAGCATTTTTATCACTGGCCTCATATAATCTAAATGCTTAACAAGTCTTGCCTCAGCAAATTCAAACACTAACTGCTTTCTTTGTCCTGATGTTAATTGTAGTAGTTCATACTGAAACCATTTCAGATAACTTCTATCAGCAAATGGAACTACATGAATATTAACAGCGTAACACATTCCCACTGGTGATACTTTTAGGAATTTAATCAACGCAGAAAATACCGCACGATCTAATACCGCTTCATACCCAACAGACTCAATAGCCGAGTTAAATCGCGAAGCTTTAATAAGTCCCTTATCAGGTTCATTTAATCTGACAAAAATTTCATTATGATCAAGTGATCTTTCTTTATGAGAATCAAAGGTATAACAAGGCTGGTAATAAATAACCAATTTATCGGTGTGAATAGTCAGATCAAATAAAGTTCGCCAGCGAACATTACCGCGCTCCTCATCATGGTATTGGTGCTTCTTAAACTTGTTCCATGTATTGACTCTCTGTAACTGGGCACTTTTTAGCGCAGTTTCCGCCTCACCCAGTATGCGCTCCTGAATTTCTCCTTCCCGATACATAGTAATGCCAATATGTATCCAGTTATCTTTTTCTAGTGGAGCAGGAGTTTGCAGTTTAGTTAACTGATTAAGGCTACTTAAGGCTATTTTTGATACATCTGCACCGCTCAAATGAGGAGCAAAAATAGCAAAATCAGACCCATAATACCGTGAAAGAATTACGTCAGGATAACGTTGAATAATATTATTTAGGCTTTCACCCACGCTAATGACAAAATCATCTGCCGCTTGCTTACCTGACTCTTCCCTTAATTGCTCCCAATCGTCAATACGCAACAACAATACACCGCCATGAGATCCTTGTTCAGACAAGGCTGCTTCTAATTTACTGTCAAACAACACACGATTAGCAGTACCTGTGAGCTGATCCAAAAAAGTTTGCGTTCGGATAAACGTATCAAAACGGCTTCGCTCTTGACGAGCATCCTGTAACTCCTCAATTAAGCTGTCTAAAGCCTCACTTGCGGTATATGGCCACTCTTTAATATCCCCTTTTGCATACGCTTCCACTCGGCCTGCTAGAATCATTCTGCCTCGCTCTTCAAGCAGCTCCGACCCCTCTAACTGTTCTTTTAACCATTTCACACCACGCATGAGACAAAATACGATCAGAATTACAGCCAAAGTTATAGACCACAAAGCTTCAAGAGAATACCCATAGCCGATGTATGGAGGAACAGCTCGAAAATGGAGACGATAATCGGGGTTGCGCTTCAATTGATATACAGCATCATAAAGTAAAGCTTGCTCAATAGTTGACGAGGTATCTTTATAGCGGTAAATAATACCGTTAGCAGATAAAAGCTCCATTTCAATAATATTCGAGGCTCGTAGCATTTTAGGCATCCAGCGCTGTAGAGAGTCAGCTGCCTCTGGATCTTCCATTTCCTTATCTAAAACCTCAACAATACCTTGTAATGAATGCTCGAGATACTCTTGCCCCAAACGCTTAAATGAGAGGGTTCCACCTAGAAATAGGATAAACATCGCACTAATGACAATTAGCGTAACAAAAGCAACCAGACGAGTGCTTAGCTTTAAGGTAGGTGTATACCTCATAGGTAATGAATTCCTTTTCATGGAAGTAAAATATCCAAGACTCTAATCATCAATTAAACACAAATAACAGATGGAGTTACTCGCTGGCAAGTTTATTGTTTTAACTATATAAAAAGGCCGCGAAATTCGCGGCTTTTTTCAAGACTCAATGAGTTAGAATGGGATGTCGTCATCAAAATCCATTGGCGGCTCATTATATTGAGGCTGACTTGGATTTTGTTGTTGGGGCTGTGAATAGTTCTGTTGTGCTTGAGGTGGCTGATTTTGCTGCATAGCCGGCTGCTGAGGTTGCCCCCAACTTCCTTGCTGCTGAGGCTGACCCATCGCTTGAGCAGGTGCACCGCCTTGAGCACGACCACCCAGCATTTGCATTACACCATTAAAACCTTGTACAACCACTTCCGTTGAATAACGGTCTTGGCCACTCTGATCTTGCCACTTACGAGTCTGCAATTGCCCTTCAATATAGACTTGAGAGCCTTTACGCAAATACTCACCAGCAACTTCAGCTAATTTACCAAACAAAGATACTCGATGCCATTCTGTTTTTTCACGCTGTTCGCCTGTGGATTTATCGCGCCAACTCTCAGATGTTGCAATCGTAATGTTCGCAACAGCGCCACCACTTGGCATATAACGCACTTCTGGGTCAGAACCCAGATTACCGACTAAAATAACTTTGTTGACTCCACGGCTCGCCATGATTCGCTCCGTCTAAATTCATTCATTAACACAATAGCCCACAAGGATAACACGCTTTAGTCCGTGAACAAATTGCAATCCTCACAATGACTCCCTTCAGTCACTGCCTACACACTATTTTAGAGTAAATACCTGTCATTACGTGACTGATAGATCTAAAACTTACTTATTTGTATGAAACTAAACGCAATATTATAACTAGAGTTGGAACTCTAAGTCTTTCTCCTTCACTCTGCTCATATGTCTCAATTACACATAACATCAAGCCTTATGACAAAAAATATTTACGCTCGGACTATTTATTTTCTAACTGAGAAAAAAAAGCAAAACGACCCTATTATCGAACGCATTCAAAAAAAGATATGCATTGACATTCCCCGCATCGAGCCTAGTGACCTAATGTATGCGATGCAGTTACACAAACATAAAATACTTATGATAGATCATCAGTATTATCAATCACTCCACAACCAAATCCGCGATCTACCTTTGTCGAACAAGATATTTGAAACCATTTTATTTAATGTCGAAAAACGATTAACAACCGAAGAGTTGCTGTGTTTTGGCAATATAAAAGCATTGTTTTATCGCCACGAGTCCATAGAATCGATCGCTCGAGGGTGCGAAGAAGTTATCAATAGTGAAAATTGGCTACCCCGCAAAGTTACCGCACAACTTATTCACTACTATCGCCATGTAGTATTGAGCCAAACATCTCCCGCTACTGTTGATCTGACCTCTCGTGAGATTCAAATTCTAAGGTGCCTAAAAACAGGCGCTTCAAATATGCAAATTGCGGATGATCTGTTTATCAGCGAATTTACGGTTAAATCTCATCTATATCAAATATTTAAAAAGCTATCAGTCAAAAATAGGGTGCAGGCAATTGCTTGGGCAAATCAGCATATGCTGTCCTAATTGTGAGCGAACAAGTAAAAATACGCTCATTACAATTTATCCATTGAGTGAAAAAAATGTTAAAGTTGCGCCAACAATATAATTTATTCATTGATACAGGTATGAACATGATAAAAAAATGCCTCTTTCCTGCGGCTGGCTATGGTACTCGCTTTCTTCCAGCGACTAAGTCAATGCCAAAAGAAATGATGCCAATCGTTAACAAACCCTTAATTGAATATGGAGTTGAAGAGGCAATTCAAGCGGGTATGAATGGTATGTGTATAATTACAGGCCGCGGTAAACACTCAATCATGGATCATTTTGATAAAAATTATGAGTTAGAGCATCAAATTAGTGGCACCAATAAAGAAGATCTCCTAATCGATATTCGCGATATTATAGATAAAGCTAATTTTACTTACATTCGCCAATGTGAGATGAAAGGCTTAGGCCACGCTATATTGACTGGACGTGAATTAGTCGGTGATGAGCCTTTTGCCGTTGTTTTAGCTGATGACTTGTGTGTTAACGAACAAGAAGGCGTATTGGCGCAGATGGTGGCACTATTTAAACAGTTTCGCTGCTCAATTGTCGCGGTCCAAGAAGTTCCCGCTGATGAAACGCACAAATATGGGGTCATCTCTGGAGAAATGATTAAAGACAATATTTATCGTGTGGACGATATGGTTGAAAAACCAGAGCCGGGAACTGCGCCAAGCAACTTAGCGATTATAGGTCGTTATATCCTGACACCTGACATTTTCGAACTGATCGAAAATACACAGCCAGGTAAAGGTGGAGAGATCCAAATCACGGACGCTTTATTAAAACAGGCTCAAGCAGGTTGTGTACTCGCATACAAATTCAAAGGTAAGCGTTTTGACTGTGGCAGTGTTGAAGGTTTCATAGAAGCGACCAATTACTGTTTTGAAAACCTATATCTCAAAGACACAAAAAAGTCTGAGCTCGGTAAACAGTCGACAACAAAAGACGCCTAAGCATAATAACGGTTGTTTGAATTTTTGCGGTTAATTTTTATTTCAGATAAAGTACTTAAATCAATCAGGGAGGTTTCTACCTAGTCATTCTAAGCAAAATACCTCTCAACACTGATGTAATAACCAGCTGTAAAAATTGGCTCAACCGTCCAACAGCCCCTAATTGTCTAAACGCTGGAGTTTCCAATCCATACAGAGATTTTTACTGTTTTTTTATACAGTGCTTCTATGCAGTTCCTTAACTCTATGTAATACTTAGCCCACTTATTTTTACATTGAGCGACAGTAATGGATAAGATCGACATTCGCGGCGCACGCACCCATAATTTAAAAAATGTTAACCTGACAATTCCACGTGACAAGCTTATCGTTATTACTGGCTTATCTGGCTCCGGCAAATCATCACTTGCATTTGATACCCTTTATGCCGAAGGTCAGCGTCGTTATGTAGAGTCTCTTTCAGCCTACGCACGCCAATTTCTATCATTAATGGAAAAACCAGACGTCGATCATATTGAAGGTTTATCTCCAGCTATTTCTATTGAGCAAAAATCAACCTCTCATAACCCTCGCTCGACAGTAGGTACAATTACAGAAGTATACGACTACCTTCGTTTGCTTTATGCACGCGTGGGTGAGCCTCGCTGCCCAGAACATCAGGCGCCATTGAGTGCTCAAACCATTTCACAAATGGTCGACAAGGTTCTCGAACTCCCTGAAGGTTCAAAGATGATGCTGCTCGCTCCCATCATTAAAGAGCGCAAAGGCGAACATGTTAAAACACTTGAAAATTTAGCCGCGCAAGGGTTTATTCGCGCTAGAATAGATGGTGAAACCTGCGACTTATCGGATCCCCCCACGTTAGAGCTCCATAAGAAACATACCATTGACGTTGTCGTGGATCGTTTCAAAGTACGCAACGATGTACAACAAAGACTCGCTGAATCGTTTGAGACGGCTCTCGAATTATCAGGAGGCATTGTAGTTGTATCGCCTATGGACGGCGATGAAAAAGAAATCATTTTCTCCGCTAATTTTGCATGTCCACACTGTGGGTATAGCATGCAAGAACTCGAACCCAGATTATTCTCATTTAATAACCCAGCTGGCGCTTGCCATACATGTGACGGGTTAGGTGTCCAACAATACTTTGATCCTCAAAGAGTCATAATCGATGACAATTTAAGCCTCGCAGAAGGTGCAATACGTGGCTGGGATCAGAAAAACTATTATTACTTTCAGATGCTCTCTTCATTATCTGAGCATTTCAAGTTTGACCTGAAAGTCCCCTTTAAGTCTCTATCAAATAAAATTCGAGATGTGATTCTCAAAGGTTCTGGACGTATAGAAATAGAGTTTAAATACGTCAATGACAGGGGAGATATACGAGTTAAGCGCCATCCGTTTGAAGGTATACTCAATAATCTAGAGCGCAGATACCGTGATACTGAATCTAATTCTGTCCGAGAAGATCTTGCCAAATATATTTCAACACGCACCTGTAATAGTTGTAACGGCAGTCGGCTAAGGCTTGAAGCTCGCAATGTTTTCATTGGAGATACTACTTTACCTGAGATTGTCGAACTCAGCATTGCCGATACCCTCAACTTCTTTGAATCACTACAACTGGAAGGTCAACGCGCACAAATTGCTGATAAAGTGATGAAAGAGATCAATGATCGCCTGCAATTTTTAGTTAATGTCGGCCTCAACTACCTTAACCTATCTCGTAGTGCTGAAACCCTCTCTGGTGGTGAAGCTCAACGTATTAGGCTTGCTAGTCAAATTGGTGCAGGCTTAGTTGGTGTCATGTATGTTCTTGATGAGCCTTCAATTGGGCTTCATCAGCGTGATAACGAACGTCTATTAAAAACATTAACGCACCTTCGCGATTTAGGTAATACAGTATTAGTCGTAGAGCACGATGAAGATGCTATAAAAATGGCAGATCATGTCATTGATATAGGCCCAGGCGCAGGTATTCATGGCGGAGAAGTCGTTGCACAAGGTTCGGTAGAAGACATTATAGCAACGCCAAGGTCTCTAACAGGGCAATACCTAAGTGGTAAAAAAGAAATCACTATACCAATCCATCGTACACCCAAAGATAAAAATAAAGTGGCTAAACTTATTGGTGCAACGGGCAATAACCTAAAAAATGTCACACTAGAAATTCCAGTCGGTTTATTTAGCTGTATTACTGGTGTCTCAGGGTCTGGTAAATCAACTCTTATTAATGATACTTTCTATCAAATTGCTCATACCCAACTTAATGGGGCAACAACCGCCACACCAGCACCGTACCAAAAAATCATTGGTCTAGAACATTTTGATAAGGTTATCGATATTGATCAGAGCCCAATTGGCCGCACTCCACGCTCAAACCCAGCGACTTATACCGGTATTTTTACTCCAATTAGAGAATTATTTGCAGGCACGCAAGAGTCTCGTTCTCGGGGCTATAAACCAGGGCGATTTAGTTTTAACGTTCGCGGAGGCCGATGTGAAGCTTGCCAAGGCGACGGAGTTATAAAGGTTGAAATGCATTTTCTTCCCGATGTGTACGTCCCTTGTGATGTTTGTAAAGGTAAACGCTATAATCGAGAGACATTAGAGGTTCATTATAAAGGCAAGTCGATTGATCAAGTATTAGGAATGACAGTAGAAGATGCGCGTACGTTTTTTGACCCTGTCCCTGTCATCGCCAGAAAGCTGCAAACTCTCATCGATGTAGGGCTCTCTTATATTCGTCTTGGCCAAGCTGCAACAACTTTATCAGGTGGAGAAGCTCAACGAGTAAAACTAGCTAGGGAGCTTTCCAAACGAGACACGGGGAAAACACTGTATATATTGGATGAACCCACAACAGGGTTGCATTTTCATGATATCCAACAATTAATGGTCGTTCTCCATCGCTTAAGAGATCATGGAAATACAGTGGTCGTTATCGAGCATAACCTTGATGTAATCAAGACTTCCGATTGGGTTATCGATTTAGGGCCAGAAGGCGGACAAGGAGGTGGAGAAATTATTGCTCAGGGTACACCAGAAGAGGTATCACAAATAACTGGCTCGCACACAGCAAGATTTCTCAAGCCTATGTTAAAATAAGCAAAAATAGTAAGAACAGCAGGCCAACTATGGTCTGCTACCTTTTAAGGACACAACAACTAATGGCAAGCATTCATCTAACTGGAACAAGCTTAGAACCCCAGAAACCTAAGTTGCCACTGACTAAACCCTTTCTTGCCTCTATTGCTGCTATTCTTCTAATCGGTATGCACGTTTTTACGCCTAACCCAGGAGGCTCAGGGCTAGCACTCTCTTTTAATAGTACAACGTGGATAGCTGTATTTATCTCTATAGCTATCGGTTTTTATCAGATAGGCACCCAAGGGTTCATTAGGTATAACAAGCTCACCGTCGGCCTATTTCTTTGTTGCGTACTATTAACCTTACCCATAATCTACCCCAAGTCAGACTTTTCCCTTTCTCAGGAACGACTCATCGGACTTTGGTCTGGCTTAACGCTGTTCTTTATTCTCCAGCAATTTTGCTTTAGTAATAAGCAGAAGCAGCGCTTACTATGGTTTATCACTATTGCGGTCTTCATTCAGGCCATATTTGGCTGGTTGCAATACCTTGTTCTCGAACCTAATAATTGGTTCGGCTATAATACTATTGAAAACCGTCCCTATGGCATTTTTCAGCAGCCTAATGTAATGGCTAGTTTTCTTGCTACGGGCCTTACTCTATCAGGGTATTTACTCACTAAACATCCGAAGAAATATCATAGTCAATTAAGTGAAGTTATACTTCTTTATTTAATGCCCGTAATTACTGTTCCATTACTGTTATTTCTTGCTTCTCGAACTGGCTGGTTGAGCGCTTTTCTTTCCGTACTCTTCCTATTACCGTATTTATATCGATTTGCAACATCCAAACGATTTTGGGGCTGGGTTATATCAATTTCAATGGGGTTGATTATTGGTAGCAGTGTCATTTTTACAACGGGTGGAAGTGCTATTGTAAATGAGAAGGCACGATTGAGCGATAAGGCTAGATCACTCTTCTTACCACAAGCTATGGATATGTTGATTGAAAAGCCATTTACAGGCTATGGTTATGGTCGATTTGAACCAGAATACATTACTTATACCGCACGCCAACATCAGCTCAATCCAAACTATAAACCAGGTATGGCATCATTAGATCATCCTCATAACGAATTACTTTATTGGGGCGTTGAAGGCGGACTATTACCCGTTTTGGCGATAATAATTGCTGCCCTAATCGTGTTGCTTAGGATCTATAATGCCAAGCAAGGTACCCGGCTTGCTATGCTTGCTTTATTTGTTCCATTAATCTTACATAGCCAGTTAGAGTACCCCTTCTATCATTCCGCAATCCATTGGATAACATTTGTCATTTTGCTGTTTTGGGTTGACCAAAGAGCTCGTTCATACCGCACGACAAATATTACACTAATTACCTCAACGTTACTTAGAGTGATGAGTTTGGTGGTCCCAACCCTAGTTAGTTTTTATATGCTAACCGGCCTACATACCAACTATATACTGACTAAATTCGAGACCTCAGCAACAAAAGATCCACAACTCCTTGAACAAGTGACTAATCCAATAATATGGAAAGATAGATACGACTGGGATATTTATAGCACTTACCTCAATATTGGTCTGAACTTACAAGAAGCTAAGTATATTCAACCTTATATAGATTGGTCGTTGAAAATCATTAGAGAAAAACCAAGACCCGCTTTTTACAATAACTTGATTATTGCCTATCAAGGCTTGGGTGACACCGAGCGAGCAGAGCAAATACGTACTGAGGCACAATATTTATTCCCCGCCCGTGATTTCACAAGCGTACAATATATTGCACCAACCATTGATGCGCTCAAGCCAGACATAAACCAGTTATCAAAATAAATCCGGCGGCAATATATGCCGCCTCAAATCATCAGCTGGAGTTATGACGTTATTGCCTCTTCTAAGGCTCTTAAACACAAGGCGACATTCTCATTCCTCGCACCATAACCCATAATTCCGATCCGCCAAGCTTTACCTGCCAACGTACCTAAGCCCGCTCCTATTTCCAAATTATAATAATTCAACAAATGGCTTCGTATCTTAGCCTCATCAATGCCTTGTGGAATAAAAATAGCATTAAGCTGGGGTAAACGTACATCTGCATTTACTACAAATTCAAAGCCCAACTTATCGAGACCTAGTTTGAGTTTATTATGCATCTCTTTGTGGCGTTGCCATGCATTTTCGAGCCCTTCATTTTGCAGCATAATCAAAGACTCGTGCAAAGCATAGAGGCTATTGACTGGTGCTGTGTGATGATAGCTGCGCTTACCATCCCCACTCCAATAATCTAAGACTAAACTTTGGTCGAGAAACCAGCTTTGTACTGGTGTTCGGCGGGCGTGAATTTTTTCGATTGCAAGGGGTGAAAAAGTAACAGGGGATAATCCTGGAACGCAAGACAAGCACTTCTGACTACCGGAATAAACTGCATCTAATTGCCATTCATCAACTTTGAGAGGTATTCCCGCAAGTGAAGTAACAGCATCAACAATAGTCAAAGCGCCATGTACCTTTGCTAATTTTCCAAGAGCCTCGGCATCACTCTGCGCACCTGTCGATGTTTCAGCATGCACAAAGGCCAGTATCTTAGTATCAGGATGCTCTATCAGCGCTTGCTCTACTTTATCTAAAGAAACAGCATCACCCCAATTATCATCAATAACAACAGCAATACCGCCGACACGTACAACATTTTCGCGCATCCGCTCACCAAACACACCATTACGACACACTATGACTTTATCGCCTGGCTCAATTAAATTTACAAAGCATGCTTCCATCCCTGCACTTCCAGGGGCTGATATTGCAATTGTAAAGTCATTTTGGGTTTGGAACGCGTATTTAAGGAGCTGCTTAACTTCGTCCATCATTTGGATAAAAAGCGGGTCCAGATGACCAATCGTTGGGCGACTCAGGGCTTGTAATACTTGAGGAGAAATATCAGAGGGGCCAGGGCCCATGAGTATACGTCGGGGTGGGGTAAAGCTTTGAATCGTCATCATTCGCTCCTTAAAAGCTGTACACTTCACAAAGTTTAACTCTCACCATAAAACATATTAACCAGTACGGCAATTTCCCTAATATTCAAAACATAAGCTCTCATCACAACTTCCGTTTTTAGCTGGCGAAAGTTTCCATTGACAAACCAGTCATAAACACGTTCAATGCATGAGTGCGGTATGTTTTGTCATCGCATTTATGCATTTTGCAGAAGAGGAGCACTACCCAGGTAGGTGTATTGTGGAGCCACAACTCCAATACATAACACTGAGGGGGAGTAGTGCCGAGGTAGATCAATAGTGTGGTTTTGATCTGTCGGTTGACTTGGGTTGAGTCCCATCAACTGTCACCAGCCCAGTCTGGTGAAGAGCTTCTGAGGTAGCCCTTATTCCATAAGCCCCTCTACTCGCTCATTCTCTTCTTCAAGCAAGGATTATTATTCACTTTCAGGAAGTTTGGGAGAAATACCGTGAGCAATTTTAATGTTGCTAAATTTGGTGGTACTAGTGTCGCTAATTTTGAATCCATGAGCCGCTGTGCAGACATAATAGAACAAAGGCCACAGACTAAACTTGTTGTCATTAGTGCGTGCTCCGGAGTCACCAACTTGTTAGTTGAGTTAGCAAATGGAGTGTCTGATAACGAGCAACGCAACACTATCCTAACCAAACTCGCCACTATTCATGATGGCGTACTTAGTCAGCTCAATAACGCAACAAAAACTGCCAGTGATATTTATGAGATCCTTGATACAGTAACCAGTTTAGCAGAAGCTGCTTCTATTCAACCAAGCAAAAAACTGACTGATCACCTGGTTGCTTGTGGTGAACTAATGTCTACCCATTTGCTGACCAAACTCATGCAAGAGCGCGGAATCAATGCCAAACGATTTGATATACGTAATGCGCTACGCACAGATAGCGCCTTTGGTAAAGCCGAACCAAACCTCGATATTATTCGCAGCCAAGCTCAGTTATCTTTAGTTCCGTTGTGCCAAGAAAATATTGTTATTACTCAGGGTTTTATAGGTGCCGATAAGCAAGGCAATACGACTACATTGGGACGTGGAGGAAGCGATTATAGTGCAGCATTAATTGCAGAAGCGGTCGAAGCTCTAGGATTGGAAATCTGGACAGACGTACCTGGCATTTACACAACCGATCCACGTATTGCCCCTAAGGCCTCCCCTATAGCAGAGATAAGCTTTAGTGAAGCGTCAGAAATGGCAAACTTTGGTGCTAAAATACTCCACCCTTCGACTCTTGTTCCTGCACTTCGCCATGAGATCCCCGTATTTGTCGGCTCATCAAAACAGCCAGAACAAGGGGGGACATGGATTCGCCATCAAGTAGAAGAATCACCTTTATTCAGAGCCTTAGCCCTACGCTGCAATCAAACTATGGTTACTCTGCGTAGCGCTCGTATGTTCCATGCCTACGGTTTTCTGGCCAAAGTGTTTGAGATTCTGGCAAAACATAAAATCTCCGTTGACTTAATTACAACATCGGAAATCAGCATCAGCCTCACTCTTGACCAAACTGACACAGCAGGAGGTTCGCCCCAACTACCTCAAGAGGTTCGCGCCGAGCTTGAAGATTTATGTAGCGTTGAAGTAGAGCAGAATTTATGCCTAGTGGCTCTGATCGGTAATAATATGAGTGAGAGTAAAGGTTACGCAAAACAAGTTTTTGGTACCCTTGAGGAGTTTAATCTAAGAATGATCTGCTACGGAGC
The DNA here is from genome assembly GCA_024347015.1 of Vibrio pectenicida. Taxonomy (GTDB): domain Bacteria; phylum Pseudomonadota; class Gammaproteobacteria; order Enterobacterales; family Vibrionaceae; genus Vibrio; species Vibrio pectenicida. Next base: position 372,862 of record AP024889.1, on the reverse strand, counting down.
AAGTCCTCACAATCTATGTTTTTTGCTCAATGAAGCTGACTCTAAGTTAGCCATTCAAAAGCTACATAACCAATTATTCGAGCAATAATAGTCGAGATACTACCTTAAGGGTTGAATCACACATCAACCCTTAAATACAAAACAATCATTGATTAAAGGAGCTAACAAAACACGTCAGAAAATGACCATTCTTCCTAGTTATCAATGTATTTATCTTTATTCTCCTGCAACCTTCATAGTTTCTAGCAATATAGAACCCGTCTGAATTTGTGAACGAGTCTCCACATCACTACCAACCGCGATTATCTGATCAAGCATTTCTTTTAAGTTACCAGCAATAGTCACTTCAGATACTGGATACTGAATTTGTCCATTCTCAACCCAAAAACCAGCGGCTCCACGAGAATAATCACCTGTTACTATATTAACGCCTTGTCCCATAACTTCAGTAACCAGAAATCCCGTTCCTAATTCTTTAAGCATCTGCTCAAAATCTTGGCCTGTCGATTTCACAAACCAGTTATGGATGCCTCCAGCATGACCTGTCGGCGTCATATCAAGCTTGCGAGCTGCATAACTTGTCACAAGGTAAGTCGCTAATACACCATCAACGATAATGTCACGATCTTGGGTAATAACGCCTTCACTATCGAATGGACTTGATGCTAGCCCTCGCAAAACATGCGGTTTTTCGGAAATGTTAAACCATTTGGGCAATACCTGTTGGTTTAGTTTATCGAGTAAAAAAGACGATTTACGATACAAATTACCGCCACTTATAGCCATAACCAAATGCCCAATAAGCCCAGTGGCAACATCAGCAGCAAACATTATCGGATACTGACCTGTTTTGAGTTTTTGAGCGTCAAGACGGCTCACTGTTTTTTCTGCCGCCTTCAAACCAACAGATTCTGGCGTCCAAAGGTCTTCTTTGCGACGCGCAACAGTGTAGCTATAGTCACGCTCCATCACTCCATTTTGTCCTTCACCAATAACACAACAACTGGTGCTATGACGGCTTGAAGCATAGCTGGCTAACAATCCATGACTGTTACCATAAACTTTTAAGCCATAATGACTGTCATAACTAGCACCATCACTCTGTTTGATTCTATTGCTATACGACAACGCTTGCTGCTCAGCGGCAATCGCAATTTTTGCCGCCTCGTCTGGGTCCGGGGTATCAGGATGAAACAAATCAAGATTGGGCACATCTTTAACCATCAGCTCTTTTGGTGCTGGGCCTGCACATGGATCTTCTGAAGTATAATTGGCAATATCAAGCGCAGCTAAAACCGTCTGTTGAATCGCCGTTTCGCTCAAATCGGACGTAGATGCACTACCTTTACGTTGGCCACGATACACTGTGATCCCAAGCGCACCATCACTATTGAACTCAACATTCTCTACCTCGCACATCCGTGTAGAAACACTCAGTCCAGTGCTCTTGGTTATCGCTACTTCAGCACCATCAGATTTTTCCGCAGCCATTTCTAGTGCTTTCGCTACCGCGGCTTCGAGCTCAACACTTTGCTGAGCAATTTGCTGTTTTACGTCCATATTTTCTTCATACTTAAGGTATATTGCACCTAGGATAACAAGAATTTCGCTTTCTCCCCATGATTCTTGTTAAAATAGAGAAATAGATAGTTAAATTAAGGCAGAATAATGGCACGTAAGAACCAAAAAGCGCCATGGGAAGAAGACGAAGAAATCATTTGGGTTAGTAAATCTGAACTGAAACGTGATATGGAAGAGTTGCAAAAGTTGGGTGAAGAACTTATTAACCTCAAACCTTCTGTATTAGAGAAGTTTCCACTGAGTGATGAACTAGCTGAAGCAATTAAAGATGCTCAGCGATTTAAAAACGAAGCACGTAGACGTCAACTTCAATACATTGGTAAACTGATGCGTTTTGAAGATCCGGAACCTTTGCAAGCGGCTCTAGATAAAGTACGTAACAAACACTCTCAAGCAACTGCTGCTTTGCACAAACTAGAGCAACTTCGTGACCGAATTATCGCAGAAGGCGACGATGCGATTGCTGAGGCAATTGAACTCTACCCACAGGCAGACCGCCAACATTTACGCCAACTAGCTCGTCAAGCAGTCAAAGAAAAGAAAGCGGGTAAGCCAGCTAAAGCTTACCGAGAAATATTTCAGGTCTTAAAGTCTCTCTCTGATGAAGAGTTTTAAAGCTGGTCTATATTAAATACACGCTTCAAATACGTGTGTGGTTTCTATAACGTCACACACGTATTTATAAAAGTCACACTGAGGACAACATAAAGTTGTTTCATCCAATAGAACAGTAGTGACATTCAAATTTTCAAATACCATACCATCAACCCAACAAATTTTTAAGCTTGCCCTGCTTTAACAAACGCACTCACTACTGGGTCTTTATGATGAGGAGTTAAATCATCAATACTCCCTTCAGCCCATACTTTGCCTTGGTCAATGAAAGCAAAATGGGAACCAATGGCCCTTGCATCACTGATATGGTGCGTCACCATCACAAGTGTAATATTGCGCTCAATCGCAAGCTTTTGCACCAAATCGAGCATTTCTTCACGTAGTACAGGATCAAGCGCAGAAAAAGGTTCATCAAGTAACCATATTAAATGAGATTGGACAAAACATCTTGCTAGAGCAACACGCTGACGCTGACCACCTGATAATTGTTCAGGTAGGCGATCCAAGTATTCAAAAATGCCTACTTGCTGGGCTACTTGCTCAACCTGACTACGTTGCTTTAAATTGAGTTTTAAACCAGGGTGCAAACCCAGCCCTATGTTTTCTCTTACACTAAGGTGAGCAAACAGATTATGCTCCTGAAACAAAATAGCAAAGGGCCGCTGGTAAGGCTCAAGCCCGACAACATCCCTCTCATTGGCTAGGATATTGCCACTTTTGGGGTTTATAAATCCAGCAGCAAGTGCCAGCAAGGTTGATTTCCCCGCCCCACTAGGGCCCATAATAGCAACGCGGCTACCTTGTTCTATATGTAAATCAAACTGAAATATATCCTGATAATAATCGTAACAAACGGCATTAAACGTTAGCATAGCTCACCTTTGGGTTGGCTTTAAATAAGATTTCAATCAGAGCAAAGCAACCTAAACTCAACATCAGCAAAGTTACTGATACCACTGCCGCTGCATCAATTTGATAGCTCCCCAAAAGCTGGAACAAATAAAGCGGTAGAGTCCGAAAATCTTGACTACCAAATAAAGCAATCGCGCTAAGATCACCAACCGAAAACATAACGCTTATCGCAAAGGCATGTGCCATGGGTTTACGTAGCGCACGCCACTCAATCAATCGAAAACGCTGCCAACCTCTGATCCCTAAACTGGCACATAAATATTGATATTGTTGCTCAATATGCAACATGGGTTGTGAAAGGGTTTTAATCACATAAGGTAGCCCCATGAGAGCATTAACAATAACAACAACAATTAAGCTCAAACCGAAAGCATCGGTAAAACTTCGAAGTAATAAAAATAGCCCCGTGGCAATAACTAAACTCGGTGTGACAAGAATAATCGTACCGATGAGCTCTATTTGGTCGGCACTATGAACTTTAGAGTTAAGCCTTAAGCGGCGACTCGTTAGCAAGATTGCAATACCGGCTAAAAGAGCTAATCCACTCGCCATTATTGCAACCTTGCACGACGTCCACAACGCTATCCAGAACACTTGATCACTGAGTACATTCAAAGTTTGGGAATTTAATCCACTCCATACCACCATAAGCAATGGAGGAATGACCAGTAAGAGACTAAACACTATCCAAAAACTATCCCAAAAGCGGGACCCTACTGACCTTGAATAAGAGCGAAAATAGGTCACTTGTGTTCCTGATGTCACTGGCATAGTTTTAGCAAAACGATGAACAGCCAGAGCAATCAAACCACACAACAGCATTTGCCATAGCGCTAATATAGCTCCAGCTTGCAAATCAAAGTCAAATTTTATTGCCTGATAAATAGCCAATTCAATAGTCGTGGATTTGGGCCCTCCACCAAGAGCCATGACAGTGGCAAAACTGGTGAAACACAACATAAAAACTAACCCAAACACATGAGGTAACTGCTGGCGAAGCCTAGGCCACTCTACCCATTTAAATTTATTCCAGTGCGTAATACCAAGGTGGTCACAAAGTTTATGTTGTTCACTAGGAATAGACTCTAACGCCAGTAGCAGTAATCGACTGGCATAAGGAAGGTTAAAAAAGACATGGGCAAGTAAAATACCATTCAGGCCATAAATAGAAAATGGCAACTTAAAACCAAACCATTCAAGCAACATCGATATGAGACCACTGTTACCATAGATAGACAGCAACCCAAATACCCCAACCAACACAGGTAAAACTAGCGTAGACGAAAATAGCTTGAGTACCCATTGTTTACCTGGAAATACATTCCTAGATAATGCATGAGCGACTGGAATAGCCAACCCTACGCTTAATAGCGTCGATAATAATGCCTGATAAAAACTGAACTTGGTCACATATAAATAATAGGGATCCGACCACACCTGTGACAGGTCCAATGATGGAGCAACAGATAACAATGCGCCAATTGAAGAAACAACAAAGGTCGCAATAAGCATCGCGACCCACAGTCCTGATTTAGGGATTTTACGCAAAGCGTCTCCTTAGAAAGTTAAAGCGCTTTGCCACTCACGAATCCATACTTTGCGATTTTTAGCAACATCTTCTTCATTAAAACTCAATGCTGTAGTCGGCACTGTTAATGTTTCAAAACCCTTTGGTAAAGCCACATCCATCACCGGATACATCCAATTCCCCGCTGGCATGAGTAACTGAAATTCATCACTTAAAATAAATGTCATGAATTCATCTGCAAGTTTGGTGTTATTAGAGGCTTTCACTTTAGCGGCAACTTCTACTTGGGTATAATGACCTTCACTAAAATCTGCTGCAGCATACTTATCATCATTTTCCACAATTAAGTGATAGGCAGGAGACGTGGTATACGACAGTACCATGTCTGCTTCACCGTCGAGAAACATTGAATAAGCCTCAGACCAGCCTTTGGTGACAGTAACCGTTTTTTGAGCTAGTTTTTTCCATGCTGGAGTGACCGCATCGCCATAAACAGATTTCATCCACAGCATCAAACCTTGACCAGGAGTTGATGTTCGAGGATCTTGATAAATGACTTTCAAATCATCCTGCGATTCAACGAGCTCTTTAAGACTTTGGGGAGGTTTTAAAAGTTTGTTTTTGTTATAAACAAACGCAAAGTAGCCAAAATCATAGGGTAAAAATACTTTATCATTCCATTTGTTAGGCAAATTGACATTTTTCGTGTCAACCTCATGCTCTGTCAACAACCCTGTTTTCTTAGCCTCAGGCATCAAGTTTTGATCAAGCCCAAGAACAATATCTGCTTTGGTATTCGTGCCTTCTAAACGTAAGCGATTAAGAATAGACACCCCATCATCTAAAGCGACAAATTTGAGATCACAATTGCACTTCGCTTCAAATGCTCGTTCCACTTTTGGGCCAGGGCCCCACTCAGCAGCAAAAGAATCATAAGTGTAAACGGTTAACGTATTATCTGCCGAGACCGCAGAAAAAGAGGTAAATAGCGCTAAAGTAATAGAGCTATGAAGGTTTTTCACTGCTCGCTCTCCTTAATTGAGCGGCACAGGCTTGAGAAAACATTAATTAGCAAATGTTTATACTCAATTCCTACGCCAGTATTATCTGGTTCAGGTATACGAGTTCTAGGTATTACCTAATCTCAGCCTCATCATTATTAATGATGAATAGCTCCCCGTTGAGTGTTGGCCGAATTGTAATTCCAATCTTGTCAATTATCTAGGATCATATCCCCAGCGCGGCACAATTTTTTGCTCAATCCCCAAATGATCAAGGATCCTAGCAACCATAAAGTTAACCAGATCGTCTATAGAAGTCGGTTGATGATAAAACCCTGGAGCAGCTGGCATGATAGTCACTCCCATTTGGGAAAGCTTTAACATGTTTTCAAGGTGTAACGTCGAGAAAGGGGTTTCTCGCACAACCAATAATAGTTGGCCGCGCTCTTTTATTACCACATCAGCTGCTCGTTCAATTAGGTTATCAGAAATACCATGGGCAATTGCCGCAAGGCTACCGGAAGAACAAGGGCATACTACCATCTGTTTTGGTGCAGCTGAGCCTGAAGCTACAGGGGAAAACCAGTCATCTTTTCCATACACATGTAACTGCTCAGGGTCACAGCCGAGATGCTCCACCAGCATCTGTTGAGCAGCTTGAGGATTGCCAGATAACTTCATACCATGCTCAGTCGCAAGCACAACTCTCGCTGCGGAAGAAATCAACAAGTGCACCTGATAGTCTGCTGCAAGCAAACATTCTAGTAACCTCAGTCCATAGGGCGCTCCCGAAGCTCCAGTAAAAGCTAATGTAATCGCTTTATTATTTTTTTTACTCATACTACTACATTCAGTTATTCGGTAAGTTTCGCTAACAGCTTTTCTTGTATACCTTCAAATCCGCCATTACTCATTACCAAGATTTGATCGCCAGGCATAATATGCTCTACCACCATCTCTGCTAAAGCATCAACACTATTCGAAGTATAAGCTGGCTGCTTGCACTGCTGGGCGATATCAGCAACAGACCAATCAATATTATCTGGCTGATAGAGAAAAACAGCATCGGCTTGATGAAGAGAGGCTGCTAACATATCATTATGTATACCTCTTTTCATCGTAGCACTGCGCGGCTCAAGTACAGCAAAGATACGCTGACTCCCAACCTTGTTACGTAATCCATCGAGAGTGAGTTCAATTGCTGTTGGATGATGAGCAAAATCATCATAAACACTGATTTGATTAACTTCACCCTTCAGTTCCAATCTACGCCGAGTATTAATGAATTTTGCCAGTGCCTGACAAGCCAATTCAGGAACGACACCAACATGTCGAGCAGCAGCAATCGCCATAAGAGCATTATCAACATTATGATCACCCACGAGATCCCAATTAACGATTCCCGACTCGGTACCTTTGAAGAACACTTTAAATTGCGAACCATCAGCAACCAGCTTTTCAGCTCGCCAATCACCCTGCAGTCCTGTGAGCTCTGTTTCGCTCCAGCAGCCCCGCTCAAGTACATCATTAATATCTGTATTTTTAGGCACAAGAATACGCCCATCACTAGGAACCGTTCTAACTAAATGATGAAATTGGCGCTTAATCGCTTCAAGATCGTCGAAGATGTCAGCATGATCGAATTCAAGGTTATTAATAACTAAAGTTCGAGGGTGATAGTGGACAAACTTTGACCGCTTATCAAAAAAAGCACTATCGTACTCATCTGCCTCAACGACAAAAAACATACTTTCGCCCAATCGAGCAGAAACGCCAAAATTACCCAGCACACCTCCAACTAAAAAACCGGGTTGATAACCACAGTCTTCAATGATCCATGCAAGCATACTCGAAGTAGTAGTTTTACCATGAGTACCCGACACGGCAAGCACCCAGCGATCATGAAGGAGAAATTCCTGTAACCACTGAGGCCCTGATGTATAACGCATATTGGTATTAAGCACATGCTCTACACAAGGATTACCGCGACTCATTGCATTACCAATCACAACAAGATCAGGTTTGGGGTCGAGCTGAGAAGGAGAGAACCCCTCAATGATGTCAATACCTTGAGATTCCAGTAGGGTGCTCATCGGAGGGTAAATATTGGCATCACTACCAGTGACTTTATGACCTAACTGACGAGCCAAAACAGCTGCTCCACCCATAAATGTGCCACAAATCCCCAAGATATGGATATGCATATACAACCTTCTCCGCAGGTTAAAATTGACTAGATATTATGGTGATTATACGCATAAATGCGAGCGTCTTTAGTTAGGTTTTGGTTGAAAGGCACAAATAGGCGCAACTAACGCATCGTTGGTACAAAATACAAGGGTCAATCTTGCTCTGGTTATTAGGTATAAATACAAAAATTTCAAACTCTAGTTAAAATTTTTACTACGTAACAAATAAAACGAGATCTTCGTCAGTTAGTTCATTACCAATAATAAGAAATAGCTTTTAGAATAGGGCTTGGCTAAATAGTGTTCCGTCAGAGAACACCAATGCCAAAACCCTACTATTGAAGCGACTTAAAGGAAAAAACATGTCTGGAATGCGCACCCTTGGTGAGTTCATTGTTGAGAAACAAGCAGACTTCCCTCACGCTAGCGGTGATTTATCATCCCTACTTTCATCTATCCGACTCGCGGCTAAGATTGTGAACCGTGAAATCAATGCCGCAGGGCTTGGTGATATTACCGGAGCCGTTGGGAGTGAAAACATCCAAGGTGAAGACCAGCAAAAACTCGATGTTTACGCCAATGACAAGTTCAAAGCGGCATTAGAAGCCCGAGATCAAGTGTGTGGTGTAGCAAGTGAAGAAGAAGATGAAGCCGTAGCTTTCAGTAAGGAACTTAACAAAAATGCTAAGTATGTAGTGCTAATGGACCCACTCGACGGCTCTTCAAACATTGATGTAAATGTATCAGTGGGTACTATTTTCTCTATCTATCGCCGTGTCTCACCCATTGGTACTCCTCCGACCCAAGAGGATTTCCTTCAACCTGGAAACAAACAGGTGGCAGCAGGTTACGTCATTTATGGTTCATCAACCATGCTGGTATACACAACGGGCAAAGGCGTAAATGGTTTTACTTACGATCCATCACTGGGAACCTTCTGCCTCTCCCACGAAAATATGATGATCCCTGACGACGGCACTATCTACTCGATCAACGAAGGTAACTACATTCGTTTCCCTATGGGTGTCAAAAAGTACATTAAGTACTGTCAAGAAAACGCTCCTAGTGAACATCGCCCCTATACCTCACGTTATATTGGCTCTTTAGTAGCCGATTTCCACCGTAACCTCCTAAAGGGCGGCATCTACCTTTATCCAAGTACTCAAAGTCACCCGAATGGAAAATTGCGCTTACTCTACGAATGCAACCCAATGGCTTATATCATTGAGCAAGCGGGGGGGGTCGCATCAGATGGGAAAACCCGCGTTATGGATATAAAACCTACAGAACTACACCAACGTGTGCCTTTCTTCGTCGGCTCAAAAAACATGGTCAAAAAAGTAGAAGATTTTCTACAGAACTACCAGGAAGATTAAAGTAAAAGGTGCCATGAGGCACCTTTTTAACATTTTTTCGAACCAAATATCGACTTACTCAGTTTACAAAAAACCGAGTTTAGCAGTAAGGTATTGCGATCTTATATAGCCTAAGTACTTCCGAAGGCTGACGTTAAAGTTTCAAGCGACACTTCGCAGAAAAAGAAACGATCCCTAAAAGAAGTCAATACAAACAAGGAACTTTGCTAATGAGTTTAAACAATGTACCTGCGGGTAAATCTCTTCCTGATGATATCTATGTCGTGATTGAAATCCCAGCCAATGCAGATCCAATTAAATATGAAGTGGACAAGGAATCAGGCGCTGTCTTTGTTGACCGATTGATGTCTGCACCTATGTTCTATCCATGTAACTATGGCTATGTCAATCACACTTTATCACTTGATGGTGATCCCGTTGATGTGCTTGTTCCAACGCCACACCCTCTCATGCCAGGATCAGTGATTCGCTGCCGTCCAGTTGGTGTATTAAAAATGACAGATGAATCTGGTGAAGATGCGAAAGTGGTTGCCGTGCCGCATACTAAGCTTTCTAAAGAATATGACCATATTCAAGATATCGACGATCTACCTGAACTTCTTAAAGCGCAAATTACACATTTCTTTGAGCACTACAAGCAACTTGAATCTGATAAATGGGTAAAAGTAGATGGCTGGGAGAATGCAGAGTCGGCAAGAAAAGAAATCCTGGAATCTTACCAACGAGCACAAAAATAATCTTAACAAGAACTTATTTGTGCTCTTCTTAAGCTACCTATACCCTTTGGCTCCAATCGCCTGATGAAATAAGCGTGTCGAGTTTACCGCTATTTTGATAAAGGTAAATCCACGCTTTTCCAAAGGGTGTTTCAATCTGCTCTCGTCGGTATTCAACCGGAACATCTTCTAACTGATCAAGCTGACTAAGCGTCTGCTCATTGATAAGGTAGACTTCACCTAGGATAGAGTCATGCCCTTCAACCACTGCTGGGTATGTGCCAAGATCATGTAAAGCATAGTGAGGTAAGGTTTCAAATTGCCCCAAGCATTGATTTCCCGCGATGTAGTTATGGTTTCTTTCTCCTTGCTTCAGCGTCCCATACACGAAAACTAAATGCTGCATCCTAATACCTCACTTTCTAGTTAATTAAACTCAAACTGATAGAGCAGATCAACGGCACTATCCAACCCAGATATGGCCTCTACATAAAGATCTTGCATTAGGCGATAACGGACCGTGAACTCTCCAACAGAGTCGAAAATACCTACACCATATTTAACTTGTAAGCCCGGTAAAACGTAACCACTAACGGTAACTTGTGAGTCATCACCAGAACCAGCCGTATCAAGTTGTAAATCCTGAACACCAAATGCTTCACCTATTTCACCCACAACTCGGCCACTCTTAGCTAAGCTTAGGCCAATTAAGGTGGAGGTCACGGTATTACCACCCGACTCTCCATCAATATCTTGGCCTCGTAATAAATATGACAGTGCATTTGCTTGAGGTAAACTGGGCTCAGAGAAAATAGTTACTGTCGGCTCATCGACGGGTCCAACAACCTTAATCCCGGCCGTATACCCTTTTTGGGTATTGTCCGGATTACGAATTGCGGTAATTTGCACAAAAGGCTGATCAACAGGTCCGTTCATCAAGATCTTTCCTTGTTGAATTATCAAGTCTTGACCAAAAGACCTATAAGAACCATCAATAATATTAACCTCTCCAGTAACAAATGGTCCTTTGTCTCGCTGCGCTACATTTAAATTTCCTGATAAATCCCCTTCTAAACCAAAAGCCGATAGCTTAAAGTCTTCACCAATACTTATGTTGACGTTAGTTTGAACACTAAAAGGCATTTTAGTATCAGAGTCTTTGGGTTTTAGCCTATTATTTAGAATCACCTGATCTTTCGACACTCCAATCGCACTAGGTGGCAACTCTTCAACCACAATTCTTCCCCAAGGCAAAGATACAGTCCCGTCAATACGTGCTTGTTTGGGAGAAGCCGATATCGTCATATCAGGTATGACCTTCACCTTAACCATAGGCGGAAGATTTACCATAAGTTCATCAGCAAATACTCGCATCTTGGTCTGCCAATTTTTGAGATCTCGCCAATTCGCATCACCAGAGGCTTGCAACTGACCATCCGGTGTATTAATCGCAGCAGATAAACTTGCACCATAACCAAAGAAATTAATCTCGACCTTGCCTGAATTAACCTCAACTGGGGTAATTTCACCTTTAATGAAAATATCATCAAGCAAGAACTGCCCCTTTACCTCAGGTTGCATTACTGGACCAGTAAAGGATAATTTAGTGTTTAATGTCGACTTAAACTGACTATAATCTCCTAAAAAAGCGTCAAGAAAGTCCAATCTGAGATCCTGAAGTTGAATGTTACCATCTAATAATTTGTTGTCGTCGATGACATTGGCAACCTTAGCTGTACCCGAGAAGTTCCCGTTATCACTTAAATCAATTAACCAATCTGCTGAAAGCGTATTGTCTTTCAATCCAGCCTTAACTGAAACCTGCTCCCAGCCTAATTGAATTGGATGAGAATTATGGTCTTTTACCATGCCTTGAGCCATATCTAGATCAAGTGTTATTTGAGGTGGCGTATCAGGAGCCCAATTCGCCATAGCAAAGAGATTCAGATCACCTTCAAGCTCAGTCTTTGAAGGTAGAAAAGTATTCAATTGCTCAAAATCCAAGTTTGTTATGGAAACTTGAGCTTCACCACTTTTACCTGCGATCATGTCTTTATCTAAACAGATTGAAGAACCGGACTGCTCCCAACAATGAGCGGCAACAAAAGCCTGCTGAGACTGAGCAGAAAATTCAACTTGGGTAGGTTGTTCAAGAGTCCACATCCCTTGTTTAGATGCGATAAACATTTCATCTAAAACTCCCTTCCAAACCAATTCGGGAGTACGCTCTATTGCGCCTTGTACAGTAAACTTGGTCGAGGCTATATTCGACTTTAGATCAAGGTTAAGTGTATGTTTTTGCTCGTCACCTTCTGCATTAAGCAAAACATGATCGATATAATAATTCTGATATTTAACGCCCAATACAGATAGCTTTATATCAGCTGAGAGTTTAGAAAGTGGAGATAACTCTCCTTTTAACTCAACATCTTGGGCGTTAGTTTCTTCTCCCCATCCCACATCACTAGCATTAAGTTTAAGATCAATGACAGGCGCTTCTACACTGCCTTTGAGTGCAATGTCACCTTGTACATCTCCATGTAAATTAGGCACTGATAATGACATATCAGGGAATGATACCTTTACTTGCACATCGGCCTTTTGGTCAATGATGCCCTTCGCCTTCACAAAGTTTGGCCCATGAGATAATGCAAGCCCCGAGGTTATTAGCTTTAACTCTCCCGATCCTACTTTATCCGACACTGAAAACTGGCCATCAAGGTTAAGAGGGTAACCACGAACAACACCATCTATATCTAACTTCGGAAGTATAACTTGCCATCCTCCTTGATCGGTCAATGAGCCTGTTGTCATCAAATGACCACTCACTTTTCCTTCAGCTTCTTGCCATTGCAACCCAGGCTGTATATCCCGTAATAAGAGATCAGCAGACCAATTAATTGCAGCCTGCCAGTTCGCCATAACCTTGCCAGAAATTTCCCCATCCAAGGTCTTCACTGACAGTGTTTGTAACTCAACTTGGTTTAAATCGCCTTTACCAAGGATATTGAGCTGCGTATCTGGCACTGCCTTACCTGAGATAGCTGAAGTAAGATCGATATTATACCCATCTAGAGATCCCTTAGCATTTAGCCTACCGACAGAAACAAAGTAATCCCCTTGCCCCAGCAAAGGCCATTGAGCCTCTGTTTTAGTCACTGATACATCAAACGACATATCTGTTGTTAATGGCTGCAAAAAGGCTTTGATATTCCCTTTTACTAATCCGCCTAACTCTGCGTTGAGAGTAAGATCTGCGATACTACCCGATGCTGTGAGCTTAAGGGTTTGACCTTTAGCTACAGGCTGTTTGATGGTAGTTTCTAGATCCAAAATAATAGGATAGCCACCAACTAAAGTTACCGCGCCAGTCAATCTTCCTTCAAGTTCTGGTGTATCAAGTTGCATCATTGGTATAGTGATTTTTGAACCTATAGCTTGTGCTTCTACGCCTAAATGGTTCACAACAACTGGAGTATCTTGGACCAAAACGAAGTCATTAACATCCAGTCGGGCTAATTCAATTTGCAGTGGTAAGACAATCTCTGGCAATTCGATTTCGTGCTGACGACTTGTGGAAGTCTTGTTTGGGGATCCTGCGCTACTTTCTTCTTCTACTAAAGTGAGCTTAGTGCTGTTTAACGACGTTTTATCTATGCTTAAACGTTCCCCCACAAAGGTTAATCCACTAACAAAAGACCCGATTTGAGCCTGATAACCGAGAATATCGAGATCAACATCAGACAAAGCCAAGCGTTTCACGCTAAGAGGTATAGGAGAATGAATATTAGCACCATGACCGGTTTTAGGATCTGAAGGTGCATCAGAGTGTGACGGCACTAGAGGCATCGAAAACTTTACTCCATCAAGAGTAAGCTCATCAACACAAATACTTGGCTCTATTAAGCATGAGGCATCTAGCCCAAGAGTCATAGAACGTGCACTGATATCCAGATTCAGTGTCTCATCTTTAAATCTGAGTTGATTAAGTGTAAAGCGCGAAAAAATAGCACCAGAATAAGACTCAACGCTCAGTTGTGGTAACGACTTTTCTGCCGCCCAAATCACTAGTTTTAACCCAGATGGTGTAAACAAAATCACAGACAAACCAATGGCAACGAGGAGCATCAAGCTCACTAGAACAATTGAAAGCCATTTTGACCACCTTACAACAAACTTGGTCATAACTCTGGACCCAATGTGAAATGGATTTTAAACTCATCACCTGGTACAGCATCTAGTCCCCAAGCAAAGTCCAAGCGTATTGGACCAACGGGAGATTCCCAACGAATTCCAACCCCCGTACCGTGCTTAAAATCTGGCTCATCGTTAAAAGCATCACCATAATCATAAAAGAGAGCCCCCCACCAATTACCATATATCCGATATTGATATTCAAGCGAAGAGGTCGCTATATACTTTGCACCTGTCAGTGCGCCACTGCTATCTTTGGGGGAAATTGATTGATAATCATAACCACGTAAGTTGTTATCACCACCAGCAAAATACCTCAAAGATGGGGACAACATGTCAAAATCTTCTGTTAGGTTCGCCCCCCCATCTAAACGAAAAATACCCCTATGATTTCGACCTGCACTACGAATCCAAGTCATCCCACCCTGAATGCGAACAACCTTAGTCTCAGATAATACTCTGTCATCACCGACCTCAAGCATCAGAGTTTGTCTATCTCCCCAACTCGGCATAGCACCGCCACGAATTCGACTACGACTAAAACTCACACCAGGTAGTAGGAATTGCCCAGAGTCATCCTGCAAACCCTGCTCGTAGTTTTCCAACAAATAACGAATAAAAAGGGTTCGATGCCAGCCATTATCAAGCAGCCAGTGGCGCTCTAGGGCCAAATTCGACTCCAAACTTTGAGTATCTCGATTGTCGCGATTCTTCATACCGTACTTGAGTTGATAATACTCATTGAGAGCATCTTCTAGCGGGATCTTATAACCCGCTGTCACTGTTTGTTCAGGATCTGAAAGCGAAAAACTACTATTGAAACTATGCCCACTACTGTTCACCCAAGGTTTTTTCCATTTGAGCGACCCTTTTACTCCGATATCCGTCGAATACCCGAGACCTGTTTCCAACTGATTTTTTGCTTGAGGGGCTAACGCTACTCTCATTGGTAATTCTCTTCCTTCTCCTAATTGAGAAAGATCAGGCTCAACGAAAACAGAAGAAAACCAATCCGTACTCGATAGATTTTGATTATATTCACCCACAGCAGAAGCTAAATATGGATCGCCTGCTTGATAAGGTGATAATGATTCGACACGCATCAAATCTATCTGACTGCCAATAATAGTATTTTGGCCAAATACATAACGAATGCCACTATCAAAGTGAAGTCGGATAAAGGCTTGATTTAAATCTGGCGCTACCTCAAGTCGACTCAAGGTATAATCACCATCAAAATAGCCCTTCTGGAGAGCAATATTACGAATGCGCGATTTTAGGCCATCATACAGGTTGTGATTAAGCACCTGCCCTTGTTCAAGTCCACTTTTTTCAATCAGCTTTTTGAAAGCTTGATCATCACGCGCCTCACCATTTAACTGTATATCGACCAGTGCGATCAATACTGGCTTTCCGGGCTTAATAGTTATGACTAACTGCTTATCTGCTTCTATCTCAAAGGAAAAATTAGGGTGATAATAGCCAAGAGCATTAAGCGCTTCAGTTAAGCGCTTCTCTATTCGAGCTTGAAACCGTAAGCCAGTACTGTAGTCTTCGGTAGGGATAGCCTGAAGATATGTCTCAACATTCTGCTCCAATTCTCCTGATATTCCGCGAATCGACAACTCCACCTCTTGGGCTAAAGCAGAAAAACTGCTAAAAAGTAGCATCATTGGAAAAATCGGTCTTATCATGGTCTATTAATGGCCTAAATGTATTAACGGAATAATAACGCCACTCAAAAAAGATGTCTGTACGAAAACAGTCAATTAAACGGTCTACTCCCAAGAATATTGCTAATAAGGAGATTCATCATGCTCGACAAACAAACTCAAGTGACAGCCCAGCAAGCTCTTCCCGGTCGTGCCCAGCCACTTAAAGTTGAAGATAAACATTTTGTTAATCAATCAAGCATCACAGCAACTCCTGCAAAAAACTGCCAAGAGATTTTGTTTGCTATGGGGTGTTTCTGGGGAGCTGAGCGCTTGTTCTGGCAACTAGAGGGGGTTGTCTCCACCTCGGTTGGATACGCTGGTGGCTTTACACCAAATCCAACATACGAAGAAGTATGCTCAGGTCGAACAGGCCATACTGAAGTCGTTAGAGTCGTCTTTGACCCAAATATAATTCCTCTTCAACAATTACTGCAAATTTTTTGGGAACAGCACAATCCAACTCAAGGTATGCGCCAAGGTAACGACATGGGAACTCAGTACCGTTCAGCTATTTATGTATACAGCGATCAACAACTCAGTTATGCCATCGAATCCAAAAAAGAATATCAAGAATTACTCGGGCACAATGATGCAAATATCACAACTGAAATCTCAAAGGTAGGTAAATACTATTACGCCGAAACCTATCACCAACAATATTTGGCCAAGAATCCCAATGGATATTGTGGCCTCAATGGTACCGGTGTTTGCTTTCCGCCAAGCGTCTAGTGTATAAGCCAGCTTTGCGGCTGGCTCTAGCACTCAGCAAAACGTTTAAGACACCCCACCTTTGAATGCACAAGGTTTGATTAACAAATACGTGATAGAACCAACAACAGCTTAGCTCACAATTATGCAACAAAGTTTTCTAAGCTGGTTAGTAACTTTCCCACTAAATATTTTTCAGTATATAATTTATGCGCTTATAAGAAGGATAAATTAAATGAAAACAAAAACGCTGATTTCTTTGGCAATGGTATGCACTTTCTCAGCTTCAGCACATAACCTAACCGTAGATGAACCATTGCCTGCTGTTGATGTGGCTAGCTACGGTGAAATCATGGTCAAAGGTGATGATATAACCTATCAAAAATGGTCATCACAAGATATGTTGGGTAAAGTGAGAGTCATACAAGCCATCGCTGGTCGCAGTAGCTCAAAAGCACTCAATCAACCATTAATGACTGCAATTACAGCATCTAAGTTTGCCCAGGATAGTTATCAAACTACATCAATCATTAATCAAGATGACGCTATCTGGGGAACGGGCTCTTTTGTAAAGTCTTCGGCAGAAGATAGTAAAAAAGATTTCCCATGGTCTTCTATGGTGCTAGATGAGGATGGTGAGGTAGCTAAAGCTTGGGATTTGAAGGAGGAATCGTCTGCGATCATAGTGCAGAATAAACAAGGAAAGGTTCTTTTTGTTAAAGAAGGTACCCTCGCTCAAGATGAGATTGAGCAAGTTTTGGCTTTAATTAAAGATAACCTTTAGGGTTAATTTGAGCATAGCACTTCTGTTTGTTTTGTTATAACATAACAAGTTATTTTATGTCGAATTAAGTGCTATGACCCTCACTCATCAATCAAGAATAAGACACTCAAGCACACTCGTCGCTATTGTCATCGTGCTCATGCTATGGATGAGTTTAGCTTACATTACCCACCAGTATCAATTCGACGTATCTCAACACAGTGACCATCAATGTCAACTTTTCTCATGTTTACAGCATGGTTTTAGCCATAGCCAAACCGTCCTAGTTGATAACCCCATAAATGACATTTTTGGTTTTAGCTCAAGCTACCATTTGTACAGACGAACTGTGCTTGGCTATCTGGCTCGCTCACCACCCGTAGACCTAATTAAATGAAGCATAAATCGCTATAAAAACATCACAACATGTTTAAATGACCATTGATTAGGATTCACAATGTATTCAATAACAAAAATCGCAGCAATTATTGGCCTTACTTTAAGTACATCCGCGTTGGCTAATGAAGAATTTCGCCAACATGAAGCCCATCAACATGGCCACGTTAAGCTAAATATCGCCCAAGAAGGTAATAAGTTACTCATGGAAATTAATGCTCCTGGGGCGGATGTATTAGGCTTTGAACACGCCCCTAAAGATGTGCAGCAGCAACAGGCTCTTGAACAAACGATTAAACGCTTAGAAAACGCAATGTCTCTATTTACACTCACATCGGATGCAGGATGTGAGGTCAAGCACCAATCAGTGGAAAACAACCTAAGCGACAATGAACACAATGGTCATGATGGTCACGATGGTCACGATGGTCACGATGGTCACGATGGTCATGCAAACGATCACGAAGAGCATCATCATGACCATAAAGGTGGCCACGGTGAGTTCACCATCGAATATCATTACCAATGTAAGAACTTAGAGGCCCTATCTTCGATCAACACACAGTGGTTCACCCATTTCCCAGCGACAAAATCATTAAGTGTTAATCTAATAATGGACGAGGTTCAGACAGCTTTAAAGCTATCTCCAAGTAATACAAAAATTTCACTTTAAGTTTTCTTTAGCCTGAAGGTTCTAGCTTTCAGGCTTTTTTGTTCAGGTCATGTCGATGATAAAAAATACCAATAATGGTGTTGTCGAGTTGGATCAGGTCACTTTTACTTGGCCAGGCAATAATACACCAACACTAAACCTAGATAGTTTATCTATCCTAAAAGGGGAGCACCTGTTTATCAAAGGTCCTAGCGGTTGTGGAAAATCAACCTTGCTCGGGCTACTAACAGGTATCCATACAATAAATACCGGAAAGCTACAGGTATTAGGTAAAGACCTCTCTCAGATGCTGGGTAGCGAACGGGATAAATTCCGAGCCGATAACATTGGATATATCTTTCAACAATTTAATCTACTTCCTTACCTTAATGTGATTGAAAACGTCACTCTTCCTTGTCAGTTTTCAAAACTGCGCAGATCTAAGCTTGAAAAAACACTTACCGAAGAAGCAAAAGATTTGCTAAACAAACTTCACCTGCCAGAACATCTAATGCACAAACCTGTGGTTGAATTAAGTATCGGTCAACAGCAACGTGTTGCGGCAGCACGAGCATTAATTGGCAAACCTGCATTAATCATTGCAGATGAGCCCACTTCTTCACTTGACTACGACAACCGTAGTGCCTTTATCGAGCTGTTGCTTGGTCAAATAAATCAAGCTCAATCAAGCTTGCTGTTTGTCAGCCACGATCCAACCTTGGAAAGCATGTTCGATCGAACCTTAAACCTTAATCAAATTAACCAAGCAGGAGTAAAGTCATGACCACAACACTTATGCTTGCTTGGAAGAGTGTCCGCAATCGCAGGGTCACTGCGATGTTAACCATCTTGACAGTCGCTATCTCAGTCATTTTGTTACTTGGAGTCGAGCGTGTTCGCACTCAAGCAAAAAACAGCTTTGCTAATACTATTTCAGGGACGGATCTCATCGTTGGCGGTCGCTCGGGACAGGTCAACTTACTGCTTTACTCTGTCTTTCGTATTGGCAATGCCACCAATAATATCGATTGGAAAAGTTTTACAGAGTTCAGCAATCACAACGCGGTAAAATGGGCAATTCCAATTTCTTTAGGCGATTCACATAAAGGGTTCCGCGTTATGGGGACCAACCACAGTTACTTCGAGCACTATCGCTATGGGAAAAAACATCCGTTAGTGATATCCAAGGGCAAAGAGTTCAATGGATTATTTGAAACCGTCATCGGTTCAGATGTGGCCCAAAAATTAGGCTACCACATTGGAAGTGATATCATTATTGCCCACGGGATAGGTGATGTCGGATTCAGTCGTCACGATAACCTGCCCTTCAAAGTCGTTGGTATCCTTGCACCAACCGGTACTCCAGTAGATAAAACAGTGCATGTATCGCTTGAAGCAATTGAAGCGATACATATAGGCTGGGAGTCTGGTGCACACCTCGGCAACACCCCGAGTTCCGAGCAATTAGAGAGTCAGAACTTTCAGCCCAAGCAAATCACTGCAATGCTATTAGGCCTTAACTCTAAAATCCAAGCTTTTTCATTGCAGCGTCAAATCAATACTTACCCCAAGGAACCACTTAGCGCAATTCTCCCAGGCGTTGCATTGCACGAATTATGGGGAATGATGTCAGTTGCAGAGCAAGCATTAATGGTTATTTCGGTATTTGTTGTTATTGCAGGATTACTTGGCATGCTTTCGAGCCTACTAACTAGCTTGCATGAACGCCGCCGTGAAATGGCGATTTTGCGTGCAATGGGAGCAAGGCCAAGACACATATTATCGTTACTTGTACTCGAAGCCAGCACACTCACCTTCCTTGGGCTGATTGTCGGCGTTGCTATCTTATATGCCCTATTAGCTATCATCGCGCCACTTATTCAACAGAACTACGGAATTAACATTGAAATGGTCGCCTTATCTCATTATGAGTGGAAGCTACTTGCGGCGGTACAATTAGCGGGTACAGTGATAGGCTTCATACCAGCACTTCGTGCTTATAAACAGTCACTTAGTGACGGAATGACGATTCGAGTTTAAATATGAAAAAACTATTAATCATGCTCTTTATTACCATTGGCTCATTGGCCACTGGCTTGGTGAGTGCTAAAGAAGATACTGCCAAAAATGCTACACAGAATGCAATAAAGACTACCACCGAAAATACAGTCAAGAATCCGAAAAAAGATGTTCAGGTAAAAACTAAAAAAGATACCCTTAAGCTAGATTGGATAGACTTGATTCCTAAAAGTGAACGTAACCAGTTAGACGCTCAAGGTATGCCTATGGCTAATCACTCAGGCAAAGCTGCCCAACAATCATTGACAGGCAAAGTACGTCAAGATCTTAATGGCAGCAAGGTCAAAATTCCGGGTTTTGTGATTCCCTTAGAAGGCGATGCGAATAAGGTCACTGAATTCTTACTCGTCCCATACTTTGGGGCATGTATCCATGTACCACCACCGCCGCCAAATCAAATTGTCTATGTGAAATTCCCCAAAGGGGCTCCAGTACAGCAACTTTGGGATGTAATTTATGTCGTTGGGAAATTAAAAACAGCGAGCATGAGTCACGATCTCGCTGAGACAGGCTACATGTTGGAGGGCACTAGCATTGAAGAATATGATGACTACTAAAAAGTCTAAAACTTATTAACAAATAAGTAACCTGTCAACTATCCGTTTTCTTTACACATATCTAGACAGATAAACCAATACTGCCAGATAAACAAAGAATAATAAGGTAAGTGACAGGTGCTTTTTCAGTCTATTATCATTTAAAAATCTCATGAACCCTCCAAGCATCTACAACAATTTTAACAAGTTATTATCATTTGGCATAGCGCCAATTTTCAAAGATTGCTCACAGAGTTTCTCTGGCGGCTCAGCCCGTTAAGAGGTAAATTTAAAAGATGTCAATTTCTGCTAGGTATTTACATGTCCGAGAAACAAAAACCTGTGGTTATCGATCATGAGCCAAGCGCTGAGTCGCGACATGAAAAGAAACCTAATTACATCAAGGATAGCTCAAGTCGCATCCTGAGCATTGCTCAATCTCATGGACTAGATGCATTACTGCAAAAAGACTCTCCAGAAAAAACCGCATTGGAGCGAGCCTTAATTCGTGAGCGGCGGCAAAAAGAGTTACAACAGAAAAATCTCGAGCAAATTCTTAAGCTGGCGCATCTATCATGTAAAGATGAAACAGCTAGTGACCCAGATCATGACTGGCTACAACGCTTCTTCAACATGGCTCAGGAAGTACACAGTCCTTCCATGCAACGTCTTTGGGCCCAAGTGCTCAAACGTGAAGTAACCAATCCTGGTTCTACTTCCATGAAAGCCTTAAAAACGCTCAAGGATATGTCACCCAAAGAAGCCCAAGTTCTACAACGAGCCGCTTCCTTAGCCTGTAGTTTTGGTGGAGATAGTAGTCGTAAACTGCTGATAGGATTTCGTGCTCAAGGGGGGATTTTTAGCTTTAGCAAACGCAGTATTACAGGCAACATCAATGTGGGTAGTTTTAAGTTGCCTTATTCAAGTCTATTGGTTTTATTCGAGCTAGGTTTAATGCACGGCACAGAACTAGAATCAGGGGAAATTGAATTAGACTCACCTTTACCACTTGCCTACCAAGGCAAGCAGCTTTCACTTCAAGCACACACTAAAGGGGTTCGTCTGCTTTATTATCGATTTAGCCCAACAGGTAATGAACTATGCAAACTGCTGGGGAACAAACCAAATATGCAATATTACGATCAATTAGTCGCCTTGCTGGGTCAAAAGTTCGCAACCCATACTGACACTCAGGCCAGCATTGACCATACCGTCTAATCAGCTAACAACCTGCACACTATAAAACGCCAGCTAAATAACCGGACGTTTTATAAGCAATTGATTAGGTGGTACTTTTCATTCAGGACATCAAGAATAACTCAAACCTTAAGCTTTAAAGGCTTTGAAAGCATTGATTAAACCATTAGTTGAACTATCGTGAGTGGTGACTTTGGATTCACCTACAAGTTCAGGCAAAATTTGATTAGCAAGTTGCTTACCTAGCTCAACTCCCCACTGGTCAAAACTAAAGATATTCCAAATCACACCTTGAACAAAGATCTTATGTTCATACATTGCGATAAGATTACCTAGCGTACGCGGCGTAATTTCTTTCAGCAAAATAGAATTGGTCGGACGGTTGCCTTCAAATACTCTAAAGGCAACCAAATCTGCCATGTGATTTTCAGTCTTACCAGCTTTGGTAAATTCTTCCTTCACAGCAGATTCACTTTTACCAAACGCTAACGCTTCAGTTTGCGCAAAGAAATTTGACATCAATTTCTGGTGATGATCACCAGCAGGGTTATGACTTTTCGCTGGCGCAATAAAATCACAAGGGATGAGCTTAGTACCTTGGTGGATTAGTTGATAGAAGGCATGCTGACCATTAGTACCCGGTTCACCCCAAATAATAGGACCGGTTTGATATGTCACAGCTTGTCCATCACGATCAACATACTTACCGTTTGATTCCATATTACCTTGCTGGAAATAGGCCGCAAAACGATGCATATATTGATCATAAGGCAGAATTGCTTCTGACTCAGCACCATGAAAGTTGTTGTACCACACGCCAATCAGAGCAAGAATAACTGGGAGGTTATTTTCTAGTTCAGTCGAGGAAAAATGATTGTCCATTTCATGTGCGCCTTCAAGAAGCGCAACGAAATTGTCAAAACCAACGGCAAGCGCAATTGATAGACCAATTGCAGACCATAAAGAATACCGGCCACCTACCCAATCCCAAAACTCAAACATATTGTCAGTATCGATACCAAACTCAGAAACAGCCGTTGCATTGGTAGACAAGGCAGCAAAATGCTTGGCAACATGGGCCTCATCACTTGCTACATTAAGGAACCAATCACGAGCTGTATGCGCATTGGTCATGGTCTCTTGAGTGGTAAAAGTCTTAGAAGCAATCAAAAACAAGGTTGTCTCAGGGTTTAAAGGCTTTAGCGTTTCAACAATATGAGTACCATCTACGTTCGATACAAAATGGAGATTGAGATGGTTTTTATATGGAGCCAAGGCTTCTGTCACCATATAGGGGCCAAGATCTGAGCCACCGATACCAATATTGACAATATCCGTAATCGCTTTCCCTGTGTACCCTTTCCAATCACCTTCAATCACACGCTCAGTGAATGATTTCATTTTGTCTAACACAGCATTGACAGCAGGCATAACGTCTTCACCATCAACCAAAACAGGTTTGTTACTTCTGTTACGCAGCGCTGTGTGTAACACAGCACGCCCTTCCGTTTGGTTGATGGCTTGGCCACCAAACATAGCTTGAATAGAGGACATAAGCTCAGTCTGGTTAGCCAAAGCGAACAAATGCTTGAGAGTTTCGTCATTGATTAAGTTTTTCGAATAATCAACAAGAATGTCAGAACCAAATCGAGCAGAGAATTTTTCAAATCGAGCCTCATCTTGAGCAAATAGCTCCTGTAGGTCCATATCTTGTGCTGACTCAAAGTGCTCTGTAAGTGCTTTCCAGGCTGGTGTTTGCGTTGGATTAATATTTTTCAACATGGTGACGATCCCGATGTTAGAGTAGATATAATTCTACTTGGTTTGGTCAAGATAATGAGGAGAACTGCGACCAGTAGCAGCCCCAATAAAGCAAAATAGTCCTGTTCTTACATCTAAACAAGTGAACAAAACTTGGTAATAAATTTTCAAACGACATTATGACTAGGTCAGAAACTGTATTATTGAGTTAAATCATAATAGTTAATTACTCAACTATAAAACTTGAAATAATTCCTAACACTAACGATACCGACAATGATGTCATTTGCCAAATAGATTTTAGAGGAAGCAACATGTGGAGCCAAAAGAGCATTCAACTCAAAACAAAAACACGTGGTTTTCACCTCATCACCGATGAAATAGAACAACAATTACCCGAAATAGCATCGATTTCTGCCGGAATATTACAGTTATTTATCCAGCATACTTCGGCAAGCCTCAGCATTAATGAGAATGCTGACCCTACAGTGCGTCATGATATGGAAAAGCATTTCAAT
Source organism: Vibrio pectenicida (assembly GCA_024347015.1). Lineage (GTDB taxonomy): Bacteria > Pseudomonadota > Gammaproteobacteria > Enterobacterales > Vibrionaceae > Vibrio > Vibrio pectenicida. Next base: position 348,425 of record AP024889.1, on the reverse strand, counting down.
CATTTTGTACCTGAAAGAGCGAAGTACTATCAACATGTCTACGAAGGAGACGATGATATGCCAGCGCATATAAAAGCATCAATCATTGGAAGTAGTGTCGCTATTCCTATCAAAGGTGGTCAATTGGCATTAGGGACATGGCAGGGGATCTATTTAGGAGAACATAGAAACAGTGCGCAAAGCAGATGTGTTATCGCTACTTTGCAAGGTGACACAGCCCAAAAAATAGCCCCACCTACGTAGGGAAGCCATTGATTAAATGATATTTTTTTTCAAATCATTGTGAGTGGTTGACTTTTAACTTTTGCTGGCTTTAACGTATTCCATTTCAACTCTAGATGTAAGTTTAGTAACTAGCTCATAAGCAATAGTTCCAATGTGGTTAGCAACCTCTTCAGCCGGAAGATCTTTACCCCATAAAATAGCTTCATCGCCGACTTTATCAGCAGCATCAGCCCCTAAGTCAACTGTTAGCATATCCATAGAAACACGCCCAGCGACAGGAACCTTACGCCCATTAACCATTACAGGGGTTCCATTAGGGGCCATTCTCGGATAGCCATCACCATAGCCAATCGCGATTACACCCACTTTAGTATCGCACTGAGAAGTCCATACCCCACCATACCCAACACTCTCACCGGCTTTAACCTCTCGGACAGCAATCAAATGAGATTTTAAAGTCATCACAGGCTTATAACCCATTTGCTCAGCCGTTTTATCATTAAATGGTGAAACGCCGTACATTATGATCCCAGGGCGAATCCAATCCAGTTGGCTCTGAGACCAAGCCAAAACACCTGCTGAAGCAGCTAAAGAGCGCTCACCCTCACACCCTTGGGTTAAAGACATAAATAGCTCTATCTGCTCTGTTGTCGTAGGTTTATCTACCTCATCAGCACATCCAAAATGACTCATATAACGTAAAGGCTTTGCAACATTTGGACAGGCTTTGAGACGAGAAACAAACTCTTGATATTGCTCAGGTCTGACACCAAGCCGATGCATGCCACTGTCTATCTTTAGCCATACAACGACTGGGGCTTCTAACTCCGCCGCTTCTAATGCATTAAGCTGCTCTTTACAATGTACTACTGACTGAATATTGTTAGTCACCAGAACAGCCAAGTCACCTGATGAATAGAAACCCTCCAGTAACAAAATTGGTTTCACAACGCCACTAGCACGTAGTTGTAGCGCTTCCTCTATTCTCGCAACACCAAATGCATCAGCACCTTCTGCATTAGTGGCAATATGCCGCAAGCCATGTCCATAGCCATTAGCTTTTACCACAGCCATAACTTTACTTTTAGGTGCTTGAGACTTTAGCTGTTTGAGATTGTGTTTTAATGCGTCTAAATCAATGCACGCAGTTGCTGCTTTCATATAACTCATGTGTTATTCATCATCCACATCAAATGCAGGACCGGCATAATTATCAAAGCGTGACCATTGTCCTTGGAACGTCAGTCGCACGGAACCTATAGGCCCATTACGTTGTTTACCTAAGATAATTTCAGCCGTTCCTTTCATCGGGCTATCAGGGTTATAAACCTCATCTCGATAGATAAACATTATTAAATCAGCATCCTGCTCAATAGAACCTGATTCACGTAAATCAGAGTTGACTGGGCGCTTGTCTGCACGTTGTTCTAATGAACGATTCAGCTGGGACAGAGCAACCACTGGGACATTAAGTTCTTTCGCTAAGGCTTTTAATGATCGTGAGATTTCGGCAATCTCTAGTGTACGGTTTTCGGTAATAGATGGAACACGCATTAGTTGCAGGTAGTCAACCATAATCATTGACAAACCACCGTTATCACGTGCAACACGACGAGCTCTCGAACGAAGTTCTGTCGGGGTTAGACCAGAGCTATCATCAATAAAGATATTCTTCTTTTCCATTAATAACCCCATGGTCGAAGAAATACGAGCCCAATCTTCGTCGTCCAGTTGACCAGTACGGATTTTAGTCTGATCAACTCGAGAAAGTGACGCTAACATACGCATCATCAACTGCTCTGATGGCATTTCTAAAGAAAAAATTAATACTGGCTTATCTTGTGACATAGCTGCATTTTCACACAAGTTCATCGCAAATGTCGTCTTACCCATCGAAGGACGCGCAGCGACAATGACCAAATCAGAGCCTTGCAAACCCGCTGTTTTTTTATTTAAGTCAGTAAACCCTGTCGTTACACCAGTCACACCATCTTGGGGCGATTTATATAAGATTTCTATCCGTTCAAGCGTTTTTTCAAGTATATTGTCAACATTTTGCGGACCATCACTATCACTGGTCCTTGATTCAGCAATAGCAAATACTTTACTCTCTGCCATATCCAACAGATCTTCCGAAGAACGACCTTGAGGATCGTAACCTGCGTCTGCAATTTCATTTGCAACACCAATTAGGTCACGAGTCAGTGCGCGTTCAGCCACGATATCTGCATAGGCATTAATGTTAGCGGCACTAGGAGTATTTTTCACCAAGTCCGCAAGATAAGCAAAACCACCTACATCATCAAGTTGTTCACGTTGCTCTAGGAACTCTGATAAAGTGATCAAATCGAGCGGATCGCTTTGTTCAAGAATGACTCGAGAGGCTTCAAACATTAAGCGATGAGGCCGGCTGTAAAAGTCCTTAGCGACAACACGCTCAGCGACAGTATCCCAACGCTCGTTATCAAGTAATAAACCACCAATAACGGACTGCTCGGCTTCTATAGAGTGAGGAGGGGCTTTGATTACGTCCACTTGGGCGTCTATTGGCTTTTTACTACGATTATCGGTTTTAGGATCTGCCATGTTAGTGCTCAGCAACTGAATTTTGATCGCTCATTATAGCTAGAATGAACCTGATGTCTGTAATAAACAAGGAGTTTAAATGCTTCTCGTGTAGAATTAACTTAGATATGACTGAAATTATATAAAAACTCCCTACTATTCACCCAATACCATGATTAAAAAGAGGCAGTGAGTGACAAAACTTTGGCTCATAACAACTAGCCTACTGCTTAGCTCCATCGTTTATGCGGATGAAGCAGAACAAAGCCAAGATAAGATTGACATACCCTCCCCTTGGAAAAGCGAAATTGAGTTCGGTTACCAGTCGCACACAGGAAATACTGACTCACGCTCAGTCAATTCACGGCTAAGTGCTGAATACCTCTCTGGGCGCCACCGAACGACAGGGGAATGGAAATATTACCAGCTTTACAAAGATGGTGAAGAAGACAAACGGCAATCAACATATCTAGCACAAAGTGACTATAAACTAGGGCCGAAAACATACCTTTATGGAAACTTCCAAGGTGTCGATTCTCGCTATAGTGCTTATTTTAAAGACTACACGCTATCTGGCGGGTTAGGCTACCAATTTTACAATACCGACACTTTTATTCTTGAACTAGAGCTTGGTCCAGGTTACCGCTACCAAGAGCCAAACACAGATGAGATTGACGACGACGATTTAGCCTTTGATGAACAAGTCGAAGAGGTCATATTCCGAGGCCACGTAAAAACTGGCTGGCATATTACTAAAAACTTAGATTTATCGGCAGGTGTAACACTGGTGGCAGGCGATAGCAATGTGAGAACAGATACGGAACTAAATGCAACCAATAATATCAATGAATATATTGCCCTAAAAATTTCGTATTCTCGGCAATATCATGATCGAGTACCGGAAGGCTTACAAAATTCCGACAGTATTTTCTCAATCAATCTATTGTTTTCGCTATAAAAAAAGCACCTCAACGCAGAGGTGCTTTTTTATTAAGTTTGATACTAATTTACTTAGCAGCAACAACCTGAAGAGTAACAGTAGCGAAAACTTCAGAGTGAAGTTGAACGCTAATCTCGAACTCACCAGTATTACGTAGTGCACCTTCTGGAAGACGAACTTCGCTCTTAACGACTTCAACGCCAGCTGCATTAATTGCGTCAGCGATGTCACGAGTACCGATAGAACCGAACAGTTTACCTTCGTCACCTGCTTTAGAAGCGATAACAACAGCTTCAAGAGCGTTAACTTTTTCAGCACGTGCTTCTGCAGAAGTAAGTTGCTCAGCAACTTTAGCTTCTAGCTCAGCACGACGCGCTTCGAACATTTCAACGTTAGCTTTAGTCGCCATAACTGCCTTAGCTTGAGGGATAAGGAAGTTACGAGCATAACCAGATTTAACGTTTACAGTGTCACCAAGACCACCTAGGTTACCGATTTTATCAAGTAGAATAACTTGCATTGTTTAATCCTCTTTCTTAATAAAACGAACCGATTACTGATGCTTGTCAGTATACGGTAGTAGAGCTAGGTAGCGAGAACGCTTAATAGCGCGAGCTAGTTGACGCTGATATTTAGCACTAGTACCAGTGATACGGCTAGGTACTATCTTACCGGCTTCAGTGATGTAGTTTTTAAGAGTTGCTACGTCTTTGTAATCAATCTCTTGTACGCCTTCTGCAGTAAAACGACAGAATTTACGACGACGGAAGAAACGAGCCATGGGCTATCTCCTGATCTTAAATTTGATTAAAGTTGTCTGCCTAAACTAGAGTACAGAATATATTCTGCTCCTAAATTAGGCTGAGTACTAAATCTGAGTAAAATTACTCAGCAGCAGCTTCTGGCTTAGCTTCAGTACGCTCTTCGCGACGAGGAGCACGCTCTTCTCTCTGCTTAAGCATAATGGATTGCTCAGTGATAGCCGCTTTAGTACGCATGATCATGTTACGTAGAACTGCATCGTTGAAACGGAAAGCTGTTTCTAGCTCATCGATTACAGCTTGGTCAGCTTCAACGTTCATTAGAACGTAATGAGCTTTATGAAGCTTGTTGATTGGGTAAGCCAATTGACGGCGGCCCCAGTCTTCTAGACGGTGGACAGTACCACCAGCTTCAGTGATTGAACCAGTGTAACGCTCGATCATGCCAGCAACTTGCTCGCTTTGATCAGGGTGCACCATGAATACGATTTCGTAATGACGCATTGGTTGCTCCTTACGGATTATTCAGCTTCCACAAATGGCTCAGTCATCCACAGGAAGCAAGGAACTAAAGATAATTGACTGAGATTAAGGAGCACGAATGGTACAGAAACAAAGCAGTTTAAGCAAGAAAAATATAAAGCGGCTAAATAGTAAGCGTCATCATTTACGACCGCTTTTCATTCTTAGGACTGTAATAAGTTAGTATGCCGAATTAATCTTCATCAACATACTGAGCTTGAAGGTAATTTTGAATCCCAGTCATTGCAATCAAACCCAGTTGGGTTTCTAACCAATCAACATGCTCTTCTTCATCTTCCAATATTTCTTGGAATATATCACGCGACACATAGTCATGGCTGTCTTCAGCATAGGCAATAGCTGATTTAAGATCGGGAATCGCCGCCATTTCTAACTTAAGATCGCACTCGATCATTTCTTTGGTATCTTCACCAATCATTAATTTACCAAGATCTTGTAAGTTGGGGATACCTTCCAAGAAAAGGATACGTTCAATTAAATGATCCGCATGTTTCATTTCGTCAATAGACTCATGATACTCCTTATCAGCTAGATGCTTTAATCCCCAATCTTTATACATTCGCGCATGAAGAAAATATTGATTTATCGCCACTAGCTCATTACCGAGAATTTTATTTAGATGTTGAATTATGATGGGATCGCCTTTCATTACACACAACCTCTCTTTTTGGTCCAACTTAAACTGTAGAACCAATTTAGAGAGTGTCAAAATACGTAAAATTATCGCTAGCTAGCTTCAGATAGCTCTAAAATTTCTATTTCGTTTAAGATTTCTTTTGTCATCTTGATACATTTACCACATTGACTACCAAGCGCAGTACATTTCTTGATGTCTTTAATATCTGTTATGCCTTCTTCCAACATCAATTTTTTAATTTCTTTATCAGAAATACCATGACATAGACAAACATACATAGATAAAACCTATAATAAAAACCATAACGGTAATACAAACGATAATAACTATTATTACCAACAATTAAATAAATAATCTAAGAATGATTTGTTATATAAGAAGGACTGAAGTAAAGGCTCAGAATAGTTACCAGTATGGCTATATTTTTTTCTACATTAAATAAAAAAATAAGTTATTGATTAGTTTTCAAAAAAAAGAATAATTATTTAATTATTCCAATCACAATCGTATCATTTTTTTTATAACCAAATAATAAAAAGAGAAGCCGAAGCTTCTCTTTTTCTAGATGTGCTTTTCTTCAAACATGAAGAAGAGGACAAGATTTCAAATAATTGCTATGAATTAGTCGAAGATCTTAGCAACAACACCAGCACCTACTGTACGGCCGCCTTCACGGATCGCGAAACGAAGACCATCATCCATTGCGATTGGGGCGATTAGCTCTACAACCATCTTGATGTTATCGCCTGGCATTACCATCTCTACGCCTTCTGGTAACTCGATGTTACCCGTTACGTCAGTTGTACGGAAGTAGAACTGTGGACGGTAACCTTTGAAGAATGGTGTATGACGACCACCTTCATCTTTAGACAGTACGTATACTTCAGACTCAAACTTAGTGTGTGGAGTGATTGAACCTGGAGCCGCTAGTACTTGACCACGCTCTACTTCATCACGCTTAGTACCACGTAGTAGTGCACCAACGTTCTCTCCCGCACGACCTTCGTCTAGAAGCTTACGGAACATTTCAACGCCTGTACATGTCGTAGTTGTCGTCTCTTTGATACCAACGATTTCTACTTCATTACCTACGTTTAGAATACCACGCTCAATACGACCTGTTACTACTGTACCACGTCCTTGAATTGAGAATACGTCTTCGATTGGCATTAGGAATGGCAAATCAATTGCACGCTCTGGCTCTGGGATGTAAGAATCTAGAGCTTCTGCTAGTTCAACTATCTTCGCTTCCCACTGCTCTTCACCATTTAGGGCACCTAGTGCTGAACCTTGGATTACTGGTAAGTCATCACCTGGGAAGTCGTACTCAGAAAGCAGTTCACGTACTTCCATCTCTACTAGTTCTAGTAGCTCTTCATCGTCTACCATATCACATTTGTTCATGAATACGATGATGTATGGGATACCAACCTGACGGCCTAGTAGAATGTGCTCACGTGTTTGTGGCATTGGGCCATCAGTTGCAGCAACAACTAGGATACCACCGTCCATCTGTGCAGCACCTGTGATCATGTTCTTAACATAATCCGCGTGTCCTGGACAGTCTACGTGTGCGTAGTGACGTGATGGTGTGTCGTACTCTACGTGAGAAGTAGCGATTGTGATACCGCGCTCACGCTCTTCTGGAGCGTTATCGATCGATGCGAAGTCTTTCGCAACACCGCCGTACACTTTGGCAAGAGTTGTACAGATTGCAGCAGTTAGAGTTGTTTTACCGTGGTCAACGTGGCCGATAGTACCAACGTTTACGTGCGGTTTCGTACGTTCAAATTTTTCTTTAGACACGATCGTGTTCCTTCCTAGTTATGATTCGCCGCGAACGTTATTGATCACGACGCGCCAGAATTTGCTATTTTATGCGCCAACGTTCGTCAGCGCAATATTTGGACGTATTGATCTTCAAAAAAGTCTTGCTATTTTTAAAGGTTAATACGTTTTTTTAGTAACCACGCTCTGCAATGATTGTGTTTGCAAAGTTCTTAGGCACTTCAGAATACTCATTAAATTCCATAGAGTATGATGCACGGCCTTGAGTTGCAGAACGCAAATCAGTCGCATAACCAAACATTTCAGATAGAGGTACTTGAGCGCGAATGATTTTAATACCCGCCACGCCTTCATCCATACCTTCGATCATGCCGCGACGGCGATTCAAATCACCAACAACATCACCCATCCAATCTTCAGGGGTAGTTACTTCAACATTCATCATTGGTTCAAGCAGCACAGGGCTCGCTTCTAATGATCCCTTCTTGAATGCCATCGAGCCAGCGATCTTAAACGCTACCTCATTAGAGTCGACATCATGGTATGAACCATCAAACAATGTTGCTTTAACATCTAGCACTGGATAACCAGCTAGAACGCCACTGTTCATTTGCTCTTCGATACCTTTCGATACCGAACTGATGTATTCCTTAGGAACCACACCACCCACAATTTCGTCAACAAAGACAAAACCTTCGCCAGGTCCAGACGGCTCCAGTTTAATCCATACGTGACCATATTGACCACGACCACCAGATTGACGTATAAATTTACCTTCCACTTCCGCACTACCGCGGATAGTTTCTCGATAAGCCACCTGAGGTTTACCAACATTGCAGTCAACACTGAATTCACGCTTCATACGGTCAACAATGATATCTAGATGAAGCTCGCCCATACCAGAAATCAATGTTTGCCCTGTTTCATCATCCGTTTCTACTCGGAAAGAAGGGTCTTCTGCTGCTAGTTTTCCTAGAGCAACACCCATTTTCTCTTGATCAGCAACAGAACGCGGCTCTACAGCAATTTGAATCACTGGTTCAGGGAACTCCATGCGCTCCAAAATCACCTTATGGTGCTGATCGCACAAGGTGTCGCCTGTCGTTACATCTTTCAAACCAATCGCAGCAGCTATATCACCAGCACGGACTTCTTTAATTTCATCACGTTTATTGGAGTGCATTTGCACGATACGACCAAAACGCTCTTTTTTCTGTTTAACCGAGTTGTAAACAGCATCACCAGAGTTAACTACTCCAGAATAAACGCGCATAAAGGTTAACGTACCTACAAACGGGTCAGTCGCGATTTTGAACGCTAGAGCTGAAAACGGCTCATTGTCGTCTGCATGACGTTCAATTTCGTTATCTTTCTCATCAACCCCTTTGATTGCAGGTACATCGACTGGAGATGGAAGGTACTCAACAACAGCATCCAATACCGCCTGTACGCCTTTATTCTTAAATGCACTTCCACAGGTGGCAAGTACAATTTCGTTATTAAGTGTACGTGTACGCAATGCTTGTTTAATTTCAGCTTCTGATAACTCACCTTCTTCAAGGTATTTATCCATCAACTCTTCGCTTACTTCTGCCGCTGATTCAATAAGATTATTTCGCCATTCCTCAGCAAGCTCTATCATATCTGCTGGGATGTCTTCATAAGTGAAGGTGGTACCTTGATCTGCTGCATTCCAGTTGATCATCTTCATCTTGATAAGATCAATAACACCTTGAAAATCTTCTTCTGCTCCTACATTAAGCTGGATGGGAACAGGCGTTGCACCAAGACGGTTTTTAATTTGATCAACAACACGTAAGAAATCAGCACCGGCGCGGTCCATTTTGTTAACAAAGACCATGCGAGGTACGTGGTATTTATCTGCTTGACGCCAGACTGTTTCAGATTGAGGTTCAACACCTGATGAACCACAAAAAACAACAACGGCACCATCCAGCACGCGCAAAGAGCGCTCCACTTCGATAGTAAAGTCTACGTGTCCAGGAGTATCGATGATATTGATGCGGTGATCTTGGAATTGTGCTTCCATACCACGCCAAAAAGTTGTTGTCGCTGCTGAGGTAATTGTGATGCCACGCTCTTGCTCTTGTTCCATCCAGTCCATGGTGGCAGCACCATCGTGAACTTCACCAATTTTATGAGAAAGACCAGTGTAGAACAGAATACGTTCACTTGTGGTTGTCTTACCTGCGTCTACGTGAGCAACAATACCGATATTTCGATAGCGCTCAATAGGTGTTTTACGAGCCACGCTTGAATCCTCTTGAATTAGGGACTATTGCTATTCCTAGTTGCATCATTACTGGCTCTGAGCAGTTTTTCTTTGTTCTAGATATAGCAATAGTTCCTAAGCTTACGCATAGGAACTAGAGTTATACCGCGAGGAATCTCGCGGTAATGAAAGGTATTACCAACGGTAATGAGCGAATGCTTTGTTCGCTTCTGCCATACGGTGAACGTCTTCACGTTTCTTAACAGCAGTACCTTTATTGTCTGCAGCTTCTAGCATTTCAGCAGCTAGGCGAGCAGCCATAGATTTTTCACCACGCTTGCGCGCAGCCTCAACCATCCAACGCATAGCAAGTGCGTTACGACGAACTGGACGCACTTCTACAGGAACTTGGTAAGTTGAACCACCTACACGGCGAGATTTAACCTCTACCGCTGGGCGAACATTTTCAAGAGCTTCTTCAAATACAGCTAAGTGATCTTTACCAGATTTCTCAGCCATAGTTTCTAGTGCAGTGTAAACAATTTTCTCTGCAGTAGATTTTTTACCGTCAACCATAAGGATGTTAACGAATTTTGCCAGCAATTCAGATTTGAATTTAGGATCTGGAAGGATCTTACGCTGACCAATGACGCGACGACGTGGCATGGTATTTCTCCGTTGTCTTATTCTTCAGGTTATCCAAAACTTTACAGTTTCTTCAAAAATTAATAATTTTTGGTGTTTGGCCTTACTTAACGCTTCTTTCTCAAAAGAAGAGCATTAAGACTTAGGACGCTTCACACCGTACTTAGATCGACCTTGTTTACGGTCATTTACGCCAGCACAGTCAAGTGCACCGCGTACAGTGTGGTAACGCACACCTGGAAGGTCTTTAACACGACCACCACGGATTAGAACAACCGAGTGCTCCTGAAGGTTATGACCTTCACCACCAATGTACGAAGTCACTTCGAAACCATTTGTCAAACGTACACGACAAACTTTACGAAGTGCTGAGTTAGGTTTTTTAGGTGTAGTAGTATATACACGAGTACATACACCACGTTTTTGTGGGCACGCTTCTAGTGCTGGCACGTTGCTTTTAACAACCTGCTTTGCACGAGGCTTACGTACCAACTGGTTAATAGTTGCCATTAACTAGCTCCTGAATTACTTGAAAGTAAGCTTTGTGAAAAATCTATTCCCAATCGTCAAAGACAATTAGGGACGCAAAATTCTATTCAGCAGTGAGATGTGTGTCAAGAAATATACGAATCTTTTTTATCCAACTCCGATGTTGATAGATAAAAATAGCTCAATGAACCGAGCAATACTCAGAGTTAATCCCAAGTTAGAGACGTGGCGTGCTCAACGGTGAGGTCAACAAAACCTTCGTAATCAACAACATTAATCGATGGGCTCACTCGATTAAGCATCCCTCTTGCCTCCAAATCACTTTTTAGCACTAGGATATTGAATTTTTTTAGTAAGGGGTAAGTACGATGTAAAGGATTTACAGCATACACAGCATCTTGAATGAGTAGTAAAATATCAGTATCCAAGTAAACTTTATTTACCTCTTCCAGTGCAGTTATCGACTTCAAAATATGTAACATGACAATCCTAAAACGAGAGAATTTTATCTGAGCAATGAATCTGCGATTTTATACCGTCAGCATCTAACCGTTTAGCATCAACAACCAAATCTGCCTGTAACAGTCCTCGTTCAGCCAAAGATTCCACACACACAAACACCTGCTCGATGTCATACAATTCGAATAACTTAAACATGGGTGAATAATTCTTGCTAAGAATGCTGTCAGTTTGCTGACCAGCCATCAACTGATAAACACCATCTCCGATAAAAATAACATCAATATTTTCACAATAAGCAGAGGCAGCGAGTAAAGCATCAATTCCCTCTCGACCCGACGAGCTCCCGTGTGGAGCTGCTCTAAACAAATAAGTTAACTTACTCAAAATTGTACCACTCTATTTTGAGTCAGCATTGCCTCAGCTAAGCTACCTAACCCTGCCTGATGAAATCCCTTGGCAAGATTACTTTTCATCAAATTGTGCTGACTTGCTTCATCTTCACTGATAACACCACGCCGCAGAGCAGCTGCAACACAAGTTTCCAAACGAACATTATGCTTATCTGCTAATGACTGCCAACTTTTTGCAAGATCAAACTCATCATTAGCTGGAACACTAAGGGCTGTTCCGTTGGTAACACCATCTTGGTAGAAGAACACACTCACTAAGTGATGACCTTTATTGATTAGACTACAGGCGAACTGATAGGCTGTACGTGCAGACTGATCCCCATAAACTGCTCCATTGACCACTAAGGTGTATGTTAAGCAACTCAATTTTCTTCATCCTCTGTTTTACGCTGGCGGATATAAAGATAAACCGTGTGTTTTGAGATATTCAGCCTATCTGCCACTCGGTTAATAGCGTCTTTAATATCAAAGATACCTTTATCATATAGTTCCATTACTATCTGACGATTCTTAGTATTATTAGACACCGATTTATCCGTGTTAATTTCTTCAATGGTACGTTCAACCGTCTTGTCTACTAGCTCTTCAACATCACTAGCAAAATTGACAGAAGACGCAGCTTGCTTAGCCTCTTCAGTTGGTATAAAAGACTGCAATACCTGTGAAAATGGCGCATCAAGATTAACATTGATACACAGTAAACCTATCACACGATTTTCACCATTACGGATAGCCACTGTAATTGATTTCATCAATACTCCACCTTTAGCACGGGTGAAGTAGGAACGTGAGAAGTTACGTTCTGAACCTTCAATATCACGCAGCATCTTTAACGCGAGATCAGTAATCGGTGACCCAACTTGACGCCCCGTATTTTCACCATTGGCAATTTTGATTGCCGATGTATTAAGATCTTCTAAAGAGTGCAGCACGATTTCACAAAATGGACCAATCAGACTAGCAATACCATCGACTACTGCCTCATAAGATCTGAGAATAATTTTATCGTGCTCACTAAATGGCATCACATTGACAGATTCCATTTCAAGTAACATATCCGTATTGATTGTTTCTGTAGTTGTCACTTTTTAAGCCTTCGAGCGAAAAATCAACAAATTGGTGTAAGTTTATCAGAAAATTTGAATTGAAGATCTAGCAACAACACTATCTAGTGATATAGAACAGACTATTAACAAAATAAGAATACCCAAAAAATGAAAAGGCCTGACAAAAGTCAGGCCTTTATTAAACTTGGAAGAAGGTGATTATTGGACCACTTGCTCAGCTTCTTCTGCATTATCAATTTTCAGCAGCTCAACTTCAAATACAAGAGTAGAATTAGCAGGGATGCTTGGAGTATCTTGCTCACCATAAGCTAATTCTGGTGGAATAACGAATTTGAACTTTGAACCGACGGGCATGAGTTGAACACCTTCAGTCCAACCTGAAATCACACGGTTAAGTGGGAAGGTTGCTGGCTCACCACGTTCATACGAGCTATCGAATTGCGTACCGTCGATAAGTGTACCTTTATAATGCACTTGAACAGTATCAGTATCTTTTGGCTGATCACCTTTAGTCGAAGTCACAACTTGGTAAAGTAAGCCCGATTCAGTCTTCTTAACACCATTTTGCTTGGCAAATTCAGCACGGAAATCATCACCTGCTTTCTTCGCTTCAGCTGCTTTTTCTACTGATTGCTTCTGCATCGTCTCAGCAACACGCTTATCAAGTGCCTCAAGAGCAGTACGAGTTTCTTCTTCGTTCAACTCTGGCTTACCTTCAAATACATGTTCAATACCCTTAAGTACCATCTCTTTGTCGAGATTAATACCAATCTCATTTGGTTTATCTAAGCTAGTATTTAGATAGTTTGCAAACGAAACACCGATTGCATATGCTGCTTTGTCATCATCTGTCTTAAAATCAACCGTTTTCACAACTTCGGTTGCAGGCGTCGCAGCTGCTTTTGTTTCATCGTCTTTTTGACAGCCAACCGCTAACATTACTGTAGCTGCAAGCAGCGACACCTTAAAAATAGATTTCATTGAATTCTCCAATTGATGGCTAACCATTTGTCTTTGTGCACAAATCGACAATTTTGACTGGTGCATACTAGTATGTTGTACCACTATAACCAATATGCGTTTAAATTAAACGTTAACTAAAGCGGATCTTTGTAGTTAATGCGAATTATTTTTCACACTCTGTTGCTTACGTTTGTCATCACTACGTTAAATGGTTGCTTTTTCTCCACACAAGATGATCAACGCTGGGTCATTGAACCTCTTGGCACTACCAGTTTCGCACTGAGTCGAGATGCCCGGTTTGCCCTATTATACTCCAAAGAGCACCAATTGGTTTTATGGGATCTCAACGAAAACAAACAGCTTGCTTCATTAGGTGAGCAAGACCCTCAGGCAAGTACCGTATCTCGGATACGTATCTCAGATAACGGTCGCTTTGCAGTCACAGCAACACAAATAAACTTTGCTGTATGGGATCTTGCTTGGACACAGGCCCAGGGTCTATGGTCCATATCTGATGGGTTAATCCGCGATATTGACATTGCCAGCAATGGCGAGCAAATTTTGCTTGGCCTATCGAATGGCAAAGCCATCTACGTCAACTTAGTCACCGGAAGACGGCTAGAGTTCCTTGCTCATAAAGAAAAAGTCAACTCCGTCGCTCTATCACCTAACGGACGATTTGCCCTATCAGGAGGCAATGACCATAACGCCTACCTATGGGACACCCGCACTGGTCAGATTATCAAAAGCTTTAAACATGAACAACGTATCAATCGAGTAGCACTACAGAGAGATGGCTTATTTGCTTTTACCTCAGACGGGGGAAACCAGGCTATCATCTGGGATCTACGCACTGGCAAACAGCTCTCAAAATTACGCAGTTTTTCTCGCCAGCTTATTTTTTCAACTGCACGTTTTTCAGATGATGGTCAATATCTTGTTACTGGTACCCCATCAAGTCGAATTATGGTTTGGGGCTCTAAAACAGGTAAGAGAATCGATGGATTTGAAACTGAACCACTAAAAGATACTCGTCCTCCACGTGCGGTAGTGTATGATGCGGCTTTTGATGATAAAAATAGAGTGGTATCGGGGTCATCTGCTGGCATCGCTCAAGCTTGGAACGTAGACTATTAATCATGACAGAAAAGTATATAGAACAACTGGAAAGCCGAGTTAACGATCTAGAGTGCCAACTCGCTTTTCAAGAACAAACATTAGAGTCACTCAATGAAGCCCTGAGCCAACAGCAGTTATTAATCTCAAAAATGAAGGATCAAATGAAGTATGTCGTAGGTAAAATAAAAAACTTCGACACTTCAGATTTGGCAGACCCTTCGGAAGAAACGCCACCTCCTCATTACTAGTTATTAACTAAAGACGTAAGCAATAACAATTCCTGCGACCACTAAACATCCACCAATTCTACGTAACTGGTGGTCTTGTTGCTCACTAAGCTGACGCACCATATTGCGCCAACCATTAGGAGCAATCAAAGGCCCTAAACCTTCGACAATTAAAACTAACCCCATTGCCAACCATAATGAATTTGACATAAGCCTTACCTCAAAAAAGAAAGGCTCCATAGAGGAGCCTTTAAAATACTTACTATACATCTATTTAGTAGCAATACCTGAAGCTGTGTTCATGTACTTAAAGAACTCACTATTTGGATCTAAGACCAAGATATCACTCTTATCACTGAAAGACTGTTCATAAGCACTTAACGAACGCAAGAAGCTATAGAACTCAGAGTCTTTGGTATATGCACCAGAATAAATTTTCGCAGCCTCAGCATCCGCCCCACCTCGAGTTACTCGAGCGGTTTTGTCAGCCTCTGCTAAAATAGTCGCAACTTCTAGCTCAGCCTGAGCGCGAATGACTTCAGCTTGCTCACGACCTTGAGAGCGGAACTGACGAGCTACCGACTCACGTTCAGCACGCATGCGGTTGTAAATTGACTGGTTGATACTATCCGGGAGATTTATTTTCTTCATACGGAAATCCACAATATGAATACCCAAATCTTCCATCGCATCTTTACGTGTTCCATTAAGAACATTTTTCATAATGATGTCACGCTCACCATCTACTTCGAGCGCTTCTTTAGCCGCTTCAGTTGTTACCTCTTCGCTATCTGCACTATCTGGAAGGATATCAGTATTACGTGGACCAGATACGATCTGTTTGATTTCACGCGCACCAATCTCAGAACGAAGTACATCTGTCACTTTACGGCCCAGCAGTGTTTGAGCTGTACCAGCATCACCACTACCTGTCGCTAAGTAAAACTGACCAAAGTCTTCGATACGCCATTTAACATAGGAGTCGATAAGAACGTCTTTTTTCTCAGAAGTCACAAATCGATCTGAACGACCATCCATAGTTTGGATTTTCGCATCTAGCGTTTTGACTTTATCAAACAATGGCATTTTGAAGTGTAAGCCCGGCTCATAAATACGAGCAATTTCATTATTATCTTTCAGTACACGTCCGAAACGAATAACGATACCACGCTCACCTTCAGGGATCACAAACAATGACATTAGCATCAGCACTAAAGCAGATACTAATACAGGAATCATTAATTTACGCATGATTAATATCTCCCTTGACGTGATGTAGAACGCTGTGATGAATCAGTACTCTTATTGTTCAATTGAGGCTCCAATTCAATCTGATCATAGGTCGAAGTCTCTTTGATTGAGCGTTTCTTCGACGTAGATTGTCCATCTCTTAACTTATCGATAGGTAGATACAGAAGATTACCACTCGATTCAGAATCAATTAGTACCTTAGACGTATTTGCATACACCTTTTCCATTGTATCTAGGTAAAGACGATTACGTGTTACATCAGGAGCTGCTTGGTATTCTGGTAAGAGCTTCTCAAACTGAGCAACTTGACCCAAAGCCCCATTAACCACTCGCTCACTATAACCTTGCGCCTCTTTAAGTAAACGCTCCGCACGGCCTTTTGCCTTAGGGATAATATCGTTTTGGTAAGCTTCTGCTTCACGTTTGAATCGCTGAGCATCTTCGCGCGAAGCTGTCGCATCATCAAATGCATCTTTGACTTCTTCTGGCGGACGAGCATCTTCAAAGTTCACAGCAACAACTTCAATACCCATATCATAACCATCCACGATATCTTCTAGCGTAACTTGTGTATTTTGTCTGATTAATAAGCGCCCACGAGTTAGGATACTATCCATCAGAGAGTCACCGATTACAGCACGCAAGGCTGAGTCAGTCGCCTGACGCAAACTATCATCAGCATTAGTCACACGGTATAGATATTTATACGGATCAGCGACTCGATACTGAATATCCATAGCTACAGACACCACGTTTTCATCTTTGGTCAACATAAGACCAGAAGAACGCAAAGAGCGTATCGCTTGAACGTTGACTGCTGTCACTTCGTCAATAAAGCGTGGCCGCCAGTTTAGGCCAGGATCGACAATGCGACCATCATATTTACCGAGGCGTAATACGACACCACGCTCGGCTTCACCAATGGTGTAAAAACCGGAAAAGAACCAAATAGCGATAGCGATAACTGCGATTACACCGAAACCCAGCGCACCGCCACCACCACCGATAGACGACCCATTGCCACCTTTTTTACCACCAAACTTTCCACCCAATTTCTGACTCAGTTTATTAAAGACTTCGTCTAAGTCTGGCGGCCCTTGATCGCGGCCACCTTTATTACCACGATTATTATTCCCCCAAGGGTCATTATCGCGGCCATTGTTGCCGTTGTTATTACCAGGCTCATTCCACGCCATTAGAAAGCTCCATCATTTGATATGACGTTATACTGTAGCAGTCATTTAAGTAACTATAAAGTCACGAAAAACTGCCCCTTCTCTTTTCTCTATTCTAGACCAGTCAACCTGTTGCAATCTAACATTAATCAACAAGTTACCGTCCTTATCATAGTCTTCTCGTTGAATACACTTCATTTGGAAAAATGTACTGCGTATACGCCCTTGATGTAGAGGCGGTATGCGTAAATGATATTGAACCATCTGACTTGCCAATCGTTCGGTCAACGCGTCAAACAGCAGTTCAATACCAACACCTTCCATCGCCGATACCCAAACGGCACGAGGAACCCCTTTTTCGTCACGTTCAATACGAGGACTTTGAGATTCAAGGTTATCAATTTTATTCATCACCAGAAGAGCCGGTACCTCATGAGCATCGATTTCTTCTAGTACTTCGTGAACAGCATCAATATTCTCATGAAAACGTTCATCACTGGCATCAACAACATGTAACAAAATGTCAGCTTCTTGCGTTTCTTGAAGTGTTGCTTTGAAAGCTGCAACCAAATCATGAGGCAAATGCCGGATAAAACCAACTGTATCAGCTAAAATGGCTGGCCCTACATCAACAAGGTCAATTTTCCTCAGTGTCGGATCCAAAGTAGCAAATAACTGATCTGCAGCATACACTCCAGCGTTAGTAATACAGTTAAACATGGTCGACTTACCAGCATTGGTATAGCCTACCAGAGATATTGTTGGGATTTGCGCTCGACTTCGTGCTCGGCGGCCTTGCTCTCGTTGTTTTGCGACTTTATCCAAACGGCGTAAAATAGCTTTGATACGATCACGCAATAAACGTCGGTCAGTTTCTAACTGAGTTTCACCTGGACCACGTAAACCAATTCCACCTTTTTGTCTTTCAAGGTGTGTCCAACCACGTATCAGTCGAGTCGATATATGACGAAGCTGAGCAAGCTCAACCTGCAATTTACCTTCATGAGTTCGCGCTCGCTGGGCAAATATATCTAAAATAAGACCTGTTCGGTCTAGTACTCGACATTTACACAAGGATTCTAGATTACGTTCTTGGGCAGGAGAAAGGGCATGATTAAACATAACAATATTCGCGCCCGACATTTGCACAACTTGCGCAATTTCCTGAGCCTTACCTTCACCAACATAGTATTTAGGGTGTGGTGACTGACGACTCCCAGTCACAACCTGTAGACTAGATACGCCAGCAGAAGAAACCAGCATTTCAAATTCACTGAGATCTTCCCACTCCCCTTCATGCGAGAAGTTGATATGAACAAGTACGGCTCGCTCCCCGGCTTCATAACGGTCAAACAAGCAATCAACTCCTTAAAGTAATATTATTAATTGGGTTCAGAGTACTAATCTTCTGATTTTTCTGGTTGACGCTCACTACCCTGAGGGCGATCAGCACTATGGTGGCTAACCGGACGAGCAGGGACAACGGTAGAAATAGCGTGTTTGTATACCATTTGGTTTACTGTATTTTTTAACAATATAACGAACTGATCGAAAGACTCAATCTGACCTTGTAGCTTAATTCCATTTACTAAATAGATCGATACTGGAATACGTTCACGACGTAATGCGTTTAAGAATGGGTCTTGAAGAGATTGCCCCTTAGCCATTTTATTTTCCTTATTTTGTAATTTTGTTCTAGTTATTTAGCTAGTGGTGCGCGAAAAACTAGGTGCGCCTTTGCATCTGAGCTAAACGAATAAAAAACACCCTGACGTTACTTGTTATGATGGCTTTAAGGTCAAATTTCAAGTAACTAATCTTTTACAAGGTGCATTCACGCAAAAGCGATCACATTATACACAGCTAAAACCATCAGACACTATGGTATTTGATACGGTTTCCAATGCTTGTTCTATGTTTTCGCTATCTAACCAAGTTAGTTCATCCCAGCTGCGTAACCAGGTGATCTGTCGCTTGGCCAACTGGCGGGTAGCACAAACGCCTTTAAAAATAGCTTCGTCGAGTGTACCACTTCCATCCAAATAGTCCCACATCTGCCGATAACCCACACAACGAATAGAAGGAAGATCTGGATGAAGGTCCTTACGAGCATATAAAGCCCTAACTTCATTTTCAAATCCTGCTTTTATCATCTGATCAAATCGCAGCTCGATGCGGCGATGGAGCTCAGATCTTTCCTTGGGAGCGATTGCAAACTGTCTAACTCTATACGGAAGGCTGTCCCCCTTCGTTTCAGTTAGTTCAGTTAATGTTTTACCTGAAATTCTATACACTTCCAATGCCCTAGACAATCTTTGAGGATCATTAGGGTGTATTCGCTCAGCAGAGACAGGGTCAACTTGCTTCAATTGATCGTGCAGTATATCCCAGCCATGCGTCAATGCCTCTTGTTCAATTTGCTGACGGATTTCAGGATTTGCAGCCGGTAGTGGTGACAAACCTTCCAATAACGCTTTGTAATAGAGCATTGTTCCTCCAACCAACAGAGGAATTTTACCTTGCTGCGAAATTTCGTGCATTTCCTTGAGCGCATCGCGACGAAAATCTGCAGCCGAATAAGATTTTCTAGGGTCTAAAATATCAATTAAGCGATGTGGCGCTTGCACCAGTTCATTATTATCAGGTTTAGCCGTTCCTATATCCATACCTTTATAGATAAGAGCGGAATCAACAGAAATAATTTCGACTGGAAATTTCTTTCTCAGCTGAATAGCTAAATCTGTTTTGCCTGATGCAGTTGGCCCCATTAAAAAAAGGGCCAAGGGTAGGTCTTGTTTCATAATTTCATCGCTGCAGTGATTGTAGATAAATCAACAGGACACACAAAAGTACGATCGTCGAGAGGCAAACTGCCTTGCCATAGCTGCTCAATATCCGTAATGATGTGAATAGCTTCCGACAAAGTGTAGACACTTTTAACCTGGGTGATTTGATTAGTTAACCAGTCAGAAAGTTCCTTTAGATGCAAATTTTGCTCTCTCTCTGCCATCAAAGCGGCGTAAGATAAAAGATCTGGCAACAGTTGTTGTAAATTTTGCTGTCGAAGAGGTTGAGGTACCCCCATCACCATCAAGGAAGAAGAATTACGTTGTTTTATATCGATACCGAGATGAATCAGAATGGACATATTCTGCTCTGCAGCCAACATCTGAGATGAACTTAACGTTAATGATAAAGGGACAAGTAAGGGCTGACATTTTAAACTGCCTTCATGGACATTAAGTTGGCCTTTAATACGTATACGCTCCGCTTGAACAAGTGAGACTATTCTCACCCCCTTGTTATCGCCCATTAACACATACTGACCATCAGTCATACAAATAGCCTTTCCTAATGCCTCAATAGTTTCATCAAACACATTAGCAGGCATCGTATCTGCCTGGTGTTCAGTTTCACTGAGCGCATCAAATCGACATACAGTATCTGTTATCGGGTTTCTAAGTAATTGTGCATAGGCATCAACATTTTTTTTACTTGGGGAAGACTCTCCAAATTGCTTCTTAGTCGGGGGCTTACCTCTTATTCCCTCACCATTACTAAGCCAATTATTTACGTGACTAACTTCACGAACCTGGCTTGACTTCCCTGCCAAAGAACTCTCTTTTGGGTAGTTAATTTTATGTGTATAGGTAGGTACTTGTTCAACTGTACCGCAGGTTGAATCACAAACCACAGCAGAGTCATCTCCTTTAGTGCCGACATGCTCATCATCCATATGTGATAGTTTGTTCTCGTTAAAGGCAGCAACATTAATATGTGGCTTTTCGATATGAGCAGTTTGGGCTAAAGCATCACTGAGCGCCTGATAAATAAAATCATGAACTAAGCGAGCTTGATGAAAGCGAACTTCATGCTTAGCTGGATGAACATTGACATCAACTTGCTTAGGTTCTAACTCAATAAACAACACATAAGTTGCAAATTGCTCTGGACGTAAAGTGTTTTGATAACTTTGTCGTATTGCATGGTTAATAAGTTTATCACGCATCATGCGGCCATTTACGTAACAGTATTGAAGATCACTTTGTTGTCGTGCTCCATCTGGAGTCGTTATCCAACCATGCAACTTAAGCCCATTATGCTCAAGTTCAATGTTGAGCATGTTACGAACAAAAGCACTACCACAAACGGCTGCAATACGTTTCTCTTCTTGAACCTTTGTCTGAGCAGCTCGATATTGCTTAACAATTTTACCATTATGTCTAAGATTTATAGTCACCTCAAAGCGACTCAACGCAATACGTTTAAGTAACTCATCAATGTGAGTAAACTCAGTTTTTTCAGTACGAAGGAACTTACGCCGGGCTGGAGTATTAAAAAATAAGTCTAATACTTCAACCGTAGTACCTATGGGGTGAGCTGTAGGTTGAAGTTTAACCTGCATGTCTCGTCCTTCGCTATATGCCGACCAAGCCTGTTCTTGAACAACAGTTCGAGACGTAAGCGTTAAACGTGATACAGAGCTAATACTCGCTAATGCTTCACCTCGAAAACCCAAGCTCATAATCGCTTCAAGATCATCGAGAGAGTCAATTTTGGATGTCGCATGACGACTCAAAGCCAAACTCAACTCTTCTTTAGTAATACCTTTACCATTATCCCGAACACGAATAAGCTTTGAGCCACCTTTTTCTATATCTACATCGATACGAGTAGCGCCAGAATCTAGGCTATTTTCCACTAGCTCTTTAACAACGGATGCAGGTCTTTCAACAACTTCGCCTGCAGCAATCTGGTTAGCCAGTCGCGCTGGCAAAATTTTAATAGTCATATTAGTGTCTATTAGGAATAATGAGTACCTGCCCAACGGCGAGTGTATCAGTACGTAGATTGTTCGCTTGACGAATCACACTCACACCAACACCATATTGACGGGCTATTTTGCCGAGAAACTCTCCCCGTTTGACTTTATGCTTTTTCAAAGGCTGGTCTTTCAGGCTAACAGTAATACGCAATTTCTGACCCAATTTAAGAGTATCTGAGCGTAGGTTATTTTCTCGTTTAATATCAGTAATAGGGACCTTATATCTTGTCGCTATTTTACCTAGATATTCACCTTTTTCGACTTTGTGAGTAATGGTTTTCGTTTCAACTGGATTGCTGAGTCTAGGTACTGGCACTGAACCTTGCGCTCCTGGTATCGTCAGTAACTGCCCAACCGCCAAACTTGAACTTGTTAACTTATTAGACTGCATAAGAACCCGAGTGGTGGTCCCATACTGCTTGGCAATAACAGAAAGCGATTCACCTCGTTGAACTTTGTGTTTGATCGATTTACCTCGATTAGCGAATAAAGTACCTTCTGGGGGACTGGCTTCAAAGTACTGAACAATCGCTTTAGCTAACGCGCGCGCGAGTTTGTCTTGGTGACTACGTTGAAATAGTAACCTTTCTTCTGTTGGATTAGAAATAAACCCCGTTTCTACTAATACTGATGGGATATCGGGAGACTTCAATACAGCCAAACTCGCATTAACCGGATTCTTTTTATGCAGCTTAATACCAGCACTTCCCATTTCTTTGAGGAGGTGAGTCGCAACCTTATATCCCTCCTTTTGAGAATGACTAAATTGCAAATCCAACAATGTCTGACTGATGTTTTTATCGCTATTATTCTTGGCAAGTACTTCACCAGCACCACCAAGTAGTTGAGATTGTTCTTCGTGGTTTTCAACCCAACGGGCAATTTCTGAATTAGCTCGACGAGTATTAAGTACAAATACTGAGCCACCGCGTGGCTGAGGAGAACTAAACGCATCAGCATGTACCGAGACCAATAAATGTGCTTTATTAGTTCGGGCAATTTCAGAACGCTTATTAAGGTTAACAAAATAATCACCGCGGCGAGTTAATACCGCTTTCATTCCCGGGACTGCATTAATCTGATCTGCAATTTTTTTTGAAATTGCGAGAGTTGCATGTTTTTCATACTTGCGTGAAGGGCCTATAGAACCAGGGTCTTCTCCTCCATGCCCGGCATCAATTGCCACAACAATATCAGCCGTTCCATGTAACTGTGATACATCACGACTCACTTGGGGTGTAATAGATTTCGACGTCAGTTTTGCAGAGGATGATATCGCTCCATGAGGCATATCAATAACTAAACGGTGACCATATTGGCCACCCGGAGTTGGTGCAAGCTTAAACAACTGAGGAGCAATACGGTTTTTTAACTCAAGTACCAAACGGTAAGTCCCCTTTTCTGGAGGTGAACTCTGCCGAATTTTCTTTAAAACTGGGCTATCGGTAACATTAATCGGCAGCTTAGTACTTAAACTTGTCTGTTTAAGATCAACGACCAATCTTTGAGGACTGCTGAGTGAGAAATAGCTGAACTCTGCTTCTGAGGCGAGATCGATAACAACTCGCGTTTCATCAGGAGATGGCCAAACACGCACGCCTTCCAAAGCATTTGCCCAAACTAATATAGGAAAAATAAAAAGCCCAAAAGCGCAGACAAACTTAGAAAATTTATTGACTGTCATAACTCCAACTGTTCAACTAAATGAGAACCATAATCACTGTTAGCAACGATCTCCACGTTACGTTGCTCATTGTCATAAATTAACACAATATCTAAATCAGCATTGGGAAGTAACCCTTTACCTTTCTCTGGCCATTCCACCAAACAAATCGCATCAGAAGTAAAATAATCTCGAATCCCCATAAACTCTAACTCCTCAGGATCCGATAGACGATAGAGATCAAAGTGGTAAACCTGCCACAACCCTAATTCATATGGCTCAACTAAGGTGTAAGTTGGACTTTTTACATTGCCAGAATGACCAAGCGCCCTCACAAAACCTCGACTCAAAGTCGTTTTACCAGCTCCTAAGTCTCCATGTAAATAGATCGTTGTTTGCTGAGTACATAAATTTGCCAATAGTGCCCCAAGCTGAATGGTGGCAAGTTCGTCTTTAAGGGCAAACTGTTTCGTGGTCATGAAGATAAATCTCTATTAGGTGGCTATATGAAAATAAAAGAACTAAGAATAGTAAACTGGGTTGGATTTATCAGACAAGCTCTGTTGTGTAAGTAAAAACCAAATTCTTGTTATTTTGGCATGAATTCTTTGTTTTGGCTGCTAGATCCAATAAAAAAGATCCGTTAAGATCCGATGCCCATTTTACTGAGCTGTAAGCATGAACTATCAAGAGCTAGCAAACAAGATCAAAGTCTGGGCAAATGAGCTCGGCTTTCAGCAGGCTGGTATTTGCGATATAGACTTACGAGAGCACGAAACGGCTTTACAAAACTGGCTGAACGCTGGATATCATGGCGATATGGACTGGATGGCTCGCCATGGAATGATGCGAGCAAGACCCGAAGAGCTTGTACCCGGTACTTTAAGAGTAATTAGTGTTCGCATGGATTACCTTCCTCCAGAAGCTCAGTTTGCAACCAACCTTTCAGAACCAAATCATGCCTACATTAGTCGTTACGCACTCGGTCGAGATTATCATAAATTAGTCCGTAAGCAGCTAAAAAAGCTCGGACAAAAAATAGAACAAGAGGTAGGGCAATATGGCTACAGGCCTTTTGTTGACTCTGCCCCAATACTAGAGCGCCCACTGGCACAAAAAGCAGGTTTAGGCTGGACTGGTAAGCACTCACTTATTCTCGATAAAGACTGTGGTTCTTGGTTCTTCTTAGGCGAATTACTCGTCGACTTACCATTGCCTATTGATCCACCTCACCAGGGAGACTGTGGAAAATGCTCATCTTGTAAAACCTCTTGCCCAACTCAGGCCATTATTTCAGACGGTGTAGTAGACGCACGGCGCTGTATTTCTTATTTGACGATAGAGTTCGATGGCGTTATTCCTGAAGAATTTCGTAAGGCCATTGGCAATCGTATTTACGGCTGTGATGACTGTCAACTCGTCTGCCCTTGGAATCGTTTCGCTGAATTGACTCAAGAGGAAGATTTTCATCGCAAAACAGCTTTATTATCACCCGATCTTATTACTCTTTTTTCTTGGAATGAAGAGGCCTTTCTCAAAAACATGCAAGGATCAGCGATTCGTCGAATAGGTCATCTCCAGTGGCTAAGAAATTTATCGATCGCGATGGGCAATGCACCATATTCAGCTAATATTATCGATGCACTCAAACAGCGATACGGTATAAATGATATACTAGATGAGCATCTTGATTGGGCAATTGAGCAACAAATCACACAAATCCCTACTTCATCAACTAAGCTAGATAGGCTAATAAGAATAGTGCAAAAAGGACTTCCAAGAGACGCGTAAATTTTTCATAGCCTCAAAGGTAAAAACTTGACATAGGTCTAAAGACATAAAATGTGGAAAAAGCAAAATTTGATTGTTTTTTTTCTTTCAGATACAGAAGTTAATCACATTTACTGCCAATGACCAAGATCAAAGAACAATCACTTAATGATCAAGTAAGTAGTTTAAAAAAACATGTAAAAACAAAGAAAAAACCTCTGTATACATGTACTTAGGATACTTTTCAGAATTAAACTGAAAGCTCAATAAAACTGAAGATCATATTATATTCATCTGAAAATAACAAAATAATCAGGTTACCCACCACTTTATCCACAATTAAAAATATGTGGATAAGTCTGTTAACACTTTTTTAAAATCCAATTAATCCGTGGCCTTCACTATGTTAAAGCGCACAATAGTGATCTCTTTGCAAAGTCTAAACAGAGGACTTCTAAGTTTGATGGGTTTAAGCTTTACAGCATTAAACAAAGAGCTGTGACTTGCGCCATTTAGCATCCAGTCAAAGGGAAGTTTAGTTCGACACACGAGATTTACTAACTATAAATAGAAAGGTGTAATCTCAAGCTGATAAGGCTGAGCTCAATTAACTGAGTAGGTATCGTAAGTTCTCAAAAGAAAATTGTTGCGGGGGCCGGATTTTAACCAACGACCTTCGCTAGCTTTATGAATGGCTGAGCCAGACAAGCTAGCAAATCATAATACCTTTAAATTGGTTGCTAGGGCCAGATATTAATCAATGACCTTCGCGGGCTTTATGAATGGCTGAGCCCGACGAGCTAGCAAATCATAACACCTTTAAATTGGTTGCGGGGGCCGGATTTGAACCGACGACCTTCGGGTTATGAGCCCGACGAGCTACCAAACTGCTCCACCCCGCGTCCGTATTCACCATTTAAAGCATGATGACTGCTTGTATATCTGGAGCGACAATTTATAAATAAAAAGGCGTGACCTCAACCTTGGCAAGGTTGCGCTTTACCAACTGAGCTAGTGTCGCATTTACTCAAAAGAGACTTGGTTGCTAAGGCCAGATATTAATCAATGACCTTCGCGGGCTTTATGTATGGCTGAGCCCGACGAGCCAGCAAATCATAACACCTTTAAATTGGTTGCGGGGGCCGGATTTGAACCGACGACCTTCGGGTTATGAGCCCGACGAGCTACCAAACTGCTCCACCCCGCGTCCGTATTCATCATTTAAAGCATGATGACTGCTTGTATATCTGGAGCGACACACGAGGCTCCCTATTTATAAATAAAAAGGCGTGACCTCAACCTTGGCAAGGTTGCGCTCAGCTAACTGAGCTAGTGTTGAACTCCCCATCATTAAGTACGATGGTAACTATAAATTGGAGCGACACACGAGGCTCGAACTCGTGACCTCAACCTTGGCAAGGTTGCGCTCTACCAACTGAGCTAGTGTCGCATATTCTCAAAAGAGAATTGGCTGCTAGGGCCAGATATGAATCAATAACCTTCGCGGGCTTTATGAATGGCTGAGCCCGACGAGCCAGCAAATCATAACACCTTTAAATTGGTTGCGGGGGCCGGATTTGAACCGACGACCTTCGGGTTATGAGCCCGACGAGCTACCAAACTGCTCCACCCCGCGTCCGTATTCATCATTTAAAGCATGATGACTGCTTGTATATCTGGAGCGACACACGAGGCTCCCTATTTATAAATAAAAAGGCGTGACCTCAACCTTGGCAAGGTTGCGCTCAGCTAACTGAGCTAGTGTTGAACTCCCCATCATTAAGTACGATGGTAACTATAAATTGGAGCGACACACGAGGCTCGAACTCGTGACCTCAACCTTGGCAAGGTTGCGCTCTACCAACTGAGCTAGTGTCGCATATTCTCAAAAGAGAATTGGCTGCTAGGGCCAGATATGAATCAATAACCTTCGCGGGCTTTATGAATGGCTGAGCCCGACGAGCCAGCAAATCATAACACCTTTAAATTGGTTGCGGGGGCCGGATTTGAACCGACGACCTTCGGGTTATGAGCCCGACGAGCTACCAAACTGCTCCACCCCGCGTCCGTATTCATCATTTAAAGCATGATGACTGCTTGTATATCTGGAGCGACACACGAGGCTCCCTATTTATAAATAAAAAGGCGTGACCTCAACCTTGGTAAGGTTGCGCTCAGCTAACTGAGCTAGTGTTGAACTCACCATCATTAAGTACGATGGTAACTATAAATTGGAGCGACACACGAGGCTCGAACTCGTGACCTCAACCTTGGCAAGGTTGCGCTCTACCAACTGAGCTAGTGTCGCATATTCTCAAAAGAGAATTGGTTGCGGGGGCCGGATTTGAACCGACGACCTTCGGGTTATGAGCCCGACGAGCTACCAAACTGCTCCACCCCGCGTCCGTATTCATCATTTAAAGCTTGATGACCGCTTGTATACCCAGAGCGACACTCGAGGTTCACTATTCACAATAGAAGTGTGTAACCTCAACCTTAGCAAGGTTGTGCTCTACCATCTGAGCTAGTGTCGCATTCACAACGTTTACGTCGTGTAGGGCTGCGAATTATAAGAGCATTTTTTTGTGATGCAAGTCCTTACAGTAAAAAAAACAGTTTTTTTTTCCGTTTGATGAAAAAGAACACAAAACAAAGTGTTTCTGTCTTTAGTAGGCCTCTAAAATGCCACATCGTGCATGAAGAACTATGCTAGTTATATTTTAAAAACAGTTTGACGATAATACTTCAACTCAGCAATAGACTCTTGTATATCATCTAACGCCAAATGACTTCCAGACTTAGAAAAGCCATTCAACACTTGATGATCCCAGCGACGTGTCAACTCCTTTATTGTACTGACATCTACGTATCGGTAATGAAAATACTCTTCAAGTTCAGGCATGTGTTTATAAAGAAAACGCCTATCTTGACCAACACTATTGCCACATATAGGTGAAGCACCTTTAGGAAGCCATTTCTCTAAAAACTCGATGGTCTGATCTATCGCCTCTTTTTCAGTCACTTTACTTGCTCGAACTCGTGCGACTAAGCCACTACCTGTATGTGTTCTGGTACACCATTCATCCATCTTCACCAATTCTTGTTCGGACTGATGAATGGCAAGCACTGGCCCTTGAGCTAGAATGTTCAATTCACTATCAGTGACGATAGTAGCAATTTCAATGACTTTATGGGTTTCGGGGTCTAAACCTGTCATTTCCAGATCAATCCAAATTAAATTTTGATCGCTAAAGGACATAAATCGTTGCCTATTGGTTTTATGCTAAAAAAGGTACTATACCCAAATTCTGATCCTCAGGATAGAAAACCTAAGGATCACCTAGATGAATATAGTTAAGTAGAGAATTGTGGCAAAAAAGAAAAAACTAACCAAAGGTCAAGTTCGACGAGTACGAAGTAATCAAAAGAGAAAATTGTCGAAAGAAGATACCTTCCAGTGGGAGGAATCTATGCTGGGCGTCACTCACAAAGGCTTAGTAATTACTCGCTTCGGTCAACACGCGGATATTGAAGATATTGAAAATGGCAAAGTGCATCGTTGTAACTTGCGCCGCGGTATTGAGACTCTAGTATCTGGCGATAAAGTTATCTGGAGACCAGGATTAGAGTCGATGGAAGGTATTAACGGAGTGGTCGAAGCGGTCGAACCTCGTAGCTCAGTTCTAATTCGTCCAGACTACTATGACGGTTTAAAACCTGTTGCTGCTAATGTTGAGCAAATGGTAATCGTGTCTTCTGTGCTCCCAGAACTTTCTCTCAATATTATCGATCGCTATTTAGTCGCAGCAGAAACGCTTAATATTGCTCCACTACTTGTTCTCAATAAAGTTGACCTCCTAGAAGATGAGAAACGAGTCCTGTACCATCAGTGGTTAGAAAAATACCAACATATTGGCTATCAAGTTCTATTTGTAAGTAAGCAAAATGGTGAAGGTATAGCAGCTCTTGAAGCCAAGCTTAAAAATCGTGTCAACATCTTTGTGGGCCAATCAGGGGTTGGTAAATCAAGCTTAGTCAACGCTTTAATGCCAGAATTCAATGTCGAAGAAGGAGAGGTTTCCGAAAACTCTGGATTGGGTCAGCACACCACTACTGCCTCTCGCCTCTACCACATTCCAACTGGAGGTGATTTGATTGATTCTCCTGGAGTTCGAGAGTTCGGTTTGTGGCACTTGGTGGCCGAAGAGGTGACTAAAGCATTTATTGAATTTCGCCCCTACCTAGGCAATTGCAAGTTTCGTGACTGCAAACACAAAGATGACCCAGGATGCGCACTGCGTGAAGCAGTCGATAAAAATGAAATAAGTAAAACAAGATTCGAAAACTACCACCGTATTCTCGAGAGCATGAGTGAGGTTAAAGCCAACCGTCAATATTCTCGTAACAAAAAAGCTGATCTTTAAGGCGAAATTCAGTAACGGGAATGCTGACTTTATTGGCAAAATTAAGTAACATCTCACGCCCCAAAGTAAGCAAACATTTAGTTAGCATTGGAATATATGACAATGGATAAAATCAAAGTTGGACTACAGTATTGGATCCCTCAACACGGTTTGACACGTTTCATCGGAAAATTGGCGTCAGCCAGAGCTGGTGGTCTAACAACAAACGTCATCCGCTGGTTTATCAAACAATACAATGTCAATATGGATGAGGCAAAGCACTCAGATCCTAAGCATTTTAAAACCTTTAACGAATTTTTTGTTCGCGAGCTAAAAGAAGGTTCACGACCAATTTCCTCTCAGGAAAATACTCTCACTCACCCTGCAGATGCCTGCGTTAGCCAATTTGGGCCGATCCAAGATGGAAAACTCATTCAAGCCAAGGGACATAAATACACTGCTCAAGAGCTACTTGGAGGAGATGCTAAATTAGCGGCGGAATTTTCTAGTGGTGACTTTGCAACTCTTTATCTTTCACCACGTGATTATCACAGAGTTCATATGCCATGTGACGGTACGTTGCGTCAGATGATATACGTACCAGGTGATCTATTTTCAGTGAACCCACTCACTGCAGAAAATGTCCCTAACTTATTTGCCCGTAACGAGCGTGTCGTAAGCATTTTTGATACCGATTTTGGCCCCATTGCACAAGTACTAGTCGGAGCTACAATTGTTGGCAGTATAGAGCAGATCTGGGCTGGTACTATCACTCCGCCGCGTGGCAATAGCGTATATAGATGGGATTACCCAAACCAGGGGGACAAAGCGGTAGTACTTAAAAAAGGGCAGGAAATGGGACGATTTAAGTTAGGCTCAACTGTAATAAATTTATTTACGAAAGACTCTATTAAGTTCGATGATTCGATGGCTACTGGACACTCAACAGTAATGGGAACACCATTCGCTTCTAGTCTTAGAGCGGATTAGAAGGTATTAATCTCATATTACAGCCCTGATTTTCAGGGCCTTTTTTGACCCAAAGCAAACTCAGATTCAAAGAGCATCACTTAGTGGTCAAATTCCTATCCAAGTCTAAAATCCCAACGCTGAGATGTTTTATGCTAAGGCCATGTTGACCTTTAGGGTTAAATTTTTATGCCCCCAAAAAAACGAATCCTCACAGCTAAACTTATTTTTTGCCTTGTATTACCAATAACCGTTTTACTTATTCCTTCAGATAAAATACCGATAGAAGGTCTAACTCTAATACAACATCGACTGCTGGCTATTTTTTTACTTGCTGCACTATTGTGGATACTTGAACCTGTTCCTGTTTTTGCTACTTCAGTTCTGATAATTACACTAGAACTCATCATGCTGTCAGATAAAGGTTTACACCTCTTTCGCATCAACGAATCCGACCAAAAGTTAGGCGACCTTATCCATTATATCGATATTTTGAATACTTTCTCGTCGCCAATTATTATTCTTTTTATGGGCGGCTTCACTCTTGCCATAGCGGCCTCAAAATACGAGCTGGATAAGAACTTAGCGCGTGTTTTACTCCAACCTTTTGGCAAACAATCCAAATTTATTATGCTGGGCTTGATGTTAATTACAGCTGTGTTTTCGATGTTTATGTCAAATACAGCGACAACTGTCATGATGCTTGCTCTTGTTGGACCTATTATTGCTTTTGCGCAAAAAGAACAAGTAAGTATTAAAGCACTCGTATTATGCATACCAATTGCAGCAAACACTGGTGGTATAGCAACCCCAATAGGATCCCCGCCAAATGCCATAGCACTACAATATCTAACCGAGAAAAATAGTATCGACTTCCTTAGTTGGATGATGATTGGATTGCCATTTGTTATATTTCAACTTGTTGTGGCTTGGTTTCTACTGCAAAAGCTGTATCCATCTAATGTACAGTCATTAGCACTCAAACTTGATGGGCAATTTCAGCGCAGTTGGCAGGCAATCACAGTATACGTCACATTTTCCATCACGATTCTGTTATGGATGACAACTCAACTGCATGGTATGAATACTTATGTAGTTGCTATGATTCCCCTTGTGGTATTCACCCTAACAGGCATCATAGGTAAAATTGAACTCCAGCAGATTAATTGGGATGTACTTTGGTTAGTCGCAGGAGGAATTGCCATTGGTATGGGTCTCGAAAAAACAGGATTAGCTTTGGCGCTGGCAAATACAATAGATTATCACTCTCTCTCACCAATGAATCTTGTCATAACTATATCTATAATCTGCTGGCTTATGGCTAATTTTATGTCCAATACTGCCACAGCCAATTTACTAATGCCGATTGCGGCTGCCATTGGCAGTTCAATGAACAACCTATCATCGGTTGGGGGTATACAAGGACTTATGGTTGTTGTGGCTTTCTCTGCATCCCTTGGAATGATTCTTCCTGTATCGACTCCACCAAATTCACTAGCTTATTCAACCGGCCTGATTGAAAGTAAAGACATGGCAAAAACGGGGGCTTTACTCGGTATCTTAGGTTTATTTGTTATTTACATGGCAGTCATTATTTTAGGAACCCATTAACAAAATTATACCAACATCATGTGATTACATTACCAGAGCTATCATAACCGTACTTGGTAAAGGTATGCTCATTAACTACTGGCTATCAGAATAATCGCTAATAACAATTTTATATTTACTCATAATTGACGACAATAAGCTTACAAACAGGAAACCATGACTTACTAAAACCCAAATAGATAAAGAATTGAAAGATAACAACACAAATTCCCCTAAGATCTTTGATCTTTACCTACAGTTTTGGTTTAAAAGTGTAGTAAAATTACGCTAATTTTGTTTCCTAAGTTACTATGAATTGGATGAGGACATCACTATGTCAGCGAAGAAACCATTGGCTCTTGTTATTCTGGACGGCTATGGTCATCGAGAAGATACCGCACACAACGCCATTGCTAACGCTCAAACACCAGTCATCGACAATCTACTAGCCAATTGTCCAAATACACTCATCTCAGCCTCAGGTCTTGATGTAGGCTTACCTGATGGACAAATGGGCAATTCAGAAGTCGGCCACACCAATATTGGGGCAGGTCGAGTAGTTTACCAAGATCTGACTAGAATTACTAAGTCCATCGCCGATGGTGAGTTTTCACAAACACCAGCTCTAGTTGAAGCGATTGACACAGCAGTAAAATCTGAGAAAGCTGTCCACATCATGGGGTTAATGTCTCCGGGCGGCGTTCATTCCCATGAAAATCATATCTACTCTGCGGTAGAAATGGCAGCAAGTAGAGGCGCAGAAAAAATCTACCTGCACTGTTTCTTAGACGGACGTGACACGCCACCACGTAGCGCGGAAAATACTCTAAAGCGTTTCGATGAACTATTTCAGAAACTAGGTAAAGGCCGTATTGCTTCACTTATCGGCCGCTACTATGCCATGGATCGTGATAATAACTGGGAACGCGTCCAAGCAGCCTATGATCTTTTAACTCAAGCGAAAGCAGGATTCCAATCTAATTCAGCAGTTTCAGGTTTACAAGCTGCTTATGAACGTGGGGAAAATGATGAGTTTGTTAAAGCCACTGCGATAAAAACTGATACCCAAGAAGATGCTATTATCCAAGATGGTGATACTGTTATCTTTATGAACTACCGAGCTGACAGAGCACGACAAATAACACGGGCATTTGTTCCAGGGTTTGACAGTTTTGAACGCACCATATTGCCTAACATTCACTTTGTGATGCTCACACAGTATGCAGCGGATATACCTCTTGCAATTGCTTTCCCTCCTGCATCTCTAGAAAACACATATGGTGAGTGGCTATCGAAGCAAGGTAATACTCAATTGCGTATTTCTGAAACTGAAAAATATGCCCATGTAACCTTTTTCTTTAATGGCGGTGTAGAAACAGAATTTGAGGGTGAGGAACGCCAATTAGTCGCTTCCCCTAAAGTTGCTACCTACGATCTTCAACCAGAAATGAGCTCTGAGGAGTTAACTGAAAAGATGGTTACAGCGATTAAATCAGGTCAATATGATACTATCATTTGTAACTATCCAAATGCTGACATGGTTGGTCATACTGGTGTTTATGACGCAGCTAAATCTGCCATTGAAGCACTAGATGCAAGTATTGGTAAGGTTGTAGAAGCCATTCAAGAAGTCGGTGGGCAAATGCTGATTACCGCAGATCACGGCAATGCAGAAATGATGGTTAATCCCGAGACAGGAGGTACTCATACTGCACATACAAACCTCCCTGTCCCACTTATTTATGTGGGCGAAAAACAACTTGGATTCAAAGAGGGTGGTAAACTATCTGATCTGGCTCCAACAATGTTATCTCTATCAGGTTTGAATATCCCAGATGAAATGACAGGTGAAGTGTTGGTGAAATAACTTTCATCACCTGTAGCGTAAAGTTCTACTGGCTAATTAAATGATATAGCTCGTGGTAGGACTTTACGCTTTTATAAACAAGGCTTCATATGGCACAACTCACAACCTACCAGCTTATGAATGTCACAGAAAAAATTCTCTTATTGACTGACAAGTTGCTAGTTTTTATTTCTTCCTCAACAAGTTTTAACATTACTCTTTCTTCAAAGGAATGTGTTTGGTTATACTGACTGTCAAACAAGGATTTAGGACTGACCCTTCACATGGCAATACAGCAATCGAGACGAACATTAGCTTTACCTAAACTTGCTGGATTGGTATGCATTATTTTGACTACTTTAGCATTCCCATGTCGGTCCTCATCACCGACTGAACTAAAAGGTGTCAGCAATGAAATTTCCAGACAGAAGCAAGCATTAAGTTCACGACAAAAACAACTCGATTCGCTCCAACAATCATTAAAAAAACAAGAACTCAGTATTGCTCGATTGGAAAAAGACATTAAGCAAGCAAAGGCGTCTTTATATAAAACCAACCAAAGTATTTCTGCGTTAGAAAAACGTCTGGCTTCATTACAGAAACAAAAAAAACAACAAACTGAAGTCCTAGCTGAGCTTTTGCAAACTTATTACGCGACACAGAGAGCAAATTCTTCAACCAACCTCCTTAACCAAGGAGTCGAAGAAGACAGAATAAGCCAATACTTCCAGCATTTAGCTAAGCAGCGAACAAGAACAATTGAACAGCTAGAAAAAACTGTAACTGAATTAACTAAAAGTGAAACGCAACTTCAATTAGAAAAACAACAAATTACTAATTTGCTTACTAAACAAAAACAAGCACGTAAACGTTTAACTAAAGAACAATCTAAACGAAAAGGTACGGTCGGCAACATCAGAAAAAACATCTCCAATGACAAAGTTTATCTGACAGAGCTTCAACGTAATGAAACACGGCTAAAAGCTGAAATCGCTAAAGCAGCGAAGCGCAATAATACTATTCCCATGGATGGACTAGCCAGGCGCAAGGGTCAACTTCCTTGGCCACTGAAAGGGACCATACTACATAATTATGGTTCTAGACAAACAGGACAGCTTAACTGGAAAGGAATGGTTATTGGTGCCAAATATGGCCAGACCGTCAAAGCAGTTTATTCTGGAACCGTAGTCTTTTCTGACTATTTGAGAGGTTATGGACTCGTCATTCTACTTGATCACGGTAAAGGCGATATGACTTTATACGGCTTTAATCAAAGTCTACTAAAAAACGAGGGGGATAAAGTCTCCGCAGGTGAAACAATCGCTCTAGCAGGTGATACTGGCGGCCAACCAAAAGCCTCGCTGTATTTTGAGATAAGGCGCAATAGCAAGGCCCAGAACCCAAAAAGCTGGTTAACTCGGTAGTTCACTTGCTTACTGAAATTAATTGGCAGTAATAGCTTTCGACTTTGGATATAAAGTCAGGCAGCTTATATTTATCTAACGCATTAATTCCTCCAGAAGCAGCACGTCCTCCTCCTGTTAAAAATTGAGCGCACAATTCTCCAGCTCCACACCTATAGTTAAGAGGAGCACGTAACGACACTTTATAGCTACCATCTTGATTCTCTGTTAACACAACATGTGCAGAGTTAGGGGATTGATTTGCAAGCCAATTACCATAAGCTCCACTGATACGCCTTGAGGCTGCTTGATCTGGCAACTCAAATACCGCGATATAATGACTGCGATGCAAGGACTCTATCGAGAGTACTTGAGACATATCTCGCTCATACGAATCGCGTAATATAGGATATGGTGATTTGGGGTCACTAAGAACAGAAAAGGGGTCACTATAGGCTAGCAACTTTTGATAAAGTTCATCGGGCGCAAAGTTCAAATCAGCTAGAGTGTCACCGTAGCCATTGTAGTTAATCAGGCTTCCTAACTCTCTTAGCTCCATTTTCTGCTGCATATTCAGACCAGCAGCTGAAGAAAGTTTATCCGCCTTAGAAACTAAATTGTCTCCGTAAGCTGCTGCTATTGCCCAGTAGTGAAATTGCCCGCCAAGTAATTTATCTACAATCAATGCTGTACACACATCGGCATTAAGATCAATATGAGCCTCTAGCCCAGTCGCATGAGGAATCTCTCCAGACTGGTGGTGGTCTGCATAGAACACCGAAGCGCCACAACTAAGTATTTTATTGAGCGCTGTCATGTTACTTAACATCGAAATGTCCAACACTGTCAGAGTATCCCCTGACTGACAATGTAAAGAATTTAAAAGTTGAATATCTCGCTTCAAGCCAGTAACTAACACCGCCGACTTGGGTTCGGCTAACCTAAGTTGAAGCAATGAAATGATACCGTCAGCATCACCATTGAACACATCATAATGCATAAAAAAACCCTAAAAGACCATTATGGTACTTTAAGGGGTTAATATGATTCAAACAATCGCATTTAGTTATGCTTAAGCATGAATTGCTTTAACGCCGTCTTCAAGTAGCTGTAATTGTTCTAATCCTTGCAACGTTGCCTTTGGCTTTACCACTGCGATCATCTGCAACATACCTTGGTGAATGATCTGCTCTGTGATCTGGGTCTTTTGTGACATCGCAGACCGGTAACCAAGCCAGCTAGAAGCAATCAAATGCAACGTTGTTACCAAAGATTTCATCTCATTTTCTTCAACAGCTAGTAATTCCAGCTCAACAAACGAGCGCATAATATTGACTAGATTTGTCTGCAATTTTTCTTGAATCTGAATATAATCATCATGTAACTCCTCATCTCTTTGAAGAATTTCTGGAAGGTTGGCGTAAAAAAAACGGTACTTCCACATCAAGTTAAAAGTAGAGTCTAGATAATGCTTGAGCAAGACCAAGCTTTCTTGCTGCCCATAAATTGGAGAAAATCTTTCTAACAATTCACTGGAATATAGTGAAAAAATTTCACGTACAATTTCCTGTTTATTACGGAAATGGTAGTAAAGGTTACCAGGGCTAATATCAATATGTGCAGCGATGTGGTTAGTGGTGATATTACGCTCACCGTGTTCATTAAAGAGATGCAATGCGGCAAGCACTATTTTGTCGCGTGTCTTCATTCGTTTCCCGTATCCTCTGCAATTAAAAAT
This sequence comes from Vibrio pectenicida, assembly GCA_024347015.1. Lineage (GTDB taxonomy): Bacteria > Pseudomonadota > Gammaproteobacteria > Enterobacterales > Vibrionaceae > Vibrio > Vibrio pectenicida. The sequence goes on along the minus strand of AP024889.1, from coordinate 310,718 downwards.
GTCAGTATAATTTGGGTTTATATACCTTTAGAGCTAATTTGTCGTCCAGTTATGAATTTTTTATGCAAAGCTGAAATGACCTTGCATTACCACTCTACATTATTAAATCATGATTCAATAGCAAGATACCACAAACATCAAACTATAAAATAGTGATAAAAATCATAATAATAAGCCGTCATATTTAAAACATACTAACAAAAAAAGCGTCTAGTTAAGCCAGACGCTTTAGCGAATGTATGTTTATTTGTGGTAAGGCTTAGATAATTCGTGCACGGCATCAACAAAAACACCAGCATTTTCCGGTGGCACATCAAGATGGATACCATGACCTAAATTAAATACATGGCCAGTTCCTCCTTCCCCAAACCCTTTTAAGATATCTGCAACTTCTTGACGAATTCTCTCTGGTGAAGCGTACAGCATCGAAGGATCCATATTTCCTTGTAGTGCCACTTTATCTCCGACACGCTTAACTGCCTCTTCAATATTAATCGTCCAATCTAAACCAACAGCATCACAGCCTGTCGCTGCGATTTTTTCTAACCACATACCACCATTTTTGGTAAACAAGGTCACAGGAACTCGACGACCATCATTTTCTCGAATCAATCCATCAACAATTTTTTCCATATACTGCAATGAAAACAGATGATAATCACGCGGAGTCAAAACTCCACCCCAAGTATCAAAAACCATCACAGACTGAACTCCAGCCTTAATTTGGGCATTAAGGTATTGGATAACACTATCTGCCAGCTTATCCAATAAGGCATGAAGTACTTGTGGTTCTGCATACATCATCTTCTTGATCTTAGTAAACGCCTTTGAGCTTGCCCCCTCAACCATGTAAGTTGCCAATGTCCAAGGGCTACCAGAGAAACCAATTAATGGAACCTCTCCATTTAAGTCCTTGCGTATTTGGCGCACCGCATTCATCACATATTGCAATTCACCTTCAGGATCTGGAATACCAATTTTTTCCACATCAGCCTTACAGGTAATCGGTTTATCAAACACAGGACCTTCGCCTGCTGCAAAACGTAACTCTAAACCCATAGCATCGGGGATAGTTAAAATATCAGAAAATAAAATAGCAGCATCAAGAGGGAAACGACGTAATGGCTGAAGAGTGACTTCTGATGCTAACTCAGCATTTTTGCACAGAGACATAAAATCACCCGCTTCAGCACGAGTTGCTTTATATTCCGGTAAATAGCGTCCCGCTTGGCGCATCATCCATACTGGGGTGTAATCTACTGGTTTCTTTAAAAGTGCACGCAGATAACAATCATTTTTAAGTTCAGTCATTCCGTATTTCCAACTATTGATCTTCGATTTATCGCGGCTATTCTAACACTGTTTGACGACTAAAAGCGGCGTGCTTTGTAACCTAGGTCAAGTTATTAACGTTTAAATCAGTGCTTAATTTGCACCCAATCTATAACAGTGATAAAAATCTCCCCGCTAGCAAAAATAATAATTATAACCTGAGTACCTGTTACTCAGCATCTCATAACGACATCTTACTTACCCCCTCCCTCTCGGAGGGTTTTTTTCTTTAAACAACCATCACATTACCAATAAAGGTCAAGTCCTTTAGAAGATCACAATCACCGACAGAACATGATCCTCTCTAACCACAATCCTCCAACGTCTGCTCGATTAATGCCCTAGCTATCGTTCCATGTGGAGCAATCAATGGGAGTTCATGGGCACAATACCACTTAGCATTATCAAGCTCAGTATGATCCGGTTTAAGCTCACCAGATTGATAGTCAGCCAAAAAACCAACCATTAAACTCGATGGAAACGCCCAAGGCTGACTCGAAAAATAGCGAATATTGGTAATATCGATACCGGTTTCTTCTTTAACTTCACGAACCACACATTGCTCAAGAGTCTCACCCACTTCAACGAAACCAGCAATAACCGTATGTATACCATTGCGATGACGAGCGTGCTGGGCTAATAATATTTGTTTCCCTTTACGGACTGCAACTATGATACAAGGAAATATTCGCGGGTAATGTAAGGTTCGACAATCGCTACACTGCATCGCTAGCTGGGTATTATTAAGATGATTCCTACCGCCACAAATATTGCAAAATCTTAATGTTTGAGTCATATGACCATATTGAATTGCCTTACTAATGAGTAAGAACAGTGATTCAGAAAAAGCCAAGCATTCACGTAACTCGGTCATTGGTAACTCTTGATCAATTTCATATGTATTTAGCCACATCACCGGTAAGTTTTGATAGTCACCAATTTTTATCCCTGCATTTTGTGGTAGTGATAGCTCCTGAGCGGAACCACAAGGTAATGCGTTGTCGACCAACCAAACCTCACTTCCAGATACGACACACCAATAAGCATTGTCCATTCGCTTTCTATCATTCTTGTTTAACATTACCGTCCCTCTTTGCTTGCAGTTCATTCATTTTACTGGCAATCTTAATTCATACCAGAGTTTGTAGCAGAGCGAGTTTCTAGCTATAAATTCTAGTAAGAACGAGAAGTTTTGCTCTGCATGTGCTTTGGGAGTCAAAGCGTAACTGTCACTGCAAAAGTGGCTCGATCATGAGGATATGGTCATGCTGAATAAATTCAAACAAACACAAGAACAATGGGGTGGCTCAAGTGAGCTTATTGACCACTGGCTTGAAACCAGACAGTCACTTATTGTTGAGTATTGTAAACTCGCAGCTCTCCAACCCACCTCGGTAAAAACGACACTTTCTTCGCTTCCGACAAAAAACGAACTCCAAATATTTTGCCAACACCTAGTCGATTATATATCTGAAGGGCATTTTAAGATCTATGACATGGTGATGGATAAATGGCGTTCAACGGGATTCGAAGCGACTGAAGAAATAAACACAACCTATGGGCGGATCGTTCTTACTACAGATCCAGTACTTAATTTTACCGATAAGTATGCAGCCGTTACAGATGATGAGCCTCTTGAATCTTTTGATAGTGACCTATCATTAATTGGGGAAATACTAGAAGTACGATTTGAAGTAGAAGATCAATTAATCCAATTAATTGCGGATAGCTTAGCGGTACCGCCTGGCGCTTGATAACTTTGTAGTAACCGCTTTCTTTACTAAAGCAGTCTTGTAAAGATTAGAAAACAAAAAAGGCACCCGAAGGTGCCTTTAAACGCGATTTATTCGCTATTACTCTTCAACTGAGAAACCTGCATTAAGCAAGGCAGCTAAATTATCTGTTGCTTGTTCAACAGATGGGCCTTCTTGCTCTTCAACACGCTTAGCTTGACGATCTTGGTGGTAAGCGAAACCTGTACCTGCTGGTATTAGACGACCAACAATAACGTTTTCTTTCAGACCACGTAACTCGTCACGCTTACCAGAAACTGCTGCTTCTGTTAACACGCGAGTTGTCTCCTGGAACGATGCCGCAGAGATGAAAGATTCAGTTGCTAACGACGCCTTCGTGATACCTAATAGCTCACGTTCGAAGCGAGCTGGCTCTTTGCCTTCTGCTTCTAATTGACGGTTAGCAATCTTAACATTTGCATACTCCACTTGCTCACCAGCTAGGAACTCTGAGTCACCTGCGAAAGTAATGGTACACTTACGAAGCATTTGACGAACGATAGTCTCAATGTGCTTATCGTTAATCTTAACGCCCTGTAGACGATATACTTCTTGAACTTCGTTGGCAATGTACTGAGTCACAGCATGGATGCCACGTAGACGTAGAATATCATGTGGAGACTCTGGACCATCAGCGATCACATCACCACGTTCAATCTTCTCACCTTCGAATACGTTAAGCTGGCGATGCTTCGGAATCATCTCTTCGTAAGCGTCACCGCCGTCACGAGTGATAACTAAACGACGCTTACCTTTAGTTTCTTTACCAAAGCTCACAGTACCTGTGTGCTCAGCAAGAATTGCAGGCTCTTTCGGCTTACGAGCTTCGAACAAATCAGCAACTCGTGGTAGACCACCAGTGATGTCTTTGTTTCCGCCAGATTTCTGAGGAATACGAGAAAGCGTGTCACCTACACCTACTTCTGCACCATCCTCGATGTTCACAATCGCTTTACCAGGTAAGAAGTAATGAGCTGGCATATCTGTTCCAGGAATCATTACATCTTTGCCTGCAGCATCAATAAGCTTGATAGCTGGGCGCATGTCCTTACCAGCTACTGGTCTAGCGGCAGCTTCTGTTACTTCACTAGAAGATAAGCCTGTTAGATCATCAGTTTGGCGAGAAACTGTCACACCATCGATCATATCTACAAACTGGATACGACCTGCCACTTCAGTGATGATTGGCATGGTATGCGCTTCCCAGTTTGCTACTGTTTCGCCAGCATCAACAGCTTGGTTGTCACCTTTGCTCAACAGAGAACCATATGGAAGTTTGTGTTTCTCTTTAGTGCGGCCAAATTCATCAATAATGGTTAGCTCAGATGCACGTGAAGTGATAACGAGCTTACCTTTTTTATTAGTAACAAATTTAGCATTGTGCAGTTTTACAGTACCTGTCGTTTTAACTTGGATGCTGTTTTCTGCCGCGGCAGTCGATGCCGCACCACCAATGTGGAAAGTACGCATCGTAAGCTGTGTACCTGGCTCACCGATAGACTGAGCAGCAATAACGCCTACTGCTTCACCTTGGTTTACTAGGTGACCACGTGCTAGATCACGACCATAACACTGTGCACAACAACCGAAGTCAGCATCACAAGTAACGACTGAACGTACTTGGATTTTGTCTACGGAGTTGTCTTCCATGATCTGACACCACTTCTCATCAATGAGAGTATTACGTGAGATCAGAACATCGCCAGTACCAGGTTTAAGTACATCTTCTGCAACAACACGACCTAGAGCAAGCTCAGAAAGCGCAACTTTAACATCACCACCTTCAATATGAGGCATCATGTCGATACCTTGACGAGTGCCACAATCATGTTCATGAACAACAACATCTTGAGCAACGTCTACTAGACGACGAGTTAGGTAACCTGAGTTAGCTGTTTTCAGTGCCGTATCCGCAAGACCCTTACGAGCACCGTGCGTTGAGATAAAGTACTGAAGTACGTTTAGGCCTTCCTTAAAGTTCGCTGTGATAGGCGTTTCAATGATAGACCCATCTGGACGAGCCATTAGACCACGCATACCTGCAAGCTGACGAATCTGAGCAGCAGAACCACGAGCGCCCGAGTCAGCCATCATATAGATGCTATTGAAAGACTCTTGTTGCTCATCTTCACCTTCACGGTTAGCCACTGTTTCAAATGAAAGGTTTTCCATCATCAGTTTCGCAACACGATCATTGGTTGATGCCCAAATATCGATTACTTTATTGTAACGCTCACCGGCAGTCACGAGACCAGACTGATACTGTTCTTGTATTTCACGAACTTCAGCTTCAGCAGCTTCGATTTCAGTGTACTTCGCATCAGGTACAACCATATCGTCGATACCAACAGAAACACCAGACAATGCTGCATAAGCAAAACCTGTGTACATGATTTGGTCAGCGAAAATAACTGTATCTTTCAAACCTAGCTTACGATAAGCCTCATTAAGTAGATGAGAGATTTGCTTCTTACCTAACTTTTGGTTGACGATGCTAAATGGAAGACCAGATGGAACGATTTGCCATAGCATTGCACGACCAATAGTTGTATCAACTAATTTAGTCTCTGTGGTGCTATTGCCGTCTTCATCTTTTACTGTCTCAGTGATTCGAACTTTAACGCGAGCATGCAGCTCTGCAGACTTAGTACGGTATGCTTTCTCAGCTTCAGCTGAACTAGCAAGGTACATACCTTCGCCTTTGACGTTGATCTTTTCACGAGTCATGTAGTAAAGACCCAATACAACGTCCTGAGAAGGTACGATGATAGGATCACCTGACGCTGGCGACAGAATGTTGTTTGTCGACATCATCAAAGTACGCGCTTCAAGCTGTGCCTCTAGAGTTAGAGGTACGTGAACCGCCATTTGGTCACCATCGAAGTCGGCGTTATACGCTGCACACACTAGTGGGTGTAACTGAATCGCTTTGCCTTCAATAAGTACAGGTTCAAACGCCTGAATACCTAGACGGTGAAGTGTAGGTGCACGGTTGAGTAATACAGGGTGCTCACGAATAACTTCGTCTAGAATATCCCAAACTACCGCTTCTTCACGCTCTACCATCTTCTTAGCCGCTTTGATTGTCGTGGCTAAACCGCGCGTCTCAAGTTTGCTGTAGATAAATGGTTTGAATAGCTCAAGTGCCATCTTTTTAGGAAGACCACACTGATGTAGACGAAGGTATGGACCTACTGTAATTACAGAACGGCCAGAATAGTCTACGCGCTTACCGAGAAGGTTCTGACGGAAGCGACCTTGTTTACCCTTGATCATATCAGCAAGAGATTTCAGAGGACGCTTGTTAGATCCTGTGATCGCACGACCACGACGACCATTATCTAGCAGTGCATCGACAGACTCTTGTAACATACGTTTTTCATTACGTACGATAATGTCCGGCGCCGCAAGCTCTAATAAGCGCTTCAAACGGTTGTTACGGTTAATAACGCGACGATAAAGATCGTTCAGATCTGAAGTCGCAAAACGACCACCATCTAGCGGCACTAAAGGACGTAGGTCTGGCGGAAGTACCGGAAGAACAGTTAAGATCATCCACTCTGGATTGTTTCCAGATTGAACGAAAGCTTCAACTAGCTTCAAACGCTTAGTGATTTTCTTACGCTTAGTTTCAGAATTAGTAGACTGAAGCTCTTCACGCATTTCTTCAATTTCAGCAGGCAAATCCATAGACGCAAGAAGGTCTTTGATCGCTTCTGCACCCATCTTAGCTGTGAATTCATCACCCCACTCTTCTAGACGATCCAGATACTCTTCTTCAGTTAGCATCTGAGACTTTTCTAGATCAGTCATACCTGGTTCAGTTACTACGTACATTTCGAAGTAAAGAACACGCTCGATATCACGTAGAGGGATATCCATCAGTAGACCGATACGAGACGGTAATGATTTTAGGAACCAGATGTGAGCAACTGGTGAAGCAAGTTCGATGTGGCCCATACGGTCACGACGAACTTTAGTTTGTGTAACTTCAACGCCACACTTCTCACAGATAACACCACGGTGTTTCAGACGCTTATATTTGCCACAAAGACATTCATAGTCTTTTACTGGACCAAAAATACGCGCACAGAACAGACCATCACGTTCAGGTTTGAACGTACGATAGTTGATCGTTTCAGGTTTTTTAACTTCACCAAAAGACCATGAACGAATCATATCCGGTGAAGATAGACCGATTTTGATTGCATCAAATTCTTCGGTCTTATGCTGTGCTTTTAGAAAGTTTAATAAGTCTTTCACAATCAGCTCCTGTAAGGAGTTAGAAGGAGCTCACCCGCAAAAGTGAGCACCTTCAACCAAATAACCCCGCGGGGATTACTCTTCGTCTTCTAGCTCGATATTGATACCTAGCGAGCGGATCTCTTTCAACAATACGTTGAACGATTCTGGCATGCCAGGTTCCATGCTATGGTTACCATCGACGATGTTTTTATACATCTTGGTACGGCCGTTAACGTCATCAGACTTAACCGTTAGCATTTCTTGCAGAGTGTAAGCTGCACCATATGCCTCCAGTGCCCATACTTCCATCTCACCGAAACGCTGGCCACCAAATTGAGCTTTACCACCAAGTGGTTGCTGAGTAACTAGACTGTACGAACCCGTTGAACGAGCGTGCATCTTGTCATCAACAAGGTGGTTCAGCTTGAGCATATACATGTAACCAACCGTTACAGGACGCTCAAATGCATCACCAGTGCGACCATCAAACAGAGCCAACTGACCAGATTCTGGTAGTTCACCCAGTTTTAGTAAATCTTTGATCGATTGCTCAGAAGCACCATCAAAGACCGGTGTTGCTATTGGTAAACCACCACGTAGGTTATTAACCAAGGTACGCACTTCATCATCAGTCAAAGATGCGACATCGACTATCTGACGAGTATCACCAAGATCGTAAACCTTCTGCAGGAAGTCACGGAATTTAGCCAGTTCCTGCTGCTCTTTGAGCATTTGGTTGATCTTGTCACCAATACCTTTGGCTGCCAGACCCAAGTGTACTTCTAGAATCTGACCTATGTTCATACGAGAAGGTACACCCAGAGGGTTAAGTACGATGTCAACAGGCTGACCTTTTTCATCGTAAGGCATGTCTTCAACAGGGTTAATCTTTGAGATTACACCTTTGTTACCATGACGACCTGCCATTTTATCACCAGGCTGAATACGACGTTTAACCGCGAGGTAAACTTTAACGATCTTCAATACACCTGGAGCTAAGTCATCACCTTGAGTGATCTTACGACGTTTAGTTTCAAACTTCTTATCAAAGTCTGCTCTTAACTCATCGTACTGCTCAGCCAATTGCTCAAGTTGAGTCTGTTGAGCATCATCTTCAAGCGTCAGCTCTAACCACTTCTTACGATCGATAGCGTCAAGTTTAGCTTCAGTGTAACTACCGTCAATCAGAACAGCTTTAACACGGTTTAGAAGACCACCTTCAAGAATCTGGAACTCTTCAGTAAGGTCTTTCTTCGCCTCTTTAAGCTGCATCTGTTCAATTTCAAGTGCACGTTTGTCTTTTTCAACACCGTCACGAGTAAATACTTGAACATCGATGATAGTACCCGAAACTGAATTTGGTACACGCAGGGACGTATCTTTAACGTCTGACGCTTTTTCACCAAAAATAGCACGCAGTAGCTTTTCTTCAGGAGTTAACTGAGTTTCACCTTTAGGCGTTACTTTACCGACTAGGATGTCACCACCCTTCACTTCTGCACCAATATAAACGATACCTGACTCATCTAATTTAGACAGAGCAGACTCACCTACGTTTGGAATATCAGCAGTGATCTCTTCAGATCCAAGCTTGGTATCACGTGCCACACAAGATAGCTCTTGAATGTGGATAGTCGTGAAACGATCTTCTTGAACAACACGTTCAGAAACTAGGATAGAGTCCTCAAAGTTGTAACCATTCCAAGGCATAAATGCGATGCGCATGTTCTGACCAAGCGCAAGCTCACCAAGGTCTGTTGAAGGACCATCAGCTAGAACGTCACCACGTGCAACAGGTTCGCCAGGCATAACAGCTGGACGCTGGTTGATACACGTATTTTGGTTCGAACGAGTATATTTGGTTAAGTTGTAGATATCGATGCCAGCTTCACCAGGAATCAGCTCGTCTTCATTAACTTTAACAACAATACGAGATGCATCAACAGATTGAATCATACCACCACGTTTAGCAACGACTGTAACACCTGAATCTACTGCGATATTACGTTCGATACCTGTACCGACCAAAGGCTTATCAGCTTTCAGTGTCGGAACAGCTTGACGTTGCATGTTCGCACCCATCAGTGCACGGTTCGCATCATCGTGTTCTAGGAACGGGATAAGTGAAGCAGCGATAGACACAACTTGGTTAGTCGCAACATCCATGTAATCTACATGGTCACGCGGGTGTAAACCAGATTCGCCTTTCTGGCGAGCTGTGATTAGCTCTTCAGCAAACGTACCTTCTTCGCTCAACACTGTGTTCGCCTGAGCGATAACGTATTGACCTTCCTGAATAGCAGATAGGTAATCTACCTCGCCAGTAACAACACCATCAACGACACGGCGGTATGGCGTCTCAAGGAAACCGAACTCATTACAACGTGCAAATGCAGATAGAGAGTTGATCAGGCCGATATTTGGACCTTCTGGTGTTTCGATAGGACACAAGCGACCATAGTGAGTCACATGTACGTCTCGAACTTCAAAACCTGCACGCTCACGAGTCAAACCACCTGGACCCAAAGCAGAGATACGACGTTTGTGCGTCACTTCTGATAATGGGTTGTTTTGATCCATAAACTGTGAAAGCTGAGAGGAGCCAAAGAATTCTTTAACTGCAGCAGAAATTGGCTTAGCGTTAATGAGATCCTGAGGCAGGATTGCATCAAGATCACCTAGACTTAGGCGTTCTTTAACCGCACGCTCAACGCGCACTAGACCAACACGGAACTGGTTCTCAGCCATTTCGCCAACACTACGGATACGACGGTTACCTAAGTGGTCAATATCGTCAACTTCTCCGATGCCGTTACGAATAGCGATAAGCTTCTTCATCACCTCGATGATGTCTAGCTCATCTAGCGTGCCTTGCTCTTGAGCATCGTCACGCTCAATCGAGCTATTGAACTTCATGCGGCCAACAGTAGACAGATCGTAACGTTCTTCTGAGAAGAATAAGCTGTCAAATAATGATTCAGCGGCTTCTTTCGTTGGTGGCTCACCAGGGCGCATCATGCGGTAGATCTCTACCAAAGCAGAAATACGATCGACAGTACTGTCAACGCGTAATGTATCTGACATGAATGGGCCATGATCTAGATCGTTGGTAAATAGAACTTCTAATGCTCTATGACCAGCCTGAGATAGGTTTGCTAGTGCTTCAAGATTAATTTCTTGGTTAGCAGCAACGATAATTTCGCCAGTTGCTTCATTGATATAATCTTTTGATGAAACTCTACCTACAATGTACTCAACTGGTACTTCAATATGTTCTACGCCATCTTTTTCAAGTTGACGGATATGACGTGCAGTAACACGACGACCCGTTTCAACGTAGACTTTGCCCTTCGCTTCAATATCAAATGATGCCGTTTCACCACGTAGGCGATCTGGGACCAGCTCCATAAGTAGAGTCTGATCTTTCACCTCGAAGTTCACCTTCTCAAAGAAGATGTCTAGGATCTCTTCTGTGGTTTTACCCAATGCACGAAGGATAATAGAAGCAGGAAGTTTACGACGACGGTCAATACGTACGTATAGGTTATCCTTAGGATCAAACTCGAAATCAAGCCATGAACCACGGTAAGGAATAATACGCGCATTATATAGAACTTTACCTGAAGAGTGAGTCTTACCCTTATCGCTGTCGAAGAATACACCTGGACTTCTATGTAGCTGGGATACGATAACCCTCTCGGTACCATTAATAACGAAGGTACCATTGTCTGTCATAAGCGGTATTTCGCCCATGTAGACTTCTTGTTCTTTAATGTCTTTTACAGTACCTGCTGGCGCGTCTTTATCAAAAATAACTAAGCGTAATTTTACACGTAGTGGTTTTGAATAAGTTACGCCACGAATTTGACATTCTTTAACATCAAAAACTGGCTCACCAAGACGGTAGCTAACGTATTGCAGCTCGGAATTGCCGTTGTAGCTCTGAATTGGAAATACAGAACGGAAAGCAGCTTCAAGACCGTATTGACCCTCAGGATCCTGTTCGATAAATTTTTCGAACGAATCAAGCTGGATCGATAGCAGATATGGAATGTCCAACACTTGTGGACGAGTACCAAAGTCCTTACGGATGCGCTTTTTCTCGGTATAAGAGTAAACCATGGGGTTCCTCAGCTCGCTGATAAGTGACCCAAACTGTCTAGGATTATTCATAGACAGTGACTAACAACTGTTTGACTGTAGTGACATTTCATAAAGCTGTCATGAAATGTTTTTTGCTAGGAACTTGGGTGCCCAAACAGCGGAAAAATCACCCAACCCCTACAGCGCAAAAAGGCTGGTGGTTATAAAACCACCAGCCATTAGCCGTTAGGCTAAGAAACTATGCAATAATTACTTAACAGTAACACTTGCACCAGCTTCTTCTAGCTGAGCTTTAAGAGCTTCAGCTTCATCTTTCTCTATAGCTTCTTTAAGAGCTGTAGGAGCGCCGTCTACTAGAGCCTTAGCTTCTTTAAGACCTAGGCCAGTCGCGCCACGTACCGCTTTGATTACAGCAACTTTGTTGCCGCCAGCAGATTCTAGGATTACGTCAAACTCAGTTTGCTCAGCAGCAGCTTCGCCACCAGCAGCTCCGCCAGCTACAACAGCAGCAGCAGCAGAAACGCCGAATTTCTCTTCCATCGCTTCGATTAGTTCAACAACTTGCATTACAGACATTTCTGCAACTGCATCTAGGATTTGCTCGTTAGTAATAGACATAACAATTCTCTTTTAAATCAACAATAAGTTTATTAAGCAACCAGAAAAAAGCAAGGCTTATGCCGCAGCTTCTTCTTTTTGATCACGTAGTGCTGCGATAGTACGTACCAGCTTGCCAGCAGAAGCTTCTTTCATGCACATCATTAAGCGTGCAATTGCTTCGTCGTAAGTTGGTAGTGTCGCTAGTACTTCAGCGTCAGCTAGCGCACCTTCAAATGCAGCAGCTTTGATCTCGAAGTTTGAATTCTCTTTAGCGAAGTCTTTAAAAAGACGCGCTGCAGCACCTGGGTGCTCATTAGAGAACGCGATTAGAGTAGGACCAGTGAAAGTGTCTGTTAGACACTCGTAGTCTGTACCTTCAACCGCACGACGTATTAGCGTGTTGCGAACAACTCTTACATAAACACCCGCTTCACGAGCTTGTTTACGTAGAGAAGTCATCGCGCCCACTTCAACGCCACGAGAATCAGCTACAACTGCAGAAAGTGCACCACTGGCAGCTTCGTTGACTTCAGCAACAATTGCTTTTTTGTCTTGAAGGTTTAAAGCCATCTTGGATTTACTCCTGGTTGTCGTTACACCACTCACTATTATCACAACAGTGAGAGTTATTGAGGTGCTTCCCAGAAGAAAGGTAACTATTTACATAGAGCTTTCTGTCAGTTCGGGCACCATCTACGTAGGAAAATTAAGTTTTATTGAAAAAACACCTACGGTCTTGGACGGAGACTGGGTCATAATTCACAGTAAATTCGGAAAGAATTTAATGAACCAAAGTTCAGCCCCAACCACAAATATTAAGCGCGAAATTATACATAAATTTCACGCCTAAGCAAATATATTATGCTTGCTGAGTGTTCAGGCTAGCCTGATCAACAGAAACACCAGCACCCATAGTAGTAGAGATGCTTATTTTCTGCAGGAATGTACCCTTAGCAGAAGATGGCTTAGCTTTCTTCAAAGCAACTAGAAGTGCTTCTAAGTTTTCTTTGATCTGCTCACCAGAGAAGTTAGCTTTACCAATAGTTGTATGGATGATGCCATTCTTGTCGTTACGGTAACGAACCTGGCCTGCTTTAGCATTCTTAACTGCTTCAGCAACATTAGGAGTTACAGTACCAACTTTAGGGTTTGGCATTAGACCGCGAGGACCAAGAATAGTACCTAGCTGACCTACAACGCGCATTGCATCTGGAGAAGCAACAACTACGTCAAAGTTCATTTCGCCTTTCTTGACTTGCTCAGCAAGGTCTTCCATACCGACGATATCTGCGCCCGCTTCTTTAGCAGCTTCAGCATTAGCACCCTGAGTGAATACTGCAACGCGAATATCACGACCAGTACCGTGAGGTAGTACAGTTGCACCACGAACGTTCTGATCAGATTTACGAGCATCAATGCCAAGGTTAACAGCAACGTCTATAGATTCAACAAACTTAGCAGTAGCTAGTTCTTGAAGAAGAGCAACTGCTTCGTTGATTTCGTATTCTTTAGTTACGTCAACTTTTTCGCGAATTACGCGCATGCGCTTAGTTAGTTTTGCCATGATCTTAACCCTCTACCACTAGGCCCATTGAGCGAGCAGTACCAGCGATTGAACGCTTCATTGCTTCGATGTCAGCACCAGTCATATCAGAAGCTTTCGTTTCTGCGATTTCTTGGATTTGAGCGTCAGTTACCGTACCCACTTTTTCAGTGTTTGGACGGCCAGAACCAGACTTAACGCCAGCCGCTTTCTTTAGAAGAACTGCTGCCGGTGGAGTCTTAGTTACAAAAGTGAAAGAACGGTCACTGTATACAGTGATAACAACTGGTGTTGGAAGACCTTTCTCCATAGATTCTGTTTTTGCGTTAAACGCTTTACAGAATTCCATGATGTTAACACCGTGTTGACCTAGAGCAGGACCAACTGGTGGACTCGGGTTTGCCATACCAGCAGCAACTTGTAGCTTGATATAAGCTTCAACTTTCTTAGCCATGATTTTTCCTAATTTTGGGTACTAACGCTAATCGACCGACCAGCTCCCCGTTTATATGAATAGCTTTCCACTTTCATCGAAGTAAAAAGGCGCGAAATTATAATCATAATTCGCGCCTTATACAAGCCTTAAAAGGTGTTTTTTTGTACTATTGCGGCTCGATATTTAGTCCTGTTTTTCAACCTGACCAAATTCAAGTTCAACAGGTGTAGCTCGACCAAAGATCGATACAGACACCTTCATACGGCTTTTCTCATAATCCACTTCTTCAACAGTACCGTTAAAGTCAGCAAATGGACCATCTGTAACACGCACAACCTCACCCGCTTCGTACATAGTACGTGGACGAGGTGATTCACTTGCTTTCTCAAGACGATTAAGAATAGCGTCAGCTTCCTTATCTGTGATCGGTGCAGGACGGTCAGAGGTACCACCAATGAAGCCCATGACACGAGGCACGCTGCGTACTAGGTGCCAGGATTCATCGTCCATAATCATTTGAACAAGAACGTAACCTGGAAAAAACTTACGCTCAGATTTACGACGTTGACCCGCACGCATTTCTACTACTTCTTCAGTAGGAACAAGAACTTCACCAAACAGCTCTTCCATGCTATGCATTTTGATATGCTCACGAAGAGACTGAGCGACACGACCTTCGAATCCAGAGAATGCCTGAACTACATACCAGCGTTTTTTAGGAGCTTCACTCATGAATTAAAACCCTCTATACCCCAGTCACAAAGTTGACAAGACGAACCATAATTCCGTCAATGCCCCAAAGCACTAGAGCCATTACAATACTTACAGCTAAAACGATCAAGGTAGTTTGTATAGTCTCTTGCCTTGTAGGCCAAACCACTTTACGAACTTCCATACGAGATTCTTTAGCGAACTCAATCGCAGCTTTACCCTTTACTGTCGTAGCTGCCACACCTAGTGCTGATGCAATTAATACAACAACACCAGCGACGCGAATCACTACAGACATCTCACCATACAGGTAATTACCCACAACAGCGGCAGCTAGCAGAACAAAAGTGATAACCCACTTAAAGATATCTGTGCCATTTGAGCTATCAGGAGTTTCAGCATTATTTGCTTTCATAAAACCAACCTGTCAAAAGTCTTAATATAGACGACAACAACCCCGCTGCTGCAGGGCAAATCCATGAAACGACAACCTATTAGATTGGCGTGCTCTTCTTCTTATTCAATAACTTACTATTAAAAGTAAGGTCTTATTTAACGTCTGCTTGTAGAAGAAATTAGCAAACATTATATTGAGTGCAGAAAAAGGGCATCAAATGATGCCCTTTTTGCTACTGGTTCGTCAAATCTTATTCAAAGATTTTCAGAAACCTTCGGCAATTCCTATGAATTAGTCGAAGATCTTAGCAACAACACCAGCACCTACTGTACGGCCGCCTTCACGGATCGCGAAACGAAGACCATCATCCATTGCGATTGGGGCGATTAGCTCTACAACCATCTTGATGTTATCGCCTGGCATTACCATCTCTACGCCTTCTGGTAACTCGATGTTACCCGTTACGTCAGTTGTACGGAAGTAGAACTGTGGACGGTAACCTTTGAAGAATGGTGTATGACGACCACCTTCATCTTTAGACAGTACGTATACTTCAGACTCAAACTTAGTGTGTGGAGTGATTGAACCTGGAGCCGCTAGTACTTGACCACGCTCTACTTCATCACGCTTAGTACCACGTAGTAGTGCACCAACGTTCTCTCCCGCACGACCTTCGTCTAGAAGCTTACGGAACATTTCAACGCCTGTACATGTCGTAGTTGTCGTCTCTTTGATACCAACGATTTCTACTTCATTACCTACGTTTAGAATACCACGCTCAATACGACCTGTTACTACTGTACCACGTCCTTGAATTGAGAATACGTCTTCGATTGGCATTAGGAATGGCAAATCAATTGCACGCTCTGGCTCTGGGATGTAAGAATCTAGAGCTTCTGCTAGTTCAACTATCTTCGCTTCCCACTGCTCTTCACCATTTAGGGCACCTAGTGCTGAACCTTGGATTACTGGTAAGTCATCACCTGGGAAGTCGTACTCAGAAAGCAGTTCACGTACTTCCATCTCTACTAGTTCTAGTAGCTCTTCATCGTCTACCATATCACATTTGTTCATGAATACGATGATGTATGGGATACCAACCTGACGGCCTAGTAGAATGTGCTCACGTGTTTGTGGCATTGGGCCATCAGTTGCAGCAACAACTAGGATACCACCGTCCATCTGTGCAGCACCTGTGATCATGTTCTTAACATAATCCGCGTGTCCTGGACAGTCTACGTGTGCGTAGTGACGTGATGGTGTGTCGTACTCTACGTGAGAAGTAGCGATTGTGATACCGCGCTCACGCTCTTCTGGAGCGTTATCGATCGATGCGAAGTCTTTCGCAACACCGCCGTACACTTTAGCAAGAGTTGTACAGATTGCAGCAGTTAGAGTGGTTTTACCGTGGTCAACGTGGCCGATAGTACCAACGTTTACGTGCGGTTTCGTACGTTCAAATTTTTCTTTAGACATGGGTTGTCCCTCTAGGTACGGATTTAGGTGGCTTTGATGACCACGCAACCAAAAAGTATTGGTGATAAAGTATATATCAAAAGGAAAAGTTTGCTTTTAGAGCTGGTGCTGATAGGCAGACTCGAACTGCCGACCTCATCCTTACCAAGGATGCGCTCTACCACCTGAGCTATATCAGCACTCATAATAGAGTGGAGCGGGCAGCGGGAGTCGAACCCGCATCATCAGCTTGGAAGGCTGAGGTAATAGCCATTATACGATGCCCGCAACGCGTAACTCTGTGAGCTATTCCTAAATAATATGGTGGGGGGGGACGGATTCGAACCATCGAAGGCAGTGCCGGCAGATTTACAGTCTGCTCCCTTTGGCCACTCGGGAACCCCCCCAAATTTTCAAACCATTATAATCAATAAAGTTATAATGGTGCCGACTACCGGAATCGAACTGGTGACCTACTGATTACAAGTCAGTTGCTCTACCTACTGAGCTAAGTCGGCATAAGTGGAGCGCATTCTAGTGAAGGATGCGCTCCCTTGCAATAGGTAAATCAAAAAAAAACGTTTTTTTACTGGGATTACGGTTGTTTGTTGAAAAATCGAGCAAACAAGCCTCTAAAATAACCTATTTTCGTCCCTTGTGTTTGGCAATTCGCTTAGGTTATTGTATTTTCGCAGCTCTTACCGCGAATCTCAGTTAGGAAGACTATGACTCCATATCTCTCTTTTACTCGCCAGCATTGGGCAGAATTACGTAATTCTGTACCCATGACACTTTCTGAGAAAGATCTCATTGAACTACAAGGTGTAAATGAAAGCCTGACAATGAAAGAAGCTGTTGAAATATATCTGCCGCTATCTCGTCTACTTAACTTATATGTAGCAGCAAGGCAGAGCCGTAATTCGGTACTCAATAACTTTCTTGATAACGCGGAGAAGGCTCCTCCTTTTATCATTGGAGTTGCAGGAAGTGTCGCGGTAGGGAAAAGCACCACAGCGCGTCTACTTAAAGAGCTACTCTCTCGCTGGGATAATCATCCCAAAGTAGAGCTCGTGACAACAGATGGATTTCTGTATCCAAC
This sequence comes from Vibrio pectenicida, assembly GCA_024347015.1. Taxonomy (GTDB): domain Bacteria; phylum Pseudomonadota; class Gammaproteobacteria; order Enterobacterales; family Vibrionaceae; genus Vibrio; species Vibrio pectenicida. Next base: position 293,003 of record AP024889.1, on the reverse strand, counting down.
TAAAGAATTAGAAGATAGCGGAATTCTACACCGAAAAGGTTTTCCTGAATCTTATGATATTAAACGCCTTATCGAGTTTGTGTCAGATGTCAAAGCGGGTAAGCCTAACCTAAAAGTACCTGTGTATTCACATATCACATACGATATTACTGACGATGTTAAAGTCGTCGATCGCCCTGACGTACTTATTATTGAGGGACTTAATGTATTACAAAGTGGAATGGACTACCAACATGATCCACATAGAGTGTTTGTCTCAGATTTTCTTGATTTCTCGCTGTATGTAGATGCTGAGAGTAATGTTATTGAGCAGTGGTATGTTGAACGTTTCCTCAATTTCCGCTTAGGGGCCTTTACCGAACCCGGATCTTTCTTTAGTCATTATACAAAACTCAGCGAGCAAGAAGCGACAGAAGAAGCGCATCATGTCTGGCGATCCATTAATGGCATCAATCTTAGAGAAAACATATTCCCCACTAAAGGACGAGCTCAACTCATCTTGAAAAAGGGGCAAGACCACACAGTAGAAGAAATCTTGTTAAGAAAATAGCTAATCAAAAAGTACTAGGGTTGCCATTTTTGCCACCCTAGTTTAAAAGTCATATAGTCAGCCATCGCTGAATTAACCCCATTCTCAATAAAGCTAGTTGAGTACTTTTTGAAAACATTCCCGATCCATATCTCGAATATTAATTGTTAAACTATGTACTTCTACAGCCTGCGCTTGAAGAGTTTCCATTAACTGACACGATAACTGCTGTTTCTGTTCTTTCGTTCTACCATCAAGCAAATCAAAACTAACGTGAATAAAATCCACATTATTGCCTGCATCCCCTATTAGCCAATCCTGGCAACTGAAAGAGCGAGATTTTACCGATTCAGCATCAAACAAACCGCAGCTAAGTGCCACCTGATGCAAAGATTTAAGGAGATTGTTTACATCCACCAGTTTCTCTACAGTATGAGCGTATTCCATGACTAAATTAGGCATAGTATTCCTTAGTAAGTTTTAAATATACACAAGCCATATAACTACGGCGGTTGCGATTTATTGTTACAAAAACCAATAAACACTATCAGCTTCGATTTCTAATGCCGAGCTTACTACACATAAACTACTGCATGGATCACTTACGCCAAGCCAATAAGACATGATGCTAATCATGATCTCGCTAGTTTTATCTGTTATATTCTTACGAAGATTTTTTACATTAATTTATTAATTACGGAGATATTCCTATGCGTCGTCCTGTAGTCATGGGTAACTGGAAGCTTAATGGTAACAAAGCAATGGTGAAGGAGCTAATAACTGGCCTTAACACCGAACTTCAAGGTGTTGACGGTGTTGACGTAGCGATAGCCCCACCAGCACTTTACATCGATCTGGCAGAAAAACTGATCGCACAAGGGGCTAACAACATCATCCTAGGTGCACAAAACACCGACCTTAATAATAGCGGTGCATTTACTGGTGATATGTCTCCTGAAATGCTCAAAGATTTTGGTGCCACTCATGTCATTATCGGTCACTCAGAACGACGTGAATACCATAATGAATCTGACCAATTCATTGCCAAGAAATTTAACTTCTTAAAAGAAAATGGCCTCAAACCAGTTTTTTGTATCGGCGAATCTGAAACTCAGAATGAAGCGGGTGAAACAGAAGCAGTTTGCGCTCGTCAAATCAATGCCGTAATCGATACTTATGGCGTTGAAGCATTGAACGGGGCAATTATCGCATACGAACCAATCTGGGCTATCGGCACAGGTAAAGCGGCAACGGCTGAAGATGCACAACGCATCCACGCATCCATTCGTGCCCTTATTGCAGAGAAAAGTTCTGCTATTGCTGAACAAGTCATCATCCAATACGGTGGTAGTGTCAAGCCAGAGAATGCACAAGCTTATTTCTCTCAACCAGATATCGACGGTGCTCTTGTCGGTGGAGCATCACTTGATGCTAAAAGCTTCGCTGCCATTGCTAAAGCCGCTGCAACTGCTAAAGCATAATACTTTAACTTATAAGATAAAGGTCAGTATCAGCTGACCTTTTTTGTGTCTTGCTCCTCAATCAAGTATCCTACCCTTTTCTTCGTCCATTAGAGCTGTTGTTCGAGATGCAAGATAAATATGGCCTGCTAACTGGTCCCATCCCACAAGTACTCAGACAGATGACCATTCCGATGATATTCGGCATGATTTCTATTCTAATGTTTAATTTAGTAGACACATTTTTTATTTCTTTATTAGGCACTAAAGCGCTAGCTTCAATTAGCTATACCTTCCCTGTTACCTTCGCTCTAAATTGTATTACCATGGGAATAGGTGTCGGTCTGTCAACAATCATTGCGCATTTGCTTGGTCAAGATAAAACAGTAGGCGCTGCCCGCTTTGCAACTCATGGGGTGTTACTCGCCGTAGTATTAATTACCATCACATCTGGGTTAGGCCTCGCAACTATCCACTCCTTATTCACTATGTTGGGGGCTCCCAAAGAGCTACTACCTTTAATTGATCAGTATATGCATGTCTGGTACCTCAGCATTCCACTATTGGTTATTCCTATGGCTGGTAACAGTGTGATACGAGCAACTGGAGATACCAAAACGCCAGCCAAGATCATGATACTCGCTGGTATCATTAATGGTGTACTCGATCCTCTGTTCATATTCGGCTGGGGGCCTTTTCCTGAACTTGGTATTCAAGGTGCTGCAATTGCCAGTGCATTAAGCTGGTTGGGTGCATGTATTTGGTCATTGTATATTCTCATCCGGCGTGAGCATATGCTGGCCCCACCTTGCGCACGTTATCTTATTGGCGACTGGAAAAAGATTCTTAAGATTGGTACTCCTGCCGCACTCTCCAATGCAATGATCCCATTATCTTGTGCATTATTGATGATTTTAATTTCTAATCACGGCACCGCTGCAGTCGCCGCATATGGCGCAGCCCAAAGGGTAGAGTCTATTTTGATTCTAGTCTTAATGGCATTGACGTCAGCCCTTACCCCCTTCATCGCACAAAATGTCGGGGCTGATAACCATCAACGCAGCTTTGATGGCTTATTTCTCAGTATGCGCTTTGCCCTTATTTTTCAAATGGGGGTTTTTATCACCATTATCCCACTTAGTATTCCTCTAGCGTCACTCTTCTCTCAAGAACCATCGGTTAAAAGTTTACTTTGGCACTATCTGTTAGTTGTACCATTTAGTTATGGTTTTCAGGGAATAGTCATGTTGCTTGTGTCTGGACTCAATGCGTTGCACAAACCTTTTAAAGCTTTTCAGTGGAGCTTTATGAGGCCGTTTTTATTTATATTGCCAGGGGCATGGTTGGGTAGTTATTGGTTTGGGATTGAAGGGCTATTTATCGGTATCGCCCTTGGTAATATGCTCGGTGGGATACTAGGTTACCTGTACGCCTTGCAGTTAAGGCGGCGTTATTTGCTGCAAACCATATAATGTGGTCGAGCAATACTAGCCCACTTACTCAGCTAGTAAATCATCTTCTTCAACTTCAAGGTCAACATCTAGTCTCTCTTGAGAAAGGATAACACCTGTGTTGTCTGCATATAAGAAGTCTTCTGGAAGAAAGGTTACACCTCCAAAATTAACCGCAACATCAACTTCACCTAGCCGTTGCGATGTTGCTCCAACGGGAATTGAGGCTAACGCTTGAATACCAACACTCATATCTTCAAGTTCATCCACTTCACGTACACAGCCGTATACCACAATACCTTCCCATTCGTTCTCTTCTGCTATCGAGGCCAGTTCAGCATCCACTAACGCACGACGCAATGAGCCACCACCATCAATAAGCAACACTCGATCTCGGCCATCCTGCTCAAGAGCTTCCCGAACCAAACCGTTATCTTCAAAACACTTAATAGTAGTAATCTGTCCTGCAAACGAGGCACGGCCACCGAAGTTGCTAAACATTGGCTCCAGCACATCCACTTGTTCTGAGTATATGTCACATAAAGCCGACGTATTGTATTCCATAGTGTTCCTTCCCATACGGTTCGTCATCTCAATCGAGTATATAGGCACATTAAGTCATTGCAATGACAAGTCTCAATTAACTGACCAGAGTTTGAGCTATAACCACTCCTGCAAACAATAAATTAGTCACTAGCGAACATTTAACGATAACAGGCATCATAGGAGCAATTTGTATAGGCCGCTGTGTATACCACACTGACTTACCATGCTTATATATCATAAAAGGACTCAACAAGAAGGGGAAACTAAGCCATAAAGGCACTGGCTGAAGTATTAAATAACTAATAAATGCTAGTAGAGACCCTACTAGTAATAATACGTGATAATGCTTAGCGTTATGAGAACCTAACCTGACAGCAACAGTTCGCTTACCACACTCTTCATCATTTTCGATATCACGCATATTATTGATATTAAGAACAGCGACAGCCAGTAACCCACAGCCTACAGCTGGCAGTACAAGGAGAGGCATAACCATACCTGTATGAAGAAAAAAGGTACCTATTACACCAAGCAAACCAAAAAAGAGAAATACAGAAATATCCCCCAGACCTACATATCCATAAGGTTTGTTACCAACGGTGTATGCTACGGCAGCAATAATTGCCAATATTCCCAACCCAACAAATGCCAAAATATTATTTAAACTATCAAGAGCATAGAAAATTAAAGCTAATCCAGCGAATATAGTCAGCAAGATATTAATCATTATCGCCTGCTTCATACCAGCCCGTGTCATCGCTCCAGATTGAAGAGCACGCACAGGGCCAAGGCGCTTGTGATTATCAGTACCTTTAACCATATCACCATAATCATTAGCCAGATTCGATAACGTTTGTAATAATGTCGCAGTAAAAAAAGCGAGCAGTGCTATCACTAAAGAAGCTTGATGAGAGGAATAAGCAAGCACACTTCCTGTTAATATTGAGACGAAAGCGAGTGGTAGTGTTTTAGGACGAACGGCATCTAGCCATATACGTAACGATTTTTTCATGCTCAACAGTGTATCGTCATTGTGAATAACAACAATTGCGATACATCAAAAAAACAGAGCAAATACAACAAAAGCTACTATAAAGTAGCCTTTGCTGTTAAATGGATAAACCAAATGGTGTTATTTAACGCGACCTACGTATTCACCTGAACGAGTATCCACCTTAATCACTTCACCAATTGAAATAAATAGGGGTACACGAACCACGGCACCGGTCGACAAAGTTGCAGGCTTACCACCTGTACCTTGTGTATCACCTTTTAATCCAGGATCGGTTTCAGTCACTTCCAGCTCAACAAAGTTAGGTGGCGTAACAACTATAGGGTTACTGTTCCAAAGCGTTAGCATACAAGTATCATTTTCAACTAACCACTTCGCATTATCACCCAGAGCTTTTTTATCTGCTGCTAATTGCTCGAATGTTTCATTGTTCATGAAGTGGTAGAATTCACCATCGTTGTACAAGTAATCTAGGTCAATATCCATGACATCCGCAACTTCAACAGTGTCACCAGATTTGAATGTCTTCTCTAGTACTTTACCTGAAAGCAGCTTACGGATCTTAACGCGGTTAAATGCTTGGCCTTTGCCTGGTTTGACATACTCATTTTCGAGAATGACACAAGGCTCATTATCAAGCATAATTTTGAGACCGCCTTTGAATTCATTTGTGCTAACCGTAGCCATTTTTTCCTCTTACCATTCTTCGAGTTAAATTTAATGCAGCATATCATAACCCGAAAAGTTGATTCTGTTGAGCAAAACTGGGTCAAACAGCTAGCGAATGGGATCTCGGATCCTGAAAAACTTCTACAAATTCTTGAGATTGACCCCTCTCCATGGCAACGCGGATTTGCAGCCAGAAAGCTATTCTCTCAGCGTGTGCCACAGAGTTTTATTAATAGAATGGAAAAAGGAAACCCATTTGATCCTTTATTACGTCAAGTATTACCTTTAGAAGAGGAATTTGAAGTACACACAGGGTACTCAAATGATCCTCTTGAAGAGCAAGATAATTCTATCCCTGGGCTTTTACACAAGTATCGCAATCGTGCACTAATGATCGTTAAGGGAGGCTGCGCTATTAACTGTCGATATTGTTTTCGGCGCCACTTTCCATATGATGAAAACAAAGGCAGTAAATCTGTCTGGTCACAAAGCCTAACGTATATTACCCAACATCCAGAATTAAATGAGGTGATTCTGTCAGGTGGCGACCCACTTATGGCCAAAGACGCTGAATTACAGTGGCTTATTGAAGGTATTAGTGATATTCCACATATCAAACGATTACGAATTCACACACGCTTACCTATCGTTATTCCAGACCGAATCACTCTTACGCTAAGAGAGCTGCTTTCCAGTACTCGTCTGCAAGTTATTTTGGTCACTCATATTAATCATCCAAATGAAATCAATCAGGATTTAAAAAAAGCGTTAAATGGTTTACGAGATATTGGCGTCACTCTGCTCAATCAGGGTGTAATACTCCAAGGGGTCAATGACAATGTTGATACACAAGTGTCATTAAGTGAAGCTCTGTTTGATGCGGGGGTGCTTCCCTATTACATGCATGTCCTCGATAAAGTGCAAGGAGCAGCCCACTTTTATATCTCTGATGATAGGGCAAGGGCAATTATGTCTGGCGTGATTGAACAAACATCGGGTTACTTGGTACCTAAATTAACCAGAGAAATTGGTGGTCGAGCGAGTAAAGTTCCTCTAGACCTCCAACTTGAATAAACAATTTAAAGGTGAAAATTTAACCGCTATTTTGATTACAAACAAAGAAAGGGCTGATTAGCTCTGTCTAGTTCCGATAAAGGTATTAATTCACTTTTTTGGTTTAAGACTTTTGATTAGCATTGAAGTAAATCTCAACTAACAGTAAGGGATGATTATGTTTTATGTACACATGATCTTGCTTATAACGATTATCTTTATTGGCATTCGCCATGGAGGTATTGCCTTTGGTCTCTTAGGCGGGCTTGGCGTTTCAATACTCGCGTTTATATTCGGTGTCACTCCTGGTTCCCCACCAATTAGTGTGATGTTAATCATACTTGCGGTCGTCGCCGCATCAGCCACACTCGAAGCTACGGGGGGGTTACAGCTTTTAGTTCGATTTGCCGAACGTTTACTACGTAAACACCCGAACCAAATTGTCTTTTTAGGCCCCTTATGTACTTACTCGTTAACCGTCCTCGTAGGAACAGGGCATTCTGTTTACCCTCTACTTCCTGTTATCTATGATGTGGCTTACAAAAAAGGGATTCGCCCCGAACGTCCTATGGCAATGGCATCTGTCGCATCACAGATGGGCATCACAGCAAGTCCCATTGCAGCTGCCGCCGCTGTTGTGATGGCAACAGCGGCAGACAATCACCTAACGCTCAGTCTAGGTCATGTCCTTATAGTAACGATACCTGCAACCCTAATTGGCGTTTTAGTTGGCTGCACTTGGAGCCTCAAACGAGGCAAAGATCTTGACCAAGACAGTGAATTCGCCCAGCGCTGCTCTGATCCTGAGTTTAAAGCGCAACTTATCGATGCAGATCAAAATACCAGCCAAGGTAATATCGGAAATCAAGCTAAAAAAGGCCTGAGTATCTTCTTGGGTGGGATTGTGGTGGTTGTCTTCGTCGCTATGTTTGGCCATGACCTTTCACTATTACCTGAAGGTGTGAAAATGTCGGTTGCTATCCAGTTTCTAATGCTCTCCATCGGAGCCATTATTTTGCTGACAACCAAAGTCGATCCTAAGAAAATTGTCCACTGCAATGTCTTTATTGCTGGTATGACTGCTGTTGTCATCATTTTTGGTATCGCTTGGATGAGTGACACTATCATCAGCTTCCATAAACCTTATTTAATCAGTTTGGTAAGTGAAATAGTCGCAGCTCACCCTTGGACCTTTGCTATAGCCATGTTTGTGGTTTCGATATTTCTAAAAAGTCAGGCCGCTGTACTAACTATAATGCTACCTTTAGGCTTCTCGATGGGCATACCTACGCCAGTACTCATTGGGGTGCTACCAGCCTGTTACGCCTACTTTTTCTTTCCCTTTTACCCCAGTGATTTGGCAGCGATCACTTTTGACCGCTCAGGTACTACTCGGATTGGTAAATACGTTCTAAATCACAGCTTTTGGCTACCTGGTTTTATCGGTGTTAGCACGGCAACTACAGTTGCGTACATTCTCTCAACTATGGTCGTCAACTAAGCTAGATACAAAAAAGGCCTGTGGATTCCACTGGCCTTTGATTAAAATCAATAAACTTAAAACAGCTCTTCAGCAACCTGATAAAGATCTTCACGAACTGGGCGCTTCATATTTTCAATCGCATCAATGATGTCATGATGAACAAGCTGCTCTTTTTGAATACCTACACAACGACCACCTTGACCTTCCATTAAAAGGTGTACCGCATAGTTACCCATACGAGATGCCAAAACACGATCGAATGCAGTTGGGCGCCCGCCACGTTGAATGTGCCCAAGTACCGTTGCTCGAGTCTCCCGTCCCGTAGCCTGTTCAATCTCTTTGGCTAATTCATTAGCGTCCATCATTAACTCAGTCAAAGCAATGATCGCATGCTTTTTGCCTTTCTTGATACCATCTTGAATATTACTGATAAGCTTTTTTTTATCTAAACCAGTTTCTGGAGTAATAATATATTCGCAACCACCAGCAATCGCCGACATAAGAGTCAGGTCACCGCAATGGCGACCCATAATTTCAACAATAGAAATACGCTGATGTGATGACGAAGTATCGCGCAAACGGTCAATAGCATCGATAACAGTATTAAGTGCCGTTAGATAGCCGATGGTATAATCAGTGCCTGCAATATCATTATCGATCGTACCTGGCAAGCCAACGCACGGATACCCCATTTCTGTCAGCTTCTTAGCCCCCATATAGGAACCATCACCGCCGACAACAACTAAAGCTTCAATTCCATGTTTTTGCAGGTTCTCAATCGCTTTCTGTCTTACCGCAACATCTTTAAACTCTGGGAAACGCGCTGAACCAAGAAAGGTTCCGCCTTTATTGATCACATCAGAAACGCTTGAACGATTAAGTTTCTTGATCCTATTTTCATACAGGCCAAGGTAACCGTCTTGAACACCATAGACCTCTAAACCTTCCGATAGCGCCGTGCGCACCACACCACGAACTGCTGCATTCATGCCCGGGGCATCACCGCCGCTTGTCAAAACACCGATCTTTTTAATCATGCTCACCCTCAATTTTTTGGGAATCTTATTTCAACTTTTACGTCAGCAATTTTCATTCTTGTTACCGACAAGATCCTTTAATCTGCGCAATATGTTACCTTGAAGCCCAAGGAATACTACTTTTATTTGCGTCAAAATATGTAACTTTTCTACTTATGTAAGAGTATTACAGTTCAGCCCAAACAAAGATTTGATACATATCAGAATAGCTGCAAATTTTCGGGTCGAATTTTAGTTCAAATTACTTCCACTCAATCTATCACCAACCACGAACTTTTTGATCTTTTTCAGGGCCAAGTACCACTGAGTATGGGTCTTGATGAATCAAGACATCAGCATGTGGAAAGCGTTCTAAAAGCTTATGTTCAACCATATCTGAAATTCTGTGAGCCTCGATAAGTGGCATTTGATCTTCAAGCTCTAGATGAAGCTGAATAAAACGAGTTGGACCAGACATGCGAGTTCGTAGTTGATGTACCCCCAAAACTCCCTCAACAGAAAGACAATGTGTTTTTATTTCTTCTAGTTCATCATCAGGTAGCTTACGGTCTAACAAAGTTTGAGTCGCTTCACGCACCATTTGCACTGCGCTATATAAAATATACAGCCCAATACCAATAGCAAACACAGCATCAGCTTGAGTAACACCAAACCAATTTAAGGTTAAGGCCAACATAATAGCAGCATTCATATACAAGTCAGATTGGTAATGAAGAGAGTCTGCAGCAATGGCCTGGCTACCGGTTTTTTTCACCACATGTTTCTGAAATACGACTAGAGCGAACGTGACTAAGATAGCAAATAGGCTCACATAGATCCCATATTCCGGAGACTGAAGTTCATGAGGCCTAAAAAAGCGTTCAACACCATTTAGAATAAGAAATACTGCTGAGCCAGAAATAAACATTGATTGAGCAAGAGCTGCCAAAGACTCTGCCTTCCCATGTCCAAAAGTATGTTCTCTATCAGCAGGTTGAAGTGAATATCTCACTACCACCAAGTTAACTAAAGAAGCGGCTATATCAAGCATGGAGTCAATCAAAGAAGCTAATAAGCTTACCGATCCCGTGACCCACCATGCCGCCAACTTGACAATGAGGAGGATGGTCGCAACGATTGTTGCCGTCCAAGCAGCAAGAGTGACTAAACGAGCATATTCGTGTTTCATAAATTAAAGGCTTTCAAAACATTGCTTTAATTTAAGTATAACCTCCTCACGAGGTGAATAAAAATGAAACTAAAAAGACGGCCAAAGGCCGCCAAAAACATAGCTTCAAATTAACTTTTCGTTAAACGTTCGTGCCTTTTTTGAGCCCGTTGTGAATCACGTTCTTTCTGCATTTCAATATATTTAGTTTTTTGTTCTGGAGTCAAAATACTCAACAATTGATGCTGTTTTTCTAACAATTTAACTTTGTGTTCTGCCTGATTTTCAAGCATGGCTTTAGCGAGTTCATTCGCTGCTGCCTTATCAAATGAATCGGCCAGTACCAAGGCCTGCATTTTTTCTTTATGGGCCTGCATCTCCTCTTGATGCACTGCAAAGTTCTCTTGGTATTGCGCTTTTAAGTCTTTTTTCATCGCTTCACGCAAATCTTTCAGTTGTGCCTGCTGCTCTTGTGTTAAATCAAGCTCACGCATTAAACCACGATCAAGAATGAATTCTTTATGTCCTTGCTTGCCATGTTCCTTGCCATTATTGGCAAATACACCTGCAGAGGCAAGGGTCAATGGAAGTACAATCATAGCTAATACTAACTTTTTCGCTGTTTTCATATTCAAACCTTTCCTATCAAAGAAGTAAACGTTGCTGCTTGGCAGCTCTGACTCTAGCATAGGATTGATAATGTAAAGTGACGTCTAGAGAGAGTAAAAAATCGTAAAGAGGCAAGATTAAACTAAAGCTCAGACTAATTAATCAGTACTATTAAGTGAAAGGAAAAAATCGAGGTTACATTTCATGGCACATATTCTGTTGGTTGATGATGATACAGAACTCACTGGTTTACTGAACGAAGTGTTAACACTAGAAGGTTATAGCGTATCTGAAGCTAATGATGGTGAAGCCGGACTCGAGGCGATAAACAAAAATATTGATTTGGTACTTTTGGATGTCATGATGCCCAAGCTCAATGGCGTCGAAACACTAAAGCGTCTGCGTGAGCAATGGGAAACCCCGGTATTGATGCTGACTGCCAAAGGTGAAGAAATAGACAGAGTCATTGGTCTTGAACTTGGGGCAGATGACTATCTGCCCAAACCTTTTAGCGATCGAGAACTACTGGCTCGTATACGCGCGGTTTTGCGTCGAACTCAATCAAAATCCAATCCGAAAAGTATTGAATGTATTGAATATCAAGATATCAAAGTTTTCCCAGGTAAACAGGAAGCATACTGCCAAGAAGAATATCTTGAATTAACCACAACCGAATTCGCTCTACTTAGCCACTTCGTCCAACATCCCGGTGAAACGCTAACTAAAGAAACACTCAGCTTAGATGTACTTGGTAAACGTCTCGCAGCGTTTGATCGCGCTATCGACATGCATGTATCCAATTTACGTAAAAAACTCCCTGAGAGGCAAGATAGAAAACCACGCATTAAAACCTTACGCGGGCGTGGTTACTTATTAGTTGAGGAAACCTAATGCGCCTGCCTAAGATCACTAGCCTTTACGGGCGTATTTTCGCTATCTTCTGGTTCACTATGTTTTTAGTCTTAGTTGCGGTGCTGTCTTTACCTCATTTAGATCCCAGAAGATCAAGAGATATACCTGCAACCCATTATACGAAACTGCTCGAAGCCAAACAAAAAATTGAAAAGCGTTTTGCTCCTGAAAAAGATCTTAGGCGGATTATTTTTCAGCTAGAGGGCCCACGTCGATCACCAAGAGATCCTCGCCCGCGTTTTGTGCTTACAGATCTTGAGGGTAATATTTTAACAACCCAAGACCGCAAAGACTTTAAACTCAAAGCCGTACAAAACTTTATTACTAGCATAGAAGATCCAGAAAAACCTAAACAGCGACTTTATGGGCATTACATGGTTGCAGGGCCTTTGCCAATCACGCTAGCGCAAAATGAACTCTTACTCTACATAGGTGTAAAGTGGAATCAACCTCCGCCTTTTCTGCTGCGCCTATTCGATAAACCATTTCAATTATTATTCGCCGTCATGTTAGTTAGCACACCTCTTCTACTGTGGTTAGCATGGGCGCTGAGCCAACCAGCTCGCAAACTTGAGCGCGCTGCTAAACGGGTCGCAAAAGGCGAATTTTTTGTCGATCCCGAGTTAGAAAGAGGAACCTCGGAATTTAGACAGGCAGGTAAGAGTTTCAATCAAATGGTTGAAGCAGTAAACCAAATGATTTCAGGCCAGCAGAGGCTGTTGTCTGATATTTCACATGAACTACGCTCTCCTCTCACACGGTTAAGAATGGCAACCGCTCTGGTATCACGAAAACAAGGAGATAGTGCTGAACTTAATCGTATTAACACAGAAGCTCAGCGACTAGAGCAGATGATTAGCGAACTATTAGATCTATCACGCATGCAACTAGATAGCCATGTTTCAAGAGAACAGCAACCTCTTAGTAGCTTGTGGGAAGCTATTCTATCAGATGCTCAGTTTGAAGCTCAGCAGATGCAAAAGTCCCTTACCTATACAGATATCCCAGAACGAATTATTTCTGGCAATCCCAAACTTCTTATGAGCGCACTAGAGAACATTGTACGAAATGCTATCTACTACGGTAAAGACCTCATTCAAGTTTCTCTAATAGTCGAATATGACCGACTCACCATCACTGTAGATGACAATGGTGAAGGCGTTCCAGAACAGGAGTTAGACGCCATATTTCGCCCTTTCTATCGTGTATCTACCGCTCGCGATCGTCACAGTGGAGGTACTGGCCTTGGCCTAGCGATTACAGAAAATGCCATTCGTCAGCACAGTGGAGCAATAAGAGCTCAACGCAGTAAGCTTGGAGGCTTAAGTATGGAAATCACTCTCCCTCTGAGTGGGTAGAATAACCTTACAAACTTACAGTTGATAATGGATCTCATTATCATTTAATCTATATCCTCTAAATGAAGGAGGACTGACTATGACCCATACTTTTCCACAGTTGCCTTATACCTATGATTCTCTTGAGCCATACATCGACGCTAAGACCATGGAAGTGCATTACAGCAAACATCACCGAGCTTACTTTGATAAGTTCATGGCAGCTATCCAAAGCACTAAATTAGAATCTACTTCTCTGCGTGATATATTCGCCAACATGTCACAACACTCCCCTGCAATACGTAATAATGGTGGGGGGGTTTACAATCACATTCTGTACTGGAACTGCATGACACCAAATGGAGGCGGAGCACCAACAGGTAAGCTTAGTGAAGACATTATCTCGACGTTTGGTAGCTTTGAAACATTTCAGCAGCAGTTCGCTGAAGCCGCGATTAATACTTTTGGTTCAGGCTTTGCTTGGCTAATTGTCAAACATGGCCAGCTTAAGATTACCTCCACTAGCAATCAAGACAATCCTTTAATGGACGTTGTTACTGTGCAAGGTGAACCCATCTTGGCTCTCGATGTTTGGGAGCATGCTTATTACATCAGCTACCAAAACCGTCGGCCAGACTATATCGAAGCTTGGTGGAATGTGGTTAATTGGGATGTGATCAGCGAAAATTATGACAAAGCCATCAAGCCGAGTGAATAAGCTTCACGGTTAAACACAAAAACTCAACTTGTCAGACTTGGCGGCTACCACAAGCCGCCTTATAATTTCCAGCCTAATTCCAAATAGCACAAGACCAACACAATGTTTGATATCGCTTTGTACGAACCAGAAATTGCCCCGAATACTGGTAACATTATCCGCTTATGTGCCAACTGTGGTGCCAACCTTCACTTAATTGAACCACTTGGTTTTGATTTGGAAGAAAAGAAAGTTCGCAGGGCGGGATTGGACTACCATGATCTAGCTAGGGTTACTCGCCATCAAAACTACCAAGAATTTATCAAATACCTAGAAAAGCAACGTAGCGAGTTCCGTATTTTTGCCTGTACAACGAAAACAACAGGTCATCATGTTGATGCTCAATTTCAAAAAGGCGACGTGCTACTATTTGGCCCAGAAACACGTGGGTTACCCGCCGAACTGATTGAAAATATGCCAATGGATCAACGTATACGCATTCCAATGATGCCAGATGCTCGCAGCTTAAATTTGTCTAATGCAGTGGCCATCATCGCATTTGAAGCTTGGCGTCAAATGGATTTTGCCGGTGCCCAGTAAGCATTACTTAATCAGAAGATAAAAACGGACTCGCATGAGTCCGTTTTTTGAATGCTTTTAAGGTTTTAATACTATGGGCGAGAGACAAAACCTACCGCTTGATAAACCTTACTCAAAGTTTGCGCCGCACGAGCTGAAGCCTTTTCAGCTCCTTGCTTCATCACACTGTCCATATAAGCGCGGTCTTCACGAATACGTCTGTATTCAGCCTGAATAGGTTCAAGCATAGCCACAATCGCTTCACCGACATCTTTCTTGAATGGACCATACATTTCGACGCCTTTGTATTGTGCTGCGATGTCTTCAAAGCTCATTCCCGTTGCCGCTGAGTAAAGCCCCATCAAGTTAGATATACCTGCCTTATTGTCCCAGTCATGAACAATGCGTGGCGGTGTTTCAGTGTCGGTTTGAGCCTTATTTATCTTTTTGAGAATCGATTTCGGCTCTTCCAATAGAGTGATGACATTCTTACGGTTATCGTCTGATTTAGACATTTTCTTGGTGGCATCTTGCAAACTCATAACACGCGCATTCACTTTGGGAATATAGGGCTCAGGTACAGTAAAAATCGGCGTATCTGGCGCATAAATATTATTAAAACGAGTAGCGATATCACGTGACAACTCTAGGTGCTGCTTCTGATCGTTACCCACAGGAACCTGATTTGCACCATACAGTAAAATATCTGCAGCCATCAGAACGGGATAACCAAATAAGCCAGCATTAACATCATTGGCATATCGAGCTGACTTATCTTTAAACTGAGTCATTCGACTCAGCTCACCCATTTGGGTATAGCAGTTAAGAAGCCAACCTAACTGCGCATGTTCTGGAACATGAGACTGAACAAACAGCGTACTCTTTTGCGGATCAACACCAACAGCTAAACAAATAGCCAAGGCATCTAGAGTCGCTTCATGAAGAGCTTTAGGATCCTGACGAACCGTAATGGCATGCAGATCTACCACACAATATTGGCAATCATAATCGTCCTGCATCTGTTGCCATTGGCGTAGAGCACCCAAGTAGTTACCGATACTTAGTTCACCTGAAGGTTGAACACCACTCAATACAATGGGTTTGCTCATGGGGATTATCCTTGACTTCTTAATCTAAAAAATGAAAAAAACCGCATAGCTTAATGTGCAACGCGGCTTACTCAGTGTACTCATTAACGAGTATTTTGGAAGATCTTTTGTTACAACTGCGGACAAACTACAACAGCATCGACTAAATCAGCAATGTTATCAGAGACAAAGTCAGGAGCAGATGCCGAGATTGGCTCACCATGGTTGTAACCATAGGTCAACCCAAATGATAAACAGCCAGCATTTTTCGCAGCCAAAATATCATTCTTCGAATCTCCAACCATCAACATTTCTTGAGGTTGTAAGTGATACTTATTAAGTAACCAGTTAAGAGCTGTCGGATCAGGCTTTTTATCAGCAAAAGTATCGCCACCAATAACATCACTAAAAAAGCTATCGATATGATGTTTTTCCAGCACGTCAGGAACAAATTTAGACGGCTTGTTGGTAACTAATGCCATCGTGAAGCCAGCTTGATGTAGTTGAGCAAGCGTTTCCTTTACTTGAGAATATAGATGGCTAAGCTGATGTTCACCCTGTTCATAATAGTTATCAAACAATTCACGAGCTTTAACTTGCAGATCAAGGTCCAAGTCAGGACTGACAGTAATGCTACCACTTAATGCCCGGGTAATAAGCACATCAGCACCATTACCAACATAATCACGTACCTGTTCTTCAGAGACAGATGGGTAGCCTAGAGCTCGGACGGTTTTGTCTGCAGCTACGGCTAGATCGGGCACACTATCAAGTAGAGTGCCATCTAAATCAAAAGCGATTAATTTAATTTTGCTCATTGAATTACTTTACCTCTGATAACTCTGCACGCATTTGTTCAATGACTGCTTTATAGTCTGGCTGATTAAAAATAGCTGAGCCTGCGACAAACATATCCGCGCCAGCTTGGGCAATCTCTTTAATATTATCGACTTTAACGCCACCATCGATCTCAAGACGGATATTGCGCCCCGAATCATCAATCATCTTACGCACAGCTCTTAGTTTATCTAGAGTTTTAGGGATAAATGATTGGCCACCAAAGCCAGGATTAACTGACATAAGTAAAATCATATCAAGTTTATCCATAATATATTCAAGGTGAGAAAGTGGTGTGGCTGGGTTTAGCACTACCCCTGCTTTACATCCATGCTCTTTGATAAGTTGTAAGGTGCGGTCAACATGCTCAGAGGCTTCAACATGGAAAGTGATCATAGAGGCACCAGCTTTAGCAAAATCGGGGATAATGCGATCAACTGGTTTAACCATCAAATGCACATCAATTGGCGCAGTGATACCGTAATCACGCAGCGCTTGGCAGATTGGAGCACCAAAAGTTAAATTGGGTACATAATGGTTGTCCATCACATCAAAGTGAACCACATCTGCGCCAGCTGCAAGAACATTGTCAACGTCCTCACCTAGACGAGCCATGTCAGCAGATAAAATGGATGGAGCGATAAGGAAATCTTTCATACCGGACCTCTAATAAATGTAGGCAAACCCAAAAGACCAATTTAACCACATTCTACCGAAGCGAAAGCGCATAAGATAGCTTAGATAAGAGAAATATCGCTAACCCTGATCTCGTGGTCTAAACAAAGCTAATAGCTCATCAACTTTATTTCTTCCTGCTCCATTGCGACTAATGGTGCGCTTCACTTTAACAACATTTAGCTCTGCACCGTGATACAAACGACGTGTCAAAGTGGTGTCATGGTTAGAAATCAAAACTGGGATATGACGTTCTTTAGCTGCTTTTTCTGCCACATCAGCAAGTGCGGCCTGATCATCTAACGTAAATCCGTTACCTGAATAAGAAGTAAAGTTAGCCGTGGTTGATAAAGGCGCATAAGGCGGATCGCAATAGACCACACTCCCTTTTCGTGTACGCCTAAATGTGTCCGTGTAGCCTTCACATACGAAAGTGGCCTTGTTAGCCTTATCTGCAAAAAACTCTAATTCGGCTTCTGGGAAATATGGTTTTTTATACGAACCAAAAGGGACATTAAATCCCCCTTTTTTGTTATAACGACACAAACCATTAAAACCAAAGCGATTCATATATAGGAAAGCTAATGAACGGTACATAACATCATCAGTACCGTTGAACTCTGCCCGAACCGACAGATAAACCTCTTTACGATTATTTTGAGCAATAAACCAACGTTTAGATTCAGATATATACTTTTGAGGGTTTTCTTTTAGTAAGTTGTATAGGTTAATTAGATCTGGGTTGATATCTGCAAGAAGATAATGTTCATAGTCCGTGTTAAGAAAAACAGAGCCAGCTCCAACAAAAGGCTCAACTAGCTTTCGCCCTTCTGGTAAGTACCGTTGGATATCTTCTACAAGTCCATATTTTCCACCAGCCCATTTCAGAAAGGCACGCTGCTTTTTCATCTAATGCTCTAAATCAATCAACCAAAATTAAGGCTGCGGAATGTAACATATTTTTTATCTCGACTCAGCGTTATTTCACTCGTTCAATTTCTCGATGAACTTGACTGAGTGACTTAGCCCAAGGTTCTAATTGCTGTAAATCTGCTGGTAAAGACTCTACAGCATCTCTGGCAACCTGAATTGTTGGGTAATTTTGATAAGTGATGATAAACCATTCAGCTTTACTGCGCACGGTTGGGTAGATATAGACACTACCTGCTAGCTTGTGTTTATCCAGAAAAGTCTGCACTTCTTCTAAAGATTGAACAGCAGCCAATTGCAGTGTGTAACTCCGTGAAGAAAAACTCTTTAATTCACTTTTGGTAAATGAAAACGATATCACAGATTTGGTCTGCTTCTCGGGCTCAGGTACAACAGCTTCAGCCACTGAAGCCTTCTCTGTCTTTGCAGGCAAAATACGAATATTGGGATTAGTCACCACTTTCTCAGCCACCGATGTGTCGGCCTTTTCAGGTTTACCTTCTATTAACGCATCAACAACTTCAGAAGTAATAACAACACGCTGCTGACCATCTTGAGAATTACCTACACTAGAGGTTTGTTCAGTCACCTTGGGTGGCAAAGCTTCTGAATCATCTTCCATCGACATTGCCATTTTATCTGTGTCAGAGTCAGGCTTTTGTAGTGATATATCCGATTGGTTACCCTCAGATAATTCAGGTATTACTACCTCATCTGGCATATCTGCCATTTGTTGTGACTTATCCTCTGGTGAAGGCTGAGCCATCATCCACCAGTAACCTCCTCCAATCAGGAGAAGTAGAGTAATCACGAGTAAAGCAATATTGACTGGCGAGCCAATTATTGAACGAATAATGATCCTTTTTTCCACTTTATGGTCCCCTAAAGCCATAATGTCACCCGGCTGTAGGGCAACGGAACGATATGCATTACGCACGCGCTTTTCTTTCTCATCTTCGACAAAGCGAATCACTAGATGTTCAAAAAATCGATCAGCTTCATCTTGGCTCAATGGATCTATTTCTAAATCTATTGGCTTATGATCCTGTCCATAGCTCAAGCGTGTCAGTAAAACATCAAGCGAATTAGACTGAGCAAATAAAACCACATTGATTGTCCAAGCAGGGTTGTCCTGTGCTTCGAGAATCAACATCCACAGCTCTGAAACAAACGATTCCTTCAACTGTTGAGCATCATCAATAACAATAACCACATCACAACCTTCCTCACTGATTTGGCGAGAAAAGCTTTCAGTCAAAGGGTCAGTAGGGTCAAACATTGGTTCAGAAAAAAGCTGTGTCAGGATCATAGTACGGCGCTGTTGATCATCCTGATTGGGGTGGCACATCAGCAAGGATTGGTTTTTGTCGGTGGCCCAAGCTTCCAAATAGCGTTGGGCTAGCCAAGACTTACCAGCTCCTGAAGCACCACCAACCGTAACTAAGTTCGAGCCAAAATTAGTCAGCAATTGCATACGCTCAAGCAACTCTACTTGAGTATCTAACTCCAACACACGGGATTCATGCGTTAAGCTCATTCAAACCATCCTAATAACAGCCTACTGTCTAAAGCAAACAACTTAGATATTGCGACAAAAATCGATTGCTTGTCGAATAATCGATTCAGGCACACCTTTAACAACTTCGGCGCTACCAATTCCAGTAGGTAACACTAAACGCAGTTCACCAGAGAGTACTTTCTTATCACGCATCATATGTTTCATGAAATCGTCAAAGGTCATTGTATCTGGTGTATGCACAGGCAATTGCGCTTTCTTTAGTATAGAGAGAATTCGCTCTACTTGCTGCTCTGTAATAAGCCCTTGAAGTTGAGCGGTTTTAGCTGCCATCAGAGTGCCAGAAGATACTGCCTCACCATGCAACCACTTTCCGTAGCCTAGCTGTGCCTCAATTGCGTGGCCGAATGTGTGGCCTAGATTTAGTAAAGCCCTAATACCAGACTCTTTTTCATCTTTCGCCACCACTTCTGCTTTGATTTGGCAACAACGTGCAATAGCATAGGTCAAAGCTTGCTCATCTTGCATGTAAAGTTTGTCGAGGTTTTCTTCCAACCAAGCAAAAAATGCCTTGTCGTAAATAATCCCATACTTGATAACTTCAGCGATACCAGCAGCAAATTCCCTGCGCGGTAACGTGGTAAGGCAATCTGTATCAATAATTACCGATTTAGGCTGATAGAAAGCCCCTATCATGTTTTTGCCCAACTTATGGTTGACCGCAGTTTTCCCTCCAACAGACGAGTCGACTTGAGACAACAATGTTGTCGGGAGCTGTATAAAATCAACCCCACGTTGATAGCATGCTGCAGAAAAGCCTACTAAGTCACCAATAACACCGCCGCCGAGGGCGATAATGACGACATCACGAGAAAAGTTACCTTCAAGAAGGTAACTCATCACGATATCGAAAGTTTCCAGTGATTTATATTGCTCACCATCTGGCAGCTCAAGTACAGAGACATCACAACCAAAGTGACCAAGAAGGGTTAGCACTTTATCAGCGTACAAGGGCGCGACCGTGACATTGGTAATCACAACCACTTTTTGTTTTGCCGACAAAAATGAAAGGTGGGCCGGATCATTAAACAATCCGGCACCAATTGATATTGGATAGCTACGCTCACCTAAACTGACCGTAATCCTTTCCATGGGTATTCTCCAGTTGCTAATATTTAACGTATTAACGTTCTTCTAGCATTTTTACAATCTGGTTGGCTACCACTTTTGCACTTTGATCGTCAGTTCGCACTGTGTAGTCCGCAATTTCCTCATAAAGAGGGTTACGTTCACCAGCCAGCGACTCAAGCACATCACGTGGACTATCCGTCCGTAATAAAGGACGTTTTTTGTCACGATTTGTGCGTGCAAGTTGCTTTTCGATCGTTGTTTCTAGATAAACAACGATCCCGCGCGCGGAAAGACGATTGCGGTTTTCTTTACTATTGATAGAACCACCACCCGTCGCAAGAACAATTCCTTGCTCCTCCGTCAGATCGTTTATCACCCCCTCTTCACGTACACGGAAGCCGTCTTCGCCCTCGACATCAAATACCCAAGCGATATCTGCACCAGTGCGTTCTTCAATTACGGTATCCGAATCGACAAACTCCATGTGAAGTTGTTGAGCCAAGTGTCTACCAATTGTACTTTTGCCAGCACCCATAGGGCCGACAAGAAAAATATTGCGTTTTTCAGCCATGTTTAGCAGTAATTTACAACGTTAATTCAATGACATCGCTGCAAGATAACCAGATATCTCTGGTCTACGATATGCTTGCAGCACCAATTCCTCACAGATAATTCGTGATAAGACCCGAAATTATCTAGGTAAGGTGACACTATTGCAAATTTATTTTCATTTGTTTTTTGATTCGCTAGGGAATAGCCACCTTTTGTGGTTGATTTTAATGCAATATTAAAACATTTCATCCACTATATTGCCCTAGGGAAAATCACAGTTGGTGTAACAAAAATAAGCAATTCACTCTTGCCCATTTGCTGATAGCTCCGCCTAAATAGGCCCCCTATTATTGGAATATCTCCCAAAAGTGGCACTTTTTCAACAGCATCTGACACACTGTGTTGATAAATCCCTCCTAATACTATTGTTTCACCATCATTAATAAGCACCTGAGTACCTATCCGCTGGGTATCTATAGCCACCGCTTCACCTGTACCCGTTTTCACAACTTGGCCAGGCCTGTCCTGAGTAACCTTTAAATCTAAAATTAAGCGGTTATCAGCAGTAATTTGTGGCGTTACTTTAAGGCTTAAAACCGCCTTTTTAAAATTGACACTCGTCGCTCCACTTGATGCGGCTTCCAAATATGGAATTTCCGTACCTTGTTCAATATAGGCAGCTTGCTTATTGGTTGTAATCAAACGAGGACTAGATATTACCTCAGCACGAGCTTCTCTTTGCAACGCTGATAACTCAAGGTCAAGCAAGATCCCACTACTCAATTTAGCGACTTGAAAGGCAATTGTCGAGGCAGTACTAGAAGTCACAGCGAGATCCACATTAAGAAAATCATCAAGAGTCGCTTCACTTTCCGTATATAAACTAATATTGGAGAGGTTATTTTCTATTGACCCCCCAAGAGAATAACCACCTTTCATCGCGCTTAGCCCCCAGCGAACACCAAGTTCTTGTACATCTCCCTCGCTTAAACTAACTATACGCGCCTCAATCTGTACTTGCTTAACCGGTACATCTAACGCCGCTATGATAGGCTTCATCGCTCGAATATACGTCATGTGATCTCGAATCAATAGAGCATTGGTTCTTTCATCTACCGATATAGAACCAAATTCAGACAGCATGGAGGTTGTTGCTTCATTGCCAAGTATATCAGCGATATCCGTTGCATTAGCATAGCGCATGGCAATAATGACTGATTCAAGTGATTCCAATTTTGGAGAAAGCTTGTCATTAAGCATCCCTAATTCAGATTTTGGCAAGACTAACAAACTATCGCCAATTCGACGCTTTTCAAGTCCTTTAATCAATAAAATCATATCAAGTAAGTGCGACCAATAAACCTCTTTAAGCCTAAGAGTCACCTTTCCTGATACAGAATCCGATACAACTAAATTAAAATCACTGTATTCCGCAAGCTGTTGCAATACACTACGAACCGGAATATCTTGAAAATTGACAGATAATTTTCGACCAAGGCGTTCATCTTCTGATGTGTCAGATTGAAAGGAAACGATGGTTTCAGCACAAACATATGTAATTGAAAACAAATAAATACTTATCAGCATCAGGATTTTTTTAATCACACCATACTTCATAAGTTTGCCCTACTCTGAAATAGCAAGGCTGATACCATTCACCAATCGGCACTCTTCATATTGAGCCTCCCATTGACCTATCTCGAGTCTGTCAGAGGTAATATTTATGATGATTGCTTGATTAAGACCAATCTCTTGTCCAACTTCACCAGCTCTAAGAGTGCCATCAGGGAGTTCAATCATAGCGATATATTCGCTTTGTCGGTAAATAACACCTGCCAGTCGTAGTTTTTCTAATGGGAAAACAAGCGCAGTATGAACAGAAGTTTTAGCTTTTATTGAATAACAGGGTGATGATTGATGGTATGGCTCAGAAAATAGCAAAGGAACTGAAAACGGATCGCGTTTTAACTGTAGTTTTACATCATTATTACTGACCAAGTTTAAGCGAGAAGTCATATAATCTTTTTCTTCCAGAAGGTGTGGCTTGATCTCATAGCTCAACAGCAAGCTACTGAGAAACATCATAAGTTCAACTCGCATTCTTATTCTCCAAACTCTCAGCTAAAAAATATACCTTACCTCGCACATGTAACTCACTATCACGGCTATCAACACGGCTCCATTGAAGCTGATCGAAATAAATCAAATAAGGACTTTTAGCCGCCGAGCGGAAAAAAGCAGCCACCTGCGGATAGTGACCATAGAGTTCAATATGAAGTCCTAGGGTGGGGGCGATATCAGTACTATTGATGTCACCTTGAACCATGCTAGACAACTGTAAAGAATGTTGCTCTGCCATTTGACTTAAGCTCTTTACTATTTGGGGTAAGCTCGCTGAACGAGAGATTTGAGCACGCAAACGTTTTTGAGTTTTTTTTAAATGCTCGAACTCTCCTGCTAATTTATCTAGCCGCACCTTATTATCATTTAAATTTAGAACCTGCATCAATTGGTTCTCTTTTTCTCCAAGAGCTTCCAACATCGCTATTTGTGGATTCAGGTAAACAAATAAAGCAACTGCGAGGATCAAAATAAGGTAACCAGCAAAAAATAGACATTGGCCCGAGGCGTTCAACTCAGCGAGGGAAGCTAAGGAAAAATAACGTCTATCAATCATGGATACGATCAACCAATACAAACAAGATTGTAAAAAACAGATAATCATGCTGCGCATTTTGGTCATTACCAGCCAATTGCTGCATTGTTACTGTATGAACGTTAGGTAATTGACTCAGACGAATTAGCAACTCACTAAGATTTACCGATGTCGCTGTTATCCCTTTGAGTTGAACCTGATTGCCAGTTAAACTCATTTGGTTGAGATACACCATCTCTGGTATGATTTCAGCTAGCATACGCATTAAAGCCAAAGAACGGAAACGCTGAACATCGAACCGAATTAAAGTGCTAATATCAGATTTTACTTGCTCTATATTCTGTTGGGTCAACTTTCCTCGCTCTTTCTGCTCAACAAGCCGTTGACTTCGTTCGTTAAGTAAAACTATTCGCTCTTGTTGTTTCTCGACTTGCGAAGCTAGATATCTCGCTAAATAAACACTGGTGAGAGCACCCACTAGAGTGACTACACACAAACGAAATATAAAAATACGAATCTGATATCCACGACGTTTTTCTCGCCATGGGATAAGGTTGATGTTATGTCCCATAAGCTTGCTCCAACCACTTGGTACCACTTAATCCCAGTCCCAAAGCCCTAGAAAACTCACCCGACGGCTGACCTTGATTATTGAAGCTAAAGCTTACTAACTCGTGCAAATGCAAAAATACACAATCAAACTTCGCCTCTGGTATTGACTCACAGATCCGTTCTGGATTTAGCCTATGCTCACCTGTAAGCCATACTCCGCCGGGTTTTATATTAAGTAACTGAATATGGCGATAGAGGTTTCTTAGTCCATTTAAAAGCGTACTTTTTTCGTCACCAACCTCAAGGTCATGAAAAATACTCCCCTGTGTTTTGGATTCAAAATACATAGACAAGTGAGAACCATTTAACTCTATAAGTAACCAATTATTTTGTTGATAATAGTCAACAGCTCGACGCCAAAGTTGACTAAGGTTGTGGGAATAAGGATTGATGAGAAAGGGAGTTAATCTCGCTTGAGAGCAGGCAGCCATAAGAGCATCAATATCATGCTTTCGAGCAGCATAAACTTGATATATGTGCTTGTTATTTTCGTTATGGTTAGGTAAAAAAACAAAGTCAAAATAGAGATCGTTAACCTCAATTAAAGAATGCTGCGAAAAAGCTTGTTCGATAGCAAATTGAGATTCCTCTTCACTTAAGCCGCTACCTAACTGTAATTGCTTAGTTATTATCGTATTATCTGGAACGCATAGGCACACTTTACTACTAAATAAGGGTAAAGCCTTTCTTAGTTCTTTTAGTTTCTTTACAATTTCCTGATAATTTAACCTGCCGTTATCAGTAAGAATGTCGTCGTCAATAGCTACCTGGTGATAACAAACCAGTTTGCAAGTGTTTTTTCCAGGCTTTAACACCACAGCTCTAATATGCTGGGGGCTAATATCAACACCTGTAATGAATGATTGACCCATACTGCTCAGCTCCGTCAGGTTAACGTAGCCCACTAATTTAATTAATTTATTTAGTGGGCGCATAAACACATATGAGCTACGTTTTTAGCTTAAACTATACGAGTTTGCATAACGTAAGCGTAATTAATCAGGGATTCTCCGGTGAAGTTCATAAAGCGATTGTTTATTTTCGTATTGGTTTGCACACTGCTTGGGATTGGAACCATTTTTGGTTTCTATCTTTATGTCAAGCCTGAGTTGCCCGATGTAGCAACATTAAAAGATGTCAAACTGCAAACCCCTATGCAGATATTCAGTCAAGATGGCAAACTTATCTCACAGTTTGGTGAAAAACGTCGTATCCCAGTGACCTACGATGAAATCCCACCACACCTAATTGAAGCGCTAATTGCGACAGAAGACAGTCGATTCTATGAGCACCCAGGGATAGATCCTATCGGCATCACCCGAGCGGCACTTGTCGTTGCTATTTCAGGTTCAGCAAAACAAGGCGCGAGTACTATCACTCAACAGCTGGCTCGCAATTTCTTCCTTTCGAATGAAAAGAAGATCATGCGTAAAATAAAAGAAATTTTTATCGCCATTCATATTGAGCAGTTACTTAGTAAACAAGAAATAATGGAACTATATGCCAATAAGATCTTCTTAGGCTATCGCTCATATGGTTTTGGTGCTGCTGCGCAAACATACTTTGGTAAAGATCTTAAGGATCTTACACTTAGTGAAATGGCAACTTTAGCCGGAATGCCCAAAGCGCCATCGACAATGAACCCAATATACTCACTTCAGCGTGCAACAAATCGTAGAAATGTTGTACTACAGCGCATGTTAAATGAGCAATACATCACTCAAACTGAGTTTGAACAAGCACGTAATGAGGTGATAATGTCACGCTATCACGGCGCGGAGATTGAACTCAATGCTCCATATGCCGCAGAGCTTGCTCGATCTTGGATGGTTGCACGATACGGAGAAGAAGCATACACCTCAGGCATGAACGTTTATACGACGGTAGACTCTAAATTGCAGTCTGCTGCTAATAACGCAGCAATCAACAACCTACTTTCTTACGATGAGAGACACGGTTATCGAGGTGCAGAGAAAACCCTTTGGACACAAGGTCAAAAACTCTTCAATACAGAAAAACTCGATGATATTTTAGCCAAGGTGCCGACATACGGAGAGCTCACTCCAGCCATTGTTACAGATGTCACAGCACAGCAAGCCAAAATATGGGTAAAACATCATGGCTTCCAGACACTTGAGTGGGATGGCATCAAGTGGGCCCGCAAGTTCTTAACTGACGAGCGTCAAGGCCCAGCACCAAGCTCAGCAACCGAAGTTCTCGCTACTGGAGAACAAATTTGGGTACGTCAGTTAGAGACTCAACGAGAAAACCAAGAGCTTAATACGAGCTGGAAACTGAGCCAAGTCCCTAATGCTAACACTGCATTTGTGGCAATGAACCCAGAGAATGGCGCTGTACTTTCTCTCATTGGTGGCTTCAACTTTATACATAACAAGTTTAATCGAGCCACGCAGTCAGTAAGGCAAGTCGGCTCAAGTATTAAGCCGTTTATATACTCGGCAGCAATAGATAAAGGGCTAACGCTATCAACATTGGTCAACGATGCGCCTATCAACCAGTGGGATAAAAGCCAAGGAACAGCGTGGCGACCAAAAAACTCACCACCTACCTACACAGGCCCAACCCGTTTAAGAATTGGTCTTGCACAGTCAAAAAATGTTATGGCAGTACGAGTACTACGTGAAGTTGGCCTAAATGAAACACGCCAGTATTTGACTCGTTTTGGTTTTAACCTTGATCAACTACCACACTCGGAAACAATCGCATTGGGTGCGGGTAGCTTAACACCGATGAAAATGGCTCAAGGCTATTCTGTATTTGCCAATGGGGGTTACTACGTAGAACCCTATTACATAAGTAAAGTCGAAGGCCCTTTTGGTGATCTAGAATTTGAAGCTGAGCCCAAGCTCATCTGTCGTGAGTCCTGCTCACAAAGTGATTTAGATGACCTAAATAATGAATTCTTAGAACAAGATGTTGACCCTAATAGTGCTGATCAAACCGTTCAATACGCTCCACAAGTCATTTCTGAACAAACCGCATTTTTAGTGCGTGAAATGATGTATAGCAATGTATGGGGAGGAGGTAACTGGAGCGAAAAAACTGGCTGGAATGGAACCGGTTGGAGAGCACAAACACTCAAACGCCGTGATATCGGTGGAAAAACCGGCACAACCAATGACTCCAAGGATGCTTGGTACAATGGCTATGGCCCTGGAATGGTTGCCATCTCTTGGGTTGGCTTTGATGATCACACCCGCAAGCTAGGACGAACTATACCCAATAGCAACCTTGATAAAAATCAAATTTCTGGTGCAGAGGCTGGCGCCAAAACCGCTCAGCCTGCTTGGGTTGACTTTATGCAAGCGGCACTTGCTGGTGTACCCACACAAGAAAAAGAAATTCCTACCAATATTGTTCGAGTAAGGATAGATCGTAACTCTGGCCTACTGACCAACAAATTTGATTCAAGCTCAATGTTTGAATACTTTGTTGAAGGGACAGAACCAATCGACTACGTCAGCGATGAAGTGATGGATACCATTTATACCTCAGCAGAAAGCGAAGAACTGTTCTAGGTATTTATATCTCTGGATTAAACTCTCTGGGATACGACAACGACGACCAAAACCGCAAGCAATAGATTTGGATGTTAAAATATCCAAATCTATTGATTTTCTAACTGCTGCTTTATAGTCCCAGCTAACTGTTCAAAACGAGCTTTGAGCGGAGAGCCCGGACGATAAGCAACAACAATGCTCCGAGAAGGAACTGGATTGATCGCTTTCACATAACAAACACCGTCTTTATATTTTTCTTTAGGTATTGAAAGTTCAGGTAACAAAGTGATCCCTGCACCTGCAGCAACCATGTTGCGTAATGTTTCAAGACTCGTCGCTTTAAAACGTTCATCATCTTTTGCTCCAGCAGCAAAACAAAAGCCCAAGGCTTGATCCCTCAAACAATGTCCATCGCCCAAGGCAAGTACTGTTTTACCATTGAGTTCCAACATATCGACTTCATCTAGCTTTGACCATTCATGATCACATGGCACAGCAACACTGAGAGGCTCTTCATACACTTCAATCTCCTTGAAAGGTTCCGTCTCAGCAACAGAAGCAAGCACCAAGCAATCAAGCTTTCCATCCTCTAGTTGCCTGACCAGTTGATTAGTTTGTGCTTCATGCAAAAATAACTCTAGATCAGGGTATTTCTCCTTTAACACAGGAACAATTTTGGGCAACAAATAGGGACCAACCGTGGGAATAAAACCAATATGCATAGGGCCTGTCATCGCCTTACCTTGGCCACTCGCCATATCACGAAACGTTTTTACCTCTGACAAAATTCGTTTCGCCTGCCCTACTAACTGAAGGCCAGCATCCGTAAATAACACTCGGCGGCTGCTTCGCTCAAGCAAAGCTGTACCTAATTCATCTTCAAGCTTACGGATTTGACCACTTAAGGTTGGCTGACTAACAAAACACGCCTCTGCCGCTTTACGAAAGTGATTATGCTCTGCCAATGCAACCAGATACTCAAAATCGCGAATGTTCATTTTTCAGTCACCTAATTAAAATAGAAAAATCCTATCAATACCATAGCATTAAACGATTGGAGCTATCAAAGTAAATTTAAAATAATAGACCCATCAACTTCAAGCACTCCCACTGCTGATAGAAGTTATTTAATCTTTTCAAAGGAAACGACAATGCTTACATCGAAAGAAGGCCACAGTATACCGCAAGTCATCTTCCCAACTCGTCAAGGCGATGCTTGGGTAAACGTCACCAGTGACGAGGTTTTTAAAAACAAAACTGTGATTGTCTTTAGTTTACCAGGAGCCTTCACCCCAACTTGTTCATCTAGCCATCTACCACGCTACAACGAACTATTTCCTGTTTTTAAAGAGCATGGCGTAGATGAAATTTTATGTGTCTCTGTCAATGATACTTTTGTTATGAATGCTTGGAAAGCGGATCAAGAAGCCGAATTCATCACCTTCTTACCCGATGGTAATGGTGAATTCACTGGTGGTATGGGTATGTTGGTTGATAAAAATGATATTGGTTTTGGTAAGCGTTCTTGGCGCTACAGCATGTTAGTAAAAAATGGGGTTGTTGAGAAAATGTTTATTGAGCCTAATGAACCTGGCGACCCATTCAAAGTTTCTGACGCTGACACTATGCTCGCCTATATTGCCCCAGAGCACAAAGTGCAAGAGTCAATTACCGTATTCAGCAAACCTGGTTGCCCATTTTGCGTTAAAGCAAAACAGAGTTTGATAGACCACAACCTTCAGTATGAAGAAGTCATATTGGGTAAAGATGCTACCACCGTCAGCTTACGTGCAATTTCCGGACGTGCCACTGTGCCACAAGTTTTTATTGGTGGTAAACATATTGGTGGCAGCGAAGAACTGGATTCCTACCTAAACTAATTCAAGCTCCCCCTCAATATCACCATCGAAGTGATGTATCACTTCGATGGTTCTTAAGACAGGAATCTAAAATGAAACAGCTTAATGTCGATGTTGTAGTTATCGGTGGCGGTACAGCAGGTCTTGGAGCCTACCGTGCTGCTAAGGCTCACACATCAAGTGTAGTGATGATTGAAGGTGGTCCTTATGGCACTACCTGCGCTCGAGTAGGTTGTATGCCATCTAAATTGCTTATTGCAGCAGCCGAAAGCATCCACCAGATTGAAAAAGCTCCTCTATTTGGTATCCACCCACAAGGCGACATAATCATCAATGGTCGCGAAGTTATGGACCGAGTCAAACGAGAACGTGATCGTTTTGTCGGTTTTGTCCTCGAAAGTGTCGATGAAATACCAGCTCAAGACAAAATTAGTGGGTATGCTCAGTTTATTGATAACAACAAGTTACGTATCGATGATCATACAGAAGTCATCGCCAAGCGCACCATAATCGCTACAGGCTCTCGTCCTGCCTACCCTAGTGCTTGGGATGAACTGGGAGATCGCCTGATCATTAACGATGATGTCTTTGAATGGGATGACCTACCAAAGTCAGTTGCTGTATTTGGCCCTGGAGTGATTGGACTCGAGCTAGGTCAGGCATTGCATCGTCTTGGAGTAGAAGTCAAATTATTCGGTCTTGGAGGCCAAGTAGGGCCTCTCACTGACCCTGAAGTAATGAACTATGCCGATAAAACATTCAAACAAGAGTTTTATCTCGATGCGAACGTCAAAGTGGAACAAATGAAACGTATTTCAACCTCTGATGACTCCAGTGAAGATAAAGTTGAAATACAGTTCATCAACCATGATGGTGAGCTAGAGACCTTCAACGTTGATTACGTTTTTGCCGCAACAGGTCGCCGTCCTAATGTCGATAAACTAGGACTAGAGAATACCTCAATTCAACTAGATGAGCGTGAAGTGCCAACGGCAGATCACTACACATTACAAACATCCGTAGACAATATATTTATTGCTGGTGATGCCAGTAACAAAATTCCTTTGTTACATGAAGCAGCTGACCAGGGGCGTATCGCTGGTGATAACGCTGGGCGCTATCCTGATATCCGTGCTGGGCTTCGCCGCTCATCCATTTCTGCCGTATTCTCAGACCCACAAATCGCCATGGTAGGTGAAAGCTTCAAGCAGCTTGAAGTGCGGTTAGGAAATTGTGGCTGCTTTGCGACAGGTGAAGTCTCTTTTGAGAATCAAGGTCGCTCACGAGTCATACTACGTAACAAAGGCCTCTTACATGTTTACGGTGAACAAGGGACTGGGAGATTTCTCGGAGCTGAAATGATAGGGCCTAACGCAGAGCACTTAGCTCACTTACTTGCATGGGCACACCAAAGAAAGATGACCATATCAGAAATGTTAGACATGCCCTTCTATCATCCAGTGATAGAAGAGGGAGTCAGGACAGCGCTACGTGATCTAAATGCCAAATTGCATTTAGGCCCAGAGATGATCAGGCACTGTCTCGATTGCGGCCCTGGCTGCTAACCTGGATACTGCTGCTAACCTGGATACTTTCGGCACTAATAAAGGCGAGCTACAGGCTCGCTTTTATTTTTATGCAAAACAGCTACTTGTGCGAGGTACTTTCAGTTAATCTTGATGCATAATCTCAATTCAATTGACCAGAAATCATCAATATGACATGCAAATATTGTGATACAAATTGGTTTTGGAAAAAAATAGGCCGATGTCAACGCTGCATGATACAGCTCACCTGCCTGTCAATTATTAGTTGGGTAGTCTGGTGGTATGCAGGAAAAAGTAACCCTAAATCTATCGAATCTATTTCGTTACTAGTCGCAGGGTTTTCGTTTCATGGATTACTCTTTCTTCACCTTTGGATGCGATTCATCGTCCTGCCATGGCGACGTAAAAAACGAAAGAGTTAAACTAAACTCAACATATTCCTCAAAGTAGAAGCGAAAAAAAGCCCCAAAACCAATTTCGGTCTTGGGGCTCTCTTAGATAATTCTAAGAAAAAGCAGTGGTATATAAATAGACCCTGCTTTTTTCATAAGGTTCCACAAAAATGCGATCTTTTTGGATCCTTTTAAAAACGACTCGACTTATTACGCAACATTTGCTCGTGCTATCGACTTTTCAACCAAGTTAATCTCTAGTGCTACTTCATCGCAAGCATGTTGACGAGGGCACTGTTCACAGTCTTTCAATACCTTTTCAGGCAATAAAGATTTCGATGTAGGCAAAAATTGTAGCTTCATAAAAAACTCGGGGGTTCGAGTCAGAACAAACACCTTTTTAATTGCCATTTGGCGCGCTTTCTCAACCAAGTAATGCACAATAGCACTACCTTGCCCCTGGCCTTGCCAACCAGCCTCAACTCCTAAAGAACGAATTTCTGCCAGCCCAGAATCATACACAAAAAGGGAAGCACACCCAGTCACCTCACCATGATGTTCAGCAACGGCAAATGATCCTATGTCTCGCACCAACTCGCTACGAGAACGCGGGAGGTTTTCCCCCATACTCGCCCAGTAAGCTACCATACCTTCCAAGGATTCTATATCGGTTAAACGGGCCGGACGAACATTTACTGCGTAAACATCGCGTGCAATCAAACGGCCTTCTGCTTGCTCAACAGCATGAGTCACCTGTTTTGGCGATACACCGCCTAACGCGCTGCGTTTCTCCAAACACGAATCAATAGTTAAGATGTCATAAACATCCCTTTCGATACTGGATGAAAATTCTTTCAGCTCTTCAATGGATAACTCTTCGAGAGCACATCCCTTAGCAATAGCACCAACAACAGCGACACCAACAATATGGTGAGCTTCGCGAAATGGAATGCCTTTAGCCACAAGATAATCTGCTAGTTCAGTTGCATTTGCATAACCTTGCTTAGCTGCTTCTAGTGTCCGTTCGCTATTAACTTTAATACCATCAAAGCATAATGCCGCCATTTCTATACAATCGTTCCAAGTATCTAAAGCATCAAACAGACCTTCTTTGTCTTCTTGCATATCTTTGTTATACGCAAGTGGCAAAGCTTTCACCGTCATCATCATTCCGGCAAGTGAACCATAGACACGACCAGTTTTACCACGAATCAGCTCCAGTGCATCCGGATTCTTCTTTTGTGGCATCAGTGATGACCCAGAAGTCACAGTATCGGCAAGCTCAATAAAGTTAGACTCACCAGAGTTATAGAAAATCATATCTTCAGCCAAACGAGATAGATGCAACATAGAAATCGACGCTACTGACATCAGCTCCATAACATGGTCACGATCTGAAACCGAATCAAGTGAGTTTCGCGTTGCGCGTTGAAAACCAAGGTTGTGCGCAAGCTTTTCTCGATCAATTGGATAGGCAGTACCAGCCAAGGCTCCAGAACCAAGCGGGCAAGTATCTAGACGTTCCATTGCGTCTTGCAAACGAGAATAATCTCGCTCAAACATTTCTAGATAGGCTAAACACCAATGGGCAAAGGTCACAGGCTGAGCACGTTGTAGATGAGTATAACCAGGTAAGACGGTGTTCTGATGGGCTTTAGCTACGGCAACCATTTGAGACTGGAGGCGATCTAGAGCCATGAGCAGTTGCTGGCCCTGTTGGCGACACCACAGCTTGAGATCTGTCGCAACTTGGTCATTACGAGAACGACCTGTATGGAGCTTCTTCCCTAGATCCCCAACTTTACCTATCAATTGCTGTTCAACCCAAGAGTGGATATCTTCTGCATCAGAACTTAAGATCTGGTGTGGATCTTCCATAACCGCCAGTTTGAGTTCATTTAGTGCTAGTTCAAGTTTTTGTTGCTCTTGCTCATTGATAATATCAACAGACAGTAGTGCTTTGGACCAAGCAATCGATCCAACAATGTCTTGTTCTGCCAATCGGTAATCAAAACGCAATGAATCATTAAATTCTTTGAATCTTGTATCTGCTGCTTGGGTAAATCTTCCACCCCATAATGCCATTGCGTCTCTCCTGATTACCAGTGCTCA
Source organism: Vibrio pectenicida (assembly GCA_024347015.1). Taxonomy (GTDB): domain Bacteria; phylum Pseudomonadota; class Gammaproteobacteria; order Enterobacterales; family Vibrionaceae; genus Vibrio; species Vibrio pectenicida. Next base: position 259,054 of record AP024889.1, on the reverse strand, counting down.
TTCACTAAGTGAACAATTACGTTTCTATATCACTCTGGGTTCAACCCAGTTTTTATCTTTGACTCAAAGTTACGGTAAATCACACAAAAAATAAAGTTATAAATTCATTATTTATACATATTTATTCATGAAAGTTCGCGTTAATACTATTATAAACAAATAAAAAAGCCCAGTTGCAAAAGCAAATGGGCTCTTTCATTATTTACTATTAATTTTTTTGACTATTAAGTGCTCGAATACGACTAGAAAGCGAGTAAAGACGAATAAATCCTTCAGCATGACTCTGATCATAGACTTCATCCTCACCAAAAGTTGCAAACTTCTCACAGTATAAACTGTTTTCTGAATGCTTCTGGGTCACTGTTGCTTGTCCCTTGTAAAGCTTAACAACTACTTCTCCATTGACATCTTTAGCCAATTCCTCTGAGGCTGCCAAAATTGATTTACATAACGGTGTAAACCAACGGCCATCATAAACAAGGTGAGAAGCCTTGACGCCAAGTTCTTCACGAAACTCAAAAGCAGTTTTATCTAGTACCAGTTGCTCAACCGCACGCAAGGCTTCCATCATAATGGTCCCTCCAGGAGTCTCGTAGCAACCACGAGACTTCATCCCAACCAAACGATTTTCAACAATGTCGATACGACCAATACCATGTATAGCACCCTTCTGGTTTAAATATACTAGGGCGTTGTATGGTGTCATATTTTCACCGTCAACACCGACAACCTCACCCTTTTCCACTTTCAAAGTAACGTATTCGGCCTCGTTAGGCGCTTGCTCAGGATCGACAGTCCACACCCAGCAATCTTCGTTTGGCGCATTCCAAGTATCTTCAAGAACACCACCTTCTGTTGAAATATGCCAAGCATTTGCATCACGCGAATATATTTTCGTCAATGAAGCACTACATGGAATATTGCGCTCTTTTAAGTAATCAAGACACTCTTCACGGCTGACAAGGTCCCATTCTCGCCAAGGAGCAATAACCTTAAGATCTGGCGCTAATGCAGCGAATGCCCCCTCAAAACGTACCTGATCATTACCTTTTCCAGTGCATCCATGGCATAAAGCATCAGCTCCTACTTTTCGTGCCACTTCTACCTGAGCTTTTGCAATGATAGGCCTAGCCATTGACGTTCCAAGCAAATATTTACCTTCGTAATACGCACCAGTTTTCAACGTCGGATAAATATAATCTGCAACCATTATTTCTTTTAGATCAGCAACGTAGCACTCCGATGCACCCGACGCTTTCGCTTTTTCTTCAATACCTTGCAACTCTTCATCACCTTGGCCTACATCTGCGACAAAGGCAACTACCTCACAATCATAATTTTCTTTAAGCCACGGAATTATCACCGAGGTATCAAGACCGCCAGAGTATGCGACGACAACTTTATTTATTCTTACTTTGTTCATTTTTCTTTCTCTCCAAAATCCCAGCGATGCACATGGCGGTCAGTGCTGTCAATAAATATCTAATTGTTTGGTAAAAACTGAGTTCCAATACTTTCCCCAGCAAATAACTTGGCGAGTTTTTCTGGGTAACGCCAAGTAGCTATCTCTATTGAACGACCCAAAGTAGTGGCAGCTTCCAGCGCCGCCTTCACCTTGACAACCATGCCATCGGTAATAACATGACCATTAATAAGATTTTGCGCTTCTTGCTCATTTAGACTCTTGATAAGATGTCCCTTACCATCTAACACGCCACTCACATCTGATAACAGCACCAATTCAGCATCCATTGCACCGGCAACAGCAACCGCCGCCTGATCAGCATTGACATTCATCATCTGCCCCTTAACCGTCAAACCAATGGAACTGATAATAGGCAAAGCACCCGTTTCGAGAATCACTTGTAGTAGTGTTGAATCTCCGGGCGTAACCTTACCAACAGCCCCAAATTGTGGATCTAATTCATCTACTTGGCATAAACCACCATCGGCAAGGCATAAACCAATAGCATTCAAACCATCTTTAATTGCCTGGCCCTGAAGCATTTTGTTTGCAGTTCCTGCCAAGGCACCAGTAATCAAAGGAATTTGCTCATATGGTGTTACACGCAAGCCATCTTTTTTAATTGTTTTCAACTGCAAATTAGTCATAAGCTCATCAACTAGGTAACCACCTCCGTGGACGATCGCAATGGGCCGCTGAGCCAAGGTTTGATAGTCAGAAATTGCACAAAACACCTGACTTAAAGTCTCTGTGCACGACAAGGCAGCACCGCCAAGCTTAATCACTAATGGAGTTTGTTTGTTATATGTCATTATTTTTCCTTCTTACCCACCGATTTACACTAGGGCTGTCAGCTCTGGAAATCCATAGTGGATATTTAAGCATTGCATTGCTTGACTAGAAGCACCTTTGAGCAAATTATCAATCGCAGAGACTACAATGATGTGTTCGCCCTGAACCTTCCAGCCAATATCGCAAAACGGGGTGTTTTCTACATTCTGAATACTAGGTAATTCTGTTGTTAATAAGCGCACAGCAGGCTTGCCTTTGTAGGCCATATTAAATGACTGCTCGACTTGTTCCTCATTGGCACCTTCAGCTAACTTCATCGTTATCGTCGCAAGAATACCTCGCTTAAAATTACCAAGATGAGGCGTGAAGATAACCTCAGTATCAAGGTGGTTGGCGATCTCGGGCTGGTGTCTGTGATTAAAGACTCCGTAAGGTTTTAAACTGACTTCACAATAGCTATTAGTCATAGATGCCTTTCTACCGGCACCAGACACCCCACTGGTTGCATTAATGACTGGCCATTGTTGGCTATCCAAAAGTTCAGCGTCGATTAAAGGCTTAATTGCAAGCTGTGAAGCCGTGGGGTAACAGCCCGGCACTGCGATCAATTGAGCTTTAGTAATGCTGTCACTGTTCCACTCAGCCAAGCCGTAAGCGGCAGTATCAAGCCAATCCTGGTGCTGATGTTGAAAACCATAAAATTGTTCATAAAAGCCTTCTTGCCTGACTCTAAATGCACCTGATAAGTCAAACACTTGGCATCCCTTCTCAAGAAAAATAGGTACTAAGTCATGACTTACTTGATGGTCGGTAGCAAGAAACACCACATCACTTTGAGAAGCAACCAATTCTGGGTTTTTCAAAGGTTCAACCGATTGCCTCATCACCCCTAATAGCTTTCCATGTAACTGGGAAATGCACTTGCCTGCATCTACACTATTGGCTGACACATACAAACCAGATAATGTAAGTTGTGGGTGCTTATGAACCATAAGTGCAAGTTCAGCCCCGGTATAGCCGCTAGCGCCAATAATTGTGGTTTTGAGCATATCGAACATCCAATTAGACCTTTAAATATCACCATAACTCGTGATTATAAATTTAAAAAAAACTACATTTAACGGTTTTTTATTCACACAAAGTGATTTATTATGTTTTTACCTTCATTAACCATTTATGTCAACAGGCAAAGCGAACTTAATATGCAATTACCTAGCTTTATGGAGGTCTATAAAGGCCTGATATCAACGTCTTCAATCAGTTCAACAGACTCAAGTTGGGATGAAGGAAATGCTAATGTCATAGACAAACTAGCTTGCTGGATGCAAGCGATAGGTTTTGAAACTGACATAATCAAAGTCTCAGAGGGGAAATTTAATTTACTCGCCAAAAAAGGGACTGGTGAAGGCGGGTTACTATTCGCAGGCCACAGCGATACGGTCCCTTTTGATCAGGGCCGCTGGAATTTTGATCCTCACAAACTTACTGAAGCAGATAACCGCTTTTATGGTTTAGGGACAGCAGATATGAAGGGCTTTTTTGCCTTTATCTTTGAGGCCGTAAAAAAAGTCGACTGGAGTAAGCAAAATAAGCCACTGTATGTACTAGCAACCTGCGATGAAGAAACCACTATGCTTGGTGCGCGGCATTTTACTGATAACACCCCTATAAAACCTGACTACTGTATTATCGGTGAACCTACCAGCCTAGTACCAATACGCGGCCACAAAGGTCACATGGCTAATTCCATCCGAGTAACAGGAAAGTCGGGGCATTCATCCGATCCTGCCCTTGGCGTCAATGCCATTGAAATCATGCATGAGATCCTATTTGCCATGATGCAACTGCGCGATAAACTCATTAAGGAATATCACCATCCGGGGTTTGCGATCCCAAGTCCCACTCTAAATCTCGGCCATATACACGGAGGAGATAGTGCCAATCGAATCTGTGGCTGCTGTGAACTGCACTATGACGTACGCCCTCTACCGGGAATTGGCTTGGACAGTTTAGACAATATGTTACGCGGAGCTCTAAAAAAAATTGAAGCCAAGTGGCCCGGCAGAGTCGAAATTACCGCACTGCACGAGCCCATCCCTGGCTATGAGTGCCAAAACAATCAACCATTTATAGCTGGTGTAGAGGAGATATGTGGCACTGACAGCACAACCGTCAACTACTGCACCGAAGCTCCATTCCTTCAGCAGCTTTGTCCAACATTGGTCCTGGGCCCAGGTTCTATCAATCAAGCACACCAGCCCGATGAATACCTTGCATTTGAGTTTATTGAACCCACAATAAACGTGCTTTCTAAAGCAATGTACAAATATTGTTTCTAGATGATATCTGGCTGGTATCTTTGCCAGCCACCATTTTGTAATAAAGTTTCAATATGCACCCACAAAAATACACAACAAAATAAACCACATAACCTCGTTAATATTTGCAAACTTAGCTAACAGCATTTGACTCGCATTGATATTTTTAGCTAGATTGTCTATTCAGCAAGGAACAATGGATGTAATTTTTTTACAAGGTAGGATAATAATGAACGAAAAATACTCTGCTCTTCGAAGCAATGTTAGCATGCTAGGACACTTGCTTGGTAACACCATCAAGGACGCTCATGGTGATACCCTTCTTGAAAAAGTAGAAACAATTCGTAAGCTTTCCAAATCTGCTCTTGCCGGTAATCAATCAGATAGAGAAAACCTAATTGAGGAGATTAAAAACCTACCCGATGATCAACTCACACCCGTTGCTCATGCCTTTAACCAATTTCTCAACCTCACCAATATGGCGGAACAATACCATACGATTTCCCGCCATTATGATGCGCATGTTTGCGAGCCTGACACCATCAGCACATTATTCTCAAAACTCAATAAGAACGGAATTAGTAAACTCGATACTGCTCAGGCAGTTCGAGAGCTCAATATTGAATTAGTACTCACAGCGCATCCCACAGAAATCACGCGCCGCACTATGATCAATAAGTTAGTTAAAATAAATAAGTGCCTGTCAAAGTTAGAATTAAGTGAGATTTCGAGTAAAGAACGCCTTAAAACTGAACGGCGTCTTGAACAACTAATAGCCCAAGGCTGGCATTCTGATACAATCCGTCAGCAGCGTCCCACACCATTGGATGAAGCAAAATGGGGCTTCGCTGTTGTCGAGAATTCGCTGTGGGAAGCAGTTCCAGATTTTCTACGAGAACTCGATAGCCGAGTGCGTGAATACCTGCAAGAAGGCTTACCTATTGATGCCCGGCCGGTTCATTTTTCCTCATGGATGGGAGGAGATCGTGATGGTAACCCGTTTGTAACACACACCATTACCCGTGAAGTCATGCTATTGTCGCGATGGAAAGCCGCTGATCTCTACCTTGATGATATTAACGAACTAATCAGTGAACTATCAATGACACGCTGCAATGATGTGGTGCGAAAATTAGCAGGTGAAGACGCGCATGAGCCTTACCGAGCCATTCTTAAACAGTTGCGCGCTCTACTAACAGAAACCAAACATATCCTTGATAGAAAAATTAAAGGCCAAGATCTTACTGCTAAAGCACCGCTACAAAAAATAGATCAGTTATGGGAACCACTATACGCCTGTTATCAGTCTCTTCATCAATGTGGTATGGGTATTATCGCTGATGGTTCGCTCTTAGATACACTTCGCCGTATCAAGGCTTTTGGTGTCCATTTAGTCCGCTTAGATATTCGCCAAGAAAGCACTCGTCACTCTGATGCTTTATCTGAACTCACACGCTATCTGGGTATTGGTGATTATAACCATTGGAATGAACAAGATAAAATCGCCTTCCTAACCAATGAACTCGCCTCGAAAAGGCCATTGCTACCGAGAAATTGGCACCCATCAGAACCAGTACAAGAAGTGCTAGACACCTGCAAAATCATAGCAAACCAACCTCGCGAAGCATTTGGTGCGTATGTAATATCAATGGCACGTACAGCATCAGATGTCCTAGCAGTACACCTGCTACTTCAAGAAGCTGGCTGCTCATATCGAATGGATGTTTGCCCACTATTTGAAACTCTCGACGATTTGAACAATGCCGAATCAGTCATCAAACAATTGATGGGAATTGATTTATACCGTGGTTTTATTCAAAACCAGCAGATGGTAATGATAGGATATTCTGATTCAGCAAAAGATGCCGGAGTCATGTCTGCTGGATGGGCTCAATACCATGCGATGGAAGCACTGGTAAAAGTTGCAGATGAAGAAGGCGTTGAACTGACCTTATTCCATGGCCGTGGCGGAACAATAGGTCGTGGTGGTGCGCCTGCTCACGCAGCATTACTTTCCCAGCCTCCAAAAAGTTTAAAAGGAGGATTAAGAGTCACAGAACAAGGTGAGATGATTCGTTTTAAACTAGGCTTACCCGACGTTGCTGTCAATAGTTTTAACCTCTACGCCAGTGCTATTTTGCAAGCCAATCTGCTACCGCCACCAGAACCAAAGCAAGAGTGGCGTGATCAGATGAACCTTCTTTCCAAGGTCAGCTGCCAAGCCTATAGAAATGTGGTTAGAGGCCAAAAAGACTTTGTTCCATACTTTCGCCAAGCAACACCAGAACTTGAGCTAGGTAAATTACCTCTGGGCTCTCGCCCTGCAAAACGAAATCCAAACGGTGGTGTAGAAAGCCTGCGTGCGATTCCGTGGATCTTCTCATGGAGTCAGAACCGCTTAGTACTTCCCGCTTGGCTCGGAGCTGGCGCTGCAATTCAACATTCAATCGACAATGGACACCAAGTTTTACTTGAAGAAATGTGCCGTGAGTGGCCATTTTTCTCCACACGGTTAGGTATGCTAGAAATGGTTTACACTAAATGTAACCTAGAGATCTCTCGCTACTACGATGAGCGATTAGTCGAGCCTAAGCTGCTTTCTCTAGGAGATAATTTACGCGAGCAATTGAGTAAAGACATCAAAGCGGTATTAAATGTCGAAAATAATGAAAATCTCATGCAAAGCGATCCTTGGGGACAAGAATCAATCCGCTTACGTAATATCTACGTAGAACCACTCAACATGCTACAAGCCGAATTACTCTATCGAACCCGCCAAAACAATTCAGTATCTCCAGAACTTGAAGAGGCCTTGATGGTCACCATCGCTGGTATTGCCGCTGGTATGCGAAATACAGGCTAAAAACCCATAAAAAGGATAAATTGAGGCTGCCAACATAGGTATCCTCAATGCATCTGATGCTAAAAACACCAAAACAACAAGAATAATAAAACAAATACTAACAAAAAAAACAAGAAATTCAGAATAATAATCTGATATAATAATTTATTGAGCTAATTATCAGTTTTTTTGGCTCAATTGGTTTTTCTATTCCACTTTATGCTTATTATTTAGATATAATATTGCTCCTTTGCGATGAACAATAAAATTTATAAATCGCTCTAGGTGATAAAACGGCTTTTAAGGTGACATGGCCAACTTTGTTGGCGCTGCTAAAAATTTACTGATGAGAAGTGCCATAGAAGCACAACAGTAATTAAGCAGTTATTAGTATTTATTTGACCATTTGGATTAAAGACATGTCATTACCACACGTTATCCTAACAGTTCTCAGCACACGTAATGCAACTGGATATGATATCACCAAAGAATTCTCAGCCACTATTGGCTATTTTTGGAAAGCAAGCCATCAGCAGGTCTATCGCGAGCTCAACAAAATGGCTCAAAACCAGCTGGTTACTTGTGTTTTAGAGCCTCAGGAAGGCAAACCAGACCGCAAAGTTTACTCAATTACTGAAGCAGGACGCGTTGCTCTTGGTGATTGGTTCGATCAACCAACAGCCCATCCAACAGTTCGTGATGAGTTTTGTGCTAAGTTGATGGCTTGCGCTGTACAACCATCCGCACCTTATCGCAAGCAACTTGGGGAACTAGTCGAAGAATCACGTAGGCTTGTTGCGCATTACAAAGAAATCGAGAATGCTTATTACTCAGCACCTGCGACACTCGACAAACAACAGCGTCTTGAACGTTTGACACTGCGTCGCAATCTATTAGTACGCCAAGCATGGGTAGAATGGGCCGAAGAAACACTTTCAGAGCTCGATGCACTAGCCTAAAATGATTAAAGAAGTTAAAGGGTTGATCTATAGTCAACCCTTTATTTTAACGACCTTAGATACCATCACCACCGACAAAACTTTGAGAACGGCCATTAAATTGTTGGTCCATATCAAGAGAAGGCTTATCAGTCTTAGGACGCCCAACAATTTTAGCAGGGACACCAGCTACCGTAGTATGAGGTGGTACTGGTTGTAAAACCACAGAACAAGAACCAATTTTAGCACCTTCACCAACCTCGATATTACCAAGGACCTTGGCACCAGCACCTATCATCACACCCTCACGTATTTTCGGATGTCGATCACCACATGCCTTACCTGTACCACCTAAAGTAACATCCTGAAGGATCGATACATCATTTTCGACAATCGCCGTTTCACCAATGACTATTCCCGTCGCATGATCAAGCATAATACCTTGGCCTATACTTGCAGCAGGGTGGATATCCACCTGACAAGCAACGGAGATTTGATTTTGCAGATAGGTCGCAAGCGCTATTCGCCCTTGGTTCCATAACCAATTGGCCACACGATATCCCTGAAGAGCATGGTATCCTTTCAAGTACATCAAAGGCATAGAATACATAGAAACAGCAGGGTCACGATTCACTGTGGCACAAATATCACAAGCAGCAGCCTCAGTGATGGAGTTATCAGCATTAAAAGCTTCTTCAACCACTTCACGGACAGCCATCGCTGGCATTGATGCCGTGTTGAGTTTATTTGCTAAAATATAGCTTAAGGCAGCAGCTAGGCTATCATGCTTAATGATCGTGGCATGATAGAAACTTGCCAGCATAGGCTCTTGCTCAGATAAGTCACGAGCTTCTTCCACTATCGTCTGCCAAATTTTCTGTGTTTCACAATGTTTCATTTCTCAACCTTACATCCAAATACATCTAGATGCCTTTACCTTGAAAGTTGTCGACCTCTAAACTTCTGCTTTTTTATCACGGGCGAGTAAATCCCTTGCAGCAAGGTGCGCATCTTTACCTTGATACAATACTTGATATATTTGGTCAACAATTGGTAATTCAACACCCACTCTTTTTGACAGCAGCCACACTTCTTTCGTGTTGCGATACCCTTCAACAACCTGACCTATTTCATCCTGAGCGTCTTGTACTCCTTTACCCTCTCCCAATGCTAAGCCAAAACGGCGGTTACGGGACTGATTATCTGTACAAGTCAATACAAGATCACCAAGCCCAGCCATTCCCATAAAGGTTTCAGGTTGAGCTCCAAGTGCGACGCCAAGTCGAGTCATTTCTGCAAGCCCACGAGTAATAAGCGCAGTTCGAGCGTTAGCACCAAAACCAATACCATCAGACATACCTGCACCAATGGCAATGACATTTTTAACCGCCCCTCCAAGCTGCATACCAGTAAAGTCACTATTGGCATACACTCGAAAGGTTTTACTGCAATGTATTTTATCCTGAAGATCAGCAACAAAACCCTCATCTGGTGAAGCAACTGATATCGCAGTAGGCATACCCATAGCCAGTTCTTTTGCAAATGTTGGTCCTGAAAGCACAGCCAAAGGATAGCTATCACCAAGAGTTTCTTTGGCAACATCTTGAAGCAAACGACCTGTTTCTGGTTCTAGACCTTTTGTCGCCCAACAAAGCCTAGAGTCTTTGCGCAAATGAGGTTTAATCTTAGTCAATACTTCAGCAAAAACATGGCTTGGAACAACAATAAGCAAGTCTCGACTCTCTTGAACTGCCTTTGCCAAATCAGGCTCCACAATCAGCGATGGCGGAAATTCAACTCCAGGCAAAAATGCATGGTTAGCGCGCTCTAACTGTAGACGTGCCATATGTTCAGAATTGTGCCCCCAGAGGATTACATTTTCACCATTTCTAGCCAATGATATTGCGAGAGACGTACCATAGGAGCCTGCGCCAAGTATCGTCATTGCTATATTTTTACTGTCGCTGCTCATGGTGTATGTATCTGTCATGATTTTACCTGATAAGTATTGAAGGCCAACGAATCATGTGCGTTGATCCTAAATTAAACATTCCGTCTGATAGTAAACGAATCATCAGAAGAGTGAGTGCCGCTACACAACATTGTACGTCCAAAATGACAATAGTACGTCGAAAATGAAAAATGCACATTGCATCACTCATGTGAACGCCCTGTGCATTTCATTGAACTTCAGTAATAGCCTTGAAAGTTAGGCTTCTACCTTACCTTCTTCCTGAGCTTGTTGCTGCAAGTAATTCATGAACAATGAATCAAAGTTCACTGGCGCAAGGTTAAGTTGCGGGAAAGTTCCTTTTACTACCAAGCTTGAGATGGTCTCACGAGCATAAGGGAAAAGAATATTTGGGCAGAATGCACCTAAACAATGAGCAAGCTGACCTGACTCCATTTTCTCAGCGGTAAAAATGCCACCTTGTTGAACTTCACATAAAAACGCTGTTTCTTCTTCATTTTTCACTGTCACGGTTAAACGTAGTACAACTTCATACACGCCTTCACCAAGTTCACGGCTCTGAGTATCTAAATCAAGTTTGACATCTGGATTCCACTCTTTTTGAAACATGCTTGGTGAGTTAGGTGCTTCAAAAGAAACATCTTTAAGAAAAATACGTTGAATTGCGAAGTTCTGAGCTTCTTGTTGTGGTGCTGCTTCAGCCATTTTAAAATCCTTTACTAATCGAGTTGCCTGCGTAGAGGCCTAGCGAGAGTTTTATTCATAGGTGCCATTATCAAAAATGCCACCCCTCTCATACAAACACCGCTTTCTCAAGCGACGCTCAAAAACCATTGAGAATTACTTTTTGCCTTTCACTAATGGGAGATTTGCTTCATTCCAAGCAATCAGACCATTTTTAAGCAAGCTGACATTTTCAAATCCAGCATTTGCCAGAAGGTTAGCACTCTCTTGCGCTGTCTGACCTGTCTTGCATACAACGATAATTGGGTTTGATTTATAATTTTCAAGTTTACCTAAGTTACCTGCTTTAATATCAGAAGGTAAAATGTGAACTGCGTCCGTAATATGCCCTGTGCGAAAGTCATCTTTACTACGGATATCAATCACAACGCCTTTCTCACGGTTCATTAGGTATGTGGTTTGTGATGCTGTGATTTCTTTATAAGCCGCTGTACTTGTTTTCACTATATTCATGATAAGGGCAACCAATATGCCTACCCAAACCAAAGAAAGGATCAAATTTTCTTGAAAAAATGCGATGTACTCTTGCATATCCTGCGCTCTTCGATACTAGAGCCGCTTATTGGTAGCGGCCCTGAAATGTAAATTTAGACCGCCATTATAACGAGGATAGCCTCTCTTAGCGAGATATAACCTATAGATTCACGCCCTGTTAAAAGGAAAGGCCATTACCTGTTCAATGTGCTCTTCTTGAGCAGCTAGCATCATAAGTCGGTCTATCCCCAAAGCAACACCCGCACATTTAGGTAAACCGGCCTCAAGAGCTTGAATCAGCTGATAGTCAATCGGCTGGGTCGACAAACCTAAGTGCTCACGCTTATGGTTATCTTCTTCAAAACGTTGCAGTTGCTCATCTGCACTATCAAGTTCATGAAAGCCATTAGCAAGTTCAACACCTTTAAAATACACTTCAAACCGCTCTGCGACTCTAGGGTCCTTGAGACTAATTTTAGACAGAGCTGCTTGAGATGCAGGAAAATCATAAACAAACGCTGGTTGCTGCTGACCAATTTTAGTTTCAATGCCAACACTAAATAACAGCTGTAGCACAGTATCTCGGTCTTTCTCATCCTGAGCTATATCACCAAGTCCCAAATTATTTGCAACCTCTCTTAAGTCAGACATTGGAGCTTCTAATGGACATACACCCAACACGTCAAGAAATGCCTGTTGATAGGTCATACGGCTAGCTGGCTTTACTTTAAGAATCAGCTGCATAAGTTGATCCATTTCATCCATTAACTGGTGGTGGTTAAAGCCTACCCTATACCACTCCAACATAGTAAATTCAGGGTTATGATAGCGCCCACTTTCTTCATTCCTAAAAGATTTACAAATCTGATAAATACAGCCACTTCCTGCGGCCAAAAGACGTTTCATGTGAAACTCAGGGCTAGTCATTAAGTACAAGGCTTGGCCTTTAGCAAAATTTGGCCCAACAAAATTTGTCTCAAAGGCATGTAAGTGTATGTCTGTCACCGCTGCATGACTAAGCGCAGGCGTATCAACTTCTAATACACTTCTATCACTAAAAAATTGACGGATTTTCTGTAGTAATGTCGCTCGGTCTTTGATCTGGTCCAACGACGCCACTGGCTGCCAAGTTTTATGCATATCTGACTACTCATGAATATCTTTTCTGAGTGAGAAATTATCACCTTTGACTGCATTTGCAAGCCTTGCAACCACTTAGTTTCAATACAGACAGAGACTGGAGTTAATAGAACTATGAAATACTGCGAAACAACCCATTATAGAAATCAGACAAGGCAAAGTAATAACAGATTTTTACACTAATGTTTTTATTCAGCACATTATTAAATGGAAGTGTTGAGTAAAAACATGTCGTGATAGCACTCACATTACGGATATTTTTTATACTTATATGTGCATTACCGAAGCAAAAACCTAATTACATCAATTTTTATCGCTCACCTCTCTCTTACACTAACCTCAACTTTTATAGGGGCTTGCCCTTAACAATAACAAGCGGATAACTCCGCAATTTCATACTGGAGGATAACTGTGAAAACCATCACCACAGATATCGCAGTCATCGGTGCTGGCGGAGCTGGTCTTCGCACCGCTATTGCAGCAGCTGAGGCGAACCCTAATTTAGACATTGCACTTATTTCTAAGGTCTACCCAATGCGATCTCATACTGTCGCAGCAGAAGGTGGCTCAGCAGCAGTTATCAAGGATGAAGACAGTTTAGACAATCACTTCAACGATACTGTTGGAGGTGGCGATTGGCTATGCGAGCAGGACGTTGTTGAATATTTCGTAAAAAATGCAACCCAAGAAATGGTCCAAATGGAACAATGGGGTTGCCCATGGAGCAGAAAACCCAACGGTGAGGTCAATGTGCGTCGCTTTGGAGGTATGAAAGTTGAGCGCACTTGGTTTGCAGCCGACAAAACTGGCTTTCATATGCTGCATACTTTGTTTCAAACCTCAATTAAATACCCAAACATCAAACGATTTGATGAATACTTTGTCGTTGACTTACTCGTTGACGACGGGGATATCCAGGGGCTCGTCGCTATTCATATGTCAGAAGGTGAACTGATAGCAATTAAAGCCAAATCTGTTGTTCTGGCAACAGGAGGCGCAGGTCGTGTCTATCACTGCAATACAAATGGAGGTATTGTTACCGGAGATGGCATGGCAATGGCTTATCGTCATGGCATTCCATTAAGAGACATGGAATTTGTTCAATACCATCCAACAGGGTTACCAGGCACAGGCATTTTAATGACGGAAGGTTGCCGTGGTGAAGGTGGGATTATCGTTAACAAAAATGGCTATCGATACCTACAAGATTATGGCATGGGACCAGAGACACCGGTTGGCCAACCTAAGAATAAACACATGGAACTCGGCCCTCGTGACAAGGTTTCGCAAGCGTTTTGGCACGAACAACAAAAAGGCAACACCATCAAACATCCACTTGGTGATGTTGTCCATTTAGACTTACGCCACTTAGGCGAAGACTACCTTCAGGAACGCTTACCCTTTATCTGTGAATTGGCCAAAGCTTATGCCAATGTTGATCCAGCAAAAAAACCGATTCCTATCCGCCCCACCGTCCATTACACCATGGGTGGCATCGAAACAAACCAAAAATGTGAAACTCGGATTAAAGGTCTATTTTCTGTCGGGGAATGTGCATCTGTCGGGCTTCATGGCGCAAATCGTTTAGGCTCCAACTCACTGGCTGAATTTGTTGTATTTGGACGTGTTGCTGGCGAACAAGCGGTCAAACACGCTGCCGAGTTCAAGGGCTGGAATCAAGCATCTATATCAGAACAAATTCAATTGGTTGAGCGAAGAATAAAAGCCTTAATGAATCAGGATGGTAATGAAAACTGGGCAGATATACGTAATGAAATGGGACACGCTATGGAAGCAGGCTGTGGCATATACCGTCAGCACGATTTGATGCAAATAACTATAGATAAGATTGCCGAGCTAAAAGAGCGTTTAAAGCGCGTGAGCATAAAAGACAAAGGTAAGGTCTTTAATACCGACCTACTCTACGCCATCGAGGTAGGTTATGGATTAGAGGTCGCAGAAGCCATGGTGCATTCAGCGATGTTACGCAAAGAATCACGAGGTGCCCACCAACGCCTCGACGATGGATGTACTGAGCGAGATGATACTCATTTTCTCAAACATTCCTTGGCTTTCTATAATAAGGATGCTGCGCCAAATATCGAATACAGCGACGTCACTATTACCAAGTCACAGCCTAAAGCTCGCCTATATGGCGAAGCGGCAGAAAAAGCCGCCACACAAGAAAATAAGAGTTCATTACAGGAGAACATGTAATGTCTGATAGTCGAATCCAAAAAGTCGAGATTTTACGCTACGATCCTGAACAAGACACGAAGCCACATTGGCAAACATTTAACATTCCCTTTGATGACACTATGTCTACTTTAGATGCATTAGGCTATATCAAAGATAATTTGGATAAAAACTTATCCTATCGCTGGTCTTGCCGAATGGCGATTTGTGGTTCATGCGGGATCATGGTTAATGGCATCCCTAAATTGGCTTGCAAAAGCTTTTTACGTGACTACTCTGACGGCATAAAAATTGAGCCCCTAGCTAACTTCGCAATCGAAAAAGACTTAATCGTCGACATGACGCCTTTTATCGAGCGACTAGAAGCGATCAAACCTTACATTATCGGCAATGATCGTACCCCCAAAGACGGCACCAATATACAAACTCCAGAACAAATGGCCAGATATAAACAATTTGCTGGCTGTATTAACTGCGGATTATGTTATGCCGCTTGTCCTCAGTTTGGGCTAAACCCTGAATTTATCGGGCCTGCCGCGCTAACTCTTGCCCATCGTTATAACTTAGATAGCCGTGATAAAGGTAAAGCACAGCGTATGGCAATGATTAATGGTGTCAATGGCGCTTGGGGCTGTACTTTTGTGGGGTACTGCTCTGAAGTTTGCCCGAAAAATGTTGACCCAGCTGCCGCAGTCAATCAAGGCAAAGTCGAATCCTCAATGGACTTTGTCATTGCAATGCTAAAGCCTGATGGCAAGCCAATAGCACAGGAGGCTTGAGGATGAGTAATCGCAAACCCTACGTCCGTAAAATAACTCGGACTTGGTGGAAAGATCACCCTTTTTACCGCTTCTATATGCTTCGAGAGGCGACAGTTTTGCCCTTAGTTTTATTCACCTTGTTCCTCACATTCGGTTTAGGATCTCTGGTAAAAGGAGCAGATGCTTGGCACACTTGGCTTGAGTTCATGGCCAGCCCCATAGTTATTACAATTAATCTTCTTGCGCTGGCGGGGAGCCTGCTTCATGCACAAACGTTCTTTAGTATGATGCCTCAAGTTATGCCAATTCGCATAAAAGGCAAACTCTTAGATAAGAAGATGATTGTTTTTGCTCAATGGGCAGCCGTCGCATTCATTTCGCTAATTGTACTTATTATGGTGTAAGGAGCTATGACTATGAAACCTAACTTTTCTGTAGACACAGCCCCAAAACGTTCCGACGAGCCAATCTGGTGGAGTTTATTTGGTGCCGGTGGGACTTGGTTCGCCATGATAACTCCAATCACAATTCTAGTGCTGGGGGTATTAGTGCCTATGGGCATTATCGAACCCGAGGCTCTAAGCTATGAACGAACTAAAGCCTTTGCTAGTAGTCTCATTGGTGGGCTATTTATCATCGCGACTCTTGCATTGCCAATGTGGCATGCTACGCACCGTATCCATCATGGCATGCACGATCTAAAAATACATGTAGGTCTAATAGGTAAGATTGCTTGTTATGCATTTTCAGCAATAATCTCAACCTTAGCTGTGGTTTTTATCGTCATGCTATAGCGAGATAACAATATGGGCCTGAAGCTCTGTCAAGATGAACTTGTCTAGAAACTGTAGGCCCAAGTATTTTCACACCCATCTATTGCTTGATACTTTCATTCAATAAAAGTCGCGATATCATCTAATGCTTTCTTGTTTAATGCGTGTTCAGGTATGGTAGCCACTTCATCTGGATAGCCTGTCACGATTAACATGTAAGGCCTATCAATGTCTGGATCACGGCGACATATTCCAGTCAAAAAACTCATTGGTTTTGGCGTGTGAGTTAACGTTGCCAACCCAGCATTATGCAAAGCCTGAAGCAAAAACCCCGTAGCAATACCCACTGATTCATGCACATAGTAGTTCGCCTGCTCTCTATCATTATTGATACCACCTTTTTTCTTAGAAAATACCGCAATTAACCAAGGTGCTTTCTCCAAATATGGCTTATCAGCATCAGTTCCCAAAGGTTTTAATGCATCGAGCCACTCTTGGCCAGCCCGCCCTTGGTAAAAGGTTCGCTCAAGTTCCTCTGCAGCCTGCCTTATTTGCCCTTTAACTTGGCTATTATGAATTGCTACAAAGTGCCATGGCTGATGATTTGCTCCACTAGGGGCTGTCCCTGCTGCGCGTATACAATTCTCTATAATATCTTTTGCTACGCAACGCTCTGAAAAGTGGCGAATGGAATGGCGGCGCTTAAGTTGCTGATAGTTTCGCTTTGCACGTTCAGACATCTCCTCTACTGGTAATTCAATAAAATCGCTCAATGGATAATGAGATTCGGCGTTTGACATAAAGCTTCCTTACACTGTGAATATCATTCCAATATAGTGATCAATAATTATGTCGTGAGAGTAAAAATGTAAGGGGAATAAACACTGAGAGTCAGTGCAAGTTTTCTGGGCAAGAAAAAGCCGATCGTGTGATCGGCATTACTCAGGTCGTATCGGCCTTTCTAGAGGACTTAGAGAATAAAGCGACTTAGATCTTCATCTTCAACAGTGTCACCCAGTTTTCCTCTTACGTATTCAGCATCAATAGTTAGTTTAGAACCAGCTTTTTCTGTTGCTTCGAAAGAAATTTCATCCATCAAACGTTCCATGACAGTGTGTAAGCGGCGGGCTCCGATATTCTCAGTGTTCTCGTTAACCGTCCAAGCAGCATCAGCAATTTGAGCAATACCATCTTGGGTAAAATCAATATCAACATCTTCTGTTTTCATCAGCGCAACATACTGCTCTGACAAAGAAGCTTTAGGCTCAGTTAAGATACGTTTGAAATCGTCACTTGAAAGCGCCTCTAACTCAACGCGGATAGGCAAGCGCCCCTGTAATTCAGGGATTAAATCTGAAGGCTTGGCAACTTGAAACGCACCTGAAGCAACGAACAAGATATGGTCTGTTTTTACCATGCCGTGTTTAGTTGACACCGTACTACCCTCAATAAGTGGCAGTAAATCTCTCTGGACACCCTCACGAGATACATCCGGGCCAGAGCTTTCACCACGCTTACAAATCTTGTCGATTTCATCAATGAATACAATACCATTGTTCTCAACATTGAAAATCGCCTGCTCTTTAAGCTCTTCTTGATTAACCAATTTAGCGGCTTCTTCTTCAGTTAAAGCTTTAAAAGCATCTTTAATCTTAAGCTTGCGTTTTTTCTTAGTTTCACCTGCCAAGTTTTGGAACATGCCTTGTAGTTGATTGGTCATTTCTTCCATGCCTGGAGGAGCCATGATTTCCACACCCATTTGAGGTGCAGAGACATCAACTTCAATTTCTTTATCGTCTAATTTACCTTCTCGCAGCTTTTTGCGAAAAGCCTGACGAGTAGTGGAACTCTCCTCAGCTTGTTCACTTTGCCCCCAAGCATCACGTGCTGGTGGTAAAAGCGCATCCAGAATACGCTCTTCGGCCTGCTCTTCTGCTCGAAACTGGACTTTTTCCATGGCTTGCTGGTGAGTCAATTTAATCGCCACATCAGTCAGGTCACGAATAATCGTTTCCACTTCTTTACCAACATAGCCAACTTCTGTGAACTTTGTCGCTTCCACCTTAATGAAAGGCGCATTTGCAAGCTTAGCAAGGCGACGAGCAATTTCAGTTTTACCAACACCCGTTGGACCAATCATTAAAATATTCTTAGGAGTAACTTCAACACGCAGACTTTCTTCCAACTGCATTCGGCGCCAGCGATTACGCAAAGCAATAGCAACAGAGCGTTTCGCATTATCTTGGCCGATAATATGACGATTTAGTTCATGAACAATTTCGCGAGGAGTCATTTCAGACATAATCAAATTCCTTTAATTCTTATAACCACTATCTTTGCTTATTCAGTCTTATCTACTGGAGTTTCTAGTTCTTCGATAGTGTGATATTGATTAGTAAACACACAGATATCGCCTGCGATTTTTAGCGATTTCTGCGCGATCTCACCTGCATCCAACTCAGTATTTTCAAGTAATGCCGTCGCTGCTGCTTGGGCAAAACTCCCCCCAGAACCTATAGCAATCAGATCGTTTTCTGGCTGAACAACATCACCGTTCCCCGTAATAATCAAGGACGCAGTCTCGTCGGCCACAGCCAGCAAGGCTTCCAACTTTCTCAACGCACGATCACTGCGCCAATCTTTTGCTAGCTCGACGGCTGCCTTAGTCAGATGACCCTGATGCATTTGCAGCTTACTTTCAAAACGCTCAAAGAGAGTAAATGCGTCGGCTGTACCACCAGCAAAACCAGCCAACACTTTATTGTTGTATAGGCGACGAACTTTACGTGCGTTCCCTTTCATTACAGTGTTACCTAGTGATACCTGTCCATCACCTGCGATGACGACTTTATTATTTCGGCGTACAGATACAATAGTAGTCACGAGTGGAGCCTCATAAGTATTTTAATTTCAATGTTAGACAATATATGAGGTTAATAATTGACAAATTCAAGGGAAGAAAGTATTTCAATCAAGAATACCAAATCACGTAACGGCTCTTTAGCATTCCATGCCAACAATCAAAAAATCCATTTGATTACTGCGTATCTTTCCAAATGGCGCAAGGCTCTATCTTCACACGTTGCAGCTTGTGCTTATCTCTTTCAGCATCACGTTTATATTTGTAAGGACCAAGAACAACTCGATACCATTTACTGCCTTCTTTTTTGCGTATTTTGCTATTTATACCTTGAAAAGCGATATCAAGCTTACGAGCTTCAGCCTGATCTGCATTGGTATAAGCTCCACACTGCATAATGTATGGAATCTCGGATACCACTTGCTCTTTAGCTATCACTTCAATTTCGCGGCTTGGTAAAGATTCGACATAGTCCCACTTCTCTTGAGGAGGAGGCGGAAGAACTTTTTTTGGTTTTGACTTAGATTGCTTCTGCTGCACAACAGGTTGAGGCGGTTCTGGATCATTACTCAAAATATAAAGCCCATAACCAAACCCTCCAGCCAATCCCAAAGCCAACAAACCGCTTCGCCAAGGTTTTCTGCGGGATGACGGTTTCTTACGCGAGGTTTTTCTCCCACTATTACCGCGACCGCGTTTTACATAATCTCTATTTGCCACTGCTGTATATCTATGTCTGCAACCTCTGTTGCTATGGTAATGCAGATTGCGTCCCGATAACAGTGGGGAAATGGAAGCGACACATCAAAATGTATCGCTTTTGAACCTAGCTTAAAAATCAGCTCTAACAATTAACAATTTCTGGGAGGAGCTGCGCTATCTCGAATAATCAATTGAGTTTCGAGTAAACGAGACCCAGCTCTAACATCATGTCCCCTCAATAGATCTAGCATCATCAACATAGCTTGACGGCCTATTTCATAGCGAGGCTGTGAAATTGTCGTTAATGGCGGATCGCAATATTGCGCAAAGTGAATATCATCAAAGCCTACTACAGACAAGTCTGTAGGTACGCGCAAGCCTAATTTTTTCGCTTCTTGAATGGCTCCAATCGCCATAGCGTCGTTATGACAAAAAATAGCAGTAGGCGGCTCAGGCAACGCTAATAGCTGCCTAATCCCTTTGGCACCATCTTCAAATGTAAAGCGCCCCTGAATACAGTAATTGGGATTCATGGTAATACCCGCTCGACGGAGCGCTTGCTGATACCCTTGGTGACGAAACTGGCACAAAACTGCGGACTCTGGTCCAGATAGTTGAGCTATGCGCTTGTGCCCCATTTGAGTCAAATAATTTACGACTTCAAATGCTGAAGTTAGGTTATCAATATGTACCGTAGGTAGCTCAAGTTCTGGCGCAAATTCACATGCCATTACCATTGGCGGTAAATTTTTCTGTTCTGGCTTGCTGACATCAAATGGTAAATCAGTTCCAAGCAGCAACATACCATCTGCCTGTTTGGTAAAAACCAAATTAACGAAAGAGCTCTCTCGTTTTTTCTGTTGCCCACTATCACCAAGTAACACTATGTATCCATGCTCCACAGCTGCATCTTCAATCCCACGAATAATTTCGGTGTAGTAGGGATCGCAGATATCTGGAATGATAGCTATTATAGTTTTAGACTCATTCCTACGTAGGTTACGTGCCAGTGAATTAGGTGAGTACCCTGCCTCTAACACCGCATCCTCGACTCGCTTCCTTGTGGCTGAAGATACTTTTTCCGGATTCATAAGCGCCCGCGATACCGTCGCAGTTGAAACGCCAGCCAGCTGAGCAACATCCTTCATTGTCGCCATAGATTTATTACCCTCTTTATTTTCTAAACTATGGTAGCGCCTTATGCTACCTGAATCGATAGTGATAGGCTGCCCCCCTACCAAAACGATTATCTTCCCGATAAATCGTTTATCTATCGCGTATCATTAAAATAAATCATTCAAATCAATTCATAGTTTATTCATTTCAGCGCAGAATATTACGGGGTGATTAACAAAAATCAGACTAGCTGCGAGATATGAATCACAATTAAATGAAAAAGCTGAAATCAGCTTAAATCCTGCGGCTCAATATCTAATGACCAGCGCACTTTTTTCGAATTTGGCAACATCTGGATCGCTGGTTTAGCACTAATAAGCAACTTTTGCATTATTGAGCGACTCTTAGTCTGGAGTATCAATTGCCAACGGTGCCTACCCGCTCTTTTTGCGAGAGGCGCAGGTGTAGGTCCAAGGATTTGGCAATCCTGTTTAAATAGAGGGTGCACTTCAAGTGTATAACGCACTTGACGTAAAAAGTTCTCAACATCCTGAGATTGATTGGCTTCTGCACGAAACAAAGTTAAAAACGAATAGGGAGGCAAGTTGGCAATCTGCCGCTCTTGTAACGCAGACTCAGCAAAATGCCGATATCCATTGGTGATCAAGGTTTGGAGTAAGCTATGTTCAGGATGGTGAGTTTGAAGTATCACCTCTCCAGGTTTACTGGCGCGTCCAGCTCGACCAGCAACTTGAATAAATAATTGCGCTAACCTCTCAGGCGCTCTAAAGTCACTGCTGTACAAGGAGCCATCAACATCAAGTAAAGCCACAAGCGTCACATCAGGAAAGTGGTGCCCTTTTGCTAACATCTGAGTGCCAATTAAAATCTGATATTCCTTATTGCGAATGGCACCAAGAGCCGACTCTAAACTACCTTTACGTCTAGTGCTATCACGATCAATACGAATAGTTTTGTAATCTGGAAAAAGTATCGATAGTTGCTCCTGCAACTGCTCGGTGCCGACACCTACAGTAACCAGTTGAGAAGAACCACAGCCATGACACTGTCGTATCGTAGCTTGCTGGGAGCCACAATGATGACAACGTATTTCATTACTAGATTGATGATACGTATAATAAGCATCACATCTTTTACATTCAGCAATCCAACCACAATCATGACACATCAAAGCGGGAGAAAATCCACGGCGATTGAGAAACAGCATAACCTGATTACCTGCTTCAAGGTGCCTTCGCATCTCAGCAATTAAAACTGCTGAAAGGCCGCTTTCTAAATACTGCCCCTTAACGTCAATTACTCTGTTCGCGGGAGGCACAGCGTTACCAGCTCGCAGCGACAGGGTCAAATGGTGATATTTTCTAGATAATGCATTATGCAAAGTTTCGAGAGCTGGAGTAGCAGAACCAAGCACTATTGGTATATTCTCTTTACTCGCTCGCATGATAGCGACATCACGCGCATGATAGCGAAGACTGTCTTGCTGTTTATAAGAAGCATCATGCTCTTCATCAACAATAATAATGCCAAGGTCAGCAAAAGGCGTCATCAGCGCAGAGCGAGTACCAATGACAATACCCGCAGCTTTATCTCTCGCACTTAACCATGCATTTAACCTTTCACTGTCATTTAAGCCAGAGTGGATTACTGCAACAGGTAGGTTAAAACGTTTCCTAAATCGATTGATTGTTTGTGGTGTTAAGCCTATTTCTGGCACCAAAACCAAAGCTTGCTTGGCTTGCTCTAATACCGGCTTTATAAGGTTAAGATAAACTTCCGTTTTGCCTGAACCTGTAACTCCTTCAAGTAAAAAACAACCAAACCCCTGGAAGTTATTCACAGTTGCAATGGCGATGGCTTGCTCTTCATTTAATACAGGCCTGTCGACTTCGGCTTCAACACTATCTGGCCATTGAGGCTTTGGATTACTCTCAATCGATTCTATCCAGCCCTTTTGTGCTAATTTCTTTAATACGCTTGGAGCAACTTGTTGATCTATTATGTATTGATGTGAAGTAGGACCATTTTCTAGTATCCGCATCACTTGCGCATGCCTTACTGCACGACCAAAGCCTTGCATCAGCTGATCACGTCCAACTGACGTGATTCGCCATTCAATCAATGGGGCAAAAGTAGCGGGCTTTCCTTTGCGCAATAATGCTGGTAGAGCATTGGCTAATGTCTCACCCAATGGGTATTGGTAAAATTTGCCACACCACTGAAGAAGTTCGTATAAACCATTACTCCATATAGGCTCTCGGTCCAGTACCTGCTTAAGTGGCTTAAGTTTGTCCAAATCAAATTCAGAATCATTAGCCAGAGCAATAACAATCCCCACCATGCTTTTGGGCCCAAATGGCACCAGAACTCTACCACCGACAACAGCAGTCAAATGAGAAGGGATCTGATAATCGAACTGTTTATCAAGAGGAACCGGCAAAGCTACTCTGGCTATAGTTGGTCGCATATAGGAATAACACTGAAGAGAAGAAACGTTATCAGTCTAAGGGAAAAGTGACCTACGGGAAAGTAACGGGATTATGTTGGTCATCCGCTCTGCCTAACGGCTAAAAAAGTAGCAAATTAATGAGTAAATTGGTTGATCCTGAGCACTCTATTCATTAGAATGTCGCGCCTGAGTGATATGGCTTGCCAAAGTGCAGCGGTATCCAAAATGAAATTTTTTAACTTACGTGTGGTGTCCGGCTTAGAATCGGATAGCGACACGGCCTATATAGAGGTTTTCCCATGAAAGTTGGTATCCACCCAGAATACAAAGCAGTTAAAGCAACTTGCTCTTGCGGTAACTCTTTTGAGTTCAACTCAACTCTGACCAAAGAGTCAATCCACCTAGATGTATGTGATAAATGTCACCCATTCTACACTGGTAAGCAACGTATCGTTGATACTGGCGGCCGTGTTGATCGCTTCAACAAGCGCTTTGGTGCTCTTGCTTCTAAGTAAGAAATTACTTCTTAGAAGATGAAAAGGACGCGATCGCGTCCTTTTTTGTTTGCTGCCATATATCTTGCTTGATAGTTGTTACATACAGCCATTCAGTTGAGCTATCTCTCACTATCTGGTCTTATCTCCTATCAATTAGCTTATTTTGTCACTTTGGCTCGTACTCTCACCTTTGCAGCTTGATTGACTTAATCTAGAATGAACTTTCCCTATCCAAATCATTATTAACGAGTATCTACACCCATGTCCGATGACCATAGCCAAGCACTTTCTCCTGAAGAGCAATTCCGTCAGCAAGCTTTGGATTACCACGCACATCCAATAGCAGGTAAAATTTCCGTAGAGCTATCCAAACCAGCAGAAACAGCCGGTGACCTTGCACTTGCATACAGCCCTGGCGTTGCGGAACCTGTTCGTGAAATTGCGCAAAATGCAGACAATGTCTACAAGTACACCGCAAAAGGCAATATGGTCGCTGTCATCTCGAACGGTACAGCAATCTTAGGCCTTGGTAACTTAGGTCCTCTAGCATCAAAACCTGTCATGGAAGGGAAAGCACTATTATTTAAACGCTTTGCAGGTTTAGATTCTATCGACATTGAAGTTAAGCATCGTACACTTGAAGAGTTCATCGATACGGTCGCCAACATTGCAGATACCTTTGGTGGAATTAACTTAGAAGATATCAAAGCACCGGACTGCTTTGAAATCGAGAAGCAGCTTATCGAGCGCTGTGATGTGCCTGTCTTCCATGATGACCAACATGGCACGGCAATCGTTACAGCAGCAGGAATGCTCAACGCTATCGAACTACAAGGGAAAAAGCTCGAAGAAGCCACAATTGTGTGTTTAGGTGCAGGAGCTGCAGCCGTTGCATGTATGGAGCTTTTAATAAAGTGCGGCGCAATGCGTGAAAAAATCTATATGCTCGACCGCAAAGGTGTAATTCATACCCGCCGAGACGATCTCAATCAGTACAAACAGCTATTTGC
Source organism: Vibrio pectenicida (assembly GCA_024347015.1). Lineage (GTDB taxonomy): Bacteria > Pseudomonadota > Gammaproteobacteria > Enterobacterales > Vibrionaceae > Vibrio > Vibrio pectenicida. The sequence goes on along the minus strand of AP024889.1, from coordinate 233,984 downwards.
GAACAATACAGATAAACGAACTCTAGAGGACGTAATAGAAGGTGCTGACCTATTTCTGGGTGTCTCAGGACCAAATTTGCTTGAACCTGAAGCGCTTAAATTAATGGCTGATAAGCCAATAGTGTTTGCTTGTTCTAATCCAGATCCTGAAATCAAACCAGAACTCGCCCATCAAGTTCGCGATGACCTCATCATGGGCACAGGACGCAGTGATTATCCAAACCAAGTAAACAATGTGCTATGTTTTCCATTTATTTTCCGCGGTGCTTTAGATGTGCGCGCCAGCGAAATTAATGACGCCATGAAGCTTGCTGCTGTCGACGCTATTAGAGAACTGGCTAAAGAAGACGTGCCTGCTGGTGTTCTAAAGGCCGCAGGAGTCGATAAGCTTGAGTTTGGAACAGATTATATTATTCCTAAACCTATGGACCCACGCCTATTACCACGTGTGGCCAAAGCTGTTGCGAATGCCGCAGTAGAATCAGGTGTTGCTCGTATCGAAATGCCTGATAATTATATGCAGTCATAACAGTATTTTTGTTACAAATAAAAAACCGCTGACTAAAAAGCCAGCGGTTTTGAATACTAGTCCGTCTTAAGTATTATTGCGTCTGAGTACAACAAAGACAAAACCACGCCAATCGTTAGTAATTACGCAAACCAGTGCCGATATTAATTAGAATAACTCTGGCTAAAGATTTACTCTTCGTCATAGGATTCAAAAGCAATTCCCATCTCAGTCATGAGCTTTTTCACCTCTGCCGGAATATCATCAGGGCGATCTTTTCTTAAATCTTCATCCGTCGGTAATGGCTGGCCTGTATAGGCGTGAAGGAATGCCTCACAAAGCAACTCACTATTGGTCGCATGGCGTAGATTATTAATCTGACGACGAGTACGCTCATCAGTTAAAACCTTTAATACTTTCAATGGGATAGATACTGTTATCTTTTTGACTTGCTCACTTTTCTTCCCATGTTCAGCATACGGGCTAATATACTCACCGTTCCAATCTGCCATTGCGCACCTTTAATGATTGATTATGTATAAAATTATAAGAGGTAATTTTAGCGGGATTTATGTCCATAAGCAAAGATATATAGACGTCTAGATGTATTGACGCCTAAAAAAACTCAAGGTAAAGTAAAAAGAGTTGATTGGAATAACATATCTCTAACATTAATGAAAAGGTATAGTGTTATTTCCAAATAAGTTACTACTGTTCGAAAGGAAACATTTATGAGCCCCCGAAAAGCAGCCACAATAGCAGTTCGTACTGGTATCGAATCGGACACCCAATATCATGCTGTTGTGCCACCAATATACCTCTCAACAAACTTTGGCTTTCCAGCTTTTGGCGAAGTACCGAAATATGACTATACCCGTTCAGGCAATCCAAATCGCGGACTATTAGAACAAACTCTTTCTGAGTTAGAGTCAGGAGAAGGGGCTGTGGTAACTAATTGTGGCACATCAGCACTTAACTTGTGGATCTCAGCTTTTCTTGGGCCAGATGACCTAATCATTGCTCCACATGACTGTTATGGTGGAACATATCGATTATTTAACACCCGCGCTCAAAAAGGTGATTTTAATGTTCTTTTTGTTGATCAGTCGGATGCACAGGCTCTCGATGCTGCCCTTGGACAAAAACCGAAACTTATCTTGCTAGAAACCCCTTCAAACCCACTGGTTCGCGTAGTAGATATCGCCAATGTGTGTGACAAAGCCAGTAAGGTAGGAGCCAAAGTTGGCGTTGATAACACCTTTTTAACGCCTGTATTCCAAAAACCATTAGAGCTAGGGGCTGATTTTGTTATTCACTCCACCACTAAATATATCAATGGTCATTCTGACGTCATTGGCGGGGTAATCATCGCCAAAAACAAGCAGCACTGTGACGACTTAGCATGGTGGGGAAACTGCATAGGGGCAACCGGGACCCCTTTCGATAGTTATATGACATTGCGCGGTATTCGCACTCTTAGCGCAAGAATGAAAGTACACGAAGAAAGTGCAAACCAAATTTTAGACTATCTCAAATCACAATCTTTTGTCGGGCAAATTTATCACCCTAGTCTACCTGAACACCCTGGCCATGAAATCGCCAAAAAACAGCAATCAGGATTTGGTTCCATGCTGAGTTTCGAGTTTTCAGGCAACTTTGATCAACTAAAATACTTCGTAGGCGAGCTGAAGCTGTTTTCGCTCGCAGAATCACTTGGAGGCGTTGAAAGTCTGATTTGCCACCCAGCCTCCATGACACATAGAGCCATGGGAGAAGCGGCTCTTGAAAAGGCAGGAGTCTCTCAACAGCTTTTACGTTTATCTGTTGGTCTGGAAGACGCTGAAGACCTGATTAACGATTTAGAACAAGCATTTAGTAAAACCAAGGAGTCGCTCCTATGAGCCAACAGCGGCAGTTACATAAATTTGGCGGAAGTAGTCTAGCAAATCCAGAATGTTATCGCCGAGTAGCCAACATACTGAAAGAGTATTCTACCCCTAATGATCTGATTGTGGTCTCAGCCGCAGGGAAAACAACTAACCACCTAATCGAATTTTTGGATGCCTTAAATAAAGATGGCCGCCTCGCTCACGAAGTTCTTCAATCCCTGCGCCAATTCCAAATACAGCTCGTCAATGAACTCTTTCAAGACGGGTTACAAGTCAATCTTATTGCAGCTCTCGACGATGAGTTTAGTACTTTAGGTGAGCTCACCGCCCCATTAAACACTGCTCAAAAAGCTTCAGTACTTGGTCATGGTGAAATATGGTCGGCACGTTTGCTCGCCAGCGTACTAAACCAAAATAGTATACAGGCCGTCGCACAGGACTCTCGTGCTTTTCTACGTGCCGAAGCTGCAACACAGCCAGAAGTTAACCGAGGTACTTCCTACCCTTTAATCAAAGAAGTTCTGGCTCAGCACGCTAATCATCGTATCGTGATTACCGGATTTATGGCACAGGATGAACAAGGTCATACTATCTTACTTGGACGTAATGGTTCGGATTATTCAGCAACCGTTATCGGTGGTCTGGCGGAGGTTTCACGAGTTACAATTTGGAGTGATGTTGCTGGTGTATACAGCGCAGATCCTCGCCTTGTTTCCGATGCCTGCCTATTACCCTTGCTACGCCTAGATGAAGCCAATGAACTCGCTCGTTTAGCAGCCCCTGTTCTACATAGCCGCACTCTACAGCCCGTCGCACAAAGTTCAATGGACCTCCACTTACGCTGCAGTTATGACCCAGAAGCTGGTTCGACACGTATTGAGCGAGTGCTTGCTTCAGGGCGAGGAGCTAAAATCATTTCCTCATTAAATGAAGTTCTCTTAATTCAACTTCACTTTTCTTCTGGGCATGATTTTGAACGACTAAAACAAGAAACATTGACAAGCCTTAAGCGTGCTCAACTCGACCCTCTTACCTATGAAGCCCAAGATGATCAACAAACACTGCGCCTAGCCTATACCTCAGAGATTGCTGGTGGCGCTCTAGAGTACCTACAAGATGCGGCTATCGAAGCTGAAATAAAGCTCAAAGAAGGCTTCTCTTTAGTCGCAGCGGTTGGCGCGGGGGTGACAAAAAATGCTAACCATTGCTACGGCTTCTATCAAAAACTCAAATCGGCACCTGTTGAATTTATCGCTGAGTCCCCATCAGGGCTGAGCCTTGTGGCTATATTGCGTAGCACCAACACATCAAACCTAGTCAAAGCCATTCATGGCCAACTCTTCCAAGCACATAAGCGAGTAGGTATAGCCCTGTGTGGCAAAGGAAATATTGGTTCAAGTTGGCTTGATCTATTTGCGAAACAAAAACATAAATTAGAAAAGCGCCATGGTATTAATTTTGAGCTGATTGCCATAGTAGGTAGTCAAAATTACTGGCTCAGCCCAGAAGGCATTGATCCCGCCGATGTCAGTCATCATTATGAAGAGGAAGCAATTGAATATCAGGAAGATGAATGGATTAAAAAACTCGGTGCTATACAAGGTTATGATGACGTAGTCGTACTAGATGTTACCGCAAGTCAGCAGCTTGCACAGTGCTATACTTATATTGCCGAACAAGGGATGCATCTCATATCAGCTAATAAAGTCGCAGGCTCTGCTTCAAGTCAATACTATCATCAAGTTCAAAGTGCATTTGCCAAGATTAATCGTCACTGGTTCTACAATGCAACTGTGGGTGCTGGTCTACCAATTAATCACACCGTCAAAGATCTTCGTGAGAGTGGTGATGATATTCATGCATTATCCGGTATCTTTTCCGGTACGTTATCATGGTTGTTCCAGCAATATGATGGCAGTGTTCCCTTTGCAGAGCTCGTTGATCTTGCTTGGCAGCAAGGCTTAACAGAGCCTGACCCTCGCCATGATCTCGATGGTTCAGATGTGATGCGCAAGCTCGTTATTCTGGCTCGTGAAGCGGGGCTAGAGCTTGAACCTGAGTCAGTCAACGTCGAGAGCCTAGTTCCAGAAGATCTGGCAAGATTAACACTTGATGACTTTCTCGATAGAGGCCAGCTATTAAGTGAAATAATGGCTGAACGGTTAGCAAAGGCACAAAACGAAGATAAAGTACTTCGCTATGTGGCTCGACTGGAGAAAAATGGCTTAGCGACTGTAGGTGTTGAAGCGTTGGATAAAAATCATGCGCTGGCCAATTTATTACCATGCGACAATATCTTTGCTATAGAAAGTAAATGGTATAAAGATAACCCTTTGGTCATTCGAGGACCTGGGGCAGGTAGAGAAGTGACAGCTGGAGCGATACAATCCGATCTCAACTTACTCGCAAGTTTACTTTAATCTTTTAGCGCAGCCATTGGCTGCGCTTTTATTATTCCATTTAGGGGGGGGTGCCGATTTAGATAAAAGCCAGCGGCCTATAATTGAAAAAGACTAATATCTGACTTGAAGAAAATTCATGATCTCATGGTTGACTTTAAATCGTATTCATCACATTCTTTAGACATATAGACGTCTAAACGTCAATTTGAAATTTAGCATTTTGTGGTCATGCTAAACCACACGGAGAAAGTAAAATGGGATACACACACGCTGGCCATATCGATGCCTTAAACCAGAACGTCGCGGAGCTTTCTGACAATATCAATGTGTCATTTGAGTTTTTTCCACCTAGCAGCAAAAAGATGGAAGAGACACTATGGAACTCAGTTCAAAGATTAAAGACGCTACAGCCAAAGTTTGTCTCAGTAACATACGGAGCCAACTCAGGAGAGCGCGACCGTACTCACTCCATAATTAAAGAAATTAAAACTCAAACAGGCTTAGTCGCTGCACCTCACTTAACATGTATCGATGCCTCCAGAGAAGAGCTGATTCACATTGCGGAAGATTACTGGGCCAATGGTATTCAAAGTATCGTCGCTCTGCGAGGTGATATACCACCAGGCGGTGGAAAACCTGATATGTATGCTTGCGATCTCGTTACTCTACTTAAAGAGCGTCATGACTTTGATATCTCTGTCGCAGCATTTCCAGAAGTTCACCCTGAAGCAAAAAGTGCTCAAGCTGATCTTCTAAATTTAAAACGCAAAGTAGAAGCAGGTGCAAATCGCGCAATTACTCAGTTTTTCTTTGATGTCGAAAGCTATTTAAGATTTCGTGATCGGTGTGTCGCAGCAGGAATTGATGTAGAAATCGTGCCGGGAATCCTGCCAGTCTCTAACTTTAAGCAAGCCTCTCGCTTTGCTGCGCAAAACAACGTAAAAGTACCAAGCTGGATGGCTAAACAGTTTGAAGGCTTAGATGATGACCCAACCACCAGGCAGTTAGTAGGCGCAAGCCAAGCAATAGATATGATTCGGATTTTAAGCCGTGAAGGCGTCAAAGATTTTCACTTTTACACACTCAACCGCGCCGAGATGACTTATGCACTTTGTCATACATTAGGTGTAAGGCCTAAGGTATAAGAGAATCAATAGCAATACACAATATTAAGTCATCAATAACGTACATAATAAAAAGGGTTGACCATGGTCAACCCTTTTTATTATACATTCGTCACTATTCGACTTCGTCCATTTTACCTAACAGGTTACGAATACGATCCTGCCAAGCAGAGTGCTCTTGTTGCATTTGTTCCGTCTTCTCTTCCATCTCTTCACGACTCGAACGCAACTCATCAGCCTCTACAGCAAGCTTCTGCTTTTCTTCTTTTAGCTCTTCGACTTCCATCTGCAGAAGTGCAATAGTATCAACTGCGGTTTGTATTTTTGTTTCTAGTTTTTCTAGTACTTCAAAAGACATCTTGGCCTACCTTGTATTATCCGATTATCGTGAAGCGCTATACTCCACCTTATGCTCTCATTCTACTCAGGCAGAGGGTGAGAAACACGCTCTATATTGTATTTTTTACACCATTCGATTAAAAAAACAGCATACCTTGACAATACACTGACGGAGAAGGACTCACCGCACATTTTTTATGTGTTTTTATCATACTTTTATGAAGTTAGATCTAGCTAACTTGCCAATAGTACAACTATACGGGTGAATTACAATATCGGTAAAAGTCAGCTTTATTGAGGTATAAACGGTTAAAACTTCATTTATGTTATAAGGTTCTTAGTACCTGCTGGTTTAATATCCTCATTCAGTCTACTTTTGCAAAGGCTTACATAAACCATGGAAAAGTACATTGGCCGCTAGACTGCCAGTAAAAATATTAACTAACACCAATAATACTTGCGTCAGGCTATGCAGGATATCTCGTGAGAAATGTTGGTTAGACAACCTCATGAACATTTCGATCGCTTCATTACTAGCAAGTAAAATATCTACAGAAGCAAATGTGCCAAGAAAAATTAACCCTAGCGCAGTGGCAATACATTCGCTTCTTTTTTTAGCAAGAGTTAAAGCCCACAGTAATCCACCAATTAGGCTGCTGTAGGCAAACAAAGCAAAAAACGGAAAGAACAAATAAACATCAAACAAGTATGCAGAGCAGAACAACACCACAAAAAGTAAAGCTGTGAAGATAAAAACCTGGCGAAATTGAAATTTTTCCATCACAAAACCTATCTCGATAAATATTACATTCTAAGACTAATTTAAATATCAGTCATTTGCACGCCACAACAAACAGGCAAGGGTTAACAATAGGGTTAGTCTAACATTTCTAGTTTGTGGGGTAATTTCAACTCTTATCTGACATTTTTAGCGCTTTTTTTACCAGATCCAACTATGCTAAAATTCGCTCAGATTACCCTTTTCTGCCCTACTTTTATTTGGAGCAAATATGAAACGTGATTTAGCGATGGCTTTTTCTCGCGTAACAGAAGGCGCAGCCTTAGCTGGTTACAAATGGTTGGGACGCGGTGATAAAAATGCTGCCGATGGTGCAGCCGTTGAAGCCATGCGCATTTTGTTAAACCAAACTGAAATAAATGGTCAGATAGTGATCGGAGAAGGGGAAATCGATGATGCACCCATGCTGTACATCGGCGAAACAGTGGGGCTAGGTGGCGAAGAGATTGATATTGCTGTCGATCCAATTGAAGGCACCCGAATGACAGCAATGGGGCAATCGAATGCATTAGCTGTGTTGGCCGCAGGAGAAAAAGGAAGCTTTCTCAAGGCACCTGATATGTACATGGAAAAACTGGTTGTTGGCCCCGGGGCTAAAGGCTGTATAGACCTCAATAAACCCCTTAAAGAAAATCTGGAAAATGTAGCACAAGCATTACACAAAACTCTCGATAGCTTGGTTGTTATTACCTTAGCCAAACCACGTCACGCAGAGGTTATTGATCAGATGCAATCTATGGGTGTGCGGGTTTTTGCTATACCGGATGGTGATGTTGCAGCATCGATTTTAACCTGTATGCCAGAGAGTGAAGTCGATGTCATGTATGGCATTGGCGGCGCTCCAGAAGGTGTCATTTCTGCCGCTGTGATTCGCTCTCTCGATGGAGATATGCACGGACGTTTACTACCCCGTCATCATGTGAAAGGTGATAGCGAAGAAAACCGCATTTACGGTGCCGATGAGCTAAATCGCTGCAAAGAAATGGGCGTTGAGGCTAACGTAGTCCTGGCTATGGAGGACATGGCTAAAAGTGATAATGTTATTTTTTCCGCCACAGGTATTACTAAGGGAGATCTACTGGAAGGGATCACTCGACAGGGCAATATGGCGACTACAGAAACACTGCTCATAAGAGGAAGATGTCGTACAATCAGGCGCATCAAATCGACCCACTACCTTGAACGAAAAGACCCACAATTAAGAGAAATTGTTTTATAAACAAAAAGATTTCATCTTAGGGTAATGGCTATATTTATAGATTTAATATGTTTATAGATTTACCATGTTTAAAGATATAAAAAAACGGAGACTCAGGTCTCCGTTTTTCATTCAGCTAAGTGATGAGGGCTTACATCATGCCGCCCATACCACCCATTCCGCCCATGCCGCCCATATCAGGCATCGCTGGTGCATCTTTTTGTGGCTTATCAGTCACCATAGCTTCTGTGGTGATCATAAGACCCGCGATAGATGCTGCGAATTGAAGCGCAGAGCGAGTCACTTTAGTTGGGTCTAGGATACCCATCTCTAGCATGTCTCCATATTCACCTGTTGCAGCATTATAACCGTAGCTACCCTCACCGCCTTTGACGTTATTCGCAACGACAGACTCTTCATCACCTGCATTTTGCGTGATTTGGCGAATTGGAGATTCCATTGCACGCAATGCAACACGAATTCCGACATTTTGCTCTTCATTGTCACCTTCAAGGTCAACAATTTTAGAAGCAGCGCGGATAAGTGCTACACCACCACCAGCAACAACACCTTCTTCAACAGCTGCGCGAGTCGCATGCAATGCATCCTCAACGCGGTCTTTCTTCTCTTTCATTTCAACTTCAGTCGCAGCGCCTACTTTGATCACAGCAACACCACCGGCAAGCTTAGCAACACGCTCTTGCAGCTTCTCTTTGTCGTAGTCAGAAGTTGCTTCTTCAACCTGCTGGCGAATTTGAGCAACACGACCTTGGATCATAGCTTCTTCACCTAGACCATCGATGATAGTGGTGTTTTCTTTAGTAATCGCAACACGCTTCGCTTGACCAAGATCTTCTAATACCACTTTCTCTAACTCAAGACCTACTTCTTCAGAGATAACCGTACCGCCAGTTAGGGTAGCGATATCTTGTAGCATAGCTTTACGACGATCACCAAAACCAGGCGCTTTAACTGCAGCAACTTTAACAATACCACGCATGTTGTTGACAACGAGTGTTGCTAACGCTTCACCTTCTACATCTTCCGCAATAATCAGAAGAGGGCGAGAGGCTTTCGCGACTGCTTCAAGAGTAGGAAGCAACTCACGGATGTTTGATATTTTCTTATCAATCAGCAAGATAAATGGATTTTCCAGCTCAACAGAACCAGATTCTTGATTGTTGATGAAGTACGGAGATAGATAACCACGATCGAACTGCATGCCTTCTACTACATCGAGTTCATCTTGAAGAGCTTGGCCTTCTTCAACAGTGATCACGCCATCTAGGCCAACTCGTTCCATTGCTTCAGCAATAATTTTACCTACGCTAGTATCTGAGTTTGCAGAAATAGTACCTACCTGCTCGATTTCTTTGCTGCCTTTACAGTCAACAGAAAGCTCACCAAGCGCTTTCACTGCCGCAATAACAGCTTTATCAATACCACGCTTAAGATCCATTGGGTTCATGCCTGCTGCAACCGCTTTCAAGCCTTCGTTAACAATGGATTGGGCAAGAACCGTCGCAGTAGTAGTACCGTCGCCAGCAGCATCATTTGCTTGAGAAGCGACTTCTTTAACCATTTGTGCACCCATGTTTTGGAACTTATCTTCAAGTTCAATTTCACGAGCTACCGATACACCATCTTTAGTAATAGTTGGTGCACCAAAAGATTTGTCTAGAACAACGTTACGGCCTTTAGGGCCTAGAGTTACTTTTACTGCGTCAGCTAGGACATTGACGCCCTCTAGCATTTTAATACGCGCATCATTACCAAATTTAACGTCTTTAGCAGCCATCTTTAGTTTCCTTTTCTAAAATTCTTTAGTTTTATTCGATTAACAGTTGAATCTGAGTAAAATTACTCAATGATTGCTAGTTTATTGCTCAACGATAGCCATGATGTCACTTTCAGACATAACTAGAACTTCTTTACCGTCGATTTTTTCAGTTTTCGTACCGTAACCCTCAGCGAAAATCACTGTGTCACCTACGTTAACATCGAGAGGCATAACTGTGCCATTCTCTAGAATGCGGCCTTTACCAATAGCCAAAATCACACCGCGAGTTGATTTCTCTGCAGCAGAACCAGTCAAAACAATACCACCTGCTGATTTTGACTCAACTTCTTGGCGTTCTACGATAACTCGGTCGTGTAATGGACGAATGTTCATCGGTCGTCTCTCCTGAGATTTTTATGTTGTTGGATAAATACCTAGTGCGATAACACAAGGCGTCAAAGTCTTGTGTTATCTATATGTGGGATGTCTTGAAGAAATCCAAGGTGGTGAAATAAAAAAATTGTGACTTAGGTTGGATTTAGAGGAAAGAAATGTATCAGTTTAGAAGGTGAGAGGCTGACTTAGAGTGACAACCTCTCTTGATTAACGCTAGCCAATTATTGGGTTTCTTCTTCACTGCGAAACGCAAAACGAACAAGAACGATGGCAATACCAAGCATGCCGCCCAGTAGCGCACCTAACACTGCGATCAACACACGTTTCGGTTTATCACGAGAGAGTGACTTTTCAACATTGTCTAGGAAGCGAAAAGTTTTGAACTGGATAGAGCGATCGACTTCTAACGTTTCTAGCATCGAGAGCTTAGCATTGATTTGTTGGAGACGCGGCTCAACAACATTGAGGTTTTTCACCGACTCTAACGCTTTTATTTTGGCGGCAAGCGCTTTTGCTCCGAAGCCAATACTAAAAATCTCATTGTTATTGATCTGTATAGGCTGATTCACGTCCGCCGCTTTAGCTATATCTAATGCATACTTTGCACGCTCAATTTCAACCATAATCTTATAGGCCGCTTGCGTTTCCAAGATTCTTTTCTGCTGGATTAACTCATCTCGTTTACCACCAACAATGGCTTGCAAATTATTCAGTGATTCTTGCTGTACTTGTTTAGCGATGATGTCAATATAGGCGTTTAACAAGCTAAAGCTACTATCTTTGGTTGCCGCTTGAAAACTTACCTCGTAAGCTGAATTTATTCCTTTCTTGTTTAAAAGTTGTGCTTTCACTTTTCCAAACCAGTCTACATATAAGCGGGACGTGGCGTCATCATCGTCATTGTCATTGTCATTCAACTTAGCTTTAAACGCTTGAAACTCTTGACTCGAATCTAAAAAAACCCTCTTATTGTTGCTCGAATTGAATGCATCAATAAAGCGACTGAAGAGCACCTCGGTATCCACTAGGTCATTCAGTTCTTTGCTAACTAGAACAGTGCCATCTTCTTGATAGATATCAAAAGCAGACTGGAACTGCTTTACTTGCTGCTGGTAAGCTGCAACATCATGAGGTTGAGCCTGAGATATGGTTCCCTCGGATGACCACCACTCTTGGGCAGTTAATGCATAAATTACTGCACTAGCCACAAAGGCAAGCGTTACCACGGCAATAGTAACCTTACCATCCCATAATGCTTTAAACAGCTCCCTCAAATCGATGCTATCACTGTTTTGAAGATGTACAGGAATTTGACGTATAGATGCTTCATTTATTGATGGTTGGTTTATCCCGCTCACACTGAATCCTTTTTCTAAGCCCCGTAAAAATGTGTATTTTAAAGCTCTTAAATTAAGGTTCGCAGTCTACCATAGCTTATGGTGTTGACCAACTTTATAAAGCTAGCAAATCTAATGTGCTCAAGCTAACGCCAATCTGCAAGAGGGATAATTTGTGCACAACTGATCTCTTCAGTTTCAACCGGGTCACCTTCAAGTACATCTTGAAACTTAACCATCTGAGAAACCAGCTCACGCATCAATACCACATTGGCATGATTGGGGTTTTTGCAGTTATCAACCACTCTATCTATATGACTTTGCTGGGCCCAGAGCCTACCCTGCATTTCTTCAGATGCAGACATAATCATCTCTTTACACATTTCATGTTTAAATTGAGCAAAGCCCTCAGGGTTGCTCTCTGCAAGATCGATAAGCTCATCGAAAGAAGGAAGAGTCTGATTAATTAGTGGTGAGTTCATAACGTCCCCAAGAAAATAACAAATCTATCAATTAAAATATAGACGGTATGCTTAGATTGTGCGAACTCGGATTATAGCGAATGGAAGATGATTTTTATGGGGTCAACATAGATAAAACTCTGGGTTAAAAAAAGAGCAATATGTGAACGAGTTACGTCATTCAAAGATAAATATATAGACTAAAGCCATTCTTTGCTTCGAGTTTAGGACTGAATATTTTTCATTATAATAAGAATCATCTACAATCTTTAATATATTTTTAACTATCCATGAAAAAGATATAGGACGACAAAAAAGTACGCTACCGACCTCGGATTAAGATCCCCCAAAAGGCTTATACTCTTACTAGTTTTCATTCATCATATATGTGATAAATTCTTATTATTCAGTTTCATATCTAATTATATAGATTGTCATATAATTAGAATAGATAAATAGTATCTATTTATCACTCATATAAGCATAGTTGTAATATCCATAATCGGAAGAGGCCCTCTTCTCAACAGCATTGAAAATCACTCCTTTCACATTGATCCCTGAATGCTCGAAGCGACTTCTAGCTGCTTCAATCTCTTTGACTGTATTCATGCCAAACCTTGTTACCATTAAAGTAGTACCCGCATGCATACCTACAATGCTTGGATCCGTTACGGCAAGAACCGGAGGCGTGTCTATAATGACTAGATCGTAGTTCTGAGATGCCCAATCAATTAATTCTTTAAACCTCTGATGCATCAGAAGCTCAGAAGGATTTGGTGGTATCCTACCCCGGGTAATAATATCAAGATTATCAAGATGTGTATTTTTTACTATTGACGAGCACTCCAGTGCACCTATCAAGTAATCAGACATACCATTTTCAGCTTTTAAACCAAATGGCAACTGTATGTATCCTTTGCGCATATCTGCATCGACTAATAATACTTTCTGGCCTGTTTTAGCCACAACCACCGCGAAGTTAGTCGATATAAAAGTTTTACCAACATTAGGAGCAGGACCTGAGATCATGAATACATTATTTTTCGCCTCAAGCATTGCGAAGTGCAAACTAGTCCGTAGCCCTCGTAAAGCCTCGATTGATAGATCTAGGGGATTACTTTCCGCTAGGAGCGTTTTTTCTGAAGTATCTTTACTTTTATACTTTCTGGTTTGTTTAGTAATGAAATCTGCTTTCAGTAAGGACTTTGGAATGCTTGCATATACAGACAGTCCAATATTTTCAATATCACTTGGGTTTTCAACACCCCGATCAAACACAGCTTTGAGTAAAATATAAGCAAAGCTTAACATTCCACCGAGTAGTGTTGCCATAACAACAATTAACGCTTTTTGGGGCTTTATGGCTTGCTCAAATGTTTGAGCTTTATCTAATACCCTAACGTTACCTACAGTACCTGCCTTAATAAGGCTTAACTCTTGAACTTTATTTAAAAGCTGAATATACATTTGTTGATTGACCTCAACATCACGAGTCATGCGAAGAATCTCCCGCTGAGTTCTAGGCAGTTTTTGCACTTGACTATTTAAACGCTGCTCTTCTTCAAGTAAAACTTGGCGCTGAACCAAAAGTGATTTGTAGGTAGGGTGATCTGTCGTAAATCGTTGACTAATCTCACTTTCTTTAAATGTCAGCTCATTAAGCTGCGCTTCAAGCTTTACCATCACCTCTAATGTTGATTTAGCTTCCAAACTTAGATCGATTGACTCATTCTCTTGGCGGTAAGTATTTAACTGATTTTCAGCGCTAATCAAGTCACTCTTGATTGAAGGCAGGTGACCTTTTATAAATGCCAAACTTTTCTCAGCTTCTGCAGAATTTCGTTGCACATTTTGCAAAAAGTAATTTTGGCTAATATCATTCAGTAGTGCTTGAATTTTCGATCTATTTTCACCGACAAATGACAGTTCGATGATACCTGTTTGCTTGCCTCGTTCGCTAACAGATAAACCACTTTTTAGCCATGCAATTGCTTCTAACGGACTTGTTTTGCCAGTATGGAAAGTAGTATTATTCATTGCATCTAATTCAGATATAAGCAGCTTATACTCGCCTGATTTAGCCACTTCGCCAACACGGCCCGAGAGAATGATACGGCCATCTTCACTAAATAATTGGTAAGACTGTTTATCAATATCAGTTACCACTATTCGATAAGAAAGTGCTTGATTGTGCTTTGGCACCTCAAACTGACTGACTTCAATACTAGGTTGAAACCCCATCAGGCGAGAAAAACCTTTGCCCACTACAGGAAAATACTCGGGCTTAACAACAGTGGTTAAGTTAAATTTATCAACAGTATTAATCAGTATCATTCGAGACTTGATGATCTCAATCTCAGTGGTCGCTGAGGAATCTTGTGCAAAAAAGTCTCCCATATCGCCAACCATGGCCGAAACACCACCTGAGCTTTTTTGCTCAATTTGAATAAGCGCATCTGCTTTGTAGATAGGTGTGGATAAAAGAGCAAATGCTACACCTGCAATCGCAAAGCTTATAGTTACAAATAGCACTATCCACTTACCATCAATAAGAAGGCCGAATAACTTGCTTAAATCAATCTCATCAGGAGCGGCATCCATGCGCTGCTTAGTCTGCTGTGTGGTCATTATCGATACCGCCCTAAAACCTACATGGAAGTTGAATTACTATAATTTTTTTGCCCAAGCTTGCGCAGCTTGTTCAATAAGCTGATAAGTATAATCAAATACTTCTTTACTTTTTCTATAAGGATCTGGGACATCTTTTTTACCTATCCACTGCCCAAACAGCATGGTCTTTCCACGTACTTCTGGTGCAATAGAAGTCATTAGTTCAATGTGCACTTTTTCCATCACCAATATCAAATCAAATTCAGCGCATACTGCCGAGCTTAACTGCTGTGAGCGATGGCTTGATAAATCTATACCATTTTCTTCGGCCACTAAAATAGCCTTATCATCAGCTGGCTTGCCAACCAGTCGACTCTTTTCTGCCGCCAATCCTGCTGATAAAACATTTGTACTTGGCAATAGCTTCTGCAAAGCTGCCTCACCGATTGGTGAACGACATATGTTTCCAACACACACAACAAGAATATTATTAAACATAAGTATTTATCATCTAAAACATAGAGGCTAAAATTAGCCTCTATAAAGGGTCACATTAATTTCTACGGCCAATTACGTATACGTAATACACCTTCGCTCAAATTATTAAAGCCGTTGATCGTTGGCAAGAACTGCCCTAACACACGATTCCATCGGCTAACTGGAGCTGCTGTAACATAAACGATATCATATGGATTAAGATCAAACTCTGTTCCCACCACTAATGCAGATGCATCTTGCATATTAAGTTGATATACATCAGCCATGCGTTCTGATTTATCATCAGAACTACGAATGACGAACACGCCTGTTGCATCAGCGGACAACTCACTTATCCCACCAGCGCTGCTCAAGGCTTCGGTAAGCGTCATACCAGCTCGATCCATTTTAAGTAGTTTCGGCTCATTGACTTCACCCATAACAAACACTTTTTGATTATCGTTGCGAGGGACATGAATGATATCGCCAGGTTGTAATAATTTATTTTGCATGAGATCCCCTTTCTGCATCAGCCCATACAGGGAAATGTGTTCTTCTACACCTTTTCTAGTCAAGGACACATTGCGCCAATCTGCATTTTCAGAAAGTCCACCTGAAAGATTTATCGCATCGAGCAAAGTCAGTGGGATGTTTGTGATCGGCTGCTGACCCGGCTTTGAAACTTCACCCGTGATATAGGTTTTTTTTGAGCGAAACGTGGCAACATTAACATCCACTTGTGGGCTTTCAATATATTTAGCTAACCGATTAGCAACATCTAAACGAATCTCACCAACTGTTTTGCCTACTACTTCTACAACGCCTATATATGGATAGAAAATCGTACCATCCGCATGAACCCAATTACCCGCCTCTGATGCACTGCGATAAGAACCCGCTGGTATTGTAAGCTCTGGATGATCCCAGATAGTGATGTTTAAAATATCTCCCACACCCACTTGATATTGATATTTGGCTATTTCTACATCAAGATCTGGATTAGATCGAGGGACCAAAATATCCTTTGTCTGATAGCTAGACACCGTTTGAGCAGTGAGCGGGTATAGATTCACGACGTCAGAGATCTCACCACTTTGATTATCAACAGAGTGAGATACTAGATTTTTTTTGCTGGTTGACAAATGAGAGCCAGGAATAGCACAACCAGTTAATAAAGCTGGGATCAACACAATTAAACAACGGTACATTTTAATCTTCATTGCGAACCAAATCGTATAAATAAGAACATGCTGTAAGATTTAGGTGCATTACTAATAGAACACAATGCCATACCAGTTAAGTTAGCAACCGACAACCAGTAACTCAATATAAACTACAGCACACCTTTAGATCTTACTGACATCTATTTTTATTGCACTAAAATAAGATAAAAACTTGAATCGCGCATACTATCTTTATTTATCTTAAATAACAAATAATATATCGGTCATTAAAAGCACTCAATTAATTTAAGCTTAAGTTAAATAATAAAAAATTTAATGTCAATAACATTATTTAGATTACAAATAAAATATCAAAAATGAGAAATAAGATAAAAAAAACCACAATAAACCTAATCTTTCATCACCAGAAGAAAGTAAAAAGCATAAAAAACAGACATATAACAAAAATCCGGGCAAGGGAAATCAAGGTACACTCATACATACATACACACTCAATAATAATGCAAATAAATTAAAAAAATGACATGATTTACCATCAGATCAATTGTTAGTGATGTTTAAAAATACAAAAACAGTCAAGTTAATTGTACTACGAATTCATTATCAACCTTTATTTTGCTAACATTAAATTTATAAACGTAATTCTTTTTACATCTTTGTAAGTATCTCATAGAATTATACTGAGTGTATTCATCAATACATATCACACATTCTTTTATATTTACTTTGGAGGGAATTCACAATGAGAAATGCCGCTCTAGCAATTATTTTTGCTCTTGGTATGTCTACAGATGTATTGGCTGCAGGCGAAGAAGCCACTACTTCATCTAGCTCAACTGGCGGCGCTGCAGGTGCTTCGGCAGCAACGACTGCGGCAACGGGCACAGTAACTGCTACGGCTGTCACTGTTGGTGCTGTAGCAATTACAGCTGTTGCTGTTGCTGCTGCTAACGGCAATGATGGTACTAGCAGTACAGACGGAACAGCAAAATAACCTCTTAGTCTAAAAAATACCCTGATCATATATCTCAGGGTATTTTATTCCCTCCAATAAGACTCACATTATATTTGAGTACAAAACAGTGCAGTTGCTATGAAGCATTTTCGTTTTCTAATTATTTTCCTTTTGACTATTGCTTCCGGCTGTAGCCAATACATAAAAGATACAGGCTCCACAATAAAAGAAGCCTTTACAGGCTTACCTGACACCGTTGTTACTGCAGAAAAGGTAACTTCCCTACCCTACGCAAGTATTTACGCAAGAGTGAATGATGGACCTAGAGTTTTTATGGTTTTGGCCTTTACAGAGCCCAATCCAAACACGGGTAGCATGAGGTTTAAATGGCTGTCATCTGATGGCGCTATGATTGCAACAGAAAATGGCCGTATAGTGAAAACCCTCCTCTTACCAAGCTATAACTTACTTAATTTCAGTGGTTCAAGCCCAAGACACGTATCAGGTTTGGAATCAATGTCTTGGCAAGCGTCCTATGACTGGCAGCCGGGCTACCATTTCAATCAGCAGGCAAGCATTCAATCAAGTGTTATTGGTGAAGAGTTAATCACTTCTCTCATTTGGCAGAAGGAAGCTCAAAAAATCGCAGAGACTGTAACAATTTCAAATACTAATAAAACTTATAAAAATATGTTCTGGATTGACCGACAAGGCATTGTTGTAAAAAGCAAGCAATGGGCCATCCCTGAACACTTAATGATTGAACTCGAAGTTCTCAAACCCTACAAAGGCTAAATACCATGACATCACGTATCCTAGCCACGCTAGCTTTGTTCTTATCCTTCAATACTCTCGCAGCTGCACTTGTTGTTCAAGTTCCCACCAAAAACGTATTATTTGAATACACTAAACCAGTGCGACTAAGTGAAGTTATTCAAGATATTAAAGACCACACCAACGACTATAGTGATGCCTTTTATATCGCCAATCAGCTTTTTGATAAAAACCAACAACAGAAAGCAATCGAATTAAAAACAAGTATTATCACAAGGCTCCATCGGTTAGATGGTCCAAATTCAGTACTTGCCAATACCATGATCAAACAAATCGAAGGCTGGAATATTGGCTATCGATTATTCATCCCCCTAGATCATGATGAAATTCTAATTCAAGACAAGTTTAATCCTATTCTATCAGGTCAATACGAGCTTATATTCCCAAAACGTAACCATGTTGCATACATTGAAGGCTTGGTAGAAACACCTTCCACTGTGGATGTTTCAAACTTCCCATTACTTTATGAAGCGGTTAATACAGTTAAGCGATTGACTGGAGCAAATAACAGTTTTGCTTGGGTTATTTACCCAGATGGACACACATCAAAGCTTGGCTACGCCTATTGGAATAATAACGGTACGCATTTGCCTTCAAACACCTCCGTCTTTGTCGGTTTTAACACCGACTCTACATTTATCAACTCCCTTGAAAAAGACATTGTCAAACTCATCAGCATGAGAAAAGCCAGCCAATGAACAAACGTTGTACTCTTAGCTTTGTTACTCTATTTAGCCTATTTTTATCATCTAACACATGGTCCGAACCGTCTGCTGATTGGAAAGTTTCTCAATCTGACTTTGGTGGCACCGGGTTAATGCAAACACCGACAGGAAGAATGGCCAAAGAAGGTGAGTTTAATGTCGGTATCACGGTCAATAACGATTACCAACACTATATGGTTTCTCTACAGTTAATGGACTGGTTAGAAACCACGCTTCGCTACACCAGAGTACCAGATGTTCTCTTTAGTAATGATGCAAATTATAGTGGGGATAACCTATACACAGACAGGGGCGTTGATTTTAAAATTAAGCTGCTAGATGAAAGCTACTACCTTCCTGAAACTTCTATTGGGGTGAGGGACTTTGCTGGTACGGGACTTTTTGATGGCGAATATCTCGCTGCAACAAAACGCTTTGGCAGTCTAGATTTTACTCTCGGTTTCGGTTGGGGATACCTTGGCCAAAGTGGAACTGTGACTAATCCAGCTTGTAAACTCAGTGATAGTTATTGTACTCGCCAAAGCGATTATAAAGGCAGTGGCGGTGAGTTTGATGTAGAACGATGGTTTAAAGGGCCTTCGGCGATATTCGGCGGTTTAGAATACCAAACACCTTATCAACCTCTGCGCCTTAAAGTTGAGTATGAAGGCAACGACTACTCTGAAGATTTTCCCAATACAAGAAATGCGTCTAAACCTATGGTGCAAAGTACGCCATGGAACTTTGGCATAAATTATCGGCTTGGAGATTGGGGAGATGCCAAAATAAGTTACCAACGCGGTAACACCCTAACTTTTGGCTTTAATCTAAACACTAACTTTAATGATATAAAACCAATCTGGCGTGATGAAGATAAGTTGTACTCCAAAGCCCAATTGCGTCCAACAGAAGAAAATACCGACTGGCAAAGCGTTGCTGGGCAAATTGAACAAAACGCAGGCTATAGCAATAATTTCATTTCCGTAGATAAAAACGTTGTGACACTCAAAGGTGAACAAGTTAAATATAGAGATCGAGTACAAGCGATTGATCGAGCTGCAACTATCCTTACTCACCATGCCAATGAATCTATTCAACTCATCCAAATCGTTGAACAAAAAAATGGTATGGACTTAACTCAAACCAATATAGACAGGAAAGGCTTTGTCGATGCATCCAATTACATTTCTCCAGATGCCAACGTTGAAGATAGCTTACCCTATTTAGAACCTGAAGAGACTCCAAGGGTAAGAATAGCCACCAGTAAAAACAATTGGGATTATGGTATCGACCCAGTATTACAACAAAGTATTGGTGGGCCTGAATCTTTTTATCTCTATAGTATCGGCTTAAGTGCCAAGTCTAATTACTGGCTAACCGATAACTTAGAATTAGGTGGCTCTTTATATTTCAACCTTGTCGATAATTACGACAAGTTCAATTATGTTGAAAATTCTCCTCACGTTAGGAATTACTCTACGCCAAGAGTTAGAACTATGTTCCGTGCCTATGTCGATGACAATCCTGTTAGGTTAGAAAACCTTCAGCTAACTTGGTTTGAGCAACCAATAGAAGAAGTTTACACCCAAATGTATGGCGGCTATTTGGAAATGATGTTTGCCGGCATTGGGGGAGAAACTCTCTACCGACCATTAAATACTAACTGGGCACTTGGAGTTGACCTCAATTTAGTCAGCCAAAGAGACCCAGATTCTTGGCTAGGTGTATATCAAGATGATTACTTCTTCTATGACGAAGCAAAGTGTGATTCTCGAATTCCTTCGTGCCAAGCTTATGTATTGAGTCGTGGTACTACGGGACACGTTACTGGCTACTATATGCCAACTTGGTCTTTCCTTGATAGCACTTTAATAAAAGTCAGTGCTGGTAAGTTCTTAGGAGGCGATGTAGGGGCTAGAATCGATCTTTCCAAGCAATTTGACACGGGTATTATCGTTGGCGCATACGCCACACTGACCAACTTAACCCCTGATGAATATGGTGAAGGAAGTTACAACAAAGGTTTCTACATATCAATCCCATTCGATATACTCACAGTCAAGCCAAGTACCAGCCGTGCGACCATAAGCTGGGAACCACTTACTCGAGATGGTGGGCAAATGTTACGTAAGAAACATTCCCTGTTTGATGAAACAGACGCACGCTCACCTTGGTACCA
This sequence comes from Vibrio pectenicida, assembly GCA_024347015.1. GTDB lineage: Bacteria > Pseudomonadota > Gammaproteobacteria > Enterobacterales > Vibrionaceae > Vibrio > Vibrio pectenicida. Next base: position 212,808 of record AP024889.1, on the reverse strand, counting down.
AAGGCCAAGCTCAGTTAACTAGGAAAATGCATACCTATACGGCTGATGTTCATACATCAGCCGTATTGCATTGCAACCAATGATTTTTTTTGACTGTAACGCTCAAACAATCCCTTGAGAGTATTCGGCAAAGAATCGGAACCAAGCGTGACAAACCCATGCCGCTGATAAAAGCTTTCAAGCTCTGTATAGGCGAAACAAAAGTCCCCACTTTGAAGCACATGCTGCTCACAATACTCCATCAACTTATGACCTAAGCCTTTGCCTCTAAAATCAGGAACAACAAGCATACCTGTCAACAATCGATACCGTTCGATAGCTTTAAAACGAACAATAGAAACAATTTTTCCATCAAAAGATCCGACAATAGTTAACTCGTCTTTCTTAGCCTTACCTGATGGGTAATAAGATTTGTACAAGCGAGAAACGAGGGGGAGTTTTATCGGATCTAATACTTGTATCTGAAATGGACTCATTATCACCAAACTGCAAATTAAGGTAGAATGAAGGCAGTTTAGATTACTCGATAAATCCAATGCAAATTTTAGCCAATGCTGACCTTAGTCGTTTTCATACATTCTCTATAGAGCAAACCTGTCAATACTTAGTGGAAGTGAAAACCGTTGACGATATTAAAGACGTTTATCAAAGTTCAAAATGGTCAGGCTTACCCAAATTAATACTAGGTAAAGGCAGTAATGTATTGTTCACTCAGCCATACCAAGGCGTGGTAGTTGTCAATCAACTGCTTGGAAAAAGCGTTACTGAAACGGATCATCATTGGCACTTGCACATAGCAGGTGGTGAAAACTGGCCTGATTTGGTGAAATGGAGCGTAGAAAAAGGCTACTTTGGACTTGAAAACCTAGCGCTTATACCCGGCTGTGCAGGCAGTGCGCCAATACAAAATATTGGTGCGTACGGAGTTGAATTTAAAGACTTATGTGATTATGTGGAAGTGCTTTGCTTAGACACTTTTACTATCAAGAGACTAAGTGCTCAGCAATGCCAATTTAGCTACCGAGATTCAATTTTCAAACATGAACTCTATAAGCAGGTGATCATAGTCGCTATAGGTATTAAGCTAACAAAAAATTGGCAAGCGAATATTGAATATGGCCCACTACAATCCTTAGCTACTGAGGGGATAACGGCCAAACAAATCTTTGAGCGAGTATGTCAGATTCGTGCAGAAAAACTTCCCGACCCAGTAAAAATAGGCAACGCTGGTAGCTTTTTCAAAAACCCTATCATCTCTGAGCAACACTTAAATCAACTGCAAAAAAAATATCCAGATATCGTCGCCTATGCAATCCCAGAGGGTGTAAAAATTGCGGCTGGCTGGTTGATTGACCAATGCCAACTAAAAGGTATCAGTATTGGAGGCGCCCAGGTCCATCAAAAACAAGCGCTAGTCCTGGTAAATAAGAATAATGCCACCAGCGAAGATGTTGTGGATTTAGCGGCCAAAGTTTATACCGAAGTATTAAAAAAATACCAGATCCCACTTGAACACGAAGTTCGCTTCATAGGCTCACAGGCTGAAACAAACCTTGCTAACTTGATAGAGAAGCAATGATGAAAGACCATTCAATCAAACTTACAATATTGAAATCATTATCTCAAGGTGGATTTCATTCAGGTGAAGAACTTGGTGAAAAACTTGGCATATCAAGGGCTGCAATCAGCAAACATATAAAAGGCATTCAAACTTGGGGGGTCGATATCTTTCGAGTCCAAGGTAAAGGGTATCAACTAGCCAAACCCATGCACTTGCTCAATCACGATATAATACAAACTCAAGCAAGCAATCATATCGAACTCATACCTATTATCGACTCTACCAATCAATACTTACTGGATAGAATCAATATTTTGGACTCTGGCTCCGTCTGCTTGTCTGAATATCAAATCAAAGGGCGCGGTCGACGAGGCAAGGAATGGATTTCCCCTTTTGGATCTAACTTGTATCTATCTATGTATTGGCGACTTGATGCTGGTATAGCTGCCGCAATGGGACTTAGCTTAGTAGTCGGCGTTGCTATAGTTGAAGCGTTAGAACAACTTAATCTCAAAGGCGTTAAGTTAAAATGGCCAAACGACCTCTACTACCAAGACCGTAAACTAGCAGGTATTTTAGTAGAGATGTCTGGACAAGCGGGAAGCGCAGCTAATCTTGTTATCGGTATGGGGCTCAACTTGATGATGACTGAGAAAACTGAAGGTATCACACAACCTTGGGCGAGCTTATCTGAAGTAGCAGGCAAACAGGAAATTGACCGCAACCAACTGGCGATAACCATGATCCAAACACTCAATAAAGCTTTACTTGATTACGAACTACAGGGCATGCAGGGGTTTGTAGAAAGATGGAATCGTTTAGATAACTTCATCCATCGTCCAGTTAGACTCATCATGGGCCAAAGGGACATTATTGGTATATCACATGGCATTAATGAACAAGGTGCAGTGTTACTTGAAACAGAAAATGGACTCGAAACTTACATTGGTGGTGAGATTAGCTTACGTCCTCACCACTGAATAGCAAGTTTTACAGTTGTGCAGCTAGAACTAAGAGCTGACCGCTAGGAACTACTAATACATTTTGCTACTATCCTCGTCCATTTTAAGTAAAGGCACTTAGTCCAACATGATGACTCAAAGGAATTTATTCGAACAACTTCCTACTTTGGCTCAAGATCCAACCCAACTGGAAACACTATTTTCAGCTAAAGACTTTCGAACTCGCTTAATTGAAGCGATTCGTCAGGCAAGTAAACGGATTTACCTTGTTGCACTTTACTTAGAAGATGATGAAGCAGGAAGAGAAATCTTAACCGAACTTTACCAAGCCAAACAAAATAACCCGGGACTTGAAATTAAAGTTTGTGTCGATTGGCATAGAGCACAGAGAGGGTTAATTGGCGCAGAACCTGGTGAAACCAATGCAACTATGTATAAAAATTTCGCTACGCAATACACTCATCAAATCCCTGTATTTGGCGTTCCAGTTAGAGGACGAGAAGTCTTTGGTGTATTGCATTTAAAAGGCTTTATCATTGATGACAAGGTTATCTATAGTGGCGCGAGTTTAAATAACATCTATCTACATTACCAAGAACGTTATCGCTTTGATCGTTATCAAGTGCTGCATAATAAAACACTTGCCAATACTATGGTCAGCTTCATTGAAAAAGAAATGATTGAGCATCCTGCCGTTCATGATCTAGCTTCGCCCACTCAACCCAGCACTAAGCAAATTAGAGTTCAAATACGTCAATTAAGAGCATCATTGGCCAAAGCGAGTTATCAGTACCCAACACAAACCATTTCGCGAGATCAAGTTGCATTAACACCTCTTGTTGGAGTGGGAAAAAAACGCAATAAGCTTAATCAGACAATAAATCAATTACTTGCAAAAGCAAAAGAAGAAATTTTCATCTGCACACCGTATTTTAACTTTCCACGTAGTATCGCCAGAGAAGTGAGAAAAGCGATCAGACGCGGAGTAAAAGTGACTATTGTCGTGGGTGATAAGACTGCTAATGATTTTTACATCTCCCCCGAAGAAGAATTTAAAACCATTGGTGGGCTACCCTACCTGTATGAACGCAATTTGCGCCTATTCGCTAAAGCAAATGAAGCGCATATAGCCAGTCGAAAACTATCTATTCATTTATGGAAACACGATAACAACAGTTTTCACCTCAAAGGAGTTTGGGTTGATAAGCGCTATATGCTGATCACTGGCAGTAACTTGAACCCAAGAGCTTGGAGTTTGGATCTAGAAAATGCCATTCTCATCCAAGATAAGCATTACCACCTCAAAGCACAATTTGAAAAAGAAGCAGAAAATATTCTTCAGAGCACTCAACTTATCTGTACCTACAGGCAGCTAGAGAAAGCTGAAGATTACCCAGAAGCCGCCCAAAAACTGATTCGCAAGATTACTCGTGTTAAAGCGGACAGGGTACTGAAGCAGATTTTGTAGACAATATAACCTCATTTGAGGCTATATTATTTCAGTGAATAACCGTATCTAAAGACTCATCTTTAAGAGTATGTGACTTTTTCCAAACAAGATCACCAATACCATCTGTAGGAGTAAATTCCGTCGGTGCTTCAATTAGCAGCTTCCTTATTTTTTCATGTTCAAAGTTGTGGCACGCACCATCAAGTGAATCTAGCAGTATGTCATATTCATCCATTGGCAAGTACCTTTCATTCGCCGTCATAATCCGTGGGTGTTCGGTTTGAGATACATTATCTCCAATTAGAAGCTCCTCAAAAAGCTTCTCTCCGGGACGAAGGCCGGAAAATTCAATCTCAATATCTCCATAAGGGTTGTTCTCATCTTTCAATTCTAACCCTGATAGCTGAATTAGGTTAACTGCCAAATCTGCAATTTTAACTGGCTCTCCCATATTAAGTACAAAAACATCACCGCCTTTCCCCATTGCTCCCGCCTGAATCACTAATTGAGCAGCCTCTGGAATGGTCATAAAGTAACGAATGATATCGGGATGGGTAACTGTCACAGGGCCACCACATGCAATTTGCTTTTTAAATAAAGGGATCACTGAGCCAGAAGAGCCTAAAACATTACCAAAACGAACCATGCAAAAACGGGTACTATTTTCTTTGTTCCCTTCCTGCTCCGCTAAAGCTTGCAAACCAAGCTCAGCCATTCGCTTGGTTGTTCCCATAATATTTGTCGGCCTGACCGCCTTATCTGTTGATATTAATACAAATGATTCAACGCCAGCTTCTATCGCCGCCTTAGCCGTGTAATATGTGCCGAACACATTATTTCGTACTCCTTCAACAACATTATACTCAACCAGAGGAACATGTTTATATGCAGCAGCATGATATACTGTATTAACGCCAAAGCTTTTCATCACAGTAGTCAGGCGGTTTAATGCTTGAACAGAGCCAAGTAGAGGAATCACTTCTACATCTATTTTTTCATTCTCTAATAAACCTGATAGTTCTCTGTCAATTTGATAAAGCGCAAACTCGGATAGCTCATATAAGACAAGAGTTTTTGGCTTCTGACGAATGATTTGCCGGCAAAGTTCAGAACCAATAGAGCCTCCAGCTCCAGTGACCATTACTACCTTGCTCTTGATATTGGATTCTATTAAACACTGCTCTGGTTCAACAGAATCTCTACCTAACAAGTCCTCTATCTCTACGTCTTTTAGTTCGTCGATTTTAGCCTTACCTTCGACAATATCTTTCATATCCGGAACAGTAAGTACCTCAGCAGAAAGGTGGACCAGCGAATCAAGAATCTCCTTGCGTCTTGCACGTGATGCACTAGGCACAGCAAGTAATATTTGGCTAACGGAGTGCTTAGTAATCAATACCTCGGCCTTATTAACCCCCGTAACTTTAAGTCCCAGAATAATGGTATTATTTAGAATTCTGTCTTCATCTATAAAACCGATAACTTTGTGAGTCTCTGAAGATCGTAAAGCGAGGGCTAGTTGCCTACCAGCAGCACCAGCTCCATAAATCAACACCCTCTTCATTCCCTTCCCATTAGATTGCATAACTAAGACCCGAACTATTAATCGAGACCCGCCACACAATAAGCACAGAAAAGATCCATAAATGATTGGGACAGAACGAGGCACTGGAGCATCAAAGTAAAAAGCTAAAACGGAAATAGAAACTGCTGAAATGACAGTGCCTATGCTAACAACAGCTAGAGCGTGAAATGTAAGAAATCTGAGGATTGCTCGATATAGCCCAAGTCTGGTAAAGGCAAGAACTGTTACTAGCAAGGTTCCAATTACTACGTACCAGGTCAAGTAACTTTCAAAGGGTGTCACATTCCCGATACGACTCCAATAAGCAGCATAAAAAGAAGCAACAACGAAAAAAGCGTCAATAGCAATACTTATTAAACGCTTATAAGCCCTAGGTAAATTCCAAATGTGGTTTAGACTAGCCATACTATACTCTTTTTATTGCTTAACTTATGTAAGAACCAATATTGTTGGAAAAACACTATTTAACCGCATCTCCATTACCACTTCCCGTAGCTGTCTTTATTATATACTTAAAGTAGTCTCTTAGATTAAGTGTGTCGATCATCTGTTTATCAACCTTTGCTAACAGTTCAGGTGTCGACATATCAATATTTTGAACTTGCGCTAAACCTGTAATACCGGGCAGTACATCGTAAACACCACGCGTATCACGCTCAACAATCAACTTCTGCTGATTAAATAAGTTAGGGCGAGGGCCAACTAGGCTCATTTCACCTTTTAATACATTGATCAGCTGTGGAAGCTCATCTATCTTTGTTTTACGTAAAAAGGCGCCAAACTTCGTGATTGACGCTGCACTAGCAAGGTGGCTTGCAACAGATTTAGTTTCAACAGACATTGTTCTAAATTTGATTAGCTTGAAAGGCTTCTTATTACGTCCTACGCGCTCTTGAACAAAAATTGGATAGCCTGTATCAAAAAAACCCAATAAAGTTACAAATATAAATATCGGCCAAAGTAATAGTAACCCCAGCAAAGCCGCAAAAAAATCTAACATTCGCATCATCAAGTTTATCCTATTACTTTAGTTTTTTTGTTTAGACACAACAATTTCAAGGAATCCTTCTTCTATACTTTGGGGAGGAGCCCAATCAAGCATATTTTTATTTTTAGAAATGTCAACATGAAGCGAGCCAACAAGTCTATTTACTATGTCTGACTTTCCAAGCATTTTCCCTACCAAAGTAAATAACCATATTGGAACTGGCACTTGCCATACTCTTTTACCCATACTCTGCCCCATTAAACGAACCATTTCTAACGTTGATAGGTCCTTTCCGTCTGAAACAAGAAAAACTTGATTAACAGCTCTAGGGTGCTCGATACAGGTAAAAATTAGATCGACTAAGTTACGCACAGAAACAAAACTACGCTTGTTATGCTTGATGCAACCAAACGGGAGGGGAATACCTCTTTCGACTAACTTGAGTAAAGCAGAAAAATTGGCCTTAACACCTGGCCCATACACTAATGTGGGTCGTATTATAACCACCTCTAGACCTGTGGCCTCAGCCAGCTTTAGCAGCTCAACCTCAGCTTCCGATTTAGATCGCCCATAATCATCTTCTGGTAAACGATTATCAAATACAGAAAAAGGTGCACAAGGCTGTGTCGACTCACCGTTGACTTTAATGGAACTTATAAAAATGAACCTCTTAACACCATTTTTAAATGCATGTTCAGCCAATCGAATAGTTGAGTCAACATTAGACTCCTTGTATAAGCTATACTTGGATTCAGAAGTATCATTCATGGCATGAACACGTGCCGCAGTATGTATTACAACCTCAGCATTTACAAATGCTGAGGTTGTAATAACTTCATCATGTAAGTCATACTCATAGTACTTTCCTTGAAACCCAACGGGTTTAGACCGCCCTAATATTACTGGCAAATATCTATCTGGCAATGATTGAAGTAAATACTTGCCCACAAAGCCGGTTGCTCCGGTAATTACGACTTTCAATAGCGCTTCTCTCTTACTCTATTTGTTAGTAGTTAACTTTATTACTCTTGGGACGAAAAATTAATTGCTTCACGTTCAATGACAACTTCTCCACCACGAACTTGTCGATGGATAGTGACTACATACTCTCCCAGAATACCAAAGTAAGTAAGCTGAACACCAAAAAGGAAAAACAAACCAACGATAAGAGTTGTGACTCCTTTTGGGGCATTGATATTACCAGACAGCGCAAGAAACAACACAAAAAGACCATACAGGAAACATGAAAGAGATATACCCATACCAATAATAATACTTAATCTTAAAGGTAAAGACGAAAATGAAAAGAAACCATTTAAAGCTTGGTCAAGCAAATTAAACAAAGAAAGCCGAGACTTACCTTTTTCTCTTTTTTTCCAATGATATGGTACGATGACCCTCTTAAAACCTACAGATGCTATCATCCCTCTAAGAAAGGGGTATTTGTCATCATATTGGAGAACTGCATTCGCTACTTTTCTGTCGATCAGTTGGAACTCACCAACTTTTTCTGGAACATCAAAGTCTGAGAAAGACTGGAGCATTTTATAGAAAATAGCTCTAGTTTTTTCCATAAGCCAAGACTCTTCACGAGTTTTTCTTGCACCTGCTACTATTTCATAGCCACTTTGCCACAACTGAACAAATTCAGGGATAAGTTCAGGTGGATCCTGTAGATCAACAGGTAAAAACGTCAATACGGCATCTCCACTAGAGCGAGACAAACCGTTATACATTGATCGAAAAGGGCCGAAGTTTCTGGAGTTGACTATGACCTTAATCCGAGAGTCTTCACGAGCTAGATCTTTCAATTTCTGAACGGTTGAATCTGTTGACGCATTATCACTAAAAATATGCTCATAATCATAATCAACCAACTCTTCTTCAAAGAGTTTTCGAATTTTAAACACACATTTAATAATAAGTTCTTCTTCATTGAAACAAGGAGTAACAATTGATATTTTTTTCTTAGCCATATTTATCTACATACTTTAAAAAGTTTATTAAAACAAAAATACGATATCACAGCCATAGGCATTATTAATATTAGTTGAGAAAAAATCGGGTTATCAATAGATCGTTCAAGTATTGTTAGTAAAACCAAATTTAAAAAATACAAAAACAAATAAATAAAAACAAATGGAAAAAACTTAGATTTAGAAACATTTCCGAAAACTAACGTTCCAGTCGTGAAAAAATTAAAGCTCGCCCCAATGATAAAAGAAAACAATAATGCAAGAGAATTATAAAGCCCAAGGCCTATACACATAATAAACACAAGATAACCAAAAATAGTATTCAACATACCAACAAATAGAAACTTAACAGGCTTTTTGGCAACCCTAAAATCCTTAGGCATCTTTTGAACTCTTTCTCCAAGCATCTATAACCCCTTCATGAAAGTTTATACTTTGTGGACTGTCATGACCAAGAACAGCTTTTTGGTAAAATATCTTCAGAGCGTCTACTCGAGGGTCTCTTATCCCTTTTTTAGGAATAACTCCAAATGGACTTGGTTCAACATATACAGGGTAGCCGTCAACCTTCAATTTAAATAAAGTAGCTTCAGATAATTTAAATTTACCTGAAAACATATCACTTGTTAAGGTTATGCATTCATTCGATATATCAATAGAATATGGCGATTCTGGCTTTAATCTTTTAAATAGTGCTATAAGGTGAACAAAATAAAACGATAGAATGCCCCCACCAGATTTTTCATTATGCTTCCAAGAACTTGGGTTGTTGACCTGACAGTGAAACCACTCTATATCTATATGTTTATTTTCACTAACAGCCTTATATAATTCATAAAACCAATCACAATATTCAAACAAATAAGGAATTGACCATCTTTCGTATTTATTAACTATAGGCAAAAGTCTACAAGCTGACTCTGGCGAGTTGCCTAATGGTTTCTCGATCACAATATTTCTAGAAAATCCATTATCAAGTAAAGTATTTAATAATTTAACATTGTCATTCGGCCTGCGTGCTAAACATACCAGATCAATATCTTCAACATTTTTTTCTGGCTCAGCAACGTAAACAATATTAGCTAAATATGGTTTTAGTTCAATTCTAGACAAAACCACTGACTTATAATCAAGCGGAAAATGCACCCTACAGCCTAGCTCAGAAAGAGCTACAGCATGGCCATAGAGTCCAAAGCCTCTGCCAAAAACAAGAGACTTGATCATCACTGCTTAATCCAAGCCTTAATTATTTTCCCTTTATACCCTTTCGAACGCATATAATGAGTAATCTCATCATGAATATGCCACGCCATATTAATTAATACAGGAGAATCTATACGATTGGCAAAAAATTCATTTTCATTTCGAATTGATATCGTCGTCCCTGGAATATAATTACCAATTTTGGGAGAAAGAGGTTTCTCATACGTAACATCGATCAATTTATCCGTAATACCAAAACGGTTGATGGTAATCGCAGCTCTGCCAGGAAATGCTTTTGCAGGTAATGGGCCATACTTTTTCGCTAAAATTTCAAGTTCTTCCATGAATTGTTCTGTGCCAGCTTGAATTATGGGCTCTAAAGATAAAAGATTGTCAAAGTCAGCTTTTTCATTAAGAGCTGGGAGTTCTATATTTTTTGAACTCCCCATAAAAATGCGAATATTTCCACTATAGCGTTCAGGAAATTCTACTTTCTCGATACTCAGTCCCAACTTACTAGCGATATACCTAAAAGATGTTAATGAGTAAGTCCGAGGATGTTCATGGTAAAACGTATCAAACTGCTGTAGTTTTGAAACAGCACCCATATAATGATTTTCAATAACAAGCTTAGTGTTTTTCCCAATAAGCAATTTCAAATTAGTCAGCAGTAAGTTTAAATTATTTATATGTGCAAAAACATTAGTAAAGGTAATAATATCAGGTTTATCATTTTTTTCGAGGAATGCTTCTACTGCCTCGTCATCAAAATACCCCTGATACTTCCAATAAACTGAGGAATTAATATCTTTAAACGCATCAGTTGGCTCAATCCCACATGTCACTGCACCTTCTCCAGAGAATATCGAAAGCAAACTACCATCGTTACACCCCACATCTAACACCGTCAAGCCAGATAAATTACCTATATGATTTTGTGTACTATTAACTAACTCTTTCATTCCATCGATAACATCTGCAGTCAGAGACGAACGGTAGTGATAGCTTTTAGGGAACAATAGCTCTCTCTCAACTTGTACCGCTTGATGAAAAGTAAAGCAAGTTGGACAAGCAAGAATTTCTAATGGGTAGGATCTGGGTTTTAATGGACTTCCTACAGGGACCAAGTCGTCGCACATTGGTTGTGAACCGAGGTCTAAAGCAGAAATTAGATTGTTGCTTCCGCATACTTCACAATTAGTAATTCGTCTCATTTCACTTCTCTTTCAGTTTTATCTATTTGCCTTTCAAATAGCGCAATATCATCATCACATAACTGGATAGCATTACTACCCTCGTGCAGTAACTTATACCAGTTAATAGTTCTGCCTACGGTTGTCTTAAAATTCCAGATTGGCCTCCAGTTAAGTTCAGCTGCAGCCTTAGAAATAGATAATGATAGTTTGTTCGCTTCATGCCTTTGAACTATTTGTGTCTCTAACTCTAACTTTCCAGGCCAAACAGAAAAAGCTATGTTTACCAAGTTCAAGACTGAAGTACATGATTCTTCACTAGGCCCAAAGTTAAATGAACTACCACTTGGTACTTTATCATCTTGCAACATTTGAGCTAAGGTCAAATAACCCTTTAAAGGTTCGAGAACGTGCTGCCATGGCCTTGTTGAATAGGGATTTCTCAACTTCAATGATCTGCAATTAATATTTGACTGAATCAGGTCAGGAACAATTCTGTCATTTGCCCAATCCCCTCCTCCTATAACATTTCCAGATCTTGCTGTAGCCATCCTAATATGCTTGTAGTTTTTGGCGAAAAACGAACTATTCCAACTATTAGCTAAAATTTCCTTTGCAGCCTTGCTAGCGGAATACGGATCATGTCCTCCTAACCTATCAATCTCACGATATGGGTAATCCCACTCTCTATTTTCATAAACCTTATCTGATGTGACAAGAACTATGGAGAGTTTAGCAACACTAAGGCTCTTTACAGCTTCAAGTAAATTAGCCGTACCAACTAAATTTGTCGACCAAGTTTCAAGAGGGTCGTCATAACTAGACCTAACCAAAGCTTGTGCAGCAAGATGAAATATGAACTCAGGTTTAAAACTATTCAACGAATTAGAGAGAGAATTAAAATCTCGTATATCCGCGAAAGTCTGATCGTCATTTCCAAAGTTTTTTAGTAAACCGTGCAAGATACACTCTTCTATCTGGGGTTTTGAATAGCCATGAACAACGGCCCCTTTCCTTTTCAACCAATGGCATAACCAAGACCCTTTAAAACCGGTATGTCCTGTGACAAAAACCCGCTTTCCTTTCCAATAGTCATTGCTTTTCATTACGTTATTTTCCAAGGCGCATTTCCAGAGTCCCACAATTCCTCAAGATAATTTTTATCACGCAAAGTATCCATCGCCGCCCAAAAACCGTTATGCCTACGCGCTTTTAATTGTCCCATCTTAGTTAACTCAAGCATTGGTTCTCTTTCCCAGATTGTTTGGTCACTTTCAATAAGGGAGAAAACTTCAGGTTCGCAAACAAAAAAGCCGCCGTTAATCCACCTATGGTCACCTACAGGCTTTTCTTCAAAGACTTTGACTGAATTATCTTCTATTTCTAGTGCACCAAACCTAGCACCTGGTTGTACTGAAGTTAATGTCACAAGGCCTTTCTCTCGTTTATGGAAGCTTAACAATTCAGTTAAATCTACATCCGAAACACCATCTCCGTAGGTCAAAAAAAATGTAGAGTCAATATACTCTGAGATGCGTTTAATACGTCCGCCAGTTTGAGTTTGCTCTCCCGTATCTATAAGCGTAACCTTCCAAGGTTCAGAATTTTTTTTGTGCGTTGTTATAGAGTTCTCAGCCAAGTCGATCGTTACATCCGAGCGATGTAGAGCATAATTTGCAAAATACTCTTTTATTACGTACCCTTTATACCCACAACATACAATGAAATCAGTTATGCCATGGGAGTAATACGTATTCATAATATGCCAAAGGATTGGTCGCCCACCAATCTCAATCATTGGTTTGGGCTTTAAGTGAGTCTCTTCGGCAATTCGGGTTCCTAACCCACCAGCTAAAATCACTGCCTTCATTTCACCATCCTATTAGAATTCAATACATTGCGGAGAGCATTTTTATTAAACATTCAAAATATACCTGATAAGCTTCTACGTGTTGCAATCCAAAATATCAAAACTATCATTATATAAACTACTGATTATAACAAAGGTTTTATTGGTATCATAGCAAAGTCTCTTTTTATTAACTTCACTTATTCTTAAGCTCATATTTTCTTCAGTAAATCGAGAATAACCATACCCATTTTTCAAATTTGTTATTCCGTGGTAGAGAGGAACTCCTGTAACCGAGTAGATCAGCAAACCTCTTGCCCATGGTTCTACGTTATAATGAACCAGCTCACTCTCAAAGGCTTCCTTTGTCACCAATAACAAGGTATTGCTTGCGTTTAGTTTTTTGACTTCCAAGAGGGCGACCAAGTTTTTGTTTAAAACTTTCAATTGGGCAGTTTCTACAGCAGAACTTTTATTCTTCAAAATAAGCAAGTCATCTAGAGATTTACTTCCCCCCACCCTTTCCAATAAAAAAAGCGAAGTAAGAGAAACTATAGACACACCAAATAAAACCATAGCTTTATCAAACAGATTATATTCATCAATATCATAAAATACAGTCTGAACCAATAATACTAAAATTAGTAACATTAGTGATGAGTTGAAGTAAAAAACATCAGTAACATTTAGACCAAGAGGTAAAACTGATAAAGAAAATATAAACAGCGATACAAAAAAGAATGACACAGAAAGCTTAAACATTAAGATCTTCTGCCTTAAAGCCGAAAACAACAGAAGACACAGAAGCATACAATATATAAGGGTTTGTGTTTTGAAAAAAAACAACTCTTCTCCAGATATAAAATCCACTGGAGATAGTAAAGCTTTAATAGGGTTATGTACCATCAAATAACTATAAGCATTAGAGAATAAAACACTAGCATCAAAGTTTGAATTCAAATTACTAGGTGCACTTGAGTCGAAAGTTCGAAACATATACCACTGAAAGAAAATGATCAGCAACCAGATACTCCCCCAGAAGTAGATTTTCGTATTCCTAAAGTTTGTAGAAAGAGAATAGACACCTATAAAGCTAAGAAAAACAAAGCCAGAAGACACTTTAGCTAATACTAGAGCAAGCCCAACAATAGTAAGCACGAGATAATCAACGTTACTCCAACACTCCTCTTTAACCAATACTGAAAAAATCTTACTGGATAACAAAATAAAAAACAGGCTAGGATAAAACAAAGAGTGCGAACCTACAACATGCCAAGTATATAAAATAGCCGGAGATATAATTAAAGACAAAACTATTAGAAGATTCCTTTCCTTAATTGTTCGAATTAGAAATAACTGTACAGATGCAACTAATACAATCATCTTCATCGACATAATTAATGCGTAATCTTCGAAAGGGTCTAGACTTAATATTAAACTTAGCCCTGCATCAAAGTAATGGGACAAATAATGATAATGAATATATTGATTACCATCTTGGCCAATACTTGTGTAGCCAAAATTCATAATACTCTTAATTAACGCAATATGGAATAACGTATCATGATGTAGTTTTCCCCCAGCCTCTAAAGATTCATATGGGAAAGCATTAAAGTAAGGGAGGAAATCATTGGGAAATGTCGCCAAAAGTGCGATGCTAATAATTACCAACAATACAGAATTTACTATTGCTTTACAATAAAGCTCACTATCATAGTGTAGCTGTTCACGATGAGCCACGAACATTAGTAAAAAAGAAAACATTGATAACTTCAAGCTAGAGTAAAAATCAAAAAAATACCCAAGTGATAAAAATGATAAAAAAAACACTAGTAATAAATAGACAAATGAGATATTTTTGTTTTCTAATGACATTATTTACTCTTCAATTATTGTTAAAAAATTTCACCCGAATCCAACTTCGAAGTGCGATACTGTCTAATATTAAGCGGCCATTAGTATTTCTTTAGAAATAACAGTAGACTGTTTGAACCCTAAATAATTCTTAGGATAGTTATTAAGCATTGATTGAGCAAACTCAATATCGTCATCCGTTACCACTCTCAAGTCCGTTCCTTGCTTCATATAATTCCTCAACAAACCATTGGCGCTTTTGCACCCCAGAGCTAAACATTTAGACAAAATACCATTGGCATCCAGCGCTTCTGCAGCCCCTGATGACCTGTAAAGTCTCTGCTACTGTCCTCGGTAATCGTGTTTAGGTAATCCCTTTATAGAATTAGTATTTTAATTGCCACACTCGTCACTCAATTTGCCTGATTTGAAGGTACTAACCAATAGAACAGCTTTTTTCGGTCCAAGGCGAACAGTATAACACCAGTGCTGTGCCAGTCGATTTCCCAATCTTCAAATCATTCTCGCCCATCGGCACTCCGTTACACGGCGACATTCCACCTTTAAGCAATTTCAGAGATTGAAAATGCTTGTTCCAAAAGAGTAAAAATCTAATATCTCTTACCATCAACCAACTGTTGATAACTCATGGCGGCACTGCTTGTTTCTTGCCGAGAAGAGAGTACCTCTTTCAGCAGTTGGCTTCCTCTTTTCAAGAATACCGTACTCATTATATGGAATCGAGGGTAACTTCATTAATCTAAAGCCAATTATTTACTTGTATATATCGATTTTTCGATGGTTTTTTCAAGCTGCTTAGCTGCAGATTGAACAGAAAAATGTTCTTTAAGCACGTTATGTGCCTTTTCTCCAAATTCGAGACGTAGCTTCTCTTGATTCAAGAGTACTTTAGCTGCACGAATTAGTTTATCATCTTCACCATTAACAAATACGAAACCAGCACCTGTATCTCGAATAAAGTAAATCAGATCATTGCCTCCGTTTACGCTCCCAAGGATGGGTAGCGACTGAACCATATAACCCAGTAGTTTTCCAGGAAAGTTGTGAGCCTTGTGAGTTTTAGCCAAAGAAAACAATCCAATATCAACTTGAGTTAAAACCTCTTTGTACTGGTTCTGGCTTATTGAGGGCAATATAGTCACATTGTCTAGCCCTTCCGCTTCTTTCACATCATGGACCAGATTTACCTCGTCGCCTTGTCCAATAAATAGAAAATGAGCTTCGGGATAAGGCTTCATTCCTTTGGCTAATCTCAATAAATTCCTCATATCTTGAGCATGACCAATATTCCCACCGTAAAAGAAAATGATTTTTTCTTGCAGCTGGCACTGATTACGAACATCTATTTCGTTGGTTGAGAATGAGATTGGCTTTACATCAGACCAATTTTTTAAGACTTGTAGGTTTTTATATCTTGGATTAAGTTCAGAAAAATAATCAACATTCGCTTGAGACATCAAACCTATACAGTCAGATGCTTTATAGTTTATATGTTCAAATAAACGGAAGTATTTTGTGATCGGTGACAATTCTGACACGAGGCCTTCATCCACTATCCATTGGGGAAACATATCCCTTAAAATCAGATAGTTATAAGTGCCATGCCGCTTTTTAAACCACCATAGTAATGGACCAAAAAAAATCGTTGGAGAATAGTTTATACAAGCATCAAACGCATTTTTGGAGGCCATCTTCTTGAGCGCCCAAAAAGCACTCAAGGATAACAGTGATTCACTAATTACTCTTTGAATCTTTCCTTTCCCCCTCATAGGAGGGTTTTTAAATCTCCAAACTTCTACTCCATCAAAGAAATCAATGACTAAACGTCTATCTTGTCGACCATGACTAGGAGTTATCACTACTGGTTCATGACCTAAACGTTTCAACTCTAAGGCTAGCTCATGAAACATCTTAGCATGAACCAGAGTACTGTTCGGTAGGTAATCATCTGGAAGCAAAGCAATTCGCACGATTTAATATTCCTTCCAAACAACTCGCTTAACATAGTCGGTATAAGAATGGATAATCCTAACAATCTTGTCAGAGACGTTAGGCATTGAGTAATCATAAACTTGGCAGAGTAGTCGCTCTTCTCCTGCTGGTTGAGACTCAAGCACTTGCAATGCTTGCATAACTCTCTCAACACCTAGTCCTACCATCATTACTGATGCTTCCTCCATTCCCTCTGGTCTCTCATGAGCTTCACGCAGATTCAATGCAGGAAAGTTCATGATGGACGATTCTTCATTGATTGTGCCGCTATCAGATAGGACCGCTTTGGCGTTTTTCTGTAAATGGTTATAGTCGTGAAAACCTAAGGGCTTTAAAAGTCGAATTTTAGGGTGGAAGTCTAGGCCTTGAGCTTCAATCCTATTTCGTGTTCTTGGGTGTGTAGACACTATCACTGGCATGTCATGTTGCTCAGCAACTGTGTTCAACGTTTCAGCTAATTTTTCTAGCTGCTTAGGAGAATCTACATTTTCTTCTCGGTGAGCACTGACCACAAAAAACTGCTTTCTAGTAAGTCCAAGTCGAGAAAGAACATCTGATGAATCAATTTGCATCATATAATGATTGAGTACTTCAAACATTGGGCTACCCGTTTTGATTACACGATCAGCTGGTAAGCCTTCTGCTAGCAAGTAGTCTCTAGCGATAGAACTGTAGGTCAAATTGATATCAGCAGTATGGTCAACAATTCGTCGGTTTGTCTCTTCTGGTACTCTTTGATCGAAACATCGGTTACCCGCTTCCATATGAAAGATCGGTATTTTACGTCGCTTCGCTGGTAAAGCTGATATACATGAGTTGGTATCACCCAGAACCAACATTGCTTCTGGGTTAACTTGCTCTAAAACCTGATCCACTTTGATGATCACCTGCCCAATCGTTTCTGCTGCGTTTTTACCAGCAGCGTTCAGAAAGTAGTCAGGCTTTCTTACACCTAAATCATTAAAGAAAACTTCGTTCAGTTCGAAATCATAGTTTTGTCCCGTGTGCACCAAAATATGCTCACAATGTTCATCGAGCTTCGCAAAAACCCTGGAAAGGCGAATTATTTCTGGACGTGTTCCAACCACCGACATTACTTTCATTTTTTTCATTTTAACTTTTCTCAAGTTCTGACAGTGGATAGGTAAAGGTATCAGGAAGATCACGGTCGAAAATTTCATTTGCCCACAGTATAACTATCATCTCTTCTTCACCAATGTTGGTGATATCGTGAGACCAGCCTGGAACAGTTTCAACAATTTTCAAATCACGGCTATCGGTGCAAATTTCGTACTGCTCAGCAGTCACTATATGCTTAAACTTAAACCGTGCGTTACCTTTTACAACTAGGAACTTCTCATTTTTACTGTGGTGATAGTGTCCACCTCGGGTCACACCTGGGTGGGCAGTAAAGAATGACATCTGGCCCGCTTGTTTTGTTTTCAGAATTTCACTGAAAATGCCTCTCTCATCAGCATAACGGGGTATTGAGTAACTAAACTGGTCGGGTATCATATAACTTAGGTATGTAGAGTAAAGAGCTCTGGGCAATCCTACTCCTACATCCTCTGTTGTCAGATTGTGTCGGCTTGCTTTAAACGCACGTAAAAGATCAGCAACTTCACCAACTGTTGTAGGATAAGTGGGAGTCACCTCCTGATAACCAGACTGATCCTCATCTTCTATAAGTGAAATTAAACTACGGCAAACATCATCAATGTAAACTAGTCTTACTGGTGCGCTAGAGTCATTAACTGTCACTGCAATATCATTTAGAATGTTGTAGCAGAAAGTAGCAACAAAAGAGTTGTAGTTTGGTCGACACCATTTACCAAACACATTAGGTAAACGATAAATATAGTACGCGGATCCAGTTGTAGATCCATAATTTTCTACAAGTTGTTCCGCAGCACGCTTGCTTTGACCATAAGGGTTATTTTGTTCGACCTGAATAGATGAACTCACGACTAAAGGGACTTTTCGTTGCGATTCGGCTAGTATCTCTGTCACGAACTGTGTCAAGTCTTCGTTGCCTTGTTGAAACTCTATATCGTCTTTGGGACGATTAACTCCCGCCAAATGATAAACAAAGTCAGCTGAGGCCAATTGCTTTGCAAGATGTTCACGACTAGTTTCACGATCAACTTCAACGAGATCAGAGTACCCATTTTCTCTGAGCATCACACAAAGGTTTTTGCCTATAAAGCCTTTCGCCCCAGTAACGACGATTTTCATTTACACGCCCCCAGGTACATTGACACTTCCTGCTTCAATATCTCTGATAAAATCCAGTTTATGCAATAACCCGATCATACCTTCAACATTCAACCGTTCCGTATTATGAGAGTTGTAATCTTCAACCAAAGAAAGATCTTTATCGCCATCTTCATGATACTTAGAGTAATTAAGATCTCTGTTATCTGAAGGAATACGATAGTAGTCACCCTGATCTACAGCAACAAACATTTCTTCACGACTACAAAGTGCTTCATAAAGCTTTTCACCATGACGGGTACCAATGATGTTAACCAAATGATCTGGTTTGCTTGTAATTTTTAGCAAAGCTTTTACCAACACCTCAATCGTTGCTGCTGGTGCCTTCTGTACAAAAATGTCTCCATTTTCCCCATATTGGAACGCATGCAGAACCAAATTTACAGCATCATCTAGCGTCATCATGAAGCGAGTCATATTGGGGTCTGTAATTGTAATTGGATCACCACCCATGATCTGTCTAAGGAACAGGGGAATGACCGAGCCTCTTGAGGCCATAACATTACCATAGCGAGTACCACAAATAACGGTATTAGTTTCATCAAGGTTCCTTGATTTCGCTACCATTACTTTTTCCATCATGGCCTTAGAAATACCCATCGCATTGATAGGATAGACAGCTTTGTCTGTACTTAGACACACAACTCTAGACACTTGGTTAGTAATTGCGGCTTCTAACACATTCTCTGTACCTTGGATATTCGTATTTACAGCTTCCATCGGGTAAAACTCACAAGATGGAACTTGTTTGAGAGCCGCCGCATGAAAAATATAATCAACCCCACGAGTCGCGTTTAAGACACTGTGGTAGTCACGAACATCACCGATATAAAACTTAAGTTTAGGATGCTGGTATTGCTTGCGCATATCATCTTGCTTTTTCTCATCGCGAGAAAAAATGCGAATTTCTTTAATATCTGTATCTAAAAATCTTTTTAATACAGCGTTGCCAAATGAGCCTGTTCCACCTGTGATTAATAATATTTTGTTGTTGAACACCGTTTAACTCCGTTATCGCCTAAATTGAAACTTGCTTGCTTAAATTGGCTTTCTCTTGTTTAGTTGGGTAACTAATCAGAACCGCTCTGTATTTTCCTTTAAAGACAAACAAACTACCTGCTGCAACACCAACAACACCACATTCTTGAACCAGTTTCTCTAGGTCAGGCATACTGCCAGCTCCCCCAAGGAAAGTAACAGGAATATGCATTTGTTCTTTGATTTTCTTTGACAGTTCTAGATCATACCCTGTCATCATGCCATCTAAATCGACAGAATTAATAACAAGCTCACCAGCCCCATGTTCTTCTACTGTTTTTGCCAACGCAAATATATCAACTTTATGAACTTGAGTAGCATTATGCGTAACAACTTGATAACCATTAGAAAAAATACCTTTTTTCTTTTGCACATCAGCAACAATTACAACACTTTGGCTACCAATGCTACCCGATATTTCACCAATTAAGTTGGGATTTGCAATCACAGCAGAGCTTAATGCCACTTTCTCTACACCAAGATCAATTATGCGAGAAGCTTGAGCTGCTGTTTTGATGCCACCACCATAACAGAGCGGCATCCTACACTCGGCAGCTAACTTAGCAATGAGATCATAGTCGGGTTCTGCTCCATTTGTGGTGGCATCAATATCAATCACCATTAACTCGTCGGATTCTTTCTCATTAAAAATCTTAACTGCATTAATTGGGTCACCAACATATTTTGGAGAACCAAATTTTTGAGTTTTAACAAGCCCACCTTGGTGGATTAAAAGACAAGGGATAACTCGTGGTCTTAACATAGCCCTATAGCTCCGAAAAATTCTTAAGAATAGTTTCACCGAATTGATGGCTTTTTTCTGGATGGCACTGTATACCGTAAACGTTCCCAGAACTTACGATACAGTCAAAATTCAATCCATAACTTGCCTTAGCTAAGCTATTTTCTTCATTATCACAGTCAAAAAAGTATGAATGTAAAAAATAGAATTCCGGGTCATCAGGAAATTCGTTGAAAAGTGGCGATGACTGAGAAAAATCCACCGTATTCCAACCCATGTGAGGCATAGGTAAACCTTCGCTTAGGGGACAATTACGAAAAGATCGAACTCGACCGGGAATCCAATTTAAACCAGTTAAAACCCCTTCTTCACTGCTGGTCGCTAACATTTGCATTCCCACACAAATACCGAGAACAGGAACCTTTTTAATTTGAACAAGTTCTTCTACTTTTTCTCGTAACCCAGACTCTGAGAAGCGGGCCATAGCATAGTCGAATGAACCAACCCCAGGTAATATAAGATGCGTAACACCCACTAAATCTTCTATACAGCGAGCTCTCTTACAGGGTAGCCCAAGCCGTTTATACACATTTAGAAACGCTTGAATATTACCGACTCCGTAATCGATGATATGTACCACTAAAAGTTCCTCTTTTCATTACCCAATTTCCGCAGCAACGATGCACCAAATTGGATAAGCCAACGCTTGTTTTTGTAGTCTCGGTAAGTTTTCTTGGGTGCATCAAATAATACTTGTAGCTCGTCAACTGTTAGATCTAACTTATGTGCTACATATTCGAACTCTCTTGCCAAAAAGTGCTCATCCATTTCAGGCTTTGCAATTCTCTCTAAAGCAGCTTCTCGGGTCATTTGTCCAGTATGAATCAAACTCGAAAAATGGGCACGGCGTTTTTGAAAACCAAAACGTCTCGGTAGCCAGTAGTCTTCGTAAAAACGAGTAAAGCGCGACTCGTGATGCTTGTGCTGGAACTTTTCCCAACCAAACTTGCCATTAAGCTCCTGTTCTGCCTCTCCTTTAATAAAAGACACTAGGTTCAGAGGGTAATGCACTTTCATACCTGGATAAATTTTATATAACACTTTGTATAACAAGATATCTACAAGCGGAAAATCAGTAAGCTTTGTTTTGCTACCGAATTTGCTATGGATATCATTAAATAGTGTCGAGTCAACGCCCAAATATCCACCCCATTCTTCTGGCTCACGGCAACATTCAGTAGAAAAATTTGAGCCTGTTAATATATGCTTAACTTTGTGCTTTCGAGCAAAACGGTACAGTCCAGAAAAAAATGCGGCGTCTTGAACTAAATCCTGATCTGGTATTCCTGCCTTTAAAAAAGCGACTTGAAGATCTTTAATTTCTTGCCAATTAACTACCTCAGTGAAGAGTTCGACATTTAACCCTTTGATAAGTTTTTCAATATTCCCAACAGCCTGATCGGTGTTCCAACCTGCGTCAACATGGAATAACAATGGCCTAAGTCCCATAACCTCTTTAGCTATGTATGCTGCATAAGAACTATCTAGACCTCCAGACAATCCGATAATACAATCAAAGTCCTTTCCTATACCGTCTTTCTTGATCACCTCCGCCATATTCATCAACTGCTTAAAGCCACGCTCATCGGTATGCCAACTCGGATATATTACAGTTTCAAAGTTATTACAATGACTACAAACACCTTCTTCATCAAAAGAAATGCTTGGATCTGATGTATCCATGATACATCTACTACATATCTGATAGCTCATTATTTAATCTCGTTTTCGAATCCTAATTGAGAGAAAAGTGGTGAAGGTTATCAAAACAAACAACGACCACCCATTGGCCATACCTATAACGCTGTATATCGGCGAAAATAGCATATTAACAGCTATAAATGTGAACCACAATTTATGGCTGATAGTACAGTTTCCCAGCTTGCTAGTTAAATAGCCGAAAAACAAACCAATAACAGCTCCAGATATTAAACCACCAAAATATCCAAAATCTATGTAAAGAGCACCTGGAAAAGTCAGATATACTCCACTCTGCAAGATCGACTCACTCCCAACTTGGAAAAGGCTACTTCCTGTAATAAAATCTACTATTCGAGCTATAATGTAGAAATTATAACCTCCTAAAAGATGAGGCGAATATGACAATTGAAAATAATCATCCAAATATGTAAATGAATGAGTGATATAAAACGAAAGATAAACCAATACTGAATATATCGGTTGATAAACTGATGACATAAAATCGATTCGATAAATTGATATGTCATACTCTCTTTCCAAATAGTCCAACATGCGGCTTACATCTAAGCCTTGGACCTCAAATCTCTCCAAAAATATATTCAATGAGTACACGATCCCTAGAAAAACGACTAGTGACATCAATATAAGTTTAATTCTATTTTTTGAAATTTTATTATGTTTATTAAAAAAAACAAACTTAACAAGTAGGCAGTAAAGTAGACTGATAAAAAATGCATTTCTTCCTCCAGATAAAAACATAGCCAAAAAACCCAAAAAAACTAGAACTATGCTAGCCATTTTCATTTTTCTGCTTCTATAAGGAACAAACATACAAATAGACATAAAAAGAGGAGGAATACCAGAAAGAAATACATTAAACATGCCGATGATAGAATCTCTAGGCCCAGTTAGGTGCTCTAACTCTCGTTGCTCGACTATTCCATCTAAAGTAGCATTCTTTACGATAAAAAAATCAAAGTAGGCGAAAAATACATATACTAACATTAGAAACAAGAAAATAGACCTGATTTGAAAAATCAGTCCTCTATTCGACCAAATATAGCGTTCATGATCTGAATAAGATCCATCACTCTGAATAAAGAAACCTATTAGATAAGATAAATATGTAATGGAAACAAAAAATATCAGATAACAAATCAAATCTAGACTTACATTAACATGTGTTATTGGGCCAAAGACTCTAGTAAATGACACAACAAACCATGGAAATAGTATTATGAACGTACCAAATAAGCATGATTTAAGCTTATTATCATAAAACCTAGTACTCATCTATAACTCTCTCCAAGAAAATATTTATACAAGAAATTTGACGTGATAGCTAACATCAAAAATCTAATGATCACAGTGATTTCAATGAAAGTTGATAGTTCTAATTCTTTATAGACCCCATACAAAAATGCAAAGGCAATAAAAATCAAAGATAGAAATGTTAAATTCCTAGCAAGCTTTTCCTTGGACAAGCTAAGAAGGACCCAATCACTAATAAAGAGTAGAAATGAAACCACACATAATACGTATACATCAGTAAGCATCGAAAGTGTACTACTAGAATAATAAGACCAGAAGTATGATTCAATGATGATGGGAGCAATAAAGTAAAAAAGCGGATAAATAACTATGGATGCAATAATAACAGAGACGAACAACATTATAACCATATTCATAAAATGGCGCTTGCCTTCTTCCTGATGGCTGATATTAATTAGTCTTGGGCCCAAAGCATTCATTAATATTCCACTACCCAACACACTACCTTGATATAAAATCATCAGGAATGAATACAGGCCAAGACTAGACATACCAAACAAAATAGAGACTATATACCTTTCAAAACTAACTGACAAATTCCTTAACATAGTCGCCATACAAAAAGGGAAACCCTCAGTGATCACCACTTTAATTTTGCACTTGATACCTTCAAAGACTCTTGAACTCTTGAGTTCAGCGCGGTTAATAATAAAACAAACAATAGAAATGGCTAATAATGAGCTAGCCTCTGATATTATCGCACCATAAAAGCCATAGTCTTCCACAAAAATATACAGGAAAAATAGTACCAATAGTGATTTAAAAAATAGCATCGATGAGAAGCTAATTATCTTCTGACTAGATCTATAAAATGACTCAAAAATATTATAAGGTTGGGCACAACATGCTAAAATCACCATGCTAATGATTAAATTTGTCAAATCAACATCACCTATTATATATGAAGACATAAGAAGAATTGATGATAAAATTATAACTCCCAGAATACTATAACTGAGGGAAATATTACGAACGCTTATGCGCTGAGAGTCATTTTGAGCTGCAGAACCAACTTTCAACATATATTCATTGGAACCCATACTTCCTATATAACCTATATAAATATAGGAAATAATAACGAGTGAGTATTTCCCAAACTCAATGGGTTCCAATAAACTTGCTAAATAGCCAAGCTTAAAAAAAGATAAGCAAGCGCCTCCTATAGAAAAAAATAGATAACAGATATGATTCAAGCTCATCATTTATCCATTTCATTTTTAATATATTTTGCAAGAGAAGCAGATAAGGTTTTCATATTTTCAAGATCATCATAATTCTTCTCATCCCAAGTGCCATCGACTCTAAGTTGTCCACTATCAAGACCACTCAGCAGATGACGAACTAACTCATGTTTATCGCTATTAGATAATTCAGAATAGCCATCAATATAATTAGCAATTTCTTGAGAATGGGAATTTATAGAAATTTTCTTGTAAAATCGTTCATCTGGAAAGTAATATATTGGAGAGAGACTCAACACCGGTTTACTTCTTAAAGCAACCTCAAACCCTACACTTCCAGTCCAAACCATCGTAGCATCATAATAATCAATTAGCAGATTAGAAGGCGTCTGAGTTGGACAAATTGTTACATTTATTTTAGACCCTAAAATGTTATACAATTTTGGATTACGATAACCAATTACATTAGGATGTTCTTTAATAAGGAAATGAAGGTCCTTATGTGAATCAATAAAATCTATTAATACTTCATCATAGTTGATAACTTCGGATGACTCACACCAATAATCAACTGTCGCTTCAGGGATCATCTGAAGAGGTATATATATTATTTTACTATCTACCCGCTTAATTTCATCTTTCCATTCAATATTTCCAATTTCAAAAAGGGGAAATAGATGTGCCCATTCCTTGGATATAATTACTGATTGCCAATAATGATAGTTAAAATAATCTCCAGACGTTATTCTTTTTAAAGAAAAATATGGAATTTTTATAAGATTTCTTATCCATTTAGTTATAATTTTCTTTTTAGTACCAACTTTATCCTTTTTTACAAATCCTGGTAAATATGCTTTATCTTCAAGTAATTTCAATACTTTTTCTACTTCTTCATCAGGAACATCTCTTATAAAGTTATATTCACCTCTAGCAGAGATTCTAAAATAGCCGTTTACAAAAACAGTCACCAGACCTACGAAAGGAACTCCTCTAGATTTACATTCGAAGTAGAGAAGATCCATTATATATGAATCAATTGTTTCGGATAAAACTATATCAGGATCATATCTATCAAAAACATCTATAATGGCATTCTTCATAGCATTCAAGTGTAGAAGAGCGTCATTTTTATTGATACTACGTAGTAATCTACACCTAACTATAATATCTTCATCTATGGGAGATGAGGGGAAATGATTATTTTTAAGAGCATCTAGTTGTTTATAGTAAATAGACCAAAGTCCAGATCTATCAACGGATTTATGTGCACTTAAAATCATATTTTCGTTATCATTGGAAATTTCTTTTACAATGTGTTGAAGATATTTGTCAGACCAAGGGCCTGCATGAGATAAAAATTTCATTAAATGACCATTATGAGTATTTCATTCGTAATTTAGCTATAATTGAAACTTAACTGCAGCCTTAACTCTCGCTGCGAGCGACTATAATCCTTTTCTGAGGTCTGAATTAGCTTTAACAAGCTCTTCTTTCCTACCGATATCAATCCAATATCCCCTAATTTGGAAACAGTGACAGTCATCGCCATTACTAGCCATTTTTTTAAATAAGCTTGGCATGTCGTAGAATTGGTCTTCAGGAATCATTTCTATAGTTTTAGGGCTTAAAACATAAATACCTGCATTCACATCAAAACTAATACTAGGTTTTTCTTCGATTCCTATAATTTTACCACCTTGCTTTTTGATTACACCAAATGGCACTTCATGGCAATATTCACGTACCGCCATTGTAGCTAATGCATCTTTATCTATATGGTAATCTAATAGTTCATCAAAACTTAAATTGGTAAGAACATCTGCATTAACTACAAAAAAAGGTTGCTCAAACTTATTTTTTATCAAGCTTAATGCGCCGGCTGTTCCCATCCTTTTTTCTTCTACGATATATTCAATATCTACAGAAAATTTACTGCCGTCGCCAAAATACTCTTGAATAAGCTCTTTTTTATAATTGAGGCATAGGATAAATTTCCTAAAACCCTGCTCTCTAAACTGCTCAACCAAATGTAGTAACATAGGTTGTTCACCAACATGTAACATTGGTTTTGGAGTATCTTTAGTCAGTTTTCCTAATCGAGAACCTAGTCCTCCTGCCATAATAACAACTGTATTAGGCCTAGAGACAAAGTCGATATCATCTAATGAAAAGATTGAAATAAATTTATTATTATCATCAACTAGCGGCATGTGCCTTCTATGAAGGTACTTTAGGCTAGCGATAACTTCAGATTTAGATGAAGTTGAAGCCATTTTTATAGGTTCAAAATTAATTAGATCCTTTACATTTTCTAGATTATTGAGAATTCCTCTCCTCAAATCTCCATCGGTCAAAATCCCCACAAGATTGTTTTCACTATCTACAAATGAGACCAAACCAATTCCGCTTTCATCTAAAGCCTTAACTACCTCCTTTATTGTTAATTCCTCATTATAAAGAAGTACATGATTCATTACTTTTCCTCATTAAAAATTCAGCGTAATCAAAATCTTCTTGCGTATCTATGTCAACAGATCTCGATCTTGGCATTTTATAGGCAAAAGTATGATCTGAAAAATATTCCCTACGTTCAATTAGAGATTGTTTGAAAACAAAGATGGCACCATTAGGATAGTAAGACTCCCGATACTTTTGTCTATTTTCTATAACTTCATCAGAAAATATACATGTCAGCCTAGAGTCTTCCTCAATGTACTTATGCCACATAACTGGGTGATGTTCTACACAATAGCTGACTACAGAGTCTGCGCTTTTGCTGTAAAATAGCTCTATAGATCCATCTATATCTTGTGTTTTCCTTAGTGGAGAAGTTGGTTGTAGCACAATGAACGAACTAAGATCCTTACCGAACTCATCATTCAATCGCTGAACAGTATAGATGTAATTGTCAATTGCAAGAGATTCATCTCTCGCCAACTCTTTAGGACGTAAAAAAGACTTAATCGCCCCATAAGAGAGAGCTACATCATATGTTTCCTGATCATCGGTAGATACTACCACATCAGTTATATACTTAGAATTCAGAGCTGCTTCAATCGTATAAGCGATCATAGGTTTGCCAAACAAAGATTTAATATTTTTCCCAGGCAAACCTTTAGATCCCCCCCTCGCAGGAACGATAGCAATCATTAAACCAAATCCTCTTTAATTAAAATGTGGTCAAACTTTAAGTCTTTATTGACCTTCATCCCTACAATAAACCCAGACATTTCTGGCTTGATTCCATTACCAGGGCGTTTATAGTCGAGATCTTGCTCAGTGATCACTTCACCTTTTTTCATTGCACGATTAATAACAATGCTTCTGCGAAACTCAGCTTTTTTCTCATCAGATTCAGTTGCCTGAATACGGAAACTTCCCAACGCATCATTGATTCTAGAGGTACCTTTAACAATAGCTTCTAGCTCCTCTTTATTTGCTGATACTTTATGATCCCAACCTTCCATATCTTTATCTAGAGTAAAGTGCTTCTCAATGAGGCTGGCTCCCATAGCTGCAGAAGCTAATGGAATCTCAATTCCTATCGTATGATCAGAAAAGCCAACACAGTAATCAGGATAAGTCTCCATAAGTGTTTTCATATTGTTTAAGTTTACGTCTGAATCAACAGGTGGATAAGTTGATACACAATGAAGAATACAGATTTGAGTATTACCAGCTTCTTCGATGACTCTGATTGCCTTGTCTATTTCATGTAGCTCACTTAAACCAGTAGAAATGACTATTGGTAAGCCTTTACTAGCAATGTATGTGAGAAATGGATAGTTATTTAAGTCCATTGATGCAACTTTGATAAAAGGTGACTTCAATTTATCAACTAAGAAATCAACTTCTTGTTTACTGAACGGAGTAGATGAGCAATCTATACCAATATTATCAGCATAAGCTTTCATATCCAAAAGTTCTTGCTCGGAAATTGAGTATTCTTCTACAATTTCCTCTAATGTGTAGTCCGTTCTATCACGATAGTCATCTGCAATAAAATAGTTATCTTCATATTTTTTCTTAGCAAATACTGAATCTTTGGTCCAACTCTGGAACTTAACACAGTCAGCACCTGCTTCCTTAGCCTCCACAATCAGTTTCTTAGCTAGCTCCATATCACCGTTATGATTTGCACCTAGTTCAGCAATAATATACGGTTTACTAAAATTTTTTAACGTAAAGCACTCTGTAATTTTCATAGTATTCTCTTAATCTATTTCCCACCAAAACGGGTTTTTCTTATCTCTACTTACATTTTGCAATTTATTATCTCGCACTCTATCTATTAAAATATCATTATAGATTATGCAGTTACGATACTCTGTATGGCCTAAATCAAGCATAGCTTGAAAATGGATCTTCCTTATATTCAAAATGTTAATTAAATCAATTTTTGAATATGTACCAATTCCAACGAGATTATTTTCATGTTGTCGATAAAATGTAATGCACTTATTTGTAAATATCGCTTTAAGATCTAAAAGTAGTAATTGTGAATAAATATACCAATCTAAAGCGACTAAATGACTAGGAAATGGAAGCTTAATTTTATTTAAGGCATTTTTTTTCATTGCTGTATTGGATAGACCAAATATATTTGATTCTTTAATCATATCTATTTTTATTTTTTGTCTATCTTCTAGATATTCAGAGAAATAGAAACTATCAATACTAATGTTTGACATAAATGTGGAAACATCATTAATAACTATATCAGCTTCACACAAATATTTCTGAACCACCTCAACTCTATTCTCAGAAAATTTATCATCACTATCTGCAAAGATAATAGTTTCATACTGATTCTGTATTGCAAAACTAACTAATCTTTCTCTATTTTCTATTGGTGTATCTCCAGCCTTAAGGACAATACATTTGAAGTTCGCATACTCATTTATGAGAGGGTCTAAATTATCAAATAAATCATTAACGATTACAAGCTCAAAATCAGAGATGGACTGAGCAGATAGTGACCTAAAGAAATCAACAACATACTCCTTTGGCATGGGGAATATTGTAGTCAGGATACAAGTAGAAGCTGAATTTTTCATCTTATTTTTTTTGCTGGTATTCCGAAATAAATTGCTTGATTAACAGTATCTTTTCTTACCAATGAATTAGCGCCAATTAGACTTTCTTCACCTAGTGTAATTTTCTTATTCGTATTTCCTTCTAATATCGTTGCACCTACACCAATCATGCAAAGATTTTCAACTACAACATTACCAGAAATATTGACAGATGGCATAACTGATACAAAATCACCTATGACACAATCATGTCCTACAGTTGAGTTCAAATTAAAAATGCCAAAATCACCAATTTTTATATTCGTAGTAAACCGAACACCAGCAGTAATAATATTACCAACTTGAGACTCTATTTTAGACTTTTGATTACGCCCGAACGTCGCAGAAGGGTGAATCAAATTTGGATATATTAAATGTGGATACAGTTCTCTTATTTTTTTTCTCGTATGACCATCTCCAACTCCAATAGCAAAATGAAAACCTTTGTTGTTGATTTCTTCAATTTCACTCTCTCTGATTACGTTCAGGCCATTAATTGGTAAACAATCATCTAAATGTGTAAGTAAAACAATTTCGTTATATCCTAGTATTTCACAAATATCCGCTACTTCTTGAGCAAAACCTGAAGTGCCAAAAATTGCAATTCTGTTAGTAATCATAAAAACCCTTTTTCGTTTTCCTACCAAGCCATCCCGCCCGAACATACTGTCTTAACAACGAATGAGCTCGGTATTTTGGATCTCCAGTTTCATAATGTAAAGTTTCCATAATAGATAAACAAACATCATTGCCAATTAGATCAGCAAGAGCCAAAGGCCCTAGAGGATGGTGAGCACCAAGTTTCATCGCTTGATCTATATCTAACTCGCTAGCAACATTCTCTGCTAAAATCGCAATAGCTTCATTAATCATAGGTATCAACATTCTATTCACTACAAAACCAGGAGACTCATTGACAACAATAGGTTTTTTATTCAAAAGATTTGCTAACTTCACAGTTTTTTCGATGATTTCCTCAGAAGTATTTAATCCTTTCACAACCTCAATCAATTCCATTACAGATGTGGGATTAAAAAAGTGCATTCCAATCAGCTTATCTGGGTGGAATGTATGCATTGACAGTGCTGTAATAGAAAAAGAAGAAGTATTGGTCGCTAAAACACAATCTTCTGGCAATTTCTCAGAAACAAATCCTAACAAAGATGCTTTTTCATCAAAGTGTTCTGAGATAGCTTCAATACAAAATGAGACCGAATCTACAGATTCAAAATCATTGACGAGCTTTAATTTTCCATACATCTGCTCAGGTTCAATTGAGTTTAGTTTACCATAGCGGCGCAGATCACGATTTAATTTTCGGTTAGCCGTTTCTTCATGTGTATCAGAACGCCCCCACCAAATAACCTCGCTTACCTCTGCTGTAGCTAATAACAGTGCAGTTATACCACTACCCATTTGACCAGTGCCCAAAACTAAGACCTTCATGTTTTCTCCTAAACAACAGGTGAACTTGGTAAATTTACAAGACAAGATTCCATTTTTTCTGAAACAGTCAAATCGCCACGTACTGCATTTTCAAACATAGGCAACCTATGCATGAGCTGCCAAATCGGTCGAGTCATCACACCAGAACCATTTGTTCCAGCAAGCACCTCTTCACGACTTTCTTTATCTGGGCAAATGACTGCATTTAGCCAGTAGTTTGACTGCGCATATTCTGGTTCAGTGACAAACTTAAAGCCTGTTCCGTTGAAGAAACTCTGGTAGCTTTCTGCAAGTAGTCTCTTCTTTTTCAGATACTGTTCGATGACTTCCATCTGCGCACATCCCAGAGCCGCATTTAAGTTAGGCATACGGTAGTTGAAGCCGGGTTCATCATGGAAGAACTCATAGGGATGAGGAACTTTTGATGTCGTCGTGACATGCTTAGTACGCGCACCTAATTTTTGAGTCTTACATAACACCATACCACCACCACCAGTGGTAATGATCTTATTGCCATTGAAGCTAACAGCACCAAAATCACCAATTGTACCAGTGTGCCTGCCCTTGTAAAACGAACCCAGACTTTCTGCAGCATCTTCAACCAACGCAATGTTCCATTTCAAGCAAACAGCAATCAGTTCATCAAGCTCTACAGGGTGACCAAATGTATGCATTGGTACAACTGCCTTGATCCTTCTACCTGTGTGTCTATGGATACAACCATCGTCTGTGACTTCAGCATTCTCTTCTAGGAATGTATACACAGCCTTAGGGCAAAGTCCTAAGCTCACTGGCGATACATCCAGAAAAATTGGCTCAGCCCCCATATGATATAGGGCATTACAGGTGGCAACAAAGGTCAAAGCTTGTGTGATGACAAAATCGCCTCTTTGAACATCAGCCATATACAACGCAGCATGTAATGCCGCCGTGCCATTAACCGTCGCTACTGCTTTAGCCGTACCAGTGTAAGCCTCAATTTTTTTCTCAAAATCATCAACAAACTTACCAACGCTGGAAACAAACGTACTTTCAATCGTTTCCATTACATAAGCTTTTTCGTTGCCATCAAACTTTGGTGCATGCAAGGGAATAAATTCGTCAGTTTTGTAAGTATCTCTCACAAATTCAACTATCGATGTCGCTTTCATTAAATGCCCCACCTACATCTTGCCATCGAGGTATTTACCAGTTTCTTTGTGCCCAAAATCAGGAATCATGGTAAAAAACAATTTTACAATTTGCTCCTTAGTCCAAGCTCGCTCACCTTTCATCTTAGAAACACTGTTTTCAAACAAAGTTAGAAGGTCTTGTTCATAAAGAGGCTCATTTTTGATGATGCCTAGATTTTCGAATCGAGACATGTCCAACTCTTCTTCGTCTGTAAAAAATTCTTCAAAGTCTTTTTCACCGGTAGTATCACTTACGGTAAATAAGCATGGCCATCTCCCTTGCTCTGGAAGCGTATGTGCAAGCTTACGAGCTTCTTCTTCCGTTTCACATAAGTAAGGTTCATAGCCAAGCTGCTCTATGTATTTCACCGCAATATCCGCAAATGAAACAAGGTGCAAAGCTTCACTCAGCTTCGGGAAGAAAATGTCACGATTTTCGCCAAAGATGCAAGACATCAAACATAGCTCACCTGATTCTTGAGGAGTCACAAAATAGCGCTTAATATCATTTGGCGCAACTATAGGTTGACGCTTTTGAATGCGCTGGTTAAATCCATGCAGAAGTGAACCATCAGAAAACGCGACATTTGCAAATCGAGCAGTTGATATTGCCATTTGCTCACTTTTACGCATCAGGAACATTTCCATAATACGCTTTGATGCTCCCATCATATTGACTGGATTTGCAGCTTTATCAGTTGAAACACAGAAGTACTTTCTCGCACCCGCATCAATAGATTGCTGGATCGTTTTATCTGTATTAAAAATGTTCACATCAATCATGCGCATCAATGTATATGGGTCTTTTTCACTCCTCACATGCTTGAGCGCTGAAAGGTTTAACACATAATCAAACTGCCCATCCGTTTTGATAAACGCATCATACTCTAGAGAGCCTATATCCAAAGCAAAGGTCTGAAAATCACCATCAATGTAGCCAAATGAGCTACGAATATCTCGAACCAATTCAACCATGTTGTTTTCACTAATGTCAACAACATGTAGCTTTTTCGGATTACGTCTAAAAATTTCTTTGGTCACAGCCTGACCAATCGACCCTGCACCACCAAGAACTAAAAAACTTGACCTCGAAACAACATGTGACAGCTCTGCCTCATGATTTTCAATATCTAGTGTAAATAAGGCATCACTGCGACCAATTAGAGGTAGAACATTACTCATTAAAAAATTCCAAATAGTAGCTCAAGCGCTTTAATTCAACAATTTTAACTCATGCCCACTAAATAATCGACTCCAAACTCGACTCACATTATCGTACTCGCTGATCTATTCGCGTAGTAACTATTGCATGATATACTGGCATCAGTTTAATTGCTTACTGGACTGGGATATATTTATGATCATCGTAACTGGCGGAGCTGGCATGATTGGCAGCAACATCGTAAAAGCGCTTAACGAACAGGGTATTAATGACATCTTAGTTGTCGATAATTTAAAAAATGGAAAAAAGTTTCAAAACTTAGTCGACCTTGATATCGCCGATTACATGGATCGTGATGACTTCTTAGCTCAAATAATGGCTGGTGATGATTTAGGCACTATCGAAGCCATCTTCCACGAAGGTGCATGCTCTGCAACTACAGAGTGGGATGGTAAGTATATTATGCTCAACAACTATGAATATTCAAAAGAAATTCTTCATTACTGCCTTGAACGTGAAATCCCTTTCCTATACGCTTCTTCTGCCGCAACTTACGGCGATACTGATACTTTTATCGAAGAGAAGAAGTATGAAGGTGCATTAAACGTATACGGTTACTCAAAACAGCAGTTTGATAACTATGTTCGCCGCATTTGGCAAGATGCTGATGAGCACGGAGAAAAACTATCTCAAGTCACAGGGTTTCGCTACTTCAACGTTTATGGACCTCGCGAACAGCATAAAGGCTCTATGGCTTCAGTAGCATTCCACTTAAACAACCAAATGAACGCGGGCGAAAACCCGAAATTATTTGCAGGTAGCGAAACCTTCAAACGTGATTTTGTCTATGTTGGTGATGTGGCAGCAGTCAATCTCTGGTTTATGCAAAGCGGTGTGTCAGGCATTTTCAATTTAGGATCTGGCAATGCTGAGTCTTTTGAAGAAGTAGCCAAAGCAGTAATCAAGTACCACGAACAAGGTGCTATCGAAACTATCCCGTTCCCTGAACACTTAAAAGGCGCTTATCAAGAATATACTCAAGCTGATCTTACTAAACTGCGCGCAGCTGGCTGTGAGCAAAAGTTTAAAACAGTGTCGGAAGGAGTAACAGAGTACATGCAATTAATAAACAAATAGCTGCAAGTTTCTTGAAGCTCTATCTCAGAGAGGATGTTTAACTACTCCTAGTTTTTAAAACTATTTCCAATTAAAGGTATAAACTTGACAAAGTCAGCAATTCTTCATGTATGCCTTTCTAAAGGCTGGGGTGGGCTAGAAATGTACCCCATCAGAACAGGCAAAGAATTTATCAAACGGGGTCATCATGTGTATGGGCTTTGTACATCTGGAAGCCAAGTTGCCAAAGGTATGCAGGATGCAGGAATTGAAATATTTGAAGTAGAAAGTAAAGGTCAATTAATTTCATCGCAACTAATAAAGTTGAACAAATGGTTGAAAAAGAAAGATGTTAAAATTGTCCATTGCCATAAATCTGGCGATATCCTAGTTTCCGCGCTGCTTAGCCTTCTCACAAAAAGAAAGACCTTTTTTACTGAGCATATGGGTGTAACACGCCCTAAAAAAGACTTATATCATAAATGGGCATACTCCCACTTAGAAAAAGTCTTTTCAATCAGTAATGAAACCTATCGAAGGAATATCAATGCACTCCCCATCCCAAAACATAAAATAGATCGGCTATGGCTTGGTACTGATATACCTCTGACCCCAATTGAAGATAGCGAGGCTATTCGCTTAATTAAAGAAGAAATGGGAATTGATAATAAATCGACCATTGTAGGAAATGTGGGGAGAGTTTGTCCGGGAAAAGGACAAATGGAGCTGCTAGAAGCATTTGCTTTAATCTACCAAAAACACCCTAGACTTAAATTGTTATTTGTTGGAGGCTTAGATGTATCTAATGGTTCAGACAATGACTTTGTAGGCAAACTTAAAGATCGCATTGCTGAGCTTGCTCTAGAAAGCAGGGTACATTTAATCGGATTTCGAAAAGATACAGAGCGCATGCTAGCAATAATGGATATAGTCTGCTTACCCAATCACAATGAAGCATTTGGATTAACCGCCATTGAGGCAATGGCTTCTAAAAAAGCCATTATTGGAGCCAATACAGGAGCTCTTCCGGAAATACTACAGCCAGTCGCAATTCTCGCTAACCCTCACAAGCCTATCGAAATAGCTAATAGTATAGAAATCTATCTCAATGACACCTCTCTTAAAGAAAACAACGCTAATGCCGCCTACGACAGAGCAAAAGCAGAATTTTCAATGGAAAACCATATTAAAAAGCTACGAAACTATTACCAGAATCAAGACTGTAACAAAGATATGCCTATCAACCTAATCACTAGACTTAGGAATAAATTTCGAGTTCAAGGGAAAAGTCACACTATTAAACTATCCCCATCAGCCAAGATTCGTCGGTGTTCGATCTTAATTAAAGGTCAAAACAACACATTAATAATTGAAGACAATGTTAACATTCGAGATTGCCAAATTGAAATTGATGGCGATAACTGCATGATTAATATTAAAAAACACACCATAATTGGACACAATAGCTATCTATCTGCTAGAGAAAATGGGACAAAGCTATCTATTGGCGAAGACTGCATGCTATCGAGGAATGTTAAAATAATGACCAGCGATGGACATGATATTTTAAAGAATAGCACTCGTATAAATCCATCTAAAGATATAAATATTGGAAATCATGTTTGGTTAGCGGACAATGTCACCGTATTAAAAGGAACGTCTATTGGAGATTCCTCGATATTAGGAATAAACTCAACATTAACAAAATCAATTCCCAACAATAGCATTGCAGTAGGCAACCCTGCCAAAGTAATAATTGGTGAAGTTAACTGGAGACATAAGCTAACATTCTAGTATACATTTCAAGCTTAAAGCTTAATCTTCAATGAGCTTTAAACTACCAACCAAGAAACCAAACAAGTATACTGTATGTGTATGATGAAATGGAACATCAGAAAGTCCAGATATTAAAATTAGCCCGCTACATATTATGATCAACCTACGGCTATCTCTATTATCTTCACCCACAATTCCGCTAATGACCCATACAATCAAAAAAACCAAACCAACAGAGCCATACCTTGATAGAGTATCAAGATACTGATTATGGATATGTGGCTGACCGTATGCGAGCTGGTTAGGTATTTGCTTTATTGCTGATTCTAACTTCTCATCACCCACGCCTAATAGCGGTGATTCTAACCATAGATTGATTGCACATCCCCATAAATCGATTCTCGCACCAATCGAAGTTTGGTGATCACCCTCTAAGATTTTATGTATCTCAACAGATGTACTGTCAATTCTCGACTCTAATTCAGCATTAAAAGTAAAAAACAACAGAATAGCCGATGGTATTATAAATAATACTAATTTTCGTTTAGGAGTTTTCTCAAAAAACAGCACAAGCACATAAAGCATGGCTATTGGATATCCTAGCCAAACGCCTCGAGCTTCAGTTAATATTAGCGCTCCCAATGAAAGAAAGGACCCAACCAAAATCAAAAGCTTATTCAACTTACCCTGATAAACACTAACCAAATATAGTGCAGACAATGACAAAAAGGCACAATAAAAAGCATAAGGAATAGGATTCGTGGCAAAACCAACTCTCTGCATCCCCAGCACTAAGTGCTCATACATAGCATTAAAGCCACATATATATGAAGCTATAATAATAGTGTTGAATATCCATTTTTTTGAAAACTTATCCCATGGAATTACGATTAGATATAATAGACATGTTATTAAAGTTCTTGGAAATCCAAAATTATCACCTCTCCATAAATGCATTATTGAAAGATAAATAAATAGAATAAGACTCGAAGAAATAAAAAAAGCAATTGTCTTTTTATTAATACTAGATTTTAAATAATCCTTGTACCTAAAAATACAGTAAATAATAACCAAAACAGATAACCGTGACACCAATGACTTAGTATCTGAGAAGTTAAATATAGAACAAAAGACAACAAAAATAGGAGAGAATATGAATAGTCTCTCAAGCAATAGAGATGTTTTTTTCATCGATATTTTTTATTCATTTGGCTCATTTTAAACTTCCTATACAAGCTATATAGTTCTCGAGTAGGCTTTCTATACCATTCAGCTCGCCTTTCCTCTCCAAGCTGAATAGTGGTATCAAACTCTTGCGGGTTCTCAACTAGGGTAGGGGACAATATGTATGATGGCATATTATGTAAATACACTGAGCCAATATAATTATCAACTGGCATACACCAACGCTCTGAGTCTTTTATAAGCTTTTTTGCAGCAGTTGGGGATATTGCATAACAACGAAGACCGCCGAAATTATCTGTTAGAAATGAAATTTGATAATTCTCACCAGCTTCTTTAGGTATTGCCTCACCTTTATCGTTCTTAGACTCCAACCTCAAAAAACCATAACTATGTACTTTCTCTTCTATCAAAGAAATATAGTCGCTAAATATCGGTTGTATTGCTGCATCGTCTTCAAAAACAATGATAGCTTCGTTAAGCTCTACCGATTTAAGCCAAAGAAGGTAGTGGCTACCATATACACCCAACTCACCTTTCGACGGCACACGACCACTCGTTAGCCACAAGCGCTTGGCATAATTGTAGTTATCAAACAAAGGATGAGGAGGCTCAGCCCTACCATCAACGGCATCGAAAAACTCAAATTCAATGTTCAAGTCATCCAACTGCCTTTTTATGTATCGCCTTCTCTCCGGACTTCGCTTGAGACTAATGACAAATACTTTCACTAAAAGGACTCTCTAAAAATTGAAGCGGTATTAGACCATAGATTGGCCATAAAAAGAAATAAGTTAACACGCTTTAAATCTACATTGACCTGATTTTTACATATCGAATATACCAGGTTGGGTTCCTAATCGATGCTCTCATGTGTTACCCTTAGCATCAAGGCTCCACTTCAACTATTTACATGAAAACCCTCATTATTGGCCCATCATGGGTAGGCGACATGGTTATGTCGCAAAGCTTATACACCACTTTAAAAGCTAAATATCCACATTGTGAGATTGACGTACTTGCCCCCGATTGGTGTAAACCAATTTTACAGCGTATGCCTGAAGTCAACCAAGCAATTGAAATGCCTATTAGACACGGTGAGTTTAACCTGTTGGGTAGACGAGCCTTAGGGAAAATATTGAGCAAAAACCACTACACTCACGCTTATGTGTTACCAAACTCAGCCAAATCTGCTTTGATTCCCTGGTTTGCCAAGATTCCCAATCGCATTGGCTGGAAAGGTGAATTTCGCTATGGCCTTTTGACAGACCTTCGCACTAATAAGCGTGTTTTTCAATATATGGTCGAGAGGTATGTCGCCTTAGTTTCAGGTAGAAGCGAAATGAAAGGTGATGTGTCTTTACAAAGCTGCCCTAAGCCAAAACTGCTTGTCGATCGTAACACCCAAAATTCTGCTTTGCTGAGGCTGGGCTTAGATAAATCACGCCCGATTATAGGGCTATGCCCCGGAGCAGAATTTGGACCAGCCAAGCGCTGGCCAGACAGACACTATGCTAAATTAGCAAAATATCTTATCAATCAAGGTCAACAAGTTTGGCTATTTGGTTCTGTAAAAGACAAACAAGTCACACAACAAATCAAATCCGCTCTAACCATGGAAGAACAGCAGCATTGCTTTGACTTAGCAGGTGAAACATCACTTATTGAAGCGGTCGATTTGCTGGCGGCTTGCCATACTGTGGTATCTAACGATTCTGGGCTGATGCACGTATCTGCTGCTGTTGGCTGTAACATTGTAGCCATTTATGGTTCAAGCTCACCGAAATACACACCACCGCTGACAACAAAATTAGAAATGGTGCATAATGACATTGAGTGTCGCCCATGCTTTAAACGTGAGTGTCCGTTAGGACATCAGGATTGCCTAAACAAGCTCACACCAGAACAAGTCATTTCTAAATTAAAACGATTTTTGAGTAATACTGTATGAAACACCTTTGGTTTGAACGAGGCGCATACGCTTCCAAAAAAGCCCGCCATTATATCGAAACTGCATTCTCTCCCGAAAAAATCACCAAAATAGCAGTTATCCGTCATGCTGCACTTGGCGATCAGGTCATTGTTCGCCCGTTTTTGATTGAAGCACGCAAGTTTTTCCCCAATGCCAAGATAACTCTAGTGGGTGTGTCTAACTATACCTATGGTATGCCAAACGACTTGGTTGACAAAACATTGGTTATGCCAGGTAGAGACAAAAGATCGGAAACTACATTTAAAGACAAGATTAACAACATTAGACAACTAGGCGAACAGGACATTATTTTTGATTTAGCTAGCACTAATCGCTCGCATTGGATGGTGGCTCTTAGTAAAGCAAAAATAAAAATGGGGTTCCCATACAAACCTTATTTATGCGGTACATTATTTAATATGGCCGTATTTCGCTCCGACTTTCAGCCAGAAGTCGAATGCATGCTGGATATGCTCAAACTACTTGGCCATTCACCGCAGCACCCTCTTGACTTTGGTTACCCAGATCACCGAAATCTTAGAGATAGCCAAAACCCGTTTGTTCTGTATTTTAACGGTGCATCTCAGCTAAGAAAAATTTTGTCGAAAGATCAAATGTATGCCGTACTCGAGAGAGCAATTCAAGAAAATCCTGACCACACCCATGTTTATTTGGAAGGGAAAAACGATTTTGAAAAAGGAGAGTTTTTCAAAGAACTGTTCAAATATCCTAACTTTAAGATTCAAGCTTGCTTGCCGCTTGAACAACTTGTTGAACTAACAGCAAAATCTACATTAATGGTGGCACCTGACACAGGAGTTAGAAATATTGCGATCTCAACTCACACTCCTACTATTGGCATATTCTATGTCACTGTCCCCTTCAGGTACACTCCCTTGTATGAGCACCATACTATCGTTATGAACGCTAATGGAGATATACCATCAACCGAGCAAATTACATGGGCGATTAAGCAAACGCTGCAATAGTAGTCAATGACTTATCGGTTGATATATAGGGAGTTATAAAAATGAACAACCTTTCAACCTTAATTGCAAATCGCCTCATTCGCTTAACTGGCAATATTTTTAAAATACTGTCGTATCCGTTTCATTATTTATTGCCAAAACAGCGATTTACGATCCCGGAACATTCTGCTGCAAAAGTAAAACTCTCGGGTCCAAGAAAAATTCCTCGTGAGATTTGGCAAACCAACTTCACCAATAAGGTATCGCTTCCTGTTTATCTAAATTATCTATTCAATCGTTTACTCACTTTGAACTGTAATTACAATTATGTGAGTACTGAAAATCGTGGAAAATATTTGAAAGATAACGCTCCTAAAGAGGTATATGATGCTTATTCGAGACTCACAGATGGAGCTGCCCAAGCGGATTTATGGCGATTGTTTGTTCTAAACCACAAAGGTGGTATTTACATGGATATCGATGCAACCCTTGTTTGGTTTTTAGATAAACTGCTTGGCAATAAAAATGACTCTTTGTACATAAAAATCGCTAACAACACCCGATTTACCAACTATTTTATTGCCTCTAGGCCCAATAATTCAGACTTACAAAAGGCGATTAAGCAAATTATACATAATATAAACAACTATGAGCCCTCTATGGGCGTTTATCATTGCACAGGCCCTACCGTGTTAGACAACCTGCTAAAGGGGAGAGCCGATGTAAACTCGAGAGACAGAAAATTTGTCTGTATTCAAGGTACTTTTACCAATGAGCACTTTCAATATATCGATAAACCGCGCGGTAAATGGACCCACATAAACCTCAACGAACTTGTTAAAAAGAAATGATCATTCGAATTTTATATACTGTGTTACTTAGCTTGTCTGCCCCTTTTTTATTGTATGGATTATTTCGAACAAAACGGGAAAAGCCGACAGTAGGAAAGAGGTGGAAAGAACATTTTGGATACTCGACCAAATTAAGTCATGGAAATGAGCCTGTGTGGATTCACGCCGCGTCAGTTGGTGAAACAATCGCCGTCACGCAGTTTATTCGTGAGTTTAAGAAACAAAACCCCGAGCAAACTATACTCCTCACCACCACAACCCCAACAGGTGCTAAGCAAGCAGAAAGCCTGACTAAGTTGGTCGAGCACAGATACGCTCCTGTTGACTTTCCCTTTGCAATAAAAGGCTTTTTAAAGACGTTCAATCCCAAAAAGCTTTTAATTGTCGAGACAGAACTATGGCCGAACTTGATCCACTATACCCACCAAGCAGGCATACCAATTACTGTACTTAATGCTCGGCTTTCAGAAAAATCCTTTCTTGGCTATAAAAGAGTTCTTCCTATCTTTAGTTCAATGGCTCAAAAACTATCACAAGTCCTATGTCAGTTTGAAGATGACGCCGAACGATTTATTAAACTGGGAGTGCCTACTGAAAACGTGCTTATTACTGGCTCAATAAAGTTTGACATAACCATCACTAAGGAGAGTGTATTAGCTAGCAATAACCTTAGAGAGACTTTAGGCGAGCCTAGGCCGATTTGGATTGCAGCAAGCACTCATGCTGGTGAAGACGAGTTACTACTATCAGCCCACTCTACAATATTAGAATACCACCCAGACGCGCTTCTCATCATAGTACCAAGACACCCTGAGCGGTTTGCTCATGTAACCAAACTTTGTGTTGAAAAATTCACCACAATTACACGCAGCAGCGGAGAAAAAGTCTCTTCAAGCACCGAGGTGTATGTAGGTGACTCTATGGGTGAAATGATGCTGCTCTTAGGTGCTGCTGATATATGTTTTATGGGGGGAAGTCTTTTAGGAAAGAAAGTCGGAGGGCACAACTTACTTGAGCCAGCAGCACTAGGGTTACCGACTCTTACAGGACCAAGCTATTATAACTTTAAAGATATAACCAACTCACTTATTGCGGCTGGTGCATGCAAAGTTGTAAATAACTCTGTAGAAATAACAGCGGCGCTCAATGAGGCACTTAGCAACCCAGTATACTTAAAGTCAGCAGGCGAAGCTAGTAAGCATTTTGTCCAGTTAAATAGTGGTGCGGTTGCAAAAGCATTAGCTTTTATAGGTTAGCAAAGCACAGGGCTCAGTTAATACCTGTCAGTCGTTTATAGCGCTTTGAGACACTATTCTTAAATTTCTGTAATTTATTATCTTTAATTACATCGAGGATTTCGTGTCGCTGAGTTTTAAACATCTCCACAGCTTCATCGAAATTTTGCCCCTGAAGTAATACTTTAGCGAAGAAAGAAGAGATCAATGCATCCCACTGAAGCTTATTACCCCAATAGTGCCGTATCCAATTTTTTGCTTCACTAATCGACGTTGATTGGAGTGCAAGCGACAAGGAGAACTGCTCAACAAGTCTGCGCTCCATGCCCTCTTGGCACATAGCATCACATGTGACCAACGCTGATGATAATACTTTCGATGGGTTCCTCAGCTTAGATATTGCAACCACGCCAGCATTCCACATGGCACTATCAAGCGTCATATCAAATTCACCATAAGTCTTACCTATACCATGGCTCTGCATTTTTTTTCCAGTTCTTCCTAATGGAGAATGAAAGTCAAACTCTCGAATGTGCATTAAGTTATTCCCACCGTCTAGCTCTTTCATCATATCAGTTAGAGACTTATCTGCAATAGTATCGGTATCTAGATACACACAATGATGTTCAGGTTTAACCTCTGCAATAGATAATATTGCCTTGATTTTTATCCGCCAAAAAAAATCAACATCACCACGCCATTTCTGGAGCGTATTCTCATCCACACCCACGACATTAAATTGCGCTCCTAGCCATTGGTAGAAATCGGTTTTATCGGTAACAATTGTGAAACTATAATCTCTATCATCAGGCATATGCGCTGCTATACTGATCATCGAATACACTAACTGGCTGTGATACTGTGTTTTTTCTCCAAATGCGAGAAAAATAAACTCAACGGGTGTTTTATTCATAGTTTTTTCGTCTAAAAGTTTATATAAAGGCGTGACTAATATAATGATTTCATTATGATACCCTACCCTATAGCTTTTGGGTAACACTAAGACTCACTTCTGTAACCCTGCAATAACATATGAAGCTCTTCTTTTTGCCAGTATGCTTGATATCTAGTCACTTCCTTTTCAAACGATCGCTTAAGTCTATCGAGATTACCCTGCTTCCAAGCATCGCCGGACTGTTCAAAACACTTATCAAAGTCAATTATCCATACTTTATCACTATCATCTATCAGGATATTGTGAATATTGAGATCGGTATGGTTGACTTGGGCATGATGCATTTTACCGATTTCCTGGCCAATTTTTTTATACATGTCTGCTGGCAGTGGCTCTTTAATCAAGATAGAAAACAAATCTCGAGCATTCGGTATTTTTTCGCTGAGAAGATCAGCTTTGTACGTCAATCCACTACGAATCGCTCTTGCAGCAATAGGTTTGGGAACATTAACACCAGCTTTTATTAAGGTCTTAAGCAGATCAAATTCCTTAAAACTACGGGTTTTTCCCCAACCTAAAAATAAGTAGCTATCGGCAATCAATTTACCAAACAAACCACCACGGCGATAATGCCTCAAAGCTGCTTGTATAGTTTGCGTTTGGACAAACCAAGTGGTGCCTCGCCCCTGAGCATTGCCAATGACTTTACCTTGCTGCTGCCAAAATT
Source organism: Vibrio pectenicida (assembly GCA_024347015.1). Taxonomy (GTDB): domain Bacteria; phylum Pseudomonadota; class Gammaproteobacteria; order Enterobacterales; family Vibrionaceae; genus Vibrio; species Vibrio pectenicida. The sequence continues at coordinate 168,269 of AP024889.1, read as the reverse complement.
CAGGAGAGAAAACCTGCATTGGTTCATCTTTAAGCAAAGTTTCATCGTACCAAATTGTTTGGTTATCAAAATGCAACGTTTTCATGCTTGGTTTTCTCTTAATAAATACTGACTGGTATTTTACATTTATTGAATGGCTCTGCATAATCTTCAGCACCGTTAGTGACAAGAAATACCTATGAGTCTTTTTTCATCTCCGCCTGATTCTCTGTGCATTCTGCGTTTATCTGCCATTGGCGATGTTTGTAATACCGTTGCCGCTGTGCAGGCGATTCAGCATCAATGGCCTCAAACAAAGATTGTCTGGGTTACTGGTAAACTTGAAGCCAAGTTGCTGGAAGGAATATCAGGTATAGAAATAATAGTTTTTGATAAAAAAGAAGGCTGGCAAGGATATAAAAAACTATGGCGAGCGCTGAAAGGACGCAAATTTGATGCACTTTTGCATATGCAATACGCCTTTAGGGCCAGTCTTGCCACTTTGGGTATTAAAGCCACGTATAAACTCGGCTTTGACAAGCGAAGAAGTCAAGATTTACAAACCTGGTTTACTAATGTCAAAGTGCCTTCTCCAGATTCGATGCATGTACTCGATGGTTTGCTGGCATTTGGTCATACACTAGGAATTCGTGATATGACGCCAATTTGGTCACTAGCTTATTCAGATCAAGACAAATTCTGGGCAACAAAACAACTTTCTGCCGAGAATAGAAACCTTGTACTCGTTCCTGCAGCAAGCAAAGCATACAAAAATTGGACGTTGCGAGGTTACTTAGCCTTGATCCAGCACGCCACTCAGCAAGGCTGGCAAATCATTTTAGCAGGAAGCCCAGCCCAAATAGAAGTGGATTTGGCCGCTGAGATTGAAAGCAAAACAAAATGTAAGCTAAATAATCAAGTTGGTAAAAGCTCGCTCAAGCAAATGCTTGCCCTCATCGACAATGCCGATCTTGTCATCGCACCTGATACTGGCCCAGCGCATATGGCCAACGCTATGAATACTCCAGTGATTGGGCTCTATGCTCATCACAACCCAGAGCGAACTGGCCCCTATCAATATCGCCAATATGTAGTCTCAGCCTATGAGCAGGCCATCTTAGCTGAGACAGGAAAGTCTTTTGAAGAACTTAACTGGCGAGCTCGCGTTAAAGACAAAAATGCTATGCAGCGTATTCAACCACAGCAAGTCATCGCTATGTTTGATAAAATGACTGGCGAACTGGATCTGACTACCAATCTGCAAAAGTAATTCTAATCTATGAGGTATCCGTGTGAGTAAACCAAGTATTGCGGTCGCCTTGATCGTAAAAAATGAAGCGCAGCACTTAAAAGCCTGCCTTGAAACCGTACATGACTGGGTTGACGAAATTGTGGTGCTAGACTCTGGCAGCACGGACAATACTGAAGCTATTGCCCGTAGCTTCACCGATAAATTTTTTGTTAATACCAGTTGGCCTGGTTTTGGGCCGCAGCGTCAATTAGCCCAGTCATACGTAGAGTCTGATTATGTTCTTTGGCTCGATGCCGATGAGCGCGTCACACCAGATCTCAAAAACAGCATTATATCTGCAGTGAGTACTAACCAACCAGAGACCATATACCAGACTGCGCGGCTAAGTTGGGTCTTTGGCCGCTATATCCGTCACTGTGGCTGGTACCCAGACAAGGTTCTACGCTTATACCCAACCAAACTGACACAGTACAATGACGCACTGGTGCATGAAAAAGTCCAAGTATCTAAAGCAATGAAAGTGGAAACACTAAATGGCGACCTTATTCACTTTACCTATAACGACATGAACCACTATTTGGTTAAGTCAGCAGGATATGCCAAAGCGTGGGCAGAGCAGAGAGAGAGAAAAGGCAAAAAGGGCAGCATTTTACAAGGTGCACTGCACGCACTTGGGTGTTTTTTGAAAATGTATGTCTTAAAGGCAGGATTTCTTGATGGCAAACAAGGCCTACTGCTTTCTTTGCTGTCAGCGCATTCGACCTTTGCTAAATATGCCGACCTCTGGATTAGAAGTGAAACAGACAAGATGCCAAACTCGTTTTAAATTCTGACATGACGCTATGCCGTATTCCTAAAGGGTGAATTGCTCATTCCTTGGGATCGTATTTGAACTTGCTGTTTACCCATGGCTGTAAGTCTTTAACAACGGAACTGATATCAATTCTGGCCATATCTTCTTGGCTGGCTTTATCATCTGCCTCAGGTGGACAAAAAGCAATGTGATTATTGGCAGAGTTAATCGGCTGCCAACGCAGCGGTGTTGCAGAGCGCTTACTGGGGAAAAACCCTACAGTTGGCACGTCGATAGCAGCAGCTATGTGCAGCGGCCCTGTAGAACCTGCGATAAAAAAATCGGCGCAAGCAATGGCAAGAGCAAAATCAATTAAGCCCTCATTCTTGTCATAAACCACAGAATATCTGCCTTTTTCTTCTAACAAACTGTGTAATTCTGCTGCTTTTTGTTCCTCTCCGGGGCCAGCTGTTAGCACTACCTCTAACTCTGCTGATAACCCACAAATTAGCTCGGTATACTGTGATAAAGAAAGATTGTTAGCAGAGCCTCCGCTACCTGCATGGACAAACAGCCAAGGTCTTTCCCTATTCAAATATAATTTCTGCGCGAGCTTTTGCTTTTGGTTGTCAATATCTTGGGCTGAAAAAGACAAATAAGGCGCTTTAGGCTCAACTATCTCTTTGCCGAGATCAGTTAAAAAAGCCCTTACTAAGTCGAGGTTGTATTCGTATTCAGGCTTAGCCGATTGTGAACGCTTCTGCTTAATACGCTTATTGTATAAAATCTGCGCCAGCTTAGTCGCTGGTGCCAAACGATACGGAATGTTTGCTTTCCAGACTAATTTGGCGTTGTAGGTTGTCGAAAATAGATTAATCGAAGCATCAAAGCGCTCAGACTTTAGTATCTCTACCAAAGATGACTGGGCTTGTTTAGTACCCTTACTTGTCGGATCAACAAGCACCTCATCTATCCAAGGACAAATCTTGGCAAGAGCTACAGTATAGCTAGGAACCAACGCAGTGATCTTACAATCAGGTAAAGAGGCTTTAAGCATGGCAAGGCTTGGCCAAGCAAGCATAAAGTCGCCAATTTTATCGTTTCGGACAACCAGTATTTTTTTCATTACATTTCAAGAGATCGAACTTTTGTCTCAATGATAACGGCTAAGTTGGGTAAACGTGAGCCTTTTTGTTACCATTAAGCGAGATAAATAAATCTATTGAGTACATAACAGTGACCAAAAAACGTCTTTCCAGAGTAATATACCCAGGGACTTTTGACCCTATCACCAATGGCCACTTAGATCTGATAGAGCGAGCAGCTGATATGTTTGACCAAGTCACCATAGCCGTTGCAGCAAGTCCTAGTAAGAACACCATGTTCACATTAGATGAACGAGTAACCTTCGCCCAACAAGTAACTCAGCATTTAGATAATGTTAACTCCAAAGGTTTTTCTGGCTTGATGGTTGATTTTGCCAAACAAGAAAACGCAAATGTTCTGATTCGAGGACTGCGCACTACAGTCGACTTTGAGTATGAGTTTGGTCTCACCAATATGTACCGCAGACTAATGCCAGGTTTGGAAAGTGTATTCCTAACACCTGCAGAAGAGCATGCGTTTATCTCTTCAACGATTGTACGAGAAGTGGCTATTCATGGCGGTGATGTGACTAACTTTGTACCAGAAGTAGTAGCGTATGCATTAAAAGGAAAAAACCACATATAAAATCAGCGGCAAAGGCCGCTGATATCATTGCTGACAATTATCACAGAAAAACGTATTACGCTGACCAATTTTCTGCTCTTGGATGGTTCCACTACAATTCTGGCAAGGCTGACTAGCCCTACCATATACTTGCAATTCTTGTGCAAAGTAGCCTGGCTTGCCATCTGCTTGGGCGAAATCCTTAAGCGTGGTTCCACCTTGCTTAATCGCGGTATCGAGAACCTGCTTTATTTCCTTCACTAGCCTTACCCATTCGTTATCAGTAAGTGAGCCAGCAGAACGGCTAGGGTGAATTCTAGCGCCAAACAAAGACTCACTGGCGTATATGTTTCCGACACCAACAACTATCTTGTTGTCCATAATAAACTGCTTCACCGTAACTCGCTTTTTGTTTGCTTTAGCCTTGATATATGGCGCATCAAATGCTTCTGTTAAGGGCTCTGGCCCCATCTTAGCCAATGCTTGATGCTCACCATTTTCAGTCCAAAGCCAAGCACCAAAACGCCTAGGATCGTTATAGCGCAAAACTTTTCCATTGGTTAGCTTTAAATCTACGTGGTCATGCTTGCTCGGCTCTATTTCTGCATCGAGCACTCGCAGCGAGCCTGACATACCTAAGTGTACAATCGCACTGCCAACATTGGTTTCAATGATTAAGTACTTGGCTCGACGAGAAATACTGCGTATTACCTGGCCTTCCATTTTCTTTAATTCATGAGGGATATCCCAACGTAATTTAGGGGTTCGAAAAGTCAGCTTTGCTACTGTTTGTCCGGCTAGGTGTGGAGTGATACCAAGACGACTTACTTCAACTTCAGGTAATTCAGGCATAGGACTCTTATGCTTATTGGATAGAGTCGACTAAGGTAACAAATATTCAGGCTTAACTGAAATCGCTATCCATTGATCTTGCCAGTTTTTTAAGAGCCAAAATTTCGGAGCTTTATAGAAGGTGATCCTCTGTGGCTCTTCTTGATCTTGATACCAAACTTCAATTGTACGCGGCGAACTCAGCTGAGGTTTAAGGCTATCAAAAGTCTGCTCGCTGACTTGGGTGCCCATTAAGCTTATCCAGCGCTGAGCTAATTCAGCCGCAGGCATATGGCTTTGCTTAGTTAGGTTCCATTGTCCATTTTGGTATTCCAACGACCAATCAGAAAAATGCAGCGCCCTTAACTCAGCCGATGGATTTAGTAGATAGGGATGAGCATCACTAATAACTGTCGAGTCATCATTAATTAAATAGGTTTTAATAATGGTTGGCAGATTAAGAATCATAATAAAGGCAATAATGCCTAGAATCATGATGTTGTTCCAGCGACGACGCCTCGAAGTAGAAACACGCATGGGTTGAGTTTTCCGTTTAAGTTACTGTAACAAAAGGTAGCAGAAAAAAATCATGAGGGAAATGAAAGAGAAATTTGCTTTGATTGGCAAATCATCTCCAAATAGACAGTTAAAGCGAGATCTACACTTAAATATTGACGAAAAACAAAAAACCCAGCATATTTGCTGGGCTTCTAGTATGGACTTCCGCTAGAGAAGCCTAGAAGAAAAATCAATTACTTGATTTTCGCTTCTTTGTACATAACGTGCTGGCGAACAACTGGATCAAACTTTTTGATCTCAAATTTGCCTGGCATATTACGCTTGTTCTTATCAGTCGTATAGAAGTGACCAGTACCTGCTGAAGATACTAGACGGATTTTCTCACGTACGCCTTTCTTTGCCATTGCCTATTTCCTCTTAAACGTTTTCGCCATTTGCGCGAATGTCAACAAGAACAGCATCGATGCCTTTCTTGTCGATGATACGCATACCTTTAGCAGATAGACGTAGTTTAACAAAACGTTTTTCGCTCTCTACCCAGAAACGATGAGTTTGTAGGTTCGGCAGAAAACGACGCTTAGTAGCATTACGTGCGTGTGAACGGTTGTTACCCGTTACTGGACGCTTACCAGTTACTTGGCATATTCGTGACATGAATGTCTTCTCCAAAATCGTTTCAGCTCGATATCAACCTTGGTGGCCGAACCTCTCTATTTCTTCTCGTAGAAGAATGTAGAGGTCTTATACCGTTATGGAAACCCATACAAGGCTATCAAAGGTCGCGCATTATACTAACTTGACTAGCATTGCTCAAGACCCGAACAGATCCTTTTTCAAGGTTTTCGTGATCTTTTTTAGGCAGAGCTGATAATAGTTCAAAAAATGTCGGAGGATTGTAGCAGAATTCACGCAACTCACAACAAGTAATGTGATTTAAATCCATCCACGTTCTGCAAAGGAAACCACCTCCCCATCACCAACCACAAAGTGATCGAGGATACGAATATCGACTAGAGCCAGTGCATCCACGATACGACGCGTGATTCGGCGGTCTGCCTGACTGGGCTCAGCAACACCAGAAGGATGATTATGCGCCAATATTAAAGCCGCTGCATTGTAATCGAGCGCCCGCTTTACTACTTCCCTTGGATAAACAGATGCACTGTCAATTGTACCCTCAAACAATACTTCTCCTTTAATTACTCTATGCTGGTTATCCAAAAACAGGATATAAAAGGCTTCACGAGAACGATCGCGCAATCTACTTACTAGATATAGTTTGGTCTGTTCAGGACTAGTCAGAGCTTCCCCTCGCGCTAGACTTTCATACAAGTAACGCTGCGTCATTTCTAATGCTGCTTGCAATTGAACATACTTAGCTTCACCGAGTCCCTTGTACCGACAGAGTTCTGTTTTGCTTGCTGCAAACAAGCAACGCAATGACCCCAACTCCCTGAGAACCCGATCCGCCAACTGTAAGACATTCATGTCCTTAGTACCTGTACGTAGAAAAATAGCTAACAGCTCAGCATCCGTAAGCGACTGAGCTCCTCGGGTTAACAACTTTTCCCGCGGTAGGGAATCACGAGGCAGTAACATAGATACAACCTTCATATGGGGAACAGTACACCAGCATAACTACAACCATACAGTTAATCACATTAAATGATTTTGCATTCGAGCAAGTGAAAGATTTTCAGTAAATAATAGGTATATAAGTACGGAGACAAAAAAAATGGTGAAACAAAAAACAAACCGTGCCATTTCTAGAGTCTAAATCTGCTGCGTGGTAATCTAGCCACAGTATTTTTAAAGGATGACCATCATGCAAACACTCGCGGGCAAAAAGATCCTACTTGGTATCGGTGGCGGTATCGCTGCTTATAAGTGTGCCGATTTGACTCGTCGACTGATTGAACGGGGCGCAGAAGTGCAGGTTGTCATGACCAAAGCTGCCAAAGAGTTTATCACTCCACTAACCATGCAGGCAGTCTCAGGTCGGCCAGTTTCTGACAGCCTTCTCGATCCCGCAGCTGAAGCTTCAATGGGCCACATTGAGTTGGCCAAATGGGCTGATTTAGTACTCATAACCCCAGCAACCGCAGACCTGATCGCTCGGATTGCATCTGGCATGGGCAATGATCTTCTAACCACGTTAGTTTTAGCAACCGATGCCCCTACCGCTGTCTCTCCAGCGATGAATCAGCAAATGTATCTCAACCTAGCAACTCAAGAAAATATAGCCACATTGCAAAGGCGAGGTCTACATATTTGGGGGCCAGCCTCTGGTGAACAAGCCTGTGGTGATATCGGTCCAGGCCGCATGTTGGAACCAATGCAATTAGTAGAAAAATGCGAACTGTTTTGGGGAAAGCAGCCCCTGAAAGGAAAGTCAGTGTTGATTACCGCAGGTCCAACACGTGAATCCATCGACCCTGTACGCTACATTTCAAACCACAGCTCAGGGAAAATGGGCTTTGCATTAGCACAAGTCGCGGCGCAACTGGGAGCATCGGTAACTTTAGTTGCAGGCCCTGTATCACTCAAAACGCCAACAAACACACATCGAATTGATGTGGCAAGCGCTGAAGAGATGCACAATACCGTTATGCAGCACTCACCCGATTGTGATATTTTTATCAGCTGCGCCGCTGTCGCTGATTATCGACCAGAATCTGTAGCCAAGCAAAAAATCAAAAAAGTAGATGGCAACCAAGATATGACAATTACTATGGTCAGAAACCCAGACATAGTAGCCTCCGTTGCCAAAATGACTCGCAACCGTCCATTCACTGTCGGTTTTGCAGCAGAGACTCAAGATGTAGCACATTACGCACGCACTAAATTGATTAATAAAAAGTTGGATATGATTTGTGCTAACGATGTCTCATTAGAAGGACAAGGCTTTAACAGCAACAATAATGCAGTTACTCTATACTGGAAAGAAGGTGAGCAGTCACTTACCCTTGCATCAAAACAAAAAATTGCACAACAAATACTAATGTGCATTGCTGATAAACTAAGCAATTGAGTCGCTCGGGCCTGTTACCCGTTCGAATAACATTACTCGCGCGATAGCGATATAAAGTCGCGCAAGACAAGATAAACAGACTCTAATCTAACATTCAGAAAAGTCGTCTATTCCGCCCATCCTAGTTTACTAGCTTGGGCGAATGCCTATGTTTATTGGCATTAACAGTGGCAAACAAGGAACTCATTCATGGCCGGAACAAAAAAAAGCAACCGCCGGGAAGAAATACTACAGGCACTGGCACAAATGCTGGAATCTCACGATGGAGCCTCTCGGATCACAACAGCTAAACTAGCAAAGCATGTTGGTGTGTCAGAAGCCGCTTTGTATCGACACTTCCCAAGCAAAGCTCGCATGTTTGAAGGTCTGATCGAGTTTATTGAAGAATCCTTGATGTCACGCATCAATCGTATTCTGGATGAGGAGAAAGACACATTGACGCGTATTCGCCTAGTTTTGCAGCTTATTTTAGCCTTCGCTGAGCGAAATCCTGGTTTAACACGCATTTTATCTGGCCACGCACTGATGTTCGAAAATGAACGTCTGCGTGAACGTATTAATCAATTATTTGAACGAATCGAAACCTCGATTCGACAAATTCTACGTGAACGTCAATTAAGAGAGGGGAAAGCGTTTCCTGTCGATGAACCCACCCTCGCAGCGCAGTTGCTAGGGCAAGTTGAAGGTAGCTTGAATCGCTTTGTCCGCTCAGATTTTAAATACCAGCCAACGGCCAACTTTGAACAATACTGGGCCTTACTGAGTGCACAAATTAAGTAACCACCACTATGAGCAAAAAAAATAGCTTAGAAAAGCCAATGTTTTCCTTTAGCCTACTTCACCCAAAAAACTGGGGGGTATGGCTTGGATTTGGCTTGCTAGCCCTTATCGTTAATTTACTTCCCTACACCCTACTTCTCAAAATAGGTAGAGGAATCGGGTCGTTTGGGATGAAAATCAGCAAATCAAGAGTAAAAATTGCCCAGCGCAACCTCGAACTTGCTTTTCCCGACATGTCAGCCAAAGACGTAGGCAACATAGTCGAGGAAAATTTCAAGAATACAGGTATGGCCCTAATTGAAACTGGCATCACTTGGTTTTGGCCCACTTGGCGCTTTAAGCGTATTTTAATTGCTAAAGATATTAAAGAGCTGCAAAAACACCAACAAGATGGAAAGGGCGTGTTGCTGTGCTGTGTGCATGCTTTAAACCTTGAAATTACCGCTCGTGCATTCGCTGTACTGGGCCTTCCCGGGTTTGGCGCTTACCGACCACACAGTAACCCTGCTTATGAATTTATTCAGTACCGAGGTAGGACTCGCAATGGTAATCAGCTAATTTATCGCCGTGATTTAAAACAAATGGTACGTGTGCTGCGTCAAGGGAATAGACTATTTTACTTGCCTGATCAAGACTATGGGCACAACAAATCGGTATTTGTTCCCTTCTTTGCCGTCGAAGATGCCTGCACAACAACAGGAACAAGAATTCTGGCTTCTACCAGTAAAAGTGCCATTGTACCTGGCTCAGGCTTTCGCAACCAACAAGGAAAGTACGAGATCATTGCTGATAAATCTATTGAGCAAGACTTTCCACAACAAGATGATACTGCATCCGCAGCATACATGAATAAGTTTGTCGAAGAGATAATTATGCGCGCTCCCGAGCAGTGGATGTGGCTACATAAACGTTTCAAATCCTTACCCGATCATTCACTTACCAACTCAAGGTATCAGTAGCATAGGTGCTAATTTCAATGAGCAACACAGATAAAAATAGCATCGATAAATATTTGCATAATCCAACTTTTGAATGGGCATTTTTACACCCAAAACATTGGGGCACCTGGATAGGCATAGCCTTTGCTGCTTTGCTTGCCTTTATTCCCTATCGTTGGCGTGACACATTAGCACGTAAACTATCCGTATTTGTCGTTAAAAAAAATGGCCGAGTGGTTCGCCGCGCACGAGTAAACTTGGCGTATTGTTTCCCAGAAAAATCAGACTCAGAGCGGCAACAAATATTAGAAGAAACCTTTGTCAAAGCAGCACAGTATCTCTTAGGCTATTCAGAATTCTTGGTCCGTTCAACTAAACACAACCAAGATCGAGGTGTCATGATTGGCGAGGAAAATATACTACCGCTACTCGATACTGGTGAAAAAGTGATTATTTTAGCTCCCCATGCTTGGGCGGTAGACTACCCTGCCGTCATGCTGGCAGCCAAGGGCTACAAAGTCACCACCATTATGAAGCCTCAACGAAACCCAATTGGTGATTGGCTAATGCAAGTTCAACGAATGCAATATGGGGGACGTATTTTTGCTAGACATGCTGGAGTAAAACCATTTGTGCGCTCGATTAAAGACGGCTACCTTGGTTATTGGCTACCTGATGAAGACTTTGGCGCTGAAAACTCCGTTTTCGTGCCCTTCTTTGGTACAGAAAAAGCCACACTCAAAGGTTTTGGCAAAATGGCTCGCCTGTCAAAAGCCAAGGTCGTCCCTGTATTACCTGCTTATAACGACAAAACGGGCAAGTATGAAGTGCATATTCTACCTGCATTAGAAAACTTCCCAACAGGGGATGAAGAAGCCGATGCACAAGCAATGAATCAGGCAATAGAGCAACTGGTTAGGCCTCATCCAGAACAATATATGTGGAACCTATCTCTGCTCAAAACTCAGCGAGATGGCCAAGCGATTTATGATAATTAACATTTAATAGGCAAGATTTGAGAGTAAAAGTAAAAGGGTTGACTCAAACAGCAACCCTTATTTTCGCTAGTCAAATATTGAATATATTAAACTAGATACCGTATTCAGCTCGGTACGCTTTAACCGCTTCTAAATGCTCAGTAGCATTGCCTTGCACCTCAAGATAAGTAACTAAGTCGCCTAAACTAACGATAGAAATTACCGCACAGTCAAAATCACGCTCAACTTCCTGAATCGCAGACAACTCTCCCTTGCCTTTTTCTTGACGATCGATTGCCACCAGCACACCCGCTAAATCAGACCCATTGGATTGGATTATCTGCATTGATTCACGAATTGCCGTTCCTGCAGTAATGACATCATCGACCAGCATGACTCGTCCTTCCAAAGGACTACCGACTAAGTTGCCCCCTTCACCGTGATTTTTTGCTTCTTTACGATTAAAACAATAGGGCGTATCTATATTATGGTGATCCGCTAACGCCACTGCCGTTGTAGTCGCAATCGGAATACCCTTGTAAGCAGGACCAAATAACACATCAAATTCAATGGCAGAATCAGCCAGCGCAGCAGCATAAAAACGCCCTAAACGAGCTAAGTCACTACCGGTATTAAAAAGACCAGCATTAAAGAAATAGGGGCTCTTACGGCCAGACTTTAAAGTAAACTCGCCAAACTTCAGTACTTGCTTCTCTAATGCAAACTCAATAAATTCATGCTGGTATGCTTTCATCACTTTCTCTCTTCGTAATAAGACCTAGTTGCCTAGATAATTTATCAACACCCTCAGTGTCACCTTCCAAAAGGTAAAAAAATAGCTTCCTAAATTGGAAGCTATTTTCAAATCACTGCTCTAATGCCGCCTTCTGCGCGGCGACAATATCGCGAATACCTGTTTTTGCCGACTCAAGTAACTTCATCAAATCATCATGACTGAAAGGTTCACCTTCCGCAGTACCTTGAACCTCAATCATTCGACCATCTTCAGTCATGACCACATTCATATCCGTATCAGCAGCTGAATCTTCAACATATTCTAAATCGCATAAAATGTCTTGGCCCAACAGGCCTACCGACACAGCTGCAACATGCCCTTTCATCGGGTTTGCTTTCAGCTTACCATTGTCGACAAGGTGCTGGAATGCATCAGCCATAGCGACACTCGCACCTGATATAGCAGCTGTACGCGTTCCGCCATCAGCCTGAATCACATCACAGTCAACCGTAACCATAACTTCACCCATGGCTTCAAGATCCACTACAGCGCGTAAGCTGCGAGCAATGAGGCGCTGAATTTCCATAGTACGGCCACCCTGTTTACCACTGGCAGCTTCACGGCGCATGCGCGAATGCGTCGAGCGAGGCAACATACCATATTCTGCAGTAACCCAACCTTTGCCTTGCCCTTTTAACCAGCGTGGCACATTTTCTTCAACGGTCGCATTACATAATACTTTCGTATTGCCGAACTCAACTAAAACGGAGCCCTCGGCGTAAGCAGTGTAGTTACGAGTAATTTTTATTGGGCGAACTTGGTCCGCCTTGCGATCGTTTGGACGCATTGGCATCTACCTTAGTTGTCTATCTACAGATAGGGGAAGACGAATCAGATTGGGGCGAGATTCTAGCAGAAACCACTGTGCCGGAAAAGCACCCTATCCTTATAGCATTCCAAATCTCGCGTATTCTGCTACTATTTGCCACGCGTTATTTTCACAGATGATTAATACAGGAAAATTCGATGATTTATAGTATGACCGCCTACGCCCGTAAAGAGGTTAAAGGTGAATGGGGCAATGCTGTGTGGGAAATCCGTAGCGTCAATCAACGCTATTTGGAAACTTACTTCCGCTTGCCTGAACAATTTCGTGGCTTAGAGCCAGTTCTACGTGAGCGCTTTCGCAAGCGCCTAGCTCGTGGCAAAGTTGAATGTGCATTACGCTTTGAGGCTAATCCAGCCGCAAAAGGTGAGCTCAGCATCAACGAAACCTTGGCTACACAAGTCATTAATGCGGCTAATCAGGTTATGACAATGACGGGCGATGACAACAGACTCAACCCATTTCAAATTATGAACTGGCCTGGCGTAATGGAAACCTCAGAGCAAGATATGGACTCCGTCAATAGAGATTTACTGGCTGCATTTGATGATGCCATTAGTGAGTTTATAGATGCTCGTGGCCGTGAAGGCGATAACATGAAAGCACTTATCGAGCAGCGATTGTCAGCCATTACTGAAGAAGTTGTCAAAGTACGCGCGCGTATGCCGGAAATTATCGAATGGCAACGCGAGCGCTTGTTCTCTAAATTCGAAGAGGCAAAAGTCGAACTTGACCCATCTCGAGTGGAACAAGAACTGATCCTTCTTGCGCAAAAATCTGATGTTGCTGAGGAGCTAGACCGTCTCGACTCTCATGTTAAAGAAGCAAATAATATCCTCAAAAAAGGAGGAGCATGTGGCCGTCGCTTAGATTTTATGATGCAAGAGTTTAACCGTGAATCCAACACTCTAGCCTCTAAATCTATCAGCACCGATATCACAGCTTCAGGCGTTGAGCTAAAAGTCTTAATCGAACAGATGCGAGAACAGATCCAGAATATTGAATAGCGCATATATGGTTCATCAAAGCCCTAAGCCTAGATATTTAAAGGCTTAGGGCTTTTTTTACATCTGGCACTTACCACCACCTTCTGCTGAAGGGTATCTGAAGGTAGTTAATAAGACATCTGCCATTTTCAGTGCTGTCGGGACAGTGACTTGCAATGCATTAGTATTATTCGCTGACGGACTGTCTGAAACCAATTGTGCACCAGATGTAAAGATTAGGGTCTTCACTTGCTCTTTATTATCTTTTTCAGCAATCTGATAATGATAGTTTCGGTGCCCAAGACTATTATTAGGCACTTCTCCTTCGAACAGAAGTTTACCTTGGCCAGAACCATTAGCAAATGCTACTGGCAACGACTCTCCTGTATAATCAATCGTTATCGTCACTTGGGGAGCATTCGCAATTAATACTCCCGTAAGAGTGGCCAAATTTCCTCCTTGATTGAAGCAGCCAAGGTTAAAAGAAGGACGATATACAAATTGATAACCCGTTTCATCCTGAGCTTGGTTGTTAAAGGCCTGCCAAATTGGATCACTAAAATACCAGCCAGTCTGCCCCCCAGCACTCAAACTAGCTCTTAATATGGGTAGATAAACATAACCTTGATAAGCCACGTCTACCATGACTTGACCACTTTCTGTCAGCGAATTTAAATCAGTAGAGCGCCCTAACTCATCCACAAATGTTACCTTGCTGGCAATCTTACCAACTGACCCTTTAGAGTTTGGTGTACCTTCTCTCCGACCAGTTTTTAGCGTCAAACGTATCGTACGGTTACCGTCGTTGAGCGCATTAGTTATATCGGCAAGTGATATGCCAATATCATAGCCTGGCTGATATTGGTCGGACTCGCTACCATCAACAGGGTTAAAGGTTCTTATACCTCCTGTTTCTTTGGTAGGAAATTGAACATTATTTTTCAGGGCATTAAGTATACCTGAGTTATACTGCAAGCCATTACCCACCGCACTAATCAAACGATAGGAATGTAAATACAGACTGAACTTTTGCAATACACCTGCCCCAGAGGAAGGAATATCTGGCAGTAATTGGGTGAGGTTTTTAGCATCAGCAAGCTGAGAAAAATTCAGAGGTGGCTTTTCTTGTGCAACCCGCCCGCTCCACTGATAACCCACTACATACTGAACGACATAATCAAGCTTGGTTTCTATCGTCACTTGATAAGGCTCAACCACCTGATTAGCCTGGTTAATTTTCTCAGGAGTAATAGCGTTAAAGGCGTATTCATAAACATCGACAAGATCACTAGCAAGCGTTTCAAGCTCTTTTTGTTGCTCGACCAGCTGCTGCTTAGTTTGTTGACTTAAACTAAAAGCAATCGCAGACATCACTTGCAAGTAAGCATGGCTAAAGCCATTTCCGTCAGAGAGCTGAACCGTACCCTCCACCTTACCAGGCATAACGCGAGCACTTATATAATCATAAGTATACTGATTAAATACAAGGTTTTCGTTAAGATACCAGTAGGGAAAACGGCTGTGAGCAGGGTCTGCAAGTACCGCAGAAAAACCATCAGCTTCACCGGGCAGCACCTGGCTAAATTGATTGAGCAAATACTGATAATACTCTTGAGGTGCCAGCTGTGAGTCTATGTCATGCTTATCAACACACTCATTACTCTGTCGCTCACAAACCGCTTGCTGGGCAGAAGAGTTACTTGCAGAATCGACTTCGGCATTAACAGTTAAGGGAAGAAAAAACAGCAATACATAATAAATTCGCCTACACAATATCATCTAACTCCTTGCTTAGGTGAGCACCCTTTGGCTCCAAAATTGTCGTTAAATACATCAACAGCACCCTTTAATGCTAGGTGTTTTTTCTGAGATTGCCCTAAAATCTGAGTGAGTTATTTACGTTACAGGTGAGTCGCAGGCTAGCCAAACATGTCCACAAAAAACAAAAGGCATGGAATGATAGCTCCATGCCCTAAATTGAAAGGACTTTAAATCAGCAAGGAAGAAGGCTATCGAGCAGCCATCCTCCTGCCCACTTTAGCCCTATTTACCCGCAACACCTGGGTTAGTTACCGATGTGGCAATAATAAAGCCCTGCTTTTGGAACTCAGGTACACTTATCAGCTCTTCCGATGGTGCAAAGGTCAAGGTAAACTCACTGTTCGATGATCCTTGTTCATAACTACTACTAGAAGCGCCTGCACTGAAACTGCCCAAAGAAATTAGACCAAATAAGCTCATATTGCCCGAAGTTTTAGTACTCCATGCTTGTTTAAAGCTATTAAAGTCAGCATTTTTGTACTTAATAGTAATAGTTGGGTAATTACTAATGATTACGTTATTGATAAGGCCGAAATTACCTCCTTGCTTGAGAGAATCAAAATTAAATGGAGGAGGCGTAGAAGAGGCAAACTTAAAGCCACTGACATCTTTACCCTGATTTTCAACTGCCTGACGAATAATGTCACCATTATACCAGCCAGTATTAATATCTTGCTGCCATGCTAATGGGCTCATAGGTACAATAGAGTAACCTTTATATTGCACGGTAATTTCAGCATCACGACTACAGCCTTCGAACGTTGACATATCGTAAGAAGCACTAGTGCCAACAGAGAACTTGAGCCAAGAGCCGACACTAATTCCAGCACTTCCATTCACACTCACATTCATGCTAGAACCCGATGCTTCAGCAGTCGTCAATTTGAATTCAATCACACGCTGCTCATTATTGAGATCATTCTGAATTTCAGCCATAGATTTATTGACTTGGAACTTAGTACGCAATTTAGTTTCTACGCTACCATCTACAGGGTTAAACGTCTGCATACCACCGTTTTGTTCAGATGGACTTTCAGTATTACGGAGTGCCTGAGCAACGACCCATGAACCATTCTGCATTTGAGTTTGCAGAGCATTAACAGATTGAGTCATATTGAGATAGATCGCAACATCATTGATCACTTGATCACTTGATCCTGGACGCTGTGGTAAAAGGTCTTTAAGGTTACGCGCAGTAGACATTTGTTCATAAGTTAGCGGCACTTTGCTTGCTGCAGCAGTACCGCTCCACTGAGTACCTAACACATATGAAATGATAAAATCATACTTAGTGCTCACACCCCATTGACCGACAACTGACTTTGCTTCTGCCATTTGCTCTTCGGTAATATTGCCATAAGTAGTTTGAAAGTCTTGAACAATCGTGGCCTGCTGAGCCTGAGCGTCACCTTGAACTTTATTTAACTTGACGGTGTCAGCATCATTTAACGCGTAAGCAATACCACTGAGAACTTGAACATAGTTCACAGCAAAACTACCAGCATTACCCAACTCTGCAGCCCCTTCGATATTACCAGGCGCAACATTGCCGCTCATTAAGTCATAAGTACCTTGGTTAAAGACATTATTTAGGTTCTGCCAGTTATAAAGAAAGCCACCCTGAGCAGGAAATTGTAATGGATATACTTCATCACTCACCACACCTTGAACGGCCGATTTAGTTTGCTGCTGAAGTACTTGATAATATTCTGTAGAAGCCAATAGTTCGTCTTTATCACCGCCAACTAGCTTTTCATTTTGTTTTAATACGTTTCCCATTATTTGAATCCTTTATGTGCCTGCGCCAACCTAGAATCAAGAGATTCTGCTCCTGTAAAACACTCATTCTGCAGGTATATTCTGTAGACATCATTAGGGTTGAAATTCAACCCACTCGGTACGCAAAATGTTATGACTCATACCACATCTAATACCTGAGCCAGATAAAGCGCATGCCTAGGTATAGCTCAAAATATAGATTTTTTTTTAGTCTAGTTAGAGCCAAATCCGCCACTAGGTTGAGTAATGAACAAAGCCACAATACAAACCTTTGAATCAAATATTGAATAATGTTGCGCAAAGGATTAAATAGAATGAAGAACCGCAAGAACTAAAAGATAATCATCACCAAATAAAACATACATCACAATTTAAATGCTACGAATTACCCTAATTACTTTTCCAACATTGGAAGAAAACTGTAATCGAGTGAAGAATAGATAGCTCACGAAACTCGGTTAAATCTTGTGAAACGAGGTAGAAATTGAGAGCAAAATATATCTAAAACCACACAATTAACATTATCGGTCACAACAAAATTTTGCTTAACATCACTACTGTTAGTCTAAAATAAATAAAAAAGAAAACGACGCTTTACAGGAAATCACCTCAAGTATTATCTTATCCATTGTGTATTACTTGGTTAATGATTTTCATCAGTGAATACCAATCATCATCCACTGTCACTAAACCTTCGCCATTCATTTGCTTAGACGAAGCAAACATTGGTGTCCCTTGCCAATCAGTCAGTAATTCCCGCGAAGTACCAAGGCGAAGGCTGGCACCAAAATCGATAAGTCGAATATCTTCTAAATAAGGGACATAAAGCATATTGGAAGGCTTGATGTCACCATGAACCCAACCATTCTTATGGCAGTGACTGATTACATTAATTATGTCCGGTATTAATGAATTAAAGAGCGCTAGATCTTGCGGGCCAAACTCACTCAATGGTATCGCGTATCGATCAAACTCCAAAGTCAGTTGAAGACGCTCCCAATCAACATATAATACACTTTGAATACCACTACCTTTACATTCATTGAGAGCAGTCCATTCACGCTCAAGCGCTTCTTGAGTATTTAGCTGCTTGATATAGTAACCTGATAAATTATCGATTTTGATTAACTTATGTGGTTTAGCATGTACAACTAATTTTTGGTTACTCTCTCCACTCAACTGCTCCACCATTCCATAGTGCATAATTACCCTTGAAGCTGCCTAGGCAAAGAAAATTGAACAAACAGAGACTTATCCAACGGATGGTTAGAATCACGTAATGTATAGTCCAATGCAATATTGTTGTGGTTTATTCTGTAGTTGAGCTTACCAGTCAGACGACTCGATGTAGCACTACTCCGACTAGAAAAGATGGCACGAAATAGTGCCCACTGCCCAGTGAAAGATTTAGACGCAACTAGATTTTTACCACTATAGAATTCCGTGCTGATGTAGCCATCCACACCAGAGATTGGCCAAGTTACATCACGCCATACTCTTGGTCCATGTTTGTAGCTGAACAGACTTTCCGTTTCTTTTAACTGAAACTCAGTAACATTAGTACTCATTGAACTTGCTTTGAAACCAATTTTCAAAGCAAGTTCCTCCCCTGACACACCGAAGAAGATCTCTCTTAGCTTCCTTACTCGTTCTAGTTGACCACGCATGTTTTTACTGATGGGCAAAGTGATTCCATCGACTTCTAAAAGCTTCAGTCGACCATTATCCCAGTAAACAAATGAGGTTAAGAATTCATCCATGTATAAATCAATACGACCTCGAGGCTTAAAAAATCGCATAAAGTCATCCAAGGCCACTTCTCCCCGTCCATGTTGAGCAAATGGGAAGCGGCCTTCAATGGATGACATATAAGACTGGTACACTCGCTCATCCCACTGAGTATTTAAATAAGGCAAACTGCAACTAACCACTTGTTGCCAAGCTTGAGCACTGAGATCTCTTATCCAAGAAGACACTTTACTGGGTGCTTTCATACCTGCTTTACGAAAAGTAACAATCGGGTCGGTACTGCCCTTCGCATGAGCGACAGCATAAGTGTGGAATAATTTACTCGGGTCAGTACTAGATAGCGCGGTATCAAAAAACAAGTTCAGCGCATCAAACTGAGCAATCAATGCATAGACTGGCTCAACTTTATCCTCTCCATTGCCATTCACAAAACGAGAGAAAGATAAAAATGTCTCATTTACTACGAAGGAAGGTTGTAACCTCAATAGCTTGTCGCCAGCACCTGGGCTTAACTCATTAATTTTTTCCAGACCAAACTGGCTGGTAATACGCTCTTGGCCCATAATTTCTGGTACTTCATTTACTGCCAATGTGGTATTTACTGCCACTGCATCCAACAGTCCCAATAATGGGCTGGTAACTGGTACACTCGCTTCTCTAAGCGCGAGACTTAATTCAGAAACATTATCAAACTGCTTAACCTGAATATTGTTGATTAGCTCTTTCCAGTAATAAACGTAGTCAGCAAAATACAAACGCTGCACTTGCTTGCTAAGTTCTGTAAGCTCCATAATAGAAGCGCCAGAGAAGTCGCCCTGAATCGCTTTAAACTCCCCGATTAAGTAATTCAATAACTCAGACTTTGGAGAAAGATCAATCTGTGTGTAACCTTGCTTGGTAAATATTTCAGGAATAAGATAGCCATGAAAGTCGCTGGAAAACTCAAATAAGCTGTCAAAATTTTCGCCCAGTTGGCTACGGAGATCGACTTGCATGCGATATTCAGGCATGGTTTTGATACGTGTATATATCAAACGTTCAGGAGAAAAGCCTTCAAGATTATTGATTGCGACTGACATAAGATCTTTGTTAGGCTGAAGTTGCTTATCATAATCACCACGAAATGTGTGTTCAATCAAAGACGATAATGCAAATAACTCATCAGATGAAAGCTCTCCCTGCTCCTTTAAGTTGTCCAATAAATAAGCTTGTAACTCTTTAAGGTTTAGCTGCTTTTTATCAAACAACATCTGGTAATAGCGCAAAACTTCAAAAATTCTCCCCGAATTACCCAAATTAATATAAACGTACAATTCACCGACGATAAGCTCTTCCAGCTTAGGTAGCAAGATTTGATGCAACTGTCCCACATACGCAGAATAAACGCTCTCTGCTGTATCAATTTGTTTCATACTGACCATTTGATGCCAAGGTCTTCGTTGTACGCCTTTAAGAGCAACGTTTTCCAACTCTGAAAGCACAGAGATCATTTCCGATATCGAGCAATCATCTCTCAATTGGTTGATACCGCTTTTATAGAGATGGATTTGTGTCAGTGCTTTCAAGCGCCATTCTTCATCTAGATTCCAGTTATATTTGAGCTTTAATCCAGCAATGAAAACTAGCGCCACAATCATTCCCAAGGCAGCTGAACGCAACATAAGGTATGCTGAATGACACCATTCGTTGACACCTACTATGCTCTTCTCAGGAAGAATAATCTTATTAAACAGATTTTTAGTAAAAAAGCCTCGACGGCTTGGCTTTTGGTCACACTGACTTATCAAGTTGAACTCAGCACGCTCAGCAACCACCTGTGTCAGTAAATCGTATTTAGTCCCCTTTTGGACCGCAGACATCAAGTAAACGCCACGAATCCATACTGCTTCACGCGTTCGGCTCTCTCGACCTATATCCGATAAGAGTTCATTTACTCTCTGCAGAAAAATTCTCAATTGATATGGCCAAGCGACAATTGAACTAGACTTTTCACGACTCACGTTTCGCAGCAATTCGAACTGCTGCCCAGCAACAGATGTGATCAATGTATGACTTTCTGCTGTGAATTGATTTTTATCATAACGCTGCAAGTAATCACAATCGAACGTGATACCAAATGGTTTTTCGGAATCATATGCTGAAAAACCTTCAAAGAAACCAATAAAATCGGCAATGGTATCTGCCTTTGAAATCACAGTATAAACTGGCAGATTAAGATCAAGTACTCCTCCCATCGACAACACAGCTTTCTGATAAATTGTGGAAAGTTTGGTGCGCTCTTTTTTATCACTGGTAATTAGTCGATCACAACCGACCACAGCAATAATGCCATTCAAGCCTTGTCTTGGGCGATATTTGAAAAGCTGCTTTGCCAGCACTTTCCAAAGGACTTCATCAACGCCCTCACTAGTAAATATCCTCTGACCAACTTCTATCACGATCGCATTATCGTTGCTCCAAAAGCATAAATACGATTCAGTCTCACTTTTACTTATAACCTCGAAACCATTTTGCAGCAAGATTTCACTTTTTGAGTCATTCTCACCACCAATAACTAAGTACCAAGGTAGGCTGTACAAACTTTCCAGCTTACTGCGACCCTGACCTCGTATTTTCTTGGTCGCAACTTGGAACAACTGCTGGATCACACAAGTATCTTGCTTTAGTAAGATTTGAAGATCATGCTCTTCCGATTTTACTTGGCTAATCCTTCTCTGCTTCCACCACCAATAAACAATGAACATAATGATAGAGGTCATCAGGCCCATCAATGTCCACTTAAGCCAAGCTGATTTTTCCTCAGGTAAATACAACCAGAGCACAATTATTCCTATAACAGAAATAATGACTGAGACAATTGCTAAAACCTTTTTTAACATTTTATTTCTGCGCTCTTCTTATCATAGTGTCTAGTCCAAATCTAATATTCAGTTCATTTTTCAGTTTTCGAATTTCACTCAAATCATCACCTGCATTGACGTATAGCTCTACACCACGGCCAGATGCACGAGTATATGATTTATATCCAGCTTGGCTAACTTCATTCGATAAGCGAACAGCATTATCAGGATTTAAGAAAGTCGCCAAAATAATTTCCCATTGTTGAGCAACTACTTCTTCTTTCATTCCAATATTCTCTTCTAGTTTTATAACTTCTCGACCTAAATCATCATCCGTACTAAGGTAAACTAATTCACTATTAGCTTTCTTTAAGTTCACACCCAAGGTGTCAATGATATCCAATTGAGACAACAAAGACTGGCTACTGATGTGGTACCAGTATTCTGCGAAACCATAACTTGTTGCGAAAATCAAAAAAGTCATACCCAATATTTTTCGTACTCGATACATTAGCCAAGGTTGCTTACCTTCAATTAACTTGGGGGATTTAGGAGCCTGTAGTGGGATCTCTGTGCGATAGGGACGAATCAGCCCATATGTGTGTGAGATAATATCGTGCAATTGACCTTCGTCTTCATAGCAAAAACGTCCTTTGAATCCGAGCGCTAATAATACATATTGAAGCTCGATGAAATCCGAGAGTTTCTTGGGCTGCTGGCTCGCTTTCTCAAGCAATATAAAAAAGGCCTCACCTCCGTTACGTTGAGAAAATACTTTGCTCAAAAGTGAGTGATTTTCCCAACGAACACGCTCTCCCCATGAGGTGTATAACACAGCCTCATCAAGTGCAGCGCACAATACAAAACAACTATTTTCAATCACACTGGGATGGTAATCCAAGTGCAAACCACGCAGACGAAATGATTCAATCGCATCCAATAATTTTTGTCTAAAGCGATTAATATCACGTGATGAACCTTGACGCTTAATGGTAACCAAAATACCAAGCAGCTCGGTCGCCGCGTTCATTAGCGGACTACTATAAGCAGTCAGGTTTTCTATCAACTGCTCCATGCCCGATGTATCTGCTTTGGGACTCTGGCTTACACCTTGTTTATTTGAGTTTACCGTTGTTTGGCGCTGAATTTGAACCGTAGGTTCCTCACTAAATAACCCTGTCATTGCTAACCTACCTAATCACATGAAAGTCGACGTGAATATCATCAATTCTTTCATCGATGTGGAGAGCAATCGCTTCATCTCTTTTAACTAAGGCCTGCCACAGATCGGATTTGGTATCGATTTCGAAATACGCAGCATCTTTCACTGACTTCAGCTCTGATGGTGAATAAGGTAAGTGGCGCAGTGGGACACCAGATAATGCATTACGTACCAACCCTGCAATATCACTATTACCAGCCAGCTTCGCTGCATGTGGAAACTCTTCACTAATGCGTGTCGCGCCAATCGAAGAAGACACAACCATCACAAAGCGGCCTTGGTTATACAAGCTACGATCATCAACTAAAGTTCGTAATAAGCGACGGGTCGCAAACAGCTGTCGATCCCACTTCAAGGTGGAAACATTGTCAATTTGGACTTCGCGCAATAAGACCAATAACTCAGAAAAAACTGGAGAGAAAATACTATAAAGATCACCTTGGTTCCACGCAGGGAAAGACTTCGGCATTTTGCCCTCTAACCCTTGCATCTGGCCGGTCATAGATACACATTCGAGATACAAATGACGCGTCAACAAAGTTCCATCAAGTTTCCATTGCTCCAACTTAGGTATCCAAGCACCCAGTACTTGCAACCATAAATAATCACGCATAAGAGACTGATAACTTTTACTACTGGTTTCTGCCTGAAGACGAGCGTGAATTGCACTCGAACGATATTGAACTTGCGCATAGACCTCTGCTACTGAATCACTCAAGTAACTGGAAACACCAAAATGCAAACTTTGTGGAATGAAAGCTTGGTTAAGAACCAAAACACCCTCAGATTTGTGCTCACTTATTTCAGCTACAGCGATCAAAATGAAGTCTTTTAATTCATCTCCTTCCAGCTTGAGCTGGATGTTAAGTTGCGCTAACTCAAGTTGAACCGGAGCACTACGTTCTTGACTAATATCATAAACTGGGTGCTCTACTACACCATATCTCAGACGGCTATCATCACCTACATCAATAGTGCCAGATCTTGACAAGGGCAAAGCGAGGTAAACTTTCTTATGACTGATACTTTTAGGTACATCAATTACAAGTGCTTGGTCAATTTCAAAAGGAGTACCGTCAGGAAAAATACCTTTCGCGCGACGAACCGACACCTTACCAACATTCAGTACAGAAAAATCTAACTCAAGATGAGTCAAACCATAAGAATTAGGACTTATCTGTCCAGAAAACTCGCGAGTAAAATGCTCGATGTAGCGCTCTTGCTGTTGAAAGTGTTGCGGTGAGAGGAACATTCCTTCGCTCCAAACCACTTTGTTAGCATCCATTATTTACCTTCCTCTCCCGATATAGACAGGTTAATTCCATCAACTTCAATATTAATTGTCACTGAATTGAAGATAATAGGCTCATAGATCACTTTGTTTTTGGCAGCTCGGTAATCTGCAAAACCTGCAATAACACCAATAAACTTAACTCCTGTACCCAGAGGAATTACTTCTTGGCGAACTTCTCCAGGCATTAAGCTTAGTAACTGACGAACAACCGCTAATTCTGCAGTTAGCACACTCTGTTCATCGTTATAAATTTGCATAAAGTTAGATTGTTCAAATGCATTACTGTTGGTTAGTTGATAAATACGCAGTTCAACTGGAGAAGGCTGCCCCTTAAAATTAGGGTTGATGTTATCCGCAGCGGTAATATTAATGACCAGCTTTGGTTCCCCTAGGTGGTTACTCCAAAAACTACAACCAGAAAGAAGCAGCACTAAACTCAATAAAAAGGCTCGACATAACATCATCTCCCTTCCTCTAAGTTGCGCTGTAGGCGTATCGCATCATGGAAATAGGTTTTAAATTTAACCTGCCAGTCACGGGTTTCAATTTGTCTGGTGAAATAACGTTTGTACATACACCAATATTTCCTCTTTCGAGGCCAGAAGCGGCTACCAGATAAATCATTAAACATAGACTCAATTGCATCTGGAGATAGTTCAGAAAGTAAACGCGTCAATGCTATTTCCAACGCTTTATCCGAGCATTCCTGCAGGAACTGTTCATGCTTTTGAATCTCGACCATTGCCAACTGAGCAGATTTAGGGGTCTCACTAATCTCCTGTTGCACAAAAGAGGAAAACATCGCTTCATTTCGCAAATTAAGCGATGCTTGAAGTTCATTACATCTCAATGGGTCTTCATCACTTGTTGGGAAATCGAGTTCAAAGTGCTCCTGTTTCATTTTCTTCATGGTGCCCGTACTCAAAAATGGGTCATCATCCACTATATCCCGAGTTGCCATGGTAGAATCAGGTTCAGTTTGCACCTCCGGTATTGTCTCAACACTAGGCTCAGGCTGTCTGCTGAACGGATCCTCTCCAAAAGAGGAGCTATTAATGCACTCCTCTCCACTTCGAACTTTCGCATGATCAGGCAAAAAACAAGAAACCAGAAGGCGATACCCTCCAATATCCAACACATCACCATCACTAAGTGTTGTTTGATTGCCTTTTCCCAATGGCATGTCAAAACCATTGATAAATAAGCCATTGGTGCTGTTATCTGCAATTTGATATCCGCGTGAAGTCTTGCGAATAATGGCATGTATACCTGAGACCTCCCTGCTAGCGTCGCTCAATTGCAATATCGCACCATAAGCACGGCCGATATTTCCACCCTCTTCAGGAAAAGCATGATTCCATTGAGTAACACTTTCATTAGAGGGGTTACTAATAATTCTAATAGATATAGGCATGTGTCTGACCTTCAAAAAGCTCAATAATTTGTAATTAACGGCACTGAGCTACCGCGTCATTAAATTTGTTTAGAAAATGGGGATACTTCTTGGTGAACGCTCTCGAGAAATACACACCTAAAGGTTTAGACTTCAACCTTCTTATAGATATCTCTCGATGGCTGAGCCCCATATCATTAATAGCTTCATTGATCACCTTCTCATTACCCAGAATTGCGCCAACTTCTTCATTTAGCATTAATTTAATAAGAGCGTTAGCTGTCCTTGGTTTCTTAATAACGCGGTAGCCTTTTTTGTGAAGCCAGAGCCATTTGTTCGAACCAAACATTGCCGCCACTTCGATCTGCGATTTGAAAAAAGTATCTTCCATTTCAGCCACACCTGAGTTCGATAAGAAAAACCAACTCCAATCTTGTTCATCTAGCGGTGTAGAATATTCCGCATACCTATCCCGTTTACTATTATGAGATGCAAGGAAAAATCCGTCTTGCGAACCTGCCTCTACCTCAAGTTGAGCTCGGTCCCACTTTGTCATAGTAAGCTGGTAAGGCTGATCCATTACCCCCATCACGCATTTCATTTTTTCGATATTCGACCCTTTAATTTCTCCATTTTCTTGGTATTGAAAAGGGAACCACTCTTGGGTCGCAAGCAATACCCTTTCTGGAGATTTAAACGCCAACGTAAACTTGCTGTATCCAACAGCCATAAGGGTAATTAAAAAAATTCGCATCATGACTCACTCTTCTCCTGCTGGTGCTAGAAAAACATACAACATTGCTGTCCCACACGTAGATATCGTTATTATGTGTATACTGGCGTATGGCTCAGCCATGTAACAATCTAGTTTTTCTTTTTTATTAGATACTTACTCAATTAGAATGATGAATTTACCATTTACCACTTCAACTCTTACTGCTTCTAGTGATTTACTTTCACTCATGCGAACAATGCATTGGTTCGCCAGCTCTGGCATTAACTGACGATTGATTAATTGCTCAACTGCACGGGCTCCAGTTTCTGGTGAATCATGCATGTTAACCAGTAACTCAATCACATCTATGTGGTAGTCGAAGTGCGCACCATAGTGAGATTTGATACGTTGGCGAATTCTGTTTAGTGATAACTCGGCAATCTTGCGCATCTCTTCGTCATTAAGTGGAAAATAGGGCACTATAGTTGTCCTACCAAGAAATGCAGACTTAAAGAACTTCTGTAATTCAGGAAAAATCACCTGCGTGAGTGCATTTACATCTGGTCGACCATTTCTACACTCATTCACGACAGCGCCATCTGCGGCATTCGAGGTCATAATAATGATGGTGTTACGAAAATCGACAGTTCGACCTTCACTGTCTGAAATCGCGCCTTTATCAAAAATCTGATAGAAAATGTCATGCACACCTGAATGCGCTTTTTCCATTTCGTCCAAAAGTAATACTGAGTATGGATTCTTACGAACGGCTTCAGTTAAAACACCACCTTTCCCGTAACCCACATAACCTGCCGGCGAACCAAGCAGCATTGACACTTTGTGTTCTTCTTTAAATTCAGTCATGTTAATCGTAGTGATATTTCTCTCTCCGCCGTAAAGCAGATCCGTCAGTGCCAATGCCGTTTCGGTTTTACCCACACCACTAGGACCACACATGAGGAATACGCCAACAGGTTTTCGCGGATCTGTTAGGCCTGCACGGGACAAACGAATTGCCTGAGAAAGCTCAGCAATAGGTGCCACCTGCCCAATCACTCTTTCACTAATATGAGTTTCAAGATTCATTAATCTTTCCACTTCCTGGCTCAGCATATTACCAACTGGAATACCCGTCCAAAGTGCTACTACATCAGCAATGGTTTGCTCCGTAACCCAAGGAAGCACTAAAGGTTGTTCTCCCTGCATATCGCGCAGAGCAGTCATTTTTTCAGCAAGTAATGCTTTAACATTCACTGACGTCACAAAACCACTTTCTTGTAGCTCTTTATCTAGCTGGATTTGTAGTTCTATAATTTCATCTACCAGCCTACGTTCTTCGTTCCAGCACGTTTCAATTAACTGCTGCTCTTTTTCAAGAGATATCAAACCTTGTTTGGCATTTTCTAAGCGTTTGTCTTCTATCGACCACAACGCCGATTCATGCTCTAGTATTTCTATTTCGTTGTTGGCGTAGAGCACTTGCTCCGCAATGACTCCCATCTGATGAGGTAACGCACTTTGACTCAGGCTAATTCGGGAACATGCGGTATCTAACAAACTGATTGCTTTATCAGGCAGCTTGCGCTCTGGCAGGTAGCGGATAGACAAGGACACCGCGGCATCAATGGCTGCTTGCGTCACTTTAACATTGTGGTGTTTTTCTAGGCCGCGTTTAACACCGTAAAGCATGTGAGTCGCGTCTTTTTCATTTGGTTCATCAACAGAAACTATTTGGAATCGACGAGCCAGTGCTGCGTCCGATTCAAAGTATTGTTTATATTCAGCCCAAGTTGTTGCAGCCAGAGAACGAAACTCACCACGTGCCAATGCTGGCTTTAAAATATTTGCCGCATCATTTTGGCCTACCGCACCACCCGCACCGATCAACGTATGAGCTTCGTCAATGAATATAATAATTGGTGTCGCAGATTGCTTGATTTCATTAATCACATCTTTCAAGCGGCTTTCAAACTCACCTTTTATACTCGCTCCCGCCTGTAGCAGAGTAAGATCTAAACTGTAGAGCTCGACATTCACCAATGAAGGGGGCACCTTCCCGTTGACGATTTCTTGAGCCAAACCTTCCACTATGGCCGTTTTACCCACACCTGGTTCACCGACTAAAATCGGGCTATTTTGACGGCGACGACAAAGAATATCGATTGACTTACGGATCTCAATACCACGCCCTGTGATAGGATCAAGTTTTCCACTGCGTGCGGCTTCCGTTAGATTTTGCGAGTACTTATCCAAAGTCGGTGTGGTCGAGTCACCATGGGTTGTAATTGTGTCCTCAGCAAGTGGTCTCGTTTCGCTGGAAGTATTCAACACCATAGACTGACTACGCAACCACTCAGAAGACAATGCTGAGATCCATCGGCTAAATACTCCAATGCGAATGTTTTGAATTTCACGCTGCTTTAACACCATTAGGATATGGAATTCGTTCACCAACAATTGCTGGTGCGAGCTATTTAGTGACGCCAGCATCCAGGAATCTTTCAATAGTTCAACCAACTCAGGCGATAAAGATGGAGACGCATCGTTTCCACGAGCTAAGCTCGCAAGATGTTGATGACAATGCTCAATCATCGATTCTTTTGATAAAGAAGCCTGCGTAAGAGCAACACTCCAATGTTTAGACTGCTGCAATAACTGGAAAAACCAATGCTCAGACTCAATAGAGAAATGTCCCCGTCTTACACATTCTGCGGCAGCAGATTCTAGAGCATTTTTTAGGGCAGGACTTAGCCTTTTAACTAGGCTTGGCAGTTCAATATTTATCATTCATTTTCCTAACTTTTCGTCATTGGTATTTCAACAAACTGTTGGCTATTAGTTTGGGTACTCATCCATGCAGATTGCCCAATTCGCAAGCTATTCTTATCGCTGATAGAGAGTTTCAGTCTTGGTAAATATTGGCTGTTCACCTTCATATAAAGTTCACACTTAGTGTTAACCCCCATATAACTACGAACCATATAATCCAAAGCATGGATAATTTGGCTATCACTCTGAAGCTTCAGATAATGCTGATAATCTTTAGGGCAGATTTTGATATTCAGTTGCTGTCCGAACATAGGTGCTGACTTACCGATCAATGCTCCCATGCCTAATTGCTGGTTATTGCCGGATTGGCCTAATTGAGTCAGTGAGCATGGCGTTAGAGGTAAATATTCCAAACCACTATGCTCCACTTCAAACTGAGCTTTAAAGTAATCTTCCAAAATAGTCTTTAGTGTCAATGGACAGGTCATATTAAGCCCCAGTAGGCCCATATATTTAACTAAGTGTGACTCTGGTATTGGTGCTTTTTCTTCTGTTTGCCCGGCAAGACTCGATAGTATCTGGGTGATAGATTGACGATGGTTATTCCAGTGGAATGTATCTTCCTCCATCTGATAAGCTAATTGGTGTTTTTGTTTGGTCTCGCAGTACAATCGGTAGTAGCGATTATTAAACATATCGAAAAAGTCGAGGGGCGCTTCATCTCCTAGCTCAAATTTCGCCTTTAATGCTTGGTTATTCATAGCTCGAGGTAGAGAGCCCTCATTACCAGATAAAGATGCCACTGATGTTTTCAGTGTGTATTGACCATTACTCTCAAACGTTAGTTTAGAAACTTCCGAGTGATAGTAGGCGGGAAGCGCCTCTGCGCTGAAATTCACCGCAGGTCGTTGGTCATTCACATGAGCTTGATGCTTGAGGATTTGCCACGCTTCGTCTAACTGTCCTTTAAACTCCCCTTGCATTAAACCGACTACAGCAGACTTTTGCACCCAGCTCTCCTTGGAAAAGAAAGGTAAACCCCATCGTGGCCCTCAAGGTAAACATCAACTTGAGTAAAGTTATTGAAGCCTGCAAAATATGCAAAGAAGTGATCCAGTAGATACCCAAACATCGATATACCGCCATTTACGTTAGTCGAATCTAGCGTAACGGAAATTTTTGTCCCATAAGCAAAACAAGTTTTACCAGAAATACGAGTTGGAGCCACCACTTGCTCTTGATCAATACTGAGCAGTGATTCGATATATGCGTAGTTCTGTACCGCTTGACTATGATTGTATAACCCGAACACATTCTTGAGCGTTGTAATTGGGTTATCTGTACCCAAAATGGCATGATAGTTGAAGTGCAAGTGTTTAAGCAGTGCCCAAACATTCTTGTTGGCATCTCGGCTGCGCACTGGTAATGTCGGTCGGAACAACAGCTCCATAGATGCCATTATGGTCAGTGAATCACGGCAACGGATCTGACTAGTAATAGGCAGTGTCCCAGCGCGCGCACCATCGGCCGCAGTTGTAGTTACAGACCAAATACGAGGCTCAGATGTCGCGCTGATGTGCCCCAAGTCTACAACTTTTAAACCACTGTTCAATACTCCTCTCTTATGGAAGTTTTGCACCAACTGCCAGCGAAGGGGACTCTCCTCGTCATCGTATTTTTCGCCGTAAATTTGTGCTACGGAGAAGGGCTCTCCCTCTGTCACATCCAAAACATCATCAACAGAAAATACTTCAAGTTCACTGTCTTGCCCAGAATCTAAATAGATGGGGTACTGTTTTTGACTAAAATCAATTTGAATCGGCTCTGAGACTTTGTTTCGCAAATTCACCAGCGGTGTAAAGAACAAGGAAAAATTCTGAGCTTGCAGACCCCGAGCGACCTCAACACTTATTTCATTTAGAAAAATCTGAATGCGGAACTGAGATCCAGACGTTCTGCTAATAACATCACCTAAATCTAGTTTAAAACTCAAAAAACGTTCAGAGAACATAAAGAACTCAGTCAATAGCTTGAAGCCACCAAAACTGGCTGCTTGATACGGTAAAACAGTATCTTCTGCGTCAAACCCTATTGGCTGAATAGCAAACTGACCCAGCGAATAGCTAGTGTCATTGTTAAAAATACATACTTGGGCAATCCCTTGTGCCATCACGTCATATAAACGCAACACAAAATTACTTTCACCTTTAAGGTGCAACTTCAAACTATTAATACCCAACTTGCTTAGTTCGATGCCCTTATCTGTCGCATCGATCGTAAGCTCTAACATGGCTTTGGTGCTTTCAGCACCAATAGGCTTAGCCATCTCAAAAGGCGCAAAGAAAACATCGGCAGAAGTGAGTTTGATCGGAAGCAGTTCCAAGTCTTCCGTAGTGCGAAATACTACAGGTTCACCACCGTCCTCAAATATATCGAACTCGGTACCTTTGGGAATACTGTGCTTGGTACTTGCGTCATCAGCAATACTAAAGTCCAACATGCTATATGAAGGTACGGGTCTAAGATAATGAGAGAACAGCAAGTTCACTAAGCTTTCCGCCAGCTCTGGGAAAGACTCATCCAAGCGCTGCTGAAGCTTACCGTTCATCAACGCCACGCTTTCAATCAAACGTACTACTTGCGGGTCGTCAATACTGTCCTTTCGCATACCTAGAGAACGAGCGGCTCCCGGATGGCGCTCAGCAAATTTCGAAGCTTCGGTACGAATAAAACGAAGCTCCTGTTCAAAGTAGGAAAGCAAAGAATCAGACAAAACTCGACGTCCTTACTTCTAGTTTGTTAGTACTCAGATCCAAGCAAGAATCAAGAACAATCGCTTCATCTCCAATATCAGAATGCACAACAGCAGACAAACGAAAACTCAATTGGTTGTCACCCACCTTCCCTTCCTGAACCTCAACATCTACCCCAGATAACCGTGGTTCATAACAACGAACTAGCTTTTCTATTTCAGCAACAATATCGCCAGTATTTGCCTTGCATTGCACCCTAGCAATATTACATGTTCCAAGCTCAACTATAGTGCCTTCACCAGCAGAAGTTCCATTCGCCCACATAGGCGCTCGACTTGAAAGTAGGTCACAAATATTGTCGACCAGCGCGTCATGGACACCATCGACATCATCATTCCAACTTTGGGTTAATTTCGCCATCAGACTCATTGCTTTTTCCCAATTTCTGAGCTTGAAAATGAGGTGGTCAGTACTACTTTTGCGTCCATCATGTCGTACTGATATTGGGGCTGAAGCATGATCTCACACTGATAACTCATGCTATCATACTGGGCTTCTTCAATACGTACGTAGCAAGAACGCAATGGATAACGTGCTAAAATAGAATCTTCAGCGTAGCTTACGTTATTAGTAAATTGGTCTAACCAAGATTTAAGGCTTTGGCGACAACTTTCAGTACTGTCATAACGACCTACTCGATCACGAAGCTGAGCTTTGATGTAATGGCCAAAACGACATACCATTAAGTTAGTCTGTAGCATTCCAACCTGTCGACACGACTCATCAGGAACTTGCCAAACTGATTGATTACTAAAGAATCCTTTATGGCGACTTAGGTAAAGACTGGTTAAAGGTATGAACCCTTGAGTAGACCAAAAACCGTCCTTCTCACTAGGTAAGTCGACTTTTGTTTGCATATTGATTGAGTCTTGAACCATAGCACCATAAGTCCCCGTTTCATCATAAGAACGAAGGAAGCCAAACCAACTAATGCGGTCAAACTCACGTATCACGTTACTTACCATAAGATAGGCACTGTTTCCCCAAAGGGCATGGCTTTCTTGCTTATTTTCACTAAATACAAAACCTGCTTGGTATTGGTAAAAAGGCTCTCGTACGAGATATTCAGGCATTACTAAGTATAAAAACCGAGAAGAGGCTTTCTCTCTCAATAATCGCCAAGACAAGAAGTCTTGACTGGTCAAAATACGCTCAACACGCTTACAATCGAAAATCTGCCTGCGAGGATCATCACCAAAGAAAAACTCATCCACACCTAATATCATTGGGCAGAATGCCAGTTCACCTAGCTCAGAAAGTAACTGGAGAGTGTAAAGATCGTCAAAATCAAGTTCGTCGCTGGAGCCGGACGAAACCTTATGATCAACCATCATCAACCCAAAAGGAGAACCTCCAGCGGTATCAAACTCATTTGAGTACAATTGTCTATATAGAGAGGACTTCTTTAAATCAAAGGAATAATTGAGATCAGCCGAAACCGTGTTCCAACTAACATTTAATAACTTGACTTTGATTCTTCTCTGTGAAGCTTTTAAATCAATCAATGACTTAATCCCAGCCCAAGAAGCTTCAAGTTGCTTAAAGTACTTATGCTGAATAACTTCAGATAACTGCCCACTAATCAATATATCTAGTTCAGCCATCAAGCGAATAAGTAGTGCTTTAAATTGAGCCCTAGACTGAGCTTGGGCACATGTGAGCAACTCATGCCAATCCATATGATCGTTCAGCACGCTCTTCCATTGATTGTTTGGATTCATTTACTACTCAATTCAAAACATTCAGAGACAGTATCCCCGAATAGCATCATCATGGGATGTTAGCGACCATACGAAGTGAGGCAGTCAGTTCTTCCATTTGTAGCCATGGGCGCAGATAAGTTACTGCTGAATATGCGCCGGGACGGCCTGCTTGCTCTTCTACTGTTATTTTTGCAGCCACTAAAGGATGTGTTGCTTTCGCATCGTTACCAATGGCGCTTGGGTTAACATATTGGTTAATCCAAGAATTCAGTTCTTTCTGAACATCGCTTGGCGAAAGATTTGAACCAATGCGATCGCGGCCCATGACCTTAAGGTATGATGCTATGCGGCTGCTTGCCATGGTATATGGTAAGCGTGCTGAAATAGCTGAGTTTGCGGTTGCTCCTGGGTCGGTGTAGGTTTTGGGTTTATGCGCCGTTTGAGCCCCCATAAATACAGCGTAGTTAGTGCTCTTGTAGTGGACCAAGGGAAGAAAACCTAGGTCACTCAACTCTTTCTCGCGTTCATCTGTTAGATTCACTTCTGCTGGACACTGCTGCAGGAGGTCGCCAGCATCAGAGAAGTACGTAAAGTTAGGCAGGCTTTCAACTTTACCACCATTTTCTGTACCACGGATCGCCGTACACCAACCGTACTTAGTGTAGGCCTGAGTCATAAGAAGGCCTAATTCGTACGCAGCATTACTCCATACAAAGTCGCTATCTGAACGCACAATCTTCTCACCACTGTCGTTAACTTCAAGCTCTTCAAATGCGAAAGATTTAATCGCCACAGTATCTGAACCATAGGGAAGACGTGACATTGTTTTGGGCAGTGTCAATGCAACATAACGTGAATCATCACTTTGACGAAATGCATTCCAGCTCGCGTATGCAGGAGAATCAAAGCCCGCTGCCACTGGCTTACCTTCTGCAAAACTGCGGAATGAAGTAAAATCAAACATACTGGAACTAGCGGCTGCTATAAATGGTGCATGAGAAGCTGATGCCACCTCACCCATATAGCGCAGCAGTGCAACATCTGGGTCACTATAACCAAACTCATAATCACCTAAAAGGACGCCATATGGCTCTCCACCTGCTGTACCAAACTCTTCTTGGTATACCATGTCGAAAAAACGGCTACGATCGATTGCAGGTGCATCTTCAAATTGTTCTAGTAATTCATCTTTAGTGTAGTCAACCAATTTAATCTTCAGATCAGGACCAAGTTCGCTGTTTTTAACCAACTTCTGCAAACCCAACCACGAGCCTTCCAACCTCTGTAACTCTTTGTTTTTCATTACGACTGATAACTGATCAGAAATTTTCTTATCTATTTCACTGACTGCTTTTTCAATAGTCAAGGTTAGATTTTTGTCCCAAGTTACCGTACCCTCAAGCGCTTGGGATGTCATGATGCTCAAGAGCTCTTTGGTGGTATCAACCGGTGTTTGGTCCGTAGCACTGATCGCTTTCTCTAGGAAACTATATGTGACTCCATCTGAACCTTTTACGGCTTGCTGTTCAACAGACATTATTCCGCCCCTTCTTTATTGATACCCAATTCTTCAGCCAAACCATTAATGGCATCTGTGTTTTGTAGAACATCTTTCAAAAGACGCTCGAGGTCTCTTGAGCGGTCAGCCTTGCTTAGCAATAGCTTTAACTGATTACGCGTTTCAACAAGATGTTTAAGTGGTTCAATCTGATTAACCAAATGCTCTGGGTGGAAGTCTTTCATTGAACGAAAGCTTAAGTTCACTTCAAACTGACTATCATCATTGGTTAGCTTGTTATCTACCTTGTAAGAAAGATGAGGATGGATACGCCCCATCACTGTATCAAAATTATCTTTATCGATACCAGTAAACTGACGGTCTTCAATATCCACTTTTTCAGATTCTGGTTTGTTGCCAGAGAAATCCCCAATCACTCCAATAACAAACGGTAATTCCTTGGTCTCAACTGCGCCATTTGTTTCAACATCGTATGTAATACTGACACGATTTTTACTAACGCGCTTATGCTGTGAATTCAATGCCATGATGGTGCCCTAAATATAAAAAATATCCAAAAAATAGTGTGTCGATGAAAGGCTTATCTAACCAAAATTATTTTTTACTGCCCGATTTCATTTCACCTTCCTTCAAGTCGAATGTGACAAGGCCACCATCTTTTAAATCCCCTCCAGAAGCTTCATAGCTATGCTTCTGATGAATGACTGTATAAGAAAGTGACATGCGCTCTAAAGGCTGAGAACCTTTGACACCATAGACTGAATAATTCACCAAACGTGCTTCCTCGAGTTTCAGTTGAAAGTAGACTTCTTTACCTTTGCCAAGGCGGCTAGGCTTAGTAAACGCAATCTCAACGGTTTTGCCTTTTTCGCCGGGAGCAAAAAGGAAGGAAAGTAAATCTTCAGATGCACCATCAACTTCTTTACTAACTCTCACTTTGGAGAAAGCCACTTTACCTGAGTCAGCATTTGTCATATTACCGACGTCCATAGCCACTTTTCGAGAGCCACTCCAAGTAAAAGAGTTCAGTGCAAACCACCCCTTGTTCTTACCATTTTTTGTCTTGATTTCTTTAACGGTTGCAGAGCCATCTGATGTGAAGCCATCTATACGCATGTATATACTTGCCATAATCTTTCCTTATTTATAAAAGTCATTACCAACTCAAGTCCAACGAAGAGGATGATTCTAGTTCGTCACCTTTATCAGATTGAGTATCTGTACTTGAGGGCAACTGTGTTATCTGATTTTCAACACCTAGGTTTCCCGAAGTGGTTGGAGTTAATTGGGGCGTCGGTATATTTTTGATATCACCCCCTGAAGCCATCCCCTTCAAAGACAATGCCCCAAGATGACTAAGCCCGGCAGCATTACAGACTGCACGTATAGAGGCTTCACTCTGCTCAGACATCATTTCCTGAAGCATCTCAGGCAGAGGCAGGTAACCCCATCGAATTGCTTTTTCTAGCAAGAAAGAAACTGGGCTGTGTGGCTCACTTTGACGAAAATAGTCAGAAACCTCTTGCAATAAATGAAATGCAAGATCTCTGTTCATCGTATTCAACTTGCTCCATTCAGACAGATTGCCTGCATGAAGCCGCTGGGGGGCAGGTTTTGCATGTACCGTAGTAGTGTGCGAACTGTCTTTTGCCTGCTCATCGTCAGTCAAATTTTCAAGTTGATGATCTTTTCCCATTTCACCGAGCGCTTCGTTGGTGGCTAACTTTATTCCGCTCAGTTGCTCAAGAGCATTATTAACTCGGGTGAGAATCGACTTAACAAACCCAAAATTTACTCCTTGGGTGCTGACATGTTGTGTATAATGTGACACCGATTTCGCAAGACGATCCAATTGTTCAATACAACGTTCGACATTCACCATTTTAGATTGAATGGCAATGCGCTCATTAGCCACTAAAGCAGTCAACGAAGATTTAAGTAAGCTGATTTCACCTCTTTTCTCGGCACTTTGGTAATTAAAAAAAGTCACATCTCCAATAAGTGGCAATTGCAGTATTGGTGCATACAGAATAGAGCTTTCTTCTCTGTCCCCTACCAATTGGGAAAATGCTTTTACCTTTGCATCAGCTTGCTCTTTGGCTTGCCCATCCTCACTTTCTAGTCTCAGTTGCTTCAGTGGCAGTACAGGATTTAGATCTGTCCACTGCTCTTCAACTAAATTCGCCAACCATTCAAAACTGTTTGCAGCACTCTCAATCGACGTATCCAAAAGAAACTGAGCTGCAATAAACCAAGCAATCAACTCTATATCCCTAGTTTTATTTGAAAACTGCTCTAACAAAGTGACAGAAAGAACTTGCCAGCTATCTAAACAAGCCTCTTTCAATTCTCGTTGCTCTTCAGTACTTGGATTTTGGCAAAGCTTTCGTAACGCGGTTTGGGCGACGTTAAATTCATTTCTCAAAGGTCGAAATGCGTTTTTATCTGATTTCAGGTATACACCACATGCTAAATCATCATCGATCGGTGCCGAAAGCTGTTCAATTTGAGACTTTAAAAATGGCATATTCCGCGTTTCATTATTTGATTCGTAAGGATACGGTTATTGTCGTTGCATATGGTGAATTCATTTTTGGACACCAAATAATTTACTAACCAGAAAAAACAATTTTCTTGAGCTATTAAGATTAAATTTTACAGGTGCCTATCTCCAATCAGCTGAGATCAGTTGAAATCATTAAGTTCACCAAGCGTATAATTTAATATGTAATAATGACTTAATTATCAAAATACCAAGTAAAAACAGAACTCACCAATAATTTTTTTTTATAGGCAAATGCCAAATTAAAATATTTGAACTAATTATTAAACCTAGGGATTGTTTGAAGCGCTTAATCCATCTCAAAATATGGTCTGTGTAATTATTGAGTGAGCCCACACCTTGGATATTATCGCGATTCACACGTATCAACCTCCAATCAGTACAGTAGGTAGCCCCATAATAATTGTCCCGCCATGAGCTGTGGTATCTCCCATGCGTGCTGCAGGTTTATTATTTATAAGAACCGTTGAGCTGCCTTTGATAATGGAGTCTGGAGCTCCAACACAACCACACATTTGCCCCATAGTTGTTGCAGGCAGATTTCCAATCAATACCGTACTCGGTAATGGCAGTAATGGCCCACCAACATGTGGAATAGGCACTGGGGCTGGTGTTTGCATCGGGCACATATGCATGTCCGTAGCTCGTGCTGCTGGAAACATAATGGTTTCTCCTACTCTTTTCCACTACCGCCAGATGCGATATTTAATCCCATGTCAATAAAAGCTCGATAACGTTCTTTTGCGTTACCACCGCGAGGCAGCACTGCGGTAAGGTTTATGCTGCCTGCCACAGCCTGTGCATATAAATATGGAGGAGGAGCAACCACAGGATCCTCAGACTTGAGCATGCTACCGCCACTCCAAAATGCTGCTTGAGCAGCCCACCCAGCACCACTTTCTAATCCAGATTTTTCAGCCATTTTCTCGGCAAATCGGCGACTGGTTTCGTCTGGCGTATACACCCAAGCTTTTGCAGCGCGAATCGCATTAGCTTCATTCTCCCCCCAGTGAGAAAGGGAAGAAGCACAAGCAACTGACCACCAAACGGACTCTCTAACTGGTAATGCATGAGCAAGGAACGTGACTACATCAGAAAACAATTCCTGAACCATCGCTTTTTCTAACAATGCCATTGGTGTGGTTTGATCATCCATCAACTCACTAATTGCCTTGCCAGCTTCATACAAGCTCAGAATGCATTTTGCATTTTGGTATGGGATTTTAATAAGCTTCATTAGTTTATCTTCGTAACTCCACCCTTCAGTTCAAGCATCGCCTTTCCTTGAACCTCTGTCATAAGGCTACCTTCAACTGATACCAGCATGCCTTTAATATCAGCTGTAGCCTCACCTTGAATATTTATCACCTGCGCTTTCATTTCCGCTTCTATTTCACCCTCAATAGATACCAGAGGGGCCTTAATACTGACACCATAATTATCAATTTCTATTTTGCTACTCCCCACTTTCAATTCGATTTTACTTGTTGCGCTAATCACGATGTTACTAGCGTCTATACATGCATCCTTTGACGCAGACATCTTTATATTAGAGTCCGCCTTAAGAGTCAGGTCCTGACAACTGTTGCCTATCCAATTGCCTTTACTCTTGGTCGTAAGCTGTTTCTCACTTTCTAAACTAATATCTTCTTTGGCAAACAATGAGACACTTTTTTCAACCTCCGTCGTTTTCATACCTTTAATAGTGGCTTGACTGTCATTATTTACATCCACTACCCAGTCCTTTTCAGCGTGTAAGAATACTTGCTCTTTATCTTTCTGGTCTTCAAAACGAAGTTCGTTTCCCTGCTCACTACTTCCTTTTGGTGTAGAGCGTGTTTTAATACCACTTTGAGAAGATGAAGAGTAGGGAGCAGCATGAACTTCATTGTAGAGAGAACCAGTTATCACGGGACGATCAGGGTCTCCATCGATATATTGAACTAAGACTTCATCTCCCACACGCGGAGTAAATTGAGCACCGAACCCTTTGCTCGCAAAACTTTGCGAAACAGGCAGCCAACAAGAGCTGTTCTCATCTTTCTCTCCCTGATTATCCCAATGAAATTGCACTTTGATACGACCCATTTTGTCGCAATATATCTCCTCGCCTGAAGGGCCCGTCACCGTTGCGGTATGTAGGCTGTGCGCACGAGGCTTATCACGCAACTCCGAGCGAAAAGCTAACTCGCTAGGTATACAAGTAAACTGGTTAGTGTAAGTAGTATCGTTAAGAGATTCTTCACATGAAAGTTGGTGAGAAATACGTAGTATCACATACTCCTGATTCATTGACTTAACAGGATGGTTTTCTAACTTAAATTTGTAGCCACATGCCAACTCAGCAATACCAGAGGAGGAGTGTGATGCGCACTTTTTAAGATCCAATGCCTCCATATGCCTTTTGGCAGCCATAGAAACCTCATCCTTATTTTCGAACCCGTAAGCAAAGAGCCCTACAGAGAACGACTCTGGTGCAAAGCCCTTAACACTCTTCCTATCTCCACTGTTAAATGTTTCAGCCAATATCTGCGTATAATCTGCAATAGATACTTTTCCTGTGCCAACTGTGTGAGATTGGCTCCAAGTAACTAGACCTCGACCTGACTGACTACCTTCTTTTTGATACGTCAGGGTTGAATCATTGATTTTATTGAAACGCTGATTCGAGTCCCCTATAACAATATTAGGTTTGCCTGATTGATGGCAGACGTGGAAATGCCACCCTTCATTAGCCAGAAGTCTATGAATAAACATCAAGTCAGTTTCATCCAGTTGAACACAATATTCGTGTTCTTTTCCACATCCAGAAATTGAAAAAGTAAAGTACGTTTTCAGTTCTGTTTCAGCTATAAGCTTTTCGATAATTTGCTTGGTCGTCATGTTTTGAAATACTTTACGGCTACGGCGGTATGCTAGTAGTTTTAGTGGATCCACCATTTCAATCTGGTAATAATATTGTTTTTTTTCACTGCTATATCCACTGAGTTGGAGAGAATGGCATAACCCTGTAAAAAGGCGCTCTTTTTTAGGCGCATAGCAGTAAGTAACACTAACTACCTTAGTCAAGTTTTTTATATCAATTTCTGAGTTTGAAACGATAGATAGCGAAAACTCACATCCCTCAGACACGCCTTCTTCCCCAATTAACTTGGTGACAATATAATTTTCATCTGAAAGTTTTACTGTAAGGGGGCGGTTTTGGTAACTTAATTCACTATTAGCCATAATTTAGATATAACAAATCATCCTATTTTTAAGAAGGCTTACATTTTATTCAAAAAAATAAAAATAAATTATTTTTATTTAATAAATAAAAATAATTTATTTTGGTTAATTCAGTATTAAATTATAAGTATAATTATTGATGATAACAATAATATCAGCTCAAATAATAAGAATGGTTTTTAAAGAATAAGGTAAAGATTAATATAAAAAATCTATGTAAGGGTTTCCTCTATACATCATTAAAAACATATTACGTTTACATCACGATCTATAAATAAAATTTATAGATCGCACAAGAAAAAATATCACATAAGGCACATATATAGTGTTTATTATTATAAAATATAACAATATTAGTCATATCTAAAAATTTAAAACCTACTATTTTATTAATGTGTTGGTGTTTAAAAGAAAAATTCAGCAAGGCTAATATGTGTAATTATGATGGCAGTACAATTATTGCTAATAGTACCCCAGAACAAATAACAACAGATGAGTTAATGGTGGTAAAAGGACGCAAGCTAGTTAGGCTTGCAAACTCTAAATTAGGCCCTATTTTCCGTATAAAAAATAACAATAACTTAGAGAACATAAAATTAAAGATTGCTGAACTAAAAAAATCTGCCAGCGAAAACGACCAGGAAGGACTGAAAAACGAATTGAACTCCATTCAAAAACGAGATTTTTGTTGGATTCAATCTGTGAACGCATAAGGAAACTTAGTAAAACAGAAGTGACATACTTCTGACTTCTTCTTTTATGGTTAAGTAGGTCATTGCTTGTGTAAACACTACTTAACCAATACCAAGTTCATACTGGCTGAAATCCAACCTGTAGTTATTTGTGCTAACGAAATAGGGTAATATTTTTATCCAGAATAATTGTTTTTGGCAAAAAAATAATGCTACCCTCTCCTCCCTTTTTCTGACTGAAACTTAATCACTACAGTGATTTTTCACAGTCAGTGCTATCTTTAATATGTCAGCTCCAAAAGCAGGCAAGATCGAACCAAACATTGGAAATGTACCTATGGGAAAAGGCACTCTTTACATCGTATCTGCACCAAGTGGTGCAGGGAAATCTAGCTTGATTTCTGCCATGCTAGAAACAAATCCGACTTACACTATGAAAGTGTCTGTATCACACACCACTCGGGGCATGCGCCCAAGTGAACAAGATGGTACTCATTATCACTTTGTGCAAAAAGAATCCTTTGAAGAATTAATACAACAAGGTGCGTTTCTTGAATATGCAAAAGTATTCGGCAACTACTATGGTACATCTCGTCTGTGGATTGAAGAAAATCTAGATAAGGGTATCGACGTATTTCTTGATATTGACTGGCAAGGTGCGCGCCAGATCCGTAAGCAAATGCCCAAAGCACAGAGCATCTTTATTTTACCGCCTTCAGATGATGAGTTAGAACGTCGGCTCAATGCTCGTGGTCAAGATAGTGATGCGGTCATTGTTAAACGTATGCAAGAAGCAAAATCTGAAATTTCTCACTATCCCGAATACGATTATGTCATCGTCAATGATGACTTCGACAACGCACTAATAGATTTTAAAGCCATTATTAGAGCGGAAAGGTTAAAACAAGACAAACAAGCGGCCAAATATAAGGTGATGCTTGACGCACTTTTAGCTGAGTAAACCATTCTAAGATGGTTTATCAATAATTACTCTCAGTGTCCACTGGACACTGAGAACATAGAGACTGTATAATTTCTCGTCATACAAAATTTTTAGTTAACTAATTTGGAGTTCTCATGGCACGCGTAACTGTTCAAGACGCTGTTGAAAAAGTTGGCAACCGCTTCGACCTAGTTCTTATTGCGGCTCGCCGCGCTCGTCAAATGCAAACTGGTAATAAAGACTCACTAGTGCCTGAAGAGAATGATAAGACAACGGTCATCGCTCTACGCGAGATTGAAGAAGGCCTAATCACTAAAGACATCCTTGATGCTCGCGAGCGTCAGGAACAACAGGAACAAGAAGCAGCAGAGCTAGCAGCCGTAAGTAGTATTGCTCACAGCCGTTAATCTGAATCTTCTAACAACTATCTTCCGGGCCTAAAGTTTGTATCTATTCGACAGCTTAAAAGACGTTGCCCAAGAATACCTCCCAGAGCCTCAAGTTGAGGCTCTGCGTCAATCTTATGTGGTAGCGAAAGATGCCCATGAAGGGCAAACTCGCTCAAGTGGCGAACCTTATATAATTCACCCTGTTGCTGTCGCTCGAATTCTGGCTGAAATGCGCCTTGATATAGAAACATTACAAGCAGCATTGCTGCATGATGTTATTGAGGACACGGCCGTAACCAAAGAAGATTTAGAAAATCAATTTGGTGCAACCGTTGCAGAGCTCGTCGATGGAGTATCAAAACTTGATAAACTCAAGTTTCGCGATCGTAAAGAAGCGCAAGCAGAAAATTTTCGTAAAATGGTTCTTGCCATGGTGCAAGATATCCGTGTCATCCTTATCAAGCTTGCTGATAGAACTCATAACATGCGCACCTTAGGTGCTCTACGAGCAGATAAAAAACGCCGCATTGCTCGGGAGACGCTAGAAATATACTCACCACTTGCTCATCGTTTGGGTATCCATAACATTAAAACTGAACTTGAAGAGCTAGGTTTTGAAGCCTTATATCCCAACCGATATCGTGTATTAAAAGCGGTAGTAAAGTCAGCGCGTGGCAACCGAAAAGAGATGATTCAGCGTATTCATGATGAAATTGAAGGTCGCTTAACAGAGGTTGGACTTAAAGCTCGAGTTTTTGGTCGCGAAAAAAATCTCTATTCCATCTATAACAAGATGAAAACTAAAGAACAGCGTTTTCACACCATCATGGATATCTACGCCTTCAGAGTTGTTGTTTCTGACGCAGATAACTGCTACCGCGTTTTAGGTCAAGTTCACAGCTTGTATAAACCGCGTCCAGGGCGAATGAAAGATTACATCGCAGTACCAAAGGCCAATGGTTATCAGTCAATTCATACATCAATGGTTGGCCCTCATGGCGTACCTGTCGAAGTACAGATACGTACTGAGGATATGGACCAAATGGCAGATAAAGGGGTCGCAGCGCACTGGTCTTATAAAGGTAATAGCGATCGCTCTGGTACCACTGCCCAAATTAAGGCGCAGCGCTGGATGCAAAGCCTACTAGAATTGCAACAAAGCGCTGGCAACTCGTTCGAATTTATCGAAAACGTCAAATCTGATCTTTTCCCTGATGAAATTTACGTCTTCACCCCTAAAGGCCGTATTGTC
Organism: Vibrio pectenicida; assembly: GCA_024347015.1. Classification (GTDB taxonomy): domain Bacteria; phylum Pseudomonadota; class Gammaproteobacteria; order Enterobacterales; family Vibrionaceae; genus Vibrio; species Vibrio pectenicida. The sequence goes on along the minus strand of AP024889.1, from coordinate 124,167 downwards.
GAACTTCCTGTTGGTGCCACTGCCGTGGACTTTGCTTACGCAGTCCACACAGACGTTGGCAATACCTGTGTCGGCGCAAGAGTAGATCGTAACCCTTACCCCTTAAGTAAATCACTTAAAAATGGCCAGGCGATCGAAATCATCAGTGCTCCGGGAGCTCGTCCAAATGCCGCTTGGTTGAACTATGTTGTCACATCACGTGCCCGTACAAAGATACGTCAAGTGTTGAAAACAATGCGCCGAGAAGAGTCCATAACACTCGGTCGCCGTTTACTTAATCACGCCCTTGGCGATTTGTCCTTATCGGATATCCGTGAAGACAACATCCATAAAGTGTTGACTGAACTCAAGATAGATAGTGTCGATGACCTGCTCGCAGACATTGGCCTTGGTGAGTTGATGAGCATCGTCATTGCGCGTCGACTACTGGGTGATGTCGATGAGCTTACTGAAGCTCAATCATCGGACGGCAAACCAAAGAAAAAACTGCCTATACGTGGTGCTGAAGGTTTACTACTCACGTTTGCCAACTGCTGCCATCCAATACCTGACGATCATATTATTGCTCATGTATCTCCAGGTCGAGGATTGGTTGTCCACAGAGAAACCTGCCCAAATGTGCGCGGTTACCAAAAAGAGCTAGATAAGTACATGGCAGTCGAGTGGTCTGAGGATTACGAGCAGGAGTTTATTACCGAGCTGTACGTTGACGTGCAAAATCGTCAAGGTGTTCTAGCCGAGCTCACAAACGTAATTTCAAAGACAGGTTCAAACATCCATGGTCTGTCAACAGAAGAGAAGGATGGTCGCTTATACACAGTCACCGTCTTACTGACCACCAAAGACAGAGTACACCTTGCTGGTATAATGCGTAAGATTAAAGCTATGCCTCACGCTCTAAAGGTACGGCGTCGTAAAAACTAGGCTTCTACTACACACAAAATGCCCTTGAGCCATCGTTTCAAGGGCTTCTACCATACTATCATTATGAACTTAGAACGTTATCAACGGATTCAACAGGTCCTCAAGTCACGCCAAACTGATCTGACATTTTGTCTTGAGGAAGTCCACAAGCCCAACAATGTTTCAGCTGTAATTCGCACTGCCGATGCGACAGCAATCCATAAAATCCATGCGGTTTGGCCTAATTCAATGCGAACGCTCAGTCATACTTCAGCTGGGGCTCGAAACTGGGTAGAGGTGGAAACGCATGACACCATTAGCGATGCAGTCAATACATTCAAACATCAAAACATGCAGGTTTTAGTCACCAATTTGTCCGATACAGCTGTGAATTTTCGTTCTATTGATTACACCAAACCAACAGCCATCATACTAGGTGGTGAAAAAATGGGCGCCTCAAAGCAAGCGAAACTGCTTGCCGATCAGGATATTATGATTCCTATGTTGGGTATGGTTCAATCACTCAATGTTTCGGTTGCTAGTGCTGTTATCATGTATGAAGCCCAGCGCCAACGCCAAGCTGCTGGCATGTATGAAAACTCTGCCAATACACTTACCGAAAATACGATTCAACGGGTCCTATTTGAACGCGGCCACCCTGTATTAGCTAAAGTTGCCAAACGCAAAGGCTTGCCTTACCCGATAATCGATAAACAAGGAGAAATAGTGGCAGATGAAGATTGGTGGCGCGAGATGCAAAAAAAGTAGCGCTAAAACCAATCTTAAAGCAAAATCCAGCCCCCTTACCAAGTTTTCCTGTACAAAAACACAGCTCAGTGGTTAACTAGTAAAGTCAATTAGCTAGTGAATAACGTACCGAGCTGTGTCATGTCCCAATTACTCTCTGCCATTCCTTTGACTTCTCTCACTGGCGTGGGAGCTAAAGTCGCAGAAAAGTTATCCAAAGTGGGTCTCCATTCAATTCAAGACTTGCTCTTTCATCTCCCTCATCGCTATGAAGACAGAACTCGTGTTTACCCTATCGTCAAACTTCATCCTGGCTTATGGGCAAGCGTCCAAGGCAAAGTCATGAATACCGATACCTTATTTGGCAAACGCAGAATGCTGGCGGTTAAGATAAGTGATGGTAATGGCACGATTACGTTGAGGTTTTTCAACTTTACCGCAGCGATGAAACATAACTTTAGCGAAGGGAAAACAGTTCATGCTTATGGTGAAATTAAGCGAGGCAGCATAGGACTGGAGATCATTCATCCTGACTACAAATTCTATGCACCTAACCAAACGACTGAAGTGGAACAAAACCTAACCCCTGTTTATCCTACCACTGACGGGCTACGCCAACTGACTCTTCGCAATCTAACACACCAAGCATTGGAACTGCTCGATAAAACTGCCGTACAAGAGCTATTGCCTACCGGCCTCTATAACCAGCAAGTTTCGCTTAATCAAGCACTACACATCATACATCGACCCACTCCAGATATAGATCTAGCGTTATTTGATGAAGGTAAACATCCCGCGCAAATCCGCCTGATAATGGAAGAGCTATTGGCGCAAAATCTTTCCATGCTGTCGGTGCGCAGCAAGAGCCAGAAAGATGCGGCCATTCTTCTTGCTGAAAAAGACGAATTAAAACAAAAATTCTTGCAGCAGTTACCTTTTTCACCTACGAGGGCACAATCACGAGTTGTAGCAGAAATTGAACGAGATCTGGAAAAACCTCACCCGATGATGCGCCTGATACAAGGAGATGTTGGGTCAGGAAAAACTCTGGTTGCAGCTCTCGCTGCACTACGTGCACTCGAGCATAATTACCAGGTCGCATTAATGGCACCCACAGAGTTACTAGCAGAGCAGCATGCAATTAACTTCAAACAATGGCTAGAGCCTATGGGCATTGAAGTTGGTTGGTTAGTAGGAAAACTAAAAGGCAAAGCAAAACAAACAGAGTTAGATAAAATTAAGAGTGGCCAAGCTCGAATGGTAGTCGGGACCCACGCCTTATTTCAAGAGCATGTGAACTTTCACCATCTAGCACTAGTAATTATTGATGAGCAACACCGTTTTGGTGTTCATCAGCGTCTTGAGCTAAGAGAGAAAGGCGAAAAGCAGGGTACGTATCCCCATCAGCTCATCATGACTGCAACACCTATTCCTCGTACTCTAGCCATGACAGCGTATGCCGACCTTGATACCTCAGTTATTGATGAACTTCCACCGGGTCGTACCCCGGTCCAAACTGTAGCAATCCCAGATACTAAACGTAATGATATTGTCGAACGTGTTCGTAATGCATGCCTGAATGAAGGTAAACAGGCTTATTGGGTTTGTACGCTAATTGACGAATCAGAATTACTCGAAGCGCAAGCTGCAGAAAATACAGCTCAAGAATTACAGGCTAAATTACCAGACCTAAAAATAGGCTTAGTCCATGGGCGAATGAAGGCATCTGAAAAACAATCCATAATGCAGGACTTTAAAGACAACAAGCTGCACTTACTCGTCGCCACTACTGTAATAGAGGTTGGTGTGGATGTGCCAAATTCCAGTCTGATGATCATTGAAAACCCCGAGCGTTTGGGGCTATCCCAGCTCCATCAATTGCGAGGAAGAGTTGGGCGAGGAAGCGTTGCCAGCCATTGCGTGTTGCTCTATCACTCACCTTTGTCCAAAACAGCACAAAAACGCTTAGGAGTACTAAGAGAAACCAATGATGGATTTGTTATCTCACAACGAGATTTAGAAATCCGAGGACCAGGTGAATTGTTGGGCACAAAACAAACCGGTATCGCTGACTTTAAAATAGCGGACTTGGTGAGAGATCAATATTTAATATCTGAGGTACAACGTATCTCACGTCATATCCACGATAACTACCCTGATAGCGCAGCAGCCATTATTGCACGCTGGCTGGGCGAACAAGATATATACTCTAAAGCTTAAGCAACCTCAGTGTCTAATCACAAAAGACCAACAGCCCCTAGTCTTTAACCTGTAGAATCTCATCCCATGGCAAGCTCTGATCACCGAGCACAATAAAGTTAGGGTTTTCCAACGTCTCTCGCTCATTGTATGACAAAGGTTCTAGTTGAGTACTCAGGATTCGTCCTCCAGCCTCCTCAACAATACACTGGGTCGCGGCAGTATCCCATTCTCCTGTAGGCCCCAAGCGTAAATAGCAATCAACCGCTCCTTCTGCAACTAAGCATGCTTTAAGAGCAGCAGACCCTAATGGAACTAAGTCATAGTTCCAGCGACTGTTCATCCGACTGGTGATACGGCTGATATCTTGCCTGCGACTAATCGCCATAGCAATTGAGTCCGCCTGTCCCTCATGATTAAGAGTATTAATGCGCAAGCTTTCATCCATATCTGGAATTTTCCAGGCGCCTTTATTTTTGTAGGCGTAATAGGTTACGCCTGATACTGGACCATATACAACGCCCATCACTGGTCGATGATCCTCCACCAGCGCAATGATGGTAGCAAAGTCACCGCTACGCGCAATAAACTCCTGTGTTCCATCTAAAGGATCGACTAGCCAATAACGGTGCCAGTTAGTCCGTTTATTAAAGCTAACATCAGCATCCTCTTCTGAAAGCACTGGCGTTTCTGGGGTTAGTTCCGTGAGTTTTTCTAAAATTAGCTTGTGTGCGGCGATGTCCGCACTTGTCACAGGTGTTTGGTCATTTTTAGTATAGGCTTGATAATCTTTTTTCTGATATATATCAAGCGTTAACTGCCCTGCCGCACGTGCAATATCAATTACGGCTGGTAAATGCTGGGAAAAGTCGTCTGTCATTGGCATAGTTAATCCTTCAACGCTCTACATTGATCATGGTTGTAGTGTACGTAGAGCAAGCAATAGCGCTGTAATGCTGCGCGCTTCACAAAAATCGAGGTGATTAAGAAGCTCTTGTGCTTGAGAAAGTGGCCAACGAATCACTTCCAGAGGCTCTGGTTCATCACCTTCTAGTTGTTCTGAGTATAGATCTTCTGCAATAAACAAGGTCATTTTACTTGAAAAATAAGAAGGGGCGAGGACGACATCTTTTAAATACGTGAGTTTATTGGAACCTAATCCAATTTCCTCTTTAAGCTCTCGATTAGCGGCATCAATAGGCTGCTCTCCACGATCCACCAAACCTTTAGGAAATCCTAACTCATAAGAGTCTGTGCCCGCTGCATATTCACGTACGAGCAATAAATCGCCATCCTTCGTAACTGGCACCATCATTACCGCACCTCGTCCGCTCGGCTTCATACGTTCGTAGGTCCGTTCAACACCATTACTAAAGCGTAAATCAATGGCTTCTACAGTAAATAGCTTAGACTGAGCAACGGTTTGCTTACTTAGGATTTTAGGAGGGATCCGCTTAGCCACTAACTTACTCCTTAGTTATGGGTAAGCCACTAATATATGAGAAAACAAATTGTTTTGAAAACAAAAAAGGCTGACTTTACCGTCAACCTTTCAAATGAAAGACTTTATTTTACATTGCTGACTGGTGATTAATAGTAAGAATGCTCACCACGATCGTGTTCTGTCGCATCACGAACAGCCGTCAATTCACCTTCAAATTGCTGAAGCAACTCTTTCTCTATGCCTTCTTTTAAAGTTACATCAACCATTGAACAACCGTTACAGCCACCACCAAATGAAACGATAGCAATACCATCCTCCGTTATTTCAACTAAATTTACATGCCCACCGTGACCTGCCAATTGAGGGTTAACTTGTGTTTGAATCGCGTACTCAACCCGCTCAAGTAATGGTGAATCATCTGATACTTTACGCATTTTGGCATTGGGCGCTTTCAAAGTCAGCTGAGCCCCCATTTTATCTGTCACAAAATCAATCTCAGCATCTTCGAGAAATGGCAGACTTAATTCATCAATATAAGCAGAGAAACCTTGATACTTAATTTCAGTGTCAGATGACTCAATAGCTTCCACAGGGCAATACGAAACACCACACTCGGCATTTTGAGTGCCCGGATTTACAACAAACACACGAATATTAGTTCCTTCAGGCTGTTGACTTAAAAGATTTGCAAAGTGCTGCTGGGCATTTTCAGTAATAATAATAGAGTTTGACACGACGAATACCTGAGTAATTTTGTAGGCTATTTACCTCTTATTTTACTCCTGATTTCCTCAAGATCTAGCCTTTTAGATCAAATTAGCACCACTTAGGTTATCAGTTGGCTCAGAGGTACGGCAAACGCAATAAATATCAATCGTTTTCACCCCATGTAGATGCAGCAATTGACACAGCGGCTCGACAGTACTCCCCGTTGTCAATACATCATCAACAATCGCCACATGATCAATATCAATAACTTGGCAAAGTTCAAAAGCTTGCTTGACATTACGCACTCGTTGCTTCTTTGTCATGCCTTGCTGTCTTGCTGTAGTCCTAACTTTACGGAACAGCCCGGAGCAGGCGACATCCATATATTTACTTAATTCCCAAGCAAGATGCTGACTTTGGTTATAACCACGATACAAGAATCTGCGCCAGTGAAGCGGCACAAAAGTAATCAGGTCGGGTTTTACTCTAATATGAGGTGCAAGTAATAAAGCAAGCGTTTTGGCGTGCCAAAACTGCCCTAAATACTTTAATCGATGAACATAACCCGAAAGTGGTGCCTGATAATCACCGACACAATAAAGGCGTGACCATGAAGGTGATGATATAACACAGCTGCCACATCGAACCACCTGCTCAGGCATAATAAGACCACAGCATAAACAACGAGGCTGGAGTGCAAAATTATTTAGGCAGGAACGACAAAAGAGAGGGTGCTGATAAGGCTTATCGATTGCTAAACCACATAAATCACAATGATTAGGCAACAGGTAGGTTGTGTATTTATTAATCCAATCGGTTAACATAGGCGTCATACCTGCCAATTATATAGTCAGACTAATTTAACCTTTTAAACCCACTCTTGAGGATGGAAAACGTGGTACAAAATGAGATCAAACAAACAACACCATACTGGCAACGTGTTGGTCAAGGTAATGACTTAGTTCTTGTCCATGGCTGGGGAATGAATGGCGCTGTTTGGCAGCAAACAACCGAACAATTAAGCCAACACTTTAGAGTCCATATTGTTGATCTGCCTGGATTTGGTCATAGCAATAGCCTTACTTTCAACACGATAGAAGATCTTAGCCAACAGATCCTAAATGGCGCGCCAGAAAAAGCCATATGGCTAGGTTGGTCTCTAGGTGGATTAATCGCTACACACATCGCCCTTCAATACCCTCAACGTATAACTAAATTGGTTACCGTTGCCAGCTCACCAAAATTTTCTGCAAATAAACAATGGAAAGGGATACAACCCAAGGTACTTAATGCCTTCACTGAGCAGCTAATCGATGACATACAATTAACCATAGCAAGGTTTATGTCACTTCAGGCTTTGGGTAGCCCTTCAGCACGCCAAGATGTCAAAAGCCTCAAACATGCCGTTTTATCGAGACCTGAACCTAACTCCATCTCTTTACTTTCAGGCTTAAAACTGCTTGCAACTATTGACCACAGACTTGATCTCAAAGAGGTTAACACTCCAACATTACGCTTATATGGACGGTTAGATGGTTTGGTTCCGGCTCAAGTTGCTAAAGATGTTGATCTACTGATGCCTATGAGCCAAAGTCATGTGTTTCATTCCTCCTCTCATGCACCATTTATTACCGAGAATGAGCAATTTTGCCAACAAGTCATTCGCTTTGCTGAGGTAAAATAAAAATAATTTAATCAATAAGCTAAAATTTTAGTCATCAAGGCCGATAAATAATCGAGTCAAGAAAACGCTGTTTTATTATGCGTTATTGACTGAGCGTGAGGAGGTTGAACAATGCTAGTATCACCTACGAATGTAAGTGTACCGCTGATCGCTCCATCGGTTAATGTGCAAACCGAACAGGCTGCACGAGACAATAAGGTTCGCGAACCCGTCAACCCTACGGTGGCATTAGCCAAAAGTAACGCTGAGCGTCAAGTCAAAGCTGACGATAAAAGGCGGAAGCAATCTTCTTGGGATCCAGCCGAGCACCCAAGCTATGAAGCAAGTGAACAAGAAGATATAAAAGCCATTTATTATGAAGATCCTAAAGATGTACTTGAGAGGATTTTTAAGCTCATTGCTCTGGAAAGCTACAGTAAAGATCAGGGTAAAGGCTACGCAATGCGCTTTCGGTTACCAAGGCACATTATTGATGCAGCGATCACCGAAGGGAGAATGGCAAAACGTAGAACCATAATCAAATTTCATTATGGTGATGCGGTCGCACCAAACACACCTTCGGATGTCATAGCAGTATTGTAATAAAACATTTAATACTACTAAAAAATCCCCGCACTGCGGGGATTTATATTACCATACAAGGTTACTTTTTTGCTTTAGCAAAAGCGGCAGCAAAAGCACCACCCATAGCATTATTTGATGATTCATCCTTACGGTTTGACGACGAGCGACCTTGATTATTACGCGGAGGCGCTGAACGTTGTGATCGAGTATCTTGCCCAGGCTCATCAGTAAGACGCATAGACAAGCCAATTCGCTTACGCTGAATATCCACTTCCATCACCTTAACTTTGACAATATCACCCGCTTTGACAACTTCTCTAGGATCAGAAACAAAACGGTCTGTCAGAGCCGAAATATGTACTAGTCCGTCCTGATGAACACCGATATCCACAAAAGCACCAAAGTTAGCCACATTGGAAACGACACCTTCCAAAACCATTCCCGGTTCCAAATCAGAGACCTTATTAACACCATCGGCAAAAGTTGCCGTTTTAAACTCAGGGCGTGGGTCACGGCCCGGCTTATCAAGTTCTTTGATGATGTCAGTCACTGTAGGTACACCAAAATTTTCATCGGTATAGTCAAGCGCATGTAGGCCACGTAAAAATTGTGTATCCCCAACTAAAGCATCAACCTTCTTACCGTTTTTCTCTGCTATGGTTTTGACGACAGGATACGCTTCTGGGTGAACCGAAGAGGCATCAAGTGGATTCTTACCACCCATGATGCGTAAGAAACCAGCACATTGCTCAAACGCTTTCGGCCCTAGGCGAGCAACTTTCTTCAACGCTGTACGAGCTTCAAACCGGCCATTATCATCACGATAATTCACAATATTCTGTGCGATAGTGCTAGATAGCCCAGCAACTCGTGTCAATAAAGCCGGGGATGCCGTATTTACATCCACACCGACTGCATTCACACAATCCTCTACGACAGCATCTAAGCGTTTCGCTAGCAATGATTGGCTTACGTCATGCTGGTATTGACCAACACCAATAGATTGTGGATCAATTTTAACCAACTCCGCAAGAGGATCTTGCAGGCGGCGAGCAATTGATACAGCGCCTCGCAATGACACATCTAGATTAGGAAACTCTTTCGCTGCAAGCTCAGAGGCAGAGTAAACCGAAGCCCCAGCTTCACTGACTATTATCTTTTGCACTTTAAGGTTGTAGCGTTTAACTAACTCTGCAACGAAACTATCTGTTTCACGCGAGGCAGTGCCGTTGCCAATCGCGATTAAATCAACCTTATATTTTTCGACTAAACTCGCCACTATTTGGGCCGATTTATCGTACTGATTTTGAGGCTGATGTGGGTAGATAGTATCTGTCGCCAATACTTTACCGGTCGAATCTACCACAGCAATTTTAGACCCAGTCCTAAGCCCAGGGTCCAACCCTAACGTCGCACGAGGACCTGCGGGTGCAGCCATCAAAAGATCTTTGAGGTTGGTGGCAAAAACTTCTATAGCCTCAAACTCTGCGCGCTCTTTCATTGTACCCATTAGCTCGGTTTCCATATGCATTGACACCTTTACGCGCCAAGCCCAGCTAATCACCTGTTTACGCCACCCATCACTAGCTGCCTGACTGAGTGAGATTCCATAATGGTCTGAAATAATATTTTCACAATAAGACTGACGAGCGTTTTGTTCCTGCTGCGGATCCGCATTCATGTTTAAAGTTAGGAAACCTTCGTTTCGACCACGCAGCATAGCCAGCGCACGGTGAGAAGGTACTTTGTTAATTGCTTCGGAGTGGGAGAAATAGTCTTTAAACTTTTCTCCCTCTTGTTCTTTACCTTCAACCACTCGAGCTTCAAGTTCAGCGTGGCGAGCTAGATATGCACGTACCTTCTTAAGCAAATCAGCATCTTCTGCAATTCGTTCCATTATAATCGCACGCGCACCATCAAGCGCGGCTTTAATATCTGCAACACCTTTCCCCAAGTCGACATAGCCAGAAGCTTGCTGCTCAGGGTCATAGTCTGGTTCGCTCCATAACTTTTCTGCCAAAGGCTCAAGTCCAGCCTCAATCGCAATCTGCCCTTTGGTTCGGCGCTTAGGTTTATAAGGCAAATACAAGTCTTCCAAACGTGTTTTGCTATCTGCTTGGCAAATATCTGTTTCCAGCTCACCGGTTAGCTTGCCTTGCTCTTGAATCGATTTGAGAATAGTCTGACGACGATCATCCAACTCTCGTAGATAGACTAGTCGGCTATCAAGGTTACGTAATTGGGTATCATCTAGCCCCCCTGTCACCTCTTTCCGATATCGTGCAATAAACGGCACAGTATTTCCATCATCGATCAGATTAACAGTCGCAGTAACTTGCTCTAGGCGGACATTAAGTTCCTGAGCAATCATTTGGCAGATAGCTTGGCTCATCCGGTGATTCTCTTCATTCTTAGTGAGGTCATTTGTGTATAGAACATTGGGGTCCTTGATAGAATTTGCAATGTTTTTAATTAAGCTTGATAAAATTTACCAATTGCTGATAGACATCCATCAGATTTATGTCAAAACTGGACTTAATTAAAACTTATACCCTGAATATCAGATTCACTTCTGTACTTTCACTCACACGGGACACTATGATGAAGAAAGCCTCTTCTGCCCTAGCCCTAATAGGGACTCTACTCACAATGCCACTTGCTTGGCAGCAATCTATAGCTGCAACCACACAAGACCCTATTTACCAACTCGATGGAAAACCTGTTCTGGGTAGAATAGAAAATGTCTACTACAGCGATATACCAGAACTCGCTCAAGTACCTTTTGCTGGCAAGATTGATACTGGAGCTGATAGTACCTCTATTCACGCCGAAAATATTCGTGTCTACAGTACACACCCCGACTACAAAAACCTAAAGGGAGATAAATTACTATGGGCTGTTATAAAGGATATTGGGGGGATAGACATTGTATGGACAGAAGATGATTTTAAACCCTACAAAGTGAAAGTCAGCTTCACTCTTCGCCATCCATACTCCGGTGAAGAGATATCGATAACCAAAGACTTGAGACGAGTCAGCGCTATCCGAAGTCGAACTAGTCAGAAGCCCATTCTACGCCCTGCGATAAGACTCTCTTTAACGATTGCCGGCAAAAAAGTAGAAACTTTGGTTAATTTAACCGATCGCTCTCACTTCTCAGCTCCCATATTGATTGGTAAAACCTATCTTAATCACAATGCCTGGGTTTTAGCGGGGTACGATTACCTTCAAGAGCAACCTAACGCAAGAATGATTGGCAAAAAAGACTTAGTCAGCATCTCTGATACACCTTATAAAACTAGTATATCAACCACAGCTCGCTATACCAGTGCCCACGCGCTAAACATTCAAATAGACAAAAAGAATAAACAGGTCTCTTTTTCTCTAGAAGGTGAAAATAAAAAGCGTCAAGCCATGACTCTCCCCCTAGTTCGTATGCTCAAAACTAGCAGTGCTGAACGTCCTCTGGTTTACCTCCCTGTTAAGATAGATAAAACTCACACTCAGTACTGGCTAGTTTATTTGCGCGATCGAAGTAAGTTCAGTTCTCAAATAAGAATTGGTAAAGAATTAGCCAGTCAATACTTTGTGATTGATACTGACAATGAAAACTTGCTCGATGATGGACAATTATTCAGCTCAGCACTAAAAGCAGGTCCTCTTGTTATTTCACCGCAAGAATCCATAATATTAGATAACATTACCCTCCCAGCACATCCGACTTTTGCCGTTAAAACGCCACTACTTCGCGTCGATAGTTTCGAACTCACTAAAAAAGACCAACAAGAAGTCGTCACTTTCTATCTGCCTAAAGCCACAGGTAAAGCGGAAAAGTTAACCAAAACTGTTATTAAAAAACTCAAAGTAGGTGATTCTGTTCGCCCCGTTGTGGAAGGCGACTTTTTAGTTGGCAATCAAGAACAATCAATACGTTTTGCTCTCGATATACTCGACAAAGAAAAGCATCAGCAACCTTTTTTTGTCTTGGGCCATAATATAGCCAAAGGCGGTGTGCTGCTCAATACACGTTCAGACCACCTGTTAGATAACGAACCGTTATTTAAAGCAGGTCATATTGAAGTCGCGCAAGTCGAAGGCATGTCTTTTCCTGTCAAACTCGATACTGGCGCCGATGTGAGCTCAATCAATGCTAAAAACATCAAGCAATTTAAAAAAAATGGTCAGGAAATGGTTAGCTTCATCTATGAAAACGATGCAGAAATGAGCCAAAAGTTCACCAAACCAGTAGTTGATGTTATGCGTATCAAGGCAAAAAAGGGAGAGAAAGCTAACGTTCGTCCTGTGATTGAAATGCGGGTTAAGCTTGGCGAGCTAGAGAAGAAAATTCGAGTAAACCTCCAGGACCGTAGTCGCTTTCACTACAGTATGATCTTAGGTAAAAATTTCCTAAAACATGGCATTATGGTCTCCAGTGAAGCCAACTATATCATTACTGACAAACCCGATTACGAGAAATAACGTGTCTTTTGCAGTCGTGCATAAGCACGGCTGCTAGTTCATTGCTCATTAGTATCATCCATTTGATAAACAATGTCGTTTACAAACCACTCTCTCTCGCCCTCAGGTGTTCTTACCATCACTTCATCGTCCACTTCTTTCTTAAGTAAAGCCCTAGCCATAGGTGAATCAATCGAAATATAACCTTTGGCATCACCATAAATTTCATCAGGACCAACAATTCGAAATTTTTTCACCTCTCCAACTTGGTTCTCCACTTCAACCCAAGCGCCAAAAAAAATCTTACCTTCTTGCTGAGATGAGCAATCTATCACTTTAACTTGTTCTAAACGCTTGCGAAGATAACGCACTCTACGGTCAATCTCACGCAAACGCTTTTTGTTATAGTGATATTAGTGCTACTCAATTACTCATACTATTAAAGCACATTGATTAGCGAATAGGTCAGTTTGTTAGTGAATATCTACTTTATATCTGCTTACTGGAAAAAGTTATGTCTATGTACTAAATACTAATTAGTACATTTAATGACTATAGGTAAATGGGAGAGTTTCACATGTCCAAAGACAAAAACATTGGCGAAGGTTGGAATGAATTCTATAAGAGCTATCGAGAAGCAAGTCAGGAAGCGAGACGCTTAGAAATTCTTTCAGAAGATGAATATCAAAGTCTTGAAAAAAGAAGGCCTCATTTGCCTATGTGTATGACCAGTTATTATTCAGATAATTGGCCAGGGGGGCATCAATTTCTATCAAATAATAAGACACAAAAATGAGCTATGTCTTAAAGAGATTCGTTCAATATAAACCACACTCAACCGGTATAACCTTCACATTTCCGGCTCTGTTTAGTGATTCAGGTCTTTTGATCTCTCATTTACGCTTCCTGTACTCAAAGAGAAGTAAATCACCCTCTTGGCTGGAAAGAAACACATTTGCTGTTGAGTTACTTCTACAATTTATAGATCGTCAGCAGTTCAATTTTTCTTCAGCAACAGAAATGCTAAGAGCATTTGTTGAAGCTTTACAATTTGGAACCATACACGATGGAAGAGATGATTCCGAACTGTTTTGGTCTCCCAGAAGAAATGAAGATGTGAATGTTCTATTGCACCATATAACGAGTTATTGCGATTACATCGATATAATTCATGGTGTTGATTTACCTCAACTCAATCCAATGAGAAAAGCCACTTATGCGGAAGAACGCCTGCGTTGGTGTGCTTACTATCGGCGAAGTAGTAACTGCTTTCTAAATCACTTAGATAATTCATCCAACAATGATTTCTCGATATCCAGACAAGTTTACGGCCCACAACGACACTTTGTTGATGTTGAAGAGGTATATCGTTTCCCTGAGGAAGATATTGAACGATTAATTAATGATGGTTTTACTTCTAGATCGGGAAAGGTTGACTATGGCAGTCAACTAATTGTTATGTTGATGCATTATGGAGGTCTGCGCTTATCGGAATGTTTTCAGATATATACTGAAGATATATCTATTGATACTAAAACCTTTGAAGCTTTAATCTCTGTATTCCATCCAAGTGATGGGAAGGCTCCTATCGCCGGATTCACAACTAGACGTGAGTTTCTTGCTACTAAACATAGGTTAAAACCTCGTAATGAATACCCCAGAAATCACCGCTTATATTCAGGGTGGAAAAACCCGGCATTAACAAATCAGAATTTATCTTTCAACGTAATGTTTTGTCCCGAAGACAAAGCAATTGAGTTTACTAGTATTTTACAAAAATATCTCAGTAGTGAATCTAGGCGAAAATCATCCTCCCCCTTTCTTTTTGTTAACTTATCTGGAAACCCAGAAAGCAAGAAAAGCTTAATTCAAAAACACAAACGAGCAGTGAATCGCATAGGACTACAATCATCAAAATTCTTAGGGACGACACCACATGGGCATCGACATTCGTACGGTTACCGATTAGGTCAAAAAGGGTTCTCTCAGCTAGAGATTCAGAAAGCAATGCATCATAAAAGTCCAGATAGTTGCCTTGTTTATCTTCGACCGACTAATGATGAAGTTCGGCAAGTTATGAGGGAGAAACTGTAGTGAAAGAGCGAAAATTTTACCCAAATTTAATTGGAGCCCATGAAGCTGCCAGATGTCTGCATATTAGATCAATCAAAGACTATCAGAGACGTTATAAGCTTGACCCTCTTTTACCTTGCCACCCAAATGAAGTATACGCTGCAGAGTGGACTAACTGGTTTGATTTTTTGGGTAAAGCCAAGCCAGAGTTTTATCCAAGTTTAGCTGAAGCTAGTATGGCAGCACAGAAGCAAGGTATTGTATCTAAATGGAGATATCAACGTCTTCAGGGTTATAAGCTTGATCCTCGTCTTCCATTTGCCCCCGATAAAGTTTATAAGGCCGAGTGGTCCAGCTGGATGGATTTTTTAGGGCAAACAAATTCAGAATATTACCCAGATTTAGCAACAGCAAGCGAGGCAGCAAAGCGCCTTGGCATAGCGTCTGGTAAAGAATATCTAAAACGTTATAAGTCTGACCCGTTTTTACCATGTCAACCTCATGAATTTTATGCTTCAGAATGGAAGAACTGGTTCGATTTTCTGGGCAAGGTCAAACCAGAGCATTATCCTAACTTAGCCTCGGCCAAGGAAGCAGCACTACGTCAGGGAATCACATCTAGTGCTAGCTATCAAAAACATTATAAGTTAGACCCTCTTTTACCATGTCAACCTAACCTCGCCTATGCGGAGGAGTGGCGCGGCTGGGCTAATTTTTTGGGTAAACCTAAATCTCAGCATTATTCAAGTTTAGCTGCGGCCAGAAATGCAGCCCAAAATATGGGTATAGTTTCTCAACCAGACTATAAGAAGCGTTACAAACTTGATCCTCTTTTACCAGCACGACCTAATGAATTTTACATATCTGAGTGGACCAATTGGTTTGATTTTCTTGGCAAGATCAAACCCAACTATTACTCAAGCTTAATGGATGCAAGTAAGGCAGCACAGCTTCTTGGGATTAAATCAGGTAAAGATTACCTAAAATACTATAAACTAGATCCTCGCCTACCATCCACTCCATATAAAACTTATTCGACAGAATGGAAGAACTGGCCAGATTTTTTAGGCAAAACGAAACCTAAGTATTATCCAAACCTAGCTCAGGCTAGAAAAGCAACTAATCAATTAGAGATCCAGTCTAGTCATGATTATCAGAAACTTTACAAACTTGATCCCCTTTTGCCACCTCACCCTCATAACGAATATGCGACAGAATGGATCAATTGGTTTGACTTTTTAGGTAAGAATAAACCCGAGTATTATCCAAGTTTAGAGGAGGCCAGAGCGGCATTACAGCGACTGGATATCGTTTCTCAACGAGATTACCAGAAACGTTATAAACTTGACCCTCTTTTACCATCTGCTCCCCACCAGGTCTATGCAGAAGAATGGTCAGGATTTTCAGATTTTTTAGGTATAAGTGAATCAAGCTATTATCTGAATTTAGCGGAAGCGAGAAAGGCGACACAGAGTTTAAATATTGTGTCTCAATTGGACTATCAACAGCGTTATAAGCTTGACCCGCTATTACCATTTGCACCCAACAAGATTTATGCGGAAGAATGGATTAGCTGGATCAATTTTTTATTACCTACAAACATATCAACCTTAGAAGCATTTAGAGTTGCTTGTACTGTACTAGGAATAAAAAACTCACAACAGTACAGAAATGCTAGAAAAAAACATAAACAAATCCCAGCAAAGCCGGAAAAAAACATTCCAGAGTGGACCAATTGGTATGATGCTCTGGATATACCGAGGCCATACCAATATGAAGAGCTAGCTTCATTGGTTAGAAAAAATAGCATTACCAGTTTAAAGCAATATAGAAAATTTCGTATTGCATCGAATGATCCTCGGATTCCGGTGAAACCTGAAGAGCACTATCAAGGCAAAGGCTGGACAAATACATTTGATCTTTGGGGAATTCCTCGTCCCTATCAAGTTAAATACTTTAAAGAAGAATGGCACCTTTGGGCTGAGCATATAGATGAATTTTTGAAATCGGCTAAAGGTGGTGATACCAAAGCAAAAGATTTGTGCGAGTTTATTCGTGAATATGTCGAACCTCAGAATTTTGAAAAAAGTCCTTTAGAGTTTCTCACGAGACGTTCTACTAATATTCAACCGATGCTTGATTTATTTTCCGACGTTTCTGTAAACAGGAAGAAAAAATGGCTGTATTCGATAAATGAGTTTTTGAACTGGATTCTCAAAAAATATTTGCTTATAGAAGATACAGACACAGGGGAAATAACACCAATTAAAGGAGCAAATAATCCATTTTCGCACGTTAACTTTGATGGAGAAATATCCCCCCAGGTTGCTAACGAAACCAATAAGCTAGCATTACCTTATCAATTTGTTAAATCGGGACGAGAATGGATATTCCCTGCTAATTCGATTGATAAAAATATTAATTACAAGGATTTAGCTCATTTACATTGCTTTCCCTCTGATTGGATTCAAATTGATGATGTGTCGTTACTTGATGAAAATGATCCAGACTGCGTATTTAAAGTAGAAGATGGCAAAACACTGCTCTGGCTTCCAATGTATTGGACATTTACTTATTCTCTCATGCAGTTACCTGCTCGAGGTCGGCAAATTATCTATAGTGACTCTGGTGAGGCTGATCTTGAGATTGCTGATTTTAAGAAAAAAAAGGTTATTTGGAAGAGAAATAAAGAAAAGCTAGCAGGTTTAACCACTAAGCAAGGCATGGTAAGTAAAGCAAAAAATGATGACTTTGGTGTACATTATACTTCCAATAAAACCAAATTCGATGGTTCTGGTTATACTATTCCGTTTATGCCGATCGATCTCGCTTATTGGCTAATTAAACTAAGAAAATGGCAAAGCAAGTACAACCCTATCAACGAACCAACAAAATGGCTTGATTGTAAACGAACTAACCTAAACGAAGTACAACGAAAACAAAAAGGAATAAATTGCTTTTTATTTCGAGATTACCACGATAAAGAGCCTGGTACATTTGGTGGAAGACTTGCAACTAGGCTTGCTGCAGCACTATTTTTTTCCGCAAAAGACGATATAACTCTCGCAACATATAAAGGTCTTAAATATTCCGAAGTGATAGAAGAGCTAAATGATAACAATGATATCCCTCTTTCACATTTTAAATCTGAATATACTCCTCATTCGATGCGTGTGAGCTTAATCAATGCCTATGCTTATGAATTCGGCCTCCCATTGGAAGTCATAATGAAGCTTGTTGGTCATTCAAGCATAATTATGACCATATACTACACCAAAAGTGATAAAACAGGCGCGAGTATTCGTGAACGAATGACACTGGGGGATAAAGAAGCAGCTAAGCATGCAGTAAAAACGCTAAAAACCTTTGTTGAGCAACAACGAATCGAAGAATGTAAATCCCAATTGGTTGGTTCTTCAGTAGATTTTTTAAACTCTCTAGACAATTCTCGTCCCGCATCAAGCTATCTATTTAAGGACTTTGGGATTTGCCCCGTAGGATGCGCTTTTTGTAGCGAAGGGGGGAGCCCTGTGGCAACAAAAGCCAATATATTCCATCCCGTGCCAGCTGGTTACTTGGGTGAACAAAACTGTCCTCAGTGTCGATTTTTTGTTACTGGTCCTGCTTTTATGATGGGACTCGCCGCTTTGCTCAATGAGATTAGCCTGAGTGTGCACACTCAATCCTTCCGCTCTGCGCAATTAGAACAGAATCTCGATTCAGTGGTTGAAAAAATAGAAGTAATAAGTCATGAAATTTATAAATTAAAAGTAAACGATACGACTAAGAGCTTTTTGGAATCAGAACGAAAAAAGCTGGTTGATGAACGTTTCCACCTAAATACTGAAATAGAAACTCGAGCAAAGAAATTAGACCTTTATATGTCAGATATGAATGCTATTCATCGCCATTTATACAACTGCCAACAAATACTAAATGAACCTGAAAGTAACGGTGAAAAAAAACTTCAACTTGTTGTTCCACACCAAGCTCAACTTGGATTTGAATTGGATGACGTAAGCAATTTTCACCAACTTTCCGAAGTGTGTGAAAATGCTGAATTGTACCACTGTTGTAGTGATGAAATTGCTGTCACAAGACGCTCTCAAGCGCTAGACAAGATGATGCTAACCAATGGTATGCAACCTCAATTTTTCCTACTGAATGAACAAGAACAATTAGCTGTAGGTAACCAACTAACCCAGCTTATGCTTACAAGATTAAAAGGCTGGGAGAATGTCGATAAACTCATAGATGGTAGAGTGACCTTAAAAGATCTATCAATCAATGAGCTTTTGGGCGAGAAGAGCATACTGGATTTGTTTAAGCAATCTAAACCAATAAAAAGGATCGTTTAGTATGAGTATGACAACAGCCCTCAGCCCAGAAAAGGTTTTAAAACAACTAAAAAACAATGCTTCCTCACGAACTCAAAGCTCTCTCGATGCAGTTTTTACTATCTGTAAAGAACAACAGGAACGTGGATTAAATGACTTTAGTTATTCAACCATTGCTCGTTTAGGCAAAGGACGGGGGGTCCCAGCGGCTCAAAGTATAAGAAACAAAACTGGAGAATCCTATCGTACCTTGATAGCAAGTTTTATATCAGCAGCTCCTGTGCCATCGACCACACAAGCAAAGGCTCCTTTAAAAGGAAAAAACTATTCATGGATTGATGAGCTTGAGGATCCTGTTGTCAGACTGCAAGCAAATATCCTGTATTCACAGAAGAAAGAAGCAGAAAAATTACTACAAGAAGTCGTACCAATTAATCAGGTCATAGAAGTATTTGATGGAGTAGGTTCAAGTCCATCATCTTGTAAGCTTACAGAGCTAGAGAGAAGTGCATTAGAGTATATTTTGTCACCAGAGTTTTTACGCCGCAACCAATTGGAGCTTGGGGAAAATGGCAGTATAGTCTCGTCCGATAAGAAGAAATCTTTTTTACCTGTCGCAACAATCGATGCCATAAAAAAGGCTCTACAGTACATTTAATTAATCTGGATTATTGAAGTGAAAACCAAATTGATAACCCGAGAGGGCTACAACAAACTGAAAGCTGAACATGATCACTTATGGAACGAAAAACGTCCTGAAATTACTAAAATTGTAACTTGGGCAGCAAGCTTAGGAGACCGCTCCGAAAATGCTGACTACACCTTCAATAAGCGTTTACTTCGCCAGATAGATAGGCGAGTCCGGTTTCTCAGAAAATTCTTACCTGAGGTAACAGTGGTTGATTACTCCCCACAACAAGAAGGTAAAGTTTTTTTTGGAGCCTGGGTTGAGATTGAAAATGACTCCGGTGATGTGAGGAGTTTTCGCATCGTAGGTCCAGAAGAAATCTACGGGGGTACCAAAAATTATATATCTATCGATTCTCCAATGGCACGAGCGCTACTAAAGAAAGAGGTGAATGATGAGTTTACTGTTCATACACCTGAAGGGGATAAAGAATGGTTTATCAATTCAATTGAATATGAGAAATAACTATAAGGAACCTTAAATAGATAAGGCTATTTTGTTAAATCCTATTTTGGTTCAACGACTTGGGACAGTATTGGATTGTTTTTATGGCAGCAAATCACGCACATCGCAACCAAGAATGCTTGCCAACTGGTACGCTTTTTCTAGAGTGATGTTGACCTCCCCTCTTTCTATGCGACCGACATAGCTTCGGTCGATGTCTGCTGAAATAGCCAATTTATCCTGAGATATACCTTTGAGCTTACGCTCTCTACGTAAGTTATCCCCAAACCGTTTCGCTAAGTCTTTCATTTTTAATGGTACTCAAAATGAAAGAATATCCTTCATTGCGGATTTTATAGCCACGGACTATAATCCGCATTTTTAATTCGTAGTTGAGCTCTTATGACGAAGAAAACAGCGATTAATGAATACATTTTTACCCTATTCATCGAGAAAGGACTTGATGGATTAACTGTTCCTGCCTTGAGGGACGAACTACTAACGATTACAGGAGAATTTAAGGACATAACGGAAGCGCGTAAATTTCTTTATCGTCAGTTATTGCCTTTAGAAAAGAAAGGACTACTTTGGACTAAGGGCCAAGGGCGGACAAGAACATACCACAAATCAGATCAGTTCAAAGAAACTGTATTTAAACCGAAAAAGCGTAAGCAACAGAAGCTAAAAACAGTCGTAAAAAATTCGGATGAAGTACTTACTCTTGATGAGCTGACTTTGGAACGACGAAAGTATGAAGCTGAACTTGCGATAGCTTTAGCTGAGATAGAAGAATTTCAACTATTGTCTGAAAGGTTACCTTCGCAGAAATCATCATTGTTAAAACTATCCGAAGAGACTAGAGAACGTTCTGTTAGATATCTAGCCAAAATAAATGTCCTTAATCACGTCCTAAACTTTAGTAATTGTGGGGAAGTAAAATGTTAAGGCTATGGCAAGAGGAGTGTGTTGGATCGGCTTTAGAAAAGTATCTTGCTGGACATTCGCATTTTCAGGTTCAGGCTACTCCAGGGGCTGGAAAAACGGTGGCCGCTGCCGAAATCGCCAAAAGGCTGTATGACTTAGACAAAATTGACCTGGTCCTCTGTTTTTCGCCATCATTAACGATTTCTGATGGTATCAAAAATACCTTTTCATGGCGCTTGGGATGCTCTTTTACCGGTGGACTTGGCTCAATAGGCGCATCGTTTACATACCAGAGTATGAAATACCTTAGAGACAGCTTTTGGGAAACAATTAAAAAGCACCGCGTATTGGTTGTATTTGATGAGATTCACCATTGTTCAGGTGATGAAATTGAAAATGCCAATGTATGGGGTGAGCAAATTTTGAGACAAATTCAAGGAATTGCTGCGTTTACATTATCCCTATCTGGCACTCCTTGGCGCTCAGATTTATTGCCAATTACGTTAGCACAGTATTCTGACACAGAAGGACGTATCCACTGCGATTATCAATACGGTTTAAAGCAAGCGATTATCGACAAGGTCTGTCGTTCACCTAAAATTGTACTAATTGATAATGATCGCTTATCTATCTCAGAAAGTGGACAATCGAAGTCATTTTCGTCAATTCCTGATCTTTTAAAACAATCCGCAACTCCGTATCAAAGCATTTTACAAAATATTGATGCAATGACCTATGTACTTGGTCTTGGTTGCAAAAAGCTAGCAGAAATTCGTATGGATAACCCTAATGCCGGTGGTTTGGTTGTTGCTTCATCGGTAGGACATGCAATCGAAATTCAGAAAATTTTGGCTGAGACATATGAGCAAAGCACAGAGGTAGTCACTTACTGTCATGAAAGTCCATTAGAGAAAATCAACGGGTATCGGAACAGTACAACTCAATGGATTATCAGCGTTGGAATGATTAGTGAGGGTACCGATATTCCACGTCTACAAGTTTGCTGCCATTTAAGTTTTGTGAAAACCGAACTTTATTTCAGACAAGTTTTAGGGCGGATTTTACGGACGAATGCATCCCCGAACCAACAAGCATGGTTATACACTTTTGCTGAAGAAAGTCTGGTGAGCTTTGCAGAGCAGATCGAGCAAGATATTCCGGACTCATGTCTGTTTATCAAACCAGATAGTTTGCTGCATAGGCCTCCAGTATCTATTCCATCAGAGCAAACCTATTTCTCCGAACAACAGAAGAGAAAAACTAATATTGGAAACAATCAACTTAGTTGGAATAAAGAGTATGCGGGAAAGCAGTCAGCCATATCTGCGTGCTCAACCTCTCCTAGGCAGTTGGACTTGGGAAATTTCAAAGAGCGTGTCATCGCTGCATTTTTATAACTAATTCAAATTACTCTTATTCTACAACCAGCATTAAGGAGTTGATATGTTCTATATAGGTGTTAGTCATTACTATGCGACAGGTGAAGGCCTCACAATGTATGTTGCTAGCGGTAGCGAAGAATCAATACGAGCAGCCATTCCAGAGTATTTTCATCTTGGGCTCATTATTTTAACCCCTTCCGAGTGGCTAAAGGCCGCTGCAGGGGACTGTGAGGATGAATATCATCAATCGGAAGCGGAAGATCTGAAAACCTATTTACCACTCTTATGGAAGCAAATTGAGGAAAGAGCGTTAGAGAGAGGATGTCATCTGGACTTTTTCATGAAGCACCATTTTAACTATGCCTAATACGGACTAGGTGGTTTCAGTGAAGATTTTATATTTTGATACACTTAGTTTGCTGGCTCTTCTCCTGCTAGGTTGTATGCGATGAGCAAGAAAAAGTTGACCAAAACAAAGCCAGATTGGATATCTTTCGCCGACGAAGTTGAACGGGTTACCGATGATTTCATGTCTGACCGAAATGAGGCTGGTTCAAATTTGGTGAATCGACATACCTTTGTTTCAGACCTCATGTCAGCTCTAGATAGTCTTCCTGACGGGGATATTGAGCTTTGCGATTTAGCAAATGAAATTGGTCGAGTCATTGCTAATTTGAACTCACCAAATAAGGCACTCTTACGTGAAGTAATTTATGGTGTTGACATGATTAGAAAAGAAAGGGGAACTTCGAATGAGTAAGCTTGATGAATGGGTCGACAACAATATGACATTAACCAGTATCATCATAATGGTTATGGGCCTAACACTCGGATACATCCTTTTCTAGTATCAATTACTAAGGTTTCGAGGAAAAACTCAGTCGTTGCAAATTCTGCAATAACTCCGATCTTCTAATTGTGCAACAGCCTGTTACACAAATCAGTCAGAATCAAAGATGCCCAATTGCTTGTTACGAACTGAACTGTATATGAACATGGTAAGAGGGCGTTCAAAAATCTGTGTCAGCTAATTTTGGCTAGATATCTAAGACGTCATCCAAGCGCCCATCAAAATGAATCGCTAACTGAGACAATGTCATATTCCAGTTTTGGATTGGCATTGTCCACTTCTTAGAAGCGTTCAATATCCCAGCGTACAGCAGTTTTAGCAAGCTATTTTCGTTCGGGAACCCACCCTTAGTTTTAGTCAGCTTACGGAACTGGCGATGTACTGCCTCGATAGCATTCGTGGTGTATATGGCCTTTCGAACGTACTCCGGGTACT
This sequence comes from Vibrio pectenicida, assembly GCA_024347015.1. GTDB lineage: Bacteria > Pseudomonadota > Gammaproteobacteria > Enterobacterales > Vibrionaceae > Vibrio > Vibrio pectenicida. The sequence goes on along the minus strand of AP024889.1, from coordinate 100,327 downwards.
TAAAGTAAACCGACAAATTGGCCCACTTGTTACGCCAAGAACGAAGCACGATTGGATAGTGTTGCCCCCACTTGGACTCTAAGCGATCCAACTCCACCTCAGCCGCTTCTTTACTGACAGCTCGATAGACGGGTTTTAGGTCAGCCATGAACTCTTTTTGGTGCTTGGACGCCACGTACTTTAAGGAGTTGCGGATTTGATGAATCACACACTGCTGAACCTCAGTATCAGGGTAAATGCTCGCAATGGCTTCAGGAAAACCGGTTAGACCATCGACACAGGCAATCAAGATATCTTCAACACCACGGTTATGGAGATCCGTTAACACAGACAGCCAGTAGTTCGCTCCCTCTGACTCGGATAAGTACAACCCAAGGAGTTCTTTCTTACCCTCAACCGTGAGGCCTAGGATAGTGTAGATAGCTTTGCTGACGTAGCGGCCATCTTCTCGAACTTTATAGTGGATAGCATCCAGCCAGACAAAGGGATAAAGCGCATCCAGCGGTCGTTGCTGCCACTCCTTAAGCTCAGGTATCAAACGATCGGTAACGCTCGTGATGGTCGCTTCAGAGACATCAATACCGTACATGTCTTCGACATGACCACGAATGTCACGATAGCTCATACCGAGCGAGAACATGGATAAGATCTTACGGTCGATCTCGTCAGTCAGTTTAGTCTGGTTCTTCTTGACTAGCTTCGGCTCAAACGAGCCTTGGCGATCGCGTGGTGTATCGAGTTCAAATTCACCGACAGAAGATTTCACCGTCTTCTTACTAGAGCCATTTTTACGGTTCGGTTGTTCATCCGTTTCAAGATGTTGCTCTAGCTCTGCCTTTAAAGCAGCTTCTGTGATTTGTTTGATGAGAGGTGTTAAAAAGCCATCTTTCCCCGTCAGATCTTGTCCTGATTGGAGAGCTTTAATGGCTTGTTCTAAATCGAAGTCTTTGGTCATATGTCATTCCTGTTTTGTATATTCTACTGAAATGACACAGATTTCTAAACACTACCGATTTTAATCATACACTCACGCTATAATCTAGGCTAGAAATGTAATACTTCATTAATTTCAAGTCCAGCTTTCCATTTTTAGTGGGGAGAACGATTTTAGTTTCTTTCATTCTATCCATATGCCACTTTCTACCATAACTAAACTTGAATTTATTTAGTCTTATTATAGGTATGATAAACAGTGCTATATATTGATTGAAGTCTTCAAAATATTTTTTTCTTGGATATAGGACATTTACGTCATCTGACGCCCAAAAATCTTTAGGTTGATAGAATGCTTCGCCTACCGAACCATTGTAATTAATTGTAATAACATTGCCTTTATGTATGGCTTCTTGTCCTACACTGTTTGTTAGACCATTATTACTATCTGTTGAGCCAATAAAGGGAGTCTTACCACTCAGCATTTTTGCTTTAGTTAAACGTTTCCCCTTTTTTATCTCGAACAGTTCTTCTAGTGTAAACTCTTTCCAAGAGCTTACAGAGTCCAGAACTTTCTTTTCAGTCTTAACTAAGGCAGCATCCGCATTCGCATATTCAGATAAATTAGTGTCATTCACCCAAGAAGGAAAGTCGTCGAAGTGAGGAACTTCTAAATCCTTTAGAGTCCTGTTTGCTTCACGTCCAAAAGCACTATACCTAAATCTATTTTTCGTAATACACACACAATAAAACAGTTTTTGTTCTCGGCTAAGATCAAACTTGGGAGTCAAGACAGCCACGTTTTGTCCTGTATAAAAAGGACGCTCCTGAAGAAACGCTGACAAGACATAAGTTCCACCAAGAGTGACAGTAATAGAGCCTGGTTTTAGTGCAGCTACGCCCTCAACTGGATCAACATAGCCAACGATACCATTATTTTTCGAACTTCTTGATACGAATGCAATTGTAGAGTCTTCGCTACTACTCATCTTATTCATATCAAATTTGGTACCGTAGGTTACATTAAATATGTCTTTTAGTTTAGTTTTCATCTTTGATATTATTCATTAATTTGAAAAGTGCATAGTTCTTAACAACTTCTTCGAAATCTTGTTTAGTTAATGTCGAGTAGTCTGTTTCAAGATATGCTTCTGCTACCCATTCGTCATTTGCGTCTACATAAGCAGTGACTGACTTACCTTTATGAACTTCATTATTTCGATATGCTTCTAACCATTCGTCTTTGATATCTTGCCATTGGTGATTGTAATCAATTCGTCCCATATGTTTAGTTTTCACATATCCGTCATCACGCCAATAACCGAACCATGTTTTTTTATTCGTTTCACTGTGCGGCTTATGTGCTTCAAAAACAACGATACATGTTATCGTCCCTACTGGGTAAAAAAGTTCACTAGGCATAGACATAACAGCTTTTAACGTATGTTTTTCTAATATCTCTTGTTTAGCTTTGTTTGGACTTATCACACAGCTTACTGGAATTATTGCTACACCAAGACCACCCTTTTCGAGAAGGTCTAGCATTTCTTTCACAAAGTAGAGTTCGTGTAGCTCTGCATCACTTTTTGACTGAGCATAAGGAGGGTTCAACAAACCAATGTTCGGTCTTTTTACACCTAATGCGGAATCAGGATTTATAATTGCTTTCTTTAACGTTGGTTCGAAACAACTACTTTGGTGTAAGTTTGCTTTGCCGTCACCTCGTAAAATCATATTGCTTGCAGCTAATGCAAACATTTTAGGGCTGTTCTCGATACCGATCAGACGGTTCTTTTTAATGTCTAAACGTTCTTCTTCCGTCATCGCTGTTTTCAGCATTCGGTGCATTGCTGAAATCAAGAAGCCACCAGTGCCAGCACAGATATCTATAACCGTGTCTTTTTTAGTAATGTTGGCGATATCACAAAATAGTTCTGTTACGTGTCTTGGAGTCAAGACAATGCCAAGAGCTTTCTTATCTCCAGCTGTGTATTTTAAGAACTCACCGTAAAAATGACCAACAACATCAAAGTTGTGATAAACGCTTATAAATGGCCAGACATTATCGTTGATTTCTTTGATCACTTCGTAAAGAACGCCTTTTGGATACTTTTTAGCGATTTTTGCATCAGGCTTGCCTAAATTCGGCTGTCCAGCAACAGCCGCATAAGGTTGAAGCATTGTGTCTTTTTTAGCCTTAGGAATGTCAGCTTTATCAAGTTCGTCTTTGATAGCTTCTAGCCATTTTCTAGGCATATCCTCTGGACTGTAATATTGGAATGAGTTTAAAAATGGTTGGTTCATTAGTGCAATCAACGTTCCACTAACTAGCAAAGGCTTATCTTCTTCTGATATTTTCGCTGCTGTCCAGATTAACTCGTGGAGATCCCTTGCAAAAGCTAATAGATCACTGTGACGTTTTCTTTCAACTAATGGGTCAAAAGAAGCCAAACGATAATAATCTTCGAATGAAAGAATATCTTTAACTTCGATACTATCTTCATTAGTCAGGATTTTATGATCTTTACTTCCACAAGGTATCAAGTAATTAGATACTTTTGTATAGTCCTCTGACGTGCCGCTAACAGCCAAGGCTAGAACAGTGAAGTCTTTTGATAGATACCTTGCGTAGTGCAATACACCGTCAACGGCATAGTCTTTTGGCTTGTCTAAATCTGGGCTTTCGTGATACTTCGTGTCAGCTTTACACTCAACCACTATTAAGAAGTTAGGATCTGACTCCCAAGTGATAATAAACTCTGGATAGCCGCCTTTACCTGTTTTTGCTTTACTTGCGGATTTTAAGAGGGTTTGAACTCGCTTGATTTGCGATTTTTGTTCTTCAATGACTACGCCATTGTCGGCTTCATAGTAGCCGTTTTCTCTCAACTTCTCTCTTACATAGTTTTCGGTAATTCTTTCATTTGCCACAAGTAATCCAACCACGTTTAACTTTAAAATTTGGTCAGGATTATACCTAATCGAGTCGAATACTCTATGCATTATCTTATTAATGATGTTGGTTTAGTGATGAACCAATGTCATAACCTGCTGCAAATAATAAGTGTTGTAGGATAAGAGATACATACACAACGGAGATTAGTGGTTTTCCATACCTCTAGTTATTCATGATTTGCTAATATTCGCTTTTCCGAAACTCATTTTTGTCCAAAACCTTGTTGGGCGGGCTCTAGTACCTATTGTGATCACCAAGCGATTCTGCCGTGCCTAAATATTGCTGCAAGAGGGTCTAGCAACATTGTGATGGAAGTCGTTCCGTACAACCTCTTTGACACAGAAGTGTGTTTAGCCGTAGTAAAATACTATTAATAAAAAGTCAGATGAACATGTGCTTGGGAATACCAAAACGCCTAGATAGTGCTTGTATATGACTTGTGGTCAATTTTCGTTCACCTTTTAAAATTAACGATACTAATGATTTACCACCAACCTCCGGCAAATCGCCAAGCTTTAGACCATATTGGTCAATGATTACTGACAACATCGCTTGGCCTTTATCTAGCGAGTCTATGTGCTCATTGAATTTTTGAAATAACTCTGAATTGTCTTCGTAGCGCTCAATAACGGGAAACAATAAATCAATCAGAGGTTTGTTGGCATCGTAATCCGTTACCAAATTACCCATTAGCTTAATCAACTCCTGATATTGTTGGTTAGATTGAATCCCAGCCAACCACGGCATTTGTGCGTTAATCTCAAACGATAATTCTTTAAGTGATTTAATATCCACAATCCATTAACCCAAAAACGAGCACATAAAGAACATCCTATATAGATTTGTGGTTATTTACAATTTGTAAACATAATCGGATAGAACTCTTTCCTCCTAAAGAAGTCAAGATACTGCAATATTGTACAATGTGACTTCACACTAGGCAGGTATCAATATCGCGCCAATTTTTAAAACCTTAGCCATCAATTTGTCCCTCTAAATCAATCTAGTAAGGCTTGGCGCATGCTATCAAGATGTTTGCGATACCCAGAAATAAGAGGTTTCATTGTCATCTTGTATCGGCCCAGGCATTGTCTCTCCTTCTTTGAGAGAGGTAACGTCGGAAGTCAGGTTAGATTGCCATAATCCAGTGACTGGGCAAGGTGTTTCAGGAAAAGCAATGTGAATGGGCGGTAGTTTATCTTTCGATAGACTTTTATCAAAGCCCTGTTTGCGTGCCTCTTCTACCCAATCTTTAGGGTAATAAGGTAAGTGGTTATAACTGCTATCATCCAAGTTAAACAACAAAGTCACCATGGCGGCTTCCAGTGACCAGTAACCAAAGAAATTAGCGACAGGTCTTTTGTGTCTACCGTACCAATAGCAATCTTTCATGCCTTTATACCAACCACGAAGATAAGCTTTTACACTCTCTTCGCGCTCTTTTTTGTTTGGTTCGAGCGGCCCTGTTTTTATCGCATTGTACAAATGCTGATAGCTTTTAGGGAAAACCAATGCCTCTTCACTGCTGTCAGGAATATCGTGAACATTAAACAAGCGGAACAACTGCGCCATACAGGCTTCACCACTGACTTCTGGAGACGTACCATACATGCGCGTGATGGTTGATAGATACTCTGTTTTTCCCGTTAGCGCGACAAAACTTAGACACCATAGCAAGAACTGGAAAGAATCGGGTTCCCAGAAAAAATAGGTTTTATGTGGGAAATCAGCTTTATGCCTGTCTAGATCTTTTAAAGCTAACTCCGCAATCTCGAGAACTTTGTCCATCGATTGATCACCCGAATATGAAAGTAAAGTGAATTGAAAACGTTCAATCACAAATCTCCAACTAATTCTGGAACGGTGTAGGGTAGTTTTCGTTTTATCTTGAACCTCTTCATATGGCGGTTCTTCTATATAAAACTCTTCCTGCTCTATAAACTCATCGAACTCAAGTAACGGTTCACGTCTAAGCTGATTAAATTTTATTTCTCTTGGATTCATAGTTCTACCTTACCAATAGCCTTTGCGTTTTCATCTAAAGTTGTAATATTGACAACTTTACCTGATTTATCAACAATCATTAGCCAACGTTCATATCCCTCACTGGATAGTGCCCTTATTTGCTTTAAAGCTAATTCCTCATCAAAGCGAGGCCCAAGCCAATCATCACTCATCTGCTTAGCGGGAGGAAAACTAATACCATTTGCTTTGCTTCCCTTGGTCTTGCTCAACATAGTGTCTTTTGCAAGACCATCACCATCAATGTACTTTCCTGCTTCTGTTCGATATTTGGTTTCGGTGACAACATAAGGCGGTGGCGGATTGGAATTTTTGTAAATTCCATCAATACCACGTCCACGAGGTTTGTCGGTCATTTTCCGAACTTGTCTATCTTCGGGCAATAAGTTAATAAAGCCGCGCTCTTTCATATAGTGATCACTAATGATTTCACCGTAAATGCCTTTTTGTGAGGTTTTCATCGTGCGTATTATATGTGGGTCTATCTCAGCAACACTATCATCAAGTCTATGGATGGACTTAGTATCCGCCAAGGCTTTGTGAGGCTGTTCCAGCGCCTTAATTTGTTTTTTTAACGCCAGTTCAAGATCTTCTAATTTATAGATCGCTTCCTTGAGTGCGTTAGGCACCATGATATCTGCTTGCACGCGAACATATTGCATGCTTTTAAGCGCAGCTTCCATCCATTCAATGACGTCGTTGGGGGCGATAACCTTTAGTTTTGTCATCAACCCTTTAAATGTCCCTATAACTTCATCGAATAGAGTCATCAGCATTGGGGCTGATAAGCTACTTTTTATGTTGCCGATGCTATCAACGACATCTTTTAACACGGATGAAACACTTAGATTACCCAACAGCTTTTGCACCTTGGGATCGAGTAAAAACGTATTAATGGGTTTTAAAGCCTTACCTAACGCTTTTGTCATATCCCCTGCCGATTTACGGGCGAAAAGAAATATGATTTTAACCACTCCTTTTACCGCAGAGCCGAGTGTCGGTATACATCCTATCAGTGTGAGAACCAGAGCAATCCAAGCCCAGCTATCTTCTGGGTCATCGTGTATTTTGTTACAGTTCGCAACCAAGTCTCGACAGTCTAACACTTGGTCAACAATGGGGATAAGTCCCAGCAAGGCATTGGCTGCAATTTGCCCCGCAGACATGTCTTCATTGAAGTCACCTTGCAATGCTTCCCAAATCCATTCAAGACTTGCTGAGGCGGCATCAGAAATTTGTTGAGCTTTTTCTTTAATGAAGTACTCAGCATTGCCTACTGCTTGTTCCAAGTTGTCGTAGAGCGCTTGGAAAATATCATTACCTAACATTGAGTCGCTTCCTTACAGCTTATCGATATTATTTAGAAGATTGGAAATCGGCTCTCTCGCAAGATCTTGATAGGTGTCTTCTGGTTCATAATAAATTTCAACATAGCCGTCGGCAGGCTTGTCTAACCGCGCATATCCATCAGAGTCGAGAGTGCCAGTCACCTTTGAGCCATCTGAAAAGACAGCACGGTAGGGCACGTTAGGGATTGGACTAAGTTCGCTATTTTGATAGAAAAACTCTAAGAACCGCTCCTCATTAGGTTTTTGCTTTCCGATAAAAGAAGGCCTAGCCGTATTTTGAGAGCCTGCTGCGCTAGGGTTGACTTTCACCTTAGCGCCTTTGACCGCGATATCAGCAATACCTGATACTGCTATATCTGTCCCGTATAAATGAATTCTTCCATCGTTTTTCAATAATAAGCCTGACGCCCCCACTTGCAGCCGAATTTCGTCGGAGCTTATCACCGCAGTTTGTCCATCAGATTTGACAGAAGTATTGCTTCCTACTCTGACAGTTAAGTGTTGGCCTATGGTTTGGTTATCATTTTCAGACACATCCACCGACCGAGACTGCCATATCTCTTGAGACTGCTCGCCACCGACCGACAATTCGTCATTTTTTCCTATCAGGGTCTTTTGGTTATATTGAATTTTCTTGTGTTGGTCGCTGGCGACTGTCTTAGTCATATTCTCGTTGTACGACACAGAAACGTCACTAATGACCTCTTCAGTGAAGGTTTGCTTAGTGATAGAGGTTTTATGACCGTGGATGTCTTCTTTGCGATCACCAAAGATCTCGTTTTCTTGGTTGCGGCCCACTTTCAACTCTTCATCGTTACCTATATCTCGGTAGCGATTGTTGAGAACCTTGGTTTTCATGTCCTTCTGCGCACGGAAATACACCTCTTCTTGGTCATTTTCATCTTCAAAGTGCATTTCGTTGTAACCGTCTGCCTTATGACTTTGGGTGCGAAAAACAGTGCGGGTTTTATGCTCTGGCAGCTCGTAAGGTGGGGTGTGCAAACCATTATATACCGCGCCTGTGACAAGTGGCCTATCAGGATCACCTTCTAAAAAGGTCACCACCACTTCATGACCGATACGTGGCAGATACACTGCGCCCCAATTCGGCGCGGCCATAGATTGGCTGACTCGCAGCCAGCATGAGCTGTGCTCATCATTTTGCCCGTAACGGTCCCAGTGAAAATGAACCTTAATTCGCCCAAACTCGTCGGTGTAGATTTCTTCTCCCGCAGGCCCAACCACCACAGCCGTTTGCGGCCCATCTACTACAGGAGCAGCCATTTTCGGCGCTCGATAGGTCACATCTCGCGGCAGGCAGACAAACTGATTTTGGTAGGTTGTGGGGGCATCAGCCCCTTCTTCTTCGTGCACGCGAGGGTTGTCACCAGAATGCATCACAGAGAACATGAGATAATCACGATTAACCGAGGAGCGCGGATGCTCGCTTATCTCAAAACTCACCCCAGATGCTAAGCGCATAATGTTGCTTGAGGCATGAACCTGATCACTATCAACCCTGTATTCTGACATCCATTCCTTGCTGCGCTGGCCGCCAAAATCTGGAGAAGTGTAACGTCCAGGGTAATCAAAGCGTTTTAAATCTGAATTCACACCATCTTGGGCGGCGGTGTTTTGCGGAATTTTTGGGGTGAGGTAATTGTAATCGCTATAGCTGACATCACTGGTAAGGGCGCGATGAATTTGTTCAAGGTCGAAAATATGCTCTTTATCGGCCACCCCGCCTCCGTGAGATTGAAACAGCATAGGCCCAAGATAAGAAGCGTTGAGCGGCGTGCTGACAAGCTCAGAAATCGCATCATTACTATCAACAATCACCATAGTATGTGCGGTATCACTGTGCTCAAAGTAAAACCACATGCCATGCTCGGCCAAAAGGCGCTGGACAAAATGGTGGTCACTTTCACGGTATTGCAACAGGTACTCTTTTTCTTGGTATTGCCCTACCAGCTCAAAGCGGTAATCGCTCATTCCCGCATCATCAAAAACATGGCGAATAATATCTGGCGCAGTTTTATTTTGAAAAATCCGACAATCTTGGCGCTGGGTTAAAAACCAAAGTTGAGGCACTAAGGTGATAAGATAGCGAGAATAGCGGCGTCCAGAGCCTAAATAGCTCAGCTCTGAAACACTGCCGTTAAACTGGCGAGCCGCCGCTAAGCCTTGACCATAGATATTCAGCACGCCTGTTTTTCGGCTCAGCGCTTCAAAGGTAATGCTATGGTTTTCTGACAAAACGGTCAGAGTCATTTCAAACGGGGTAGACAGGGCTTCCGTTACCCGAAAACTTTCGACTTTGAATGCCCCTAAAAACCCAGAGACTTCAAAGCCAAACTCAATATCATTCGCCATACAGCTTCACTCTTGTGACCCAACCACTGCGGGTAATCAATCTACATGCATATTAAATAGCTGAACTGTAACAAGTTATATGGAAATCATCACTGCGCTAAACCACTCGGTGAATGATAAAAGAGGCTGATAAAGTGACTGATTCAATAGTGTATTTGCTTAGAAGATTATTTAAGGAGACCGCAAGGATAGTGAAAGTGACGGTTTCTACCTTCAGCAAATAATTGTGGTTTTGTGATGGGGTTTGCAGTGTGGGTTGGGTTCGTTTTGTATCTTGGTCGTGGTTTCGCCCCTTTTCGATTTAGAGTTAATGGCTATCACAGTCCTGAAGATGTACATTTGACTAAATTTTTGTAATAAATCAATATGCTCCTGATTGAGTATTGTAAGATTGTTTTGGGCTTACTGGTTGCTCAGCAACCGTTGATATTACACATTATTTATAACAGTGCGCATCAATTGCCCTCGTACAAACCTAAGTATTGTTGAGAATCGTACCTCGTAGAGATGAAAAACTCACACATTATAGATTTAGCCATTAACTACATCTTATTGATTTATAAATGTGTAACAAGTGGAGTTGCTCAACAAGTATCCTCTCGATTCGATAGTAACTGATATGCGGAGTAATCTTATCAAATAATGGCTTAGAGTGACTGGACTTTGTCAATTAACTATAAACAACTCAAATTAGTACGAGAAGCCCTTTTGGGGATATTCATTGCTGTATTCTCTATAGTTTCAAACGCTAGCGAATCAACGACAGAGATAGATTCTCATCAAAATAGTTCAGTATCTATCGCAGTAAGTGAATTAGCCGAGATCAAAGCAACTTTAAGTAAACAGGAAAAAACAATTAAGCTGCTAATCGAGAAGCAGCAAAGCAATGAAGAAAAATATGCCCAGAAAGTTAGTGTAGAGTTACTAGAAAAGTCATTGGGATCAGTCATCTTAGAGAAAGCGCAACCCAAGCAAGAAACTCGATTAGAACTCCGATTGGAGTCTATTGAGTCATCTCTGAATTCGATGTCAGACAAAGACGACTACTTTACTTACGCCGATATGGCTGCTGTTGCTATTACGTGCGTAGCAGTATTACTAACAATTGTTGGTTTGGTGATTGCAGGTCTTGCTTTCTGGGGGTATGGAGAGATTAGAGAGCTGACAAAAACTAGCGCATCTAAAGAAGCCAAATCTGTGGCAAAACAAACAATGGAAGAGATGATTAATAGCGTAGCAAAGAGTGAACTTGAAAAGCTGATAAAAGACGGGGAGTTGCAAAATACCTTGCAGGATGCTGTGGATATGATTCTGCGAAATGACCCAAACAACAGCGAGAAAAAGCGTACAGAAGAACTACTTAGTGAGTTAGATTTTGACGAGTCAGAGTTTGATGGTACTGAAAGTGATGAAAACTTCGATGGTGACAAAAGATAGAAGGTAAAACACATGACAAAGTCATTAGAGTGGAAGAAAATTACAGAAAACCAAAGAAAAGTAATTTTGGACTCCCATGGTAGTTACCCCATTGCAGTTGGTAAGTTAGCGAAAAGCTTTGGCATTGTATTAAAGAAAGCAACACTAGAAGGAAACCTAGCTGGCGAAATTAAAGAAGTAGATGGAATTGTAACGGTCCGTGTAAACAGCCATGATGTAAAGGCAAGACAACGTTATACAATAGCCCATGAAATAGCTCACTTCCTTCTCCATCGTCAGTATCTAAGTGATGGCATTCAAGATACACCCTTATACCGCTCACATTTATCAAACCGGATTGAACGCGAAGCAGATGCACTAGCTGCTGATATTCTAATGCCCATGGAAATTGTACAGCCTCTCATGGACGAGAATTCCAAAGAGTATAAAGGTGAACGACTTTATGAAGTTGTTGCTGACAGTTTGGAAGTATCGAAGACTGCATTAAAGATCAGGCTAGGTGTTGAGTAAGAATCTAATGATAGACAAAGCGTATAATTACCTTCCTATACTAGCTATTAGCACAGCAGAAATGAGCGCACTTGAGAAGTTATCAGATAAAGATAAGAATCTCTTGTTGCCGATATTTCCACTAAAGGGCTGGGTAGGTTCTAAAACTCTTGATAAAACAATTTCTAGAATTGGAGTGTCTATAGGGTCACGCCCATGGATTGCTGATATTGACAGCGATTTTGTCTTTAATAATAAAAAATACTTAGCTGATCCTGATGGTCAAAGAGCAGTATTCAAAGAAGTGCATGAACTACTTGATCCAACAAATGGTTATGAAAAATGGGTTCATTACATTAAAGAGTTAGATGATGTTGTCATCCCCACTTTGCAGACCCATGATGTTGAACAAATAGGCAAACAAATTAAATCACTATCGGATTTAGCTCGTGGGTTGGTTGTACGTCTAAAAATTAAAAAAGATCCCACAGATAGAATTAACACCATTCTCAGATCCCTTATCGAACATACAGATAAGGATTTACTAATTTTGCTGGATTTTGAAGATATCATGCGCAGTGATGTTCTTCAGAGCGAACAATATGGAATGTTGGTTTCGAGACTCAGCAAGTTGCTTCCACATGCGGTATTCGCAACCTCTGCATCCTCGTTTCCCTCAAGCTTTAGTGGCTCATATAGAGGTGAGTTACCGATCTATGAAAGGCAGTTACACACGGCAGTTTGTAAATTGTGTGAAGGAGTTAGGGTTATTTACTCTGACCGAGGGAGTGCTAGAGCAAACAAGACAAATGGCGGTGGAGGTATTCCGCCTGCAAGAATAGATTACCCTCTTAGAAACGATTGGCGATATGTACGGAAAGAGTTTCAAGACTCCAGTAATGTAACAGAACTAGAAAAACACACCCTTTACAAAGACGCTGCTACAGAAATTGTAGAAAGTGATTACTGGAATCCGAGTCTACGATTGTGGGGAGTACAAATGATTGAAAAAACTGTAGAGTTTCGCAATGAGTACTGTATAACTTCTGCAAATAGAGCTACTGCAGTTAGGATTAATATTCACCTGTACCAACAACTGCATTACTTGTCTGACTTTGACGCACTTGATACTGAGGAAGATTGGGAAGACTAGTTTTAACTATGGAATTAGGCAGGACTAGCTTAGAGGCAATTCAAATAGATTCTTGTTTAAGTCTTCAAGAATGTCAGATAAATCTCGACTAGAGGGCTCTTTTGGGTTGAGAGATAAGGTTGATAAATCACTATTTTTAACTTTTCTGTGTTTCACATTGTTGAAAAACAGACTTACCCCATCAGAGTAACGACGGAAAAGTGCTTTAAATGCAGCGTCTCTCAATTTAGTTGTAGGTAGATCAGAAACAACCTTTGACAGTTCGTGCCTGCTTTTTGTCTCATAGTTCAAACCAAAGCCATTAGAAACTTTAATTAAATCAGCAACTCTCATAAGGTCTATAAAGATCGATTTATCTTTTATTTTTACCTTTTTACCTCGGCGTACAACCTTCAACCTTCTCCCATTGAACTCCCATAGAGCAACAGACTCAGGTAGAAGCTCCAAGGCGTGAGCCAAGTGTTTTGTAGCTACGACCACAATGACTTTATCGAACACTTTTAGATATTCTTTTACTTGACCATCAAGGCGATTCAATGTGTCAAATTCACTCTTAATTTCAATACCATAAATCTCATTATTCTTAATGAAAGCTAAATCAACACGTCTTGAAAAAGTGCCGTATGTAAACTCGTTAATGACCAAGCTGTCTGATTTAACCATTTGTTTTTCAAGTAAATAGTTTAAAACAAATGATTTAATATCAATCTCTAGTCCCATTGCACCTTCAGCAGCTTTATTGGTTAACTCATGCATAAATGATATCACAAAGCTACTTTTTGTCTGTAGCCTTGCGCTCAAGTATTTATTATGCTCCTCAAGGTGTGCCATATGCCAGCTTATACGATTTATGCGAAATAACTAAAATCACTAACGCGTTTCTGTCCACGTTTGAGTTGGTCACGATGGCTCAAAAAGTGTGAAGCGTTGTTCTGTGATCACCAAGCGACTCTGTCGTATCTTGGCAGTTGCTAATTGTGTTTTTGTTGAAGTATGAATAGTACATACCAATAGTACTCATACTATTTATAAGTAACATTTTATCAGTACCTTAGTGATATTTAGTATAATTTTTATACTTCTATCTCAGAATCCGCATTTTCTGAGCGATCGCCTAAGCTTGCCGCCCAAGTTACTTTCTTAGTCACCTCAGGACGCTCCTCTCTCCATAAATAGTCGAGTTCTTTTTTTAATCGTTGGAAGCCTTCACGCGTGATCAAGTTTGTTTTCATAAGTTAGGTACTACTAAATTGAGCATGGCGTATACATTAGCTAAAAAGGGATAAAAAGGTAATAATCGTTAACAATTCTTTTGACTACTTTTTACAGAAGAGTGTTACATTTTATTCAGGATAGAGCCTAATAGCATCTTATCCTGAGCACTGGTTACAAATAGGTGGAATTATTTTATGCAAGAAAAGCACAAAATTTTAGTCGTTGATGACGATGCACGCTTGCGAGCACTACTAGAGCGTTACTTGTCTGAGCAAGGGTTCCAAGTTCGTAGTGTCGCCAATAGTGAACAGATGGACCGGCTATTAACCCGTGAAAATTTTCATTTAATGGTACTGGATTTAATGTTACCTGGGGAAGACGGGTTATCAATATGTCGCCGGCTTCGTAACGCTAACAATATCCTTCCCATTTTAATGTTAACTGCCAAAGGTGATGAAGTAGACCGTATTGTCGGCTTAGAGGTCGGCGCAGATGACTATTTACCAAAGCCATTTAACCCACGCGAATTACTCGCTCGCATTAAAGCAGTATTACGCCGTCAGACGATTGAACTTCCCGGCGCCCCTAGTGCTGAAGAATCCATCGTGGAGTTTGGGGAGTTTAGCCTCAACCTGGGTACACGTGAAATGTTCAGAGGTGATGAAACCATGCCCCTGACTTCCGGCGAATTCGCAGTACTCAAGGCACTGGTGACAAACGCCAGAGAGCCTATGTCCCGTGACAAGCTGATGAATATGGCAAGAGGTCGTGAATACTCTGCGATGGAGCGCTCAATTGATGTGCAAATATCACGCCTACGTCGTATGCTTGAAATCGATCCGAGCAAGCCGCGCTATATACAAACTGTCTGGGGATTAGGCTATGTTTTTGTTCCCGATGGTAAAGAGGCATAATGGTTAATCCGGTAAGAATGCGAGCCTAAATCTCACATTCCTTTGATTGATTGCGACTAAGGCTACTGGCATGCGTATTACGAGTTCATTTACCCAATCGATATTTATTTTTTTTACCTTACTTATCGCCAGCCAGATTTACTCCTATTACGCTGTATTCAATTACGCTTTAATGCCTAGCCTACAACAGTTTAATAAGATACTCAGTCATGAAATAAGTCTTATGCTGAATGACTCAGAAAATGCAGAGCACGAACTTCAAATGGATGCCCCATTGCGCAGAAGGGTGCTTGAACAGCTCGGTGTCACTATTCACAGTGAAGATAGTCCAATCGCAAGCGAATACTATCAAGGTATGAATATTGACCTGATGAGCGAAGAAATGAGCAAAGAGTTAGGCTCTCAAACTGATGTACGTATGACGCTCGGCCCCGATAGCTACGTACTGTGGTTAAAAATTGATTCCTTACCTGGTTCTTTACTGCGTATTCCACTATCTGAGTTACAAGAAAAAGACTTTGCGCCACTATTTCGTAATAGCTTAATCATGGTGGTGCTAATTGTAGCCGGTGGCTGGGTGGTTGTCCGCTTACAGAACAGACCACTAATAACCTTGGAAAAGGCCGCTAAAGGCGTGGGGCAAGGAAATATACCACCGCCTTTACCTATAAAAGGAGCTTCAGAAATTCGCGCGGTTACCATAGCATTCAATCGAATGGCTAAAGGGATTCAAGCTCTTGAAGAAGATCGCACACTTCTAATGGCGGGCATCAGTCACGACTTGAGAACCCCGTTAACACGCATCCGCCTTGCGACCGAAATGATGTCCCCACAAGACAATTATCTTGCAGAGAGTATCATTAGCGACACAGAAGAATGCAACCAAATAATCAGCCAATTTATGGACTACCTAAAACCCGCCGACAGGGGTACCTTCGTCTCGGTAAACCTCAATGAAATAGCCAATGAAGTCGCATCGGCTGAAGGTGGGTATGAAGTGAAAATTGAAACCGACTACCATGAACCTCTCAAGCAAACTCGTGGCAATCCCATAGCTATAAAGCGAGCACTTACTAACTTGGTGATTAATGCAATCCGTTATGGTGACGACTGGATTAAAATCAGCACAGGCGTCACTGCCGACCGCAAACTAGTGTGGATTTGTGTTGAGGATAATGGCCCAGGTATTGAAGATGACCAGATAGGAAAACTGTTCGAGCCTTTCACTCGAGGCGACACTGCACGTGGTAGTGAAGGTACGGGGCTAGGTCTGGCAATAGTTAAACGTATTGCCAATCAACATCAAGGATGCGTAACTATCAATAACCGTAGTGTTGGTGGGCTTAGAGCTCAAATCAGCTTTCCGACCACTAAAGCTGATTTGAACATTTCTACATACTAGTATGGATATTTACCACAGAGGTCATTCAGCATTTGTGGTAAATAATCAAGCAAAACTATGAGTGTCTTTAATTCAAGCGACCTTGATAAGTAAACTGGTAACGACCTTGTCCATCAGGTTCAGGTAGCCATCTTAGTTGTTCAGAAAAAGCTTGAGGAAAATTACTCCCTGGCTTAAACCATGCCGATGCTTGGTATGTACGATTAGGACTCAACACGACATCAGCCGCACTACTTACATGCTGACTTCTCTGTTCCGCGTTTAGCGTGATTTCACTATTTTGACATGCAAAATTGGCAACCACTGGACCTAAAGCCAATTCATCTAGAGGCGTTATGATTTTATCCGTATTCCAAACTAATGACCCCGTGCCTGATTGACAATAAGGTGCATCATAGATCATAGACTTAATACTCAGCTCCACCTGACCAGTGAATTCGACCGGAATTGGTAATGGTGGAGCAGCCTCCAGAACCTTTGCAACAGGAAGGGAAACAATTAAATTATATGCATACGGACCTAAAGTGCTCATACCAACAGTACCTCTACCGGTAATCTGCATATCGCTACCGCGGCCAAAGCGTACCTGAGCCTCAACTTTTCCGGTCAAAAATTTGAGTGGTGCTAACTGCCAATTGATCGCACCAAAGTTATTCTCTTGCCACTTAACACCAGCGGCGCGACCGTCCCACAAGCTGCCAGATACCCCACTTAACCCAAGTTGTGAAGGTAAGGGTAAATAATTCAGTACAACCTGAGCTGGCACGTGTACTACAGCACTAATCAAAAACACCATAAATAGAGCTAAACTCAGCGGAATCACTTTTTTCACTTCACTCTATCCTTTTACAAACTGGAGGCGCTTGATTTCAACAGTTCCTTCTTGATCGCCTTTATCTATATCCATAAATGTCGCTGACACACCATGCTGCTCTTTTAGAAAAGTCATCCAATCAACTAGGCTATTAAACGGCATTGGCTGTACCCATACCTGTAATTCTTCACCACGAGGCTGAACCCTCACAAGCTCAGCACCGAAACGTGATGCCGTAGACGAGATTGATTGATTTAAAGGCAAGCTTGAAGAAGACACCCCACCTTGCACACGCAATTGGCTAATACTATCCGCCTTATTTTTCACCCAACTCAGCAGTTGCTTTTCGCTTTGAATCCGCTGCGTTGCCATCTCTGCCCTTTGGCTAACTGGTTGTACAACACCCCAGTAAATAATGCCTAAGCACAAAAATGCACCGCAGGCCATCAGCATACGCTGCTCTCGCTGACTGGAGCTTACCCACCAGCGCTGCATTGGTATTAACAACTGCGATATTAATAATTGTTTCATCCTCCCCCCTTTACCGACTCTTAAGCACAAAAGTGCCGTTAACTAAAGAACCAGATTTACTCAGCTGCCCCTGCTCAACTGTAAATTGATCTGACATTAGTTCTCTTGCTTTTTCAAAGGTTTGGAAGTCATTACTTTGAGCCTGTAATCGCACCTCATCACGGGAGCCATCATATTTAAAGCTAGTTAACTTAAGTCCAGGCACTTGCTTCATTGCTTGAGGCATTTTTATCATCCAGTTCAATACAGAATCACCGCTGCCACCAACTAGTAGCTTCTCTTCACGCTCCAGTTCTCGCTTGAGGTAGGTAATGGTAGGTATTTTATTTTTGCTGGTTATCTGGCGAAAAATACGCTCACTCTCTTCTCGGTATGCGTTAGCTTGCTGTTCGGCATTCTTTATCTCTAACCAGTTGTTCAAGCTCAACATGACCACTAATACGCTAGCCGCAATCCCAGTTTTACGCCATATATTAAGATGGCGACCGAATGAAGATTTAGGCTTGAACTCCCCAGAAAGCAAATTCATTTTACTTTGCACTGCACCTTCAGCAAGTAACTGCATCACTAACTGAGGCGATTCATTTTGCCAACTCTGCCCTTCAGATAAATCAATAGCTGGTAATGGAGAAAAAGCCTTGAGTGGCAGATAGCCATCATCTTGCTTAACCCAGCTCGATTGCGCCAAAATAGTAAGCCAAGTTTGATCAACACTCACAGCTTGATACTGGCCTTTTTTTACCAACCACTGGCCATCTAACTCAACCGCCATTAGAGTCATTTCTTCAGCAACAGGCAAAGCAAGTGCATCAGGTAAGACTTTGCGAACTATAAATCCTAATTCTCGGAAATCAACAAGGATTGCCTCTAGCCAACTATAATCTATGCCACAAACATGAGCTTGCCCATTTTGTTTGGCAAGTACAGTAAAATGCAATTCATCCACATCTTGAGCAATATCATCTTCTAACATAAATGGCAGCATTGGCTCTAGCTGACGACTAGCCCCAGCAGGAATGTCCAATGTAGTTAATACCAAATTCTCAGCTGAAACTAACAAAATAAGCTGACGCTCTTCAGCATAATGGGTAAGGTCGGATAAGTCCTGATGGTCTTGCAGATCACCACTTGCTATCACTTCTTTTTGGCTCTCTGACCAAACCAGCCATTGAATTACTGCTGTTTTATTTTTGCTCAGCCGAACGATTAGAAACTCGTTCACCGATACCTCCAAAGCGACGGCGTACTACCGTTGCAGTTTTTTTATCATCACTAAATAACAGGCTACGCAGCCGTATCCTAGAATTGTCCACTAATACCTCAGCATCTAGCTCAAAATATTTGCTATCAACACTCAGATATCCCTTTACTGATTTTTTTATATCATCACTCAGTTGACTAATTACCGCCTGACCAAGAAAGTCATCTATTGACGACCAACCATCTGGCCCTCGACCCTCAAGCACTTCTTTTGCTTGTGATGCGTTCAAGTTTGGGTAAAACATGGCAACTAGCAAGGCTGCATGTTCTGCAGGTATAGTATTTACATTCAGACGCAAATCCGCTGTCGGCAGCGCGCAAATCATAGAGCTGACTTTTTTCATCGCATCACCACTAACTTCTTTAACCGCTCGCAGTTCACTGCTATCTGCTAATAAGGTGTTGGCACTAAGATACGCTGGGGATAAACTCTCATAATAACTATCTTCTGCCCCAGATGGTGAATTAACCGAGTCATTACTATCGGTATATTCCCATAGCGAGTGGGCTATGGTTTCCGCCTGGTAGTTCTCAACCTGTAATTCTTCGAGTAGATTTTGAAACCTAGCAACCAAAAATGGCACCTGTGACGCACCTGCATTCTGCTCTGAGCCTGATAATGCGTTAATATTGAAACACGCCTGCGCATCAACCAGCTTACCGCTTACAGTGCCGTAGTCGAGCGGAAGACCATCGAATTCGCTAGCCCACTCTTGCGATAGGTTGATGCTATCTGGGTTATCTTTATAACTTTGCTCGATCCCATATTTAGCTAAAGCCTCAACGCCCAAGCTGTACCAATATGCTTGTTGGTAATTTATCTGACTCTGTGCACGTTTAAATTGAGTAAAAAGTCGGTCAGCCATACTCGCCGAAATGCTCACCATAACAGCCAACAAAAGTAAAATGACAATCAGGGCCACACCACGTTGGGAGCGCCTAACCATCATTGCTTTTTCTCCTCAGAAACACTGACGCTACCTCCAGCAGTTAAATAAATCCGCTCAATCTTACCGTAATCTTTCAATTTCAGCTCAACAGCAACCGCTTTAGGTAACGCTTCTTTCTTGGTCCACTCTTCCTTCCAATCTGAGCCATCTAAAAACTTAACTTCAAACGCTTCAACTTTATCTATTAGAGGCATAGTTATACCCTCTTGACCTGCCGGAGTATCTGCATAACGCCACCATACGCGCTCAAGAACATCATCTTTAATCCGATAGCCGACCTTACTAATTTCACCTCGGGGGAACTGTTGTTGTGGGTTATGCCACCCCAAACGAGTAAACATAATGCCCTTGCCATCAGAGTCTAAAAGATACTCTTGCCATTGCAGCAACATTCCATTTGATTCTGCCCCATTCGTGCGAGTTTGACGTACCGCCATTTGACGAAAATCACCATCCATATAAACCAGAGCACGCTGCAGCGTTTTTAATCTCTCACTACGCTCAAGTGATAGTGCATTACTGCGTTGAACCTGATTAAGCACTTGATAAGCACCGACACTCAAACTAGCAAAAATAGCAATAGCAACAAGAACTTCAATGAGCGTAAAGCCAGCTTGTATAAAAGGGGTTCTATTTCTGCACATAACTTCTTACCGTGACAACAGGGGAACCTTTCTCAGTTGTCGAAACCTTAACATCAAACGCTTGCAAAATATCACCTTCAGTTTTGACGGGCTCTATCAACCAAAACCATTCTCGACCTGCCAACTCCTCTTTGCCTTTCTTTTTGCTCGGTTTACTCTCCGACAGCAATACTTGCGCCATTTGGTTATCGGCAACTAATGCTGCAAAAGTTTTCTCTTCAAGATAACTCAGAGTATTAATATGCTGGCTCACAGAACGAATGGTTGCGATGGCAGCTGTGGCAAAAATGGCCAATGCAACCAACACCTCTAGCAACGTCATTCCACGCTTAGCTTTCATCCAGGCTTTCTCCCGGAACCAAGAGCACTATCTGACCATTTTCTTTGGCAACTACTTTCCATGCATCTTGTTCTACATCACCTCGCCGTGGATAAATCGAAATGGTAAACGGTGTTACCTCTCCGCTAGAAACAATGAATATCTGTGGCGGTGGAAGTTTTTTCTTTTCAAAAAGGTCTTCAAACATATCATCATCAAACAAACTACCCGGCTTGAACAAACGGTCATCATCACCCCAAACGCCTCCTCCCAAAGTTAAGGCGATCGTAGACGAATCTTTGAGTTTTGTTTGGTAGGGAATTTGCTCTATATTGAGTTTCTTCCAACCTCCACTCTCTAGCGTCATCAGATAGTAAGTCGACTTTTTTTCATCTACTCGCAAGCCAAAATCTCGACCACTCAACATAGCTTCTTCATTGAGCAAAAGAAGACGTTGATAAAGTGAGTTTGCTTGCTTTTCAGATGCATCCTTGGCACTGGTTGGCAAAGTTGATATCACAGCAACAGACGCCAATGATACCAATACCAATACCAGAAGGATCTCGAGCAATGTAAAGCCTGCTCGAAAGCGGGTTTCGTAATTTCGACACATAGGAAAAAGAGGGCGGCTTATGCCGCCTCTGCCTTATTGAAAATCTTGAATATTCCAGTTGCCGATATCTGTATTGATACCTTCACCACCTTCCTGACCATCCGCTCCAAGCGTAAAGATATCAACATTACCGTGATCACCCGGGCTTAAATACTGGTAATCATTACCCCAAGGGTCAGTCGGTAAACGCCTAATATAACCACCTTCACGATAATTACGTGGCTCAGGACTAGATGGCTTCTTAACCAGAGCTTCTAAGCCCTGATCTGTAGTCGGGTAGACACTGTTATCCAGTTTGTACATATCGAGCGAATTCTCTAGCGCAACAATATCGGTAATGGCTTTCTGTTGATCCGCTTTTTCCTTATTACCAAGTAAGTTAGGCACAACAAAACTGGCTAAAATACCCAAGATAACAATTACGACCATTACCTCTAACAGTGTAAAGCCAGACTGTTTGCTCATATTTCCTTTCATTATATTCTCCAAATAAAAACTCGTATCAAGATGGGAAAGCCACCTTACTATGACTAACCACTCATTAAGTTGTTCATTTCCAAAATTGGCATCATGGTCGCCATCACAATAAACAGCACTAAACCCGCCATCAAAGCAATCAAAACAGGGGTGAATATACCCAAAGCGATATTTACTGTTGATTCAAAGTTCGCATCCTGGGTATCAGCTGCACGAGTCAGCATACCCTCCAATTCTCCACTTTGCTCACCGCTGGCAATCATATGCAGCATCATAGGAGGGAATAATTTGGTCTGCTCAAGGGATTTACGCAGGCTGGCACCTTCACGAACATTGTCTGTTGCACTCAATACCTGCTGCTTAACATAGTGGTTAGACATCACATCAACAGCAACTTTCATGCCCTCCAGAATAGGAATCGCACTGGATGTACAAATTGACAAAGTACGCGCAAAACGTGCAGTATTTAATCCACGTGAAATTTTGCCGATTAATGGCATATGCACAACTTTACGATCCCAACTTAATCGCACATTAGGCTTACTTAGAGCAAACTTAAACAAATACACCAATGCTATGATGGCAAAAAGAACCTGAATTCCCCAATGTTGAATAAAGTCACTGGATGCCAAAAGAATCTGAGTCGATTGAGGCAACTCCTGCCCCATCTGTACGAACTGACCAATAATTTTAGGTACAACCGCTGCCAACAAGAATGCCACGATACAAACAGCAAAAACCACCAAAACCACTGGATAAATCATTGCCTGTTGTAATTTAGAACGCATTTTCTGACGGTTTTCTGCATAATCAGCCAATCGTTCCAAAACGGCATCAAGATGACCCGACTTTTCACCAGCTGAAACCATAGAACGAAACAAATCATCAAAAATATGTGGGAAGTCGGCCAGGCTATCCGAGAGTGTGTAACCCTCAGTAACCTTTGAGCGAACTGCCAACAACATATTTCGTATGCGTGGCTTTTCCGATTGCTCGGACACCGCCTTAAGACACTCTTCCAAAGGCATACCAGATTGAACTAATGTCGCCAATTGACGAGTGATCAAGGCCAAATCAGGAGTGCTGATACCACGCTTAAAAGTCAACCCTGTTTGGTCAGCTTGCTTCTTGGCTTTCTGCCGAGTTTCATTGACTTCAACAGGCATCAAGCCCTGCTCTTTGAGCCGAGCACGAACCTGGCGAGCATTATCACCCTCAATGACACCTTTTTGAGTTTTACCTTTTTTATTAAGTGCCTTATATTCAAACGCCGCCATTAGCCTTCCTTAGTCACTCTCATTACTTCTTCAAGAGAAGTCTTTCCCAGACGGACCTTACTCAAACCGTCCTGACGAATGCTTGGCGTGTATTGGCGAATGACTTTCTCAATTACTTGCTCACCGGCTTCACTATGGATGTTTTCTTGTACCTGTTCATCCACAATCAATAGCTCATGAATACCTGTACGGCCTCGATAGCCTTTATTGTTACAATGTTCACAGCCCTTGGGCTTAAACAACGTCAACTCATCTTGTTCATCAACCTCGAACAGTTTTTTGGTTTCCCTATCAGCTTGATAAGGTTCCTTACACTCATAGCATAAGGTTCGTACCAGACGTTGAGCTAGTACACCCAACAAGGAAGAAGAGATCAAGAAAGGCTCAATACCCATATCTCGCAAACGTGTAATTGCGCCCACAGCAGTATTAGTATGCAGGGTTGACATAACCAAATGCCCTGTTAAAGACGCCTGAACAGCAATCTGAGCCGTTTCTAAATCTCGAATTTCACCAACCATGACAACATCAGGGTCTTGACGCAATATGGCTCTCAGGCCACGAGCAAAGGTCATATCTACCTTAGGGTTCACCTGAGTCTGACCGATACCATCAATATCAAATTCAATCGGGTCTTCAACAGTAAGAATGTTGCGTTCATTACTATTAATCTCCTGAAGCCCAGCATACAAGGTAGTCGACTTACCTGAACCTGTCGGGCCTGTCACCAAAATGATGCCGTGAGGACGTTCTATCATGGTGCGGAAATTAGCGTGATTAGCAGGTGTCATACCTAAGCTATGTAAGTCGAGACGAGTGGCATTTTTATCCAACAGACGCATCACAACACGCTCACCATGCGAAGAAGGCATAGTCGACACTCGAACGTCAACAGCTCTACCGCCGATACGCAATGAAATACGTCCATCCTGAGGCACACGTTTTTCAGCAATATCCAACTTAGCCATAACCTTAACCCGAGAGACTAACAAAGGAGCAAGTTTACGACTGGGCGATAATACATCCCGTAAAACGCCATCAACACGAAAACGAATAGATAGCGCTTTTTCAAATGTCTCGATGTGAATATCGGAAGCTCCTTCTTTAATCGCTTCGCCAAGCATGGCATTTATAAGCTTGATAATGGGCGCGTCGTCGTCAGATTCAAGCAAGTCTTCATCCTGCGGTAAATCTTCTGCCAAAGAAAAGAAGTCATCACTATCAGCGCCAAGGTCTTCCATCAACTGGCGTGCTTCTGATGAATCGCGCTGATATGCTTCTGTAAGCTTGGCGTCAAAAGCATCTTTCGATATC
Organism: Vibrio pectenicida; assembly: GCA_024347015.1. Classification (GTDB taxonomy): domain Bacteria; phylum Pseudomonadota; class Gammaproteobacteria; order Enterobacterales; family Vibrionaceae; genus Vibrio; species Vibrio pectenicida. The sequence goes on along the minus strand of AP024889.1, from coordinate 75,885 downwards.
TCTTGAATATCAAAATGCTCGCCAACCACTCGCTTAACTTCGAGCAAAGCTTCAAAAGCTAAAGGTGAAACATAATACAATATAACCCCTTGCTCACATGGTTCCAATACCATCTTAAATCGATTGGCAAAGCTAAAGGGTAACCGGAGGAATGTGATTATTTCATCCATCACTTAGTTTCCATCTGATCCAAGAAAGCCTGAATTTCAGCAGGATGACGGATATCCTCTCCAAATTTAGGCAATACTGGCGTTGGAACGTCTTCCATTAATTTGATGCCACTCTCCGCCTTATACAACTGCTCAGCACGGATAAAGTTATACTTACGCTGAGTAATTCCATCAGCGGTCAAACCGTCCCGTAAGATAGTCGGCTTGATAAATATCATCAGATTTGATTTAGTCTTTTGTGAACTGGTTGATTTAAACAGTCGGCCCAGATAAGGAATATCACCCAACAGCGGTACTTTAGACTCAGTTTCTTGGGTGCGTTCATCAATAAGACCACCCAAAACAATCATTTGTCCATCTTCAACCATAACCGTGGTATTGAGCTGACGTTTAGCGAAACTCACATCCACCGCCGCATTAGCAGTGGCAGGTAGAACGTTGGAGACTTCCTGAGCAATAGTTAGTTGTACCGAAGTTCCTTCATTAATTTGTGGCGTTACTGTAAGTTGAATACCCACATCTTTACGCTCAACAGTTTGGAATGGGTTGTCGTTATTGGACCCCGTCTGAGAGCCTGTCAATACTGGGACTTCTTCACCAACAATAAATTTCGCTTCTTCATTATCGACAACTGTGATACTCGGAGAGGAAAGAATGTTTGAGTTTGTATTGCTAGATACTGCGCTAATCAAAGCTGTCCAGTCACCCATTACCACACTTAAAGCAGCACCATTGACCCCATTTAATGCAGAAGCAAGGGTGTCATAACTACCTGACTCTGTTGTAGTAACTGGCCTATCATTTTGACCCGTTGTTGGGTTATATACGTACTCCGTTTTCTGTTGATCTTTTGCTTCTTCAAGGCCCACCATAACTTGGCCAATCGATGTGCCCGTATTACCGTATTGAATCACAGCGCCCGTTTCTAGTGAACCCCATTGCACGCCTAAGTTAATACCATCACCTTCAGACAATTCGACAATCAAAGCTTCAATTAACACCTGCGCACGGCGAATATCAATCTGAGAAATAACATCCAGTAAGGAATTCATAATATCTGGCGGCGCTGTCAGCACAAGTGCATTGGTACCTTCATGAGCAGATATCATGACTTCGGTGCGCTTAGAGCTTTTCGCTGCTTTAGAACCCGATGATTTTTCTTCCTCAAGGTTTTCAGACACACCCTTTAACACATCGACTAAGTCTTCCGCTTTTGCATATTTTAGATAAACAACACGGTTATTACCTTTCGATGCCATTTCAACATCAAGCTGCTTGATCAGTCTGCGCAAACGTTGGCGAACCTGTGGATCCCCAGAGATAAGTATCGAGTTAGTTCGGTCATCGGCTACCAATTTAGGCTGAAGAAAAGCAGGGGTACTTTTGTTATCCGTTGTTTTATTTAAAGCTTCAACAATACGCACCATTTCTGCTGCTGAAGCATTATCAAGTTCAACAACTTCAATTTCCTTATCCCCAGCCTGATCAACTCGCTTGATAATATCAGCCAACCGATTAACCACCGCCGCACGTCCGGTAATAAGAATAATATTGGCAGGGTCGTAATGAACTACATTACCAGCACCCGCATTATCATTGAGCTGACGCAACAAAGGGGATAACTCTCGAACCGACACATTTCGCACTGCCACAACCCGAGTAACCACTGCATCACCGCCAATAGCACCATCACCAACAACAGGAATGGCCGAAGTTTTGGCATCTTTAGACTTAATAACCTTTATCACGCCATTGTCCATCTCAACTACGGCGTATCCGTAGACCTCAAGGACATTGAGAAAGAAACTGTAATACTGCTTTTCGGTCAACATGTCATAGCTTCGGACATCAATTTTCCCTCGTACAGAGGGATCGACTATAATGGTTTTTTCTAGATTTCGGCCAACAATATTAATGAATTCCTGAATGTCTGTGCCCTTAAAGCTCGCACTATATTCATTCGCCACTACCATTGCTGGAGACATCAATAAGCTTCCTGCCAAAAGCCAAGTGCTTTTTTTAAGCCAATGGTTCACCTTTTACTCCTCGGAATGATTCATGCGTCCGCATCATTATTATAATTCAATATAAATTTCAAAAGATTGGCTATCTCTTTCTACCGTTAGGTTAAGCTCGGTAAGCTGAGATATGCTTTTAAAAATCTCCCCCATTGCCGCTGGGTCACTGAGATTTTGGCCATTCAGTTGTGTTGCCACATCCCCTGGTTTTAAACCCACAGATTCAAACAGCTCTTTATCTTTACCTGGGGATAAACGATAACCTATCACTTTACCATCTCTTTTCATCTGAGACATGCGGACATACTGGAAAATCTGTTTGGGGTCTTTGCGAATAACTGAGCGAATTTCCTCTAGTTTGTCTTGCGACACCTCTGCCTTTATTGCCTTGGTTTTCGGTTGGGGTTGAAGGTCTTTAGTATATTTTAGCCCTTCGAGCATCACTGTCTCGTTACGACCAGAGTTATCAACAATAATACGGTCATAGAGTACCTGAACAACCTTGGCCCGTGTTCCTTCAAGCGTTTCACCAATACCATAAGTGGCTTGTTGACCACGATTAGACAGCACGGCTAAATTTTTTCCCTCTTCACTGCTAGTAACCACACCAACAAGGACAACACTCAAACGACTTTTGGGTGCATCTGTGACAACTTTTTTCTTCACTATAGGAGCTTCTGCCTGATAACGACCAAACAAATTACTATTTTGTAAGTCTGCAATGTTCAACCCACTCTCTTTGGCAACACCGCCAGAAATCACATTAGCCTGCCAAGGTGTGACAGATTGAGACTCAAAAGGTTTCCAAACAAGAATACCTGCAACCCAGGCACTTAGGGCCAACAATATGACAGTTGCCACTATACTCAAGTGATCCTGATTTTTCAGAAAACTGTCCAGTTGAATTACACCACGAATATTCACTCACAATCCTTTTTTATAACCAGCTGACCAAGCCATGCCAAGTATAATTTACCCAAGTAGATCATTGTTAAATTTATGTTTTTCTTTGAACTGAGCATTCTACCAAAATATTCAACAGTCAACATAACAAACGAACTGATTAACATACAAAGCCATTGATTTTTTCCATATACCTTGAAAAATGAGCGCTTCATCACCATTGTTACTCCAATATTTTGGCACAAGATTGATCATCTGTCGGGGGTTAGTATCCATCATGAGCACCGAAAACGAAGCAGTGCGACTTGATAAATGGCTCTGGGCTGCACGTTTTTACAAAACACGCTCTATAGCTAGAAACATGGTCGATGGGGGCAAGGTTCATTATAATGGGCAGCGCAGCAAACCAAGTAAAGCTGTAGAGATTGGGGCAATCATTACTCTTCGTCAAGGGCATGAAGAGAAAACAATAGTGATAGAGAAGATTTCAGCTCAAAGACGTGGAGCGCCAGAAGCTGTCACACTTTACAGCGAAACCAAAGGCAGTGTCACTAAACGGGAAGAGAATGCCAATCGACGTAAACTTCACGCGCATAACCCAAGCCCAGAGCGTCGCCCTGACAAAAAGCAACGGCGCGATATTATTAAATTCAAACACCAATAAATATCAGCATATAGCATCTGATATGCCCCATACGTACGAGGATATACTTAATGGCACATAATGTTTTAAACCGCTATCTTTTTGAAGACCTATCTGTACGTGGCGAATTGGTACAATTGGCCGATGCATATCAACAGATTATTTCCAGCAAAGAATACCCTTCACCACTAAAAAATCTATTAGGTGAACTGCTGGTGTCAACTACTTTATTGACCGCAACTCTAAAGTTTGAAGGCTCTATTACCATGCAGTTACAGGGCGATGGTCCAGTATCTTTAGCCGTAATTAACGGTGACAACGATCAAAAAGTCCGCGGGATAGCACGCTGGGAAGGCAGCATTGAAGACAATGCTACTATTCATGACATGATGGGTAAAGGTTATTTAGTGATTACTATTGAACCGAAAAAAGGTGAACGTTATCAGGGTATCGTCGCTCTTGAAGGTAACAACCTAGCTGAAATTTTAGAGGGCTACTTTGCTAATTCAGAACAGCTCAAAACTCGCCTCTGGATCCGAACTGGGGAACATGATGGTAAGCCACAAGCAGCTGGCATGTTGATCCAAGTCATGCCTGATGGTACCGGAGGTGAGGAAGACTTCGAGCACCTAGAGCAATTGACAGACACGGTAAAAAATGATGAGTTGTTTACCTTACCAGCAAACGATTTACTCTATCGCCTATATAACCAGGAAAAAGTTCGTTTATATCAACCGCAACCTGTCGCTTTCCATTGTGGCTGCTCTAGAAAGAGAAGTGGTGCCGCTATCGCTACTCTAGAGCGTGCAGAAGTAGACAGCATTCTAGCTGAGATAGGCTCTGTTTCCTTACATTGTGATTATTGCGGGACAACCTATTCTTTTGACCAAACCCAAGTGGCAGAGTTGTTCATTCAGACCAACTCAGGCGATAATACACTTCATTAATTTATAGCATGCAAAAAGCCCGTAATTTTCTAATCAAAAAGCCAGCTACCAACTGACTTTTTGTGATTTTAAACACGATAAAGCTGAGTTGTAACGTAATAAAATAACCACTTAATTTTTTTAAATTAATAATTAATTTATCTCTAGCGCAATCCTTTGCGTGCACGATACACTATCTCTGCTATTGTGTGATGAGTCGCTGAAAACCAGATTGTGAACATGGATTCTTTTTGAACTATATCCCTGTTTTGCACAGCACCCGTTGTTAGCATGGTGAGCAGATAACCACTAAAACATTATTAGAACATCCCTACGATATATTCCTACAAGGAGCACCTATGACCGTTATGGAGCATGCACAGGCTGCAACAATTGATCTTACCAAACACGGGCTTCACAACGTAAAAGAAGTTGTTCGCAACCCAAGTTACGAAATGCTGTTCGAAGAAGAAACTCGCGTTGACCTAGAAGGCTATGAGAAGGGCGTGATAACAGAACTAGGTGCCGTGGCTGTGGACACTGGTATTTTTACTGGGCGCTCACCGAAAGATAAGTACATAGTAAAAGACGCAACAACAGAGGAACACATGTGGTGGACTTCTGACTCAGTAAAAAATGATAATAAGCCTATCACTCAACAAATCTGGGATGATCTTAAAGAGCAAGTTACCACCCAACTATCAGAAAAGCGTGTATTTGTCATTGATGGCTATTGCGGTGCAAATCCAGATACCCGCCTTAGTATACGAGTGATCACAGAAGTTGCTTGGCAAGCTCATTTCGTGAAAAACATGTTCATTCGTCCTAATGATGAAGAACTACTGACTTTTGAGCCTGATTTCGTCGTAATGAATGGCGCAAAATGCACCAATCAAAAATGGCAAGAACATGGCCTAAATTCAGAAAACTTTACCGTATTTAATCTAACCGAACGAATGCAACTCATTGGTGGTACTTGGTACGGCGGTGAAATGAAGAAAGGCATGTTCGCTATGATGAACTATTTCCTACCCTTGCAAGATATCGCCTCGATGCATTGCTCCGCTAACATGGGTAAAGATGGTGACGTGGCGATTTTCTTTGGTTTATCCGGTACAGGTAAGACAACGCTATCGACAGATCCTAAGCGTGCACTAATCGGTGATGACGAACACGGCTGGGATGACGACGGCGTATTTAACTTTGAAGGTGGTTGCTACGCTAAAACCATCAAACTATCCAAAGAAGCAGAACCCGATATTTTTAACGCCATCAGACGCGATGCACTGCTAGAAAATGTTACTATTCTTAGCGATGGTGCTATCGACTTTGATGATGGGTCTAAAACCGAGAACACTCGTGTTTCTTACCCAATAGAACATATAGAAAATATTGTTAAGCCAGTATCGAAAGGTGGTCATGCTAACAAAGTGATCTTCCTGTCAGCCGATGCATTTGGGGTATTGCCACCAGTGTCTAAGCTAACGCCGGAGCAAACAAAGTATCATTTCCTCTCAGGCTTTACAGCAAAACTAGCTGGCACCGAACGTGGTATTACCGAACCAACACCAACATTTTCAGCGTGCTTTGGTGCTGCCTTCTTGACATTGCACCCAACCAAATATGCTGAGGTATTGGTTAAGCGTATGGAAGCGGCTGGTGCGGAAGCGTACTTGGTCAATACAGGCTGGAACGGCAGCGGTAAGCGGATATCAATTCAAGATACTCGTGGCATCATAGATGCTATCTTGGATGGCTCGATTGAGAAAGCAGAAACCAAGCACATTCCTATCTTTAATCTAGAAGTACCAACAGCATTGCATGATGTGGACTCTAAAATCTTAGATCCTCGTGATACATACGCAGACCCTCTACAATGGGAAGGTAAAGCTAAAGATCTAGCTCAACGTTTCATTAATAACTTTACCAAGTATACCGATAATGCTGAGGGCAAGTCATTGGTCGCTGCCGGACCACAATTAGATTAATTCAACCATCTGTTTTACAAGCTTTAGTTAAATCCCAGCTAAAGCTGAATGGTAATAAAACAATTACACAAATAGATTTAATGTCCTAAGCCCCTATTAAAAGGGGCTTTTTGTTGCCTGACGAAGAAAAATGCTCCAAGCTAGCTAAATCTGCTCAAGAGGAAGGTTGGAATGTTTAAAAAAGCACTACTGATTACGACTGTAACAACATTGAGCATGATCGGCTTGTTAATGCTCTCAATATTTTTTCTACTTCAATCTAGTTACTCTGGAAAAGTCGTTAATGCAATGCTCAGCCAACTGACCCCCTACACTGTGAGTGCACAACAAGCTTCATACTCTCCACCATACCAACTAACGCTCATGGATGTTAAGATTGGTAGTAGTTCTCAACCTATCCATATACCCAAGCTTTCGCTTTGGTTATCTCCTTCATTATGGAAAAACCAAAAACTATCTATAGATTCTATTCTTATTGAAGAAGCAAACTTGGATTTTTCAGCACTGGGCTCACCGATACTAAAATCTTTTAACATACAGCACCTTGCCTTACAGAATGTTGATATTAAGGCACCAAACTGGTCGGCAAGAGATGTTAATATTCAAATAAAGCAACCTGTATGGCTTTCACCACAACAAGGTCTGCCTTATGGTGAAGTTCAGTTATCCGCTCAGCAATTGTATGTAGGTGGGGAAGCCTTAGATAAATTGCTGATTGATGCGCAGTATCAAGGCAAAAGCAGTACAATTTATGGCGCTTCATTTAAATGGAATGGTGCAGAAATTTCCGGCCAAGCAGAACAATTCGAACCAGGTTGGTCACTTATTAATGTCACCATTAATAAACTCAAACTTCCACACTCGTCCTCAATTAGCACATTGTTATCTAAATTTGAGATACTCGCCCTGCCTATTTATCACATTAATAGTTTGGATATTCTTAATAGCGATTTGCATTACGCTGGTTGGCAATTTAACCAAGTTGATGCCTCACTAGAAAACTTTTTACTCGATAGAACAATCTGGCAACAAAAACAGACCAAGCTGTCATTTGATGCCGAAAGTATCGACTTTAGTCAGCTACGCTTGGTTGGCCCAACAGCAAAACTTACTCTGGGTGATAACGGTATTTCTCTAGATGAATTCGATGCAGACTTCAAGCAAGGTCGCTTGCAGATGAATGGTATATGGAGTAAAAAAAATATGCAGATAAACTGGTTAAAAGCATCAGGCATTAAATGGTTGGATGAAGTAAATCAGTTATTTACTTCATTATCCAACGCTTCAAGAACTCTAGATTCACTGACCATTAAACAGCTTAAGATAAAAAACACTCAGATTATTCAAGTCGAACAGCGTCCATACTGGCAGTTATCTGGTGTGAACATAGAAGGAAAAAACCTGAATTTGATTCAAGATGGAGAGGTCAACCTTTACAACGGCAGCTTAGAAGTAAGCGCAAACAATGCCAGTATTGATAATTTCTTAACATCACAAGCAATCATCAATGTAACAGCTAAAAGTGGTGATATCAGCTTAGAGCGTGCTTTCCTACCCTTAGCCAAGGGATACATAGAAGCTAATGGTAGATGGCAGCGACAAGCGATTAGCGATCCTTGGTACTTATCATTACATTTAGATGGGCTTCCCATCGATCAGCCTTTACTGCAAGCTCAACTGCCCTTTCAAGTAACAGGAATGGCAGAGGCCGATCTTGTATTGAGTGGCCTCTCCGGTGACTATCCAATTTTGGCACATAGCCTCACAGGATTCATCGACTTGCAGTTACACAATGCAGCACTACAAGTCGATGAAGCTGACAGCACTATAGGCTACCAACAAGAGTGGCCCCTCGATACTGTAAAAATACGCATAGATAGAGGCCGAATAAATATCAACTCACGAGGAAGTAAAGCAGAATTAGCAGGCAATATCGATCTCACTAAATATCAGTTTGGCACCTTGATTTTCACCAGCGAAAATGGCTGCAAAAGGCTTTGGTCCGATATTCTTAGCCAAACCAATGCTATTCAGCAAACCTGCCCGTTTCCAAAGAGCGACTCATCACCTAGCACTCAGACTCAAGATTCATCACTTGATAAAGGTAAACCAAGGACAGATTTATAATCTGGCAGTAACATGTAAGTACCCACAAACTCAACAGCCGTTATATCACCGCTATAAATAGTCACATAGACAATGATGCGCGCCTTACGACCAGAGGCGAGGCGATCTAAATCACCACTAATACCATCTAAAGAGGTGGACGCTACTGGGTTCTGGGTTACTGGGTGCCGATAACGAATCTGACTATCTGCTAAAACAATATCACCACTTAGACCACGCTCTTTCATTAGAAGCCACGTCATTCCCCAGCCTGTAAGTGTCGCCAATGTAAAGGCGGAACCAGCAAACAATGTGTTATGGGGATTTAAGTTAGGATTGAGCTGTGAACCACATTCAAACTGATAACCTGTGTACTGATTTATCTTGATGCCCATTTTATCGCTAATGGGGATCTGATGCTCCCAACGCTCTTGCAATTCAGTACACCAATCTGGACGACGTAATACGTTAGCCATAGGATCCAATTGCTTAACCATTTGTTGATGGCGAATCGGCCCTCGTTCGTCAGTAAGTTCACCACGCCGTTCAAAACCATTCTTTTCATAAAAAGAAATGGCATCTTCACGTGCATTACACACTAGCCGCTTTGCGCCATCTTGGCGAGCTAGCGATTCTAACGCCACCATCACTAAAGAACCGACACCTTTGCTACGGCGAGTATTCTTTACAGCCATATAGCGAATCTGCCCTTCACTATCTGGTGTAATATACAAACGCCCTACAGCCATAGGCCTTCCTCTACCATCTACAATCATACGGTGATGGCTCATTGGATCGTATTCATCTCGCTCAGAACCAATTGGCATGCGCCATGGTTCACGTAACATCTGCCAGCGAAAATGATAGTATTTGTTAAGTTGGTTGTCCGTTTTAGGCGTGATCAGCTTAAACATAAAAATCCCTGTTAACGGCTGCGCTAAGGCACCAGCCTTTTAGTCTAACTTTATACCTGTAACCAAAATGTCACTGGACCATCATTGACCAATGAAATTTTCATATCTGCGCCAAACTGGCCACACTCTGTTGGTATAAGCTCGGTACACTGGTTAGCAAAGTAATCATATAGATGCTCTGCATCAGCAGGGTTAGCACCCCGAGAAAAACCAGCTCTCGTCCCTTTATTAGTATCAGCAGGCAAGGTGAACTGAGATACCACCAGCACTTGACCATCAACTTGTTTAACATTGAGGTTCATTTTACCTTCTTCATCACCAAACACACGATAAGATGTTACCCGCTCCACTAGACGTTTAGCTTTCGCTTCATCATCACCTTTCTCAACACCTAATAAAACCAGTAGCCCGTGCCCTATCTCACCAATCACTTCTCCATCGACGCGTACTGCGGCCTCACTTACTCTTTGGATCAGTGCTATCACTATGCTCTCCTTCTTGCTGCTGTTGATTGTCTACCGCCAAGTTTACCACTTCTTGGGGATCACTCCACAGCTCACGTTCTCCCAAGGCAGCAGTGATCTCTGCACCAATCAATACTATTAACCAGCATAAGTACACCCAGACAAATAAAATTGGGATCGCAGCTAGTGCACCATAAATAAGTTGATATGATGGAAATTGAGTTATGTATGCCGCAAAACCCTTTTTACTTGCTTCAAACAATAACGCTGCAATGATAGCGCCAACAAGCGCATGAGAAATATAGACTTTTTTATTGGGAACTAGAATATAAAGTCCCATAAAAGCAAAAAATGATAGTAGGAACGGCAACCAACGTAGTATTAGTTCATAAAGACCTGAAATGGCTTCACTATCAAGTATTTTCAATGAGGTAAAATATGAGGTAGCAGCGATACTCGTACCGACTAAAATCGGACCGAGTGTGAGAACCATCCAATACATAGAGAAAGAAAAGACCGCACGACGTTTATGTTCAACTCGCCAAATATAGTTTAGGTTTTTATCTATATTTGAAATTAGCATCAAAGCGGCAACAAACAGAAACAAACCTCCCACTGCCGTCATCTTGCCTGTATTAGCAACAAATTCGAGCAGTGCCTGCTTTACTGCATCTCCAGCTGCTGGGACGAAGTGAGTAATCACAAAGTCTTGAATCACATCGCCAGCATTGGCAAAAATGGCAAACGAAGATAATACTGATAGCAGTACTGTCAGCATAGGAACAATGGAAAGTAAGGTTATATAAGCCAGATAGCCAGCATTAATATTGACTCTATCATGGTTCATGCGCGTAAGTAGATATCGCCCAAAGCATAGACCTTGCTTACTCAGTTGCTCAATGTTAAACATGGTTTCCCCCAACCAAAACTAAATTACCAAGGCTTGTAAACCCAACCAAGTTTAAACCCGCTTGCTAGGTCAACAGGCCATGGTATTTACCTAAGACTTAGGATCGATTGCCTCTTGTAACCCATCGCCCAAGAAATTAATCGTGATAACCGTCATTAGAACCATAATGCCGGGATACACTGCAGCCATCGGGTAGAGCCACATCGCTTCGCGAGCGTTTTGTAACATATTACCCCAAGACGGCGTCGGTGGGTTAATGCCAAAACCTAAAAAGCTCAGCGCACTTTCAGTCAAGATAGCCCCACCTACACCTAAAGTTGTCGCGGTTATGACCGGGGAAATCACATTGGGGATAATATGTCTTAACATCACAAACCAGTGACTTGCTCCATAGCCAATCGCCGCCTGCACATATTCCCTATGTTTTACAGATAGAGTATTCGAACGAACCAAACGAGCAGCAAAGGGCCATCCTAAAATAGAGAGTACAATCACTAATCGATAGATACTAAAGCTATCACTTCGCACCAATTCTTCAGATAAACCCAGTTTCGTCATATCCACACTTTGAATCAGTATAAGCAACATAATACTAGGCAAGCTAATAATGAAGTCAGCACTGCGCATAATAAAAGCATCGACTCTACCGCCATAATAGCCCGCAACCACACCAAGTACTGTGCCTATGATAGATGTAGTTAAGGCAGCCATAAAGGCAAAAGTCAGTGAAACTTGACCACCTAAAAGCAAGCGGGTAAAAATATCACGCCCAAGCTCATCGGTACCAAGTAGATTAAGATCGCTTGGTGGTGAGAAACGAGAGAACAAGTCATCAGCATAGGGGTCAACACCTAGCCAAAATGCAATTGGATTAGCGCCAAAGCAAACTAACGCCAGCAAACATAAAAACACGAGCGATAGCATAGCCAATTTATGTCGAGACAAACGTTGCGCGACCTGAAACCAAGGGTTTTGACTGCGTTTTACTATATAACTCATTGAATGCTCCCCTTGGTTAAATCAATTCTAGGGTCAACTTTGGAGTAAAGAATGTCAGCAATGAAATTCATCATTAATATTGCCGTCGTCGCAACCATAAAACAGAGCATAGCCACGTTGTAGTCATTGCCATTAATAGAATCAACGGTTAACTTTCCTATGCCTGGCCAACTAAAAATCGTTTCAGTTAACACTGCCCCACTCATCAGCCCTGCCACATCCATCGCCAGTACGGTAATCATGGGAAGCATGCCGTTTTTTATACAGTGCTTAAGTAATACTCGTCTCGATGACAACCCCTTTGCCTTAGCGGTGCGCACAAAATCTTGCCTAAATACCTCTAGCATACTTGAGCGCATAAAACGTGAAATGGACGCAATACTAAGCAGGGTTAAGCTCAATATTGGCAAAATCATATACTCTAGTTTAGCTAAACCTTCAACGCCTTCAGCCTCTCCTGTCCCTCCAGCTGGGAAGATTGGCAATACCACCGCAAAAATCATGATCAGCATTAGCGCAAGCCATGCCGCTGGCGTTGATAGAAATAGATAAGTCAAACCACTGATAATATAATCTGTTGCTTTATTTTGCTTCACTGCACATAGCACCCCGACAGGCAGAGCAATTAGAATCGATAACAGTGTTCCACTACCAACCAAGATCAAGGTGTTTTTCATCGCATCCCATAAAACATCGACTGCTGGCTGAGCAAACATGCGAGAGTAGCCAAGATCGCCATGTATGGCATCTTTAAGCCAGATAAAATATCTCACATAAACAGGCTTATCGAGCCCCTGCTCTGCTTTAAGCCGAGCGATATCTTCAGAAGTCATACTTGGATTACTTTGCACCAATAAATCGATAGGGTCACCGGGCATAAGTCCCATTAAATTGTATGCAGCAAATGAGGCTAAAAAGAGTACCAGCATCATTTGCAAAAAACGGGAGATTATAAAGCGCTTCATCTGAATCCCCCTAAGTACTGAATGTTGATTACTCTCATGCTGACTTTCTCTCTAACTGATTACGACGCCTCGCTTTACCAATATCAGGTACAGCATTAAGCAGCTCTTGACTGTAAGGGTGCTTTGGGTGGGCAAAGAAGCTGGTTTTGTCAGCCTGCTCGACTACCTCACCATTTTTCATCACCATCACTTCATCCGCTAAGTGGTATACCACCGCCATATCATGGCTAATAAAGAAAAAGGCAATGCCATGCTGCTCTTGCAAATCTTTAAATAAATTAAGAATTTGAGACTGGACGGATACATCCAATGCAGAGAGAGGTTCGTCAGCAATAATAAGCTCTGGTTTAAGCATCAGCGCGCGAGCAATAGCAATACGCTGCCGCTGACCGCCTGAAAATTCATGGGGATAACGCGTCAGTACATCTTCATGCATTCCCACCCATTCCAGCACTTCCAGTGCGCGCTCTCGTTGAGAGTCACGGTTACCTATTTTGTTAACTTTCATTGGTTCAATCAGAGAGTCCAAAATAGGCATTCTTGGGTTCAGTGCAGAATAAGGATCTTGAAAAACCAGACCAATACGTTGGCGTATTTGTCTTTGCTGCTTTGAGCTAAGGCGGGAAACCTCACGCCCTGATATGTAAATATCCCCTGCAGCAGGCCTATCTAGCATGCTGACCATTCGACCTAGGGTCGACTTACCCGAGCCAGACTCACCCACCACAGCTAAGGTTTTACCTGCCTCTAAACGAAGAGATACATTTTTTGTCACATGCAGATATTGAGGCTTACGTCCAAATAAAGAGCCCGCTTCAAGCACATAGTATTTGTGTAGATTATTTACTTTTAATAGTGACATCAAAATCCCCCTGCAGTTTGGCCGTTGCGCTGCTGCGCGAGCTGGGCGTAATGATCGAAAAGCTCAGGGCAGCGATCACGGAAGGTATAGTCCTCACCTCTCTTATCGAGAGGCGGCACACTACCAGGAATAGCAGGCAAACGTTTGATATCAGCGCCGACCCGAGGGATTGTATCCAGCAGCGCCTGAGTATAAGGGTGTTGTGGGTTATCAAAAATATCGTTTACATCTGCAATCTCAACCACTTGCCCTGCGTACATCACCATAACGCGATCAGAGATTTGCGATACCACACCCAGTGAATGACTGATAAATTGAATCGCGGTACCTGTGGTTTCCCTTAGCTCTTCAAGTAAATCAAGAACCTGAGCTTGTACTGTTACATCCAGTGCTGTGGTAGGCTCATCAGCAATCAACACTTTGGGCTTACAGGCCAGCGCTATAGCAATCATTACCCGTTGACGCATACCGCCAGATAATTCATGCGGAAAAGCCTTAGCCCTTTTCTCAGGATAAGGAATATGCACTTGCTTAAGCATCTCTATTGCGCGATTCATGGCTTCTGCTTTGGAAACATTTTCGTGGACCACAAACATTTCCGCGACCTGCTCACCAACAGTTACCACAGGGTTAAGTGCTGTCATCGGCTCCTGGAAAATCATACCAACGCCTTCACCACGAATATGCTGATAACGTTTTTCACTCATGCCAACCAAGTTCTCGCCCGCAAATAAGATCTCACCCGATAATGCCAGTTGCTTATCCAAAAGACCCATTATCGCAAGAGAAGTCAGCGACTTACCGCAGCCTGACTCCCCAACCACACCTAAAATTTCACCAGCGCGAATCTGATAGCTGACATCTTTCACCGCAAGATGTGGCCCCAAGGCCACACTCATATTGCGAACTTCTAATACTACATCACTCATAGACATACCTACCGCTTAGTTTGCTCGCGCCCAGTTTTCCGCCCAAAAACTCGAATAATACTGATGTCCTGTAGGCTCAACGCCAGTTAACCACTTAGGATAAATGTAACTCTCTGAGCGATAGAAAAGAGGCAGCGCAGGCAGCTCGGTGGCATAAAGATTCTGCAAGCTTTTCCATAGGGCCTTGCGCTTTTCTGCATTGACTTCTGACTCAATTTTATCAATTAAATCATCCATTTTAGCACTTGAGTATCCCGCATAATTTTGTCCCGCCCATCCATTTTCTTGGGTAGGAATATAATCTGAGTGCAATGTGGTATTAGGTAAAGATTCTGGTGAACTTGACCAAGCAAACATGGCAAGGCCTTTATGTTTACGCTCATTGAGAGTAGTGCCAAAATATACCCGAGCCGGCTGATTATTAATCACCACTTTAATGCCAACTTTTTTCCATTGCCCCTGAGCAAACTGCTGCACTAACTCACGGGTTTTATTGCCAGCTGTGGTCATAAATTCCAACTCCAGCGACTGACCATCTTTCACTTGCACGCCATCGACCAGTTTATAGCCTGCTTGTTTGAGTAGTTGCTTAGCTTTTTCTGGATCATAGCTATAGGAAAGTGCATTAGGGCTAAAGGTTGCATCCAATGGACTGACGCTTGAACTTGCAACCGGCTGCTTGCCCTCAAACAACTTTTTCGTTAGCAGCTCGCGATCAAGACCATACAATAAGGCTTGACGCACCCGTACATCACTCAGGTGGGAGTTATTTAGCTGTAAGTCCAAGTGCTCATACAAGGCTGCAGGGCGAATGTCGACGTTAAATTTATTGCCGTAGCGTTTGTCTAGCTGCAATGCTTGATCCAGCGTCAAACCAAGCTCACCTGGAATATAGTCAATGTCACCAGAAAGCAGATTAGCCTGTAGCGCCTGCGTATCTGTGATTGTTTTTAATGTGATTTTATCAAAGTGAGGCGCTTTACCTTTCCAGTATGGATTACTGGCAAGCTTTACAAACTGACCTTGTTTGGCTTGCTCAATAATATAAGGTCCGTTGTACAAGCCAGGATTAGTTTGCTCAGTCACATATTTGGTCTTAAGGTGATACTCTTTAGGATTGGCTTTAAAAATAGGCTCTTCAAGGTGGCGCGGCAAAACCTTGGGTCTGAGGGTAGAATTGTATTCATAAGTAATTCTGTCGATATACATATCAACGGTATAATCATCAATAATATCCAGCTTTTCAATTTGTTTTATGGTTGATAACTCTGGATTACCTTGTACATCCGACGATGTCGCTACCTGATACCAAAATACGATATCTTGGCTGGTCACTGGTGTTCCGTCTCCCCAGAATAAATCCTTTTTCAGCCGCATAGTCATTTTTATCCCTTGCTGGCTCTCTCCTTGTTTCGCATTTGGACGCTCAATAATGGTAGCTAGCCCATTTTCAAAAGTAGGCACTTGCTCACACAAAAAGCAAGTCAATTGCCAATCTTGATCAAAGCCTATCGAGTCACGCTGAGTAAAACCTCGGATATACATTTTTGCTACTGCACTATCTAGCGCAGGGTGAAGAGTTGCTGGGTACTGAGATATACCGATAGTTAGTGAATCTTCAGCTGAAATAGCTGAGGCGGCAAATAGGGATGCGCTGCAAAATGTAGCGAGTAGAGTCTTATTAAAATTCATTTGATCTCCATATCTTTAAATAAATAGCAGCTCAGAATCTTAGTTATCAAAGAGTTCATGATCTAAAACTGCGACTAATAAATTAAGATACGCAGTGCCGCAAGCAAATAAGGGATCGAGATATTATCTAAACGAAAACTTTACCAAAATAAATCCATTATTTTCTTGTTCTACGCACGATACGTTCCATGTATACGAGAAAACAATATGCATTAATTGTTTGTTCAACTCAAGCATATGATATTTATTGGAAAAATATTTGAGTGGGCGTGAATTGTGGAATCAGGATAGAAAAAAGCCCCGCAGAGAGGCTCTACGGGGCTTTAAAGTATTGCTTGGAGAAACTTACTTAGCGTTTCGTGCTTCGCGCTTACGATCGCTTTCTGTTAGGAATTTCTTACGAATACGGATGCTTTCTGGTGTTACTTCTACTAGCTCATCATCATCGATAAACTCAAGTGCTTGCTCTAGAGTCATAATGATTGGCGGCGTCAGAACCTGCGCATCATCAGTACCTGAAGCGCGTACGTTAGTTAACTGCTTACCTTTAAGTGCGTTAACCGTCAAGTCGTTATCACGGCTATGGATACCGATCACCATACCTTCGTATACTTCCACACCATGACCGATAAACATACGACCACGCTCTTGTAGATTAAATAACGCATTGGTTAATGCCTTACCAGCCGCATTGGCAACCAATACACCGTTGATACGCTGACCAATATTACCGCCTTTATGTGGGCCATAATGATCAAACGTGTGGTATAGCAGACCAGAGCCTGAAGTTAATGTCATAAACTCAGTTTGGAAACCAATCAAGCCACGAGATGGCATCACAAAGTCCATACGTATACGGCCTTTTCCATCCGGTGACATATCTTTTAGCTCACCTTTACGCAAACCAATGTTTTCCATTATGCCGCCTTGGTGCTCTTCCATTACATCAATAGTCACTATCTCAAACGGTTCCATAAGCTGACCATCTTGTTCTTTGATGATAACTTCAGGACGAGATACCGCTAGCTCAAAACCTTCACGACGCATATTTTCAATCAAGATGGACAGGTGAAGTTCACCACGACCTGACACGCGGAACTTATCTGGATCGTCTGTTTGCTCTACTCGCAATGCAACATTATGTACCAATTCTTTTTCAAGACGCTCTAGAATGTTACGTGAAGTAACAAACTTACCTTCTTTACCCGCAAACGGAGAAGTGTTTACTTGGAAAGTCATAGTAACGGTAGGCTCATCAACCGATAGTGGCGGCAGAGCTTCTACAGCGTTTTGCGCACAAATCGTATCTGAGATTTTAAGTTCACCCAGACCAGTAATAGCAATAATATCACCCGCATTTGCTTGTTCCACTTCATGACGCTCAAGGCCTAAGTAACCCATAACAGTACCCACTTTACCATTACGAGTTTTACCATCAGCGCTGATTACTGTTACTTGTTGGTTAGCCTTTACACTACCACGAGTAACACGAGCAACACCGATAACACCAACATAAGAGCTGTAGTCTAACTGAGAAACTTGCATCTGTAACGGACCGTCTAGGTCAACTTGAGGTGGCGCTACTTGCTCAACGATAGTTTGGAATAGTGGCTCCATATTCTCGCCAATTTCGTCTTCTTCTTGAGAAGCCCAGCCGTTAAGAGCAGAAGCATACACAACTTTAAAGTCTAATTGCTCATCCGTCGCACCTAAGTTATCGAATAAGTCGAATACTTGGTCCATGACCCAATCAGGCCTTGCTCCTGGACGGTCAATTTTGTTAATAACCACGATCGGTTTAAGACCGTGCGCAAACGCTTTTTGAGTGACAAAGCGAGTTTGTGGCATAGGGCCATCAACAGCATCAACAATAAGCAGAACCGAGTCTACCATCGACATAATACGCTCTACTTCACCACCAAAGTCTGCGTGTCCTGGAGTATCGACGATATTAATGCGGTAATCATTCCAGTTGATTGCTGTATTTTTCGCAAGAATGGTAATACCACGTTCTTTCTCGATATCGTTCGAGTCCATGACTCGCTCTTCAGCCTCACCGCGAGACTCTAATGTCCCTGATTGTTGCAGTAGTTTATCAACCAGTGTCGTTTTACCGTGGTCAACGTGCGCGATGATCGCAATATTTCTTAAATTATCAATCTGTGGAGTAGCCATGGATTTTGATTCACTTATAAAAAAAGCAACCCTCTTAAATTGGACATTTAATGAGCAGTGCCTATTTGATTAAAAAAACGACCGTAATGTACCAGATTCTAGCGAAAAACCCAGAAATATGTGATCTGATACATTAGTTTTATTCGTAACCAGTGCCAAAGAAACACAATATCACTCTACCTATACACCATTACTCACTGACACCAGTAGTAATTATCGAAAGAATGAAATAGTCTTTGGTTTCAAAATGGTGTAGAAATATCTTCTAGCCCCATTATGGTGCAATAGATAACCATGGTGGTGCAGAGCTTCGCCCCATTATGGTTGCAATCTAGATAAAACACTGAATTTAAACACTTAAATTGTTGGCACGGTATTAGCTTATACTAGATTGGGCATCGATTAATACAGTTGAAACAAAATTAATCAATGCTAGATTTTTGCATTCAATCAAGCCAACACTGCTTTAATAACACTGGAGGTTATCCAAGATGTCAGTTGAAAACGTTCTGTCGCTGATCCAAGAAAACGAAGTTAAGTTTGTAGATCTGCGTTTTACAGATACTAAAGGGAAAGAGCAGCATATCTCTGTCCCCACTCACCAAGTCGATGCAGAATTCTTCGAAGAAGGCAAAATGTTCGATGGATCCTCGGTCGCTGGTTGGAAGGGTATCAATGAATCAGACATGGTTATGATGCCAGATGCTTCATCAGCAGTATTGGACCCGTTTACTGAAGATGCGACTCTAAACATTCGCTGTGACATTCTTGAACCTGCGACGATGCAAGGTTATGACAGAGATCCTCGCTCAATCGCCAAACGCGCCGAAGACTACATGCGCTCAACAGGTGTTGCAGATACTGTGCTTATTGGCCCTGAACCTGAATTTTTCCTCTTTGATGACGTGAAGTTCGCAACAAATATGTCAGGTTCTTTCTTCAAGATTGATGATATAGAAGCTGCGTGGAATACAGGTTCTGATTACGAAGAAGGCAACAAAGGTCACCGCCCTGGCGTCAAGGGTGGCTATTTCCCTGTTGCTCCTGTTGACTCATCTCAAGATATCCGCTCCGCGATGTGTCTTATCATGGAAGAAATGGGATTAGTTGTAGAGGCCCACCACCATGAAGTTGCCACTGCAGGACAAAACGAAATCGCCACTCGCTTTAATACTCTTACCTCCAAAGCAGATGAAATCCAAGTGTATAAGTATGTGGTACACAACGTTGCCCATGCTTTTGGTAAAACAGCGACCTTTATGCCTAAACCACTAGTTGGCGATAATGGTAGCGGTATGCACGTCCACCAATCCCTCGCGAAGGATGGAGTGAATCTATTTGCGGGCGATAAATATGGCGGTCTTTCTGAGACAGCGCTTTACTATATTGGTGGTATCATTAAACACGCTCGTGCAATCAACGCATTTGCTAACGCATCAACCAATTCTTACAAACGCCTTGTTCCGGGCTTCGAGGCCCCTGTAATGCTGGCATATTCGGCTCGAAATCGCAGCGCTTCTATTCGTATTCCTGTGGTTCCAAGTCCAAAAGCAAGACGTATTGAAGTTCGCTTTGGTGACCCATCAGCTAATCCATACTTATGCTTTGCTGCAATGCTTATGGCTGGCCTTGATGGCATTAAAAATAAAATTCACCCTGGTGAAGCAATGGATAAAGATCTCTACGATTTGCCTGCAGAGGAAGCGGCCGAGATACCAACTGTTGCATATTCACTCAAAGATGCCCTAAATTCACTCGACCAAGATCGTGAATTCTTAACTACTGGTGGCGTATTCTCTGATGACTTTATTGATTCTTACATAGATCTCAAGTCCCAAGATGTCGCTCAAATAAACATGACCACTCATCCACTTGAGTTTGAACTTTATTACTCAGTGTGAAAATTGATTGATGGTAGTATAAGATAGGCTCACTTTTCGGTGAGCCTTTTTTCTACCAAGCGGCACCAGATACTTATCAAGTCACCAACTAATAGCATTTTTTCTTCTTGTATCTGAGTCTATAGGCCATACTAAAAGCACCTTCGCACCACATTGGTGCAATTAAATTGCTATCATGGATGAGGACAGGTTGTGGACAGCGAGCTCAATAGCATCATACTCAGTCATCAAACAACAGCAGTGATTATTGTTAACGAATCACTGCAGATCCACTACGCAAACTCTTCGGCAGAACAACTCTTTGCTCAAAATACCAAACGAATTACTGAGCAGAGGCTACCAAGCCTAATTCAAAATCCATCGATTGATTTAGCTTGGCTATCTCGGCCACTTCAAACTGGTCAAAGTATGACAGACAGCAATTTCACTTTGGTCATGGATGGTAAGCCTCTCATTCTAGAAGTAACAGTCAGTCCGATCTCATGGCAAAAGCAGCTACTGTTATTAGTTGAATTAAGAAAAGTAGAGCAACAACGTCGTTTGTCACAAGAACTCAATCAGCACGCCCAACAGCAAGCTGCAAGGTTATTAGTTAGAGGACTAGCACACGAGATAAAAAATCCTCTTGGTGGCCTTAGGGGGGCTGCGCAGCTTTTAGAGCGTATGTTGCCAGACCATTCAATGGTTGAGTACACTCAGATCATTATTGAGCAAGCAGATAGATTGCGAGTGCTGGTCGATAGACTACTCGGCCCACAAAAACCAGGACAAAAACAAAAACAAAATTTGCATCTTATTCTTGAAAAAGTTCGCCAACTTGTAGACCTAGAAATTGGTGCATATGTGAAGATTGAGCGAGACTACGACCCTAGCTTACCGGAGTTTTCTCTTGATGCTGATCAGATAGAACAAGCCTTATTAAACATTGTCAGTAACGCTGGACAAATTCTACAGCGCCAACCACATGGTCATATTGTCATACGCACCAGAGCGGTGCATCAAGTTAATATCCATGGTCAAAACTTTAAATTAGCAGTACAAATAGACATTATTGATAATGGTCCTGGTGTTCCAAATGAGCTACAAGATACCCTTTTCTACCCTATGGTCAGCGGAAGGGAAGGAGGTACGGGACTTGGATTATCTATCGCTCAAAACCTAATCGACCAGCACCAAGGAAAAATTGATTTAGAAAGCTGGCCTGGTCGAACAAAATTTAGTGTTTATCTACCTATTTCAATTGCTTGAGTGGCCTTTTAAAAGGGAAAATGTTTTATGAGTAAAGGGTATGTGTGGGTCGTCGATGATGACAGCTCCATCCGTTGGGTGTTAGAAAAAACCCTTTCATCCGCCAACATCAAATGCGAAACATTTTCTGAAGCTGAAAGTGTACTTATCGCATTAGAACGTGAAATACCGGATGTATTAGTATCTGATATCCGTATGCCAGGCCTAAGCGGCATAGATCTGTTACAACAAGTTCATCAAAACTCACCTGAACTGCCAATAATAATAATGACAGCCCATTCTGATCTAGATGCTGCAGTCAATGCTTATCAACAAGGTGCATTTGATTATCTGCCCAAGCCATTTGACGTAGACGAAACCCTTAGCCTAGTTGAAAGAGCCATCGCTCATCATCAAGAACAACAACACGATCAAAACCTAGGTGAACTAAATAACAGCAATGCTCCAGAAATTATTGGTAAAGCACCAGCAATGCAAGAAGTCTTTCGCGCCATTGGCCGGCTTTCACGCTCATCGATTTCTGTTCTAATTAACGGCGAATCTGGTACAGGCAAAGAATTAGTCGCTAAGGCACTTCATCGACATAGTCCTAGAGCTGCCAAACCTTTTATTGCACTTAACATGGCTGCCATCCCAAAAGATTTGATTGAATCCGAGCTCTTTGGTCATGAAAAAGGGGCCTTCACTGGTGCAAATGGCATACGTAAAGGACGCTTTGAGCAAGCAAATAGCGGTACTTTATTTCTTGATGAAATTGGCGACATGCCACTTGATATTCAAACTCGTTTACTTCGTGTGCTCGCTGACGGTCAGTTCTACCGAGTCGGCGGACACTCACCTATCAAAGTCGATGTTCGTATCATAGCAGCCACGCATCAGCATCTAGAAAACCTTGTCCATCACGGCGATTTTCGTGAAGACTTATTCCATCGACTTAATGTTATACGTATACACATACCTGCATTGCGCCAACGAAAACAAGATATTGAGAAGCTAACCCTCCACTTTTTATCCCTAGCCGCACAAGAGCTTGAAGTCGATATAAAAACTCTACACCCATCGACCGTGCAAACTCTTACCGATCTCAATTGGCCCGGCAATGTAAGGCAACTCGAAAATACTTGCCGGTGGCTAACAGTCATGGCAAGTGGAAATGAAATTTTACCACCTGACCTTCCGCCAGAACTCTCTACAAGTAAAACAAACGCTAGTGGGGAGATTGATACCAGCTGGCAAAATCAACTTTCTAATTGGGCTAAACAATCGTTAACAGAAGGAGAGACAGAAATACTTAGCCATGCCCAACCAGAATTTGAACGTATTCTTCTAGAAGCCGCTTTGGAACATACTAAGGGTCACAAACAAGACGCAGCTAAAGTACTAGGTTGGGGGAGAAATACATTAACCCGAAAACTAAAAGAACTTTATTAATAAAAAAAACCCATGAGAATGACCCATGGGGTAAAACTAATTGGCTTGGGTAATAAAACTCTAAAAAAGCAAAGGCCTTTGCTATATCAAATGATAAAAAGGCATGGTATTGCTCAATAATTGTATAAAGATGAAAATGAATCCTTAGTCACTGATCTAAAACGCGTAAGGGATAAGCATTATTCATCAATATGTTATCATCCAATACTCACAACCGTGTCGGCCAAAATGACCACTGGAAGTATATAAATGACTCTATTTCGTGACGCAGCGCACTATAGTAAAAACTCTTCAGTCCAACAGAGCGAATCAAATTATCTGATTAATAAAATTCAGCTTGAATTTATGGGCAAAAAACTTCTCGATGTGGGCAGTGGTGATGGAAAAATTTCCAATTTAATGAGTAATATGGGAGCCAAGGTTAGTGGGATTGATGCTTCCAGCGATATGGTAAAATTTGCCATCAATAAGTACCCAAATTGCCAGTTTTATAAGGAAAATGCTGAGGAGCTGTTCAAGCATCAGAATGACTATCAAATAATAACCAGCTTCAATTGCTTACACTGGGTATCAGAAATTGGAAAAACTCTGCATGGCATAAGAGCAAGACTTGTAAATGATGGAATATTTCTTGGCTTGATCTACCCAAGATGTACCGATTTATGGGATGCTGCCGACTGGTGTGAATCCCTCCCCTTATATATGGAGCTTTCTAAATCTTTCACTAACCCTTACCATTTTCATACCAAAGAAGGTATGCGGTCACTTCTTTCAAAGTCTGGATTTCACAAGATCACTCTATGGGAAGAAGAGAGACAAACAAGATTTAAAACTCAACAAGAATTCATAAACTACATAATAGGCTGGCTGCCACACTATGGTCATTATGGACAGAGCTTTATTAAACCTTGGTTTAATAAATATATAGAATTGTCACAGCAACAGTCGAGTAAAGAAGTCATCATGTCGTACCAAACAATCTTTTTTACCGCCTCTTGAATCTTAATACTCTTCTTAATAGCAACTAACTTAAACGGCTATAGAGTTGAAGTAAAATGCCTGATTGCGGCCTTTAAAATAAACTAGGATTGAAACATACGTATCGAATAATAAACATCAACATACCTTTTCCAAGCCTATTGTGATTAGAATTTCTAAAGTGTTTGAAGAGAGAGCCCAATCAAATACATCTTTGCTCGATGTAAGACCAATCAAAGGTAGAGTTCTCTCCACATGTGTTCTGAAAGTACTGTATTTTATATTAAGCTTTGATGAAATAACTCTGCTGTCACACCTCAAACACAGTAACGATAAGCAATCAATCTGCCTTTTAGTAAGGTTAAGACGAAGTAGTCTATTTACTGCTAGATACATATCATCTCCAAGCGCTTTTTTGGCAACGTAGGGAGCTGGTGAAATCTGCTCAACGACAGTTGATACTTGTACGTCAGCACTATATGCATGGATTTTTTGGTCAAACATAACTAGAGTTGTTGCCCCAGAATACTTGACTGGCTTACCTGTCGCAGCCACTCCTAAAAATTCTCCTAGGTGATCACCTTTAACTTCCCAGTTAATATTGACTCTGTCTTTATAGATTTGCAGTGTCTTCTCCCGATACTGTAAATTAGGAAAGCCTCTAAACCATAATGAAAAAGCATCAGATAAACTTTCACCACCAACACTTTGTTTTACTGGTGATTTAACTAACACTTGAGGTGTCAGAAAATCATTCAAGTTTTGGTGTCCACGCTCTAACCAGACATGAGACATAAAGCTTCGGGCTAGCTTACTCTTAGGATCCCTGTGATACATATTTCATCCAACTAAAATTAGAATCGATTGAGGTCCCCATACTTAAGGTAAAAATAACCTAAATATGAACCTAATACCAAAAGCCTATTGTTTCATATGAAATTAAGAATGGTAACCTTTTGTGAATGCTTTTTTAGATAAAAAAAGGCCCAAGCATATGCTTGGGCCTTAATAGTGGCGGAGAGATAGGGATTTGAACCCTAGATACGCTATTAACGTATGCCGGTTTTCAAGACCGGTGCTTTCAACCACTCAGCCATCTCTCCGTAAATTGTCACTAAAACTTAGTCTTACTTTGATGCTATGCCTTAGCTTGCGTTACGAATAGTAAATTCATAGCGCTTAATAAAAGCCTGGCGATGTCCTACTCTCACATGGGGAGACCCCACACTACCATCGGCGCTATTGTGTTTCACTTCTGAGTTCGGCATGGGTTCAGGTGGGTCCACAACGCTATGGTCGCCAAGCAAATTAGGTGACCCGCTGCGCACTCGCAACCGGTCAAAATCTGGAAAGCTGCTTACTCTTTAAAGAGCGTTCTCTACACATTCAATGTTCTACTTTGAGTCCACAACAAAACCCTTTGGGTGTTGTATGGTTAAGCCTCACGGGCAATTAGTACAGGTTAGCTCAACGCCTCACAACGCTTACACACCCTGCCTATCAACGTTCTAGTCTTGAACAACCCTTTAGGACCCTCAAGGGGTCAGGGAAGACTCATCTTAGGGCTCGCTTCCCGCTTAGATGCTTTCAGCGGTTATCGATTCCGAACTTAGCTACCGGGCAATGCCATTGGCATGACAACCCGAACACCAGAGGTTCGTCCACTCCGGTCCTCTCGTACTAGGAGCAGCCCCCTTCAATCTTCCAACGCCCACGGCAGATAGGGACCGAACTGTCTCACGACGTTCTAAACCCAGCTCGCGTACCACTTTAAATGGCGAACAGCCATACCCTTGGGACCGACTTCAGCCCCAGGATGTGATGAGCCGACATCGAGGTGCCAAACACCGCCGTCGATATGAACTCTTGGGCGGTATCAGCCTGTTATCCCCGGAGTACCTTTTATCCGTTGAGCGATGGCCCTTCCATACAGAACCACCGGATCACTATGACCTGCTTTCGCACCTGCTCGAATTGTCATTCTCGCAGTCAAGCGGGCTTATGCCATTGCACTAACCACACGATGTCCAACCGTGTTTAGCCCACCTTCGTGCTCCTCCGTTACTCTTTGGGAGGAGACCGCCCCAGTCAAACTACCCACCAGGCACTGTCCTTGACCCAGATAATGGGTCTAAGTTAGAACATCAAACATACAAGGGTGGTATTTCAAGGATGGCTCCATGCACACTGGCGTGCACATATCAAAGCCTCCCACCTATCCTACACATGTAGGCTCAATGTTCAGTGCCAAGCTGTAGTAAAGGTTCACGGGGTCTTTCCGTCTAGCCGCGGGTACACTGCATCTTCACAGCGATTTCAATTTCACTGAGTCTCGGGTGGAGACAGCGTGGCCATCATTACGCCATTCGTGCAGGTCGGAACTTACCCGACAAGGAATTTCGCTACCTTAGGACCGTTATAGTTACGGCCGCCGTTTACCGGGGCTTCGATCAAGAGCTTCGACCTAAGTCTAACCCCATCAATTAACCTTCCGGCACCGGGCAGGCGTCACACCGTATACGTCATCTTACGATTTTGCACAGTGCTGTGTTTTTAATAAACAGTTGCAGCCACCTGGTATCTGCGACTCCCGTTAGCTCCATCCGCAAGGGACTTCACCGACAAGAGCGTACCTTCTCCCGAAGTTACGGTACCATTTTGCCTAGTTCCTTCACCCGAGTTCTCTCAAGCGCCTTGGTATTCTCTACCCGACCACCTGTGTCGGTTTGGGGTACGATTTCTTACAATCTGAAGCTTAGAGGCTTTTCCTGGAAGCATGGCATCAATGACTTCACACCCGTAGGTGCTCGACGTCGTGTCTCAGCTTTGGAGAGAGCCGGATTTACCTAACTCTCAAGCCTACGCACTTGAACCTGGACAACCGTCGCCAGGCTCACCTAGCCTTCTCCGTCCCCCCATCGCAATTGTAAGAAGTACGGGAATATTAACCCGTTTCCCATCGACTACGCCTTTCGGCCTCGCCTTAGGGGTCGACTTACCCTGCCCCGATTAACGTTGGACAGGAACCCTTGGTCTTCCGGCGAGGGGGTTTTTCACCCCCTTTATCGTTACTCATGTCAGCATTCGCACTTCTGATACCTCCAGCATGCCTTACAGCACACCTTCAACGGCTTACAGAACGCTCCCCTACCCAATACAGTAAACTGTATTGCCGCAGCTTCGGTGTATAGCTTAGCCCCGTTACATCTTCCGCGCAGGCCGACTCGACTAGTGAGCTATTACGCTTTCTTTAAATGATGGCTGCTTCTAAGCCAACATCCTAGCTGTCTAAGCCTTCCCACATCGTTTCCCACTTAGCTATACTTTGGGACCTTAGCTGGCGGTCTGGGTTGTTTCCCTCTCCACGACGGACGTTAGCACCCGCCGTGTGTCTCCCGGATAGTACTTACTGGTATTCGGAGTTTGCAAAGGGTTGGTAAGTCGGGATGACCCCCTAGCCTTAACAGTGCTCTACCCCCAGTAGTATTCGTCCGAGGCTCTACCTAAATAGATTTCGGGGAGAACCAGCTATCTCCAGGTTTGATTGGCCTTTCACCCCTAGCCACAAGTCATCCGCTAATTTTTCAACATTAGTCGGTTCGGTCCTCCAGTTGATGTTACTCAACCTTCAACCTGCCCATGGCTAGATCACCTGGTTTCGGGTCTATATCCAGCAACTCGACGCCCAGTTAAGACTCGATTTCTCTACGGCTCCCCTAGATGGTTAACCTTGCTACTGAATATAAGTCGCTGACCCATTATACAAAAGGTACGCAGTCACACCACGAAGGTGCTCCTACTGCTTGTACGTACACGGTTTCAGGTTCTATTTCACTCCCCTCACAGGGGTTCTTTTCGCCTTTCCCTCACGGTACTGGTTCACTATCGGTCAGTCAGTAGTATTTAGCCTTGGAGGATGGTCCCCCCATATTCAGACAGGATATCACGTGTCCCGTCCTACTCGATTTCACTGAACACACGTCGTCGACTACGGGACTATCACCCTTTATTGTCGGCCTTTCCAGGCTGTTCGTCTAACGCGTGTAAAGCTTAAGGGCTAATCCAATTTCGCTCGCCGCTACTTTCGGAATCTCGGTTGATTTCTTTTCCTCGGGGTACTTAGATGTTTCAGTTCCCCCGGTTTGCCTCATTAACCTATGTATTCAGTTAATGATACGTGCTTATGCACGTGGGTTTCCCCATTCAGACATCCCAGACTCAAACGGTTGTTACTACCTAATCTGGGCTTATCGCAAGTTACTACGTCTTTCATCGCCTCTGACTGCCAAGGCATCCACCGTGTACGCTTAGTCACTTAACCATACAACCCCAAAGAGTCTTGCTCAGTTGGTGTTGTTAATTAAACAACCAAAGTTGCTGTCTCATTATTTGAATGAGCGAGACAGCGTTCGATTTTGCCGGACTCAAATATAAACGCCACAACGAATTGTGGTGTTTCCAAGAACACTTGAATGTGTGTTGGTACCCAATCATTCTTTCGTTAAAAAGAATCATTAGGATTTGAGAACTTTTATTTGAACAACAACCAATCACGGTTATTGTTCGTCAGCTTTCCAAATTGTTAAAGAGCGATGTATCTTCCTAGTGGAAACTACATTGTCTAAATACTATCGACGTCAATAATTACAACCACATACGTTTAACGGTGGCGGTAATAGAAATTGAAACGCAAAAATACTTAGAGAATGGTGGGCGATACCGGGCTCGAACCAGTGACCCCCTGCTTGTAAGGCAGGTGCTCTCCCAACTGAGCTAATCGCCCATCGTATCAAGAATGGTGGAGCTAAGCAGGATCGAACTGCTGACCTCCTGCGTGCAAGGCAGGCGCTCTCCCAGCTGAGCTATAGCCCCATATCTTGAGAAAATGGTGGGTCGTGCAGGATTCGAACCTGCGACCAATTGATTAAAAGTCAACTGCTCTACCAACTGAGCTAACGACCCAATGGTATCCCGTAGGGGAGTCGAACCCCTGTTACCGCCGTGAAAGGGCGGTGTCCTAGGCCTCTAGACGAACGGGACACTAAGTTGAAGATATTGGGATATCTTCTTTCTCTTAAACTACATAAACCATCAATCTGTGTGGGCACTCATCAAAAATAATCATCGTATAAGGAGGTGATCCAGCGCCAGGTTCCCCTAGCGCTACCTTGTTACGACTTCACCCCAGTCATGAACCACAAAGTGGTAAGCGTTCTCCCGAAGGTTAAACTACCTACTTCTTTTGCAGCCCACTCCCATGGTGTGACGGGCGGTGTGTACAAGGCCCGGGAACGTATTCACCGTGGCATTCTGATCCACGATTACTAGCGATTCCGACTTCATGGAGTCGAGTTGCAGACTCCAATCCGGACTACGACGCACTTTTTGGGATTCGCTCACTTTTGCAAGTTGGCCGCCCTCTGTATGCGCCATTGTAGCACGTGTGTAGCCCTACTCGTAAGGGCCATGATGACTTGACGTCGTCCCCACCTTCCTCCGGTTTATCACCGGCAGTCTCCCTGGAGTTCCCGACATTACTCGCTGGCAAACAAGGATAAGGGTTGCGCTCGTTGCGGGACTTAACCCAACATTTCACAACACGAGCTGACGACAGCCATGCAGCACCTGTCTCAGAGCTCCCGAAGGCACACCTGCGTCTCCGCTGGCTTCTCTGGATGTCAAGAGTAGGTAAGGTTCTTCGCGTTGCATCGAATTAAACCACATGCTCCACCGCTTGTGCGGGCCCCCGTCAATTCATTTGAGTTTTAATCTTGCGACCGTACTCCCCAGGCGGTCTACTTAACGCGTTAGCTCCGAAAGCCACGGCTCAAGGCCACAACCTCCAAGTAGACATCGTTTACGGCGTGGACTACCAGGGTATCTAATCCTGTTTGCTCCCCACGCTTTCGCATCTGAGTGTCAGTATCTGTCCAGGGGGCCGCCTTCGCCACTGGTATTCCTTCAGATCTCTACGCATTTCACCGCTACACCTGAAATTCTACCCCCCTCTACAGTACTCTAGATGACCAGTTTCAAATGCTATTCCGAGGTTGAGCCCCGGGCTTTCACATCTGACTTAATCATCCACCTGCATGCGCTTTACGCCCAGTAATTCCGATTAACGCTCGCACCCTCCGTATTACCGCGGCTGCTGGCACGGAGTTAGCCGGTGCTTCTTCTGCAGCTAACGTCAAATGAATGTGCTATTAACACATCCACCTTCCTCACTGCTGAAAGTACTTTACAACCCGAAGGCCTTCTTCATACACGCGGCATGGCTGCATCAGGCTTGCGCCCATTGTGCAATATTCCCCACTGCTGCCTCCCGTAGGAGTCTGGACCGTGTCTCAGTTCCAGTGTGGCTGATCATCCTCTCAGACCAGCTAGGGATCGTCGCCTTGGTGAGCCATTACCTCACCAACTAGCTAATCCCACCTGGGCATATCTTGACGCGAGAGGCCCGAAGGTCCCCCTCTTTGGCTCCCGTTCATTACAAACAAAAGCATTATGCGGTATTAGCCATCGTTTCCAATGGTTATCCCCCACATCAAGGCAATTTCCCAGGCATTACTCACCCGTCCGCCGCTCGACGCCGAAGTAGCAAGCTACTTCTCGTTTCCGCTCGACTTGCATGTGTTAGGCCTGCCGCCAGCGTTCAATCTGAGCCATGATCAAACTCTTCAATTTAAAGTTTTGATTTCCTAACTAAATAGGATTGGGCTCAATGAATACTGACTTCAAAACTAATATTTACCGCTTATTCGAAAACAAACAGAAACATGTAATTTTAAAGCTATTATCGTTCTCTTCTTAAATAAATAGGAATAGAACGATAATGAATTGACTGTGCCAAATAATGCCTTTCTACAAGAGAAAGTCGTTATTTGTATTGGTCACTCAGTTCATTGATACCTAAAGTGATTCAATAGAATCATTTTTGGATTATCATCAACGAGTGCCCACACAGATTGATAGGTTTAGTTTGTTAAAGAGCATTGTTATGAGACCAGCTCAAAACGGACGGTCATTCTAGCGATATAAAGTCGAGTGTCAAACACTTTTTAAACTTATTTTGTTAGCATTTCTGCTTAATCTAGTAGACCTGTCTGACTCGATAATTGCTACGACTTCAATTTGTCCGCATTAGCGTGTCAGCGAGGGGGCATTATAGAGATCGACTTCACATTGGCAAGCTCTTTTTCCAGTTTTTTTTTATTTTTTCATCGTTTGAGGATTTTATGTTCAAAAGTCGTCATTTTTGCTACTTTAAACTCCCTTATATACTACCAATCTCATTAGATAAGGATTAAAAATGAGTCCCTTACGCAGCTATAAAGATATCAGCCCACAATTAGGACAAAGAGTCTACGTAGATAACAGCTCTGTTCTGGTTGGCGATATTCGCATCGGCAATGATTCTAGTATCTGGCCTTTTGTTGCCGCTAGAGGAGACGTCAACCACATCCATATCGGTGAGCGAACTAATATACAAGACGGAAGCGTGCTGCACGTAACGCATAAAAACCAGGAAAACCCTGATGGCTTTCCATTACTCATAGGTAATGATGTCACCATAGGACATAAAGTAATGCTGCATGGTTGTATAATCCAAGACAGAGTATTAGTCGGCATGGGAGCCACTGTCTTAGACGGCGCTTTGATAGAAACCGACGTAATGATAGGAGCAGGAAGCTTAGTTCCCCCAGGGAAAGTACTTGAAAGCGGGTTTCTGTATGTTGGAAGTCCAGTCAAACAAGCACGCCTACTGAATGATAAAGAACGTGCTTTTCTACAAAAATCTGCGAATAACTATGTACAAAATAAAGAAGACTATCTTCATAAGGTAGAAGGTATCAGCTCGCCACTTCAACCATCCCCTGATCATTAAAAGCCTCATCCTCTATTAACTGCTCAGTTAGCTCTTCAATATCAAAGCGCAACATAGAGAAAGCCTCTAGAATTTGTTGTTCACCATTAAGAGAGCACCCAGCAATGCTCTCTAGTACCTTTTTGCTGATCTGGCACTGAATAAGAGCTCCCGAGCGCTGCGCTGAAAATAACACAGCCTGTTTATCTTCGTCCCATGAATGAATATCAGAAAACAAAATCGATTGATTCATGAAACATCCTCAAGGTGACTTTTGAGCGTATCAAGCACCGTTTGTACTTCTGGTCTAATCCCACGCCAAAGAAAGAAACTTTCCGCAGCTTGGCCAACTAGCATCCCTAAACCATCAAAAACAGAGGTGGTACCATTGTCCAGTGCCCATTGGTTGAAAGACGTATTACCTCGACCATACATCATATCGTAAGCCACGCTGTATGTAGAAAAAATATCAGCCGAGATAGTCGGTATATCACCAGTTAAACTGGCAGAGGTTGAATTGATAATTACATCATAAGCATCCGATACCGCACTCATTTCCTGTGCAACAACCCCACCATAAGGCTGAAATATTTCTGCTAATTTTTGAGCTTTGCTATATGTGCGGTTAGTTATAACAATTTCAGCAGGATTATGCTCAAGAAGTGGCTTAATAACGCCTCTAGTAGCACCTCCGGCACCAATAAGCAAAACTCGCGAATCTTCTAACGTTACATCACACCGCAGTAAATCTTGAACAAGCCCTTCTCCATCGGTATTGTCGCCCAATATTTGCCCACAGGAGAGTTTTTTGAGTGTATTTACTGCACCAGCAAGCTGAGCTCGCTCCGTTAATTGAGTCGCCAAACGAAACGCTTGCTCCTTAAAAGGTACAGTGACATTACATCCATTTCCTCCTTTTGAAAAAAAGGCTTTTACTGCCGCCTCAAAGCCATCAATAGGTGCCTGCTCTGCTGTATATGTCATTGGTTGTTTGGTTTGCTGCGCAAACAAGGTGTGAATAAATGGTGATTTACTCTGATTGATTGGGTTGCCAAAAACGGCATAGCACGCGCTCTGCTCAGTCATGTCCTTACCTATTAAACACAAAAGGGTCATTGTTGAACAACGACCCTACCACTAACAATATTCAGAAGAAAGCCCTACCAATCTCTTGGCTTGAGGTAATGCTGATAGAGATCGGCTTCATGGCTGCCCTCTTTAACCTGATAGCCGTATTCCCAACGAGCCAGCGGCGGCATGGACATCAAAATAGACTCAGTACGACCACCACTTTGTAAACCAAATAAGGTTCCTCGATCAAAAACCAAATTAAACTCTACATAGCGACCACGGCGATATAACTGGAACTGACGCTCTCGCTCACCAAAATCAGTATCTTTACGCCGCTCAACTATTGGCAGGTATGCTTGAGTAAAACCTTCACCGACAGCCTTTATATAAGACAAGCATTTATCAAACTCCCAATGATTAAGATCATCAAAAAACAATCCTCCGACTCCGCGAGTTTCATTACGGTGCGGAAGATAGAAATACTTGTCACACCAAGCTTTGTGCTCGGGGTATACCTCATTGCCAAAGGGTGCACAGACTTCCTTAGCTGTATTGTGCCAATACTGTGCATCCTCTTCAAAAGGATAAAAAGGCGTTAAATCAAACCCTCCGCCAAACCACCATATAGGTTCTTCACCCTCTTTTTCAGCCACGAAAAATCGCACATTGGCATGTGATGTAGGCACATAAGGGTTATTCGGATGCATAACCAAAGAGACACCCATCGCCTCAAAACGGCGACCGGCCAGCTCTGGGCGATGGGCAGTTGCAGATGCGGGCATTTCTTTACCTTCAACATGAGAAAAATTCACCCCACCTTGCTCAAAAACTGCCCCTTCTGTCATTACACGTGTTCGACCACCGCCACCCAGTTTCTCTCCAGGCTCTCGGCTCCAAGCATCCTCTTTAAACTTGGCTCGTCCGTCCTTTAGCTCTAACTGCTGACAAATTGAGTCTTGTAGCTCAATTAAAAAATGTTTTACTGCTTGCTTATCGATGGCTGACATATCTTTCACTTCCTTCTCAGGATTACCCTTGCCTCAATACTTTAGATGTTTTGGCGTCACGAATCTCACTCGGTCTATCTCTTCCACCTGTTTCACCAACTAAGATCACGGCTAAATGCTCTCCAAGTTGACGCTCGACCTCTTGGCTTGTCAAGCAAGCAGGTTTGCCAGTCAAATTTGCACTCGTCGAGGTTAGCGGCTTCCCAAAATCATTACACATTTTTTGGACCAAAGGATGATCGGTAACACGTACAGCAATCGAATCAAACTGACCGCAGACCAAACTAGATACTTTATCACTACACGGCATTATCCATGTTACCGCTCCTGGCCAAGTTCGATGCACTTTCCTAAGCTGATCTTGAGTAAGCTGCGACTCATCGATATAAGGTAGTAACTGTTGATAGCTAGCAGCAATCAGAATCAAGCCTTTCTCAACTGGTCTTTGCTTTAGCTCAAGTAGTTTCTTAATGGCTTCTGGATTATCAGGATCACAACCAACACCAAATACACCTTCGGTTGGGTAGGCGATAACCTCACCATTATTCAGAGCCAATAATACCTGCTCAAAATTATCCACTAATTCTTTCCTGTCTGATTTTGCATTTGAAGAGTTAAAGTTTACAAACATTCACTAGCTAAGACTAAAGCTATTTGATAACAAATTACACCAATTGACATTAAAAACAGGCGCAAACGTTTGCTTGAGTTGAGAATCCTCGTATAATGCTGGCAAGTTTATCTACTCACCAATAAGAGTTGAATTAAGGAGTTGAAGATGAAAGTCGGTATCATCATGGGTTCTAAGTCTGACTGGCCAACCATGAAACTGGCCGCAGAAATGCTGGATCAGTTTGGCATAGAATATGAAACAAAAGTAGTATCGGCTCATCGCACACCACAGCTTCTCGCGGATTATGCTAACAGTGCTAAACAACGAGGCTTGAAAGTCATCATCGCAGGAGCTGGCGGCGCCGCCCACTTACCTGGTATGGCCGCCGCATTCACAAGCCTTCCTGTCTTAGGAGTACCTGTTCAATCACGAACTTTGAAAGGTATGGACTCTTTATTGTCGATTGTACAAATGCCTAAAGGTATTGCAGTGGGTACTCTCGCCATTGGCGAGGCTGGTGCAGCTAATGCTGGTATTCTTGCCGCACAAATCATCGGTACTCACGATGAAACAGTAATGGCAAAAGTTGAAGCATTTCGCGACCAGCAGACTGAGACCGTCTTAGCAAACCCCAACCCAGAAGAGGATTAACCCATGCAGGTGTTAGTGCTTGGTGCAGGTCAATTAGCACGCATGATGTCTTTGGCTGGCGCGCCACTTAATATAAGTGTTATTGCTTATGATGTTGGTAATGAAACGATTGTTCATCCACTGACACAAGCTCAAATTGGTAAAGGGCTAACTAATGCCATAGAGCAAGCGGACGTTATTACTGCTGAATTTGAACACATTCCCCATTCAATCTTAGATGAATGCCAAGCAAGCGGAAAACTTTTTCCATCAGCAGAAGCAATAAAATGTGGCGGCGATAGGCGCATAGAAAAAACACTTTTGGATAGGGCCCAAGTCCGCAGCGCTAAATACCATATCATCAAAACACAACAAGATTTTACAGCGGCAATTCATAAGGTTGGGCTTCCTATGGTGCTAAAAAGTGCACAGGGTGGCTATGACGGAAAAGGTCAGTGGCGACTGAAAAATAATGATCAGATTGAGTCTATCTGGAATGAGATGAAAGCCTGTCTTGAATCAGATGACAACCAAGCAATTGTCGCTGAAGAATTTGTACCCTTTCAACGTGAAGTATCATTAATTGGTGCTCGCGGAAAAGATGGCTCAATTAAGGTCTACCCAATAGCAGAGAATATTCACACTGACGGCGTACTCAGCATTTCAACTGCCATTGCCGATAATAATTTGCAGCAACAAGCAGAAAATATGTTTATCTCTATAGCTAACGAGCTCAACTATTTTGGTGTATTGGCACTAGAGTTCTTCGATCTAGACGGCACTTTATTAGTCAATGAAATTGCACCGCGTGTACACAATTCAGGGCACTGGACACAGCAAGGCGCTGAAACATGTCAGTTTGAAAACCACCTTCGTGCAGTTTGCGGAATGCCTCTTGGTAGTACCAAACTCATAAGAGAAACCTCCATGATTAATATACTTGGTGAAGATAGCTTACCATCAG
Source organism: Vibrio pectenicida (assembly GCA_024347015.1). Classification (GTDB taxonomy): domain Bacteria; phylum Pseudomonadota; class Gammaproteobacteria; order Enterobacterales; family Vibrionaceae; genus Vibrio; species Vibrio pectenicida. Next base: position 39,511 of record AP024889.1, on the reverse strand, counting down.
GAGTACTTGAACTAGATGGTTGCTACATTCACTGGTATAACAAAGAAAAACGCTCTGGACGTAAGATGGGGCATATTAACGTATGTGGTGATTACACTGGCGAGCTGCAACGTAAGCTATCTAACTTAGCAAAGATCCTAGACTCTGATACCTTCCCTGCTGTTCAAGAGTGGATTAAAATTAGAGAGTTAGGTTAATCATTTAAAAGCGGCGCTACATATAGCGCCGTTTCTATCTTTCGCTTTGAGTTTGAATATAGCCACACTTACGGTTAGCGCATTGAAGTTTATGTCCAGAAGCGTGCTTTTTTTCAATCAAAATAGGAAATTCGCACTTTTCACACATGCCATTGACTGGCGGCTGGTTAACGATGAATTTGCACTTAGGATAATGATCACATGCAAAAAAAATTTTACCAAACCGATTTTTCCTTTCAACTAACAAACCCTTACTGCACTCAGGGCAAGAAACCTTAGACTGGGCGGAAGACTCATGTGTTTCTTCGGGTGACTCAGCATAAGTGCACTGCGGGTAGCCACTGCAGCCAATAAACATACCATAGCGCCCCTGACGCAAGACTAACTCTTGGCCACATTCGGAGCACGGCACTCCTAATTCTTTAACAATATGACCATCGTTTTGATGTAAGGGCTGAATGTAATCACAACTAGGATACAGGCTACAGCCAAGAAAAGCGCCGTGTTTACCATGACGAAGTTGCAACTCTCCCAAGCGTTGCTCTGACTGACATAAAGGACACGCCTTACCTTCTAAAGCATGCTCATGAGCAGAAAACAGCTGATGATCGATTTTACCACTCATAGGTTTAATGAAGGATACCTTGCTCTTTGGTATACAAAAGCTCTTCCATCAAAGTGTACGCATTCTCATTTCCTGGCACATTAAACAACACCATGAGAACAATCCACTTTAAATCATCCAGCTCAAACTCATCAGTTTCTAATCCCATAATACGATCAACCACCATTTCACGGGTTTCCGTAGTCAACACATTAACTTGCTCAAGGAATGTCAAAAAACCTCGCGATTCTATATTAAGTCTCTGACATTCTTTTTTGGTATAAATACGTGTTGATGTTGAGGTACTACAAATTGAAATTGCCGCATGCGTTTCGCTCTGTTGTAATGCCGCCAATTCTTCGAGCCAAACAAGAGCTTTGTAAATGTCTTTCTGATGAAATCCAGCACGAAGTAACTCATCTTCTAGTTCATCTTGATTGACCTGTAACTCCGCATCGCTATGGATGTAAGTTTCAAACAGATACATTAAAATATCCATCATCATAGCTCGCCCCTCCCCTTTCGAATATAGCCACCGGAAACTGCAACAACGTGCCCTAAGAGTTCAAGCTCTAAAAGCTGCATCATGACATCTTGAACAGGTATATTGGTCCTGTTTGCAAGAATATCAACTGGTATAGCCTTATTACCTACGTTAGCTAACAGCTGAGAAAATGGCAATTCTTCTTTGCAATCAATTTGTTCAAATGCTTCCTCTGCCGCTTTGGAGGGATAAAAATCAGACCAACGTATCAAACATTCCATTTCATCCATAATGTCAGAAACCTGTTGAACTAAACATGCGCCTTGCTTTATCAATAAATTACACCCTCTCGCATGCGGGTGGTAGATTGAACCAGGTATTGCAAAGACCTCACGTCCTTGCTCTATTGCATAGCGAGCAGTTATCAGCGAACCACTTTTTTCAGCCGCTTCAACCACTAAAACGCCCAAAGACAAGCCACTAATTATTCGATTTCGGCGGGGAAAGTTTTCTGCCTTAGGCTTTACATTAGGATGAAATTCAGACACTAAAGCCCCCTGCTGCACTATTCTTTGCGCCAATTTTTTATGGCGAGCTGGATAGACACTACCCAAGCCGCAACCCAAAACAGCAACGGTTTCTCCTCCTGCTTGCAAAGCACCATCATGCGCATAACCATCCACTCCTAAGGCCATACCACTGGTGATCGTCAAAGCGTGCTTAGATAATTGATTGGAAAAGTCCCTTGCAAGATTAAGACCTTCAATACTCGCACTTCGGCTGCCGACAATAGCAATTTGTGGCTGCAATAAACTTTCCACCTTACCTTCCAAAAATATTACTGGCGGAGCAGAGTCCACCAGCTTGAGCTGCGCAGGATACTTAGCATCATTAAAAGTTAAAAGACTCCTAGTACGTTCTGCCTGCTGCCATTCAAAACACTCATCAACATCTTTAGAGGCTTTATTATTCAAATAATGAATTTGCCGAGAATTAAAGCCTAACGCAGCTAAAGCTTGTGGTGAAGATTGAGTGATGTTGGATGGTGAGTCCAAAGCAACAATCTGCTGGAAGGTCTTAGGGCCGATTCTTGGCGTAAAGTACAGACTCAACCAAGCTCTGAGTTCATCACATGTATTTGGGGAATGGTTCAGGGTATCACCTCTTAACTCTTTTGGCGTGACACAAGGATCAAGCTCAACTCAGCACACGCATCAGGTAGGAATAGCGAATTAACCGCTACTGAAACTAAGCAATCTTTTAATTCAGGAAAAACAGTAAAAAGCAATAACGATGCTGTCATTTAGGTGGTAAAATGTCTAGAATTGGCCCAATAAAGTTTATCCTGATTCAGCTCAGTTCAATATTTCGAGTGTATATGTCTGTATTACAAGTATTAACATTTCCAGATGATCGCCTTCGCACTGTAGCCAAGCCAGTAGAGCAGGTGACACCTGAAATCCAAAAGCTCGTCGATGACATGATTGAAACCATGTACGACGAAGAAGGTATTGGCCTTGCCGCCACCCAAGTTGATGTCCACCAACGCGTAGTCGTGATTGATATTTCAGAAACTCGTGACCAACCCATGGTCTTGATTAACCCTGAAATTCTTGAAAAACGAGGGCAGGACGGTATAGAAGAGGGCTGCTTATCGGTCCCGGGCGCGAGAGCACTCGTACCACGAGCTGCTGAAGTTACTGTCAAAGCCCTTGATCGAGATGGCAAAGAATACACATTTGAAGCAGATGAACTGCTCGCAATCTGTGTTCAACATGAACTTGATCACTTACAAGGCAAACTGTTTGTCGATTACCTATCGCCTTTAAAGCGCAAACGTATCCAAGACAAGCTAGCGAAAATCAAACGTTTCAACGAAAAAAGCGCCAGTAAAGCCTAATGACCAAGTAAAGGAACCGACTTTGAGCAAACCTTTAAAGATAGTTTTTGCAGGCACTCCCGACTTCGCCGCCCGTCATTTGGCGGCGTTGTTGTCTTCGCCGCATCAAGTTGTAGCGGTATACACTCAGCCTGATCGCCCCGCGGGGCGTGGCAAAAAGATTACCGCGAGCCCAGTCAAAACTTTAGCGCTAGAACATGATATCCCAGTATATCAGCCTCAGAACTTCAAGTCTGAGCAAGCCAAGCAAGATTTAGCCAATATAAACGCTGACCTTATGGTGGTTGTAGCTTATGGGCTACTACTGCCTCAAGCAGTACTCGACATTCCCACGCTGGGCTGTGTGAATGTGCATGGCTCTATCTTACCTAGATGGCGAGGAGCTGCACCTATCCAACGCTCTATTTGGGCAGGTGACAAACAAACGGGCGTGACCATTATGCAAATGGACATAGGCTTAGATACAGGAGATATGCTAAAGATTGCTACTCTTCCTATCGACCGAAAGGACACCAGCGCCTCAATGTACCAAAAACTAGCAGAGCTGGGACCAAAAGCTTTGACTGAGTGCCTTGCTGATATAGCCAATGGTTCAGCCACACCCGAAAAACAAAATAACTGTAAAGCAAACTATGCTGAAAAGTTAAGCAAGCAAGAAGCTCACATTCAGTGGAATGATAGTGCAGAACATATTGAGCGATGCGTACGAGCGTTCAATCCTTGGCCTATAAGTCACTTTGTAGCAGCCGATAAAAGCATTAAAGTATGGCAAAGCCGAGTGATTGAGCAACAAACAAATCAAGCACCAGGAATCATACTTCAAGCAGACAAGACTGGAATTTATGTATCAACTGGTAAAGACGTCCTTGTTCTGGAACAGATCCAAATACCTGGAAAAAAGGCCATGTCAATTCAAGATATTCTTAATTCGCGTGCCGATTGGTTTGAAGTCGGCACTCAGCTGACTTAACTTATACGTACTTTTTGAGGGTGGAGACACCCTCCCTTACTGTTAAGGTAATTTACATGAATGTTCGCGCTGCCGCGGCTAATGTCCTTTTCCAAGTCGTCGACAAAGGTCAGTCTCTTTCCAATGCACTCCCTTTAGCTCAACAGCAAATTAAGCCTCGCGATCAGGCTCTACTACAAGAGATATGTTACGGAACATTACGTTACCTTCCTCGCCTTGAATCGATAGCTAATGAGCTTATGGATAAACCGCTCAAGGGAAAACAACGCGTTTTCCATCACTTGATTTTAGTCGGTATTTATCAGTTGAGCTTTATGCGCATTCCTGCTCATGCTGCAGTAGGCGAAACTGTTGAAGGGACCAAGACGCTTAAAGGCCCTCGTCTTCGTGGGTTAATCAATGCTGTGTTACGTAACTATCAGCGTAAGCAAGAAGAACTAGATGCCTATGCCGTAAGTCACAATGCTGGCAAATATACTCACCCAAACTGGCTACTCTCACTACTTCAAAATGCCTACCCGCAGCAATGGCAAAGCATCGTTGAAGCTAATAACAGCAAAGCTCCCATGTGGCTGAGGGTCAATTATCAGCACCATAACCGTGATGAATACCAGAAAATACTCAAAGACAGCGATATAGATAGCCACCCTCATAGTGAGGCTAATGATGCACTAAGGCTAGCAACCCCATGTGATGTCTCTCAATTACCAGGTTTTGACAAGGGTTGGGTATCGGTACAAGATGCCGCAGCACAGCTCTCACTAAATTATCTAACCCCAAAAGATGGTGAGCTTGTTCTCGATTGCTGCGCAGCACCGGGAGGAAAAACCGCACATATCCTTGAGCGAACCCAAAGTGCTAAGGTCGTCGCAATCGACTGTGATGAACACCGCCTTAAGCGTGTTTATGACAATCTAAATCGTCTGCAATTAAAAGCCCAGGTGATCTGTGGGGATGCACGTCAACCGCAAGATTGGTGGCAAGGGGAACAATTTGACCGTATCTTGCTAGACGCTCCTTGTTCTGCCACTGGTGTTATTCGTCGCCACCCTGATATTAAATGGCTACGTCGCAGTGAAGACATTGCTGCATTAACCCAATTACAAAGCGAAATTCTTGATGTTATGTGGCAACAATTAAAACCAGGCGGTACGCTGGTTTATGCAACGTGCTCGATAGCTCCACAAGAAAATAGTGAACAGATAAAGGCGTTTCTATCTCGCACCCAAGAGGCTCAATTGGAAGGCTCACAAGCAGATAAACCTGGACGTCAAATTCTTCCCGGTGAGGAAGATATGGATGGTTTTTATTATGCCATCCTAAAGAAAGCTCATAATAATTAGAGGCTGACAGTCTTTTCAACTTTGGTTAAACAGGAAACGCTATGAAAATCATCATTCTTGGTGCAGGTCAAGTAGGCGGTACACTGGCTGAAAATCTGGTTGGTGAAAATAATGATATCACCATTGTCGACAGAAACAGTGACCGATTACGTGAACTTCAGGATAAGTATGATTTGCGAGTCGTCAATGGCTATGCCAGCCACCCAGACGTACTACGTGAAGCAGGTGCTCAAGATGCCGACATGTTGGTCGCTGTGACTAATATGGACGAAACCAATATGGCAGCCTGCCAGGTAGCCTTCTCTTTGTTTAATACTCCCAACCGTATTGCTCGTATTCGTTCCCCACAATATTTACTCGAAAAAGAAGCCCTATTTCAATCAGGTGCTGTTCCTGTCGACCACTTAATCGCCCCTGAAGAATTGGTTACTAGTTATATTGAACGCCTGATCCAATACCCTGGGGCTCTTCAAGTCGTCAGTTTTGCCGACCAAAAAGTTAGCTTGGTTGCGGTTAAAGCTTATTATGGAGGTCCTCTCGTAGGTAACGCATTATCTGCTCTACGTGAACATATGCCTCATATTGACACTCGAGTAGCGGCCATATTCCGTCAAGGGCGTCCTATTAGACCGCAAGGCACTACCATTATTGAGGCCGACGACGAAGTCTTTTTCGTCGCCGCAAGTAATCACATTCGCTCAGTAATGAGTGAGTTACAACGTCTTGAAAAGCCGTATCGACGAATTATGATTGTGGGAGGGGGGAACATAGGGGCAGGCCTCGCCAAACGTCTTGAGCAGTCTTATAGCGTCAAACTTATCGAACGCAGTTACCCACGAGCAGAGAAACTGTCAGAAGAGTTGGAAAATACTATAGTTTTTTGCGGTGATGCCGCGGATCAAGAGTTACTACTAGAAGAAAATATCGACCAAGTCGATGTGTTCATTGCACTCACTAACGAAGATGAAACCAACATTATGTCTGCCATGTTAGCCAAACGAATGGGTGCTAAAAAAGTCATGGTACTTATTCAGCGCGGAGCATATGTTGATTTGGTACAAGGTGGGGTTATTGATGTCGCGATATCACCACAACAAGCCACCATTTCAGCCCTACTTACCCATGTTCGTCGAGCCGATATTGTTAATGTATCTTCCCTGCGTCGTGGTGCTGCCGAAGCAATCGAAGCAATCGCTCATGGGGATGAAACAACCTCTAAAGTTGTCGGTCGAGCCATTGGTGACATAAAACTTCCTCCAGCAACAACTATCGGAGCCATTGTACGAGGTGATGAAGTATTGATTGCTCATGACCGTACCATCATCGAACAAGATGATCATGTGGTCATGTTTTTGGTTAACAAGAAATATGTTGCCGATGTAGAGGCTCTATTCCAACCGAGTCCTTTTTTCCTTTAGGTTTGACATTATGGTCAACTTTCGTCCCATATTATTCGTCATCGGGTTGGTTTTATCCAAACTAGCTTTGTTTATGTATGTCCCAACACTGGTATCATTCTTTACAGGCACCTCAGGGTTTATCGAATTTGGTCAGGCAGTCATCATTACCCACATTGCCGCTTTTACCTGCTTAACCATTGGTCGAACAAGAAGCTTCAAGCTCAGTGCTCGAGATATGTTCCTGATCACCAGTCTAGTTTGGACTGTGGCCAGCGCCTTCGCAGCCCTACCTTTTGTTTTTATAAACCATATTAGCTTTACCGATGCTTACTTTGAGACCATGTCAGGTATCACCACAACCGGTTCAACGGTTCTCAGTGGACTCGATGACATGGCACCAAGTATTTTGCTGTGGCGCTCCATATTGCAGTGGCTTGGAGGTATTGGCTTCATTGTTATGGCGGTTGCTGTACTCCCCATGCTTAACGTCGGTGGTATGAAACTATTCCATACCGAGTCTTCTGATTGGTCAGATAAAAGCAGCCCTCGCGCAAAAACCGTTGCTAAAAACATCATGCTGGTTTATTTGAGCTTAACTGGTCTATGTATGGTGGGTTATCTTCTTACTGGTATGAACTTGTTTGAAGCCATTAATCACTCTTTCACCACTCTTTCAACTGGTGGTTATTCAACCTCTGATGGTTCAATGAACCACTTCTCAAGTGGCTCACACTGGATAGCCACCTTATTTATGTTTCTTGGTGGCTTACCTTTCCTCCTGTTTATTGCAGCGCTTCGTAAACGAAGAATAGATCAACTCTTTAATGATGCTCAGGTCAAAGGCTTCACATATCTCTTTCTCAGTGCCAGTTTAATCATTTCAGGCTGGCTAGTCATTCGTGATGGCTACAACATTTTAGACGCATTACGTGTCTCGATGTTTAATATTGTTTCCATCTTAACTACCACAGGTTTTGGCTTGGAAGACTTTACCGCTTGGGGGGCTTTACCAACGACTTTGTTTGCGTTTTTGATGATGGCAGGAGCTTGTTCTGGTTCCACCTCTGGGGGAATTAAAATTTTTCGCTTTCAAATAGCGATAACTCTACTCAATAAACAAATGATGAAGCTCATTCACCCTTCAGGTGTATTTGTTCAACGTTATAATCAAAGGCCCGTTAATGATGACATTGTTCGCTCAGTTGTCGCATTTGTACTGATGTTTTTCGTCACCATCATTTTCATAGCTGGTTGCCTAAGCGCCTTGGGCCTAGATCCTATCACTAGCATTTCTGGTTCAATTACCGCCGTGGCTAATGTCGGCCCAGGCATGGGGGATATTATCGGTCCAACGGGTAACTTTGCTCCTCTTCCAGACATGGCAAAATGGCTACTAAGTTTTGGCATGCTGATGGGACGACTTGAAATACTCACTTTGTTGGTATTATTTTTTCCAGCATTTTGGAAACGCTAAGGATACAGAATGTATAGATTTTTAGGGCTATTTGCCTTACTCGCCGCATCGACTACTATAGCAAGCCAAACGGTCACTTTAGATGATGGCCGCCAAGTCATATTGAATGATAATTTTACTTGGCAGTATATGACTGACACATCCTCTGCACAAACAGAAGTTACGACCACAGAAAGAGCTCAGCTAGCATCTATACCACTTATAAGCAAAACCGTGGGTAGTATGGTGACGCTAGATAGCATGCGTCCAACTATGCAATTATCTAATTCTGGAGTTGATGTTCTACTTGGAGTGCCGAGCTACGATAATGAAAAGCTAATAATTCCGACTTCGATAACAAATCAAAACCTAAACTCAGTCATACTCGTGGAAGCTGAAATTGAAGTATCAACAGCCAGCAAAGAAGTCTTATCTAAGAAACATATAAAAATATGGCAGTCGATCAAACGCATGCCTGATACTTACCTTCGCCCTCAGCAAATGGAGCAAGGTAAAAATATAGAATTAGAAGTTATTGAACAAGAACAGTATTTTGTTACAGCGAGAATTACCAGCCTGATCACTCGCTAAACGGGAGCTACGTACAGGTAAATCGCAAAAAAATGACAAGCGCAACCAGCCAAAACAAAACCATGCCAAATCGCATGATTAAATGGAATCCGCTTCGCAACATAAAAAATCACACCAAGTGAATAAATTATTCCACCCGCTGCTAAAAGGACTAAACCACCAATTTCTAGGTTAAGTGCTAATTGATAAATTACTACCAAAGAAAGCCAGCCCATCATTAAATAGGTTATCAGTGATAACTTTTCAAAGCGATAAACAAATGCCAATTTCATAATCACCCCCATAAGGGCCAATACCCAAATAACAATCATTAATCCAATTGCGAGAGGAGTCCTCAAGCTCACCAAAAGAAAGGGCGTATAACTACCAGCAATCAAGAGATAAATTGCACAGTGGTCAAATGTTTTTAGTGCTTTTTTGGCTTTCTGAGAGGGAATAGCATGGTAGAGCGTGGAAGCAAGAAACAACACTATTATACTAGCACCATAAATGCTCATACTAGTAATAGTGAGAATATCGGCATTATGATCGACAGCCTTTATCAATAGTAAAATCAAGCCAACAATTCCCAGCAGCATTCCAAAGCCATGGGTCAGTGTATTTGCCAACTCTTCTTTAACGCTATATAAGGAACTAGGTTGGGTTGTCATAATCAATCATTTTTTGGAATAATTACTCAAAAGTATGACACATTGAGCTTATAAGCATAAGCTAAATATGATCTTATCAGGTCACAGTAAGCTTTACTCACACTTAACTAAGACCATCTCCTCTCACATAATTGACGTAAAATCAAACAAACATAATCGATCACATATCGACCAATTACAAAGATAGTGCTAGTCTAATCATTGATATAGATAATTTATATCATACTCCCTGATTAGTTACTTGGAATGGCACAGGCCAGAAGAGTGCCTTACGGAAGTTAAGTGTAACTCATAGCTAATTAGGCCATAAAGTTTGGCAATGGATATGTCTGACAGTTAGGTTAATCAATGCGACCGACAGTAGTCAGGTGTTCGCACACCAACCGTGCGATGCGTCGCCGTAGTGGCTTTGTTAAAACACCAGCGACACACAATCTCGCGCCCGGAATGACTTTAGTAGAGAAGACGGCATTAATGACGTCAACTCCAGCCAAAGTTACCAAGGCGGCATAGGTAAAAAGCGCAGTATAGACTGCGCTTTTTCTTTGTTGCATGTTTCACTTGCTATCGATTTAATTCTTGGCACTTTAGAACCTCATTTGATACATTTAACTCCATACCATCACTAAAAGTATGGAATTAACAATGAAATGCCATCGCATTGAAGAGTTACTAGAGTTATTAGAGCCAGAGTGGAACAGGGAGCAGCAGCTGAACTTACTCCCTTTTATTATTCAACTAGCACAAGAAGCAGGGTATCAAGGTCCAATAGAAGAACTTACTGATGATGTGCTTATTTATCACCTTAAAATGCGTAACAGTCCTACAAATGAGATGATTCCGGGCTTAAGAAAAGACCAAGAATCAGACTTTAAGTCAGCATTATTAAAGGCTCGTGGCGTTATAGATTAACACCTTCCCACCAAGCTTATCTGAAAATATTTTTTATATATAAATCATAAGGGTGTGGAAACTGTTAAGTCTTTTTTTATAAGAATGTACCGCTCTTTGTTGCTAAAGGTTGATAGCGCTAAAGAAATAAAAGTATTGCCGCGTATATAATCATCGTCAAATAAGACAATACTTAAAAAGGATTGTCGATAGAGCGAGAACAAAAAAGAAGTCTCGCCTTTAGCCCAAGAAGGAAGCGTTATGAGTCAGGACAAAATTAAAGTGAAAGACGTGACTCCCAAAACCTTTAACCCTAAAACTCATAAAACCAAAGGGGACAGGTTTAACCCAAGCAATCGTATTTACGTGCGTGAGAGTAAGGGACAATTTCAGCAACTACGTCGCTACGGAGGCTGGTTTTTGCTAGTTCTCTTTACCATGTTACCGTGGATTCCCTATGGAGAACGACAAGCCATATTACTGGATATTAGCAACCAACAGTTTAACTTCTTTGGTACAACTCTCTTTCCACAAGACTTAACCTTACTAGCGCTATTGTTCGTTATTTCTGCCTTTGGGCTATTTTTTATCACTACATTTTTGGGCCGTGTCTGGTGTGGCTATCTTTGCCCTCAAACTGTATGGACTTTTATGTACATATGGTTCGAAGAGAAATTTGAAGGTAGTGCAAATAAACGCCGAAAACAAGACTCTAGTAAGCTAACAGGCAATCTCATAATGCGCAAAACCGCGAAACATCTAGCGTGGCTAGTAATCGCATTAGCTACGGGGTTTACCTTTGTCGGTTATTTTGTACCAATACGCGATCTAGTTGTGAATTTCTTTACTTGGGATTCAAGTTTCTGGCCCGTATTTTGGATTTTATTCTTTGCTGGCTGCACTTATGGCAATGCAGGCTGGATGCGTTCAATTATGTGCATTCATATATGCCCGTATGCTCGCTTCCAATCAGCAATGTTTGACAAAGATACATTTATAGTTGGGTACGATGTTAAGCGTGGGGAATCGCGCGGAGCACGCTCACGTAAAGCCGATCCCAAAGAGCTTGGGTTGGGTGATTGTGTTGACTGTAATTTATGCGTTCAGGTGTGCCCTACCGGAATCGATATCCGTGACGGCTTACAGTACGAGTGTATAAATTGTGGCGCTTGTATTGATGCTTGTGATCACACTATGGATCGAATGGGCTATGAGAAAGGCTTGATCAGTTACACCACAGAACATCGATTGTCAGGAAAACACACCAAAGTAATGAGACCAAAGTTGCTCGGCTACGGTGTTATTCTTTTGGTAATGATAGGTTTGTTTTTTGTGCAAATTGCTGCTGTAGATCCAGCAGGCCTTAGCGTACTTCGAGATCGTAACCAATTATTTAGGGTGAATGGGCTTGGCGAAATCGAAAATACATACACTCTGAAAATAATAAACAAAACACAGCAAGAACAACACTATAAACTCGACGTAGTCGGCTTGCCTAGTTCCTCTTGGTATGGAAAACAAACCATTAATGTATTACCCGGTGAGGTCTTAAGCCTACCGATGAGTTTGGGGGTGCAACCAGACAATCTTAATTCTGCTATCGTAACCATAGAATTTACCCTCTCAGACAACCATGATTTTACTATATCGGTAGAAAGTCGATTCATTAAAAAGCTTTAGTACTTATCTGAGGCTAATTTAAAAGGGCTCCACGCAAGAGCCTTTTTTATAGCAAGAAGTAATCGCTGATATTCGCCCTACGCACATCAATGTCTTAGTTTGATCGCTATCTTTATCGATCAAAGTATGTATCTGAAATTTACACCGTGATGTATATTATCCCCCAATGACGTCATATAGCTTTTATTACAAGCCATTGTACTTGCCGTAACCTATTAGCAACGGATCCTTTAATCTATGACACAACAAGCTTTTAATTTTAACGCTTTAACTCCAGACTTCATGTGGTACGCCATAGAAAGTATTGGAATCCGTGCAGAGTCAGGTTTCTTACCGCTCAATAGTTATGAAAACCGCGTATATCAGTTTACCGATGAACAACACCACCGATATGTAGTTAAGTTTTATCGACCAGAACGCTGGAGTTTATTGCAAATCCAAGAAGAACATGATTTTACATTGGAGTTAGTCGAAGCTGATATCCCCGTAGCCCCACCAATAAAAATCCAAGGACAAACTTTACATAAATATCAAGGTTACCTCTTTGCTCTTTTTACAAGCGTCGGAGGGAGGCAATTTGAGGTCGACAACCTAAAACAACTCGAAGGAGTAGGACGATTTCTTGGTCGAATCCATCAAGTTGGTTCTAAAGCACCATTTCAACACAGACCCACCATTAGTCTAGATGAATACTTATACCAACCACGTAAAGTGCTTGAACAAGCGCAATTTATTCCCACTCACTTGGAAGCTGCATTTTTCAATGATTTAGATTTGTTAATTAAATCTATTAAGCAACACTGGCAAGAGTCTTACCCAGTCATTCGCCTCCATGGTGACTGCCACCCTGGCAATATTTTGTGGCGTAATGGCCCTATGTTTGTTGATCTCGATGATTCTCGTAACGGCCCTGCCATTCAAGATTTATGGATGATGCTAAGTGGTGAGCGTTCTGAAAAACTCACGCAGCTGGACATTATCTTGGAAGCATATCAAGAATTTAACGACTTTGACGCTAACGAATTGAAACTAATTGAACCTTTACGTGGTCTACGCATGGTGCATTATATGGCATGGCTAACCAAAAGATGGCAAGACCCTGCCTTTCCTATCGCCTTCCCTTGGTTCAATGATGCAAAATACTGGGAAAGCCAAGTACTTGCTTTCAAAGAACAAATATCGGCACTAAGTGAGCCACCGCTGTCACTTATGCCACAGTGGTAAGAAGCTAAAATAACCAACATGGAGTCAACAATGAAAAAGCTGTTTGCACTTGTCGCAACCGTTATGCTGAGCCTTTCAGTAAATGCTGCCCAATTCAAAGAAGGAGAACACTACAAAATCCTTGAACTTGAGGCTTCCAAAAAGCCTACTGTCACTGAATTCTTTTCCTTCTTTTGTCCACATTGCAACACCTTTGAGCCCATTATTCAGCAGCTAAAAGCCCAGCTCCCTGAGGATGCAAAATTTCAAAAAGTTCACGTGTCTTTTATGGGTGGCAGTATGGGTGAACCTATGAGTAAGGCCTACGCAACGATGGTCGCGCTAAAAGCTGAAAGTAAGATGATGCCGGTAATGTTCAATCGCATCCACAAGATGCGTAAACCACCACAAAGCGAACAAGAGCTGCGCCAAATTTTTCTAGATGAAGGTATTGATGCCAAAAAATTCGACGCTGCATTCAACGGTTTTGCGGTCGATTCCATGGTGCGTCGTTTTGATAAACAATTCAAACAAAGTGGCCTGTCAGGGGTACCCGCAGTGATTGTTAACGACAAATATCTTGTTGAAGCACAAGGCATTAAAACCATAGATGAGTATTTCGAGTTAGTTAACTTCCTACTTACTAAGAAGTAATCACCCTGAATTAAAGCAGCAAAGGAAACTATCCCTTTGTTGCTCTCATATTTTGCTACTTACCTTGATGGATTTTCTTAAGCCTCTCATCCTTCTCTTGCCAGACCCCACCAAGCCAACGCTGAAATTGACGCTTATATGGCTTGTCGTTAAAATAGTCACCTCGCAAAGCTCCATCTACTGGCAATATTTGGCTACGCACAACCACTTTTGTCATGCGCCCTGATAACAAATCCCGAAATGGACTCTTACTGTTACGCGGATAAGCCAAAGTTACATCTATAATATTATCAAACTGCTCCCCCATTGCAGCTAATGTATAAGCAATACCCCCACTTTTAGGTTGCAGCAAATAGTGATAACCCGCTTGACCTATTTTTTGCTTCTGCATGGTAAAACGTGTTCCTTCAACATAATTCACTACTGTTGTCGGTGTATGCTTAAATCTAGCGCAGGAACGGCGAGTAGTCTCCAAATCTTGGCCACGCTTTTCCGGGTGACGAATCAGATATTCTCTAGAATAGCGGCGCATAAAAGGCATATCCAAGGCCCAACAAGCCATGCCGATAAATGGTACATATAACAACTGTTGCTTAAGAAAGAATTTTGGCATAGGGATACGATCTTTAAACACACAACATAAAACCACAATATCGGTCCAGCTTAAGTGATTGCTAATTAATAAATACCAACCATCTTTACGCAAACCATCGTCCACCTCTACATCCCATTCGATACAATTGGAAACGGTTAAAATACAAGAGTTAATTGTTGCCCATAACCACATCACTCGATTAGCCATCGCGGTCGCTTTTGCTTTCAGCCGACTGGTTGGTAAAATGATTTTAATCAATGCAATAACGCATATTGCAATAGAACAAAACGCAGAGTTCAGTATGACTAAGGTGGTATTCAATACAAGAAGTAGGTATGCAAACATAGCGCTAAATAATTATGAGATCTCGAATAGAGTTTAAATACTTCATCTGCTGAAGAAGAAGACAGTGTGTGATTATACAAGGCCAAAGTCATATTGAAATCGATATGACAGAGTTTTGTACTCTCTCTGACTCAGGTCAGACAAGTTCTGCGAAAATACTTCCAAATATTAACCAACGACCAATAAATAAATGACAAGGAAATCACCCAATGAAAACCAAACTCTCACTGTTAGCTCTTGCGCTTATCACGTCTTCCGTCCAAGCGCAGCTTGAAGAGCACTCTGGATTTAGTGGAGAGTTCGCACTCAGTGCAGGCTTTGCATCAACAACTTCTAATCTCAATACCAATGGTGATAAGATCATTACCGATGTCAACCAAAAGGCTACCGAAGATAGTGGCGGACTAGCACTACCACTTGGCTCGTTGGCCTATACCTTTGGTTCAAGCTCAAACAAACAGTTCTATGTTGGTACATCTCGTGAAGATATCGCTGTTGGCAATCTAATTCTTGAGATTGGCTATAAACAAGAGTTAGATTCAGGAACTATAGTTGATGCCTCATTTCTGCCAACTCTTATGCCTGGCGAAGCTTGGGCTGATCCTTTTTTAACTAACCAAGAGCGCCAAACTACAGACGAAAAAGGTAAGGCGTTTCGTCTTAAA
This sequence comes from Vibrio pectenicida, assembly GCA_024347015.1. Classification (GTDB taxonomy): domain Bacteria; phylum Pseudomonadota; class Gammaproteobacteria; order Enterobacterales; family Vibrionaceae; genus Vibrio; species Vibrio pectenicida. Next base: position 23,886 of record AP024889.1, on the reverse strand, counting down.
TTCAATAAAATAATGGGTTCTAGATTTAGCTTAGATACTGCTTATGGTAATCGAGAAATAGAGAGCGAGCAATCTGGAACTTCATCAGGCCTAACACCTGAAGAAATAAACACCTTGCAGCGTGACTCTAAATCTATCTATATCAAAGGTGATTATAGGCAGCCATTAAGTAAAACATCCTTCATACAGCCCTCTCTCACCTATATCAAAACCGATGCTGATGGCGATGCTAACTCTTTAACTTCTGTTAGTGGTGAATTAACCTACCTTAGAATATTTGATAGACACCAGCTAGCACTAACTGCCGGCTATACCAACCGCTCTTTCGATGGTACCAACCCTATCTATGGTAAAGTTCGTGACGAAGACGAGTTGAACTTGTTCGCCGCATACGAATATAAGAACTTTATGGGTTGGAAAAACTGGTCTCTCATTTCTCTTTCAGGTTATACAGAGTCAGATTCAAACATTGATTTCTACGATACAAAGCAGTACTTGTTCACTGTGGGTATGAACTACAAGTTCTAAACAAGCTGGCCCACAATATGTGGGCCATTATACCGCCTGAGCATTCAATTGTTTAAGCAAGCGATCCATTGCTCTATAACCAAGTGCTTCAGCAATGTGGTGCCGAGCAATACGCTCTTTCCCATCAAGATCGGCTATTGTTCGTGCTACTTTTATAATGCGATGATAGGCGCGTATCGATAACCCAAGTTGATGCAATGCAGTTTCTAAGAATTGCGCGTCTTGTTTTTCAAGTGGGCAATACTGCTCCATCTCTCGACTTCCTAGTAATGCGTTAACTTTGCCCGATCTCTCAAGCATATAGTTCCTTGCACTTGCGACTCTTATTCTAACTGTTTGTGTTGGTTCTCCACGCTCTCCCCCTTCCGATAGAGTTCCTTTAGGTAACCCGGGGATTTCTATCGACATGTCAAAGCGGTCTAATAAAGGACCAGAAAGTCGACTGAGGTAGCGCAAAATAATTTGCGGATTAGCTCTAGAATGATTACCTTCATAATACCCTGTTGGGCTAGGATTTAAGGCTCCAACTAACTGAAATCTAGCTGGAAATCGAGTTTTACCTTGAGCTCTCGAAATAATAATTTCTCCCGACTCCAAAGGCTCCCGCAATGAGTCCAATACTTTTCTTTCAAATTCTGGCATTTCATCTAAAAATAACAAACCATTGTGCGCCAAAGAAATTTCACCCGGCCTAGGAATCGTTCCTCCACCAACTAAAGCAGCCATGGAGCTTGAATGATGAGGCGCACGAAATGGACGCTTCTTCCAATTAAGCGCATGGATATCTTGCTGAGTCAGAGAAGCAACCGATGCGGTTTCCATTGCTTCTTCCTCTGTCATCTCTGGTAACAAGTCACATAGGCGTGAAGCCAGCATAGTTTTTCCAGTACCCGGTGGTCCTAAAAAGAGCAAGTTATGATTACCAGCGGCAGCAATCTCAAGTGCTCGCTTGCCCTGCTGTTGACCGATAATATCTTGCAGGTCACGGTCATGATCAATAGATTGAATGCAATCACTCGTCTGATATAAGGTCAGTTTTTGTTGGCCACAGATATCAGAACAAACTTCAAGTAAGCTATCAGCAGACTGGTGTACATCACGCCCCACTAATGCTGCTTGATCACCATTAAAATGAGGTACAACTAAGCTTCTTTGTACCCTATTAGCTGCTAACGCTGCGGGTAAAACACCCTTCACTTTACGAAGTTTTCCCGATAGTGCCAATTCACCTATAAACTCTCTGTTAGGTAAATCATTTGCAGGAATTTGATCAGAAGCTACCAAAATGCCAAGAGCGATTGGCAAATCAAAACGCCCTCCTTCTTTTGGCAAATCAGCGGGGGCTAAATTAACCGTGATTCGCTTTGCTGGAAATTCAAATCGGGAGTTAATTATCGCACTTCTCACCCTATCTCGTGATTCCTTTACCGTAGTTTCAGGTAAACCCACCAAGGTAAAGCCAGGCATGCCATTACTAATATGAACTTCCACCGTGACTAACGGGGCTTCTACACCGACCGATGCTCGGCTATAAATAATCGCAAGTCCCATACTCTATCTCACTCCCACAGTATTAATTTATCTATCTGATAATTCGTTTATTTTTTAGCAGACTTGTTATATAGCGCGCTGAGATAATGAAATAATATGAAAAAAGAATGAAATTTTGCTTGTCATGTAACAGAATTCTGTGTTAACACTAAGGGTGTAAACATTTAGTATCAAATTACATAAATAAAGTATTACAAAAACAGATGAATATTAACGCTCACATTAAAGTACTAATTAACCTGATTATCGTGGTCATTATTGATTCCGCGCGGGGGCTGGTGGGCAAAAAATAAACACCGATTTTTAAAAAAACCCCGCACTGAAAAGTCCGGGGTTTTTTTTTCAACTTAAATGCTGCTATCAGCAAGATATTAATCACAATTTAAATAAGTCAGAAATATTAGCTCGACCAATAACGAGCAGGAAGAATGAGGAACGCACATGAGGTGCAACACAACAAAAAACAACACGAAGCAAGATGGGGGCGCTCAATGACTGGTGCTGAATTAGTTGTATCGGCTCTTAAACAACAAGATATAAAAACAATATTTGGCTACCCAGGCGGGGCTATTATGCCAATTTATGATGCACTCTATGATGGTGGTGTTGAACATATACTTTGTCGTCATGAACAAGGTGCTGCAATGGCTGCAATTGGTATGGCGCGAGCCACCCAAGATGTTGCCGTGTGTATGGCCACTTCTGGGCCAGGCGCAACCAACCTAGTTACTGGCTTAGCTGATGCTTTAATGGACTCCATCCCTTTGGTTGCTATTACAGGTCAGGTAGCAAGTTCTCATATAGGTACAGATGCTTTTCAAGAGATGGATGTCATCGGTATGTCACTCTCTTGTACTAAACATAGCTATCTTGTCACAGATATAGAGGATCTCGCCCCAACACTCGCTGAAGCCTTTGAAGTTGCGAAAGCTGGCAGACCTGGCCCTGTGATTGTCGATATAGCAAAAGATGTGCAACTTGCACAAGCACCGGTTAGTATATTGCCTTCCCTCACTCCTCCGAACTCCCCTGAACCAAAAAAAGAAGCTATCATTACTGCCCAAGAGTTATTATCACAAAGCACACGACCAGTTCTCTACGTCGGTGGCGGTGTTCAACTTGGTAAAGCAACCAACGTCGTTCGTGAATTTTTGCACTTAAATCCGATGCCCTCAGTAAGCACATTAAAAGGGCTGGGGACCATAGAACGTCATGATCCTCATTATTTAGGCATGTTAGGGATGCACGGTACTAAAGCAGCTAATTTAGTGGTGCAGGAATGCGACTTATTAATTGCTGTCGGTGCTAGATTCGATGATCGAGTCACAGGTAAGCTTGAAACCTTTGCCCCTCAGGCTCGGGTAATACATATTGATATTGATGCGTCAGAGATCAATAAACTACGTCATGCTCATGCGCCTCTGCGTGGCGAAGTCAGGGAAACCCTTCCACAACTTGAGCTAACGCAAAACATAACTCCATGGGTCAAGCACAGTGAAAGTCTGCGCAGCGGTTTCAAGTGGCGATATGATCATCCAGGTGAACTCATATTCGCACCTAGCTTACTTAAGCAGTTATCAGACATGATGCCAGATAGCTCAATAGTTTCTACCGATGTAGGTCAACATCAAATGTGGGCGGCTCAACACATCCAACCTCGTGAACCACAAAACTTTATCACTTCTGCTGGCTTAGGCACCATGGGTTTTGGTCTACCTGCCGCAATGGGAGCAGCTGTCGCTCGGCCCGATGATCAGTCTATCCTTATTACAGGTGATGGATCTTTCATGATGAACATTCAAGAACTGGGCACACTCAAGCGTCGTCAAATACCTGTGAAAATTGTTCTATTGAATAATCAACGCCTTGGTATGGTTCGTCAGTGGCAATCGCTGTTTTTTGATGGCCGCCACAGTGAAACTATTTTGGATGACAATCCAGATTTCATCACTTTAGCAAAAGCGTTTGATATCCCTGGAAAAACGATTTCAACCAAATCAGAAGTTGAACCTGCAATTAAAGAAATGCTGGCAAGTGAGACATCATACTTACTCCATGTCATGATCGACGAAGAAGAAAACGTATGGCCACTAGTACCACCTGGTGCTTCAAATAATGATATGCTGGAGAACACGTAAAATGGAAAGATACTTAATCGATATAAAAGCAGACGATAAACCCGTTTTACTTGAACGCGTCCTCAGAGTTGTTCGTCACCGTGGCTTCATAGTAAAGCAAGTTGCAGGGACACAGAATCACGAAAGTAAGGTTGCCAGTGTTGAAATCATAGTTGATAGCGATAGGCCAATCTCTTTCTTGACTAATCAAATTGAAAAACTCTGGGATGTGCGTACTGTTGAGGTGACTCAAATTGCGAGCAATCAACTACCAAACAACAATCTTCAGCAAAAAGTTTGCGCATAAAGGAAGGCAAAGATGGCTACAAAAACAGCGGATTATATCTGGTTTAACGGTGAATTAGTTCCTTGGGGAGAGGCAAATGTTCACGTCTTAACTCATGCAATGCACTATGGCACTTCAGTATTTGAAGGGGTACGCTGTTACAACACTCCCAAAGGACCAATTATCTTCCGCCACCGCGAACATGCAAAAAGGCTTAAAGATTCTGCCAAAATTTACCGCTTCCCTATTCCATATACTGTAGATGAAATCATGGAAGCAACCCGTGAAACACTGCGTGAAAACAAACTTGATAGTGCTTATATTCGCCCGTTAGGTTTTGTTGGCAACGTGGGTCTTGGTGTTTGTCCACCTCAAGGTACTGCAATGGACTTAATCATTGCAGCTTTCCCTTGGGGCTCTTATTTAGGTGAAGAAGCGTTGGAAAACGGCGTTGATGCCATGATATCGAGTTGGAACCGAGCCGCACCTAATACCATTCCTACTGCAGCAAAAGCAGGCGGTAACTACCTATCTTCTTTGCTCGTTGGTGGAGAGGCTCGTCGTAACGGCTATGATGAAGGAATTGCTCTGAGCGTCGATGGCTATTTATCGGAAGGAGCTGGCGAGAACATTTTCATCGTCAAGAATGGTGTTATCACCACCCCCCCAGCAACCAGCGCTATCCTACCGGGCATCACTCGTGATTCAATCATGACACTCGCGCGAGATAGAGGCTACCAAGTCCAAGAAACTAACATTGCTCGCGAAGCACTTTATCTCGCAGACGAAGTATTTATGACGGGTACCGCAGCAGAGGTCGTTCCTGTTGCGACTATCGATAAAATGGAAATCGGCAGCGGTAAGCGCGGCCCAATAACAAAAGAGCTCCAAGAAGCTTACTTTGGACTTTTCAACGGCACCACAGAAGATAAGTGGGACTGGTTAGATTACGTCCACCCATAAGACACGGCAAATTAAGGAAGTAGTAGAATGCCTAAATACAGATCAGCAACCACCACTCACGGTCGCAACATGGCGGGTGCTCGTGCTCTATGGCGTGCAACTGGCGTAAAAGATGAAGACTTTGGTAAACCAATTATCGCAGTAGTGAACTCTTTCACCCAGTTTGTACCAGGTCACGTTCACCTTAAAGATATGGGCCAACTGGTCGCTGGTGAAATAGAGAAAGCTGGCGGTATCGCCAAAGAGTTTAATACTATTGCTGTGGATGATGGTATCGCCATGGGTCACGGTGGTATGTTGTATTCACTACCATCACGTGAACTGATTGCCGATTCAGTCGAATACATGGTTAATGCCCATTGTGCAGATGCCATGGTGTGTATATCAAACTGTGACAAAATTACTCCAGGAATGTTGATGGCCTCAATGCGGCTCAACATTCCTGTGATCTTTGTTTCAGGTGGCCCAATGGAAGCAGGTAAAACCAAGCTTTCAGATCAATTGATAAAACTCGATTTAGTCGACGCCATGATTCAAGGTGCAGATCCGAAAGTCTCTGACGAGCAAAGTGAACAGGTAGAACGCTCAGCCTGCCCAACATGTGGTTCATGCTCTGGTATGTTCACCGCCAACTCTATGAACTGTCTGACTGAAGCGCTTGGTTTGTCTCAACCAGGTAACGGCTCCATGCTCGCCACTCACGCTGATCGTGAAGCTTTATTTATTAATGCAGGCAAACGTATCGTTGAGCTTACGCGTCGCTACTACGAGCAAGACGATGAGTCAGCACTACCGCGCAACATTGCCAGTTTTGATGCGTTTGAAAATGCCATGGCGTTAGATATTGCTATGGGGGGCTCAACCAACACCATACTTCATTTAGTTGCCGCTGCGCAGGAAGGCGAAATCGACTTCGATATGGATGATATTGATCGCCTATCTCGACAAGTTCCGCATTTATGTAAAGTCGCGCCATCTACTCCTAAATATCACATGGAGGATGTCCACCGTGCTGGGGGGGTGATGGCCATTCTCGGTGAATTAGACCGAGCAGGCCTCTTACATAATGATACTCGCACTGTGCTTGGCCTTTCAATGAAAGAACAACTGGCCAGATATGACATAATACAAACTGAGGACGCTGACGTTCTGAAGTTTTTCCGAGCAGGTCCTGCGGGTATTCGTACCACCAAAGCTTTCTCTCAGGATTGTCGCTGGGATCGCCTCGATGATGACAGAGTTGCAGGTTGCATTAGAACAAAAGACAACGCCTTTAGCCAAGAGGGAGGGCTTGCGGTTCTATCGGGTAATATTGCTCTAGATGGCTGTATAGTTAAAACAGCTGGCGTCGATGAAAGCAATCTTAAATTCACTGGTCCAGCGATTGTGTTTGAGAGCCAAGAAGATGCCGTGGAAGGTATATTAGGCGGAAAAGTCAAAGCTGGCAACGTAGTCATAATTCGTTATGAAGGCCCCAAAGGCGGCCCAGGGATGCAAGAAATGCTGTATCCAACCACCTACCTCAAATCGATGGGCTTAGGCAAAGAGTGTGCTCTACTTACAGATGGCCGATTCTCTGGGGGCACATCGGGACTGTCTATTGGTCATGCCTCACCAGAAGCAGCCAATGGTGGTGCAATTGGTCTAGTCAAGCAAGGAGACATCATTGCGATTGACATTCCAAACCGCTCAATCTCTTTGCAAGTGTCAGATCAAGAGCTTATTGCTCGCCGCGCTAAACAAGACGAGCTGGGCTGGAAACCAGTTGATCGCCAACGCGAAGTTTCGTTTGCCCTCAAAGCATACGCTAGCATGGCGACTAGTGCTGACAAAGGTGCAGTACGAGACAAGTCTAAGCTTGAGGACTAGCTTATGACTGCTTGTGTATTTTCAGGGAAAAACCACCAGACTGGCGCAGATTACCTGCGCCAGATTTTAAGAGCACCAGTGTATGAAGTTGCCACCCTCACACCATTGCAAGTGATGCCACGTTTGAGTGAACGCATTGGCAATAATGTGCAAATTAAGCGTGAAGACCGCCAACCAGTCCACTCTTTTAAATTACGTGGCGCCTATAATATGGTTGCCAGTTTATCTGAAGAACAAAAAGCGGCTGGTGTGATCGCAGCCTCTGCGGGAAATCACGCTCAGGGATTGGCCTTATCAGGGACCAAGCTCGGTATAAAGACCACCATTGTGATGCCAAAAACAACACCAGATATCAAAGTTGATGCTGTAGGCAGCTTCGGTGGCCATGTGCTACTGCACGGTAACAACTTCGATGAGGCAAAAACTGAAGCAGAGCGTTTATCCCAGCAAAATGGTTATACCTTCGTTCCTCCTTTCGATCACCCTTTGGTGATAGCAGGTCAGGGAACGATTGGCATGGAGATGCTCCAGCAGAATGGTCATCTGGATCATATCTTTGTTCCTGTCGGTGGCGGTGGTTTAGCAGCAGGAGTGGCGGTATTGGTAAAACAGCTAATGCCTGAAATTAAAGTCATTGCAGTAGAGCCTGAAGATTCAGCGTGTCTTAAGGCTGCTCTAGATGCAGGTAAACCTGTAGTTCTGGATCAAGTCAGTATGTTTGCCGATGGGGTAGCTGTAAAACGCATCGGTGACGAGACATTCAGGCTCTGCCAGCAATATCTCGATGGACACATAAGTGTCTCCAGTGATGAGATTTGTGCTGCTGTCAAAGACATATTCGAAGATACTCGCGCCATAGCTGAACCTTCAGGCGCACTGGCGCTTGCAGGCTTAAAGAAGTATGCCGAGCAAAACCAACTGAAAGATAGCAACCTTGGTACAGTGTTGTCTGGAGCGAACACTAACTTCCATGGTCTGCGTTATGTTTCAGAACGTTGCGAACTAGGCGAAAAGCGCGAAGGTTTATTGGCAGTGACTATCCCAGAGCGCCAGGGTGCCTTCTTTGAGTTTTGCAACCTTATCGGTGGACGGGCAGTGACTGAGTTTAACTACCGCTATAACGACGACGCACTAGCAAATATATTCGTTGGCATACGCCTACAGGGTGGTCAAGAAGAACTGGTACATATCATTCACGATTTACGCGAAGGGGGTTACCCTGTTGTCGATCTATCAGATGATGAAATGGCTAAGTTGCACATTCGATATATGATTGGAGGCAAACCATCAAGGCAGATCAAAGAGCGCCTGTACAGCTTCGAGTTTCCTGAATACCCAGGCGCACTTGTTAAGTTCCTTAGCACCCTTGGTACTCACTGGAACATCAGCTTATTTAATTATCGTAACCATGGTGCTGACTATGGCCGAGTACTGTGCGGTTTTGAACTTGATGAGTCAGATCTATCACGCTTTTCCACTCACTTGAGAGAGCTTGGCTATCAGTGCAAGGATGAAACCGATAACCCATCCTATAAATTTTTTCTTTCAGCATAAAAAATAGAGTTAGGGCTGAAAGCCATCTGCCCTAACTCTATGAATTATCAACAAAGTATCTCACAATATAATTTACCGTGCCTCCTTTATAAGCACACTCTAAAACGGTAACACGACTGAAAACCCCTAAACCCGCTTTTGCTGCCAGATTACTGGCAAACCCTTTTTTATAAGGAACTCAAAATACTCGATATATTAACAATATACGCCCAGAGAAGCGTCATACCTTAACCTACCTCAATAACACGCTCAGAATACTAAAGTTTCATTTCAGTCATACTCGATTTAGATCTAAACTCACAGTCCGGTATAAGCCCTTTCCTAATTGTGGAGACCATTTATGTTTAGTGCACTCATTTTAAGACAAGAACAAAACCAAACTCTCGCTGGTATTGAGCAAACTGATGAAAGCCAATTGCCAGAAGGTGATATATTAATTGATGTCGATTACTCCTCTCTCAATTATAAAGATGGCTTAGCAATCACTGGAAAAGGTAAAATCATCCGTAATTTCCCTATGGTGCCTGGTATCGATCTCGCCGGCACTGTCTCTCACTCGGATGATGAACGCTACCAAGTCGGAGATAATGTAGTATTGACTGGTTGGGGGGTGGGTGAACATCACTGGGGTGGCATGGCACAGCGCGCTCGTCTTAATGCAGACTGGCTAGTCCCTTTACCCAGCGGACTAAGTAGTAAACAAGCCATGATGATTGGTACCGCTGGCTTAACAGCGATGCTGTGTGTTCAGGCTTTAATCGATGCAGGCATTGAGCCAGAGTCAGGACAAATTCTCATCACTGGAGCAAGTGGAGGTGTAGGGTCTGTGGCTATTACTCTATTGGCTCAACTTGGCTATCAAGTCACTGCTGTCACAGGCCGAATTGAACAAAATAGTCCTCTACTCGAAAAGCTCGGAGCTAAGCGCGTCATCGATCGCATTGAATTTGAGCAACCAGCACGTCCACTTGAAAAACAGCTATGGGCGGGTGCTATAGATACTGTTGGCAGCAAAGTTTTAGCCAAGGTCTTATCGCAGATGGATTATAACAGCGCTGTAGCGATATGTGGTCTTGCCGGTGGGTTCGACTTACCCACTTCAGTTATGCCCTTTATTCTGCGTAATGTACGCCTACAGGGCGTAGATTCGGTTATGTGTCCTACAGAAAAACGCATAGAAGCTTGGAACAAATTAATGACATTATTACCGCAAACCTACTTCGACCAAGCATGTACCGAGATAACACTGGATGAGGCGCTAAAATACGCACAGGACATCACCAACGGACAAATCACCGGCCGAGTGGTGATTAAACTATAATGCGACAAAAAGCCATGGGTCAGCTTTGATTAAGTTGACTCTACTTACGCCACTCAATCTAAGTTTAATACTTAACCCACCAAATGTGGAACGATAGGCTTTTAATTGATTTTATATAAATAACTGAATATTAGATAAAAAAATCCCGCCTTTCAGCGGGGAAGCCCAAGAAAAACTGGGGATAGTGTCGGAATGTAACTGGTGCTTTTAGCCAATACTTTTATTTTAATGTTCTTCTGAAGATTCTGACCAACCACGCGTCTCAAACCAAATACCTACAACAGTGGCTACCATGCCCGCTATAGGCATTAAGAAACCTTTATTTGAAGGGCTAAGCACAAGAGCACAGAAACACATAAAGCAAAGCACGGAGTATAAAGTCAAACGATCGAGTCCAGTCATGAGCAATCTCCACACTTATGTTATCAGATTGTTAACTAAGTTAAATCAATTCTCTTCGTTTGCCAAGAGGTTATTGAATATTTTTTCTTCGCCAGTATCATCTACCTCCTTAAAAGGCAACATGAGATATGACCATGACATTCAATGCAGAGCAGGCAGATAAAATACTGGTGGCTGAGGGAATGCGCTGTCCAGAGCCAGTAATGATGGTCAGGAAGACGATTAGAAACATGCAAGACGGTGAAATATTGCTTGTTACAGCTGACGACCCTTCCACCACCAGAGATATACCAAGCTTTTGCCGCTTTATGGATCATCAATTAATCGACGCTCAAACTGAGCAATTACCCTATCAATACTTAATCAGAAAAGGTATTAGGTAAAAGGATCGAATGAGAAAAAAATAGCCCTACTCGACTGTTAGTTAACCATCTCTTTCCTGCTCATACAGCTTCGATTGCAACTGATCCAATTGCTCTTTCATCAGGCGCACCTCTTCGTGCAGGGGCGCTATGTGCGCAACCCTAATCCAAGCCTCCACGGTTAGAGCAGTCAAAACAAAGGAGCCTGCAACTATTGGTAGCCACATATCTGTCAGGGCCATAGCCAGTAGGCACAACACTAAACCCAAACTAAACAGATAACTCTGACTTCTTGGAGACATTCCCATATAACGTGTAAGCACAATTTTCTCCTCCCGTTCAGGGCTGCGAAGATTCACACAACTAACATAGCACTACAATTATCAAACCGATATGTAATGGGACATTCCCTATAATAAATAGCTAGCAGGTATCTTGTCGTTATATATTACGACACACTAAAAAACACACCACCAGCAGCCAAGCCAACAAATAGCATGGCAGTAATTTTACGAATAATATTGAGTGGCAGCCTTCCAGCAGATAAGCGGCCGATAAAAACAACCGGTATATTAGCCAGCAACATACCTAGTGTAGTACCGATAATCACAAGAACTATTGCTTGCGCATATTGGGCACCAAGAACAGAGGTTGCTATTTGAGTTTTATCGCCGATTTCAGCAATAAAGAATGCAATAAAACTGGTCAGAAAAGCGCCACGATTTACCATGGTGTTATCCCCGTCTAGCTTGTCTGGAACTAAAACCCAGCATGCCATCGCAAGAAAGCTGATAACTAAGACCCACTTTAAAATCTGAGGAGGAATTTGATCGGCAAGCACCACTCCCAACCAAGCAGCAAGGGCATGGTTGACTAATGTTGCTAAAGAAATAGCAATAATGATAGGGATGGGCTTTTGGTAACGACTGGCAAGTAACAATGATAATAACTGAGTTTTATCACCTATCTCGGCTAAGGCGACGGTAGTAATTGAAATAGCTAAAACGCTCACGACATGCTCAATGAGGCAGGGATTATAATTTTAACCCAAGATAAACGCCGTGCCCCACCCCGGTTCACGTTGTTTATCTAAGGTCTTGCTAAACCCATCAAGCGATGAGCCTCGAACGCCATGGTGATTTTGCACCAATTATGTTGACGAACAAACCAGGCAGAAATCCTGCTGGTAAACTACTCCCCAAAGATGGCCAAATCTTAAAGAGCACAGCCACAAAGTACAAGTCAGATTTCCATCAAAAAACATCTTTTATTGAAAATAAAAACAATAAGCGCCGTAAACTCTATTAAAACGAAATTTTGACTACCAATTAAGCAATATTACCCCTACTCCCATAGACCAGATGTAGGTATACTTGATTGTCATTTTTTCAACCCTAGTTACTTTGAATCGCAGTTGTTGCGCAAAAAAGCAACAAACCAGACGAAAACACAAGTAATCACAGAATTTCGCGAACCTGACTTATGCAAAAATACGATACCAAAACCTTCCAGGGAATGATCCTCGCGCTACAGGATTATTGGGCTCAAAATGGTTGCACTATTGTTCAACCGCTTGATATGGAAGTTGGTGCTGGCACATCGCATCCAATGACCTGTTTACGAGCACTTGGCCCAGAGCCAATGTCCACCGCTTATGTACAACCTTCACGTCGCCCAACCGATGGCCGTTATGGTGAAAACCCAAACCGCCTACAGCACTACTATCAATTCCAAGTAGCGCTTAAGCCATCACCGGATAACATTCAGGAGTTGTATTTAGGCTCGCTTGAAGCGCTTAGTGTCGACCCTTTGGTTCACGATATTCGCTTCGTAGAAGATAACTGGGAGAATCCAACACTTGGAGCCTGGGGTTTAGGCTGGGAAGTTTGGTTGAATGGTATGGAGATTTCTCAGTTTACTTACTTCCAACAAGTTGGAGGTATTGAATGTAAACCTGTAACTGGTGAAATCACTTATGGTATTGAGCGCTTAGCTATGTACATTCAAGAAGTAGACTCTGTCTATGATTTAGTATGGAACAAAGCGCCAGATGGAAGTAGTGTTACTTATGGTGATATTTTCCATCAAAATGAAGTAGAACAATCGACTTACAACTTCGAACATGCTGACGTTGACTTCTTATTTGGCTTCTTTGAGCAGTGCGAAAAAGAATGTCGCGAACTACTAGAACTCGAAACACCATTATCACTGCCCGCTTATGAGCGCATACTAAAGGCAGGTCATGCATTCAATCTACTTGATGCTCGCAAAGCAATCTCTGTAACAGAACGTCAACGCTACATTCTACGCATTCGTAACCTCTCGAAATCAGTTGCAGAAGCATACTATGCATCTCGTGAAGCACTTGGCTTCCCAATGTGTAAAAAAGAACAGGTGTAAGGGATAAAGTCACATGGCAAAAGAATTTCTAATCGAGCTAGGTACAGAAGAGCTTCCACCGACACAACTTCGAACTCTAGCTGAAGCATTCGCAGCAAATTTTGAATCTGAGCTAAAAGGCGCTGAACTTGCTCATCAAGGGGTAAAATGGTTCGCCACTCCTAGACGCCTCGCACTAAAAGTAGCTGAACTAGCAGAGAGCCAAGCAGATAAAATTGTTGAAAAACGTGGCCCTGCAATTACTGCAGCATTCGATACAGAGGGCAACCCCACTAAAGCAGCTCAAGGCTGGGCTCGTGGCTGTGGTATTGAGGTTGAACAAGCAGAACGGATGGTAACAGATAAGGGTGAGTGGCTGTTATTTAAGCAAGAAGTCAAAGGTAAGCTAGCCTCTGAAATCTTAGTTGAACTTGTATCCAAATCACTTGCCAATCTACCGATTGCGAAACCAATGCGCTGGGGTAACAAAACAACACAATTTATCCGCCCAGTTAAAACCCTAACTATGCTCATGGGTTCAGAACTTATTGAAGGCGAAATACTTGGTGTAACTTCCACTCGCACCATTCGCGGTCACCGCTTTATGGGTGAGCAAGCGTTCACTATCGAATCAGCTCAACAATATCCTGTTATCTTACTAGAACGTGGTAAGGTCATGGCAGATTATGAAGCGCGTAAGGCCATTATAATTGAACAGGCTCAAAAAGCAGCAGCAGCAGTTGGTGGTACCGCTGACCTAGAAGATGAACTAGTGGAAGAAGTGACATCTCTAGTGGAGTGGCCGGTAGTTCTCACAGCCAAGTTTGAAGAAGAGTACTTAAAGGTCCCTTCCGAAGCCTTGGTGTATACCATGAAAGGTGATCAGAAATATTTCCCTGTTTACGATAAAAATAAGAAACTTCTACCTAACTTTATCTTCGTATCAAATATTGAATCGAAAGAACCTAAATATGTTATTGAAGGGAATGAGAAAGTCGTTCGACCACGTCTTGCAGATGCGGAATTTTTCTTCAACACTGACCGTAAACGTCCTCTTATCGATCGTCTACCAGAACTAGAACAAGCCATCTTCCAAAAGCAGCTGGGTACCATAAAAGACAAAACAGATCGTATCACTGAACTTGCTGGATACATTGCCGAACAAATTGATGCAGATGTTGAAAAGGCAAAACGTGCTGGCCTACTTGCCAAGTGTGATCTTATGACCTCAATGGTATTTGAGTTTACCGATACTCAAGGTGTGATGGGTATGCACTACGCACGCCATGACGGTGAAACAGAAGAAGTCGCAGTAGCGCTTAATGAACAATATATGCCTCGATTTGCTGGTGATGCCCTACCATCTGACGGTATATCTACTGCTGTAGCCATCGCAGATAAGCTAGATACCATAGTAGGTATTTTTGGCATTGGCCAAGCTCCAAAAGGCAGTGACCCATTTGCTCTGCGTCGAGCTTCTCTGGGTGTATTACGCATTATTGTTGAATATGGGTATAAGCTTGATCTAGTAGACCTTATTGCCAAAGCAAAATCACTGTTTGGTGAAAGACTAACAAACGACAAAGTTGATCATGATGTGATTGAATTTATGCTCGGTCGTTTTCGCTCTTGGTATCAAGATGAAGGTTTTAGTGTCGATATAATTCAAGCTGTGCTCGCACGTCGTCCAACCAAACCAGCAGACTTTGATCAACGCGTAAAAGCAGTATCACACTTCCGTGAATTAGAAGCTGCAGAATCTCTCGCGGCAGCCAATAAGCGAGTTGGCAATATTCTAGCAAAATTCGAAGGGGATTTAGCAGCTGAGATCGACCTCGCGCTTCTAGAACAAGAAGCTGAAAAGACGCTTGCGGCAAGCGTCGAAATCATGGCAGAAGCTCTTGAGCCAGCATTTGCAACAGGTAACTATCAAGAAGCACTAAGCAAGCTCGCCGATTTACGTGAGCCTGTGGATGCATTTTTCGATAACGTAATGGTCATGGCTGATGATGAAGCCTTAAAGAAGAACCGACTCACTCTATTAAACAAGCTCAGAAATCTCTTCCTGCAAATCGCAGATATTTCTCTTCTTCAGAAGTAAAGCTGGCTGCGATAGTAATGTAATAAAGCCCAACTTATTAAAGTTGGGCTTTATTTTTAAATAGCCGAATTTTGTCCTTTGCCTCAATATCACATTAGGGTATGTTCAAAGATTGCTCGTGTATTCACAGTCTATTAGTCTGTGAAGTACTAGGTCTTGTTGTATCCACAAGCTTCTAGCAATCCATAGATAAAAATAATCACAACATATTAGGTATAACGACAAATGCAATTCTCTAAGTTTGGTGAAAAATTCAATCAGTATTCCGGTATAACCCGCTTAATGGACGACTTAAATGACGGTCTGCGTACTCCTGGAGCCATGATGCTTGGAGGCGGAAACCCCGCTGCGATTCCAGCCATGCTCGAATATTTTCACCAAGCCTGTAAAGAAATGCTCACCAACGGAAAGCTGGTTGCCGCTCTCGCAAACTATGATGGCCCACAGGGTAAAGATGATTTTATTACTGCCTTGGCTGGTGTACTCAAACAAACCTATGGCTGGGATATCACAGCCAAAAATATTAGCCTCACGAATGGTAGTCAAAGCGGCTTCTTCTATCTGTTTAATTTACTTGCAGGTCAGCAAACTGATGGCTCACATAAAAAAATCCTTTTACCCTTAGCCCCAGAATATATTGGCTATGGTGATGCTGGAGTAGACGAAAATATCTTTATTTCGTACCGACCTGAAATCGACATACTCAATAATGGTCTATTTAAATACCATGTAAATTTTGAACAACTCAAAGTAGACGAGTCTGTAGCTGCCATTTGTGCATCACGCCCAACCAATCCAACAGGCAATGTGCTAACCGATGAAGAAATCCAAAAGCTAGACAAACTCGCTCGCGCAAATAACATTCCGCTATTAATAGATAACGCCTATGGATTACCCTTCCCCAACATTATTTTTGAGGATGTAAAACCATTTTGGAACGAAAACACTATCTTGTGTATGAGCTTGTCAAAACTTGGCCTTCCGGGTGTACGTTGCGGTATTGTTATTGCGAGCGAAGAGATCACCCAAGCCCTAACCAATATGAATGGTATCATCAGTCTAGCACCTGGAAGCCTGGGGCCAGCCCTTGGTCATCATATGATCAAAAATAATGATCTGCTCACTCTTAGCACTGAGGTTATCAAACCCTTTTATCAGCAAAAATCACAGCGTGCTGTTGAGCTTCTACAAACAGAAATAACAGATCCTCGTTTTCGAATCCACAAACCTGAAGGTGCTATCTTTCTTTGGCTTTGGTTTGATGAGCTCCCCATTACCACCATGGAATTATATAAACGCTTAAAGTCACGTGGCGTACTCATTGTCCCAGGAGAGTATTTTTTTATTGGTCAAGAAGATGACTGGGAACATGCTCATCAGTGCCTACGCATGAATTATGTCCAAGATGATAAGATGATGCAAAAGGGTATCAAGATTATCGCGGAAGAAGTAAGTAAAGCTTACCAAGAAAGTTAACGCCCTCCATTTAACACGATTAAAAAGAGCGCCTAAGGCGCTCTTTCACTCTTTATCAAAAACACTGACTACTTGGGATTAACTCTCAAGGAGCGTATTACCATTAATAGCTATGGTGCGCGGTTGCATCGCTTCTGGAATTTCACGTTCTAAATCTATATGCAAAAGACCATTTTCCATACTTGCGCCAACGACTTTCACATAATCCGCCAGCTGGAATTTACGCTCGAAATCACGCTCAGCAATACCTTGATAAACATAGTTCTTACTTTCTTCCTCTTTACGCTCACCTTTAACAATAAGTGTATTTTCTTTTTGAGTCAGCTCTAACTGCTGCTCGGAAAAACCGGCAACCGCCATAGTAATACGGTAGTGGTTTTCATCTTTTTGCTCGATATTGTAAGGGGGGTAACCACCAGATGTGTTCTTTGCTGATGTTGCTTCCATCATATTAAATAGACGATCGAAGCCAATGGCGTTGCGGTATAAAGGAGTGAAATCTACAGTTCTCATAATGCTATCCTCATTGTAAGCAATAGTCTTAGTCGTGAGTGAACCAGAATCTAGGCTTAGTTAGATACCTGTCGACTAAGGGAGTTTATCGCTATTCCACTGATATCTTTTGATATTCGGGGACATAAAAATAAACCAAAGTTAAGTTAAGTGCGTTGCTGACTATCCTCGTAATTTGAGCAATATTCAGCCTGCGCTGCAGAGGTAACGTGTCTTCTCTCTTGAGCAAGACGTTCGCCCTCTTCAATAACTGATATATGGATAGGAAAAGAACTTTTCAAGGGTTGTTTGTTAATTTTTAAGCACAGGATTCTTTGATTTAAAAACAAAAACACCGCCGGAAGGCGGTGTTTTCATGAACACATAGCAGGGCTACACATCCAAATTGGCTACCTTTAATGCATTCTCTTCGATAAAGTTTCGACGTGGTTCAACTTGATCACCCATTAAAGTGGTGAACAACTGATCTGCCCCAACAGCATCTTCAATCGTAACCTGCATCATACGACGGGTCTCTGGATCCATCGTCGTTTCCCAAAGCTGATCTGGGTTCATCTCACCCAGACCTTTGTAACGCTGAAGACTCAGGCCTCGGCGCGATTCTTTGATTAACCAATTCAAAGCATCAACAAAGCTTGATACAAGCTGATTTCGCTCGCCACGTTGAATATATGCACCATCTTCAATCAGACCATCAAGCGCCTCAGACAAACTTGCTAATTTACCGTACTCTTTTGAGTTTATAAGATCGACACTTAAAGCAAACTCATGAGTAACACCATGTGTGCGAACCAAGATTTTCGGCAGATTTAGACCAAGCTCAGCATGCTGTTCAACTTCAAAACTATACTGACTTGCACCCACTTCTTTAGCATTCAATTGCTCTACCAGCTGCTTAGTCCAAGCTTCAACAAAAGCTGCATCATGGCATTTTTCTGCTGTAATACGTGGCGTATAGATTAACTCATGTATCAGTGCGCGTGGATAGCGACGACTCATACGATCCACCAGCTTTATTCCAGCATTATATTGGTGAACCAGTTTCTCAAGCGCCTCTCCAGAAAATGCTGGTGCTTGTGCGTTAACATGCAAGGCAGCATTATCCAGCGCAAGCGTAACCTGATATTGATCCATTGCATCTTCATCTTTTATGTATTGCTCTTGTTTACCTTTCTTCACTTTGTAAAGTGGAGGCTGTGCAATGTAGATATAGCCACGCTCAATAAGCTCTGGCATTTGACGATAGAAAAAGGTTAACAATAGGGTACGAATATGTGAACCATCAACATCCGCATCTGTCATGATGATAATGTTGTGGTAACGCAGTTTATCTGGGTTGTATTCATCCCTACCAATACCACAACCAAGGGCTGTGATTAAGGTTGCAACTTCTTGAGAAGACAACATCTTATCGAAACGCGCTTTTTCTACGTTAAGAATTTTACCTTTTAGCGGAAGGATAGCTTGGTTTTTACGGTTACGCCCTTGTTTTGCTGATCCACCAGCGGAATCACCCTCCACTATATAAAGTTCAGATAGTGCGGGGTCTTTTTCTTGGCAATCAGCCAGTTTACCTGGCAAACCTGCCAAATCAAGAGCGCCTTTTCGACGTGTCATTTCTCGCGCTTTACGCGCAGCTTCACGAGCACGGGCTGCATCTATAATCTTAGAGCAAACAATCTTAGCTTCGTTAGGGTGTTCAACTAAAAATTCCGATAGTTTCTCACCCATTACCGACTCCACCGCCGACTTCACTTCAGAAGAAACAAGCTTATCCTTAGTCTGGCTTGAGAACTTAGGATCTGGCACCTTAACCGAGACAACAGCAGTCAAGCCTTCACGTGCATCATCACCAGAAGTAGATGTTTTTTCTTTCTTAGAAAAACCTTCTTTATCCATAAAAGAATTAATTGTACGCGTCAGGGCTGCTCTAAAGCCAGCAAGGTGAGCCCCCCCGTCGCGTTGAGGAATGTTGTTAGTAAAGCAGTAGATATTCTCTTGGAAACCATCATTCCACTGCATTGCAACCTCAACCGCAATACCATCTTCTCGCTCAGTATTAAAATGAAATACCTTTTCAATAATCGGAGTTTTATTGGTGTTAAGATGCTCCACAAATGCTTGAATACCACCCTGATACATAAAGTGGTCACTCTTATCTTCTTCACGATCATCAATGAGCTTAATCGATACACCTGAGTTGAGGAATGATAGTTCACGCAAACGCTTGGCAAGAATGTCGTAATGAAATTCTGTATTAGTGAAAGTGCCTTCACTCGGCCAAAAACGGATTTCTGTCCCTGTTTTATCTGTATCACCAGTTACAGAAAGTGGTGCTTGTGGCTCACCATGATGATAGGTTTGAGTGTGAATTTTACCGCCACGGCATATCTTTAATGATACTTGTCTAGATAATGCATTTACTACTGAAATACCCACACCATGTAAACCGCCCGATACCTTATATGAGTTATCATCAAATTTACCACCGGCATGAAGAACCGTCATAATAACTTCAGCAGCTGAAACGTTTTCTTCTGCGTGCATTTCAGTTGGAATACCACGCCCATCATCACTAACCGATACTGAACTATCCTCATGAATCGTCACGATGATATCTTTACAGTGACCCGCTAACGCTTCATCAATAGAGTTATCAACCACCTCAAAAACCATGTGGTGTAGGCCGGTACCATCGTCGGTATCGCCGATGTACATTCCCGGACGTTTACGTACTGCATCCAGGCCCTTTAGTACTTTAATACTCGATGAATCGTAATTTTCAGACATGAGTTATCTTCCACTATATATTTTGCTCTATTGTGCCATGTTCCAAGCGGAACATCCTGCCATTTTCGTCCAACATATCGTCGATCTGACTTTGGGTAATAGAGCTAACAAAAACCTGTGCCCGCGTCTCTTTTAAGCAGTCAGCAAGACGCTTGAGACGTTGACTATCTAATTCAGAGGCAAAGTCATCAATTAAGTAGATACATTGCTTGTTGGTCACCTCTGTTAGGTGCTGCCCCTGCGCCACTCGTAGCGCACACACCATAAGCTTGAGCTGACCTCGTGATAAAACATCCTCGACAGGAGTCCCATTAACTTTAATTCTTAAATCGGCTTTATTGGGACCACTAAAAGTATACCCTAGCGCCTGATCTCGTTCGAAGTTTTCCTTTAGGATGCGATCATAAGGTGTGTTTTTTCCCCAACCTCGTGAATACTTCAATTGGATTTCAAACTCAGGTAAAAATACCTGACATATTTGTGTTACTTTCTCACTCACCTGCTTAACATAATCGGCACGCCAGCGGCTAATGTTCTCAGCTAGGCCAGCCATTTCTTGATCCCAATACGAAAGCTCACGGTAGCAAGATGCTGTTTTTAAAAGCGCATTCCTTTGTTTGTTAAGACGTTTAAATCGCCCCCACGCATCATAAAATGCTGGTTCAATATGAAAAATGCCCCAATCGATAAAAGCTCTGCGATGTTTCGGCCCATCAGTCAGCAAGTCAAAGCCTTCTGGATGGATCAACTGTAATGGCAATACCTGTGCTAACTGAGCCAGTTTTTGACTAGGTTGACCACCTATTTTAACCTCTGTTGAGCCGTCACGCTGCTTATTAATGCCAATTGGTAGCTCAAATTGATCCGAGTTCAAAAAACGGCCATGGACAAACAGCTGATCGCAATCATTTTGAATCACTCGCCCCGTAAGGCTGCTTTTAAAGGAGCGGCCATGACCAAGCAAATATATTGCTTCCAGAACACTCGTTTTACCACTGCCATTTGGACCTATAAGAAAGTTAAAACCTGCTGATAGTTCAATATCACAAGCTTCAATATTACGAAACTGCTGAATAATAAGGCGTGAAAGTGGCATGTTAGAGTCGAATTGGCATAACTACATACATGGCGCTGTCATCATCAACATTTTCTACCATAGTACTAGCAACCGCATCAGACATAGAAATACGAACTTTTTCACAGCGTAATGTATTCAGAATATCCAGCACATAGCTTACGTTGAATCCAATTTCGATATCTTCGCCTTCGAAGCTAACATCCAGCATTTCTTCTGCTTCTTCTTGCTCAGGATTATTAGCCGTAATACGTAGCTCATTACCAGCTAAGTTTACTCGCACTCCGCGAAACTTCTCATTCGATAAAATCGCAGCGCGAGAGAATGCTTGACGCAATTCATCACACCCAGCTTCAAGTGTTTTACTTGTCGATTGAGGCATAACTCGACGATAATCAGGAAAGCGGCCATCCACGAGCTTAGATGTAAAAACAAAATTGTCGACTTCAGCGCGAACATTTGAGCTGCCAATTTGCAGTGTCACAAGCTGCTCTGGCACATCGAGCAATTTCATTAACTCAAGAACACCTTTACGTGGCACAATAATTTGTTGCTGGGCAAATTCTGTCTCTAACTGGGCTTGCGATACTGCCATACGATGGCCATCGGTAGCCACACTGCGCAATATCGAACCATCGATTTCAAACAGCATTCCATTTAAGTAGTAGCGCACATCTTGGTTAGCCATTGAAAACTGGGTTTTTTCTATCAACCCTCTCAGTACCCCTTGGCTAAGAGACAGCTCCACATCACTTTGCCAATCTTCAATATTTGGAAAGTCATTAGCAGGCAGAGTCGACAAGGAAAAACGACTTCGGCCAGAGCGAAGTTGAGCTCGATCGCCTTCAAGAATAAATGTAATAACTGAGCTATCCGGCAGTCCACGACAAATATCGAGGAACTTACGAGAAGGTACAGTGACACTACCGGCCTCAAAATCTCCTTCCAAGGTCACACGACTGATGAGCTCGACTTCCAAGTCTGTAGCTGTCATAGAAAGCATGTTGCTTTCAACTTTAAGCAACAAATTACCAAGAATAGGGAGAGTTGGACGACCACCCAAAGCGCCAGACACTTGCTGAAGCGGCTTGAGTAAGTGGTTACGTTCAATGGAAAATTTCATAGTGCGCTCTTTCAGAATTCGTTTAGCTTAATATGGAATAATTTTATTTCGTGCTTAGAATACTGTGATTTAAGAAGAAAGGGTACGAATCAGATTAGAATAATCTTCTTTGATGTCGTGACTTTCTTCGCGCAGTTGTTCTATTTTCCGACAAGCGTGCAGTACTGTTGTATGGTCACGACCTCCAAATGCATCACCTATTTCAGGTAAGCTGTGGTTAGTCAGCTCTTTTGCTAATGCCATTGCTAACTGACGAGGACGAGCAACAGAACGTGAACGGCGTTTAGACAACAAATCGGCCACTTTAATTTTATAGTATTCAGCAACTGTTTTTTGAATGTTATCTATGGTGACTAATTTTTCTTGTAAAGCAAGGAGGTCACGCAAAGCCTCACGGACAAAATCAATAGTGATCGGGCGCCCGGTAAAGTTTGCATTTGCAATAACACGATTGAGTGCCCCTTCCAATTCTCGCACATTAGATCTCAACCTTTTAGCAATGAAGAATGCAACCTCGTCGGCAAGATGGATTTGATGAACTTCAGCTTTTTTCATCAAGATCGCGACACGAGTTTCAAGCTCAGGAGGCTCGATCGCAACCGTCAAACCCCAGCCAAAGCGTGACTTAAGACGATCTTCCACACCATTAATCTCTTTAGGGTAACGGTCTGACGTCAAGATGATCTGCTGGTTTCCCTCCAATAAAGCATTAAATGTATGGAAAAATTCTTCCTGGGAACGCTCTTTGTTGGCAAAAAATTGGATGTCATCTATAAGCAAAGCATCAACACTGCGGTAGTAACGCTTAAACTCTTCAATAGCATTGTTTTGCAATGCTTTAACCATATCCTGAACAAAGCGCTCAGAGTGCATGTATACGACTTTTGCATTAGGTTTATTATCTACAATTGCATTACCAACCGCATGCAGTAAGTGTGTTTTACCTAAGCCTGTCCCACCATAAAGAAATAGAGGGTTGTATGCAGCTCCAGGGTTATCAGCAACTTGCCGCGCAGCAGCCAAACCCAGTTGGTTAGACTTACCTTCAACAAAGTTATTGAATTTATGCTTGATGTTCACGTTAGAGCGATGATTGATTTCAGCAAGTTTCTGCTCATCATCATCCCATGTTTTATGCACGGGTTTACGCGCCTGAAGCTGAGCAGGCGCAGATGACTCCGCAGCAACATCTGCCGGGGTTCGTTTCGGCGCAGGCTTAGGGACCGAAATTGGTTTACTCCCGACTTCAAATCGCAAACTAGGAATATCGTTTCCACAATATTCCTGCAATAGCCGATTGATGCTATTAAGGTATCGATCGCGAACCCAATCCATTACAAAACGGTTAGGCGCAAATAAAGTGAGCGTACTGTCATTGAGCTCCGCTTGTAACGGACGTACCCACATACTGAATTCTGTAGCTGGTAGCTCTTCTTGAAGCTGCTGCATACATTGCAACCAAAGCGAAGATGACAC